>NZ_JBWBUX010000004.1:0-3742 GCF_056173545.1 Exiguobacterium sp. QJM3NY_9 | reverse complement strand
GTCAATACACTCCTCAAGGAGCGCCTCCACCTGCTTGCCCGTCACACGATGCTTCGTATCGGACGAAATCAAGTCCACGTAGCGTTCCTTGATTTCTGTCACCTTACTCCAGTGATACCATGTCTTGCGCTCACGGTACGCACTGTCGGTATGGTGCGTCAAGTACAGCAGAGCCGACTTGTAGCCGCCCTTCGTCGATAGCACCGGCTGAACGTTGTTCACCCGTGTGTTATTCCCGCAAAAGAGCTTCATCACCGCACTTTGCGTCTTGTTGTCCTCAAACCGGACAACAGCGTGCATGTGAACAGGCTTCGTCTCTTCCTTCTTCCCTTTACGAATGATGTCCTCATCGTGGACGATGAACTGCAACCATACCGTCTTCTCGTGATTGCCAATCACCTTCCACTCTTCTGTCACCCCTTCAACCCACTTCTCAACCGTAGCGTTGTGATACTTGCCCTTCGCATCGGCGCAGTCGTACGTGTAACTCCGCATAACGAACCACCCACGATGCCGAGCATCACCGTAATCCTTCGCAGGGTAATTCCCTTCATCCAGTTCCATTCCACCGTCAGCATCTTCCGTTTCCTCGTCGGTTGCGTCTAGATCAGTCGTCGATTCCTCGACTGAACCTTCCGCAGCCTCCAATTCTTCCTCGCTAAGTTCGTTCGACTCGTTCATTTCATTCTCTTTCGCCATAATAAAAACACCCTCTCGTCAGATTGCAGACGCGAAAATGGCGTGGCAAACTTCTGTCGATAGAGCGTTATGTAAAATCTGAAATTACACCTCGTACGCAAAAAATCGCTTGAGCGTGCAATGACTATCTGTTATGATTTTGTTGTGAACAAAATAACAGTATGCTCTATCAGATTCCACCGCCAAGTCGCATCTGATAGGTATAGGATACCACTTCCACATTCCATGTAGAAGTGGTATTTTTTTGCAAAAATCCACTTTTCGGGTTTTTCGTTCTACCCAAAAGTAGGCGTTGGGTAGAATGGCGTTGCGAAAATTGGGTATCGCCGGGGGCGCGTTAACCCGTGCCAGTACGGAGTTTATGGCACGCGTTAGGGATAATTCTACCGAATTACCCTTTACCCACTAGTGCGCATCAATTTTTCGTCAAAAACGAAATTGATGTCACACTCCCCCGTCGAAAACCCATCTCCGGCTTCGCCGTCGAGCGCTTCACGACCTAACCGAACGAAAACCGCGTTCGGCTAGATCACGAACCAAGAAGTTCAAGACCTACCCCGGCTTCGCCGGGGTGACACCCTCACAGTTCAGGACCTCCAGTGTGCTTGTCGATGACGCTCGCTTCGCTCGATTGCTTGAGATTCGCGTTATGTCTTTGCTCAGCCGCACGCCACCGTTGGATAGGCTCCCGAGTCGTACCGTCCGGCTTCTTAGTAGGCGTCTTATAAAACTCAAGACCGAACTCAGGCGTGACCTTCTCCAAAAACGAGTTCGTCGTTGCGACCAACCCTGTTTTCACCATAGCGCGAGCAACCGAAACCCCAACCTTAACGTACTTATACGCCTCGTCACGTCGATTATCATGGAATTTCGTGTACACTTCATTGTACAAGTCTATCTTTCCATTCAACTCATCGCGCTCTTTCTTAAGCCTTGCCTCACGACCTGTGATGTCAGCCTCTTGCTTCGCAAGGGCCTCCTCTTTTTCGACGGCTGCACTGATCCGTTCCTCTAGCTTCGCTTCTCGTCCGGACAGTTTCGCTTCTCGTTCTTCGAACTCCGCTTCCTTTTCGTTAACCTCGTCCATTAAGAGCTTGTAAGTATTCATATCGAGCGAGAACTCCTGACCCGTACGTTCAAGCTCAACGTCAAACTCATACCCATACGCTCGTCCGACCGCCTGGAGGACACCCGTGATGCTCGTAAACGCAAGAACGTCGTTTTCCTCGCGATAGAGACGCATCTTTTCCTTGTTGTCCTTCTCGTACCCGTACTTCTCGCTTAGCGCGTTGTTAAGGCTATCAGACGCCTTTCCACCCTTCGTGTGACCCATGACCACGATAGCATCATGTCCGTGAGGGGTTGTCTCATCAAAATGAATATCGCTACGATAAATCGGTAGCGTCGGGAACGCCTCGTTATGTTTCTCAACATAATCCTTATAGCCTAAGCTATATGCATCAAACAACTTTTCTATAGGTACTCCCGCTTCGCGCAAGTCATTCCAGAGCTCACCGAGCGAGTCTTTGTCACCCACATACGTTATCTGACTCACGGTAGACCATCTCACATTGTTCTTGTTCCCTCTCACTGGCTTGCCCTCGAAAGTCTCAAGAAATGCGTCCATTGTCTCGTACCGTCGCGCCTTGCTGTTGTTGTTCTTGTTGTGCTTGTCGATGCGCTCACGGTAATGCCTCTCCAGCAATTCCTCACGAGAGTAGAAATCGAACTCCACGTTCAAGTGCGTACGTGTTTGATCGATTTCCTTATTCGCATGAGTATACTTCTTACGGTTCTCCTTGCCTGAGTGATTGGCTACGTCGGTCACCGTGTTCGCACTTTTCACTTGCGCTGTCGCCGTCAAAGCATATGTCGTCATTGTCATTTCCGCCCTTCGCTTTGTCTCCTGTAAAACCAAAACCCGTAGTTTACAGCTTGTCGCTATAAACTAACTGTAAACGGAAATCTCAATTTTACAGTTGTCACTGTAATTTCGTTTTTCCTTTTTACAGCATAGCACAAAACCTCGTAACTGTAAAACCAGTAGACCCGCTACTCATCTTACAGCAAGCTGTAAAATGGCGGGCTCCCTGCTTCGCATGGAGGGTAGGTCAAGAGCATAAAAAAGAGCCACTCTTTCGAGTGGCTGCGTCCGTCATTCTTCCGGTAAACCGTCGACCTCAACGTACGCACTTGGGTCTGCGAAAGTTCCTTCCGCATACACCTTCGCAATAACTTTCGCCATGCGATCGCGTTCCGCGAACACTGGCGCCGACGGGTCGTACGGTACATAACCGACCGTCTGATAATACTCGTACACCACATCGTCCGAAAAGAACGGACGACTCTTCCGCCACGCCTTCGTAAGGTCTTGTTTCGACGTCCAATCTCGCTCCGGCTTCAAATGGTACACCCACACAACGGGTTGCCCGTTGTGCTCACCGTAGACCAAATATCGAGCGACTCGACCGAGCGACATGATGATGTCGTCGGCATTGCCTGACGTGATGTCCATCTCGCTACTACCCTTCGTAATCATCTGTATGAGGAACTCACCTAACGGCAAGTTCACCGCCATATAGACCGACGTTGAGAACCACGGTTTCACTTTTCCTCGCGATCGCGTAGGTGCCCAGTTACGAGGGTCAAGCATCGTAAACCACGAACGCTTCGAGTAGACCTTTGGCGACAGGTCATGAAAAACCGTCGCACGCTCGGTACCATGCCCATCAACGAAATCATCTGTAATCTTATCAGAGCCACCACCTGCCGGCTTGAAGATGTTATCTTCATCGTGTTCCACGAGCGCCAGTAAATCCGCCAGCAACGACTTACCCGACCGTCCCGGTCCCGTAATATACGTTGTCACCTTGTGGAACTCGTTGCGAAGACTCATCTTCACATACTTCGCCCACAGCTTTGTACGGTATTCCTCGAACGCACTCTCAAACTCCTTCTTGTACTTCAAGTAGCCTCGGTTGCTCGTCATCTTGATGAACTTCTCACGCATCGTCTTGAACGCAGCAGAACCATCCATAATGCC
>NZ_JBWBUX010000003.1:0-4924 GCF_056173545.1 Exiguobacterium sp. QJM3NY_9 | reverse complement strand
TCTTTTGGATGCTATGCCAACTATGACCTGTTGTATTATCAGCACTAAAAGAAAAATACAAGTATAGGCGTAATGGACCCGGTTCCAAAGTAGCTAAGTGTCTTTCTTTAAAACTCGAATACAAAAGCGTAAAAGAAGCATTAGAAGTCTTGTTTGCTGTTCTCCAAGAAGAGTAGTAATTTTTGATCAATTCGTTTTTTTCTACTGGTAGTGATCTATTCATAAGAATCTTTACTTTTTTACTACTCATAAGACTTCCTCCTGTGTAAAACATCTATTTTTTATCATGCTAATACATCCATAACGCAAAAACAACACACCAAAACGCACCTAAATACGAAACTAAACGCACAACTATTAGATAATATTTGCGCTATATTTCGTCCAAACTATACTCATATCCAAACCCATAACAACACTCATAACATAGCCAACTTAACCATACGAAATCCGGCCGCGAATTTTTTATCGCGCCGGACCATTTTTTGGGGGAAATAAAAAAACTTTTAAAAACTCGCAAGCGAGAAAATAAAAGTTTGTGAAAACGGGTGATTTCGCTCGTTTTTTGTGTGTTTGGCTCTGCAGCCAGCCTATCGTTGCGAGGAATTGTCATTTCACGCAACGTTACTTTTTTTTCACGATTTCAGAGCACGCGAGCGTTCGAAATCTCACGGTACAGTTTAATCTCTTCCGGATGCTGGGCTTCCCATTCAAGATTTTGCAGCAGTGGGATTTGAATCGCTCCCTCCATCTCCGACATCAAGTTCGCCAATCGGACATCACGTCGATTCGTGTTTGGATCTTCAAGAATTTCTTCGAAATCTTTTCGGAAGTTAGCTAAGGTTTTCATCTGTTCGTCCTCCTTATTTTTGTTTTCGTACGTAGTCCTGCAGAACGCCTTCGACGAGTTCGTAGAGTTTTACGTCATTCTCGAGTGCGATATGTTTCAGACGCTTGTGGAGCGTCACGTCGAGATCGAGCGAGACCTTCTTCCGGACAATTTGCTTTGGTTTCGTCTCGATTTTGAAATAACCATCATCGAGTTGCGACTGTCCGGTCACGGGATCCACACGTAAAGGATCCATCGCTAAGTTCTTTTTCTCCTTCACCCGTGTCGATTTGACGAAGTCCAGGACACGCTTCTGAGCGTTCGGGTGATCAGCAGAGATCTTCCAACGTTTCGTTTGTTGGTCGAACGTCGCTCCAGCCTGTTTCAAGGCTTCTCGTAGCTTCTCCTTGCCTACTGGAGCATGTTGTTTCGCAATTTCGAGGAACTTCATCCGTTTGTTGAGTTCCGTCACGTCAAGGATCGTCAGTTCGATTTCTCTCATTCGTTTTAATCCCCCCTCACTGGCTATACGTCTTGTTCTTTAACCATTTACCCTCTTAAGTTTCTACATTACAGGGCTAGACACCTTCATTTCCCCTTAAATTTCGCTGTTCTAGATCGTTCGGTAATTGATATAAACCATACATTCTAAAATCCCTTTTTCTCTCTGGATGCCTGTTTAAGATTTTTGCTTTCCTGATCTACCGCACTTCGTTTTCGGCGTTTACGCCTTCACTCCGTTTGCTGGCGTACTGCGTCACATTGAATGGACTCGCTTCGCTCCCTCCTTCAACGTTCCTCGCACGACATGTTCTCCAGTCGTTGATCTTCATCTTTCTGGCATTTTCTGTTCCTTTTTTTAATTAAAAAGACTTGTAGAACCCGAAGAGCGAGGACATACTGCGGTAGGCAGGCGAGGAAAACGGCTGGATGGGCAGACTAACCCCTTGCAAAAGGAAAGAGTTAAATCTGCCCATCGGTGCACTGCGTCCAGTGTAGGACGAGGTATCCGTATGTCTAGGCGTTCCAAGATTGCAGGGGAGTCTCGCCCCTACGATATGACTCGCTGCGCTCTCGCGCATACAAGGCGTTTCCACGCCCTACCTTGCTGCCTTTCGGCGACTCGTCATATAACCCACTGTATGGCGGCCAAAAGCCGTCATACGTCGTGTCACAGCAATCATACAGCCGCCTACTAGGAAATTCCCCACTGTTTATCGTGGGACTGCCTACGGTCTCGTACCATATGACCCCGTCTGAACCTCTCAACGATCTTTACCGTATCCCTTCGGGACTTAGGCTATGTACAGGGCTCTCCGTCCTTCCCCTGCTAACGTCGCGCCACGTGCTGGAACTGCGGTGACGACCGATCCATTCTACTGCGTCGGCTGGATGAACCTACTCGTTTAAAGAGCGAGTGCGGACCTCTTTTATATGTAAGAGCAAAACAAAAAGGACATCGTTCAGTAGCAAGTTTCGTAAAACTCGCTACTGAACGATGTCCTTTTCTCTACTTAAAACCTTGTAAAAGCTAGGTTTCCTTAGTATGATAAGTGCATCTAAGTTGAAGTCACGTCCAATGTGCCTTCAACGATCAATAGCTAGTGTTCCCGCACTCGCTATTCAAAAGCGTCACTTCGTTGATCATCTACTCGTTTCCCGACAAGTAGATGGGAGAAGTGGCGTTTTTTGTTGTTCCGTCCGTATTTTGTTACTGATTATTGTACGCTTACATCAATTTTCTGACAACGATTTTTTTTATATCAATAACTCATCTTTAGACAATCAGTACATACTCATTCAAAAAAGATAATTTCAACGAGTAAATAGAGTCTGCTAAAATATGGATTTTTCCTTTCGGGTTTCTGATAAAATATCTATATCATATGTAAGCGGAGGAGAAAATACTATGGATGCTACTGTTAATAAGAAAAGTCTATTAACACTAATAATAACGTTAACATTAATATTATCAGTAATATTAATGTTACCAAAGTCAATAAATGCAGCATCTAAAGAATATGAAGTGTACAAGAAAATCGAAACAGGTATGACGGCTACTCAAGTGGCAAAATTGGTATACGGAAAGAAATATAAAAAATATTTGAAGAAGGAATATGGAGTCACAACTTTTAAAGGAGACCCTCTATATTTTGGTGGTACAGAAGATAGAATGATATACGAGTTTGGTTTTTATGAAACCAAACGCAAAAATGATAAAGAACTTATCGATCAGATTACTATCGGTCTTTTTACAAAAGCTAAAGGTAAAACACTTTATGTAGGATTCAAAAATTACAACACAGAAAATCCTACCGTGAATCGATTCCATAAAAATAAAAAACCGAAAATCGGAATGAGCAATAGTCAAATCGATGAAATAATGTATGGAAATGGACTAGGTGTTTTTCGCGATATTACGTATGAAAATTTGACTTTTCTCAAGATTTTAAATGATAAAGGAAAAAATATGTTCCCTGAAAAAAAGTCGAGAATAAGTTATGTTGCCAAGAGTTACAGCAAAAAAACCGACTACTTAATCTATCTGGAATATGACTACAAAAAGAAAAAATACTTCGTTACAGAAGTTTATTAAACCGATTTTTAAATCGGTTTTTCCTTTTTTATTTGTCACATTGTTTAAACAATGTGTGTTTTCCAACATGGCACAGAGTGTGCCAAAATGCCACTTTTAGTGGCACGGGGTGTGACCTTTTAGCGATTTTGATGATATCAGGGAAACACTAGGCTCCGCCTAGGCTAGCACGCTGAGTGATAGCAGTTTCCCCTTATGCTCTTTTTTTCCGTTTTCCATAAAAAAATCTCTTATCGATTCGACAAGAGACCTAAAAAATCAACAAATTATTGGCAGGTGGCAATCTGCATCTCTTCAAAGACCTCTCGATAAAAGAGGCGTGGCGGCTGCCTGTTCCGCCCTCAAAAATTTGCTGATCTATCTTTAAACGCAATGAAATTATAACGTAGAAGTAGGCCTTTGTCTATTTGTCGATTATTTTCATTCGTCCACTTTCTAAATAAATTTTGAGCTTGTTTTCGTTCAAAGGATATAAAGTTCGAATCGCCAAAGGACCATCCGCCTTTACTCTAACTGCAATCAGAACGATTTTATCCAATCGCTTAACATATTCAATGCTATTATTTGTAGGATGCAAACCAATGTAGTCAGGATCATTTATTATGTCGGGCATAGACTCTAAATGACTAAGGTACTCTTCCTCACTACTAAAGTCTTTTTTGTGTCTTTCAATGTGTCGTAGACGATCTTTCCACAAGGCTATCTCTAATTCTTTATTAGATGCAATTCCCAATTCAGTGAGGATTTCTTTCTTAGCAACACCAACAATGTGTGGTCCTTTTTTCATATTTTTAATATCTAGTTTGAAAACACTTTGATTAGTCATATCGTTTTTCCTTCTTTCACTTTACTTTCCTCACCTTCCTCTGATTCGTCCTCTTCACTTTCTAACGTAAAGAACTCTTCAAATAATCCAAAGTCAACTTCAGGATGATCTTTCAAATCATTCTCATCAGCCTCCTTTAACTCATCGAAAATGTCACTTACATCTTTTGATTTGTTATTGAGTTGGATTGGGGAATCATTATCAATAGCGATACCTTGAATCGGTTTATTATTGTATTGGAATTTGCTTGAGAACGTTGCTATGTTTTCAATTTCAAGTTCGGAAATCGAGTATTCCGACATTCTTCCAAATTCGTAAGTATGACTTATACATACACCGTTTTTACGCTGCGTAATAATCAAAAGAAAATGCTTCGGAAGGGTCTCTTTTTTTGTCACCTTCCATTGGAATAGATGGTAAACTCTAATGATTTCGCCATATACTTCTTTTCTCTTAGAAACTACTTCAACCAAATTTTTTACAAGCTTCTGGTTATCTTCTTTAAAGATTTTAGAATTGGATGGTGCCAAGTTCATCCATGTATCTCCATACGGGATTATAAATGTTGTATTAGTAACTTTATCTACGCGTTCTCTGTGAATAAGATCGGCATCAACTAAAACTTTGATCCAATTGTCGATTGTTCTTGTTTGAGTGTTAAAAAAATTCGCTA
>NZ_JBWBUX010000002.1:0-92506 GCF_056173545.1 Exiguobacterium sp. QJM3NY_9 | reverse complement strand
CATTTCTCCCCTTTCCTTTTTCATCATCACATAAGAGATCATGAAAAACAATTATTTTATCGATAATCTAACAATATTCAAATAAAAATTATGTATACACTAAATTTTTAAAGTATACATTTCGACGTCGAAATGTATACAGATTCTGAATTGTAAAATCTATTTCTCTCATGATCTATCTTCTATAGAATCAACGATTCGTTGGGACCTTGCGGGTCTTATAAAAATAATAGTGATACCTAACAGATTATTAGTATTTAATACATTTTGAGAGATTAAAGGAGTTAAAAAAGAATTAAAAAGAATTGGAAAAAGCCAAGGGGATTAAAACCCGTTGATACCAATGAAATCGAGACAAAATATGCATTTGAAAAGAGACAGAATAATTAGGAGAAGTTCTTAAATGTTTGCTTTTTGAGTATTAAAAAAATGATTAAATTCAGCACTTTTTGTTTATAAGTAAAATTTATTTGATTTATATTAATTAAAATTTGTTTTTTTTCCAAAAAGGTATAGCACATTTATGATTGAACTTTTAAGCTCTTTAAAAAGTCATTTTTATCTTTTTCACACGGTAAATGAGTAGGTTGTATCGATAAACTGCTTTTTTTTACACGATATTTCAAAAAAGAGCACGACAAATAGACCATCATGCGACGGCCGATTTTTTGGAACGCTGCTGAAGACGTTCATTGAGATATAAAATCGGAGATTCAAAGAAAAGACGGTACACGTCTGTATCTTGAAGACCTTCTCCATAGCGATGGAAGTCATTTCGAATAGTTCGTAAGACTTCACCACAGGCCGAGAAGCCATAGGTATCGCTAAGGGACTGGAGAGAAGACACAGGTACTTCAAGTGCATCAAAATCAACGAAGTCACGCGCAATCTCTCGAAGATCAAACCATCCGATCAATGTATCGGCACGTTCATCTTCTTTGATGCGCTTGCTATTCACTTGATCCTCAAGTTTCACGTGAAACATAAGAGGGCGAGAAACAGTATGTATGCGTTTCTGTAAAGAGAGATTTTCTTTCACAGCACTGAGGAAATCCTTCGTATTTTCAACCAATTGTACACGGAAGAGACGTGAAAGTTGATCGAGCATGCCTTTGACGGCAAGACGATGGCCACAATAGCGTGGCAGGAACCCTTTCACTTCATCATAGGTAAGTGTGGCTTGTTTCTGAGATTGGACATGGATATCCCGTTCTACCTGAACCAATGCACGTAGCGCAACACGTAAAATATTGACGTGTTCGATTTCCATCAGGTGACGAACCATTTCACACCAGACAGATGTATAACCGGTTTTTGACTGGTATGTGCCAGCTTCCTCAAAGAGGTCACGATAGTTTGCAAGGTAGTCAATCAGCTCGATCGAGATGACGCCAGAGAAGTGGACAGAATACCGTAGCAGACCTACCTCTTCAAATAGGCGTAGGTTATCATGGAGTGAACGAACAGAAGTATGAGCATATTCCGCTAATACTTCGCTCTCAATAAGTGAGAGCATCCCTTTGTCGTCACAGTGAGTCAAAAGTGTGATGAGATGACGGATCCGTGATTTTGTCCATTTCAAAGCTAAAAACGGCGCTGGGATATTATAATGGTGCTTTTCATACATAAAACCTTCTTGTCGTTTTGTCCATCGCGTAAGACCGCTCATTGCAATAAGTACTTTATTGGCAATTAATACGTGACGATTTTCATGGTTGAATGACATACCTACACCTCCTCTACTCTGAACTATTACACCTAGTATCCTGTTCAAAAGAGCAACTGTCAAAATGCAACTACGGTACGGTAAGGAGCGACCAAAACGTTAAAAACGTTGGTGTGAAGCCATTTTCAGAGCAAAAAAACATGTCGTTTCGGTACGGTCAAAAACGACCAAAGTTTAAAGAATCGCATAGTGGCGCCGTAGAAGCACTTTTTAGCTCTATAATTTTTAAAGGCAATGAAGCAGAAATGTCATTTCAGTACGGGATTTGACGACCGATTGGTGAAAAATGTTGTTTCAGTACGGTATTTAACGACCAGTATAGTGAAAAATGCTGTTTCAGTACGGGATCTGGCGACCAACACACAAAAAAAGAGCTTCAAAAATTTTTATTAAAAAAGTACTTTTTTTGATAAATGTTGTTTCAGTACGGGATTTAGCGACCATTTCAATTAAAATGTTGTTTCGGTACGGTCTAAAACGACCAAAAGCGATTAAAATGTTGATAAAAGTACGATTTTAGTATGGAAAGGAGCAACTAAAAATGAAAATTGGTCGTTTTACGACATGATTCGACATTTTTTATCAGTCTTTAATTTGTAGTTAAACAAATGTTTAGGTGCACTATGTTAAAGACGAAGTACGATTGAATTAATTTTATAAGAACATGTGTTCTTTATTGTGAAGGCGACTATTTTGCAAATGATCGATTTGTATTTTGTTTATCATTATTATTTGGTATATATGCATGGAGATTAAACTACATGAAGCTAGTCAATATAGCTTTAAAAAATACTTCAGTAATTTGTTCTTTCAGATCGTCTAACAACTGCTATCATATAAGTGGTCAAAAGATTAGAGGAATGAAATTTTATTACTTTAAGGACGAATAATTGCATTTAAAATAACCTGACAAAAGTTTATAGCATATTTAAGTTGGCATTAAGAAATAAACAAGAAAAGCGTACGAGATAAATGAACTGCCCCATAAAAATTGGACATAAAAATCCAACTTTTATGGGGTGTTTTTTATGGCCAAATATACGAAGGCATTTAAGATCAAGGTCGCTGAACGTTACCTAGCGGGACGAGATGGATACAGGAGTTTGGCGAAAGAATTCGGGATCACACATGAACGGATCCATGTGTGATCGCGTCTCTATGAGCGTTGGGGAGAGACAATCTTCGATCGTTCCTATACAACCCACTCACCGGCATTTAAACTGGAAGTATTAAACGACATGGCGACCAACAGGCTGTCCGACTTAGAGGCGGCCGTTAAATACCGGATCAAGGCGCAAGTGATCGACGAGTTGCGGTCGATCTATCCCGTTCCGGGACTCCTCGACGTGCTCGGTATGGCCCGGAGCGTCTATTACTATTGGCGGACGCGCCTGACGGGCGAGGATAAGTATGCGGAGGTGAAGGCGGCTATCCATTTCCTCTTCCACGAACACGAGGGGCGATGTGGCTATCGTCGCATCCACGCACTTCTCGAACGCCAGGGCTTCCGGCACGATCCGAAGACCGTGCGCCGTCTCATGAACGATCTCGGTCTCAAGTGTCTCGTCCCGTCCGCATGAAGCGATACCGCTCCTATAAGGGACGAGTCGGAGAGGTCGCGCCAAACCTTCTCCAACGGGACTTCATGGCCACCGGTCTGAACCAGAAATGGGTGACTGACGTCACTGAGTTCCACCTCTTCGGGGAGAAGCTTTATCTCTCGCCGATGATAGACTTAGGAAACCGTGAGATCATTGCCTATACCATGTCGGACCGCCCGACATACGGGCTCGTCGGCGAAATGTTGGATCAGGCAATCAGTAAGCTCGACGGGAAAGGCTGACCGATCATCCATTCCGACCAAGGTTGGCACTATCAGTATCGAGCGTTCATCGGTACGCTTCACGAGCACGGCATCACGCAAAGTATGTCCCGTAAGGGCAACTGTCTCGACAACGCAGCCATCGAAAGCTTCTTCGCCGTGCTCAAGTCAGAGCTCCTGTACCTCAAGGAGTTCAATGACATGGACCACTTCAAACGTGAGCTCGAGCGTTATATCGAATACTATAACCATCGTCGCATCAAGAGACGACTAAAAAACCTGAGCCCGGTAGAATACCGCACTCAGGTCCTCAAGGTCGCCTGACAAATTATCTAATGTCTAACTTTTTTGGTTCAGTTCATAAAAATCTCGTACGCTCTTCTTGTTTATTCGTATATTTGTTTTTCAATACACTTACACTTAAATACAACCAACACATCCTTAAAGTAGAAGTGCATTACTCCGATCATGGTGTTCCCACCGTTCTAACGGATGGAAGTACAAGAAGTAGAAATCTCCAGATCGATGCCAGTCACGGATGATGAAATCAAGTTCTTTAATGCGATCCAAGTTTAGTTCCAACTCTTTCAAGTTCTCAGCCTTTCGACTTTTATTGAATCGGATAGAATGTGTGAACTGACGCCAGTGGCGTTTTGCTGGCATTTCTTCATTCAGTTGGTAAGAACTTAATCGTTCTTTTTGAAGAACGAAAGATAAATGATAAGCAAAAGTTCCCTTTAATCGCTCAATTTGTTCCCCATAGATACTAATGATCTGTTGTTTCAATAAATCATCATAGACTTCTTCAGAGACAGTGACGGTGATTTGAGTATCCCGTTTAATAGAAGAAGCTCCGCTAATTTTGACAGAAGAGAAGAGACCAAAAATTGAAAGATCGCCTTCTTCACTTTTAACTGCGACACGATAATAACCGAGCTTTACAAGACGCTGTGTTGTAAGAGTGTAGCTCTTACCACTATCGTTTCCATAAATCTTTTTAACGAGTTTCGAAATCGGAAAAACAATTTTCCGACTGGTCTGGAAAGTTACATCTCGATAAGACAGAATCTCATTAAATGCCTCAAAATCGCGTGAGTCAAGATCCGGTACATTTCCTTCGAGCTCGGCAATAAATTCGTTACTTACAAGAACAGATAAATTATTAGGTACACCTTGTTTATATTTAGGTACAACAGCGGAATAATCATGTAGATCGAGGGATAAATCACTCAACATGCTTTCACCCTGACTGAATTTTTCTGTTGAATTCTTCATACGATCAGCGATCCCAAAAAACGGTACAGTAATTGAAGTTGAAGTAGCAACATGCGCTTTTGGTTGCGCACGCTGCAATTCCTTCGCAACTTCTCCAATGACCATTAAAATATCTGTTCGCATTGTCGTCGTTTGTTGATTTTTTGTTTTTTGTCTCCAATGCGGGTAGGTGTGAATAAGCAAGTTATTGTTCTCGGCCCATTCTTTAAGCTCCTGAATATGTTCCTGCATTAATTTCTCAACACTATCAGCAGAGAACTTTCGTTGAAAGCCTTCTTTTCCTGCAATATCCCAATACTCAAGGTACATTTTATGAAGGCCACGTAATTCTTTCATCGGACCTTTATTTTCAAGATAGTTTTTAACAGCTGCACGAACCCAGCGCCGTTTTAGTTTCTTAAATGAGTAATAACGAAGCTTTGTATAGACATCCTCTTCATTCTGAAACTCATAATACTCTTCATAGAGTTGATTTACACAGGCTTCGACATCAATGATATCGATTGAGATCAGTTGTTCCGTAACGTCGTTCTCTAGCAAGGTCTTCGCTGCTTGAGAAACAACAAGTTGTCTATGCTGGACGGATGAGGTAGAGTCCATAATGCATCGCCCCCTTAATTCAATACAACAAGCATAGCATGTATTGTTAAATGTGAGGAGATTTGATAAAAAGCGTGCGCCGGCGCACGCTTTTTGAAAAAATACATCGGTCTGGATGTAATCTTGAATCATTTAAAACTCAGAGCGTTTGACCATTATCAATCACGAAAACCTTTCTTGTTATGGACGATTGTACAAACTGGAACAGGATGGCATTCGCGATGTTCTCCGGTTTGAAAATTTTCTCCAATGGAAGGTTACTCGCAAAAACATTCATCTGTTCCTCATTCCGGGCCACCCAACGTGTGGCGACCGCTCACTGTTAAATACAGGTAACGCAAACGTTAGATGCGAGTGAGATGGCAAATGATTGTGTCATCTTATGGATGGCCGATTTCATCCGCGGATTATTTTTTCACGTATGGAAAGACCGCCTTCACACAATGGAACATGCTCTTCACGTTAACTGCAAAGAGAGAACTCGTACCTCTTCTATCACTTAACTCATAGGAACCTGAGTCGTGATACTTGCATTTTTTACTAAAAAATCAATTTCACTAAGCATGGAGATGATATGGGTGACCACATCGAGAACTTCACACTCTTTTGAGACATCTGCTCGATAAGGCAATGTTCCACCACCATTGTTAAAAATCATTTCTATGACTCCAATTACCCTTTATTCAGATGGACTATAATTGATGATAACATTTGCTTCTTCAGCGACTAACGGAAGTTCTGTCGCGCGGACGAGACTTTAACCAGATCCTGTCACGATGGCTACTTTATTTTTTTAGGTCATCAGATGTTTCTCCTTCTTCTTCTATGTGATTGATTTCATTATGTATTTATTCAAGATGGGAGTACAATTTTTGATAATGCTCAGGATATCATTGCGAGCGATGTCTGAAATGGGAGGTAACATTGGAAACCTAGGATTTTTTGATTTTCAAGCATTTAACAGATCTATATTCTATACGAAGAGAAGCTGAGAAGTTGACTTATGTTCAATCGAAAGTCAGTCAGAGGATACAGATTCTTGAGGACGAGCTAGACGTTCGTTTACTGATCCGTAGTCATTATGGAATAAGATTGAGATAAGAGGGTATTATTTTGAGGACATCCTGAAGTTGATGCCGGACGCGAAATTCATAATCAACAAAAAGGAAATGGAGGGAAGGTTACACCAGGATTTCAGGTTAGGAGAAAATAGATATCCGACATTTATTGTCGATAGTGACACCGTGTGTACATACCGGATTCAACCGATTAAGATCGCGAAGGAAATAGAATATTCGGATACTAGAATATTGAAGTTCGATACACTAGAATCTATTTTTAATGCTGTAGAGCCAGTGATGGAGATGAGTGTCGTCCCAAAAAGGATTCTACACAATCGAGAAGCGGTACTAGGAATCAATCAAACAGATTTACTTTCACCCGTCCAGATAGAATTCATAGTTAGACTAAAAAAACGTACCAAGTGTCTTTCTAAGTTTATTCTCTTTTTGAAGTCATTATACCTTAACGTATGAGTCAAAGTTATGACTATGCAAATTGAACGAAAATTCAGGTTTGAATTTCAAAACTAAACATTTAAAGGATGAGTCTCTCGTGAAAGTGAAGGTGAAGGTGAAACAACAAAAAGTATGCGCGGGTGTATACTTTTTTATTTCACTTATCATAATTAGTGTTAAAAATTAATTCATCACGAGGAGTTTTTGAAGTTTAAATCTACGAGCAGAAATAAGCCATCATTCATCAACGTGTCATTTTTTGTTTTCTTGGATCGACTTGATAGATTAGAGATCATTGTTATGTCATCTATAAATATGACGAGAGGAGTTTAAGGATAGGTAAATATAAATCAGTAAAACTCGAATGAACGATGATGTTTCACGTGAAATAAAATAATATACGTTGTGAAACTCAATTTATAACGAGATAATTTGATCGTTTGAATAACAAAGTTGGTTGATGGAATATGTATGGAATGATCCGCCGGTTGTTCACTCGAAACATGGGTCGCGGACCCTCAAGATTTACCATGGGTCATGTAAGAAAAAAGTGTGCGCCGGCGCACACTTTTTTAAAACGGGTAAGACGAAAGACTTAAATAAAAAATTTATATAGATGCTGGACGTTCGAACGTTAGTAACTCATTATTTAACAGTAAAAATTGACTTAATACCGTTGCATGAGAATCTCGAAGTCAAGCATTATAAAAATGAACTGCGATTGACGCTTTGATAAAATCGAAAATGCGGTCTGCAACAAACTCAGATAGTTCTTCGTCACTCTCTTCTAAGAAAAAATCTTGAATGGATTGAATGATTTGTTGGTGCTGTTCTTTTTTTAAACTAATCAAACATGACGACACTTCATTTGTTTTGATGATGTCTAACTTAAGCAAACTATAGGGGAGGTTGTCTTAAAATCACCACAATCGGGATCTGCGCCAGGTGGATTGTACATAAAATTAGTTGCTACTTTTGTTTCTTATTCGTTTACACATTCCTCATCAGGTACATTTTCGCCTTCATCTATCAACACAATACTTGCTAAAGACGATTTGAGTTCATCCACCTTCTCTTCCAGCCATTCGTTTTGTCTTTTCTTCTTGTTAGCTTTAAAATGTTTACAAACTTAGTTCTTTTTTACTTGCTAATACAACTTTCAATTTTTAAGTTTTTTGTTACTGCTTTTTAGGATGTTTCTGGTTCTAAAGTGACAAGAACATCGAAGTAAAAAATACTTAGATGTTCTTGTATATATGTGTTTAAAAGCGTGCACACAAAATAAAAAGATAGTGGCCTTTTTCTGATTTTATAATTAGTTGAACTAGTTTTTGACTTAATATTTTAGATTCTCACAAAGGTTCAATCACACTCTGTATGACATAATTCTCATTCCTTTATAATCCTGTTAAAATATTAAAAAATGCAAAACATAAAAGCTTTACCAAATGGTGTGATTGAAACTTGTCCCTTCAACAACGTAACGATGTTAAATGTGAAATCTTCCATCACCATTGGAATATCCTTCTTTACATCTAAATAAAAGTTGTTATTTTCAAAACTTTTGTATTTATTTTGATTTGTAGTGGATTTTAATTCTGAATCAGAATTAATAGAAATTATACCCAAACGCTCTAATGAATATAAAGATAATGCGTTAGTGCTTATTGTATTATTAAAGAGCAGTATATCTTTTTTTAAATCTAACACTGCTTCCTTTTCTTCATCTAAAATTCGAATACTTACTAAGGGAGTAGTTTTTTCTTCAAAAAATAGCTTAACTAATTTAGCATCTTCTGTAGTTAAATCTTTTAAAACAGATGAAAACGAAGGTTGAACTTCATGATTTTTGCGATTATCTATTGTAGAAGAAATAAGCTTTGCGAACATGGTTCTTAATTCTTCAGAGTCTAATTGATATTTAGACTCTTCAAACGCTTTAAGAGCTAAGCCGATTTTTTCGTCGTCACGATTTTCTTCAGGGATTTTTTTTGTACTTTCATGTATTTTTTTTTGGAAATCTTTCAATTCCTGATCTCGTATTATATTAAACTTTAGTAAAGGGTCGAAAACAGCATGAACGATACCACTAAGTACTTGAACTATTAATTTTGCAGGTGGATTCAAAACCTCTTCTTTAGTTGATTCAGGTATACCGTCAAAAGAAAGATTAATTGAATTACTTTTAATTACTTCCTCTGCTTCATTATTATTTTCCATTAAAAATTCCTCCTACAGTGTTATACTAATTTAATTATAGATCATATTATAAAAAAATATAAAACCATTTAAACATGTTGTTTAAGTGGTTACTAAAAAGTTTTTAACAATTAAACAGTTCAAACACTGTATCTAGTTTAATTATAGGTTTATCGTAAAATAATTATTTTTTAATACACATAGATATTAATGGAGGTCAGATTGTATGGATGAATTACTTGATATGCTCACAAGTCGAATTGATAACGAATTATTTAATTGTTCGATAGAGGAAAAAACTATAATTATAATTTCTAATATTAGCAATAAAAGATACGTCATAGAATTTGAAAATCTAATGGAAACAAATTTGAACACGTTAATAGAAATGATTTACCGAATTGATAAATTAGATTTTCTAGATGTAAAATTTATTAAAGAAAATACACTAGATATTGGAATTAATGAAAATAATAAACCTAGTTTTTTAGAAGAGTGTTTTCTTGAATTAGAATACAGCGATGAAGGAATTAAAAAGTTAGAAACAGTGGAAGAAGTTATCAAAATTATGATTGATAAAAGTAAGTTTTATCGAAAGCTAGAGTTAGAAATTTTTGAGGATACAATAACAATGAATTCAAACGATTGGTCAGCAAGCGTAAACTTTGAAATTGATGATAATTTAAAAGTTTTTAAAAGTTTTCTTAATGGAGTATATATAGAATCTGCTGCCTTTTATGAACAGGATTACATAGAATTTTCAATTTCCTTTCCAGAATTAGAGGGCGTTTTTGGGATACCGCAACTTTCTGAAATAGAACTTGCTGATGACTCTAATCAAGATAAGCTATTTTTTGAAATAAATAAAATATCGCAACCATTTTTTCACTTAAAAACTAAAGATCAAGAATATGGTGATGAATATAGTTATGACGAATATGAAGAAAATACTTTGAAAATATTTAACATTAATAGTGCATTTCAAATTGATTTTAATTCTCAAGATTTTTATGAAATAGCTCAACATATTGCTAAAACAATAATTTTTGATCTTTCTTATAAGTATAATATTGAAGTAGGATTATTGAATGAATCAGAGGATGGAGAAGATATAGAAGATAGTATCTTCAAATTATCTGAGAAAATAGATAGTGTTAAAGAGAAAGATATGTTGATTACAAAATTATATGATAAAGACTTAATAAACTACTATTATAGAGCACTTCAAATGAAAAATAGCGAATTTAAATATATGGCGTTTTATCAAGTAATAGAATGTATATATGATGAAGTTTTAATGGCTACTACAGTTGAAAGTATAAGACAATTGATATCTTCGAATCAGTTTGATTCTAATATTGATGAAAATATAAAGTTTATTATAGATAAAATAAAACTTCATAATTCATCTAAAAAAGATGAAGATAAGTTGAAATTAATTTTAGAAAAATATTTTAAAGGTAACTTACCAGATGAAGTTTTTTTAGAAGTGAACAAAGATATAGCTGAATTATTAGTAGACATGAAGAAAATGTCTAACGTTAATGAATTAAAAGACTTACAAAAACTTCAAAAAGTAATTTATCGATTTAGATGTGATTGTACTCATTCAAATAGAGCATATCCAATTAAAAAAATAAAGGATGAAAATTCTCTAGAAGATTATATTAATCTAATAAAAAGAGTGGCAGAAAGAATTATTTTAAATTACAAATAAAACTTAATTTTATTTGTATGAAAAGTGTTTGGAATATTAACATATTGTTTGATAGATTGATGAATTGAGTAAAATAATATGAATTTATTAAAATATATAAAGTGGTGGTAGGATGAATCAGTATAAACTATTGAAAATTTTAGAGAATAAATTTAATGAAATAAAGCATGTTCCTATGACGTATTTAATAAAAGGAAGTTGGGGAATTGGAAAAACATACTTGTGGAATGAATTGACAGAGACTAATAAAAATAAAGATTTAAAATTTGTAAGAATATCGCTATTTGGAATTGAATCTATAGAAATATTAGAACAAAAATTAAAAGTAGAATACTTAAAAAATAATTCAAAATTAAAAGAAGGGTTTCAACAAACTTTAAAAACACTAAATAAAAAATTTGCAGCAGGTCAGATTGATATAATGCCATTCATTACATTCACAGATAAATTTATTATTTGTTTTGACGATATTGAAAGAAAGTCAGAAAAATTGAACATTAAAGATCTTATGGGTTATATAGAAAATATTTCTTTAAAGTCAACGGTTATCATTTTGATGAATGAAAATAAATTGGAAAACGACTTAAATTATAATTCATATTTAGATTATAAAGAAAAAATAATTGATTACGAATTTGAATTAACTGAAGTATCTCATGAAATGTGTGAAAAAATTTTAGCATATTCTACCTTAGATAAAATGTATAAAAAAGAAATAATTCGGGTGTTTCAGTTACATAAACAAACAAATTATCGAGTACTTATAAAAATTGAAAGGTTTATTCAAAGCTTAATATTTGAACTAAAAACCATAACTACTGATTTAGTAAGCTTAAGTAGTAGTGTAGTTATAGAACAGATGTATATTAAAGATAATATTAATAATGATATATATAAACAAAACGATATAAGAGTATCTTTATTTATATACCGAGAAAAAATAAAAGAATTTTTGATTACGAATCACATTGATACAAAAGAATTTGATAGAATTATATACCCTGAAAAATATATAGACTTTAAGACAAATACAATTTCTAAAACGTTAGCAGGCTATATTGAGGAAATGAATTATATATATTTAAAAAATGAAGAACATTTTTTAAATCTTTTTCAAAAAATCATTCATTTTTTAAAAGAAAATAATGAAGTGAAATTTGATATTGTCATGGTAATTGATTTATGGAGATCTACACGAAAATATCAAAAAATATACAACAATCTTTTAAATCAAAAAATTAATTTAAACAATTTGTTTTATGAAATAATTTTTAATATCATAAAACAAATGGAAATATCGGAATTAGATTATATTTATGATGATCTTGTACTAAGATTTCCATTATATGAAGAAAAGTTTATTTCTGAAGAAATTGTAAATACTTTGCTACCGAAAGTGGAAGGAATCAGAAAAGAAAAGAATTTCAATACCATCACATTAGCTTTAGTGAAAAAGAATTATAACGAAGTTATTAAAACGATTAAATCAAACCCTGATTTAATTTTAGCCAAGCTTGATATATACGACTTGATCACTGATGATAATATAAGTTTTGAACAATACGAATTTTTAATGAATCTTACTTCTCAAATTCACGATACAAAAATCAAAGGATATATCATTGATTATTTAAATAATTTAGAAGAGTCTACAAATGACGTAATTATTAAAGAAAGATTTCAATACTTTAAGTAATTAAAAATGCCTTAAATTAATTTAAAGTGTAAAACTATTCGAAATCGAGAAATACTTTTTCTTCGATATCTTGTAAATATTTATTAGTCGTATGAATGGATTCATGACCCGAAATTTTCATAACCTTATAAATAGACATTCCATCATTTAATAATTTTGTAATGAAGGCTCTGCGGAACCAATGCGGTGAGTTGTTTTGTGACGTCAACTGGGAAGAGGCTGCATGAGCAATGAGTCTTAATGCTTCATATGAAATAGGAGCATCTAAAGTTGATCGTATGTTGAAACAAATATGAGGATTTGTTACTTCTTCAATTTGCATTAACTTTTTCAGTCGATGAATGAGGTGGATTGATTTTTGAGATAATGAAACGCGTCGCCACTTTTCGCGCTTTCCTTTAAACTCGATATAATTCATAGAAGGTGTTTCGTGAACATGACTGAACTGAAGTGATAGTAGTTCAGAAGCACGCATCCCTGTAGTTAATAGTAGATACCCTATCGTTTCGTTCCGCAGCTGCAATAGCTCACGATGCTTTTTTTGTTTTACCGTGTGCCGGAAGGCGAGGGCGATCGCCTCCATCTCGGCAAAGTCGATTTCGCGACGAAGTGGTTCTGGTTTTATCTGGTCTTTTACCTGCAACGATAGGTCGCGTGCATGATAGTCGTTTATGTGTAAGAAGCGCAGAAAGCGTCGTAGCATAGCATTGCGCCGCTTAACGGTCCGTGGCGCATACTGATCATGGACGTCTTTTAAGTACTCATGCAAGTTGAGGATCGTCAGCTGCTTGACGCCCTGCGTCTTCGTCACAAAGAACCGAAGAATATAATCGAGATCTTGTTTGTAGGCCCGCTTCGTATGCGGGCTTTTTTGGCTATATATCGGAAATAATTCCGTTGCCCAAAATAACTCAAAAATCTCCAGATCGCTGAGTGCCTCCATATTCAAGTGATCATCCTCGAGCACGGCCAGTAACTTCTCCCGGCTATCAGCAAATGCCAGCGCTGCTTCTTCTTTGATCACGACTTCGTTCATTGCTTCCTTGTTCATAATCCATCCTCCCATCTATCTGCTCAACGCTTCCTCTTTTGACAACTTATTTTTCTGTTTAATGATCAATTAACGGATTATTTATGTAATACATTACATTATGGTTGATTTATGTGTGTATATATAATGAAATTAATTAATTTATTATTGTATTACATAATATCTCTTTATTTAGTATAACAAACAACTACTTGTGATAATAGGTAATTATCACAAGTAACTTAAAATAGAATATTAGTTAACATAATGCAATTATCGCAACGATCGGCGAGGGGAGTGACGATCGCTGGATATGTAGAAGGATGCGTGCTTATCAGGAGACTACCAGTAGCGATTACGTGTTTTGTCTCATTTCGATAAGTATTCTTATGATAATGAGACAAGTGGAAAATAGAGTGAATTGACACGATGATTGTAGATGAACAGGGAGATATAGAAGGGAAAGTTTCGTTTCGATTCGTGTGTAAGTAAGAAGGGAGGTACGTAAAGGGGAGAGGGAAGTCCTACATGAGGAATAGGGTGCAAGGTCGAATGAGACAAAGCGGTATTTCGTAGTAAATCTTACAGCCCCACTCATCAAACAGGGGACATTGTTAGTTCTAGACGAAAATGAGCAAGCTCCTTTCTCGTGACTGGTAACGGAGAACGGTGATTTTGTTCCCTCTCGCAACGAGTGGCTACGACATGCATTCCTCTATAGAAATGACAAACAAAAAGAGCGCGGTCCCTCCTCTTGCGAATAATAACAGTGATACTTGAAAGAGGTTGAATTCTTTGTTGTACTGGACACAAACGAGATAAAAGATGAGCATGCTTAAAGCAGTTATAGAGCTACTATAAAAAATTTCTTTCATGTAATTAAATCCCCTTTACCGTTGATGCTTTGCGGTACGATATTTGGATAGATGGACTCTATTAAGCTGTCACATTTTTCACTAAACAAAACGCCCTCCAGTTGAACTGAACCAAAAAAGTTAGACAATAAATAATTTGTCAGGCGACCTTGAGGACCTGAGTCCGGTATTCCACCGGGTTCAGGTTTTTTAGTCGTCTCTTGATACGACGATGGTTATAGTACTCGATGTAACGCTCAAGCTCATATTTGAAGTGGTCCATGTCATCGAACTCCATAAATAAGATACAAGAGCTCTGACTTGAGCACGGCGAAGAAGCTTTCGATGGCTGCGTTGTCGAGACAGTTGCCCTTACGGGATATACTTTGCGTGATGCCATGTTCGTGGAGCATACCAGTGAACGCTCTGTATGGATAATGCCACCCCTGATCGGAATGAAGGATTGGGTGTGCCTCTCCGTCGAGCTTCGCGATTGCCTGGTCCAACCTTTCGCCAACGAATCGATATGTAGGGCGGTCCGATATGGTATAGGCAATGATTTCACGGTTTCCGAAGTTCATCATCGGCGAAAGGTAGAGTTTCTCCCCGAACAAGTGCAATTCAGTGACGTCAGTCCCCCATTTCTGGTTCGGTGGCCTTGAAGTCACGTTGGAGAAGATTCGGTGCGACCTCTCCGATCCGTCCTTTATAGGAACGGTATCGCTTCATGCGGACGAGACACTTGAGACCGAGCTCGTTCATGAGACGGCGCGCGGTCTTCGGATCGTGCCGAAGCCCTGGTGTTCAAGAAGTGCGTGGATGCGACGATAGCCACATCGTCCCTCGTGTTGGTGGAAGAGGGTATGGATGACCGATTTCACCTCCGCGTACTTGTCTTCGCCCTTCAGGCGCGTCCGCCAATAGTAGTAGACACTCCGAGCCATCCCGAGCACGCGGAGGAGTCCCGAAACGGGATAGATTGACCGCAATTCGTCGATTGTTTGTCACCATATCGTTTAATACACCCAGTTTAAATGCCGGCGAGTGAGTTGTATAGAAAGGATCGAAGGTCGTTTCCCCCAACGCTCATAGAGACGCGACCACTCACGGATCAGTTCACGTGCTATCCCAAATTCTTTCACTACCTCGGTATCCGTCTCGTCCCGTAAGATAACAAGCAGCGAACTGGACTTTAAACGCCTTTGTATATTTGACAATAAAAAACACACCATAAAAGTTGGATTTTTATGTCCAAGTTTTATGGGGTAGTTCATTCGATCGATCCGCTTTTTTATGAAGAATTGATATATTAAGTGTAACACCTCACTGAGACAAAAAAACCATAACGACCTCGTTTAGAATAAAGATACCGTACCACATTCAACAGAGGATTCGTTATGAGTTATGTTCATCTTACCACATCAGAAAAAGTTAAAATAAAGACGTATCTCAAGCTAGGTTTTTCTGTGCGAAAGACTGCAGGACGCCTTGGGCGTTAACCCTCTACGATTTTATGAGAACTAAGGTAAAACCCTCACTACGATGATTTCCATGCCAACCAGCGTTACTTGAAGCGAAAAAAGAAATGTGGTGTACGGACGAAGTTCACGCTTGAAAAAGCAGCTCACATCCTCGAAAAGTTATAAGAGACGCGGTCCCTGAACAACTTGAAGAATGCTTGTTCCAAGAAAGAAGGACTCTCGTTTAATACGATTTATCGTTGGATTTATATTGGCCTCGCTGAGTGAGATTCTGGACTCCGGAGATAAAAGAGTAAGCGTTAGAAACTACTGGAGACGCGTGGATGCTTATTGTCAATTATTTTTAGGTTTGTTTTGTGAATATAATACCTAAAATAAAAGAAATAGATATTTATAATAGCATAATTGCTTTAAAATGATTATATAAGCAAATATTTTACATCGTTATTTAGTTACGAAATATTTTTTTATGTTATTCGAATCATGCTTTAGAAAGGAGTCAAGTATGTCTAAGCTATCTAATTCTGAAATAGAGAGGCTGGCCGTTAACAGTATTCTTAATGAGGCAAGTCGTCCGAGTTCTTTTTTAAGAATCGATATTCCTGTGGGGGATAAAGCACCTTCATTTGACGGATCAATTACTGTGTTTGAAGATAATAGCGAAAAAGCTGAAAGTTATATAAATGAGGTTCCCGTTCAAGTTAAGGGTACTCAAGTTACTGGCTTTAGTGAAAAAACTAAAAAATTTCGGCTGAACATGAAGCATTATAATAATTTTTATAAAAGGGGTGGGTGTCTGCTTATTGTTGTTGAAGTTTTAAATCATCAGACAACTAAGATTTTTTATAAACATTTACTTTTGATAGATCTATATGAAATAAAGCAAAACTATGGTCATCAAGGAACATATTCAGTCAAACTAAGAGAATTAGAGGGCACTACGCTTTACAATGTGTGTAAGATTTTTTCTGAACAAATGATTTTGCAGCCAAAAGTTTTAATAGAGTCTGATAAATTAAAAGAAACAGATTTTGCAGAAATAACGTTAACAAGTCCTACATTTCATCCTAAAAATTTTACAATATCAGAAATATTCGATCATAGCTTTTATCAATACGGTATCAAAGATGGAATGGAAATACCGTTAAGAACTGTTAGCATGACTTCAGTTACATTTCCAAGTGTAGAAGTTATTGAAATAATTAATGGTGAAGTTGAAGCTTTAGTTGCAATAACAATAAATGCTTCGGAAAAAATAAGTATTAAGATTGAGAATACAATCGATATAAAGATAGATTCTAGAACTAATAAAGTATCATTTGATGTTATAAAAGTTCAATCAATAAATTCTCAATTAAAAGTTCTTAAAATTTTAGAGAAGATATTTGAAACAGGAGTGATTCGATTTAGAGCTTTTTACGGAGAAATCGATGAGGCTAAATTTGAAGAACAAATGATTAATTTGAAAAAAGATCTTGATTTTTGGAACTTAGCTGCTGATATTTTCTTGAAATTGGGTGTATCTTTAGATACAAAGTTTAGTAATACAAATAATTTATACAGCGATATAAAATACTTGAATAAAATGATTAATACAAATGATTATAGTGAAATATCGGTTAAAAATCCTGAAATGCCTAGTTTTTTAGTGCATTATGTAGGTGGAGTTTATCTAATACTTTTTTACAAAGCTTCATTAGAAGATAAGTTTATAAATCCATTTACTAAAAATTTTTTAATGAATTCTTCAATGGCATTGATTGCTGGATCGCCCCCGCAATCAGTATTAATCAGTCCTTTTTTATTGCTAGAGGAAGAAACTTTAATGCAAGCAAAAAATTTGGATTTTCAATTAATAATAGACTCCTATAAACTAATTGAACTAGAAAACATTGATTTAGTATTTGGATTGATAAATAATTTTTGTTTAAGGTGCTTAAAATCATTCGATGTAACTCTTAATAAAAGATTTTTGGATTTAATTTTACCTTTATTTTTACTACTAGAAAATTATGTGGAAGACGAAGATTTAAAAAGTATTATATTTGTCAATAAAATGCAGACTAATCTTAGAAAAAATGGCTCTATTAATAAAGAAGAATTTTCATCTATCCTTGATTTGAAAATTTATACCTCTGTTGAAGATAAAAATAATATAGAACTTCTTTTTTCTTTAAACGTATTACTAAATAATGATAGAGAAGCTGAATACTATTTTAATTATTTTAATAAAAAACAAAAAGAAATATACCGAGAAATGCCAATATACGCTTTTTTCAATCAATCAAACTGATACATCATTATTTTAATTAGAAAGTAGTGTTGAAAATGGGCAGCGATATTTTCAAAGCAATACTTCATAGAAAAATAGATGTTTTTGTAAATCAATTTAATCAAGATAGTAATGCTATTTTTAAAAAAGACAATTCTTTGTTTCATCCTTTAGAATATGGTGTTTATAAAGAGCAAGCATTTAAAGAAATATTGAAACTGATCTTACCTAAAAATTTATCGTTATCCGATGGGTTTATTATTACTTCTAAAAACAAAGTAAGTACACAGTGTGATGTAATTATTCATAAGCCTGAAATTCCTTTAATCGAAGACAGCATCGCAAAATTTTTTCCTATTGAGTTAGTGTCAGGTATATTTGAAATTAAATCAAATTTAAGTAAAAAAGATTTTAAGTTAGCATTAAGAAAAATGGCAGAAAACAAAAAACTTGTGAGTGATAAAAATAATTACGGTTTAGATAGTTCTCGGGATAATAACATTCTTTCAGTACTAATTTGTAATAAATTCGATTTTGAGTATAGAAAAATTGATTTTGAAGAGGTTTACCATGGTATAGAAAGAGAATATTGGCATAATACGATATTAAGTATTAATGATGGGCTGTTTGTATATAAGATGAGATTTAATGATTTAAACCAAATCCCTGCTGAGTGGGACTCTGAACTAAACTTTAATAACGTTGTTACATGGGAATATCCTATATTTGACTATAGTCCCGATTCTTATCAGCCACCTTATGATTTTATTGATGCTGACCATATAAAAAAATATTTTCATATTGAGTTTACATTATGCATTATCTCGAACGTAATTTTTAGCTGTATTTATGAAAATTTTGAGATTACTGATTATTTGGATCATACGGCGGTAATTCATAAATTGTAAACACTTCGGATGGTATAATCGCTATATCCTACGCGATGATGGTGTTTTTTGATTGGTATGGGAAGTGGTTTTTTCGAGAATTTATAGTCTTTACTCAATAAATGGACGACTTCAGCTGAACGAGAGCGGTGTTGTCCTAAAAAACAAAGATGCCATCCTACGACTTCCGTTAGCGGAAGTCGTAGGATGGCATCTTTCAGAAACTGTAAGATTTTAAGGAATTCAATGATAAAGGGGTGTCAAGCTTCATCTTCCGTATAGATTTTATTTACTAGCTCTCTCTCTTTCAATGTAAATATTCTCTAAATAAGGAAATTAAACCAAACAAGCACTGTCCTCCAAATAATCGATTATATAGCTCATCTTGAATCCAGGTAATTTCAAGACCTTCTGAATGAGATAGTTTACAGTTTGAAGACACAATCTCTTTACATTGATACATCACACTTACGAAGCTGTTGCTATCACCTGTATCGTCAAAATTCGACATCCGTAATATGTTTGACACACCAAAATAGTAATTGAATTGGCGGAATAATCTGCTATATTCTAACTATCACCAGGAAGACATTGTAATAAAGCGGTTCTCGAAGGAAAGGAGCATGTGCTATGTACCGATTCGGAGAGTGGCTACGACGGGAACGTCTAGAGCATGGTTGGAGTCAGGTCGAGTTAGCAGAAAAGACGCTTGGAGAGATCTCACAGGCAGCAATCAGCGCCTACGAGCGGAATCGCTCACTTCCCTCTATCCTCGATGTTCAAATTCTTGCGACAGCCTGCGAGCAGACGCTAGGATCCATCCCTTGGAATGAATTCGATTTAAGGATGGAGAAGAAACGGAATTGGTCTCATCTGAAGCACGAACGCTTCGATCTGGCCGAACTCCCGCTTGCGGATTCCGTTCGTACATTCGACGGCAAGACATACCAGCTACATGGCCGGATTGCGATCGAACAAGATAGCAAGGAGACTCAAGAAATCGCCCAACTTTATTACCGGATCCGGACTGTCGTCGGTGAGAATCAGATCATCGCCAAACGGAAGCATCCGAATGATGAGTTGATTCACGTCTCACGTCGCAGACTGGTTCATCAGTGAACCATCTATGAATACGTATCTACTTATGAAATAACACGAAAAAATAACAAGAGGAAATGATGACCGTAGCAGCATATCGCTAAGGACAGTCACTCCAATCACATACCGGCGTGTCCCTCATCTGTGACCGGATGAGCGGGATATACGCAGAAATGGTTCGGCGAGAGTCGCCTAAAACTCGCCCACAGGTCACGTATTCGTTGAGGGTCACCGAAAAACCCTAAACAGACGTCCGATATCGGATGTCAGAGTTCGTGGGGGAACGTGCTTTAAACCCACCGTCTTGCTTGACTCCGACTGTCCTTAAGGATGTGCTGCTGCGCATCGACCTCAAGGAAGGAGTGTACGCTATGCCGACACGTGAACAGAAGCAGAATAAGACTTTTGCCGAAAAGTTACTCCGGATCCAAGGAAAAGATTATGAGGAGTGGCTCGACGCTCAACATCAACTCGTCATCCAAGAGAACCAGGAACTGATCTTAGAAGCGCTCGACTCGAAACTGAACTTCACATCGCCTGTAGCTACGTCACGGGATTGAAAGGAGGAAAACAGATGGGATTGAATGAGACAGGACTCAGCTTACTCCAGTTCTTTCAAGGACTTGCCGTCATCGCGGCAGCGATTGCTTTCGCGGTCGGTGGATTCTATTTTATCTTTGGTGGGGATCGCGGACGTTCGAAAGCAGTTGGTTGGCTCGTCGGCGGTGCCGTCGGCCTGATCATCGTCATGGGTGCCTTCACGTTGGCGGAGATGGTCAACGACAACATCAAATTCTAATTGAACAAGCTATTAAACAGACCGTCATTCCAAACTGGATGGCTTTTTTATTGCTTTCGTTACGATGTTTCGCTTCAAAGGAGGAGAATGTATGCTCTTTGTCCGTTTTACCGACGTACCAAAAGAAGGCTTTCCGAACTATGAGCGTCTCCCATACGAGGAGGCGCTTTTATTATCCACCCAAGTTCATCAAGAAGCCCAGCAAGCGAACGAACGGTTTGCGAGTGAGTTCCGAATCTTTGACGATGCTGACCAGATCGTTTACAAAGGAATATTTCAGTTTGGTGATCCGATCTATCCGAATCTTTATTTGCAACTGAAAGAAAGAATTCCACGCATCCGGATCCGAAAGGAGGATGCGACGAAAAAGATCCTATTACTCGAGAATCTGGAACGTTTGACGCCGGAATCCTACAAGACGATGACGACGTCAGCAATTCAGCAACATCCGGATACGACACACGTCTCCCGTTTACGTCGCGGACAGCGCCGTCTCGTCTATGGCGTCAGTGGTGTCAGTCTGTTGCTCCTCGGTACGCTATCCGTTGTCCAACTTGTACAGCCGGATCCACCAAGTGGTGTCCAAGCAGCAACATCAGATTGGCAGCCGCTTTATGAAGCAGCGTTGACTGGAGAGACAGAGCCGCTCATGCAACGTCTGGAAAAACAAAAGTCATTGAACAACGAACAACAACAGTTTCTCATCACGCAGTATGTCGAAAAGCAAGACTACGATCAGGCGGTTGCTGTGACGGACGATCCGATCGATGTCGAGACGATCATCATGCAGTCGAAGACATTCACAACAGACCGTCAAGAGACACTGCAAGCATTCCAAGCGGTCCACCCGACGGATGAAGGGGTCTTCGATCTCGCCATCCTAAAGAAAGACTATAAACGTGCGGTCTCCATCCCGGACGTCGAGATGACGACCGTACGTAAGGAAGCGAAGACACGTGCCTACATCGCGTTGAAAGATGTGACGAAGGCACAAGAAAGCGTCAAGCTGGTTCAAAACGAAGAATTGAAACAGCAAGTAGCAACACTCGTCCAGTTAGATGACGAGATTCAAGCACTCGAGGATCAAAAACGACAGTTATCCGAGAAGACGGACAAAAAAGAGCTCGAGAAGCTGAATGAGTCGCTCGAAGCGAAGCATAGACAAGCTTCTTCTCTTCTTTAATGAAAGTATGGTGACTGAAATAATGATGAACTTCTCACTTCGCTCTCTCGCTACCTCCGCTTGGCTGTGGCGATGCCTTGCCTTTTTGATTGCTTTACCCCTTGTATTGTTCTTAGTACTCAATGTGGCGTTTCAGTTCCTGCAGCAGACCGTCCAAAATCTCTTTCAGGACGGAAAGTTGACGACAGGTTCCCCACTTCAATACGATCCGAGTTGGTGGACGACGCTCGCCTGGTCATCTTCCCTCGCTTTCGCAATCTTTGGTGTCTGTTTCCTGCTTGGAGGGTTTCTCTTATTGAAGTATTGGCTCAACTTCCGCGATCTCAAAGCAGCTCAAAAAGGAAGTGCCCGCTTCACGACGTTCCAAGAGCTGAAACAACAATATCGTGATGTGCCGGACCGTAAGGAGACATACAGCGGATCCGGTGGTGTCCCGGTCGGCCGCTACCGTGACCGTCTCTACATCGATGACAGTGCCGTCAACAATCTCGTCATCGGGACGACTCGTTCTGGGAAGGGCGAGACGTTTGTCTTCTCGACGATTGACCTCTACAGTCGTGCCGAACGCCAAGCGAGCCTGATCATCAATGATCCAAAAGGTGAACTCTTCGCTGCCTCCAAAGAGACACTCGAGGCACGCGGCTATCAGGTCGAAGTCCTGAATCTGATGAATCTGTCGCAATCAATGTCCTATAACCTGTTGCAGCTGACGATCGACGCCTATCTGGACGAGAACTACTCCCTCGCCCAACAATATGCGCGATCGGTCGCCTACATGCTCTATCATGATCCAAAGGCAAAAGACCCGTTTTGGAGCAACTCCTCGACGGACCTCTGTACCGCCTTGATTCTTGGATTATGCGAACAAGCCAAACACGAACCGGAGAAGATCTCGATGTATAACGTCGCCTTGATGCTGTCAGATCTCGGGTCTCGGACGATCACGGATGATATCGGACAGGAACAATCGGCACTCGACGCCTTCTTCGCGGCGTTCCCAGAGAATCATCCGGCACGCATGCAGTATGCGACGCTTCATTTCTCCGGTGGCCAGACGCGCGCCAGTATCCTGGCGAACACGAATGCCAAGCTCGGTATCTTCACGCTCGATGCGACGGCACGACTGACGGCACAAAACTCACTCGACATGAAACTGATCGGCTTCAACCGTTGGATCCGCGGACGTGCGCTTCCCTTGTCGCGGCTGACATTCCACTTCCCAAGCGGAAAAGAGCTCGCCTTGACGACGGACGACGATGGGAGTTTCGTGCTGCATCACGAAGAAGCAATCGATGTCGGTTCTGACATCACAGTGGAGAGTGAACAGCACACCTATACGATGACTCTCTCGGGTTGGAAGGACGATGTAAACGGTATTTTCGATTGGAACACTGATGCTCCGATCGACATCCGGGAGATTCGCCAGCACCCGCGTCCAGTTGCTGTTTTCCTGATCGTCCCAGATTATGATCCGACGTTGAATGTCATCGCCTCGCTGTACGTCAAACAAGTCTATACCTCACTGGCTCGCGTCGCTTCGCAAGCGACGAGTGGACGGTGTGAACGCCAAGTCATCTTTCTCCTCGACGAATTCGGGAACATGCCGGCGATCGAAGGAATGGCGAACATCATCACCGTCTGTCTCGGTCGGAACATCCGCTTCAACCTCATCATCCAGTCCTACGCCCAACTCGAGAATCTGTACGGGGAGGATTGGAAGACAATCGATGGGAACTGTGGGAATACGCACTACTTGTTGACGGCAGACGAATCGACGGCGGAATTGATTTCGAAGAAGCTCGGCGAACAGACGATTGTCACGAAGTCGCGTTCCGGACAGACCTTCTCACTCTCGAAATCGAAGACGGAAAGCGTGGATGGCCGGCGCTTGCTGACGGCAACAGAAGTGATGGGGCTGAAGGAAGGCGAGATGCTGATCATCCGTGTCATCAAACGACAAGATAAACAACAGAAACGGATCCAGTCCTATCCCCTCTTCCTGACTGGACGGACGGCGATGAAATACCGCTATGAATACTTAGCGGATGACTTTAATACAGAACGTTCCATCAACGATCTCGTGATTCCATGCGCGCATGCCCATCTCGACCTGAATACGCTCCGAATCCCGTTCCAACTCGGTCCCTCAGTGGCATCGAAGAGCATTGAGACGGATGAGGAGACATCTGATGCAACAGAATGGCGTGTCTGTGATGTCCTGCAACCGAAAATCCTCCGCTCCATCTTCGAGACAACAGAATACGACACGCTACCTATCACAGCGTTCGAGCAAGGCATCACCGATAAAACGATTCCTGTGACGGACAACCAGCGCCACTTTTTGAAGACGATCATCAGTAAACGACTCGAGAAACTTCGTCATGGCGTCTAAGGAGGGCATCATATGACAGAACTGACACGCACCGAACGCGTCCAGCGCGAACTCCGGGTCATCGCGACCATCATCAAGGAGAACAAGAAGCGCCTCCGTCGTGGTGAAGTATTAAACATCCAAACCCAAGATGGCTTTTTAGTCGTATTTGAGGAAGAAGACCCAGACTCAGGCGACCGAAAAACTGTTACGCTTATAGACACATTCGATTTCCGGGTCCACGTCAGCAATGATGACCTGACAGGTCCGGAACAAGTGTCATCATAGGAAAAGGGGTGGAGGCATGCAAACGAAACGAGTACTCTCCGGACTATTGATTTCCTCTGCGTTACTTTTAGTCGGTTGTAGTGAACAGAGTGAAGCGCAGTCTTTCAAACAAGTCTCTGTAAAAGAAATAGATCAGTTGAAAGACAGTAATAAAAATGAGTTCATACTTGTCGATAGCGACAGCAAAGCAGAATTTGAGTCTTATGTAGATAAAGTGAAAGAAGTCGCCGAAAAGGAGGAAGTACAAGTAAAGTTGTTTAATCCTTTTCAACCTAACGGGAAAGACTTAGAAGATCGTGCAACAGATGAACATGGAGAATTAAAGGGTGGTCGTCTGTACAAACTACAGGATGGTAAAGTAGTGAGTTCTCTCGATCTCACTACTTTAAGTGGCAAAACGCTCGAAGATGAAGTAACCTCTTTCATTGATTAAAAGTAGATAGAGAAGGGAGGACCATCATGGCTAATGGAGACTTATCATCCAAACTTGAAGAATTTCAAGACCTATTGAGCATCAGTGATTTGGTAAGCGATGCACTTCGTTCTGTCGGTTGGCTTTTCGTTAGAGGTCTCTCCTTCATCATCGATGGTCTTGAACAAATTACGAACGATATTCTTCTCTTAAAAACATTCTTTAATAATCCTCAAGTGGTTGAATTCGTTCAGACGATTCAACCATTTTTATATGTTATTTTAGCTGGTAGCTTTTTATTTACCGGTTACTTGATAATTTTTCAGAAAAAATTTGATAGAGAAGGCTTTTTAATCAATCTGTTCATCACGCTGTTAGTTTTAGGGTTACTATCTCCTACGATGATAAAAACAAGTGAATTTACGGACACTGCCATTACAAGCTTCAATCAAGATGGCATGTATGAAAATCATGATCATACCTTATCGCAATCAGTACTTCAAAAAAATTTACATGATTTAGTAGAGTACGATAAAACCGCTTTCGAAGATACGAAAATTAAAACCCCGAACTCCGTTCCAGCAAGTCAAATCAAGAATATAGACATCAATGATGTATTTGATAGCAATGAGTACCGATTGAGTAAAGAAGGTGAAGACATTTCACAAAATAAGCTAGCTTGGAATGGGAAAGAAATGACTGACATTGAATTAGATCAAAGTGGCGTTGAATGGAACAACCAATATTACTACCGGTATCACCCGAATTGGCTGACGATCCTCGTCACGCTCGGGGTAATGGGCTTCACCCTCTTCTCGATTGCCTACAAGCTGGCTCGACTCTCGTTCGAGTTGGCTTTTAATTATGTCTTGGCGATTTTAGTGGCGCCTGCTGATCTACACAGCGGACAAAAGACGAAGAAGGTCATTCAAAGCATCTTGAATACCTTTCTCGTCATCATTCTGATCTTCGTTTCGATCAAACTCTATACGATTGGAACGGCATACCTCGCCGATACGCTGGACGGACTCGCCTATTTGATTGCGTTGATTGCCTTCTCTGCCGCTTTGATTGATGGACCAAATATGGTCGAACGTCTCTTCGGAATTGATGCCGGTCTGAAGCGTGGTTGGGGTGTCGCACTCGGTGCGTATGCTGTCGGGAAAGGAACCGCGAAAGTGGGCGCTCGTGTCGCCGGTCAGACGATGAAGATGGCATCACGCCCTGCCACTCCTTCTGTCTCGGAAGCAGCGAGTACGAAATTGCCACCGAACCCGCCACCGAATGGCGGTACACCAGCGAGTCGTCCAGATCGTTCGCCTGAGAGTGTTCCAAATCCATCACAAGTACTAGAGCGGACATCTCGTCCAGCAGAACCAGAGAACCAACAAATTGAGTCAGTTGAGATGCCAATGCATGGTACGGCGCAAGAGGCTCAGACTGTAGCAGCATCACCTGAATCCGTTCCACATCGCCCAGACTCTGACGCACAAGCAAAACCTGTGGCATCGACTTTGCAATCGACAATACCTGCTACGCAACCGAAAATGTACAATATGTCGTCGAATGAACAACAGGTTACTTTACCTGATGAGTTCGAAGCGCCTGAAACGCCTACGACATCTCATCAGGTCACACAGTCTCCACAGACTTCCGAAGTAAATCGCAATCCTGTTACTTCTTCAGCGAATTCGACACCATTCGACAAAATGACTACTAGTACATCCGCTCATTCTGTCGAAACAACAGAGAATGTGTCTCCGAGCATCACCTTGTCTAGCTCTTCCAGTGACTCACCATCCATCAGTGAATCGCCGCAGGAGACGTCATCCGGAACGCAGCGTCAGCGAAAATCAATCTATCAGACACTTGAGACTACGACACAAAAAGAACTCAAGCATGTCGAACAAGCCCAGACGCGCGTGACGCAGGAATCGTCCCGGATGTACTCAACAGATGTTCCGCGTCTAGATCCGAAAAAGGAGTGAGAACATGCAACAGCGCCAATACCGGATTCCGAACGAAGTCACGACCGAACTGAAAATCAACAAGATGCTCTATCTCTATGATTTACTGTTCCTCGTCGCCTTAATCATCGTCCGCTTAATCGCCCTGCCGTTCATCCCGGACATCTTGCATCTCCCGTTCACGTGCTTCCTCGTTGGCTTCGGACTCTTTCTCGTCATCCGACCGACGACGAATCCGGAAAAGCGGATGGTCCACGTGCTCTATTACGCACTCATCAAGAAGAAAGACACCTATATCGCGTTGGCCGACCGGAATGAATCTTCGAAAGGAGCGTGATCAGATGAGTTTATCGGAAGATACACGATTGAAAACAAGTCCTACGAACGATATCACCTGGCTCGATGAGGTTCAGTTGACGACACCACCAGCACGCAAGGAGAAGTGTGTCCGCATCCCATCGTCTGTCGCCTCCATTTTGCCGATTATCGACTCAACAGCGCTCGATGTTTTCGAGATGCAGGACGGGACGTTTTGCGACATCATTCAACTGACTTCAAAGGATATTTACGGACTATCTGAGACGGAGAAGGACCATGACATCTTCTCCCTCGCCTATCTCTTACAGGCGTATGTCCATCCATTGAAGGTAATTCCGCTCAATACACCGCTTAATCTAGAAAAACAGAAACAACGGATCGAACGACAGCTACGACAGAATCAGATTGCCGCCTATCGTCCGTTTCTTCAAAAGAAGAAACAAGAACTGATCTACCTTGAGGAGCATCGCACGAATCGCGATTATCTCCTCTTATTTTATGCTCCGGACGAGGCGATGCTTCGGGAACGGAAGCATCAATTGACGAAACTCCTTCGACGCAGCAACCCGATGGTCGAACTGACGATCGAGCAGAAAATCCATGTATTGTTCCAACTGCACAACCCGAATACGAAACCAACCCAGGACGGAAAGGAGTGATGGCATCATGTGGCGTACGCGTTTTCTACGGAAGCAAGATCCGGATACGATCAAACAACAGGACGGCTACAATCCGACATTCGTCCAAGCGATCCAGCCGCAAGGCGGACTACGCTTCGAACCGAACTATGTCCGGACCGGTGACGGTTATCTCGCCTGCCTCCATGTCTATAAGTATCAGTCGACCGTCTATGATTTCTGGCTCGAGCCAATCCTTAACCTGCCCGGTGTCCTGACGACGCTCGACATCGGGACAGCGGACAAGCGAGAGATGATCCGGACGATCAATAAGTCGATGGCCGAGCAGAATACGCGCTTCGAGAATGCGAAAGATAATGTCGCCCGGATTGATGCGCGCGAGACGTACAAAGAACTGAACGAACTCTACGAACAGATCACGCAGGGTGAGACGATGAAGTACTTGCATCTCCGACTCTACGTCAAAGCGAAGACACTCGAAGCACTCGAACGACAAGTCCAGGATGTGATGGAGGAACTCGAAGCACGGAACTTCCGCGCTGCTGTCTTCCTCAACGAACAGGAGTGGGAATGGCAGAGCCTGTTCCTCAGCTATGAGCAACAGCAAAAACTGCCGAACCATCGTCGGGGCAAAGAGATTCCTTCGCTCTCGATCGCAGGTGGTTATCCGTTCCACTTCACGTCGCTGCAGGATCCGACCGGTACCTATTACGGGACGACCGACACGAACGGGAGCGTCATCTTTGATCTGTTCCATAAGGATAAACAACGGAAGTTCTATAATGCCTTGATGATCGGCAAGATGGGATCGGGCAAATCGACATTACTCAAGAAAACGGTCCTCGATCAAGCGATCAAAGGCAATCATGTCCGCATCTTGGACGTGACGGGGGAATTCTCCGACCTCGTGCGGCAACTTGGTGGGAAAGAGATCGCACTCGACGGTTCCGCCGGGCGGATCAATCCGCTGCATGTCTATAAGACGGTCACGCATGCCGACGGCTCTGCGGATGAAGCACTCTCGTTCATGCAACACCTGTCGAAGATTGCGGTCTTCTATCACTACATCAATCCGGCAGCCTCCCAGGAAGAAGCGAACGAGTTCGAGATTCTGCTTCGTCAACTCTACCTTGAAAAAGGGCTCTGGAACGAGGACGGTGACGCCCCGATCACGACGCATCCAGCGAACACCTATCCCATCTTCTCCGATTTTTTGACGCTTGTTCGTTCAGAGTTATATGTCGATGCAACACGGACATCGATCCGCGAGACCATCAGCACGAATCGTGTCAGACGGCTAGAGAACATCGAACTCGCCATCACGAATCTTGTCCATAACTACGGAAACATCTTTGATGGGCATTCTTCGATTGAGCGGTTCGATGAGGAAGCGATCGTTTCGTTTCCACTACGCAACCTGACGAACCTGAAGGACGAAATCTTTCAGGCACAGGTCTTCAATCTGATGAACATGCTGTGGGACGGGATGATCCTCAACGGTGCTGGACAACTGCGCAGTTACAACCAGGGGGAGCTGTTGATTGAGGATGCCTTCAAGTATTTGATCGTCATTGATGAGGCACACCACCTGATCAACACGCGTGACATCGCCCAACCGGCTATTCTATACCTGCAACAGTTCATGCGCGAAGCGCGGAAATACTTCGGTGGTATCTTCTTCGCCTCGCACTTAATCACGGACTTTGTTCCGACCGGTTCGAAGTCGGAGAACGCGGAGAACGTCAAGACACTGTTCCAGCTGACGCAGTATAAGTTCATCGGCGAGCAGGATGCCGAGAGCATCCCGACAGTCCAGACCGTCTTCGATGGTCAGTTGACGGAGAGTGAGACTCGGTTGATTCCATCACTCGAAACTGGTCGCATTGTCCTCAGCGTCTCCGGTGTGAAGACGTTGATTTTCGATGTCGATGTCTCACCCGAGGAGCTGACCTTGTTCGGAGGTGGTGCCTGATGTGGAGTACGGTCCGGCAATCGGCACGTGTCGCCGTCCGGATGAAGTGGCGACTCCTGACCTTGAAGTATCGTTTGATTGCGCTTGGTATCGCGCTACTATTGTTGCTCCTGATCATCATCGTCGCAGGGATTCTCGATACGTTGATCGGAATCGAGAACGATCAGGCGACCGAGACACCGATCGCTTATTCGGATACCAGCCTGCAAGTCAGTGATGATGTTCTGCAATATCGCGAGGTGATCGCGCGTGAATTAAAGAAGGAACAACTCGAAGGACAGACGAACGTCGTCCTTGCGTTGATGATGCAGGAGAGCGGCGGACGCGGGAACGATCCGATGCAAGCCAGTGAATCCAAATGCGGACGGATTGGTTGTATCACTTCTCCCGATGAGAGCATTCGCTACGGCGTGAAACACTTCGTATCGGTCTTTCGACAAGCGAACCAAGACGTCAAATTGACGCTCCAGAGTTACAACTTCGGGGGTGGCTTCATCGATTACGTCCAAGAGAACGGTGGACGCTACACGAAACAACTCGCAATCTCCTTTTCACAGATGATGTACCAACGTGTCAAGAAGAGTGGCATCTATCAGTGCCATCGTCCAAGTGCGATTGAACATCAAGCCTGTTATGGCGACATCGAATATGTCGATGCCGTCCTTCGTTATCTGACGCCGACGGTACTGGCGGAAGGCAAGACAGGACCCATCAAAGGGACGCTACATGCCCCCCTCGACATCCCGCTTCAGATGACGTCGGGATTCGGATCACGGATCGTTTTCGGAAAGACGGACGTCCACACGGGAATCGACTTCAGCTGCCACGATACCGATACGGTCCACGCCGTCCGCTCCGGTACCGTCACCTACAGCGGCTTACGCGGACCGTATGGACAACTGATTCAGATCAAACAAGGAGAATGGATCACCGCCTACGCCCACCTTTCCGCACGCCAAGTCAAGACGGGGCAGAAGATTGAAGCCGGGCAAGCGATCGGGATGTGTGGTTCAACCGGACGTTCGACCGGGAACCATCTGCACATCGAATTCAAGACGAGTGATTGGTCCGGACACATTGATCCGGCACCACTCTTTTCTCTATAAGGAGGGATGCAACATGGCATTGACGAGTCGTCATCTCCTGTGGCTCGTGTTGTTCTGTCTGTTACTGTCTGTCAGTGCCAACGTCTATCAATACCGTTCGTCGGCATCAGAGAGACCGCACATGACAACAGAGAAAAACAGAAAAGATTCGCAACCAGAGACGACCACGATGGACTCTCCTGTTCCCACTGACGTACAGGAGCAAGAGCACGATTCGACCATCTCTAAGAGCGCGGAACGCTTCATCACCTTTGCGTTTACATGGATGGACGAGACCTATCCGACACGCAAACGACAAGCCGACAAATACATGTCAGAATCCATCAAACAGACGTTGTTCGCGAGTAGCGGAAGCGATAGTAAGTTCACCGCCTCCGTCTCGGGCATTGAAGTCTTTCCAAGTCGGGACGATCCAGAACATTGTCTCGTCCGCTTCAAACGCACGTTGACAATTGATTCAAACGGCTATGAAGAGACATCAAACGAGCTAGTCGAACTGACGTTTATCCATCAAGACGGTCGCATCATCGTCGACCAGATGAAAAGTCTCAAGTCGTCAGGGGGTGTTTAAATGTGGACAGGAAAACGAAAGACGTTGACCCGTGACTGGTCGCGATTGTATCTCGGAACAGGGATGTTTTTCTTGATCGGCTTACTGTTTTTCGGTTTCTCTTCCCTCTTCTTTGCTGAGGAACAACCGATCAATGCGACACCCATCGGTGAAGAAAAACGGCTGACGAATGGACAGACCGTCATGCTTCTCGACTGGTCGCATGATGAGGAGCGGAAGCAAATGCGCCTCCGCCTCCAGTTCGATCAACCCCAAGACTACGCGTCGAAACTTGTGGCGCGAATCGCCTATAAGGAACGCCCGACGGATGAGCAACACGTTCGTGTCGTCTATCACCAGGATGAACATTACGTCTTCGAAATCGAAGACGTACCGCGCGACTTTGATCAGCTAGCACTCCGTTTGTATGTCATCAAGCCTCAACAGTCACTCGAAAAACTGACGGCTTCGAAACGAGAAGACGCACTCGTTGAATCACTCTATATGGATCAACGACGTGTCTTAAGGACGTCACTTTCTACGCAACAAGCGAACGATTATGCGCAACTTTTTCTCACTGATGAGCACCTGCAAAGTCAAAAACGGATCAAGAAAATGAAGCGCGAACAGATGGAACAAGCTTCTCTCATCCAACAAATCGAACAGGACATCGAGACGAAACAAGCCACGTTACCTGACCTGACACTCGACGAACAAGTCGAACGTGAAGATGAAATCTTCAATCTGAAGCAGGACAAAGAAGAAGCACTTCTACGACAAACAGAACTGAAAAAGCAACTCATCCAAGAAGAGAAACGACAAGATCAACTGCGTATTAAAGCACGTGAACTGAAATGGTAAGGTGGCACACACCGTGCCAAAATGCCATTTTTAGTGGCACAGGGTGTGACCTTTTCGCGATTTTGGTGATATCAAGGAAACACTAGGCTCCGCCTAGGCTAGCACGCTGAGTGATAGCAGTTTCCCCTTATGCTCTTTTTCACGATTTTGAACCGTTTGTGGTTTTTAAGCTTTTAAAAACCCAATGCACATTTAGCAATTCTATCAACATTCATCAACGCTTAACTCGAGTCAGTTACGTCACTTCTTTCAATCCTTTTCATTACATGTTGCTGCATCTTCGAGCAAATATGTTTCAGAAGTTCGACGATCAAGGAGACGCTCACGGCTTCTCCAAGGGCATAACTCTGTTCAATCATTGACTGCATGTTGATCACTCCGTTCCTTGTCTGAGTGGTATCACCTTTCTCACTTCTAATGACAGGAGGAACGAAGCAATTGTTCGGAAATCTTTTCATTTTTTAGAACGCCGAGACTTACTTTCCTAAAGGAAGGAGGAAGACAGATGAATCTCTTGATTCGCGACATCGACCCCGTATTCGTCAAACAACTCGACGAACAAGCGGAGAAACAGATGTGTTCCCGACAAGAATTATTGAAAGGATTACTGACTACATGGTGCGCGGACGGCGTCCAGTCGACACAAATCACGCGTCTCGAACAACAGCTCGAAGCGAACACCTTACACCTAAAGCGGAGTGCAACAGAACTCGAACAATTGACCAAACTCTTCCGTGAGGTGATGCAGGATGACTAAGGTTCCCGGTGTCATCATCAAGTCGAAGTTCAAACTCCCTCAAACAACCCGACGTGCGCGTCGCTATACGACGTATCTCAATTACATCGACCGACCGGAGACGAAAGCACGGTCGCATCAATTCGAGAATTACCATGACTATATGGAGGATAAACTGAAATCAAGTGGTCTCTTCACGGCGACGCAAGACCGATTGAATGCGACTGAACGAGAGCAATTACGTGAGGTCTTCCGACGGGCACAAGAGAACGGCAGCATCCTGTGGCAAGATGTCATCTCTTTCGACGAAACCTGGTTACAAGAAGTCGGTCTGAAAGAAAATCACTACATCGATGAGCAACGTTTGATGCAGGCGACAAGGAATGCCACCAATTTGATGATCGAAAAGGAACAGATGCTGCACGCGACATGGACCGCAGCGATCCACTACAACACGGATAACATCCACGTCCATATTGCAACAGTTGAGACAATACAGCCACGCGAACGCGGTAAACGAAAACCGAAAACGATCGAGAAGATGAAAGCACAAGTCTTCCATACACTTGCCGATCGGACACGTGAACAAGAGAAACTAAATACCTTCATCCGGGAAGAAGTCCTAGCCCACAAACGAAATCGTTCGACGACGTCCGCTTCGAATTGGATCCTGCACCCAGAACTCGTTCGGCAGTACAAAACGATTCAGAAACAATTACCGGACGACAAGCGGCAGTGGTATTACAACATGAACGGCATGCACGAACTGCGTCCTTCACTCAATCAATTTACTGACACGTATCTTGCGACCTACTTCGAGAAAGAGCATAGCGAATTTAAACAACAACTCGATACCGAGGTCGCATTCTACGAGCGGAGTTATGGATCGGCATCCCAAGCATCGGCTTATCGAAAGACGAAAGAACAGGATCTCTACACACGGATGGGAAATGCCGTCCTGTCCGAGATACGTGAGTCGTCCAAGCCACCTCAGAAACTTGCGAAGAAAGCTGCATCCGAACCCAAACAAAGAATCCAGTCGGCTTTTCGACGTGAACGGATCATGCAAGAGACGCTCTATCGAATCGGACGACACATGAACGATGAATGGGACCACATCAAGAATCAACGTGCGTTTGAACAACTCGAACAGGAAGTCCAATACGAAAGGTAAGGTGAACCGGAATGGAAGAGACGAAGCAAGTCCGAGTCCGAATGAGTCCCGTGACCGCTGAATTTTTAGAGGAGTATCGTGAGCGGGAACGACTGTCCGGGATTGGTCCGGCAATCGATCACATCATCCGTGACTATCAAGAGATGATCAAGAAGCAATGGGATTTGAACTATATCAGTCGTTCCGTATCAAAACAGATCGAACAAGAATTGACCACGTTCTGGGATGAACAAATCACAAAAAGTCTCTTTCCGTTACGAAAGAGCGTCCAACAGACAGACCTTCAAACACAAGTATTGATTGAACTGGTGCAAGCCTTAATGCAGACGGAAAGCATCGAGGATATCATCCCGACGACAGAATACCGTCCTTCGTTTCTTGAGACAGCGGAGACGGCCGTCAAATCACGGATTGACCAACGAAAGCAACATAAGCATTCGGATGAGGAAAGGATGACCCACAAATGAGACGACTGGAAGCTTTCACACTCGCAACGTTTCTCGAACTGCAACCGACCCACGTCACAGTCTTGATTCATCAAGCGCGATACGACATCCCTGTCTCATATGACGAATATTCGTTCCTTGAGATCCTGCAAGAAGAGCCTCTGTTGTTGCTACCGGTATCACGTGATCGTCGTCATCTACTACTGGATCGACTCGCTGCCGATCCGATTGTTCTGCAGGAACTAGAAGATTTCGAAGGTGCTGCTGATTCGCCCGTTTTGTATGAAGGAGCGTGAGACACATGGCATACAAGAAGAAAACACGTGAGGATTATCAGAAGGAAGTACAAGCATTGACCGACAAGATGGAGACGCAGCTCGCTTCTCACTTCGTCAGTCAGGAGAGCATCAAGGAACATCTAGACTTCATGAGCCGATTCCACCGCTACTCGACTCGGAACATGCTGTTGATCGAGGAACAGTTCCAAGGCGCCCGTGCCGTCGGTTCCTATGCGTACTGGGAGAAGCAAGGTGTCCAGGTCCAAAAAGGAGAGAAAGGGATCAAGATTTTCGTCCCCTCCCCCGTTACGTTCATCAAACGAGAGACGGATTGGGTGGCATGGAAGGATGCGACGAAGACAGAACAAAAGCGCGCAAAGGAAGGTGCTCTTCCGACACGGAAAGCGATGTACTATAAAATTGGTCACGTCTTCGAGTACACGCAGACCGATGCCCGTGAGAAGGGACTCGAAGTCTCCGAGCTGTTTGCTTCGTATCATCGGAACGGTTCAATTCGTGAGGCGGAATCATTTCGCCGCGCATTGAACGGGATTGCCGAGACACAAGACGTGAAAATACTCGACCAGCCACTGAACGAGCTTGGTACGGCAAAAGGATGCTTTTATCCAGAACTGAACGCGATCGCCTTAAATCACCGAAACTCGGACATCGAGAACGTGACAGTCCTGATTCATGAACTCGCGCATGCCAATCTGCATAACTTGGAACGGAATGAAGAACGCGGAATCGAGTTGAATCCGCACGAGAAGGAATTCCAAGCGGAGATGGTCGCCTACACGGTCGCGACGCACTTTGGTTTTCCGACGGATGAGTTTTCATTGTCGTATCTCGCCAACTGGACGCAAGGGAGAGACTTGCGCGATAAAGAAGACCTGTTGCACGAAGTCCATCAGACATCCGGTCATTTCATCCGGGAAATTTATACTTCGCTCGAGCAGGAGCAAATTCTGGAACGCGAAGCATCACCGATTAAAATGATTGAGTACATCGAACAGATTGCACAGATCACCAAACACGGATTACCGTTAGCCGAACGGCTGGAGCAAATCATACAACATTCACCGGAAGACGTCGGTGCTTATCTGACGAGCATCGCTAAGCAGGACACGCAGCAAGATCTATCGTCTTTTGACGAACCGATGATGCTCGTCCATGGAGCGACAGACTTCTTCGAACCGTTCGCGAAAGCCAACGACCGTGACTTTGACGAACATGAGACCGTCGCCTATACGCTTGTCATCCCGGGCGAAGAACCGATCAGCCAACACTTCCGCGTCCTCGATGATGCAATGGGACCGTACCATCACATCCTGAACACAGAAGTTGTAAGTAAGGAGACCGAACAAGTACTTGAAAAGGCATGGTACGACGAAATGATTTCGACGGAAGATCGTGACTTAGAAAAGGTCCGACAAATCGTGACGCGCCACTTCAATGTACCGGAACAGGATTTTCGCAGCCGTTAAAAGGACTACAAAATATTGTTTAGGACACAGACCATAAAAAACGTCGTCAATGCAATATCATTCATTGCACTGACGACGTTTAGTTAAACGATATTTTTTTTGAAAATTTTATATTCTGACTCTATTTTACTTTTACTGTACGAATTCTCGATATAAAACTCAGGATTTTTTAAAAAATCATCCTCGCTCACTAAACTAATGTACGATCCGGTTAAAGAATTAACTGTCATACACTCTTCGCAAGTATAAGTTGGTCTAACCTCGTTAAATCTATTTTTCTTTATAATTTCATATAAGTAATCATCATTTGTAACGAATGATGTATGCCCATCTCTTTTACTCACTTGATTTCTAAACCATTCATAGCCACCATTTCTCTTCATAATTACGCCTAAAACCCCATTAACTCCTGAAGTTCGATCACCTCTTTTTATACGCTTAAGGGAGTATTCAATTTCCCAATCAATCCAGTTACTAGACTTCATGTTCGGAGAGATAATAACAATAGTAACCGAAGTAGAATAAATCATGTCTTTTAATTTATTCTTTATATAGTCAGTTGATTGATTAGACATGTTAGGAGAAATACTGGTTTCTCCAGTGTAATACTTAGCGTCATCTTTTAATGATTTAACAATTTCATCTCTAAGTAATCTTGACTCAGAATATTTATACGAGATAAATGTTTTTCTAGCCATTTTCTAATCTCCTTTATATAGTTATGAATCTGCAGTTAACTTTTTTAATATAGCTAAAACTATATCTATTAATTCCTCAGGAGATAATTTTTCGTGTAGTTTTTTGTATAAAGGACGTAGTTCCTCGACAGGAACATATTTTTCGAAATCTTCTTCGATTTTATCCAACAATTTTTTAGACGTAAAACCAGTAGCGCCTATTGGAATTGGAATCACATGGTTACTGATTGAAATATCAAATTCTTCTATCATTCCATCTGCATCAACAATTTCTCCCTTTTCTTCTTTATTACCAAAGATAAAGATAGCTATACCTACTTTTGACAACATATCTTCTCGGTATTGCGTCCATAATTTAGCTTGAGCTATATCACCTGTTGTAACTTGCGGGAATGGTCTGCTGATCAGCCTATCTTCGACTTTCTCGGAATGTCCACTATATATTTCTTCTAATGCCCCTGAAATAATACAACTTCCTATTCCTAAACCAAACCCTGAAACGAGATTATAGTTATTTCTTATTAGCTCCTTACTTAATTTAGTACTGAATTTAAAAGCTTCTTCCTCGGACCAATCACCATACACTTTAGCGCTTCCCGAAACAAAGATATTTTTCCGGTTTATCAATAGTGTGATAGCTTGGAGGATATGCGTAATAGCTTGGTACTCATCAACAAGTAATACTTCAATTCCGTACCGCTTCAAATTCTGCATTTTCAGTTCTTGCTTAACCTTTGCATAATCGAATTCGTCTTTAGTAGCATAGTATGACTGATCAATTTTTTTCATTAAGCAATAATGTGTTCTACGATTTTGATTAAGTAAACTGTGTATACGACTTATCACTTGATCAAGATTAGGGTCGTCAAAACTAAATCCGATAAACAGAAAAGTTTTTGAGACAAGATCACCTTGAAGTGCAGTTTTAAAGAGTAGTCGTTTCTTATCATAGTCCATGTAATCATCTTTTGTTAGAACAGCATCATGAGGTAATGAACTATCCCCATGCATTTTATAAAGTGTAACGTCGCTTCCTCTAACAGTCTGGCTTAGATTCTCAGAAGATATCTTTTTATCTACTAACTTCCCTTCCTCTTCAAAGCTCCTTTCAAGCAACTGATCGTAATTTGTTGTCCAATATGTTTCAATTGGAAGTTTAGCAAGAATTCTATGATTAACTGTAGGACGTGATTTTTTTGTGAATTCATCTATTAAGATTTGATTTATTTTTGATCTCCCGCCCGTTTGATTTACGTGATATTGAGCCAAAGTAATTAAATCATCTTCTTGATCGATATCTAAGCCTACTTCTTCCGCAACATCTTTTAGTAGTTCCTTCCAATCTACAAATCCAGCTGGACGAGATAATCCAGCTCCTGCAAAGACCGCTGCATTTGAATCCTGTATAGATTTGACATATTCTCGTAAAAATCTTTTTACTTCTCTTGAATATTCCAAGATCAATCCTCTCCTTATTAAATATCATTAGTTGTACATAATTTTTAATTTTTCCCATAAAAAAATTAATCTTTTGACGCTTTATATTTTTTATCAGCCTAACAATACCTCATCTGCCTTACGGTACTGCACGTATAAAAGATCTAAAGAATGGACTCTAGTTTTAAACTCCATTTTCTGTTTTATCCATAAATCTAAATTTTCTTTTTCTAAAGGAAGTAATTTATTTAAATAGTCAGTTACGTCATATGCAATATTGAGGCTACTCGCCTCAACATATGCACGCTTTTCTATTAAACTGTAACTTCTCATCGGTTTTTTTCGTCTAATTAAATTCGTCATCACTAACTCACTGTAAATCCAAGGAGATTTAGTGACATCAAAAGATTCTTTGGAAATTCTTTGTACAGAATTTTCAGACTCAAAGAAAATAACTATTTCTGATCGATCAATCATTTTTGTAAGAGCCATTGAAAGCATCATATGAACATGACTTGTCGAATAATTCCGTAAATTGTAATCATAAGATCCTCTTTTTCCGTTGAAACAGTATCTATCATCAATTAACTTTAATAATTCTTCAGAATTCCCCCAAATACAGGAATCAATAAAAACCTTCAATCCGAAAACATCATTTAACCATCCGGCAAAAGCAATAACATCTTTTTCATCTTTATGAGAATGCGATAAGAAAACATCTATGTTATCGAGTTGTGGAAACCAATCACTTTCTAGGCTATTTCCATTTATAGTGCTAGTTCCGTTATATAAATAACTTGATAAACTGTCTTTTATTGTGACTTTTTGATTTTCATATATTCTTTTACCATGAGTGAACCAATTACTGTAGTCATCTTCTGTTTTTAAATTAAAAGCTAAATACATTTTCTACCTCCGAAACGAACTTTGTATTTTTAAAGCTGTTCAAAAAACGAAAAGGTCAGAGATTACTAACTAAATAATAGAACATTAGTTCTTAATTAGCAAATCAATTACCATCGATTACTTAAATGAATTATTTGAGCATATACTATATGCTGTAACTAATTTCTCATCGTAATTTCCATTTATTTTTAATAAGTTCTTTTCTAATCATTTCTTGAGTCGATTTCAACCTGATGCTTTCAATGTAAGGCACAACTTTCTTCTTATATCGTAATGTCTACCTCTGACTTATTGATTTCATCCCTTCCTTCTGTATAGCTTCAAAGTAGGAAATACAGGCATTCATCCCTTATATTCTTTACATAATTTGAAGAACATACCTCCATGCCTTTGATTGAAAATGAATATATATCCCCATAAAAAAACAGACCTTAGAAGGTCTGCTTGATGAAATGTGTCTGTATGAAATCTGTCAATCGATCGACATCGATGAACCATGTCACATGCTCAATCGAACCATCTACTTCTCGCACGAACCGAATCTGAGCATCAATTAATGTTACCTTCTCCAGCTTTTCCTCTATCTGTTCTTTGTTGGGATCAATCATATCAAACATCTCTAGCACACTCATATACTCCGCTCCTCGCTATTTTCTTGATCACAGCATAGGACGAATCGAGAGTGTTTACGAATTGCCTTATATAAAATAAGCGAGATGTTATGCGCAATAACGTAGATGTTACGACGCAATATATAGTTGATTTTCCATGCAAAGCCAAAAAAACGACCTTTTCCGATATCTTTTCTGTCATAAAAATAATCATTCTTCCTACGCACATCGAATCAATAGAGATAAATAAGTACACCTACGATCAGAATGAATGGAACCAATAATACCTTACCGGTCCGGCTCAAAAAGCTCTTCTTTTCTTTTGTAAACAAGAAGTCGATCAATAAGAAAAGTCCGAATGCAATCGGGACGAGGTAAAGTAGATGGACATTCGTAAGTGCTGTACCTAATACATCAGTCGATCCATCAAAGTTCATATATGGTTTCTCCTTTTTTAGACTTCCTGGCATGAGATACATCATTCACTACCGAAGCGCTAACGATGATCTTATACGTGGACAAGACTCTTTTCTTTAGTATGCCATTCCTTCCACTAAATCCTACCTTTTAATCCTACCTTTTATTTTTCTTTTTAGAATTCTATAAAACGCCCCGTGTCCTCCGTCGCAAGCGATGTGCAGCTCTCATTATCGGTCCAGCAGAAGGGCAGCGGTGCGATGAGGAGTTGCTACATACAGACTACAATCTCATACATGCGCACGATTTTCGTACGTTAATATAGAAAGATCAAATAGAAATATCTAAATAAAAATCAATCTAGATCTGACATCTATCCATTCAACCACTCCTCATTCCCAAAATATTAAATATACTCTCCTAAAAAATCGGCACATACGTCTTGCTCTTAGATTTGAGATAAATCCATTATTCATTGCTTGCTAGTCGTTATCTAAAAGAAAGAGGGCTAAGATTTTCGTACTAAAAATTAAAAAGTACTAATATTAAATAAAAAATAAGTGTAAAAAGTATTTGACATACCAAAATAAAAATATTAGTATTTAACTTGTAAAAAGTAAAAAGTATTTGACATATTTGTTGGAGGGACACGATTGAAAAATATTATAAAATTTAAAAGAAAAGAACTGGGTGTATCACAAAGTGAACTGGCACACTTATGCAATGTAAGCCGCCAAACAATTAACGCTATCGAGAACAATAAGTACGATCCTACATTACAATTAGCATTTAAAATCTCTGAAGTATTAAAAACACGTATTGACACCTTATTTCTATTCGAACAGGAGAATATCTATGAATAAAAAAAATAAAACAATTATATTTTTAATTTCTTTTGTGATAGTGATTAGTGCATTGATTGCAAGTATGATAATTGAAAAAAACATTACTTTCTTCTCGATAATACAGCTAGCATTATTATTGATCGTTTTCTTCTCTTACTTTACATGGTCTAAGTCAGGGAAAGATGAAAAACTGATTCCTGATGATGAACTAGGAAAAAAAGTCACTACAGAAAGTTCGTTAATTAGTTATAAAATTTTAACGATATTAATTTTTCTATTCATTTGCTTTGATAAATTAATGAATGGTAATCCCCAAATCGAACTTATAATATTATTTGCATTATCTCTGATTATTCTTCCAATCATCGAATTTTTTAAAGCTCGGTCATATAATTGAGATTATTAAAATAACCTCTTTGAATTTATTTTATGAACTACGGAGATTCAAAATTAGCAGAAAGTAACTATTTACTTTCTGCTAATTTATGTTTATCATTTACTCCGTTGGTAAATTTAAATAAAAATGGAGGTTTTTGTTATGTCGTTTCACAAAAAACTAATTAGTTCTATTCTTTCAGGTGTTCTTATTTTTTCTGCTGTAGGAAGCGTGGCCGCATCCAATCCAGATCAAGCCGCTCTTGAAGAAGCAGCTGTTGAAAACAATACATATATTACCGAGGAACAAACAAATGACTTAATTGAAGTTTTAGCTGCAGTAGAAGATCTTCCAAAAGAAGTAATTAACGAAGGTGACGAAGCGGTTGTAGAATATTTACAAGATAATGTTTCTGATGGAATTGTAGTGAAACAAGAAGGAGATGTAGTAGCATTTGGAGCTATTACTTGTGCTTCCGCTATCGGTATCGCGATTCTTAGTAATGCATTCCCTATTGCTAAAATCACAAAATTAAAAGCTGTCATTAAAACAGCTGGTGGTGCTAAGACGTTTGCAAAAACATTAATTAGTTCATATAATTCTGCACGTAAGTTTAAAGCTACTAAATCAGCAGCTATCAAAATCGCTGTTAAAACTGCAGCTAAAAAATCTGCACCTGATACTGTTGGTGCATTGTTAGAGATATTTAGTGTTGGAGCTATTTATGGCTCATGTTTTGAATAAACAAAAAATCACTTATTTGCTCATGTTTTGAGCTTATAAGTGATTTTTTAAATATTAAGGATGATGTGATGCTATGAAAAAAAAAATAATAACCACCATACTTATTCTCATTTTAATAATTGGAGTATTTTTTTTAGTAGAAGAAAATAAGAAAAATAAAATTGAAAAGGTAAAGAATGATCAATGGGGCATTAATAACCTTAGAATCAGTGAACTTAAAAATAATTACAAGCTTGACGGAACAGGAGTTTCAATCGCGGTATTGGATACTGGTATAGACTATAAGCACCGAGATTTAAATATAAAACAAAGTATAAACTTCACTAAAGAAACAAGTAATATAGATAAAAACGGGCATGGAACTCAATTAGCAGGAATTATCAATTCTCAAAAAAATAACATAGGTATTACAGGTATATCTCCTAAATCTGATGTATATTCATTAAAAGTTTTGAATGATAATAAAAGTGGAGATTATGGGGATGTCATTAAAGGACTGAAGTGGTCGATAAACCACAATATTGATATTGTATTAATGAGTCTAGGCAGTCTCGAATCTAATAGTGAACTTGAAAAGTGGATAAAAAAAGCAAATGAAAATGGGATAATATTGATTTCTGCCATTGGAAACTTAGGATACAAGGAAAAAGGCGATAATATTGCTTATCCTGCAAAATATAATGAAGTAATAAGTGTCGGTGCAGTCAAAAAAGATAACAAAAGATGGTCTCAATCGAGTATTGGAAGTAAAATTGACTTAATGGCGCCTGGAAAAGATATTTTAACTACCTCATTGGACAATAAATATACTTTTATTGATGGTACCTCTATTGCAGCTTCTTTCGTAGCTGCAAGCGCTGCTTTACTAAAGGAATATGACCCTACTCTTTCTAATATAAAAATTAAAGAAGCTTTAACTAAAACTGCAGTTCCTTTGGGTGAAACATCAGAATATGGAAATGGTTTTATTAATATCGAATCCGCAATTGAATACGTAAAAAAACAAAAAACACCTTAACTACAGATTTAGACTTATCTATTACTGTGAATATTATATAAATAAATTTGATTGAATCTATCCAGTACATCAATTAATTGAATTAAGTAAGATGATTTTTGAGGATTTTTTTCAAAGAGATATTATTCTTAAGAAAACTAAATCTACTTTTCTTGTAATTGATTTTAATACGCTCCGTGCCTTCCGTCGTAAGGAACAGGAACGTAGAGATGCCTTGCGCAAGCGATGTGCAGCTCTCGTTATCGTTCCGACAGGAGGGCAGCGGTGCGATGAGGATGTTGCTGCGTGCAGCTTACAGCCTCACGCACGAGCCCGAAAATTCTTCTTGTGTTGTACATCAAGTAGAAAGAAGATCACTACCTATCTACAGGAGGATCGATTCACTTCGATCAGCTATCTCTCCTCAAACCTTCATGTACTCCACTGCGGGTCTCTCATTGTCCTTGGATTCGGGACGAATCCATTCCTTACTCGCTTGCGCTCTCTCAAAAGAAAAACGTCATCGTTTTTCGTCCATGCCCTCGCGCGCAGACAGGACGAGGTTATATCCCGTCCGTCTACGCTCTATTATCCCTTTACAGAACATCTTGTACTTTCAGGCTGACGTATTCTTCTCCGGCGCCGACGAGTCGTTCGGTCACCTCGATGTCTTCCCGTGATGGATGCGGGTCACCGCTCGGATGCTCTGATGGCTGACAATGAGTGATGTCGCGTTGTTAAGGATGGCAGACTTAAAGTAAGGTAAGAACCCGACGCCTTGCTTAATTACTTAAGTCGGTTTTCAGGAACTCCCTTCCAAACCGTACGTACCCCTCTCGGGGTATACGGCTTTCCATTTATCTAATCTAACTTCCCATTATGCAAATCGAGGTGGCATTTTACACACATCGCAATGGTTTTTCTCCGTCTTGCAATCATTTTTTGTTCCCATTGCTTTTTGCCTTTTAGGTCTTTTAGTTTGTGTACATGGTGCATTTCAAGCGGTACGTTCTTTTTACCACACCATTCACATTTTTCAGCTAAAAGACGGTCTATCAAGCTTGTTCTGCCACTATACACTAACGTTTGCCCGATTATATCTACTGTATTGCTTTTAATCTCCGTATTTTTTTCCATACGTTGTTCGGTAAAATGCGCAATGCGAGAGCCTTCCCTTGTTTCGTACCGTACACCAAAATTTTTGTTGATACTGAATTTATTGATGATTTTGCTCACGGTACTTTTATATTTGTTCGCATAGGTTTTAATCATGCTGTATTTCATGGTTTGTCGGAAGGATTGAAGTACATGTACATTACTTGCCAGTCGGTAGTAATTGTACAGACCTTCTATCTCTGCATTGTATGTGCGTAGTATTTCCAAGTCATCGTTGTGAATTAGATACGGGCGATGCACAGGTTTCCATCCATTGTTGTTGCATATTTTTAATGCTTTTAGTTCAATGAGTTTTTTGAGGTATTTTTCATGTGGTACGAAAAGTTTTGCTTGAAAGTTAAATTTCCTTTTCTTAGTTCCGTTCGGCATTTTCATTCTATGCCAATCTCTGACGACACGGATGTCATACCCTAAGAATTGGGCGCTTTTCTCGCTGTGTGTTATCAATGTTTTTTCAGCACTGAGTTCGAGTTTTAGTTCGCTCGCTAGGAAAGTTGTTAGGTCTTGCTTTATTTGTTCAGTCTCTTCTTTGCTTCCGATTACACCAATTAGGAAATCATCTGCGTATCTTACATATTTCATCCGGCGGTACTCTGGGTCAAATAGGTTTTTACTATCTAGGGTTTGTAACTGCTCATAAAGGGACTTTATTTCGTTTAGTCTTATGGCTTTTTCTTCATCGTTTAATTCTTCCCATTCACTCTTGTTTTTTCTTTTGCGGTATCCTATTTTGGATGCTAGATTGTGGTACTCGAGATTGTGAGTTCTCTTTTTACCTTTGTTATATTGAAGTGAATATTTTTCAATGTAACGGTCTAGTTCATTTAGGTAAATGTTCGAGAGAATAGGGCTGATGATCCCGCCCTGTGGGGTTCCACTATATGTTTTGTGAAATTCCCATTTTTCCACGTATCCCGCTCGAAGAAACTTCCAAATAAGATTAATAAATTTTTCGTCTTTGATTCTTTTCCGTAAAAGATTTATTAGCGTGTGGTGTTCGATGCTGTCAAAAAAGCCCTTTATGTCACCTTCGATAAACCATCTAGTACCAGTAAATGTGTTTCTAATTTGTACTAACTCAGTATGACAGCTTCTATTTGGTCTGAAGGCATGTGAATTGTCTGAAAACTGCGGTTCATAAATACTTTCCAGTATTCTGCGAGCTACTTCTTGAACCAATTTATCCTCGAAAGAAGGAATGCCTAGTGGTCTAGGTTTTCCATTCTTTTTCGGGATGTATACTCTTCGTGCTGGTTTTGGTTGATAACTCTGGTTTTTTAGTTTTTCAATTAGCTTTTCGATTCTCTCCAAACTCATTCCATCAATGGCGTCATCATCAATACCTTTGGTGTTGCTACCCCTGTTAGGATAGATTTTCGCATAGGCATCCAGATAAAATTCTGTGTTATACAGGTTTCGATATAATCTTTGAAACGTGTATTCCTCGTCTCTTGCGTTGGAAGATAAATTGTTTAATACTACTTTTGGATTTCTCATAGAGCCTCACGCTCCTTCCCAATTTGGTATTAAGCTAGATAAACTGCTTCCCTTCGCCATGTAATAGGCTTTCCCTATCTCGGACTACTACGGAAGCTCCGTTACCATATCAGATTTTCAGACACATAATGTCATAGCCGTTTGGCATTCCGACTTAGGTAATCTCCATTTAGACTTTCAGAAACTTCGCTTACGTGATGTCGGATGTGACTTTCGCTCTTTATCTTCTATATGGAAGTTGGTCGGAATTGTATCCCGTCATTATTCTCGAAATCTTTAAGAATAATGCAAATCCCGTACAGCGTATATCATTACCTCCCGCTGTAAGTCCCCGTGGTCTACCTCGAACTATCATTCAGGCAGTTTAGCTTTCATCCTTATTCACGTTTTCATCTCGCCATTCAGTCGTGTCTTGGTAATTAGACAACTCATGGCTTTTCCAACATGCTACACTCCCCGTCTAGTTTCCCTTTCGGATAAGTTGGCTGATGATAGGGTAACGCTCTGAGATATTTCCCTACTGCTTTGCGAGAGCAGATTTTCTGAGAGTCCTTATGGACGCACGATTTCACGGGGATGGATGATGCTCGAATTGATGCTTCCGACATGCGCCCGGTGAACGGCGATGACCCGGTTCTTCGTGTTGAGCAGGATGACTAGGAATACCTCACGGTCATCGTCCTGAATGAAGCGTCTAGCAACAAGAAAGGCGTCTTCTGGAGACGTGATATGCGTCGTCTCAAGGGCGACATCAGGTTCTCGGACCTCTTGGCGGATACGTGTGATTTCAACGAGTTTGGTCAGTTTCATGAAAAAGCTCCTTTCGCGAGTGAGATGCAGTGCGACACGGTGCCGTCCTGTTGACGGGAACGCAGCGAGCGTCGCGAGACGGGGCAAGGGTGACCGCAGGGAAAGATCAAAAAAAGCGAATAGCGCACCGGGACAAAGGCTTCCGGAGCCCGCGAGCGAAAAGCTTGCTTTGAGCAAAACGCGGAGGAAGATGAGGAACGGCAGCGTCTTTTTTTGATGGCCCTTGCGCCGACGAGGAGCGAGCTAGAGTACGGAAACAGGACGGCTTGCGGTCCCTTTCCATCAGACAGAGCGGTACGCTGTGATCCATCAACACACTTAAAACAAGAACTTGAGTTCTTATTTTTTGTTTTAAAAACGAACATGTGTTCTAATATACATTATAATCCTAAAAAAATATGTGATATTTTCCAATTTTTCATGTATTTAATTTTTTTCAATGAAAGAAGGACATTTATGAGAAAAACAATTCGCTTTTCCAATGGTAATTGCTGTGAAATGACTTTCGAGGAAGTTTTCGTTGAATTCACGCCTTTGGTAACAAGTGTGATGAGGAAATCCAATAACAAATTTTACTTTAACAAAGTAGAGGAAGAAGATTTTTTACAAGAACTATATCTTGAATTGTGGCGAGCTTATGAAAAATATGACGATATAATCGGTACTAGCTTTACTACGTATTTATATTTTAGGCTTCAAAAAGGTGTTCGTGATGTAACATATTCAAAATTTTCAAAGAAAAATCAGAGTATTGAAATTTCAATGGATGCCCCCTTTAAAAATCCAGATTTTACTTTAGAAAATTTTCTTTCTATTCCTGATGATTCGTTGAATGGAATATTGAACTCTGAACTAGAATCAATTGTTTTATCAGCAACCGATTCTGGAGAAGAAGAGATGTTGCAGTCGTTAATAAATAGAAAAGAATTTAGCATTCAAAAGTATGCGGATAAGCATACAATTACTAGGCAATCTGCTAATCAACGAATTATTAAATTTAGAAATAAACTCAGAAAGGTTGTTATGGAGCAGTATTTTGATAAATCTTAATTTTTTTATCCAGTGTTTCTGGAGACGATTAATTTTATTTTAGCGAATACTCCTTTTTTATTTGACTATTCTTCCGATCATCTATAAATTATGGAAGTAGCCCTGGGGTCAAAGTGATACGCTAAGACCTAATTCTTATGTTAAGAGGAGTAAGTCATGCGAATAAAAATTAAACAAGACGCTCTTTCCATATATGTACGAGATCATACCAATTATCATGGTGATTATCATGGTCATGATTGGTGGGAGTCGTTCCTCAAACAAGTTTCAGGTAAAGAATTGAAAGTTGATCAAGAAAATTTATTCAAACATGAATTTGATGTTCTTCCTATCTCCGGAGTATCTGATGCAACAATTCGTATTTTGGACGACTATGTGGATATGATTATAGACGATCAACGAATAGGTAAAGCACGATGTGAGTTATGTAATTTAGTCTCTTTAGATACACAGGTATGTTCTCATTGTGGACGTTCGGACTATCTTGATGTTTTTTGAACTTAGTTATAGTAAAAGGCCTTCTCTAAATTTGAGAAGGCCTTTTACTATTTTATTCTTGATTATAATTTGCTTGATCATCCTTTACGTGACTTTCTGGATTAGCAAATATGCCAATCGAAATACCAATACTTAAGATAGCATTTACTAAATCGCTTATTTGATTAGATAAATCTATGCTGATAACTTCAAAGTTGACTAAAATCATCAATACTCCCGAAATAACTCCAACGAGTACTTTGGGATTTCGAATACGAGTGACTATTTTATCAGTCATCTGATACTTGTCCTCCTCTATTACTAATTTTTTTCAAGAACATCATCGCGCTTTATGATTTCTTCATTTCCCTTGGCATTTTCTTGCACCCTTCTTCGTTAACCCTCCTTCTCAAAACGAGATAGTAATCATTTATATCAAATTTTTTTCTTATGTAAACAACATCAAATTAAGTAACCACGGAAAATCGTATCCCGTTCATCAATTTTGATAAGTGACATATGTAGTACATTTTTGCGCTAAATTATTTTCTTAGGGCATTGAAAAGGATAGATCATAACAATTCTATTTACATTTAAAAAAAATTAGATATAACGCTTAAGGTACGATCAAAACGAAAGAGGAGGAACAGCTATGCTAAGAATCGCAATTGATGCTGGACATGGAGGGAATAACTCTACTCCAGGAAAACGATCACCTGATGGAGAATACGAATGGAACTTTAATAATAAAGTCCTATTATCCTTTATATCTGAAATAGAAAAATATGAGAATGTACAGCTACTACGATTAGATGACTCTACTGGCATCACGGACGTCTCATTGAAAAAGCGGACAGATGATGCCAATTCATGGAACGCAGATTTAGTCATCTCTTTTCATCACAATGCAAACAACGGGTCCTGGGGTAATTGGACTGGAACAGAAACATATGTGCATCCAAATGCTAGTTCGACAAATCGTAATCTTGCTAAAGAAGTTCAAAAAGGATTACTCCAAGCGTACTCTCTTCAAGATCGTGGTGTTAAATCCGCAAATTTTCACATTCTTCGAGAAACGAATGCACTCTCAATCTTGATTGAAGGCGGTTTTATGGATTCGTTCATCGATATTAAAAAATTACGAGATGATAGCGTACTCAAAAAAGCTGGTCAAAAAGTAGCTCAGATTGTAGCTCATCAGAAACAGCTAAAGAAAAAGAATGATACAAACGCCTCTAAAAAATCCATCAATTCATACAAAATTTTGCCTGGAGACACTCTATGGAGTATTTCTCAAAAACATCAGATCAGTGTCAAACAAATCATGGATTGGAATGATCTATCTTCTCACTTTATTTACGTGGGAGATCTTCTGATCGTCTCGAAAAAATAGTTGTACGTCTAAATCATAAATAACTTTGAACCAATCAACAGCCACAGTATAGTTTCTAGGAAATTAAATCATTATATTGAGAAAAAAATTAAAAATATCATTTACAGTTTGAATCCTTAAGATATAAAGACAGTGTAAGACAGCATAAACAAACGAATAAAACAAAAGGAGGAATTATGATGGATCCAATGGTGTTACAAGTTCAGGAGTATTTAAACAGTACTTACGGAAATAGAGCAGGGTACACACCCGCACCGGAAAATGGAAAAACGGGTTGGTCAACAATGTATTCTCTCACTCGAGCCTTACAACTGGAACTTGGTATTACTTCAACAAGCGATAGTTTTGGCCCTTTAACAGCTGCTGAATACAAGCGGTGGGGAGAAATGGTTTTAGGACGTGTCCCAACAGATACAAAAGGACAAAGAATTGTTCGGATCTTGCAGGGAGCATGTTGGTGTAAAGGATATAGTCCAGGCGCATTTAACGGTTCATTTACCGAGCTTACTCGACAAGCGATTATTAATCTTCAAACAGACGCAGGATTACCTGTACGTGATGGAAAAGTATACGATTACATTTTCAAAGCACTTTTAACAATGGATGCATACCGCCTCACACCGGGTGGGGATGTAAAAATTCAAGAAATGCAACGCGACTTGAACTACCATTATTTCACTACATCAGGGGTGCAACCTGCTGATGGCCAGTATCAAAGAGGCACCAACCGGGCTCTCATCTACGGTATTCAAACAGAACAAGGTATTTCTGCATCCCAGCAAACCGGCTCCGTCGGTCCAACTACGAGAGACCGTCTTCCGAATCTCTCCATTGGTGATACTGGGGTTTTCGTAAAATTCCTTCAATATGCGATGTATGTAAATAACTTTGATACAGGCGCCTTTGACAGTTCATTTAGTTCAGCAGTACAAACGAAAGTACTAGAATTTCAAAATTTTGTAGGATTAACTTCAGACGGGTTAGTTGGTCGACAAACATGGCTTTCATTACTCGTGAGCTCTGGCGATCCCACAAGACGTGGAACAGCCAGTGATTGTATTACTGAAGTAACGTCAGCTCGCGCACAGACATTGAAGAACGCTGGCTATCAAACTATCGGTCGCTATCTATCCAATGTTCCCGGTGGACTAAATAAAAAAATCCAACCCGGAGAGTTGGATGCTATTTTCGATGCTGGATTGACTGTTTTTCCAATTTTCCAAACTCAAGGATCACGAGTTGAAGATTTTAGTTACGCACAAGGTATGAGTGCGGCAGAAGAAGCTTATCAGGCGGCCAACAGCTATGGTTTCAAAAAAGATACTATCATTTACTTCGCTGTGGATTTTGATGCACTAGGTTATCAAATTATCGACAATATTATGCCACACTTTGAGGGAATCAATCAAAAACTAAAAGACCTTGGAGCAAAATATCGAGTCGGAGTTTATGGCCCACGAAGTGTTTGCATTAGCGTATCCGATAATGGATTAGCAGTTACTAGCTTCGTGAGCGGAATGTCCAATGGATTTAGCGGAAATCTCGGATATCCACTACCTAAAAACTGGGCATTCGATCAGATTTCAACAATCTCACTTGGTAGTGGTGAAGGGCTTATCGAAATTGATAATAATATCAAGTCTGATCGAGATAATGGACAAGCTTCTGTTGATAAATCTGATCAAATTGAACCTATTGATCCTAACGAAGATCCATTAGCTTATCGAGCTTTATATAATAAGTTTAAAGAAATCGGCTCAAAAATACCGCTTTTGAATGAATCTCCCATCAATTTATTTGAAATTGACTTTAAGTTTAACCAACGTTATCGAGTTACCGCAGGACCTTTCTATGAAGTATTTGTAGAAGCTGCCACTACTGTAGTCATGCCAGGACTTTCTGAATATTCGTTAATTAATTTTAAAAATGGTCAGGCAAATTTAAATGCAGAAGCCATTCTTGGAGAAAATGTTACAAGTTTAACGGTAGAACAAATCGAAGACTACGACAATTTCTTGAAAGATATTACTCTATCGGCAGATAACGGTACTCTAGCAGCATCTATGGTAGTAAATGGAAATGAATTGACTCTTGATCTTAAAGTATTTAGTGAAGAAATTGAAGTCAGTTTAACGCGAGACAAGTTGTTACTAGAGATTACTATTACAGTCGTGATTAAAAACGATAAAGTGCAACCATCACCGTTACCCACGACTTCTCCAGATCCAATCTTTGATCCTCTAACTTCCATTGCCACAGGTGTCGTCGTTATAGGTACTGTTGCGTTAGCAGTATATTTCATTCCTGCAGCAGCAGGAGCAGGTGTACTCGCAACTGCCGGAGCGTTCATATCTTTCTTAGTGAATAAGACGTTTCCTGAAGAACAAAACGATGAAAGTTAAGTGAACCATGAATTAAAAACACGATCTAAACAAAATATTGAACTGAACCCTGAATGGTGAACACTTGATAAAAGACCCCATTCGGGGTTTTTTGTGTTTAAAGATATCGATATACTGTATCTATTCAATTTAGACGGGAGAATTATTCATGAACAGACGTACCTTCAATCCAGATCAAATCAGACAACTTGAAGCGAATCTTCACGTAGCCTCGGTATCAGATCGTACGATTCAATATAAAGGAGAATTTAAGATTCACGCTGTACGTGAGAATTTAGCTGGTAAGCGACCGATACAAATCTTTGAGGAAAGCGGCTTTGACCTGGACATGATCGGTAAGCGAACAACGAACGAAGCGTTGAAACGATGGCGGAAGACCTATCGTATTTATGGAGAAGAAGGACTCTTGAATGAGAGACGTGGAAAATCAAATCTTGGAGGTCGACCGAAAAAAGATGATTCCGTCGAACGACGCCTTGCGAAAGCTGAAGCACGAATCAAGTACCTCACAGCGGAGAACGAATTACTAAAAAAGCTCGACGCTCTCGAAAGAGAGGCGAAGTATCGAAACTAACCGCATCTGAGCGCTATCAGGCAATCAATATTGTCTTACGGAAACAATCATCGGGACGATTCGTGACGGATCTATGTACGCTCGCTGAAGTGAGCCGCAGTGGTTATTACGCCTGGCTCGCACGTACGGATAGTGTTTCCCTTCGGGAAGAACGCGACTATGCGGACTACCTACTTCTAAAACGTGTTCATGATCGTCACAAGGGAAAAATCGGCTATCGTGGTCTTTACATGGAGATGCTTGATCTTATTGGTGGACCGATGAATCATAAACGTATTTTGCGTATCATGAGGAAGTTTGGAATCGTGACGAAAATCCGTAGGCAGAACGCTTATCGTAAAATCGCTAAAGCGACATATGAACATAAGACTGTACCGAACCACTTGAACCGTCGTTTCGATCAAGATGAGCCTGGTAAGGTATTCGTCACAGACATCACTTATCTCCGTATTGGATCTGGCCAAACTGTTTATCTCTCTTGTGTGAAGGATGTCGCTACACGTGAAATTATGGCACATCATCTATCTACAAGCCTCTATATGGAACTAGTCCTTCATACAACGAATAAACTCGCAGAACGACTTCAAGGGAATATACACCCGGAAGCCATGATACATTCCGATCAAGGATTCCATTATACGCATCCTGCTTATCAAACACGCATCCGTGAGATGGGAATGCTTCAATCCATGTCTCGTAGAGGAAACTGCCTAGATAATGCCCCGATGGAATCGTTCTTTGGGCACTTGAAAGATTATGTCGATTATAAATTAGCATCTGACCTCGATGAGGTCTGTGCCATGGTCGATGCTTACATTGATTATTACAATAGCGAACGAAGACAATGGAAACTACAAAAGATGACTCCGGTACAATACCGAAGCCATCTCATAGCAGCTTAATACGTTAAGGGTGCTTTTATTAAACTGTCCAAACTCTAGGGCTCAGTTCATATTTTGTTTAGATCGTGTTTTTTTGCTTAAATCATAATTTAAAATGAAATATTCAAGTGGTTTTGTATCAGCTGTTTGAACTCATTTTGCTCTGTCAAACTTAATACAGATATGTTCTTTGGGATAATTAATGCTTCAGATTTTTGATAATACAGATAGATATGATTTTCATCTTCATTTACTTTTTCAATCGATTCCCAAGCAAGTTTAAGTGTTCGATTCAATTTCCCATCGTCAGAATTCCAATGAATACCCGCTTCATGAAGATTCAACGTCACATTTCTCGGCCAACTACTATTTTTTTTCAAGAAGTACCTGCCTTGTCTCATAGCGATTGGCAGATACATTTTTTTCAAAAGAGGCCTCAGTAGAATAGCGAACAAAATCCCTACTGCTACAGCAATGGAGCAGAAAATTGCAAAGGGAATCGTTCTAGGTAAAAAATACAAGATCGATGTAAACCCGTAGAAGAATGCTAAAATCTCCGTGTAGATCAACAAAAATTTGCGTCTTTTTTTATGATACTTTGTGTTTTCAATCAGATCTTTCTGTAAGGACATTAAATCCTCGAACGTTAATTGATACTTTATAATCAATTACATTGCTCCTTTCTACTATTTAATCATGTTAGATGAATCCTTAATTTAGGTAGTCTAGTATATCTAACACAATACTTGTCGAGTTAGATTATAGATTTGTGATGTTCATCAACATACTCCTTTTAAAATTATATTATGTTTTTTAAATATGTTTGTAGGAGATGACGTAATTTAATTTGCTCTGTTTTATTCAAATCATGGATTTGTTTTGGAATGATAATCGCTTCATTTTCTTTAAAATATAGAAAGTAATGATCATCATCTTCACTTACTTTATCAATCGACTTCCACTCTATTTGAAGTTGGTTAGTTACTTGATCCTGAATGGAGTTGATTTTGATACCTTTTTCATCAATATTTAGAATCACGTTTCTTGGAAATCGCTCGTCGTTTTTCAAAAAGTAGCGCAATTGCCACAGTGTGATCGTAAGATACACTTTCTTTATGAACGGGAACAACAATAGAGAGTGCAATGAACCTCCAACGACTGCGATAAACAAAAATAAAACGACAGACATGATTTGCGGCAACCAATAACTAGTGAATACAAACCCGTAACAAAATACCATCATATCCATCACCACAATAGAGCGTCTCTGTCTTTTAATATGATATTTTGAATGCTGAATCGAGTCCTTTTGTAGCGCCATGAAGTCCTCAAGTGTCATTTGATATGCCATCAACAATTTGGGAACTCCTTTCTCGTCTTCTTAATCCATCCAACAATTTATTTTTGCATCGTCTTTTGTTTTCATTTTTTTATGGAGCATCTTTTATTTCAAAGGGTGAGATGTAAAGACATAGAAACCAACACACCTATATAAAACATAAAGTACGTCTTCAAATACCTGAGCCAGGTAGAGTGCCGAATCAGGCAGTTGAAGTCGTATAGAAAATTATTCATGGTCTATCTTTTGTGTTCATTTTGTTGTGGTGAAAACTTTTCATTCTTAATCAAGTAGAACGATAGTTGTCCATCATCGACATAGGAAAAGTAACTGGGTGATCTACCATGATGTTTGATGGAGCTTCGTTAGAATATATGCGTGGACGATTCCCATTAATCGTGATGCGGACGATGGTGTTATCTTGGATAATTAAACTGACTTCGTTCACTTCAGACAAGATGGATTTAAATACGAGAACAGCAATGACGTAAAGTCTGATGCATTCTGGTTCGACTTGTTGTTCAAGTAATTCTGGAATCAAGCAATCTGATACTGAATAGTCAGATGACGCTCCATAAATCATTCCTCCCGAGTAGGTCGTATTAACATGACTTGGAATGTCTTGATTGAAAATAAAACGTTCAATTCTTAGTTTTGCTATTTCATCGGGAGTAATGCCGTTGATCGTCATCTCATTGAACATATGGTTACTTCGATTCTGACTAGATACTAACGTAAGATTGATTGTTTTCTCTCCATCAATCACTTCTACATCCACATCTTCTACTTGAACATATTCAGCACTATCCTCAATAGCGAATGGTCGTACTGTTCTCAACATTTGTTTTAGTGTCATTTCAATGTTTCTTGCGTTAGAAGTAGCCTTTAGTATTAAAGAGTATGTCTTAGTAGCGCTATTGTAACGATAAGAATGGTGTCGCGCGTGTAAATCCCCTATTAAAAACCAGTCACCCGATTCGTCCACTTTACGCTGTGCTTCGCTTGACTGCGATACGAGCTGTTGCTGTTGCTCATGTTCTCGTGCCTTCGTGTATTTAATAATAATTGGTGCCCCAGAGAGCGTACCTTTTAAAACAGGATGCTGATTTGAGAACTCGCTAGAGACTGCTTGGCTGACATAGGAATAGAGCGTGTAAATGTCCACTTCTCCTTTGGGATTTATAGCTTCCCCTTCAAGACCACGAATCAAGTAATCCGTAAACGCTCCATGTCCGCCTCTATCCCAGGCAGATTGGTCTTCGGTACATGCTGCAACGACAAATTTTCCGGAACCTTTAATATCTAGTCCTCGATTCATCAAAGCATCGATTGAAGTGTTTGAAGTGCCTCTCAATAATGCACCGCTGTGACATGTATCAAAGAAACTCAAGACAGTTTGAGCAGGGGTTTCGTCAATATATTTTTTTACGTCAGACATATTGATACTAGTATTACTAATGGTAGCCTCGTCGGCATCATATGGAATAAAATAAGCATTACTTTGATCGAATCCTCCATGCCCTGCCCAATACAAAAATAAGACATCCTCTGATGAAGCATCACTAAAAAAGCCCTTCAGTGCATGATCTATCATGGATTTAGTAGCTAGGTTACCGCTTAAGGTTAGGACATCGGACTGTTGAAAAACAGCTGGCTCTTCCGTTAATAATCGCTTGATTTCTGTCACGTCATTTAAAGTATTGGGAAGAGCGTTGATTTCACGACTTCGTTGTTCATTGACTGCTATCAATAGAGCTTTGTACATTATAATCCCCTACCTTCTTCATCTTTATCCATTTCTTACTATTGTAAAGTACTTTACACTGAATCTAAATGAATAGAGCTCGCATCTATACTAAAAACTCAGTTTGTATTACAATGTATTACAAAGGGGATGATAATAATGAGTACGATTTCTGTACGTTTGGATGATGAAGATACACGACTCATCAAGGAATATGCGAAGGCAAAGAACATCACGATTTCTACACTCGTTCGCGATGCCGTCCTCGACCGCATCGAAGACGAAATCGATTTACAACTCTATCATGATTCCATGGCAGCACACCGTAAAAAATCAGAAGCGATCTCTTTCGACGACATGATGAAGGAACTTGATTTAGAATGACAGCATATACGGTAGAATTTGAGTGCGGAGCTCAAAAGTCTCTTAAGAAGATGGATCCCCAACAAGCGCGGATCATCATGTCCTGGATCAAGAAGAATCTGGTCGGGACGGATGATCCGCGTCGTCATGGTAAAGGACTGGTCTCGAATCGCTCAGGTGAATGGCGTTATCGCATCGGTGATTATCGTCTGATTGCTGACATTCAAGATGAAAAAGTCGTGATATTGATTCTTGAGATTGGACATCGTCGGGATATCTATAAATAAAGCATCTAGAACTCATATCTGAGGAAGTACATGAGTTTCGACTCCCTGTCTTTTAAACGATCGTTATGTATACGAAAATGATTATTCTTTCACAAATACGTCTCTAATTGATCAATTGCAATATTCAAAATCTATAAACTCATCTTTTTATCAATGTGCTTTTAATAGGCTATTATATGTAAAATAAAACAAACAAAAACTGTATGTATGTTTCGACGTCGAAATGTATACACAATTCTTATTATTGATAAACTCATTGAATTAACACAGAAACTTGTATTTCAAACAAAGGTTCGTCTAAACCGTCCGTTACAGATACATCTACTTCTACCATTTAGACGTATTGACCATTTTTTACTGTATAATGAATATACTAGAAGTTAATTTTTTCGAACTATGTATAGGAGGGTTAAAATGACTATTAATAAATTACCTATTAGAAATATGTATAGTGGTCCTGGCGGTGGGGCTTATACTGGTCCTGATGGAGGTCTGTACACTGGTCCTGGCGGTGGACTTTACACTGGACAGGGTGGCGGATTATACACTGGTCCTGGCGGCGGCATGTACACTGGTCCCGGCGGCGGCATGTACACTGGTCCTGGTGGTGGACTCTACACTGGACAAGGTGGCGGATTATACACTGGTCCTGGCGGCGGCATGTACACTGGTCCTGGTGGTGGACTCTACACTGGTCCAAGCGGAGGAATGTATACTGGTCCTGACTCAGACCCTTATCGCGCGATACATCCTCCCTGGCCAGTATTCGTAAAAGAGTTGCGGAAAATCGGAAGGAATTATGAAGCTTCTATGATCGAGAAGTCTTTAAAATTGATTGGATATAGATAATATTCACAAAATAATCTAATTTAAATTAGTTAACTTCTAGTCATAACATTAAAGGATAGATTAATAATGAATACTTTATTTAATAACGAAAATGTACAAATAATAATATTGAAAAATGAGATAAAGAATCAAAAACTCACAGATTTCGTACTACATTATGTGAAAAGTATTCAAAATGGTCATATGGATGACTATATAAAATTACATAGAAATAACAGAGAATCTTTTTATACAGAGCAAACACGATGGTTTAAAACTGTTACAAAGCAAAATGCGGAATTTACATATACTCTATCTAGAGTACTGATAGATAGTTTTAGTGAGAGCTTGATTATGAAAGTATTTCTTCATGTTGATTCAGAACATACTGATGAAAAAGAAATATTTGGAACTTATTCAATAAAAGAAGACGCTACGGGTTATTTTATTGAAAGTCTTTTTAACGATTCTTTAATTATTCTTAATCAACATCAAATTTCTTATCCTTCTTCTTTAAAAGAACAAGCGGAAAATACAACTTTATTTATCAAGCAGATTTTCAGGTTCTATAAAGAATTAATAGATCCCCAATTTAAATTTAAGAAATTAAATATAGCTTTTTTTGACTCTTTAGAAACTATTTCTTTTTCCGTTCCAATTCATTCTACCTATGGTTGGTACGAATCGAACGAATCTATTAAAATTTTCATTCCTGAATTCATTGAAAATAAAAAAGAATTTTTATCTAAAATTCTTTTACACGAATTAACCCATGTTTTTTTAACAGAGTATACACACAACAATTTATCGTTATGTTTCCAAGAGGGATTTGCAATGTATCTTGAAGGCAATTATGAGCAACTAACTTCAACTTATAACCCTAAATTTTTAAAAAATGATTACTCTGAACAAGTTTCTTTTTCAAAAAGCATGTTAACAAATGAGTTTTCTTCAATTTTATCTCTAGAAAAAATTATTTCATTATCTGAGGAAGACGGAATTGAAATGTATCATCAAGGTTTCTTATGGATCAATTATTTAATAAAGAAATATGGATTAACATACTTTTTACTTTTTTTAAAATCTTTTAGTATGTACAACATAAATAATGATTCAATTTCGCAGAGTAGATCGCTAACTATTAAAAGTACAATTATTCAAGCGAAATTATTTTATCCTGATGAAATAATGACTAATTCTAATATTATAAAATTCTATAATAGAAAAAAATCTTCTTAAAGTGAACTTAGTCACTTTAAGAAGATTTTTTTTATGAGCTTAAGCTCTGATTTAAACTTGTTTTTCTTTTTTCATTAAGTAATAAGTTAAATAAAGTATTAGCATCTTTTAATACAGTATTCGCCTTCACCACTCCATTTTCAATTAAAAATACAGATGGAGTAGTTTGAATTCTATATGTATCCGCAATAAAACTTTGTCTAATGTAGTAAATTTCATCGTTTAACAGCTTTTTAAAAGATGTATCATCAAATTGTGTATCGCGATTAACAACAATTATATTAATGTCATAACTTTGTTCTACCTTTTGTATATGCTTCAAAATGCCTTTACATGCTGGACACTCTGAGTGACCAAAGAATAAAAGTGTATTTTTTTCATAAAAAAGTTTCTTTGCAATTACTTTTTTACCAGATTCATCGATTGATCTAAATAAAGGTGCTTCTTCCCCTATTTCAATCATATCAAGTAAAGTTCCTCGAATACTTTGAATTTGTTTTAAAAAGTTACGGTTGTACTTTAACATATAATGCATAGTCGCTGATAAACCAAGCGTTATAAGAAGTGTTAGACCCAACAAGATATTCGTAATCATGTTTCGACCCCCATATTTGTAATTAAAGTGATAATCTAGTTTTTATTTTTTCTATAGTCCAAACTTGTCGGTTGTATTCTTTTAAAGAACCATAAAAAATAATTGTACTTATAGCAATCATTAATACAAAAATCTCTTGAACAATAGTTAAATTTGTTACCGTATCAAATTGATAAATCAAGATACCGGTAATAATTAAGCTTGAATTTCTTAATAAATGTTTATATGAAAGAGTATCCGATTCTAATACTCCACCACATCCACAAGAAATTGAAGTATTACCTTTTCTTAAATTAATATAAATTGCTGTACTATAAGATAACATCATTAAAACAAATACAGACAATCCTAAAAGGTCAAACCTTTTGACTAACAAGCTAATTCCTACAAAAATCTCTATACATATTCCAACAATTAAAACAGCTTTCCCTATATTCCGATTAACCAACTGATATGCTTTAATTTTGCTCAGTGCTATCGAATAATTTTTAATCTTATCAATTGCAGATGTTAGCATTAATATGGCTAAGATATAACATCCTACTCTTATAAATATTTCAAGCATTTATTACACCTTCCTTATGTTCAATTAAACTTCCAATTTGTCTCTCAAAAACTTTGCTGTAATCACCACCCTTTTTAATCAATTCTTCATGCGTACCCTGCTCAGTAATTTCTCCATTTTTCATGTAAATAATACTATCTGCTAGTTTTGCCACATTCACTCTATGTGTGATGTAAATAATACCAACTTCATTTAATTTTTTTAAGATACTCTCAATAACTTGATACTCACTATCTGGATCTAGTGCAGAAGTTGGCTCATCTAAAAATAAAAATGATTTTTGATTGTAGATAGCTCTTGCTAGTGCAATTTTTTGCCATTGTCCTCCTGATAACTCATTCCCCTTATTAAATAAATTTCCTAATTGAGTATTCGACTTATTAGGAAATTGATCGAATAGATCTTTTAATCCTACTAATTCCAACAGATTCTCTAACTTTTCATTATTAATAATCAAATTATCCATACTTATATTTTCTGCCATGGTCATTTCATACTTATTGAAGTCCTGAAACATCACGTTGATCTCATTCCAAAGCGATTCTAAATTTACATCTTCAATTAAATATTCGTTGTTCAGCAAGATAGCGTTCTTAGATTCATACAAACCAGTCATACACTTAACTAAAGTAGATTTACCTGAACCATTATTACCCATTATAGCTATTTTTTTACCTTTGCATATACTTAAATCGATATTATTTAAAGCTTTCTGATGTGAATTTGGGTAATAGTAATTTAAATTTTTTACAGTTAGTACTTCTAATTTTTCAATATCTAATTTATTTTTATTGTCTTTTTTACTGAGCTGATTTTGAAATTTTTGAAATTCATCTACACTTAAAGTTGCTTCGTAACTATTAGCTAAGTTATTTGCAAATGATGGTACAATTCCTTGAAGATTCTGTACTGCTTGAATCACTGCTGTCAAAGCAGCTAGTTTAAGTAGACTATTTGATACCAAGTAAATTACTAAAGATATTGAAAATACAAAGGACAAAGAAATGATTGTTTGCACTATAGATTGTAAGTACATTTGTTTCTTTTCAAGCTTCATTTGAGAAACAGCATTAACCTTAAACGACTTTATCCAATTCTTTAAAATGTAGTTTTCTTTTTGACCTAAACGTATTTCTTTTAAAGTTGACTTATTTACTAATAAATTCTCTAGATAATGAAGTTTTCTAGAATTTTCTGAAAGACCTACGTTTAAATCAAATCTAACTTTTCCATATTTCAATTCAATAATCATCAGAGGAATAATCATTATGAAAATAATTAAGCTAAATAAAATATGTAACTTGATCAAATAAAAAGTTACTGAGATAAGTGAGACAAACGATTGGACTATCGATAGAACACTATCAAACGTATTCAATAAGCTATTATGTGACTGTAGCATTCGGGAGTATTTATTTTGAAATTGAGATGATTCAAATGATTGATACGGAATTTTTTTAGAACTTAATAATAAAGATGTCTTTAATTTCTCCTCAAATTGAAAGGCTATTTTTTTTTGTAAATAGTTATTTAAACTGTTCAGCAAAAATAAAAAGAAATTTATTAAAGCCAATAAAGAACTCCAGAAGTAACAAATCATTACATCAGAATTTTTTTGAAAGACATCGATTAAGCTTGAAAATAATTTTTCAATTAAATAAATATTAAAAAAAGGAATTAATCCAATGGAAAGCTTTATTAAAAACTGAGTAGTAGTTAATAAACGATTAGATTTAAAGACAAAAGATACACTGAAATATACTATTTTCAAGTAACTTAAAATACAAATCACCCCATTTAAATAAAAATTTTACAAAAAACCATTGACTGATTCCATATTTAAGAATATTATAAAAATTGTAAAAAGTAAATATTCAGATTTTTCTAAAGGAGATTTTGTATGGATTTTACATACGCTATTTGTTTGTTACTAATTTTAATCTGTCTCCCTCTTGTTATTTCATTATTGTTTAAATTAGCACAATGGGATAATGCATTTAAAAAATGGGAGAATAAGCAAATTCAAGAATCATTAAATCAGACTGAAGAAGATCCTCATGATCGAGTACCTGAAAATTTTTTGCTGCAAAATACAATTATTTCACCTTTAGTTAATACAGACCAAAAACTTGATTTATACTCTAAAATTGATGAAAATACTTTACTTATATTTTTGGATAAGACATGTGTGTTTTGTAATAATAATTTTGAAGAGTTTGTTCATATGATTAAAGAGCACAGCATTCCAAAAAGCAGTGTAGCGATTTTCTTCAGCCATAATCAATTGGACTCAGCAACAACATTTAATAATTTATACAATTCCGAATTTAATATTTACCTATTAGAAGATGATAATTATAAAAGTACTATCGAAGCACCCTTTCTACCTATTTATACAAAGGTAGATACTCATTTTCATCTTACTTTGAAAACGCCTTCACCTTTGGCAGCGGTTTTTAGCTTTAAATAATCAGCTCTATACATTGAAAGGAGGTGAATACTATGAAATATGTACCTTGTGGTGATAGCGGTTTCTTGAAATACTACAACTACTGTGCTTCTGATGCAGAATGCTACCGTATCGTTAAATCTGATGCTGGATGGCGTCGTGTCACTGACTCACGTGATGGCACAGTATGCCGTCGTTACGTCGTCAGCTGCCCTTGCTAATTGGCTTATGTATTAGTACATAAGATCATCAAAAAAGGAAGGCCCCTAAATTTGGTGCCTTCCTTTTTTTAGATTAAAAAATGATTTCCTTAAACTTTGTCGAATTGTTTAAATAATGGATATTTTGCAAATTTTTATTTAAGGAGTGTTCATATGAATTATTCGTTTACATGTAAAGAACTAAACAAATCATTCGATACAGGAGAAATTTCGACAGCTGCTTTATCAAATATTAATTTAACTTTTTCTCAAGGAGATTTCATTTCAATAATTGGTCCGTCTGGATCAGGAAAGTCTACACTACTTAGTATTATTGGAACATTAGATACTCCAACATCTGGTGGACTTTACTTTAATGGTTTGCCGATTTCGAATTTAAATGCACGTCAATTATCCGATTTTAGATTCGAAAATATAGGATTTATATTTCAACAATTCCATCTAATCCCTACACTTACTGTCTTAGAAAATGTCTTATCTCCTTTATTCGGAAGAAAAGTCAACTACGATAAAGAGCAACGGGCACTTATGTTACTTAATCGTGTTGGACTTTCTGATAAACTAAATTCTCTTCCATCACAACTTTCTGGAGGTCAACAACAGCGGGTTGCAGTTGCACGAGCATTAATACATAAGCCTAAATGGTTATTAGCTGATGAACCAACCGGAAACTTAGACACGGAAACTGGTGAAATTATATTTAATTTACTTAATCAATTAAATAAAGAAGATGAATGTGGAGTTTTATTTGTGACGCACGACCCTATCTTAGCTAAACGTGCAAATAAAGTTATTGAAATGAAAGACGGAAGAGTAGTTGAAGGTAATGCTTATGCTTAAGTTCATCTGGAACTCTTGGTGGCGGAACAAAGAACGATTCATTCTCCTTCTCGTAGGTGTCTTAATCGTCAGCACCGGACTGAGCTATCTGATTGGGACGACCCAAGCCAATAATGGAACAGTCGTCGACGAGCTTCAAAAGCGTTGGGGGTCGTCCTATGATATCGTAGTTCGTCCAGAGGGTAGTCGAAGCGTGACGGAAGATTTGAAACTCCTTGAACCGAACTATACAAGTGGACTTGACGGCGGCATCACGCGCAAACAATATGAGACGATTAAACAAATAGAGGGCGTCGAAGTCGCAGCACCGATTGCGATGATCGGAAATAGTTACATTGATGCAAATGTCGGTACCCACACGATCACCAATCCTGGCATCTATAAACTGACGATTACTGATTCCCAAAATACCGGTCTGAAGATGGAAAAAGATACGACGACTTCCTTCCTTGCTGCCGGTTGGGAACCTCCGAGTGGAACACGTGTGAAAGGCGTTTCTTTACTAGAACTCGGAGAACAACCATTATTCGCCTATGGTAGTGCGACAATGCTCGCTGGGATTGATCCGGAAGCCGAGGCGAAAATGGTCGGACTGGATAAATCCACTAAATCGGCTACATACAGCCGCTATTTTAAAACAGATGACAGTCCCGTCGACATGGGAAGTGATGTCTATCAAATCCCCATCTTATTAAATCAGCGCGAGTACGTTGATGCCTTCCGAACATATAAATATGAAAAAGTCGATCTTCCATTACAGGACGATTCGATCAATATGACGATGGAGCAAGTTATTCAAAAAGGTGGCTTCAAATACCTAAATACGTTACCTTTATCGAATAAAAAAACATACAAAGTCACAACTTCGGATACGCAGAAGACATTAGTAAATGACATTCTAAAACACACTGTTCCGGAAGAGCCACCAGGAAGCTTTAATTGGCTAGCACTCAAACCATCACCGATTTCCTATCAGAGTGTCGCTAGCCCTTATCCGTCCCGGTGGCCATTCAGCTACCAGGTCAAACCGCATGAAGTCACGAAAGATAGCTTACTAGCTAAACGGACAATGTACCGCGAAGCACGTCTATTTGGAACGGACATTAACAACATGCCTAAAATGCGTTTCAATTACATTGGCGTCTTTGATCCAAAAAAACTGAACATTTCGAAGGATCCATTGACAGAACTACCGATGGAGACCTACTTCCCCGCAAAAGCGCAGTGGGTCATGGACAAGAAAGATCGTCCTGTTAATCCACCACGTGATGTCAAACCGACCAATGATGCCTATGACTTCCTGACAAAACCACCTTCGATGCTGACAACACTGGATGCTGCCTTCAAGTTACGAGGTAAAAAAGCAATCTCTGTCATTCGCGTCAACGTCAAAGGTGTCGAGACGATGAATGCGGCGAGCGAAAAGAAACTCCAAGCGGTCGCACAAGAAATCGAAGATAAGACAGGACTGATCACAGACGTGACGCTCGGTTCCTCGCCGCAACTCGCTTTGACCTACTTACCTGGTCTAAAAGGAGAAGCGGCACTCGGCTGGGTGCAGCAGCCGTGGATCAAGCTTGGCTCCTCGATGGCGATTTTCCAAGAAGCCAAGGTTGGGATGAGTGGGGTCATCTTAAGCGTCATCGCGGTTGCCTTAGTGTATGTCTTTAGTTCGAACATCATTTTATTGTTTGCTCGGAAAAAAGAATTCGCGATTTTGCTCTCTCTCGGTTGGCGCCCACGCCAACTCTCGAAGTTATTGTTCCTTGAAGCGACCCTTTTAGGAAGCTTCGTCACCTTGATTTCTTGGGCGATACTAGGCTCATTCTGGCTGACAACGAGTCATGCGACTTCAATAGGACGCATCATTCTGATTGGTCTCGTGGGTCTTCTCATCTACTGGGGCGGCACACTTGTTCCAATGGCACTCATTCGGAAAATTCGTCCTTATGAGAGCATGAAGTCAGGCGAAGTCTCAAAAGGACGCCGAATTGTTCGTGCTCGGGGTATCGTCGGCATGAGTATCAACCAGCTCGCGACCTATTGGCAACGCACCCTTCTTTCGATCGTTGCGATTGCCTTACCCACAAGCCTGTTCATCTTCTTCCTATTCGTCACGTTCCGTTTAAAAGGTGTCTTGTATGCGACATGGCTCGGTGAATTCGTTGCTCTTGAAGTCGGAACGATGCATTATGTCGCGATGGGCGTCGCACTCATGATTGCCATTCTAACGACGACAGAAATCATGTGGCAAAACGTCAATGAACGAAAAACACAACTTGCCGTCTTAAAAGCCACCGGTTGGCGAGATGGCTACATTCGTTCTCTCGTCCTAATCGAAGGAATGATGACCGGACTCTTTGCCGGCATACTTGGTCTACTCGTCGCTCTTGGGATGATTGGCTTCGTCTACAATCAGTTTCCAGTCAGCGAACTCGGCTTCTTAAGTACGATGTTGCTGATACCGATGCTAACCGGTGTCCTCGGTGCACTGCTTCCTGCACAACGCGCCGTACGAATTACACCAAATGCTGCCATCGGGAGTGTCGTCATCAACTCTAAAGCGACAGAGCGTCGCTTTAAAATCGCCCTTGGAACGACTGGCGGAGTGTTACTCGCTGCCGTCGTCACCCTATTCTTCTTCGCCTCGTCCGAAGACGTTGACACGTCGACAGCTCCGGTAACATCAAAAGCACCGACTATCCAAACGACGGGAAGTAAGTTACGCGATATGAAAGACGATTCAAAGTCACCTGAAAAAGCAACTACTAAGCCATCTGCGGCGTCTATTGATAAGTTGATGGAACAAGGCTTAGTGAAAACCTATCCTGGTGATCCTGTCAATAAAAAAAGTACTTTCCATGTAGACCAGTTAATTCAGACACCTCCCGCGTCGCTCGATTTGCCGACACTAGAGAATGAACAATACGTGACGATACCTGTCATTCTTCATGATGCTGCTTCAGAGGGTGATATTGGATACGCTACTTATCGACCAAACTTATTTGTAATGAGTGATGCCAATGGTAATAAATATGAACCGATTGATTACATCAATCATAATGAAAAAGCTTGGTCTTCAGGATATCAGTATTATCCACCTTATCGCTCTAAAGTAGACCTTGTCTACAAAGTACCAAATCAAAAAAATAGTTACGTTTTATTGGCAGATGGTGATGCTGTCGGTAAAAAGATTACAGTAAAAATTGATGTGAATAAGATTTCAAATTAACTCAAATTAACGATGTGAAATTAAGAATCAGAATAGCCGATTGCCTTTCGTCCAGCAGAGTTTTATATCTGCTGGATTTTTATTTTTAAGATCATCAAAAATTATAATAATGTATGCAAAACGACCGTTATGTATACAAAAATGATTATTCTTTCACAAATGTGTATTTGGTTAGTCAATTGTAATGTTTAAAGTCTATGAACTCATCTTTTTATCAGTGTATTTAGATAGTCTTTTTATAGACAAATAAGACCAAAAAACTGCATGAACACTTTTCTTAAGCACAACAAAAGGAACAACGCATAGGTACTTTAAAAGTATCTATGCGTTGTTCCTTTCAAATTGTAGCCATACCGTCATTGCAAAGAGATTCTAAAAATATTGGGTTTTTCTCGTCATATTACTTTTACTCAGCACATTAGCATGCTTTTTACTGTTAACCATTTACAAATCAAAATCAAATCAGAAAACTGATGTGTACAAATCCTAACTTTGAATAATCCGATATACTCAGATAAGATGACTTCGGAAAGTGTATACATTTCGACATCGAAATCGATACTAGCGTCTTCGTTCATCTTCCTCCAAATAGACGTTTGAAGAAGCCCGATGCATTTGTCTTCTCAGCGTTACTGACATTACCGACGTCGTTCGTCGCGGACATCTCGTCAGGTACGATAACCATTCTCTGTCGTTCGATATGATCCGTGGCGAGTCGTCCGATGTAATCAGTCAATGCAGATTCGAATCCTCGATCGACATCCGGTCGTCCGCTACTAGCGTGTGCTCGTTCATGTAACAATGTACCTGCCAAAGACTCCATGGAACGTAGTTGTGAGCGTGCGATTAGTATCGTGCCACTGTCTGGTTGCCATAGCCCCAATGTCTCGACCTGATCGAATGCGAAGTCAATCGATTCCACGAGCTTGACCTCCAAGATACAGTCAGGCATCGGTCCGATCATATTGAGAATCTCGTCCCGCTTTCTCCATCGTTCCAGTTCATCTCTGCTGAGGCTCTGCAATGGTACTTCTCGGTAAGAAAGAGAGTCGCGAACCTCCTCCGCGAACGTTTCAAGATTACGGATCGGATTCCCAACATCATCCTTCACCTCACTCAAAGCATCACGTAGGTTCTCCGGGATCGTCACAATCTTGAAATCATATCCATCGATATCATCGACGAAGGAGCCATGATGCATGATTTGGCTCGGTGTCAAGAAGACAACATTTTCTAGTGTGTTGAGCAACTTGCATGAATGGATCGCTACGTCCTTCCATGTCAGTTCGACAGGAAGATTCCCTTCTGTGAATCGATTCAAGGATTCGACAAGGAGCTTCGTCGTACTCGCTTCCTTATTCTCGAGCAAGATTTGTTTCACGCGTGAGGAATAGGCGGTCCGTCCGACGTTCGTCCGTTCCCGGTTTAGTTCCTTCTTCATCGCCTTCGTCAATGAGGTGATGTTGTAGGAGAAAAGGAATTCATCCTCTGTCGCGACCTTCACCCCATTGATGTAGATGTTCGCCCGATCATCACGCTTCTGAAGGATCTGACCGAACTGTACCGTAGACAGGATCTCCTCCTCACTGAATAGTAAGAAGAGACTCTTCGCCTTCTTGATATCTGATTCCGAGATGTTCGTCAGGATGAACTCCGTCCCTTCAAACGTCTCATCGACGGGGGGCTCGATGTACGCATGCAACGTCATGATATCTTCGAAGGCATGCTTCGTACTTTTCCCTAGGGTGAAGCGACCATGTCTTGATCGTATTTCGACCCCGACATCATGGCGGTCGAACGTCGCCATCGCATCCTTCAACCCCACCCCGAAGCGCCCGATCAAGTTCGGGTGGGTGAGCTTCTCCTGATTCTCGTTTTGAGTGAAATGAGTATGCTTTAACCCGCGACCATAATCGCGGATCCGCCATCTGCCCTCTGACTCACGCTCGATTCGAATGTCCTTCGACCGTGTTAGGACTTGTTCATCCAGGGCATTAGCGATGATCTCACGTAAGGCATGGAAGACTTCCCAGTTCTCTAGTACTTGCTCGATGTTCAAATCGAATTTTTTCATCATCTCAATTCTCCTTATTTGTCATCTATTGATTCATTTCATCATCACATCAGATTGTGTTTACTTCATTTGTCCCAAAACGGCAGTATGTGAGCAGTTGGCATTTTTGATTTTTCCTGAACTAGATAGATCGAAGGAAGTCTTTTTACATCTCCACTTCGACTTCATCATAGCGATCAACATCACTATACATCACACTATCCTCATGCCAATCCCAAAAATTATCCCCTTGTGCGATCACTGCACATTCAAGGAAGGATTCAAAATTCATATTCAAAGGATAGCCGGTTTCTAAACCATCAGACGGATGAACCATGATGATGTATGACTTTTTAAACAGCCCTTCTGGCTCTTGACACTTTAGCTTATCAATCAAAATCCAGTACTCATTTTGTTGACCGATGATCCAGTAGTGTTCATCCTCGAGAATGCCATCTTCGGCTTGCTGTTCCTCAGAAAACTCAAGCATTTCTTGCAACGTAAATAGTTCAATCTTCGTATCCGACTCTGTTCTAAATAATCGACCTCCATTGTGTAGACTGAGAAACTTTTTATAATCTTCCGGCAGGAAAAAGGAATCTTCTTTTATTAAAGTCGTTATTTCATCCTCCGATAGTGAATCATTCAGCGTACAAGTAGAAATACCGCTCTCTCCTTAACGTCCCATGATATATCGTGGACCATCTTTATACATCATATGTAATGATGCTATCGTTCTCTCGATTGGTTTCATCTTAAACGCTCCTACTTTATCATTTTGTGAAGATCGCACACGCTAGCATCCGATAGAAAAATCATATGAGACTGTCGAGAAGTAATACCTTCTTATATGTAGCGTTCAGTTGAATCTCAGCACAGATCGGCAAAGTCATCATCGGATGGGTATGGCAACAGTCGAAGTCCGCTAGGAACGGTATCTTTGTCTCTCCAAGTACTTCTACTAAGATCTCATATGGCTTACGCCCTGTCGCTTGATCATCAAAGTGTTCATGCTTGCCGAGTATGATGCCAGAAATCTTGTCGAACACACCATTTACTTTTAATAATGAGAAACTCCGCTCAATTTCTGCAGCAGTCTTCATCGTGTCTTCAATGAAGAGGATGTCACCTTCTCGCACCTCTGGCATATACGCACTTCCCCAAATGCCTTGGATGGTCAAGTTCCCACCGATGACTCTTCCAGTCACTGTTCCCGCGTAAACACAGATCCATTCGTTACGTCGCTGTTCTTTTTCCTTTGTCTTCTCTTCCCAGTTCACGAATTCATCCGTCCAGTACGGAGGTACTTTCATCTCGTAGGGCAGCGATGGTTCCTCAATCAATAGGTCTTTAAAGTACTCGTAGGTATGATTGACGAACGGCTCGAATTCACCGAAGGAAGGGACAAGTTCTGGACCATAGAACGCCTGGATACCCGTCTTGGCATATATCGCGAGTAGAATCGCGGTGACATCGGAATAGCCGATGATGATTTTCGGATGTTTTTTGAAGGCTTCATAATCGATGTAAGGGAGAAGTGAGTTCGAGTTCATCCCACCGATCGTCGACATGATGCACTTGATTTCAGGATTTCGAATCACTTCATTCAGCTCTTCAGCTCGTTCTTCGATACTTCCGGATCTGTAATGATCCTGTTTTCCGGTCAGTTTTCCTCCAAAAATGCCTTCGCACGTTGGAATCGTTTCGGACTAGAATATGTCACAGGTGACGATGGAGAAAAAATTCCGATCGCATCATCCCGATTTTAATCGTTCCAGTTGTTTCATCCCTTTCTTTCCCTTCTACAATTACTTAGCCTGATGTTGACGAGCGGTGACACGCGTTACAAAATCGGTCTTCTTCGCGGCATAGGCATGCTTGTCCTCTGCAAAGGATGTAGCTAACTCATATTTCAGTTCTTGGTATGCCTGCCTGAGAGAATCATCTTCTCTAAGCGCGTCTCGAAAGACCAACTGTTCTTGTAAAAAAGAACTTCCGCTTCGATAAAAGTGAATCTGATGCGTCCGTGGATCCCCCTTGATGAAGTAAAAGCGGTCTGGAAGGATCTGATCTCCCATGCAGTGATATCCCAGTTGTTCAAGTAAGTCAATCTGTTTTTTTATTGCGCTGAAATCTTTGACTTCGATTGCAATATCGAGAACAGGCTTAGCATCCAAGTGCTTAATCGCAGTACTTCCAATATGGTGCACGATCACGTCATGATCCTTCATCAGATCGAGGATAAGCTTTCGTTCCTGTTTAAAATAAGATGTCCACTCCGGTTCCCACCGAGCGATGATCACCAAGCCATTCGGTAATCCTAACATGTACTTTCTCCTTCTTTCTGCGTATAGTTTTTAGGCCAGAAACTTAGAAATGTATCGTTACGTCATTAGCAGCATTTCATGTTATTTGGTCTTTTGAAGATTCTCGTCAAAAATGCTCATGTTCTAACTAATTGCTGTATCAAGTTTTGTGACTAAACACACCAATTAATACATCCGTAAAGATGTGATTACCCATAAGATTACAATAAAATTTTTTAACTATATATAAATGGGTTATCCTGTTAATAAATAGGATTAATAAAAATCATGATTGGATTAAAGATAAAGAATGACCGCATTCGACAAGGTATGTCACAAAGCTAACTTGCTGGGGGACGACCTTTCCCGTGCTTATATCAGCATCATCGAAAGTGGAAAAGCTATCCCTTTTGCAAAAATATTAGCGCTGATTGCGGAGCGATTAGGAAGACCCTAACACTATTTTTCAACTGCCGTCTCAAGCAGTTTACGTGCGTTCCGTAACGGCGAAGCAACTGATGTTTTTACCTTTGGAAGTCGCCCGAAGCGTTCTTCTTCTTTGACCGAGACATCGACAGCGTAAATGATAGCGACAGCGCGATTGATGTCTTGTCTCGTATGACGATCCTCGATACCATTCGCACCCTGCTTCTCAATTTTCACTTCGATGCCTAGTTCTCGTCCCGCTTTGACGAGTGCTTTCGCAGCCATATAGGTATGAGCAATTCCTGCTGGACATGCCGTCACACCAAGGACGAGTGGTGTGTTCTCATCCATCTGAGTTGCTGTTTCTTCTTCAACGTCAAGTTGATCTAACCGTTGTTCAAGTTCTTCTGCCGTCGATGCTGTCAGAAGACGATTTTTATACGATTCATCCGTCAGGCGAGTGACGAACTCCGATAATAAGGAGAGATGCGTTGATCCGGCCTCCACCGTTGGAATTGCAAGGAGAATAACGAGTTCAACACGATTTTCCAGATCAATACTTTCCCAATAGGTAACGGGTTTTTCAAGTGTCGCGATGGCGAACGATGCTTTCAAAACGGTATCTGATTTTCCGTGAGGGATCGCGAGTCCTCCTTCAAATCCGGTAGGAGATAATGCCTCTCGATCCATGACCGCCTGATAAAAAGCTGATTCTGATGCGATACTCCCATTTTGTTTCAATTGATGAATTAAAAAACGAATTACTTCATCCTTCGTTCGAAATGATTGATGGACATGTAAGAGTGATAAGGATGTGCTTTCCTTTAATGACATGGCTTTCGCCCCTCCTCGTAGTCATGCATTGGCTTGATGAGATTAGTGTTGTGTAATGCAGAATAGGAGTGCAGAACTGTGTACGTTTCCGTCGCACAAGTCTGCACTCCTATGGTTCTTACGCAATGTTAGTGAATGTTGACGAGCATATTCCCAACTAAACATTATCATTTTCTTACAATATTAATACTCCGGATCTGGATTGCGACAGAGCACTCGAATACGGAGTAGATCGAAGTTAGCCCGCCCATACATGAGGCGTTTGATCATTTTCAATCGATTGACATTGCCTTCCACGTAGCCATTGTTTTCTTCGTACTGACAGGCTGCCAAAATGACCGGAAGGTCTTTCTTGAGGCGACGCACAAAGCGAGCGAGTCTCGGATGTGCCGTGACTTTCGGGTTCATAATCAAACGAAGCAGTTCATCACTATCTCGCACACGTATTGCTTCTCGGAATCCTTGGATGAAGCAGAATGGGATTGAAAGATCCGGATATTCGCATAACAAATCTGAAACATCTGCGATGTCTTTCTCATTCTTTTTCGGCCATTGCCAGAGTAATCGACAAGCATCTTTACGCGATAAAAAGAGCGGATTTTCTAGAAGCAGCCCCCTACGAATATCTCGAGCCCGATAACGGATAGCCCCGTAAGATCCCTTATACCCTAGACCTCTGAGTAGTCGATTGATTTCCTTCAATGTCAAATGGTTCATGACGTACTCTCTTAAATGATCCATATAGCGATCAATTGAGTGGGAACGTTTCGGTCGTAGTGACGAGGGGTGATAATTAAGCTCATTATACTTCTTGACAGTTCGCCAATTCAGGTGAAGAGAACGAGCGATTGCATTCAGGGACATGCCCTTTCGATGCATGGATTGAACAGAAGAAACAAGTATTTGGCGATTAGAATCAATGGGAGGAAAGTCTGTTGTAGAGGAATTCCCGTCCTCTACAACAGACTTGCTCTTATGGATAGGTAAGCGACTAGGTAGCACACGTCTACAAATAGTAACGAGCAACTCCCACAGATTGTGAATCAGATGGAAACGATCACTCACTACGACGACGCCTTTTTTCTGAAGTGTTTCCTGATACCCCGGGAATCTGTCTGAAGAAGCTCGAACAGGTTTTTCAATCAATCGATCCATCCATTCAATCAACTCTTCAGGATTCCGTGAACGGAATAATTCGATTGGACGATGGGTTTGTGCATTGCAGATGATTGTTCCATAACGATGTCCTTTTTTGAAGGCGAAGTCATCAATCCCAATGATATCGGGCTGTTCCGAAGGAACAGGGACACGTCTCAAAATCTTGAGAAGCGTATCGTTACTGATCCGTATACCAATCGTCGGGCAAACACGTGCCGCTTCCTTAGCATTCATGGCAAGCATCAACGTCGTCAATACATGATCGGTCCGGTTGGTCCGCCGAGAATAAGGTACCGCCCACTCGAGGCGTTCAGTAAAAATGATGCGTTCACAGTTCGGGTTATCGCAAAACCATTTCGGAACTCGAAGCATGAGTCGGATACATTGCTGTATTCTGAACAGATCACGAATCCTTCTCCAAGTGAAACCGTGCCTTCTGTCACAACGTGCACGGCAGTCCGGACAGTGGCTAGTGCAAGAAACGAGATGCGCCATAAGGTGTGTCTCGTGATCATTCTTTTCCATCGTCATTATGCGAATACGCGTATCCAGTTCTTCGATCTCGTACATAGGAATCAGTCCTTTTTAACTCTATTCCCATAGTATTGAAAACATTACCTCACTAACATTGCGTAAGAACCACTCCTATTCTGCATTACACAGTAGCCACAATGACTACCTTCTTTCTTTGTATACACTATAAAAGTACTTATCATTTCTCTTTTCTTTTTACTGCATCCAGATAGACACGTTCCCGTGTCCTTTCCCCGATTGCTAAGATACTGACAACACCTTCGACCTCTTGCTCGACTTCACGACCATCTGAAATTTTCACAATGGTGACTTTCTCGTCCTTGATCGTATAGACAAGACGTAAGTTAAATGACTTGTACTTGAGCTTATAGCAACCGGATAATGGCGCACGCAATGGTTCTCCGCTCGTCTCGGGTTCTACTGCGAGCTTTTCTTTGACATCTCGCTGAATGATTCGAATAATCCGTGGATCGAGTTTCTTTAATTCTTTGACCGCTTTCGGGTGAAAATTGACGTTATACATGATCCTCACGCACCTTCAACATTGATTTAGTCTTCAATGCCAAGGGAAGCGAATACATCATCTGCGTCGATGAATGTCTCCGGTGCCGTCTCTGCATCGCGTAACCGGGACAAAATTTCGAATTCTTCAATCAAGGCAGCTTGTCTTACAATCATTTCGCTCATCTCCTCGAACTGATGAAAACCGACGACGACCGTATCGATCTCTCCTTGCGCATTCGTGACGAAGAGGGGTACCTCTTGCGCTTTTTCTCGTGTTTTTTTAAAAGAACGCGCAACGGCAGTCGTTGAGATGATTTGGTCCGCCGTAAGCGTGACGACAGATCGTTCTCTAGATTCGGACATCATATGAAACTCCTCCTTGCCCCACTCTTCGTCTTTCAAGACTCCTCACTTTTTTTTCGTACAAATGGACGTCACAGCATGTGACACTTTTTGAATTGACTACCACGTCGTAAGAAAATTAGTTTGTTATCCATTTAAGGATCGAAAGATGAAAGTGCGTGGGTTTTATATAGTTAGGATTAAAACATACCATTTATTCGATGTGATTAAATACATCATATAACACATCATATAACACATCTTATAAAACAACAACAAAAACACATAAAGAAACGTTTTAAAAAACACTTTTCAATCATAATAAAAGGTATCTAATAAAAAATCCCACACCTATTGATGTGGGATTCCTATGTTCGACCAATTTGAATCACTAGCAACGTACGTTTTTTAGTAAAGACACTACCGTGTTTAAACTATCATTTAAAAATCAGTTTACGCGTATCGTTTTCGTCATCGTTTGGAATCCACTCTTACTCATTTTTAGAAGCAGTGTGTCGTTTTTTTTGAGTTTCGAAACTTTAATTGTATAGTTTCCTTTTTATCAACCGTACCTTTTGGCGATTAATTTAGAAATTTTATACCCTTTGACCTCTGAACCCAATATGTTCTATTCCTTTAAGAACTGTCCCTCCACCTTTACTCTTAAGATGGTGAACTTAGTAAAGACTCGTAATACTTTCACCTTAACGGGAAGTGTCGATTGATTAAGATGATCTAAGGCTGAGACAGCTACTTCGCTTTCGGCTAAAAGGCTTGGGATTTTAATTTTTCATTAATTTTTTTTATTTATAAATTTCCGATATACTTTAAAGTGCTTTTAAGTAGTTTAAGATTATCTTGCGACAAAAAAGTTTTATCTTCTACAAACTTTATATAATCTGATATTATTATTAGGCCTTCAAAAACTTGTGCTTGAAGATATGCACCTTCAATGTCGTATTCCAACAACAAGCTTATACTATCTTTAATAATTAATCGCTCTGAATCTGAAATTTCAAAAATATTATCCTCAAATAACTTCATTTTATATATCAGGTCAAATAAGTTAAATAACTCTTTAGAATTTATTATTAATTCTATTATAAGATTACTTTCTTCGTCTGAAACCTCAAACTGGTAAATTATATTAAGAATATCCCTTTTTATATTTGCAGAAACTTTTAAAGCATCGATTTCAATTTCGTTAATCAAATTACGACGGAACTCATTATTTAAAAAACCTAAACTACGTTCTACGTTATAGTTGCTCTCGAAAAAATTAATAATTTTAGTATTAGTGATTTTTTTTCTTTCGATAGATTTTAACAAGATAATTAATTCTTCTAATTTGGATTTCAAATCAAATAAGTTTGAGGATAAACTGTATAATTTATCTATGATCGGATAAAAAGAATTGAATGCAATTGAACGTTCAATTTTTTCTTTTATCTCACTTGAAGTAATTAATTCTTCTAATCTTATCATTCGCTGATGCTTATTTATAAGTTCCTCTACACTAGTTCCATCGCTTATTTCCCCTAAATAATGACTAATAAATTTACTTCCGAAATTGATTTTATGCTTATTTATTCTACTCTCTGTTAGAGCTATTCTATACAAACTATATATATTTATTGTCTCCATTCCCTTTTCACTACCTTGAAATGGTTCAACAAATATTCCTTCAGGATAATGTATGTGTTCATTATAATTATCTATATAAGGATGAATGATTTTGTAGTCTGAAGAATTTAAAGGATAATCATCATACATATAATTAATATTTCTTAGAGAGTCTACAAGTACCTCTTTTTCACCTTTTAAATTATTACATCGTAAACAGCATAAGATTAAATTTTCTGGTTTAAACGTAAAATTTGAATAAAAATTTTTAAACAAAATATGATCCAGTTGAATAACACTGACACCATCGTCAACCTTTATTTTGCAGTAATAGCATTCTCTACCTGTTATTCCTTCTAGATAATTTCTAATGTTTTTTTTTATTGTTTTTATTTTTTCTCTTTTACTATCCCAATTATTATTTACTTCACTAACAGTATTCTTTTCATTGTCATTGTATGTATATGGTGAAATTATCATTTGATAATCCCTCTAATTTTTTCTTCGATTTTTAATAGTAATAACTTTAAAGGATCTTCGTCTTTTAGATGAGAAATTGCATTTTTTATTCTCTCTACTTTTTCCTCGACGCTATCATTAATATTTCCTGCACTAATAGCTTTTAATACAAAATCAATATCTTGTGCTAAATAGTAATTTCTAGTAGTTGGCAAATTAAATACGTCATATAATATGTCTTCTGCACTTCTTCCATACGTTTTAGATTCAATTGTATTGCTTACTACTTCCCCATTTTCCTTTTTTCTCATAACAGATAAATTTGAGTTTAGTTTACTTAAATCAGAAACTACAAAATGTGAATGAGTTGCAATAATAAAATGTACATTTTTATAATCATAAAATATCTCGTTTAATAATGATAAATATTTGAATTGCCAATTTGGATGGAGACTGGTTTCAGGCTCATCTATCAGAATTAGAGAATTATTCTGAATTTTAGAGAGTATATTAATTATTGTAAATACAAATTGAAACTCTCCTGAACTTTGTTGTTCCAAAGACAACCATTTACTGTCCTTTCTCATCTCAATTTCAATAGAACTAAATAATTTCTGGTTTATTTGAGTTATTATTAAATCGAGTTCATTGTATAACTTTTCAAAATCTTCATTTCGATCAAAGTCTAAAGTTATCTCTAGTTTATTTTGAGCTTCATTAAAATTAAAAATTGTCTTTTTAAATAATTCAGAGGAATTAATATTTATATTTTTTTCTAATTTTATTATACTGGAGTAAAAATCCTCATAATCTTTTTTTATATATTTATTATTTTTTAAGTCATTTTCCTCTATTCCGGAAAGACCGTTTGAATCATTACTTTTGGGCATCAGCTTAATTGTAATTTTTATTTTTTTATCGAAGTTTAAAAATGAAGTCACTCTAGACAAATTAATTAGAAACTTTTTATCCTTTAGAGAGCCTAATAATAAAGATTCAGCTAATACTTTGTTTAGGTCTTTATACTTATTGTTTTTAAATCCAACATATCCGTTATAATCTAAATCTTTTTTATTATTAGTAGTAGAACTTGGAATAAATCTATCGTTATATGAAAAAGCAGAAGTAATAATGTAATCAGGTAATTGCAAATCGTTATACCCTATTTTTATTTTATTTCTCTTGAAATTGTATTGATTATCTTCATATTTTTCAATATGATATAAGTCATCTCCAATTTTGTACTGAATAGTATAATCAATGTTTTGTAAGTAATTTTTATTATTTTTGAAATGTAATTCTTTCAATTCAAAAAATATTTTTTGTAAAGTTGATAAAATTAAACTTTTTCCTACTCCATTTTTCCCAATTATTAATGATGTGTACTTTTGATCAGATTGAATTTCATTATCATCTAAAAAAGTTATTTTTGTATCTATAATATCTGATTTTATTTCTAGACTTTTAATCAATAATTTTTGATTTTTTTCACTTACAAAAGAGTTTTTATCTTTTAAAATAGTGTCTTTAACAACAGAATTTGCATAAAAAGGATTTATAAATTTGTTTTGTCCCGTAAAAATTCTTTTAGATTGTTCTTTTTTAAAAACATTTTTTGAATAAAAAAAATCTTTATTTTTTTTATTCAATGTATCATTAATATTTATATAATATCCATTTTTGTTAAGAATCCAACTACCTTTGCTGATTAAATTATCAATATCGTTTTCCTTCATTAAATTAATTAAATAGTTTATCCCTGCATAGTTTAATAATTTATTCCCGTTTTGAAGTAAGTTATTATTTATAAGATTTTCTTGTCCTATTCCTTTTAAGAATTTTGAAATATCCATCCATTCATTGACTTCAATTAATTCAAAAAATATTTTCTTATTTTCATTATTTTCTTCTTTTATACCTAAATTAATTACTTCTCCAATGTATGTATAATCATTATTAGATTTCTTTATAAACAAATGTAACTGTATATTTTCTTTAAAAGAATTTACCATATTTTTATTTTGCTTATACATAATATCTTTTGGATATACTCCGTAACCCTCAAATGTCCAAATATCTTTTATTTTTTCTGCGTTAGCAAACTTGTTGTTAGTGTGATCACTAACAAGAACTAATGTATTGGTTTTTAGTGACCTTCTCATCCCTCCGATTGATGCACATTTGAATTTGTCAATAATATCTCTATTTTGAACTACCTTTCCAATTTCCCAGTCAACTTTAAATTCCATATTAAATTAATGCCTCCCTTATTTGAAATACAAAGTAATTTTATGTTATTTTTTTAAAATATCCTATAGTTTTCGAGGAATATATACTTTTAACCAATTATTTTTTAATAATTATATAAAAAATAATGTATATATTTACCATAATTTTATCTCTAAAATTACAAAAAAAAACACTTATATTATTTTTAATCGTCTCTGAAGTTACCCCTCTAATTTAGAAATTTAATAAAAGCACCTTTATCGTTTAATCTGCTTTGAGATGACTTCGATATTGTAAGAAGGCACTGAAAAACATCATATGATTTTAAACAGAGGAGCGTCGTACCGAAGGGCCTGATGCTCCTCTGTTCTTATCTTACGATCGACCATCCTTTTATTTGGAGGCGATTCCGATGATCCCCGAACTTCCGAATATGTCGGCCGTCCGAAAGTCTCGAACAGGCAAAAAGAACGTAGATGCAAGTCAGCAAGAGACACATTATTTAAATATCGCACTATGTAGACGTTGTCCGTTGCGAGAGGGCTGTTATAAAAATGGCGCAAAGTCGAAAACGTGTAGCACATCATTGAAATCAAAGAAGCACAGCGAACAGCTTGATTACGAACGGACTGACGAGTTAATGTGACCGTCAAGAATAAAAGTCAGTTTACGACGATTTAAGCACAACACTTTTCAATCATTCTGTATGTTCTGCGAAAATAGTTGATCGATAACGCATCCGATAGCTTTCTTCATCCATTTGAATGATTTCTGCACGATGTAAGGGTCGATCGGGGATGGCCGTGACGATTCCTTGCTCACCAATCAATTCGCCCCAGCTTTCTGGTCGCTTATTTGACGTCAGGATGATAGAGCTTTTTTTCATAAAGTTCATTGATAAGTTGAAAAAGAAGATTGGCCTCACGTTGTTCCATTGCCATGTACATCATGTCATCCAGAATGACAAGTTCCGACTCGACGAGTCGTTTGTAACGGACTTCGGAACGACGGATGACATTCCGGGTTTTTAGAAGGTGAAGGGCTTCTCCCATCGTAACGAAGCTGACTTTCTTCCCAATCTTTATGGCGTCAAGCCCTAGACCGATGGTGAGGTGGGTCTTACCGGTCCCTGGGGGACCCAAAAGAATCAAATTATGATGGCTTTTAAGCCAGTTTAACTCTCTCAGTTGCTTGAACTGGCGTACACCGATCGAGCGTAGATGTTCAAGCTCAAACTCATTCAGGTGACGTTCGACAGGGAAGTTCGCCCATCTCGTCAGCCGATCCTGTAGTTTCTGCTCGCGTCGCTTTTGTTCGTAATGAAACACTTCATGCAGAAATTCATGGTACGTCCATCGTTCTTCCTCTGCTGTCCGTAAAAAGCGTGGGAGTTCTGCTGCACTCTCGACCAGTCGTAAAGTTCTTGCCATTTCTTGAATACCTTCGATTGGATGTTTACTCATTTCTTCGTCGCCCCTGTCATCAAATGAATATACGGATCAAGGGCGCGCGTCGAGACGGTGATCTCTTCGGGACCAGTCAATAGGTTTTGCCGTAATAGATTAGCACTGACCTGTCCCATGTCATATAGACGACCCATTTCTCTCACTGTTTCTTCTATCCGATTAGTACCCAGGTCACGAATAAGGTCAAATTGATCACGTATGTATCGAGGATATCTCACAACGATTTCATCCAGAAAATCGACTGCTTTACTATAGTTTTCGTAAAGCATATAGACATCCTCCGTTTGATCGTTTTTTCGTTTCACGAGGTCATGTTGATGATGTGGTGATTGGACGAGCGTTCCTCGTTCTGACGCAAGAGGATGCTCCCCCAACACTTCACCTGTTTCATGGTCTACGATGACAATGGCATCACCTGACGTACGTTCGTGGAGATAAACGATACGGGGTGTCTCGTGTCGATACGTTCCGACAGGAACGCTATAACGTGAACCTTTATAACGGATGGTATTGTCCTTGTGGACGGTTCTTGATACACTTGATACAAGGTTCGTCTCGAAAGAGACGGGTGAAAAGATCGGATGTAGGTGCAGCTTTTCCAGGCTGTGCACCTCGGACGGTCTCTTTTTTGTCGTATCATGTTTTTTATAGTTCGCCGTACGTTCAAGCCATTCCAGGCAACGCTGATTCCATTCCCTCAGGTGATGGTAGGACCTTCCTAAAACGAAGTTTGATTTAACGTATTGAACGACGCGCTCCACTTTTCCCTTTGATTCGGGATCACGAGCCCGACAGAGATGGACTTGAAAACCACGGAAGGAAACGTAAGATTGGAACGATTCCGTTAAAAGTAAGTCTCCCTTATTTTCGTTTACGGCTACCAAAGCATCTTGGTCATAGACCAGTTCGCGCGTCCGTCCGCCAAAGAAACGAAACGCATTTTCATGACACCTAACCATGTCTGCTACTTTAAACGATCGATCGAGCCATTCGACATACTTGTAACGAGAATGTGCTAAAACGAAGGCGATAAACCGTCCTCTCGTTTCTGAACCATCTTCACGCGAGAGTGAAACCATTCCAAAATCGACTTGAATCTGTTGACCGAGTGGTAACTCTTGAACGGCAACGTACTGTCGTTCTTTCGTCATTTTTCTGATACCGTACTCTTTTCTTAAATCACGTACATAGAGTCGAACCGTGCTTTCTCCGACCTGAAGATTTGGATAACGTTCTCTAAGCCAGTCTTCGACTTGGGACGCTTTTAGGGTTGGGTATTCACGTAACCATGATAAGATTTCTTCCCGATAGGGATCTAGTTTTTTAACTTTACGCTGTCGTTTGCTATCCCATTGATCAAATGTAGTTCTATCCATTGATAAATAATCATATACACGATTTCTACTCACGTTGAGCTGCGTTGCAATTTGAGAAACATTAAATCCTTTGGATTTTAATTGATGAATCGTTCCGTAGATCATCCACTTTTCCACTCCTAGTTCATCTCCCTACATCTGTTCTAATTACAGTGTAGCGAAGAAGTATTTCATACGAGAAGTGTTGGATTCAAATCGTCGTGGATTGTTGTCTTTATATTAGCAGTCACAGCAGTTTCCTAAAGCAAGAATCACTTGAGGTCGGATATCCTCCTGACTACTCTCGTTCGCAATCAACAGTGATTTTATTTCAAAAAGTGCTTTTTTATGCTCTTTAGTTTTTTCTAACATACGTATTTCTTCATTATCCGATTTACTATCAAAACGTTTTTTGATATTTGAAAAAAAATATAGAAACAATAACGTCATAAAAATAATTGCTATAAAGGTACTATCTTCTACATTTAAAACTCGTCTTAAAATCTTTCATAACTTTATATATCATATCCAAAATAAACACTCCTATTTTAGTATAATGACTATGTATATTCTCTTTATTTAAAGCTTCAACAACATATACCTACTTTTCTATCGGCCGATACCCGCTTTACTTCTATTTTTCACATTAAGTCGATCTTTGCTGCACGACTATGAATTTAATAATTGTTGTTATCTTTATCTGTTAACCTCTGTATTTTCTGGTCTAATCCAATTAAAATACTGATCACTTACTAACAAATCTTTGTATGTTCATCATCTCATTTACATTCTCAGTTGCTTTAAATTCACCTATTTCGATACAACTCATCAACCACACGTCATTTATTTAGAAGAAGAATCATCAATTGAATCCATTTTTATTTAAAGATCCCTCTTTAGAATCGTACTTCCGATCCGTTATCTTGTTTGGAAAAAACTCAGCATCTTATAAATTTGCATTAGCCAAATCGCTTTTGGACGTAACGTCTGATCAACCTCGCTCTTTTATTTCGTTAGAAGAACTGGCCATTCCTTTTACTTCTCATGTATGTGATCACTTGAAATTGAATGATAAGCAAACAACCGCTAAATCTAGCACTTTTTTAACGGCATGTCGCGATTACAATAATGGTTTGATTACTAAAGATGAGCTCCTTTCGATTACTACAAAATATGGATTTGTTAATGTATTGGATGCTTTTCATAATGTAAATCAACAAGCTTTACCTGTCTCATTCTTCAACTCTCAACATACTGGAAATGCAAAGGGTATTCACCTAACAGATGAGCTATATCACTTGTTAGATTCCTCGCAGTCCTATTCAATTGAACAAGAAATTGAGGCAAGATGGTGACTAGTTGAAACAGCTTGGTCACTGCAGCTCCCTCTTCAATTGCTCACAATTGATCACGATCCAATGAATGATGACTTCTTTATCCAGCAAACTGATCGGCATAAACGCATAGCGATTACGTCTTCACGACCTGCGCTTAACGGTTACCAAAAAGGAAAGTGCTTTTATTGCTACTCTGATGTTAGTGTGATCTCGGGTTCTAACGACCTGGCTGATGTCGATCATTTTATCCCATATAGCCTCAGTCCTTATTTACCTTTCAATTTAAATGGTGTATGGAATCTAGTCCTTTCTTGTCAGACATGTAATCGGGGACAAGGAGGAAAATCTGCTCAATTACCTCATCCTATTTACTTGCAGCGCTTGCACTCTCGAAATGAGTACTTAATCAACAGTCTCCATCCGTTACGTGAAACGATCATCAATCTAACAGGTGCAACTGATCAAAAACGGATTTCATTTTTAAAGACCATCTATCAAATGATCTCTGATTTAACTGGTGGAGCTATTTGGGTCACAGAACAAAAAGGCCAAGCAGTCTTCTAATGTGGGCTATGAATTATTTTAAATACGTATAGTTTTTATTCTTATGTATTACTAGTTACTCATTCGATCTAATTTGGAGGAGAGTCATATGTCAGTAGGTTGGAGCGGTACCGTTCAACAATTTATGAACACAGAACAATCTCAGTTCTTACATGCATTACAACATTCGGTTCCTGATGCTTCTGATAGTCAACTACGCGCTTGGATTGATACTTATCAAAGCTTAGTCGTTTTATTTCAAGAACTACCTGAATTAAATGCTCATCTCTTATTTGAATACCAGTTGTTACGTGGCGGTGGTCGACGACCTGATATTTTACTTCTGGCCAACGATCAATTACTTGTCATTGAATGTAAGAGCTATAACCAGATTTCGGATGACGAGTGCATTCAGACATCCCTTTATGTACGCGATTTAGAACATTATCATTCTTCTATTCAACTGAAGAACGTAACCGTCTCAGGTATTTTACTATTAACAAATGACGGACGTAATAAAGTGACTTTTCAAGAAGACTTTAACATTTTCGTTGCGACAAGAAATGGATTCTTAAAAATACTTAAACGTTTAGCAGTCAAACAACAGTCTCCCCTATTAACAATTGAAGATTTTTTACAGGGCTACTATTCTCCGTCACCCTCGATGCTCGAAGCGGCCAGTGCAATCATGAAAAATGAACCGTTACCTCGTGTTCGTGCACTAGATAGCAGTAATTTTGAAGCGATTCACCATTCCCTTAAACACATTATTCAGCAAGCACAGGTAAGTAACGAGCACCACCTTGTTCTCGTGACAGGTGAACCCGGCGCAGGGAAAACCTATTTAGGACTACTCTTAGCACATGAACATAAAAAGGCCGTCTACCTTTCAGGAAATGGACCTTTAGTAGATGTCCTTCAACATTCACTTCAAAGCAATACGTTTGTCCAACGTTTATACAATTACAAAATGGATTACTTAAAACATGATCGTATACTATCTGAACATATTATTATTTTTGATGAAGCGCAACGTGCTTGGGACAAAAATCAAGTAAACAAATCATTCATCCGCTCTCAATCCAAATTACCCAACATGAGCGAACCCGATATCATTATGGAGATTGCAACAAAAGAAAAGAGATGGAGTGTTACCATAGGATTAGTAGGAGAAGGACAAGAAATTTATTCAGGAGAAGAAGGTGGAATTTCATTATGGAATTATGCTTTAAAAAATAAGAGCGTGATTGTTCATTGCAAGCACGATGCTAATACTTTTACGAATGCACTGCAAGTAAATACTACAGAGTCATTGCATCTAGATACCTCCTTACGTACACATGCTGCTAATACTTACAGTCAATTTGTCATTCAATTCTTACAAGGAGAGATCGAACATGCTGCTCGTCTCTTGAAGGATGTTGATGCCTCTCGTTTTCATATTCGCATTACAAGAAACCTGCCAAAAGCGAAATATGTAGCCAGTCATCTGTATTCGAACGATTCAAAAACAGTTGGTGTTGTATGCGCTGGTGGTGCTGATCATCAAAAACAAACACCTATATTGCCTAGAAATAAACGGTACGAACGTCCGTCTAAAATTGCGCAATATTTTACGATTCCTACTTCTAATTACTATTGCAAATCCTTAAACTATTCGATCACTGAATTTCAGTCGCAAGGACTTGAATTAGATTTTGCAATTTTAGAATGGGACAACGATTTTTATTTACAGAATGGAAAATGGGCTGGTCAACATTTTCAACGATCTGTCATAGACCCACTACAAATTAAGCGTAATGCTTATCGTGTAAATCTTACACGCGGAAGAGATGGAATCATCGTTTATATTCCGTTTAAACCAGAATTAGAAGAAGTATGGAACACTTTTAAAAATATCTTAAAAATACCAGAACTTTAACTTTCGTATTTTTTACTTTAAAAGAAATTCTCATATTTATAAACGAAAGTATTAACTATTCAGAAAAATAATATACTCTATTTAAGGAGATACGAACTTGATCGATAAACTACAAAATTTTATTTTTTCACCCATCATATTTACTCCTTTAGTATTGATCATTGCAAATCGTTTTATGTCTTATTTCCATCTAGATTGGGATAAACTCTATGCTACGAATTTTGAAAAAATAAAAAACAAAGTGATCGATTCTATTGGTTTCACCTTACTTATATGTGTGCTGATTTTAATGAACTATATTTCAAATGAAAATCTTAGTTTTACGGACTTTCTACAAATAAATTTAAATCACTATAATCAGTATGTCTTATTACCTTTTACAGTGTTTATCATATTCATAAGTGTTTTTTTAATGTATGATACGTTTTTAAATAATATTCTTCCAAGAAAAAAAATCTTAGTATATTTAAGTGATGGAGAGTATATCGCACAAAAAGGACATGATAGCTCTCTTCATCTCACGAAAAGCAATAACAAGATTGATCTCTCTCAATCTAAAAAAATTGGTAAAAATTTTTTAGATGAATCGATCATCGACTATCAAATCGTAAAGACTCACAGTGTTATCAATGAATATATATTAAAAAGCATAAACGAAAGCATGTATGACCCATTTATATCTATACAAATGAGAGCATGGGTCAAAACTATTGTATTGCTTATATGTTCTTTAATTGTTACTGGTATCTGGAGTTTATTTTATGCAAATTTATATTATGAATCAGGACTTTGGATCGTTAATGGAAGTGTATGTCTTACATGTTTTATACTAATGGAAATTCTTTCAGTAATTTATGTTCCTATTTTGTTTAAAATAAGACCTTTTAGCATTTCCCTCAAATTTTTGGGTATCAGTATAGCTTAGACGATAGTGTTCATTTCATTATCCCCCAAAAAATATTTAGAGGTTTAAATGTTTGTTATGAATTAATCATACGTAATTAAAAAATAAAAAGCATAGGATGATTGAAATCATGTCCAATAATGAAATGAGAAATAAATCTTTTCGTCTTTCTGAAGAAGTTACAGAAAAAATTGGTGGGCTTCTCAAAGGACGACAAATCACAACGAATCAATTATTTGAAGAATTTATTGTACTAGCCGAGCAAAAAGTAATCGACCCCAAGCTTAGTGAAGAAGATGCTGTATTAGAATCTTCACTTAAGCAAATTACTCTACTCTTTCAAGAACGTGCTGCACGCTTGGAACAACTTCAACACGAAAATCAGCGGATTCAATCGCGTCATTTAGAGGCAGTAACACATTTGGAAGCAGATGTCGCACAGACAAAAGAATCTTTGGAAACAGAGTATATGGAAAAAACGTCTTTCCATCAGCAAGAAATCGATGAATTACAAGATAAACTTGAAAAAGTGGAAGCTGCTCTGATGCAATCAAAGGAGCAAAGAGAACGCCTTGAAGTGACGAACAAAGAAGAGATAACATCTCTGAAGCGAGAAGTCTTTCATATGGAAAGTACGATTACGAAGTTAGAAGAAGAACGTGACCAATTGTATCGACAAAATAAAACGTTGGCCGATTTGGTAGATGAGTTAAAAACACGAAGTCACAAAGCGGAGCAACTAGAAGAAGAAAATCGTAAATTATTGTTAGAGCTAGCAATTGCTCAACGCGATCAAGAGTCCTTTGAACGTCGACTTCAAGAACAAATAGAATTAGCTATTTTACGAGAGCGGACGCAACAACATTCTAAAAACGAAAATGACTAATTTTTATACTACTCCTAATTCATCAACGGGCCGGTTTACCTAGCTTCTCTGTTTTACAGCACATAAAAAGGGATCTTACATTCTCAATGAAATGAATAAGATCCTTTTTTGTATGATTTTACTTCGTTAAATCATTGCTTAGAATTTAACAGAAGATGCATTATGACTTAACACGTAATCCAAAAGCTTTAAATCGATTACGTTTTTCTTCTAGTTTTACTTTCATTTCTACTGAGAATGCGCTCTCCGGCGTATTATAAGCACGTCGTGCTGCCATACTCATCATTTTAGCCACGTCTTCTACTTGATCTTCATGCACCTGTAACTGAGCAGTTTTAACATAGTGACGGGCAGTTTCACGATCACGTAAAGATTCAGGTGCTGTCACATGCCGACTTAAATCTAGCGCCTTTTGAGCGGTCTGTTGACGATAATTCGAACTGCCTACTTGCAAACGATTCAATTCGTTTGTCAATTTTTCTAGGAATCGTGCATTTTTTTCATCGGTCATGTGTCACCCTCCTCTCAAGTAGTTTTACTAATTATATACCCTTTTCCTGAAAATCTTCCCGTGGTGGAAATTGAATGATACCTCGACAATTCCAATTTCATACTCTTGAGGTGCAGCCTTAAGTTCTTGTGTCACTGTACTTTCCATTACTCTAATATCAATATCTCGTGTAGGGCGATACATCGTTTTCTTATTCATCAATTCAATAAACATGAGTATTCCTGAGGCGCTTACGATAACGATAACGATTTCATACGAAATGGATGATTTAGCAATCATCGTCATACATACTATCTATTTCATCTTTCAGAGTCACTTCGTTTAATTTGTCTTTAAATAGGCTTGAAGAGCACGTCGGATGATTTCATCTTCTGATACCTGCTCTTTTCGCGCAGCTTCTGTAAGGCCAATAAATAGCGGATCTGTTAAGTCTGGAAAGCGGATCTGTACTTTCATGGGCTTTACCGGTTTCACTTCGGCCTCAAGCGTACGTTGTTCTTGACGTTCAATCAACATCCGCTTCACTTCACGTAATTGTTCACGTGTCATCTCATATACCGTCAATTCCCCGTTTTGTGTCGGATATTTCCGTTCTTCCAGTAAAGCCAACTTTGGATCTTCTGGCCATGTCAACAATTCTGCTAATTTAGAAGCACTAAAATCAACGTCGATCACTTTCTGAAGAATCTTCTCTCCAAAAACATTCCAAAAGGATACGTATCGACTGACTTGCGAACGTGTTTGCCCAATTTTAGTTAAGAAATCTGTCCAGCTTCCTTGTTCTGCTTTAAACTGAGCTCTTGTTTCTTCACTATGGAATAAAGCATTTGCATGAGCTAAGATGCGACATTTTTCCACAAAGCTAGTCGCTTGGATGGTATCAATGTGATTATAATATTGAACCAGTCCGTCGACATCTTGTGGAAGTCGTTTTGTTAAAATACGCGATAGGCCAGTTGCTGGAAGAGACTGATAGGGATTCGAGAGCGCAGGTGCTGCAAACTTTTTGACAGCCTCTATTTGTTCATCGCGTAAGGATTCCGTTGCACTATCACTAACTGATGGTTCTCTTACCGTTCCTTGAAAGCTCTTGAACGTGGGCTGCCCCTTTTTACGACTTCGACTCATAAGGCACGTACCTCCTCTGCTAACTGTAAATAGGCATCGGTTGCTGGACTTTTATGATCAATAACTGGACGGGATTCACGTTGGAGCGACTGAATTTTTAAAATGTATGGGATTGTAGTGAGGACAGGAATTCCAACCTCTTGTCCTAATTCATTCAGTTCTTCCACCGTCGTCACATCCCCTTTAGAACGGGCACTCACCATTGTCGGAATAAAGGCGGCGATATGGATATCTGCTTTATAGCGTTTCATTTCCTCTAATTCCTCAGGAGCAGTATAAACAGCATCCATCGAAAACTTTTGCATTTGAACCGGCATGATGATTCGATCCTGTGCGACAAGTGCGCAACGCGCATATGGATTTAACGCAGAGGTGGATCCTGGACAATCGATCAAACAGATATCAAAGAACTCTTCTAGACGAGCTAATTCTTCGCTTAAACGATACTCATATCCTAGTTGACTCGTCAGTCCTGTTGGAGATGCTGAGCGACGTGTAGGCACTAAATGAATCGTGCCGTTCTCATATTCACACGTGACAATGACTTGTTCAATCGACACATAAAAGGGATCATGCTCTTCCATTAAACAATCAAGAAGTACTTTTCCGTCGTAATCATCTGTCAATCCAAGACCGTTTGTGGTTGAAGCCTGATCATCGGCATCGATGACGAGGACACGTAGTCCTTGTCGTGCGTACACATGGGCAAGGTTAATCGTCGTCGTCGATTTCCCGACGCCCCCTTTACGATTGTATAATGCGATTTTCTTCACTGTTCTTCCTCCCCTTCTAGCCGATCGGTATTCTGATCATTCTCCACAATGTCACGGCTGATCGTGTCTTCTATTATGTTTGAGAGGTACTCACTAATACTGAGTCCTTTCGCACTCGCCATCATCTGAATACGTTCAGACGTTTCTGTTGGCACTCGCGCTGAGACAACCGTCGATGCCACCTCTTTCTGGCGAAAAGCACGGACTTTTACACCAGACGTACTAGATCGATTGGCACGAATCTCTCGAACAGTTGCTTGCTCAATGGGCTTACGTCCCTCTTCTACAGGAAGACCATGTAGCACAACATCTTCCGGATCCTCGACATACATCAATTCAAAGATTTTTGAAGCCGGTAATGTACCAAGCGACTCTTCGAATGGTTGTAAGGTGTCATAGGCCTTAACGTAACGTGAGGCAAGCGAATTGGAGAAGCTGACGACATCTAAAAAGTTTCGCCATTCTTGCTTATCATGCATTTCCGATCGGGCAATCGAAAGACGTTTTCCAATTTCGAAGACTGAGATGGTTTGGACCTTGGCTAGCTCTTTAATCTCAACTGCAAGATTTTCAAGGTCACGTGAGACCGGTAACTTTTGCACAACAGATCCGATATCGGTTAATCCACTCCGGTAAGGATGTTGCTCTTGCGGCTTTACTTTATGAATCTGTTTATTCCGTGCCTTCATTTTGATCGCCTCCGGTCATGTGACGTGCAAGTTCTCGAAACGGTAACGCCAGTTCTAGTCCTTCCTTTGACTTGTATTGAAGAACACTTTTTCCATTGTCTGCTGCTTTCTCAATAAAGGCAGCTCGACGAACAGCCGGAAGAACGGCAAGACTCTCCGCATGTGCCAACTGCTTCATCGCCTTTGCATATTCCCGATCTCCTTTTAAACCTAAGTCAATGGCAACCGGCATAATACCTGTTAAGTCGAGAGCAGCATTATAGAATTTTTTCACCTGACGAATGGTACGAATGGTACTACCTAATTGATCGAATACCAGTTTCTTTGGCATAAAGGGTACGACTACATGATCTGCACACGACAGAACTACTTTTGACAGTTCATTGATAGAAGGAACTGAGTCCAAGATAATCCAGTCAAACTCCTCTGCAAGTGGAGCAAGCATGTCTTTCAACAAAAAGATCTTGTCTTGTTCCGAGATCAAATTGATGAGTCGTGCATTCCGTTCATTTGAAGGGAGAAGACTAATATTATGTTTTTCATCATCAAATAGGACCTCTTCGATAGCAAGACCTTTCGCATGCACATCATACAGCGTCATGTATTGGATGGTATCTGATTCCTTGAGCATCAATTTGCTGAGAGAACCTTGTGGATCAAGGTCCACTAGTAAAGTTCGATAACCGAGTTCTCCTAAGGCATGTCCCATGTTTAAGGAACATGTGGTTTTGCCTGAACCGCCTTTTGAGATGTAAAACGTTAATATATTCAT
>NZ_CM149679.1:2797500-3051613 GCF_056173545.1 Exiguobacterium sp. QJM3NY_9 | reverse complement strand
AAATACCCCCCTTTTTCTATCATGATATAAAAAACTATACACAGGTTTATGCACAGGACAAAGTTAATGAAGAAACTCGACTTATCCCCACAACATAAAAACTGTGGATAACGTTATCCACAGGCAAGTAAAACTGTGTATAAAGTTATCCACAGGGTGTGTATAACTTGAAAATTCAATTTGGTTCGTGTCGTTGTTATGCACAATTAGTGTATCAAATGAAATGAGCGCTGGCAATGCCTAGAGTGATTTATCCACAAGTAAATAAAGATATACACAGGTAGTTACCCACAGGCTGTGGATAGTGTGGATAAGGTGTGGATAACGTGTGTATAACTTTTTGAAAGAGGAAGCGTAAAAAAATAGTTATACACAAAATCAAAAATAGTTGGAGAATCGAGTCGAAAATCAAACCTTGACGTTGATTTTAAAAAATACTATTGTAGACAAAGTGAAGAGTTATCCACGGAAAGTGTGGATAGTGTGGATAAGTCTGTGGATAGTTTTAACTTGGGGAATTTCCTATTGTTCATGCAGATCGGATTCCTATCTTGTAATACGAACCCTCATCCAGATTTCTATCGTAACGAATCGATAGAATCGAACGAGATAATTCTTACGAACTTTCATTGACAAGGTCCCTTTTGATTTATATAATGTACAAGACTGCCTTAAAGTAGAAAACGATGTTTTTTAATAGAGTAATTTTTAAAGGAGGTGCAGACTAAAATGAAACCAACTTTCAACCCAAACAACCGTAAGCGCAAAAAAGTTCACGGATTCCGTGCGCGCATGGCAACGAAGAGTGGCCGCCGGATCTTGGCTGCTCGCCGTCTTAAAGGCCGCAAAGCCTTGACTGTATAATCGAGCGATGATGAGATCACTTCTGGCGATGCCTGAGGTGATCTTTTTTTTGCTTTTTTTTAAGGGTGTTCGTGCTTTTGTCACAACCCCCTCTCGCGAAGCAGGATTATTCTATGATATGATGAAAGACGACGAATTTTCGTGATGTCAGGATGGAGTGTGATCAAGGTGAAGAAGGAATACCGCGTCAAGAAAGACAAGGAGTTCCAAGCGGTGTTTACTCGAGGAGCCTCTGTCGCTAATCGGCAATTTGTCGTATACGCACTAAAAAAAGACCAGCAAGCTCATTTTCGGATTGGTTTATCAGTGAGTAAGAAAATCGGAAATGCTGTCGTACGTAATCAGGTAAAACGGTACCTTCGTGAAGCATTTTTGTTACATGAAGCTTCGATTGCACCAGATTATGATCTTGTAATCATCGCCCGCAATCCAGCTGCGAAGATGACTGCGCAAGAAGTCGCAGATAGTTTGCGGCATGTATTAAAGCGTTCCGGCGTCTGGAAGCGGCAAGTTAAATAAATACGTAATATATTCTGTTTGATTTGTAACGGTCTTTCCTGATTCTATCTATAGAAGGAGTCTGACCGACAAAGGGTAAACATCATTAGGAGGAATTATGAACAAGAGAACTAAGATTTGGTTGACACTTGGACTGATGTCAGTACTCGCAGTTGTTCTATCGGGTTGTACACCTGGAACATACGGAACAGGTGAACCGATTACTGCTGACACAGAAGGTTTCTGGAAACATTATTTTGTTTGGCCGATGGCTTGGTTGATTGGAAAAATTGCTGAATACTTTAACGGGGATTACGGGATTGCAATCGTGATTACGACATTGATTGTTCGTCTTGTCATCTTACCGTTGATGATTAAACAAACGAAGAGTATGGGTGGTATGCAAGTCATCCAGCCAGAAATGATGAAACTGCGTGAGAAATACAGTTCAAAAGATCAGGAAACACAACAGAAATTGCAACAGGAAATGATGAAGCTTTATCAGGAGCATAACGTCAATCCACTTGCAGGTTGTTTACCGATCTTAATTCAAATGCCAATCTTGATTGCCTTCTACAATGCAATCATTTACACGCCGGATATTTTCAAGCATACGTTCCTTTGGTTCGATCTTGGAAAGCCAGATCCGTATTTTATCTTACCGATTCTTTCAGCGGTCTTTACGTACCTGCAACAGAAACTCTCGATGGCGGGACAAGACGATAATCCGCAGATGAAAATCATGTTATACGTCTTCCCGGTCATGATCTTCGTCATGGGTGTGACGTTACCCTCTGCCTTGTCACTTTACTGGGTCGTTGGTTATATCTTCTCGATCATCGTGACGATCGTGATCATGAAGCCGATGCGTGAGAAGATCAAATTACAGACTGAAGCAACGATTGCTTCAAAACGTGAAAAAGAAGCGGCCGAAGCAGCTCCTGCTCCGAAAAAGCCGAAAAAGAAACGTTAATCACAAATGAGGGCGATACTCCGTTTTTACAGAGTGTCGCTCTTTTTCTTTGAGTCATTTTCGTGTATAGTTGTCACGTTATACCCATTTATAACTAACTCATCAATTGATCATAGAAACGATAGAAGAAAACGAGGTGTGAATGACGAATGATGGAATTTGATACGATAGCCGCGATTTCGACACCGATGGGCGAAGGGGCGATTGCAATCGTCCGCTTATCAGGTCCGCAAGCAGTAGCAACGGCAAACCGAGTGTACCGAGGTGCGAATCAGTTAACGGAAGTACCAACCCACACGATTCATTACGGGAAATTAGTCGACCACGAGACGGAGCAGGTCGTCGATGAAGTAATGGTCAGTGTCATGCGGGCGCCGAAGACGTTTACGCGCGAAGATGTCGTCGAATTGAATTGCCATGGTGGAGTCGTCGCGGTCAATCGTGTACTCGAACTCATTCTGGCACAACCTGATGTTCGTCTAGCAGAACCAGGTGAATTCACGAAACGCGCCTTTTTGAACGGGCGCATCGACTTATCACAAGCTGAAGCCGTGATGGACTTAATCCGTGCGAAAACGGACCGGGCGATGACGGTTGCAATCGGTCAAATCGAAGGGCGGCTCTCGAAGCTTGTCCAAGAATTGCGCGAACAGCTGTTACAGACGATCGCTTCGATTGAAGTCAACATCGACTATCCGGAATACGATGCGGAAGAAATGACGCAACAAATCGTCCAAAAAGATGCTGGGGAAGTCCGCCGCATCCTGACGGAACTGCTCCGGACGGCGCGCCAAGGAAAAATTCTACGTGAAGGCCTGTCGACAGCAATCATCGGGCGACCGAACGTCGGGAAATCATCTTTGCTCAACACATTGGTGCAAGAAGCAAAAGCAATCGTCACGGATATCGCAGGGACGACCCGTGATACGATTGAGGAATATGTGAATGTCCGCGGTGTACCGCTCAAGTTGATCGATACGGCAGGGATTCGGGAAACGGAAGATATCGTCGAACGAATGGGTGTCGAAAAATCACGCCAGGCACTCAATTCGGCGGATTTGATTTTACTCGTCTTAAACGGGAATGACGAATTGACGCAAGAAGATATTTTGTTGTTTGAAGCGATTCGCGATATGAACGCGATCATCATCGTCAACAAGAGTGACCTTGCGCAACAAATCGACTTAACACGTGTTGAAGAACTGGCTGCAGGACGCCCGGTCGTCACGACATCCTTGCTTGAAGAAGCAGGCGTCAACGACCTCGAAGCAGCAATCGCAGCCCTCTTCTTCGAACAAGGTGTTGAAAGCCAAGACATGACGTACGTCTCGAATGCACGTCATATTCAATTGATTAAACAAGCGAGTCAGATGATTGAAGATGCGCTCGGGGCGGCAGAAGCAGCGATGCCGATCGACATGGTCCAAATCGATTTACGCCGGGCATGGGATACGCTTGGCGAAATCAATGGGGATACGGCGCAAGATAGTCTACTCGATAAACTTTTCTCCCAGTTTTGTTTAGGGAAATAAATGCACTGTCAGGTTGTTGATTCATAAAAGGAGGAACCGAAATTATGGCTTATCAAGCAGGTGAATTCGACGTCATCGTCGTCGGAGCCGGACATGCTGGAATCGAAGCGTCACTCGCATCAGCGCGAATGGGTTCGAAAACGGTGATGTTAACGATGAATCCCGACATGGTCGGATTCATGTACTGTAACCCGTCGATTGGTGGTCCCGCAAAAGGGATTGTCGTCCGGGAAATTGATGCATTAGGTGGCGAGATGGCACGAGCGATCGACGCGACTTACATCCAAATGAAAATGCTCAATACATCAAAAGGTCCGGCCGTCCGTGCACTCCGGGCGCAGGCAGATAAATTTGAGTATCAAAATCGAATGAAAAAAGCCCTTGAGGATGAACCGAACCTCTTGTTACGTCAAGCACTCGTCGAACGTCTATTGATTGAAGATGGACGCTGTGTCGGTGTCGTGACGAATACGGGAGCAGAGTACCGGGCGAATGCTGTCGTCATTACGACAGGAACGTTCATGCGTGGGAAAATCATCATCGGCGAACTCTCATACGAGAGTGGTCCGAACAATCAGATGCCGTCCGTCAACCTATCGAAGCATCTCGAGGAACTCGGGTTCGAGCTCGCGCGCTTCAAAACAGGGACACCACCCCGAATCGATGGAAAAACAATTGATTATTCAAAAACCGAAATCCAACCAGGGGATGCGGTTGCTTTACCGTTCAGCCATGAAACGACTCAGATGATCACGGAGCAGATTCCATGTTGGTTAACGTATACGACAGAGTACACACACCAATTGATTGACGCGAACTTACACCGTTCACCGATGTTCTCAGGCATGATTAAAGGAACAGGCCCACGCTACTGTCCTTCAATCGAGGACAAAGTCGTCCGATTCAATGATAAACCGCGTCACCAAATCTTCCTCGAGCCGGAAGGTCGCGATACGGAAGAAGTCTATGTCCAAGGGTTATCAACAAGCTTACCGGAAGATGTCCAACATGATATCTTACGTTCGATTCCCGGTCTTGAAAAATCAGAAATGATGCGTCCCGGCTATGCAATCGAATACGATGCGGTCATTCCGACACAACTGTGGCCGACACTTGAAACGAAACGGGTCGAAGGGTTATTCACAGCAGGACAAATTAACGGTACGAGCGGCTACGAAGAAGCTGCCGGACAAGGCATCATGGCTGGAATCAATGCGTCGCTTAAAGTTCAAGGCAAAGAGCCATTGATTTTGTCGCGTTCGCAAGGGTATATCGGTGTCATGATTGATGATCTCGTCACAAAAGGGACGAACGAACCGTATCGCCTCTTGACGTCACGTGCTGAATACCGTCTCTTACTCCGTCATGACAATGCCGATCTTCGCTTATCTGAAATCGGGCATGAACTCGGTCTGATCAATGACACGCGTCATGCGAAACTCGAACTGAAAAAAGACGAAATCAGTCGCGAAATGAAACGTCTTGAAAAAGTCGTCATCAAAGCGACACCAGACGTCAACGAAAAACTGACGGCAATCGGTGTCTCACCGTTGAAAGAAGCGTTGCACGCAATTACGTTATTGAAACGTCCGGAAATCACGTACGCAATGATTGCAGACATGACAGAGCCACCTGTCGCATTGTCAGCGGAAGCGGCCGAGCAAGTCGAAATCCAAGTCAAGTACGCAGGTTATATCGACAAACAACTCGACCAAGTCGAACGTATGATGCGGATGGAACAAAAACGAATTCCGGATCGACTCGATTACGATGTCATCAATGGTCTCGCGATTGAAGCAAAACAGAAACTAAACCAAGTGCGTCCGCTCTCGATTGGACAAGCATCACGGATTTCTGGGGTTAACCCGTCAGATATCTCGATTTTGCTAATTTATATCGAGCAAGGCCAATACGCATTGACTGCGGAGTGATAACATGAACGAACAGCAATTCGTAACGGCTTTAGCCGAGCAAGGTCTCGACGTCTCAGAACAACAATTACACCAGTTCAAACGCTACTATGAACTGCTCGTCGAATGGAATGAAAAAATGAACCTGACGGCGATCACGGATAAAGAAGATGTTTACTTGAAACACTTTTATGATTCGATCACAGCGGCTTTCTACTTTGATTTCACAGAAGTCGAAACCGTTTGTGATGTCGGAGCCGGTGCCGGTTTCCCGAGCCTCCCGATTAAAATCATGTTCCCGCACTTAAAAGTCACGATCATCGATTCACTGAATAAACGAATCGGCTTCTTGAACATGCTCGCGACAGAACTTGAACTTGAAGGTGTCGCGTTCCATCATGGTCGGGCCGAAGAGTTCGGTAAAAACAAACAGTTCCGGGAACACTTTGATGTCGTGACGGCACGCGCCGTCGCCCGCATGTCAGTCCTTGCAGAATACTGTTTGCCACTCGCGAAAGTCGGCGGACAGTTTGTTGCCTTGAAGGCAGCGAAGTTAGGGCAAGAGTTAGAAGAAGGCGCAACGGCACTCAAAGTACTTGGTGGTAATTTACGGGAAAGTTTCCAGTTCCAATTGCCAGGTGAGGAAAGTGAGCGTAATATCGTTATTGTAGATAAAAAACGATTAACACCCGGGAAATATCCGCGTAAGGCGGGAACACCGGCTAAAGATCCACTGAGTTAAACACCGTTTCACGTGAAACGATGACTGATAAAGGTGAGGTGCGCGAACGTGAAAAATGCAATTGCTAAACTGCTTGGTAAAGGGGGACAGCCTGTCCCGCTTGAGCTTGATCCCCGAGACACGCTTCAGGAGCTAAAGCTGACAGAGCTTGTTGCCAATCAATTCCAACCCCGAACGATTTTTGATGGGGAGCGGATTGAAGAATTGGCGATGACGATTGAAGAACATGGGTTACTACAGCCAATCGTAGTACGAAAACAGGGGCTAGGTTATGAAATCATCGCAGGTGAGCGTCGTTTTCGAGCGGTTCAATCACTTGGGTGGGAAACGATTCCCGCAATTATCAAGGAAATGACCGATGAAACGACAGCTGCACTCGCATTGATTGAGAATCTACAACGGGAAGAACTGACTCCAATCGAAGAAGCAGAAGCATATGAACGATTGCTTGCGATGCAACACATTACGCAAGAAGTCTTAGCACGTAAACTAGGACGCAGTCAGTCGACGATTGCGAACAAGTTACGTCTGTTGCGTTTGCCAGCTGAAATTCGCGAGGCATTGAAGCAACGGACAATCACGGAACGTCACGCGCGCGCCTTGTTGCCTTTAAAGGATGCAGATCTTCAAATCTCAGTCTTAGCGGAAATCATGGAACGCGAATGGAATGTCAAAGAAACGGAACAGCGTGTCGAGCGTCTACTGACACCGAAAAAGCCGAAGAAGCGACATAAAAGTTTTGCACGGGATACACGGATCGCGTTGAATACACTACGTGATTCAGTCGACATGATTGAGCGGACAGGATTGACCGTCGAAAAAGAAGAAGTAGATTGTGAAGAATATGTCGAGGTGCGAATTCGCATCGTGAAGGCACGTCCGTAAACTGCGGTCGTGCCTTCCGCTACGTTTAGGAGAGATTCATGTGAATGAGATACCCCTGCGGGCGATTCGACCGAATCCAGGTCAGCCGCGCAAACAGTTTAATGAAAAAGCATTACAAGAATTAGCACATTCTTTACGGCAGCACGGGATGATTCAACCGATCGTCGTTCGACCACGTGATGGATTTTACGAAATCGTCGCCGGGGAACGCCGGTATCAGGCAGCAAAACAAGTCGGATTCGTTCATGTACCCGTCTTAATCATCGAGGCCAATGATACGCGGATGATGGAGCTTGCCTTGATTGAAAACATTCAGCGCGCTGATTTAAGTGCGATTGAAGAAGCGATGGCGTATGCCGAGATGTTGGAAGAGTTTGAGGTGACGCAAGCAGAACTTGCGAGCCGTGTCGGAAAAAGCCGTTCGCACATCACGAACAGTCTACGCTTGTTGCAGTTACCGCCACTCGTCCAACAAGCAGTCATGGAAGAACGTTTATCGATGGGGCATGCACGTGCCTTGCTCGCTTTAAAAAACCCGCAAAAAATCGAGCGGATGGCGGAACGCGTCATCACGGAGAATTGGAATGTCCGTCGTCTTGAGCAAGAGCTCCGCGAACGTAAGCAAAAGCGGCATGTTTCTGAACAGACGACTGAACTTCATTTTATTGAAGACGCGTTACGGGAGCGGATCGGGGCCAGTGTTCGAATCAAGACGACGAAGCAGGCAGGGAAACTAGAAATCGATTTTATGGACGAAGAGGATTTAAATCGGATACTTGAGATTTTGTTGCCGGAAGAAGAATGACAAAAAAATAAGGACAAGCGAGTCGTAAGGATTCGCTTGTCCTTATTTTAATTGTAGTGTGTGCTGTTTAGATCGAACGGGGCGTAAAGGAAATCGTCGTTCGTTTTGTTTCCGCTGCCAGTTTCGCATCGAGTAAGGCGAAGCTGTCGGCAACAAGTTCAGCTAATTCATAGACGAGATGGAGTCGGGTATTTTGCAAAATCATCATTTCCATGAATCCACTGACGTTGACGACGGCTTTGATGTTGAAGTCACCAACAGCAGGCAATTCTTTTTGGACACCGGCTCCGGGTGCGAGAGGACCTTCCGAGAAAAAGACATGACCGACGCTCGATAAGCGTCCGAGACAAGCATCGATGGCGATGACGAGTGGTTTGTAATGGGTCGTTTGAATCGAGTGAAGTGTTTCAGCTAAATTTAAGGCATGAACCGGTTTGGCTAATGTGCCATACACATGCATATGAGCGGGACGGGATTTTTCGAGGAATGTACCGACGAGTGGACCGAGGGAATCCCCCGTCGAACGATCGGAACCGATACAAACGAGAACGACGGGACGTGTTTCTTTCGTCGCAGCGACTTGCTCGTGTAATTGTTCAGCTAATCGTTCTTTCGCAAACGGCTCTGTATGCTCTAAAAAGAAAGAATAGGGCTTTGGCTCATGTGAATGAAAGCGGAAGTTCATCTCTAGATCATCCTTTCTTCTCTAGGTGTCTACGTCATGGTGTATTGGCGAGAGTGAAGGTGTTCTGTAATGATTTTCCTTTCCCGGTTTTTCAAGAAAACTAACGTCGAAATCGGTTCTTTAAGTTGAAACTGATTTAAAATCACGTATACTGTCGTAATAGAGAGAAATGAAAGGATGAAGAGAATGGCTACCAATCAAGATGTGAAAGAATCAGTCGCCCAGGTCGATAAGTTAATTGCGCAAGTGACGGACACAGAAATGTGGATTCGGTTTGGACTCAAGGTGACAATTGCGTTAATCATCATTGCCGGATTTTATATCCTGACACGGATCATGACGGGAGCAGTCGCCCGTTTGTTTACGATTCGAAAAATCAACGAGCATGATTATTTAGCGCAACGACAAAACGAGACGTTACTTAAATTGTTACAAAATGCGATTCGCTACGTCCTCGGAATTGTCATGTTACTGACCGTGCTCAGTCAATTCGGAATCAACATCACAGGGCTCGTCGCCAGTGCAGGGATTGCCGGTCTCGCCATTTCGTTTGGTGCGAAAAACCTGGTTCAAGATATCATCACAGGTGCCTTCATCATCTTCGAACGGCAGTTCAAAGTCGGTGATTATGTCCGCGTCGGCGTGATTGAAGGGATTGTCATCGAGCTTGGTATTCGGACGACGAAGCTGAAAGGTCTGACGGGCGAGATTCATATCGTTCCGAACGGGCAAATCCTGCAAGTGACGAACTTCTCGGTCGATAACAGTTTTGCCTTAGTCGATGTCCAAGTTCCGTATGAAGAGGATCTCGATCGGGTCGAGACGATTCTAAACGACATCTCGGAAGCGACGACGAAGAAATATGCCGATATGTTCGTTGAACCGATTCAAATACTCGGTGTCCAAATGCTTGATTCTTCTGGCGTTGCGTACCGCATGATGGCAGAAGTACCACCGATGCAACATTTTCAAGCGGGCCGTTTGATGCGTAAAGAATTCAAACAAGGTCTCGAAGCGGAAGGAATCCAGATTCCGTACCCGCATATGGTCATGATGAACACTACAGATCAAGGGAATGGTGAACAAATCAATGATGCCAAAAACGTACAATCTCCATGATTATGTCGAAATGAAGAAACAACATCCATGCGGAACGAACCGGTGGCAAATCATTCGTGTCGGCATGGACATCCGCATCAAATGTCAAGGTTGTGGGGCAAGCATCTTAATGCCACGGCGCGATTTTGATAAGCGGTTAAAAAAAGTCTTACCAGAATGAGTTTTATCAAATACGACCGAAGCGCTTAACAGGTGCTTCGGTCTTTTTTAATTACAAAGCAGAACGCTAATGGTGGAAAAAAGGTTAAGGAGAAGTCTAAGTTTTGATTAAGCGGCTAGGTGAATTAGCAAACTCTTTAAAAAAGAATTCCCATCTCCTTGCTTAAAAAAATTGAACTATCTATAATTGTGAAAGATGTGCTGACGTGGTGTAATCAATCTACCCACTGCGGCCGCTAGCACGGATTTCCTAGGAAATACCGAAAAGGAGGAATTCCAAGTGGGATTAACAGCAGGAATCGTTGGCTTACCAAACGTAGGAAAATCAACACTTTTTAACGCAATTACTCAAGCAGGTGTCGAGGCGGCGAACTATCCGTTCGCAACAATCGATCCGAACGTAGGTGTCGTCGAAGTACCCGATGCACGTCTTCGTAAATTGACAGAACTCGTCAACCCGAAGAAGACCATCCCGACAGCATTCGAATTCACGGATATCGCCGGAATCGTTAAAGGCGCGTCAAAGGGTGAAGGATTAGGAAATAAATTCTTAGCAAACATTCGTGAAGTCGATGCGATTTGTCAGGTCGTCCGTTGTTTCGTCGACGAAAACATCACACACGTCTCAGGTAAAGTATCACCCATCGATGATATCGAAACAATCAACCTCGAGTTGATTTTGGCCGATCTCGAATTGGTTGAAAAACGGATCCAACGTGTCCAAAAACAAGTTAAGTCACGTGATAAAAACGCAGCAGGCGAACTCGAAGCACTTGAAATCGTCCTCGCATTGCTCGAAGACGAAAAACCAGCACGTCTTGCGGAATTAAACGAAGATCAAGCGGCAATCGTGAAACACTTCCAATTGTTGACGATGAAACCGATGCTTTATGTCGCAAACGTCGGTGAAGATGAAGTCGCGGATGCAGACAGTAACGAAAACGTTCGTCTCGTGCGTGAGTTCGCAGCAAAAGAAGGGGCGGAAGTCATCATCATCTGTGCCCGGATCGAAGAAGAAATCGCTGAACTCGAACCGGAAGAACGTCAAGAGTTCCTCGTTGACCTCGGAATCGAAGAGTCAGGTCTCGATCAATTGATCCATGCAGCCTATAACACGCTCGGTCTCGCGACATACTTCACAGCGGGCGAAAAAGAAGTTCGTGCCTGGACGTTCAAAAAAGGGATGAAAGCACCACAATGTGCCGGTGTCATCCACTCTGACTTCGAACGCGGATTCATCCGTGCTGAAGTTGTCGCATACGATGACTTAGCAGCAGCTGGAAACATGGCGACAGTCAAAGAACAAGGACGTTACCGTTCTGAAGGTAAAGAATATGTCTTCCAAGATGGCGATGTTGTCACATTCCGCTTCAACGTTTAAGCGGAGCGAACGAATCGTTATTGCATAAACCAAAATACTTTGATAGTATTAACAAATGTGAGTAATGAATTATTGCTCCTTGCTCGATGAATCGAGCCGCCAGTCCAAGAGGAGGTGACAGATATGCGTAAATACGAAGTACTTTACATCATCCGTCCGGAAGTTGATGAGGAAGCACGAAAAGCTCTAGTTGAGCGTTTCAACAAAGTCCTCACTGACAACGGTGGTACAGTTGAAAAAACAACTGAAATGGGTAAACGTCGTTTCGCTTACGAAATCAATGATATGCGTGAAGGATTCTATGTTCTTCTTAACGTGACTGCTGAACCAGCAGCTACTAAAGAACTTGACCGTCTCATGAAGATCAGTGACGATATCGTTCGCTTAATGATCACAAAAGACGAGAAATAAGCTGAAACAGGAGAGTGATTCTGATGATTAACCGCGTCGTTTTAGTCGGTCGGTTAACTCGTGACCCTGAAATGCGTTATACGCAGAGCGGGATTGCGGTAACGCGATTCACACTCGCATGTGACCGTCCATTTACGGGACAAGATGGGAAGCGAGAAGCTGATTTCATCGATTGCGTCGTATGGCGCAAGCAAGCAGAGAACGTTGCTCAGTATTTGAAAAAAGGTAGCCTCGCAGGTGTCGAGGGTCGCCTACAGATTAGCAGTTATGACGATAAAGAGGGTCAACGTCGATATCGTGCTGAAGTCGTCGCGGATAGTGTTCGATTCCTAGAATCACGCAATGCAAGCCGTTCTTCAGATAGTGACAGCTATTCTTCGAATTCAAATACAGGTGGAAACGGGAATGCTGCAGGATGGGGTTCACAGCAACAGCAGAACAACTCTTCCTCGCCAGCACCCGCTTCATCTTCATCGAACTCGGGCTTCGGCGCTGATCCGTTCAGCGGTGGAAGTTCGATCGATCTTTCAGACGACGATCTCCCATTCTAATCGGGAACGTTGGACTGAAAAATTTACTCTAAAAAGGAGGTTAATCACATGGCACGTCGTCCAGGTGGAAAACGTCGTCGTAAAGTATGTTACTTCACGTCGAACCACATCACTCATATCGATTATAAAGACGTAGAACTTCTCAAACGTTTCATTTCGGAACGCGGTAAGATTCTTCCACGTCGTGTGACTGGTACTTCAGCGAAATACCAACGTCCACTTACAATCGCAATCAAACGTTCACGTCAAATGGCTTTAATCCCATACGTAGCTGACTGATTACGGTGAAGCGCTTTTCCTTTTCGAAGGAAGGGCGCTTTTTTTCGCTTCGCTTTCAACCGGTCCTATTTTTCGGTTATAATAAACAAGTTAACGAATTTTTAATTAGAAGTATTTAAGGAGGACGCGATGGAGTCAGGTCAACAAGTATCATCAGAACGGGAACGGCGGGTTGTTCGCTTCGTTCCGTATCTATTAATCGTCGGTCTACTTCTCGTCGTCGCAATTAGTAATCCAATCATCGCAGCAATTGGTGCGTTCGTGACGACTGTTCTTTTTGTCCTTCATCTATTAGAAGAGCAGCGGGCACGAAAGTCCTGGGAAGCATATGTCGAAAGAATATCGATTCAAGTCGAGGATACAGGGCAAGATGCTTTGACGAATATGCCGATTGGAATCTTACTATATGATGAGGAAACGCACGTCACATGGTTCAATGATCCGATGCGTGAAATCTTCGACGACTTGGCAATGGGACATCTGTTACTCGATCTCGATCCTTTGTTCGTTGAAATGATGGCGACGGATGAAGATCAAGCGACACTTGAGATTGGTGAGTCCGTCTATCGTGTCTTCTCGAATCGTGAAAATCGGACGTTCTATCTATTTGATATGACAGAAGAGGCGCAAGTTGAACAACAACTTGTCGACAATCAAACCGTCATCGGCGTCATTTATCTCGATAACTATGATGAGATGACGCAAGGGATTGAAGATCAATTAAGAAGTGAATTAAATAGTCGGGTCACCCAGTTATTGAATCATTGGGCGGCGGATCACGGCACCTATATAAAACGTACCGCCTCAGACCGGTACTTTGTCGTGACGACAGAAGAGAATCTACGGATTCTTGAGCGGACGAAGTTTTCCATCTTAGACATTGTCCGAGACGAGACGAGTCAACGTGGGGTGCAATTAACGCTGTCAATCGGAATTGGCTGTGGCAGTGACGCGATACCTGTTCTCGGTCAGATGGCGCAGTCGAGTCTTGACTTAGCACTCGGACGCGGAGGTGACCAGGTCGTCATCAAACGTGACGGGAAAGTCCGCTTTTATGGTGGGAAAACGAATCCGACAGAAAAACGGACGCGTGTCCGGGCACGGGTCATCGCCAATTCGTTGCGTGACTTGATGCAGGAATCAAGTCGAATCCTCGTCATGGGTCATCGAAATCCTGACATGGATTCACTTGGAGCATCGATTGGTATTCTCAAGCTTGCCGAGATGAACGATAAGGAAGCGCATATCGTATTACCGGATGCAGAAATCGGTCAAGGGATTCGACGGATGATGTCGGAAATCAGTGAAGACGAGAAACTGGAGTCGCGTTTCATCAATTCGTTCCAAGCTGAGCAACTCGTCGACGATCAAGCGTTATTGATTATCGTCGACACGCATAAACCGTCGCTTGTCGTCGTTCCGGCATTACTGGATCAGTTCGAACGAATGGTCGTCATCGATCATCATCGTCGCGGAGAAGATTTCATCGAGGAGCCGGTGCTCGTCTATCTTGAACCATATGCATCTTCGACGTCAGAACTCGTCACAGAGTTGATTGAATACCAACCGACGAACGAAAAGCTGTCAATGCTTGAAGCGACGGCGTTACTTGCAGGAATCATCGTCGACACGAAAGGCTTTACGATCCGGACAGGCTCGCGGACGTTTGATGCGGCCTCCTACTTGCGTTCGCAAGGCGCAGACACGGTCCTCGTCCAAGAGTTCCTTAGTCAAAACCTCGAGACGTATGTCGAACAGTCGCATATTCTCGAGCGGACGGAAATCTATAAGGCAGGTATGGCGATCGCGACAGCGGAGCCGGGGGTCATCCATGATCAAGTCTTGATCGCCCAAACGGCGGATCAACTGTTATCCTTACAAGGAATCCGTGCCGCCTTCGTCATCGCTGAGCTCCAAGATGGCCGGACGGCAATCAGTGCCCGGTCGCTCGGTGAGGTCAATGTCCAGTTAATCATGGAGACGTTAGGTGGCGGTGGTCACTTAACGAATGCGGCGACACAGATGGCGGAATCGATCATCACGGTCGCGGATGAATTAAGACAAGCAATCGATCGTTATCTAGAAGATGAAACAAAAGGAGAGGAAACCGAATGAAAGTTATTTTATTGCAAGACGTTAAAGGACAAGGTAAAGCAGGAGACGTGAAAGAAGTCGCAGATGCATACGCGAACAATGTGTTATTCAAAAAGAAATTAGCGCGCCCCGCGACAACAGGGAACTTAAAACAACATGAAGCACATGAACGTAAAGCAGCAGAGCAAGCGAAACAAGCATTGCTCGACGCGGAAGCGTTAAAAGAGAAGATTGAAAAAGAAACGATTGTCGTTTCGACGAAAGCGGGCGAAGGCGGCCGTGTCTTCGGTTCAGTCACGAGTAAACAAATTGCAGAAGCATTGAAGAGCATGGGTTACAAAATCGACAAACGTAAAATCGAGCTCGAGCACCCGATCAAAGCCCTCGGATTCACGAAAGTGCCGTTAAAACTGCACAATGAAGTCACAGCGACGCTAAACGTTCAGGTCAAAGAAGCGTGATTAGAAAAGGGGATCGGTGATGAGTGATGTAATGCAAAATACGCCACCCCAAAGTATCGAGGCGGAACAAGCCGTCCTTGGGGCGATCATGATTGATGCTGATCGATTGATCAGTGCGTCCGAACGATTATTGCCACACGATTTTTATCGGGCGGCACACCAACGGATTTTTGAAGCGATGCTCGTGTTGTCGGACCGTGGCGAAGCAATCGATCTTGTCACAGTCACGGCGGAACTGAGTACGCTCGGTGTCTTAGAAGAAATCGGCGGGCTTGCCTATCTCGGTGAGCTTGCGGAAGGTGTCCCGACAGCGGCGAATATCAATTATTACGTCAATGTCGTCGACCAAAAATCAACGCTTCGCCGTTTAATCCGGACAGCGAATGAAATCGTCACAGACGGGTACGAACGACAAAATGAAGTCGACGTCCTGCTGAATGAGGCAGAACGGAAGATTCTTGAAGTATCGCAAGGCAAGGGGAGCGCAAGCTTTATCCCGATTTCTGACGTCTTGACGAGCGCGTATGCGACGATTGATAAATTGCATAAGCAAAGCGGTGAAACGACCGGGATTCCGACCGGCTTCCGCGACCTCGATCAAGTGACGGCCGGGTTCCAACGTAACGATTTAATCATCGTCGCCGCCCGTCCGTCTGTCGGGAAGACGGCATTCGCCTTGAACATCTCGCAAAACGTCGCCACCCGTGCCGACGAGAATGTTGCCATCTTTAGTCTTGAGATGGGTGCGGAACAACTCGTCATGCGGATGTTGTGTGCAGAAGGCAACGTCGATGCGCAACGTCTCCGGACGGGGCAACTCGAAGATGAAGATTGGGGTAAACTGTCGCTCGCGATGAGTAGTTTGTCGCAAGCAGGGATTTACATCGATGATACGCCAGGGATTCGTGTCAATGATATCCGGGCGAAGTGTCGTCGCTTAAAGCAAGAGCACGGACTCGGCATGATCATGATTGATTACTTGCAGTTGATTCAAGGGAACGGTCGCTCAAGCGACAACCGTCAACAGGAAGTCTCAGAGATTTCCCGTTCCTTAAAGTCGCTCGCACGTGAACTCGAAGTGCCCGTCATCGCCTTATCGCAGCTCTCGCGTGGTGTGGAGAGTCGTCAAGATAAACGACCGATGATGTCGGATATCCGGGAATCAGGGGCGATTGAGCAAGATGCGGATATCGTCGCCTTCTTATACCGGGACGATTACTACAACAAAGAAACGGAAGATGCGAATACGATCGAGATCATCATCGCGAAACAGCGGAATGGTCCGACCGGTACGGTTAAACTCGCTTTCCGGAAAGAATTTAATAAATTCGTCGATCTTGAGCCGAGTAATTCGTATGCTCCACCGGCGTAACAAGCAACACCTCGATCTAACCAGGTCGGGGTGTTTTTGTTTGTAGAAAATCATGACTAGAGTGTTAGTTTAGTTCACGTGTGGACAAGATAAATTCAATGTTGTGAACGGGGCTTTTTGCTTTCTGCTTTCTGACAACCGTGTCTTTCTTCTCGTGCTTTCCTCGGGCGAGGCGCAAGCCGTTGCCCCTTTGTTCTGACGAACACGGAGCAGGGTCTTGCCTGCCTCTGACAGTGCAAGAAATCTTGCACTTTTTCCCGTAGGAGTCATGAAAAGCGAAGCATGTGGGTAGCATGTTTTATGAACGAGGTGAGCTGACAACCGTGTCTTTCTTCTCGTGCTTTCCTCGGGCGAGGCGCAAGCCGTTGCTCCTTCGTTCTGACTAACACGGAGCAGGGTCTTGCCTGCCTCTGACAGTGCAAGAAACCTTGCACTTTTTCCCGTAGGAGTCACGAGAAGCAAAACGGTTGTCTTGTGTAGCGGGTCGTATGGATCATTGGGGATCGATTTGTTGAGTCGCGCGTTCCGAATTGAATCGCTTTCGAACGAACAGCAATCAGGCGCGACCCTGCAGCGAAGCGAAGCGGCGCAAGGGATTGCCGCTCAGAAGTCGATTCGCAGAGGAAAAGCGCGGCAGGCGTATGTAAAAGGTTTCGATATGAGCTTGTCTGTAGCCTAGCTCCCCGATTTTGATAAACAAGACGAGAGTAAAGCACATAAAGGAAGCATAACGATTTGGACAAACGAAGTCATCGGGAAGAATCATTATGTTTCGATATCTTGAAAGTAAAGGAAAAAAGGAACCAGAAAGGAGTGATTAAACGAACGAAACAGAAATACATTAATTAATTGTTCGGTATTTGATTGACTTCTGTTTTTTTCCGCGTTACACTTAGTCGTGGTTTTGAATCGTACGTGGAGGTGGATGAGAATATGTCATCAGTAGTAGTAGTCGGAACACAGTGGGGCGACGAAGGGAAAGGTAAAATTACCGATTTCCTTTCGAAAAAAGCCGATGTCGTCGCTCGTTATCAAGGTGGGGACAATGCAGGACATACAATCGTATTCAATAATGAGACGTATAAGTTACACTTGATTCCTTCAGGGATCTTTTACTCAGACAAGAAATGTGTCATCGGAAATGGCCTAGTCGTCAATCCGAAATCGCTCGTCAAGGAATTAAAGTATCTGCACGATCGTGGTGTTTCTACGGATAACTTATTAATTTCAAATCGTGCTCATGTTATCTTGCCATACCATCAATTGCAAGATCAGCTCGAAGAAGAAGCAAAAGGCGACGCGAAAGTCGGAACGACGCTGAAAGGAATCGGACCGTGCTACATGGATAAAGCAGCACGGATCGGGATTCGGATGGCAGACTTACTCGATAAAGAAACGTTCGCTGAAAAACTTCAAATCGTGCTTGAACAGAAGAACCGGATGTTTACGAAAATGTACGACGCAGAGCCGATTGCCTTTGATGATATCTTTGAAGAATACTACGCGTATGGTCAAGAATTCGCGAAGTATGTCTGCGATACATCAGTCGTCGTCAACGATAGCCTCGATAAAGGGGAAAAAGTGTTGTTCGAAGGAGCGCAAGGTGTCTTGCTCGATCTCGACCACGGAACGTATCCGTTCGTCACATCATCAAATGCTTCAGCAGGTGGCGTCGCGTCAGGTGTCGGTGTCGGTCCTGCTCGTATCGACCACGTCGTCGGTGTCTGTAAGGCCTATACGTCACGTGTTGGTGATGGTCCGTTCCCAACGGAATTGTTCGATGAAATCGGTCATCACATCCGTGAAGTCGGTCGCGAATATGGTACGACGACAGGTCGTCCGCGTCGCGTCGGTTGGTTCGACTCGGTTGTCGTTCGTCACTCACGTCGGACGAGTGGTTTGACAGACCTGTCCTTGAACTCGATCGATGTCTTGACGGGGATTGAAACGTTGAAGATTTGTACATCGTACGAATTCAACGGAAAACAAATCGATGAGTACCCAGCAAGCTTCCGTGATCTTGAAGCGTGTGTCCCGGTCTACGAAGAGTTACCGGGTTGGAAAGAAGATATTACAGGGATTCGTAAGTTTGAAGACCTTCCAATCAATGCTCAAAACTACGTAAAACGGATCGCAGATTTGACGAACATTTCACTCGTCACGTTCTCGGTCGGACCAGGTCGCGAGCAGACAGTCGTCCTTCGCGATCTTTACGAAGAAGCATAAGTCGAATACAAACAGGCGTGGCATCAATCGGTGCCGCACCTGTTTTTTTATATCTTTTGATAAGCGAAATAATTCACAAACAAAAGGATAAGAGCGTATACTAAAAGTAATGTTTCACGTGGAACGTTCCACATGAAATCGGTTGAATGGTAGAGGTGTGGCGTCGGTAGTTTCCGTCGCCACCTTTCTATATGCCGAAAAAACAGGTAAAATAGATTGAATAGAAATTTTTTAAGGGGGAACACCCATTGACGGAACGTAGAATACTCGTCGTCGACGACGAACAACCGATTGCGGATATATTAAAATTTAAACTTGAAAAAGAAGGTTACAGCGTCGCTGTTGCCAATGATGGCGTTGAAGCACTTGAGAAGGTCGAGGAATTCAAACCAGACTTGATCTTGCTCGACATCATGCTGCCTTTAATGGATGGTATGGAAGTCTGCCGCGAAGTCCGAAAAACACTTGAGACACCCATCATCATGTTGACGGCAAAAGACTCAGAAATCGATAAAGTACTCGGACTGGAACTCGGTGCGGATGATTACGTAACGAAACCGTTTAGTTCACGCGAGCTACTCGCACGTGTCAAAGCGAACATGCGAAAACGAGGACGTGATGAAAAACCAGTCAGTGATGACCCTGATGATATTACGATTGGTGAGTTGACGATTCATTTGAATTCGCATACGGTCACGAAGCGTGAAGAAAAAATCGAACTCACACAACGTGAATTCGAACTGTTGCATTATTTAGCGAAGAACATCGGACAAGTCATGACGCGCGAACATCTTCTTCAGACAGTCTGGGGCTATGATTACTTCGGCGACGTTCGGACAGTCGATGTGACGGTACGCCGTCTACGTGAGAAAGTCGAAGACAACCCGAGTACACCCATTTATATCATGACACGTCGTGGTGTCGGTTATTATCTCCAAGATGGGGAGAATGAATAACTATGTTAAAAGGAACGAACTTCTTTAAATCCATCCAGTGGAAACTTGTCGTCATTTACGCGTTACTGATTTTAGTCGCGATGCAAGTCATTGGAGTCTATTTCGTTCGTTCCCTTGAAAAGCAGTACATTACAAACTTCTCAAAATCTGTCGAGGACCGAGCCGGACTTGTAGCTTACAATGTCGGGAAGGAATTTGATAAGGCAGGCGATGATGAAGCCTCTAAACGGCAGTTGTCTGAGTCTCTTGGGCAGCTGCTGTCTGAGTTTAGTAGTGGCTCCACTTCAAGGAACGACATTCTCGAAGTCCAAATCATCGATCAGGATTCTGTCATTCAAGCGACGTCGGATGAGGACAACCAGTCGGCGGTTGGGCAACGGGCGACAAACTCGTTAATCAAAAAAGCACAGGCGACGAGTTCGACCCGAATCGATACCGTCCTTGATCCGAATGAAGATAAAATCCGAATCTTCGCCGTACCTGTCACGTCAGAAGGTGATGGTTCGACGATCGGGATGATTTATGTCCGGGCATCGATGGAGTCGATCTATTCACAGATGCAACAGGTCACCCGCATTCTAGCGACGGGAACAGTGATTGCACTTGTCATCACGTCGATTCTCGGGGTGCTGTTATCTCGAACGATCACGCGACCGATTTCCGACATGCGTCGGCAAGCGATCGAGATGCGCCGGGGGAACTTCTCCCGGAAAGTAAAAGTCTATTCCGATGACGAAATCGGACAGCTAGCCCGGTCGTTCAACGAATTGACCGACGAGTTGCTCGAAGCAAACGCGACGACGGAAGCGGAACGACGGAAGTTGACGAGCGTCCTCGAAAACATGACGGACGGTGTGATCGCAACGGACCGGACGCTCCGTGTCATCTTGATGAACGATCAGGCGAAAGACATCGTCGGCGTCGAAGAGGCAGGCATGGTCGGAACGAATCTGAAGGATTTGCTCGCACTCGGGGACGATTTCATGATTCCGGAAGACGGAACAATGCCACCACGCTTGCTTGATTTCAGTAGTGAGGATGAACTGTTCCTCGTCCGGGCGTTCTTCTCGCCCGTCAAGAAACACAGTGGACCGATTACCGGAATGATCATCGTCTTGCATGACGTCACGGAACAAGAGCAAGTCGAACAAGACCGCCGCGAGTTCGTCGCGAACGTCAGTCACGAACTCCGGACTCCATTGACGACGATGCGGAGTTATCTCGAAGCACTCGCAGAAGGGGCCTATCAAGACGAAGAACTGGCACCACGCTTCCTTGAGACGACACAAAATGAGACGGAGCGGATGATTCGTCTCGTCACAGACCTCCTGCAACTGTCGAAAATGGATAGTAAGGAATACAAGATGAATAAAGTGCGCTTCGACTATATCCAGTTCATTAATGAAATTCTCGATCGTCATGACATGACGAAACCGGAGCGGATTCGCTTCCGCCGGAAAATCATGAAACGGAAAGTTTATATTCGTGGTGACCAGGATAAATTGATTCAAGTTGCCGATAACATTTTGACGAATGCGATCAAGTATTCACCGGAAGGCGGAACGATTACCGTCCGGACGATGTTACGGGCGAAACGAATCGTCATCAGCATCAAGGATGAGGGAGTCGGGATTCCGAAAGCGAACCTGCAAAAAATCTTCGAACGTTTCTATCGTGTCGATAAGGCACGGGCACGGAAGATTGGTGGGACAGGTCTCGGTCTCTCGATCGCGAAAGATGTCGTTTCGGCACATGGCGGCGACATTTGGGCAGAAAGTGAATGGGGACGTGGTACGACGATTTACTTTACCCTTCCTTATGAAGTGATTGAAGAGGTGGATGCCGGATGATGAAGCAACGACTGAAAACGACCCTGCTGATTCTACTTGTATGTGGTTCTATTTTTCAGACGGCAATGCTTTGGACATATCATCCAAGTAGTGAATCGATCGAGCAGGAACAAGTATCGTTTAATGAGATTGATGCTTCAAAGACGGTTGAGAGTAATCAGCTCGTCAATCCCGAACTCGTCGTCTATTCGAATGGTGTGGAAGCCTATCAGACACAAATCATCGGGCGGACGATTTTGAACCGGATTGGTGCTTCGTTTGATATCGGTGTCCTCGTCTTGACAGATAAAGCGTCAAACATCCCGCTCAGCAAACGGAGCGTCGAGATGATTTTCCCGACACCGGTCACGGCAGCGATGCTTGAAGAACTACTCGGTGAAAAAGAGATTGCGATGGCTGAACCGATTAAACGGCTCTATCTGCTCGATTATGACGGACCGATTCTTCGGCTCGAGTCAGCGACTGGTCGTTTTAAAGACTTTCAATTGGTCGGCGACGAGACAGTCTTAAAACGCCTCTTTGCCTACGATAAGAAAAAACCGATGACGAAGGTCGAGCTCAAAGGCGGTGACTACACGTACGTCGCAACAGCGACCCCTCGTCTTGAAGAAGTGTTTGTCTATGACGAAGTCGGACAGGACCCGAAACCACTCGACCGGATCCGCAGTGCGTTCTTCACAGCGAATACGAATGTGCAGCAAATCAAGGGACGAGACGGACTCGACGTGTTGACGGATGGGGTCAGCGTCTCGACGTATGACCGGGATTACAATGCCTATCGTTTCAACACGCTGTCACCGAATACACAAAGTACGGCAGTCGATTACAGTACGCTCGTCAGCTACATCAATATTCATGGGGGATGGCTCGACCAAGTCACACAACGCAGTGGCTTCCGTTATTACTTCGATCAAATGAGTAGTCAAGAAGAGCAACAAACGGCAATCTTCCGTCTCTATTTGAATCGTTATCCGGTCTTCGGCGAAATTGGCCCGTTGCTCGAACAACCAGAATTTGATTTAGCGACGATTAAGATGACGTTCGAAGAAAATCAAATCCGGTCGATCAGCCGGAGCATGTTACGGGCAGACCGGAAACTTTTGTTAAAGGAAACGACGTTACCGACGATTGAACAGACGGTGAAAGAGCTGGAGCAAGCAGACCTTATGCAGGACATCACCGGAATTCGAGTCGGCTACAGCATGACGTACAAAATCGCGACGAGTCGCTACGCCCTGTTTGAACCGGCATGGTTCGTCAAACGGGATGGAGAATGGAGCACAGTCGATCAAGCAATTGGAAATGAGGGGTAATGTTGAATGGATTGGAGTAAAGCAAAGACGTTGTTGATTCTGACTTTCCTCATCCTGAACGTCTACCTGGTCGTTCAATTGATGGATCGGATGATTGAACCACGGATCGTCGCGACGACGGCGTCCGGAAAGACGATTTTGAAAGATCGGAAGATTGACGAAAAACAACTGCAGACCGCATCTCGCGACATCGGTTATTTGACGGCAGAAGTCGATTCGAGCTCACTGGCACCCAAAGAGAGCTCACCGATTAAAGATGCGATCACATCAGTCAAAAATCAGGTCGAATGGTCTGTTCGGTTGTCGAAGCCGTCACCGCTCGACGCAAAAGCGATGCGCGACTCGGCGACTTCATTCGTCCAGTCGTCCGTTAATCACGGTTCAGACTACACGTTTTGGAAGTTTGATAATAAACAAAATGAAATGACGTTCGTGCAGACATATAAAGGACAACCGCTGTATTCGACACCGGAGCAATCACGGGACGATGAGGCGATGATTGGTCCGTCCCTGCTCGTCCTGCAGCTGAACGATGACAAGGAAATCGTCAGCTATAAGCAACGTCACTTGAACGAAGTCGTCCGCCAAGCACAGGACGTGACGTTGTTGTCAGCGAGCGAAGCCGTCATCCAATTGTCGGAGCAAGGTCTTTTCCCGGCCTCGAAAAAAATGACAGGCCATAAGCTTGGCTATTTCTGTCTCGTGACGGAAGGGACAAAATCGGTCCAGATTTTACCGCCGACGTGGCAGATCGAACTCGACGGGGAAGAGCTTTATTTCGTCAACGCGATTGACGGAGGTGTTCAGACGATCGAACGCCTCGATACAGTTTCAGAGAAATGAGGAAGATACGATGAGCCTACACTATAGCGTTCTTGCGAGCGGCTCGACGGGAAATGCCCTCTACATCGAAAGTGAACAAAGCCGGCTGCTCGTCGATGCCGGATTGACAGGAAAGGCAATGCTTGCATTGTTCGACCAGATTCACCGGTCACCGGAAGGCATCGATGGGCTGTTCGTCACCCATGAACACTCGGATCATATTAAAGGGGTCGGCATCTTAGCCCGCAAGTACAACATTCCGCTCTATGCGAACCAAAAGACATGGGACGCGATGGAAGCAAAAATCGGGAAGATTGATCCCGCCTTGAAGTTCCTCTGGGAAGTCGGCGAAGTGAAACGGTTTGGCGATATCGAAGTCGAATCGTTTAACGTCAGCCATGACGCAGCCGATCCGATGTTTTTCCAGTTCGCCCATGAAGGGAAACGACTCGCACACATCACGGATACCGGCTACGTCTCGGACCGGATGAAAGGGACGATCCGTGGTGCCGATGCCTACATCTTCGAAGCGAATCATGATATCGGGATGCTCCAGATGGGACACTACCCGTGGAGCGTCAAACGCCGAATCCTTGGCGACTATGGTCACGTCTCGAACGAAGACGCGGCAGTCGCGATGAGCGAAGTACTCGACGAGCGGACGAAACGGATCCATATGGCCCATTTGAGCAAGGACAACAACATGAAGGAACTGGCCCGGATGAGTGTCTCCCAGACACTGGCGAGCCGAGATGTCGACCTCAGCAAGATTCATTTGCTTGATACCGATCCCGTCATTCCGACACCACTCCTGAAGCTCTGATTATGGGAAATTACTGAATATGCTCAAAAGGCCCCCACATTTGGCTAACTTGCCAGGTGATGGGGGTATACTTGTGTAAAGAGAGTTTATGAAGGAGGCATGTGCCGATGGATCGACCTGAAGAACCACGGAATGAATCGGAACAGATCAATCAATCGACCGATGAGGAGAGCGGATTTCCACCGCGCCGACCGACTGAAGAAGAACCGGTCAGTCCTTATCGTGAACCATATGAAGAAACAGACGAACCTCCACGTAAGCGTGGTGGCGGTGGTAAAGCATTTTTTGTCGGCTTAATCGGCGGCGTCATCGGCGCCTTACTGATTGCCTTGATCGCCTGGCCATTTGCCCGTGATCAAATGACGAGTCCGACACCAGCCGCGACGGTGACGACGGAACAGGCAGCGACGACAGCGACGGAAGCCGAGAATGATATCGTCGGTGCCGTCAGTAAAACGAAAGAAGCCGTCGTCAGTGTGACGAACTTACAAAGTTCATTCCGCGGTGCGGATCAAGAGACAGGAGCAGGATCCGGCGTCATCTATAAAAAAGATGGCAATAAAGCCTATGTCGTGACGAACTATCACGTCGTTGAAGGGGCAAGCAGCTTGTCGGTCACGTTATCAGACGGAACAGCGCTCGAAGCGAAAGTCCTCGGCGAAGATCCGACGTATGATTTAGCCGTCTTATCCATCGATGCAGCAAAAGTGACACAGGTCGCGAAAATCGGTGACTCCGATACGTTACGTGCCGGTGAAACGGTCCTCGCGATCGGCAACCCGCTCGGGATCTTCGCAAACTCGGTCACACGTGGTGTCATCAGTGCCCAGGAACGGACGGTGCCGGTAGATACGAACAAGGACGGCCAGCAGGACTTCAACACGGAAGTGATTCAGACGGATGCGGCAATCAACCCCGGGAACTCGGGCGGAGCACTGATCAATACGTCCGGTCAATTGATCGGGATCAACTCGATGAAGATTGCGGAAGCAAGCGTCGAAGGTGTCGGTTTTGCGATTCCGATCAACGAAGCGTTACCAATCATGCGTGACCTCGAACAGAACGGTGAAGTCATTCGCCCGCAACTCGGGATTCAGATTCGGGACGTCCAGGAGTTCCCGAGTGGCTACCGTGAGGACCGCCTGAAACTGCCGAGTGACGTGACGAAAGGAATCGTCGTCGTCGGTCTGACAAACAACAGTGGAGCAGAAAAAGCAGGGATGAAAGCAAATGACGTTATCGTCGAAATCGACGGGACAAAGATTAATTCATTCGCAGACCTGAAGAGTGTCCTGTACCGTGATGCGAAAGTCGGACAGACCGTCAAAGTGACGTTCTACCGGAATGGGGATAAACAGTCCCTTGATGTGAAGTTGTCGGCACAAGCGGCGACGGTGCAATAACAGATTCAGATTAACTACTCGTACATGTACGGGTAGTTTTTTGTGTGAAGAATATTGTGGTTCTGATCGTGTCTTGCTGTCACGCGCGTTCCTCAGGCGAGGAACAAGCCGCGGGCTTCTTGCCTGTCGGCTCGAGGCCCGGGTCTCGTTTTCCTCTGACAGCACGGCCGAGCCGTGCTTTTTCCTGTAGGAGTCGCGTGCAGCCGACACGATGAGCAGCAGGTTAATCATGAAACGAAAAGAAGCGAGAATACCACGCATGTGGATAACTTTTAAGCGGTTGAAGAAGCCGATTTTTGTTATACTGGTAGCGGATAACTGTGGATAACTAAAAAGGAGGAGAAGACCTGTGGATAAATACGTCTGCTTGGAACATGTCGAGTTAGCACTTGACGAAGTGGTTGATGAAACGGAAGAATATCCGATTTTGGAAGAAGTGAATTCAGAAAAAACGGTCGCATGCGAGTACTGTGATCAGCCCGCAACATATCTTGTGTCAAGCAAAAAATAATTATCAACATGTGGACATGTGGATAACTCTGTGGATAACTCCTGAATTTTCTGTCAGAAAGCGAGAAAAATGATGCAAATTACCATTATTACGGTCGGAAAGCTGAAAGAGAAGTACTTGAAGCAAGGGATTGCCGAATATACGAAACGGCTTGGTGCCTATTGTTCGATTCAAGAAATCGAAGTGCCGGACGAAAAAGCACCGGAACAATTGAGTGACGCCGAGATGCAGCAAGTGAAGAAAAAAGAGGGCGAACGGATTTTAGCGAAGATTGGACCGGACGTTCATGTCTATGCACTTGCTATCGAAGGAAAGCAACGGACGAGTGAACAGTTTGCGACAGAACTCGATCGACTGGCGACGTACGGCAAAAGTAAAATCGCGTTTGTCATCGGCGGATCGCTTGGTCTTGCACCGGAAGTCATGCAACGGGCGAACGATACGATTTCCTTCTCGAAGATGACGTTTCCGCATCAATTGATGAAGATGATTCTCTGTGAGCAGATTTATCGGGCATATCGGATTAATCGGAATGAGCCGTATCATAAGTGAATAGAGTTGATAAGAAAGACCATTTCAAACGTTAAGAAGCGTTTCAGATGGTCTTTCTTATGTATGTAGTATGTAGTATGTAGTATGTAGTCATTATTGAAACAAAGAAGGAAAATTTAAAAGAGTACGTTTTAGAAACGGCAGTGAATGAGCGGAAAGATACATCAGTATGATACCTCGGAATAAAAAAATGAGCAGCGACTGTTACATAGTAGTTAGCAAGTAATCTTTTTTTATAAGCATTATGTTCGTAAGGTTTGAGGTATTACGAATAAATCACTATTGACAATAAATAATAAAAAACCATTGTAAAATTAAGGAATGAAACCGATACTTATTATGAAATTCTATCTTTTATTAGTATAGAAATTAATTTAAGGACCGGGGGAAATAACATGTTACCTATTTCTATTTCAGAGTTAGATCGTATTAAAGCAGAGTGTAACGCAATGGTGAATAAACGAGCATCGGCTTCAGCCGCAGCAGCGGTCGTGCCGATTCCCGGGGCAGATGTCGGAGCGGATGTTGTCATCATGATGGAACTTCTTCCTGCAATTAACCGTAAGTTTGGATTATCCCCGGAACAGATTGATCAGCTCGATTCTGAGATAAAAGGAAGACTTGCGATTATCATTTCTTCCGTCGGCAGTGAACTAGTCGGTAAGTACATTACAAAAACAGTAGTGGCACAGTTACTGAAAAAAATGGGAGCTAAAATGGCAATTAAACAGGTCACAAAGTACGTTCCTTTTGTGGGCCAGGCCGTCTCGGCCGGAATCAGCTTTGGTGCGATGAAATACTTAGGAAATGCACATATCGAAGAATGTTATGCGGTATGTAAACGAGCGATGGAATCCAATCAGTATCAAGAAGCGTAAAACTCAAGGGGGGGTATGATGTCTGGCAATCACATCAACTCTTTTTAACGAAATTTTGACATATTCTCTATGCCAGGAGTGTAATGATACAGACTTAAGGAGATTTTACAGATGAAGAAACTAATCATGAATATGTTTATTGTTTTATTAATTCTCGGAGTGATTGGTGCGGGAGCCGTTTTCTATTTCAAACCTTCTCTCTTTTCTACGACTAAAAGCTCTGACACTGCTCTTGTAAAAGAACGGTTAGTAGAATTATCGGAATGGACTACTTTGAAATATGAATACAGCAAAGTCATAGTCAGTCGAAGCAGTAAAAAGGTACCGTTCACCGACATGAAGCTAGCAGAGGCAATCAAACTAATTGAATATGATGGTTATTTAAAAGCGGGAACGGACCTTTCGAAATTACAGTTATCTTATGACGAAACAGCAAAGCAATTATACGTTAAGGTTCCGAATGCGACGATTCTTGATAATGTAGCGGATACAGATACAGCCAAGGTAACGGATGTCAAAGGGAATATTTTTTCTGACTATCAATCCCAGCAGATTTTCGATGACATTAATAAAGAAAAAAGAAAAATTGAAGAGGAAAAAATCGAGCAGGGTTTTTTGAAAGAAGCAGATGAACGAATCAAAAAACTATTAACCTCTTTCCTTAAAACAAACGGGTATGACGATGTGACGGTTGAACTTTACTGAATGAATGATACAAGACGGTCGTGTGGATGGCCGTCTTTTTAGACGCTTCATAGAAATAACGTAACGAGGGAACTAACTGGACAAGATCCTAAAACGGAGAAGGGCGGGGAGAAAATGAAAACACGATTATTAGGAAATACCGGAATCGAGGTCTCGGAAATCGGTTTTGGTGCATGGCAGTTAGGCAATGAAAAAGATTGGGGGAAAATGGCCGATGCGGATGCGGTACGTTTAGTCGAACAAGCAATCGATGAAGAATGTACCTTTTTTGACACGGCACCTAATTACGGAGCAGGAAAAAGTGAAGAATTAATCGGGAAAGCGGTCAAAGGAAAACGGAATCAAGTCGTGATCAGCAGTAAATGTGGACATCATTCGAATGGAGAACAAAATTTTGAACCGAAACAGCTCTTGTTATCAGTCGAAAACAGCTTACGCCGATTACAAACGGATTATCTGGATTGTCTTTTACTGCATAACCCTTCGTTTTCGACATTGACGAGTGAATCTCCACAGTTTGAATTACTCGAACGATTAAAAACGGAAGGTAAAATTCGGGCCTTCGGTGCTTCGGTCGATACGGGAAAAGAAGTGAAAGAACTCTTGGATCGTACAAACAGCCAAGTCATTGAAGTGATGTTCAATATGTTTCATCAGGAACCGGCGCTGGCGATGAAATCAGCCCATCAACAAGGAGTCGGAATCATTGCTAAGATTCCGCTGGATTCGGGTTGGTTAACGGGAAAATATAATCGACATAGTACATTCAGTGGAATTCGGAATCGCTGGAGCAGCGAAGATATCGAGAAAAGAGCGGCGTTAGTCGAAACTGTACGCCGCATTCTCGGTCAAGACCCGTCGATGGTGCAGGCGGCATTACAGTACATTCTTTCGTACGAAGAAGTAGCGACGACGATTCCTGGAGCTAAAAACAGTAAACAACTGCAGCACAACCTGTCTGCGTCAGAAGGCGAGTTACCGAGGCATGTCCTCGAAGAGATGCGGGGGTTGTGGGAGAATCAGATAAAAAATGCGAAGTTGCCGTGGTAAATCGAGTCGATTTATTTTTAGCGTCTTTAGGAACTAAATCTTGTAATCACATTGATTATAGAAAAGGTCATCGAAACAGAAAAACGTTTCGATGACCTTTTTCGTTTACGAACCCGAATGATGCCCTTACCTCTGAGAAATCGTTGAATCCTTGTAGAGGACGCTCAGTTTAAGGATTCATTGAAAACGTGTCCGAGGCTAGATTACTAAACTCACGAAGATAATGAAGATAGTTGTCTCCACCAAAGTTGTACCGTTTATTATACATCCGTACAATAACAAGACGACTTTCTGGTATCACGAGTAAGAGGGGACCTGTGTTTCCAAGGATTTGATAGGCATTTTGCGGGACACGCTCTCCTATCTCGCTTTTATCCCGTGCTCTGTCTTGCACATACCAAAACAGCCCATTGGCAGGCAGTTGTGAATCTTCGTATTCAAGACTTTGAATGGAGGTGCAGAGCTGAATGACTTCTTTCGGGACGACTTGAATCCCTTCATGACGTCCGTTGTTCAGATGAAGGTTGCCCCAAAGTGCTAATTCTCTCGCTGTGGTGTGTAGGTTAGAACCCGTGCCATCGTCAGAAGGATAAAGTGCAAACTCTGCCATCTGTCCGGGATTATCGATGACTTGAACTAGGGTTTCTGCTGCTTCCGTTATCCAGTCCGTATACTCAAATCCCATTGGAATGAAGACACGCTCTTTTAACAATCGAGTGAAATCATAACCATATAGATGCTTAAACAGCTCAGTCATGATTCGGACATTGATACCACGATAGGCCCATCCTTTACCGGCATCGAACTCTCTGTAAATCAATCCGTCCGGTCGTTCATTCAGCCCATGTGAGTGAGTGACAAGATGTCGAATTGTCGTATCCTGAAAGACTTTCTTATCGTAGTCGTTCAAATATTTGGAGACCAAGTCGTCAAGGCTATGAATTTTCTTTTCATACAAGGCAAATCCAATTGCTAATGCCAGATAACTTTTACGAGCGGAAGCGATGTTGAACATGGAATTTATACCAATTTCGTTCGATTCCGCATTGGAATGAAATCCTTCATAGTGCTCCGAAATGATTTTGTCATTCTGCATGACAACTAAGGCAGCAGCACTACTATGATTTTGTTCCTTGATATCACTTACGTAGGAAATCAACTGACGATATGATGGGTGCAAATGAACAACACCTCTTTCTATGACTTATACATTTCTTCAAGTTATTTATGATTGAAACAGACACTAGAATATTTCTCTGTGTTTTTAAACACGTTCCAGCACTGAAGTCAACATTCGGTGCACGACTTCGTGGTCGCGGACATCATGCAGCTGGTAATCCTTTCCGGGTAGCGTGTAAACATCGGTTGAACCGACGTAGGAAATGGCGAGTTCGAGTGTGCCGTCTTCCTGACAGGTTGTCCGTAATTCCAGTTCGCCGCTGATGACGCCGACTTCATTCGTCATCACGCCGTGTGTGGCGGTAAACGTAGAGGTTTTCGTTTCCATCGAATCAGTCCTTCCGGATAACTTGATTTGTGTCGGATGTGTGCTTCTTTTAGTAATAACATGTGTTTAACATCGTTTGTAATGCCGTTTTTTCAGCTGATTGGAGGCTTAAGCCCCAGCGGCTTTTTGTATGAATCCACATTTTCGAGTAACCACAGCTTGCACCCGAGCGTGTCGGTTGCCATGTTGATGGATCCTGGTCTCCTTTTGAACGGTTCGAGCTTGCTGAGACGGCAATCAGTTGGGGACCTTCGAGGTCGTTTGCGAATGCTTGACGGGTCGTCGTCGTCCAGCTGCTTGCACCCGAACGCCAGGCTTCGGCGAGCGGCACGACGTGATCGATATCGAGATCAGACGGGTTCGTGAACGTCAGTCCATCATAATAACTGTACCATGAGCCGGATGTGACCGGACAGTTGCCGACGTAAGAATCCGCATCGCGTTTTAAGACGACCTGGCGTGTGTCACATCCACCACCCTGGCTGCTCCAATGCGGGAAGAGGTCGCGGGAGTAACCGGTCATCGTGCTTTCGTTTTTGACCGTTAAGGCATTGAGTTCGGATTGTGCCGTCGCTTTTGACGGGAGCCCGGACGGGAGTGCGGAAACGGGTGAGAGGTCGAACTGAAACGCAGTGAGAAACAAAACGAACGATACGGCGAGTAGCTTGAGTTTCTGGAACATGAACTGCCTCCTCTTATGTAGGTATGATGAGAGAATCCTCTTACATTTTTCAGTATGCCATTGAATATTTTGGATAGGGTTAAAATATTGTAAACATTACAAAAGTTGAATACTTTTTATCAAAAATATTTTTTGGAAATTAAGCCTAAAGTAATAGAAAAATAAATTACTTAAAAAATTAAAATCAATATCAGATAAAAACGAAGTGGATGATTTAAAATTACAGAGACTTTTAACATAAAAAAAATCAACTCTTGTATAGTAAAGGGGTACCTCTGTTCGATTTGGACAGGAGGCACTCCTTTTTTAGGAGCCACGAGGAATTCAAACGCCAAGGAGCTGAAACCGCATCATGAACAAACAAGACATCAGTGATATCCGTCGCCACTTTAAGGTCGACTCGGAACTGCTTAAAATCAACGAAATTTATAATGTATATATCCGCAAGGAAACGAGTGAAATCTTCTATGAAGAAAGCCGGCCGTTCGCCTTTCTTGAGCTTGAACAACAGGAATTGTTCCTTGCGAACTTCAAGAAAGTTTTAACCGGTAAGCTCGACATCAAGCTGTTTGAAGTCAAATTCCAGCAGCCGGAAGAAGGGGCGACCGGACATACGCAACAACTGTTGTACGAAGGGCTGTACACGGAAGAGACGGAAGACTGGACGGAGCAGATGCAACAGATTGCGCTGAAGATGGTCCAGGACGTGCAGTACGAAAACGATATCGTCGTCACGTTCATCCGTGGGCAGTATTACAAGACGACGAAACGGCGGGCGGATGAGACGGAGGTCGATAAAAACGATGAAGTCTATACGACGCCATTCATCCTCAGCAGTCTTAATCAGACGGAACTGCCGAAACAGTCGCTCGTCTTTGACTACGTCGATCTCGAATTTAAGTCGAACCTGCTGATCAATCCGGTCATCAAACTCGCGTCACCGATCGGCGGCTTTTTATTCCCGTGCTTTACGGACAATGCGGCGGACGTTAACCGTGTCCTTTACACAGCAAGCAAGCCGAATAAACCGGACCTTGCCTTCATCGAGAATGTCCTGAACGGGGACCACATCGTGACGGCGGAAGAAGATAAAGCGGTCTTTGAAGAAATCGTCAAACTCGTCATCGGCGAAGAAGTCGATTCCAAAACGCTTGCCGGCGTCTATGAGGAAGTCAATCACCTGCTTGTGCTTGAGGATGAAAAAGAAGACGAGCCGGAAGAGATTCCGATGCTTGACGTCAAAGAAGTCGAACGGGTCTTAAAAGCGAGCGGCATCGAAGACGTCGACACGGAACAAGTCGAGCGGGCCTTTAAGACAGTCATCGATGATACGGCATACGAGATGAAAGCGAGCAACATCATCCCGAATTATGAAGCGAAGTCGATTAAAATCAATACGAAAGTCGCAAACATCACGGTCAGTCCGCAAGACTTGAAGTACATCAAACAGGTCAATTACAACGGTAAACAGTGTCTGTTGATTGAAGTCGAGGAAGATACAATCATTGACGGCTTTAAGCTTGTTTCGGAAGAAAATATTTTAAGTTAAGTCAAAAAGCCACTCATTTCACGTCATTCCGATAAGGGAAGCACGCGAAAGATGAGTGGCTTTTTTGGAATCATCCAGAATGATTGATTAATCCGATAAAGATGCGTATGATTGGTTTTGTAAGCGGTATCTTTTTATTGATAAAGGAGATACCGAAAATTTTTTGGAGATTTACGAAAGCGGTTTCGATACTTATTTTTACAAATGATGTTTCTCTTATAAACATGATAAAAAATCCAGTTGCAGGAGGAAGATGTATGAGCGATTACAGCAACCTTGTTCAGAAACTAGCGACAGAAACGACGGGTGTACGACAGACAGGTGTCGAAGTTGTCACCAAATCGGTGCCGGACCGTCAAGAAAAAGGTGTGCTCGATCCACGGGTTTTGGAAGTCATGATGCAGCAGCAACAAAACAGTTCACCGGCAGGTCCGTTTTCACTCGAAGCGGCACGGGCCGGGATGGGCTGGGTCAATACCGACCTGACGACGACAGACATCACGACGGAAGACATCACAATACCGAGTGCCGAGCAACCGATTCCGGCACGAATCTATCGTCCCCGGTCGACGGAACCGTTACCGGCGGTTGTCTATTTCCACGGCGGCGGCTTTTTCGGCGGGACACTTGAGCCGGTCGAGCACCCGTGTAAGTTGTTGGCAGAACGGGCGCACGTCGTCGTCATTTCGATTGATTACCGGCTCGCACCGGAACATCCTTTCCCGAGCGGTCTGAACGACTGTTTTACGGCCGTCAAATGGGCGTACGAACAGGCGCATCAGCTCGGCATCAACCGCGAGCAGCTGGCTGTCGCCGGCGACAGTGCCGGAGGAAACTTAGCGACCGTCTGTGCGCTACTCGACCGTGAGCAACAGACACAGATGATCCAGTACCAAGTCCTGCTCTATCCGGTCGTCAATCTTGCCGCCTTGCCGACGGACGACTTCGAGTGGCGTCTTGACGCGTACGAGATGAACGAAAATCGTGAGTTACTTGAAGGAATCGTCACAGCCCTTGAAGACACGGATGGCTTGTTGAACCGCTTGTATTTGCAAGGGACGACGGACGTACAGGATCCGCACGTGTCACCACTCTTCAGTGACAAGCTGGCAGGATTACCGGAAGCATTACTCATCACGGCGGAGTACGATTACCTTCGTCTTGAAGGCGAAGCGTACGGACGGAAACTCGCACGGGCCGGTGTGAAAACAAAACGGATTCAGTACAACGGCATGGATCATGCCTTCATTGAAAAACTTGGGCAATACCCGCAAGCAGAAGACTGCATCACGGAAATCGCGAACGGTCTCAAAACAAAATTTATTCAACCAACAGGAAATGAGGGGATGAGCAGATGACGACATATACATTGGATTGGAACGCTTATACGAAACTTGCCCGGAAGACGGTCGCAGAAGGCGCGGTCCTGTTAAAAAATGACTTGCAGACGTTACCGCTTGCTGCGGGGACGACGGTTTCCGTTTTCGGACGCAATCAGTTCAACTACTATAAGAGCGGAACGGGATCAGGCGGGATGGTCAATGTCTCACATGTAGTCAGTCCGCTGGAAGCGATGCAACACCATCCAGATTTGAGCGTGAACCAGTCATTGCTCGACGTCTACGAAGCTTGGCTTCAGGATCATCCGTTTGATAAAGGCGAAGGCTGGGCGGCGGAACCGTGGTCGCAGGAAGAAATGCCGGTTACGGATGAAATCGTCGCTGCGGCAGCGTCGCAATCGGACGTCGCGATCATCATGATCGGACGAACGGCAGGGGAAGACCGCGATAATACGGCGAATCCGGGCAGTTACCTGCTGACGGACGTCGAGTTGACCTTGATTGAAAAAGTCTCGCAGGCCTTCCCGAAGACGGTTGTCTTGCTGAACGTCGGGAATGTCATCGACATGCAGTGGGCGCTTGATTTTGATCCGAGTGCGATTCTGTACGGTTGGCAAGGCGGGATGGAAGGTGGAAACGCGTTGGTCGATCTCTTGACGGGAGAAGTCACACCGTCCGGGAAACTGCCGGATACGATTGTCCGCTCACTTGAGGCGTACCCGTCAACACCGTACTTCGGTCATGAAGACCGGGCGATTTATAAGGAAGACATCTATGTCGGATACCGCTACTTCGAGACGTTTGCGAAAGACGACGTCCTCTATCCGTTCGGCTTCGGCTTATCGTACACGACGTTTGACGTCGCGACGGAGACAGTCGACATGACGGAGCAACAGGTGACGTTAACCGTCACCGTCACGAATACGGGGGCGCACAGCGGAAAAGAAGTTGTCCAGGTCTATCTTGAGAAACCACAAGGGAAGCTCGGTAATCCGTCGCGCGGACTTGTGACGTTCGCGAAGACCCAACTCCTTGAAGCGGGTCAAAGTGAAACGCTGACTTTAACGGTTCCGCTGACGGAATACGCAAGTTATGATGACTCCGGTCTGACCGGTCATAAATCGTCTTACGTCATCGAAGCGGGAGCGTATCATCTGTACGTCGGAACAGACGTCCGGACGGCGACGCACGTGGCGACGCAAACGATTGGGCAGTTACAGGTGATCGAGACGTTAAGCGAAAACATGGCACCGGTCACGGCATTCGACCGCTTGAAGCCGAAACAGACGGAGAGCGGTTACGACGTGTCGTACGAAGCGACACCATTGCGGACGGTTGATCCGGAAGCCCGCCGCTTAGCGGAACGTCCGGCAAAGCGGACCTATTCGGACGATCAAGGGCTGACATTGCAGGACGTCTCAGAAGGCAAGACATCACTCGACATGTTCCTCGATCAGTTAACGGATGAGGATCTCGCCGCGATCGTCCGCGGTGAAGGGATGAATTCACCGCGTGTCACACCGGGAACAGCGGCGGCGTTTGGCGGCGTGACCGACCGGCTGACGGCGTTCGGGATCCCGGCAGCCTGCTGTGCCGACGGTCCGTCTGGCATCCGGATGGATATCGGAACAAGAGCCTTTTCACTTCCGAACGGGACGCTTGTCGCCTCGACCTTTAACGTCGAGCTCGTGGCTGACTTATTTGAGATGACAGGTCTTGAACTTCGGAAAAACGGCGTCGATACCTTGCTCGGACCGGGCATGAACATTCACCGTCATCCGCTCAACGGCCGAAACTTCGAGTACTTCTCGGAAGATCCGCACCTGACGGGGATGATGGCGGTCGCTGAACTGGACGGCATGCACCGGGTCGGTGTGACGGGAACACTCAAACACTTAAGTGCCAACAACCAGGAGTTCCACCGTCACGACCTGGACTCGATCGTCTCGGAACGGGCACTACGTGAGATTTATCTCAAAGGTTTCGAACATGCCGTCAAACGCGGACAGGCGTATGCGATCATGACGACGTATGGTGCCGTCAATGGTCTCTGGACCGCAGGACTCTATGATCAGAACACACGGATTCTCCGGGACGAGTGGGGCTTTGACGGTGTCGTCATGACCGACTGGTGGGCGAAAATTAATGCCGAAGGAACGGACGCCAACCGGCAACAGACGGCGACGATGGTCCGTTCGCAAAACGATCTCTACATGGTCGTCGGGGAACCGGGGGCGAATCCGTTTGAGGATGATACGTTGTCGTCGCTTGCAGACGGGACGTTGACACGGGCGGAGTTGTTACGGAGTGCGGCGAACATCTGTCAGTTCATCCTCCGGTCACCGGTCATGGAGCGAACGCTTGGTCAGGAAGCGACGGTCGATGTCACCGGATTACCGGAAGTAACGGATGATCTGCACGAACAGGCGGTGACGCACCAGCAACTTCAGAGTGGTGTTCCGATTGTGTTTGATGAACTCGATACGTCGACCGGAAGCAGTCACGTCTTTGCCGTGACGGCAGAAGAAACGGGCATGTATCACGTCACGTTCGAAGCCCGGTCGTACGCGGGGGAACTCGCGCAGATGCCGGTGACGTTGTTTGCGAACAACATGCCGGTCGCGACGTTTACGTTCAACGGGACAAACGGCGAATGGGTGACGCAGACGAAAGACGTCTTCGTCTTTAATCCGCACAACTACTTTAAGCTCTACTTTGCGCTCGGTGGGCTTGAACTGAAAAACATCACCTTTACGTTAACGGAATCGTTCCATATGAAAAACGGATAATCACATCATAGAAAATTAAAAAATGTGCATGAAAAAAGAGAGAAGCGATGTTAAATCCGCTTCTCTCTTTTGGTACTCTATTTTTTTCTTAAATCGAAAACGAATTGACGGCGTGAATGCCTTCCTGTTCGACGAACTCGTCGAGCAGCGCCCGGACGTCGTCCGTTGAATTCGTCTCCATCAAACGGGCACGCAATTCGCTCGCCCCGCGGAAACCGCGGACATAAATCTTGAAGAACCGGCGGAGCGGTTTGAAGAGACGGGGTTCGAATTCCGTTGAATACTGATCATGCAGGTCGAGTTGCAAACGTAACAGTCCCAGTAACTCTTCGCTCGAGTGCTCTTTCTTTTCGACTTCGAACGCAAACGGATTATGGAAAATCCCGCGGCCGATCATGACACCGTCGACACCGTACTGCTCGACGAGTTCCAGACCGTGCTGCCGGTCGTTGATGTCCCCGTTAATCGTCAAGAGCGTTTGCGGTGCCACTTCATCGCGGAGCTTCTTGATTTCCGGAATCAGTTCGAAGTGCGCCGGGACGGCACTCATTTCTTTACGCGTCCGCAGGTGAATCGACAGATTGGCGATGTCCTGCTCGAGAATGTGGCGTAACCAGTCGTGCCACTCCTCGACTTTCGAATAGCCGAGACGCGTCTTGACGCTGACAGGCAGACCGCCGGCTTTCGCTGCTTGGATCAGTTCAGCCGCAACGTCGGGACGGTTGATCAAGCCTGATCCTTTTCCGTTGACGGCGACGTTCTGGACCGGACAGCCCATGTTGATGTCGATGCCCTTAAAGCCCATTTCCGCCATCCCGATACTCATCTCACGGAAATATTCCGGTTTGTCGCCCCAAATGTGGGCGACCATCGGCTGTTCATCTTCCGTGAACTCGAGGCGTCCGCGGACACTCTGTTTGCCTTTCGGATGACAGTAACTCTCCGTATTCGTAAATTCAGTGAAGAAGACATCCGGCCGCGCTGCTTTCGCGACGACGTGACGGAAGACGACGTCGGTGACATCTTCCATTGGTGCAAGTACAAAAAATGGTCGTGGCAGGTCCTGCCAAAAGTTGTTTTTCATCGTATATAAAACCCTTTCCTTAAGGTAATTCGTTTTGCACAATTAAAATTTCATCAACTATATACTTTAAGCGTATTGCGGAAAAAGTGCAAGCAGCTGACTCCACAGATTGTAGGAGTCAGCTGCTTGCATGCGTCGATCATTTCAATGGATTGTAGTTCAGCGCCGTTGCTTTCGTGACATGACCATTTTGGTCCTTGTAGATGATGTGTTCAGCCGTCAGCTGCGTCGGGCTTTCAAGTCCGGCCGCTGCCGTCAGATTATAGAGACCTTCCCGAAGCGAGATGATGTAGTTCGTCACCCGGAAGCTCTTCTCGTCGACGATGAGGGCTTTTTGCAGTTTCGGATCCGTCGTCGCGACACCGACCGGACAATGGTTTGTGTGACAGACTTGCGCCTGAATGCAACCGACGTTGAACATCAGGCCGCGGGCGATGTTGACGAAATCAGCACCGAGCCCTAAGGCGACGGCAATCTTATCAGCACTGATCAACTTACCGGACGCAAACAGTTTGATCCGGTCGCGAATCCCGTATGCGACGAGGAGCTGATGGACATAAGGGAGGGCCGATTTGATTGGAAGACCCGCCGCGTCGGCGAGCTCCTGGAACGACGCTCCGGTCCCGCCTTCGCCGCCGTCAATCGTAATGAAATCGGGATGTTTGCCGGAGTCCGCCATATAGGCGACGAGATCCTTGATATCATCGACTTTCCCGACGACGATTTTGATACCGACCGGCTTCCCGCCGATGTCGCGTAACTTCTCGACGAACGTTAGCATCTCGGCGTTCGTCTTGAACTCATTAAAGCGGTTCGGACTATCGATGCCGACACCGGCTTTGACTTTCCGGACTTTGGCGATCTCCGGTGTGACCTTTTCACCTTCGAGGTGACCGCCACGCGTTTTTGCACCTTGGGCAAGTTTTAATTCAAATGCTTTGACTTGAGGAATTCGACTTTTCTGTTCAAATTCTTCGAATGAAAAGTCACCGTCTTCCGTCCGGACGCCAAACAGTCCAGGCCCGATTTGGCAGATGATATCGACGTCGCCTTTTAAATGGTGGTCGGACAGACCACCTTCGCCCGTGTTCATCCAGGCGCCTTGGGCACGTCCGAGGCCAATCGACAGCGCAGTGATTGCCCGGTCTCCAAGTGCACCGAAGCTCATCGCTGATTGCCCAATCAGTCCGCGGACTTGAAACGGCTGGCGGCACGTCGCTTCACCGATGATCGGGGCGTCGTCGTCCCGTAATAAAAAGGGCGCGACTTGTTTTTCGACGAGATGTTCTTTCCGGGTGAATAAATTATCTTGATCGAGTTCATATAAGTAGGTCGGGACTTTGTTATCGTTCGCGACCCGGAGTTCATCGCGGTTCGTCGGAAAGAGGGCATTCTGGATATAAAAACCGGCTTCATCGAAGTCACGTTCTGATCCAAAACCGAGAATCCGTGAATTGTATTTACCGGCGATGACGGCTGATTTGTAATCGTTTCGGGAAAATGGTTTCCCTTCATTGTTGTTCAAGAACAGGTATTGCCGAAGTTCCGGACCCATCTTTTCTAAGATATAACGCATTTTACCGAGGACGGGAAAATTTCGGAGGACGGCATGTTCTTTTTGACGTGAATCGGTCGCCCATAAGTAGAGAACGACAATAAGCGGGACGATGAAGACGAGCGCAACGAGCAGAAGTAAGGTAATCAAGATGACGGTATGGATGGACATGAGTGGACCTCCTAAGCGAACTGTAGTCTTAATCCGATACCACTCACGAGACGCTAACAAACCTAACTAACTATGTGAAATATTCGTATTGTGTTGAAACTAAATGCTGGAACGATGCGTAAAGTAGTAAAACTTCTGAATTTCGAAAGGATGAAGAGCCATGCACACACTTTACATGAAACAGAAAGTATTCAGTTTACGGGGACGTTTTTCGATTCAAGATCAGCAGGAACAGGATGTCTATCTCGTCGAAGGAAGCTTCATGCAGATTCCGAAGACCTTTTCGATTTCGAGCGTCGACGGGGAAGAAGTCGCCGTCATCACGAAGAAAGTATTCAGCCTGTTGCCGAAATTTTTTGTTGAGGTCGATGGCGAAACACTGACGATCGAAAAATCATTTACATTCTTTAAAGACCGTTACACGATTGACGCGGCAGATTTAGAAATCGACGGCGATTGGTGGGACATGGATTTTCAAATCAAACGTCATGGTGAAGTCGTCGGAAGCGTCGAGAAAAAATGGTTCACGTTTGGTGACAGTTACGAGATTCAAGTCTTTGATCCTGATGTCGAGAAGGTGTTGATTGCGCTGGTCGTCGCAATTGACTGTGTCAAAGAGGACGAAGAGGCAAGTTCATAAACCGAACTCAGGGAGGAACCGATGAAAGCACTTTTGATGAACCAGACGATGGATTTGAACCGTCGTTTTACGATTGAAGATGAAGCCGGACACGTCACGCATGAAGTGACCGGGCAGTTGTTGCAAATGCAGAAAAACTGGCAACTCGTGCAAGAAACAGCCGAGGTCGGCCGCGTGACGAAACAGACGTTCAGCATGCTGCCGCATATCCTTGTGGAAGTGGACGGACGTGTCGTTGCGACCATTCAAAAAACCGGGTTTTTGATGTTTGCGGATTACAGGATTGACAGCCGGGACCTGCAGATCGACATCAACTGGGCGACGATGACGTTTAGTGTCACGTATCAAGGAAACAAAATCGGGCAAGGCAAAAGACGGTGGGTTCGTCTCAGCAAACAGTACGAACTGACACTGTTCGACGAGACGGCGGAGACACTGTTTTTAAGTGTCGTGCTCGGACTCGACCGGGCGAAAGCAGACAAAACGGTCTCGACGCTGTTTGCGGACAATTGGGCAGGGGGGAAGAAGTAAATGGAACAATGGGATATCTATACCGCGGACCGCGAGAAAACAGGACGGACATGGACACGGGGAAAGAAGTTACAAGACGGCGATTATCATCTAGTCGTGCACGTCTGTCTGTTTAACTCAAGCGGCGAAATGTTGATTCAGCAACGGCAATCTTTCAAAGAGGGCTGGTCCAACTTATGGGACTTGACCGTCGGGGGAAGTGCGGTCGCGGGAGACACGAGCCAGCAGGCGGCAGCACGGGAGCTGTTTGAAGAGATTGGCCTGCGCTATGATTTTGAGGACATGCGCCCGCATTTGACGTCACATTTTGACGAGGGATTTGATGACATCTACTTAATCGAAAGGGATGTTGATTTAACATCACTCGTCCTGCAACAGGAAGAAGTGCAAGCTGTCGCCTGGGCGACGGAGGAGGAAATCATCGCCCGGATTCAAGCAGGGACGTTCATTCCGTATCATGAAGGGTTGGTTTCGACATTGTTCGCGTTACGTAAGCAACGCGGCAACATCACATCATACGCGTTATTGTAACTAAAAACCCATCGTATTTCTGTTAGGAAACATGATGGGTTTTTGCAATGTTACGCCGTTTTTTTCGAAGCGGGTTGCGTCTGCTTCGGTTTTGTTTCAGGTAAGAAGAAGCTGAACAGCAGATAAGTCGAACAGCTGACGAAAAAGACGACCATCGAGACGGTATAGCCCATATGACCGAGGGCATAGCTCCAAATGATGGTGAAAATCGTCTGTGTCGCATAAGCGATTGCCCAAAACAGACCGAAGAGGACGGTGATTTTTTGTGGTGTCATCCCTTTCATCTCATGTGCCAAGTTCATGAAAATCGGATACTGGATGTACATCGCAAAACCGGAAATGAAGGCAAAGATGTACGAAACGAGTGGCGAGATGTTGCCGAACGCAACCGTGACGATGAAACTGCCAATCATGATGAGTCCGCTGGTCAGGAGAATCGGTTTTCGCGGTGTTCCGCGACTGCCGATTTTCAGACCAACAAAGGTCCCGATGATGCCGGCACCGGAGACGAGCAGGTTGACGAGTGATCCGTTCAGTTCGGTGTACGTATCGAACACCGGTTTGAGACCGACGAGTGACAAAATGTAGAGCGTCAGGAAACCGCCGAATGCAATCGCATACTTCCATAAGAAGCTGTCTTTGATCGCATCGCGGTAGCCGTAAGCTGTCACGGCTTCGTTTTGATCGCTTGCTGCATTTAAGTCGAATTCTTCACTGAACATCAACCAGGCAAGGAACAGGACGGCTGTCAACGCAGCAAAAATCGTCAATGTCAGTTGCCAGTTGTTCGTGAACTGGGTCGCAAAAAACGTAAACAGTAATGAAACAACGAACGCACCAACGTTATACGAGACGGTATTGAGCGCATTGATTCGCAGTTTTTCCGTCGGATCACTGATGTAGCGGGTGACGACCGGATTCATGTAGACGATGACCATCGAACCGCCGAGACCCATGACCATTCGTGCTGCCGTATAGGCCCAGTAGTTCGGCAGATAAATGGCGACGATCGCCATCATCAGAAACAACAGGGCGAGCATCGGTGCTTTTTTCGGTCCCAGTTTCATCAAGATGAGTGCCGCCAGGATGTTCGCGAAGACACGTGCTGTCGTGATTGAGTAGTTGACGAGTTGCGAAATCAATGGATCAACGGTCCGGTCTCCGAAAAAATGAGCCGTGATTTGCGGGGTTAATGAGGAACCGGCGACCCAGTTCATGGCGAACGTCGCATACGCGAACCAGAGAACAGCCATCATCAAATACCCTTTTCGTGCGTGACTTGCTTGTGTAGACATAATGTACCCCTTCTTTTCTTAAGACAATTCCCTGTAGAGACAGGGATTCGAACTACTTCACTTTGTTATCAATTCGTTAAATGTAGTCGAGTTCGAAGGGGAAGTAAAATAGATATATCTTATAAGAACTATAAGTAAATGGCATGAATATAAACTTAATTCATTCGTTAAAAGAATGAATTAATACTGTAGTCGTTTAATCCATTTATTGGATATAATTAATAAAAGGAAAAGGAGGGTCTCTATTGATGAAGCCTAATTTATTTGATTACGCCACGAGCGAACTGTCACAAGATGCTTTTTTATGTTGGTTGCTGAAGTGGGGGGAAGCGGATCTGCATTCAGTCGATCAGGAGTTACATCGTGTTGCGACACGGTTTATTCATAAAGTGTTTTCACTACATAACCGTTCCTTAGAAGAAACCATTCATCAAGTCCGCATCATTCGTCAATTTAAAGGATTAGATATATTAGCCATTATTAATGAAAAATATGCAATCTTAATTGAAGATAAAACATTCACTTCAGAACATTCCGGACAACTCGAACGTTACTTGGAAGAAGTAAAAACGAATGTCGTAACACGAGACTGTATCCCTTTGCCGATTTATTACAAAATTGTCGAGCAGTCAAATCATCGGAGTATTCATAAAGCAGGTTATCAACTGTTCACACGCCAAGAAATGATTAAGATTTTAGAACATGATGATTGGAAGCTTCCGAAGAATGCGATTTTAGCAGACTATCTTCAACATCTGAAGCGGCTGGACGATGAGATCAATTCGTATAAAACGCTTCCGGTCGCGGAATGGACAACATTCTCCTGGCAAGGGTTTTATCGTGATTTACAAGACATGCTTGATGGGAAGTGGGGTTACGTAGCAAACGCAAGAGGTGGATTTTGGGGGTTTTGGTGGAAGGGAAATGAGCGACAAAATCATTACTGGCAACTGGAAGAAACGGTATTGCGTGCGAAGATTGAAGCGAAAACAAACGATGACGTCAAAGCCTATCGTGACACGTGTATGTCTAGCCTATTAAAAGACTCTTTTGAGTATGAGTTGGACTTAAAAAGACCTAAAAGGATAAGTACGGGTAAAAATATGACGATTGCCTATCGCGAAAATTATTTACAACTTCAAGAAAACGGCTTACTCGATTTCGAGAAAACCGTTTTTGAACTCGAACGTTACGGTCGGTACAACCAATCAGTGGAATCAGAAGAGATCTAACTGGTCGAAAACGAGAGCATCGTCAACTTCTGTCACGAGAAATACATCGGGATTGCGAAGTTGTTGTCCTTGTTCAAAACCAAAAGAGACATCGAGTGAGTGGAGGTATAGTGCAAGCAGATTGCCATGTGTGACAAGAACACTCGTCTCAGCAGAGTGAGACCAAACGTCATTCATGATATTTTGGATTCGCCGCGTCGCTTCTGCACTCGTTTCTCCGCCCGGACACGCATAATCAAAATCAGTAAACGTTCTTTGGAGATGCTCCTGCCAATCGGTCAGTGGTTGACGACTTAGAACGCGTTCACGCAAGTCATCTTGGATTTCAATGGGACAATTTGTCTGAAAAGCAACAGCTTCGATTGATTCAATTGCTCGGCGAAAAGGGCTTGATAAGATACGATCGACGGAACGGGATTCAAAAAAAGAAACCAATTCTTTAGCTTGTCTATGGCCGTTCTCCGTCAACGGAGCGTCCGGTTCTTGTCCGGATGCTTCGCAGTGGCGGATCAAGTAAATTTTTTTCATGATAATCCTCCTAATTCGACTGTAATGATTTACTTCTTCTAGAAAATCAACATCGATCCCTGTTTCAGTCTATGAAAGAAGAAATGAAAAATTTTATAAAACGGTTGACAAACAATCATAAGATTACTAGTATTAAAAACAATTCAGGTGATTATGTCACCTCAGCAACCGAATAAAAGAGAAAGCTATGATTGTCATGGGTCACACTATGGCAGGAGCAGCTTCTGGAGAGACCGTATATACGGCGCCGAAGGGTTCACAATCTCAGGCAAAAGGACAGAAGAGTACTAAATCTTGATTCTTTGAATTGGCGTCGCCAGTCAAGGGATGATTATTTGCTATTCTGATGATTTTTTTGAGATTGGACACCCGTCCAGTCTCTTTTTTTTGTTGGACTGACAGAACAGTCCGACCGGGGGAACTAGAGAAAGCATTCAAGGAGGAGTTCAGGTTTGGAACAACAAGAAGGATTGAAACGGGATTTATCGAATCGGCACGTCCAGTTGATTGCGATTGGGGGAACGATTGGGACAGGATTGTTTTTAGGATCTGGGAAAGCGATTCAACTCGCGGGACCATCGATCGTCTTTGCGTATTTACTCGTCGGGATTGCGATTTTCTTCGTCATGCGGGCACTGGGAGAATTGTTATTGTCAAAAGCCGGATACGGATCATTAACGGATATCGCAGAAGATTATCTCGGTCCACGTGCCGCGTTCGTGACCGGCTGGACGTATTGGTTCTGCTGGATCATGACGGCGATGGCGGACGTCATTGCGGTCGGCGTGTACGTGAAATACTGGTTCGATATTCCGCAGTGGATTCCGGCTGTGATCTCGCTCCTGATTTTACTCGGCTTTAATTTACTGACAGTCAAACTGTTTGGGGAACTTGAATTTTGGTTCGCCTTGATTAAGGTCATTACGATTTTAGGTTTAATTGGTGTCGGGATCGTCTTACTGATCATCGGTTTCCAAACCGATTCAGGTCCTGTAACCGTCAGTAATTTATGGCAACACGGCGGGATGTTCCCGAACGGTGTGACCGGCTTCCTGTTGTCCTTCCAGATGGTCGTCTTTGCCTATGTCGGAGTTGAATTAATCGGGGTCTCAGCAGCGGAAACAGCCGATCCGAAAAAGAACATTCCATCTGCCATCAACAAGATTCCGTTACGGATTCTGTTCTTCTACGTCGGGGCGTTACTGGTTCTCCTGATGATCAATCCGTGGACGGGACTAAATGCGACGGAAAGTCCGTTCGTCAAAACGTTCAGCTTGATTGGAATCCCGCTTGCTGCCGGCGTCATCAACTTCGTTGTCTTGACGTCTGCTGCCTCCGCCTGTAACAGCGGGATGTTCTCGACAAGCCGGATTCTCTATAATCTCGGAAATCAAAAACAGGCACCGGCTAATTTTTCGAAGCTCAACAAAAACCATGTCCCGGCGAATGCTTTGTTTGTCTCGACACTCGTCGTATCGGGCGGAGCGTTACTCAGTAAATTGATCCCGGGACAAGCCTTCAGCATCGTCACGACAATCAGTGCGATCTGTTTCATCTGGGTCTGGGGTGTAATTCTCGTCTGTCACTTGAAATATAAGAAAACACAACCGGAACTGCATGCGGCGTCAACGTTCAAGGCACCGTGGACACCGTTCGTCAACTACCTCGTCCTCGGATTGTTCGGACTGATCCTCGTCGTCATGCTCGTCGCAGATGAAACCCGTCCGGCTTTACTCCTGACACCGGTTTGGTTTATCGGATTGTTTGTCCTGTATCAGTTGCGGATGAAAAAGCATCAAAAAGCAGAACGGCATAGTGCGTAAAAATGAGGCGCTTTTCTTCTATATAGGAAGAGAGGCGCCTTTCTTTTTCGTTGCAGCGATTCGGAAGATTTTTTTAGGGACAAACACCCAATATTTTAATATATGAACGACCTGTGATAGGGTTATAATGGAAAGGTAAGTTGTCGTCATGAGAGCGCTCTATTTTTCATGGCAGGTCCATAATATCAACGGGGATAGGAAGGATATCATGAGCAGTATGCCTAAACAAACAGACGTAATATTGATTGGTGCAGGAGTCATGAGTGCGACGCTAGGGGTCTTATTGAAGGAGCTCGCGCCTGACATGACAATTAAAGTGTTCGAGAAGTTACCGAGCGCAGGGGAAGAAAGTTCGAATGAGTGGAACAATGCGGGCACGGGTCATGCCGCGTTATGTGAGCTCAACTATACGACAGAGAATGCAGATGGAACGATCGATATCAGTAAAGCCGTGAAAGTAAATGAACAATTCCAACTGTCACGCCAGTTTTGGTCGCATCTCGTCAAAGAAAACGTCTTACCGAATCCGGAAGAATTCATCATGCCGATTCCGCATATGAGTATGGTCGAAGGAGCGGAAAACGTCGAGTTTCTGAAAAAACGATTGGAAGCGCTATCAGCGAATCCACTCTTTAAAGGGATGGAATTTTCCGATGATCCGGAGCAGCTGAAGCAATGGATTCCGCTCATCATGGAAGGGCGGACGTCACCGGAACCAATCGCTGCAACAAAAATTGATTCGGGGACAGACGTCAACTTCGGTGCGCTGACACGGATTTTATTCACGCACCTCGCAGGACAGGGCGTTGAAATCAATTATGGGCACGGCGTCGAAGACTTGAAACGAGTCGACGGCGGCTGGGAAGTCAAAGTCAAAAACGAACAGGACAACCGGATTGAACATCATACGGCGAAGTTCCTCTTTATCGGCGGCGGTGGCGGCAGTCTGCCATTGCTCCAAAAAACAGGGATTCCCGAATCAAAACAAATCGGCGGATTCCCGGTCAGCGGTCTGTTCCTCGTCTGTAAAAATCCGGACATCGCGGAACGTCACCATGCAAAAGTGTACGGGAAAGCGAAAGTCGGAGCACCTCCGATGTCGGTCCCGCATTTGGATACACGATACATCGACGGGCAGAAATCACTGTTATTCGGACCGTTTGCCGGGTTCTCACCGAAATTCCTTAAGACCGGTTCGAATCTCGACCTGCTCGCGTCCGTCAAACCGAACAATGTCTTGACGATGCTTGCTGCCGGAGCAAAAGAAATGGGCTTAACGAAATATTTGATTGAACAAGTGCTGCTTTCGACAGAACAACGGATGAACGAGCTACGTGAATTCATTCCGAACGCAAAAACTGAAGACTGGGATGTCGTCGTCGCGGGACAACGCGTTCAGGTCATCAAAGATACACCACAAGGAAAAGGGACGCTCCAGTTCGGAACGGAAGTTGTCAGTGCGGCGGATGGGTCCGTCGCGGCCTTACTCGGTGCGTCACCGGGAGCTTCGACCGCTGTACCGGTCATGCTCGAAGTGCTCGAAAAATGTTTCCCGGATCAAATCGACGGTTGGACAGCTAAAATCAAGGAGATGATTCCGTCATACGAAACATCGCTTGTTGCACACCCCGATCTGTTTGACGAAATCCATGCGGAAACGACCGAGACACTTAAATTAACAGCCGCACAACCGAGTCATTAAAAACGACAAATGAAAAAGCCCTGTTTCCTAATGTGTTAGGAGACAGGGCTTTTGCTGTCGATTATCCGCGTTGGCGGAAGTAACGTGTTTTCTTCAAAGCGATACCGACCGGAATCGCAACAAGAATTCCGACTACATTCTGAATGAGGTTCCCCGTGATTGAACCGAATGGAGCGACCCAGCTGCTAAAGGCAATTCCTTCGTGAACAAAGTAAACAGCCACCATGACAGGAACCGAAGCGAGCATCCCGATCAAATTGAATGCGACATTCGTTCCTTTTCGACCACCGGACCAAGCGATGTAACCAACGATCAATCCTTGAAGTCCACGAGCGATAATGGTACCAGGGGCCCAAATCGTATAGCCCATCAAAATATCAAATAATCCCATTCCGACGGCGCCGGCAATAAGTGCTGTACGTGGACCGAATAAAATCGCAATCAGGAATAACATGGCTGTTCCCATATGGATCAGTCCACCGTTCGTTGCGATTGGCAATTTGATATTGATGAACATTGTTGCGACAAGAACAAGTGCAATCGACATCGACGTGATGACGAGTTGCCGGGTACGAGTGCTTGAATACGGTGTTGCGTTTTGCATGAGTCAGACCTTCTTTATGATAGATTTTGAATAGCTTAAATCTATCAAAATACTGGACTAGCTAAAAGTGTCAATATCGAACAATTTATAGGGGTCAGTTTGAATCTTAATCTTTACTAACGAAAGTATAGACGTAAAAGAGGAGTTCCCGTGACTTCTACGGGAAAAGCGTGTTTACACGCTGTCAGAGGCAGGTGAGACCCGGCTTTAAGACCTGTTGGTCGTAAAAGCCGCGGCTTGCGCCTCGCCCGAGAAAAGCACGGGAAAAATCCTCTTTAGTTGATGGAGCTTCTGTTCATACTAGATTTTGCAATCAAAAAACGCCTTGCCGAAGCAAGACGTTTAAACGATTAATTGCGAATCATATGATCGAAGGCACCAAGTGCAGCTGTCGCGCCTGAGCCCATCGAGATGATGATTTGTTTATACACACTGTCGGTACAGTCACCTGCTGCGAACACACCAGGGACATTCGTCGCACCATGACGGTCGACGAGGATTTCACCGAATTTGTTGCGTTCCACCGTATCACCGAGCCAGTCCGTGTTCGGCACGAGACCGATTTGGACGAAGACGCCTTCCAGCTCAACGTGTTGTTCAACGCCTGTTTCACGCTCGACATACGTGATGCCGTTTACTTTATCCGTCCCCGTGATTTCCTTCGTCTGGGCGTTTGCGACGACCGTGACGTTCGGAAGACTTGCGAGACGTTGCTGTAAAACCGCATCTGCCTTCAGTTCAGGTGCGAACTCAAGGACCGTGACGTGTTTGACGAGACCTGCGAGGTCGATGGCCGCTTCGACACCGGAATTACCGCCGCCGATGACCGCAACGCGTTTTCCTTCGAAGAGTGGACCATCACAGTGTGGGCAGTACGCGACACCTTTGTTCTTAAACTCAAGTTCGCCTGGGACACCGACGTTACGCCAGCGTGCACCTGTCGACAAAATCAACGTTTTCGTTTTGAGGACCGCACCATTCTCAAGTTCCAGCTCAACGAGGTCTTTTTTCTCGAGGCGAGTAGCCCGTTGTAGGTTCATGACATCGATGCCATACTCCTTGACGTGCTCTTCAAGACTCGCGACGAGTTTCGGACCTTCCGTGTACTTCATGCTGATGAAGTTCTCGATGCTCATCGTATCCATGACTTGCCCACCGAAACGTTCTGCGACGATCCCAGTCCGGATGCCTTTACGTGCTGCGTAAATCGCGGCACTTGAACCGGCAGGACCACCACCGACGACAAGGACGTCGTACGGATCTTTGTCAGCAAAATCGGCTGCATCTGTACCCGTACCGAGCTTCGCCAAAATCTCTTCGAGTGACATCCGTCCGTTCCCGAATGCTTCGCCGTTGACGAAAACGGTCGGGACCGCCATGATTTCTTTTTGCTCGACTTCTTCTTTGAACGCTCCACCGTCAATCATCGTGTGACTGATGTTCGGGTTGAGGACGCTCATGACGTTCAAGGCTTGGACGACATCCGGACAGTTGTGACAGCTGAGGCTGATGTACGATTCGAAGTGATACGTCTCTTTGATGCCTTTGATTTGTTCGATGACAGGCGCATCAATCTTCGGCGCACGACCACTGACTTGGAGCAAAGCCAAGACGAGTGACGTGAACTCGTGACCGAGCGGAATTCCTGCGAACGTAATTCCACTTACTTCACCAGCGCGGTTAACGCTGAAGCTCGGTGTCCGGGCAAGCGTCGCCTGTTCGATGCTGATGCGTGGTGACATACTCGCGATTTCTTCGACGAGTTCGCTCATCTCGAGTGAGACGGAGTCCGTCCCGGCGCTGACGGTGAGGACGATGTCTCCTTCTAACAAATCGAGGTATTGAGCGAGTTGTGCTTTAATATCTGCTGCTAAAGCCATCTCAAATCCGCTCCTTAAATTTTCCCTACAAGGTCAAGGCTAGGTGTGAGTGTTGCAGAACCCTCTTCCCATTTCGCCGGGCAAACTTCACCTGGGTTGTTGCGCACGTATTGTGCTGCTTTAATTTTGTTGACGAGTGTACTTGCATCACGGCCGATTCCACCCGCGTTGATTTCAACAGTCTGGATGACGCCGTCCGGATCGATGATGAACGTTCCGCGATCAGCAAGTCCATCTTGTTCGTTTAAGACTTCGAAGTTACGTGAGATGACGTGTGACGGGTCACCAATCATGACGTACTCGATTTTACCGATTGTTTCTGAAGTTTCGTGCCAAGCTTTATGTGTAAAGTGCGTATCTGTTGAAACGGAGTACACTTCAACGTCAAGCGCTTTGAGTGCTGCGTATTGGTTTTGAAGATCTTCGAGCTCAGTCGGGCAAACGAATGTAAAGTCTGCTGGGTAGAAACAAACGACACTCCATTTTCCACGAAGGTTAGCGTCTGTAAGATCGACGAACTCTCCGTTGTGGAATGCTGATGCACTAAATGGTTTTACTTCACTTCCGATTAAAGACATGATAAAAATCCTCCTGTTGGGTTCTATTTAAGAATCTGTTCTAGTCGTTAAAAATAACTGTACTTATCACACTAGAATAATTCTAATCTAATACTAATTTCATATAAAGCGTCTATTTTGTCAAGGTATAACCTGTAAATTCTTATTTTAAGAAATGAATTGTGAACAAAAAAAGAGCTCTATCTCCCTGAATGAAACAGGGAGATAGAGCTGTATAAGTCATTGCCACTCAGTATGGAACATTCCTTCGCGATCGGTCCGGGCATACGTATGGGCTCCGAAATAATCACGTTGTGCTTGCAGGATGTTGGCATTTGAATTCGCTGTCCGGTAACTGTCGTAATACGTCAGTGACGTGCTGAGACACGGTGACGCGAGACCTGTAAGTGCACCTTCTGCGACGACTTGTCGGAGCGACGTTTGATACGCCTGTACCTTGTCTGCGAAGTACGGCGCGAGCATCAAGTTGTCGAGTGATGCGTCCGTTGCGAACGCCTCGCTGATGACATTGAGGAACTCGGCGCGGATGATACAGCCGCCACGGAAAATCAAGGCGATCTCTTCAAGACGTAAGTTCCAGTCATACAGTTCGGATGAAGTGCGGTACTGGGTGAAGCCTTGTGCGTAAGCCGCAATCTTACCCATGTAGAGTGCTTGGCGGATACGTTCAATCCAGACGTCCTTGTCGAGCGCTGCACGGGCTTCCGGTCCACCGAGGACAGAGGCGGCAGCGACACGTTCTTCTTTGACGGCAGAAAGATAACGGGCGAAGAGGGCCTCCGTAATGATAGAGGAAGCGATCCCATTATCAATGGACTGCAAGCTCGTCCATTTGCCCGTTCCTTTTTGACCGGCTTGATCGAGAATGACGTCGATCAAGGGAAGACCCGTCTCGTCATCTTTTTTCCGTAAAATCTCAGCCGTGATTTCAATCAGATAACTTTTTAACTCGCCGTCGTTCCATGAGGAGAAGATGTCCGCAATTTCTTCGACATCGAGTCCGAGACGGACACGGAGGAAACTGTAAGCTTCTGCAATCAACTGCATGTCAGCGTACTCGATTCCGTTATGGACCATCTTGACGAAGTGTCCGGCCCCTTTAGGTCCGATGTAGACACAACATGGGTCGCCGTTCACTTGTGCTGCAATTTTTGTCAAAATCGGCGCAACTTGATCGTACGCTTCTTTTGTTCCGCCCGGCATGATGGCAGGACCGGTCCGGGCTCCGACTTCACCACCCGAGACACCGACACCGATGTACTCGATGCCATGCTCGTTTAGTTGGTCGAAGCGACGTTCCGTATCGAGGAAGTGGGAGTTCCCACCGTCCATGATGATATCGCCCGTCTCAAGGTGCGGGATAAGCGAATCGATGACGGAATCGATGGCACTTCCCGCCGTGACCATGACGAAAATCTTGCGTGGACGCTCGAGTGAGCGGACGAAGGCTTCGACGTCATAGTACGGATGAAGCGGTAACCCTTCGCGGTTTGCGACGAGTTGTTCCGTTAAGTCTGGCGTGTAGTTATAGATAGCGACGTTTTCATCATGGCTCGCCATGTTCATGGCGATGTTGCGTCCCATGACACCAAGGCCGATGACTCCGATTGAATTTAGCATAGTGTAACGACTCCTTTTTTTAGACGACGAGACTGAGGAGGAGGACGAATCCAAGTCCGAAGACGGAAATGATTGTCTCAAGCAGCGTCCACGTCGCGAAAGTTTCTTTCATAGTTAAACCAAAGTACTCTTTGAACATCCAGAACCCGGCATCGTTGACGTGCGAAGCGATTAAGCTACCAGCACCAGTCGCAAGCACGACGAGGGCGAGGTTGACGTCTGATTGACCGAGGAGTGGGATGACGAGTCCGGCTGTCGTCAGTGAAGCGACCGTCGCCGAACCGAGTGAAATCCGTAAGATCGCGGCAATCAACCACGCGAGTAAAATCGGTGAAAGTGTTGTGTCAGCAAAGAGTTCAGCGACATATTTACCGACGCCTCCATCGATCAAGACTTGTTTGAAGGCACCGCCACCACCGATGATGAGTAACATCATTCCGATTTGTGTGATCGCTGTCGTACATGAATCCATGACGGTCTTGATTGGGATATTACGTGCAAGTCCCATCGTATAGACTGCGACGAGTAACGAAATCAACATTGCTGTGGAAGCATTCCCGATGAACTGGATGGCAGAAAGGACCGCATTGCCGTCCCAGCCGAGTGTTTTTTGTAACAATGTCAAAATCGTGGCGATCGACATCAAGAGTACCGGAAGCATTGCTGTGAACACACTGATTCCGAATCCAGGTGTTTCGCTTAAATCAAATTCTTTTTGTTCGCCGAGTGAGGCGATGTTACCTGTTTTTTTGAATGATTCCGGCACAAGACGTTTTGCGACTTTCGTAAAGAGCGGTCCGGCGATGATGACCGTCGGAACAGCGACTAAGAAACCGTAAAGTAAGACTTGCCCTAAATCTGCCCCGTATTCACCCGCGATGACAGTTGGACCGGGGTGAGGTGGTAAAAAGCCGTGTGTAACAGAAAGTGCTGCGACCATCGGAATCCCGAGATAGAGAATCGAGACGCGAAGCTGACGTGAAATCGCAAAGACGATTGGAATTAAGAGAACGAGTCCGACTTCGAAGAATAACGCGATCCCGATGATGAATGAAGCGACGACGACTGCCCATTGAATGTTCTTTTCCCCGAATTTCGCGACGAGTGTCATCGCGATTCGCTGTGCACCACCGGCGTCAGCAATTAATTTTCCGAGCATCGCACCGAGTCCGAAGATCAGCGCGAGGTGACCGAGTGTTCCGCCGAGACCGGCTTCAATCGTCGTGACGATTTGGTCGAGCGGCATTCCAAGTAGTATAGCGACGACGAACGAGACGATGATTAATGAAACGAACGTGTTTAATTTCAACCCCATGATTAAAACGAGTAGTGTGATGATCCCAATGGCAACGATGACTAACGGCATGTGACTTCCCCCATAAGATAAATTAGTTTTCTTGCTGAATCAAGCTACGTTGATACTCTGCGATCCGCCGATGGTCAGCTGAAAGCGTCCGTGCCAAGCTGATGAAGATCGGTAGCAATTGACGGTATTCATGCATCGCTTCTTCATTCGGTACATGACGATGTGTTTCCCCAATCATCTCAGCAGCTACTTCGAATGAATCGACTTCCCCAGTCGCATACAATCCGAGAATACAAGCCCCGAGACATGAACTTTCAAAACTTTCTGGAATGACGACTTCCGACTCAAAGATGTCGGCCATCATCTGACGCCACACTTCAGATCGCGCGAACCCCCCGGTTGCTTGAATCCGTGTGACAGGACCATCCATACATTCAATCAATGCCAGGAAGACAGTGTACAGGTTGTAGATGACACCTTCTAACGCGGCACGAATCATATGTTCTTTTTTATGTGACAACGTCAATCCGAAGAATGAGCCACTGACGTCCGGATTCCAAAGAGGTGCCCGTTCGCCCGATAGATACGGATGGAACAACAGTCCGTCTGAACCCGGACGGACCCGTTCAGCGATTTTCGTCAACACCGCATACGGATCAATCCCGAGTCGTTTCGCCGTCTCGACTTCAGCAGATGCGAGCTCATCGCGAATCCAGCGTAAGACCATCCCGCCATTGTTGACCGGACCACCGATGACCCAGTGCTTTTCAGTCAGTGCGTAACAGAACGTCCGTCCCTTTTCGTCCGTCTGCGGCCGGTCAATGATCGTCCGGATCGCACCGCTCGTCCCAATCGTGATGGCGATTTCGCCCTTACGGATGGCATTGACGCCGAGGTTCGATAGGACCCCGTCACTGGCGCCGATCATGAAAGGTGTTGCCGGATCAAGTCCGATTTGTTTTGCATATTCTGGATTAATGTCCGAATACTGTGTCGTCGTCGAGACAGGTTCCGACAATTTTGAAGCATCGATGCCGGCGATCTCTAAGGCTTTCGAGTCCCACTTCATGTCGTGGATATTGAACAATCCTGTCGCCGATGCGAGCGAATGATCAATCACGTAACGTCCGAACAGACGCTGGAAGACAAATTCCTTGATTCCGATGTATTTTTTCGTCCGCTCGGCAATCTCCGGCCGGTCTTCGACGAGCCAAAAGATTTTCGCGAGAGGGGACATCGGGTGAATCGGTGTACCGGTCCGGTGGTAGACATCATTTCCGTACTCTTCCTTAATCCGGTTCGACCAGGCTTCGCTCCGACTGTCTGCCCAGGTGATGCAGGCAGTCAAGGGCTGGTCGTCCTCATCGATGGCAATCAAGCTGTGCATCGCACTACTGAAAGCAACGAATTTTGGTTTTTGGTTCGGGTACTGCTTCGTCAGCAGACGAATCGTTTCGAGGACGGCGTGGAAAATTTCTTCCGGATCCTGTTCAGCAGTCGAGCGGTTTGGTGTATGGAGCGGATAACCGACGTTCGTTTGACCGACGACTTCTCCTTTCGTCGTAAAGAGGACGGCTTTCGTGCTCGTCGTCCCGATATCGATTCCTAGCATGTATTCAGTCATGTGGTTCGACTCCTTTCGTCATCATCTGTTGCGATTGCCATAAATCTTCGACTTCTTGGACATCGTCGAAGTTCTGGTGGAGAGACGTGACCATCCGTTCACGGTCTCCTGTTTCGATGGCTTCGATATAAAGTGCGTGGTTGGCGATGATCCGGTCGAAATCCTCCATCTGTCCTTCGAAGCGAGTCCGCATCGATAAGAGGATGAAGCTTTCCATGACCGGTTTTAAGTTTTGCCAAATCATGCTGACATAACTGTGATCAATCGACCGGATGATCGTCTCGTGGAACAGAACATCTTGATACGAAAATTCGTCGGCATCATTAAACTTGATCGCGACTTTCATCATCTCAAGGATCTTTCTCAGTTCACGGACGAGTTCTTGACGGTCCATCCGGACGATCCGTTCGAAGACGAATGTTTCGATTAACAGGCGGACGTCATAAATCTCACGGATGTCTTTTTCCGACAAGCCAACGACGACGGCCCCCATCCGTTCAAGCCGGATGATCCGTTCGGCAGCGAGAACTTTTAAAGCGTCGCGAACGGGCGAACGACTGACGGAAAAATCCGTCGCTAATTTATTTTCAGAAAGGACGGTCCCTTGCTCAATCTTTCCGGAAATGATGCGCATCCGGAGTTCATGGGCGACACGGTCTCCGGTTGATGCTTTCGATAACCATTTAATCGGGTATAAAAAATCAGACATAAAAATCACCTGCTTTGTTTTATGAGTATACTTGTATACAAGTAGTATAAACGACTGAATACAAAATGCAAGCGCTTCAATGAAAACGCTTTATTTCTTTTCGTTTACATTCGCATTACCTTCAGTATGATAGGATGTAGAAAACATTTTTCTGAGAAAAACATGCTGTTCTTTAGGCGAAGGAGGATACATGATGAAGATTTTAGTCGTAGGTGCAGGGGCTGTCGGAGGATATTTCGGAGGACGCCTAGCAGAAAAAGGCGAAGACGTGACGTTTCTTGTCCGTGAGCGTCGGGCAAAGGAGCTGGAGCGAACGGGTCTTGAAATCATTAGTTCGCACGGAGACGTATCGTTGACGCCACGACTGATTCAAGTCGGAACAAAAGAGACGTTTGACTTAGTCATCGTGTCGACGAAAGCGTATCACCTGGAGCATGTCATCGGGGATCTCGAAGGATTCGTCGGACCTGATACATATGTGTTACCTGTCTTGAACGGGATGCGGCATGTCGAACAACTCGTCGCTAAATTTGGCGAGCCCCGTGTCCTCGGCGGCTTATGCTTCATTGAATCGACGCTTGACGCGAATGGACGCGTCATTCAGACGAGTCCTGCCCATCAACTCGTGTTTGGTCCAAGAACAGGGGACTGGACGGATCGCTTGCTTGAGGTGAAGGAAGCACTTGCAGGGACGAAAGCATCGATTAAAGCATCAGACCACATCATGCAAGACATGTGGCAAAAGTATCTCTTCATTACGACCTTTTCCGGAGTGACTTCGCTATTTCGGGCACCGATTGGTCCGATTCGCGACGACGCCGCCGGGGATCGTGTCATCCGGAATGTCTTACGAGAAGCAAAACAAGCCATGGACAGTCAAGGGGCAACGTTCGTGCAACATATCGAACAGGAGCAGGAAAAACGGATTCATCAAATGGCACCGGATATGAAGTCGTCGTTGCAACGGGATATGGAAAAACAAGGCATGGTCGAAGCAGACCATCTGTTTGGCAGTTTAATAGAAGGAACGGAGCCAGCGGTGTACCCGACGTTACGGATGATTCATACGAATTTAAAGGTATATGAACAGCTATCAATTACTATTTAAGCTGTTGAAGGGCTTCGAAATCGAGAATTACAAATAGCTTCTCCAAGGTGACTCTATCGTTTATCTTAAGAGAAGCTATTTATGTAGCTAGAAAATGTTATGTTCGTAAATTTTTCTTGACTGACTCTGATTACAAGTGGGGAAAATATTAAATAAAATTTAAATGATAAGAATATTCTTTTAAATGATACTCTATCTCTTTAATTAAAATAGACTTAAGTATAAGTAAGGGATATGATTTAGATATCTCTAAAATATAAGTTATTAATGTTTTTTTGGATTTGTGAGAGGGGATAATTTGACATGAAGCGTATTATTATTCGTGCAGGTATGACACCCTTTGAACAGTTTGATGCTGAGTATATAATGAGAGAAAATTCAATCGGAGGGAACGTTGGGAATTTGATCTATCAGTACAGTATCTTCCGAACATTGATGACGGAAGGAACGACGATCACGCCTGACTATTACTACTATGATGAAGAACGTGCAGATGAGATCAACGAAAAATTTGATCTTTACGTCATTCCACTTGCAGATGCATTCCGTCAAGAGTTCGCATCGTCCCTTCGAAAATACACACGATTGATTAAAAAATTGAAAATTCCGGTCGTCGTCATCGGTGTTGGTCTACGCGCACCATTCGAGCCGGACTTAAAAGGCGGATTCCCGTTCGACGAGGATGTTAAAGCATTCGTCAGCGCAGTCCTCGAACGTTCAAGTATCATTGGACTTCGTGGTGAAATCACGTCGAAATACCTGACACGCCTTGGTTTCCGTGAAGGCATCGATCATAAAGTCATCGGTTGCCCATCGATGTATGCATTCGGTCGTAATCTTCACATTCGTGAGACAAACATCACGAAAGATTCGATGGTTAGTGTCAATTCATCACGTTTTTCACCCAAAAATGTCCTTGATTTTATCACACGTGGAATGGAAGAGTATCCAAATCACTATTTCATCCCACAATGGATGAAAGAATTGAAGTTGACGTACACTGGAACTCATCCGTTTGGAGACCTTTCAGATATGAATTATGCAGCTAGAATGTCACACCCGGTGTATATGAATGACCGTGTTCGTTTCTTCTTAAACGCTCAAACGTGGTTCGACTTCCTCAAAGAAGCTGACTTGAGCTTTGGTGCACGTCTCCACGGAAACATCACAGCGACACTCGCTGGAACACCAAGTATTTTGATTCCTAAAGATGCACGGATGCGTGAATTAACAGATTACCATCAATTGACGCACATCTGGGCAAATGACATCACGGCAGACACACGGCTTTCGGACGTCGTCGAAACAGCAGACTTCCAAAGCCCGGCGCGGATTCAAGTGAAAAACTTCGACAACTTTCTTGACTTCTTGAACACGAACGACTTGGAGCATATCTATCAAGACACGAACTATCCAGAGAACGTGCCGTTTGATCGTGAAATGGCGAAAACAGAACTCCTCCCAGCGGTTAAACCGATTACAGGAATCAGTATGGAAGAAGCAATCGCACGTTTTGAATCATTCTTCCCGGAAGAAGAGAAAAAAATTGCTGCGATTCAAAAACATGATAAAGATAAAGACAAAAAGATTAAAACGTTACAAGATAAACTCAACAAGCAGACGAAGGTGGTTAAACATCAAGAAGGTACATTGAACCGTAAAGCGGTTCGGATGGCCCTTAAGACAGCTAATCTCTTCGTAAAAAAATAACAAAAGAACGTCTCATGCCAATGCGGTGTGAGACGTTTTTTTTGAATTCTATTATCTGAATTGTGTTGACAATTCAAAAAAGGACTGCTACTGTTATGAAAAATTACATTCTTATCCAGAGAGGTGGAGGGACTGGCCCTTTGAAGCCTCAGCAACAGGTCGAAAGATACTGTGCTAATTCCTGCGGGTGTTGTACCCGATCGATAAGCGCTCTTGATGTTGTCGACCGACGCACCCTGTCTGTACAGGAGTGCGTTTTTTTATTGAGTGAGAAAGAGGAGTGGTGGAGGATGGAGCAAAAAACAACATTTCGACGAAAGATGGAGTCCCGTCATATCGTCATGCTGTCGTTAGGTGGCGTCATCGGGACGGGGCTGTTCCTAAGTACGGGGTACACATTAGAGCAAGCAGGTCGAATCGGGACGATTTTGTCCTACTTGCTTGGGGCACTCGTCGTTTATCTCGTGATGCTTTGTTTAGGGGAACTCGCTGTACATATGCCGGAAACCGGTGCCTTTCATAGTTATGCAACAAAGTATATTGGACCGGGAACCGGCTATACGGTCGCTTGGCTCTACTGGCTGACCTGGACGGTGGCGCTCGGTTCCGAGTTTACGGCAGCAGGTTTATTGATGCAACGCTGGTTCCCGGACGTGCCAGTCTGGTTGTTCAGCGGATTGTTCGTCATCATCATTTTAGTGATTAATGTACTGACAGTGCGCGTGTTCGCCGAAGTCGAATTTTGGTTTTCTGCCGTGAAAGTCATGACGATCATCGCCTTCATCGTCTTAGGGGCAGCAGCAATCGTCGGCTTTATTCCACTGGCGTCAGGAGAAGCAGCTCCGTTGTTCGGACCGCTGACGGAAGGGGAACTCTTCCCGAACGGGGCCTTTGCGATTTTGATGACGATGCTCGCCGTCAACTTTGCCTATTCGGGGACAGAACTGATTGGTGTTGCGGCAGGCGAGGCGGTTGATCCGAAGCGGACGATTCCTCTTGCCATCCGGACGACGATTGTCCGGCTGGTCGTGTTTTTTGTCGGCACGATCATCGTCCTGGCGATTTTACTGCCGACGGATGCGAACGGTGTGCTCGAGAGTCCGTTCGTTGCCGTCTTCGAACGGATCGGGATTCCATTTGCGGCGGACATCATGAACTTTGTCATCTTGACAGCAATCTTATCGGCAGCGAACTCCGGGTTGTACGCTGCGTCACGGATGTTGTGGTCGTTGTCTGATCAACAGATGATTTCACCGTTCTTTGCTAAATTGAGTCAAAACGGTGTTCCGACACGTGCCGTCATGTTCAGCATGCTCGGCGGATTGTTTGCACTACTATCGAGTGTCTACGCAGCAGAAAGCGTCTATATCGCACTCGTCTCGATTTCAGGACTTGCTGTCGTCGTTGTCTGGATGAGCATCAGTGCTTCGCAATACTTCTTTCGGCGGCGTTACCTGAGAGAAGGACACGACGTGCAAGACTTGGTGTACCGGACACCATTTTATCCAGTTGTCCCGATCGTCTCCTTTTTGATTTGCCTGTTGTCACTGATCGGGATTGCCTTTGATCCGACGCAGCGTGTTGCCTTATATTTTGGAATTCCCTTTATCGGACTTTGTTATCTCGTGCATCACCTGACGAAAAAATCACAGAAACGGAGTGTGGAAGATGTCAAAACAGAAAAATCCAGTTGAAGCCTTACTTAACGAAAAACCGTTTATTTTACTTGATGGGGCGCTCGCGACAGAACTGGAGCGGCACGGGAGTGATCTCGCCGATCCACTCTGGTCGGCACGAGTCTTGGTCGAAGAGCCGGAGCAGATTCATCGTGTCCATGCCGACTATTTTCGAATCGGTGCGGACTGTGCGATTACCTCAAGTTATCAAGCAAGTTTGCAAGGGTTTAAGCAACGGGGAATCGGGACGGATGCAGCGATCGAACTGATCAAGCAGACGGTTTACTTGGCGCAACATGCACGTCAAGAAGTCGCCGGAACAGGAGCAAAAGCGTTGATTGCCGGATCAGTCGGTCCGTACGGGGCGTATTTGGCCGATGGATCAGAATATATCGGACACTACGGCGTCGATGATGCGACCCTTGAGAACTTTCATCGTCCCCGAATCGAGGCATTGATTGCGGCAGGAGCAGATCTACTGGCCTTCGAAACGATTCCGTCGCTTCAAGAAGCAACCGTCCTGTTTCGGATATTGGAAGAATTTCCGGAACACTCGGCCTGGCTCGCCTTTTCCCTTCGCGATACGGGACACATCAGTGAAGGCACGACGATTGCGGATTGTGTCGCAGCAGTCGGCCGCCATCCGCAACTCGCTGCGCTCGGTGCAAACTGCTTTCCGGCGTCGATCACGACAGATTTCGTAACGGGATTGAAGCGACTGACGGACGTGCCGATCATCGTCTATCCAAATTCGGGAGAACAGTATGATCCCGTCGAGAAAACATGGTCTGGTGAATCGGTGTGTACAGCTTTTGGTGAAGTTGCCAGTGAGTGGTATGCTGCAGGGGCACGCCTGATCGGCGGTTGTTGCCGGACGACACCGGAACAAATTGAACGGATACATGCCGCAATCGAAAGAACGTAATGTTGCAAAAATCGAGCTGAAATCAATCGTAGTGCCGGACGGTTCCGCCCTGTGCGCAAGAAACGCCGATGATCCCGTTTTTCATACGGAGTCATCGGCGTTTTCTATCCCTATTCTTCTCGTTCATGACGTTTTAAGGCGTATCTGATCACCGTTCCCGCAGTTCACGGTTAAATTGTTGGAGCAGGCGTCCAAATGCTTCCGTATCATCGCCTGACCAGTCTGTCAGTAAGCGTTCGATGCTCGCGAGGCGTGCCATCCGGTAAATCGTCAGTTCTTCCTGTCCGAGTGAAGTGATGTGATAGAAGAAGGCACGGCCATCTGCTTCATCGCGTACTTTTTCGACCAATTTCTTTTGATCGAGTGCTGCCGCTTGCCGGCTGACGGTAGAGACGTCAAGTTGCAATTCGCGTGCCAATGTCTTCACCCCGACTGGACCAGACTCGGACAGTTGGCGCAGTAACAAATACGACGCGCGATCCAAATTTCGGTTATCGGCCGTCGCTGTCGTCAAACGACGAATCAGAATCGCAAGTTCTAGTTCAATCACTTCGAGTGCCTGATCAGACATGTTAATCCCCTCTTTTCCTAAGTGCTTCATGTTTCCCATCATTACGCAAGGACTTAGCCCATGTCAATGAGAGTTCAGGAAACTTGACAGACCTTTAGTTGTATTATACAATCATTTTTGTTATTTAATTGCATCATACAACTTATTTATTCAGAACGCACACAAAAGGAGAATTCCGATGAAAGCTTATGAATCGATGAAACAAGAAGTGATCACAGTCCACGAAACAGACGTCATCCGCCATGTCGTCGAACGTTTCATCCAATCCGGAATCAGCGGTGTTCCCGTTATCAATGACGAGAGCGAAGTCGTTGGGTACATCAGTGATGGTGACATCATGCGGGCGATTGGAAAGCACAAAGACATCATCGTCGATACGTTTTTATATGTAGATGTCATCAAAGGGGATGAAGAAGATTATGACGCGCGGGTACGTCACATTCTGAACCGTCCGGTCATGGAGATGGCACGCCGGAAAGTCGTCACGGCAGATGTTGAGACGGAGATGGAAGAAATCGCAGCGACGCTCGGTTCGAAACGGATTAAAAAATTACCGATTTTAAAACAAGGAAAGCTTGTCGGAATCATCAGTCGGGGCGACGTCATCCGTCACTCCTTTAAACGGTTCTTATAAGAGAAAGAAGGGACAATATGGCACTTGCCAATAAAACAACGACGCTTGCGCCGGAAACGGTGTTAGAAGAAAGCAAGCATGGATTATTCCACCAACCGATTGCCGTGTGGGCAGTATTTTTTGCGAGTATCACGGCATTCATGGGGATGGGGCTCGTCAATCCGGTTTTACCGACGATCGCTGATAATTTAGAAGCCTCAAAAAGTGAAGTTACGCTCTTATTTACAAGTTATAATGCCGTCATGGCATTCGCAATGCTGATCACAGGTGCGATTTCATCACGGATTGGTCAAAAAGGAACATTGATGTTAGGCATTGCCGTCATCGCGCTCGTCGCCGGATTTGCATCGCAAGCCGATAGCATCTGGACGCTTGTCGCCTTACGTGGCGGCTGGGGGCTCGGGAATGCCTTGTTCGTCGCAACGGCACTTGCAGCCATCGTCTCCCTCTCGTCAGGCGGGACAGCAAAAGCGATCATCTTATATGAAGCAGCCGTTGGTCTCGGGATTTCGATTGGACCACTCCTCGGAGGGACACTCGGTTCGATCACATGGCGCGCACCATTCATGGGTGTCGCGACAATCATGGTCATCGCCTTCCTCGTCTTGTTGTTCTTGATGCCAAAACCAGTTGCAACAACGACAGCACCACGGCAAAAGATTTCCTTGCTCGCACCTTTCCAAGCGATGAAACATCGTTCACTGTTGACACTCGGGATTGTTGCAGCACTTTATAACGTCGGTTTCTTTACAATCATGGCCTATGCGCCGTTCGTCATGAAACTGCCGGCACAAGGTCTCGGTTTCGTCTTCCTGGGTTGGGGGATGTTGCTCGCCATCACGTCTGTCTTGACAGCGCCGAAGTTAAAACAATGGCTTGGAACGATTAAAGCGATGGTATTGATGCTGTTACTGTTCGCCGTTCTCCTGCTGTTGATGGGGATCTTTACGGAAACACCAGCTGTCGTCATCGTCTGTGTGATTCTTGCCGGGGCGGTACTTGGTAATAACAACACACTCATTACGACAGCCGTCATGGACGCGGCACCGGTCGAACGTTCGACTGCATCTGCTGCATACAGCTTTTTACGTTTCCTCGGGGCAGCCATCGCACCATTCATGGCCGGTAAATTGGCTGAAATCTTTAACGCAAACTTGCCGTTTTACGTCGGGAGCGGATTTGTCTTACTCTCTGTCGTCATCATCGGGGTCAATCTCAAACACATCCGTCACATCGATACAATCGATAGCGGGCATTGATGTAAACGAACATCCTTTCTTCTGCAGAAGCGGAAGAAAGGATGTTTTTGATTAGGTCGACAAAAAAGACGATCGTCGCTTACGATGGTAGGAAACAGAATGGAGGGAACGAATGGAACATACGATTGCTTTCATCGGTTATGAAGGGAAGGTCGAATGGCGTATTTTACGGGTCAATCGTCTGGAAGAAATACTGGAAATCGATGTCGTCCTATCGCAATCGGACAACCAGACCAGTCATCGATTAAATATGTCGTTCGCTGAGTATGATTCCTTTGCGCATGATTTTTTAACGGTCCATGAGCAACTTCGCGGATCTACGACCTATACGCAAGCGGATTTTCACATGACGTTGATCTATCATCGTCTTGGTCACGTCTCGATTGAACTCGGATGGAAGAATCAAAACACAATCACGCTGCAAAGTGATCAAAGTTACCTCGGACAAGCGCTTGCCAGTATCGGGGTCTATACGTAAAAACCGCTCCAGTCTTCGAAAGAGAAGGCTTGAGCGGTTTTTTTCGTTCAGGCTAGGGATTCAAGTGCGAGTTGCTTACATAACGCAATCGTCTGGAAATACTCCGACAAGGGAATCGATTCATCGACTTGATGGGCGAGACGGAAGTCGTGGAACGAAGCGACGGCAATCGGGAATGACTGGCTTGCTTGGCTGAACATCGCCCCGTCCGTCCCACCCGGAATCGCAACGCGCCGCGCCGGATGACCCGTGATGGTTTCCATGTGTCGTGCAACCGTTTCGAGGAACGGTGCATTCGCATCCGTCTCACATGAAGGAATCTCTTTGATGACACGCAGGGTCATCGCGAACGTCGGATCTTCCTGAAGCAGCCGTTGTTCGATATGCGCAAAAGCTTCTAAAATCTCTGGGCGTCCGAATCCGGGAATCGTCCGGATATCCATATAAAAGGAAGCATTACTCGGGATGACATTCGGACCTTCTCCGCCTTGGATCGACGTGATCGAGGCGACGACAGGACCGAGTTGCGGGTGGCGATTGTCGGTGATCGTGAAACGGTCCGACTTCACTTCCTGAATGACACGATACAGGTCATCGATGGCATTTTTCCCGAGTTGCGGCGCAGAACTATGAGCCCCTTTACCGACGCACGTCACTTCGATTCCGACGACACCTTTTTGAGCATATCCAATCATCCCGCTTGTCGGCTCCGTGATCAACAGCGCATCTAAATCGTCGGCGTCACCACGTTCCGTCAAATGTTTTGCACCGGTCATACCGTTTTCTTCATCAGACGTAATAAGCAGTTTGAGATGATTTGGTCGGTCGGCACAGTCCTTTAACTCAATCATCGCATTGACCATTGCCATCACACCAGACTTCATGTCGGACGCCCCGCGACCGTAAATCCGTCCGTCTTCGATTTCACCACCAAAAGGTTGTTTTGTCCAACCGGTCGTTTGGACAGGTACGGTATCAAGATGACCCGATAAACCGATTGTTTTTGGTTCGACGGCTATCTCGCTTGCCGGCAGTGTCGCGATGAGACAGATTCGTTTTGGCGCGACCTCAATCCATTCGGTTTCGATTTCGTGAGTGGTCAAGTGGTCATAGACAAAAGTTGCGACGTCTTGTTCCCCGTCGAGCGGATTGACACTCGGAATTTGCAGGCAATGTTGTAAAGATTCGATTTGTTGTTGCTGCGTCATGCTGATTCCTCCTTGATTTACATTCACTAGAGTATTCCCTGAAAAAAAGTCTTTCAGGAGATAAACAAGCGAGGAGAAAATTTAAAAGCGCGGTACTTCTTAGAATCAAATGGTCCGTTTTTAAGAGGATGCGTCAAAGGGCTGTGGTCGAAAGGCGCAAACCGTTGATTTAATAAGTCGAAGGACATACGAAAAAGAGGAGGACGATTCGTAATCGTCCTCCTCCTTATTTAGATGCTGCGATGCGTTATGCGTCAAATGGATCGTTATTCAGCATCCGTCTTCCATTTATCATCAATCAACATCTCACCAGGCCATGTGTAGGCCATGATCCCGCCGTCTGCTGTGATGTCTTCACCTGTCACGTAAGAGCTGTCGTCGGAAGCGAGGAAGAGGGCAACCGTTGCCATCTCACGTGGTTTCCCGAGACGACCCATTGGTGTGATCCATGCATTGGCATCACGGAATTGTTTTCCTTGGTCTTCGTCTTTTCCGCCGACGAGCGTGTCGATGAGTGGTGTTTCGATCGTACCTGGTGAGAGCGAGTTGACACGAATGCGGTCACGCGCATAATCGATTGCCATCGCCCGTGTAAAGTTCGTGATCCCGCCTTTTGCTGCGTTGTAACCTGAGCGGTTTAAGTCGGCAGCGCGACCTGACATCGATGACGTATTGATGATCGATCCGCCCTTCTCAAGCATTAAAGGAATCAAGAATTTACTCGTCAAGAATGTACCACGTAAGTCGACCGCGATGATTTGGTCAAACAGTTCAATCGGATATTCATGGACTTTTCCGCCTTGCTGATCAATCCCGGCATTGTTGAACAGAACGTCAACCGTCCCGTACGTTTCTTTCAGCTGTGTCGCGAGCTGTTCGACACTATCGACTTGCGTGACGTCGACGTGAATCGCTTCCGCTTGTCCACCAGCCTGTTTGATTTTTTCGACCGTCTCCTGTGCTTTTTCAAGATTGACGTCAGCACAGACGACTTTCGCCCCTTGTTCGGCAAAGACGAGTGCCGTTGCTTGACCAATTCCTGTTGCTGAACCTGTAATAACTGCTACTTTATTCTCTAATCGACCCATGTGTAATTTCCTCCTTCTAAGTACTCTTGCTCCGAATGTTGTTCACCTTATGAATCATTCCCTCGACTTTGGAGGATAAACCTACTGAACTGTCTAGCAATCCATGAGAACGGGAACAGATGAAAAGTGAAAACCCGACAGGAAAGGAATGAGAACGCTGACATCCGAACAACGTGAATATGCAAAAAAATTACTCGATGAAGCGATTCTGTACCAAATCGAGTTAGAGAAAGATGTATTTAAGGATGAGTTGATTGACCGGACGACACCGGTCTTATGGTTTGGTGACGTAAGCGAGCGTAGCTGGCTTACGATTGCGACGAATCCGTCGGCAGGCCAGTTTTTGAACCGGGATGGCACGTTACGCTATGAGACGACAGGACCATTCGTCCTAAGAGAAGTCGATGCGCCGCTTACGGAGTACCGGACGGACCAACGATTTAATCAAATGATTGATTCCTATAATCGTTATTTCAAACAGCCGGACATTTATAAATCGTGGTTCGGACGGGAGGGGGGAGGAAAATTGGAAGGTTTTCTGAATGGATTCGAAGCTTCTTTTTACGGAACCGGAGAGCCGGTCATCCATGCGGATTTTTTTCCATTTCCGACGAAACGGTATATGGGAACGATTGCTCAGCGACATGAACTGGAAGAAACCGTATTTGGTCAGACGTTCCTTTTGAGATTGATTCGTCTTTTTCGATTACGCGGCATTATTCTTCTCGGACGGGAACATACGGAACGTTACCGGACAATCGATCCGACGGCTACATGGCAAGCACCCGAGCCGGTCCCGGGGTACCCGGATGCCGTCGTCGAACTCGGGTATTCGGAACAATTTTCCGTTCCAATCATCGGTCTTCATTTTAAGCCGAGTGAACAGTTCATCGGGCTCGGGAATCGCCCGGATTGCCATGGTGTCAGTCATGGCACGTATGGATCGACCGCGCACTTACGAAACATCGGAAAGTATGTCCGAAAACGACTCGAAGAAGGGGATTGACACTATTTTTCCAATCCGTGATAATAGATATGTATTAGCACTCTTGTAGTTAGAGTGCTAAAAAGAACTAGGGGGGTATCGGAAATGGAAACGAAACAGTTCAAGGCAGAGTCGAAACGTTTACTCGAAATGATGATTCATTCCATCTACACACATAAGGAAATCTTTTTACGTGAGTTGATTTCGAACGCTAGTGACGCGATAGACAAGATTTATTACAAAGCATTGACGGACGAGACACTGACGTTCGAAAAGGATGCCTATAAGATTACGATTGAACCGAACCAAACGACACGTCAGCTCATCATTCGTGATACGGGAATCGGGATGACGAAAGAGGAGCTCGAAGCGAATCTCGGAACAATCGCGAAGAGCGGGTCACTTGCCTTTAAGGCGGAGAATGCCGCGCAAGACGGACACGACATCATCGGACAGTTCGGTGTCGGCTTTTATTCGGCCTTCATGGTCGCGGACGTCGTCACGGTCATCACGAAACCATTCGGTAGTGAAACGGCGTACAAGTGGGAGTCGCACGGTGTCGACGGTTATACGATTGAAGAAGTCGAAAAAGCTACGGTCGGGACGGAAATCACGCTGCACATCAAAGCGAACGAAGAAGATGAGAACTATGATGAGTATTTAGATACACATCGTTTGCGGACGATCGTCAAAAAATATTCCGACTTCATCCGCTATCCGATTGAGATGGAAGAGACGGAACGTCAACCGGTCGAAGGATCGGACGAGATGGAAGAAGTGAAGGTCGTTAAGACCATCAACAGCATGGTGCCGATTTGGCGGAAAAATAAACGGGAGTTGACGGACGAGGATTACACGAACTTCTATCAAGAAAAACGATATGGATTTGATACACCAGTCAAGCACATCCATATCAGTGCAGATGGTGCCGTCCGTTATCAATCGATTTTATTCATTCCGGAGCAACCGTCCTTCGACTACTATTCAAAAGAGTTCGAGAAAGGTCTTGAACTGTATGCGAACGGCGTCTTGATCATGGAAAAATGCAGTGACCTCTTGCCGGACCACTTTAGCTTCGTCAAAGGGATGGTCGACTCGGAAGACTTGTCACTCAATATTTCACGTGAGTTGTTGCAGCACGACCGCCAACTCAAATTGATTGCGAAAAACATTCAAAGTAAGATTAAGACGCAACTTGAAGGATTGCTTCGCGACGATCGCGAGAAGTATGAAGCCTTTTATCAAGCCTTTGGTCGTCAATTGAAGTTTGGAATTTACAATGATTACGGCATGCATAAAGAGACGGTCAAAGATCTTGTCCTGTTCCACTCGGCAAAAGAGAAGAAGCTGGTCACGCTCGCTGAATACGTCGCGGCGATGCCGGAAGATCAAAAATACATCTACTATGCTTCAGGGGAAAGTACGGACCGTTTAGATAAGTTGCCGCAGTCGGAGCTTGTCAAAGACAAAGGGTTCGACATTCTGTACTTTACGGAAGAAATCGATGAGTTCGCGATTCAAATGTTGCTCAACTATGAAGGAAAAGAATTTAAATCGGTTACGAGCAGTGATCTTGGAATCGAGCAAGCGGATCAAGCAGAAACGACCGAAACACAAGTCGAGATGTTTACAGCAATGCAGGAAGTGCTCGCTGGGCAAGTCAAAGAAGTCAAAGCTTCGTCACGCTTAAAATCACATCCGGTCTGCTTCGCGACGGATGGTGCCGTTTCGATTGAAATGGAGAAAATTCTTAAGTCGATGCCGAACAACCAAGATGTTTCAGCCGTGAAAATTTTAGAGTTGAACACGTCACATGACGTCTTCGAAGCCATTGAAACGGCCTTTAAAAAAGACCGTCCGAAATTTGAACGCTATACGAAATTAATGTACCAACAAGCGTTGCTCATGGAAGGCTTGCCAATCGAAGATCCAGTTGCGTTTGCAAATGAAGTGTGTGCCTTGATGGTGTAAGAATGATCGCTTCAGCGTGTAGACAAACTCTTATGAAGCGTGAACATGCGATATCGAATTGCAATTCGTTCGTGCTTTCCTGGATTTCTCTCACGGTATTACCTAAAAAGCATCACGTTTCGTTGACTCCTACGGGGAAAAGTGCGTTTTTAACGCACTTTCAGAGGCAGGCAAGACCCTGCTCGTTGTCCGTGAGGATTAAGGAGCAACGGCTTGCGCCTCGCCCGAGGAAAGCAACGAAAAAAAGACGCTTTTTATTTCTTCATACCATGTTGTCTACAACTTAAAAAAGGGATTGCACATCATCGTAGATGGCAATCCCTTCTTTTTTTCTCGTCTCGGCTAAGCTGAGCGTTACTTTTTTATTATTCAGCGCGAAGTTCAGTTGGTACTTTGCCACGTTTCGAGACGACATTCAGGACGACGAGTGCGAGTAAGAAGGCGATAAGTGCACCGATGAAGCCGATGATTGATGAATCGGTTAAACCGAGCACAAGGTAGCCGACTGCCGATGTCGCTGCACCAACCAACGCATACGGAAGTTGTGTCGTGACGTGATCGATATGATGCGAACCGGCACCTGTCGAACTGAGAATCGTCGTATCGGAAATTGGTGAACAGTGGTCTCCGAAGACGGATCCGGCAAGAACGGCAGCGAGCGTCGGAAGTAAGAGATTCGGTTCGACCGCCATGATGAGGTCAGCACCGATCGGCAGCATGATACCGAATGTTCCCCAACTTGTACCTGTCGAGAATGCCATTAAGCTTGCAATCAAGAACAATAAGAAGGGGAGGTACGAAGCAGAAATCGACTTACTGACGAAGCTTGCTAAGTACTCACCTGTTTTCATGTCACCGATAACAGCGATGATTGTCCAAGCGAATAATAAGATGACGACAGCAGGCCACATGGATTTCATCCCAGCCCAGATGCTGTGTCCGTATTCGCGCGCCGGGATTTTCCGACCAATCAACATCAGGAAAGCAACGACTAAACTGATGACGACACCAGCAACGAGTGAACGTGTTACGTCTGTCGCTTCAAATGCACCAATCAACGTAAATGCACGATTGTCAGCAGCGAGTGCCTGAGCACCGGTAAAGAGTAATGCGGAAACCGTTGCAATGACGAGAACGATAATCGGAACGACGAGGTCACGTACTTTTCCACCTTCGTGTTCTTTGACTTCCTCTGCCATCCCCATCGGTGTTCCTTTACTTGCGTCGAAAAGTTCACCTTTTAATGCACGAAGTTCATGCGTCCGCATCGGTCCGACCGCAATCCCTGTGTACGCGATGTAAAGCGTCAGCAATAGAGCGAAAATCGCATAGAAGTTGAGTGGCACGATCATCATGAAAGCACTGAATGCGGAATACTCCGTAATCGAATGTGTCGTTAAGATACCAGCGATGATCGAGATGATGAACGCTCCCCAACTTGAAAGCGGGCTGATGACACAGACTGGAGCAGCCGTCGAGTCAATAATATAAGCAAGTTTTGCACGCGAGACGCCACGACGGTCCGTTAACGGACGACTGACATTCCCGACAGCAAGACTGTTGAAGTAATCATCGATGAAGATTAAAATACCTAAACCAAATGCTGCGAGGCGAGCGCCGCGCGCTGTCTTGACGTGTGTTGTTGCCCATTCACCGAAGGCATGTGCACCGCCCGATGTTTGGATAAGCGTCGATAGAACACCGAGTAATAGTAAGAAGATGAGTAATAAGACGTTCCATTCATTTAACGCCCCATCCGCCCAAAATAGACTAAAGATGTTTTTGCCGAGATAGACGACCGTATCGATTGGATTAAAGCTATGCAGCAATAAAGCACCAATCAAAATACCGACACCAAGTGAAATAACGACTTTGCGCGTCACGATTGCAAGTGCGATTGCAATGACAGCTGGAATGAGCGCAACGATTGAATCTGAATAATTGACCATTGTGTGGTTCCTCCTCTTTTTTTAGAAGATGAGACCCATTGCATACAAAAAAGCAAGGGCACCGGCAACAAAGCCGACACCCTTGCTGGATGCGTCTTTCTTAGCCGAATTGGAGCGCTCCATACAAAACACGTATGGCAATCGAACGGGTATTTCCCAATTCGACCAGTACCACCAAGTCAGACACTTGACGATACTTCGGCAGCATTACCTTTCCTTGATCGTCCTCGTTGTCATCCTCAGATCAAATACTCATTAAGACCGCGCCTCTACCTCATCGATAGAATAGTCATATTCTTTTAATAAGAAAACCTTATCATATTTCAGAAAAAAGTTTCAAGTCTGTTTTTAAAAAAAGTAGTAAAGTCTGTTCAAAAGGAACAATGAAGTTATTCGGCGTTCATCCGATTTAAATGGGCAGCACCGATGACACCGGCATTTCCTTCCAATGCAGCTAAGCGGATGATTGTTTTTTGACGTAACGTCGGGTAGAGACGGGCATTGACGGCTTGTAAGAGCTCCTCCCAAAATAAATCGGCGGAAGCCGTAACACCGCCGCCGATGATGACAGCTTCCGGATCAAGTGTATGAATGATGTTCGCGATGCCTGTTGCTAAATGGTTAACGAAGCGAAGTCTTTCCAGTGGATTGCGAAGAAGTGTTGCGACAGACCGCTCGTTCAACAAATCAGCCCGTGTCTGAAGAGCCGTACCGCTTGCTAATCCTTCGAGTGAGCCTTTGTTCAAGACAGGGTGTTCCGGTCCAGAAGCATCGATGATCGTATTTCCGATTTCACCAGCGTATCCGTGTGCGCCTCGAATCAACGTCTTTTGATAGACATATCCGCCACCGATTCCTGTACTGACTGTCATGTAATAGATGGATGCATAGTCTTGGCCTGCCCCGAACAATGCTTCGCCGAGCGCGGCGGCATTTGCATCATTTTCAAGGGAAACCGGGATGTTGAAGAACTCTTCTAACGGGCGAACCAAATGTACATCGTCCCAACCCGGCAGGTTCGGAGGTGACAATAGCCGACCCGTTGCTACATCAAGCGGACCAGGCGCTGCGATACCAATTCGTTCGACTTCAAATTCTTCAAGTAGCTTTTGGATGGCTTGTCTTAAATGATTAATTGTATAGTCCGGGCCAGCAGCCGCCTCTGTCAAAAATCGATATTGTTTTACGACATGGTGCTGATTGATTGCGGCAACACGCGTGTGAGTCCCACCAAGATCAATTCCGATGTGAAGTCGTTGTTTCGGTGTTGGATTTGGACCAGTCAATAGAAGTTTCCCCTTTCCAGAAACGGTACAAGTTACTTTTGCCGGAATCAGAACCGTGTCTCCGGTGGTATAACGCAATTGGTTGATGATCAGCGTGCCACTGATGATAGTGATGACTTGGAAGGAAGTTCGTGGTGCAATCGTAATCATGTCATGGATGGCCCATTCCTCGACAAAAAAATAGGCGTTGGTTGTCAGTAGTCTTGAACAAAAAGAGGTCGGTACATAAGGCTCCTCGTACTGGAAATGAGGAAATTGAATGACTTCGAGTGCTTCTTTAAGGTGGAGTTGACGCGGTTTGTTGGTCGAATGGTCAATTCGATCGTAATCGTACAACCGGTACGTGGTATCAGAGTTCTGCTGGATTTCGATGACAAGACACCCTTCGGTTAAAGCATGAACAGTACCTGCTGGAACGTAAAAAAAATCGCCGGGTGAAACAGGCAAATCAATTAAGCCGGAAGTTAAATCGTCTTCACGGACAGCGTGCAACAAATCAGCTTTTGTTTTGAAGTCATGCCCATAAATAATGGTGGCGTCTGCCGGACAATCGACGATATACCAGCATTCGTTTTTCCCGTAAGGCTGTCCTTCTAGGCGACAGGCATCATGATCGTCAGGATGGACTTGAACGGACAAATCATCCGCAGCGTCAATCCACTTAATGAGTAAAGGAAAAGCTTCCGTTGTGTCCACCCCAAAGATTTCAGGGTGATTTGACCATAAATCCCGTAGTGCATCACCGGAAAAACGTCCGGCATTCACCTTGGTTTGCCCGTTTTGGTGATCAGCCAAGGTCCAAGCTTCACCGATGTTTTGTTTGCCTAACGTATCAAATCCATATGCACCAAGCTTACATCCACCCCATATCCGCTCCTGTAAAATCGGCTCAAAACAAATCAGTTCTTCCATGATTGTTCCTCCTCCAAGTTGTTTTCGATTACAACACTACACTTTTTAAAAATAAAAATAAACAAAATAAAAATCAAGTATAGACATGGATGTTAAAATCCGTATAATCAAAGTTGTAAGCGATTCCAAAACGCGGAAGGAATGGTTGAAATGAAAAAAATCATGTTGGCGTGTAGTTCAGGAATGTCGACGAGTATTCTCGTCACTAAGATGCAGGAACATGCCCAATCACTTGGTGAAGAGGCGACAATTTGGGCAGTCGGTCAAGACCAAGCTTTAAAAGAAATGGATGGAGCAGATGTTGTATTGATTGGTCCACAAATGCGCTTTTTATTATCAAAATTTCAACAAGCGACAGATAAACCAGTCGAAGTCATCGATATGATGGCGTACGGAATGGCCGACGGAAAAGCGGCCTATGAACAAGCCGTTAAGTTGATGGGGTGAAGAAATGAAAACAAATGAACAGACGATGGAACAAGTAGCGTTCATGATGATTTTGCATAGTGGAAATGCGCGAAGTACGATTCGTGAAGCAATCGAAGTGTACAAGGAAGAATCATTTGAGGCATTTGAGCGGTTATTAACAGATGCCCGAGAACAGTTGCAAGAAGCGCACCAGATTCATTTCGGTCAAGTCCAAAAAGAAGCGAGCGGTGAGCCGACGACATTGTCTTTACTGCTTTTGCATGCAGAAGATCATTTGATGTCGACACAAACGATGCTTGATTTGACGTCAGGATTAGTTGAAATGATGGAACATAAGTTTTCTCAAAAATAAGAGGAGGGATTGAAATGGCTGGTAATAGTAAGTGGTTCGATTTGTTGAGTCGTTTCCTGATGCCGATTGCGGCATATTTAAACAATAGCCGCTATCTTCAGACGTTACGTGACGCGTTCATGCTCGCTTTTCCGATTACGATGTTCGGTTCATTAATCGTTGTTATTGCGAATTTACCATTCTTAGATAAATTTATGTCGCCTGGAGTATTGGATGCTTTTAAAACTTCATTAGGAAACGCCCCTTCGGCGACGATGGGAATCATGTCACTATTCGTCGTCTTCGGTATCGGATATTATCTCTCGAAAAGCTATGATGTAGAAGCTGTTTTTGGTGGTGTAATCGCCCTTGTTTCTTTTTTACTTTTAACACCTTTCTTTGTAGCAGTCGAAAATGTTGCTGATCCTGTCGGAAATGTCATTCCACTTGACCGTCTCGGTGCAAAAGGCATGTTCCTTGCAATGATGACAGGGTTCTTAGCAGGAGAAATTTATCGATTTGTCGTTCAAAAAAACTGGACGATTAAAATGCCGGCTGGTGTGCCGACTGCTGTGGCTAAATCATTTTCAGCTCTTGTGCCTGCACTTTTGACACTTTCCATTTTCCTTGGCATTAACATCGCTATCACCTCGCTTTTAGACACGAATCTCCACGATTTAATCTTTAATTTAGTTCAAAAACCACTCGTGAATCTTGGGAACGGTTTAGTTCCGACATTAATCGCCATCTTTTTTGTTCAATTGTTTTGGTTCTTCGGCCTGCATGGTCAAGTTATCGTCAATTCGGTCATGGATCCGATCTGGAACACTTTGTCACTTGAAAACTTAAACGCCTATACGGCGAATGGAGAACTCCCGAATATCATCAGTAAACAATTCATTGAAATTTATACAGTTGGAATTGGTGGTTCCGGTTCGACACTGGCTGTCGTCGTCGCAATCCTCCTCTTCATGCGCTCAAAACAGTTGAAGCAAATCGGTAAGTTGTCAATCGGACCCGGAATCTTTAACGTCAATGAACCAATCATTTTCGGATTACCGATCGTCATGAATCCTCTCATCATGATTCCCTGGATTTTTGCACCGTTGATTACCGTAACCGTTACTTATTTTGCGATGTCGACAGGAATCGTTCCGCCGCCAACAGGAGTTGCTGTGCCTTGGACGGTGCCGATGTTTATCAGTGGCATGATGGCAACGAATTCACTGGCGGGCGGATTGTTACAACTCGTCAACTTCGCCATTATCATGGCAGTGTGGTTCCCTTTCCTAGTCTTCATTGACCGCTTGAATATGAAAAAAGAACGAGAAGAAGCGAATGTTGCCGGAGATGAAAATCAACATGTAGGTTGAATTCAAAAATAGAGATAGGACGTGGATGAGATGAATCAAACGGAAGTTACGACGGCAAAAGAACAAAAGTATACGTTCCCTGCAGATTTTTGGTGGGGAACAGCAGCTTCAGCGACACAAACGGAAGGTGCAGCATTTGATGGTGGAAAAGGACCGAACATTTGGGATCATTGGTACGAACAAGAACCGAATCGCTTTTTTGATGGTGTAAATGCAACGGTAGCCTCTGATTTTTATTATCGTTATGAAGAAGATATTGCGTTGATGAAAGAACTCGGACACAACTCGTTTCGAATCTCGATTTCCTGGTCACGTCTTTTTCCTGAGGGGCAGGGGGAAATGAATCCGATTGCCATTGATTTCTATAATCGTGTGATTGACGAATTGATTGCAGCGGACATCGAACCGTTCGTAAATCTATATCACTTTGATATGCCGCTTGCACTGCAAAACATCGGTGGCTGGGAAAGTCGTGCCGTCGTCACCGCCTATACAGAATATGCTAAAAAGTGCTTTTCACTATTCGGAGATCGTGTCAATAAATGGTTTACGCATAATGAGCCGATCGTCCCGGTAGAAGGTGGCTATTTATACGACTTCCATTACCCGAACGTTGTTGATTTCAAGCGTGCCGTTCAAGTGGCCTATCATTCGATTTTATCGAGTGCACTTGCAATACAGGCCTATAAAGAAACAGAGCAGACGGGTGAAATTGGCATCATCTTGAATTTAACGCCATCTTATCCTCGAAGCCAAAATGCTGGGGATGTGAAAGCGGCCCAAGTAGCCGATGTATTGTTCAATCGTTCCTTCTTGGATCCTTCCGTACTCGGAACGTTCCCGGCCGAATTGGTCGATTTATTGGAACAACAAGGTGCTTTGCCCGAGGTCGTTCAAGGTGACCTGGAACTCATCGCGAAAAATACCGTTGATTTACTCGGAATTAATTACTATCAACCACGACGCATCAAAGTAAAAGAGCACCTTCCGCATCCAGATGCACCTTTCATGCCGGAGCATCTGTTCGATTATTACGAGATGCCGGGAAGAAAAATGAATCCATATCGTGGCTGGGAAATCTACGAAAAGGGAATTTACGATATTTTGACGAACCTGCGAGAGAATTACGGGAACATCAAGTGTTTTGTTTCTGAAAATGGAATGGGTGTAGAAGGGGAGGAACGTTACCGGGACGAGGACGGCAGTGTTCAGGACGATTATCGCATCGATTTCATCGCCTCTCACTTGCAATGGATGCATCGTGCGCTGGAGGAAGGATCAAACGTCAAAGGTTATCACTTATGGACGTTCATGGATAACTGGTCTTGGAGCAATGCCTATAAAAACCGTTACGGTTTTGTCGGACTCGATCTCGCGACCCAAAAACGAACGGTCAAGAAAAGCGGCCATTGGTTCAAACAATTGATTGAAGAGCAAGGATTTACGAAATAATTGAAAAGATGATTAGGATGTCTAGTCCTGATCATCTTTTTTTGTTATATTATTTTTATATGTCTATACATGGGGTGAAGTCATGTCTATAAAGAAACAACCGAAATATGAGAAAATTGCTGATGAACTTCGCAAACGAATCCTAAATGGGGGATATGATGTCGATCAGGCGATGCCGGACGAAATCAACTTAGCAGAAGAATTCGAAGTCAGCCGGATGACGATGAAGAGAGCACTTGAGATTCTCGTCTTAGAAGGAATTATTTACCGACAACGGGGACAAGGGACGTTTATTTTACCATCGAATTTTTCACAAGGACGTATTAACGTTCTGAACAAAGAATCGCAAGGATTGACCAAATTGCTTGGGGAACGGGCTGTTAAAAGCGAAGTACTTCAATTTGAGGTGCGCTTTCCGGAGAAGGAAGTCGCACGACATTTGATGATTGAGCAAACGGATCCGGTCTATGAAATTAGACGTGTCCGCTACGTCGAAGGAGAGGCTTACGTGATTGAGCATACATTTATGCCTTCCTCCTTGATTACAGGTTTAACGAAGGCGATTCTCGATCAATCGATTTACCGCTATATTCAAGAAGAACTTGGTTATACGATTACGAGCTCGCACAAAATGATCCGTGCAGATAAACCGAATGAATGGGATCAAAAATATCTTGGAAATCTCGAAACCGATCCTGTCATCGAAGTGGAACAAGTCGTTTTTTTAGGGAACGGAAAACCATTTGAATATTCATTTTCGCGGCACCGGTATGACAAATTCGTGTTCACATCTGTGCATATCGGTCGATAAGAAGTCCCTGACGTCTCAGCTTGAAGCTGATACGGCAGGGACTCTTTTTTTGATTTAATCCGAACGCGTGAAGTAGTGAATCAATTGTTGGTTGAGGTAGGAACGGTTGTCTTCGAATTGACGTTTACGATGGCCATTGGCACCAGAGGGATGAGGAAAACCCGATAAAAGAAAATGTTTTCGAATCCGTCCTTGATGAAGTAAGGTCCGGACCGTCGCCTCAACGATTCGGCCGAGCGGAATAATCAGGGCAGGTTCATTTAATTGATTCAATTCTGCTGCGAAGTGTTCATACGCATAGTGTCGGAGCAAAGGGATACGATCTATCTTCGGTTGATGACCACTGTAGTTTTTCCCGCGATAGAAAACAGGATGTTTTAAGAGGGAGGTCGCATGGAGTAGCTCCTGGTGTTCATTAAATAAAGTAGCGGTCGTCGGAATCGACAGCATTGTCGCAAAATCAAGTTCGTCCAGCATCGTTACGAGATTTCGACGCATCACACCGGAAAAGCTAGCTGAATAATTGGCGTTTTTTGCCGCTTCCTCTAACGAAACGCCATGGTGTAAGGCATCGGCCATCTCTTCGAACGCGATTCGCATCTGTTCAAGTCCTGGCGTAATTCCGACGATAATGACTTTTGCGAAAGGATTGATGTAGTCACCGATTGGGGAATAATAGACCGATAACTCATGTTCCGTTTGCAATAAAAAATCTTCTGTACAAATATCTTCTCGTGTCAACGACCGGTCGACAGGTAAATCTCGAATGACTTGTTCAAAAATCGTTAAGGAATCAATCATAATATGTCCTCTCTCTCTAGTATTGGACATATAATAACAATAAATGGAACAATATACAATTTAACCCTTGTTAAATATTGTGCGAGGTTAATTGCAAAATAACGTTTGAAAAATTAAATCCCCGAATCGATTTAAGGATTCGGGGATTTAAGTCGTATCAATTAACGTGTACTTTCTTTCACGGAAGCGACTTCATAGGTGATGATCTCGCTGCCGAGCATCGGTGATTCCTGTGCCTCACCCTCTTGCTGCGCAGGACGCTTATGCGATTCCTTGAAGTCATCACTGTTCCGCCATGCTTCGAAGTGCTTCATGTCTTCCCAGTACATGTTGACGTTCATTTCGTCATGTTCTTCGATATTTTGCGTTAAGAGAACTTCGACACGAATGAATCCGTCCATCGAGTCGAGACCACTCGGGCGTGTGAAGCGAGGTGCTAGTGCAGCAGCCATCCCTTTTTTGACTTTAATCCGGTTCGTTACGACGATCATAAAAACATCCCCTTTTATCGAATTACGTACCTCTTTAGTATAGTACGATGGAGAAAACAATGCTTGAAAGAAGGAAGTTGAACTATGAATGAACAAGAATATGAAACGCGGCTCCACATTAAAACGATTGATGTCCAGCACCTCTACAATGCCTTCAGTCACTATAACCGTTATGAACCGACCCCATATGCAGCCCTGGATGAGCTATGCGCGGTCTATCCGTTTCATCCTGAGGATACGGTGATTGATTTTGGGTGCGGGAAGGGACGCTTGAACTTTTATCTCCACGATCGGTTTGACTGTTCCGTCATCGGAATCGAGATGAACGGTCAGTTTTATGAGGATGCACTGACGAATCAGATGAATTACTTAAAAAAAGTTAAAAAGCGGCGCGGGAGTCTTCAATTTGAACATGCCTATGCAGAAAGTTATCCGATTCCGGTAGAAGCGACAAAGTTTTATTTTTTTAACCCTTTTTCCGTTCAAATTTTTATCAAGGTCGTCAACCACATCTTACAGTCGGTCGAGCAGGCGCCACGGACCATCGATTTGATTCTTTATTATCCGGCAGATGAATACCGGTATTTTTTAGAGAACCAGACGGCGTTCGAACAAATCGAGGAAGTCCGGTTACGCGATTTATTCGAAAAAAATCATGATGAACGGTTTGTGATTTATCGATTCGCTACGTCCGACACGATGACAGAACGGGTATAACTAACTGTAGCCATTTCCTAAAAAAGAAATGAGGCGGTTGAAGTGATTCATCTCGAACATGTCACGAAAGCGTTCGCGTCGGGTAAAGGAATATTCGATGTCAGTTTTTCTGTCGAGCCGGGAATGGTCTTTGGTTTCATTGGTCCGAATGGGGCAGGGAAATCAACGGCACTTCGTCAATTGATGGGCTTGATTGCTGCTGACTCCGGTCATGCGACGATTGGTGGATTTGATTGCTGGGTTGAAACAAAAGAAGTGAAACGACTCGTCGGTTATCTGCCGGGAGAAATCAGTTTGCCGGGAGACTTTACGGGAGACCACATCTTACAGTTGATGCAACAATTGCATGGTGGGGACCGGAAGCGTCAAGCGGACTTACTTGAGCGCTTTCCGTTCGATCCGAAAACGAAGGTGCGGAAGATGTCTAAAGGTACAAAACAAAAACTCGCACTCGTCGGATGTTTCATGAAGGACGCACCGGTCTATCTCCTTGATGAGCCGACGAGCGGACTTGATCCGTTGATGCAGGAACGATTTCTGACGTGGTTAGAGGAAGAACGTCGCCTCGGAAAAGCAATCTTGATGAGTTCGCACCACTTCCCGGAGATGGAGAAGTCGTGCGACCGGGCAGCGTTGATAAAAGACGGACGAATCATCGTTGAATCCGATATCCATGAACTGATCCGGTCGAGCCGGAAACAGTATACGGTCGAATTCGGTCTTGCTGCACAGGCGGAACAATTTGCGATTCAAGTCGGGGCGACGCAAAAGCAACAACGTGTCTCCTTTTTGACAAGTGACCAATTGACACTGAATCAAGTTCTCCGTCTTCTGACTGCATACGATATTCGTTCGATTCAGACGGCGGCTGATGATTTGGAGCATGTCTTTTTGCACTATTACGGGGATGGTGACGAATCATGAGCGTGGTCGTCTGGTCTTTACTCAAGCAGAACGTCAAACCGATCGTTGCCTATTCACTTGGTACCAGTTTGTACTTATTGTTGCTCGCCGCCTTGTATCCGTCGATGATGAAGACCGGTCTGCTCGAGGCAAAACTCGAAGCTCTCCCAAAAGAATTGTTACAGGCATTCCAATATGACAAGGTGACGTTCAATAATCTGCTCGATCTCTTAGCCGGCAATTATTACGGCTTGATTTTTCAAGTCATTGCGACGTTTTATATGTTGTCCCTCGCGGCACGGTTACTTGCCCGTCCGATCGACAATGGCGAATTGATTTTATATCTCGCAGCCCCGATCACGCGGATTCAATATACGGCAGCAGCGCTCATCGTCATGCTGATTGCGAGTACCTGTCTCATTCTATTAAATGGACTCGTTTTACTGATGGCGGACTGGACGATGTCTGGTATCTCGATTGATGGTATGACTTTATTGCGACTGCAAGTCAATGCCTTGTTTTTGCTGTATGCGGTTGCTGGTTTCACGTTGTTTATCGCGACACTCTTTGACGATGAGCGTCGTGCCTTTTCCGTCGCTGCCGGTGTCCTCGTCTTCTCGATTGTCTTGACGATTGGAGCGGGCTTAAGTGAAAAAACGGACTGGATGCGTTATGGATCGATCTTCAGTTTGTTTGATACGGGACGATTGCTGGCGGGGACAGAACATTTACTGTTGCACATCCTTCTACTTGTGCTAATCTGTCTGATGTTCAGTAGTTTTGCTTTTATCAGTTTTCGAAAACGGAATTTATCGATTTGAGGCATTTTTTTGACAAAACAAAGCGAAACAGCCTTTCGAAATCTACAGAAAGTGAACATTTAGGATTTGAACGTTGCGTAAGTGCCCGATTTTTACTAAGATAAAGGAATGTTATAGTTCTGGAAAAAGAAATGAGGTCTCACTAATGAATAAACCATCCATTTATGGATTAACAATTGAGCAGATGACAGACTGGTTATCGCATCAAGGTCACAAGCCGTTCCGTGCGAAGCAGGTTTGGGATTGGCTTTATCGTAAACGTGTCACTACTTTCGCTGAAATGACGAATGTCAACAAGGATTGCCTTGAGTTGTTAGATCAGAGTTTTGCGATTGGCTCGATGACAGAATCAGTTAAACAAGAATCAGCAGACGGAACAATCAAGTTCCTCTTCAAGTTGTATGACGGCAGTTTGATTGAAACAGTCCTCATGCGTCACAAATACGGACTCTCTGTCTGTGTGACGACACAAGTCGGTTGTAACATCGGCTGCAGCTTCTGCGCGAGTGGATTGATTAAGAAGAGCCGCGATTTGTCAGCTGGTGAAATCGTCGAACAAATCATGAACGTCCAACATCACCTCGATGCTGTCGGTAAAGAAGAACGTGTCAGCCACGTCGTCGTCATGGGTATCGGTGAGCCGTTTGATAACTTCGACAACATGGTCGACTTCTTGAACGTCATCAAAGATCACAACGGTCTTGCAATCGGTGCACGTCACATCACTGTTTCGACAAGTGGTCTTGCTGATAAAATCTACAAATTCGCAGATTTAAAACTTCAAGTGAACTTGGCGATTTCATTGCACGCACCAAACAACGAGTTGCGCACACAAATCATGAAAATCAACCGTGCGATTCCACTCGAAAAATTGATGCCTGCCATCGATTATTACGTGAAGACGACGAATCGTAAAATTACGATCGAGTACATCTTACTTCGTGGAGTCAATGACCAAAAAGCACAAGCAATCGAACTTGCGAAATTATTCGAAGACAAACGTCACTTGACGTATGTCAACTTGATTCCGTACAACCCGGTTGATGAGCATGGTCAATATCAACGGAGTACGTCAGAAGATATCTCGACATTCTACGATACGTTGAAAAAGAACGGTCTCAACTGTGGTGTTCGTCTCGAGCACGGGACAGACATCGATGCAGCATGTGGACAGTTACGTAGTAAACAAATCAAAAAAGATAAAGTCGCAGCAAAATAAGCAAGTGGAGCTTCCTGTCACTCTGACGGGAAGCTCTTTTGACGTCCTGCGGAAAGTAGCGCATAATGAGAGGTCATGAGATGTACGGTCAATTCGAAACTATATAATAAATGAGGGATTCACATGCCAAAAAAACCATTCACTGATTTTCAACTCAGTTCACCAATTTTAGAAGCGATTGAACAACTTGGTTACCATACGCCGACGGATGTCCAACAAGCCGTCATTCCGGTCGCCTTGTCTGAAAAAGATATCATCGTCAAATCACGCACAGGAAGCGGGAAAACGGCATCGTTCGGCATTCCACTCTGTGAACTCGTCGAGTGGGAAGAAAATAAACCACAAGCGCTAATTTTGACACCGACGCGTGAACTGGCGCTGCAAGTCACGGAAGACGTGATGAACATCGGGCGTTACAAGCGGATTAAAGCGACAGCCGTTTTCGGGAAACAGCCGTTCCGTGGTCAGGTCACGGAATTAAAACAGAAGACCCATATCGTCGTCGGAACACCAGGTCGTGTGCTCGATCACCTCGAGCGAGGGACACTTTCGCTTGAAAAGGTCAAATACCTTGTCCTGGATGAAGCGGATGAGATGCTGAACATGGGCTTCCTCGAGCAAGTCGATACGATTTTAAAACAACTGCCGACACAACGGACGACGATGTTGTTCTCAGCGACGTTCCCGCAAGACATCCACAAGCTGAGCGAACGTTACATGCAGTCGCCGAAAGAGGTCGAAATCACGACAAATGCAACCGAAATCGCTCAAATCGATCACAGTTATATTTCTGTAACCGATAAGACGAAATTCGCAATCCTGAAAGACGTCACGGTCGTCGAAAATCCGGACCGTTGTATGATTTTCTGCCGGACGAAGGAACATGTCGATTTCGTCGCCCAAGGACTGACGGCGATGGAGTATCCGGTCGAGAAAATTCACGGCGGGATGGAACAGGACGAGCGCCTTGCGGTCATGAAGGCATTCCGTGCAGGCGAATTCCGTTACTTGGTCGCGACAGACGTCGCAGCACGTGGAATTGACATCGAAAACATCACCCACGTCATCCAGTACGACATGCCGGTCGAAAAAGAAAGTTATGTGCACCGGACGGGTCGGACAGGGCGTGCGGGCGCAATGGGGAAAGCAATCAGCCTCGTGACGGAAGCGGATATGCGCCGTCTTCGTGAAGTCGAACAGTACCGTGGCGAAGCAATCGAAAAACGTCAAGCACCGACGGAACGTGAATTGATTCGGACGGCAGATGCGTTCGAAGAGAAAATCACGACGACGGATGTCCGCACATCAAAAACACAACAACTGAACGCTGACATCATGAAGCTCTATTTCAATGGCGGGAAGAAAAAGAAACTTCGGGCCGTTGATTTTGTCGGAACGATTGCGAAAATCGAAGGGATGACTGCTCAGGATATCGGGATCATCACGATTCAAGATACGGTAACGTATGTCGAGATTCTGAACGGTAAAGGGCCACTCGTCTTACGCGCGATGAAGACGACGAAGGTCAAAGGGAAACAACTGAAAGTATATGAAGCGTTTAAAAAATAAGAACTGAATGAAAAACAGCCGTTTTGAGAGAGCTTTACTCTCCCGAAACGGCTGTTTTTTGCTGTAAGACTTGTCCGAGGTGGAGACCGCTCGCCGCTGCTTGCGAAAGCGAATGGGTCGCGCCGGAACAATCCCCGATTGCATACAGTCCCGTGATGTCTGTTTCGAAGTCGCGGGAGGTCGCGAGGACCGGAGCGTAAAACTTCCCGTCCATTCCGTAAAGCAATGTATCAGGGGAGAGCGGAGTTTCGAGCAAACGTTCGAGCCGCTCGAAAAATCCGAGTAACACGGCGAGATCTGTGTCCGGGATCTCGTCGAGAAGGTTTCCTGGTGTTGCTTCGAGCGTCGGGACGACTTGATTGTGAGCGATTCCGGTTGCTGTAGAAGCTACACCGGCAAGCAAGTCACCGAGACGTTGGACGACAATCCGGTCCGACCCCTGGTTGATTTGTCCGATGACTGAAGTCGCAAATTGATTCGCTGCGGTCAACGTATCGAAATAGCGTGGTAAAAACAACGTGAAGTTTAAATTTGCCGTCCCCGTCGTCTGTTCGCGGAAATTTTGTCCGTCCGGCATGACGAGACCTTCTTGATATTTGCGGATGATCCGACCGGTCGGATTCATGCAGTAGGTGACGGCCGTTCCAGCGTCAGATGCGTATGCCAGTTTCGTTTCGAACGTGTCCTGTAATACAGTCCGAAAAGGCGCTTCATCCATTTCAAACCGAATCCCGAGGTCGAGTCGTGTTTTCGTTTGCACCAGACCGAGCTGCTTTAGCTGCTGGCGCATCCAGTCCGTTCCGGAACGTCCGGTCGCAAGCACGACTCGTCGGCTCGAGAACGTCTCTGACGCTGTTTTGAGTGTGAATGTAGTATCCGCTTGCTTCTGTATCTGTTCGACTTGCGTCGAAAAGCGGAACGTGACCGTCTGCATCAACATGTCCTCCAGTCGGGCGAGCACCTGTTTCGTAAGTGAAGTTCCGAGATGACGGACGGACGTCTCGATTGTATGTAAACCAGCGTCTTCAGCACGCGCCGCAAATGACGCATTATGAGTGGAATACAAAGGGACCTCCAGTGCTCCGTACTGACACAGGACGGCATCGACTTGTTGCATTAAGCGAAGTGTCGTTTCCGGACCTAACTTTTGTTCCAGTTCGCCCCCGAACTCTGTTGAATAATTGTATTTTCCTTCTGATTTACCGAGTCCGCCAAAGCCGAGGTAAGCGTCTGTCACGGTTCTTTCGGCTAACGGTTTTCCGGCGTCAATCACTAAGACGGATTGTCCGTCCTGTACGAGTTCGTGTGCCAGAAAAATTCCGGCGACACCTGCGCCGATGATTGTTACGTCATACACCTGCATCCGCTCCTTTTTCGTTCAGTATACAAAAGGATTGACTGGAACTGAATTTAAATGCAAAGGAGGGACAGGAGATATAGCAAAAAGCACCCCGTAAAACGAGGTGCTCAGCGTGTAGACAAACGCTTATGAAGCGTGAACATGTTATATCGAGAGGCAATCCGTTTGCGCTTCCCTGTCACGCCTCGTCTTCAAAGCGGCAATCTTCCGCGCCGCTACAGCAAAGCTGCAGGGTCGCGACCGATTGCTTTTCGCTTTAAAAGCGATTCGAGACGGATTGCGCTCTAAACCGTCTGCCATCCCGGCTTTGCGTCACGACGTTACCTAAAAAGCGTCATTTTTCTGTGGACTCCTACGGGGAAAAGTGCGTTTTTAACGCACGTTCAGAGGCAGGCAAGACCCTGCTCATTGTCCGTGAGGATCAAGGAGCAACGGCTTCCGCCTCGCCCGAGGAAAGCAACGAAAAAAGACGCTTTTATCTCCCGATAGAACTTTGTCTACAGTCGGAGCACCCCGTTAAAACGAGGTGCTCTCTTCGTCGTGCGGATTGCTTATTTCCAATCTGTGATGTCGTTGATTGGAAGACGGACTGATGGATATCCTGCGTCAACGGCTTTCCCGATTGAAAGGAGCATGACAGGGAGGTAACGATCTTTATCCATGCCGAAAGCTTCAGCGATTTGATCTTTTTCGTATCCACCGATTGGGTTTGTATCGTAACCGTGCGCACGAGCGACGAGCATCAATTGCATCGAAACGAGACCGGAGTCGATCAAGATGCTGTCACGAAGTGTGTCTGTATCTTCTGGGCGGTAGAATCCTTTGATTGCCGGAACTTGGCGATCGCGGACTTCTTGCGGCATAAGCCCTTTTTCAACAGCCATGTCGTAGATTGTATCGATGCTATCGACCGCATTCATGTCGCCGAACACAGCGATGACAGCAGATGATGTCTCGACTTGGACTTGGTTGAACTTCGCGAGTGGAGCGAGTGTCGCTTTTCCTTCTTCGCTGTCGATGACGAGGAAACGCCATGGTTGCATGTTGACGGAAGACGGTGCGAGTGTTGCTTCTTCAAGAATTTGTGTCATTTCTTCTTTTGAGATTTTTACATCCGTGTCGTAGTTGCGGATTGAGCGACGGCCTTTTACGATTTCCATAAAGTCAGTAGTTGTTTGAGTTGTCATAGTATTCAATCTCCCTTGTTGTGTTCTCTATTTTTTGATGAAGCGAATCGAACTTATTTCCAGTCTGCGATATCGTTGATTGGAAGACGGACTGATGGGTATCCTGCATCAACAGCTTTCCCGATTGAAAGGAGCATGACTGGTACATAACGATCTTTATCCATGCCGAAAGCTTCAGCGATTTGATCTTTTTCGTATCCACCGATCGGGTTCGTATCGTAACCGTGTGCGCGAGCGACGAGCATCAATTGCATGGAAGCAAGACCTGAGTCGATCAAGATGCTGTCTTTAAGTGCACTAGCAGGAACGTTTTCATACATACCTTTGATTGCCGGAACTTGACGATCGCGGACTTCTTGCGGCATAAGCCCTTGTGCGACGGCTGTATCGTAAATGTTTTCGAGTTGATCGATGGCGTTCATGTCACCGAAGACCGCGATGACAGCAGATGATGTCTCGACTTGAACTTGGTTGAACTTCGCGAGTGGAGCGAGTGTCGCTTTTCCTTCTTCGCTGTCGATGACGAGGAAACGCCATGGTTGCATGTTGACTGAAGACGGTGCGAGTGTTGCTTCTTCAAGAATTTGTGTCATTTCTTCTTTTGAGATTTTTACGTCCGTGTCGTAGTTGCGGATTGAACGACGGCCTTTTACGATTTCCATAAAGTCAGTAGATGTTTGTGTTGTCATGAGTAAGCTCTCCTTTTTTATCGTGCAGTAGTTTTAGGTAATGTTAACGCGTTATCTTCAATGCGCTGAATCATTTGTGCCAGTTGATCTTGTTCTTCTTCAGTAAAGCCGGTTAACAGACTTTCCAAGAAGTCATCTTTTTGCTGGCGCAATTGTGTGATACGCGTGGCACCCTCTGCAGTTAATGAGACGAGGATGACACGGTTATCGCTCTCAGAACGGACACGTTGAATCATTCCGTTCGTTTCGAGATGTTTTAAATGTCGCGTCACGGCAGCGTTGTCGACATTGACGCGTTGCTGCAATTCTTTTTGACTAATCGTCTTTCCGACCTCGAGTTGGGCTAGTAAGTCCATCCGAGTCTGACTGAAGCCATCTGTACATAAATCAAATTTTTGCGCAATCGTCTTATTGACCGAGACGAGCGCATAAATGAGGCGTCCTTTTTCCGTACAAGAAATACTCAAATCATCACATCCTTCCCTTCGTTCCAAGAAACCTTTGACGTATCAAAGATTGATATGTAAACGAATATAACGTGTATTTTTTCTAGGTGCAACTAATCTGCTTCATCCACGAAAAAAAGATACCATTTCTTTCGAAACGATATCGAGTCAGGCGGCTCAGCTGATTTTTTGTTCGTTCGGTCGAACGACCCCAGCATCGATTGCGGCAATCATCCGCCGGAAATAGACTAACCAAAATTGAAGAAACGGTCCAATCAAAAAGATCGAGAGGATGGTCCCGAAAAAGACGGGGCCACCGAGTAACCAACCGAGACCACATGCCGTTATCTCCATGATTGTCCGCATCATCCGGATTGAGGTTCCGAAACGATCCGCTAACGTCAAGGTCAATCCGTCACGTGGACCGGCGCCGTATCCGACGGCGACGTATAGCCCTGCCCCTATGCCGATGATGAAAATACCGAAGATGAGCCATACAGCGTTTAGCCAGACAGCTGAAAACGACGGAAGCAAATGAGAACCAAGTACGAGGTTCATGAAGACACCGACGAAAATTGCATTGACGAGTGTCCCGACTTGCGGTCGAATCCGGTCGAGTAAGTATTTGACGAGGACGAGCAGCAGACCGACGAGAAGAATGACCGTCCCGACTGACAAAGGTGTTTTGTTTTGAAGACCGAGATGCAGGACATCCCAAGTCGAGACACCGAGGTTAGCGGTGATCATGATGGAGGAACCGACGGCGAGTAAAAAGAGACCGCTTAAAAATAAGAACCACTTCAACGTTGCGCGCAGCAACCAGGACGTATGGAAACGTTTGAACATCGTTGCGTGTCACCTCGATTCAATAAGATACGTATTCGTTAACTGTATCACGTTCGTGGACTAAAGCAGAAGCAACAAATTGTCGAATGTCCAACTTGAGAAGGAGGGAGGTACGGCGAACGTCTCGTATACTTAAAGAAAGAAGAGGAGGGACGTCGATGCGATTGATTCGCCATCTCATCCGTTTTACATATCTTGAAGCGCTCTGTTGTATCTTTCCAGTAGCCATCTTTGCTGCACTCGCCTTATCACGTTATTTGCCGAGTGAACCGATTGCCCGTTATGACATCCTGTTACTGTGGTGTCTGTTCGTCCAAGTCGCCTTACTCGTGACCCGTTATGAAACGAAAGAAGAGTTCAAGCTGATTCTTATTTTTCACGTCATCGGATTAGGACTTGAGCTGTTTAAAGTCCACGTCGGTTCATGGAGTTATCCGGAAGACGCATTTTCGAAGGTGCTGGGTGTTCCGCTCTATGCGGGCTTCATGTATGCCAGTGTCGCGAGTTACATCTGTCAGGCATTTCGGCGACTTGATCTTCGGTTTACGTCCTTTCCACGTCCGACCCTCGCACTTGCTGTCGGGAGTTTGATTTACTTAAACTTTTTTACGCACCACTGGATGCTCGATTTACGGTGGTTCTTGATGGGACTCGTCATCGTCGTCTTCTTTAAATCGTGGGTCTACTTCCGACTAGAGGATACGATTTACCGTCTCCCGCTTGTCTTATCATTTTTACTAATTGCCTGGTTCATTTGGCTGGCGGAAAACATCGTCACCTTTTTTAAGGGCTGGGTCTATCCGCATCAGCAAGAGGGGTGGGCACTTGTCGATTTTGGCAAATTATCGTCTTGGTTCTTACTCGTCATCATTACCGTCTTGATTGTAGTCGTCGAAAAATACCGAAGTGGCGACTCCGCAGTCGAAGTTAAATCGTAACCCATAACAAAAAAATACCAGGTTGTTTTTTTGCGCGGGTGAAGCATCATGACCTTGCTATAGTTGGAAAAAATAGCAAAGGGGTTTTTAACATGATGCATCACGTAATCGAACGAGCGAAGGAGTTAGTTACAAGCAAACTGAACATCGTCGAGACAGCAGACGACTGGGGTTTGTTACTTGAAGAAATCAACGGAATCGATGAATGGGTCCAGCTGTCGCAGTACTACGCGCCACGTCAAACAACGACGAAACTAGTAGAACGTCAGGAAACACCATCTAGCCTCCCGATCAAAATGATCCAGGAACGGAAGGAAGAAGTTGAACGGACTGTCGAACAACGGTATTCCTATACGTTTGAACGGCAATTAAAGGGTGGCTCGTTACGGGAATGGCCAAACAGTCATGTCTCAGAAACAGAAATCCGTGACTGGAACCTGGAGCATGGGATGGAAGTCCGTGTCCAAGTCCTACATCAAGATGAGCGCCGGACGTCGCTTGAAATCTTAGCCGTCGTCGCGACGGATCAAGTAAAACCACTTGCAGAGCGAATCGTTTTTGAAAAGTGTATCGTCAAGAACCATGGCATCATCGAAGCGACGATTGACGGTCCACTGCAAGATGAGACGGGAAAACCGTTCTATTACACGACACCACTCGAAGACATGCGGTTCTTCCAACTGAAAGCAGGTCAACTCGTCGACCTCGTCATGTGGAAAGGTCATCCGGAGACATTAACGATTGTCTGGAAACACGCATTTCATTACGAAGTACCGACCATGACGGAATTACCGGCACGCGACGTATCGAGTGGTTCGCCCGAGTCCGTCACTGCGTCACCTGCAAACAAACAGACGAAAACAGGACGCTACGACAAGATGATGCAACGGAAACCGAAGGCGAAGAAAGTCAAAAAAGAGCGGCGCCTCCGGGAAAAGAAAGTCCAGCAACTCGAACGTCTCGATACGACGACATTACCAGGTCAACCAATCGAATTCGTCGATAAAACGGCACTCGATTTTGCTTCCTACGACGGCATGCGTCTCGTCATCGTCGGTAATGAGCAACAGCGCGCCGTCTACCGCGACTTCTTTGCGGAGACAGGGATTGAATTAATCCATCTTGGCGGTGACGCCCAAGCTGCGAAAAAAATTGCCTGTCTCGCGAAAAAGACAGATGCGATCGTCGTCATCAAAAGTCGCGTCTCCCACGCAGCAGCGGCACATGTTCTCGTGCAAGCAAAAAAGCACGATATTCCGTTTGCGATTGAACGACTCGATGGACGACGCTCTTTGTATACGGCGTGCCAGCAACAACTTGAAAAAGCAATGGTCCAACGTTTACTAAAAGACGAGCGTTAAAAAGTGAAACCTCCTCAAAAATAAACCGTAAAGAAAGGTAGCACTTATTTTTGAGGAGGATCTTTCGATGTCAAAACAATTAAAATTAGCAGCGCGCGAGTCGTTGCAGGGACGATGGGGCTTCATGGCATTAATGATGTTGTTGTTCTTAATCATTCAAGGCGTTCCGAACGGATTTGCGTCCTCACCCGAAGAGGATTTCCAATTTATCGACCTGATTGGTATGCTCTTGACGGTGTTGACCTTACCGGTTGCAATGGGATGGTCATGGCTCGCCCTATCCGTTGCCCGAGACGAGCAGACGAAAGTCGCAGATTTGTTTGAGCCGTACAAAATGTTCTTGAAAGCCATTGGAGTGTCAATCGTCCAAACCTTTTTCTTAGGGCTATGGTTCTTACTTTTCATCATTCCAGGAATCATTAAGTCATTCTCTTACATGTTGACGTATTACATCATTCGGGACGAACCATCGATTGGCATCCTTGATGCCATTACGCGTTCACGCCAAATGATGGATGGACACAAAAAAGAGGCGTTTTTCCTCGTCCTTTCGTTCATCGGTTGGTTCTTGCTCGGAATCATTACGCTCGGAATTGGTTTCCTCTGGATTGGCCCGTACTTCAGCGTCACAATCGCGAAGTTCTACGATCGCGTGCGTGGGGAAGAAGTTTCGACGACTGGTCACCGGACAGCCATGATGGATGCAAATCACAATGACTCACCGTTCGTATCACCAGAATGAATTGATTTTGAACAGCACCATACAAAGCAGGGATTGCCATCTTAAACCGATGCGCAATCCCTGTTTTTAGCTTCTAGACAAAGAAGTATCAAGAAACAGAGTGATTTTCCAAATGTTTTTTAATTCCGATAGGAAAAGAAGGTTTAAAGGTTGCTTTACTCTGCTAAAAGATGTACGCTAATTTCAATTATTCTTATCACGAGAAGTCGAGGGACTGGCCCGACGACACTTCAGCAACCCCGCATGAGCGGAAGGTGCTACTTCCAAGAGGAATTTATTCCTTTGAAGATAAGAGCCGACAGTAGACATTCGTCGCTCTTTTCTAAACGAAAAGAGCGATTTTTTATGCAAAAAGGGGGCACAGGGGATGGAATACGGATTTTGGTTACCAATCTTCGGAGGTTGGTTACGAAACGTCGAGGATGAACAAATGCCGGCGACATTCGATTATGCGAAACAAGTCGCACAGACGGCAGAACGGATTGGCTTTTCTACGACATTGATTGCAGAATTGAATTTAAACGACATTAAAGGAATAGCCGAACCGAGTCTTGAGGCGTGGACGACGGCAGCGGCGATTGCGGCGACAACGGAACGTTTGGAAATCATGACAGCCGTCCGGCCCGGTTTTCATAATCCGGCGACGACAGCGAAAATGGCGGCGAACCTCGATCAGTTGAGTAACGGACGTTTTACGCTCAACGTCGTTTCGGCCTGGTGGGAGGAAGAAGCCCGTCAATACAATGGGATATTTACAGCCCATGACGAACGATATGCCCGGACGGAAGAATTCGTGACGGTCATGAAAGGATTATGGGCGGACGCATCACCCTACAGTTTTGACGGAGACTACTATCAGCTGGAACGGGCAGAGCTTCACCCGAAACCCGTTCAGCGTCCCGGAATCAAGCTCTACGCTGGTGGTGAGAGTGAGACGGGGAAACAGACGATCGTCAATCACTGTGATGCCTATGTCATGCATGGGGGAACGGTTGATGAAGTCGCGACGAAAATTACGGATATGAAAATCCGCCGCGCGGCGACCGGGAAGCAGCCGCTTGCGAGTTTCGGACTGGCAGCCTATATCATCTGTCGCGAGACGGAAGAAGCGGCGCTCGAAGAATGGCGCCGGATTACGAACGTCAAGGAAGACGGTGCCGGATATGCCGGATATGACGACTTCGTCAGTAAATCGCAACTCGAACAACAGGTCAAACGAAATGACTATTCGGTCTCAAACCGTGGACTGCGTCCGAACCTGATTGGGACGCCGGATCAAATCGCAGAACGGATTCTTGAATTTGAAGCGGTCGGGGTGACGTTGCTCTTGCTCCAATTTTCTCCGCAACTCGAAGAAATGGAACGCTTTGCCCGCGAGGTCATGCCACGTGTCGAAGCGAAACGAAAGGTAGGTCAACTAAAATGACGAAAATTCATATCTTACACGAAAATCAGGAATGGACGGATCATTTAATCAAGCGACTCGAGGAACTCAACTTACCGTATGAACAGTGGCACCTCAACGAAGGGGTCGTCCCGCTCGACGAAACACCACCGGAAGGCGTTTTTTACAGCCGGATGAGTGCCTCGTCCCATACACGCGGACACCGGTATGCACCAGAATTGACGGAAGGGGTCCTCGCTTGGCTCGAAGAACATGATCGGACCGTTTTCAACGGAACCCGTGCGTTACGACTCGAGGTCAGTAAGATCAACCAATACACCGCCTTACGCAAAGCAGGTATCCGTGTTCCGAAAACGACGGCAGCCGTCGGACGTGATCAAATCGTCCAAGCCGCTCAAAACATCGGAGTATCGTCGTTCATCACGAAACACAATCGTGCCGGTAAAGGACTCGGCGTTCAATTGTTCCACTCGATTGAAGCACTCGAGACGTATCTTGACGGACCGACATTCGATGAGCCGGTCGACGGCATCACGTTGATTCAAGAGTACATTCAAGCACCTGAACCGTATATTACGCGTTGTGAATTCGTTGGTGGTAAGTTCGTCTATGCGGTCCGTGTCGATACGTCGGAAGGATTCGAGCTCTGCCCCGCGGATGCTTGTGTCATCGATGATTTGTTCTGCCCGGTTGGGGAAGAGGCGGCAGAGACACCGATGAAATTCCAAGTTGTCGATGGGTTCGATGACCCGATCATCGCTCAGTATGAAGCGTTCTTGCAGGAAAATAAAATTGCGGTCGCCGGGATTGAGTTCATCAAGGATGCGGACGGGACGATTTATACGTATGACGTCAACACGAATACGAATTACAATTCGGACGCTGAAGCGGCAGCTGGGAAGTTTGGGATGCTGGAACTCGCCAAATTCCTCGGTCATGCGTTAGAACGTCAAACCGTGAAGTGAACATCGAAAACCACTTGAAGTAAGAAAAATACCCTGATTGTGCCGTAGTCGAGCGTTAGAACGACGGACATCAGGGTATTTTTAAACTAAAAGGAGGTGGTGTCATGGTGACGTGGCGTGAAGAAAAAGTACTTGCGATTCCAATCGAACAGGCGTGGCATCTGTTTGATCACGATCGACTGCAACGACTCATTCCGGGGGTAGTCCAACATGAGGTGATTGAACGTAAGCCGGGCGTCGTCGGATCGACGTACCGCCAAACCTACATGCAAGGGAATCGTCTTGAAACCTACATCGTGACCGATCTCGCTTATACGAATGAACCGGACTATAAACAAAATACGATTGGTTTTACGTTAGCGAAGATGTTTCGCCTTGAGATGTCGTTTGCGCTGAAGCGAATCGATGCGACGAACTGTCGTTTGATTTACACGGGGAAAAATGAAGGCGTCAACTTCGTCGGTCGCAGTCTCTTATCGTTAGGCGGAGAACGTGAAAACGAGAAAATCGTCAAAGGATTTCTCGAGCGGCTCGAAACAGAGGTTAAACAAATCCAAAACTAAAAACAGGTGTCTTCCCTTCCGGTCATGACGGAAACGGGGAGACACCTGTTTTAGTGAAGAACGACGCAGTCGTTCGTTGTTCTACTTAATGGTGGTGCGAGTATGATTTTGTGCCTGTCGGAAGACCGGAGAGGTAGCCGACACCACCTGTTTTTTGGATGCCGATGCCATCTTGCATCGCTTGTTCAAGTTCTTTTGGGTCAACTGCTGTGATCTGCTTGCCGTCAAGACCTTCACCTGGGTGTTGGTAGTTGCTGAGCAAGTAGCTATAGCCACCGACACGGTCGAGCGAACGGAGTCCGGTCGCTTCTGCACCGACGGGAACCGACAGGATACGTGAGAGTTTCTTCGTTTTCAAGTCGTATGCCCAGACGAAGTTATTCGTGTGCAGTGAGCTGTCCTCACCGATGAACAACGTATTCGATGCAGCAGAGTAAGCGAGGTTATCCGGGTTTGCGACGAGGTTCGGATTCGCTGTGTTTCCGTAAGCATCCGGTTGCGCTAAATCTTCACCGATGACAAGGGCGTTCATCCGTGTTGGGACATAAGAGCTGTCGATTTTTTTAGCACGACCGAGATCGAGTTCATACGTCACGCCAGATTCACGTTTTTCGAACTGGATGTCATCTTGGACGGCACCGGCTTGTTTTTCTGTGCTACCTGACACGTAGGACAGCGCGATGTATGCTTTCTTGTCTTTTTCGTTGACCGTGATGCCTTCCATCTTGTTGAACTCAGATGTCGCACCGAGTATCGCACCATAACGACGTGATTCGAGGAAAGCAGCTGCTTTCTCCATGCCTGGTTTCACTTTCAAGTACTCGACGTTTTTGCTTGCTGCCGTTTTGACTGCTGTGAAACCAGGTGTCGGTTCAGTCGCCGTTTCGAAGATGTCACTGAATGTCGTCCCGTTGTCGATGATCTTTTTGACAGCAGCATCTGACGAATGGCCGAGTTTAATCCATTCGAGTTTACCGGCGCCGCCTTCAGTCGCCTTCGTTTGGTTGAACTTTGCTGCGTAAAGTGTTCCTTTTGAGAAGTCTTTTTTCTTATCCGCGACGTACATGAACATCATCGTGTTATTGCCGTCATCTCCGAAGATTGCCGTTTTTTGGTCAGGCAAGACTTGCATCATCTCGTGTGAGAAACGACCTGTACTGTAGTGCTTGACGACAGACGATTGTCCTTTACGGTCGACTGAGATTTCAGGTGTGAAACCGTAGAAGTATGGGTTGGCTTTACTTGCGTCACCGAAGTAACGTTCTGCGAATGCAGAGACTTCTTTATACGCGGATGAATTTGAATCGGCTTCGAACGCACGCGCATCCGGCTCGTATTCTTCAGAACCAAGGTGTGTTCCCCATGGTGTCGTTGATCCGTTACATGGTGTCCACAGTCCATTGACGTTTTTGAAGTCGATTTTGCTCGATTTTTTGACCGCCAGTTTACCGGTCTTTTTATCCTGTGTGACTTCTGTCAATGTCATCGACGCCGGGAGTCCGCGGACGGCGTTGCCTGCATTGTCGATTGAATCGTATTCGAAGTGCGAGACCAAGTACTTCTTACCGTGGACTTCGAGTAAGCTGTTCGAGTCCGGTGCGTCCGAGACGAATGCTTCCGGCTTATCAGGAACACTGCGATCGATGATTGGATCACCATTGACATCGATGGGGGTACCGGCTGCGATTTTTTGTCCTTTATTGTCGACGATTTTATCTTGCGACAAGAACAATTGGTTGTAATCGAGTGCTTTTACTTCTGTTTTACCATTCTTATATGTGATTTTAACTTTAGCATCTGTATATGTTTTAACCATTTGATCAATCGTCTTTGGTGCATCCATCGATAAAAATTCAATGTGTTTGATGGCTTGATGTGAACGATGTTCGTTTGATTTAGCATCTGCGAGTGTTGGAATCAGACTCGATGATAAAAGTGCTGCCGATAGACCGACAAGAAGTGTACGTTTCATGTTTGTTTCCCCCCATGTTGTTTTAAACTCGTGTTGTGGCTACGTTCTTAATTAAAACAAGCGATTGTGTAGGCGGTGTAAAGAAAGCGAGACAGTCTGGTGTCGGAAGGTTAAGAATGGATTTACAAAAAAAGACTGCCCTTTATTTAAAGGACAGTCGGCAGATCAATGTGCGTATAACGCAGTCAATTGTTGTTGAATCGAGTCGTTGTTGAGGTACTCGTCGTACGTCGTTTCTTTATCGACGATGCCGTTCGGTGTGAGTTCGATGATGCGGTTCGCAATCGTTTCGACGAACTGATGGTCATGCGAGCTGAAGAGCATCGCACCTTTGTAAGCAATCAAGCCATCGTTGAGTGCTGTGATCGATTCGAGGTCTAAGTGATTCGTCGGATCGTCAAGGACGAGGACGTTTGAACCACTGAGCATCGCTTTCGATAACATACAACGGACTTTTTCTCCCCCAGAGAGGACTGACGCTTTTTTCATGACTTCTTCTCCGGAGAAGAGCATCCGACCTAGGAAACCACGGAGGAATGTGTCACTTTCATCAGCTGGTGAGTATTGGCGCAACCAATCGAGAATCGTTTTGTCAGACCCTTCGAAGAACTCCGAGTTGTCTTTTGGCAAGTACGATTGTGACGTCGTAACACCCCATTTGAATGTCCCGCTGTCTGCTTCCATTTCACCCATCAAAATTTTAAACAGTGTTGTGATGGCGATATCGCTTTGGCTGATGAACGCCACTTTGTCTGTTTTATTTAATGAGAAACGGACATTGTCGAGGACTTTGACGCCATCGATTGTCTTCGAGAGACCTTCAACCGTCAACAAATCGTTTCCGATTTCACGTTCCGGTGAGAAACCGACGAACGGATAGCGGCGTGATGACGGACGGATGTCATCGAGTGTGATTTTATCGAGCAACTTCTTCCGTGATGTCGCTTGCTTCGCTTTTGAAGCGTTCGAGCTGAAGCGCGCGATGAAAGCTTGAAGTTCTTTGATTTTTTCTTCTTTTTTCTTGTTTTGGTCGCCAGCCATCCGTGAAGCGAGTTGGCTTGACTCATACCAGAAATCATAGTTCCCGATATAGAGTTGAATTTTCCCGTAGTCGAGATCGGCCATGTGTGTACAGACGTTGTTGAGGAAGTGACGGTCGTGGGAAATAACGATGACCGTGTTCTCAAACCCGATCAAGAATTCTTCGAGCCATTTGACGGCTTTCAAATCAAGACCATTGGTCGGCTCATCGAGTAACAGAATATCCGGCTTACCGAACAACGCTTGCGCGAGCAAGACTTTAACTTTTTCTCCACCTGTTAATTCAGCCATTGTTTTCGTGTGAAGGCTTTCTTTGATTCCGAGACCTTGAAGGAGCATCGCAGCTTCAGACTCAGCTTCCCAACCATTCATTTCTGCGAATTCTCCTTCGAGTTCAGCGGCACGCATGCCGTCTTCATCCGAGAAGTTTTCTTTCATATAAATTGCATCTTTTTCTTTCATGACTTCATACAGACGTTTGTGTCCCATCATGACGGTTTCGATGACTTGGAACTCTTCATATTCATAATGGTTCTGACGGAGTACGCCAAGACGCTCACCCGGTGTGATGATGACATCGCCTTGTTGTGCTTCGATGTCTCCTGCAAGAATTTTGAGGAAAGTCGATTTACCGGCGCCGTTCGCACCGATCAGACCGTAACAGTTACCTGGTGTGAACTTGATGTTGACGTCTTCGAATAATTTGCGGTCCGCAAAGCGGAGGCCGACGTTTTGTACTGTAATCATATAGAGATGAACCCTCGTTTCTAGTGTGTGATGTGCTGTTACGAGTGTACCACAAAATGATACGGCTCGTTTCAAGGACAAAGTTCTTTACATGTTAAGACAGATTCTAAAAATAAGCAACCATGGTCATGAAACATTTTTTGAAATCAACCGTATAAGTTAAAGAGACAGGATGAAGGAGGGATGAGAAATCATGGCAACATTGTTTACCTTACTGTTTTTCGCACTCATCGCCTTGTTAGGAATCGAATTGTATAAATATATCCAAGACAAAATTGACAAAGGGGACTCATAATGAGAGAAATCAAACCAAAGAAAAGAATTAACCCAGCGATGATCATCGCCGGTGTAATCGTCGTTGCACTCCTTGCCATGACACCGTTCATCGTCGAACAGATTGAACCGGGGCAAGTCGGCGTCGTCTACAAACCGTCAAGCGGTGTCCAGGACGAAACACTTTCGCAAGGGTGGCACGTCGTTTCACCGATCACACGTGTGACAGAGTATCCGATTCGGACACAAACGAAGTCGCTCGACAATATGACACTCGCGACAAAAGACGGGAAGAACATCGTTGTCGACTTTACGTACAGTTTTGCAGTCTCTCCCGATCAAGTCACGAAAGTATTCAATAAGTTCGGACCGATCGAAATCGATGAAATCGCAGATGGCTATTTGAAACAACGTTTATATGATGCGTCACGAGAGCAAATTTCGAAAGTAACTGTACTCGAATTGTTCGGTGAAGAGTCAGGAAATGTTTCAACGAGCATCCAAACGCAATTTGCAGAAGACGTTAAAAAAATCGGTTTCATCATTGAGGACGTTGCACTCGGTGCTCCGAAACCAGATGAAAAAACACAAGAAGCCATCGATTCTCGTGTTAAAGCCTCACAAGAGCTAGATAAGAAGAAAACGGATCTCGCGATTGCCAAAGCTGAAGCAGAACGACTTCGTGTCGAAGCACAAGGGGAAGCAGATGCGCGTTTGATTGAAGCGCAAGGTCTGGCGAAAGCACAGAAGGAACTTCAAAAAACGTTGACTGCCGAAATGATTCAATATGAAGCTGTCAAGAAGTGGGACGGGAAGTCACCACTTGTGAGCGGGTCGGGCAGCATGGTTCAGTTACCACTTCCAGATCAAGAAACAGAGAAGAAATAAGTAATGAAAGTACACCTTCAGACGAGAAGGTGTATTTTTTTATGGTTTTTTTAAGTAGTAAATTATAATTTTGATAAAATGAAACGATCTAATAAATGAGTTATATCAAGCAAATAAACATATTCCAGGAAAAAAATAAGAAAGATACCTCTTTTTAATTGTAAAATAATTGGTTTATTTTAGTGTTTATAAGGTAATTATTGAAGTGAGTCATGAATGAGTTAATTGTAATTGGTCGTTAGGAGGGGGAGGTAGTGGTTGATAAAAAAATCTCCAATCCAATCTATCCCAACAATACTAGTGCTTAGTATTTTCTTGTCAGGTACACATGCTTTAGCGAATGCAACTTCGACTACGATTAAAGGTAATCCGACGTTAAAAGAATGTGTAAGCATTCTCGAAGCACAACCGTCACCTGACCAAAATGCAATCGATTATTGTGAAAACACCTTGAAGGAAGCAAAAAATGAATTTATCGAAGAAACAAAAAAGGAAGGAGACGATAGGGCAAAGGTTGAGGATCAAGCGGTCGTGCCACCAGAAAACGACGAACTTGATCACATGGAGCCTGCGTCACCGGAAGCACCTTCAACACCCGAGACTGAAATACCCCCGACACCAGAACCTCAAGCACCAGAAGAGGAAGAGTCCCCAACACCCGAGACTGACATACCCCTGACACCAGAACCTCAAGCACCAGAAGAGGAAGAGTCCCCAACATCCGAGACTGAAATACCCCCGACACTAGAACCTCAAGTACCTGAAGAGAAAGAATCACTAGTATCCGAGGATGAATCATCAACTGCACCAAAGTCACAAAATCCTGCATTAGAGGATAAGGAAATACTTGTCGACGAAGGAGCGGAAAAAGCAGAACAAAGAGGAGCACTCGATGTCGCGTTGGTAGGATCGGTCAACCTGACCGCCGCCTATGAAGCAGCGCAAAGGAAAATTACGTTGACTGCGGATATGCAATCCGTTTTGAGTTTAGGATTAGGAAGCAAATACGTGATTTTTCAACTCCCACAGGAAGTGATGCAATCGATTCAGGCAGGGACAATCAGTTTGAGCTATTCCTATACAGGAGTGCTGGGCGCGAAGGTTGCAAATGTACCGGCCAGTTCGATTCAACAAAACGGCAATCAAATTTATGCAGAAGTCGGTTCTTTGCTTGCACTCTCACTTTTATCAAAAGATATCTTTACGTTAAGTTTCAAAGTCAATCCACTTCCGATCGGAACAAATTCAGTGTATACATTTGAAAGTTCATTGACGAGTAGTGTAGTCGATTTGGATGTTTTAAATAGTGGTCTTGGAACGGCGACTTTAACAATCGGTCCCGTATTTCACCTTAAAGTACCTGAAGTCCTCGATTTTGGAACACAGGAAATCAAAGGGAGAGAAGGTGTAATCAATCGAAAAACAGCGATGACGATTGAAATCTCGCATCAAAATGCTTTGAATTATGATTGGAAACTTCGCGCTAGGTTGACGGCACCACTCTCGAGCGAGGGAGGTGATGTACTAGATGACGTGCTGCTTTTTAAAGTCGGTGCGACAAATCAAACGTTACAAACCATTGATAGCGAAATTGCATCCGGGAAAATGGGAGCGACATCAACGATTTTAACGTATGGACTAAGTGAAGGAATCATTCTCGATTTGACAGGGAAACGACCACGAGCTACTACGTATCAGACGCAAATTCAATGGACATTAGTCAATGCACCATGAGAAGGGGAGATTTGAATGAAAAAACAGTCAATCGTTACTTCATTGTTTGCTAGTGCACTACTACTAGGTGGACCGTCCCTCGTATTTGCAGAAACGTCTTCAGGAAGTTCAACCGCGACCATCACTTTTGAGACGAATAAAGCACCCGACATTCTGGATCCAGCCAATCCCGATGATTCGTACACACCTGATCCAGGTAAGGGTGAAAACACACCGACCGGTAATACAGGACCGTTGACACTAGATTATGCCCCGAACTTTAACTTTGGGACACATGAAATTCTTGGAAGTGATGCTATTTTTGAATCGATTGACGAAAAACCCTTTCTACAAGTGACAGACCGGCGTGTCGTGTTATCTGAATGGACGGTTACTGCCAAGCTGAATACGTTCACGAGTGGAGGGGAAAACACATTGCCTGGAGCATCATTATCGATAGCGAAAGGCATCGTGAATACGCCTACCTATAACGTCGGGGCGGCGGCACCCGTGACAAGCGCGATTGAATTGCTTGCGGGTGGTGAAGCAGTAGATATTTTAACGTCGACAGCTGGATCGCCTTACTCTTGGTTACTATCTTGGTTGGGTACTGATGTATCACCTGAGACGGACGGATCACTTTGGTCGAATGCCAACATTACATTGAATGTTCCATTGAATCAGCAAATCAAAGGAACGCACGTCGCGACAATCGACTGGGTATTAACGGATTCGATTCCTTGATTAAGGAGGGGATGGGTTGATTAAACGTGGTATACAGTATCTTGTTGGAGTAAGTGGAGTCATCTATCTACTCATGACCGGAGTAGTCGTCAGTGCCGAGAGTAACGTCAATTTTTCGGTTGAAGCGATACCGAATGAATTTCAAGTGGATTCCGGTGTCACGTATTTCGATTTAAGGATACCTCCGGAACAACGAACTGATATGAAAATTCGGATTTATAATCACGGATCAGACGATCAGTCCTATCTTGTCTCGCTCCGAAATGCGACGACGAACGGGAACGGATTGATTGTATATGAAGAGAAAGAACCATTGAGGCTCGCGGAAGTGTCGCTATCCGAGTTAGCTCGCGTCTCGGAAAAGCCGATTACAATTAAAGCAGGGGAGTCGAAAATCGTTTCGTTGAAGCTGAATTTGCCGAAACGAGCGATTGAAGGGATCCTGCTCGCAGGTATTGAAATCAAGAAACAGGAGAAACCCGAAGAGGCATCCGCAGAAGTCGGTGTTCAAAGTCGCCAAGCTTACGTCATTGGTGTAAAGGTTCGATCATCAATCCGGGAGATTGAACCGGATTTGCTGTTCGAGGGAGTAAAAGCAACTTCCTATCTGTCTCGTCCGAGCGTCCTCGTCACCCTCGCGAACCAAGCACCTGCCATCAGTGAAAAATTTCAGGTGGAAGCTGTCGTCAAAAAAGGTGGAAAGGTCATCGTTCGTAAAGAAATGACGGCTCAATTCGCTCCGACGACATACATGACGTTCCCACTTACATCAATGGGAATTTTGAAGCCGGGAACATATCAACTCGATGTTAAAGTGATTGGGAAAGAAAAAAACTGGACGTGGCAGGATGATTTTACAATTAGTGAAAAACAAGTGGAACAGATGAAAAAAACGGTTCCTGACGTCGAACAACATCCGAATTCGTTCCTTGGAGAAACATCGAAAATGTTGATGATTGTTTCGCTTTCCATCATCGTTCTTTTACTCGGTTACATTTATCACTTGAAACGAAAAGCATCTTCCGAATGATAAACAAGCGGCCCTGCTGAATCAGCAGGGCCGCACGTGTGAAGGTACTTATTTTTTTTCGGCGAACCCGTTTGCGATGGCGACGATGACTTCTGTCGCCTTCACCATGTTGTCGACAGAAATGAATTCGAATTTCCCGTGATAATTTTCGCCACCTGTGAAGATGTTCGGTGTCGGTAATCCCATGTAGGACAGCTGCGAACCGTCCGTTCCGCCACGAATCGGCTTGATGATTGGTGTGATACCACGCGACTCCATTGCAGCATGCGCGATGTCAATGATGTGCATGTGCGGTTCGATTTTCTCCCGCATGTTGTAGTATTGATCATTTAATTCCATTTCGACACTACCGGCGCCGTACTTTTTGTTCCATTCCTCGACGAGCGCCGTTAAGAAGTGTTTTCGTGCCTCGAAGTTATGGCGATCGAAGTCACGGACGATGTAGTGGACGATCGTCTTTTCGACGGATCCATCAAAGGAAATTAAATGATAGAAACCCTCGAACCCTTCCGTGAACTCGGGCGCTTCATCACCCGGCAAGCGGTTTTGGAAGGCCATCGCGTGTTTTTGTGAATTGACCATCTTATCTTTTGCTGTACCTGGATGGACGTTCGTTCCATGGAACGTGATTTTAGCACCTGCCGCGTTGAAACTCTCATATTCGAGTTCACCGAGTGGTCCACCGTCGACGGTATAAGCAAACTGGGCATCAAATGCTTCGACATCAAAATGATGCGGTCCGCGACCGATTTCTTCGTCAGGCGTGAAGGCGACACGTATCCGTCCGTGTTTCACTTCCGGATGGGCAATCAAGTAAGCCATCGCCGTCATGATTTCGGCAATCCCGGCTTTATTGTCGGCGCCGAGTAATGTCGTCCCGTCCGTTGTCATCAGAGTATGCCCGACGTAGTTCGTCAAGGATGGGAAATCGTTCGGTGACAGTACGACGGGAATCGCGTCATTTAAGACAATCGGTCCTCCGTCATATGCATCGACGAGCTGCGGATTGACGTTCGTTCCTGTAAAATCCGTCGCCGTATCGAGATGGGCGAGAAAACCGATCGTCGGAATGTCGGCGTCTGTATTCGCAGGGAGTGTCGCCATGACGTAACCATTGGCGTCGACCGTGACACCCGTCATGCCGATTTCTTTTAATTCTTCGACGAGAAGACGAGCGAGTGTCCACTGTCCTTCCGTCGTCGGGACGGTCGTGCTTTCATAGCTGGATTGTGTGTCGATTTTTGCATATGTAGTCAATCGACGAATCAAATCTTGTTTCAATGAAAAAACGTCCTTTCTGAGTTGAGTTACGTTCATCATATCATGAAGCGATAATATTCGAGTATTCTGAACCATGTTAAAATGGGAAAGAAAAAAGGGGGAGTACAGATGAAAGCATTTGTTGTCGATCAGTATGGGACAGACGCTACGTTAACAGAAAAAGACGTCACACTCGCTGAAACGGGGAAAAACGAATTACGTGTACGTGTTACGGGGACGAGCTTGAATCCACTTGATACGAAGATGTTTTTCGGTCATGTGGCAGCAGCTCCGACAACTGGAATTCTCCAGGGCGATGTAACGGGGGAAATCATCGAAATTGGATCGAGTGTGACGACTTTTTCTGTCGGCGATCACGTCATCGCCTTCGGAGGCGGATTAGGCGAACGATCCGGTGCACTCGCGGAAGAGATGCTTGTCCCGGAAAGCATGGCCGTCTTAAAACCAGCAGCACTGCGTTCGGAAATTGCCGGATGCCTGCCCGTGATTGGTTTAACGGCGATGGAGGCTTTAAAAGAACGGGCTATGGTTCAACAGGGGATGCGACTGTATGTCGTCGGTGGAACAGGTGGGGTTGGTCATCTCGTCGTTCAGCTTGCAAAACATTATGGATGCGACGTGACGGCGAGTGCCGCGAACGATGAAAAAGCGAACTGGCTAGAAGGACATGGGATACAAGTCCATCGGTATCGCGACGAAACGAGTGAAGCGCTACTCGAACGTGTTGCGCCTGATGGTTTCGACGTCGTCATCGATACGGTCGGCGGCGATCATCTGCAAGAGTCGTTCGTCTTAGCGAAAGAACGCGGGAAAATCATCTCAATCGCGACACGGACGACACAAGATTTGACGCAAATGCATAGTAAGGCATTGACCCTTGAAGCCTTATTCGTCGCATTGCCGTTGTTAAAAGGAAAAGCAGATGAGATGCGCCGCCAACAAGAACACCTTACGGAAGTCGCCGGTTTAGTCGCAGACGGAACGATTGAACTTCGAATCGATTCGCGTGTCCCGCGCCAAGTAGAAGCGTTAAACGAAGCGTATAAAACCTTCGACCAACACTCGCATTTCGGAAAGGTCAGCGTATATGATGTTTAATCAGAATGTCGATTAACCTAAAAGATTCGGCGTTTGGTTTATTTTTCCTTTTAATACAAAAAATAATTCTGCTAATCGATAGAAGATTAGCAGAATTGTTTGTTTTGAGCTTATTTACGGCGGACAAGAACGGCTTTACGTTCCGCTTCTTTCAAAGAAGGATGCTCTGGAAAGTCTTCAAGCGAGGAACTTTCCCAAACGATTTCGTACGTTTGACGAAGTTTCTTGAAAGCTTGTTCGACCATTTTCATGAAGCGCTGTTGATCAAATAGCTGACAATCCGTCGTAATCAACAACAGTCCACCGCGATGCGTCATGTGAATCGTTTGTTGGATTAAAGCGGGCAAATCGACTTCGGCACGGAAGTGGCGTGCTTGTGTTTTGACGAGTGCCGGTGGATGGACGATGACAAAATCAAAACGTGTTTTCTTATCAGCTTGATCGATATAATCAAACGCATCTTGGACGAGGATTGTTTGCGCCGCTGGATCAAGCTGATGCAGTTCAAGTTGTTCAATCGTCTTGTTCCGGCTCCGGGTCGAGAAATCGACGCTCGTCGTCTCAAGCGCTCCACCAAGCAGCGCAGCGGCTGTCAACGTCCCTGTATCGGAAAACAGGTTCAAGACATTTTGTCCTGTCGCATGTTGTTTGACGATGGCACGAAGGTCGCGTTGGTTAATGTCGAGACCCGTCCGCATGCCGGCGTCCAGGTGATAGAGAAGCGGAAGACTGTTCTCCTCGAGGACTTCCGGGAAATCTCCCCGTTCACCGGCTAAGAAATCATCGCCTTTGACGGGTTGACCATCAATTTGGAAGGCACGTTTTTCGTAGATGCTCTTAAAGTGGATTAACGACTCAAGGGCAGAGACGATTTCCTGCTTAAATGAATAGATGCCTTCATTTTCGAACGTGATCAAGTAGTGGTGATCAAAACAATCGATTGTCAAACCACCGATGCCGTCACCTGAACCATTGAAGACACGGAACGTATCGATGAGTTCGTTCTCAAAAAAAGCATCGCGCCGGTCGAGAGCAACCTCGATTTTTTCTTTAAAGAAGACGTCATCGATTTCTTGAATCTCGTCCGTCGAGAGCAACCAGCCGAGTCCTTTTTCTTGCTTGCCAAAATAGCCGGTCGCAAGGTATTCTTTATCTTCTGTAGTAAGTCGAAGTAGCGCACCGGCTTCTTTGAGGTGGTTACTTTTTTGGAACAGTTCTTTATAAAGTAAAGGCTGACCATTTTTGATTTGTTCGATAGCCGTCGCTTTGACGACGACAGGATAGATTTCGCGTGGCACATGAGTTCCTCATTTCTGATTGTGGATAAGTAGTCAAATTATAGCATAGGAAAAGTTGTCCACATGTGGATAATTCAAATCGATAGATATTTAACATGTCCTTCGTCGGTTTCTGTGGATAAGTCAAGATGATCCAGGTGGAGATAATTTAAGTGAACGTTCTTCAATCGAACCATCTCTTTCCACTCGCTTTCCATGGGCGAGCAACAAGCCGCGAAGCGGTCCAATGCTTGTCCCGATTCGGGTCTCGTTCAGCTCTGACGAAAACATGACCGGTCATGTTTTCTTTTCCCATAGGAGTCGAGTGGAAACGAAGGTTCTGCTTCGAGAAAAGACCACCTTCGTAATTACGAGGGTGATTTTCTTTTAACTCATGTATAAAATAAATCATCTTCTATACTTATATTGAATGCTATAGACAAGATTTAAAGAAGGGGTGGACGTTATTTTGAAAAAAACAATCCAAGTTGTCGGTGCTGTAATAATTAACTCAAGTAATGAAGTACTCTGTGCCTTACGAAGTGAAGCAATGTCGTTACCGAACTTGTGGGAGTTTCCTGGTGGGAAAATCGAACAAGGAGAACGGCCGGAACAGTCACTTTATCGTGAGATTACTGAAGAATTAAATTGTACGATTCAAGTGAAAGAACATGTTGAGACAACACTTCATGAATACGAAAAAATCATTGTTGAGCTGTCGACATATTATGCGGAAATTGTTGCAGGTATACCTAAAGCGCTGGAACATGCAGAACTTAGATGGGTAAGCGTTCAAAATTTACAACAGTTAGAGTGGGCTCCGGCAGATATCCCGGCTGTTGAAAAAATTATGAGAGCTTTTTCCACGAAATAAATTCTTCTGCCGTCAAAGGCTCTTTTAAGATCCACTCGACATTGATCGGTTTAGAACCTTGACTACTTTTATGAATCAGCTCACCAAAGTACGTAAAAGGTAAGGGACGGCCTTGCTCTTTTTCTGCTTTACGAATAAATAAGTGAATCTTAATACCGCGTTCCTGGTGATGAAGGTAAAGTTCTGCGACTCCTCCGTGTGCTGGAGTACTTCTTTGAGATTGCCAATGGAAGTGCCTTTTATCAATGAAGTAATCTTGATAGTTGAGTTGATCTTCAATCGATTCGTTTTTGTGTAAGTTAACGAACAGTACATAATCTTCCCCTGCTTGTGCGACACCTTTTCCCCACCATGAACCTTCTTGGTGCGGTGACTCGAGTAAACGTTGGATGACAGAGCGATTATACGTCATCCGCGAAATCAACGATTGATTACTTGCTAACCAGACTTCACCTCCCGATAGTTGTTCAAAAGCATGCAGTCCAGCCTGAATCAATTCACTTAAGTATGAAGCTAAGTGTTTATTGGATGATAAAGCTTCTGTCATTTGCGTTGAAAACTGGAAGCATCCATCGTTTAATACAACAAGTAGCGGTAGCCGGTCATTTTTTAGTGGTGTCGACCATCGTTTGAACAAATGCTGAATAAGAGACGAGCGATGGGATATCGCAGAAGTTGGAATCGCAAAGCGGCTTGCAGCTGCCTGAATGATATCATCGACTGAAATCGTTTCTTGGTGTAACAGTAGCTCGACCATCAATAAACTAAAGGGTTCACGAATCGGGAACCAACTTTCGATATGTTCAATGACTTTTCGTGCATCCGGATTGAGCAAAAGTGAGATTTCTTCGTCCGTTGCAACTTTCTCAAGTTGTTTTAAGCGCAGTACACTTTTCCATTGTTGGATAATCGCTTCAATGGCCGGAGCATCACGGTGTGTCACTAAGTCATTGAGTGATGGTGTATCACCAATCATTGTCGTAAGGCGCTGGTAACTTTCACGTAGCTGTTTACTTGTAGAAAACTCAATTTTCTTCATTTGCTCGATAATAAAGTTTTCGGTTACACGATCGAGAATCGCGAGTGATCCTTCTGGTAGGATCGGGAAGTGATTTTGGACGGCGTTTGCGACATGGTAACGATCGATGGAATGGAATGATTGTTGTCCGGATAAAACGAGTGGGGCTACAAATGCACGCTGGCTGTTCCCGATAAAGTCTAAAATCGTCACGTATTCTTTCGAATCATGCTTCCGTAATCCACGCCCAAGTTGTTGGATGAAGATTGTTGGTGATTCCGTCGGACGTAAGAAAAGCATCAAGTTAATTTTAGGGATATCGACACCCTCATTAAATAAATCGACTGTGAAAATGAAGGACAGTGGATCATGTTCATCTTCTAATCGCTGAATGGCTTGTTCTCGTTCTACTTCACTTTGATTACTTGTGATTGCCAATGCTTCGATGTGGTGCTTATTGAATTCTGCAGCCATAAATTCAGCATGATTGATATTGACACAAAATCCAAGGCCGACTTGGGTAGAACCGCTGTTGCCAAATTTATTGATCATCTCGAGGATATATGCCGTTCGGGAAGACCGTTCAATTGCTTGGACTAAATCTTTCTCGATATAAAGCCCATTTTTTTGGGGAATCATTTCATAGTCGATTTCTTCATCATCTTGAATCCCAAAGTAATGAAACGGAGTTAATAAATCTTGAGCCAGTGCATCATAGAGACGAATTTCATAAGCAATATTATGATCGACTAATTTAAAGATATTTAGTCCGTCCATTCGTTCCGGCGTTGCTGTGATGCCGAGTAAAAACTGCGGTGTAAAGTGATTCAAAACCTTTTGATACGATTCTGATGCTGCGTGGTGAAATTCATCAATAATAATGTAGTCGAATGTGGAACGATCGAATTGTTCTAAATGAACTTCTTTTGAAAAAGTTTGAACAGTGACAAAAGTAAATTGTTTATCTGTTTCTTTTTGATTTGCCTGATAGCGTCCGAAAGTAGCTGTTGAATCGGTAAATATTTTTTTAAAAGTCTGTTCTGCCTGAGTGAGTAATTTTCCACGGTGCGCAATAAAGAGTACACGTTTAGCTTCAAATTGTTTTACATCAAAAGCAGCTAAATACGTTTTACCTGTTCCTGTCGCAGCAATCACCATGGCTTTAGTTTGTTTTTTTAAGCGCAACCGGTGAAGCTGTTCTAAGGCCGGGAGCTGCATCTCATTAGGGTGGATCGTGTCATAGTCCACGGATTCTTCAGCAACACGGTCGTTTACAACAAACTGTTTAATCTTTGGTGTTTCCAGATGATGTTGCTCATACTGTTCTAAAATTTCTGTTGTACAAGTAATTGCTTCATTGCTCGTCCATAAATTAGTAAACAACGTTTGCGCTTGAGAGACGAGAGAAGTAAGCGGAGAATGAGGAATTCGGACATTCCATTCAAGGCCATTTGTAAGTGCTGATTTTGATAAATTAGAGGAACCAATAATGGCACTATGTAAATCAGTTTCTCGTGTAAATAAATATGCCTTCGGATGGAATGCTTGATTCTTTTTGATCGGTTCGTAAATTTTAATTTCAACATTACTGAACTGCATCAGTGTACGAAGTGCTTTCGCTTCAGTGATGTTCATATAAAACGAAGTGAGAACACGAATTGGTTTGTTTAATCGTTCCGCTTCTTGAAATGCTGGGACTAACGCTTGAATACCAGAATGTCGAGTGAAACTCACCATCCAGTCCGCTGATTGAGCAGTAGTCAACTCATCAATCAAATGGTGTAATAACTTTTCTTGATTTTCCTGACCGGGTGCGATTAAATCCCAAGCTCTTAATGATTTTTCATATTGAAGTGGGAGCGGTGTTGAAGACGCTGTTAACTGTCGTTGTAATGGAACCGTCAAGCTTGGTTCATTTAATGCGGATAGCCAACGGTTTGTAGTTTCGATCATTTCTTCAGTCAACTGATTTTGTTGAAGATCGACAATCGATTTATAAAAAAGTTCATTTAAATGAGTTAAGAGCTCTGTTGTATAATCTGCTGTTTGAATAGGCGCGCTTTTTGTAGAAGAATCTGTTGTAGAGTGCTGATTCTGTAATTGTTCCTGAAACGAAGACATCCGATTACCTCCAATAAATTCCAAACTAAATTCAGTATACGAAGTAATTGGAAATCGTGCAGCAAGAATCTAATTCCAAATGAAAATTACTCTGCAATTGTTCAAAATAATTGGAGATTTTTTTCTTTTCTTATTTTACTAAAACGATGATGTAAAAAAAGATTCCCTTTTCGTGACTCCTACGGGAAGAAGCGCGTTTTCGCGCTGGCAGAGGCAAGCGAGACCAGGCTCCTTTTCGTCAGAATAAGGAGCCTCGGCTTGCGCCTCGCCCGAGGAAAACACGAAAAAAGGAAGAATCTTTTTTAGACAGGTTCAGACCGCTCTTTATTTAGAGAAAGATCTTCTAATGAAAAAAGGCAACACGAATCCCGTAGGAAAGCATGTTGCCAAAAATGAGCAAAGTATGAAAATCTATTTTTATATGGAAAAAGTCATCGATTAAGCTTCGACTTCAATCACCGCTTCAAGCGAGACTTTTACATTTCCTGCAAGCGCACGGGTAATCATGCACGAACCTTCCGCTTTTTCCGCAAGGCGACGTGCCATCTTGACCATTGCCTCTGTCGTATCGGCAGGTAAAATCAACGTGGGCCGATGAATGATTTGATCATACGTAAAGACCCCGTTCGTCACATCGACGATGCCTTCAGACTCCATCGTCAGCGATACTTTTTTGATGTTGCTGCGCTCGAGCATCGCGGCAAGCGTTATGATGTAGCAGGTTGCGGCTGCGGCAAGTAACATTTCGTCCGGATTCGTCCCGACGCCAGGACCGTCCATCGCTTCCGGAATCGAAATCTTCGTTTTTAAGTCACCGGTCTCGATGTCGCCGATGTCATTTCGGTTTCCCGGCCAGTCTGCTGTTAAGTGAAAATGATGTTTCATTTCAAAATCGCCTCCTCTGTTGTTATCATACGTGTTGTCTTTTTGATTTTCGCGCTATTTGCTCATGAACAAGCCCCCGGTCATCTTGCGACCGAGGGCTTGCATGGCGTTAACTAAAGATTTGATCGATTTTTTTAATGTCTGCATCCGTCAGCTCGACTTCAATCGTTCGGAGCGTATCCGTTACTTGATCGGCACGTTTTGCACCAGGAATGATGGCATCGATGCCATCTTGCGCAAGGTACCAAGCGAGGACGACATGCGCGACGTCAACCTCTTTTTCTTTTGCAATCGGGCGAAGTAGCTCGACTTTTGCTAAGTTGTCTTTGAAGACATCTTCTTGGAAAAGGGGATCCTTCGCACGTAAATCATCGAACTTCGTATTTTCATCATATTTTCCGGCAAGTAATCCGGCAGCGAGCGGGAAGTACGGAACAAATGAAATTCCGTGTTCGCGGATATAAGGCAGGATTTCTTTTTCTGCATCCCGCTTGAACAAGTTGTACTCGCCTTGATAGACGTCGACGTGCCCGTCTTTATTGGCTTCTTTTAATTGTTCGAGTGAGAAGTTCGAGACACCGATCGCTCGGATTTTTCCTTGTTCCTTTAATTCGGCAAGTGCAGCGACCGCTTGATCTTTCGGTGTCGCTTCATCCGGGAAGTGGATGTAGAACAAGTCGATGTAATCCGTTTTTAAACGCTTCAGGCTCTCTTCGACCGACTGTTTCAAAAACTCGGGTGAGTTATCGATGACGACCTCGTCGTCGACGATTTTGTGCGCGCCTTTCGTTGCGAGGATGACGTCTTTGCGTTCGACCGTATCGCTCCACGTTTCACCAACGAGTTCTTCTGAACGTTCTGGTCCGTAAATAAAGGCCGTATCTAAAAAGTTGATGCCGTTCATCAAGGCGACACGGACCAAATCGCGCCCTGCCTGTTCATCGAGATTCGGGTAAAGGTTATGCCCCCCGACGGCATTTGTTCCGAGACCAATCGGGTGAACCATGAGATCTGATTTTCCGAGTTTGACTTTCGTATCCATAAGCAAATTCCTCCTTAGACGATATCGAGCGATTCTTTTTTAGTTGGAGCAGGGAATGCTTCATCAAGTGCTGCGAATTCTTCATCAGTTAGTTGTAAGAGTGCGGCGCGACCATTTTCTTCGACGTGCTTCGCCTGACCGGCTTTCGGAATAGCGATGACATCACCACTCCGCACGACGAAGGCGAGTAAGATTTGTGCCGGGTCGACACCATGTGTTTCAGCAAGGCGTTCAACGGTTGGGTGATCAAGCAGCTTCTCCCGGAGACTCCCGCCTTCTGCTAATGGGCAGTACGCCATGACTGGAATGCCGTGCTCTTTTAAGAGCGGCATCAATTCGTATTCAATCCCGCGTGAGCCAAGGTGATAAAGTACTTGGTTGACGACACATTGATTGCCGTTTTCTAACGCGAGTAACTCTTTCATATCTGCGACGTCAAAGTTCGACACACCCCAGCGGCGAATTTTTCCTTCTGCCTTCAACTGCTCGAGACCATCGATCGTCTCTTGAAGCGGGATGTCACCGCGCCAGTGGAGTAAGTAAAGATCGAGATAATCCGTCTTCAGGTTACGTAACGAACGTTCACATGCTTCGCGTAACTTGTCTCCGCCAGCATTATGAGGATAAACCTTCGAGACGAGAAACACTTCTTCACGTCGTCCTTCGATTGCTTCACCGATTAATTGTTCTGATGCCCCTTCACCGTACATTTCTGCGGTATCAATTAATTCCATTCCACTGTCGAGTCCGACGTTCAAAGCTTCGATTTCCGCTTGGCGTTTTGTAGGTTCTTCACCCATATGCCACGTTCCTTGACCGAATGCCCGAACGTGTGTTGAATCAGGAAATGTTACCGTCTGTTGTTTTAACGCGGCAAGTAGAATCGTCCGTTCTGTCTCATTCATTTCGTTTCCTCCTCCAAAATTCACAATAATAGGCTTTACCACGGATGGATGAGAAAAAAACGTCAATCGTTTGTTTACCAATGTTCAAACAAAGGACCTGACTGACCATAGACGGGGTCGGTCGATGGACGCTCGACGCGTTCAATCCGTTCGAGATTACCCGGTCGTTCGCAGGCTTCACCCGTCAACGTATCGTAGTCTTGACCATTCGGATAGGCACCGATGACTTTGAAGCGGCGACTCGTATCAAGCGCTTTATGTCCGGTTCCAGCAGGTAAGACGATGACATCCCCAGCAGTCAGCGTAAACGTCTTTCCGAGCGGTCCTCCAAGCTGAATACTGGCGTGTCCCTCAAGAATACCGATGACTTCATGAGCGACACTATGGTAATGATGGAAATCAAAAATACCGTCGACCCAGCTGTTTTGCCAATCATTCGCACGGAAGGTCTTTTCGATGGCAGAAGGGTCTTCGAAGACATGACGATAAATCAAGACCGGGTAACGTGGATTATTTGGGATCACGCCATCGTCCTCAAAACGAAAAAGCTCGATACTCATCGTGTGTGCTCCTCTCTGGTGTCAAAAATGATACCATTTTTTACCCGAAATCGTATTAAATTAATCGTCTAAGCATCTTTATAGCACTTGCATAATCGAGGTGATAAACTATGTAAGTTAACGAAAGTTCAAGGAGGAATTTACATGATCGCAATCGAAGCAAAATTAGAAGTTCAACCAGCAAAACGTACTGAATTTTTGGAGGCTACTAAAGCATTGATCGACGGTTCACGCTTAGAAGCAGGAAACGTCAGCTATGACCTGTTCCAAAGCACAGAAGACGAAAATGTCTTCATGATGATTGAGAAATGGGAAGATCAAGCAGCAATCGAATCACACAACACGAGTGCGCATTTCGGACAGTTCGTTGCATTTGCACAAACTGCTCTTGCTAAACCACTTGATGTTCAAACATTCACTGCATAAGTAGGAGGAAAGTCTGGCAATTGTCAGGCTTTTTTTTATGTTTAAATCGAACGAAAGTTCTCTTTTTTTGTTACAAAAAAATTAAAATCCCTCGAACATCTGTTATTTTTTCCAAAAATAGGGCATTATCTTAAGAGTAGCTAGATTCAGACTTAAGAGGAGGCAACTAAATGAACGAACGTAAAGTCCAGGAAGATCCGTCTTCACGCTCTTTCTTTAAAATGCCTCATACATATGCCATTATCATGGGGATTTTACTGATTTCAGTTATCTTGACGTATACGTTACCAGCAGGTCAATTTGATCGTGAGAAACAAGATGGACAGACGGTCGTCATCGATGGTACATACCGGGCAGTCGAGTCGGCACCCGTTAATTTGTTTGGATTGTTTGAAGCGATACCAAAAGGCATGGAAGCGGGTGCTGGCATCATCTTCTATATCTTTCTCGTCGGTGGTGTCTTCGGCATTATCCGTGAGACGGGAGCGATCGAATCCGGAATCAATCAATTGATTAATCGATTTGGTCAAAAGGGTCATATCATGATTCCGATGACGATGTTTGTCTTTTCGGTTGCTGGAGCGACGATCGGCATGGCAGAAGAAACGATTATTTTCGTCCCGATCGGTATCATGCTCGCCCGGGCACTCGGTTACGATGCGATGACGGGCGCAGCCATCGTCAGTCTCGGGGCAGCGGTCGGTTTTGCCGGCGGGATGCTCAATCCGTTTACGGTTGGTGTTGCACAGTCGATTGCCGAAGTGCCATTGTTCAGTGGGATTGGTTACCGGACCGCAATCTACTTAGCCTTTTTACTCGTGACGATTTTATATGTCATGAACTATGCCCAAAAGGTTAAAAAAAACCCGGAGCGCAGCTTAGTCTATGACTTAGAGAAACATCGGAAAGAAGAAGTAACGACAACATTTTCGCGGTTTTCGAAGAAGCATGCGTTCGTCCTCATCGTTTTGATTGGTGGCATCACACTGAACGTTATTGGAATCTTTGAGTGGGGTTGGTACTTAACGGAGTTGACGGCATCGTTCCTCATCATCGGAATGCTTGCCGGAATCGCGACGCTCGGTGTCAATCGGACGTTCGAAAGTTTGATTGACGGGGCGAAAGCGGTGACGTTCGGTGCGTTAATCGTCGGCTTCGCACGTGCGATCGTCGTCATCTTGGAAGACGGCCGTGTCATCGACACAGTCATCTATGGTTTATCGAACGCGGTCGGACATTTACCGACGTCGCTTGCCGTCATCGGCATGTACATCGTCCAGTTGATTACGAACTTCTTCATTCCATCCGGGAGTGGACAAGCAGCGACGACGATGCCAATCATGGCTCCGCTCGCTGATCTATTAGGGATCGAACGACAAGTCGCAGTCCTCGCCTTCCAGTATGGGGATGGGTTGACGAATATGATTTTCCCGACGAGTGCCCATTTGATGGCGTTCCTTGCAATTGCCGGCATCCCGTATGAAAAATGGTTACGATTCGTCTGGAAGTTGTTTGCGATTTGGGTGACACTTGCTTGCGTCGCCTTGCTTCTCGCCGTCACATTAGGGATTCAATGAACGTCGACCTTCCGTGCAATGGGCGCGGAAGGTTTTTCCCGTGCAGGAATCGGGAACTTCTAAGACGAACGTTAGTTATAAGTTCATAAGGGGGATTTCAACATGACATATTCAATCGTTGGCTATTGTGAAAAAGAACAAGCATGGGGAGTCGCTGTTCAATCGAAGTTTCTCGCGGTCGGGAGCGCCGTCCCGTTTGCAAAAGCAGGTGTCGGGGCAATCGCGACCCAATCATTTGCGAATACGACATATGGTCCGGAAGGGTTACGGATGATTTCTGAAGGGAAGTCGGCGGAAGAAGTCTTAAAATTGTTGACCGAGGCGGACGAAGGACGGGCAGAGCGGCAAGTCGGAATCGTTGACGCAGCTGGGCGGAGCGCAACTTTCACAGGAGACGCCTGTAACGACTGGGCAGGTGGAATCGCCGGTAAACATTTTGCCGCGCAAGGGAATATTTTAGTCGACGGCAACACGGTCAAAGAGATGGCCCGTGTGTTCGAGGCGACGGACGGACCGCTCGGTGAACGGTTGTTACGTGCACTCGCTGCCGGACAAGCAGCAGGCGGTGACTCACGCGGAATGCAGTCGGCTGCGCTCCTCGTCGTCAAGGAAAACGGCGGATATGGTGGTTTCAATGACCGCTACATCGATTTGCGTGTCGACGATCACCCGAGCCCGATTCAAGAACTCGAGCGGATTTATCAACTGCACACCCTGTACCTGCAACCAAGTAAACCGGAAGAAATTAAGCCGATTGATGATGCGCTCGAATCGGAAGTGATGGATAAATTACTCGAACTCGGTTACCGGGGATCGTTCGAAGAAGCTTTCCGGACGTACCTGCATACGGAGAATTTCGAGATGCGTGAGCATCAGGACCGTACAATCGATACACGTGTCCTCGCGTATCTCCGCGCCCAATGAGAAAAAGCTCTGCCTGACCGCGGTCAGTGCAGAGCTTCTTTTATGCGGACGGATGGGTCCGGACAGGCACTTGATAACCGGTTGCGATGAAGCGTTCAAGCTCCGGTTCGGATTTAGCATTCAAGCCGACCGTCCCGTCACCTTTGATGGCGACGTTCGTCAGACGGACGCGTTCAATGTGGGGTCCAATCGTAATCCCGTGGCGTGCAGAATCTTCAATCCGGACATCGATGAGCCGGACGTCATCTGCACCGTTTTCACCACCGAAGACTTGAATGTCCGTTTTAGCCTGACGGAATCCCGTCATCTTGACTTGGCTCAAGGTGACGTTTTTCGCCTTGTACTGGATACCAATCACCGGCTGTTCCTGGTAATCATAGTTCGGGTCACCGAGGACGGTGAAGTCGTGAATGACGACGTTCCGATACGCCGAGACGACGAGTGCCCGCGGTTTTGAGTTTGCATAGAGCGGTGTGTATTGAGGCGTCTGCGCGACGAGCCGTGTCGCAATGATGTTATAGGCAGTTTGTGACGTCGGGTCCGTTGCTTGATGGTGGCCGATATGGCGGAAGTTGAACGAGCGATGATCATCGATGGAGAGGTGCCCGACGATTTTGACGGTCGAAGCAGCGGACGATGTCGCATGCGCCTTGATTTCGAGTCCGCCGAAACAACGGGACGTCGCATTGTTGAACAACCAGACGTCGCGCGAGCCATCATCGATTTCGATTCCGTTCGAATTCGAAAAGCCGACGGCGTGGGCTCGCCCGCTCGGGTCATGCATGAAGCAGTTCGAGATGAATAAGTGATCGCTGTGATGCGTCGTGATGCCATCGTCACCGAATCCGGATCCCGTCAAGCCGTCGAACCAAATGAAGGAACTACTTAAATTCGCCCGTGCGCCGTCCCCGTTGTAATTGTAGTAAGGTGTCGAAATGTCGAAACAATGGAGCCCGGGATCGACTGCCTCAACGTCGAAGACCCAGCCGTACGTCACATGGGCGTAGGTCAGACAACTCGAATGGTTGCCCCACGTACTGCTCTTTTTAGCATCACCGATTCGTGCGATGTTCCAGTCGAGGGTCATCTTCTCGACAAGGAGATGGTGGTTACCGAGTAAGTAGTTCTGATTCGTGATCAACCGGCGTCCTTTTGGAGCGTCATCATGTAATTTTATAATCGTCCGGCCTTTCCCGTCGCCCGTCAAAATCGTAAAGTTCGGGAGCCGAATCCCGCGGACGATGTATGTGCCGGCAGGGACGTGGACTTGCCGATGTCCGTCAGCAAGTGCTTCCCTGAAGGCGAGCGTGTCATCGGTCTTTCCGTCACCGATGGCTCCATACGTCCGGACATCGACTTTTTCGACCTGACAGGCCAGTTGTTCGAATTCATAGGTGAGCCGACCGAACCAGCTCGGCCGGACCTCATCCTGTTGACTGACGAATGCTTTTGTCAGGGGAAAGATATGTTTATCGCGGTCCGTTAAAAAAAGTGGTGAGATCAACGAACGTAAGTAGCGGCTCGGATGCGGCGCGCGACGCGGTGCGACGAACGGGCTTTCGTTCATCAATTGTTCCGCACGGGTGACGGCCGCAAGATTCGTGTTACTTTCCGTATATTCAGCAATCAATCGCCCGTTTTGATAGGGATCGTGTGTAGTTTCTAATATGACCATGATTGAACTCCTCTCTAAAAATCACTCCATTCCTTTTCCCATCCCGTCTGTTGTTCAAGCTCTTTTTAAGTAAAATCAAAAAATTCCGTTAATTAGGCTTGGATCATTATATAATGGATAAAAATGACATTAAAGAGGTGGGAGCATGCGATTTCGAAGTCGATTACTGTTGATGATGGGTATAGTTTTACTGGCACTCGGGATCATGAAACCGTTAGTCGAGACAGGGTATCAAGCACTGCGTGATGTCGAGGTTTTTCCGGCGACGGCGACGGCGCAGGAAGCGGCGAAGGACTGTCATACGGATTGTGGAAGCAAACCGCTCGACTGGTGGTGGCTGAAGTTACTTCGGAAGAAAGAACCGGAACCTAAGGGTGTGGTTTATGGTTACGAGACGGATGAAAAAGGTGAAGTAAGAGGAGAACCTAAAGATAAATTTAAGTTCATCTCACTTGGATTTAAACATGATGAAAAAGGTGGTGTGGGAATTGAAGAGACAGAAGGATTTCCCTATTTCTTGATTGGACTGGGTCTGGCGGCCGTCCTGTTGCTTGTCCTGCTTGTCCGTCGTCTTCGAAAACGCCGTCGTCGCTTAAAAGGTGCACTCGAAGACGAAGTGACGCCACCGCAGCAATATCGACAGACTAAGGTGGATTCAGAGAAAACGTTCCCGCCATTGCCGGTCGAACAAGTTCGGCAACAGGTCGTTTTGTTCAATCGTCAGTTGCCGGCGCGGCTGAAACGCCGAGAGACGGAGTCGTTCAGCGAGTGGTTCGGACGGATCGGTTTTCATCCGTCAACCGAACTGCAGCATCTATATGAGGTAATCCGGTATGATTCAAAACAATCAATTCAAGTGCCATCGACCGCGCTGACAGACATCAAACATGATTTTTCAAATTATCTCAACCGATTCCGATGAAACCTTTTAGAAAGTCCCGACGTATCATGGAACAGAAGGTCAGGAAACGGGGGACTGAAGAATGTACTTAGCAGACGCAGTGAAACTAAAAAGTATCTTACGGAAACAATTGGAGCAACTAGTCGAAGAGATGGAGCGTATTGCATTCATCGACCTTGAAAAAGGGGAGGCCCTACCGACTGGTCAAGAACGGACGTTACTCGATGTCGAGTCGGCGATGGATGCAGTCAGGCGTGATATGCGGACACTCGATCGGCTGGTCTATGCAGCAAACTTATCAACGACCATCGAGACGACAGAAGGAGCAATTCCGCTCGTCGAAGCGATTGAACTGGCGACTCAATTACGGGCAAAAGCGACACAGTTCCAAGAACTCGCCGCACGTCCGAAACGCGAATTCCAGTATGGATTTGAAGGAACGACGGTCATCCGGCATGCTTTGTACGATCCTGAGGCATACCGGATCAAGGCACAAGAGATGGAGCGGGCTGCTCACCGGATCTCGAATGCGATCAATGCAGCGAATTACCGAACGGAAATTGATTTTGACGGTCACCGTTATATGTAAGCCTTGATCAGGTGAGACTCCTGATCAAGGATGGCATTTCTGACTCTCAAACGCTTCCACAAGGGAATCACAACGGCCACGGCACACCTATGACCACGGACCGATGACATGTTTACCTGTCACTTTTGACTACCTGCGGAAAAGACTTTTTCCGTCAGATGCCAAAAAACCGCGATTGCTTCGGCATCGCGGTTTTTTATGCATAACATCTTGTTATTCCTTAAAAAAAGGTAGACCACTGCTTTGGTTCGGGTATAGGCTAGGGGAATAGTAAATCTTGAAGGAGGAATTGATATGAAAAATTCATTTAAAGCATTCGTCGTACGTGAGGAAGAAGGACAATTCGTCGGGGCACTCGAACAAAAACAAGTCGACGACTTACCAGCAGGTGATGTGTTGATTCGTGTCGCCTATTCGTGCATCAACTATAAAGATGCGTTATCGGTCACAGGAAATCGAGGGGTGACGAAAAATTACCCACATACACCAGGCGTCGACGCGGCAGGTCATGTCGTAACATCATCTGATGAACGCTTCAGCGAAGGACAAGCGGTCGTCGTCAACGGCTTTGATTTCGGAATGAATACATCGGGTGGTTTCCAGGAGTATATCCGCGTGCCGGCGGACTGGATTACGCCGCTACCGAACGGCATCACGACGCTTGAAGCGATGAGTTACGGAACAGCTGGTCTGACAGCTGCCCAGTCGATTGATGAACTCGTTCAACGTGTAGCACCGCAAGATGGTCCGGTCCTCGTGACGGGAGCGACGGGCGGCGTCGGCAGTGTCGCGGTCGCGCTCCTCGTGAAACTCGGGTTTACAGTCCATGCCGTGACCGGGAAAGAAGCCGAGCATGATCGATTGAAGCAAGCAGGTGTCGCAGAAGTCATCTCACGCCAGTCACTTCTGGAAGAAACAACGCGACCTTTGAAAAAAGGACTGTATGCCGGTATTATCGACACGGTCGGTGGTCCGCTACTTGCTTCAGTCATCCGTTACGTGCAATATGGGGGTCTCGTCACGACGTGTGGTAACGTCGGTGGTGCTGAACTGACGATGACCGTCTATCCGTTCATCTTACGTGGTGTTCGTTTGATTGGAATCGATGCTGTTCAGTTACCAATCACAGAGCGTGAGCGTTTATGGAATCATCTCGCGAACGACTGGCATTTATCGATTGCCGAGATGGTCCAAATGAAAGCGTTGAGTGATGTTCCGGCAGTCGTCAAGTCGTTGCTTGAAGGGACACATCAAGGCAGAACTGTCATCGAAATTTAAACAATTTGGTTCTGGATTAGATGGTATAGTGAATGAAACATCACTCGGTCAATTCAGGAGGAACCAAATATGAGTCAACAGGAACAAGAGCACGATCAGGCACGGCAATCGCGTCACATGCGTCGGAAACAAAAGCGCAACCGGCGTGGCATTGCGTTCGGTGGCCTATTGGCGACGGCTTTGATCGTCGGCGGATGGGGCTATATGGTCGCGCATAACGATCCTTCGCAAGCGACGTCGACGGTCGAAACACCGAAAACAGATGCTTCGGCCAAAGAAACGTCAAAGGATAAAGAAAAAGATTCGGCTGATCAAGCGAAGAAAAAAGAGTCGAAGAAATCGAAAAAAGAAGCAGCACCTGAGATCAGTTCAGCAGCATGGATCAAACGACCGTTTGCGGATGTCTATCAAGATGCAAATCGGACCAGTGTCATCTATAAGGCGGACTTAGGGGATGTCTATGAAGTCCTCGACGCGAAAGATGGGATGGTTCACTTGAAGTTGAGTGATGCAGTCGAAGGGTACATTCCGGAAGCGGACGTTCAGATGGAGGCACCGGCTGGTCTAAAGGATGAGAAACTCCTTTCGACACTCGGACAAGTCGTCGCGAATCAGCCGATTGACAAGCCGGAACAATACCTCGGGAAACCGCTTGAAACGTTTGAGGCGAAGTATGGCAAGCTCGGCAACACACAAAAAGATGCCGTCAATACGTACCATTTCTCGAACGCCGGGTACTTGCTCGTCGTATCAGATGGAGTAGTCGAAGCAATTGACTGGATGAATGTCTCAGCGTCAGGTTTAACAGCACTTGGTGATCCGGTCGTCAAGACGGATTACGGCACATGGTACGAGGGTGAGAAATTACAGCTCAAGGCATTCCCGGATAACGGTTCGACGCGCTTGCGTCTCGCACGTGATCTTGGGAAATGAATCGATTGAGACTGGAGCTAGTCAGGTTCTCTAGTCAAAAGCCGGACATGGCGAGTTGGATTTGAACGCAACGGCAAAAAAGACAGGATCGTCATCTCATAAAGATGCACAGTCCTGTCTTTCATTTTATCTAAAGTCTGAAGCACGTTCATTCCGTCAAGTGAACGTGCTTTTTTGCGTTGGATCCACAATAAAAAACCTCCCGAGTCATCGACTCGAGAGGAAAGAGAAAATCCTTGGGAGGAGGTTTTCTTAGTAGACGCCAACTGCATCAAATGATTTTGCTGCAGCGGCTGCTTCAGCACTTGAAGAACCGTAAAGGTCTTTTGCCGATTGAACGACTGCTGCGCGGAGGTAGCTGAAGTTCGAAGTCGGAGTCAAGTAGACGTTAAGGGCACGGTAGTAGATGGCACCAAGTTTCGGTACGCCGACGCCTGGTACAGTGACACCGTAATGTGTACCACCGTTACCTAAGAGGTAAGCGGCTTTGTTGACGATACCAGAGTTCGTGTGGACACCACCGTTATCAGCCGTACCTGTGTAACGTTTTGAGTAGTGGTCTGGGTCACCGTAAGCGGCTGGGTTAGACATTGAACGAAGTGCATCGCCACTTACACCTGGTGTGTAGATGTCTTCACCGACGAGCCAGTCGAAGTTTGATCCGACTGAGTACTCTGCAACTGTTCCCATGATATCCGAAACAGCCTCATTGATCGCACCAGATTCGTTTTGGTAAACGAGTCCTGCTGTGTATTCAGTGACAGCGTGCGTCAATTCGTGAGCGACTACATCAAGTGCGCCAGAAAGATATGTGAATGTCGAACCGTCTCCGTCACCGTAGACCATTTTTGATCCATCCCAGAACGCATTGTTGTAGCGTGAAGAATAGTGAACCGTTGAATTGAGTGCTGCACCCGCATTATCGTAACTGTTGCGGCCATATGTGTTTTTGTAGAAGTCATATGTTTTCACTGCATTGACTTGTGCGCTGACAGCGGCACGGTCATAAGTAGCATTGAGAACGTTGTCGGCATCCGCCCAAAGTGATCCTGGAAGTGATGTCCGGTTTTTTGCATCGTACGTCGAGATGCCTTTACCGCGTGTTGAATCTTGAAGGTAGTAGTAAGAACCACTCTTCGTTGTGTTGAATGTAGCACTTGTTCCAAGAACCGTCGTACCTGAACCGACTGTCGTTGTTCCGGTGATTGTCGTAACTGGTTTCGCATGTGCCAGTTGGTCATATTTGTTGATGACCTTACCAGAGTTTGCATCGATGAAGTATGTCCAGCGTGACGGCTCGTCGCCAGCTAAGACAGTCGATGTGATTTTATAAGCATAGATAGCATCGTCTTTGACTGGATAGACAACGAGTTCACTCGTTGGAGCCACTTCGAATTCTGTTGCTTTGATTGATTTTTTATACAACTTTAAAGCTTTCTTTTCAGAGATTGCAATTTTCTTATCAAGACCTGGTTTCCCTTTGACCTTGACTGCATCATTGACGATTGCTTTTAAAGTACCGTCTTTCGCAACGTTACCGACGACGACACTACCGAAGACCGGGACGCCATCCACTTCTTGTTGGAGACGTACGATGTGAGATGATCCATCTTTTTGAACATCTTGTACAGAGAAGTCACCTTTACCTTCGACATACTCTTTAACGATTGATGCAGCTGGCTCGGACGATGCTTTCGTCAACTTACCAGATTGAAGACCTTCTGCGCCTACGACTGTAGGAACGACAAGTACACTTGCGACAAGCGATGTAGCGAGAAACTTTTTCAAAATAAATCGCCTCCTTGTTTGGGTTGAGTCTAACTATGCCAAACAAAATAGAGAACGAGAATAAGGCATTCGGATTAAATAGAATTTTCTGAAAATAGGTATTTAGTACCCGTACTGAACAATTTAGTCATTGAGACAAATCGAGTGAAGAAATACTCTTCTAGCACTCCCATCCCTGAAGCAACGGGCTTTCTGGCCTTAAATTCTGTGAGTAGTCCTCAAACTGTAGACAACGAACTATCGGTAGATAAAGCGTCTTTTCCCGTAGCAGTCAACGAAACGTGACGCTTTGTAGGTAATACCAGGAGGGAAAAGCCGGGCATGCAGACGGTTTAGAGCACAATCCGTCTCGATATCGTAAGTTCACGCTAGAGTTTGTCTACACGCGGAAAAGACTACTCATTTGAGTAGTCCTTAGAGAATTCGTTGATATAAGTGATGCGTGCCTTCGCGTGTCTCATCGATTTTAAAATCAAGCGGATCAAGTTCAATCCCTTGTTTGTGTGCAAAACGTTGAATCTTTTCAAACGACTTCCAAATCTCGATGTCTGGTCCTTCATGTCTCCAAAAGACATAGCGAGCGGGAGGAAGATGGTATCCTTTCATTCCCTTAGGAACCCGTTCGAGTGAAGAGACAGGTAAGCCGACGCATTGCGTATAGGTCGTTCCGCGATGGGCAAGCGAAACATCTAACGGAAAACTGTCCGGTACGACTGCCGGAATTTCATGCGCCCGACGTGAAAATTCACGCCATAGTTCAGGCATCAATGTATGGAGTTCATTTTCTTCGCACGTCATGCTGAGTCCGATTACATAAAGCTCGTGACGTTCAACAATTTTAGGATGCATTTGAGACTCCTTTCGTCAGAAATCAAGAAGCAGTAGTCAAGTTCCGTCGTTTTAAGTCTAAGAAGAGTTTAGTAAAAGTTGCGTCCCACTGCGTGCCGCTTCCTTCTTCAAGAATCGACAATGCTCGTTCAGCGGGCATCCCCTTTCGATAGGGGCGATCGGAAGTCATGGCATCATAGGCGTCGGCAATTGCCATGATTCGTCCGAAAAGCGGAATCGCGTCGCCGGTCAAGCCTTCCGGATAGCCTTTGCCATCATAACGCTCGTGATGGTACTTTACCCCGGGAAGAATCGGTTGTAACGTCTCTGGTAAATCAACTTGCGATAAAATATGGACACCGATTACCGGATGGCGTTTGATTTCATCGAATTCTTCTTCCGTTAACCGTCCTTCCTTCAAAAGAACGGCATCTCGGATACCGATTTTACCGATATCGTGAAGAAGAGCAGACTTTCGTAATAACTCGATTTGTTCATCAGGTAAGTCAGCGGCACGGGCGATTTCAACGGAATATTCCGCTACCCGTAAAGAATGCCCTGCCGTATAAGGATCGCGAGCATCTAAAGTCGCGGCAAACAACGTAAATAAACTATTTAAAAGGCGTTCATTTTCTAAATCGCGTCCTTCGATTCCTTCAACCATCAAATTAAATCCGCCAATCAAGTGTGCGAATTCATCGGAGTAGGGATTGGAAATTGTATTCAAATGACCCGACTCGATTTGAGCAACTCCTTCTTGCAAAGCAAGAATCGGTTTTTTGATATTTTCATATAGTAGAAGACTGCAAAATGTCGCAAGGCAGAGGATGACAATCAAAATTAACGTTGCCCAACTCCAATAAGACTGAAGACTTTCGTTTTCCGTTAACTGAACGGCAGAAGCGAGGACGAACAGTAAGATTGGAAATACACCGATGACGAGTGTACTAATCAACATTTTTTGGCGCAAGCTGACCATATGTTGTTTCTTTAAGACGATGTCGCCGTAACCTGCCGCCTGAGATCGTTTCGTCAACTCGAGCAACATCGGTTCCGTGACCCGGTAAGTGAGGAAAAATTCAATCAGAGCATGAAGAATCGCGACGAGAATCGCCCCGAAACAAGCGAGACCAATCAAATAGTAGGGCATGTCGAGCCAACCACGGTATATGGCGAAAGCTGTCAAGGTAGAAGAAGGAAGTGATAATCCGAGAAAGTGTGGACCGAGAATACGTTGCATCGTCAAAACCGGGAAGCGATGCGTCGTCTGAAAAGCAATTGTCAATTCGTCAGCAGTAGGCTGTTTTGATTGAAATACTATATAAAGGGACCGAACGTGTCGGCGATAGATTGTATATTCCAAGCTGAACATCAGGGTGACAGATCCTGCCATGATACCAAGCAAGAGTATCCGCTCTTGTGGACTGAAGGTCAGTGTTTCGAAGATGAACAAACTGCCGACACCGAAAACGGCAACGAATGAGCCGATTAAATAGTTCGTTAAGACTTGTCGCTCAAAACGTTTTAAAGGTTGCATGGAATTCCTCCTCTTCTTAATCAAAGCGTGCAGCAAAGAATTTTTCTAGTACTATATAATGGTCTATCTTATTAATATCGGCACGATGTAAGAATATTAAACTAAATTCCAAAAATAGGTATAGTTATAAAGTCCTAATTATACAAAAACTAATTGATTAACGAACTAAAATAACATATGATTTGAATATTCAGAAAAGTATATTAAAAGTGTGCTTTTCACTACTACATAGGGGGTAAGTTCACGTGGGGAAAAAGAAACAGCTTAGCTTAGCCGTTTTATCTGGAATCACGGCAGCTGCATTCGCAGTTAGTCCGGTTTTACCTGGTGGGAAGGTAAAATCTGTTGATGCTGCTGAAAAAGCAGCAGTAGGAGCGCCGATGGACTTGAACACAGTCGATCAGGAACGTCTCTTAAAAGTATTGCAGGATCGTGGGGTCGTCTCAAAAGCATCATCTGCAGCTGAGAAACAAAAGGCTGTCCAAAAGTATTTGGATAAAAAGTCGAACGGTAAACCAGCAGCTGAACATGAGTCAGAAAAAGCGAAAGAATTCGATCAAAAAACAAAAGACTTTTTGACGAAACAAAAAGATCAACTCGCAAAACAGTTGAACAAGAAGCACGATAATTATAAAAAAGGTAAAAAAGATGGGTTTGTCAAAGTCGACAAAGCTAAACAAGCAAAATACAACGGTGATACACGGACAGATAAAGTCCTTGTTCTACTCGTTGAGTACAGTGACTTTAAGCATAACAATGTTGTGCAAGAAGATGGATACATGTATTCGAATGACTTCAACCAAAAGCATTATCAAGATTTAATGTTTGGTAATAAAGAGTTCGAACTCTTTAACGGAGACAAGGTCAAGACGTTTAAACAGTATTATGAAGAACAGTCAGGCGGAAGCTACACGGTTGATGGTAAGGTCTCGAACTGGTTAACAGTTCCAGGTACAGCCAAAGACTACGGTTCGGATAATCCAGCGGGCGGAAACGATAACCTTCCAGGCGCTAAGGGTCCACGTGGTCTCGTTAAAGATTCGTTGAATGCTGCAGTAAAATCAGGCATCAACTTAGCAGAGTACGATCAATTCGACCAATACGATATGGATGGAGACGGCGACTTGAACGAGCCGGACGGCCTCGTCGATCACTTGATGATCATCCATGCAGGAACAGGACAAGAAGCTGGGGGCGGAACGCTCGGAGATGACGCAATCTGGTCACACCGTTGGACACTCGGCAACGTATATCCTGTTGCTGACTCGGTAGCGAAAGTAAACTATTGGGGCGGTAAAATGGCTGCATACGATTACACGGTTCAACCTGAAGACGGCGCGGTCGGTGTTTTCGCACACGAATTCGGTCATGACTTAGGTCTTCCAGATGAGTACGATACACAGTACACAGGTCAAGGCGAGCCGGTCGCATCATGGTCAATCATGAGTGGCGGTAGCTGGAACGGGAAAGTTGCCGGAACAGAACCAACAAGTTTCTCACCACAAAATAAAGAATTCTTCCAAAACGTGATGGGTGGAAACTGGGCGAATATCAAGACAATCGATTTTGATTCGTTATCAAAAGCAGGAACTGCTTCTTATATCGATCAAAGTGTTACAAAATCGAAAAACCCAGGAATCATCAAAGTAGACTTACCGAAAAAACCGGTTAAAGGAATTGCACCGGCGTTCGGTAAAAAATACTACTACAGCACAAAAGGAAACGATCTTCATACGTCAATGACGTCACCAGAATTCGATTTGACAGCTGCTAAAGCTGCTAAATTTGATTACAAAGCGTACTTTGATGTCGAGTTCGATTATGACTTCTTGACAGTTACGGCAACGGCTGGTGGAGTAGAAAAAGTCATCGACGTCATCGGTGACGAAGATACTGATGGTGATCAACGTGCTGAGTCTTCAAAAGGTGCATGGGTCGATAAATCATACGACCTCAGCGAATTTGCAGGCAAAAAAGTAACACTTAAATTTGATTACACAGCTGATGCTGGTCTTGCACTCGACGGTTTCGCACTTGATAACGCGAAATTGACAGTCGACGGTAAAGTCGTCTTCGAAGATGATGCAGAAGGTACACCGAAGTTTAAACTCGACGGTTTCATCGCGTCTGACGGCTTCAGCTATGCAGACAATGCGTACTACCTCGAATGGCGTAACTACGCAGGCTCAGATAAAGCACTTGAGCATGCGCGTGGTGTGAAATACAACACAGGTCTCGTCGTTTGGTACGCAGATTCTAGCTTCACAGATAACTGGGTCGGTGTTCACCCGGGTGAAGGATTCCTCGGTGTCGTCGATTCACACCCTGAGGCAATCGTTGGTACGCTTAAAGGCAAGCCAGTCGTATCAGGTAGCACACGTTACCAAGTTGCGGATGCTGCATTCAGCTACGATAAAGCACCTTCTTGGTTGATCGATTCACCAACACGTGGTCTTTACGACTACAAAGGTCTCTCAGGTGTAACGAAATTCGATGATTCTAAATCGTATATCAACCAATTGATTCCGGATGCAGGGAAACTTCTTCCGAACAATGGTCTTAAAATTCAAGTCATCGGTGAAGCGAAAGATAACTCTGCTGGAGCTGTCTGGATCCACCGTTAAGAACAAAACAGATCTGGGAAACCAGGTCTGTTTTTCTTTTGGAAAGTGGAATCAATTGGAAAAAATATTGGTCAGACAACTTGACTTTTAAAGCGCATCCATACTATACTGGCGTTAGCTTAATATTGTTATTGTCACTACTGATTCACATTGCGTCACGAACAATCTTTTCGTCGCTCCATGTATTTCGGGACAATAATGAATTTCTTTCATATGCATCGTCATATGTATTAAGTAATTTATTTTTGGAGGTTGTTCCCATGAACACAGGTAAAGTAAAATGGTTTAACGCAGAAAAAGGTTTCGGTTTCATCGAAGTTGAAGGCGGAGAAGACGTATTCGTACATTTCTCAGCAATCACTGGTGAAGGTTTCAAATCACTTGACGAAGGTCAAGAAGTTGAATTCGAAATCACTGAAGGCGCACGTGGAGCACAAGCTGCTAACGTCGTAAAACTTTAATTTCAACTATTCAATCGCTCTTCTTCGGGAGAGCGGTTTTTTTATTGTCTTAATATCTTGAATTTAAGATATCTGTGCGCTATGCTTTGCATATAATCAAATTCAAAAGGGAGTGGCAAAGATGGAATTACTCGGTATTCATCATGTTTCAATTTTGACCGGGATGGCGGAACGGAACTATCAATTTTACACGCAAATCCTTGGAATGCGCTTAATTAAGAAAACAGTGAACCAAGACGACACGACGTCGTATCATTTATTTTATGGGGACGCGAAAGGAAATCCGGGGACTGATCTGACGTTCTTCGACATTCCGCATCTTGGGACAGGTGTACCGGGAGCCTCGAGCATCTCTTCGACATCCCTGCGTGTGAAAACAACGGCATCGCTCAAGTTTTGGGAACAGCGATTTGAGCAAAAAGAGATTGATCATGATTCAATCATCGAACGGGCAGGGCGACAAACGCTTGCCTTTCGTGACCAAGAAGGAACACGTCTGATTCTCGTCGCAGAAGATGGGGAACAAGGCGTCCCGGGTGGCGTACCTTGGAAACACGACGAGATTCCAGCAGAACATGCAATCGTCGGCTTAGGTGCCGTGACATTGACCGTTAACGACCCGGGACCAACAGCGCTCGTTTTGACGGAAGTCCTCGGTTTTAAAAAAATCGGCAGTTATCCGTCGCTTGCGGGTGAGTTTGCGGATATTGAAGTGTATGCAACGGGTCAAGGAGGAATCGGAGCCGAAGTCCATCTCGAAGTGCGACCGGATCTCGATCGAGAACGTCTTGGTCGCGGCGGTGTCCACCATGTCGCGTTCCGCGTACCGAACAGTGCGGAATATGATCTATGGGTCGAGCGTTTAAACCACTACCGTCTTCCGAACTCCGGAAAAGTTGATCGCCATTACTTTCAAGCCTTGTATTTCCGGGAACCGAATCATATTTTATTCGAGCTTTCGACGGATACACCGGGATTTGCGACAGATGAATCGATTGAGGAGTTAGGCGAGACACTCGCACTACCACCATTTTTAGAACCACAACGTGAGCAGATTGAAGCACGTCTTCGTCCACTCGAAATCTGACAATCCTGTGACACGGGTCACAGATACGTCGACGTCCCGTATACTAAAAGAAGGAATCACGAAAAGGAGTGACGGGATGTTAAGAACTACGTTAGGTCAATTTCGGTTAATTGCGATTGTAGAGGGAATTTCATTTTTAGTATTGTTGCTGATTGCGATGCCGTTAAAATATATGGCAGGAATTCCTGAGGCAGTCTCGGTCGTTGGAGCCATGCACGGTGTGTTGTTTGTCATGTATGCGTTATGGCTTGTCGTCGTTAAATTTAAATACCGCTGGTCGTTTGTCAAAGCAGGTATCGCCTTTATCGCATCCTTCATTCCGTTTGGTACGTTTGTACTCGATCGAAAGCTAAAACAGGAAGCAACAAACGCGTAAATTGTGTATACTAGTAAAAGCACGGCTGTGGATAACTGTTTTTGTCTATGCGAAGCAGGTTATCCACAGCTTTTTTCTGTGGATAATTTTTAGGAGGATACTATGTCAACATTCGAAACATTAAACATTCAAGAACTGTGGATAAAAAAACTACAAAAGCAAGGCATCAAACAACCGACACCGATTCAAGAACAAGCTATTCCGCATTTGCTTGCGGGACGTGATTTAATAGGAAAAGCACAAACAGGTACAGGGAAGACACTTGCCTTCTTGTTACCGATTCTCGAGCAAATCGATTTAGAGAGCAAGACGGTTCAAGCATTGATCGTCGCACCGACACGTGAACTTGCGCGTCAGATTGCCGACGAAACACATAAGTTGATTCGGAATATGGAAGACATTCGGGCACTTGCTGTATACGGCGGACAAGATGTCTTTAAACAAATCCAACGTCTCGGACGGATGCCGCAAATCATCATCGGGACACCTGGACGAATTTTAGACCATGTCGGACGGGGAACACTCGATTTGAGCGCGCTGAAGACACTCGTCTTAGATGAAGCCGATCAGATGCTTCAAATTGGTTTCTTACCGGAAATCGAAGATATCATCGCAGCAGCACCGGTCGATCGTCAATTCGTCATGTTATCTGCGACGATGCCACCAAAAGTCGAGCAACTCGCGAAAACGTACCTTCGTGACCCGATTGAAATTCAAGTCGAAGCTGAAAAAGTAACGGTCGATGCGATTGAACAATTCGTCGTCGAAACGACGGATCGTCGTAAGCAAGCGACACTTCGGACGATGCTCGACGAAATGCGCCCGTATGCCGCAATCATTTTCTGTCGGACGCAACGTCGCGTAACGAAATTAAACGAAGAATTGCAAATGCAAGGTTATCCGACGGACGAGTTACATGGTGGATTGACGCAAGGAAAACGTGAAAAGGCGATGTCGAAGTTCTATCAAGGGAAAACACCATTCTTGATTGCGACCGATGTTGCGTCACGCGGACTGGATGTCACAGGTGTCACACACGTCTTCAACTATGACTTGCCGGACGATGCAGAAAGCTATGTCCACCGGATTGGGCGGACGGGACGTGCCGGGAACGACGGCGTCGCGATTTCAATCGTCACACCGAAAGACGGTCGGAGTTTCCGTGACATGGAACGCGAACTTGGGGTCGAAGTTACACCAATCGTCGTCGAATTGTCAGATGAAATGATTCGGGCACAGCATGACCAAAGTAAAGGCACGAAAAAGCCGACAACGGAAGGCCGTGGCAATACACGCCGGTCGAATAATCGTCGCCCAGGACGGACACACCGGAAGTAAGCAAATCAATCTACAGAAAAATCCCGTTTCCATTCATCGGAAACGGGATTTTTTATCGTTGAAGAGACGCTTTACTGGTCTGTGTTATTTATAGACCATCTGTCCGCCGAGATGACCGGCATAAGCAAGTAATCCACTACCAATCACAGCGACGATTAGACTGAAGATAAGAAGCATTTTTTTGTTTGATCGATAATTGAAAATCAACAATACAAAGGAAATACCGAAAGCAATCAGACTGTAAAGCGCAAAGTGTTCATGATCTTCAATCGCAGCCCGTGTCGCATTGAACGTCGAACGGGCATAGTCTTTTGTCTCATCTCCGGATAGATACGCAGCGACCCCTGCGAGGAGACCGGTGAATAAGGTAATCAGAGCAAACAATTTCAATTGAACCCATTTTAAACTAAAGAATAATAGTAGTGTAGCGAACAGTAACAGACCGATTGGAGCATGGACGAGTAAGGGGTGGAGCGGAACACCGAATAGCATGATAAATCCTCCTTAAGTAATGAGTGTATGACTATTCATTACTTTACCCCTGCTACCTGATAGTTAGCTGACGGCTTTACTTAATGAGGGAAATGAATCGTAAACCGTGTTCCTTCATTTGGACTGGAGTCGACCTCGATGCTCGCGTTATGGGCATCAGCAATCGAGCTAGCGATTGCGAGGCCGAGACCGGTCCCTGTTCCGTGGCGAGCGTGGTCCCCGCGATAGAAGCGTTCGAAGATTTTTGCCTGATCACTTTTCGGGATACCGATTCCCTCATCAGCGATTGTCAGCTGAACTTCGCCAGGGGCTTTTGACAAGCGGACCTTGATTGGTCCGTCACTGTAGACGGAAGCATTTTCTAGAAAGACCATTAATAAGCGCGTCAATTGGTTAGCGTCCCCTTTAATTAAGAGGTTCGGTTCAATCTCGATTCGCAGTGTCCGGTTGGATAATGTATGGGCGAACCGTTCAGCGGTCTTTGAGACGAGCGTACTGAAATCAACGGATTGCAGGGTCATGGATTGACCCCCGCGGGCAAGCAACAGCAAGTCCGCGACGAGTAATTGCATCGAAGTCGTCTCGGCTTTCAAATCGTCGAGAATCGTCTGTCCCTCACGACTGAGCGGTTCAGCTTCAAGCAATTCGATTCCGCTATATAAAATCGTCAGCGGTGTGCGCAGTTCATGGGAGGCGTCCGACGTGAAGCGACGTTGCCGGTCGAAAGCTTGTTGGACGGGCTGGACGGCTCGACCGGCGAGAACATAACTGAGTCCCATCAAAATCAACGTCGATAAGACGGCGATTCCAGATAAGACAGCGATTAAACGTTGGAGTGTATCGCGTGTAGCGGACGTTTCTTTTAAAAGAACGATGGAGCCTTCGTTCGTGTCGCGTTTGTACAATAAAAAATGGTGATCCTCGACAGTCACTTTTTCAGTTTCTTGAGCAGAGGATACGAAACGCTGAACGGTCTCTTCCGTTAAATCATCCGGAAGACTCGAATACTGTTCTTCACCCGTTTCGTCCAGCACTTGAAAATAAATCGGATTAGGTGTCAAGCGATCTTCACCATGTTCGATTCGTTCGAAGACGTCACGGTTCGAGATGTTTTTTAATTGATTGAGCTCTGTCTGGTCGAGTAACCGTGCCGTCGTAAAATAGACGCCAACGAGTATGAGGATTAATAACAGTAAGAAGGTCCCACTGAATAAAAGGGTCAGCCGTTTTCGGATCACTTCAAGCATGGTGGTCACCAAGACGATACCCGAAACCGCGGACGGTCTTGATGAGTGGTGGAGCGCCAACCGCCTCTAATTTTTTGCGGACGAGACGGACCAAGGCATCGAGAGCGTTGTCCGTAATGTCGGCGCCAATTCCCCAGACGACTTCGATAATCAGTTCGCGACCCATCACTTGTTCCGGTCGACGTAATAAGAGTGATAGAAATTCAAATTCACGACGTGTCAATTCAAGTGGATGATGATTATAGGAAATCATTTGCGATGAAACATCGAGTTCAAGTCCTTGAAAAGATACCGTATCGACGAAGGCCTTTTTTTGTCGACGACTTAATGCGCGGAGACGGGCAAGCAATTCATTCGATTGAAACGGTTTGACGAGATAGTCGTCGGCACCACTATCGAGACCATGGACGAGGTCGATTTCTGTATCACGTGCCGTCAACATTAAAATACCACCTTCAAAACGATTTTTTCTAAGTTCAGCTGCGACCTCAACCCCACTTTTATGAGGCATCATCCAATCGAGAACAAGCAAATCGTAACGAAATGTCTGGCATTGATTGAGTGCATCGACACCATCGTGTGCGACATCGACTTGGTAGCCGGCACGTTCGAGATGGAGTCGAAGCATTTTTGCGAGCCGCTGATCGTCTTCTGCAATCAATACACGCATGAATTTTCCCCCCGCGTTCATTTTTTCTTATTATCCCATAGTTGCCGTCAGCTAGTTATCAGTTTTTAGCGCTACAGTAAAGATAACAACAAACGAGAGAGGATGAAGGAAGATGAAACCAAAGCCGTTTGCAAAATGGATGGTCGGTTTAAGTAGTACGGTGTTTATCGGTCTAGCGATTGGTCAATTAAGTGTCAGCTCAGATGGACAATCGACGACACCGGTCAGTACAGGGGATACGTATTCGAATGAAACGAATTTCCCGAGTCAACCGACGCAAGGGGATTCTTATGGTGACGAGGATTCAGACGATGATGGCGGATATTATGATGATGATGAGGGATGGTCAGGAGAGGATTCTTCCGGATTCAGCCAGCCGAGCGGAAATAGCGACGGACGCTCGAGTCACTCGAAATAGGAGGTCAAGTGATGGAACGACAACTCTATTCGATGCATAATACGATTCGATTCGTGACGGAAAATCAGATTCCTGAAGAAGAGTGGCAGGAGATTGAACGATTTTTCAGCTACGTTGATCGAGAGTGGTCACGGTTTGCTGAAGCGAGTGAAGTGAATCGGTTGAATCGCCTTCGAATCGGTGAAACCTTATCGATTTCGTTACCACTCGCTCGGTTACTAAAGCGTTCGATTCGTTATTTTGAACAGACGGAGCACTATTTTTCTCCGTTTCTTCTTGAACAACAACAGGCGAACGGATACCGGGATTCCTTTCCGTTTCACTATGCGACTGAGTTGGAGCGGGTTGGTCCCCCAGAGATTACACCCTTCATTCTCGAAGGACTTGAAGTGACACGTGTCGGTGGAGGAGCAATTGACTTAGGTGGAATCGGGAAAGGCGCAGCCGCAATGATGGTGGCGCAACGGCTTCGGAAAGAACGACGACGCGGATTGATTAAAGCTGGCGGTGATGTCGTCGTCTGGTCGGACGAAACACCATGGAAGATTGGCATTACACATCCGCATACAGACGAAGAAATCGCGGAAATCAGCCTTCGACAAGGGGCAATCGCAACCTCGAATCGAATTTATCGCTCCTGGCATGTCGGCGAACGGATGAATCATCACTTACTTGACGGTAAAACGGGGCGACCGATTGAGACACCGCTCATTCAAGTGACGGCTTCTGCTCCACAGCTGTATGAAGCAGAAGTAATGACGAAACTTGCTTTTCAGATGACAGAACAGGAACGGCAAGAGAAGTTATTCAAATGGTTTCCGAATGGACGATTATTGTTACTCGACGCGTCAGGTGAAATCATATCCGAGAAGAAAGGGGAGTGTGCACTATGGACTGGTTGAAATGGATGTTTACGACCTGGACGATGATTCGTCTCAGTGGGCTAGCGGGTCACTTTTTGATGACATTATCCGTATTAGCTGGATTACTAGGCTCGTTTCCGAATCTCCGAAAACAAAAAGCACGACTTCATAACATCCACCTCTATGGCGGATGGGCCGGACTGCTCGCGATTGTCCTCCACGCGACGTTGATTATCGTGGATACGTATGCACCGCTATCCATCCTCGAGATTTTGATACCGGGCAACGCTTCTTACGAACCACTGTGGAATGCCTTTGGGACAATCAGTCTTTATCTCTTCGGTTTTGTCCTGATCACGTCGGACTTCCTAAAAGAGACGCTCGGAAAAACCTTATGGAAATTAACGCACTGGCTTGTCTTACCGGCTTGGGGGTTGATGACGCTCCATGGTCTCTTCATCGGGACAGATACGGGAACGTTGTTTACGACAATCTGGTACGTGGCTTCGACACTGACATTTATCACATTGATTCTTTACCGGATGCGCCTGCGTCCTAAAACAAAAGTACAAATAAAACCGGAATCCTCGACGTCTTAAGAGGATTCCGGTTTTATTCATTGTTGCTCGAGCCACTTCGTCCACGCGACAAAAGCGTCTTCCCGATTTTCGATGTAGTTGTGATCGCTGTCGACGACCAGTTCTTCGAAATAACCGGCGTTTTGAAGGAGGTCGTGGTGGAGCGCTTTGACAGATGTTTCATCCCGTTCAGATGTGACGAGCAATGCCGAGCGGTTCTTTAGTTCTTCCTTGAGCGCAAGAAGGTTCCAACTCGCATGGTTAGCTTTTAACTCCTCGAGTAACGTGTCACCGTCAGTCGCTGTAAGGAAAGACGCACCGCGGCTGAGAACACCGCGTAAGGCGTCCTCGTGTTCCGGGTAGTCGAGGATCAGTTGACCGATTAGACCGAAGTTGAACGGAGAAATTCCGATGTAGTGTTTGATGTGCGGAACAGCAGCAAACGCGTGTAGACCAGCAAATCCACCCATGCTGTGACCGACAATCGTAATTTGGTCGCCGAGCACATCATGCTGTTCTATAAAGGTCGGAGAAGCGACGTGCTCCATGATCGCTGTCGCATCTTCCAGGACATGACGAAAACGGAACGCACCCGGGCTGCCGATGCTGCCGCGGTAAGAGGTCACGAGGACATGGTAGCCGATTTCTTGGAGACGGACCGCCCAGTCCATGTTCAATTGTTTCCCGGGAAACCCGTGGAAGAGGACGATTAACGGAGCGGGACCAGTACTTGCCGGAGAATATAGACGACAAAATAGCGCTTCGTTCCCTCCGCTCGGTATGGCAATTAAAGAAAGACTAGCTTTGTTCGTGATTGTTTCCATCTCATTCGCTCCTTTAAAAAGTTTCGTATGTTTCATAGTGTGATACAAGTTAGGAAGCAAAGCAATCGTTAAGTCTATGAACAAAAAATAAAGTAAGAAAAGAACGTTTTGCGCCCCGCCGTTTGAGAGCCGGGATAGGGGTGTGCTTGAAATCGACTAGCTTGTAGTCTGCCGCGCGTCTCCACCTTGTCTCGTCTCCGAGCGGCGGGCGTCCACGCCGCTTCACTGCGTTGCAGGGTCGCGGACGCCCGCTGTTCGCTGCGGAAGCGATCCAAGTCGGCATGTGCTTCAAGATATTCGCGTTACATGTCGTCCTTCTTAGGGAGAACTAAAAAAAGCTTTCTTTTTCGTTGACTCCAGGTCAGAGATGCCCCGTTTCGAATTGCAGCATACTGAGATGAAGAGGTGCGTAGTGTGCCGCGCGTCTCCACCTTGTCTCGTCTCCGAGCGGCGAGCGTCCACGCCGCTTCACTGCGTTGCAGGGTCGCGGACGTTCGCTTTTCGCTATGGAAGCGATTCAAGCCGGCATGCGCTTCAAGATATTCGCGTTACATGTCGTCCTTCTTAGGGTGAGCTTAAAAAAGCTTTCTTTTTCGTTGACTCCAAGTCGGAGATGCCCCGTTTCGAATGGAAGCGTACTGAGATGAAGAGGTGCGTGCAATGTACTGCGCTGCTCCGCCTTGTCTCGTCTCCGAGCGGCGAGCGTCCACGCCGCTTCACTGCGTTGCAGGGTCGCGGACGCCCGCTTTTCGCTACGGAAGCGATTCAAGCCGGCATGCGCGCCAAGGTATTCGCGTTACATGTCGTGCTTCTTAGGGAAATCTTAAAAAAGCTTCGCTTTTCCGTTGACTCCTACGGGATAAGGCGCGTTTTAACGCGCTGTCAGAGGCAGGCGAGACCCTGCTTCTTGTCCTTACGGGACAAGAAGCAACGGCTTGCGCCTCGCCCGAGGAAAGCAACGGAAAGGAAGAAGCTTTGAATCACTACCGTTCACCCAAAGGAGCTGACAAGTCATGCGCTTGAGAAAAGCAACGGAAAGGAAGAAGCTTTGAATCACGTACAACTGCGCCGTTCATCCAAGGGGCCTGACAAAATCCGCATTACTGCCATTCTCTTTTTCGATAAAAAACAAAAAGAGCCGCCCCAATCAACAGGGCGGCTCAAATCATCGTTCTTAAAAAAGTAAGAGGCAATCAATCAAAAGACTTTTGTCGTCCATGATTCACAATTCCATAAGTCAGTTGCGACTGCTTCATAAAATTCAGGTTCGTGTGAAATCAAGAGGACCGTTCCTTTATATTCTTGCAAGGCCCGTTTCAATTCCTCTTTCGCTTCGACGTCCAAGTGGTTCGTCGGCTCATCGAGAACCAGAATGTTTGATTCCGTGTTCATCAGCTTACAAAGACGGACTTTCGCCTTCTCTCCACCGCTGAGTACTTCGATTTTAGATTCGATGTGTTTTGTCATCAAACCACATTTCGCGAGCATCGCCCGGACTTGTTGTTGCGTCAAGGATGGGAACGTTCCCCAAATTTCTTCGATACACGTGTTCGAATTCTTCTCTTTGATTTCTTGTTCGAAATAGCCGATGTGCAAGTTTTCACCGCGATCGACCATCCCTGAAACAGCGGGGATTTCACCGAGTAAACTTTTCAGTAACGTCGACTTCCCGATTCCGTTCGCACCATGCAATGCGATTTTCTGCCCCCGTTCGATCGTTAAATCGAGCGGACGCGAGAGGGGTTCGTCGTAGCCGATGACAAGACCTTTTGCTTCGAACATCAGCTTGCTTGGTGTCCGAGCCGTCTGGAAATGGAATTCCGGTTGCGGACGTTCTTGTGCAAGCTCGATGACATCCATCTTGTCGAGTTTTTTCTGACGGGACATCGCCATGTTTCGTGTCGAGACACGCGCCTTGTTACGGGCGACGAAATCTTTAAGTTCAGAAATTTCTTGCTGTTGGCGCTTAAAGGCAGACTCCAGCTGTTTCTTTTTCGCTTCATGGACCGTCAAGAAATTATCATAGTCACCAACGTAACGGCTCAAGCCTTGATTTTCCATATGGTAAATCAAGTTGATGACGCTGTTTAAGAATGGAATATCATGCGAAATCAAAATGAACGCGTTCTCGTAATCGTTGAGATACCGTTTCAACCATTCGATGTGTTGCACATCAAGATAGTTGGTCGGCTCATCCAGTAACAAGATATCTGGTTTTTCAAGTAAGAGCTTCGCAAGTAAGATTTTTGTACGCTGACCGCCACTCAATTCATGGACATCACGGTCTAAGCCGATTTCATCGAGCCCAAGTCCGCGGGCGATTTCTTCGACTTTTGCGTCGATCGTATAAAAATCATTATTCGTTAAAATGTCTTGTAAGACACCGACTTCCTCAAGCATCTTTTCGAGTTCTTCGGGCTCGACTTCACCCATCTTCGCATACAGGTCATTGATTTCTTGTTCGATATCGAACAAGTATTGGAATGCCCCTTTTAGCGCATCACGAATCGATAAACCTTTCGCAAGGACGGCATGTTGATCGAGATAACCGACACGAACGTGTTTCGCCCATTCGACTTTCCCTTCATCCGGTTCGAGCTGAGAAGTGATGATGTTCATGAAGGTTGATTTTCCTTCACCGTTTGCTCCGACGAGGCCGATGTGTTCACCCTTTAACAGGCGGAACGAGACATCTTCGAAAATCGCACGATCACCAAAGCCATGGCTTAAGTTTGATACCGTTAAAATACTCATAACTACTCCCTTATTTCATGAATTCAACGCTGTGATTAGACACCTGTACGTTTTTTCTGGTTGTTCGTCTTTTTCGTCTTCTGGCTCGTCATTTGTTTCGTTTCCGTTCCACGAAGACCAGTCGGACGTTTTGTTTGTGATTGTTTTTTTGCTTTCAATTGTTCAATCATCGCTTCTTGAAGTGATAATTTTTTTGGTTGTTCGCTCATGTGTGTTCACCTCGATTAATTCGTTCTTATCTTATAGTATGCCAAAAAAAACGCTTTTTGAAAACGAACTCTACTTAATTCATCCTTTTAACGGACAACCTGACCGAGATAAATGACATAACAATTCCGGTCGATGTCGATTTCGCAGCTGTCACGTTCAAAGGTTCCATGCTCTGGCACAGTCACCTTATCCTTAATTAAATAGCGCATCGCTTGGACGTGGTTCGGGACGGTCATCGTTTTGATAAGTGGTGATGTACTGCTTGGCATGTACCGGCGAAACTCGATGTGAATTTGATGAGGCGGATAAATCCGGTCCTCTGCATCGAGCGGAGAGGCTTCGACGTGATCGACAATCAGCTGATCGTACTCGCCCTCCATTTCGTTGGAGCGTAATTCATACAGTTGGCCTTCGATGATATGAAATTCACATAATTGATGAGCGATGATTTCATCCGGTTCGATTGCGAAACGACTGTATTGATAAATCGACTTATATTCATCTTGATCTTCGACATAATAAGCAAGTGACATCGTGATTCCTCCTTGTAACGGCATGATATGTTCTACTCGGACGATCAGAAAAAAGTTCCGGTACGACAAGGAAACTTTTTTAAGAGAAAAAGCGTATACTTAGAATAACAAATTGTTAAGAAAGGGGTATGAATCGTGAGATGGATGAAACAAGCATCACTTGCGGCGACGCTTTTGATTGGAACGACACTCAGTGGTTGCGGTGCAGACGATGCGCAAGCCGAACGTCCGGATGATCCGGATTGTGACGATTATGAATATGATAATGAAGAAGGCGTCTGGTATTGTGATGATGCAACATCGACCCATTCTGGTTTTTATTACTGGGGAGGCAGTTATTTTGCATCCCGTGCCCTGATGCATAGTGCGATGCGAACGAAAGGCTATACGCCGAAGTCGAACGCAGTCAAAAGTTATAATGCGAAGACAAAAGGATTCGGGACGGGATCGTCGTCTGGTTTCTTTGGCGGATGAGTGAACGAGAGGATTTATATGGTGACATTGAGTCGTTTTGGGATGAGTTGGATGGTGAAATCTATGCGTTGACTGATGTTTTAACGGTTTCGTCGCGGACGCTGGAGCGCTTGCGGGTAGCTGCCCGAGACGTGTATCTGATTTTTGAGAAAGTCGCACCGATTCTACGAACGATGGAAGACGATGCGTTACTCGAGCTCGGGTATCCAAAACAAGCACTTCCCTTTCTCCGTCTAGAGACGATGCGCCCCTTATCAATCATCAGTCGGCTCGACTTCATCGTGACGGATGATCGGATTTCCGTCATGGAGTGGAATGCCGATACGCCGACGTTCATTAAAGAATCGTTTGACGTCAATGACCGGATTGCGCAAAAACGCCATATGATGGCAGTGAACCCGGATGAAGCGGCGAAATTAGCGACAAGCGTCCGTCGCGCCGTCGCAGCAGCGACACATCGAACGAAGCAACGCCCGCATATCGTCTTTACGTCACATGGGGACAATATCGAGGATCGTCTGACGACAGAATACTTGCAAGGGTTCGTGGACGGGGCAGCGTATTGCCCGCTTAACGCCCTTGAAATTCGACCGGAAGATGGATTGTACGACCAGGACGGACGACGGATTGATATTTTATACCGTCAGACCTTTCCGATTGAAATGGCGCTTCTCGATCGCGATGACACGGGACGTGAACTCGGTGTCTTATTGTTACAACTCGTCGAACAAGGATTGCTCGAGATCATCAATCCACCATCGGCATTTCTGATGCAGGCAAAGTCCGTTCTTGCAGTGATTTGGGCACTACATGAAGCAGACCACGCTTATTTAACAGGACGTGATCATCAAATCATAGAACGTTATTTTTTACCAACGTATCTTGAACCAGATGTATTTCTTGAACAGCAGCATGCCTTTGTCGAGAAACCGGTTTTTGGCAGAGAAGGCGATACGGTAACAATCTATCAAGCAGATGGTCGTATCCTGTTATCGAATGAACAGCGTTCCTTTAGTGACCAAGCATCGGTTTATCAGCAGTATCAAGCATTGCCGACGCATGTACTTAGTAATGGAGTGGAAGTGGCCTATATGTTTGGCGTGTTCGTCCTCGGTGGTCGGGCAAGTGCGATTGCTGTCCGAGCAGGCGAGCGAATCACCGGAAATCGTTCTTACTTTTTACCGATTGGACGATTGCAAGATTGAGAGGAGGAGTCAAGATGAAAGCAGCCATTTTAGGAGCAAGCGGTTTAGTTGGACAAGAGTTAGTCGATCAATTATTAGCGAATGATGCGTATGAGGAAGTTCATGTGCTCGTTCGTCGACCCATGAACCGGTTTCATCAAAAGCTGGAAGAATGGGTGATTGATTTTGATCGCGTGACGGAAATCGAGTTGCCGACAGTGGATCACGTCTACTGTGCGCTCGGAACGACGATTAAACAAGCAGGATCGCAAGAGGCATTCCGGCAAGTCGATTACACATATCCGATCGAAGTCGGGCGGGAGCTGCTTGATTTAGGCGCGACACGCTTTGCGCTCATTTCAGCGCTCGGGGCACACCCGAATGCAAAAACGTTCTACAATCGTGTCAAAGGGGACACGGAGAATGGACTACGGGTTCTTGGCTACGAAGCTTTATTGATTTTCCGTCCATCGCTCTTGTTAGGGGAGCGAGAAGAGTTCCGGTTTGGCGAACAGGCGGCGGCTCGTGTCTCGACCATTCTTCGCCCATTATTGAAACGGAGTCCTTATGCACCGATTGAAGCGGGTAAAGTAGCGAAAGCGATGATAGAGCAAACACTCCATGCGCCCCCGGGTATTACCATCGTTGAATCAAAAGACATGCAAAAATGAGCGAACGGATTCCGTTACGCTCTTTTTTTTGCTTAAAATTAATATTTGACTAGTCAAATGATTTACGGTTGAATGATAAGGTGCTGTCTCCTATATAAAAAGAAGTGAGACAATTCAGTTAAAAACGTGTAAATCTTTTAATCGATTACGAGACGCTTATCATTTGGGGAAAGCGGGAAAAAAGGTTTTAGATTATGCACGAATACAATGGTAGACGAAAGGAGCCTTCATTATGGCAGATTTTGATCGCGATCAGGTCTATAAGACTGTTCCGCAAAAAGGGTTCTTCGGAAACCCGAAAGGATTGTTCACACTCTTCTTCACAGAGTTCTGGGAACGATTCTCCTACTACGGGATGCGCGCCATCCTTATATTCTACATGTACGACTCTGTTGCGAACGGTGGACTCGGAATTGATAAAACGACTGCCGCTTCCATCATGGCCGTATATGGTTCACTTGTCTATATGTCGGGAATCATCGGAGGATGGGTCTCCGACCGTCTGTTAGGGACATCACGGACCGTCTTTTATGGTGGTATTCTCATCATGCTCGGACATATTGTGTTAGCTCTACCAGCCGGAATCACGGCATTATTCATCTCGATGGGCTTAATCGTCATCGGGACGGGATTCTTAAAACCGAACGTATCGAACATCGTCGGAGATTTGTACAGCAAAACGGATAACCGCCGTGATGCTGGATTCAGTATCTTCTATATGGGAATCAATGCCGGTGCATTTTTAGCACCACTCGTCGTCGGTAAAGTTTCAGATACGGCAGGATACCATGCTGGTTTCGCACTCGCTGCGGTCGGGATGTTCGCCGGTCTAGTCGTATTCATCCTGACGAAGAAAAAGAATTTAGGTCAAGCCGGAACATACGTCTTGAATCCGCTAGAAGGCGAGGAACGGAAACGTTTCTTTAAAATTGCGACAGTTGTCGTCATTGCGCTAGCAGTTCTCGGAACGATTGCCGCATTGACAGGTTTACTAACGATCGACCGCTTTACGTTGATGGTGACGTTCCTCGGAATCTTGATTCCGATTGCGTATTTCACATTCATGTTACGCAGTCCGAAAATTACAGATGATGAGCGTTCGCGTTTATTCGCCTACATCCCACTCTTTATCGCAGCAGCTGTTTTCTGGGCGATTCAAGAGCAAGGGTCATATGTCTTATCAATCTTTGCAGCTGAACGGACAAATTTATCTTTCTTAGGTTTTGAGATTCAACCGGCTTTCTTCCAGTCATTGAATCCATTGTTCATCATCGTGCTTGCACCAGTCTTTGCAAGCTTTTGGGTTCGACTCGGTGATCGTCAGCCGACGACAATGCAAAAATTCTCGTTCGGTCTGATTTTCGCAGGACTTTCGTTCATCGTCATGATGTTACCTGGACTATTGTTTGGTACAGACACAATCGTTAGTCCGCTCTGGCTCGCACTCAGTTTCTTCCTCGTCGTGATGGGTGAGTTATTACTATCACCAGTCGGTTTATCGGCAACGACGAAACTGGCACCCGCTGCTTTCTCGGCACAAACAATGAGTCTTTGGTTCTTAACGAATGCAACGGGACAGGCCGTCAATGCACAGATCGTTAAATACTACGGGAAAGAAACAGAAGTCGCATACTTCGGAATCACCGGTGTCGTCGCGATTGCACTTGGACTTCTCTTGTTCGCTTTTGCACCAAAACTCCAAAAGTATATGCGTGGTATTCGCTAAGGTCGATTTCACAAAAAAAGACAGGTAACTCGGATTTTTTTTCCGAGTTACCTGTCTTTTTGTTAGTCATTTGTCCGAATATGGCGTAATGATTCTGCGAATAGGGCAACGAGCGTCCCAAGCACCAGTCCGTTCGACATCAGTGTCGTGACGAGTGGAGGGAGATCGGCTGTCGCACCTTTCGGTAAGAGTAAGGCACCAATTCCGACGAGGACCGGTAACCCGACCGTAATCATTGCCGTTTGCCGATTTAAGTCGCGTGCTGCTTCCGTGACGCCGATGATGGCCATTCCGGCAACAATCGGGGCAACCATCGCATAACCGACGGCAACAGGAATTTTTGCAATCAAACCGACGAATGGCGTGACGATACTTAAGAATAAGCAAATGACGTTCGCAATCGCAAACGATTTACGATCCGTGTTATCCGTCGAAGCGATGAATCCGGCTGTTCCGGAAATCGCGACGGGACCGACCGTACCGAACATACCGGCAAAAATCTGTCCGACACCAGCAGTGACACCGGCTGTTCCGACTTGTCCTTTGACGTGTTCGCCACGTTTCGCACTGATGATGCGCTCGATGACTTTGATGTTCGCGAGCACGTTCGTCATCAACAGTAAAGAGATGATTAAGGCTGTCGGGAGAAGGGTCCAGTCCAGATGAATTCCGCCGAACGGGAATAAATCAGGAAGTGTAAAGAATGGACCATCGAAGCTCGGCATCTCGGCGCGTCCAATCAAGGCAAACATGCTCCAACCGACGAGCAGCGTGATGAGTAAGGCATACTGACGCAAACGATCGCTACGTTCGAGATAAAGTGAGATGATGACGGTCAATACGGAAATGACGGCAGGTAACACTTGAATCTTACCGTTTTCCAGGTTGAGTAGCCCTTTCATGACGGAGCCCGACAGTTGGGCAGACAACAGGAGCATATAAACGCCGATGACTTGTGGCGTGAACAAGGGAACGAGTCGTCGTAAAATACCCGTTACTGTCAAAATGATACAGATGATGCCACTTAAGATGAGGAGAAAACCAAGTGATTGGAGTGTGTTCGAGTAACTCCCGTACAATGTAATGCCGATTGAGGAGTAGAGGGCGAAGACACCCCACCAAATCCCGGCCGGCCCTTCCATGATTGGTAGACGGTGACCGAGGAACACTTGGAATAAACTTAAAATCGCAAAAACGAACAGACAACGAGATAGGAAAGCCAATGTGTCCGCGCTCGATAGTTCAAACGATGCGGCAATGGCGAGTGGCGGGGCGATGTTAGTACAGATAATAAACAAAAACCACTGAATCGTGGAGACTACGGTACGTGGCAAAACAAATGATTCCCCTTTCAAAAGAAACGATACTTTTTTCATCTTAAACCAATTATTGAAAAAGCGATAGATACGCTTACATTGACTGAAAATTTAGAAAATAATTTTCATATGTGATTTTTCACATTAGATGGGGTAGGAGTTAAGAGGGAGGAATGAATATGAAAAAGTGGCTCAAGCGAATCAGCATCGGTTTCATCATACTCATCGGGCTTATCATCGGAGCCTTCATGGTCTGGGCGCAATTTGATTATGATCCGTCAAAAGAAGCAAACACATATGTTGAACAACAGATCGGACAGGATTATCAGTTTGGTGATCCGGAGAGTGAAGTCGGATTTGTGTTTTATCAAGGGGCGAAGGTCGATCCGGGTGCCTACAGTTATATCGGGAGTCAGTTAGCGAAGAACGGACATTTTGTCGTCATCCCGAAATTACCGTTTAATATCGCATTACTCGACGCAAACGCGGCCTTATCGATCATCGATGCACATCCGAAAATCAAACGATGGTATGTGATGGGACATTCGTTAGGTGGAAGTGCCGCTTCGACGGTACTTGAGGATAATTCGAAGATTAAAGGAATCATCTTTCTCGCGTCCTATCCGATTGATGCCGTCGATACACCGTCCTTGACGGTCTATGGCGGACGGGATGGCGTCTTACCTGTAGCGGACATCGAAGCAAGTAAAAAAAATCTTCGATCGGACGCGACATTCCATTTCATCGAAGAGGGCAATCACGCGAATTTCGGGATGTACGGCGCACAAAAGGGCGACAACACGAGTCCATTAACACCAAAAGTACAACAAGATGAGGCGATTGAAGCAATTGAGTCATTCCTTTCATCGAATTAAAAAAGCCTTTCCGTCTAGCCATTTTACGAAGCTAGACGGAAAGGTTTTTTACGTTTTAGTCGAGACGACGTGATACCTCGTCGAGTGTCGGTAAAGCAGCCATCGCCCCTTTGACGGACGCGGCAAGCCCGCCGGAAATCGCGGCAAACCGCCCGATGTCCTGCAGTTCATCTTCATCCCAATCGAATGCAAAGGACCGCGTCGCACACTGGTGTAGCAAACCAGACATAAAGGCGTCACCTGCTCCGGTCGTATCGACGGCATCCACCGAAATCGCGTTGATTTCTGCCATCGCACGATTCGTATAGAGTAAGGATCCCTCGCTGCCCCGTGTGACGGCGAGCAACTGAATCGGGTATTCAGCGAGCAGTTCGGCTGCCCCTTCATCCAGGTTCGTTTGGCCGGTCAAGAAGGTCAATTCCTCTTCTGCTAACTTAACGATTTGCGCGTCAGGCAGGACGGACTGAATCGTCGTCCGGGCGACATTGAGATTCGACCATAACGATTCGCGGAGGTTCGGGTCGTAAGAAATCGGGACCTGATGCTCTTTTGCGAGCGCGATGGCACGACGTGTTGCTGCGACGGCATCACCTGAGATTAAGGAAATCGAACCGATGTGAAGTAAATCGGCTTCCGCCAGTGCGTCCGGAACATCTTGTTCATGAAAGCTCATATCGGCACGATACGTGTTGATGAATTCAAAGGACCGTTCGCCGTTTTTAGCATTTGTGACGAGGACAAGCCCCGTTTTATTCGTTGCGTCAAGAACGATGTGATCCGTCTTGACCCCATAGTGGTGGAGTGTATCTTTCAAGAAATGCCCCATCGAGTCATCCCCGACAGCACCGAGAAAATAACTGTCGGCGCCAAGGCGGGCAAGTCCGACGGCGACATTGGCGGGAGCACCGCCGGGATTTTTTTGGAACGTCGTATTGCTGTCGTCGAGTGGAATCAAATCGATTAATGCTTCTCCAAGACTAAAAATTTTCATCATAGTTCGCTCCTTTCTAAATCCGGTCGAATCCGTTCGACATGAAGTGCCATATAGCCGACTTCAGAGTCGGGGACGGTCGTTTTTAATTCCTGTTCGAGCCAAGCGGCCATACTTTCTGCACAACGAAACGCATCCGCGTAACGTGTTTTGACAGCAGATAAAATGACATCATCCATATCGTGGAGTGTCTGCCCCTGCTCAATCCGGGCGAGGACAAGTTTCATATGTGTGAAGAATCGGTAATACGTCATGGAAGTCGTTTCGATCGTTTGACCAAAGAAACTCTCGATTTGTTCACGTAATTCGTTCAACAGAGTAGCAGTTTGTAGTGCCGTCGCCATATTCGGATGTTGTTGGCGGGCGTTAAAGAGGTGAAGTGCGATGTTCGCGGCTTCCTCCTTTGGTAATACAACAGCAAGTGTCTGTTCGATTTGCGCAACCGCCCATTCACCGATTTTGTACTCGGCTGTATATAACAAGCGAATTTCTTCCGCGAGCCGATTGTGGACGACAAGATTTTCACGTGCTAAGCGAACGGCGTGGGCGAGGTGATCCGTCAGACTGACATGGATATAATCATGAAAGGGTGTCTGAAGTTCGCCTTCCGCATAAGAAATGATTTGTTCGGACAAATCAATGATTTCTAATGGGGTCGTCGTTAAGATTTCTTTAAACAGTTCAGCATTTTCGAACGAGGGAATGAACATCTTTTCGATTTTCGAGGGATCGACGGGGTCTTTTTTCTTTTTACCGAAAGCGATCCCCGGTCCCATGATGATGCGTTCTTGTCCTTGTTCTTTTGTGACGATGGCATTGTTGTTGAGTACTTTATGAATAATCAGTCTGACTCCTCCCTTCTCCCTTTATTATACGGGTAACGGTGCTCAGAACAAAACCGACAAATGCGACCCGACGAGTATACTCGAGAGGGTCGCATGTCTTTTTTACTTAAGCGGCTAAATCGGTTTGTTTTTGTTTTCGTGCATCAAGACGCATGAGGATGACAGTCGCGATGAACGCTGTCGCGACAGCAATCGCAAAACCGACAAGGTAGTTGATTAAGTTCGAAGCACCAAGTGGAGCGACGATTGCAATCATCGGTATGCCCGTCAAACCATAAGCGTTTGCAGCGACTTGCGTCAAGACGACGTAGCCACCGCCGATTGCGCCGCCGATCGCACCACCGATGAACGGTTTACCGAGTCGGAGATTCACCCCGTAGATGATCGGTTCCGTAATACCGAGAAATGCCGAGAAGGCAGAGGGTAAAGCGAGCGTTTTTAATTTAACGTTTTTCGTCATGAAGTAGACAGCAAGACCTGCTCCGCCTTGAGCAACGTTCGCCATCGACCAGATGGGTAACAGGAAGTTTTTCCCGATGCTCTTATCAGCAATAAGTCCCGCTTCAATCGCATGGAAACTATGGTGCATTCCTGTGATGACAATCGTTGAGTAGAGACCACCGAACAAGAGACCGGCGACGACCGAGAATTGTTCATAGAAGAAGACGAGTACGAATGAAATTCCTTTACCGAGCAATGTACCAAGTGGTCCGATGACGATGAGGGCAAGGAATCCTGTGACGAGAATCGTCACGAACGGTGTGACTAACAAATCAAGTGTTTCCGGTGTCCGTTTACGTACTTGCTGCTCAATTTTCGCCATGACCCAAACTGTTAAGAGGACAGGGAAGACCGTCCCCTGATAACCAATCAGTTCGATGTTCATCCCAAGGAAGTGCATCACTTCCGGTTCACTGTTTCCGAGTGTCCAAGGGTTGAGCAGAGAAGGGTGCGTCATGATTCCACCGATGACCGCACCGAGATATGGATTGGCACCGAACTCACGCGCGGCAGAGAAACCGATCAAAATCGGTAAGATGATGAAAGCGGAAGACGAGAACATGTCAAGCAGTTGGACGATCGGTGAAGCCCCGTCGACCCAACCGAAGGCTTTAATCATTCCGAGTAAGCCCATCAAAAGACCGGCGGCGACGATTGCCGGAATCAATGGTACGAAGACATTTGAAAGCGACCGGGCAAGGCGCGCGAACGGATTTAATTTTTGGGAAGCTGCTTTCTTCACGTCTACTGAGTCTTCACCATTGACGTTGACACCAGCGAGGGGAGCGAACTCCGCGAATACTTTGTTGACGGTCCCGGTCCCAAAAATGATTTGATATTGACCTGAACTCGAGAAAGCACCACTGACGCCGTCAAGATCTTCGAGTGCCGCCTGGTCGACCTTCGATTCGTCATGAAGGACGAGACGGAGACGTGTCGCACAATGCGCTGCTGTGATGATATTTTCACGACCACCGACAAGGGTAAGGACCTGCGCAGCTGTTTTTTTGTAATCCATTTGAATTCCTCCTTTTAGGAAAGGTGTGCGACTGGTCAGCCCACAAAAAAAGGCAAGACCGAACAACACCTAAACGTTCTAGGTGTTGCATCGGTCTTGCCAGCCGTACTGTCACAATCCGCACTATTTGCTTGTTGGCTTTATCATAAAGCAAAAAAGAAAGCGTTGTCAACAGTCAAATTGGATCTTTTTGAATCGCGATATCGACTTCGACACCGAAGTGATCGGAAACGATTGGCGCCAGTACTCCGTCAAACGTCACACCGACACGCGCGACATCAATTTTGCGATTCGAGAGCACTAAATCAATCCGTAAGCCATGCTGATTCTCTTCCCAACCGTCAATCTTACCTTCGACGGTTTCGACACCAACCGTCTCTTCCGCTAGAAGGAACAGGTCATGGAGACCCCGTTCAACCATATAATCGTAACCGCTCTCCCGTTCGAAGGCATCATTGTTGAAGTCACCTAAGAAGAGGGTCCATTCGAGTGGATCCATCCGAGCAATCAAATGATTGAACTGCTCGCTGAACGGTTCGTCGGCATCTTCCCACCAACCGAGATGACAAGAGTTGAACGTAATTTGGGTTCCATCGACATCAATCGTCGCGCGGACGATTTTGCGTGACTTCCAGTCCATCGTATCTTGGCTTCGGCTGACATAGTACGAATCGGATTTCAAAATCGGATGTTTCGTCAAGAGGGCGAGTCCCTCTTCGTACGCATCGTATCCGATGTGCGAGAAGTCCCAAACGAATTCATAGTCATGCCCACGTTCTTTAAGTGCTTGTTGAATCATGTAGACGAAATTATCTTCACGGATTGCACCATAAACGATTGGTGTATCCATTAATTGGCTTACTTCTTGTAAGGCGACGACATCATAATTCTGTTGGATGATTTGAGCGACGATTTGATTAATTTTTTCAAGCTGGTGTTCTTCTTGCCAGGAATGGCAATTGAGTGTGAGTAGGCGCATCTGTCGTTCCTCCTGAGTGTTGATTCTGAATAAAGAAAGGTGAAACTCACGGATGAGCTCCACCTTTTTTTATTTACCCTAATTCGTCTGGTTTATGCGCCAATCCGGTCTTGGATATCAGACTTCAAGACATCCGCTTTCGGACCATAGATGGCTTGCACGCCGTTATTTTTTAGGATAAGACCAAGTGCGCCATTCGCTTTCCAGTCTTGTTCTTTCGCGACGAGGCTTGGATCTTTGACCGTGACGCGTAAACGTGTCATGCAGGCATCGACGTCTTCGATGTTTTGTTGACCACCGAGCAGTTCGATGATGCGTGCTGCTTGCGAACCGTCAGCGGCGACAGTTGCAGCGACTTCACTTGTCCCGTCCTCTTTGACGACGATGTCATCGAGGTAGTTTCCGTTACGACCTGGTGTCGCGTAGTTAAACTTCTTGATGACAAAGCGGAACGTAAAGAAGTTGAGGAAGAAGAAGAACACGCAGACTCCGATGAAACGTAACAAATCACCGATCAGACCAGCTTTCGCGATCAATGGAATCCGAGTCAAGAGTTCAATTGCCCCGAATGCATGGATCCGAAGGTGCATGACGTCAGCAAGTGCGAACGCAACACCCGTCAAGACAGCGTAGACGACGTACAGGACAGGTGCGATGAACATGAACATGAATTCGATTGGCTCCGTGACGCCTGTCAAGAACACAGCGAGACCGGCAGACAGGAAGACGGGTTTGTATGCTTTCTTTTTATCTTCGTCAACCGACATATACATCGCGACTGCGACACCAATCAAAGAAGCAAGTGACGTGACGACCTGTCCTTCTTTGAAGCGGGCAGGCACGACGCTGTTGAGTAAGTCGTTATAGCCTTGTGTGTTACCGGCTTGCTTTAAGTTGACGAGATCGGTCACCCAGGCGAGCCAAAGTGGATCTTGCCCGGCTACTGTCGAGCCTTGTGCAGCACCCGTCAGAATTTTATACGTTCCGCCGAGTTCCGTATAGTTCATCGGCACAGTCAACATATGGTGAAGACCGAATGGCAGTAGGAGACGTTCGAGCGTTCCGTAAACGAATGGGGCGATGATTGGGGCTGTATCACGTGACGTTGCAATCCAACGACCGAAATCGTTTAGGAGACCTTGGACGAACGGCCAGACGAGCGATAAAACAAATGCTGCGACGACGGAACCACCGATGACAACGAATGGGACGAACCGTTTTCCGTTGAAAAAGGCCAGTGCATCCGGTAATTTGCTGAAGTTATAAAACTTATTAAAAAGAACGGCACCGAGGAAACCAGAAATGATTCCGACGAAAACGCCCATATTAAGAGCGGGTGCACCGAGTACAGAAGTGAAATAATCTTTTACGATTAAGTCTGATCCGAGTAATGAACTGACCGTTGCTTTCGGGTCAGCGAGCATCGTTGAATTGACACCGAAGATTGCACCCGTTACGCGGTTGACTAAAATGAACGCGAGTAATGCGGCAAAGGCACCACCGGCACGTTCTTTAGCCCATGAACCACCGATCGCGACGGCGAAGAGGACGTGGAGATTCGTAATGATGGCCCAACCGAGATCTTCAACGATTCTTGCGATCGTTTGCACAATTGTGATATCGCCGCCGTACATCCCGATTAATTTTCCGATTGAAATCATGATTCCGGCAGCTGGCATAACTGCAATGACAACCATTAAAGCTTTTCCGAGCTTTTGCCAAAAGTCGAATGAAATTGTTTTACGCATGTTTTCTCACTCCTCAGACAAACTATTTTCTCTTTGTTGTGCAAATATGTAAGCGATTAATGCAACCGTTTGCATTTAAAATTGTAAGCGATAACCTTTTAAAAAGCTAGTCTTTTTTAGTGAATAATTTGAAATTATATTTCACATGGTGAAAATCATTAAACTAAAATGTGTTTTGAAAATGAAAAGCGGGAATAAACTAAAAGTAGCATCGGGTAGGAGTAGCTGGGAGACGATAAAGGAGACTGAAAACTCATGAATCAAGCGATGAATCCACTTGCGAATTATGGAGAGCGTATCCAAACATTACGTGAGCGACAGAACATCGACCAAGAAAAACTTGCGCTTATGACGGAAACAACGTTTGAGATGATTCAACGGATTGAGTCAAGTATCGCACATCCGTCCGTTTCGATGATTGATCGCTTAGCGAAGGCGCTAGGCGTTCCTTATGAGCACCTCTTACGACATATTTGGTCAGCAGAAGCGATTCATGCTCAGGCAGAACGACAAAAAATCGTGGATTTACCGTCGAGCTGACGTTCATACACAGTCGATTAGATAGAAGAAAAGCCAAATTCCCGTGAAATGATCACGTCAGGAATTCGGCTTTTTTTGATGGTTTTCGGATTAACGGTTATCGACCGTTTCTGGATAAAGATCATGGTTGAACAAACGGTGTTCTGCCATTCTTTCATATTTTGTACCGGGTTTTCCGTAGTTATAGTACGGATCAATCGAGATGCCACCGCGTGGTGTAAATTTCCCCCAGACTTCAAGGTAGCGCGGCTCCATCAACTTAACGAGGTCTTTTCCGATGACATTGATGCAGTTCTCATGGAAATCCCCGTGATTACGATAGCTGAAGAGATAAAGCTTCAATGATTTCGACTCGACAAGTTTTTCGTCAGGAATGTACGAAATATAAATTGTCGCAAAGTCCGGTTGATTCGTGATCGGGCAAAGGCTCGTGAATTCCGGTGCATTGAACTTAACGAAGTAGTCATTCTCCGGGTGACGGTTCGGGAACGCTTCGAGCACTTCCGGTTGATATTCAAAAATATAAGGGACGGCCTTTTGACCGAGTAGAGATAAGTCGTTTAAATCTTCTGGACGCATGAATAAAACTCCTTTTTAAACGCCACGGTCGTTCGCGAAAACGAGGGCGTGCAGTTGTGGTAGAACACGGGCATGGTTAAAGCGTTCATCTTGCGCGACGCGTTCCCATAAAGTTTTTAAGTCGGACAACATCCGCGGAGCAATCGTACCTTCTTCCGCCGGGTCCGGATTACCGAGTGATAGATACAGTGTTTTTAACGCATATCGTTCAGAAATCGCTGCTGCGAAGTCGAGGTCCGCTTCGTCGAAGATGACGATTTTGACAGCACGTTGCAGTTCAGGAAGTCGTTTGAAGAAGACGTCGAGCCGATCGTAATCGACCGTCATGCCGCTTGACGGCGGCTTCGGACTGATGGTGACGTCTTCGATATCGAGTAACCAGTTTTGCCAATACGAACCCTGTGTTTCGACGGACATCGTGATGCCACGTGCCTTCAAGGCGTCGACGAGCGTACCGATCGATGCGTGGAGCAATGGATTCCCCCCGGAGATCGTCACGTGCCCATACGAACCGAGCGCATCGAGACGCGTCAGGATATCTTCTGCCGTCAGGAGGTCTGGTTTTTCTGATCCGTCCCAGGTAAAGGCAGAATCACACCAGGCACATGAATAGTCGCATCCACCTGTCCGGACGAACATTGTTTTTTGTCCGATCGAACGACCTTCTCCTTGAAACGTTGGACCAAAAATTTCAAGAACGGGAATCTTTGGTATTTTTTTCAGTTGACTCATGCTTCATTCATCCATTCGCGACGGACTTCAGCGAATGCAGTCGGTGTCTCATATAACTTGACGAATTCGACACGGAGACCGCGTTCGTCCGGTAAATGCTGTCCGAGCGTTTCAAAAATCCAGGCCGACATGTTTTCTGCCGTCGTATTCATATAGGGAAGCGATTCGTTTAAATAACGGTGATCGAGCAACGGTTCGAGATGTTCTTTGAAGATCTTTTTCAGGTCACCGAAGTCAAGTGTCATCCCGCGGTGGTCCAGGAATCCGCTGATTCCGAGATCGACGTGATACGTATGACCATGCAAAGCACGACATTTTCCATCGTAGTCATACAGGTGATGGGCAGCATCAAACGTCAATTTTTTGACGATCATGACGCGTGATTTTGTATAGATGAGCGAGTCGCCGGTCGGGCGCTCGACAGTTTCAGGTGCTTCATAGTTGAATTTCATGGGTAGTCCCCTCCTCGATGTAGGCGTCTAAGCCTTTTTTCCGTAATTCACAAGCTGGGCAGTCGCCGCAACCATCTCCGATAATACCGTTGTAACACGTCAGTGTCCGTTCACGGACGAAATCAAAAGCATCTAGCGAATCGGCTAGCGCCCATGTTTCTTTTTTATCGAGCCACATCAGTGGCGTGTGAATGACGAATGGATAATCCATCGCGAGGTTGAGTGTCACGTTAAGTGACTTGATGAAGGAGTCACGACAATCCGGGTATCCGGAGAAATCAGTTTCGCATACACCCGTGATGATATGGCGGATGCCACGTCCCTTAGCAAGGACGGCTGCGAAAGATAAGAACAGATGGTTCCGACCATCTACGAATGTAGAGGGGAGTCCATCTTCGTTCGTCGTGATTGTTTGAGTGTGATCGGTCAACGAATTGCTTGTGAGTTGACTGAGGAGTGAGAGATCGAGCTCATGGTGTTTGACACCAAGTTCGGCTGCGATTGTTCGCGCGACTTCGAGTTCTTCGGCATGACGCTGTCCGTAGTTGAAGGTAACGACTTCGACTTCGGAATAGTTCGCGAGTGCCTGAAACAGACAAGTCGTCGAGTCTTGGCCGCCGCTGAAGACGACAAGAGCACGTTCATTTTTCATAGTTTACACTTCCATTCCTAGTTTTTGTGACGGAGGAGGTTACGAACTCCGGAGACACAGTCTCAACTATTCACACTAGCAGACGGGAGAAAAAAAGTCGACTCTTTCTCGCGTCAATCGTTGCGGGTTTCAAAAGATTCAGCCTCCTGACGCCTGCAGGGAAAAGTGCGCAGAGTCAACGTCGTGCGAATCATTTAATCTACGAAAAAAAACCTCGAACGACGTCGGAGTCGTTTCGAGGTTCTTCATCATAATGGATAGTGGTAATAGCGTTCTTTAACAAGGAGATCCCGGATGTTCGAGTCTTCCGAGATGACCTTCATCAGTCCACCTGTTTGAGAAGCGTGGGCTTCAAGGGCGGCAACTTTTTGATCCGTATATGCACTGACGTCATGAATGAACGTACCTTCGCCAAGTTCGTCTTTTGTGTTGTTCGCAAAAGCGACGGCAAGAAATTCAGGACGATCGGCTTCGTCGATTGCACGAAGGGCACGAACGACAGCACGTGCTGTTGCTTCGTGGTCCGGATGGACGGCATAGCCCGGATAAAATGAAATCACGCGAGTCGGACGTGTTTTTTCAATCAACTGTCCAATCCGTTCAGCGAGTGCTGCTTCATCTTCGAATTCGACCGTCTTATCCCGTAATCCCCACATTTGAAGATCGGTAATCTGCATTTTTTCAGCTGCTGCGATCAATTCACGTTTGCGGATCGTCGCGAGTTGTTCCCGGTTCGTAAAGACGGGACGTCCCATGTTGCGTCCCATTTCGCCGAGCGTCAAACAGGCGTACGTAACAGGTCCGCGGTTCGTTGCATGCTCGATGATTGTCCCGGCTGAGCTGAATGCTTCATCGTCCGGGTGAGGGAAGATGACGAGCAGGTGATCGTGTTCATTATAAGCCATCATTCTACCTCCTCTGCGCCTTGGGCGAATGGTGTCGGGCTGAGCTCAAAAGCAATCGCGAGGCGACCTTCGATATCATGTCCTGCGATCAAGAGTTGTTCTCCCGCGAATTCATAATCGGTTAATCCTTCACCGTACAACCATCCGTGGGCAAGTTTAAGACCAATCCGGTATGGACCGTTTCCTGTGATCAGGCCGCGTTCGTATGTGATTTCCGCGTTGCGGAAGAACATCCCCGCACTATGGAACGTCGGATCTTGGTGCGTCGCATAGGCACCGTTCGTTGTTTCGACGTGGACGTAAAGTGGTGTGTTCGCATGATCGTCAATGTACTGTTGGACGACCTTTAAATCAAGTGTTTGCAATGGTATCTCTCCCTTCGAATACAGAAAGAAGCCCGCGAATCACTGCGCGGACTTCCTGAACGTGTTAAGACTTAACTGTACGATGTGCAGCATGATCAGTCGGGCCGACGTATTCATTCAAACGGAATGAGTTACGAATCGCCGCTGTGATAAACGATTTGGCAGTTCGAACGGCTTCTTCGACTGTAGCGCCTTTAGCGAGTTCTGCTGTAATCGCTGCAGAATACGTACATCCTGCCCCGTGCGTATATGGTGTCTCAATGCGTTCATCCTCAATTAGGATAAACTCTTTTCCATCATAAAGCACGTCAACTGCTCGGGGGTGATCAATCTTGCTGCCACCTTTAACGAGGACATATTGTGCACCTTTTTCGTGAATCCGTGCTGCTGCAAGTTTCATCTCGTCAATCGTCGAAGGTGTTTTTCCAAGACCAGACAATTGTCCCGCTTCGAAAACGTTTGGTGTGACGACTGTCGCGAGCGGTGTCAAAATGTCGCGTAAGGCATTCGCTGTATCCGGATTGAGGACTTCATCTTCACCCTTACAGACCATGACCGGATCGATGACGACGTTTTTAACGCCTGATGCTTTAATTTTTTCAGCAATGACTTCGATGATTTCGACAGTCGGAAGCATCCCCGTCTTCATTGCATCAACACCGATTCCTCCGAGGACCGTATGGATTTGTGTCCGGACGAGTTCTGCATCGATTGGATAGACCGCATGGTGCCAAGCTTGGTCAGGGTCTTGCGCGACGATGACCGTCAGCGCGTTCATGCCATAGACTTCAAGCTCTTGGAACGTTTTTAAGTCTGCTTGAATACCAGCTCCACCACTCGTGTCAGAACCAGCAATCGTTAATGCTTTACGTTTTGTCATTTGGAATTCCTCCTAATAAATTAGCGCTACTTCTTTCCATTATCATAGCGAATTATAGACAAGGCGACAACTGCGGCAACTTATGAAGTGTAAGCAAAACCCCCACCTCAAATGAACGAGTGGGGGATGAGATTATTTAATGAAAAGAAAATCAAGAATCGTATAAATCAGAGCGGCGAATGCCATCGAAATCGGTAACGTGATGACCCATGTAATCAGCATTCGTTTAGCCGTACCCCATTTAACGCCTTTTTTGCGGTGTGATGTTCCGACACCCATGATGGCAGAGGAAATCACATGCGTTGTTGATACAGGAAGATGAATCGCCGTCGCACCAAAGATGATCGCAGCAGACGTCAAGTCAGCCGCTACGCCGTTGACAGGACGAATCTTCATGATTTGACCACCAACTGTTTTGATGATCCGCCATCCACCGACAGATGTCCCGAGTCCCATCGCGATGGCACAAGAGAGTTTTACCCAAAGGGCCACATCATGATCAGTCTGGAAACCAGAAGAAATCAAGGCGAGGGTGATGATCCCCATCGCTTTTTGCGCATCATTCGTTCCGTGTGTATACGATTGAAGGGCTGCAGTCGCAATCTGCATATGACGGAAGCGACGATTCGTCTTCGCCAAATTCCCTTTTTTGAAAACTACTTTAAAAATGCCGTAGACGAGAAAACCGAGCGTAAAAGCAAGGATTGGCGAAATCAATAAGGCTTGGACGATTTTTAAGAAGCCTTTTGTCTCGATTCCACCGAATCCGACTGAAGCAATGGCAGCACCGGCAATCGAACCAATCAACGTATGCGAAGAACTGGACGGAATACCGAAGTACCACGTCAATAGATTCCAAGCAATCGCAGAGAGGAGAGCAGCGATGACGACATAACTTCCGTGTTCTAGTGTCGATGGGTCAACAATGTCCCCGGAAATCGTCTTAGCGACTCCAGTAAATGTGATTGCCCCTAAAAAGTTCATCGTCGCAGCAAGAATGATGGCGTGACGTGGTTTCAATGCACGAGTCGACACCGAAGTCGCAATCGAGTTCGCCGTATCGTGGAAACCATTAATGAAATCGAAGCCAAGTGCGAGAATCACGATTATAGCGGTGATGATAAACAGACTATCCATCTCGTTAGCTCCTCACTTATGCGTTTTTCATGATGATCGTTTCAATGACGTTTGCTGCGTCTTGGCAGTAATCGGCGATTGATTCGAGCGATTCATAGATTTCTTTATATTGAATGATTTTAATTGGATCAGTTTCAGTCGCGAACAATGCTTTGATTGATTTACGACGTAAGTCATCACAAATCGTTTCTTGTTCTTTTACTTTGATGACATGTTCACGCATCGGTTGAAGCTTACGTGCGACAAGAAGGTCCATCGCTAAAGCGAGTTCGTTGACGGCGATATGAATCTCATCGACGAATTTAATCATATGTTCGTCGGCACGGACGATGTTATAAATCTCGAAAATCGCGGAACATTCTTCAAATCCATCGAGTACATCATCCAGTGAGTTCGCGAGTGCAAGCAAGTCTTCGCGATCAATCGGTGTGATGAACGCATTGTTCAAGTCGATGATCAGTTGGTGCATCAAGTCGTCACCAGCCGTTTCAAAGTCTTTGACTTTATGCGCGAATTCTTTAACGTCTGCAATACCATTGATTTTGAAATCAACGAAAAACTGTGACGTCTGTTGCAAGTGCCCTGCAATCTCGGATAATTTCACTGCGAATGGATCTTGTTTTTTACTAAACATTTCTTCTGCCTCCATATTAAGAACAAGAATAGAATAGTGAAGTAACTTCACGAGTTCGATTGTATCAGACGTTATTGTAAAAGAATACAACTATGTACCGCGTTTACGAAAACTTAATAAAACTTAAAGTTAATAGGGTTGATAAATTAATAAATAGTCTGAATAAACATTTTTTAATGTTATTTTCTTTGGATTCAATGGGTTTCATCTGTGTTTTTGTTATTGTAATAGTAGGGAATAGAAGAGAAGCAGGAAAAATGAATAACAGAACGAATAAGTACAAAAGATGAAGAAGTAGGTTACAACACAAAGTGAAATAGAGGAGGACGTTTTGTATGCTCGTGCAAAGTTTATGTATACCAAAACACCAATGTATCAAGATTTCAGAGACGGCAACGCTTCGTGAAGCGTTAAAGACGTTAGAAGATACAGGATATCGTTGCGTACCTGTACTCGACCAGTCAGGTCAAGAATTTAAAGGGAATATCTATAAAATGCATATTTATCGCCATGGGATGAATGGTGGCAGTTTAGATGACAATGTCATGACACTCATTAAGAACACATCAAAATTCATCTATACAGCAAGCAATTTCTTTGAAGTCTTCTTTTCGATCAAAGAATTACCATACATCGCCGTACTAAATGATGACGGTCAATTCTTTGGTATTTTACCGCACGGGAAAATGCTTGGGATGTTAGAAGAGGCATGGAATCGTGATTCAGGAAGCTATGTGTTGACGGTCGCACTGAGTGAACAAAAAGGTGCTCTAGAAAAAATCGCAAAAATCGTTAACAAGTACTCGACGGTTGCTAGTCTTATGACACTTGATGCCAAAAGTAGTGTCATGCGTCGTGTTCTCATTACCCTTCCTCTTGATTGTGATGAGAAAACAAAAAATAAAATCGTGAAGAAATTGAACGAAAAAGGGCTTCGTGTCGTCGCTGTCGAAGACTTGGAACTTCGTGTATAATTAAAAAGGAAAATACGAAAAGGACCTGGCACAACAGGTCCTTTTTTGTTGTGGGAGGAACGGTATGAACATTTTAATGGTTGGTGCAGGATCGATGAGTGAATCGTTGGTCAAAGGATGGATTGATTCAGGAATTGCGCCCGAATCAATTACGATGACGAATCGTGCAGATCGTAAGCGTTTATCAGAGCTCGCTAATGAACATGGTGTTCAAATCATTGAAGAAGAGAATATCGAGTCATTCGATATCGTCGTCTTAGCCATGCAACCTGACGGCGTACTGGAATACGTAGAGCGTCATGAGTGGACGAATCAACTGCTTGTTTCTGTCGCAGCACATATCACACCGGATGAAATTGAACAGATATCAGGTTGCGGTGCGGTCTGTGCGATGCCGAATACACCGGTTGCTTTTCGGACAGGGATGACAGGACTTTGGTTCGGTCATCAAGTAGTGATGGAACACAAACAATTGGCGAAGGAACTTTTTCTACGCGTCGGTGAGGTAGTAGAAACGGATGAAACGACTATGCCGTTTTTAATGGCAGCAGCTGGCTGCAGTCCGGCTTTCTTCTATGAAATTGTGGGCGCAATGACTCCTGTTTTGACGGAAGCCGGATTTGAAACACAACAGGCGCGTCGTATCATCGCCCAAGCAATGAAAGGGTCGGCCGAACTTTTGCTTCAAGACGATCGACCGACTGAGGCATTGATTGATGATGTCGCTGCGGAGGGTGGACCAACTGATCGTGGGGTTCAAGTGTTACGTACGCATGAATTGAAGAAAATAATGCGAGCGGCACTAAGTGAGAGTGCACGCGAAGCGTAAATCGAACGACTTTAGGCATATTCCGTCACGGTTCAGACGAGAATGTGTCTTTTTTCGTAAAAATTGAAAACGTTTCACGTGAAACATGCATTGACGGTTGCATTATCAAATGAAAATTCGTATAGTGAAGAAAGAAACCGTCTGGACGGTACAGTAAAAGGGAGGAGGTAACATATGGTTAGTGCGAAAGCGTTAGAAACGAGACGACGAATCACTGACGCGACTGTTCAAGTCATGATGAGCCGTGGGTTTCCGCAATTGACGTTAGAAGAAGTCGCGAAACAAGCGAATGTTTCTAAGGGTGGCTTATTGTACCATTTTGCTTCTAAAGAAGAGCTGCTGATGGGTGTGATTGAAGAGCAAGAAGCCCGTCAGTTTAAGCAGTATCAAGAATATCTGGATCAAGGTTTAGGTCAGATGGAAGCGTTCGTCACGTTACAAGCGAATCACGAGGAAGAGTTTCACTTGGATATCGATACAGTCTTGTTTTTGTTATCGTTCTTGAAAGAAAATGAAGCGTTTGTCGAAGAACGAAAAAAGCAAGTTAATCAGTTCTTTAATCAATTGATGGAGAGCGCTGATCCGGTCGAAGCGATGATGATTCGATTCGTATTAGATGGATTGAAAATGTCGGAGCACTTTAAGTTCGCTCAGCCGTCAAAAGCAGAGCGTCAACAATTGGTCGAGCGTCTATTAAAGCGGGCGCGCGAAATCGACCAAGCTTCAGATAATGAGTAAACATGAAATAAAAAACAGAGAGAAGGCGAATAATTACCATGAAGCGTATCATTCAATTTTCAGTGAATAATAAATTTGCTCTTTGGTTGCTGACGATCATCATCACCGTCGCTGGGATTTATGCAGGAACGACGATGAAACTCGAAACGCTACCAGACATTACGACACCGACTGTTTCGGTAACGACGATTTATCCAGGGGCGACGCCTGAACAAGTCCTTGATGAAGTCAGTCGAGAACTCGAAAGTAAGGTCGAAAATCTAGGAGGCGTCGAGACGGTCCGATCGACATCTTTCCAAAACGCCTCAAATCTACAAATCGACTACAGCTTCAGTACGGATATGGATGAAGCAGAACAACAAGTCAAAGAAGCATTAGCAAATGTTGAATTACCAGAAGGCGCGCAAGAACCAAATGTCTCACGGATTTCATTCGATGCTTTCCCCGTTGTCGGTTTCGCAGTATCAGATGAAAAACGTTCGCTCTCCGAGTTGACGAAGCTCGTCGAGACAGAACTTCAACCGAAGCTTGAAGGAATCGAAGGCGCTCAAACGGTTCAAATCGCTGGGCAAGAGATTCGTCGGATTGAAATTCGATTCGATGATGAAAAGCTACAGCAATATGGATTGACAGAAGATAACGTCAAGCAACTGATTCAAGCGAATGATTCGCGTTTAGCACTCGGCTTATACGAGCTTGGTGATAAAGAGCAAGCTGTTGTGCTTGATGGAAAAGCTACGACGGTCACAGAATTAAAAAATCTTCGTTTGCCTTATACGCCGCAACAGGCAGCGAGCGATACACCGGCAGCTCCTTCACAAGCACCGACGACGCCTCAAGCGCCAACAGAAGGACAAGCGCCAACAGAAGGACAAGCGCCAACACCAACACAAGTCCCGACTGTTAAATTGTCTGAGCTCGCAAAAGTAGAAGATAAAGGAATCGAAGAATCGATTTCGCGGTCAAACGGTGAACGTTCAATCGGAATTCAAGTGACGAAATCACAGGATGCGAATACCGTCGATGTCGTCACTGCCGTCAAAGAAACGATTCAAGATTTTGAAAAAGAAAACGGATCGGTCAAAACGTCAGTCACACTCGACCAAGGAAAACCGATTGAAGAGTCTGTCTCAACGATGATCAGTAAAGCCTTGATTGGTGCATTATTTGCGATCATCATCATCCTTTTATTCTTACGCAACTTTAAATCGACAATCATCGCAGTCATTTCGATTCCGTTGTCGTTACTGATGGCGATTCTTGTCTTGAAACAGATGGACATCTCGTTGAACATCATGACACTTGGTGCGATGACGGTCGCAATCGGTCGTGTCGTCGATGATTCGATTGTCGTCATCGAAAATATTTACCGTCGCTTAACGGATCCCGGCGAAAAACTTAAAGGTAAAGCCTTAATCATCGATGCAACCCGTGAAGTGTTCATTCCGGTCGCATCATCGACAATCGTGACGATTGCTGTTTTCTTACCACTCGGGTTCGTAACAGGATTTGTTGGTGAATTGTTCCTGCCGTTCGCACTGACAGTTGTCTTTGCATTATTCGCATCGCTGATTGTTGCCGTAACAGTCGTACCGATGTTTGCTGACTCACTGTTCAAACGTGGGAAAGCACCGAAACCGGAAAAAGAAGATGGCGGGAAATTAGCGAGCTGGTACCGTGGCGTGTTGAACTGGTCCTTGAACCATAAATTAATCGTCTTCGGTCTTGCAGTCTTGATGCTTGTCGGAAGCTTTGCTCTCGTACCGGCGATTGGGGTCAACTTCTTGAATCAAGAGAGTGAAAAAACGTTTTATGTGACGTATAATCCGAAACCAGGTCAAACACTTGATGACTCGCTCGAGGCAGCGGATCAAGCAGAAGCTTATTTCGATAAACAAAAGAATATCGACAATCTCCAGTTCACAGTCGGAGGCGAAAATCCACTTAATCCGGGAAATACGAAACAAGCGGTCTTCATCGCCCAGTATGATCCAGATACAGAGGACTTCGCAGACGTGAAGCAACAGGCAGTGAAAGACTTGAATGAAGCCATCCCGACTGGAGAATGGAAAGAACAGGACTTCAGTGGTGGTGCCGGTTCATCGGGTGTTTCGTATTCAGTCTTCGCGAATTCAATCGAAGATCTAGAAACGATCACACCGAAGTTCGTTAAAGCAATAGAAGGTGAATCAAAATACGTTCGGAAGGTAACGACCGACTTAAAAGATTCATATACGCAGTACACGTTTGAAGTCGATCAACAAAAAGCTGCCGAGTTCGGTGTGTCGACAGCTCAGCTCGCGCAAGGAATCGCTAACGTGCAAGGTGTCGAAAAACCACTTTCTACTATAAAAGTAGATGGTAAAGAATTGGACGTCATCGTACCGAACGAACAAACGACGTACGACTCGATTGATGACTTAGAAGCAGCTGATATCACGACGCCGCTCGGTGTTAAAAAGTTATCTGATTTCGTTTCTGCCGAAAAAGGCACGACACCGGACTCGTTAAATGAACGAGACGGGAAACTCGTCACAACCGTGACAGCAGAACTGAAAACAGATAAAGCGACGGAAGCATCACAAGCAATTGACGATGCAGTCAAAAAAATTGACCTTCCGACAGGTGTTTCTTACAAAGTCGGCGGGGTGACGGAACAGATTCAAGAATCGTTCACACAACTTGGTCTTGCGATGGCAGCAGCAGTCGCGATCGTCTATCTCGTTCTTGTCGTGACATTCGGTGGAGCATTGACGCCGCTCGTCATCTTGTTCTCACTTCCGTTCGCAATCATCGGTGGTTTACTCGCCCTCTTGATTACTGGCGAAACGATCTCGGTTTCATCACTAATCGGAGCCTTGATGTTGATCGGAATCGTTGTCACGAATGCAATCGTCTTGATTGACCGTGTCATTCATAAGGAAAATGAAGGTCTGGCGACACGTGAGGCCCTGCTCGATGCAGCAGGCACACGACTTCGTCCTATCTTGATGACGGCACTCGCAACAATTGGTGCCTTATCACCACTCGCCCTCGGTCTAGAAGGAGGCGCGTTGATTTCGAAAGGACTTGGGGTCACGGTCATTGGTGGATTAACGAGTTCGACGTTACTCACACTTCTCATCGTCCCGATTGTCTATGAGTTCTTAGCACGTTTTCGGAAAAAGAAGTCAATCGATTAATTGATTTCAAACAAAAGTCTCTCTGAAACAGGAATTATAGAATGGCTTCATAAAGCCGTTCTATAACCTGTTTTTTTATTTTATTACAAAAGTATTACAGGAGGGTGTTCCTGTCAATAAACTGTAACACGAGCGATGGAATCAAAATGATAGGATAAAAACAGAAATTATCTGACAATTTAATTCGTTTTACATAACCGTCAACTTTACTTAGAAGGGGATTAGTAAAAGATGAAAGTATCGCTCTGGATCCGTTTATTTATACTCGTGACATTAGTCGTTAGCAGTTGGAGTGCCGTCCCACAAGCAACCAAAGCAGCATCGGCAAAAAAAGTAGTCGTCTCAGTCGATGTGTTGAATATCCGTTCGAAAGCCACGGTCAGTGGGAAGAAACTCGGTCAGCTGAAGCTCGGCCAGTCAGTCACTGTCACGAGCAAAACCTCAAACAACTGGTATCGGTTGCGTTATCAAGGTAAGACAGCGTACATCGCTGCGATGTACACGAAGAGCTACAATAAAAAAGCAACAGCGGGACTCTCAAAAACAGGTGCGACGATTGTATCTGTCGCTGAAGGATTGAAAGGACGTCCATATGTCTTTGGTGCAACAGGTCCGACGAGCTTTGATTGTTCTGGATTCACAAGTTACGTTTACCGTGCGCTCGGTAAATCTTTACCACGTACGGCAGCCTCACAATATGCAGCAACGAAACGGACGGCACCAGCAGCCGGAGATCTCGTGTTCTTCACGCATGGCAGTGGCATCCAGCACGTCGGTATTGCAGTCGATGGTTCGACGATGATCAATGCTAACTCGTATTATGGTCAAGTCGTCAAAGAATCATTCCGCGGTGGGTATTGGGGATCGCGTTACGTCGCGGCAGGAACTTTATAAGAACAAGACAAACACCCGCTCTTGTGCGAGACAAGAAGCGGGTGTTTTAGTTCTCATTCTCAATCAGCAAAGGGAAGCTGTTCCGCAGTATTCCCCATCCGAAGGGTTGCCGGGATTTCGATTTGTAACGGTTGATTCATGACATCACGCGTTACGAGCGAAAAAGCTTGTTGACCAATTAACGCATAAGGAATCGCGATCGTTGTCAAATCGAGCACTTCTGCGAGGTCACTGCCATCGAACCCGATAACAGATAGGTCCTCCGGGATACGGTACCCTCGTTTTTTGAGCGCGATGATCAGTCCGGCAGCGACGTGGTCACTCGTCGTCATGATAGCGGAAGGGCGCTGTTTCTGACTGAGCCAATGTTCGGCGACACGGGTGCCATCTTCAATCGTCAACGTTTGCTCATACACCCAATCATTCGAATTAGGTTCGACGAGGTCATGATAGGCTTGCTTGCGGGCGCGGCTATTCGTACTATCAGCCCGTCCAAGGCAAATACCAATCTGGTGGTGACCGAGTTGCTGGAGTGTCGTCAAGCCTTTACAAAACGCAGTGTAATGATTGATATAGACGGATGAGACATATTCATGCAACTCGCAAAAGACAATTGGACCGTATTGTTCGTACGAAAGAATTTCAGAGACGGCAAGACTGTGTGAGACGATGATTAAACCATCGACTTCACGTTGCGCAAGCGCGCGTAAAACAGTTCGTTCATGTTCTTCGAAATAGTTCGTTTGCCACGTTAAAAAACGATAGGCGTCCTCGAAGGCACTTTTAGCGATTCCTTGAAGAATCGCGGCATGATAGGGATGGTCGACGAACGGTAGCATGACGCCAATCGTTTTCGTCCGTCCAGTCGAGAGATGGACAGCTGTCTGATTTCTGATGTAGCCGAGCTTTAAAATGGCTTCTTTGACGGCACGACGCTTTTCTTCAGCGACATAAGGATGATCGTTGAGGACGCGTGAAACCGTCGTCACGGAAACGTTTGCTTCGTAAGCCAAGTCACGAATGTTCGTCATTCAAAATCCCTCCCATCCTTAGCTAGATAGTTGTTGTTCGAGTTGAATCCAGTGTTGCTTCGTGATCGGTCCGGACGACGGATCAGAGCGTTCGATTTGCTCCGTAATTCTTTCGAGAAGCTTCATTTTTTCAGCCGGTGTTAAATGGGGATATTGTTCAATCAAGGTATGTTTGCAAAGGTAATAACCGGTCGGCGTCCCGAGCTGCTCAATCGCAAGTTCGAAGGCGACGTTCCATTTGTAGAGACGTTTTAGTCGTGTATGAAGCGACATATAGAAGACCTCCTTAGTAGTGTATACCATGACGATAGACTATGGAACGCGTTCCACGGCAAGAACAATTTCAAGAGGAAGAAGGCATGGGAATTTCGACCGCAATTGACCAATGTAAAAAAGAGGACTATGATTATTTGCGAATCAAGATAAAGAGGGGCGAACGTAAAATGGAAGCGACAGATTCGAAACTAGCACTAAAATTGCTCGTAGTCTTATCGCGAACGATGCATGCTGTGACGGAACAAGTAAAAGCAGACATCAAGACCCATCAATTGAATCCTTCAGAGTTTGGTGTGCTTGAGTTGTTGTATCATAAAGGCGATACACCGCTCCAGCAAATCGGCGACAAGATTTTATTGACGAGTGGAAGTGTCACTTACGTAGTAGATAAACTTGAAAATCGTGGACTACTAGCACGAAAATCTTGCCCGACAGACCGTCGCGTCACATTCGGTACGTTGACTGAGGCAGGTCAAGCATTGATGGAAGAAACGTTCCCGAAACATGAAGCATTTTTGACGGACTTATTCAGCGACTTGACGGTTAGCGAAAAAGAACAATTGATCGATCAACTCAAACGAATCGGGTACCGGGCAGATAATTATACGCATTCTGAAAAAGCGTAATGCCAGCCGATCCATTCAATCTAGATGGAATGTCACCGAAAGGTGGGATTGCATCTTTTTTGTTTATCTTTGATCCGTTAATACTTTGAAATCAAACTAATTGACAAATGAAAATGATGTTGGTATGTTTAGTTACAGAAATTACTTTAAATAAAAAGGGGAAATAAAAATGACTAAATTACTTTATGTAACTGTAAACCCGAAATCTACGGAACACTCGTTCAGCCTTCAAACAGGTGAAGCGTTCCTTGAAAGCTATAAAGTAGCAAACCCGAATGCAGAAGTAGAAGTACTTAACCTCTACAGCGAAGACGTCCAAGAAATCGATACAGACGTATTAAGCGCATGGGGCAAATTCGCGACAGGCGAAGAGCTTTCAGAAGTTGAAATCGCTAAAGTCGGGACAATGACGAAACACCTCGAGCAGTTCATGGCAGCTGACGAGTATGTTTTCGTTACACCAATGTGGAACTTCTCATTCCCGGCACGACTCAAAATGTACATCGACAGCGTCCTTCTTGCTGGAAAAACATTTGCCTACACAGCTGAAGGTCCAAAAGGATTGATGGAAGGCAAAAAAGCACTCCACATCCAAGCAACAGGCGGCGTTTACACAGGTTCTGGTTTGAACTTCGGCGACGATTATCTCCGTCAAGCACTCGCATTCACAGGTGTGACTGAATATGACGCGCTCTTCATCGAAGGTATGGCGATGAACCCAGAAAAAGCAGAAGAAATCAAAGAAGAAGCAATCGCAAAAGCGAAAGAACTAGGTCGTTCGTTCTCAACGGTCAACGCGTAAGTTTCAAAAAATCCCTTCGTCCGAATGACTGGACGAAGGGATTTTTTTGATTAGATGTGTGATTTTTTACGTAGAACAAGCAATGCAAACAAAACGAGGTCCTTCAGTTTCTCGAAACCGCGAGGGTGTGTCGAAATACGGTAAAGCCATTCTAGTTTTAGTTTGCGGAACACTTTAGGGGCTCGTTTGCTATGACCGGACCAAACATCGAAGGCACCACCGACCCCGATGAAGATGCCGCGATCGACGAGATCATAAACGGAAGCAATCCATTGCTCCTGCTTGGGTGCTCCGAGCGCGACAAGGATTAAATCAGCCTGTGCAGAGCGAATGGCGTCAGCAGCTTCCTGATCCTTACCGAATCCATGAAACGTCCCGACGAACTGGATATTCGGAAAACGAATCGATAATTGTTTAATCAACGATTTCATGACTTCCGGGCGACCTCCGAGTAAGAAGACACGTTTGTGTAAATTGTCAGCCGTTCGCAACAATTCCCGTGCTGTTTCAATTCCAGGAAGCGTCGCCTGCAACGGGTTGCCTAGACGTTTACTGGCTGCAGTCACACCGATGCCGTCTGGTGTGATGAACGTCGCCCTCTTCAGGATGGCGTTGTATTCCGGATCACGCAAAGAGCGGAGAACGAGCTCAGGATTTGCCGTCACAAGAAAAGCTTTTTCATTGTCGTGTAAGACTGTTTTAATATGGGTATACCATGTCGATGGTGTGGCATTGACGAACGGTAACCCGAATAGTTCTGTTGTTTGAATCATTGTTAATCCACCTCATTTTCCATCATAGCAGAACCCATCTAAACAAACAGGGTCCTAAGACCGAAAAAGGAGTGAAGTTGTATGCATCCTGCTTGGCAAACGATTTTAAAAGAAGAAAAAGAAAAAGAATATTTTCAACAACTTTGGTCGTTCGTTCAATCGGCCTATCAAGAGACAACGGTTTATCCGGAGAAGGATCGGATTTTTCATGCGTTTGATGCGGTTGCACCGTCAGCCGTTCGATGCGTCATTTTAGGACAGGACCCTTATCATGGACCTAATCAAGCGAACGGATTAAGCTTTTCCGTGAACGACGGGGTCAAGATTCCACCGTCGTTACGAAACATGTATAAAGAACTTGTAACCGATTTAGGATGCACGCAACCAACGACTGGAAATCTCGAAAAGTGGTCGGATCAAGGGGTGTTCCTCTTGAATACATCGTTGACGGTCGAAGATGGGAAGGCCGGATCTCATGCTAAAAAGGGCTGGGAGGCCTTTACTGACCGAGTGATCGAAGTACTCAGTGCACAGGAGGAACCGATTGCGTTTATTCTTTGGGGAAATCATGCAAAAAGTAAGAAAGTATTAATTGATACCTCGCGTCATCTGATAGTGGAGTCGGTCCATCCGAGCCCGTTATCGGCGAACCGTGGTTTTTTGGGGAGTCGGCCTTACTCGCGTGTCAATCAGTGGCTCGAAGAACAAGGGCGCCAACCGATTGATTGGTGTATCTCATGAAACAGAAAATATCCTAAACAGGATTAGACGGTTGACAAACGAACAGGAAATTCTGTTTTGGGTAGGAGGTTCACTAAAAAAAGCCGAATGATTTCCCCCTTTTAAGTGCGGGAAGACATTCGGCTTTTTTGTAGTTAGCGCATCGTCATCTGAAAACTCAATCCATCATGAATTGTTCGATGACGAGTGCGATGCCGTCTTCATCGTTTGAAGCCGTCATATGCTGAGCACGCTCTTTGACGGTATCGGCAGCATTTGCCATCGCAACACCGAGGCCTGCCCATTCAATCATCGATAAGTCGTTGTTGCCGTCCCCGCAGGCGATGACGTCTGCTTGTTTAATACCGAGGTGACGAGCGAGAAGTTCCAAACTCGTACCTTTCGTCACACCAGCTTCTGTGAACTCAAGGAAGAAGGGTTTAGAACGTGCGACTGCGAGTTGACCCGCAAGTTCGACTTGGAGTTGTTGTTCGACTTCCGCTAAGCGTTGTTCTTCAGCAAGCATCAGACATTTGACGACCGGCTCTGTTACGGAAGCTTTAAAGTCCGGTACCGTAATGACGTCCATTCCCGTCAATTGACCTTCGAGCGTCGTATACTCGTTCGGTGTCTCCGTAAAAATTTCGTGACCGACGTACGTATGGATATAGATGCCTTCACGACGACTTAAATCGTAAAGCCCATGAACCGTTTCCGGGCTGAGTGTGCTCGAAAACAGTGATTCGTTTGTCTGACAGTTGATGATGGATGCACCGTTGAAACTAAGGATAAAACTTCCGTAACGTTCGAGTTCAAGTTCCTTCGCTAAATCAGTCATCGCATAAGTAGGTCGTCCGCTCGCGAGGACGACTTTTTTTCCGCGACGTTGTACGTCGAGTAGTGCCTGTTTCGTTTTTTTGGAAATCGTATGGTCGCTCGTCAACAATGTATCATCAAGATCGAGCACAATCATTTCGTAAGCCATTCAGTGTAAGCCCCTTTCAATTATCTGTTCTATCGTATCAAGTTGCCTCCTATTCGACAATATACTCTCCTTAGGAAGAGTATGATACAGTTTGATTAGAGCACGAATGGAAAGGATTCAACCACTATGAGATATGTTGCCATTATTTTATCGACCCTATATTTAGCAGGATGTGGCCTGAGCCTGCCGCACCCTGCGACCTTACTACAGCATCCGACCCTACCGAAATGGGAGACTGCATTAAAGGAAAAAATTGAGCACGACCTCCCGGAACGAGCAGAAATCATCGCCCCCCGAAACCAGTCGATATCACGGTTATATGAATTGATCGACCTGAATCAGGACGGTCATCAAGAAGCGGTCACCTTTTATCGGACTGAAGTGAACGGAGACTTCCAAATTCATTTATTGGTTCACGAGCGTAAACAAGAGAGTTGGTCATTAAAGGTACGACGACCGATTGCAGAAGGAAAGGCAATCGACCAACTGCATGTTGTGTTGAATCCGATGAAAACGTCTAATCAATTAGTGATTGGTATATCGAATCTTGAGACGAACACGGTTTATCTCTTAAAAAATCTCCTTCAACCAACGGCAGACATTACGAAGGTAGATACATACGATCGAGTCACGATTGCTGACTTAAATCAAGATCAGCAACAAGATATGCTTCTTTTGAAAAAAGGACGACCGGCAAAAGTGATGTACTACAAGGATGTGTTAAATCCATCTGACCGCCAAGCGATGTCTTTGACGACAAAAGAGGGTGACTTGTTCGCGGATCATGATTTGTTTGAAGTTGATTCGATTGATGTGTCTAAAAAAAGAGGATTGCTCATTTCCTTTACACGTGATGCCGCGATGCATGTGGCGCTGTTTCAACTGGACGAAGGTCGGCTTGTGCAGCATACATTCGGCGATCAAGCAGAAATCATCGAACCGATGTATACGTATCCGAAAGACGTCGATAAAGATGGAATCGTAGAGTTTGCACACCAGTACACACCAAAAAACAGCAGTGGTCCGATTGGTGAGGATAAACCGCGTATCACGGCCTATTACACATGGAACGGCTTGGACGTGGCGCCTTTTCTCGAATCGGGATTTGAACTCCGAGAAGAACAATACATCGATTTAGAATACAATTTCGTCATGCGCTTCCCGGCGCGCTGGGCGACGCGAGAGACGATTGATAAAAAAGATAATCGAATCCGCTTCATCAATCAGGAGACGAACGGAATCGATTTCGAAATCGAAGTGATTCCGAAAAATCAGTACATTGCCAGTCCGCAAAAAAAGAAAATCAAAGAAGGCATTGACTACGTTTATGTCGTGGATGTCACAAAATCATATGAAGAGTACGCAGCGAACGTAACGCTCGTCGAATAGAGTCGAAGTAGGAGGAAGCGAACATGACAAAAATATTAGTGGCTGAGGATGAACACGCGATTCGAAGTTTCATCGTCATTAATTTAAAACGGGCAGGGTATGAAGTGAGTGAAGCGGAAAATGGACGAGAAGCGTTAGAACAATTTAAACAAGAGACATTCGATATTATGTTACTCGATATCATGATGCCTGAAGTCGATGGATTTGCTGTATGCGAGCAAGCACGGGCGCAAGATGAAGTCGTCGGGATCATCATGTTGACAGCACGGACACGTGAGGAAGACAAAGTCATGGGGCTCAGTGTCGGGGCGGACGATTACATCGCGAAGCCGTTTAGCCCGGCCGAATTACTGGCTCGGATTCAATCGTTGTTACGACGCGTCGAAACGTTACGTCGTCGGAAGCAACCACGCGAGCTGATTTCAGGACCATTCCGGATTGATCTTGGCGCGAAACGTGTCCAAAAAGGAGGCGTCGATGTCGAAGTGACGCCGACAGAGTACGATTTACTTTGTCATTTCATTAAAAATGAAGATCAAGTCATGTCACGGGATGAATTGCTTGATGCCGTCTGGGGAGAAAACTATTTCGGCGATCGAAAAACCGTCGATGTCAACATTCGTCGTCTTCGTCAAAAAATTGAAGAAAACCCGGCTGAACCACAGTTTATCGAAACGTTGTGGGGACATGGCTACAAGTGGCGTAACGAAAAATGAAACGACAGATATTGATGCGGTTCATGACGATTATTACGGTGACCGTTCTGCTCGTCATCGGGATTTTATCGTTTGTGACCTATAACTATTATTATGTGACGGCGACAGACGTCTTGAAGCGGCATGCGAATGCGAGCGCTGTCCTATTCGCAAATAGTGGCTTGGCATATGACTACATGGATTCAGATGCGACGATTCATGACGTCCTCGATTCCTATGCGTATGAAGATGCTGAGATTGAGGTGCTGGATGCGAAGGGCGTCCCCCGCTATTCGTCGACCGGCTTCATCTCAAAACGAAAATTAGTGAACGAAGAGATTACACAACTCCAAGCTGGGGAAACAATAACGAAGCGTTATGATGATGCTGCAACGGATGAACATCTGCTTGAAGTGACAGAACCCGTCGTCTCGTTCGGACAGACGACAGGGGCGTTACGTTATACGACGTCACTCAATCAAATCGATCAACGGGTGATGGAGATTTGTTTAGCAATCCTTTTGCTCGGAATCCTCATTTGGGGGCTCGCCTATATTTATTCTTCCCGACTCGTCTCCTCGATCGTCCGACCGATTCAAGAAGTCATCGGGGCGTCAGATCAAATCGCGAAGCAACATTACGACGTTAAAGTGAATGAGGCCTACACGTTCGAACTGGGAGAACTTGCGCGGACGATCAACTACATGGGACAACAGATCAAGCAACAAGAAACGTTGAAAGATGAATTTATTTCTGGGATATCACATGAGTTACGGACACCGCTGACTTCAATCAAAGGATGGAGTGAGACATTGCTCGCAGAGAAAGAGCGTCTACCGGAAGAAGCCTCGCTCGGTATGGGCATCATCCACTCGGAGACGGAACGACTGATTTCACTCGTTGAACAGTTACTCGACTTTTCGAAGCTTGAGACGAGTCGCCTCGTCTTATACCGTCAGGAAGTCAACTTGACGGAAATCATCGAAGCCGTCACGGCCCAACTGCGTCAAAAGGTCGAAGAAAAAGAAGTCACCATCGTGCGGAAGTTACCAGCACAAGTCATCGGTCTCTACGACGAGAATCGACTGAAACAAGTCTTCTTGAACCTCTTAGATAATGCGATTCGCTTTTCACCCGTAGGTGGCGAAATTACAATCCGTCTCGTCCGTTCAGAACGCGTGCTCTTTTTATCCTTTAGTGACGAAGGACCAGGAATCCCGAAAGAACATTTACGTCATGTCACGGAGAAATTTTATCAAGTCCAAAAAGGAAAAGGTGGGACCGGGCTGGGTCTATCGATTTGCCGTGAACTCGTTGAAGCACATGAAGGAAAACTATTTATCGATAATCAACCAGAAGGTGGTGCTATCGCGACAATCTTGCTTCCGGTGACGAAAGCATAACGGGGGAGTCGAATGAGAAGCGCTTTCGAAATCGAACTGGTAAAGTAAAATGGGAATAGTATTTATTTTTTTCAAGAAATGAAACGGAGGAATCAGACATGGCACTTGGCGTCTCAAATGGAGCATTAAGTCCGCTAAACGGAAAACCGAACGCGGTATCGACACAAACGGATCAACAAGCGTTAAAGATGGACCCATTACCGTTCAAAGGTACGATGAAAGATTCGAAATTCCAAGTCATGCGGATTTTACAAAGTCTCGACCGAGTTAAAATCGTGAAAGAAACACCAGACTATATCCATGCTGTCTTCTCGAGTAAGTTTTTCCACTTCAAGGATGATGTCGAATTTTATTTGGATCAGTCGACTCATCTCGTCCATTTCCGGTCTGCCTCACGCGTCGGTTACTCCGACTGGGGCGTCAATCGAAAGCGGATGGAAGATATCGCTAACCGTTATCAGAAGGAGGAGACACAATGAAAAGTTATCAACTCGTCGTTATCGGTGGTGGAGCAGCAGGCATGACTATTGCAGCTGGTGCTGCAAGTCTTGGTGCGCACGTCGCTTTGATTGAACGTCATACGCATCTCGGTGGAGATTGTTTACACTACGGGTGTGTCCCGTCAAAAGCGTTGATTGAAGCAGCACACGATGTCTATGTCATGAAGCAGACTGCTGAAAAATATAATGTCACATTAAATGGTGACGCGGTCTACTCGAAAACGAAAGCAAGCGTCGACCGGGCACGAAACATCATTCAATCCCATGACGGAACAAAACGGTTCGAAGACTTAGGCGTAGATGTCTATATCGGTGAAGCGAGTTTCCTCAGTGCAAACGAAGTCGAGGTAGCAGGACAACTTGTTGTCGGGGAAAAATTTGCAATTTCGACAGGCTCGCAACCAATCATTCCGCCAATCGATGGTCTTGATACGGTTCCGTATTTGACGAACGAAACGATTTTTGAACAGACGGAGCGTCCGGAACGTCTGCTCGTCATCGGGGGCGGCGCAATCGGGATGGAGCTGTCACAAGCCTACGCGCATCTCGGAACAGAAGTGACGGTCATTGAAGGTGCAAAATCACTGATGCCGAAAGAAGATAAAGGCATGGTTGAAGTCTTGCAACGCCAAATTGAGCAAGAGCTTGTGTTGCATCTGAACACGACGGTGACGCAAGTTCGAAAAGCGTCAGGTGGGATTGAAGTCACGGTCGAAACGGATGGAGAATCACGTGTCATCGAAACGGATGCCGTACTCGTCGCTGTCGGACGTAAACCGCGGATTGAAGCCTTACGCCTCGATCGCGCCGGTGTTGATGTGCAAAAAGGGTACGTGCAAGTCGACGCATCACTTCGGACGAGTCAACGGCACATCTTTGCTGTCGGTGATACGATTCAATCGTTACCATTCACACACGTCGCAGGTCTTGAAGGTAAGACGGTCGTTACGAACGCCTTGTTCGGTTTACGGACGAAGCCCGATTACCGTGCCGTCCCGTGGGTCACATTCACGACGCCTGAGCTGTTCCATCTTGGATTGACCGAAGAAGAAGCACGCGAAAAATATGACGAAATCAAGGTTTATCAAACAGGCCTCGATGAAGTCGATCGTTTCGTCATCAATGGTCGGACAGAAGGACGCGTCAAATTGATTGCGAACAAACGTGGTAAACTAATTGGTGCTCATGCGATTGGGGAGCAAGCTGGCGAGTGGATGCAAGAAGTCGTTTATGCGATGGCTCGTAAAGATAAAGTCGGTCAATTGTCACGTGTCGTCCACCCGTATCCGATTCGTGGTGCGGCTGTGCAACGTGCGGCTGATCTTTACTGGCGTGAGCGTCTCTTTGATGGTCCATTGCCGAAATGGTTGAAACGATACTTTGACTGGAAACAAGGAGAATGATTCATGCAAGAACCTGCTAAACGGCGTAATTTTGTGCCGGTCGTCATTATTTTGACGCTCGTCATCAACTTACTTGTCGCCTTACTTTTTTTCGCGCCACCGCTTCAGGTGAGTGATGGCTTTGATTGGACGTTGTTACCGTTTTTCAATGCGATTTTTAACAGTTTTACGTTCATGCTCCTACTTGGAGCATGGATTTCGATTCGTCGTGGAAACCGGATCAATCACCGCCGTTTCATCGGTGGTGCCATGACGACGACGACACTCTTTTTAGTTTCTTACGTGACGTATCACGCCGTGAGTGAGTCGACGAAGTTTGGCGGCGAAGGATTCGTTCGCCCGGTCTATTTCTTTATTTTGATTTCGCATATCATTTTGGCAGCAGTCATTGTCCCGCTCGTCTTGATGTCGCTCGCACATGCGCTCAATCAAAATTTTGAGAAACATAAAAAATGGACACGTTTTACGATGCCGCTCTGGCTGTATGTCAGTCTGACGGGTGTCATCGTCTACATCATGATTCGTCCATATTACTAAAAATGAATGTTCGAGTTAAGTGGGTCTTCACGCAGCTTGTCTGTGTTTGGGGACTCACTTTTTTTGTTTCTCACTTAGTGCAATGTGAGTTGCTTCTTTGAAGACAAGGCGAGAAAATTGACATAATTCCTGCAGCATGTTCATGCTTCATAAAAAGGTTTTTACAGTCTAAAGGGATTGCTCATCAATGTTAGATGGCAATCCCTTTAGACTGTAGACAGCGTGCTATCGTGACATTAAGCGTCTTTTTTCGTTGCTTTCCTAGCCATTGCTCCTTGATCCTAGCGGACAACGAGCAGGGTCTTGCCTGCCTCTGAACGTGCGTTTTCAACGCACTTTTTCCCGTAGGAGTCAACGAAACGTGACGCTTTTTAGGTAATACCGTGACGGAAAACCGGGCATGCAGACGATTTAGAGCGTAATCCGTCTCGAATCGTTTTAGAACCGCGAAAAGCAATCGGTCGCGACCCTGCAGCATGTTCACGCTTCATAAAAAGGTTTTTACAGTCTAAAGGGATTGCGCATCAATGTTAGATGGCAATCCCTTCGTGTGTATCTTCATCTTCGAAATTAGTTGTTTCTTACGGTTTGACCGTTGTTTCGTCTAGCAAATTCGCTGCTTTGATATCAAGTAACGGACGGACGAGGACTTCGACGCGCCGATTTTGACTTCGTCCGCTTTCTGTTTGATTCGAAGCGATGGGTTGGTATTCGCCGTATCCTGTGACGGTGAACCGTTTTGGTTCTAACTTTGGATTTTTTTGCAACGCACGCATGAAACTGATGGCGCGTTCCGTACTGAGTTCCCAGTTCGACGGGTATTGTGCCGTACGAATGGGGATGTTATCTGTATGACCAGACACTTGAATTTGTCGTTGTCCAGATTTGACGAGTAAGTTACTCATCCCTTGAGCAATTTGGATGGCGTCGCCTTTGACTTCAGCTTGCGCAGGAGAAAATAGAGCGCGATCTCGAATCGTGAAGACGAGACCTTCATTCGTGATTTCGACTTTAATATCTTTTTCGAGCTTTTCTTTTTTGATATAGTCGGATGCTTGGGCTTTAATTTTTTCGAGCTCTGAGATTTCAAAACTTTGTGCTTTCGTCCGAGCATCCGTCTTTTTTTCGTCCTCTTCTTCTTGTGAAGTCGCGAGCGAGCTATTGGTAATCATGCCGGAGCCACCATTGAAGACGGAACTGAATGATTGAGACATCGCTTTTAGTTTGACGGCATCGACGTTACTCGAAGCAAAAAGGACGATGAAAAGCGCAAGTAACAGAGTCAAAAGATCGGCATACGGAATCAGCCAACCTTCCGAGATGTGTTCATCATGCGGCTTCTTTTTCCGCTTCATAAGTTTCACGCTCCTTCGGCGTCAGATACACGAGTAGCTTATCCTCCAAGTTTTTTGGGGATTCCCCGTTTTGAATCGAAAGAATTCCTTCAATGATCATTTCATAGAGTTGAATTTCACTTGCTGATTTTTGTTTGAGTTTCGTCGCGAATGGAAACCATAAAACATACCCGGTGAAAATCCCGAATAATGTGGCGATGAAGGCACCCGAGATTGCGTGTCCGAGCTTCTCGATATCCGACAGGTCGGATAGGGCGGCGACTAGACCGATGACGGCCCCTAAAACACCGAGGGTCGGAGCATATGTACCAGCTTGTGTGAAAATGTTCGCGTTCGCATGGTGGCGTTCTGTCATGTTTTCGAGGTCGCGTGTCATGACATCTTCCACATATTCAGAAGGTTGACCATCGATGACCATCATGACACCACGTTTCATGAACGCGTTGTCGACTTCTTCAATCGCTGTTTCGAGCGATAAGAGACCTTCTTTACGCGCTTGCGTCGATAGTGTCAAAAATTGAAGCATGAGATTTTGTTTGGTCATTAAATTTTGTTCGAAGAAGATGACTTTGAACAGGGCTGGAATCAATTTGAGCCGTTCCTTCGGGAAGGAAATCATGATGGCTGCTGCTGTACCTGCGAAGATGATGACGAGTGCTGCAGGGTTCAGTAAGGCGATTGGAGGAGCACCTTTTAGAATCATTCCTCCGACGAGCGTGATGAGTCCAAGAATAATACCGATTATCGACACGATATCCATTGTTAATTGTGCCACCTTTCCACATGTTGTTAGGGTCGTGAACGAAAAAATAAAAAGAGCAGAAGACGCATCTTCTGCTCGGAAATCCAAAAACCGAGAATTAAGCGCCGTTTTCGTCGATCAGCAATTGAATGCTTTCGTTTCGTTCGTCACGCTCTATATCGGTTAATACGTCGTATTTTTTTAATACATTATACAATTCATTTAGAATCGGTTGTTCCAGATGTAACGATAATAATTCCTCGAATTGATAATATAACTGTGCGGGCATCCATTGTGATTGTCGTTCTAGCCTTCGCGAGACATCCTCAATCGAATGGTCAGCCGTCCTAGGGTCCACTGTTTCCCTCAACCTCCTTTAAAGTTAACACGTCTGCTTTTATCTATTTTACCAAAAAAAAACGAAAACGTTTAGTTGATTGCAAATTTCGATAGAACTAATGTTTTCGAGAGAGTATGATAGATGCAATTGAGTAATCTCATCTAGGAGGAGTCAACGCATGTTTTCGCATAAAAGACATACACGTTTAGCGAAATTTGGAGATTTTGGAGAACGAACGTATCATCAATTATTTGATAAACCAGCCCGTTTCATCGCGACTGGATTCACATTGACGATTTTGCTCGGAGGATTATTGTTGTGGATCCCCTGGTTTCAACAAAGCGATAGCCACGTTGCATTAATTGATTGTCTGTTCGTCGCGACATCGGCTGCGACGGTGACGGGGCTTTCGCCGATTAACATCGCAGAGTCCTATAATTTGTGGGGGCAACTGATTTTAATGATTTTAATTCAAATCGGTGGTCTCGGATTCATGACGATTGCACTTGTTCTACTTAGTGTCACAGGTCGAAAAATCGGGATTCGTCAGCGGATCATCATTCAAGAGATGTTCAACTTAGATAGTCCGGGAGGAACGATTCGGCTCGTCCGGAACATTCTCTTGACGACCGTCATCCTGGAGTTGATTGGGATGATCTTACTTGCTCTCGATCTGTTCATCCAATACAAATATACGCTCTCAAAATCACTGTATTATGGTCTGTTCCATGCGGTCTCCGCCTTTAATAATGCCGGTTTTGCGTTATGGGGAGACAGTTTGACGTCCTTCCAACAAGATACGACATTCATTTTTACGATTTCTGCTCTATTGATGATTGGGGGATTGGGCTTCACGGTCATCGCTGATGTTTCGGCTAACCGCAGCTTCAAGAAAATTTCATTACACTCGAAATTAATGATTTTATCATTACTCGTCATCAACGGTATCGGGACGGTCGCGATGATGGTGTATGAGTGGGTCTCCCATCTCGGTTCCCTTCAAAATTATTCGTTCTTTCAAGCACTACATATCGTTTTCTTCCAAGTCGTGACGACCCGGACGGCAGGGTTCCAGACGATTGATTTGACGACGATGGTGCCACTTTCGATCGGTTTGATGATGGTTTTGATGTATATCGGAGCGGGGTCGGCATCGACGGGATCAGGCATTAAAGTCACGACAGCAGCCGTCATCTTAAAAAACGTCTGGACGTATCTACGGGGACAACGAGAAACGGTCCTGATGCGTCGGACCGTCCAGGCGCAGGCCGTATCAAAAGCTTATGCGATTGCTATTTTCAGTATTTTATTCATCGGTGTCATCACAACACTCTTGGCACTGTCGCAACCGAATATCTCGTTTACGGGGCTCTTCTTCGAAACGGTTTCCGCATTCGGGACGGTCGGACTTTCATTAAATGTGACATCGGAGTTGAATGGTTTTGGGAAAGGGTTAATCATGTTCATGATGTTGCTTGGACGTGTCGGTTCCTTAACGATTCTCTTCACGGTCGCGACACAACACAATCGCTTGATTCGTTATCCGAAAGAAAATATGCTGATTGGTTGATTGACTGTCAGTAGCAGATGTCTCCTAAAAAGTGCCTCACCGTTCGATAACGTATCGAATGGCGAGGCACTTTTTTTACATAAATGATAATCGGTCTGAGATTGGGGCAATGGTCACCCGATTATCCTTCATTCGATCATCACGCTGGATTGTATTATCTTCTTCGATTTTCCATTTCGAACCGTGGTATACATTTAATGCTGTAGCGATTTCAAAGAAGGGATGGGTCGAATTTCCATTGGCAAGATAAAGGCCAGGTGTTTGAGTCGTCAAGATTGTATAGAGCGTTTGCGCCGTATCTTCCAAAAAAGAGCAAGCAGGATACCAGTTTTTACTTGCCAGAATGGGGCCCGTTGAGGCATGCCGTTCTAAATAATCAATCATATTATTTGATCCAGCAACCTGACCGATTTGCCAGCCGATCCGGACGATGTAGGCGTCAGGATTGACTGCTTGGATAAGTCGTTCGCATGTTCGTTTATAAAAACCGTAGTCATCGTCTGCTTCCGGAAGTACAGATGGATCATGCGGTCCCTGTTGATGATTTGCGTAGACAGAAGCCGTGCTCGTAAAGAGAAAGGGAATGTTACGCTCAAAAGATAGCCGTGCCAACGATTCTGCAAATTCAGCAGAACCCATTCCGATGTGTAAGAGTAGATCAGGTTGGACCTGATCAATAAAAGCTTCCATGATTGCGGAATCAGTCGTCGAGACAACCGATCGATCCCAAGCTGTAACTTCATACTGATGCACGCGTAAGACGTCTGCGAGTACAGGTGCGACTGTACCATTCATACCGGTAACAAGAGCATTCATTGTGTTTTCTCCATTTCAGGATGTTGAATTTTATAGTAATCGACAAGTCGTGGAAGAAACTCAGCAAGATCAGGACACACAATACCAGTTCCGTCTAAATCACGAAGTGTGTTCGTCGTATCGTAGTGAACAGGGTGAACAAAGTAATCAAGCGTCTGCCGCTGCATCTGTAAGCGCGTAGCGATACGCGGGGTCAACAGGGACGTCACGAGGCGAAACGGGACGACTCCCCGCGGAGCGCAATTGTAGTAGGCGCTGTGTAACATTTTATAAATCGTCCGTGCGCCGTGTGGGAATGGATCGGTCAGGTGATACGTTTGACGGACGCCGCTTGGTGCATGACTTAAATAAGACGTCGCAGCGATGACGTAATCGTATGGAACGAGATTGACGAGGGCATTGGCTCTGCCGGCATACGGAAGCGGAGCAACGTTGTTTAGCAGACGCAGCGCATTTAAGACGAAATAGACCCCGTCCCACTTAGGGGTCTCACCCGTCTCGGAATGCCCGACGACGATTCCCGGACGAATGATCGTGTAAGGAAGCGAACCGACTTCTTCGTGCAAGCGAACTTCTGCCAGGTACTTCGTTTCTTCGTACGCATTTTTGAATGATGCGGCATGTTTGAGGTCCTGTTCAAGAACCGTCCCGGTCCGGAGCCCGGATACATAGGCGGTGCTGAAGTAAATATAGCGTTCAAGATAATGCAACGTATGAGCAAACTGCGTCACGTTCGATGTTCCGATGACGTTAATTCGAAAAGCGATATCAAACGGCGTCGCCAAGTCATACAGAGCTGCCAGGTGAAAGAGATGCGTCACTTCAGTCGACAGTCGTTGCTTCATCTCTGTGTTCAATCCTAATCCGGGTGTTGTGATATCACCTTCTAATAAAACGAGTTGTGCTTCTTTGAGACGCGTGTGGTCGAGCAACGATTCCTTTTTTGCTAAGGCACTTGTTCGTTCGCTTGGTAGATGGAGCAAATAAAACCGGTCAATTTGCTCCGGCACAAGAGCGAGACGTTCAATTAATTTGGTGGCAAGGAATCCGGGGAATCCTGTCATGAAATAAGTCCGTTTCATTTTGCGTAATCCTTTCTTGAATCTAAATCGAGTACAACCGTGAAAGTCGACCCTTGATGGAGCTCCGACTCGACGGAAATCGCCCCACCATGTGATTCGATGATTTCTTTACAGATTGCAAGACCGAGGCCGGTTCCGCCAATCTTACGGACGGCTGAATTATCGACACGGTAAAATTTCGTGAAGAGCTTATCGAATGCATTTTGAGGAATTCCGAGACCATGATCGGTCACAGTAATGATGGCTTGCTCGCCTTGTGTGTGTAGACTGACCGTGATGTGGTCGGCGGATGGTGAATATTTGATTGCATTCGAGAGTAAGTTCAAAACGACTTGTTTAATTTTATTTTCATCGGCAACGATCATGACAGGATCTTCCTTTACATCAAGCACGATGCGATGGGTTTCGGCCGTTTCACCAAAAGCGTCCGTTGTATCGAGGAGCAGTTGACGTAAAGAGAATGATTTAAAATCGTACGGTTGTTTGCCGCCTTCCATCCGTTGAATGTCTAAAAATTCATTGAGGAGCGTCGTTAACCGCTTGGCTTCTTCGTGCATGATTTCGACATAGCGTTGTGTTTTTTCAGGTGTGAGCTGACGATAGCGCAACAACTCCAAATAACCGAGGATCGATGAGAGGGGTGTTCGGAGCTCATGCGATACGGTACTGATGAGTTCATCTTTGACTTGGTCCATTTTTTGCTCCTCTGTCCGGTCGCGGAAGACGAACAAAAAACCATGACGGGAGATGCGACTACGTTCCTTCTTAATTGAAGTCGCATAAAACTCGAAGTAAAGATGATTGGATTCATTCGGACGTTGTAGCGTAAACCGAAATGACAGTTCAGAATGCTTGCCGGCAAGGAGTTCTTCGACTTGTTGTAGCATCTCATAGCGGGTCGCGAGATCGAGATTCGGAATCATACTGATCCGCTCTTGAATCTTGCTCGGTGCAATCCCTGGAACATCGAGCAGTTTTCGGGCTTTGACGTTCATGAAGATGAAGCTGCCATCTTCTTCTGTCAGTAAAAACCCTTCGTTTGAAGCTTGCAGAATCGATTGGGTGATATCGCGTTGACGCATGATGGCATTTTTTTCACGTTCTAACATGCTCTCGATTTTTTTACGCTCACTGATATCCCGAATGACGGCCACACGCATCCGTGCTTTTTCGTACATGATTTCGCGCGGGAAAATTTCAATTTCGACAGGTGTCCCGTCTGCCCGTTGCCCGGTGACCTCGTACGGATCATTACGGTGGAGTTCGATACGCCGGCTGACCTCTTCATGAAAGTCAGGATGGATGAAATCCAAGGCATTGCGTCCCTTGATCTGCTCAAGTTTTGTACGGAAAATCACTTCAGCTGCTCGGTTCGCGTCGAGAATGGTACCACGGTCGTGGAAGATGACCGCTTCGACGATTGATTCGGAAAACAGACGGAAACGGCGTTCACTTTTCGTCAGATGTGACTCAATTTGTTTTTGGGCACTCATATCGACGATGAACAAGAAAAATTGTCCGTCTGCTAAACGGGTCATATACAACCGACCATGGAAGGTCGAGCCGTCTTTACGGTGATACACCCATTCGTTTTCCGCATCACGCCCGTGCAACAACAAGACCTCGGCTGGAGACAAGTCTTTTAAATTCAACTGCTCCAAGTGTCGCTTCCGCTCATCAAACTCTGCGTGATCGTGTAAGTCATCAGGACATCTTCCGATTAGCTCGTGTTCTTCGTAACCGAACAAGGTACCCGCTGTTTCATTAAACGCGGTAATATGGAAGTCTGCGTCTGTGACGAGTAGGGCAGCATCTAATGTCGATTCGAGCAAGCGGTCGATCGCGAGCGATTTAACGGAAACGACGAAAAGGGAAGTCTGCGCAATCGGTGAGACGATGAGTTCGTAAGGGATTACCCGGAAGTGGACCGAATCAGATAATGGAAGAGACTGTTCGTCGAGTGAGAAAAGTGAAAACAGTGACTCGGCATTGGAGTGGGTAGGGAATTGGGCGTGAAAGGTATCATTCACAAAGTCAATTCGGCCCATCCGATCCACTAAAGCGAGCGGTTCTGAGACGGCACGTAAGGTCGCACGGATAAGTGCTTCTGCGGATGTGGATGAGTGTTCAGTCATAAGCGACCTCCTTTCAAAAAATAAAGTCCGGTGCATGGTGATTATTAAAAAACGTAATCTGCTCTCAACACTTATTCTCCATCTGCGTTGTTCGTTCCTTTCGAAGAAGCGAACCGAAAGAGAATTTAGTATATTAATTTTAAAGAAACCGATTGAATTCGAGTCAACTCAGAGTGAAGGAGAATCAAGTCATGCAAATACGTACGAAACGCAGAATAATCGCACTACTGTTCGCGGTGCTCGGAGTCGCCGGAACTTATTTTTTTTCGAGTTCCTGGGAACTTTTAATTGTCGGAATCAGTATAGTAGGATGTATCGTTTTTTTATTACTTTCCTTCTTTACCCCGTCACTTGCGAATCGAATTGACCGGATGGAAGGCAGGGAGTTTGAAGAGTGGCTCGTCGAACTATTTGAAGGTGCCGGCTATCGTGTTGAACTGACACCGGCCTCAAGAGATTTTGGGGCGGATTTATTGATTGAAGACGCACAAGGGTATAGAATAGCGATTCAAGCAAAACGTTATGGTGGACCGGTCGGGTTAGAAGCGGTCCAACAAGTCGCCGCGGCAGTACCTTTTTACGACATGGATGAAGGATGGGTCGTGACGAATTCGACGTATACGGACGCCGCATTTCGCTTGGCAGAACCGAATCGGGTGCGCTTGATTGATCGAGAAGAATTGCTTGAGTTTGCACGAGAAATTGGCTTTCGCTGATGTTGTCGAATGATTGTCGACAAAAGGGGGTTGTCAATTTGTTCAAACGGTGCAATAATCATTTTCGTTAACGAAATATCATAGAGATAAAGAAAGTTAAACTATTCAGGATGTCTAAATATACTGGGGACGAAATACCAGCACTTTTTAGCAGTGAGAGGAGAATTTCTGTTGCGCAAAGTTGTCTATGTGCAGGGTTGCGTTTTTTCGCAAGGTCATGCCGCGATTTATGATGAAGCACACCAAATGATTGGTGCGGTTCAACACGACGAGACAGGTCGTGTTCAAGTAATGAATGGTGAAGGTAGAGGGGTAGCGTTTGGAAAGTTCATCCCGACATGTAAGAAATGGGTCGTGATGAACCATGATGGTCAAGAGGTAGGTCAAATGCGTGAGAAGTTTTCACTCTTCTCGAAGAAATGTGAATATAACGTGTACGAACGAGGCACGTATGTCATTTCCTTCGACCTGACAAAAGGGAAATTCTCAGTCCGAAGTGCGGCAGGCGAAGTCGTCGCAGAATTGCTGCAAGACGGCGATGAATATCGTCTCGTAAAAGATGCCGACAAACTCTCGATGTACGAACTGCTGTCCGTCTTAAAAAGCTTGACGAACTCCGTCAACTATAAATCGCTTACAGCTGTATAAAAAAAGATGTCCTTCAGTTTATTCTGGAGGGCATCTTTTTACTTCAAGATTGTAAAACTTGCTGGAGACGCTGTTTTGCTTCATGCGTCAGGTGCGAAATACGACGGGCGTACAGACAGAGCTGTAAAACGTGGACCGTCTCAGGGCGATAGGCATGGATACGTTCTAAAGAGCGTCTCAGACGCTTCTCCGTCAGTTCGATGGGTCCGCTCGTCTCTGCATGCTGTGTATAGACGAGATAAAAGTCGAGCGGACTGATTAAATCATCTTCATCGATATTCGGGTTCTTAAAAACGATCGTCAATAATTCACGTGTTTCTTCTAAAGAAAAGAGATGCTTTAAGTCATCAAGTAAGTAGATGATGGCTGCTTGATTAATCGAATATTTTTTCCCGCGATGCGGAACACCGATGATGTCGCGGACTTCACGCTTCGTCCAATTTTGAATCGTCGTCGCAGACATATGTTCTCCAATCAAGGCATTCGCGAGATGGACGATTTCGTTAATCGATAAACCATTTTTCGTCGCATCAAATTGTTTGAGGCGATGGATGACTTTCGGAAGATCCGATTCATCCTCGGAAACGAGTGTGCCAATCCCTTTTCCTTCTTTCAAATGTGATAGGCAGTTAGATAACGTTTGCACGGCTTGAGCATCATACATTCAGAATACTTCCTCTCTAGGACGTCATTTGACCTTATGTTATCAAATGAAGGTTCGAAAGAGCAAACGGCAATCAGACAAAGTACAATAGAATGGAGCAAAAGAAGGAGGATTCATATGGAATGGGTTGCTGCTGTTGGAACAATCGTCATCATTGGACTCATCTTGTTCTTGTTGGAAGCGATTGGTCGACGCGTGGGAGCAGAGCCGGAAACGGTTCGGAAATGGATTCATATCGCAGTCGGGCATTGGGTCTTTCTGGCGCTTGCCTGGATCGATCATTGGTACATTGCAATCGTCCCGTTATTATTTTTCACGGTCGTTAATCTGCTGACCTTAAAACGCGGGACGGGTCAAATGAATCAAGTGGAACGCATATCTTACGGGACGGTCTACTACCCGATTTCTTTACTGATTCTAGTCGGACTCTTTTTTGAACGAGAACCAATGGCACTCGTCGCCGGCAGCATGGTGCTCGCGTGGGGTGACGGAATGGCTGCTTTAGTAGGGAGACGCTACGGAAAGACGTTTTACACACGTGGGGCGATTAAACGATCATTTGAAGGAAGCATCGCGATGTTTTTATTCTCGTTCCTCGTCCTGACTTCCACATTTCTTATATATGCATTACCGGCTTGGATTGCAATCAGTTACGGTTTTTTGCTTGCGAATATTGCTGCCTTGATTGAAGCCGTGTCCTATCGCGATTTAGATAATGTTTTCATCCCGCTTTCAATCGGTGCACTCGTTGCGTTTGCGCTTTAATAGATGTTGCTACTTGCTTCACCGGTAAGACGCCGCGCGATTCAGGTAAAAACAAAAAAGCAGCGGATTTCTTCTATAAAGAAGAAACCTGCTGCTTTTTTGTTGTTTTCTATTAAGCGTGAAGGTGCAATACATCTTCAACGGATTTATACGTGTAACCGAGGTCGCGCGCGACTGCTTCGTACGTCACGAATCCTTGCGCGACGTTGAGACCTTTTTCAAGCGAAGTATTTTCAGCAAGTGCACGGTGTGTGCCTTTGTTCGCGAGTTCGAGAACGTAAGGAAGTGTTGCGTTCGTAAGCGCGAGTGTCGACGTCCGTGGAACAGCACCCGGCATATTCGCGACGGCATAGTGAACGACACCGAATTTTTCATACGTTGGATCATCATGTGTCGAAATACGGTCAACGGTTTCGAAAATTCCGCCTTGGTCAATCGCGACATCGACGATGACAGCACCTGGTTTCATTCGTTCAACCATCTCTGCTGTCACGAGCTTCGGTGCTTTCGCTCCTGGAATCAAGACGGCACCAATAACGAGGTCACTTTCAGCGACGGCTTCTGCAATCGTATACGGATTCGAAATCAACGTGTTGATTGAGTTACCGAAAATATCATCAAGTTGACGAAGGCGCTCAGGACTGACGTCGATGATCGTCACGTCAGCACCAAGACCGACTGCGAGTTTTGCTGCGTTCGTCCCAACGACACCACCACCGATGACAGTAACTTTTCCGCGGCGAACACCAGGGACGCCTGCAAGTAGAATCCCCATTCCACCATGCGGTTTTTCAAGGAACTGTGCACCGATTTGTGAAGCCATCCGACCAGCGACTTCACTCATTGGTGTCAGAAGTGGCAATGTCCGATTTTTTTCGACCGTTTCATAAGCGATTGCCGTAATCTTCGAGTCAACAAGTGCCCGTGTGAGTTCTGGCTCCGCTGCAAGGTGTAGATAAGTGAACAAGGTTAAGTCAGGACGGAAGTATTGATATTCTGAAGCGATGGGTTCTTTGACCTTCAACGCAAGCTCAGCAGTCGCCCAAACTTCTGCCGCTGTTTCGATGATTTGTGCACCAACTTCGATATACTCTTCGTTTGTAAAGCCGCTCCCCATACCAGCAGATGTTTCGACGATGACTTGATGTCCATGAATCGTTAACGCTGCTACCCCGGCAGGTGTTAACGCAACACGGTTTTCGTTGTTTTTAATTTCTTTTAATACTCCAATGATCATAAGAGCGATCCCCTTTCGCAAATGAACAACCAATAACCCTTTAACTACTTACTTCTCCCTCAGTATACGAGAAATGAAAGCGTACGACTTTATCGGTGTTTTCAAAAAATAAGAGGATTGTTTGTGAGAAATCACAAAAGGTAACGGTCGGCTTTCAAGTAAAGATAAAGTAACGAACGTTCAGGTAATGATTCCATCCGAATGCCGGCTTCTTCTTCGATGCGCCGCATGCGGTATAAGATCGTATTCGGATGGACGTGAAGGTGGGCGGCGACTTGTTTGACGTTTCCGTCGTAATGCAAAAACCACTCGAGCGTTTCGCATAAAGAAGCTGTGTGTTTCAAGTCGTAAGCGCGAAGACGTTCGATTTCTTCCAGTCGAACCGTCCGTCTCCGTAAGCGTTCTGAAAAGATGGGTAATAACTGGAATAGTCCGAGTCGCTCGTATCGTGTCACATTTTGAAGTTCGAAAGGATAGGCGTCTTTGAGACGTAAGACGATACCTGCTTCTTCGTAACGCTCTGGAATCGACTGCACGCCGGTGAAAACTTCACTGCTCGATACAACAAATTCTGTATAAGAAAACCGTTCGGCGAGTAGTTGGCGGAATGACTGGATGAAAGCATCGAACTGAATGCGTTCATGCTGAATGTCACGATCGTTTGTGCTGATCCACAAAATAAAATCTGTCGTGTCGTATGCATACAGTAGGGGACGTACCGTCTGTTGAATCGTCAATAAATAACGGAGGCGATCGGCTAGACGCGGCGTAATGGCTTCCGGGAAACGGATGACCATTAAGCGACTGATTCCCGGCGGAGCGAGATGAAGTTTTGAGAACGTCTTTAGGATTTCGCTTTCGGGTAACTCTTCATGGAGTAACTCAAAAAAGAATTGCTCCGTCTGTTCTTCTTGCCGTTTTTTTTGCATGTCGATTGCAAGCAACTGTCGTTGTGCAAGCATGGCACCTTTCTTTAAATCGCCTAGCTCTGAAGCCGTGAAGGGAGTGTTGCGAGCGATTGACCAAATGTAACCGAGAATCTCCATATCTTGTTTAATGGCAATGGCGACGCGGTCGTTCAAACCAACGCTCGTCCGGGCAGTGATGACGAGTGGATCATCTTGAGCCGCTAAGCTTTGGATGACCTCATCTTTCCAAAGTTGATCGATGACGGATTCAGGGACACGGCGGCCGATGATGGTAGCGACACGGGCAGGATCTGTATCAGTCGTATGCGTACTGTAGGCGAGCAGACGATGATTGCGGTCTTCAATCGTTATCGGTGCATTGAGTGCGAGGCCGATCGCTTCTGCTAAATCATCGAGGGAATGGTACGTTGCTTCTAACATAAATGAAGTTCCTTCTTTCTCTATCGTATTCCTTATATTTAGTATACAACCGTTTGTGTATAACCACAAAAACAATCGATTCATATTGTAGGAATAAACAAAAATATGCTAAGGTGAGCGGCAGAGTCAACTGAGATAGAGATAGAGATAGAGAGGATTTGGAGTGCGATGGAAGTGTTACAAATGATTTCATCATGGATTTGGGGAATCCCGAGCATGGTGTTATTGGTCGGGACGGGCTTATATTTTACGGTTCGTCTTCGAGGATTACAGTTTCGCCGGTTAAAACAAGCGTTTCAACTTGCATTGACGAAAACGGGGCATGGTGAAGGGGAAATCAGTAGCTTTCAAATGCTGATGACGTCACTTGCTGCGACAATCGGGAATGGGAACATCGCCGGAATTGCCGTCGCTTTGACGATGGGGGGGCCAGGTGCAATCTTTTGGATGTGGGTGATTGGTCTCGTCGGGATGGCGACGAAGTATGCCGAGAGTCTGTTAGCGATTTTATTTCGTCAGCGAAACGATCGTGGTGAAATTGTCAGTGGACCGATGTACTACATCGAGAAAGGTCTTGGAAAAAGTTTTAAGCCGTTAGCGGTTGCGTTTGCCTTGTTTGGTCTGATTGCTTCTTTTGGCGTCGGAAATACGGTCCAGGCGAATGCGATGTCGACGGTATTGAAGCAGACGTTTCACATTCCGTTACTTGCTTTTGGAGTTGTACTAGCCGTCGCTGTCTATTTCTCGATTCGTGGTGGGCTTGAGCGTGTCAGTTCAATCTCGACGATTTTTGTACCTGTGATGAGTTTGCTCTACATCGTGGCGGCACTCATTATTTTAGTTCTTCAAGCGAACCAAATCATTCCCGCGTTAGGGCTGATTGTACAATATGCGTTTCAGCCGCTGGCACCAGTCGGCGCATTTGCGGGTGTTTCCATCATGGTTGCCATGCAGGTTGGTGTCGCACGTGGTATTTTTACGAACGAAGCCGGACTGGGAACAGCTGCTTTAATTGCCGGGTCTGCTAAAAGTGAACGACCTGCAGAACAAGGATTGATTTCGATGACGAGTACGTTTATCGTGACGTTAATCGTTTGTACGATGACGGCACTCGTTTTAATGACGACTGGATTTTGGGATCCGACGGGAGGGACGTTATCAGGTGTCACACATGACGGCTCATTGACAGGGGCGGCACTTACATCGGCCGCATTTGCCAGTGTACTTGGACCACTGGGTCAATGGACGGTTGCCTTCTCAGTTTTCTTCTTTGGGTATTCGACGATTATCGGGTGGTATGTCTATGGTGAGAAATGTCTTGAATATTTAAGTGGTGCGACGAAATTCAATCGCCTCTACCAAGTCATCTTTGCATTAGCAGCCTGTTATGGAGCAATCGCAAATTTAGAATTGTTGTGGCTGGTCGCTGATATTGCGAACGGTCTGATGATGATTCCGAATTTAATCGGGATGTTATTATTATCGAAAATCGTCATTGATCATACAAAAGAGTACGAAGCCGGTACGATTCGAAAAGTTGCTTAACAAGAAATAGAAAAAAATAGCCGTCCCCTTTTTTACGGGGGACGGCTATTACAGACTGTAGACAACGTGCTGTCGGGAGAGAAAGCGTCTTTTTTCGTTGCTTTCCTAGGGCGAGGCGCAAGCCGTTACTCCTTGGTCCTCACGGACAACGAGCAGGGTCTTGCCTGCCTCTGAAAGTCGCGTTAAAAACGCACTTTTTCCCGTAGGAGTCAACGAAACGTGACGCTTTTTAGGTGATATCGTGACAGAAATCCGCGCATGCAGGCGGTTTAGAGCACAATCCGTCTCGATATCACATGTGTACGCTTCGTAAGAGTGTGTCTACACGCCGAGATAGCCGTCTCCTTTAGCAAGGGACGGCTATTAATATGAGAAACAGTTAAGAGGATGCTGAACGTTTACGGCTGTACACGAGTAACGTCACTAAGAAGACGAGGCTAAGGGTCACTAAGACGATTAACGAAGCTGTATTAAAGCCTAACACTTCAAGCAGCACGCTTGTCGCGACCGTTAAGTAAAAGATTCCTAAATACTTTTTGACGAACGGACTTTCGAAGTGTCCCAATTGTTTGGCGCCGATCGGTGCACCGAGTAAGGCGCCGATAATTAACATGACACCGACGAGCAAATCGACATCCGTACTCGCCACCGTATAATTGACGAGTCCAGATAGGACAATCAATAAGGCAGAGGCGATACTTGTCCCGACCGCTCGTTTCAGTTCATAACCGACGATTCCGACGAGTAGTGGCGTGATGATGAAGCCCCCGCTGACACCGAGTAGCGACGATACGAAACCAGCGAACAGACCGGTAAAGGCGAGAGCGACGTAACGATTACGCCATCCGTCTTGCGAACCGTTCGTCGACTTTGGACGAAGGAACTTATTCGCGAAATAGAGTAATAAAGCAATGTAAACAATCGAGATGACGAGGTGTGCCCCGTTGACTTCTTCGAGTCGAAGGACGAGGGGCGTTGCAATCGTCGAACCGATAATCCCGACACCACCGATGACGAGGCTATCACGCCAAACAACGTTTTTTAGACGAAGATGAGAGAGTGTTCCGGAAACGGTTGAACCAAGTGTCAACATGAGGCTTGTCGCGATGGCGACACTCGGGGTAAATCCAAGAATCAACAAGAGGGGCGTCAAAATGATTCCGCCCCCGATTCCGAAGAAGCCAGAGATAATGCCAATAAAAAATCCAAGCGGTAAAAAATAATAAAATTCCATGCAGGTCCATCCCTTCACAATCCATAGTACGTTAAGTATCGCAAGGGCGGAGCGGAAAGTAAAAGGGAACGGCTCCTTCAAGGGGGTTGAAGGAGCCGTTAAGGGGATTATTCTTTTGATGGAGTGACAGGTGCCGCTCCATCGATTCCGGTACAAAAATTACGTACGCTCAATGATACCGGTGACATTGAACGAGGGCGCAAGAGAGACGATGCTCGGACTTGCTGACGAGAGGAATACTCGTCTTAGGGAGTCGATGAATCGTAAATATAGATTCATTATAGGAATGAAGAAGTTGGAAAATCCATCCTATTTTATTGAGTCGAAACGTGAACATTATTCTGATATTGGTCTTACCAATTAAATGTAAGCGTTATCAATAATGTCTAATGTGTGAACGGTATTTTTATATAATTATAGCAAATGAAAATGATTCAAAAGACCTATTCTTAATCGTAAGTCGATTTAGGCGTAGTTCAGGTATCGTTCTTTCATGAACTAAAATAACATCTGATTCATAAAGAAGGGTGGCATAACCAAAAAAAGATGGAACATCACATGTAAGCGATCTTCCATCCGGATAGTGAAATAAATTAAACACTTGGGTAAGTCATGTGTTTTTGAGAGAATTGTTTATTTGTTCTTACCTTCAATTACATTTTCTAGTTCACGTAAGTTTTTCGTACGACGTGCGAGTGCCCGGCGTTTAATCCATTCTTCCATACCGCGACTGATTCCCCAAATCGCAAGTAGGATCAGGAAAAGAAACAGTAGACGAACAGGTCTTTCTAAAAAACTTGACCACTCTTTGCCGATCAAAGAAAACAAAATGACGACAATCAGGCGTCCGGCGCCAGCTGCGATTAAATACGTCCGGAGTGATAACTGAATCATCGCCGAGATGGATGTAATGATAAAGGCCGGCATGAACGGGAGCGAAAAGAAAAATCCGAGTGAAATCGGACTCATGTGACGAACGCGTTCAATCCAGTGTTGTGCTGCCTTATGATTTTCAAGCCACCGGGTGACTGGACGGCGAAATAAATAGCGGATACAAGCAAACACGACGAGTGAACCTAACATGCTGCCGACCCAAGATACGAGCACTCCCATCCAAAAACCATAGGTCGCCGCGTTCGCGGAGATGATCAGGACGAGTGGGAGGAATGGGAATAGTGATTCTAAGAAGGGTGCAATCAATCCGGTCGAAGCTCCACCCGGAAGATCTTGTAGAAATACAATCATGTGCTCGATCCATTGACGGATAGTTTGGAGCATTCGGAATCCTCCTTACAAATTAAACTGCTAATTTCTATTTTACCTCTTTCCTCATCAGAAAGGGAATTGAATTACGACGTAAGTGTCATGGATTTGTCGATTGTACAATTGAATCGGAGTTGGTATTATACTTAAATGGGTGCGTTTTGCAGGCGTTCCCAGCTAGCTATTAGCTATGACGCTTCGTTCGCCAACGTTCGTTTTACTGCAAAAAACTGACATGGGGGCCAATGAGGATTATGAAACCTTATCGCGTACTATTATTTTATAAGTATGTTCCGATTGAAAATGCGGAACAGGTAACAAAAGAGCACCTTGCCTACTGTAAGGAACTCGGAATCAAAGGAAGAATCTTGATTGCACCAGAAGGCATCAACGGAACACTTTCTGGAACGATCGAACAAACAGAACAGTATATGCAAGATTTATTAGCGGATCCGCGCTTTAGCGACATCGAATTTAAAATCGATGAAGTCGAAGAGCATACATTCAAAAAAATCTTCGTCCGTTACAAGAAAGAGCTCGTCACATGGCGTTTTGAAGATGAGTTTAATGTCCCGAAAGAAAATGCAGCCTACCTTGAGCCTGCTGAGTGGAAAGAGATGATGCAAAATGAAGACGTCGTCATCTTAGACGTCCGAAACAACTACGAATACGATCTCGGTCATTTCAAGAATGCCGTCAAGGTCGACGTTGCGGCGTCACGTGAATTTCCACAGTGGCTCGATGAAAATGAGCATTTGTTCGAAGGGAAAAAAGTCTTGACGTATTGTACGGGTGGCGTACGTTGTGAGAAGTTCACGGCTTATTTCCGTAAACGTCAAAACAGCGACGACATCTTCCATCTGAAAGGTGGCGTCGTCATGTACGGAAAAGATGAAGTCACGCGTGGAGAAGACTGGGAAGGGGAGCTGTACGTGTTCGATGAACGCGTTCAAGTACCTGTCAATGAAGTCAATCCGACTGTCGTATCCGAGTGTTACTACTGTGGTAAGGCAGAAACACGTTATGTTAATTGTGCGAACCCGGAATGTAATCGTCAGCATTTCTGCTGTGAAGAATGTGAACCAAAAGTGATGCGTTCATGTTCCGACGAATGCCGGGAACACCCGCGGAATCGTTATGAAAAAGAACTGACTGAAGAGCTCGTGAAATAAGATGAAAAAGGATGATGTGTGCTCGTTAGAGCGTACATCATCCTTTTTAGGTTGTACCACTGAAAAAGACGTGTCACGCAGATGATTCAAATGCGTTAACACTTAATTCTTATGAAAAGAGAAATCGGAGCACGTCCGGCATACGTTTCGCCCATGCTGTCTCATGGTGAATACCGTCTTCGATGACGCTGTATTGCATCTGCTCGACTTTTTGACGTACTGCCGCCGAGATGACATCATTCGTGTGCAAATAATCTTCTTCCGTCATCGGACCGCTGACTTCTTTTGTCCCGATATCCATGTAGCAACGGTGCGCGTCAGACAGTGGGAGACTTCGCTCGATGAACTCAAGTAAAGAAGAGAAGTTCGCCCATCCGGCTGTCGATAAGGCGGCGGCACGCGTGATCACTTCCGGATAAGCAAATAGGCCATATAAGGAAATCACGCCGCCCATCGAGCTGCCAATCATCGTTGTATCAGTCGGAATCGTCGCATAGTGCGAATCGATGTACGGTTTCAAGTCATAGATAATCCATTCCATATAAGCTTTCCCGTTTCCGCCGATCGTCGTCCGGTGTGACGGATATGCGGTTCGCATCAATAACGCGTCATCCGTCCAAGGCGCATATTCATCGTACCGGTCCATCGGGTCATCCGGGCTATCGATGGCGACGATCATTGCCTGTAGACCGACTTCGTGGAGGGCGAGATGAACATCCCACCCTTTACCGAAGGAAGCACTCGCACCACTGAAGACATTTTGTCCGTCATGCATATAGATGACGGGTAATGCAACATCCGTCGCGACCTCAGGGGGACGATAAATCCGTAATGTCCGCCGTTGTTGACTCATCGGAAGCGATAACTCGATTTCAGTAATAGACACGTTAAACACAACCTTTCAAAGATTAGCGTAGTGGGCTGTACAATTTCGACCATTGTGTTTTCCGCCGACATACAGTGCGTGATCTGCCTGACGTAATGATTCTTCAAATGTGCGTTGGTAAGGATGTTCTACTGTATCGACGCCAAGACTGACGGTAATAGAGAGATGGTGATCGTCGACAATGAAGGGGCGATCGAGAACGGCGTGACGAATTTCTTCAGCAATGGAGATTGCTTGGTCTTGTAAGCAATCCGCAATCAAAACAACGAATTCCTCCCCCCCATAACGTGCCGCGAAGACGGGATCGTTTCGGTGGATGACGTATTTAATCCGTCTTCCGAGCTCACGTAAGACGAGATCCCCGACTTTATGTCCGTACGTATCATTGACGTATTTAAAGTGGTCGATATCAAACAGGATGATCGACAGCGGAAAGTGTTCGGAAGCAAACTGGCGTGCCCCCTCTTCATAAAAAGCACGACTGTTCGGGAGATCGGTCAAGGCATCCGTCCGGCTTTCGGCATACAATTGAAAGTTTTCTTGGGAACGCTCGAGTACGCGGCAAAATGTTCGAAGCAGGCGAGAAATTTCATCCGCTTTTGCTTCATCATAAGCATCAGCTATTTGATGAAATAAAACGATTGAGACATCGACTTCTCCACTTGTGATGGAAGGAATCGCGAGCATCGAATGCCGATCGACGGGAAGCGAGAGTTGGACATCATTTCCCCAGTCGAACCGAAGGCCATAGAGAATCGGAGTCCGCAGATCATTCGCCGATAGCGTATGAAATAAAGGTAAGACATCAACTGTCTTTTTTGTCCGAATGTCATAGATGATTTGTTTTCGTTGCTGCTGAATAGAAAGCCAGCCGTCGGAGAAATCAATCAGATGAGGTAAATCAATCAGTAAGGATTCAATCGCTTCCCGTTCAAAGCGTGAAACGAGCAACCGTTCCTTCGCATCGTCGAACCGTTTAGCGTTGTGTGTAGCTTGTAAGGATGCGCCACGCTGTTGTAGGAGTTGCTTGAATAAGAATAAAATTAAAGTCGAGACAGTCGCAGCAACTAACGGGTTTTCATCATAAAACCAAATCCCGAGAAGCGCGCTTAAAATACTGATTCCGTAAACGAGTGTCTGAAGTCGGATGAGGCGGGTCCAGTCATACCTTAAGTTTAAGAAACGATTGACGAATCGGCATTGAAGATAGGAAATAAGAAAGACACCCACCAGATAACCGACAAACGGGATAAGTGATTCGGTATAAGTAAAGCCCGGGCCGGTCGGACCTCCAAGTAGCAAGTAAGCGGAGGCGGGAACTGAGATATAGACGATGTCGAATAAGACGTTGACGGGGTACAGGTAGATGAATCGTTTTATACGAATTTCTTTTTTATGCGAAAATAATTGGAAAATCAGGACACCGAGTTGACTCAAAATGACGGCAATCAATAAACCGTAATTAAGAAAAATGAATAAAATAATACCTTCTTGAAATGTATAATAAATCCCACCACGGCGGATGTTATCGAATTGGAAGAGGAGGACTAAAATGAGAAGATAACTTGCATTTCCAAGCGATATCGCTGGGTTCATATGGACGGGAAAGGCAAGCGATGCAAGAAACAGCAAAACAACAATAAGTGCTAAAGTGATCCAGCTCATACGTGCTACTTTTCGATAGTAAACCATAGCGGAATAGACCCCTCTCTGTGGCGATCCTTCTGTATCTATACCCGATTTGTGGAAATTATGATAAGTGATTTACAAAAAAATAAGGTTGAGAGAAATCGAGTCATTGCGTATAATGTGAAAGATATCAAATCGTCGATGACGAAGAAAGTAACGGTTTTATCTTGTCAGCCAGCGAATCAGGAAACGGTGGAAGCCTGAATGGACAAAGAAATCGTGAAACGCACTTCAGAGACGCTATCCGAATCGTAACGATCAGGCGTAGCCGGGGGAACCCCGTTATCCCCAATTAAGGTGGGTGTCGAAAACGACACCAAGAAGAGTGGTACCGCGGTCATTCCGTCTCTTTGCGAGTTGCGCAAAGGGCGTTTTTTATTGGAAAAAATAAACTGTTGGAGGTAATACAATGAGCTACAAACAACAATATGCTGAAGTTTTACAAGGAGTCATCGGAGACGCATTGACACTTGAACAAATTGAGCAACTGATTGAACAACCGAAACATGAAGACCACGGAGATCTCGCATTCCCTTGCTTCTTGTTGGCGAAAGCATTCCGCAAAGCACCCAACATGATTGCAGTAGATGTCGCTGAAAAAATCGATAATCCACTCTTTGCGAACGTTCAACCAGTCGGACCATACGTCAACGTCTTCTTGAACCGTGAGGTCGTCTCACAAGAAATCGTCAATCGTGTCTTAAACGAAAAAGCGGACTACGGATCAAGTGAGTCGAATGGGAAGACGATTGTCACCGACTTCTCTTCACCAAACATCGCAAAACCGTTCTCGATGGGACATTTGCGTTCGACGGTCATCGGAAATGCGTTGAACCAAATTTCACGTAAAAAAGGATATGACGTCGTTGGGATCAACCACTTAGGTGATTGGGGCACGCAGTTTGGTAAATTGATGGTGGCTTACAACATGTGGGGTAAAGAAGAAGATGTCCGGGCTGAGCCAATCAAAGAACTATTGAAACTCTATGTCCGGTTCCATGAAGAAGCAGAAAGTAAGCCGGAACTTGAAGATGAAGGTCGGGCCTGGTTCAAAAAACTCGAGCAAGGTGACGAACAGGCAACCGTTCTTTGGAAATGGTTCCGTGAAGTCTCACTCGTCGAATTCAGCCGTGTTTATGACATGCTTGGTGTAAAGTTCGACAGCCTGAACGGAGAAGCCTTCTATAATGACAAAATGCAGCATGTCATTGACTTATTAGAAGAAAAAGAACTGCTCGTCGAGTCTGAAGGCGCGATGGTCGTTGATCTTGAAGCAGAAGGTATGCCACCCGCGCTGATCAAGAAAAAAGATGGCGCGACGCTTTACGCGACACGCGACTTGGCAGCGGCTGTCTATCGCCTCGAAACGTATCGTTTCGAACAAGCATTTTATGTCGTCGGCGGAGAACAAGCGCTCCATTTCAAACAGTTGTTTGCAGTTTTGAAAAAGCTTGGTTTTGATAATGTTGACGGCATGCACCATGTACCATTCGGGCTTATCATGAAAGATGGCAAAAAGATGTCGACGCGTAAAGGGCGGATCGTCTTGCTTGAGGAAGTCCTTCAAGATGCAATCAACGTCGCAAAACAAAATATCGCCGAGAAAAATCCGAACCTTGCGAATGCCGACCAAACAGCACAACAAGTCGGCGTCGGCGCAGTCATCTTCCATGACCTTAAAAATGAACGCATGAACAATATCGAGTTCGATCTCGAGCAGATGTTGAAATTCGAAGGGGAGACGGGTCCATACGTTCAGTACACAAATGCCCGTGCCAACTCGTTACTCCGTAAAGGCGGCTACGATGGTGCAGCCTTCGACGGAAGTGCTGACGATTATGCCTGGGGGGTCGTCTCGATGCTTAACCAATTCTCGGCAGTCATTGACCGGGCGTTCGTGCGTCGTGAACCATCAATCATCAGCCGTTATGTCCTCGATCTCGCGCAAAGCTTTAATAAATATTATGGTCAAGTACGTGTCCTTGAAGAGGATGCGGCAAAACAATCTCGCCTTGCACTCGTGAAATCGGTTACGATTGTATTGACGGAAGGTCTACGCCTCCTCGGTGTCGGCGCTCCAGAAGAAATGTAATAAAATCAAATTAAAGATGGGGTTAGCATATGAATAAAGAAACAAACGAACGGTTGCAGCAGGCAGCAGAACGAATCAAGAACGAAGACATGAAAGAAGCGATTGCGTTCATCGCTGATTTTCACGGGAGAGTGGCAACGTGGTTGCCTGGAGAGTCTGTCGACTTCATCTTTGATGTCGTGACAGCACCAGGTGCCGATTTAATCGCACCTGTTAGTGGAGATGCACTCGAAACGAAAGTGAACTTCGAATTTTTCATGGGTAAAAAACAAACGCGTAAAAAATTAGGTGAACTTTTAGCGCTTTGGAAAGCACCACGTTCGAAGGAAACACTCAGTGAAATCGATGCGATTGGTCTTAAAAAATGGTTGGCCCGGAATGAATTCCGGTCGGAAGACAAGCCATGGGACTATCTCAACCGTCTCCACGTCTTATTGTTCCTCGATTCGATGACAACCGTCATCGATGATCATCAATTGACGACGTTATACGAACAACTTGTCGGCAAAACACCGGTTCCGACAAGCTTCGTCCGTCGTCAAGGAGAAGTACGTCGTGTCGTCGAGAAATTCGTCGAGAAACATGAATTAACGCAGGTCGATTTAGTGAAAGCTTCACTCGTCCGTTACCTGTAATCAGAAAAGACCCTCGGATGAAAGCATGGAGATGACTCCAGCTTTTAACCCGAGGGTCTTTTTATCATGCTTGGCGGTAGACGATGGATTCTTCCTGTGTGTCGTAGAGCAACCATTCTCGCTCGACGAGAACAGGACCGACATTGACAGCATACCGCTCTTTTTTGATGGAAATCGGAACGTCCAGTTGCGTCGACAACCGGCGTCCGTCGCGAAACAAACCACGTTGATGACTATGACCGAAAAACAATAGTCGTTGTTCGAATTGGGAGGTGTTCGGTACTAACGTATAACTCCACTCGAACTGATCACCGTGTAAAAACAGGACATCGTCACCCACTTGCTTTGTCCGGGGAACCGACCGGAGTCGATCAAGCAGTCCGGACACGCCGGTTGGGACGATTGAGAAAATCCGTTCTTCTTGGTTCCCGAGTAATGTTTCGAAATCAAGTAGCGCAACATAGTCGAAATCAAGCGTCACGACATCAGAGATGGACTCAAAAGTGTGACGGCGTGCTCTCTTTTTGCCGATATGGCACTCATGGACGTCGCCGAGCGAAAAAATCGTCGCTTGTGGAGCACGTTTACGGATATCCTGTAGCACGGCGCGCGTATCTGAAAATGAACTATGCAAATCGGCAATCAGTGCATATTGCATCTAGCATCTCTCCCTTGTAATAGGATTATACCCTGCCAGATGCATTGTCCATCCTCCGTTCGCTTAGTCCGTTTCGACAGTGATACCACGTTCTGCGAAAACAGTTTTTGCGACTTCAAGGGCATTTAAGACACGCGGGAAACCTGTATAGGGAACGAGGTGCATGATGGCTTCGACGATTTCATTTCCTGAGAGACCGGCTGTTAACCCCGTGTTGATGTGTAAGGCAAGTTGCGGTTCTGTTCCTTGTGTGACGAGCGTCGAGATTGTGACGAGTGCACGGTCACGGTTCCCGAGTCCAGTGCGACTATACACTTCACCGTAAGCAAAATCTGTAATCCATTCGCCGACGGCAGGTGCGATGTCTTTTAATGACTCTGAGATTTTATCATGTGTGGATTGAGCTGAATTCGCATCTGTGAACTCACTTAATTTTTTGAGACCGACTTCGTGACGTGTTTCATGCGTTGACATAGTAAATAACTTCCTTTCTGAAGTAACGATACATCCCATCATAACGAAAGAAAAACCATGCTACAAATACATGGTTTTTATACATATCATTCTTTTTGTGAATAAGAATCTTGGACGAAACGAATCCACTCCCGTGTGACATACGACTGATAACGTCCGGTCGGGACAGCGACACCTAATTGCCAGGGTACCCGAGTTTCTAACGGAACTGTTTTGACCCCGTTGACTTGAATCCGCTGCGCAAGCGAGCGGGGAAGGAGTGTGACTGCATTTTCTTCTGCGACGAGCAAACAAAGAAAGTCCCACTGAGAGCTGACATGTGTGACAGTCGGTTCAAAACCAGCTGTTCGGCAGGCGTTTAAAACGACGTTATGGAGAGAGAAGGTTTCATTAAACAAAACGAACGGCATCTGTGAAACTTCTTCTAACGCGATCGAAGCGCGTGAAGCGAGCGGATGCTGTTCCGGTAAAAACAGGTGCAGCTCTTCTTCCATAAAGGGGTAAACCGTCAAGTTTTCATCTGCAGGAAAGACGGTCGCAATTAAATCGACCTCACCCGCGACGATGGCTTTCTCTAAGGCGTGACCGCCGGCCTCGACGATATCGATTGTCACCATCGGATACTGTTCTGAAAATTTATGCAGCAGACGGGGGAAAAAGAGTGAACCGATTAACGGAGGAAGTCCGATTCGAATGGTTCCTTTCGTTAAGTGCATTACGTCATAGAGATGAGAGGGGAGATCAGAAAGTTGATGTAAGATTTTTTCACCTTCAAGAAGGAGTGTTTCACCAGCGTCTGTCAAAACGATTTGCCGTTTACTGCGATCAAATAGTGCAATATCGAGTTCTTCTTCAAGGCTGCGGACCATCTTACTTAAAGTCGGTTGCGTGACATGAAGATAATCGGCAGCACGCGTGAAACTTTTAAACCGGGCGACTTCAGTAAAATATTCGAGTTGTCGAAAATCCATCGTATTTCCTCCTATTCCTAATGGTTATACATAGCATAATAAGGATTCATTTTTATTATTGTTTTTGCAAGCGTACAGTAAAAGAAGTGAAACCGTAAAGAAGGAGTAGATAACAATGAAACAACTTGAAGGAAAAGTAGCGTTAATTACTGGAGCAGCAAGTGGAATCGGTCTTGAAATTGCTGAAGAATTTGCGGCGGAAGGTGCCAAAGTCGTCATCGTCGACTTGCAGGAGCAGGCAGCAAAAAGTGCAGCAGAAGCACTGACGAATAAAGGTTTTGACGCTTTTGCGGTCGCGGGTGACGTAACGAGTGAAGCGGCGATTAAATCGAGTATCGAACAGACGATGGCGCATTACGGAAAAATTGATATCGTCATCAATAACGCCGGCATGCAACACGTCTCACCAATCGAAGACTTCTCGACAGAGACGTTTGATTTGATGCAGAGCATCATGTTACGAGCACCATTCCTCTATACGAAATACGTGTTCCCGATTATGAAAAAACAAGGATTCGGACGGATTCTTAACATGTCATCCATTAATGGTTTGATTGGCTTCGCCGGGAAAGCTGCATACAACAGTGCGAAACATGGCGTGATTGGCTTAACGAAAGTAGCAGCACTTGAAGGTGCGACATCCGGTATTACGGTCAATGCGATTTGCCCGGGTTACGTCGATACACCACTCGTCCAAAAACAATTGTCTTCACTCGCTGAAACGCGGAACGTACCACTTGAGTCTGTCTTAGAAGAAGTCATCTACCCGCTCGTTCCACAACAGCGTTTGTTGCAAGTGAAAGAAATCGCAGATTATGCAATTTTCTTATCAAGTGATAAAGCAGCTGGCGTGACAGGTCAAGCCGTCGTCCTTGATGGTGGATATACAGCGCAATGAGCATAAACAAATCCCTTCCTCCGACTTGGAGAAAGGGATTTTTGCTGCTTAACGGAAATTGATGAACTGGACGTCGACAGATAATGGTAACTCACGGACGATCTGCATGACTTGTTGCAAGTCATCACGCGATTTAGCCGTGACACGGATTTGGTCATCTTGAATTTGCGTTTTGACTTTTAATTTGGATTCTTTGACGGCATTATTGATTTTTTTCGCATCATCACGGTCGATTCCGCTTTTTAGGATGACGCGTTGACGCACCGTATTCCCGGCTGCCTGTTCGACTTTTTCATACTGTAAGTTCTTTGTCGGGACTTCGCGTTTAATCAACTTCGTCGTCAAGACGTCTTTGACTTGATCGAGTTTAAAGTCGTCATCCGAGATGAGGATTAAATCCTCTTTCTCAAGTTTCATGTCACTCTTCGAACCTTTAAAATCAAAGCGGTTCGTAATTTCCTTCAGTGCGACTTGCATCGCGTTTTTGACTTCCTCGATGTTGATTTGTGACACGATATCAAATGAATTATCTTTTGCTGCCATATGGCATCTCCCCTTTCGTTCTATTCTCTATTTTAGAGAGGAACAGCGGAAGCGTCCACCACTTTGAAATTTTGTTATAATGAATACCATGAAATGAAAGGGGTGCATGGCTTTGAAACAAACAGCAGATATGTTGACGCTCACGCCAAAGGAGATGGATGAGCGTTATGCCTATAGAGGAATGGACTTGGGTGCGACTTTTGAAGAGACGACGATTCGTGTTCGATTGTGGGCACCGACGGCGGAACGTGTGGTCATCCGTCTGTACCGGACGCTGCGTGCAAGAAAAGTAGAGGAAGTCGAACTGTCAGCCGCTGAACGGGGGACATTCGTCGCAGAACTCGATCGTGCTGTGTATGAAGGTTATTTTTATACATTTCAAGCCATCGTCGACGGTCAGAAAGTCGAAGCGGTCGACCCTTATGCAAAAGCAGTCGGAACGAACGGAAAGCGTGGTGCATTAATCGATCCGTCCAGCGTACAACCGGACCGTTGGATTGAGGAGCGACCGATGTTCCATTCGTCACAAGATGCTGTCATTTATGAGTTGCACGTTCGCGACGCGACAAGTCATCCGGCGAGTGGTGTGGTCGAACGAGGTACGTTCCGCGGATTGACGGAAGCAGGTACGCGGACGAAAAATGGTGGATTGACGGGACTCGACTACTTAGCTGATTTAGGTGTGACGCACGTCCAATTACTTCCTATCTATGATTTCGGTTCGGTCAACGAAGCAGCACCAAACGATCCGGATAATTACAATTGGGGATACGATCCGGTCAATTTCTTTGCACCGGAAGGTTCCTATTCATCAAACGCAGATGATCCGAAAGCACGCATCCGTGAGCTCAAAGAATTGGTCCAGGCACTGCATGACCGTGGAATCCGAGTCATCATGGATGTCGTCTTCAACCATACCTATGAAGCAGAAAAGGTTCCGCTTGGTCAGTTCGTTCCGGGTTATTTTTACCGTCAAGCGGCAGACGGAACGCTTTCGAATGGTAGTTTCTGTGGCAATGACACAGCTTCTGAGCGTTTCATGATGCGGAAATTCATCATCGATTGCGTGACGTACTGGGCAAAAGAGTATCATCTCGACGGATTCCGGTTCGACTTGATGGGACTCCACGATATCGAAACGATGAACCAAGTTCGTCATGCACTCGATCGAATCGACCCGTCGATTTTAATCATCGGTGAAGGCTGGGATCTTGATACACCGTTACCGCTCGACCAAAAAGCGAACTATTTCAATGCCCCGCAGATGCCGGGGATTGCACACTTCAATAACGGCTTACGTGACGGGTTAAAAGGTGATGTCCAAACACCAGAGAACCGCGGCTTTATCAGTGGGTCGTTCGATCGGACGAATGAAGTCAAGCGCGGGATTGCTGGGAATGTGTCGTCGCAAGGCTTTGCGGATGAGCCGAACCAAGTCGTCTCCTATGTCGAAGCACATGACGACTTAACAGTTTGGGACAAGCTCTCTGTCTCACGCCCGGAGGATACGGACGAAGTACGACGCAAACGTCAAATGCTTGCCAATGCAATCATTTTGACGGGTCAAGGGATTCCCTTCCTCCACGCGGGTCAAGAGTTCTTCCGGACGAAGGATGGGATTCGTGATAGCTTCAATGCGGGAGAAGTCGTGAATCGACTCGATTATGAACGGGCAGAGACATTCAGTTCTTCCGTTGAATATGTCAAAGGGTTGATTGCGATGCGCCGTCAATATCCGATGTTCCGTCTTGAAAATACAGCGATGATTCGCAAACATCTCCGCTTCCTAGAAGAAGGAGAAGGCATCATTGCATATGAGCTGAAGCGGACATATGAAGGTTACGTCGAGCGTCAACGTGTCTATCATAATGCGACAGATGAAGACGTAACGATTGAATTGCCAAGTGGTGAGTTCGAAGTGCTTGTCGAAAACGGGGCAGTCAAAATCCATGCGCCTCGTCTGCACGAGGAACGAGAATTATTGATTCCGGCACTGACGACGACCGTAGTGGCCGAGCGAAAAGCAGACTATAAAAAGTATGCGGTCGCGGGTGGCGCGGCATTGACGATCATCGGTCTCTTATATGCAGCAAACAAACGTCGAAAAAAAGAGTAACCTAGTATGGCAGTCGCGTTGCGGCTGTCATCTTTTCGTATTAATTCTTTTTAGATAATCCAGTTTTAATTCATCTGATGCGGGAAAATAGATTAAGTAGTATTTAGAGGATTAGTTTTCTGAAAGGGAGCGTCAGCATGTTTGGATTTGATGATATCTGGAAATTTTTCTTATCGTTTTTTCTGTTATTACCGATTGTGACATTAATTCATGAAATGGGGCATTATTTCTTCGCACGATTGTTCGGAGGAAATATGGAAATCAATATTGGGTCAGGCAAGTCCTTGGTACGTGTCGGACCGATTCGTTTGAATCGAATTTACTTTTGGGATGGCTGGTGCCAGTATGAGGCACTCCGGCATGAAAATAAATTTACGAACATCATGGTGTACTTGGGTGGTTCGTTAGCGAACGTTGCAGGTATTTTAATCGTCAACGGATTGATTTATGCCGGAGTGTTCGAAGCATCGATCTTTACGTATCAGTTCGCTTATTTCTCCTTCTACTTTGTTTTCTTTTCACTCTTTCCGATTGATCATCCGAATGGATATCCGAGTGATGGGAAAGCAATCGTCAATGTCTTTCGGTACGGCAAGTCGGAGTATAATCCGCAAGCGTAAAAAAAGAGGCCTAGTGCCTCTTTTTTCGTAGGGATTGGAGTGCTGCTTGTCAGAAGTGGAGCTTAGTTTGTCTCCTCATCACTTGATTCAGTTGCAGCATCCGCTTGTTCGCTCTCGAGTTCGACTAACTTTTGGATTAAGATGTGACGCGGCATATGCATCAATTGTTCGAGTGGTACATTCAGACGCTTCGCGAGCTCGACTGCCGTGTCAGCAGAAAGTTGTAATGGTTTCATGAAAGATCCTCCTTTTGATGATTGGTTCTAGTATACAAGACATACAACGCGAGCGCATCGACAGTAGCTAGAAATCAATAAGGTTGATACCGTAGGAGGTAGGAAGTGATGTATATGTATAAACCAGCGGCTGAGCTGTTGCTCCATGAATCGGTATCGTTATTTGAACGAGTAGGAGAGGAATTCGTCTTGTTTCGAGAGCAAGGAGGATTTACGAAATGCGATGCAGATTTAAAAATAGTTTGGGAAACAGCCTGTGCTTATGTTCCATTCACGTGGTACCTCGAACCGAATGGAAGTCGTGCGTTCATCGTCTTCGAAGAAACGATTGTCTTCGGATTACTTGATTTAAAGAATGGTCAGATAACATATATGAATCGCCCGGATATCTGGGCGGATGCTTGGTTTAGTAACCTGTATGAGTGGAGTGGCAATCAACTGTTCTTATACGCAGCGGAAACGGATATCGTCCGCTTTGATTTGATAACGGAAGCAGGAACTTTTTCAGACTATGACGAAGCCCCTTTATTAGGGCGCATCGTCGAGCGTGGATACAATGAACAGTTGACGTTCGAACGATTTATTGCGCCGGCGACGATCATCTCATACGATCCCGATCAGACGCGATACGTCATTTGGGATGCGGTCAAGCAAGAAGAACAAGTCATCCCGTTCTCGGACTATGAAGAATATTCACTCGTCGATAGTCAGAAACAATTGTTTTCTGTCACGGATGCGACACGATTTTACCTCTATGAGGACAAACAATTAAAGTTTAAATTTGAAGGGTGTCAGTCGTCCGTATTGTTAAAAAGTCTGTTGCTTGACGAACAGGCAAGACGACTAGCAATCGTTTCGACGTCACCGAATTTCGGAAACACGTGGGTTCAAATTTTTCACAAGACGTAAACACATCCTTTGTCGATCGTACGAAGGATGTTTTTGCTGTCTAAGTAGAAAAAAGGAGGAGTCGACAGATGGAACGTCTTGGTCAGAAGATTGTTCGTTTTCGAAAAAGCATCAGTCTCGTCTGGTTGATTGCACTGATTGTCCTTGGGTATTTCGCCCTTCAGTTACCCGATCAATTGAAAGGGAACGGCTTCACCCGTGACGGGGAATTTCAACAAGTGGAGCAGGTGTTAGAACAAGAATTTAAGCAAGACCCCCATCAAATCATCGTCTTGTTTGAAGGGGATGAACAAACGATTCGCAAAGAAATGACGCGGCATGTCACGTTGTTTCGTGACATCAAAGGAGTCGGACAGGTCGTTGGACCAACCGAAAATCCACAAGCGATTCGGGACGGCAAAGGATATCTTACGGTCGGGACACCGGACATCGAACGGACATGGGCAAAAGCCATCGAAAACAAGCTGGATGTTCCGAATGATGTAACTGTCCGTCTAACTGGAGAACCACTGATCGTCGACGACTTGAATACGGCCTCGAAAAACGACTTGGTTCGTGCTGAATTGATTGGTGTTCCAGCGGCTTTACTTGTCTTACTTATCGTCTTCGGGACGCCCTTGGCAGCTGTCTTACCGCTCATCATGGGACTCGTCACCTTCATCTTCGGTGCCGGGATTCTCTATTTTGTCGCGGGACAACAAGAGTTATCCATTTTCGTTCTAAACGCCGTCGCGATGATCTCACTCGCGCTCGGAATCGATTTTTCACTGCTTTACGTCAATCGTTTTCGAGAGGAACAGGGCAAAGGGTATTCGATTGCGCGGGCAGCAGAAGTCTCTGTCGCGACAGCCGGTCGTTCGATTTTATTTTCTGGAATTTGCGTCTTTGTCGGGCTCGCTGGTCTGTTAGTCATCGATGTCGATGTCTTTCAAGCGGTCGCAATCGGGACGCTCGTCTCGGTACTGGGTGCGGTCATTAGTGCCATCACGTTACTCCCTGCTTTACTCGCACTGTTCGGTGCAGGATTAGAAAAAGGACGGATCTTTAAGTCCGGCTCGGATCGTGGTGAGCAACGCTGGCGAAATCTGGCGCGCTTCGTCATGAAGCGTCCTGTTGCGATTACGGTATTTTCATTGATATTACTCGTCCCGTGCTTGATTCCGTTACGTGACTTGGAGTTGAACATTCCGCAAGCGAGTGCCCTGCCGGAAGATTATGCATCAAGGCTTGCTTTTGAGTCATGGGAAGAGACATTTGGGGATGACGGGACCGACGCAGTCGTGTTAGTCGAGGGGGACTTTTCGTCTGAAGCAGGACTCAGTCGTCTCGAGGACGCGACACGACAGTTTCAAGCAGATAGCGGTGTGAAAGAAGTAATTTCCGGCGCGACCTTAGCCGAGCAGAACGGACTCGATTTGCAGCAAGCCGTTCAAATCGAGCAGGCGAAACAACAGTTGACCCCTTGGATTGCGTTTGACGCGGACGTCGCCCGGGTGAACGTCAATTTAGCCGGTGACCCCGGTGATCAAGCCTCGCAGGACTGGGTCAGGAAAGTCCGGGAAATGGGCTTTACGATTGGTGGTCCTGCCGCATTCAATCAAGAAATCTACGATGAGATTTATGACAAGATGCCGCTTGCGCTCAGTGTCGTGTTACTCGCGACGTTCTTGATTTTATTGATTGCGTTTCGCTCGATCTTAATTCCGATTAAAGCGATTTTGATGAACTTACTCAGTCTCGGTGCGACATTCGGATTGCTCGTCATTTTATTTGAATCAGGACTCGTTTTTCCGGCAGAAACGATTGGCATTTTGACGCCGGTCTTTATCTTCTCGCTCGTATTCGGTCTATCGATGGACTATGAAGTATTCTTAGTTTCACGGATGGAAGAATATTATGACGAGACGGGTGACAATGACGTCGCGACGGAAATGGGGCTTGCGAAGACAAGTAAAATCATCACATCGGCTGCCTTGATCATGATCGTCGTCACGGGAGCGTTTGCCTTCACGGGTGTCAGCCCGATTAAGCAACTCGGTGTCGGGATTGCGCTCGCGATCTTCATCGATGCGACGATTGTTCGGATGCTGTTAGTTCCAGCCTTGATGAAGTTATTCGGACACTGGAACTGGTGGTGGCCGGGCGGTCGACGGAAACGTCAAACGAAGTTCCACTAAACAAGCGAGCAGATTGGCTAGGCACATCATTAGGCATTTTGAAAAGTCCGAGCGTATACTGACGATATTCAAGTTAAGATTTCAGAGGAGGATATGTTTCAATGGCTAATGAAAAGATGTTTGATACGTTTACACTTCCAAACGGAGTGACACTGAAAAACCGTGTCATGATGGCGCCGATGACAAACTATGCGGCAGAAGAGAATGGTGAAGTTTCGGAAGCGGAACTCGCTTATTATGCAGCACGTTCAGGTGGCGTCGGTGCAGTCATCACAGCTTGTGCCAACGTCACAGCGGATGGACAAGGTTTCCCGAATGAATTCGGCGCAGAGCGTGATGAACTGATTCCAAGCTTAAAACGTCTTGCAACAACGATCCAAGACAAAGGCGCAAAAGCCATTCTTCAAATTTTCCACGCAGGCCGGATGGCACCACCAGAACTCGTCGGCGGACAGACAGTCAGCGCGAGTGCTGTAGCGCCAGAACGTGAAGGCGCCATGACACCACGTGCGCTCGAAGCAGAAGAAGTCGAAGCTATCATCGAAGCATTCGGTCAAGCGACACGTCGCGCGATGGAAGCTGGATTTGATGGTGTTGAAATTCATGGTGCAAATACGTACCTGATTCAACAATTCGTCTCACCACACTCAAACCGTCGTGATGACAAATGGGGGGGCAACCTCGAAAAACGTTTGGCATTCCCACTTGCTGTCGTCGATGCAGTCGAAGCGGTCGCAAAACAAGACCCATCGTTCATCGTCGGATATCGCTTCTCACCAGAAGAAATCGAAAACCCGGGGATTACACTAGAAGACACAATGCAGCTCGTTGATGTACTCGCTAAAAAAGACTTAGACTACCTGCACGTCTCCGTCATGGACTTCTTTGCTGGTTCGATTCGTGATGAAAACGAAACACGTTCACCAATCACACTCGTTCAAGAGCGTGTGGGACAACAAGTTCCAGTCATCGGTGTCGGATCACTCCACACACCAGAAGAAGTCGAACGTGCCTTAACAGAAGTGCCACTCGTCGCACTCGGTCGTGAATTAATCATGGAACCGAACTGGGTCGAAAAAGTCGAAGCAGGAGACGTCGCGTCGATTCGGACAGAACTTGATCCAACAACACAAGCAGAACTCGTGATGCCAGATGCACTGTGGCAAGGAATTATTAGCCGTCCAGGCTGGTTCCCGATTAAACAAACAACAAACTAAACAACGGACTTAAAAAAGGAGGATTCGACGATGTAGTCGAGTCCTCCTTTTAGCATGCAGACGTTTTAAAGCGCGTTCCGTCGTGGATCGCTTCCAAAGCGAAAAGCAACCATGAGCGTCATCTTATTTTATCCGAACAAATCGCCTATGAAATAAGAATTAATAAGCGACTTGTCCCATTCGTACACCACAAAATTCGTGGAGGGTGACGGGATGGTCAAGATTTGTCCGGTCGAGCATATCGTTTAGCAACAATGCGCAAATGTAGGCATCTTCCTTTGCATCGTGGTGTTTAAACGATACACCTAAAAACTCGGCCATCGTGTTCAATTTATGATTCGGCAGCCACGGATAAAGTTTACGGGATAGCTTGACGGTGCAGCCATATCGAAATGCGGGGATTTGATACAAGTCATACTTTTGAATTGCTTTTTGCAGAGCACCCATGTCAAATGCTGCATTGTGTGCAACAATCAGTTCGGCACCGGCAATCAAATCATATAAGCCGTGTTGTTCCATCGCTTCCGGTAAAGCAGGTTCGTTCCAAACGTCACTCGGACGGATGCCATGGACCCGAATATTTCCGGCATCGAATTCTTCTTCTGGATTGATCAAGACTTGATTACTCGTAACGACCTGACCGTTCGCGAGGACAGACCAACCGAATGCACAAATACTGCGACTGTTTCGATTCGCTGTTTCAAAGTCGATGGCTAATGTATAGGGTTGTACCATAATCATCACTCCTTTTCTTAGAGCATACCGTATTCAGACTTAGAATGCATGTTCGTATTTCGGCCCAAGCATCTTTTTTTCCTCAAGAAACCCGCCCACATGACATGTGAACGGGACGGCGATGATAATTATTTAGCTTGAACGGCTTCAGGTGCTGGGTCTGTATATTCTTGGGGCTTAAAGAGCATGACCCGGTCGCGATAAGCAAAGACACTCGCAGTCAGGACTGCCATCAAGTCAGCAATCGGAAAGGCGAACCAGACACCGCTGACGCCGAAGAACATCGGTAAAATCAACACGAGTGGAATCGTGTAAAGTGTTTGACGTGATAAAGAAAGGAAAAGCGCGACACGGGCTTTCGCGAGTGATTGATACATGCCGTTAATGATCATCTGAATCCCATAGACAAACGAGACGGCGAAAAGAATCCGCATCGCGGTCGAACCATCATCGAGCAGTGCGGTATCATTCGTGAACATTCCGACCCAGAACCGTGGGAAGAGTTGAATCAATAACCAAAGTGTAATCGATAATGACAGACCGTACCGCATCGCAAGTTTGATGGCGAGCGACATGCGGTCGAATTGTTTCGAACCAAAGTTGTAGCCGACGATCGGCTGCATCCCTTGGACGATTCCCATGATCGGCATCCCGACGAGCGCCATGAACTTGTTGATGACGGCGAAGGTCGCAAGTTCCGTCGTCCCCCCGTATCGGACGAGCATATGGTTGACGGTGATGAACAAAACGGATTGGGAGACTTGCATGATGAAGGACGACGAACCGATTTGCGACATCCGGACAACGAGCTTTGGTTCAAAACGGAAGGCTTCACGGTCTAATAGGAGACTTGTCTTTTTCTGTTTCGTAAAGAAGAATCGGAAAATCAAGATGGAACCGACGATTTGAGCGACGACGGTCCCGAGTGCCGCCCCTTTAATGCCCCAATCGAATCCGAAGATGAATAAAGGAGTCAAAATCGTATTGATGGCGACAGTTGTCAACATGACACGCATTTGGTAGTTCGCGCGTCCTTCCGCCCGTAACATCGCACTTGATGCCATCGTCAACATGAAGAATGGGGAACCGAACAGCAAAACACGCAAGAAATCGATGCTGTACGGCATGATTTCATCGGTTGCTCCAAAGACACGCAACAATGGCTCGACGAAGATGAAGGCGGAGACGATGGCGAGCATACTGACGACGAACACGACCATCAAAACATTTGCATATGCGCGACTGGCTCCGATTAAATTTTTTTGACCGAGTCGTTGGGAGGCAATCGCGGCGCCGCCGATTCCAAGTGAATTAGCAATCGCCATCAAAACGAGTTGGACGGGAAACGCGATTCCGACGGCAGCGACAGCAATCGTCCCAATTCCTTGGGCGACAAAAATCGTATCGACGATGTTATAGAGCGCAGTGACGAGCATACCAATCATCGCCGGGAGCGATAATCCAATCAATAATTTATTGATGGGTGCATCTCCCAGTTGGGCAGTATTCTTATTCATCGGTAGGAGAGCCTCCTTTAAGGTAAGTACGTTGGCTTTTACTCAGACTAGTCGCTTGGGTCGGCAGATGCAAGAAATCACTCCAGGCAATGTGCAAAGAGGAACTGTTCTATCCTTGTGACGAATCGGTATGAAAACAAAAACACTCCGACAACAGTACAGTGACGGAGTGTTTGCGCGTTAAGAGGGTAACGGTAAATAGCCTTTTGAGTATTCGAAAGCGAGGAAGAGAATCGCTCCGAGTGCCAAATAGGCAACTAACGTAATCGCTTGTTGTTTTTTCGGCATCTGGTGGTACTCAACCGATTTTTCCGCTTCAAGCAACGGTTCGATGCGTTGGTCGAGTCGACGCAGCAAGGCATCGTAATCATTCGCCGAATCATATTGATAGCGTAAGAGTTCGTCAGCAGCTGGTTTTGCTTCTTCCGGACTTGCACTCCGCAGACTTTGCAAGTCATGGCGCAAAGTCCATGCAATCGGATCATAGCTCGATGTAGCGGAGACTGTAGTCTCACCTGAGTCGAGTTGATCGCTCTCAGCCGGTTCAGCGATTGGATGTTGTTCCTGTTCCGCTTTTGCTTGTAAAACACGGTTGCGGGCTGCCCGGTACAACATCAGGACGGATTGATTGTCTTCGTATTGTTTCGCAAAACGGTACCGTTTCCAGACGGCACTGCCGCCGAGGAAAGCGATCAACAATAAGATGATGCTGAAATGGGTGAGACCGTAGGCGATCAGGGCAGCGAGTCCTGCAATCCAGACGACGATCGGCAGACCAGCTAAAATCCGTCCGCCATCGAGCGGACTGACCGGGAGTAAATTGAATAGATTGAGCAGGGCACCTAAGTGGAAGATAACGAGCCAAAAATCATTTCCTGTCACGGCATATCCAATCAAAAGCGGGATAAGGGAGAGCAGTCCGGCGAGCGGACCCCCGTAGGCTAAGATTGCTTCTTGTTTCGGCGTTCGGAATGTATCTTTGATCCCGATGACGGCCCCCATGAACGGAACGAAAATCGCTGGTCCCGTCTTAAAACCCAGGCGTTTTGCAGCAGCTAAATGTCCCATTTCATGAATGAACAATAGGTAAAGCAAACCAACACCAAACCAAACACCAAAAATTTGGGCATAAAAGAGAAGCGAAATACCGAACGAAATCAGCGTTCCTCCGAACTTCGAAAATTTTAAGAGTGCAAGGACGACCTTTCCTTTCGAGAGCAAAAATGCTCCGGCGACGGCAAGGCCTCCCCAACGTTTTTTATCCATCATGAATTCCTTCTTCCATAAATATGACGTTCTGTCTCTAGTGTACGCCAAATTAAGAAAAAAAGTTTCATTTGCCGCCGGTTCAGTCTGTTTCCCACATCAAATCGTTTTGAGGATTTTAGCAGGATTTCCACCCACGACCGTATTCGCAGGGACATCTTTAACGACGACGCTCCCGGAAGCGATGACCGCATTATCGCCAATCGTCACACCGGGATTAATGACAGCTCGTCCGCCGATCCAGACGTTATCCCCGATGACGACGGGTTTGCCGAATTCATACCCACTATTTCGTTCGACAGGATCTAGCGGATGCGTCGCTGTATAAATGTGGACGCCCGGAGCAAGCATACAGTTGTCACCGATCGTAATCGGGCAAATGTCGAGCAGCACACAATCGTAATTAGCATAAAACCGGGCACCAAGCGTGATGTTGTAGCCATAATCACATTTAAAAGACGGTTCGATGTAAAAATCCGTTTGTTCCGTCCGGAAAAGTTGTTGCAGGAGAGATTTTCGGTCGGGCAGCTCTTCGATGCTCAGTTGGTTGAATTGATGACAAAGCATCTGCGCCCGTTTCCGGTCCGCCACGAGCTCCGCATCCCCGGCTAAGTACAACTGACCTTGAATCATCTTTTCTTTTTCTGTCACATGAATCATCTCCTAACGGTATGTATATCTTCATTAGACTAAATCGGACTGGGAGAAGCAACTGATACCAAAAAAAGCGGTTTTGATGTCGCCATCAAAACCGCTTTTTACTCTGGCATTCAATTAAGCAAGTTCAATTCCGCCTGTCACACCATAAATTTGTGCCGTGACATAACTGGCATCGTCAGACGCGAGGAAGACATAGACGCTCGAAAGTTCGACCGGTTGACCACTTCGTTTGAGTGGTGTTTCTTGTCCGAATTCCGGAATGTTTTCGCTCGGTTGACCACCTGAGATTTGAAGTGGTGTCCAAATTGGACCCGGTGCGACCGAATTAACGCGGATGCCTTTTGGCGCAATTTGTTTCGCGAGGCCGCGTGTGAATCCATTGATGGCAAATTTCGTTGAGGCGTAATCAAGTAAGTTCTCACTCGGATTGTATCCTTGAACAGAAGTTGTCGTGATGATTGAAGCGCCTTCTTTTAGAAGTGGGAGAGCGGCTTTAACGACCCAAAACAGCGAGAAGACATTAATTTCATATGTTTTCCGCAGTTGTTCTGTTGACAGATCCATGATGTCCTCGACAGCTTGTTGTTTTCCGGCGACGAGTGCAAGGATGTCGAGTCCGCCAAGTGAATCATGTGCCTCTTTGACAAGTTGCTGACAGAACGATTCGTCACTTAAATCACCTGCGAGTAAGTACGCTTTTTGACCAGCTGCTTCGACAAGTGCTTTTACTTCTTCTGCATCTTGTTGTTCTTCCGGGAGATAGTTCAGGAAGACATCTGCTCCTTCACGGGCATAAGCAATCGCAGCAGCACGTCCGATTCCTGAATCACCGCCTGTAATCAACGCTTTCTTACCTTTTAGTTTACCTGAACCTTTGTAGCTTTCTTCTCCACAATCCGGAACGGGTTCCATTTTTGCCTGGACAGCCGGTGGCTCCTGATACTGTTTTGGGAAATCATCGTTGAAGTGTTGTGTAAGTGGATTTTTAGACTGTGACATGAACTGATTCCTCCTAGGTAGTGGTTTGATTTGCATAAGAAGTATGTTCCCTGTCATTTCACGTTTAAACGTCAACTTATTAACCAAGTGAAGTTTTTATTAGAGCGAAAAGGCTACTCGATAAGGCTATAGCAACAAATAACTGAATGCGAACGAAGGGCGAATAAAAAAATCGGAGTCCACAGGTGTGAACTCCGATTTTTACTAAAGATAAGGTGGATGAGCGATCAGACGCGTTCTGCTGTCAGCTCTTTCATCCCTTGTAGAGCTGCTTGATTCAGTAAGTTCCACGGTTTGTTGTAGTGCGGTTGGAAGAAGAAGTCCACGAAGGCCAGTTCTTCAAGCGTCATTTCATTTTGAATCGCGACCGATAACGTATTCATCGCTTGCGTCAAATCGACCTTCGAAATAATTTGGGCACCGACGACGCGATGAGAGTTTTGTTCAAAAACAAGTTTGAGTTGGACGTCTTCTGCAGTCGGCATAAATTCAGGTCGATACGCATCTGTGACGGTCGTACTCATGACTTCTAGTCCAAAGAATGGAGCAGCATCTTCCGTGACGCCGGTCGACGCGATATTTAAGTCATATAACCGGAGACCGGACGTCCCTTGCGTCCCTTGGTAACGAATCGTCGGGGCAAGTAAGTTTTTCCCGACGAGCGTTCCCATACGGACGGCATTCGTCGCGAGTGGAATATAGGCATGTGTCCGGGCCGGATTGTAGTAGACGGCACAGCTGTCACCGGCAGCAAAGATATTCGGATTACTCGTCCGCATATAGTCGTCGACGATGATGGCACCGTTCGGTAACATATCGATTTGTCCTTTTAAAAGCTCCGTACTCGGACGGAAACCGACACAAAGAATGACGAGATCCGTTTCGAACGTTCCTTTGTCCGTGACAACTTGTGTGACGTTGCCGTCTACGCCGGTAAAGCTTTGAACAGTCTGGTTCAACTCGAGCTGAATGCCGCGATCTGTCAATTCACTTTCAATGATATCCGTGAATGAACGATCCAAGTATTTATTTAAAATCCGGTCGGCACTGTCGATGAACGTCACTTCTTTTCCGTATGCTTCAAACGCTTCAACGAGTTCAGCACCGATGTAGCCGGCACCGACAACTGTAATCCGCTCGGCATCCGTTGCTTTTTTGATGATGGTTTGAGCATGGTGGTAGTTTTTACAAAGTTCGATTTGATTCAGTTCAATGCCCGGTAACATCGGAATGATTGGCCATGAACCTGTTGTCATGATTAATTTGTCGTACGTATCGTGAACGGTTTCACCCGTCAGAAGATTTTTCGCAAGAATCGTTTGGTTCGTACTATCGATTTCAAGGACATCATGTTTCAAGCGCATCGTTGCTCCGAGGTCAGCCAGCTCGTCAGGTGAAGAGTAGAAGAGTGACTCGGCATGCTCAACGACACCACCGACGTGAAGGGCAATCCCGCAAGAGAGAAATGAGACGTTATCGTTTCGTTCATAGACTGTGATTTCAAGGTTTTCGTTCGTTGCCGTAAGCTCTTTGACTGCTGCTGTTCCTGCATGTGTACAACCGATGACTGCTACTTTCATGAGTGAAGTCCCCTTTTTGTTTGATTGTGATATTAATCACATTCGATTTGATAACCTTAGTGTAATACTTCACAATATCGGTTTCAAGTAGTTTGTTCATGATTGAGCATAGTTTTGTCTGGATTGTGAATTTGTGAACAAAGAGGTAATGACTTATAACGTTTTTGTTAAAAGTCCGTAAAAATGTTTTAGTTTCTGAAGTTCGGGTTATAATAAGATGGAGAACTAAATGAAAGGGTGGAAACCGATGGATACCGAGAGGACCGATCATCTATTTAGCTTACCTGATTTTTAGCATCGCTGGTCTTACGTAAACAAGACAGTAATGGTTAAAAAAATCAGGGAGAGCGAAAATAGATGAATACCCAAACGGCAACAATAAAACCTCTCCCATGGAAGATACGGGAGAGGACAATAAAACATGAAACGAATCGCAACCATCTTAGCAGGAACGTTACTTATGGCGTTCGGCTACTATACTTTGAATGAACAGTTTGGATTAGCAGAAGGCGGATTTATCGGGTTATCTTTATTAGGACGGTATTTCTTTGATATCAATCCATCGATTTCGATGATCGTGCTCGACATTCCATTCTTTATTGGAGCACTTTATTTTAAAGGAAAACGCTTTGTCAGTGAGGCACTTGTCTCAGCAGGTGCACTATCGCTCTTTTATGAGATGTGGCATCAGCTCGATTTGTTCCATTTCCCGGAACAGGCCTGGCCGGCAACGTTAATCGCCGCCATTGCGAGTGGGATCATCACGGGATACGGACTTGGTCTTGTGTTGAAGAGTGGTGCTGCGACCGGCGGTGACGACCTTTTATCAATGGGCCTTAGCAAAGTGACAGGTTTATCGATCGGGACGATTTTATTTAGTCTCGATGCAATTGTTCTTGTCATTTCACTCGTCTACTTGCCAGTCAGTTTGACGCTTTATACGTTACTTGCAGTTGCCATCGCGGGACGCGTCGTCTCAGTCATGACACGCGAACCGGTTACTGTACCAGTAGTTAGACCAGCGCCACAACTGAAATAAATAAAATCCTTCCTGACATCAGGAGGGATTTTGTTTTAGGATAAAAAGAGATAACGAGAAGGGGGCTACCCAATGATTAGACAAGCGACTGCGGAAGACGCCGATCAAATCGCACCATTGATTGAACAGGCGATTCATGAAATTGCCGAGACACTGACCGGAACGCAGGAGAAGGAATTGATTTTGGAACGGCTTGCGCTGTTTGTGACGCAAACGGGAAACCGGTTAAGTCACGAGAACATTCTCGTCAAGGAGCTCGATGGGCGCGTCGTCGGCATCGTCATCGCATATGCGGGAGTGGATGCAGCGCAGTTGGATGAACCGATTAAACGTCAGCTCCTCGCGTGGACAGGTCAAGAGATACAAATTGATCAAGAGACGGAAGGAAACGTCTTTTATCTCGATACATTGTCGGTCGATCCGGCATACGGCGGAAGAGGAATCGGGTCTGAGCTGTTGCAGGCAGCAGCGGACGAAGGAGAGAAGCGTGGATTACGCGCGTTTGCGTTAAATGCCGATCAGACGAATGCTGGGGCGCAACGTCTCTATCGACGTCTTGGATTCGTCCCGGTCAAGACGATTGAAATCAGTGGCGGACAATTTGATTACATGGAACGACCGTATGCGAATAGAAAATGAAGTCCTGAATGACTGTTGAGAAGCAGACAAGACTTCGCTTTCCGCGGGCGAAACGTGAGCCTCCGCGTCGCCTGCGCGACTTACGGGGTCTCACCTGTTCCGCTTTTCCCGCAGGAGTCTTCGTCTTGTCTGCTTCTCAACGACGTTTTGTTAAGCTGTTAAAATCCATCCATCAGGAATCTGAAATCAAAAAATCACTCGCTTCACGCGACTCCTACAGGAAAAAGCGCAAGACGACTTGCGCTGTCAGAGACAAACAAGACCCGATTTTCTGCCTCATGGAGGCAGGAAAACTGGCTTGTGTCTCGCCTGAGGAAAGCGCGTGGAAAAGAGTGATTTTTTACGTTTACTTCAACTAATAGGTTAAGAAGCAATCATTTTCTAATCATCTGAAAAAAATAGTGAAAAAAGTATCTTTATCTCGGAGCTTCTTCATTCAAGTTTAACCGGTACAACCGCGCCTCCGCATCCTCCGGTTCAAACCGGGGGTCACTCGTAAAGCGGAAAACCTCTGTCACTTCAATCGATACATCTGCCACCCGCAACTGTTTGAGTAATCGTCCGGTCAGGTAAACTTCCGCTGATTTAGGCTCCGCCCGCCATTTGCTGACAGATCCAATCGGAACGATCGTAGCGTCAGGACGTGCCATCAAAAACTGGCGGTCTTCTTCATCCGTAAAGATGGTCGCTGACGCCGGTAAACCGGTAATGGCATCCGCCAACTGGATAGTTGCCGGTTCAATTGTCGCTTGGCGGTACAAGGCGATACTTCCCATCACCAATTGAATACATAAAAATGGGACGAGCCAACGCACTGACAGATGGCGAACAAGCAGGAAGACGAGCAGTAAGACGAGAGGTAAAACATGGCGTGGTTTATCAATGTTTTGGGCCAACCAGACCCAAAGGAAATAACCAGTACCGGTGACGCTCCACCAAAGAGGAAGCGGACGGATTCGTTGGCAGAACAAGAATAGCCCTGAAGCAAGACCGAGCCAACTTGTAAATCCTAAACCATGCCAAACGATTTGTTTGAGTGTCAATCCAAGTCGTTCAATCAACGAGGCTTCGTCCGTTTGTGCCGTACCGCCCCAGTCCGAAAAGTGACCCGTCACGAAACTGAGTGACAATTGAGCGAAGGACGCGGGTCCCCCGACCGAGAAGGCGACCGGTAACAGCCAGGCAAGTTGTGCCAGGAGTAACGTCGCCAGTTCGGACAGGAGTTGCCAGTATTCTTTTCGGGTTTGCCAAAGTAAAAAGAGTAACACGATTCCGAACGGCGCATAGGATAATCGTGTTGCCATCAACAGTCCGAATAAGAGGTACGGCAAAAGACGGAAATGACCGTGCCGAGCACGTTCGACACTCCACATGAACCAACAGAGGACACCAAGTGCAAGACCATCCGACATCCCGGTCGCAGAGATGACGACGAGTGAAGCAACCGAGATGACAGTGAAAGCAGCTAGTAAACGTGCCGTATCAAACGACTGACGTTTTAACAGCAAATATAACGGAATCAGTCCGCTCGTGAAGCCAAGCGTCGAGACGATGCCAAGCGCACGGACGGGTTCAAGCCCGAGTCGTGTGAGACCTGTCGCGAGTAAGATGAAAAACGGGTACCCCGGAAAATGTGGCTGCAAATTCGCCAAATCATACTGTCCAACCGCTAACGTAAAGTTGGCGATGTCGTAGCTTGCGACAAACGGGATGACCAGATAAAGATGAACACCCAGCAATAGTGAGATGGCAAAACAGAGCGTGAAAAAAAGCGATCGTCCAAGTAGACGATCGCTCCGAACGGTCAAGAAACCTCCTGAAGTTTTTTGGCTGCTTTTGGTGTTCGATTTTGACGCATCAGCATGAAACCGGCAAACGCGAAGTAGCCCCACCAGGCGATCACTTGCTCAAGTGATGGATTATGGCTGTAGCCGAACATCGCACCCATAAACGTACCGATTTGTCCGCTGATTAATGTCGGATTGCCTGTATCGCGCAAATATTGGATTTGGTCGATGTAGTGTTCCGGCATAAACCCGACGATGTTATACAAGGCTGCCGGTGTTCCATCGGCATTCGTCAACAGGCTTCCGAGCAGTCCAAGGTCTTGGAAACGTCCAATCGTTTGGACGAGCATGCCGGCAGCAATAAACAGAATCAAGATGCCGGTCACTTGGAAGAAACGTTTGACTGGAATCTTCATCGTGCCGGAAACGAACAGGTAACCGAAGATTAAGGCGAGCAAGAGACCAGACACGGCACCATAACTCGTCAAGACTTTCTCGATTTCACCGCCGGAAATGGCAGCGAAGAAGAAAACCGTCTCGATGCCTTCTCGGACGATGACGAGGAACGAATGGATGATCATCGTGATGGCACTGCCTGTCGAGACCGCCGCCGCGACTTTTGCCTGCGAGGCCTGTTGGTTTTCTTTCGCCTCTTTCCCCATCCAGAGCACCATGTGTGTCAGTAAGATGACGGAGATCATCATGATACCAAGACGCAAGTACGTGTCGCTACCGAAGCTTGCGAAACTCGTAAAGACGACTTGGAATAAAAAGGCGACACCGAGGCTCGCGAGCAGCGCAAGTCCGACTCCGGCATAGACCCATTTTTTATATTGCGGTGCGTTGAGTCGATCGAGATAGCCGAGAATCAAACCGACGATCAAGACAGCTTCGAGACATTCACGAAGCGTAATTAAAAACGCTTGAAAATCCATCGTCCTTCCTCCCTAATCAGTGATTTTGACGTTTCTTTTTTCGTTGACCGATGATGACGATGACGATTAAAACGATGACAAGACCAATCGCAATCGTTTTCCAAATCTCATCTGTTCCGAAGGATTGTCCGAAAATCGAATCCTCTTCTTCAAATAAACCGGTTTTTTCTTCTCCGGGTAAAACGAATAGTGGTGTAATTGTATCTTCGATTAATGCAATGTTTTGATCAAATGTTTCTTTATCACTCGCTTTTTTCCCGACTCCGAACAGTCCGGGGTTCCCGAGCGCAGTAAGTGCATCGTCAAACGCAGTATACAATGCATCGGACGTTTTTGCATCTGTGCTTTCTTTGACATAAGGAGCAAGTACATCATATGTGCCGCGTGCTTTCGCAAGTAACAGCTTCGCCTGTCCGAAGTCTTCGAACTGCTCATCCGCAAAATGAAGACGACGTTCGATGTTTTGACGTAAGGCAACGCGATACGCCTGTTTGGCATTCTCTGCGTCTTCTTCCGCTAACGCAGCATCAATTTTCTCCTTCGCTTCAGGGAAGTAAAGTTTAAATTCTTTATCATACGCGTCAATCGTTTCCTTCGCAAGTACATAATCTTTTTGATCAAGCTGTTCCTCAAATTGTTTATAAGCTTCCGCAAAAGCTTCTTTGCCCGGGTCACCATAGCTGTAAGCAAACGCCGATAAAGGAGTCGCGAGGAGACAGAAGAAAACAACGACCGGAAGGACTAAACGTTTTATCATCCGAGATGCTCCTTTCGTTCAAAACGTTCTTCAATCGGTAGTGCAACGATTGGTCGACGCCACTCTTTGTAAATGGCAGGGACCACACGTTGAATATAGTTCAAGCGGATAAAAGATTTTCCTGATTCACGTACCCGGTAACGAATCGATACTTCTTTCAGACGGAATCCTTTACGGACGAGATTCAACGTCAAGACTTGCGCGTAGTTGTAATCGTGGATGATTTCCGCGTGTTTACAAGCAGCGCGTGAGAAAGCACGCATCCCGCTTTGTCCGTCATGAATTTTTCGTTTCAGTAAAACACATTGAAGCCACGTAAAGACGTGATTCCCAATATAGCGATAGAGGCGCATTCCGTCAATCGTCCCGAGGAATCGTGATCCGAAGACATAATCCGCATCGTTCGCTAAGATCGGTCGAACGACGTCCGGAATTTGATCGGCCGGGTACTCGTTGTCCGCATCAATCATCACGGCGACGGTCGCACCATGGTCATAAGCGCGATACAATCCTTCGCGGACCGCAGCGCCAAGACCACGATTTTGTTCGAACCGGTAGACTTGAGCACCGTTCAGGGTTGCGACGGTCGATGTAGCATCGGTCGATCCATCATCGATGACAATCGTTTCGACGGGGATTCCGTCAATCTCATCCGGGATTCGTTTTAAGACGAGCGGGAGAGAGGTTTCTTCATTGTGAGCCGGAAGGAAGACGACGATTTTCTTCATGAGCGTTCCTCCTTAAAAGCTTCCGTCAACAATACGCCACGACTGTCGTGCGGGATATCGGCACCAAGCAACTTCGTAATCGTTGGTCCAAGCGACAGGATATGCCGGTGTGTATCGACCTTGCGACCAGCATGAATGTGTTTGCCATACATCCAAAATGGGACGAAACGTTCTCCTTCGTCGAGGTGACCATGCCCGCCGATCCCGTCGGCTTGACCATGATCGGCCATGACGATCAGTGTCGCATCGTCTAACTTACCGAGACGATCGAGTTCTTCACAAAACTCTGCGAGTAGCGCATCGGCTTCCTCGATTTTTTGAATATATTCCGAGTAGAGCGTCCCGCGACTATGACCGGTTTGATCCGTTCCGATTAATTGAATTGCAAGCAAATCCGGATCTTCTTCGTGAACGATTTGCTTGGCCCGTTCGATGATGTTGCGGTCGGCGACATCATTATGCATGACGGCTGTCACGGTACTGACGTCGGTCGAACCGAACGCATCGACGAGGTGGGCAATCCCGAGAATCTTGCCGGATTTATTGACGGCACGCAACCGGTCGAAGACGGTATCCGTTTTGACACCGGTCGTATTCCAAACCATGTTGGAATGAATTCCGTGATCTTCCGGACGTGCTCCCGTGAACATCGAGCTGAAGCAGACGACTGTCCGGGCCGGGTAGACGGTCTCCATATTCGTATATTCCGTTCCTTCTTGACGCAATCGCTCGAGAAACGGAGTGTTCGCAGCCATGTATCGGTCTTTTCGCATCCCGTCGACAATCAAGACGTAGACTTTGTCTGAAGTCGGCAAGCTGACGTCTTTTGTCGGCTCAGTCGGAAGTTTCGGTTTCCAGTCGAAGAGATAATGGTGGAGAATCCAAGCAAATAGTAACAATCCGGCAGGGAACAAGACGTACGACCAGTCAAAGGTCGGATTGATTGACGCTGTTTGCCAGTAGGCAAGTAAGAGTGCGACTTTCGGTAGTTGTTCTTGCGCGTTACCACTCGTCGAGTCACTGTTCTTGAGGACGAGTTTCCAAAAACGTGTGAAGTTGAGCCAGTCCGTTCCAATCCGTAAATGGTAATAAATCGTTCCCCAGAAGAAAATCGTGAAGAAGAAATAAAGACCTGCGCCGTAAGCGAATAGGGGCAAGAGCCGTGAATCCGTTCCTTCGAGGAACAACCAGACGATGACGGGCATCCATAAATAATTACGAAGGAACAGCGGGAAATCAAATTTCCAGTACAGTACGAATAAAGGCAACGTCACTAAAAATCCGAAGCCGGCACCGCTCAGTGTCTGTTGAAACAAAAGGCAGTAGCTGAGGAAGACACCGACTGTAAAAATCGGGGTGAATGGTTTTCCTTCATTCAATAGATTCCACATACGGGCTGCGACTTTTTCAAAACGTGAAGCACTTTTCATGAAGATCCTCCTTTCTGTTGATTCTTGAATTGGCGAAACAGTAATGTGACACTACGGTGATGTCTGACCAAAAAATACAAAGGTGCGATGAAGGCGAACGCATATTTGAACGTGTGCGTCATCAAGGCAAGTTCATAAGGATGGTCGACGCCTGCCGTCTGTAGAACCGTTCCCATCGCGAGCTCATACGTCCCGAGACCACCGGGGGTGAATTGAGCAATTCCGGACAAGACACCGGCACTCATCGCGATTAAGACGAGGGGGAAGGGAAGGACAGCGTTCACGCCTAAGAATAAGCAGTAAACGGCGCCCGCTTCCAAACACCAAGCGAGTGTGCCATACCCGATTAATGCGTACATCGTCCGTAAAAAAGGGCGGACGACGACTAAGGCGAGTACACCGAGCACAATCGCGATACCTGCAGGAAGAGCTGTTTTCGTCGCGAGCAAGCCGAGCGAGACGAAGAGTCCGAGGACGACCAAATCAATGCCGCGCTGTGCGACAAGGATTGCCGTTGTCCGTTTTAAGGGACTAGCGATGGCACGTGCCGTCAGCAGGCGAATACCTTCGCCGAGTTTGACGGGTGACAAGTGATTGACGGCAAGGCCGAGGTAGAGGCTCGTCAAATAGATTGGCAAGGGTGCCTGCCGCTGATCAGCCACGCGCCAGGCGACAGCGCGGACATAAAAAGCACCTGCATACAACAAGCTTGCGAGTAGCGTCCAGTAAGAGCGTGAAAGGGTGCGCAAGTAATCATAGAGGACAGGTAACTCGAGCACGAACCGAATTAATAAAAAAACAACCGCGAGCGTCAAGAGGACGCTTGCGGTTGTACGGATTACATGCGCCCGAGATGCCATGTAATCATCCGCTCGAGTCCTTCATTCAAGGTAACGGAGGGCGTGTAGTCGAATGCTTGTCGTGCAGCTTCCGTATTACTCCATGTCATCGAGACATCTCCTTCTCTTTGCTCGGTGAACGTTACCGGAACACCGTATCGCTCACTGAGGGACCTGGCAATCGTTCGGACCGACTCCGGTCGATTCGCCCCTAAATTATAAGTCCCGATTGCGCGCGCTTGAAGTGCTTGTTCCATCCCGCGTGTAATGTCATCGATGTACGTGAAGTCGCGTACCGGGTCACCGAACACGACAAGTTCTTGACCACGAAGCGCTTGTTCGATGAAGCGGTAAAGCGCCATATCCGGGCGTCCGGATGGTCCGTAGACCGTAAAGAAGCGGAAGATCGTAACCTGTAATCCATACAGGTTTTGATAGGCATTACAGAACGTCTCGGCACTATACTTCGCCGCGGCGTATGGACTGACGACTTGACCGGTTGCCTGCTGTTCGCTCAACGCACCTGTCTGCTCCCCGTAAACCGAAGAAGAAGAGGCAAACAAGACTTGCTGAATCTGATGTTGTTTTGCCGCTTCGAGGACGGTCACCGTCATATCGATATCTTCTTTGATGTAGCGATGCGGCTCACGTAAAGATCCGGGAACGCCAGGTAAAGCAGCAAGATGGAACAAGGCATCGAATTGACCGGATGAACACCAGGCATCGAGTCCGACGTGGACATCTGCTTCACAGATGTTTACGCCGAGTCGTGTCAGCTCCGCTGCCCGTTCGCGTTTCAAGTCGCTTGCATAATAATCGGTGAAGGCATCGATGATCGATACGGTATGACCACTAGTACGCAAACGAGTTGCAAGTGCAGCACCGATGAAGCCAGCGCCACCCGTAATTCCGATGTTCAAAGGAAGTTCCTCCAATCGTCTTGCTTAGTTGAACGTATCGAGCGCATCGACGATTTTTTTGCTCACCGTTTCCGCTTCTGCGTCATTTTTTTCGATGAGATCGTACCATGTGTTAGCGTCAGCAAGAACAGCGTCTGCCTCTTCTTTACCGAGACGATTTTCGAGGGTCGGCTTCATCGCGATGACGAACATGTTCGCTTCCATCGCTTCGACACGTGCTGTATCGACATCTTTCGCTTCGAGTGCTTCCATTGCTTCTTCATGATAACCGACGACTTTCTTCGTCAATGCTTTGGCGAAGAGTCCTTCGATCTCTTCATAAGAGACGTCTGCTGGTTTTGTTTTTGAGAAGTCGTATTGTTCTTTTAGTTTTGCGACGGCGGCTTCATCGCCACCGGCAAGTGATTCCTCGATTGCGAGTAAGAATCCGTAGCCTTCTGCTTGTTCCATTTGTAACTCTTTTTCGTCGGCACCGGATTTAGCGCCATCCTCGATTTTTTGTGCATAACCGAGTGCTGCGAGATAGAATGAACGGTAAATCGACTTATCCGTCAACTGTTTTGCGACTTTAAAGTCAGCGACGTTTTCAGCCGAGATGGCGTCTTCTTGTGCTGCGAGACCGGACGTGATCGCTTGTGCGATGGCTTCTTCGTTTTTGAAGTCATAACTCGCATCGCGCTTTTCGGCTGTCGGGATGAAGACAGTTTCCGCCATGTTTTTGATATTTCCTAACGTCGCCATGGCGTCATCCGTTTTTCCGGCCACGACTGCTTCTTCTGCTGTTGCTTGCATTGATTTTTGGAGTTTATAGAAGTAAGACTGAAGTCCTTTATCGACAAGCTGACGGGCAATGTTCTCATCCAAATCCTTTGATTCGACGCCTGCGAGGGCAGAAGTGACGACTTGTTCGATTTCAGGAGCGGCAGTTGCAACGCCACCTTTTAACTTCGATTCATAACTCGTCTGGACCATCTTCCAGTCGATGGCTTGTCCTTCTTTTGCCTTATCAAGTTCTGTCTTGATCGAGCTGAAGATTGTCAATTCATCCGTTAATGTCGTTGCGGCGATTCCGGCATTCGTATTTTTATCAGACGTTTGCTCCGTTTTGTCTTCTTTTGGAGCTGTCGTTGTTTCTTTTTCATCCGTTCCGCAAGCTGCGAGTAATCCGGCTACCATAAAGAGTGACGCTACTTTAAATCGTTTTTTCATCTGTCTCATTCCCCCAGGAAAAATAAAATTATCTACAAAATGATGTCGTTTTCACAATTCTCACTATAACGAGAATAATTCTCATTGTCAATTGAACTTAAAACAAAAAATGGCTCCAGAGAAATCTCCGGAGCCATTTTTTTAAATATAAATTATTGAATTTGGTCATACAATTTCGTTAAATACGCGTACACTTCGTCAGAAGCTTGGAACATCATGACCGAGTGGCCGAAGATGGCAGCCGGGTTGAAGCCGTGATCTAAGTCGATTGTTGAAGCAATCGTTACGTCGCGATCGCTATCGAGGACGACGCGGAAGTACTTGAACTCTTGGTTGAAGTCATTGATTGCGTTTAAGATAGGAAGATCTTCGACACCGTCTGGAACGTGCGTAACGGTACGAGCGAATAACTCAACGTCCGTCGTCGTTTTACTGAAGACGATCATCATCATCGGCTCAGCGCCAGCTGGTGTTTTTTCTTGTGTCATAAAGAAGACGTGTGTTTCATTTTCACGTGCTTCCATTGGAATGCCTTTTTCGACTAAGAACGCTTGGAATGCTTCCAAGTGTTGTTGTTGAACTTCCGTTACCCCGTTTTCGTTTGTTTCTTCTTGATTACGTTCTGGGTGAAGCGGTGTGACCTTGTTGTCCTCATTCGTTTCGTTCGAGTTACGGTCCTGGTCCATTTTAAATCCCCCTTATAGATACTGTAATCTCAGTTTCAAGCATTTTAAGAGGAATTGCAACTAATGTCCGTTATCATTTAAAGAAGAAACAGTTTGAAAATAAGACAAGTATGTGAAATGTAGAGCAAACTACTTGAAACCACATACCTTAATGGGTATATTGTAAAGCATAGAGAGTACGATTCGATTTAGGAGGAAAACAGACATGAAAACAATCATTGTTGGTGGAGTAGCAGGTGGAGCGACCGCTGCAGCACGATTACGCCGGTTGGATGAAACGGCGGAAATCATTTTGTTAGAACGTGGAAAAGAGATTTCGTTCGCGAACTGTGGATTACCGTACTATATCGGGGATGTCATCAAAGACCGGAACAAGCTACTCGTCCAAACACCTGAGGGGATGCATGCCCGGTTTAACTTGGATGTTCGGAATCTGTCGGAAGCGATTCAAATCAATCGTGAACAAAAAACGGTCACAATCCGTAAAGTCGATACAGGTGAAGAATATGAGGAGTCATATGACAACTTAATTCTTTCACCAGGAGCAAAACCAATGCGTCCATCAATTCCTGGTATCGAAGAAGCGACGAACATCTTTACGTTACGTAACATTCCGGATACGGACCGGATGCGTCAATATGTCGATGAGAACCGTCCCGCACGTGCCGTCGTCATCGGTGGCGGGTTCATTGGACTCGAAATGGCAGAAAACTTGGTCGAACGCGGTGCGAAGGTGACATTGGTTGAAATGATGGATCAAGTCATGGCACCGGTCGATCCGGAAATGGCAGCCATCGTTCATGAACATTTACGTGCAAAAGGGGTCGAGTTGATTTTATCGGATGGTGTCGCCCGCTTTGAAGAGGCAGGGAAACGTGTTGTCTTGGCAAGCGGCAAGACGATCGAAACGGAAATGAACATCCTGTCGATTGGTGTCATGCCGGAAAGTAACCTTGCGGCGGAAGCAAAACTTGAGTTGGGAATCAAGAATACAATCAAAGTCGATGACACGTTACGGACATCTGATCCATCGATCTTTGCGATTGGTGACGCCATCGAAGTGAAAGATTACGTGACAGGAGAGGCGATGCACGTTCCACTCGCGTGGCCGGCGAATCGTCAAGGGCGTCTCGTTGCAGACATCATCGCCGGACGCGACGTCAAGTATACAGGTGCGCTCGGTACAGCCGTCGCAAAAGTATTCGATATGACGGTCGCTTCGACCGGAAATAACGAAAAACGGTTGAAACAGTCTGGTCGCCGCTATGAAGCGGTCCATCTCCATCCGGGTTCGCACGCCGGTTATTATCCGGGTGCCAGTCCAATCTCAATGAAGCTCTTGTTTGATCCGATTGACGGAACGATTTACGGCGCGCAAGCGATTGGGATGACGGGTGTCGAAAAACGGATTGATGTCTTAGCGACGGCAATCAAAGGTGGATTAACGGTCCTCGACTTGCCAGATCTTGAATTATCATACGCACCACCGTATAGCTCGGCGAAAGATCCCGTTAACATGGCAGGATACATCGCTTCGAACATCGTGTTAGGGGACAGCGAAAACGTCCATTGGCATGAAATTGATCAAATCGTCGCAGCCGGCGGATTGTTACTCGATGTCCGTGAACCGTCTGAAAATGAACTCGGTTCGATTCCGGGCTCGGTCAATATCTCATTACCGACGCTTCGCACGTCACTCGACGAGCTACCGAAGGATCAGCCGATCTACGTGACATGCCAAGTCGGATTACGGGGATATGTCGCGAGTCAGCTCCTCAAACAAAACGGCTTTGAGGTGAAGAATTTGAGCGGCGGATATAAAACATGGGCGACGGTCAATCGCGATCAAGAAGCGCGAAACCAAGCACGGGAGGAAACAGCAGTGACGACAATTAAAAGTGAGCCGAAACAAGCCGTGAAAGCAGAGCAAATCACGCTGCTCGATACATGTGGATTACAGTGTCCGGGACCAATCGTTGAATTAAAAACAAAGATTGATCAACTGCAGGACGGAGACCAAGTCTTCATTAAAGCATCGGATCCTGGTTTCTTACCGGACGTCCAGGCATGGGCAACAAAGCTCGGACATACCGTCCATACGGCAGAAATGAATCAGGGAATTGTCGAAGTTTTACTTGAAAAAGGGCAAGGACAAACGGAGCAACACGTGACATCGGCACCTGTCGCAAAAGCAGATGACGCGACGATGGTCGTCTTCAGTGGAGACCTTGATAAAGCACTTGCTTCATTCGTCATCGCACAAGGTGCACAAGCGATGGGCAAACAAGTCACGATGTTCTTCACGTTCTGGGGACTGAATGTCATTCGTAAGCCGGATGCACCAGCCGTCGACAAAGCACCGATGGAACGCATGATGGGGATGATGATGCCGAAACATGCCGGTGATCTTCCATTATCCAACATGAACATGGCAGGCGCCGGTCAAAAAATGATGAAAAAAGTCATGAAGGACAAACAAGTCGATGCGCTAGAGACGATGATGGCAAAAGCGCAAGCAGCAGGCGTCCGGATGATTGCGTGTACGATGTCGATGGACATCATGGGGATTAAAAAAGAAGAATTGTTAGATGATATCGATTATGGTGGGGTCGCAAGTTATCTTGGTGCGACAGACGATGCCAACTTAAATCTATTCATCTAAAGAATCGAAAAGAGCCCTTCCACGAAAAGTGGAGGGGCTCTAAGTGTTTGTCTAAAGATGGAGGGGGTGACTAATTCAGATGAACATCCATCCTTGTGACGGACGTTTCCTTGTCCCATAGGAGTTGAGGATGGACGTTTCCGTCCTCCGTTAATCGAAATGGCCGATGATTCTACTTCCACGGAATCATCGGCCATTTCGATGTAAATGCTTCTTTTTCACGATGGCTTAGTGTGTATTTGGGACACGCATGAAAAAGTCCTGATTCCGTTTAATTGGTAGCCGTCCCTCCTTTTGAGTGAGGCCGTTCTTTTTTTGTTCGTAAACGAAAAACCTTACATCTAATGTGAGGAAATGGATAGAAATGCCTCGTAATCAGAAATTGACTGATACAACTGTATTTGATTTTTCAAAAAAACTTTCGTATTATAGAACACATGTGAAGAAATGTTACATAAGAGAGAAGTGGGGGAGCCTGTATGGAGAAACAACTGATGGATATCGTAACGAATATTAGTGATGTATTATGGTCGAGCGTCCTGATCATCTTACTTGTTGGCTTAGGCATTTATTTTACGATTCGCATGGGATTCGTCCAATTCCGGATGTTACCTGAAATGTTACGGTTACTGTTCCAGGGAACAGATAAAGGAAAGGATGGCGTCTCACCATTCCAAGCGTTCGCGATCAGTACGGCGGCACGTGTCGGGACCGGGAACATTGCCGGTGTTGCGACAGCCATCGCACTAGGTGGACCCGGTGCCGTCTTTTGGATGTGGCTGATTGCCTTGATCGGTTCAGCGTCAGCATTCGTCGAAAGTACACTTGCTCAAATTTATAAAGTCCGTGATGAGAAGGCATGGCGTGGGGGCCCTGCCTACTACATGGAAAAGGCGCTTGGTCAACGGTGGCTCGGAATCGTCTTCAGTATCTTGATTACAATCTCGTTCGGGTTTGTCTTTAACTCGGTTCAATCGAATACGATTTCATTGTCACTTCAAAGTCAGTATGGCATCGATAAGATGTGGATCACGATTGCACTCGTTTTATTAACATCACTCGTGATTTTCGGTGGAGTGCGCAGTATTGCGACGGTCTCTGCATTCCTTGTTCCGATCATGGCGGGCGGATACATTTTAATCGCCCTCTTCATTATGATTACGAATCTTGAATTGTTGCCGAACGTCTTCGGCTTGATTTTCCAAGAGGGACTTTTAGAGTTCAAGACGCTTGCTGGCGGAGCAATTGGTGCTGCAGTTCTTAACGGAATTCGTCGTGGTCTGTTCTCGAATGAAGCCGGTATGGGTTCTGCTCCGAATGCTGCTGCGACGGCTGAAGTGTCACACCCCGTCAAGCAAGGTTTGATTCAATCATTCGGTGTATTTGTTGATACGTTACTCATTTGTTCGTCAACAGCGATGATCATCCTCGTCAGTGATGTCGCGACGAAAGACGCGAACGGAAAAGCAGTTGCCGGGATCGAACTCGCGCAAAATGCACTCTCGACTCAGGTCGGAGTGTTTGCGACGACGTTCATGGCACTTGCGATCTTCTTGTTCGCATTTAGTTCAATCATCGGAAACTATTATTACGGTGAATCGAACATCAGCTTCATTAATGACAATAAAACACTGATGATGGCTTACCGTGTCATCGTACTCGGGATGATTGTCTTCGGTTCAGTCGTACAGACGGCAGGTCTTGTCTGGGCGCTTGCTGATATTTTCATGGGCTTGATGGCAGTCGTCAACTTGTATGCGATTTTCCGCTTATCTAAAATCGCGAAACTCGCACTTGATGATTACCTCGAACAACGAAAAGCCGGAAAAGATCCGCGCTTTTATGCGAATTCGATTCCGAACTTACCAGGTAAAGAATCTCTTGAGGCTTGGGAAACGGACGAATCAAAAGAAAAAGCGATTTAATCAAAAAGAACCGGCATTTTGCTGGTTCTTTTTGCATGTAGACAACGTGCTATCAGAAGGTGAGAGCGTTTTTTTCGTTGCTTTTTAGTACGCAGATTCTAAAAAAATTACTAAAGCATCGAAAAAATGGGAATAGCTATTAAAGAAACGAAGAGAGGAGAGGGAGGATGGAAAACGTACATTACGTTCGTGTCGCGGATGCCGTTTGGGATTCGTTTGGTGACGACCCGCATATCATCATGGACTGGATTCTTTTTATCCATGAGACGCAGCCGGATTATGAACAGCTATTTGCTCTGGAAGACACGGCAGCCCTCTATCACTTGATGAATCAAATCGATATCTATATCGATCAAGAGACCCATTACAACTTAGGTCGAGCGATTGTCGGTGAAGAGTTGATTGTCAACGAAACACAAGCAGCAATTGTCGGGATTCTCCCTCTTCCGTTAATCATCATCTCAGCAGAAGTCATGCGAAATTTTGATCGTCGGTCACTAGAGACGATTTATGATGAAGCGGGGCAACATGGAGAATTCGACGACGTGTGGGAACAGTTTGCTGATTTACGCGCATACTTCAGCAAGGCTGAAACGACAGAAGAGACGATTCTTATTTATTACGCTTAAAAAAGACTGCTACGGGATAGGTCCCGTCAGCAGTCTTTCGTGTATCGGTCAGTGGATTAAAAGTCAATTTCGTCAGGGTCCGGTCCGAGGCGGACTTCTGTCGCGAGACGATCGATTTGTTCGAGGTCGTCTGCATCGAGTTGGAAATCAAACACATCGAAGTTTTCAGCAATCCGTTCTGGTGTGACTGATTTCGGAAGCGCAACGATTCCGTTATCGAGGTGCCAACGTAGAACGACTTGTGATGGGCTCTTACCATGTTTTTCAGCAATCTCTTTGAAATCATTGATTTCAAGGAACTTACCTTGCATGAGTGGGCTCCATGCTTCGACTTGAATGCTGTGATCCTGCAAGTATTCATGCAATTCATGCTGTGGAAGTTGTGGGTGAAGCTCGACTTGGTTAATCATCGGCGTCATGAGTCCTTCTTCAGCAAGCGTATCGAGATGATGTTCTTTGAAGTTCGAAACACCAATTGCTTTAATTTTACCCGCTTCGTACAGCTCGACCATGGCTTTCCATGCTTCGACATAACCTTCAACCGGCCAGTGAATGAGATAAAGATCGAGATAATCGGTTTCTAGTCGCTCAAGTGACTCAGCGAAAGCCTCTTTCGTCCGTCCGGCACGAATGTCATCGTTCCAAACTTTAGACGTCAAGAAGAGTTCTTCACGTTTCACGCCGCTTTCTTTGATTCCTTTTGCGACACCACGTTCGTTTTTGTAGACGGCAGCCGTATCGATATGACGGTAACCGACGCGAAGTGCTTCTGCGACGGCAGCCGGTGCTTCCGTCTCTTCATCGACTTGCCAGACACCGAACCCGATCTGTGGAATCGTGATACCATTTGAAAGTTTTGCGTATTGCATGTATATACTCCTCCTTCAATGAAACTAGAATATGGATTTGCCTGTTCAGTTTAGCATGAACTTAGCGGAACATCTGTTTTGATGCTCATAAGCAGGGAATATAGAATGGGAAAGAGAAGAAAGTCTACTGATGCATAAACGAAGAGAGGTGTAATATCATGGTGAAATCGATTAAAAAAGTACCAAAAGGAGTCTGGACAAGCATCGCAGCACTATTAGGTGCTCAAGCCACGTTCCTCTTCCTTGGTGCCCGCAAGACAGGACGCAATCCGTGGGTATGGGGTGGAGCAGGACTCGTTCAATTTCCGCTTCCGGCGATTGCCTATTTCATTTTGAATCGTCAAGAAAAACAGAAATAAAGTGAACCCCCGTCGCAGACGAAGCGACGGGGGTTGTTTGTTTTACGACATGTTGTTTTTTTGTGCGGCATCGCTCTTCCGGCGTGGGAAGCCGAAGAAGATTGCCAGTGATCCACAAACGAACAGTAAAAATGGATAGAACAAATAAGGAATCAGTTCGGGTGACGCCGTTTTCGTCAATTCAGCGGCAATCAAAAGTTGCGCTCCGTACGGGATGATTCCTTGAACACCACAGGAAAAGAGGTCGAGGATACTGGCTGACTTCTTCCGGTCGATGTCATACGTATCCGCGATTTCAGCAGCGAGCGGACCGGCGACAAGAATCGAAATCGTATTATTTGCTGTTGCGAGATTCGTTGCACTGACGAGGGCAGCCATACTGAACTCAGCTCCCCGGCGTTTCGAAATCTTTCGTGTCAGCGTTTCTTTGAGATAAGCAATTCCACCGTTATAGGTGATCAGGCTGACGAGTCCACCCATCAGCAACGTCAAGATTGAGATTTCTGCCATCCCCATCAATCCGTCAGACATCGCGAGGACAAACCCACTTACTCCGAAACTACCGTCGATCATTCCGATGATGCCTGTCAATAACGTCCCGCCGAGTAAGACGAGAATGACGTTGACACCAAAGAGGGCGAGCACGATGACGGAAAGATACGGAATCAGCTTATAAAATTCAAATGCTTTCGCTTCGACGATATCTCCGGAACCTGACACGAAAGCGAGTAAGATGACAGTGATGACGGCAGCAGGCAAGACGATTAAAAAGTTCGTTCTGAATTTATCACGCATGTTCGTTTTTTGTGTCCGGACAGCGGCGATTGTCGTATCTGAGATAAACGATAAGTTATCACCGAACATTGCTCCACCGACGACGGCAGCAGCGGCGAGTGCGACATTGACGCCCGTCGCGTCATGAATCCCGAGTGCGATCGGTGCAAGGGCAGCGATTGTGCCGGTCGAAGTTCCCATCGCCATCGAGATGAAAGCGGCAATGATGAACAATCCACTCATTAAAAGAGACTGGGGTAGGAAACTGAGTGCAGCGTTGACGGTCGCATCAATGGCTCCGATTGCATTCGCTGTTCCAGAAAATGTGCCAGCGAGTAAAAAGATGAAGACCATGATCATGATGTCCGGATTTCCGGCACCGCGGGCAATCCGCTCGACGGTCTGGTTGATGTCTCCCTTAGATGTCGCAGCAGCAAAAATCAAGGCGATTAAAGCTGCAATCAAGATGGGGAATTTGTAAAAGTCGTTATAGAAGATTCCTGCACCGATGAATAATACAAGAAAAACGAACAAGGGCAACAACGCCCATTTGTTCGGCGTAATCGTTTCGTTCATGTGAATCACTCCATTTCTTCAGCATACAAAAAAAGACCCCTTCGCAAGAAAGAAGGAGGTCTTTACTGAAAAAGACGCTCTTCTTATCTCTCAAGCCATAGCTTGCTGGATTTGGCACAGTACGAATCAATCGTCCGCTGCCGAAACATCATTGGGCCAGTCCCTCCGTTTCTCGCGATAAAAAGAAGTCATTTAGTTGTTTAGTCGTTGTTTAAAACACGTTTATTACCCTAACGTATCTTTTAATGCTTGTCAACTGTACCTTACTGCAGTGCTTGTTTGAGCGTCGTCACATTTTCGTTCATCAAATCAAAGTACGATTGATCTTGTTGATCTTTTGCGACGGACTCGAGGTTATGAATCGTAATCGATTCGGCACCGATTTCTTTTTGGATGACACGGGCGACCTTTGGCGACACCGTCTCTTCGAAGGCGATATAGTTTAAGTCATGCATCTCTGCTTCCTTGACGATGGCAGCCAGCTGTTTTTGGGACGGTTCGTCAGACGGTGAAATACCGGCAATCGGCAGTTGCGTGAAACCGTAACGTTCCGCCAAGTACCCGTATGCGGCATGCGTGACGAGAAGCTCCTTTTTCGAACCGGAGTCAACAGCTTTTTGTAAATTTTGGTCGAGTTCATCTGCTTGTTTGTTAAAGAGTGCGAGGTTTTTATCAAACGTTTCCTTCCGGTCAGGTGCTTCCTTTGCTAACGCGGTCGTAATCGAGTCAGCCATTTTCTTGGCGTTGTTCGGGTCGAGCCAAACATGCGGATCGTATTGTCCATGATCGTGCGACTCTTCTTCAGCCTCGTGATCATCATGGTCATCGTGTGCGTCTTCTTCGTGCGTATGAAGCGAAGCGGAAGCCTCGAGTAAGTCGATATTTTTGCTTGTCTCGACAAAACGAATGGAATTACCGGCTAAACTTTCCTTAATCTTTTCAGAGTACGGCTCAAGGGTTGTGCCGGTAAGTAAAAATAGATCGCCTTTCGCAATCGTCGTCAGTTGCTTCGGAGTCGGCTCATACGAATGCGGGTCGGCGCCAGGGGGAACGATTAATTCGACCTGGACGTCTGTGCCGCCGATTTCTTTTGCAATTGCTGCAGTCGCGAATGTCGACGTATAAATTTGCAATTTACCGTCTTCGTCTGAATTTGAAGGCGATGAGCCGCATGCGGCGAGCAGACTGGCAGTTACTGTCGCGATGGTTAACGCTGGAATGATTTTTTTCATATGTGAACCCTCCAAGATAATTAAAACGTAATTGTTCCGATTTGGACTTTCTAACTATATCCGACGGAAATTAAAGCGTCAAGTCGGAATGTTGTGAAGTTCTAGTTCAAAATAAATCGGGTAAGAGAAGAGTAGAAGTGAAATCGGAATGAGCCTTGGAGGTGATGAGGTGAAACGTGAAACAGCATGGTTGATGGGTGGCGCCGCTATTTTGACGACGGCTGCTGCTGGTGCGAGTATTTGGAATAATTATGGAGCCTTACTCAGATGGACGGAGCCGGTCTTGCCGCTTACCAAAAAGCAATTAGCACCACGAAATCTTTTGTACAAGACGGTCAATCAGCAGGATTTGACGTTAGATATTTATTATCCGCCGGGAGAAGGGCCGTTTCCGGTCGCGATTTATGCTCATGGCGGCGCATTCGTTCGTGGAAACCGTGATGATGTGTTTAGTTTTGCTCCAATCATCGACCGGTTTTTAGAACTCGGGATTGCCGTTTGCAGCATCGACTATCGTTTGTTTGAGGATGGCAGCTACTTTCCGGACAACCTGGAAGATGTTCGAGATGCCTTATGTTTTTTAAATCAACAAGCGGATGAATTACGCATCGCGCGCGGTCGCATGCTTTTATGGGGTGATTCAGCAGGTGGAGCCCTAATGTTGACGACGGCGCTTGCTCCGACTGAATTTATCGGCGAACAGGCGGAGGCGCATCTTCCTTTAATCAGTGGAGTCATCGCCTTGTATCCGCCGACGAATTTTCTGTTATTTAAATTCATTCAAACCTGGATTGCCCATATCAAGTTTTATGGGGGTGGACGTGAAGAATGGCGACAGTTGATGATGCGTGTCTCCCCGGCGACACATTTAAGTTCCGACTCGCCGCCGATCATGTTGCTGCACGGAAAAAAGGATCCGATTGTCCCGTTTGCTCAAGCACTCCACTTTGTTGAGAAGGGGGCGGATGTCGGGGCGGATGTTCGATTATTCTCTTTCCCGAATGGTACACATTCGCTGGCGAGCTTTGCCCAAACTGAAAATCCACTCAAAATTGAACGTTTGCTCGAACGAATCGAAGCCTTCAGTTGTCAAGTGCTTGTCTTACCGAAGCGAGAGGCGCTTCATTAGGAAACATGATACAATCAGTCATATTTCTTTAGAAGGAGACTGCAATATGACGGAAATTTGTTTAGTACGACACGGTCAAACGGACTGGAACTTAAACGAGCGGATTCAAGGACGTGAAGATATACCGCTTAACGAGACCGGTAGAAAACAGGCGGCTCTCAGTGCTGCCTACCTGGCAGAAGAACAGTGGGACGTCTTGATTTCAAGTCCGCTATCGCGAGCTGTCGAAACTGCTGAAATCATTGGTCGATCGATTGGTTTAAGCTTGACGGAAACGGATGAACGGCTTGTCGAGCGCGAATTTGGAACGGCTTCCGGTGAACCGGTCGCCGGAATTTACGAAGCAGTGCAGGCAAATGATGCAGAGCGCGTCCCGGGGCTTGAAACGGAAGCGGAAATTCAACAGCGTGTCTTCAGTGCGGTTGAAGAACTGACAGAAAAATATCGAGGAAAACGCCTCTTAGTCGTCTGCCATTCGCATACGATTAAAGCGGCACTCTCCTCGATTGATGAGACATTCAGTTACCGGACGCCGTTAAAAAATGCATGTGCGAATTACATTCGTTTTTCCGACCGTTATGAGATTGAACGGATTAATGTAGCGGACCATATCACAATTTGAACATCAATCTTCGACGGTTGCCGGATGTTCTTGTAAGTACCGTTTAAACGTTTCTTTCGCGATGCTCGTGATATGAGCACCACGTTTAGAGCGTCGGTCTTTATATTCTTGAATCAGCTCTTCGCCAGTAAAGTTGTCTTCGACGACTTCACGCAAAATCGATTCGGATAAATCATTTTTCATCATGACCATCTTACCGGTAAAGAGGTAAGAGACGCCTTCGCTCAATTGCGTACTTTCATAAGGGGTGACAATCATGGCGGCGGGGTCATTGTCCGGCCGTGAAATCGTGATTTCAATCAAAGCGCGCAGCTTTTTCTCGAACAGTTCTTTCAAAATCGGTTGATCGGTGTCGGTGACGACGATTTCAGCGACCCACTGGGCGGTTTGGTCGGTACTCACCGTCAGCCCATCTTTAATCTGAACGGGGATTGTCGTATCTCGCCCTGATTCATCCATGAGAATACGTAATGTACACAATTTAAAGGTTTTCAAAAAGAACTCCTCCTTTTGTTGTTCGTACGTGATTTTCTTCAGTATAACGTGAGTCTGTCGCCTGCGCGAAACTTTTCGTAACGTCTTCGAGTCGAACTATGTTTAAATGGAACTAGAAATCAGAAACAGGAGGACCGTTTATTATGCCGCAAGCACTTATAGGAATATTAGGGATCGTGGGGATTATCTTACTTGCCCATCACATCATCATGTATTGGCATGCTGAGCCAAAAGATCGCCCGACGCTTGCGTACCGCATAGCGCTCCTGATCGCCTGTTTGCTTCTTATCAGTGGAAGTGATCATTTAATTAGTATCTTTTACGCCGATTCTCTTGCTGAGTTCGGTCAACGGATTACCTATATCGTCTTCATCGGAGGTGCGCTTGGTTTTGCGTGGTACTTTCGTCAACAAATGGAACAAGCGACAGCCAAAATGACTGCTCACCCAAACGAAACAGCCCACTTCAGTTGAAGGGGCTGTTTTTAGCGTATAGAAAAATGAGAGGGAGATGAAAAGGTAGCCTTTCAAGACGTCCGTCAAGAAGCTTGATTCTTGAGGCTGCTTGATTTTATTATTTTACACCACTTGCGAGGCGTGTTTTCCGAATCATGTCGAGTTTCAGTTTCCAGAGACGGTCGCTGAACGTGACGGCATAGATTTCAGGTAGACGTAGACGTTTGTACTCTTCCCACAGGCGTCCGATTTGCTGTTCGTGGAACTGACGACTTTCTTCAATCGTCGGAACGGTATACACGAGTTCACCGTCCTTAAAGATCGGTGCAAGTAACCGTTCAACCTTAAAGTTTTCAATCCGGTTCCGGAACGACGGGTCACGGACGTCAATCAAATCAACGAAGTCGAGTTGACTCGGATCTTCATCGAGTAACGTGATGTAGTCGCCTTTGAACTTGTTCGTTTCCGGGTCGACGATGCGGTACGCCTCCTTGATATGCGGTGTCGTCGTCTTCGCTTTTGAAGACGAAACTTTGATGACGGGTGCAAGTTCGCCGTCAATTTCGCGGGCGACGAGTTTATAGACCATGCCGAGCGCCGGTTGTTCGTACGCCGTGATGCCGCGTGTTCCGACGAGGAAGGTGTTTGCCTGTGCCCCTTGGATGCGAAGGTCTTGAATGACATATTCGTCTAAATCACCAGACAGGACAATTTCGACGTCGAGTAAGCCGGCTTCATCAAGCATCTTCCGGGCGCGTTTTGATAGGTAGGATAAGTCGCCGGAATCGATTCGAATCCCGCGTAACTTATGTCCGTCTGCTGCGAGTTCTTTTGCGACCGTGATCGCATTCGGGAGTCCGCTTTTAAGCGTATCGTACGTATCGACGAGCAGCGTCGCCTGATCCGGATAATGCGATGCGAACGTCCGGAAAGCCGTCAACTCATCATCATGGAACTGGATATCTGCATGCTCCATCGTTCCACCGCATGGGATACCAAAGTCGCGGCCGGCCGACGCGAGACTTGTCACGTCGAACCCGGCTAAATAAGAGGCACGTGTTCCGAAGTAAGCAGCATCGATTCCTTGGGCGCGGCGTGAACCGGCTTCGAGGAATTTTGCGCCTGGTGCCGACTGCCGGATGCGCGCATATTTCGTCGCGATCAACGATTCGTGATTGGCGATGTTCAAGATGGCCGTTTGCAGTAACTTCGCCTCAAAAATCCGTGCTTCGATCCGGACTAATGGTTCGTTCGGGAAGACGATTTCGCCTTCTTTGACACTCGAGAGGGAGCCATTGAATTTAAAGTTACGTAACTCATCCTTGAATTCATCCGGGAACCCAATCATCGTTTGAAGATACGTAATGTCTTCTTCTGTGAAGTGGAGTGTCTGGATATATTCGATGATATTTTCAAGACCGGCGAAGACGACATAACCACCTTCGAATGGATTGCTGCGGTAATAGACGTCAAAAACAGCACGTTCATTATGGCGCCCTTCCTTCCAGTAGATATACATCCATCTCGGAAGATAGAGGTCAGTATGAAGTGCAAGATTACGTTGTAACATGAAGACAGATCCCTTCTTATTCGCCGACGACTTCTGCGCCGATCGATTGTTTAAAGTGTGTGAGTGCCCAGTCGTGGCCGGCCGCATTGAAGCTGGCGACGGCGTCAGCATGGACGACGATTTTATAGCCGAGATTGTACGCGTCGACAGCGGTGTGCAAGATGCAGATGTCTGTACAAACGCCGACGAGGTGAACTTCTGTGATATGCCGTTCACGAAGACGTAAATCTAGGTCCGTCCCAGCAAAGGCGCTATAGCGCGTCTTGTCGATGACATGATCCGCAACACGTGCCATCTCTGCGACCTGTCCGAATAAGTCCCGTCCGTGTGTTCCCCGAATATTATGAGGCGGGAAGAGGACGGTTTCCGGATGGAATGTGTCGCCTTCTTCATGAAGGTCGTTTGCAATGACGACATAATCGTTCGTCGAAAATTCATCCATGAGCGATGCGATGCGTCCTTCGATGAGTTGACCCGGTTTACCGCAAGTCAGCTTACCTTCATCGGCGACGAAATCAAACGTATAATCAATAACGATAAGAGCGCGCATGAGCGATAGCCCCTTTCCTGAATGGGATATAGTGTTCTCTTTCACATTGTACTCTATCTCACTTCGAAGGCAAAAGGAAGAAATCGAACGAGTAGAGGTATAAGAAGTAAGGAAAGTAGGGTATAAGGTATAGGACGAAAACGATAGTAGAGGAGGAGAATGGAATGGAACGGTTGAATGAGTATGAGGTAGAAGAACGTTTAGAAGGTCTGAATGACTGGAGCGTCGTCGATGACGAAATCGTACGCATCTACACATTGGATTCTTTTCCGGCGGCACTTGATTTTGTTCAAGAGGTCGGTTCTTTAGCGGAACACTTGAATCATCACCCGCGGATCATGATTGATTATAAACAGGTGACGCTCGCCGTGACGACACATGATGCTGGCGGATTGACTGGGAAAGACTTCGAACTCGCGGAGGCCTGTGATGCCATCTAAACTATTCATTACATTCGGTAGCGGTAACTTTGTCGACCAAATTCGCTCGCGTGATGCTCAAATTCGGGCAGCGGGCGGAAGCGGAGAAGCATTACTCTGGATTGAAACGGACGGAAAGTCACCGTTTCAAAGCGGGAACAGCTATACACTCCTCGAAACGCGTGGTAATTTTGATGAGAAGGGGACGATTTTTTACTGGTCGATTCCGGCAGATCAAAATAGCGGCGATCTTTTCATCCATCAGGTCATGTCGGACCCGAAAGTACTCGGGGCAGAATATGGCAGTTTCCAAGCCTTACGGATTGCCCGGGTCGAGCGGGCGACGGATCTCGTGTTGTTGATTCAATTCAAGGACGAAGGAGATGCGTCACGTTACGCAAAATCAGTTGAACGCTTGACGGTTGATCAGTATGCTGAAGAGGCAGGGAAGTCGTTTGCGCCTTCTCCAATTATGAAACGTTATCAACTTGTACCACCATTACATTAAAATGACACAGGGGGAAGAACCAGATGAAAAAGAATTATTTTGTACTCGCAACAGTAGGTGGCGCACTAATCGGAGCAACACTCTCATTACTTCATAAAGATACACGCCACGCACAAATCGAAGCGACGAAGCGTGCGTTTGGCGGAGCCGGCACACAACTTTCGGCAGTCAAACAAGATCCGAAAGGACGTTTTGAAGAAATTCGTGCCCTCTACACAGATAATCAAGAAACCATCCATAATCTGATTGACGATGTGAAGGATCTTGCGGAATCTTTCCGGAAGTAAGAATAAGAAAAAAGCGCCGAGTCTGTTTTCCGTAGTACGGAATCAGACAAGGCGCTTTTTTTTGTAGATTAGATGAATCGCGCGAGTAGACCGAAAACGGCAAAGGCAACGATGACATAAAACACGATGCGCCCCGTTTGACCGGATCCTGTCGAGTGAACGACATGACCACCGAACGTCGCCCGTTGACCCGTATTAAACGGACGTGTGAACGGAACAGCGCTTTTTCCGAAGATGAATCCAGCCAGGAATCCGAGGAGGAAACCATACAAGTGACCGAAGACGGAAACGTTCGAGCCGATCAGTGTAAAGACGGCCGTGATGGCACTAAAGATGTAGACGAGTCGTGCATCTTCGACAGAAATGATCGTCCGACGAAAACGACCGAGATAAACGTAAAAGCCAAGCAAACCTAAGATGGCTCCAGATGCTCCCGCCTGTCCATAAAATAAGTTATCGCTCAACGTGACATACGTCAACACGTTAGCGAGCGTTCCGACAAGCAAGTAAAAGATGGCAAATTTCACATGCCCGATCATCCGCTCGAGCGCAGGAGCGAAAATAATCAACGCAAACGTATTAAAGGCAATGTGCCAAAAATCGTAGTGTAAAAATGTCGCCGTGACGACACGCCACCATTCGCCATTCGCGATGAATAAATTAATCGCTGAACCATAACTGAGTGGAGAGAAACCAAAGCCGAGTAACTGATTCAACTGCTCGATGACAAACAGAGCGACTTGGATTAAAATGAACAACGAAACGACCGGATAAGAACGTGTGAACGTTTGTAGATTTTCCGTTCGACTAAACATGACAACACCTCGCTTCACTTTCATTCTATATGAAGTGGACGAAGAATAGAACTGTGGAGGCGTAGGGAATGATTTATGGTATCGGTCTTGACTTGATTGAATTAGAACGCGTTCGTCTGACACTCGAACGTCAACCCCGGATGCTGACACGTATTTTGACGGATCGTGAACAAGCGCGGTATGAAACATTGGCGGACGGACGCCGACTTGAATATCTCGCAGGACGGTTCGCTGCAAAAGAAGCGTTTGTCAAAGCACTCGGCACGGGGATTGGGCGAGAAGTGTCTTGGCGCGATCTTGAAGTACTAAATGAAACATCAGGTCGCCCTATCATGACGGGGCCGTTTGACGGTATGATTCATGTATCGATTACGCATTCGGATCATTATGCGGCAGCACAAGTCTTATTAGAAAAGAGGGATGGCGATGTACCGACCGACGTGGATTGAAATTGATCGTGCTGCGATTGCACACAATGTACGTGAGATAAAGGCAAGAATCGGCGACCAATCGATGATGGCCGTCGTCAAAGCGGATGGCTACGGACACGGTGCGATCACTGTGGCAGAAATTGCATTGGAAAACGGGGCTGACTTACTTGCCGTCGCTCTTCTTGAAGAAGCAATCGAGCTGCGTGAAGCAGGTATCCAAGCACCGATTCTTATGCTCGAGACGTTATTGCCGGAGCATGTCTCCGTCGCTTCGAATTATGATGTGGCGGTTCCTGTGTTTTCAGCCGAGTGGTTACGGCAAGCAAAACAACATCTGACGGAAATCGATTCGCTTCGGATTCATATTAAGGTCGATAGTGGGATGGGACGGCTCGGTCTGCAAACGATGGAAGAACTGGATGAACTTTTAATGGAGCTCGATTCTGATTTGCTTGAGCTCGAAGGAATTTATACACATTTCGCGACAGCGGACGAACTGTCGAGCCGTCTGTTCGAACAGCAACGGACGACGTTTCTCGGCTTCGTCGAACGCGTACCGCACGTGCGATATATCCATGCTGCGAATTCTGCTGCTGCGATTCGACTCGCAGGTCAGGATGACCCGTTTAATATCGTCCGCATCGGGATTGCCCTTTACGGCGCGATGCCGTCTGACGAGATGATTCCATATTATGATTTCCTTCAGCCGGCATTTTCGTTGAAGAGTCAGCTGATGCAAGTCAAGTGCGTCGAACCCGGACAGACGATCAGTTATGGGGCGACGTACACGGCACCGACGGACGAATGGATCGGGACCGTCCCGATCGGCTACGCCGATGGGTGGTCGCGACGTTTTCAAGGGTACTCACTCATCGTAGATGGTCAACCGTGTGAAATCGTCGGTCGTGTCTGTATGGACCGGTTAATGATTCGTTTACCGCAGGAATACCCTGTCGGCACAGAAGTGACGTTAATTGGAACGGGCGCGCCGATTGATGAAGCAGCCCACTGGTTAGGGACGATTAACTATGAAGTCCTTTGTCAATTTTCAAAACGTGTGCCGCGAAAATAAATTTAAAAAACCATCAATATGATGGCAAAAAAATGTTATTTCTTTGAATTTTGATTGTATTTTCTGAATTCGACTGATATATTGAAGTAGAAAGTGAGTCGTTCGTTAAGGTTTCAGTGAATCTGGAGGTGCCATTATCTTGGTCCAACAACGGGAAAAGCAGTTTGTTGAGCGAAATGTAGCGAAGGAGACGATTGGGATGAAGTCGAACCATACGACCGAAGAACGCAAGCGTCAGCTACGTGAGGAATTGAAGCGTGGTTACGAAGAAATGGCAGCAATCAATTTATCAATCGTTGGTGAAATGTTCCAGATTGAAACGGAGGCGGAGTTCTCGCTCCTACGTCAAGTAAGCGGGGTGTAAGCTTTGATAGTCAAACGTGGCGACGTGTTTTATGCAAATTTGTCACCTGTGGTCGGATCGGAACAAGGAGGAGTACGTCCTGTCCTTGTCCTACAAAATGATATTGGTAACCGATTCAGCCCTACTGTTATCGTGGCTGCGATCACGGCACAGATCGACAAAGCCAAACTACCGACCCATGTGGAAGTATATCGAGAGCGACACGGATTAGAACGTGATTCGGTCATCCTACTTGAGCAGGTCCGTACGATCGATAAGCGCCGTCTGACGGATAAGGTGACACACCTGGATCCTGAGACGATGATGAAAGTGAATAGTGCCGTTGCAATCAGCTTAGGCTTGATTGATTTTTAGGCACCTACATAGAAGCACGAGAAGAGTCGATACATTTGTATGCGACTTTTTTTGACTAAATTTTTAAAAATAGGTTTAGAAGTGTTTTAATGCGGGAAATATACTTAAGTGACTTTTTTTAAGGAGCCACTTTATTTACAATCAACTGATGAAACAGAGAGAAATCATATAGCATATTTCCTTGAGGAGGAACTTGAAGATGGATTTAACAATTAGAACAGAGCAACTAGATGGTCAGACGCATCTCTATATCGTAGGAGAGATTGATACGTATACGGCACCAAAACTTCGTCAAGAACTCGTTCCCGCTGTAGAAGCAAATGATGTCGTCGTTCACTTGGATGAAATTCATTACATGGATTCGACAGGTCTCGGTGTATTCGTCGGAGCGCTTAAAGCATCGAAGAAAAACGGTACATCGTTTACGCTTGTTGGTGTTTCAGAACGTATTCGTCGTCTTTTTGAAATTACAGGTCTTTCAAGCATCATTACAATCGACAGTGGTGTACGAGGTGGTACGCAATGAAAAACGAACAACTTGAAATGACACTACCTGCAAAACCTGAATACGTGGCAATCGCGCGTTTGACGGTTTCAGGTGTCGCAAACCGCATGGGCTATACGTATGATGATATCGAAGACATCAAAATTGCTGTTTCTGAAGCATGTGCGAATGCTGTTCAACATGCTTATGAAGACCAGCAAGACGGATCAATGGGCTTAACATGTAACGTTTACCCGGACGATCGTCTTGAAATCATCGTCAAAGACAACGGTGTGACATTTGATAAAGATAGCGTCAAACGCCAAAGTGAACCAATTACGGATTCGCACGATCTAGACTCACTGCATGAGGGGGGACTAGGGATCTTGATGATTGAGGCATTGATGGATCAAGTCACGATCGAAAAAGCAAACGGCGTCACTGTCCATATGACAAAATATATGAATAGAGATGAGGTGGGTCAAAGTGCCAGCAAAGTCTCAACAACGCCATCACAGTGATGACGAAGTCCTTCGACTGATTGATCTGTATCAACAAGATGACCAAGATGAAGAAGTCCATGCCGCGCTACTCGCCCGTTACTCGGATCTCGTCGAGGCGCTCGCCCGTAAATTCTCACGTGGCCGTCCGATTCATGATGATCTCGTTCAAGTCGGGATGATTGGATTGCTTGCCGCGCTTCGTCGTTTCGATAAAGAGTTTGGGCGAAGTTTCGAATCGTTCGCTGTCCCGACAATCATCGGGGAAATCAAGCGATTCATTCGCGATAAAACATGGAGCGTCCATGTTCCGCGTCGAATTAAAGAGCTAGGTCCGAAGATTAAGAAGGCTGTCGAAGAATTGACGACTGAACTACAACGTTCACCGCGAATCGACGAAATCGCTGCGCGTCTTGAAGTGTCAGAGGAGGAAGTGCTCGAAACACTCGAAATGGGTAAAAGTTATCAAGCGTTATCCGTTGATAGCTCGATTGAAGCAGATCAAGAGGGCAGCACGGTCACTTTACTTGATTTAGTCGGTAACCAGGAAAATGGTTATGACTCGGTCGACCAAAAGCTGATTCTTGAAAAAGCGTTTGCTGTACTGACAGACCGTGAGCGTTCGATTCTTGAATGTGCGTATTACCGCAACATGAGCCAAAAAGAAACGGGAGAACTTCTAGGTATTTCGCAAATGCACGTTTCGCGTTTACAACGCCGGGCGTTGCAGAAATTACGAGAAGCGATCAAAGTAGAACCGAATGAAGTATTCTCGAAAGACTGATGCCGTGGCGTCAGTCTTTTTTTCTGTCGATTCTTCGGTATAATGAGGGGGAGGTGAGGAAAAATGGAGAAGAGAATCGCAACAGAATTGAATTTACGACCCCAGCAAGTGAAAGCCGTCTTACAGTTGACGGAAGATGGAGGAACAATTCCATTCATCGCACGTTATCGTAAAGAGCAAACTGGTGAGCTCGACGAAGTCGAAATCAAGGCGATCCTCGATCGACATAAAAGCATCACGCAACTCGAAACTAAACGTGACGATGTCCTTCGGAAAATCGAAGAGCAGGGTGTGATGACCGAGGCATTGAATCAAGCGTTGCGTGAAGCGACGACGTTACAACAGATTGAAGACCTATACTTACCGTTCCGTCCGAAACGACGGACGAAAGCGGAAATTGCACGAGAGGCAGGGCTCGCGCCACTCGCAGAGTGGCTCCGTTCGCCGAAACCCTATGAAGAAGCGGGCTTCAAAAAATTGTTCGCAGGGCTTGAAGAAGCAGAGGCAGTTGCTGGTGCAGAAGCAATCATCGCGGAAGAGTGGGGCGAACAAGCAACTGTTCGCGATTACATTCGTCAAGTGACACACCGTGCGGCAGAAATCGTGACGAAACAAAAAAAGGATGCCGTCGATGAGAAAAAGGTCTTTGCCCAGTACTATGAGTACAACGAGCGGGTCCGCCAAATCGTGCCGCACCGGATTTTAGCAATCAACCGAGCAGAAGCCTTGAAAATCGTGTCCGTGAAAGTCGTGTTAGACGAGCAGCAAGTATTGCCATACTTACTTCGTCCTTTTAATCGGTTGCCCGAACAAAAGCGCCAGCTTGTTGAAGAAGCAGTCAAAACAGGATATAAAAAATCTGTTTTCCCGGCAATTGAGCGTGAAATCCGAAATGAATTGACGGAGAAGGCGGAGAACCAAGCGATTGAAGTCTTTGGTAAAAACTTGCGCCAACTCTATATGCAACCACCGATGAAAGGGAAAGTCATGTTAGGACTCGACCCGGCTTACCGGACAGGGTGTAAGTGGGCAGTCATTGATCCGACGGGTGAATTAAAAGAAGTCGGCGTCATTTACGTCACGATGTCCGAACAAAAAGCGAAGGAAGCCCGTACTAAATTATCAGAACTGGTGAAGAAATATGGTGTCGAGCTGATAGCGATTGGCAACGGGACGGCATCCCGTGAAACCGAATCCTTTGTAGCGGACTGGATTAAAGGGCATACGGAAGTCGCTTTTACGATCGTCGACGAAGCGGGCGCAAGTATTTACTCGGCTTCAGAAATCGCGCGTACGGAGTTCCCGGACCTCCAAGTCGAGCAACGTTCAGCGATCTCGATTGCCCGTCGTCTTCAAGATCCGTTAGCTGAACTTGTTAAAGTCGATCCGCAATCAGTCGGGGTCGGTCAGTACCAGCATGACGTGACACAAGTGAAACTGAAGGAAACACTCGACTTTGTCGTTGAGACCGTCGTTAACCAAGTCGGTGTCGATGTGAATACGGCGTCTGAGTCCCTGCTCGGGTATGTAGCGGGAATCACGAAGGCGACAGCAAAGAAAATCGTCGAACGACGTTCTGAACTCGGGGCATTTGCTTCACGGAAAGAACTGTTAAAAGTGCCGCGTCTCGGAGCGAAAGCATACGAGCAGGCAGCCGGTTTCCTTCGTATTCCTGAAGGGACGCATCCGCTGGACCGGACACCGATTCACCCGGAACAGTATAAAACTGTCGAACAACTGTTTAAGCAGCTTCAGTTAGCGCTGACGACCGTCGGGACGGAAGAACTCCGTACGAAGTTAGCGGAACTTCCAGTGAAGGATACGGCAGAACAACTCGAGATTGGTGAACCGACGCTCCGAGATATCATTGAAGCCTTGCAGCGTCCGGAGCGTGATCCGCGGGAGGCACTGGATAAACCGATTTTACGACAAGATGTTTTATCGTTAGACATGATCCAGGTTGGGATGGAGTTCCAAGGGACCGTCCGGAACGTGCTCGACTTTGGAGCATTCGTCGACATCGGTGTAAAGGAAAGTGGACTCGTCCACATCTCGAAGTTAAGTAAACGACGCGTCAAACACCCGCTCGACGTAATCGCCGTCGGAGAAATCGTGACGGTCTGGGTGACGAGTGTCGA
>NZ_CM149679.1:152500-2792500 GCF_056173545.1 Exiguobacterium sp. QJM3NY_9 | reverse complement strand
CCCCTAGGGACGAAGGTCACGATTTCACACTGCCAAGAAAAGCCTCTAGTGAGGTGGAAGGTGCCAGTACCGTAAACCGACACAGGTAGGCGGGATGAGAATTCTAAGACGCGCGGGATAACTCTCGTTAAGGAACTCGGCAAAATGGTCCCGTAACTTCGGGAGAAGGGACGCTCTACATGAGTAGAGCCGCAGTGAATAGGCCCAAACGACTGTTTAGCAAAAACACAGGTCTCTGCTAAATCGCAAGATGACGTATAGGGGCTGACGCCTGCCCGGTGCTGGAAGGTTAAGGGGATGGGTTAGCGCAAGCGAAGCTTTGAACCGAAGCCCCAGTAAACGGCGGCCGTAACTATAACGGTCCTAAGGTAGCGAAATTCCTTGTCGGGTAAGTTCCGACCCGCACGAAAGGCGTAACGATTTGGGCACTGTCTCAACGAGAGACCCGGTGAAATCATAGTACCTGTGAAGATGCAGGTTACCCGCGACAGGACGGAAAGACCCCATGGAGCTTTACTACAGCCTGATATTGAGGCTTTGTGCATGATGTACAGGATAGGCGGGAGACGTCGAGACCGGAGCGCCAGCTTCGGAGGAGTCACCCTTGGGATACCGCCCTTCATGCATAGAGTCTCTAACTCGCAGCCGTAATCCGGCTGGAGGACCGTGTCAGGCGGGTAGTTTGACTGGGGCGGTCGCCTCCTAAACAGTAACGGAGGCGCCCAAAGGTTCCCTCAGAATGGTTGGAAATCATTCGTAGAGCGCAAAGGCAGAAGGGAGCTTGACTGCGAGACCTACAAGTCGAGCAGGGACGAAAGTCGGGCTTAGTGATCCGGTGGTTCCGCATGGAAGGGCCATCGCTCAACGGATAAAAGCTACCCTGGGGATAACAGGCTGATCTCCCCCAAGAGTCCACATCGACGGGGAGGTTTGGCACCTCGATGTCGGCTCATCGCATCCTGGGGCTGGAGTAGGTCCCAAGGGTTGGGCTGTTCGCCCATTAAAGCGGTACGCGAGCTGGGTTCAGAACGTCGTGAGACAGTTCGGTCCCTATCCGTCGTGGGCGCAGGAAATTTGAGGAGAGCTGTCCTTAGTACGAGAGGACCGGGATGGACGCACCGCTGGTGTACCAGTTGTTCCGCCAGGAGCATCGCTGGGTAGCTACGTGCGGACGGGATAAATGCTGAAAGCATCTAAGCATGAAGCCCCCTCCAAGATGAGATTTCCCTTTGAGTAATCAAGAAAGACCCCTCAGAGACGATGAGGTAGATAGGTCACGGGTGGAAGCATGGTGACATGCGGAGCTGAGTGATACTAATCGGTCGAGGCCTTGTTCTAGCAGATGATTGTTGATGACTTCAGTTTTGAGGGCGCGAGCCCTGTCGTCTGGTGACGATAGCCAAGTGGTCACACCCGTTCCCATGCCGAACACGGAAGTTAAGCACTTGAACGCCGAAAGTAGTTGGGGGCTTCCCCCTGTGAGGATAGGACGTTGCCAGGCAATTAAAAAGGACCGATCTGCATCTTGCAGGTCGGTCTTTTTTCTCTTTAACAGACAGGCAATTCGCTACTTATTTTCTGCTAGGACAAAGTCGATAGGAAGGAAAAAAGAAAAAGATTACTATGTTGTCTACATGCTGAATCAAGCTGACAGCTGCTTAATTAAAAGCAAAAAGAGCATTTTCTGAGTTATTTTAAGAAAATATTTAAATAAAATTAATGAATTCCTTGTAATTTATGAAACGACATGTTATATTAATATCTGTCGAAACGTTATATCATCGCGGGGTGGAGCAGTCTGGTAGCTCGTTGGGCTCATAACCCAAAGGTCGTTGGTTCAAATCCAGCCCCCGCAACCAATTTTTAAATAATTCAAATCCGAAACGTTTATCGTCGCGGGGTGGAGCAGTCTGGTAGCTCGTTGGGCTCATAACCCAAAGGTCGTTGGTTCAAATCCAGCCCCCGCAACCAATTTTAAACTTAACTTCAACTTTACTACGAAACGTTCAGCGTTTCGTATTTTTTTTTGTCTTTTTTGTTCGGTACAATAGATACAATAGAGAAAGATGACAAGAGGAGGGACGCAGGATGATAGAACTTGAAATGGCAAATCTAGAAGAGACGACGGCTCTCGCAGTAACACTCGGACACCGTGCCTTCGCGGGGATGGTCATTACATTGGATGGAGATCTGGGAGCGGGAAAAACAGCGTTTACGCAAGGTTTCGCAAAAGGACTTGGTGTGACGCGTAACGTCAACAGTCCGACCTTTACAATCATGAAGGTCTATAATGGTCGTTTGCCGTTATACCATATGGATGTCTACCGTCTAGAGGGATCGGGTGACGACATTGGCCTTGAAGAATACTTGAACGGCGACGGGGTCGCAGTCGTTGAGTGGTCAGAGTTGATTGCAGACGTCTTGCCTCCGGAACGACTCGTCATCACAATCGAACGGACAGGGGACAATGCACGACGTTTCCGTCTAGAACCGATTGGTGAGGCATACATTAAGATATGCGAGGGATTAAGCTTATGAAAATCGTAGCGATCGATACATCAACAAAACAACTTTCTGTTGCGCTGTCGGACGGAACACAAATCATTGCGGAAGCATCGTATGTGACGTCCTTGAACCATGCCACGAAGTTAATGCCGTTACTCGAACGATTGATGCAAGAAGCGAACTGGTTACCAAAAGAATTGACACGCATTGTCGTCGCAGATGGTCCGGGTTCGTATACGGGACTGAGAATCGGAGCGACGACAGCTAAAACACTTGCCTATACACTCGGCATCGAACTGGTTGCCGTCTCGACGCTCGAGTTGATGGCAGCATCAACAGGACGGACGGGACGGGTCGTCGCGATTCAAGATGCACGCCGCGGAACGGGATTTGTTGGTATGTACGAAAACGGTGAGCGCGTTGGCGACGAACAACACACGACAGTCGCTGACTTTGTTGCGACGTTACCGACAGATACGTTGATGACAGGTGATACGGAAAAATTCGTTGAAGCACTGCAACCGTTTGAAATCGTTGCGCCTGCGTTTCGGACACCACGGGCAGGTGTATTGGCTTTACTAGGCGCGACACGTGTCCCGGTCGATGTGCATGCATTTGAACCACGCTATTTACGCCTTGCCGAGGCAGAAGCGAAGTGGATTGAGGCGCAACGTCATGACTGACGCGCGTATTCGTAAAATGACAGTCGCCGATGCACCCGGTGTGCATGCGGTCGAACTGGAGTCCTTTGCGACACCTTGGACGCTCACAGCCTTCATCGCGGAAATGACGCAAAATCCGAATGCCTATTACCTTGTCGCAGAAACGGACGAAATCATTGGCTTTGCCGGACTTTGGCATATCGCGGATGAAGGTCATATCACGAACGTCGCTGTGAAACGTACGGCACGTGGGCTCGGGCTTGGTGAAGGGTTGCTGGAGGAATTGATTGAAGTCGCACGGGAACTCGGTCTGCGGGCAATGACGCTTGAAGTCCGCGTCTCGAATACACCGGCACGTACCTTGTATGAAAAACTCGGTTTTTTATATGCCGGAACACGCAAACGTTACTATCAAGACAATAATGAAGATGCAGCCATCTACTGGTTGGAACTAGAAGGAGACGAGACATGACACAACCATTGATACTTGCTATTGAATCAAGCTGTGATGAGACGGCAGCTGCCGTCGTCCGGGGAGGAACGGACGTCTTATCGAACGTCGTCTCGTCTCAAATCGAGAGCCATAAACGCTTTGGCGGAGTCGTCCCGGAAGTCGCATCACGTCATCACGTCGAGCGAATCACTTATGTCATCGATGATGCTTTGATGGAAGCGAACGTAACGATTGACGACATCGATGCGATTGCGGTTACGGAAGGGCCAGGTCTTGTCGGTGCACTTCTCGTTGGGGTCAGTGCAGCGAAGGCACTCGCTTTCGCGCACGGTAAACCATTGCTCGGCGTCCATCATATCGCTGGACACATCTATGCGAACCGCCTCGTCCAGGAACTCGAATTTCCGCTCGTCTGCCTGATTGCTTCAGGCGGTCATACGGAATTGATTTATATGCCAGAAGATGGTGTGTATGAAGTGATTGGTGAAACACGTGATGACGCAGCAGGCGAGGCATACGACAAAGTCGCACGGACATTGAAATTACCGTATCCCGGTGGACCCCGGATTGACCAATTGGCACAAACAGGACAAGACACATTCCACTTCCCACGGATTTGGCTCGAAAAAGATTCGTATGATTTTAGCTTCAGCGGCTTAAAATCGTCTGTCATCAATGCGGTGCATAATGCAGAGCAACGGGGTGAAGTGATCATCCCGGAAGATTTGGCAGCAAGTTTTCAAGCGAGCGTCGTCGAAGTGCTCGTCGCTAAAGCGATTCGTGCCGTCAAAGAGAAGGGTGGAAAACAACTCTTACTCGCAGGTGGTGTCGCAGCGAACAAAGGGTTACGCCACGGATTGACGGAAGCTTGTCAGCGTGAAGGGATCACCCTCGTCATCCCACCGATGCACTTATGTGGCGATAACGCAGCGATGATCGGAGCCGCCGCGATTCATCCCTATCGGGCGCAGCGCCAATCGACACTTGCCATGAATGCAGAACCTGGGCTAGATTTAAAGTAAGGAATACGAGAGACATGGGGGAACCAACATGAAAAAAGTCATTATCGTCGTACTTGGTATACTCGTCGTGGTTGCGATCGGACTACAGATTCGCGAAATCGTCGATGCCTATCAAGTCGCTTACAAAGAGGAACTTGTCCCGGATAAGAAAGCAGTCGAAACGAATACGAAACAAGAACCGTTGTACGAAATCGGTCGTGCTGAAGGAGAGCAAACGCGGATCGAGAAGCTGTATGCGTTTGACCGGACGGTAAACGGTGAACTAAAAAATGTTGTTCTCGTCGACCGGAAGTACGGATTGACGAACAAGGCAAGTGACGATTACTTCACGATCGCACCGGGGAAACCGGCGACCGATGCGGAAAAGGAATCCTTCCAGCCGATGGTCGACCGTCTTGACGCGGAGCAAGTACAAGCAGAAGTCATCTCAAAGCACGAAGTAATCGCAGTCGAGAATGATAAGAAACGCACACTGACGCTCTATAAAGTTTTTTATAAAGATACAGATCAAAAAGAGTACCTCTTCTTCATCGAAAAAGACGGTGGACTGAAGCTAGATCTCTTCAAAAAAGGATATTCGCGTCTTGCGAATTACTAAAAAACAGCCGATTTTCCTCGATGTAACGGAGGAGTATCGGCTGTCTTTTTAGTTAACTTCATTTCCATTCGAGCAAACCGTTCAAGTCGTCATAGATGCTGTCGGGGTCGAGGTTCAGTTCTTCGACCGGTAAGCCGGACCGGTTGATCCAGGCCGTCCGGAAACCGAAGCTCTTCGCTCCTGTGATGTCCCATCCGTTCGAGGACATGAACAAGACTTCTTCGCGTTTCAGACCGAGTGTGTTCAACGCATGCATATAAGCAGCAGGCGTCGGTTTATATTGTTTGATGTCGTCGACGCTGATGATGTGATCAAACAGTGATCCGAGTCCGGACTGCTCGATTAACGGATCAAGCATATCGTGGGAGCCGTTTGAAAAGACGGCCAATTGTTTGCCGCTCATCTCTTGTAAGACTGCTTCGACTTCGTCGTAATGCGACAGCTCGAGATAGGCCTCCATCAAGGCAGCAATATTTTCTTCCGTTACATGCAACTTCAATTGTAAGAGGGCATAACGGAGTGCATCACGCGTCACTTGACTGAACGGAACGTATTGTCCATTCAGTTGACGTAAAAAGGAATATTCCAGTTGCTTTTGACGCCAGACTTGGCTGATGTCTGCGCCATGCTCCGGGTAGAGTTCTTCTGCTTTGACTTTAACAGCATGAACGTCAAATAATGTACCATAAACATCAAAGACGAGTGCTTTTATTGATTGTGTCATAGTTATCACCTTTCTACTTTCCGTGGTCTCTTTTAGTAGTTCCCAACATCGTCGGCAGACGAAACCTGTCCAGTCAGGCGTGATATGTAAGAAAAGGGGGAAACGACTGAAAAGGGCTTGTCGTGAAAAAATGGGGGGATATGATGTCACAACAACGAAAAATCTTAAAGATTGTAGGTATAATAGCGATCGTCATCGGACTGATTTGGTTCAGTCGATCGTATTTGAACATTAGTCCGACAGAAATCAAGGAATGGATTCTATCGTTCGGAATGTGGGCACCGATTTTGTATATCTTCCTCTATACCGTACGTCCGTTGATTTTCTTTCCGGCGTCCGTCTTGTCAATCACAGGCGGACTGGCCTTCGGTGCCTTGATGGGAACGGTCTATACCGTCATTGGTGCAACACTAGGAGCAGTCGTCGCTTTTTTAGTCGCGAAAAAGCTCGGCAAAGGAGTTATTAAGAACGGTGCCGGAAAAGTCGATCAAATCCAGCAACAGCTCGAGAAGAATGGGTTCATCTATGTCTTAATCTTCCGTCTGTTACCGATTTTTAATTTTGACTTGATTAGTTACGCAGCTGGACTCTCGAAAGTTCGTTTGTTGCCGTTTTTCTTAGCTACGTTGATCGGAATCATTCCCGGAACGTTTGCCTATAACTTTTTAGGGAGCAGCATCGTTTCGAAAGACCCACGGATCATCATCGGTGCAATCATCGTCTTTTTAATTTTGACGATCGTGCCGTGGTATCTTCAAAAACGCTGGAAAGCGAAAAAGAATCTTGGTTAAGCATTACATCACGGGACTCTTCCGACATCGGAACAGTCCTCATCGTGTGACAACGTGATATTGGGCAATACAAGTGCATTCCGTCTTGAATCGCGTGAAGCGAGTAAGTCCTTTTGAACGAGATAAGGGTAGCAGATGTAATATCTGTTACCCTTCAGCGTGTAGACAAAGTAGTATGAGTGATAAAAGCTTGTCACCTTTCCGTTGCTTTCCTCGGGCGAGGGACAAGCCGTTGCTCCTTGATCCTAACGGACAACGAGCAGGGTCTTGCCTGCCTCTGAAAGTGCGTTAAAAACGCACTTTTCCCGTAGGAGTCAACGAAACGTGACGCTTTTTAGGTAATACCGTGAGGGAAATCCAGGCATACAGCCGGTTTAGAGCCCATTCCGTCTTGAATCGCTTTTAAAGCGAAAAGTAATCGGTCGCGACCCTGCAGCTTTGCTGTAGCGGCGCGGAAGATTGCCGCTTTGAAGACGAGGCAAGACAAGGAAGCGCGAACTGATTGCATCCTCATGTAGAATTTTCATGATTTATAAGAGTTTGTCTACAGCCTGAAGGGTAGCGGATGTAATATCTGCTACCCTTGTCTGCTCTTTATTACCTCGTCAGTTCATGACAAGCTGTTCGACGTGCTTGAAAAATTCTTGCGCAAATGACCGGCAAGCCTGTTGTTTGTCGGCCGTATCTGGGTCAAATTCAATCTTTAGACCAGGTAAGACGATTTGTGCATCAGCTGACGTCAGGGCTTGTTCAAGCAAATCGACGGCAGCACAATATTTCGGATAATCGCGGTCTCCGGAACCAAAGGCAGCAGCCGGAATGACGATTGAACTGGCAGCGAGCTCATCGACGAAGTCTTCTGCTTCATAGGGGAGATCACCGTCGCCCCACGTGTAAGAGCCAAGCAGGACGGCGTCATACTGCGCTAAGTCACTTGGATATAGTTGATCGAGTTCTTCCGTCTGCACAAGGCAGCCGTTTTGCTCGAGTTCTGATTTAAGTAAGTGCATGATGTCTTCCGTATTGCCAGACATGCTGACGAAACCGATCATGATTTTCATGACATGACACATCCTTTCAAGAGTGGGGCACGTCTTCATTCTAATTGAAAATGATTCTCAATGCAAAAAGAATAAAAAAAGACACCACATGCCCAGCATGGATGTCTTCTTTTCAGTCAATCTTGTAACTCAGCCCATTCTTCGATCGAACGAATTACAGGCTCAAGCTGACGACCTTTGTCTGTCAAACTGTATTGAATTTTTATCGGACGTTCCGGAATGACGGTCCGGGCTACGATACCTTCCGCCTCAAGTTCCTTCATGCGTTCCGTTAACATACGACCAGAGAGCTCGGGAATCGCATCTTGAATTTCATTGAAACGACAGGTCTTCGTCAAGAGATGACGTAAAATCAAACCCGTCCACTTCTTGCCCAATATTTCAAAGGCATGTTCGACTTTCGGACAAAGGGCCGTCGGAATTAGTGTATTCTCCATCAGCGCTCATCCTTTCTTATATATGTAGTATACCCACTTTGATGCGAAAATACGAATTATTTTACTTATAGTAATAAAAATAACGAAAACAAATCTATTTACTTTTAGTAAGTAATAGTTTATTATCGATATTAAGTTACTAATAGTAATTAAAAAACATTAAGTAAAAGGAGTTTTATACATGATGGATTTAGGATTATTTCTGATTCGGTTGATTATCGGCTTAACATTTGCGGCACACGGAACACAAAAATTATTTGGATGGTTCGGTGGACATGGTATCGCAGGGACAGGCGGTTGGTTTGAGTCCATCGGGATGAAGCCAGGGAAAACACTTGCACTGATGGCAGGGATTGCTGAACTGGTCGGAGGATTATTATTCGCCGGTGGATTATTCCTGTGGATTGCAGCCCTCCTGATCATCGGTTCGATGATCGTCGCAATCGTCAAAGTGCATGGGACGAATGGTTACTGGGTGACACAAAACGGGTACGAATACAACATGGCACTGATCGTCATCGCCTTAGGCGTTGCGATGATCGGAGCTGGAGACTATTCACTCGCAGCACTTATCGGGTGATCGAAAAGGACGGTTTTTATGAAATTTGATGCAGCAGACTTAAGTCCAAAAGAAAACTATAAATTGTTGATCGGCAGCATCATTCCACGGCCCATCGCTTTCGTGACGACGAAAGGTGCAGATGGAGTCGTCAATGCAGCACCATTTTCCTTTTTCACGGTCGCCTCAAGCAACCCGCCACAACTGGTCATCGCCGTCCAGCAGACGGAGCAAGGGCAAAAGGATACCGCAAAAAACATCTTGCTGAATCAGGAATACGTCATCCATATCGTCAGTGAAGAAATCGTCGAGGCAGTCAATGAAACCGCGGCACCACTCGCATATGGTGAAAGTGAACTCGAACGGACGAATTTGACGTTAGTCGATAGTGATTTGATCGATGTTCCGGCTGTCGCGGAAGCGAAGATCCGCTTTGAACTGAAGTTGACGAATCATCTCGAACTCGAAGGGGCGAACCTCCTGATTGGAGAAATCGTCCGGTATCACGTCGCGGACGAACTCGTCGAGTCGTTCCGGATTGATCCGGATGGTTTAAAAGCGATCGCCCGTCTCGCAGGTAACGACTATGCGAAAGTCGGAGACATCTTTACAATTGCCCGACCGACGAGCTGAAGGCGGATTGACGAGTAGAACCAGTATTTTTTAGAAGCAAAAAGGCACGTCCCGAACGCGGGGCGTGCCTTCAGCGTATAGCCAAACTCTTATAAATCACGAAAATTCTACATGAGGATGCAATCAGTTCACGCTTCCCTGTCTCGCCTCGTCTTCAAAGCGGCAATCTTCCGCGCCGCTACAGCAGAGCTGCAGGGTCGCGACCGATTGCTTTTCGCTTTAAAAGCGATTCGAGACGGATTGCGCTCTAAACCGTCTGCAATCTAAAAAGCGTCACGTTTCGTTGACTCCTACGGGAAAAAGTGCGTTTTTAACGCGACTTGCCAGAGGCAGGCAAGACCCTGCTCGTTGTCCGCTAGGATCAAGGAGCAACGGCTTGCGCCTCGCCCGAGGTAATCAACGAAAACAGACGCTTGATTGTGATAGTACCTTGTCTACAGTCTAAAGGCACGTCCCGAACGCGGGACGTGCCTTTTTATGTCGGACAACTGAAGAAGTTACTCTGCATGGTGACGTTTTTCGTACTGGAAACCATCGAGTAGAAAAAAGAGAATCGCCAGTGCCCAAATCCCGAGACAGCTGATCAAAAAGGCGACGAGCGGTGACACGGCACCGTAATAGCTGATGATTAACGGGTCATTCAGTTCAACGAACATCTGGGTCGTCAGCAACGTACAGATTAATCCGGATAAGAGGCTGATGAAGAGACCACTCCACGTCTTAATCACGAGGCCGATCATGCACGAGATGAGGATGAACAACAGGACGACGGCATTAAAGGCATCCGGCCGGATGAAGGCCGACACGTAGTCGGCATACATCGGAACGAAATAGAGAACCCCGGACAATAACCCTTGAACGAGGTTGATGACATAGCTTTTCGAGCGCATTAGTGGAAACTCTCCCATCGTTCCATCAGTTCGAGGAGGTCCGTATCAATCTGATCCCGTTCTGCCGACAGCGCCGTCGCCTTCGGAATATCGTTGAAGACTTCCGGTTCGCAAAGCAGTTGTTCGATTTCAGTTGATCGAGTTTCCAGGCGTTCGATGTCTTGTTCGAGTTGTTCAAGCTGTTGTTTCTTTTTTCGTTCTTCTTTTTGCGCATCTTTGTCGATGCTTTTCGAAGCAGCGACTTTGATTGCTTTTTCTTCCTCTGCTTCGAGGCGGGCGATTTCTTCTTTCTCGGCCTTCTTCTCCATATAGTAAGAGTAGTCGCCGAGATAATCCGTCACACCTTCCGGGTTCATCTCGATGACGCGTGTCGCAACCCGGTCGATGAAGTAACGGTCGTGGGAGACGAACAGGAGCGTGCCTTCATAGTCGACAAGCGCGTTCTCAAGCACCATCTTCGAATCAAGATCGAGGTGATTGGTCGGCTCATCGAGAATGAGGACGTTCGTTTTGCGTAATTTTAACTTCGCGAGAGCGAGGCGTCCGCGCTCGCCGCCGGATAATTCATGAACGAGCTTGAAGACATCATCACCACTGAACAGGAATTGACCGAGGACGGACCGGACTTGTTGTTCCCGCATCAACGGCCACTCGTTCCAAATTTCATCGATGACCCGGTTGCGGTCGTTGAGCTCGGCTTGCTCCTGATCGTAGTAACCGACGGAAACGCCGGTCCCGAAACGATGTTCACCGAATAACGGTTTAATCCGGTTGACAAGAACTTTCAGTAACGTCGATTTTCCGATTCCGTTCGGACCAACGAGGGCGAGGGATTCGCCACGTTGTAAGCGGAACGTGATGCCTTTTGAGACGGCTTCTTCATAGCCGACCGCGAGTTGCGTGACTTGTAACACATCGTTCCCACTTTGTTTTTCAATCGGGAACGACAGGACGGTGCTGCGTTCATCCCCATCCGGACGATCAATCCGGTCGACTTTTTCAAGACGTTTGCGGACGCTTTGTGCGCGTTTCGTCGTCGTCGCCCGTGCGATGTTACGCTGGATGAAGTCTTGCATCTTCGCGATGTCTTCCTGTTGCTGTTCGAACTGCTTCATCTCTTGTTCATACAGTGCTGCCTTTTGTTCCAAGTACTTCGTGTAGTTGCCGGTAAACTTCCGGCAGACGTTGCGTGACAGTTCATAAACGACGTTGACGACCTGGTCGAGGAAATAACGATCGTGGGAGACGATCAAGACCGCTCCACGGTAACCAGCCAGGTAACTTTCGAGCCAAGAGAGTGTATCGATGTCGAGGTGGTTCGTCGGCTCGTCAAGAATCAACAGCTCAGGTGCCTGGAGCAACATCTTCGCCAGTGCGAGTCGCGTCCGTTGTCCACCGGATAGCGTCTGGATCCGGCGTGAATAATCGTCCGGATAAAAACGCATCCCGTGCAGGACGGAGCGGATGTTGGCTTCGAACTGATAACCGCCGGCGTCCGAGAAGTCATGTTGGGCCTGATCGTATGTTTTCAACAGACGGTCGTAAGCAACAGCATCATTCAAGATATGGTCCATCCCCATCTCAATCTCCATCCGACGGAGCGAACGTTCCTGCTCTTGCAGGTGCTCGAACACGGTCAACATTTCATTCCAGATCGTTTCATTCGACTCAAGACCACTGTCCTGGGCGAGGTAACCGATTTTCACTTCCTTACTCTTCATGATCTCACCAGAGTCATGACTGAGCTCTCCGGCGATGATTTTTAAAAGTGTCGATTTTCCGGCACCATTTCGTCCGACGAGCGCAATCCGGTCCCGCTCCTGCACTTCGAGTTTAATATTGTCTAAAATCGGCTCAACACCGAATGATTTTGATAGTTGGTTCACTTGTAAGAGAATCATAAAAACATCCATCCTTCCACCCTTTAGTCTATCATGAAAAAAACGCAGGAGTCCCGTGGAATATATTATTTGTTAGTCTATGTGAAGTGGTTTACAATCAAAGAGAATAGAATTCTTTGCATTGATTTGGGTGCCACGTCAGAACGTGGCCGAAGGGGGAACTGCAGTATGAATGGGCCAGACACAAAAATACCACAAGCGACGGCGAAACGACTGCCGTTATATTATCGTTTCATTCAGAGTCTTTATAACTCAGGCAAGCTGCGCGTCTCTTCAGCAGAGCTCAGTGAAGCGGTCAAAGTCGATTCAGCGACGATCCGCCGCGATTTTTCCTACTTTGGGGCGTTAGGGAAAAAAGGATACGGTTACAACGTACAACATCTATTGACGTTTTTCCGAAAGACACTGAATCAGGATGAAGTCACGAATGTGGCACTTGTCGGGGTCGGACATCTCGGAACGGCGTTTGCAAATTATAACTTTTTAAAGAATAATAGTACTCGGATAGTCGTTGCGTTTGATGCGGACGAAAACAAGGTCGGAACAACGACGCAAGACGTTCCTATCTATCATGTCTCTGACATGAAAGAGCAAATCGAAGCGAACAAGGTTGATGTCGCCATCTTGACGGTCCCATCCCAGTTCGCACAGTCAGTAGCGGATGAGTTAGTTGAGTATGGTGTGACCGGAATCCTGAACTTTACACCGGCGCGGTTGAACGTACCGGCCCACGTTCGGGTCCATCACATCGATTTGTCGATCGAGTTGCAGTCACTAGTTTATTTCATGAAGCATTATTCGCAATCAGCTGAAGGAGTGAAATCATAATGGAAAACTTAATCCCATTTACACTCGGTATTGGACCAGGAAGTATCGCTTTAATCGGTGCCGTCGCCTTGATCATCTTCGGACCGAAAAAGTTACCGGAGCTCGGTCGTGCTGCCGGTCAGACGTTAAAAGAGTTCAAGAGTGCGACAAACGGCATCATGGACGATGATAAAGACAAAAAGGATGAATCGAAAGAGAAGTGATTAAATTATGGCGATTGATCAAGAACAGAGTGTGACATCGCATCTAGACGAATTGCGAAAGCGGATCGTCTGGTCACTCATCATCGTCGTCGTCTTGTTCGCCGCGGCCTTTCCGCTCGTCCGACCGCTCGTGCGTTTTCTGCAGTCGGACCTGAAAGAGCTCGGCATCGGATTGAATGCCTTTAATGTGGCCGATCCCCTGATGTTGTACTTGAATTTAGCGTTCATCATCGCGGTCGTCCTGGCTTCACCATTTTGGATGTACCAGCTATGGGCGTTCATCCGACCCGGTTTATTCGAACAGGAACAAAAAGCGACCTTGACGTATATTCCGGTCACGTTTTTCTTATTTTTGTCCGGAATCGCGTTCTCTTATTTTTGGTTACTTCCGTTTCTACTCAAAGTATCGACGGAACTTGGGCAAGAGCTCGGCATCGAGCAAGTCATCGGGGTCGAAAACTATTTCAGTTTCTTAATCCGGCTGACGATTCCGTTCGGTATCTTGTTCCAACTGCCGGTCGTGACGATGTTCTTGACCCGTCTTGGACTCGTGACGCCATTGTTCATGCGGAAAAATCGGAAATATGCGTACTTTGCGCTGTTTGTCATCGCGGCTTTAATCTCACCACCGGATGTGACGTCACATCTGATGATTTCGGTACCGTTGTTCGTCCTCTATGAAATCAGCATCATGATTTCAGCCCGGACGTACAAAAAAGTACTGATTCTTGAGCAACAAGCGGAGCTTGAACGGCAAGCGGATTTGATGCGTGAGTTGAATAAGTAACAGTCTCCTCTCGGTCGTTTCGGCGACGGAGAGGTTTTTGTTTGGAAGCGCTCTTTTTATATTGAAAAAGTGAATCGATATGGTTTATACTGATTACAAGAATATGAGGGGGCTTAGCTCAGCTGGGAGAGCGTTTGGCTGGCAGCCAAAAGGTCGTCGGTTCGAGCCCGATAGTCTCCATATGTACATCACTTGGCATTTGCCGAGTGGTGTTTTTTGTTATAGTGGTGGCGGCAAAACAGAAGCTTACAGCCTGGATGATGTTGATGAACCGATTGAAGTCGTTTTCTGTGTTTATCCTTTTGAGGGAATGGGAAATTTCTTAATAGGTAATCAAGAGGGGGAAGCATTATGAATCCATTTACGACGTTAATTGCCTTCATCGTCGGCTGTCTTGTTCTGTATCTCGGAATCCGTGATAAGAACGGTTGGTTGATTGGTGTCGCACTGATTCCGTTAGCAATTGTTGCGTATAGCGTCATCTATCTCATCATTCAAGTTTCAGCCTAGAAACTCCTTTTTTAAGGAAGTTTCTTTTTTTTTGAAACATAACTGGTAAACTGTAAGTATATGACAGTATAGACAGTTGAAACGAGGGAGGGCATTTCAGGATGGAACAAACGCTCCGAGAGGAACGATTACAGGCGTTGACGGTTGCTTATATCGAAAAAAATCAATTGCAGAATAAAAGTTGGATCATCGCTGCCTTGATGGCGACAGCAGGAACGTTTACGGAAATCTTCAGCACGACCATGTATTTGAGTCTGTTACCGCTTGTCTTTCTCGTGTTTGATCTCCCGTTTCGACTCGAAAAACGAAAAATCCTGGCGCGCTATCTCTCAAGCGACCAAGTGACGAACCAATCGTTGCTGTGGCTCGGGACTCAATTCGTCCTGTACGGTTCGCTGTACACCGTGATACTTGAGACGAAAGAGATGTCGATCTGGAAAATTGCCCTTTCGATGCTGATCATCCTCGCACCGGTCTATTACGTTACGGACTGGTTGTTTAAAAAGATTGCCCGGTCAGGCGATCCCGACTTCGTCAGTGATAAAGAAATTCATGCGAATGTCAAAGAAGTGGAGGAGTGACAGGGTGAGTACATTGATTGAAAAAAATACACGGCTCCAGCTGTTGGCAGCGCCGATTAAGAAAGTCCAGATGGGGGTGTTAATTCCCTTACTTTTGATTGGAGTCCTGTTTTGGTTCATCCCGAGCTTGCGACAAACGGGTTTATTTACAACGTTCGCACTCTCTTTACTGGCGTTAGGTGCTGCAGTGAGAGAAGTCATTCGCCTACAGGTTTTAAAGCAACGCCTCGCGAAGGACGTCTATAAAAAGACGGTCTTGAAAGTGGCACGTGTGTCGATGATCGGTTCGTTCATCCCGATCCTTCCACATTATGTGGGGACTGTTTTTCCACAATACGCCGGTATTTCTTTTACGGTCTTTCTTATGTCGATCATCGTCGCCTATTTGATTGTGTCCCGATTGAACAAACAAGCGAAACAATTAGATCCGGCATTCGTCACGATGCGTGAGATTGAGCGTTACCGTAAGTAAGCGAAACACACAAGAGGAGTGAACGGATGAGAAACACTTTAAGCACGTATCAAAAATGGACAAAAATCAGCCGGCAAATCCGGACGTATGTAATTGCGGGCGTATTTTTTGCGGTGCTGCTCTTCTCCGGAAGCGGGCACCTGACGGATTCAGCAGTTGGATTTTTGATTCTTACGCCGTTACTCGCCTATAATGGCATGCAGCGAGTGATCCAATCCGTTCTGTTAGTTCGGTCGAAGGTACAGGCGCGACCACTTGGTCTGCTGTTCGGTGGGATCACTTTGCTCGAAGCGGTCTTTATTGCGGGTGCCGCAGTTGTCGCCCCACACCTTGGACAGTGGGGCTATCTGTTTCCGCTAATGTTGTGGATTTCAGGGATGCTGCAATTTCAAAAGTGGACGGACCGGACGGTAACGAAGCTCGATAAAATGGATTTGCTTGAGATACCGGACCGAAAAGGAATCGAACACTGTCATCCGACGGGGGAAGGAATCAGGATGTAACGAGGAGGAAGACGATGGATAACATACAACACGAGCGGAAAATGGATTATATCCGATTTTCAAAACGGGCACGTTACATTCAAACGGCATTGTTTGGACTGGTATTGTTTACATTTCTTTTTTTAGCGGACGACTGGCACCTGACGGAATCATCGTTTCAGTACTTTTTGCTAGTCCCTTTGTTGTCCTATCAATGGATCGTCCGATTTTTGAAATACCGGTATTTCAAGAAGCGGTTTGACGGGCTTGAGGTCTGGGATCATCTCGGACTACCGTATATATTGATCAGTATCATCGAAGTACTGGTCGTCGTCCTGGGGCAAATCATCACGCCCTACGTAGCGCGTCCCGAATACATCGGACCGTTCCTTGTCTTTTTCCTAACGGTGCTGTCATTGGACCGGATTGTTGATAAACGGATTAAACGACTCGATCCGACACACTTATCGGAACAGGAATTGATCCGGGCGGAACGGGAAGAAAAACGAATCAAATATTAAAAACTGTTTTTTGCAAAAGGAGTCGAGGTCAGAAGAATGGCAAATCTAATCATCACAGTGATACTTTTTACATTGATTACAGTCGTTATCGTTTCTGTAGTCACGTTAGTAGTGAAAAAAATTAAGAAATAAGTCGACTTGAATGTTGATTTCTAAACGAAAGAAGGAGCGGACTCGAAATCCACTCCTTCTTTCGTTTTCATTTTTTTCGGTGACACGTGGATTGTTATTTCTTTGACAGCAAATAAATGAAGTAAGGAGCACCGATGATCGCAACGACGATTCCTGCCGGGATGCCTTGCGGGTCAGCGATGTTCCGACCAATCGTATCGGCGAGGACGAGTAACCATCCGCCAATCAAGACGGCGATCGGTAAGAACAGTTGATGCCTTGGTCCGACGAGGGCGCGCGCGATATGGGGCGCCATCAAACCGATGAAGGCGATCCCGCCTGTTACAGAAACGGCGGATGCAGCGAGTGCGACAGCGGCGAGTAACAGTTGGATGCGCTCCTTTTCAATCGCGACGCCGACGCCGATCGCAACCGGTTCATTCAGCGCCAGCAGATTGAGTTTGTTTGCTTTATAAAACGTAAACGGTACGAGAATAAGCAGCCAAGGCAATAACGCGTAGACGAATGTCCAGTCCGTTCCCCAGATGTTCCCGGCGAGCCATTTGGCGATGAAGTCGACCTTCTCGCGGCGCGCGGATGAAATCAGGACGACCATGATGCCGGATAACGCCATCGAGAATCCGACCCCGGTCAAAATCAGACGAATCGGTTGCAGGCCACGGACACGGTCATACGATAAGGCATAAATGGCAATCGCTGTGATCAATGCCCCGATGAAGGCAGCAACTGGTAACCCATAGATGAACGCACCGACATCGACCGGGAAGTAAAGGAAGAAGGCGGCGATGGCGACACCAGCACCTGTATTGATACCGATGATGCCGGGATCTGCGAGTTCGTTGCGGGTGATGCCCTGAAGAATCGCACCGGATAAGGCGAGTGCCATGCCGGCGAGTACCGTGATTAAAATCCGCGGCAGGCGGAGTGAGAACAAAACAAACTCTTCTTTGAACGAGCCTTGACCGAACAGTGTCGGCAGAAGCCGGTCGTACGAGAGGGAGGCGGGCCCAAGCCCGATACTGATGATGATCGTTCCGAGCAATAACAGACTAAAGACGATAAAGATCAACCGCTGACGGCGGCGGAGCGATGTTTCAATCATGAGAACGCACGACCTCCTTTGCGGACGATGAGTAAGAAGAACGGCAGTCCGAGCATCGAGACGATTGCAACGACCGGTGTTTCGTATGGAGCATACAGTGTCCGGCCAATCGTGTCCGCGAGTAACATGAACGTTGCACCGAAGACGGCGGTCATCGGGAGGATGAAGCGGTAATCGGTGCCGACGATTGCGCGGACGATGTGCGGAATCATCAAGCCGATGAATGCCATGTTACCGACTAAAGCAACGGCGGCCCCGGCGAGCAGGATGACGACGACGTAGAGTACACCTTTAATCCGGGTGATGTTTTGCCCGAGCCCGAGTGCGACTTCTTCTGATAAGCTTAAAATCGTTAATTGACGTGAGAAGATCATCGCAATCGCGATGCCAATCAGGATGACGGGGGTGATGATTTGCAGTTGCCCCCAGGTCGTTCCAATCAGCCCGCCGGATGTCCATTGCGAGACGTCTTGAGCGATTTTGAAGTAAATGCCGATCCCTTCTGCGATTGCGTATAAAAAAGCAGAAATCGCGGCCCCGGCGAGGACGATTCGAAGTGGTGAAAACCCGCCACGTTTTGAGGCACCGATCCCGAAGACAAGTAGGGCACCGGCTGCTGCTCCAAGGAAACACGCGAGCATGATGCCATAGTAATTGATACCGGGAATGAAGACGAGCGCAAGAGCAAGGGCCGCGTTCGCGCCTGCCGTCAGCCCAAGCAGTCCGGGATCGGCAAGGGGATTACGTGTCATCGCCTGCATGATCGCACCGGAGACACCGAGTGCAGCCCCGACCAGCATCGCAGCGACTTCGCGCGGTAACCGGATTTCCTGAATGATTTTTGCTTTATCGTTCAAGGGACCGAACGTCAAAGCGTTCCAGACCTCACGTATCGTCGTGTCGGCGGCACCGAACGTCATCGAGATCCAGAACATGACGACGAACAGGAGTAAACCGAACGTGATTTTCAGTCCGAACGGGAATCGACCGGATGACATAGTTATCGTCTCACTTTCATTAGATAGTCAAAAAGGAGGGACCGAAAAATCGGTTCCCTCCTTATTTTTGTTACGCGCCAAGGAAACTTTTCTTGAAGAACTCGAGCTGACGTTCGAGCGTCAATGGATCATTGAAGTAAAATTCTTTCGAATCGACTTCGAAGACGTGGTTGTTTTTAACAGCAGGAATATTTTTGTATGTGTCTGTTTCTGTAAACGAGTTATCTGCTTCTGCCGTCTTACTGAAGATGAGGTAATCCCCTGCATATTCAGGTAAGACTTCCGGTGATAGCGCGTAATAGCCGTCTTTTAAGGCCATTTCCGTAACTTTTTCCGGCATCTTTAATTTCATTTCCTGGTAGAGGATTTCTGTACCGCGTCCCCAGTTGTCGCCGAAGACGTAAAGCTGTTTATCGAAGCTTTCGATGACAGAGACCGTCGCATCGTCACCGATTTTTGCTTTAATCTCTGTTCCGGCGTCCGCTGCGCGTGTTTGAAAGTCTTTGACCCAATCGCGTGCTTCTTGTTCTTTATTGAGCAATTTACCGATTTCGATATGTTGTGTCAAATAGTCGACTTTGCCGTACGTGTACGTGACGGTTGGAGCGATTTCTTTAAATTTATCGATGTTTTTCGTTGTATTGTAGCCGATGATGAGATCGGGTTCGAGTTCGATGACTTTTTCGACGTTTTCTTCCGATACTTCCTGGACGTCTTTCAAATCAAACTTCGGATTCGATTTTGACCACGAATCGACACCGACGAGTGGGACGTCGAGTGCCATGACGTTTCCGGCGAAACCGGCAAGGACGACGACGCGTTTCGGATCAGCCGGGACTTCGACGTCACCTTCTTCCGATTTATAGGTGATCGTTTCTTTTTTCGTATCAGAAGACGTATCTTCTGTTTTATCTGTATTGCCGCAGGCGGCGATGACAAGCGTTAAGAGTAATAAAATCGGTAAGAGTACTAGTTTCTTCATGTGGTTAATCTCCCTTGATTAAGTTGTAGGTGACACACATCGGCTTATTCGTCCGTGGATCACGACCGATTTCGGCATCGATGTGGAATACTTCTTTTAAGACGTCATGCGAAATGACTTCCTCGCACGTTCCGGCTTTGACGACTTCGCCTTCTTTCATCGCGATGATGTAGTCGGCAAAACGGGCGGCCTGATTTAAATCATGTAACACCATGACGATCGTCCGGCCTTCCGTCCGGTTGAGATGCTCGAGCAGCTCGAGGACTTCGAGCTGGTGGGCGAGATCAAGGTAAGTCGTCGGCTCATCGAGGAAGATGATATCCGTTTCCTGCGCCAGCGCCATCGCAATCCAGACGCGTTGCCGTTGACCACCGGACAAGGCGTCGACCGGACGGTGTTTGAATGCCGTCGTATCCGTTGCCTCTAACGCCCAGTCAATGATCTCGTAATCATGTTTCGTTAAGCGACCAAATCCTTTTTGATAAGGAAAACGACCGTATGAGACGAGCTCTGCGACCGTTAGACCGCTTGCACTTTCCGGTGTCTGAGGCAGGATCGCCATTTTCCGGGCAAGCAGCTTTGTACTTTCCTTCGCAATATCGAGACCGTCAAGCAGGGCACGACCAGACTGATGGGGGATGATTCGGGTCATCGCTTTCAATAAGGTCGATTTACCGCAACCATTCGCACCGATGATTGTCGTGATTTGCCGATCCGGAATCTGAACCGTCAAGTCTTTGACGATGGTACGATCTCCGTATCCGATACTGATTTCTTCTGTTGCTAGACGTACCATACGCAGAGGCTCCTTCTCGTTTAAAGCTATTTTCATTGATAATGATTATCACTATCGTCTCCCTAACCATACCAGTCTCATAAAAACGCTGTCAACATTTTTTCTTGTCTTCAAGAGATGTTCACGTTATCATTGGGAATGAGAATGATAATCAGTCGTAGTCGAGAGCGAGGAGTGAGTGGGATGGAACAGCAGGAATTGTTTGATGTAACGGTAATTGGTGGAGGCCCGGCCGGGTTATACTCGACTTTCTATAGCGGATTACGCGGGATGAAGACGAAAATCATTGAATACCAGGCAGAGCTTGGTGGCAAGATTCATGTTTATCCGGAGAAGATGATTTGGGATGTCGGGGGACAGCCACCCATTACCGGAGCGAAGCTGATCGAGCAACTCGTCGAACAAGGCTTAACGTTTAATCCGTCCGTGCACCTGAATGAAAAAATCATTTCAATCGCAAAAGACGTATTCGGAAACTTCGTCCTCGAAGCGGAGTCGGGAGAAATTCATTATTCGAAGACAGTCATCGTCGCTGTCGGTGGTGGGATACTCAATCCTCAAAAACTGAAGATTGAAGGGGCCGAACGGTACGAAGTGTCGAACTTGAACTATACCGTCAAATCGATTGAGCGGTTTAAAGATAAGACGGTCCTGATTTCAGGTGGCGGTAACTCAGCGATCGACTGGGCGAACGAGCTCGAACCGATTGCGAAAAAAGTTTACGTCACATATCGGAAAGACTGTTTCACAGGTCACGAGGCACAAGTCGACCAACTCGTCCGAAGCTCAGCCGTCTGTCTCCTCAACACGACGATTCATAAGTTGATCGCAAGCGACGATCACCACCGGATTGCGTCCGTCGAATTGATTGATTGTGCGACGGACGTGACAAACATCGTTGACGTCGATGAAGTCATCATCAACCATGGCTACGAACGGGAAGCAGAGTTGCTCGCGAACTCGGAACTCGACATCAAACAAGTCGACGACTTTTACATCGCCGGTAACGCGTCGAGCGAATCAAGTGTACCGGGATTGTATGCAGCAGGAGATATTTTGACGCATGACGGCAAGGTGAACTTGATTTCGGGGACATTCCAGGATGCGGCAAATGCCGTCAACCGGGCGAAGCAGTTCATTGAACCGGATGCTGCCAAAGTCGCGATGGTCTCATCCCACAATGAAGTTTTCAAAAAACGGAACCGTGAATTGATTCAAGAAATGGTCAACGAAAAGTAAAAAACACCTGTCTTAAAGATCGCCCCTCGTCACATGGACGTCGGTCGTCTTTAGAGCAGGTGTTTTTTTGTTTAAGGATTAATCTTCATCTTCATCTTCATGCTCGTCGTCCGAGTCATCATCTGAATCATCATCTTCGTCCTGACCTTGATCATCGTCTTGCTCGTCTTCTTCAACGTGACGGTGCTCTGATTTCGTTTCTTCGTGATCGAAGTACTCGAGTTCAATCTCCAACTCGTAAGAACCAGAGAGAGCGAATAAGCTGACGAGTTGTGCCCGTAATTCCTCTTCCGTCATCTTCGGATGTGACTCGATGAACTGAATCAATTGGCGGACACGGGTTTCATCGACCGTTGCGTCATTCGTTTTGACACGCAGCTGACTCTTCTTCTTTTTAAACTGGTATTTAATCTGACTTTGCGTCGTCTCTGTCGCGAGAGCAATCTTCATTTTTTTCAGCATATCTTCATAGTGGTGACCGGCCTTGTTGCGTTCTTTGCCATCGAGAATTCCATCACCATCAGAATCCCGTTTATATGGTTTTGTCCCAAGCTCGAGTTCGATGGCGTTAGTTAAGCCATCACGGTCCGTATCTTCATGTGCGTCGCTGATCTTATCGCGGTCGCTGTCTTTCTTCCGTGGATTGAGTTTGAGCTTATATTCGGTGTAGTTGCTTAAGCCGTCATGGTCCGTATCTTGCTGCGCAAGTTTTTTCCCTTTAAGCTTGTACTTCTTTTCCCAGCTGTCATGGATTCCGTTCTTGTTGCGGTCATGCTTCGATGTCTTACTCTTGGCATCGATTGAGCCGAGCGGCGTCAGCATCAAGGCACAAGCAAGACCGGCAGTAACGACATAATTGATTTTTTTCATGTGAACGTAGTCTCCTTTTGTGAACTTCGGTAACTGGCAAGCATAGCTTGAAGCGGTAGCCCCTATAGTTTTGCGTCACCACATTTCTGTGGGTTTGCCCGTTCGATTCCGGTGAAGAACCGTATATTCAGTATAAGTGATTTGTTTCTATGGATAGATAAGGGTTTTCGATAATGAGTCAGTAAAATATAAATTATTTGAAGTGAGATAATAAATATATTCTAAATCACTTTTTTTAATAAAAGTAACTATTTTTAAAATAATATTTAAATTAAATTAAACTATGTTGACTTTTTATTTAATATAATTCATATTTGGATTATATTAAATAGAAGTGGGGTCTAGTTTATGGGGAGTTTATCGATTGCGATTGGTGTTATTATTTTCATGGTTGGACAATTTTATTTATCTAGGAAAAATGGAAAGCTCGCGTGGGTATTACCGGTACTGATTGTACTCGCTGGGATATACACCTATTTCTATGGAGGCGTCTGGTCTGAGGACAAAAAATCTTTAATACAAATCGGTACAATGATTAGTACTTCGACGTTGATTGGTATTGGATTGGATGGGGAAAAAGCGCGTAAAAAACGTTTGAAGCAGGAAAAGGATCGACTCGAAGTGCAAGATTTGTAACGTAAAAATAGATAGAGGAGTACACTACAATGGACAGAAATGAAGTTCCTCCATGGGTATTGGCATTAGAACAAGAACATCTTGAATTCATACGGAAGTTTGTTTTAAATTCAGGATCGCTTAAAGATATGGCAGCTGCGTATCAAGTCTCGTATCCGACGGTTCGAACGAAGCTGAATCAACTCATTCAACGGATTGAGTCAGTACAGGAAGATGATGTCGAATTCGTTAACATGATTAAGAACCTTGTCATCGATGAGCGGATTAGTTTAGATGTCGCGAAAGTAATCATTGATAAGTATCGAATGGATAAATCTCATTAAAAGAAAACAAGCGCGTCTTCGAATAGCGAAGGCGCGCTTGTTGATGAAAATACTTACTTATTCTTTATCATTTTTTTTGTTTTGTTCCTTCTCAATCATCTTCTTCGCAGCCATCCGGAAGCGGAAAATCAGATAGAGACGGTAAAAGTCGATTGCTGCGAACAGCGTCAACAGAATCGTCCAAAAGTTAAAGACGGTTCCTGCCTCGATCGAGTTGCTGTACGCGAGGTACATGAAGAGAATACCGAACAGGGCATAAAATAATGCCATGAAGTTTGAGCCTTGGCGCATGAAAACACTACCTTTCGTAAGTTAAGTCATTGCATAGAGTGCGAGTACGACAATTCCGTTATTGAAAACGTGAATCGCAATCGGTGCTATGATGCGGCGCGTTTTGACGAAGACGAGTGAGAAAACAAAACTCATCGCGACATAAATCAAAAACTTGTTGTCTCCGTGGATGAACCCGAAGATAACACCACTGAGAACGAAGCTGAAGACGAAGTTCAGTTTTGTCGACAAGTTCCCGAACATAATGTGGCGGAATAAAAATTCTTCCATAATCGGTCCGAGTAAGACGACCATCAGCTGTAAAATCGGGATGACTTGGATTGCTTTCATGATGTCATCCGTATTTTGTGATTTCGCGACGTTTTCGAGTCCACCAGACATCCAGGCATCAAGCAGGTTGACGCTAATCAGTAAGGCGTAAAGCAACACGATTCCGATCCCGATCCACTTTAATGTGTCAATCGGATCCGTCTGATTGCCCTCTGCTTTCCACTTTTGCCAGTCAGGACGAAGACAGAAGAACGAGACGATGACGGCAACGGTAAAGCCAATCGCAAGCCACCAGCCGAGGACACCCGGAATTTGGCTTTTTGAGAGAAAGCTCGGGAATGTTGCCGGTACGAGCTGGACGATCAAATAAATCACAATCGGAATGATGTGACGGATTTGCCACTTATCAGCCATGTTGAACGGCAGATTGACGGAATTTTTCATCGGTCGGGACACAACTCCTTTGTATTGAAGGTACTGTCCCGATTGTAACAAACAAACCGGCCGGGCGCACGAATGGTGATGGTTCAAAGATGGCGATTTCGGGAAAACGGATAAGGGTTCAGGGTTGAATTTCGATTGAAAACCGTTTAAGATAAAAATATGTTAGCACTCCATTAAAGTGAGTGCTAAAAAACAGTCATTTTCAAGGAGGATGTTTCGCATGTTAAAACCACTTGGTGATCGCATCGTGATCGAAGTCGTTAAAAAAGAAGAAACAACACTCGGAGGAATCGTTCTTCCTGGGTCAGCGAAAGAAAAGCCACAAGAGGGTAAAGTCATCGCTGTCGGTACAGGCCGTGTGACAGAGCAGGGTGTACGTGTACCACTTGAAGTGAACGTCGGCGACCATGTCATCTACGCGCAGTACGCCGGGTCAGAAGTCAAAGTCGATGGCAATGAATACTTAATCTTACGCGAAAGCGATATTTTAGCAGTAGCACAATAATAAAAGGGGGATTTCAGTCATGGCAAAAGATATCTTATTCAGTGAAGAAGCACGCCGCGCGATGCTCCGCGGTGTCGACGCATTAGCAGACGCAGTCAAAGTGACGATCGGACCAAAAGGACGTAACGTCGTCCTCGAACGTAAATTCGGTTCACCACTCATCACGAACGATGGTGTGACGATCGCAAAAGAAATCGAACTTGAAGACCACTTTGAAAACATGGGTGCGAAGCTCGTCGCGGAAGTCGCGTCGAAAACGAACGAAATCGCAGGGGATGGTACGACAACAGCGACAGTCCTCGCACAAGCGATGATCCGTGAAGGACTCAAAAACGTCACAGCGGGTGCGAACCCGATGGTAATCCGTAAAGGAATCGAAAAAGCCGTCCGTCGTGCCGTCGAAGAGCTCCACGAAATCGCAAAACCGATCGAAGGTAAAGAAGCGATCGCACAAGTTGCGGCGATTTCTGCTGCTGACGAAGAAGTCGGTCAATTGATCGCAGAAGCAATGGAACGTGTCGGTCAGGACGGTGTCATCACGATCGAAGAATCACGCGGCTTCACGACAGAACTCGACGTCGTCGAAGGGATGCAGTTCGACCGTGGATATGCGTCACCATACATGATCACGGATTCCGACAAGATGGAAGCGGTGCTTGAGAACCCGTACATCTTAGTCACAGATAAAAAAATCTCGAACATCCAGGAAATCTTGCCGGTCCTTGAGCAAGTCGTCCAACAAAATAAACCGCTCTTAATTATCGCGGAAGACGTCGAAGGCGAAGCACTTGCGACACTCGTCGTCAACAAACTCCGTGGTACGTTCAACGCGGTTGCGGTGAAAGCACCGGGCTTCGGTGACCGCCGTAAAGCAATGCTCGAAGACATCTCGATCGTCACAGGGGCAGAATTGATCACAGAAGAGCTCGGTCTTGATTTGAAAGAAACACAAATCATGCAACTCGGCCGTGCGTCGAAAGTCGTCGTCTCAAAAGACAACACGACAATCGTCGAAGGACACGGACACAGTGATTCAATCGAAGCACGTGTCGGCGCAATCCGTGCGCAAATCGAAGAAACATCAAGCGACTTCGATCGTGAAAAACTGCAAGAGCGTCTCGCGAAACTTGCTGGCGGCGTAGCTGTCGTCAAAGTCGGGGCAGCAACCGAAACGGAACTGAAAGAACGCAAGCTCCGGATTGAAGATGCACTCAACGCGACACGTGCAGCCGTCGAAGAAGGAATCGTTGCCGGTGGGGGAACAGCCTTCATCCACGTGACGAAAGCCGTCGAATCGATTCTTGCCGTCTCAACAGGCGACGAAGCGACAGGCGTCAACATCGTTCTCCGTGCGCTCGAAGCACCACTCCGTCAAATCGCGGAAAACGCCGGTCAAGAAGGTTCAGTCATCGTCGAGCGTCTTAAACATGAAGCACAAGGCATGGGCTACAACGCCGCGACAGACGAGTACGTCGACATGATTGAAGCGGGAATCGTCGACCCGGCGAAAGTGACGCGTTCAGCACTTCAAAACGCAGCGTCTGTTTCAGCGATGTTCTTAACGACGGAAGCCGTCATCGCCGATAAACCGGAACCAGCCGGATCTGCTCCTGCAATGCCTGATATGGGCGGCATGGGTGGAATGGGCGGAATGATGTAATATAAGCATTCAACCCGTTGATTGGTAGAATTAGATCGAAGGATTGCTATTCTACTTTTGATTTTTGGGAAGACCCTTTGTAAGTTCACTGAACTTATAGAGGGTCTCTTTTTTGTTTCGTTAATATAGAATTTTATTGAGAACTGCTTTAAATATCAGGGTTTCAATTGAATTGTATGCGTCTACTTCTGATGGTTTTGGGGATTAGAGTAAATTTTTTTGTTGAAATATAATCTGGGAGCAGGAAAATTATATAATTAGAAACCGGATAAACAAAGAATCTATAAAGGAGAAGAAAAATGAAAAATAAAATTCATATCATGGGAGCTTCGGGATCTGGAACGTCAACACTGGGTAAAGCTTTAGCAGAAGTTCTTCCCCACAAAATTTTTGATACAGATGATTACTTTTGGATATCTAAATTTACCGAACAACGACCTATACCTGACAGAATAGAAATGCTAAAGAATGATTTATCACAATCCGAACAGTGGATTTTATCGGGAGCCACGGTAAACTGGGGAGATTATTTCAAGTCTTATTTCGATCTCGTTATTTTCTTGTGGGTTCCATCGGAAATTAGACTCGAAAGATTGCAGAAGCGAGAAATCGAAAGATATGGGAAAGAAGTATTACCGGATGGGGATAAGCATGAACAATCGCAAATTTTTTTGGAGTGGGCTTCACTATATGATCATGCTGGTCCAGAAGTTAGAAGCAAAGTTCTGCATGAGCAGTGGATGAATGAATTATCTTGCCCGATATTAAGAATTGAAGGTGATTACTCGGTTGAAGAATGTGTGGCGATGGTTAAGGGGTACTTGAGTAAGTCATATTAAAATTAACTCTAAATTGAGAAGAAACTTTCGATATTTAACTGAAGAATTAACTTGGAAAATACATAGTGAAGGGTGAAATTAATGAATCAATCTAAAAAAATCGTGATTCGGCCTTTAAAAAATCAATTTATAACTATCATCAACGACACAAATGAATCGTTCCCGATCATCGGCAAAATTCTCCCGAGTTTTTCGAACGGTCTTTGGTCATATGAAGAACAGTTATACGATGCTCCATCAGAAATCCGTTTCCCGGATGACAAACTGGATTGGTCTACTTATATCGACAGTAGTGAAAAAATTGTTTTGTTAGCTTTTCATGAGAACGAATGCATTGGAAAGATCCGTCTCTTCAAAGACTGGAATCGTTTTGCCTACATTGAAAATATCGCTGTCCGAAGCAGTTTTCGGAAAAGTGGCGTCGGCCATTTGTTGCTTGAAGCAGCTGAAACCTGGGCGAAGGAACAGTCGTTAATCGGACTGTCGCTTGAAGCACAAAACGATAATCTGATTGCCTGCCGTTTTTACGTCAAAGAAGGATTTGTTCTTGGCGGGGTAGATACGCTGAAGCAGTCTGCTAATCCGGAAATCGATATCACGTTGTACTGGTATAAACTTTTTTAAACGGTCCGGACGCACACTCATACGAATAGAACAGAGGGAGCCGGAATTAACATTCGGCTCCCTCTGTTCGTTTAGCAGAAATCATTTGAATCACGCGACTCCTACAGGAAAGCGCGTGAAGAAAAAGTGATTTCTTAATTCGTTTATTGTTCCAAGCCGTTCTTCTCAATGATGGCGTCCGACAAGCGCAAATCCTTCCGGACGTCCACTTGTTTTTTACATAAATCAAGGTCGACTTTGCTTGTCGTCGAGACGTCATAACAGACACCGTTGCCGGCTTTTTTCGTTAAGTCCGCTTCATAATAATAGTTTTGATACCGGAACGAGCCGTCGCGGAACGCCGTCACGTTCGGTTCATCATCGACGAGCGAGTTGCCCATCATGTAGGATGACTCGAGGTTGAGCAAGTCGACGATCGTCGGAGCAATATCGATTTGTCCGCCGTTTTCTTTGATGATCTTTCCGTCCTGTTGATTCGGTTTCTTGATGAACAGCGGGACTTGGCGATCGAGTTCGAACAGGTCGACCGGGTTGTCGATTCCGGCTTTCTCCCGCAGTTCGCTGCCTTCGTTCGTCAAGCCGCTGTCGTGGTCGCCGTAAAAGATTACGAGCGCGTCATCCCACATGTTTTTCGCTTTCAATTCATCAATCATCAGTCCGACACCTTGATCGACATAATGAACGGTCTGGTAATACCGTTTCAGCATCGGATCGTCGTACCCTGTTAAGTCGAGTTCGCGTTCGTCTTTTGGAATCTCATACGGCGTATGACTCGTCAAGGCGACGAGGAACGAGAAGAACGGCTCTTGTAGCGTCTCCATATGTTCGATCGATTTCGTCAAAAACTGTTTATCATTTAATGCCATTCCGATTTCTTTGTTGTCGGGGTAGTCTTTGTTGCTGAAAAAGTGATTGAATCCGAGGTTGTCGTAAACTTTGTCCCGGTTCCAAAACCCTTTGTCGTAGGCATGCATTGCGGCTGTGTCATAGCCGCTGTCTTTTAACAGTTGCGGTAAGGCGCCGAACTCATTGTCCGGGAAACGGGTGTAGACCGAGCCCGACTTCAACGGGTACAGCGATGTATTCGTAATGAATTCCGCATCCGACGTCCGTCCTTCGTGCGTTTGGTGATAAAACGACTCGAAGTAGAGCGACTCCTGTTTGAGTTCGTTTAAGTGCGGCGTCAGCTCCTGCCCGTTAATCGTCTGTCCGATGACGGACCCTTGGAAGGATTCCAACTGGACCATGATGATGTTCGGTGTGTTGACAGCACCAGCCGTTTCATCCGGTGCGGATTGTTCGAGCCGTCGCCGCTCCGCTTCCGTCAATGATTCGTCCGGACTGATGGCCCGCGTGATTCCACGGGCGAGATCGACACCGTGATATCCCCAAAACCCGAGCTGGTAGTAGTCACGCATGTCGGAAATCGACTGGTCGAGCCGCTGCTCCTGTTTGACGACGGCATAGGTGAGCGGTGCTGCGAACAGCACGATGCCGGCGAGAAAAGCGGCAACCGCCGAACGACGTTGTTGTCGCTTCGCAATGTCAAACCGTTTCTTCCGTAAGAAGATTAAAACGAGTCCGAAGATGATGCTATCTGCGAACAGGAAAAAGTCGGTCGGGACGATCAGTGCCATAAAACCACTGCCGACATCACTCATTTGAAGCATTTGTGACATCAGGGAAACGGACAGTAAATCGTCAAAGTAGCGGTAATACCAAAGATCTGAGACTAACAGGAAACTATGTAGCACTAACAGACCAAGCCAAATCCACCGCCGTTTCTTCCACTGGATGAGCAGCGTCCAGCTCGATAACAGCAACATCCCGGCGAGATTCAACAGGACGAGCTTAAATGAAACTTCTGTGTTCGTATAAAAGCTAAAGAGTGAAAATTTTAGCATGCCTAACAGTAAATAAAATGCATAACCGAATCCGATCATCAAAGCCAACCTCCTTGTCTGTATCATCGTTGTCTAATGATATGTACCCTAAAGTCGAGGCTTGAGAACGTCAGAATGTGCTAAGCCTAGAGAAGATGTAAAAGGAACAGTGTCATTTATTTTTCTTTAATTTGGAAAACATTTGCACGAATGTGCATTGTGGTGTACATTTGTGCAAAAGGGGGTGCATAATGAGCGATCCACAAGAAATAAACGTGCTGTACCGGGTAGCACGTATGTATTACGAACAGGATATGACGCAAAGTGAAATCGCAAAAGAGTTAAGTGTTAACCGAACGAGCATCAGTCGGATGTTGAAAAAAATTCGTGAACAGGGAATCGTCCAGATTCGAATCAATTATGATGCCTTTCGTGATGTCGCAGTCGCAGAAAAACTAAAAGCACGCTATAACTTGAAGGAAGTCATTCTCGTACCAACGAAACGAGCGGAGTCAAAGCCGCATAGATTGATGGCGATGGGACAGGCCTGTGCGAGTTATTTGAACGAAATCATCAATGAACAGGATGTCGTTGGCTTTTCTTGGGGCAGCTCGTTAGCCGCCGTCGCGGAAGCATGGCATCCGACAAAAGGACTCGACATTACATGTGTACCGTTAATTGGGGGACCGGACGGAAAACTAGCCAGTCGCTATTATGCAAATACGATTGTCTATGAAGTGGCACGAAAAACAAACGGTCAGTCCAAGCTGATCGATTTTCCGGCAATCGTCCAGACATCGGATTTAAAAACAGCGCTGACGGATTCAGGACATTTTCGTGAAGTCGAAGGGTTATGGGGTCAATTACAGGTTGCGGTCGTCGGAATCGGCTCACCGTTGATCAATGACGGTCCGAACTGGCTTGGGTTTTACGGGGAACGGCTCGACCGGTCGATGCAAGACGGACAAGTCGTCGGAGATATTTGCTCGAACTTTTTTGACGCGTCAGGGAAACTCGTCGAAACCGAGCTGACGGGGCGGACGATTTCAATTGATTTGGCACAATTGAAGCAAGCAAACTATGCGATTGGAGTCGCTGAATCGACAGCGAAAGTGAGTGCAATCCGGGCAGCGTTGACGGCAGGATACCTGAACGTCCTCGTCACGACGGAAGAGACGGCATACGAATTGTTGGCAGAATGAGTACGGATTATAAGGGAGCGATTGAAGATGGAACAAGTGAATTGGGGAATCGTTGGACCAGGCGGCATCGCAGCGGAATTTGCCGCAGCAATCAAAGAAGTGAATGGACGGATATTCGGCGTGTGGGGAAGAAATACGGACAAAACGAACCGATTTGCTGAACAGTTCGGGATTGAGCAGGTGTATGCCGATACGGAGACGATGTTCCAGGACGGGCGAATTGATGTCGTCTATATCGCGACACCACATAGCGTCCACTATTCGTATATCGTCGATGCCTTAAACGCCGGAAAACATGTGTTATGTGAAAAGGCAATCACGATGAACAGTACGCAACTTCAAGAAGTGATTCAGCTTGCGCAGGCAAAAGATTTAATCCTCGCCGAAGCAATGACGATTTATCATATGCCGCTGTATCGAAAGCTCCATGAAGTGATTGATCAAGGGAAAATCGGCAAAATCAGCATGGTCAATGTCACGTTCGGTAGTAGCAAGGAAGATGATCCGACGAATCGGTTCTTCAATCCGGATCTTGCCGGCGGGGCGATGCTCGATATCGGAACGTATGCACTCTCGTTCACACGCTTGTTCTTATCGAGTCAGCCGACCGAATTGCATACGACACTTAAAAAATACAAGACAGGTGTCGATGAACAGTCAGGCATCGTGATGAAAAACAATCAAGAGGAGCTGGCCGTCGTGTCACTGGCGATGCGGGCGAAGATGCCGAAGCGGGGAATCGTCGCTGGAGAAAAGGGCTTTATCACGGTCGATGATTTTCCGCGGGCAGACAAGGCGACCATCACCTATACGGCGGATGGGACCGTCGAGACGATCGAAGCCGGAGATACGGGTAAAGCTCTCGTGTATGAAGTCGAAGCGATGAATGAGATGGTGATGAACGGACGAGAAAACTGGACGTTACCACTCTCACGTCAAGTGATGAGCTTGATGGATGAGGCACGCCAACAATGGGACTTATCCTATTCTTTTGAATAATTAAACGGAATCATGCGAAAGGAGCGAGTACGATGATGAGAGGAATCGATCATGTCGGGATGACTGTACCTGATATGGAAGAGGCGACGACATTTTTCAAGCAGGCCTTTGACGCGGAGGTTTGTTATGATGTGCAACGCCCTGAGCAAGAACCGATGCAAGGTGAGGAAGTCGAACAGCAACTCGGATTACCGTCTGGGAAAACAATCATCCACATGCGATTACTGCAAATCGCGAAGGGACCGACGCTCGAACTGTTCCAGCTCGGCACGCCGACGGATCAGGAACCGGCACGGATTTCTGACCTCGGTCTGCACCACTTCGCAATCTATGTCGATGACATGCAGGAAGCGACGCAGCGGTTTAAAGACGCAGGAGGAACGCTTCTTTCGGCACCGCATCCGTTAGCTGGTGTCGAGGATGGTCCGCGTAACCGTGGCGTCTATGGTGTCACGCCATGGGGCAGCTTGATTGAATTAATCGCTTATCCGGACGGTATCGATTATCCCGATGGTAGCGAAGCAAAGCGGTGGACACCACCGGCTTAAAATCGTAGAAACGAGTGATGTTATCCTTCTTAAGGAAGCGTGCATCGCTCGTTTTTTTTGCCCTGCTTAAAAAAAGGTTTTTGGAAGGATTTGGTGAATTTCTAATAAAAGAATGAAACAAGGGGGAAGATGGATGACACATGAAGAATTAGCGGTACGGTTTCAGACGTTCGCGGAACGCGAGTGCAAGGACTCGAGTCCGTTTTACGACTACTTGTCGCGTCACGTCGCGTGTGACACAGCGATTTTGACAATATGCCAACAGGCACGGGACGGACAACCGGTACCGAACCTCTTGTTTGGTGCCGTCCATTATCTGTTACTAAAAGGGGTCGAGCATCCGTTAGCCCGGTATTATCCGAGTGTGACGACGGACGCCGCACCGTTCGATGAGTCATTTCCGGCTTTTCAGGATTTTTGCCGGGTCTACGAAACGGAATTGATTGAGTTGCTGACGACGCGTCTCGTCCAAACGAACGAAGTCCGTCGCTGCACGTATCTCTATCCGGTCTTCGGGATGATTCATCAAGCCGAACAGCGTCCGCTCGCGTTACTTGAGATCGGTACGAGTGCCGGTCTGCAGTTGCTGTTCGACCAGTACGCATATGACTACGGAACGGGGGAGACGTTCGGAAATCCGGCGTCGCGTCTTCGCTTGACGTCGACGATCGAGGGCGAGCATGTTCCGCCGCTTGCACGGACAGCACCGCCGATCGCGGAGCGAATCGGACTCGACCTGAATACCGTTGATTTGACGGATGACGACGAACGACTATGGTTAAAGGCCTTGATTTGGACGGAACACCGTGAGCGGCTCGAATTGTTTGAACAGGCGGCCCGTTACGTCGTCGAACATCCGCTCGAGCTGATTGAAGGGGACGGGATTCAACTTCTTGAACCATGTGCCGAGCGAATTCCGACAGCGCATATCCTCTGTATTTTTCATACCCATGTCGCGAATCAGTTGCCGCTTGCGCTGAAAAAAGAACTGCTCCACGTCGTTGAACAAATCGGACAGATGCGTGACGTCTATCACCTGTACAATAACGTCCAGGACCGTTATTTGCACCTCGATCTGTACCGGGACGGGACACTCCAGGAACAGACGATTGCTGAAACGGACGGGCATGGGCGTTGGTTCAAATGGTTGTTGCCGACTGCATCCGTTCTTCCGAACTAAGGAACACACGGAAGTAACCGGTTGAAGTTGAATAAGACACGAGAAAGAAGGGACGGTCTATCGCTGATAGGTGACCGTCCCTTTTTCTCGTTTTCTGGACACCGTCAGTTGTGCGCAACAGCATGTTGTGTGAGGGAATTACATCAAACCGCCGGCTCGAAGGGGTCCCTGCGTCGTGATCGTAAAAATGATTTTTGCGATTTCTTCCGGGGATTCATCGCGGTCTTGGATGAGCCATTCCTGCATGACACCGATATGGGCAGACGCGATATAGGAAATGAGGTAATCGCTTGGGACAAGTGCTTTTTGTCTCAAGAACAACGAACCGGACGCCCGCTTAAAGAGTGCGTCATGCATGAACTGCTTTAGACGGGATTGAAAGTGCGGGTCCCCCGTCGGACCTAACAGTGACTTCATGATGACACGGTTGCGTTGAAGGAACTCTGAAAAAGGAACCAGCACCCGGTAAGCGTCCGGTGGAAAGCCGGTTGGATTTTCCTGATGGAACAGACGTTGCAGGTTCTTGATCAGCTTCTCTTCCACTTCTTCAAAAATCTCGTCGATGTACGCATTCATCAAATCATACTTATCTTCGTAGTGACTATAGAATGTCCCCCGGTTGATTTCTGCTTGTTTTGCGATATTTTTTACGGTGATGCTGTCAAACCCCTGTTTTTCAATCAAGGTCAACAAGGCTTCTTTAATCAATTTTTTAGTGCGGATTACCCGTAAATCTTGTTGTTCCTTACTCATTTCGTCACTCCTTTTCAACACTTTGAACGGATGTGTCGCCAAAGCAACACAATCCGGGTGATTGCTTATTGTCGCCTTCTGGACGGACTCGCTATACTTTAATTATAAACAACACGGTGTCTAATATCTTGTTTAATTACTCAAAACGAGAGAAATACAAAGGAGCGATTTTTTATGAACATTCAAGTAAAGGAAACGAGTAAATCGTTTGATCAGATAGAGGTGATTCGCCACGTCGACTTAACGATCATGTCCGGTGAAATCTGTTGTCTGTTAGGACCGTCGGGTTCAGGGAAAACGACATTGATTCGCTTGATGATCGGCGCGATTGCCCCAAGCAAAGGAACGATTCATATCGGAGAGACATTGATGCCGGACATGAAGCTGCTGAATGATATCGGATTTATGCCGCAAAACAATGCGCTCTATGAAGATTTAACGGCAGAAGACAACTTAAAGTTTTTTGGTTCACTGTATAAGTTGGAACGGCAGGTTCTTAAACAACGGATTGAGGAGGTGTTGACGATCGTCGAGTTGACGGCACATCGGAACAAACGGGTCCACGCCTTTTCAGGTGGGATGAAAAAACGGTTATCGTTAGCGATTTCGATTTTACACAAACCGAAAGTTTTGTTTTTAGACGAGCCGACTGTCGGAATCGACCCCATCTTACGGCGGGAAATTTGGCGGCAGTTCCATCAGATTAAACAGGACGGAACGACAATCGTCGTCTCGACACACGTCATGGATGAAGTCGTCGAATGTGACCGGGCTGCCTTGATTTACAACGGTGCATTGATTGAATACGATACGGTCGATAAGTTACTTGCGAAAACAGAGACGGGTCGTGTCGAAGAACTGTTTATTTTAGCGGCAGACCAGCAAAAAGGAGGCGACCCGCGATGATGCAGTTAGCGAAACGTGTTGTCCGTCAAACATTAAACGATAAGCGGAGTGTGATGATGATTTTGATTGCGCCGTTACTGATTTTGACACTGATCTATCTGCTGCTCGGTGATACGGATTATGTCCCCGTCGTTGCGGTCGATGGGGTGACACCCCCGCAAGTCACGACAATGTTAGAAAAGCAGGAGCTTGAAGTGATTGCGTTGCCTAAAGACGTAGATTCGGCTAAAACTTATCTCACCAGTCATCCTGACGTCGATGCGGTATTCCGTGCTGACCGGGAAGCGACGAACATCACGCTCCAGGAACCATCGACGAAATCTTCAATCGCTGTCAAAGAAATTCAAGCGGGTCTTACTTCGCTCAATCCAGCGGCAGCAATAGAAACGGGTTACGTCCATGGTTCGACCGACCAGTCGACGTTTGATTCACTCGGGTATGTGTTTTTGTCCTTATTCTCGTTCTTTATGGTCTTCGTCATTTCTGCGATGGCATTCGTCAAGGAACGGAGTGATGGGACGCTTGAGCGTCTGTTGATGACGCCGATCAAACGAAGTGAAGTCATCCTCGGGTATACGATGGGGTACAGCGTGTTTGCCGTCATGCAAGCCATCCTGATTGTCCTGTACACGGTCTATGTCTTACAAATGGCGTCTAACGGTAACGTCTTTCTCGTTTTACTTGTCTTATTGTTACTCGCGACGACAGCTGTTTTATTCGGAGCGACGATTTCAGTGTTCGCGAGTTCAGCGCTACAAGTTGTTCAGTTGATTCCGTTTACAATCATCCCACAAGTTTTTTTCTCCGGTTTGATTGTGCTCGACTTGATTCCGTACCACCTCGGTAATTTAAGTTACGTGATGCCAATCTTCTACGGGGCGAGTGCGATTAAGGAAATCATGATTTATGGGAACGGTTGGAGTGCGATTTGGGGCTATCTGTTAGGACTCGTCGGTTATATTATCGTACTGTACGTGATCAATATACGAGCGCTTAAAAAATTCAGAAATGCCTAACTCATAAAAAATCTTAAAATCAAGGTAAAGACGTTTTTTTACAGACAAAATGGGAAAAGATAACCTGTACATCCATTGTCCGTCACTGTCGTAGAAAAAGGAGCGATTCCATGTCTAATGTGAAATTAGCAGTCATTTACTACAGTTCGACCGGTACCAATCATCAACTCGCCACGTGGGCGAAAGAGGCAGGGGAAGCTGCCGGAGCAGAAGTCCGCCTTGCAAAAGTTAAAGAAACCGCACCGGCGGAAGCGATTGCCTCGAATCCACTTTGGCAAAAACATACGGACGCGACACGTGACATTGAAGAAGCAACCGTCGATTTACTCGACTGGGCGGATGCGATTATCTTTAGTGTGCCGACGCGTTATGGACATGTCCCGGGTCAATTCCAACAATTCCTTGATACGACGGGAGGACTTTGGGGACAAGGAAAACTTGTCGATAAAGTCGTCAGTGCAATGTCTTCTGCACAAAACCCGCATGGTGGTCAGGAAACGACCGTCCTTGCCGTCTATGCGACGATGTTCCACTGGGGTGCAATCGTTGCGGCACCTGGCTATTCGGATTCGGTGCTGTTTGCAGCAGGAGGGAACCCGTACGGAACGACGGTCACCGTCGACCAGGAAGGGAAGATGGTTGAGTCAGTTGAACCTGCCGTCCGTCATCAAGCAAAACGGACAGTCGAAGTGGCGAGCCGTCTCCTGAAGTAAGAGCGCAAATTCAAGCAATCAAAAAAGGACGATCGATAGCGTTTATCGATCGTCCTTTTTGTATGAAGTGTGTAGTTGAAATCAAGCATTCGGATGGCGCAATGGCAAGTCGACCGTAAAAGTCGATCCTTCACCTTCGATGGATTCGACGTGGATTTCACCGTCATGAGCACGGGCGATTTCGCGACAAATCGATAGACCCAGTCCAGTCCCGCCGATTTTGCGTGTATCCGAGTTATCGACCCGGTAGAATTTTTGGAATAATTCACCCATCGCAGAAGTCGGAATCCCGATTCCGTGGTCACGAATCGCGACGGAAGCCTGCGTATCGCGAACCGCTAATTCGATATCGATGGCTCCGCCGGCCGGTGAATATTTGATGGCATTGTTGATTAGGTTCCCGAACAATTGACGGATTTTTTTCGCATCGCCTTCGATTAACAGATGCGTTACATCGTGTGAGACGGTAATCACATGAGTCGTCGAAGAGAGACCGTGGAATTGTTTCAGGTCTTCAATCAGTTCGACTAAATCAAACGATTCAAACTCATATTCCTGACGGTCTGCTTCCATCCGTTGTAAATCAAGGAAATCGTTAATCAGTAGAGATAAGCGTTTTGTCTCTGAGTGAACGGCTTCGAGGTAAGTCTTTTGCCGCTTCGGTGACAGCTCACGTTCAATCATCAATTCGGTAAATCCGTAAATCGATGACAAGGGTGTCCGTAATTCGTGCGAAATCGTCGAAACGAGTTCATTTTTTAAACGATCGATTTCGACTTCGTTCGTGACGTCACGCATAACGAGCATGATGCCACGGAACTGACCACCGTAGTGGATTTTTTCAGAATACGTTTTGATGAAACGTTTTTCCTGATCGATCGAGAACAGGATACCTTCACCGGTTTCGTGCTCAATAAAGGTTTGATGCAAATAACGCTCAAACTCAGGCAGTTGGTCAACCCGGTATTTTAAATTGACGATCGATTCATCAATATCAAGCAACCAGTCGACTTCCGAATCTTGTTCGATTGAATGGTTGAATAGATCAAGTAACGGCCGGTTAATTAATTGATTAGAGCCGTCCAGTTCAATGTAGACGACGGATTCTCGGATGGAGTTGAGGAGACGGGATGTCTTCTCGCGTTCACGGTCGATTTCATCAAACGTTCGCATCCGAAGCAGGGATAGGGCGAGTTGACGTGAGAAGGTCGCAAGTTCTTCTTGTTCTTGTTTGTTGAAGGCCATGTCTAGACGCATTAAATAGATATAGGCAATGATTTCATCCGTGCTCGGATCAAGAACCGGAGTAACGGCTAAGGCGCGTTCATCATTTTGTGCCGTATGCGGCAATTTGTCACGGCGCGCCTGACGAATCAATGGTTCAATCGTCGCGATCAAGGTGTCCTGTTCTTGATCTGTCATTGCGTGCGAGATGATGTTGGTTACAGTCGTTCCTTCTTTAAAGATAATTGATCCATGCGTCGATCCTGTAATTTCAACCATTTTTTCGATGACTGCAGGGTAAGCCGTCACGGAGTCACGGGAAGCAAGCGTCTCTGTCAGTTGGTTTCGTGTTTTTAGTAACGCTTCATTGCGTAACGTCACTTTGAGTGCTTGTTCCAAGTTATCGTTCGTCGACATCAAGCGATGCTTGTTATCAATCAAGGCAGATGCCATCTGATGAAACGACTTACTAAGTTCTCCGATTTCGTCAGATCGTTCAATCGGAATCAGTGGTGGCGTATGTTGTCCTTGCGCGAGCAATTTACTTTCTTTACTCAGCAGTTGGATTTGACGCGTCGTTCGTTCGATGAAAGGACGAACGAGGAGTAACACGACGAGAAACAGGACTGCTAGGTTAATTAACCAAATCCAACCGGCGTATTTCGTCTGTTGAACGAGTTGGTCTTTTGCTGTTGCTTCCTTTGCGTTTAAGCTGTTTCGGTAACTCGTAAAGACACTCTCCATCGTGTTGACACTCGTGCGCATCGTTTCGCTATCGGAAGCATCCATTTTAAATTTCCGGTCAGGATCTGATGGAATGTCTGGCATCATTGCTTTTAAACTCGGCATCTCAAGAAACGTTTCATCAATCGCTCCTGACTGTTTCGCTTGGACGTAACGGATGAGACTCGGCATGACGAATTTCGTATACGACGTATAGAGCGATCGGATGTCAGTCGCATAAATTTGATCAGCTTCATAAATCCGATTTTGTTCGAACCATTTCGTCTGGCGCTCGAGTGATGCTTGTTTCGACTCGATCACATCCATGACGGCGTCATCTCCGAAGACGACATAGCCCCTGACTTCATACTGAAGCGACTGCCATGTATCCCAGAGCTTCGTCGCGCGGTCTTCTCTGGTGCTGATATCGTCAATCCTACTTTCGGCATTAGCGACTTGATAATTTGTATAAAAGTAAGCAGCAATCGAGGTCGCTGAAAGTACAAGTAAGATAAGATAAAAAGCGAACATGATTTGCCGACTGATTTTTTTATTTAACCATTTATTCATATAATTTTTAAATGCTCCTTTACGTCAGCGTATATATGCATTAGATGTAACTTGTGTACATATTTTTCTTATCATAATCGTACATTTTTTAGACTTAAAAATATAGAAGAAAAATTAAAATACCTTTAATATGAGAAATTAACATTAGAAAAGACATACTGATTGACAGTATGCCTGAGCGTAGAATTGACCTTAGTTAAGTTAGTGTTTTACTTGAATGGCTCGGGTGAAGTGACCGGATCATGCTTCTGCGACGACGACCTTCCCGATCGTCTTTCCGCTTTCGACGAGCCGGTGTGCTTCTTTTAAGTTTGCTGCATTGATGCCGGTCAAGGTTTTCGTGACCGTCGTTTCTAACTCCTCTGCATCGAGCCACGCCGCGACTTGCGTCAAGATATCGTGTTGGCGCATCATGTCAGGCGTTTGGAACAGGGACCGGGTGAACATGAATTCCCAGACGAAGTTCGCACTCTTCTGTTGCAGGGCACTTAAATCAAGCAATTTGTCGGTCTCGACGATGCTGCAAATACTTCCTTGCGGTGCAATGACATCGACCATCGCTTCAAAATGCTGATCGGTCGCATTCAAACAAAAGATGTAGTCGACGTACGAATAACCGAGTGCTTCCAGTTGCGGGCGGAAGTCCTCATGGTGGTTGATCGTATGGTGTGCCCCGTGTGCTTTTGCCCAGTCGATCGTTTCACTGCGCGAAGCCGTCCCGATGACGGTCAGTCCGGCTTTGTTCGCGAGTTGCGTCGCGATGGAACCGACACCACCGGCTGCACCGATGATTAAAATCGTCTTGTCGAGGTTCGACTTGGCGTCAAACGAGATATGGAGGCGATCGGTCAATGCTTCGTATGCCGTCAGTGTTGTCAACGGCAACGCCGCCGCTTCGGCGAACGTCAACCGTTCCGGTTTTTTCGCGACGATTCGCTCGTCGACGAGTTGGAACGTACTGTTTGATCCCGGACGGTTGACGGCACCTGCATAATACACTTCGTCACCGACTTCGAACCGTCCGACGTCATTCCCGACTTCGACGATGATTCCGGCAGCATCATACCCGATGACTTTCGGTTCCGTTTCATCTTGACCGTGTGCCCGGACTTTCGTATCGACCGGATTGACGGAAACGGCTTTAACTTCGACGAGTACATCATGACCAGTCGCTTCCGGACGTGGCAGTTCAAGATCAATCAAACTATTCTCTTCTGTAATCGGCAAGTGTTGGTGAAATCCAACGGCTTTCATCTGTGTCATCTGTCGTCATCCTTTCCTGTTTCAGGTATCTCTTCAAAATGTTCCACCGTGTAGCTGAAATGAAACGTCTACAGAAAGAAGGAAACGCTAACGCTTTGAATGCTAATTGTGCGTCAACAAAAAAAGCCCCATCGATCAGACGACGCATTTAAAGATGCGCAGCCGTATGAGTAAGGGGCTTTTTGAACGAGTATTATAATGCAGGTGTTTTTGTCGGGGCGACTCCAGTAGTTGCGTAAGCCGCATCGATGTCTTGGCGGATTTTTTTGATCGGTGTTCCTTGTTGGTAGGCGACGATGGATTGTGCCGCGATATCGAGACATGTCCCGCATGTGATGCCGTGTGTCGTCCACGTCGTTTCACCTGCTGCTGTCTGATCGGCGATGAAACAGTCATAGTTACTCGTATGACCGGCCGTCTCACCGCATCCACAGTAACACGGCATTTTTTCAAGTAAGTCTTGATGCTTGGCGACGGCAAGATAAATCGTTTGGATCGATTCATCGGTTTCTTTTAAGAAAGCGGGTGCAACCGTCTTGGCACTCGTTTTTTCGAGTTGATCCCCTGCACCGTGCGTCTCGTGCTCTGCATGTTCTGTGCTCATCTGTTTGTCTGTATGTTGTTCCGCTGGGGCACAAGCGCCGAGCGCTAGACTTGCCGTCAACGTTAGTGTAAACCAACGTACTTGTCGTTTCATGAACTTCCCTCCAAATCGATTTCCTCTATCAGTCAGTATACCGTGTCGTTTAATCGATTTGAGAGGAGGATGATGACGATTCGATGACTAGCTCATTTCAATTGTTGTTCAATCGTATCGAAGTTCGCTTCCATCATCGTCAAATAGGTCGATCCGTCTTTTCCTTCGGCACCGAGTGAATCGGTGTAGAGCGTACCACCAATCGGGACGCCGGTTTCACGCGAGACAGTTTCCATGCTCCGACGATCGACGCTCGTTTCGACGAACAGGACGGGAATCTCTTGTTGTTTAATCAAGTCGACGACGCGGCGAACTTGATCCGGCGTCCCTTGATTATCTGAATTGATTTCCCAAATGTAATCGGCTTTAAAATCGTAAGCATCACTAAAGTATTTAAACGCACCTTCGCTCGTAATCAGGTGGCGTTGTTCTTCCGGTATCCGGGCAAAGCGTTCTTTTGCTCGCGTATCGAGTGTTTCAAGTTCTTGAATATAGGACGATGCATTTTTTTCATAATCAGCTTTATGTTCCGGGTCTTCTTTAATGAGACCGTCTTTAACATTTTCGACATACTGAATTCCGTTTTGAAGATCGAGCCACGCATGGGGATCGGTTTCCTGTTCTTTCCCTTTAGATGTCAGGTACTTCGGATCGACACCTTGACTCAGTTCATAGACAGGAGCATCTTTATCGTCTTTGTTCGTACTTGAACGTAATTTGTTGAACCAGGAACCTCCAGCTTCAAGGTTGAGTCCGTTGTAAAAGACGACATCGGCATCGGCCATTTTTCGAACATCCGTCGGAAGCGGGTCATATTCATGCGGGTTTGCTCCGATTTTGACCATACTATGGACCTCGACGTGTTCGCCGCCGACGACGCGGGCCATGTCCTCTAAAATCGAATAGGTCGTTACGACCTGAAGTTTATCGTTGTCTGTAGATTCACTTGAACATCCAGCGAGTAGGGCGCTGAGACCGACGAGTGGAATGAGATTTTTTAGTTTCATGAAGCAACCTCCTTTGTTGATGTTTTCCATTTCCGCATCAAGCCGTGGCGCGGAGAAAAAATGAAGACGAGCGCAAACAATGCGGTTGCGACGAGAACAATCGACGCACCAGAAGATAAATTATACGTGAAGCTCAAGTAAAGACCGATGATGGCGGAAATCGTTCCGAAGCTGGCCGACAGGAAAATCATCCGTGAGAGCCGGTTCGTCAACAGGTAGGCTGTCGCAGCAGGCGTAATCAGCATCGCGACGACGAGAATGATGCCGACGGTCTGTAAGGAGGCGACCGTGACGAGCGTCAACATCATCATCAATAAATAATGGATGAATCGTGTCGAAAGACCGTAGGCAGCTGCCATCGTCGGGTCGAATGAGGTCACGAGTAATTCCTTGTAAAAGAGATAAATGCCACCGAGGACGATGATACCGATGATGAGGGTCATCCACATATCACTCGGACGGACGGCGAGCACGTTACCGAACAGGATGTGGTACAGGTCGCTGCTACTGCGTAAAAATGAAATCAGGATAATCCCGAGAGCGAAGGCGGACGTAAAGAGAATCCCGATCGCTGTATCATTCTTGATACGACTGTTTTGGCTGACGAATCCAATCCCGAGTGCCGTCAACAGACCCGTCGCGACCGCTCCGATGAAGAAGTTGATTCCAAGCAAGTAGGAAATCGCGACACCGGGTAAGACGGCGTGCGAAATCGCGTCGCCCATCAAAGACATGCCGCGCAAAATGATGAAACATCCGATCACGCCGCAAATCACACCGACCATGATGGACGTGATGAGTGCTTTTTGTAAAAAATCGTATTGAAAAATCGCTTCGATGAAATTCATGAGGAGACCTCCGCTTTCTTCAAGAAGGCAAGTGGATTCCCGTAAGCCCCTTCAATCGTATCTGCTTGCAAGACCTCTTCCGGTCGACCGTACGCGATTGCCGTCTTGTTAAGGAGTAACAATTCGTCAAAATAATCAGCTGCCTTACTCAAATCGTGATGGACGACGATGATCGTTTTGCCTTCGTCACGCAACGTGCGCAGGAGATCGATGATGACACGTTCACTGACGACATCGACACCGACGAACGGTTCGTCGAGTAATAAAAGTTCAGCTTCCTGGGCAAGCGCACGAGCTAAGAAGACCCGTTGTTGCTGTCCACCAGACAGTTCACCGATTTGGCGGTCGGCGAATTCACTCATGCCGACGCGTTCGAGACAAGCACTCGCAAAAGCGCGGTGGTGTTTGTTCGGTCGTTTGAACAACCCGAGCTTCGGATAACAACCGATCAGTACGGCATCGATGACACGAATCGGAAAATCCCAATCGATGACACTCCGTTGCGGGACATAAGCGATTTGAGTTCGCGTCGCATCAATCGTTTGTCCGAGCAGGGTGATTTTTTCAGCTTGAGCAGGAATCAACTCCATCAAGGCTTTGATGAACGTCGATTTTCCGGCACCGTTCGGACCGATGATGCCGACGAGCTGACCGGATAAAATGTTTAACGACACATCTTCAAGTGCCGTCGTCTCAAAATAGGAGACAGATAAGTGTTCTACTTCTATCGCGTACATCGTACATGCTCCTTTCAAATTTTAATGAAGGTATAAAAAGTTTCCTTAGGGCAAAAAAAGAACTAAAAAAATTAGATTGCATAAAGTCATGTATCATTCGCTAAACTATAAATGTTTCCTTAGGGCAAACTTTAACGGGTTTGTCTGCAAATGTCAACTGGATTCAAAGGGGGAGCTTTTGAACATCTCATGCTAAGATATAGAAGGAGAAAACGTGGGGGTGGTAACGTGAGTCAGTCGAATGAACAACAGTGGAAGTTATTGTTGCTGGATGCGCTGTTAAAAGAGCGTCGTGAACAAGCACAACAAGCGATTGAGGAAGTCTATCCCTATGACTTAGCAAAGCTTTATGTTGAGCTAGAACCAGTCGAGCAAGAACAGCTGCTTCGTTATCTCGATCACGAGCGTTTAGCAGATGTCATTGAGGAACTTGAGCTTGAACAACAATTAGAAGTCTTGCGTCGACTCGATGTCGAACATGCGGGTCACGTAATGGACTTGATGGAAAACGATGATTTAGTCGACATCTTAGAAGAGCTGCAAGAAGAGGAAGTCGACCGCCTTCTGTCCGGTATGCGTCAGGATGAAGCGCTCGTCGTCCGAAACCTGCTGACCTATCCGGTCGAGACAGCCGGTCGCTTGATGACAAACCGTTTTATTTGGGTTCCGGAGGACTTCACGGTCGGAGAGACCGTCGAAAAGATGCGTGACTATATCGAGTATTCGGAAACGATTAATTATGTCTATGTCGTCAATCAGTTGAGTGAACTCGTCGGTGTCATCTCATACCGGAATTTAATTCTCGCGAATAATGCCGAGCGGATTGGTGACGTCATGGATCGAAAAGTCATCCGTGTATCGGCTGAAACCGATCAGGAAGATGTCGCGAAGATGTTCGAACGCTATGACCTCGTTTCGTTACCTGTCGTCGAAGGCGATGTACTCGTCGGTCTGATTACGGTCGATGATGCGTTAGATGTTTTACGGGAAGAAGCGAATGAGGACATCGAGAAGCTGGCAGCGTCCGGTAAGTCGATTGATTTTGAGACGAAACCACTGATTGCCGCAACACGTCGGTTGCCTTGGTTGATTTTATTACTGTTCATCGGCCTCGTTTCCGGTTCGATCATCAGTCAGTTTGAGGAGACACTATCGAAAGTCGTTGCGCTCGCCTTCTTCATGCCGATGATTGCCGGGATGACCGGAAACACAGGAACGCAATCACTTGCGGTCGTCGTCCGGGGGTTGATTACACGGGAAGTCGACAAAAAGGTCGTTACGCGTTTGATTTTACGGGAATTCCGCGTCGGTTTAATCATCGGGGTGACGTGTGGAATTTTAATCGCCATCATTGCCTATGTCTGGCAGGGAAATCCGATTCTTGGTCTCGTCGTCGGTAGTTCGTTAATCATCACGTTGATTTTCGGAACGCTCGCCGGCACAATCATTCCGCTGATTTTGCACCGGTTGAAGATTGACCCGGCGATTGCCTCGGGTCCACTCATTACGACGCTCAATGACATTTTGTCGTTACTCGTTTATTTTGGGATTGCGACTGCCTTTATCAATCATTTGATGTGAAACATTGAAGAAGCACGCCTGACGATTTGTCAGGCGTGCTTCTTTCGTGTAGACAAAGTTGTAGTCGTGAAAAGAGAGCGTCGTTCTTTTCGTTGCTTTCCACACAGGAGTTAACGAAATGTGACGCTTTTTAGGCGTGTCGCTTTGAAGACGAGAAAGCGCTATAAGGCAGTGCACCTACATGAACTCTTCGACCTCGATAAGCGATACATCGCCTGAATCAAGGCGTCATCCGTGTCCAAACGGCGAGCGGACCGATATCATCAAATCCGGCCTCGAGTGCTGTGATCAGTTGATCGCCATACTCGTAGCCGACGATTCGTTGCCCGGGAAAATGGGCTGAACTGAGCCGTATGACATCGTCCCATAAGCGCTCGTCGAGATAATCCGATGTTAAATGCGAAAGTCCCGTCGTCTGTCCGTTCGAAAAAGCGATAAAGGCAGCTTGTTGTTGATCGGAGAAAAACAGGCGGACCTCTTTTCGATTGAATAGGTCACGTGGTAAGTCATGGACGTCGACGAGTTTGAAAAACTGTTCTGCAAGCCGCACGTTTGTCACGACCGTCCAGTCAGGCGGCAGGGCCCGACGATCATAAATCGGTTGGCGTGCAATCCACTCTGCTGTAAAGAGATGAGTCAGACCGTCTTTTGAAAAATCATAGCTCGCCGTACAATCTTTGATACTGCTTGCTGTATCGAACGTCAAGTGTTGATGGGGCGTCCGAATCATCACTTCTTGATACAGTGCAGGCACGTCTCCGGTCGCGATCCATTGATCGTCCGTTTCCTTTACGGTACAGCCGTGGAGCTCACAGATGAGCCGACACCAGTCGAAGTTGTTTTGAATCGCGGCTTGTCGCATCGGACGTTCTCCCTTCATCAATCTTCGTCGGGTTGCTTAATCAATACGTACGAGAGGGTAGCAATCAAGGTCAGGAACAGACCGCATCCAATCGTAATGTAGGCCATCGTGAAGATTTTACTAAGTGTCGTCGTCGGGACGAACGTCGGGTGACCGATCGTACTGAGCGTCGTGATGCAGAAATAGAGAGCATCGACGATCGATAAATTTTCTTCGGTGCTATAGAAAATTGTCCCGGAAACTAACGTCAACAAACAGAGGAACAGGAGTCCCTGGAAATAAGAAATCTGAAACGCTCGTCGAATGCCTTTGAACAACCGTGAAAAAATCGCTAAAAATGAAATCATACAAATCTCCTTAATGCTGACGCAATGTTTTGTCCATCGTATCATGAATCCGGTAATCATTTTTACCGTTGTTTTTGACGTCATACATCGCCTGGTCTGCATGGTGAATCAATGTATCAAGGTTGATCCCATGGTCAGGTGAGAAACTGATCCCGATACTCGTTCGGATGTCGATTAATTCTTCAGCTAGCGTGAAAGGATTGACTTGGAACCGCTCGAGCAAGGACGTCGCGAAGTGGTGCAGCTGTTCTGGTGTCTGGTCATAGAGCAATAAGAAAAATTCATCGCCTCCGACACGTGCCGCAAATCCGATTTCTGCGACATGTTCTTCTAGCAACTGTGCGATGTGAATTAAATATTCATCACCGATTTGGTGACCAAACGTATCGTTGATCGCTTTGAATCCATCGAGATCGACGACGACAATCGAGCAACTCGCGTGTTGTAAAAGTTCCGCCGCGGCTGTTTCGTAAAAACTGCGCCGGTTCGGAATCTTCGTCAAGGGGTCGTTATAGGCGAAGAAACGAATCGCTTGTTCCGCCTCTTTCGAAGCTTGAATATCACGAATGAGCAACATCCCATGCAGTTCTTGTTCGATGAAAACGAAATCCCCATCCATGACGACATACCGTTCCTGTTTTTGAATCGTCGCGACTTTCGTTTCGTATTCGATGAATTGATTAGAAGAGTCAAAGTGGTGCGTGTAATGTTCGAGCCAGTCCGTTCGCTTGTTTTGCGGCAAGTAATCAAGGAACGACTGTCCGACGAGTTCCGTTTCTTCGAGCAGTTGATAGGCGGCCGGATTAGCACTTTCGATGACGCCACTGCGGTCTAGAAGAACGATGGCTGACGGGTTCAAGTTGTAGAGTGTCGCGAAGCGTGTTTGATAAGAAGCCAAGAAATCAAATCGACGCATTGACATCGTGATGGCAGCCGCCCAAAAGAGTCCACCATACATATACGCATACGGTGGGATCTTGCCGTAAAACGAAAAGTAACCGAACAAAATGTTCCAGATGAGTGTGAGCGAAGCAGCGAAAATCAGTAAGGTGATAATCCCCCGCCGCGCATCGTTTAATTGTTTGCGTGTATAAACAAGTAACGTGAAGACCAAGGTGTGAAAAACGTTTCCGACGGTGATCGTAATTAAATAAGATGAATTGAATTCTGGGTAGATGAACAGACCGACTTGTTCAAAACGTTGGCTGTTGATGACGTTCGTTTGAAAGAGATAAGTGACGAGGACGATGAGCATCGGTGCGTAAAAAATCCCGGGATACAAAAAACGAGGGATTTTTTTTCGAAGATTTGAGACACGAAAGATAAAGTGAAGAGACGTACTAAATACAAGTAATCCGGCATTCCCGAACCAGTACGTCACGAAAGCCGGACTCATTTCGATCGGCGAAGAATTTCGGAAAAATTCGCCTAAGAACATCATCCCGTAAGCAAATGTGAACAAACTTAACAGGCGGTGTTCCGCTCGTTTCGGGTTGCGTAAAAAAATGTCGACGGACATATAAAACATGATGAACGTGGGTAGTAGATAAACTGCGGTAAACAAAAATAATGTCGTCATGACAAGACCGCCCTTTCTAAGCTGTAGGTATATAGTCTCAGTATAGGACGTCTGACGAGAGGATGACGGCGTTTTTTTTACAAGAGGGAAATCATTCAAGATTTAATGTCAATTGACGTGTCTTCGTGATACCGATTAATCCAGACGGATCGGCAGATGTCTTATGCGCGACGAAAGCCTCGTCGACCGGTGTCGTGCGGACGCGCAGCGGTTTTGGTTCTTTCATGTGGACGAGGGCATAAACCAACTCAGCGATTTCACGCGATGCTTGGCGCGTCGCATGGTGTTTCCGGTACAGACGTAAATAATTTTCGACGATTGGTTTAAAATCATCCTCATGCAAGCCGCCTGACTGCTCGAGCTGGTCAAGAACGTTTGCCGTGAAGTTCGTCTCGACGGCACCGGGCTCAATCAGTGTCACATCAATTGAAAAGAACGGTTTGTAATAGGTCGCGAGGCTTTCGAGTAAACCTTCGACGGCAAATTTGCTCGCACAATAAATTTCATTGAGTGGTTGTCCGACGAGTCCGCTCGTACTTGAAGTCGCGAGCAAGTGACTCCCGTGCGGTGCCGCTTTTAACAGGGGCAGACACTGTTCAATCGTTCGCATCACGCCAAAGACGTTCGTCTCAAACAGTTGGTTGATCTCATAACTCGTCGCCTGCCCGATTGCCCGCAGTAAGCCTTGGCCGGCATTACAAAACAAGACATCGAGATGACCGACCTCTTGTTCGATTTGGTGAGAAGCTGCTTTCAAACTTTTCGTATCCGTGACATCAAGTGTAATGAAGCGAAGGTGAGTGGAACTAAAGTCTTCAAGTGTTTCCGTTCGTTCGCGTACCCCCGCGTAAACCGTCCATCCGGCTTCAGCAAAGCGACGAGCTGTCGCTAATCCGATTCCTGACGAGGCACCCGTAATTAACATGGATTTCATATCGTCGTCCCTCCTTATCTAATGTGGCGTTAGTTTCCTTTACCCGAATCCGGATACGTTTTATTTGCATTAAAATTGCAATTTTTAATGAAAAAAATTAAAATAAAGGGAAGGATTGAATATAGGGGAGGTGCTTTATGGGTCAAGCAGAACGATTACAAAAGATGCGTGAATGGATTAAGACGACGCCGGAGCTGACGCTCGATCAACTGGTCGAAACGTATCAAATTTCGCGGGATACAGCACGGCGTGACATCATTCAACTGGAAAGTGAAGGCGATATCATTCGCATCAAAAACGGGCTTGTTCGTGCGGGGGCGAAGCGCACCTTGAAGTACGATCAACGGACGGAGCAACCAGAGAAGGAACGGATTGCAAAACGGGCTTCGATGCGAATCAAGCAGGATGACCGGATTGTACTCGATGCGGCGACGACGGTCGCGAAGATGACGGCGTATATTCCGTTCTATTCCTTACAGGTCATCACCAATTCACTCGAAATCGCGGAGCAGATCGGCGAACGGGCAAACGTCGACTTGTATGTCACGGGTGGCAAGTTCGATCCGCATGCGAAGAGTCTCGTTGGTATCAAAACAGCGGATGACATCCTGCATTATCAAGTCGACCGCGTGTTCCTCGGAGCGTGTGGACTGACAAGTGAAGGGGTGTTCGCAGAAAATTTAGAAGAAGCGATCGTCAAAAAGGCGATGATTCGGAGCGGGGCAGAAGTGATTGTCTTAGCCGATCGGACGAAGTTCGACAAACGTTTTTTCCATAAAGTCTGTAGCTTAGAACAACTCGATGTCCTGATTACGAACGAGCGCCCATCTGCGGATTGGGAAGAACGACTACATCAAGCAGACGTCACGATTGAAGTGGCGAAGGAGGAATTGACATGACACCGATTCAAACCACGATTGTCGGATTCGGCTTTTCAGCCGTGACGTTCCATGCCCCGTTACTCGATGCGTTACCCGAATTCCATGTGCGACAAGTCGTCTCACGTGACGCGGAAAAAGCCCACCGTGTCTTTCCGGAAGCGCGTGTCGTTGCGACGCTCGACGAAGCCTTGCACGATCAAGCGACAGAGCTCGTCGTCATCACGACACCGACAGGTCTTCATTTCGAGATGGCGAAACAAGCAATCGAAGCAAACAAACATGTCTTACTCGAAAAACCGGCCGTTGTTACGATTGAGGAAGGGGAGGCGCTACTGGCACTTGCCGAACAACATCGGGTGCATGTCGCCGTGTATCACAACCGTCGCTATGACGGTGACTTCCTGACGGTCGAGCAATTGATAGAAGCCAATGAAATCGGTGATTGGCAACTTCTTGAGTCACGTTTTGACCGTTACCGTCCGGTCGTCCGTGACCGCTGGCGGGAGAAGCAGGGAGCGGGTTCCGGCATCTTGTTTGATCTCGGTTCCCATTTGATTGATCAAGCGCTTGCCTTGTTCGGTGAACCGGACAAATTGACGGGTGACGTCTTGATGCAACGTGACGGGGCAGAGACGGATGACGGCTTCCATATCACGCTGCACTATGGCAAACGCCGGGTGATTCTTCGCTCGACATCGTTCGTCCAAGGACCGACACCACGTTTTGAGTTGCACGGTACGCGGGGAAGCTATGTGAAATACGGGATGGACCCGCAGGAAGCGCGACTTGCTTCAGGACGGGAAGCGGACGGGACATTAGGTGAGGACGACCCGGAGGACTTTGGTCATCTGCAGCTGGCAGAACAGGCAGCAGAACGGCTGGAAACGCTATCCGGAAACTACCTCGGCTATTACCGCGACCTAGCGGACGGGTTAGCGACAGGACGACTGCCGGTCGACTTGCATGATGCTTTGAAGACGATGAAGCTGATTGAAGCCGTCCGCAAAAGTAGTGAAGACGGACGGACGATCCGTCGGAAGGAGTGGGACAGATGAACATCGAAACTTTACTCGAACAAGAACAACAGCTCGTCTTGACGAGTTTGACGAATCAAGAGGCGATTGCTGCCGGACAATACGTCATTGAGCGGGCACTGCGCGAAGAGTTAGCGGTTGCCGTCGAAATCAAACGCAATGGACAACGTCTTTATTACGCGGCACTCGAAGGAACGGCTCCCGATCAAGAAGAATGGATTCGCCGGAAATCAAACGTCGTCACCCGTCATGGGCACAGCTCGCTCTACATGCGTGTCTACAATGAACTGAAACAACGGTCCTACCATACGATGTACGCCGTTGCGCCAGCCGATTATGCGGATGCGGGGGGATCGTTTCCGATTCAGGTCGCAGGCGTCGGGATCATCGGTACACTGACCGTGTCCGGATTGTCGCAAGAGGCCGATCATCAATTAGCGGTCGATGCGTTGACCTTCTTAAAACAACAGCAGTCGATGGCGTAAAAAACCCGATCACTTTCGCGATGCAGCAGCGGAAGTGATCGGGTTTTTGTTAAATCGTCTACTTAAGACGCGATTGAGTCGGCATCTGTTGCCTCGACCCGTCGTTTATTTCCACGGTAGATGAAGAATAGGGCGGCCAACATGAACAGGAGACCGATAAAACGTTTCAAATCGAACGTAACTTCGACACCGCCGAATGCTCCGAAATGATCGATGACCATACCGGCGGACAATTGACCGACGACTGTTGCGATACTCGCAGCCGTGACCCCGATTTTTGGGACCGCTAAAATCGTTAAGAACAGGTAGCTGACACCAAACAACACCGCACTGAGCTGCCAACGCGGAGCATCAAGTAGAAGTAAGACATCGCCTTGACCGAAAAAGAGAACGGCAAGTGCTAAAAAAAGCATCCCCGTAAAGAAGGTCAAAAACGTACTTTCGAGTGCCCCGGCTTTTTGACCGAAGACGCCATTGATCGATGATTGCGCACTGAGTAAGACGCCTCCGAGTAATGTGGCACTAAGTAATAATATATTCACGAATGAGACCTCCTTAGAAAATTAAGAACAAGGCGACGATCATCAGACCGGACGCGATGAGTTTATCTTTGTTGATGGCGAAGCGCCGGCTTCCAAGCCATCCTTTATGCTCGATGACCATGCTGGCGATCATTTGACCGATGATGACGCTGATCATCGCGAGTCCAACCCCGACGAGAGGGATACTGATGATCAAAATCGTTAAGTAAATACTTCCGAGCAGACCGCCGAGTAACGTCCATTTCGGTGCTTTGAACGTGTAGGCGAGGGAACCTTTTCCGAAAAACAACATGATTAAGCCGATGATGATCGTACCGGCGAAAAAGTTGTAGAAACTGCTTTCGAGCTTGCCGATGCTATTTCCGAGTTCGCCATAGATGGCCCCCTCGATGCTGAGCGCGATTCCGGCAAGTAGGGCGAATACGTAATAAATCAATTTCAAAACAAGTCACTCATTTCCATTTATAAATCTATATATCGAAAAATGTCGATATATGAGGTGCGGAGAACGTTTATAGTTCTCCTTTGAAGTACTCTGCTAGTTCTTGAATCTTTTCCTCATTTCGTCGATAATACGTCCACTTACCATGACGCTCCGATTCGAGAAGACCTACTTTTTGGAGCATCGCTAAATATTGAGATACCGTGGATTGAGAAAGATTTGCTTTCTCCTGGATATCTCCGACACAGACGCCTCCTTTTTCTGAAGAGTTCGCGGACAAGTGGGCAGTCGGTTTACCGAAATGAGTTTGCGGATCCTTGAGCCAACGCAGGATATCGAGCCGCACTTCGTTCGATAAGGCCTTAAATAAATCGACTTGAGTTATCATGTCCCTAATTTAATCGGAAATTCGCGATATGTCAATTCATCCGTTCATAGATTGACAAAGGAAGACTTATCGAGGGCGTGGGTGACTTTCTCACCGGATGCAGGTACGAATCCGAGGCGCCGATAAAAACCATCTGCGGCATCAGAGAAGAGTACGAGCCGGTCGTAACTTAAGAAAGCTTCCCGAATCATTTTCTCGAGTAAGCTCGTTCCGACTCCTTTGGACCGTGCTTCAGGTAAAACGTAGACGTGGCGAATCCGGCCGGTCGAAGCTTCGTGCGGTTGTTTCGTATAACCACCACAGGCGATAGGTTGCCCCATCGGCGAAAGAACGATGAATAGCGCCTCACCGGTCTCTTGAAAGGTTTCATCGCGACGATTTCGTAACATGTACTCAATAAATTGAAATCCTTCCTGCGAGCTTTTCGCAAGTAAAGGCAACCAATTATAGCTGTCAAAATCGTTCACTCGTTCAACTGTCATCTCCATCGTCAATTCCTCCTTCTTCTCCCTGCATTATTCCTTTTTTAGTGAGGACAGAAACACAAAAATGAAGCAAATTAATCTTTTTTCGAATAGAGACTGGATTTTTAAAAGCCATTTTGCGTATAATGAGAAGTAATGGATTGAACGCAAATGAAAGGAAGTGGCCGTCACAATGAGCCTCAGCCGTTTGAGTAAAGAAAAAATTACTGAACTTTCACTGATTGAATTCGTCAATGAAATGCTTCAAGAAGCTGGCGAACAGCCAATCACTTTCGATGACATCACGAAAGAAATTGAAAAGTATCATTCGTTTACAGGTGAAGAAGACAAGTTCGAGAAACTTGCTCAACTCTATACAGACATGAATATCGACGGAAACTTCGTTAACGTCGGAGCAAACCGTTGGTCACTCCGTGCTTGGTATCCGTTTGATAAATCAGACGAGGATCTCGTCATCGAAGCACGTCAACGTGGTGAACTCGACGAGTTCGAAGAAGAGTTCAACTATGACGCAGAAGAAGATGAATTCGAGACGATCGAAGATGACCTCGATACATTCGCGAAGACAGCGGACTATGATTCAGCTGACGACACGGAAGACGATTCTTTCAAGAAAGTTGCAGCAATCGACGATCTTGAAGATGATTTAGAAGAAGACGATCTCGAAGACTTCGAGGACGACGAAGAAGAAGTATAAACAACCGTACAGCTGCGATTTCGAGTAAGAAATCGTAGTTTTTTCATTGACGGCTGACTAAGGACGAAAGATTTTTATTTGTTAAAAATCTGCTTGACGAAGTTTTCGGAATGACGTAAGTTAGTCATGGGCTTCTTTAAGCAACGTGCTTAATTTCAGCAAAAGTGTCTCCTGCAAATGGGGGCACTTTTGCTTTTTTTATTTTATTAGACCTCTGCTAGATTTTTGGACTTGAGAAGGGAGCATTTTATTCATGACAAAGTATATTTTCGTAACCGGTGGGGTAGTATCTTCGCTTGGAAAAGGAATCACGGCTGCTTCACTCGCACGGTTGCTCAAAAACCGTGGTCTGAACGTCACGATTCAAAAATTTGACCCATACATCAACATCGATCCAGGTACGATGAGCCCATATCAACACGGTGAAGTATTCGTAACGGATGATGGCGCTGAGACCGATCTTGATTTAGGTCACTACGAGCGTTTCATCGACATCAACTTGAGCCAAAACGCAAACGTGACATCCGGTCGCATCTATTCGACAGTTCTCAAAAAAGAGCGTCGCGGTGATTACAACGGTGGAACGGTTCAGGTCATTCCGCACATCACGAATGAAATCAAGGATCGTGTCTTCCGTGCCGGTAAAGAGACAGGCGCAGATGTCGTCATCACGGAGATTGGTGGAACAGTAGGGGATATCGAGTCGCTTCCGTTCATCGAAGCCATTCGCCAAGTCAAGAACGATATCGGAAAAGAAAACGTCATGTATGTTCACTGTACGCTCGTCCCGTATCTTGCAGCAGCAGGTGAATTGAAAACGAAACCGACACAACACAGTGTCAAAGAACTCCGCAGCTACGGAATTCAGCCGGATATCATCGTGCTTCGTTCAGAGCATGCGGTCCCGCAAGAAATGAAAGATAAAATCGCACTCTTCTGTGATACACGTCCGGAAGCCGTCATCGAAGCACAAGATGCATCGACATTATACGAAGTACCGCTCAACTTGCAACGTCAAGGCATGGATCAACTCGTTTGCGATTACTTCAAGTTCGATACACCGTCAGCTGACATGACAGCGTGGAAGCAACTCGTCCATACGGTGACGCATCTTGAGAAGAAAACGAAGATTGCACTTGTCGGAAAATACGTTGAGCTCCGTGACGCGTATATTTCAGTTGCGGAATCGCTCAAACACGCCGGTTTCGCCTTCAATAGTGACATCGACATCGACTGGATCAATGCAGAAGACGTGACGCGTGAAAACGTCGCCGAATTACTTGGTTCAGCAGATGGGATTCTCGTTCCAGGCGGATTCGGAGAACGCGGCATCGAAGGTAAAATCGAAGCGACGCGTTTCGCGCGTGAAAACAACGTTCCGTTCTTCGGTATTTGCCTCGGCATGCAGCTTGCAACAGTCGAATTCGCACGTAACGTCTTGAACCTCGAAGGCGCACACTCGGCTGAAATCGACCCGTCGACACCATATCCGATCATCGACTTGCTCCCTGAACAAAAGGACATCGAAGATCTCGGTGGAACGCTGCGTCTCGGTCTTTACCCGTGTAAGCTTGAAGAAGGTTCAAAAGCACGTGCGGCGTATTCGAGCGAGCTTGTCTACGAACGTCACCGTCACCGTTATGAGTTCGGGAACGAGTTCCGTGAGCAGTTCGAAGCGAACGGCATGATTTTCTCGGGTACGAGTCCGGACGGCCGTCTCGTTGAAATCATCGAGATTCCAGAACACAAATGGTTCGTCGCGTGTCAGTTCCACCCAGAATTGATTTCACGTCCAGAACGTCCGCAAGCACTCTTCCATGACTTCATCCGAGCGTCACTTGGAGAATAAGAAGTAGGACAAGCAAATCAACCCCCTGTCTCCAAGCGGAAACAGGGGGTTTTGGCGTGTAGAGATTATTTTGGATGGTATAAGATGTACCCTTTGAATCTTAACAATCACCTATCAAATCCAATTCATATTACTATAGAAGAAAAGCGTCAATCCCACTCTTCCGTCATCTCTTGCAGTTGCGTCAAGATGTGTGTCAGCAAGAAAGCTCCGAGGGCAAGACTTGGCAACCCGTGACGCGAGCCGTCTTCAGCCGGGAGTAACCCTTTATTGAATTTTAAGGCGAGTGGTGCGATGGAGCGCTCGAGCGTCTCCGTTACATCTCCAAGCGTGACAATCGCATATGGTGTATGCCATGAGTCATAGCGGGCGAGTGATGCTTGGAAGTCGGGGCGTTCCGTATCCGGTGTAAATATGAGAATCCGGTCGACGGCATGGAGTGTTTTATGATTTTTAATCTTTGAGACACGTTTCATTTGGTCCGGACCTTCGGACAACATCGGATAAAGGCCTTCGAATTCGCCGTAAGCATCAACATAAACGGTACCCTCTCCGACGAGCGCTTGAGCCAGCAAACGGACGACATCGAACAATTCATCCTCTTGTTTGACGAGACTTTGCAGTTTTCCATTGAATTGAGTCGCTAAAATTTTCATCATGGGTGAACATCCTCTCTAAATTTCTATCACAGACAGTATATAGCAAGTTTTACTTTAATGTAGAATGGAAATAACTAGAGGGGGAGTGTGAATGATGAAAGGGAGACTACTCATCGCAGAAGATGAGCCGGGCATTCGGAATTTATTGGCACAGTTATTCAAGGCGCAAGGGTACATCACGGATTTAGCGGTCGATGGAATCGAGACGATCGAACGATTACGCGAAGCGGATTACGATCTGCTGTTGATGGACGTCAACATGCCTGGCAAAACGGGAATTGAAGTGTTGCGTCATCAAGACCAAATCGGACGTCCGGTCCGGACGATTTTAATGACGGCGCTCAGTGAAAAAGAAGCGATGGAAGAAGCGAAAAGACTCGGCGTCGTCGCCTTCTTCGGAAAGCCGTTTGATATCTTTGAACTGAAAAAAGAAGTGACTGTGCAGATTTCGAGCGATGTAAGCGGTTAATCCTTCACGTCGTCGTCACAAACCTAAAAACAGAGCGAAATGCTGTACGTTCAAGCGAATCAGTATGTTATAATCAGTCTGAAATTACACGATTCCGTGTAAGCAGCGATCAAAACAGAGGAGGATGTCATTATGCCATTAGTATCTATGACAGACATGTTAAACAAAGCTCTCGAAGGTAAGTATGCAGTAGGTCAATTCAACATCAACAACCTCGAGTGGACACAAGCGATTCTCGGTGCGGCTCAAGAAGAGCAGTCACCAGTTATCCTTGGTGTATCTGAAGGTGCAGCACGTCACATGGGCGGATTCTACACGGTTGTTAAAATGGTAGAAGGTCTCGTTCACGACATGAAAGTAACAGTTCCTGTTGCGATTCACCTCGACCACGGTTCAAGCATTGAAAAATGTAAAGAAGCGATCGACGCTGGATTTACATCTGTAATGATCGATGATTCACACAGCCCAATCGACACAAACATCGAAACAACTAAAGCAGTTGTTGAGTATGCACACGCTAAAGGTGTTTCTGTTGAAGCAGAAGTTGGAACTGTCGGTGGACAAGAAGACGACGTCATCGGTGACGTTATGTACGCGAAACTCGACGAGTGCGTTCGCATCGTTAAAGAAACAGGCATCGACACGCTCGCTCCAGCACTCGGTTCTGTACACGGTCCTTACAAAGGTGAACCAAACCTCGGTTTCGCTGAAATGGAAGAAATCCGTAACGCGACAGACCTTCCACTTGTTCTTCACGGTGGTACTGGAATCCCGACGCACGATATCGAAAAAGCGATTTCGCTCGGTACTTCTAAAATCAACGTCAACACAGAGAACCAAATCTCATTCGCGAAAGTCGTTCGTGAAGTATTGGCTGAGAAACCAGAAGCATATGACCCACGCGTATTCATCGCACCAGGTCGCGAAGCAATCAAACAAACAGTCATCGGTAAGATGCGTGAGTTTGGTTCAAGCAACAAAGCATAATTTTTATCCTTCTAAAATGCGGTAGACTCCGGTCTATCGCATTTTTTTTCATCTAGAAAGCAAACTGTTTTTGGAAAACGTTAGGACTTCGGGCGAAAAAAATTTATAATGGAACAGTAAGCGATTTCAAGGGAATACTTTAAGGGATGAAAGGGGAAAGATTAAAATGAGATTTTTTATCGACACAGCGAACGTAGAGGATATTAAAAAAGCACATAAAATGGGGATTTTAGATGGGGTTACGACAAATCCATCACTCGTCGCGAAAGAAGGCGTCGACTTCCATACACGTCTCCGTGAGATTTGTGAAATCGTCGGGGATGTATCCGTCAGTGCGGAAGTCATCGCACTCGATGCAGAAGGAATGATTCGTGAAGGGAAGGAACTCGCACAAATCGCACCGAACATTACGGTAAAGGTTCCGATGACACCTGCTGGTCTTGAAGCAGTTGCAGCATTGTCAAAAGAAAAAATTACGACGAACGTGACATTGATTTTCAATCCGAACCAGGCACTTCTCGCAGCACGTGCTGGAGCGACATACGTTTCGCCGTTCCTCGGACGTCTCGATGACATCGGGCAAGATGGAATGGGACTCGTCGAAACGATTGCACAAATCTTCGTTGTCCATGATATTCCGACACAAATCATTGCAGCATCGATTCGTAATCCGATTCATGTCACGAATGCAGCACTTGCAGGTGCAGATATCGCGACGATTCCGTTCAACGTCATTGAGTCGTTGACACACCACCCATTGACGACTCAAGGAATCGAGAAGTTTCTCGCGGACTGGGAAAAAGCCCAGCAATAATAGATGGTGAAGAAAGGTTGATGGATAGTGGACATTTTGCATATCGTAGGGCAACAACGCCTTGAAGGAACGGTCTTGATCAGCGGTTCGAAACAAAGTGCGATTCCATGCCTCGCGGCCGCACTCTTGACGGATCAGCAAGTCGTACTTGAGGGTGTGCCGGACATTGGCGACGTTACGACGATGATCCAAATCATGGAGACGCTTGGAGCCGTCGTGACACGTCAAGGCGATATGGTGACGATTGACCCGAGTCAAGTCGAACCAATGCCTTTGACGGGAGCGGAGACACGGAAATTACGTGGATCAATCTACCTCATGAGCATTCTTGCAGCGCGATTTAAACAGGGGGTCGTCGGTCTACCCGGTGGCTATGCCATCGGTCCTCGACCGATTGATTTGCATATTAAAGCACTCGAGCGTCTCGGTGTTTCGATGCGGAACGAACAAGGTGTTTACTACATGCGTGTCGAAGAGTTAAAGGGTAACCGCATCTATCTTGATTTACCTTCCTTCGGTGCGACAATCAGTGCGTTACTCGTCGCCGTCATGGCTGAAGGAACGACAGTGATTGAAAATGCCGCCTGTGATCCGGAAGTGATCGATGTCAGTACGATGCTTACGAACATGGGAGCGAGTGTCAAAGGTGCAGGGACCGATGAAATTCGCATCAAAGGGATTAAATCGCTTCAAGGCTGTCGTCATACACTGATTCCTGACCGGATGGAGGCGGGAACGTTTCTGACGATGGGCGCCGTCCTTGGACGCGTCACGGTCGACAACGTCATTCCGTTACATCTGGAAAGCATCATTCAAAAGCTCGAACGGTTCGGTGCGAAGGTTGAAGTCGCAGACGATGCAGTAACGGCTTCAATCGGGGAAATGAAACCGGTCGATATCAGGGTTTTCCATTACGGTGGGTTTCCGAGTGACATGCAACCAATCATCTCAGCGGCGCTTCTGCAAGCGAAGGGTGCGAGCATCGTCGTTGATAAGCTGTACCCTCAACGTTTCCGTCACGTCCAAGAAATGCGTCGCCTGAGTGCACGGATTACGCATGAGGATGCTGCTTCCATCATCATCCGCGGTGGTGAAACGTTGTTTGGGACAGAACTCGAGGCGAAAGATCCGCGTGGCGCGGCAGCACTCGTTCTAAGTGGAATGCTCGCTTCAGGCGAAACGTTGTTGCATCATGCTGAACTCATCGATCAAAGTTATGAACGGTTCGATGAAAAGTTAAAAGGGCTCGGGGCCCTCGTATGGCGAGAAACGGTCTGACCGATTTTTAGCAAAAGAGAGGGGACATACACATGGAAAGAAGTCTATCAATGGAACTTGTACGCGTAACGGAGGCAGCGGCACTCGCCTCTGCCCGCTGGATGGGGAAAGGTTTGAAGAATGAGGCAGATGACGCGGCGACGAGCGCAATGCGTGATGTCTTCGATACGATCCCGATGAAGGGAACGGTCGTCATTGGCGAAGGTGAGATGGATGAAGCACCGATGCTCTACATTGGAGAAAAGCTTGGAAATGGATATGGCCCACGACTCGATGTTGCCGTCGACCCGCTTGAAGGAACGAACATCGTCGCAAAAGGAACATGGGGTGCGCTTGCCGTACTTGCTGTTGCAGATGCCGGCGATTTGCTCCATGCACCGGACATGTATATGGATAAAATTGCTGTCGGTCCGGAAGCAGCAGGTCACGTCAGCTTAGATGCGACGATTGAAGAAAACATCGCCGCTGTCGCGAAAGCTAAAAATAAAGACATCGAAGACGTCGTCGTCTCGATTCTTGATCGTGAACGTCATGAAGAAGTCATTCAACGGATTCGGGCAACGGGAGCACGGATTCGCTTGATTGGTGACGGGGATGTCGCAGCGGCAATCAATACCGCATTCCCGCATACAGGGATTGATTTACTGCTCGGTTCAGGTGGGGCACCGGAAGGCGTACTCGCAGCCGTTGCACTCAAGTGTCTCGGCGGTGAACTCCAAGGCCGTCTGCTTCCGGCAGACGAGGCGGAAGTCGCACGCTGTAAAAAGATGGGGATTGAAGATCCGTCAAAAATTCTCATGATGGACGATCTTGTTTCAGGAGATGACTGTATCTTTGCTGCAACGGGCGTAACGGACAGTGAGCTGATGAAAGGTGTTCAGTTCTCCGGACAAGGTGGACAAACGCACTCTGTCGTCATGCGCGCAAAATCAGGAACCGTTCGTTTCGTCGAAGGACATCACTCGTTCAAAAAGAAACCGAAGCTCGTTATCAAGTAATACAAGGCACAGGACAAAAAAAGCGACCTTTCCGATTCGTTTCGGGAAGGTCGCTTTTTGGCGTGTAGACAACGTGATATCGGGAGATAAGAGCGTCTTTCTTTGCTTTTCTCGGTGGAGGCGCAAGCTTGATCCTAACAGATAACGAGCAGGGTCTTGCCTGACTCTGGCAAGTCGCATTAAAAACGCACTTTTTCCCGCAGGAGTCAACGAAACGTGACAGGGAAGCACGAACTGATACTTTAAGACTTATTTTTTAGCAGCGGACAACACGCCATCCGCAGTAAATTTTACCAATGCACCTACGCAAATAGCAAGCATTACTGCGCCTACTTTTGTCTCGTATGCACTCGAAAATAATAATACAGCCGATAAGACGATAGCTACGATGGCAGCCATATAGTATTTATTCAAAACCATTCTCTCCCTTCAATGTACCTTCGCTAAATTTTGATTCTTGGTTTCATAAACATCGTCACTTAGTTGCAATCGAAATTCCTCGATATGCATTACCAATATTATACTATTATTTCAACGGGGCTTGGACAGAAGCGCTCATCTTCGTGAGTGTTTGACGTGGTAAGAGCCGCGTCAGGAAAACATAGAAGGCATTGCTTGCACCAGGAATCACGAGCGTCTTGCCTTGCATGTATCCATCGAAGGATAGCTTGGCGACGGTTGGCGCATCCATGATGCCGGGGCGTTTAAACAAACGGGAAGCAGACAGGCCGGCCGTCGCTTCGAAATCGGTATGGGTCGCACCGGGACAAACCGCCGTCACTTGAATGCCGTAAGGCGCGAGTTCTTCCGTCAAAGCTTCTGAAAAACTTAAGACGTAGGCTTTTGTTGCATAATAGACGGCTAAGAAAGGACCGGCCTGAAACGCTGCCGTCGAAGCGACTTGTACAATCCGACCTTGTATACCTTGGTCCCGCATACGCTGTGCATAAGTTTTCGTCAGATGAGTCAGGGTCCGGATGTTGACATCAATCATGTTGAGTTCGCGGTCGAGATCGGTCTCGAGAAACTCGCCGAACAATCCGAATCCCGCATTATTGATTAGGATATCGACCGACTGGTGTTGTGTCGCCCGAAGTAAGGCTTCGATGTGGACGGGCTGTCCGATGTCGTATGGAAAGACATCAGCCGTTCCTCCTTCTTGTTCGACGAGATATTTCGTCTCGAACAGTTTTGTGGCATTGCGTCCAACGAGCAACAGATGGTCTCCTTGCATGCCATGTAACCGGGCGAGCTCGCGACCGATGCCTGCCGAGGCTCCTGTAATCAATACGTTCATAGGATCACGCTCCTGTTTTGTGGATTGAATTGATTAAAAAAGGGTATTAACTAGACGATAGCGTAGAACAAACAAAAAAGCGATTGAGCCGATGCTCAACCGCTTGGTCAATCGTGTTTGGATTAAAGGTAAGAACCGGCTCCGACGAGACGTGAACCCCAGTATCCTGATTTGAAGCTAGAGTATTTAACGCCGCCTGTTTCCGAGTTGACCATGCTTGTCTTACTTGTCGCGATACCGACGTGTTGGATGCCGCTACCGTGTGAGAAGAAGACGAGATCTCCCGGTTGAACGCTTGAGACGCTGACTTTCTTAGATGAAGAGTATTGTGAAGAAGACGAGCGTGGAAGTGTTTTTCCAGCTGCTTTCTTATAAACGTAGCTTGTGAAACCAGAGCAATCAAAACCGCGTGTTGTTGTACCGCCCCAGACGTAAGGCGTACCTTTATGTTTTGCTGCTTCGCTTAAGATCTTTGTACGCTTTGAAGAAGAAGTCGTTGTTTTCTTAGCTGTTGAAGTTGATGTTTTTTTCTTGTATGTTTTTGTATACTTCGTGTACACATAACGTGTTTTTCCACCGTAAGAAATTTTAGTCCAGCTACCTGATTTTCCTTTATAAAGGAATGTTTGACCTGCGTTAACTTTACCGACGATTGAAGATTTTGTAGAGGCACCTGAGCGAACGCGTAATCCGTTATCTGTGATTTTGACTTTAGTGACCGTAGCTGCTTCAACTTTACCTGTTCCCACTGACGCAAAACCTGAAACCACTAATGCTGCTGTCGCGACCGATGCTAGAAAACGTTTCATATGTGAATTCCTCCATTTTAATTAAAATTTATGTGACCGAGTTATATAATGAAATCATTAAGTGTTTGTTTAGGCAGTCATCCTTACGACTTTGTAAGTTTTTCTCTGCAGGAATATCTTAGCATGCGGTCGTGTGAAAACGTTTTTTCAGTTCCGCTACAAAATACCGCTTTTTTGTAATATAACTGCAATAATATCGTGGAATATTACAAAGAAGAAATTTCCATTCGCTAAATCACGACGAAAGTGGTAGATATGTGATACCTTTAATTCACAAAAGATTTTTTTGCTTTATCATTAAATACGTTACAGAACTTTGCTGTTGAATTTATAAAGAATAGGTGAATGCATATGCCAACTGAAAAAACCGATAAACCAGAACGTTCCTATACACTTGCCCAACTCGGTAACCTGACATTGAAGGATCTATATGAAATTGCGAAAGCAAAAAATGTTCCGCAATACCGGGAAGCGCGGAAGCGTGAGTTAATGTTCAAGATTTTAAAAGCACAAGCAGAATCAACCGGTCTCTACTTCCTCGAAGGGGTGCTTGAAGTCATCCCCGGCAATCCACAGATGCAAAACGATGGTGGTTTCGGCTTCCTTCGTCCCATCAACTACTCACAATCCTCTGAAGATATCTACATCGCCGCTTCACAAATTCGTCGTTTTAATCTTCGTAATGGAGATGTCGTCACGGGAAAAGTCCGGCCACCGAAGGAAAATGAACGTTTCCAAGGTTTATTGAGCGTTGAAGCAGTGAATGGGGAAGCACCGGACACGGCACGAAACCGTTTATTCTTCCCTGCACTGACACCGATCTATCCCGATCGTTTAATGCGTCTTGAAACAGAACCGCGTCATCTGTCGGTTCGTGTCATGGACATGATTGCGCCAGTCGGATTTGGTCAACGCGGATTGATTGTCGCACCACCGAAGGCAGGGAAGACGTCCTTGTTAAAAGAGATTGCGAATTCGATTCAAGTCAACCATCCGGATGTTGAGCTAATCATTCTTTTGATTGATGAACGACCGGAGGAAGTGACGGACATCGAACGTTCCGTACCGGGAGCAGACGTCGTCAGTTCGACGTTTGATGAGACACCGGATAATCACGTCCGGATTTCAGAACTCGTCCTCGAGCGGGCGATGCGTCTCGTCGAGCATAAAAAAGATGTCGTCATCTTGATGGACTCGATCACACGTCTGACACGGGCTTATAACCTGACCGTTCCGCAGAGTGGGCGGACGCTATCGGGTGGGATTGACCCGGCTGCCTTCCATAAACCGAAACGTTTCTTCGGAGCAGCGCGGAACATCGAGCATGGCGGCAGTTTGACGATTCTCGCGACAGCACTCGTCGAGACCGGTTCGCGGATGGATGATGTCATCTATGAAGAATTTAAAGGGACCGGCAACATGGAGCTTCATCTTGACCGGAAACTATCAGAGCGTCGCATCTTCCCGGCGATCGATATCCGGAAATCCGGCACACGGAAAGAAGAGTTGCTCCTACCGAAAGATCAACTCGATGCGTTGTGGACGATTCGTCGGACGATGAATGAATCAAACGAGTTCGTCGACAGTTTCTTGCGCAAGATTAAGGATACGAAAAATAATGAAGAATTCTTCGTTGAACTGTTGAAGGAAAAGAAGAAGCCGATTCGCCGGGCAGCAGCTAAACCACGGACGATCAAAACAGATACACCGACTTGAAAATAGGTATTGCGAGACGATGAAAAATCGTTTAGTATAGGAAGGTAACTTACTCTGGCTCAGCAAATGAACCAGGGCGGAAGGAGAGAAATCAACCATGAAACAAGGAATTCACCCAAACTACAACAAAGTTGTATTTATGGATTCAACTACTGAGTACAAATTCTTAACTGGTTCTACTCGTTCTTCGAACGAAACAATCACTTGGGAAGATGGAAACGAGTACCCACTCATCCGCGTGGATGTGTCTTCGGACTCGCACCCATTCTACACTGGTCGTCAAAAGTTCAACGCTGCAGACGGTCGTGTCGATCGCTTCAACAAAAAATACGGCCGCAAGTAATTGCGACCTATCCATTAAAAAACAGCCTGTCTCCATCACTGGAGCAGGCTGTTTTTGTATAGACTGAACTGGGCGCGATACGAAAGATAGGTTTTTAAGATAAAAGATGAGCCGATGGCGCCGGCAATGCCGATGACATAGGGCAGTAAATCGGGATTTTTAGCGAACTGCTCAAAGACACGACTGAATGAGAAGTGGCGACCGAGGAAATAACCAGCCCCGAGAAAAACACTAATCCAAATCAGTGCGCCGGTATACGCGTAGGATGCAAAGATCCGGAAAGGCATTTTCGAGACGCCTGCGAAAAAAGCAGACAGCTGCCGAAGACCAGGTATGTAGTATCCGATAATCAGGACCGATTTGCCATAACGAAGAAAGCCGGCTTCTGCCGTTAGGATATGTTTTTCTGAAATGCGCATCTTCGGACCAATCCGGTGGAGCAGCGGCATTCCGAGTTTGAGACCAAGGAGATAACTGATCGTCATCCCGATACAGCTGCCGGCATAAGCGGCGATAATCGTTCCGATTAAGGGTAAATTGCCTTGATGCATCCAAAAACCGGACATGACAAGTAACGTTTCATCGGGAACGGGAAGCCCGACGATTCCACCTGCGAGTAAAAGCGCAAGTCCAAATGAACCATATTGGTGAAGTACTTCATGTAATATGTGATGGATCGGGGACACCTTCCTTCATAAATTCTTCTTCTATAGTGTACAGGAAATGAGGACTAGTTAAAACGACAAGGTGGGGAATCATGGGAATGAACGGATGGATTTTTGATTTCGAGAAGTCAACTCTTTTTCTCATTATCGATTCGGGCTATACTCGTTAAAGTGACTAATTTTAGAGGACGGTGTTTTTGCAATGATGCATGTAATAAATCAGTACGGATGGATTGAAGTGATTTGCGGAAGTATGTTCTCTGGTAAGTCGGAAGAATTGATTCGACGTGTTCGACGGGCACAGTACGGGAAGTTGCCGGTCCAAGTGTTTAAACCGGCGATCGACGACCGTTACCATGAAGAACATGTCGTCTCTCACGTCGGCAACTCTGTCATCGCGGTACCGATGGCGACGAGCCGTGACGTGTACGCGGCAGTCGCACAAGAGACACAAGTGGTCGCGATTGACGAAGTGCAGTTCTTTGATGATGAAATCGTCGATGTCATCGAGGCCCTCGCGCAAGACGGAAAACGTGTCATCTGTGCCGGACTCGATCAAGACTTCCGGGCGGAACCATTCGGTAAGATGCCAGAACTTCTCGCACGGGCAGAGTTCGTCACGAAACTGCAGGCGATCTGCCTGTCGTGCGGTGACCCTGCATCACGGACGCAACGTTTAATCGACGGTCGACCTGCCAACTACAATGATCCAATCATTTTAGTCGGTGCGTCAGAGTCGTATGAGCCGCGTTGCCGCCACTGCCATGAAGTGCCGGGGAAATCGCAAGCCCTGCAACAATGGAAGAAACAGCAACAGAACTGATGAAGCAAACGAAGGACTGACTCATCAGTCAGGACTACATCAATCAAATGGCCGATACGCCCATCATTTCGAGGGGAGTATCGGCCATTTTTGTGCGCATTCATATTGTTTTGGACGGTTTAGACACGTATCGAAACAGTCTTCATCCCTTGCTTTTGCGTAGGGAAGACATCAACCGGTGTGGCTCAAACGACTATATTGGTGCACAAAGCGTGTTGCCTCGTGGACAATCGTTTCTTGATCATGATCGAGGGTCGCGACATGATAGGAGTCAAGCAGGCAATAGCTCCGTTTGTCCGTCGCACCGATGACTTGATAAAGGTAATCCGAGCTTTCAGGCGGGACGACATGGTCTTCGGCAGAATATAAAATAAGCGTTGGAATCTCGATGGTTGGTAAGAGCGGACGTGTCTCGTCAATCAAGGTTAAAAGTTCCGATGCGCAGACGACAGGGACATGGTCATAGATGATTTCAAACGCTTCACGTTTAATGTCTGGGGTACTTTCTTTTAAGTAGCGTGGACAGTCTTCGAAAGATAATGATTCATAGGCAGGAATCGATAACGCTGCATTGATCGTAATCAATCCGTCAGCAGGTAATCCTTCCGCGACGAGGGCGAGGGCAAGTGTCGCACCCATCGATTGTCCGGCGATGAAGATGGACGAACAATGATTGGTTAAGACGTCGAACCCTTGGCGGAGGCTTTGTTTCCAATCTTCGGCAGTCGACGCTTCGAAATCCTGGATACTCGTCCCGTGCCCGTCGAGGCGCGGAGCATACACAGTGAACCCTTGGGCGGCAAAATATTCTCCGACAGTGCGGACGCTTTGAGGGGTGGCGTTAAAACCGTGAGACAGTAAAATACCGATTGGACCTCGTTCAATCAAAAAATCTTCTGCGCCACACAGAACAGGTGATGATGAATTCATAAAGGGTTCCTCCTTCTATTAAAAAACTCGTAGTGCTTTAGGCGCACTACGAGATTATCGTAAGTATCATCCAAAGCATCGGCTTTGCTGGTCGGAGCACCTTGCATGTTGCAGGTTGCCGTGGGTTCGTAGAGCCAGATCTCTCGCCCACTCTTGATATATCGTATAGGAATTGTCGGAATAATCATTGTGAAGAGAATATCATTGATTGAAATACGTTGTCAAGACGTTAAAAAGAAGTCAAAATTGATAAACTGGGTAATTTGGTTTAATTTTGAAAATATGGTTGACTTGAGAAGGGAATCCCCGTAGTGTAAGCAGTAGATTCACGACATAAGAACGACTTGAAACATCACACATATGAACTTCATACCGCAGCACTTATCGAGAGAGGTGGAGGGACTGGCCCTACGAAACCTCGGCGACAGACTTCTTACGTCGTACTGTGCCAATTCCATCAGACGTTTGTCTGAAAGATGAGCTGAGCGGATTCTGCCTTAGTGCAGATGAGAGGACCCTTTTCTTTTAAGAGAAGGGTCCTTTTTTGATGTTTTTCTAAAAAAGAGAATGAAATACAATTCATTTTGTATTTTAGAATGACCTATGCTAATCTTGAGCTGTATAACTCAATAACCAGTTCTTCGGGGTAGGGTGAAAATCCCAACCGGCGGTGATGCGATCAATGGATCGACGAGCCCGCGACCTGCAGTGTACGCACTGTGGCTGACTTGGTGAGACTCCAAGGCCGACGGTAAAGTCCGGATGGGAGAAGGACGAAACAATGCGCTTGCTGCCATTTTCTGGAAAAATGTTTTCAGGGAAAGGTCTGTTTCTGTATGTGTAAAAACAGAAACGCGAGACGCTTATTTCGTCAATCCTTCAATCACGACGCCCCCTTTTACAGGAGGCGTCTTTTTTATTGAAAGGAGCGGAAAAAATGGAAACATTCATGAGTTATGCGATGCAACTAGCACACATGTTAAACGGTCAAACGAGCCCGAATCCGAGTGTCGGCTGCGTCATCGTCAAACAGGGGCGGATTGTTGGTTTTGGGGCCCACCGTTATGCGGGAGGACCCCATGCCGAAGTCGAAGCGCTCCTCATGGCAGGTGAAGCGGCACGCGGAGCCGATCTCTACGTGACGCTCGAACCGTGCAATCATCACGGCAAAACACCGCCGTGTACGGAAGCGATTCTAAAAGCCGGCATTGCGCGCGTCTTTATCGCGACAGAGGACCGCCACGCGCTCGTCGCAGGAAGCGGTATCACACGTCTCCGTCAGGCGGGGATTGAGGTTGAAGTCGGGTTGCTAAAAGATAAGGCGGAGGCATTATACGAACCGTTTTGGAAGGCAATCGAACGAAAACGTCCGCATGTCACAGTGAAAGTCGCCCAAACGATGAACGGGACGGTCGCGACGGGTGAACAACGCTTTATCACTTCAGAAGCGGCACGTGCTGACGGACGGCAGTTACGCGGGACACACGACGCGATTCTCGTCGGAAGCGACACGGTGATCATCGATGACCCGGCATTGACGTTGCGCAGTTCGACCGGCATCGAACCGGTCCGCGTCATCGTCGATCGGCGGGGGCGCCTGACGGATGAGTTTCAAGTCATGAATGACGGATTGAATCCGACGTATTGGTTGACGGAACAGCCACGAACAAGCGAACGGGCGAACGTGACGGTTTTCGTCGGGACGTATGCGACACCGGACCAAATCCTCGAACTTTTATATGAACAAGGCATCCGGCGTGTATTGATTGAAGGCGGTCCCACGATTCAATCCGCATTTTTAGAAGCGGATCTCGTGGATATGATCGAACTCTATCAGGCACCGTCCCTCTTCAGTGGGACAAAGTCTTTGACGACGGAACAGGACATCGAAGACCGTTTTGATTTAGTGAAAATGAACCAAATCGGACCGGACGTCCATCTCCAGTATGTACGAAAGGAGAGGATGACATGTTTACCGGATTGATTGAAGAACTCGGCACAATAAAACGGAAAGTCCCTCGACCGAACGGGTTGGCGCTCGAAATCGAAGCGACAGCAGTGCTTGACGGAACAAAGATTGGCGACAGCATTGCCGTTGATGGCATTTGTTTGACGGTGACGGCGATGACGAAGAGCGGATTCACGGCCGATGCGGTCCATGAGACGATCCGAGCGACGTCGCTGCAGACGTTACGGGTCGGAGCAGCCGTTCAACTCGAACGCGCGATGCCGGCGAATGGACGGTTCGGTGGTCACTTCGTCAGCGGGCATATCGACGGAACGGCTCGTTTTCTCAGCCGGCGACCGGACGGTGAAGCGATGGAATACCGTTTTGAGGCAGGCGATTGGAGCAAGTACTGTATTCCGAAAGGATCGATTGCAATCAATGGTACGAGCCTGACACTGCAACATGTCGGAAACGACGCGGTGACGATTTCATTGATTCCCCATTCACGCCAAGTCACGACGTTCGATCGCTTGCAGACGGGTGCCCTCGTCAATATCGAATGTGACTTGATGGCGAAACATCTCTATCACTTTACGCAGAAGGATGCGAAGACGGACTGGTCGGCATTTTTAGGAGGCGAAGCATGATGAACGGATTTGATTCGATTGAAGAAGCAGTGGATGACTTAAAACGCGGACGACCGATTATCGTCTGTGACGATGAAAACCGTGAGAACGAAGGGGATCTCGTGTTACTTGCGGAACACGCGACACCCGAGATGATTAACTTCATGATCACTTACGGCAAAGGACTCGTCTGTGTCCCGGTCAGTCCGGATATCGCAACACGACTCGAACTCCGACCGATGACAGATGTCAACACGGATCCGCACGGAACGGCTTTTACGATCAGCATTGATCATGAAGATGCGAAAACCGGCATCAGTGCAGCGGAACGGGCAATGACGATTCAGCGGATGTTGACGGATGGTCCAAAGCAGTTCAAGCGTCCCGGACATATCTTCCCGTTGATTGCAAACGAAGGCGGCGTCCGCGTCCGGCGTGGTCATACGGAAGCAGGGATCGATTTGGCACGGCTCGCGGGAAGCGCAGAAGCGGCCGTCATCTGTGAAATCATTTTAGACGACGGGACGATGGCACGGGTTGATGATTTAGTGACGTATAAAGCAGAACATGATTTAAAAATGATTACGATCGATGCTCTCGTCCGCTATCTCGAGCGCCCTGTCCGCCGTGAAGCGGAAGTCTTGTTACCGACGACGCACGGGGCGTTTCGGATGCTTGGTTATACGACACCTGACGCCAAGGAACATGTCACGGTGCTATCAGGTCAAGCAGAAGACGGGATGCTCGTCCGGGTTCATTCCGAATGTCTGACGGGTGACGTCTTCGGATCAAAACGGTGTGACTGCGGTCCGCAACTCGACGCGGCGCTCGACCGGATTGAACAAGAAGGTGGTGCTGTCCTCTACTTGCGTCAAGAAGGGCGGGGGATTGGTCTGATGGCGAAGCTGAAAGCTTATGAGCTCCAAGAACAAGGACTCGATACGGTCGAGGCGAACCATGCGCTCGGATTTGCAGCCGACTTACGCGACTACGCCGTCGCAGCAGCGATGCTTCAGGATCTCGGTGTCACGAAAATCCGTTTGATGACGAATAACCCGGATAAACAGCAAGCGCTCGAAACGTACGGCATCACCGTGCTGGAGCGGGTTCCGCATGAAGTACCGGCAAGTTTAGAAAACCACCAGTATCTCAAAACCAAACAGACGAAGCTCGGGCATCTGCTCGATCTCGAAGGAGGAAATTAAGATGGTATACGAAGGATTTTTAACGGGCGAAGGACTCCGGGTTGCGATCGTCGCAGCACGATTCAATGAATTGATCACCTCTAAATTAGTCGGAGGAGCAAACGATGCCTTCCGTCGTCACGGTGTCGCAGCGGATAACGTCGATACGGCGTGGGTGCCGGGCGCATTCGAGATTCCGCTCGTCGCGGAAAAACTGGCGAAAAGCGGTAAGTATGATGCCGTCATCACACTTGGTGCCGTCATCCGCGGTGCGACGTCGCATTACGACTATGTCTGCAATGAAGTCGCGAAAGGTGTCGCCGGTGCGTCGCGTGAGACGGGTGTTCCGATCATCTTTGGTGTATTGACGACGGACTCGATTGAACAAGCGGTCGAACGGGCCGGCACGAAAGCAGGGAACAAAGGATATGAGTCGGCGGTCTCTGCCATCGAGATGGCGAACTTGTTACGCAGTTTTCAGTAATGTTTCTCTATCGGATGTAAAACGGGGACGGACGTAAAAGTCAATCCGCCACCTGTTAGATCGTTCAAAAGGAATCACTCGTTTCACGCGACTCCTGCAGGAAAGCGCGTGGAAAATGAGCGATTCCTTTTTGAGGTCGCGCCCCTCTTACATGCGATAGAAAGTTTTCTGTTTTTTGTCAATAATTCATGGTCACGCATACACGGGATGGTATAACCACCGTATAATAATAAAAGTACGGAAAACTTAGAGGTTTGGAAGAAAGGGGGGCGAATGAACATGAAGCGGATTCATTACGTGTACGGCGTTCTTTTATTTAGTTTGAGCTATTATAGTTGGATCTGGTTTTATGCCGATCGACCGGAACTGGCATCGTGGGGGAATAACATTTTTTCTATCATAGGCTGTATAGCTGCAACATTATTCTTACTGCACACATATCGAACGAATGGCCGGGACCAAGGTCGGTTTTTTCTCTATCTTGCTTTCGGAACAGGAAGTTATCTGATTGCGGAACTGATTTGGATGTCTTATGAAAATATCCAACAGGTTGCCGTTCCTTTTCCCGGTCTGCCGGACCCTTTTTATATGTTGCAATCGTTCTTTTTCTTTATGGCATTTCTTCATTTGATTCGAAAATACGTGACGAAACATCAATTGATTCGATTCGTGTTTGATATTTTAATCGTCATGACTGTCGCTGTGACATACAGCTGGTTTTTCTTGGTTCGTCCTTCTTTAGCGGATGGGCAAGCGTCGACAGCGGAAAACTTCGTCGCGTTCGCGTATCCGATGAATGATGTCGTGTTGCTGTTTTGTGTCATCAGCATCTACTTCTTAATCGAAAAACGACAAACTGTCACACGACCGACCTGTTTTTCCTTTTTATTAATCGGAATATTAATTCAGATTATCGCCGATACCATTTTTTTATATATGACGACCATCCATGGGTATGAGAATACCGCAGCGATTGATCCGTTATTCATTTTAAGTTTATTGTTAGTCGCGATTTCCGGTCACGCGGGAGAAGTGACGATGGAGCATATCCGAGTCGAGCAGGAAGAAAGGCAATCCTTGCATCTCGGGCGGTTATTTTTACCGTATTTCCTCGTACTTCTATTGTTTTCAACAATGCTGTTTTATGCGCAACGGGGAGATGCCTTAAATGGATTGATGATTGGTTGCGGGGTGACGATTCTCTTAATTTTAGTCCGGCAAATTTTAATGATTTTAAGTAACCATCAATTGATTCAAGAAATCCACCATAAGGCGGACGAGTTGGAAGAGAGTAAGGAACGTTATGAATCACTCTTTACGTATCATCCGGATGCCGTTTATTCTCTTGATTTGAAAGGACAAATCGAAAGTGCGAACCCATCATTCGAAAAACTGACGGAACATTGTGAGAGCGAGTTGATTGGTCGGTCGTACGATCAATTGCTTGGACAAGGGACTTCTGCCATGGCGGATCAAGATAAGATGAGCGCTGAACAATTCGAGACGGTGTTTCGAAAGGAAGGTGGCAACAATGTCCTGCTCAGCGTGACGACAATTCCGATTCGTGTCCGAAAACGACTTGTTGGTTTGTTCGGCATCGGTCGTGACATCACAGACATGCGGAAAAATGAATTGAAAATCCATCAGCTTGCGTACTATGACCACTTGACGAAAGCGGTCAATCGAAAGTATTTCGAAGAGATGTTACACCATTTAGTCGAGCAAGAACAAAGTCAAGAAACGATCATTCTCTGCTTCATCGACTTAAACGATTTTAAACTCGTGAATGACTCGTTTGGACATCACATCGGCGATCAATTGCTGATTCAAGTCGCAGAACGCTTACGCCGCGCGACAGAAATCGAAGACGTCGTCGCCCGACAAGGAGGCGATGAATTCACGGTCATTCTCCGTCATATCGTGTCGGAAGAAGGGGCGAGAACCCGGACTGAGCGCCTTCTTAACCAGTTGAGCATCCCGTACAATATTGAAGGACTTGAAGTCGTCTCGAGCCCGAGCATCGGAGTAGTTCGCCATCAAAGAACGGAACCGAAACATGTCGTGACGTTATTAAAACAAGCGGATTTAGCGATGTATCAGGCAAAGGCAAAAGGCGGAAAAACGGTCGTCTTCTTTGATGATATTGCGGAAGCGGCGTCATACCGGCTACGACTTGAGTCGGAGCTCCCCCATGCGATTGAGACGAATCAACTCGTCTTGTATTATCAACCTCAAGTCGACACGATCACGTATCAGATGGTCGGTGTCGAGGGGTTGGTCCGCTGGAATCATCCGGAGCTCGGAATGATTTCACCGAACGATTTCATTCCCCTCGCGGAAGAAGCGGGGATGATCATTCGTCTTGGCGAATGGGTTTTACGTGAAGGCTTTTTGCAGGCGAAGCGCTGGGAACAGGCAGACATCGCCTTGAAGGTAGGCTTGAATGTATCGATGCAACAGTTCCATCACCCAACGTTCGTCCTGACGTTGATGCAACTTTTAGCAGAAACAGACGTCGACCCGAGGCGAATCGATTTAGAAATCACGGAGGTATCGGCAGTCGAAGACATCGAGGTTACGGTCAAGACGATGCATCGTTTGAAAGAGCTGGGGTTCACGATTTCGATTGATGATTTCGGGACAGGCTATTCCTCATTATCCCGTCTCGTCGATTTCCCGATTGATACGTTAAAGATTCCGCGTGAATTCGTTGAAAAAATCAATATCGAGACGAGTGGATATGCGATGATTTCCTCCATCATTCATTTAGCAAAATCGCTGGATGTAGCAGTCATCGCGGAAGGGGTCGAGACGCTCGAACAAGTCAACGTCTTGAATCGCTTGAAGTGTACACGGATGCAAGGTTATTATTTCGGTCGTCCGATGCGGCCTGAAGCCATTGAGCCGTTGCTCTATCCGGATCAGCGCTAAGCGTAACCGAATCAGTTTGAAACTTTTTCCAAAATCGACTCGTAGACACAGGTAAACGAGGAGGGAACGCACATGAAGAAGGGAAGATGGTTTTTTTCGCTGGCAATGGTTTCTTCGGTCGGTCTTGCCGGATGCAGTCAAGACGACCTGTCGAATAGTGAACTGTTAAAAAAGGCGACGGCAGCACAGGAGGATATTCAGTCGTTTCATATGGAGAGCGACATCTTTTCAGAAGTCGGCGGTCTGCCTGTCAGTCAGCAAGTCGCAGCAGATGTCATTCAAAAACCCTATACGATGCATCAAACGATTAAGATGAAGAATGTCGAGGATGGCTCGGATGTACAAATGGAGAGCTATATGCTCGACGACAAGATGTATATCGCACAGGACGGGCAATGGTTTGTCCAAGACATCTCGGAGATGAATGACATCATGGAATCATCCGTCTCGACCGATCAAAACCTGAAACTGTTGAAGAAGTATAAAGACAATTGGACAGCCGAAAGAAAAGATGAACTCTATCAAATTGATGTGGACTTGACGGGGGACGACTTGAAAAACTTCATGAAAGACGCGCTCGAACAATCGGGACAGATGGCGCAGATGAAAGAGATAATGGATCAAGTGGATTATAAAAAGATGGAATATACGATGACATATGACGCAAAGACGTATTATCCGAAGTCGCTCGATATGACGATGGAGTTTGAAATCACAGAAGGCACGACCTTTAAGATGACGAATGAATCCACGTTTTCGAAATTCAATGCCATCGAGTCGATTGAGCTGCCGGAAGAGGCAAAAGAGGCCCAATCGATTACTGATATGAACCAATGACGAACAGCCGATTTTCCCCGACGTGACACGCCGGAGGAGGTCGGCGTTTTTTTTATGTGTGGAACATCTCTGAAAGGGGAACTTAGGAAATAGGGTTGACAGTATTCTGTCAATTCTGAAAAAATGGGAAAGTCTACATACGAATTGCAGAGGGGGGAAAAGCATGGGAACGTCATTCACTGAGTGGGTAAGTTCGGTGTCGAATTTAGTTTGGGGAGCACCGTTACTGATCCTATTAGTCGGAACAGGCATTTACTTAACGATTCGTTTAGGATTCATTCAAATTACAAAACTTCCTTATGCGTTAAAGCTCGCGTTTACGAAACAAGAGGACTCGAAACAATCGGAAGGGGACATCAGTCATTTTCAGGCATTAATGACCGCACTGGCAGCAACGGTCGGTACGGGGAATATCGTCGGTGTCGCAACAGCCGTCGTCCTTGGGGGACCAGGTGCGATCGTCTGGATGTGGTTATCCGGATTATTCGGCATGGCGACCAAATATGCGGAGGCGATTCTCGCCGTCAAATACCGTGTCGTCGATGAAAAGGGGCAGATGGCCGGAGGGCCGATGTACTATCTTGAACGGGGGCTCAAGCAAAAGTGGCTCGGGATTTTATTTGCCGCTTTCGCTTCGATTGCTGCTTTCGGGATTGGTAACGGGGTTCAAACGAACTCGGTCGCGCTCGCGATGAAGTCAACGTTCGATGTACCGCTCTACGTGACCGGAATCGTCTTAATGGTCGCAACAGGTGGCGTCATTTTGGGTGGTGTCAAATCGATTGGGAAAGTCGTCAGCTTTTTCGTGCCATTCATGATTTTCTTTTATGTCGGAAGTGGTTTATTGATCCTGATCATGAACTACGACTTGATTCCAGCGGCATTTTCAACAATTTTCAGCAGCACGTTCTCGAATGAAGCGATTACGGGTGGTGCAATCGGGGCGGCGATTCGTTACGGTGTCGCCCGAGGCGTCTTCTCGAATGAGGCGGGTCTCGGTTCAGCGCCAATCGCGGCTGCGGCTGCGAAAACCGATTTCCCGGGACGACAAGCACTCGTCTCGATGACACAAGTCTTCCTTGATACGATTCTCGTCTGTTCGATGACAGGATTGACGCTCGTCATGGGTGGAAAAATCGGGACCGGATTAGAAGGAGTCGAATTGACGACTGCAAGTTTTGAAGTGTTCCTCGGTCCGACCGGAAAGTATATCGTCACGATTGGACTTGTCTTGTTTGCCTTTTCAACAGTCCTCGGCTGGTCGTATTATGGTGAAAAATCGATTTATTATCTCTTTGGTCAAAAATCAATTGTGCCGTACCGCGTCGTATTTGTTCTCGTCGCCGGACTGGGCGCGATGACGACGAACTTGAACATGGTTTGGGCCATCTCGGACGTCTTCAACGGTTTGATGGCAATACCGAACTTGATTGGTCTGCTTGGTCTGTCCGGCGTCGTCATTGCCGAGACGAGGTTGTTCCGCGAACAGCTGAAAAAAGAACAGGCAAATCGAAACGCCTCCTGAATCCAAAAGCGATCATTTCTTTTGGAGGTGAATCCGACGCAGGAGTCAGATCACAATCCATCAAACGGCCGACGCTTCCGACTTTTTACGGAAGCATCGGCCTTTTCTATGCAAATTCTTATCGTTCACAAGAGAAAGGGAGGTGGATTTCCGGATCATACACTGGAAATCCACCTCCCTCTATTCATTTCAAATCGTTAAGTGGTCCGGTAGAACATGACCGACTCATATGGACGTAATGTGACGTTGCGCCCGTCTTGTGCGACATCAGGATAGTTCTGAATCAAGACGTCGGCGTCCGACATCGTCTCTGGTAACGTGAACGTCGTTTCTGAACTGTAGAAGTTCGAGAGGACGAGCAGCTGTTCGTCCTCTGTCGTTCGTTCGTACGCCCAAATCGACAAGTCGTCCGGTGTGAGAAGACGATACATTCCGTTCGTCAACACGTCATATTGTTTTCGTAATTGAATCAACTTTTTATAGTGGTGGAACACCGAATCAGGATTAGCGACGGCAGCTTTGACATTGATGTCAGTATAGTTCGGAGCGACGTCGATCCACGGCGTTGCTTCTGAAAAACCGGCGTGAAGCGTCGTGTCCCATTGCATCGGTGTTCGGGCATTGTCGCGTGATTTTTGGCGGATTGCCGCAAGAATCTGTTCAGGTGCTTCGCCCTGAGCAATTTTTTCTTCATAGAGATTCAATGTTTCGACGTCACGATAATCTGTAAGATCCGTGAAATCCGGATTCGTCATCCCGATTTCTTCACCTTGATAAATATACGGTGTGCCTTGAAGTCCATGTAACGTCGTCGCAAGCATCTTCGCGCTTTCGACGCGGTAGACGGTATCGTCACCGAACCGGCTGACGACACGGGGCTGGTCGTGGTTGCACCAAAAGATGGCATTCCACGCTTTTCCCTGCATTCCGACTTGCCAGTCCGACAGGATCCGTTTTAACTCAAGAAAATCGAATGGCGCGGCTGTCCATTTTTGACCGTCCGGATAGTCGACTTTTAAATGGTGGAAGTTAAAGGTCATCTTCAACTCTTCCTCGCTGACATTTGAATACTGCCGGCAATGATTGAGTGTCGTCGAGGACATCTCACCGACCGTCATCAAGTCATAACCGTCAAACACACGTTGATTCATTTCCTGGAGGTACTCATGGACACGAGGTCCATCCGTATAAAACGTTCTGCCGTCTCCAGTCGGATCATTGGGGAACGATTGATCCTTCGAGATGAGATTGATGACATCCAGGCGGAATCCACGGACCCCTTTGTCGCGCCAAAACTGCATCATCTGATAGATGTCTTCGCGAAGACGCGGGTTTTCCCAGTTGAGATCGGCTTGGGTTTGATCGAACAAATGAAGATAATATTTGCCGGCGACTTCATCAAACGACCAGGCCGGACCACCGAACTTCGACTGCCAGTTGGTCGGTTCATCCCGCCAAATGAAATAATCATGATACGGACTGTCGGGATTCCGTCCTTGCTGGAACCAGTCGTGCTCCGTTGAACAGTGATTGACGACGATATCCATCATCACCGCTAAATCACGTTTCGTTGCTTCCGCAAGCAGGTCATCGAAGTCTTGCATCGTCCCGTAAGAAGGGTCAATCGCATAATAGTCGCTGACATCATACCCATTGTCATTTTGTGGTGAGGCATAGACAGGCGTCAGCCATAAATAATCGATGCCGAGTGACGCGAGATAGTCGAGTTTTTCCGTGACGCCACGGAGGGTGCCCGTCGCTTTTCCTTCCGGGCTATAAAAACTTTTCGGATAGATTTGATAAACAGCGGATTTCCGCCAGTCGGTCGTTGTGAGCGTCATACAAGTCACACCTTTCTAAAAACAGTTACGCAGCATCTTTGAGTGCCGCTTTTCGTGCGCGTTTCGTTGAGACGTAATGGAACAGGAACGTACAGACAACCGGGATAACAATCGCAATCACCATACCGATGATGAACGACAAAATCGATCCGGGAACGATTGAGATGAAGGCAGGCAAACCACCGACACCGATTGCAGGAGCTAAGACACCGCTGACGGCGATGAAAGAAGAAGCGATGGCTGATCCAACGAGTGCTGCATAAAATGGATATTTAAAGCGTAAATTGACACCGAACATCGCCGGTTCCGTAATTCCGAAGTAGGCAGAAATCGCGGACGTCGACGCCATGTTTTTATCATTCGCGTTTTTCGCGAGGAAGAGCATGGCGAGCGTCGCTGATCCTTGAGCGATATTCGAGATGGCGATCATCGGCCAGATGAAGGTTGAGCCACTTTGTCCAATCAGTTGAAGGTCGACGGCGATGAACATATGGTGCATCCCCGTGATGACGAGTGGCGCATAGAGGGCACCGAACAACAAGGCACCAAGCAGCGGGACGGCTTCGAACGTATTGACGACACCAATCGTGATCCAGTCGCCGAGCTGACGCGTGACGGGACCGATGACAGCAAGGGCAAGGAAACCAGTTAAAGTAATCGTCGTAATCGGTACGACGAGGAGCTGGATTGCATTCGGAACACGTTCCTTGAGCCATTTTTCAATCGTACTTAAGACATAGGCTGCTGCGAGTACAGGCAGGATTTGACCTTGGTAACCGACCTTTTCGATTTCGAAGAGACCGAGTATGTTGAATGTCGGAATCTCGCCTTTTAACGCACTTTGTCCATAGTTCCAGGCATTCAGGAGGTCCGGGTGGACAAGCATCAGTCCCATGACGATCCCAAGGATTTCACTCCCGCCAAACCGTTTCGTTGCCGACCAGCCGACCAGTGCCGGTAAGAAGACGAAGGCGGTGTTCGCCATCATATTGATTAAATCCCATAACCCCTGGAGGTTCGGGTAGCGGTCAATCATCGTTTTTCCGCCGAACTCGATGCCGAAGAGATTGTTGATCCCCATCAAGAGACCAGCGACGATGATGGCAGGAATGATTGGCATGAAGACGTCGGAGAAGACTTTAATCAGTTTCTGGAACGGATTCATCTTGGAAGCACCGGACGATTTGACGTCGGCGATGGTCGTTGCTTTTAATCCGGTCAATTGAATGAATTCGGCATAGACGCGGTCGACATCCCCCGCACCGATGACGATTTGATAGACGCCGGCATTCAAGAATGCCCCTTTGACGAGCGGGACTTCGAGTAAGGCATCTTGTTCGACGAGGTTTTGATCTTTCAGTGTCAGGCGGAGCCGCGTCACACAATGGGCGGCTTGCTCAATATTATCTTTCCCACCGATTCGCTCGATGAGTTGTTCAGCAATTTGACGGTAATTAGGTTTCATCTCTCATTCTCCTTTTGGATTGAACTGAAGACATCACTTGAAATGAAAACGTTTTCTTATCTGCGCAAATTCATCTTAACTTATCTATATAAGTTAAGTCAACAACTTATATAGATAAGTTTAAAAGGGTTAAAGAAGAGGAGACTTCAATCCTTTCTGAATCAAGATAAAAACCGCCTCTCCGACAAAATCGGGAGGCGGTTTAAGACTGTAGACAACGTGCTATGGGGAGATCAAGCGTCTGTTTTCGTTGCGTTCCTCGGGCGAGGCGCAAGCTGTTGCACGGACAACGAGCAGGGTCTTGCCTGCCTCTGAACGTGCGTTAAAAACGCACTTTTCCCGTAGGAGTCAACGAAACGTAACGCTTTTCAGGTCATACCATGAGGAAAATCCAGGCATGCAAACGGGTTAGAGCGCATTCTGTCTCGAATCGTCTTTTGAGCGGCCATCTTGCGGTCTATCGACGCGCGATATCCGTAAATTGAAATTTGTCGAGGCGGTGACGGGATTCTGTATGCTCGAAGTGTTGTCCTTCGTAATAATAGGTGTCATTCGTGATGACGATGACATGCGTCGTCCCTTCTAAGTCGAGTTGTTCCCGATCTTCAGCTGTCGCAGGTTGCGCTTCGATTTTTCGTTTCGCATAGCTGATTTGCCGGTTCAACGTTTGTTCGATATACGTATAAATCGAGCCGGAAGCGACCGCTGAAGTGAGTCCTGGGACGAGTTCTGTCACGAAGTGGTTGATATCAAAAATGACGCGTTCACCGTCGATGATTCGAATCCGTTTGATTCGTGTGATCGATGTTCCTTTTTTTACACTGAATAACTGAGCGAGCTCATCCGTCGCATCGATGACGTCGCAAGACAAAACGTCCGTTTCAACTTCGTGTTGCCCCATTTTTTGATGGGCTTCCGAGAAGCTGACGATGCCATTGAACTGAAACTCGATCGCATCTTGACTCAAGACGAAGACGCCTTTGCCTTGTTGTTTACGAACAAAGCCTTTTTCGAGCAACGCATCGATTGCCTTACGGACTGTCCCGCGACTCGAAGAGAATTCTGCCATCAATTCCGTTTCTGACGGTAATTTCGTTTCAGCAGGTAATGACCCATCCTGAATCCGGGCGGCGAGTTGTTGGGAAATTTGAAGATATTTTGGCATGGGTGTAGACCGTCCTTATTTAAAAGATTTGAAACAAGTGTAGCACGGATTCAGCGACTCCACCCAATCATCCGGCGGTAGGAACTGAAGGCAGGCCAGGCGAGAATCAAGACGGCGAGCCAATACAGGATTTGATTCTCGGACGAAATGACGCCGATGACGGCAGCGAGTATGAACGTCGTATAGACCGTAAAGAGAACGATGAAAAACGGATGCGACTTCGGGAAGACGGTAAAGCGACCGAGTCGCTCGTTTTCGCTACGCACATAAAGCTGACGGCTGATGACGAGAAGCAGGATCGTCAAAGCAGCGCTGTAAATCGCAGGACCGGTTAAGTCATTCGATTGGAACAACAACGGGAACGGGGTTGTGACCGTCATCAAAAAATCCAGTGACGATGTGAAATCATCCTTAAGTCCGAAACCGAGTGTCGTGACAGCAGCGATGGCAAAAAACGTGAAGTAATTCAAAAAGAACAGGAACATCCCGATTAAGAGCTGACCGATGATATCACCCGCAATCGTTCCTGCGAACAAGAAAATGGCGAAGACAGTCATATCGAAGATGAAGAATTTAAAAAAGTCATATGTGAGATCACTCAAAGTGACGTAATCAAAAGGATGGATGCCACCGATGCCTTGTAAGATGAACCAGCTCGAGAAAAAGCCGAGGATTGGAATGATGATCAATACGGCGGCCCCGATACTCAACTTAATGAAGAATAGATGTTTTTTATGAATCGGTAAGGCATGGAGGATTAAACTGCGTCCGCTGCCCCGTTCTTGACCAACCATCAAAATGGCGAAGACGGCAATCAAAAGCGCTCCGAAACCGGCGAAAATCGGGCTGACGAGTACGGTTTGCAAGAGATTTGGTTTTGCATCAAGACGATACGTATCGAAATTCTCGATGGCGGAGAAACTGCTGAAGCCGTAGCTGAAGATTGCGAGTAAAAAGAACGTCGCGAGCGGCCAAATGCCTTGTTTGATATGGTAACGAATCAATTGTTTAATCATGACGATTTCCTCCGAACGTTCCTAAAAAATAGTCTTCCATCTGGACCGGTAAGGCGTCCTTTAATAAGGGATTCGTCTTCTCTAAGTAAAGCTTTCCTGCGTCCGATAAGACGAGCAAGGTGACGACGCGTCCAGTTTGTGTCAGCACATGAATGTCATGGTGCTTCAGCTCGGGGACGATCTCGTAGACGACTTGCCATTTTTGCATGCTCGCTTTTGCATCGTCGAGCGTCTTTGGTTCCTTGACGAGGTGCTGTTCGATCGTCATCACGCGGTCCGCGAGCGTATCGAGTTCCTCGAGTTGGTGTGAGGCAATCAAGACGGCTGTCTGACGCTCCGTCAGTAAAGAGACCAGTTGCTGTAAATAGTTGCGCTTATTAATCCGGTCGAGTCCGTCTGTCGGTTCGTCGAGTAACAAAACAGGGGCGTTCGTCGCAAACGCGAGTTGCAGCAAGAACAGTTGCGCCTGTCCTTTCGAGAGCGACGTCACTTTCCGACCACGATCGAGGTTCGACGAGCGGCAGTAGTTTTCGATATAGGTCCGTTCGAAGTTCGGATAAAAAGCCTGATAAAACTCAATCAGTGATCCGAGTGTCATCTGACGGTAGACGCCGATGGAATCGGGGACGAGAAATAGATGCTTCCGTGCTGCCGGGACGTCGTGGATTGACTGGTTGTTCCATTCGACTTTCCCGCGCGAGGGTTCGAGTGCCCCGACAAGTGTTTTCAGTAACGTCGTTTTTCCGGCGCCGTTTCGTCCAATCAATGCTGTGATCGTACCAGCAGGCAATGTGAACGAGGCGTTTTCATAAATCATCGTCGAATCGATTTGTTTTGTTAAGTGTGACACGGTCAACATGATGAATCCTCCCTGTGTTGTATGAGTAACTGATAAAGTTCTTCGTTCGAAATCGATAGTTCATTCGCGACAAGGCAAAGTGTCGTGATGTGCTCTTGAATGGCAGCTTGTTTGACTTGGTCAAGCGGCAAATCCGAGACGAAGGAGCCTTTTCCTCGCATCGTAACGATAAAGTCTCGGCTTTCGAGTTCCTGATAAGCACGGGAGACAGTGTTTGGATTGACGAGTAACGTGCTCGCAAGATCGCGGACCGACGGCATCTGTTCGCCCGACCGTAGGATTCCCCGCGCAATCGCGCGGATGATTTGCGTGACCAGTTGCTCGTAAATCGGGAGCGGACTTTTCGGATCAACGGTAAACATCCTTCCACCTCCTTAAGTGTATTAATTCAATTAGTACACTAATTATAGGAAAATGACCGTCTGACGTCAACTACCGGTCTGACGACGGAAGTGACGGTCGCGAGGAGGTCTTGCTACTGACGTTCTAAATATTTGCTATACTGACGATAGAAGAACCGTCAGGAAGGATGACCGATTATGTTGGATCGATTAAGTGCGTTAGAGGACCGTTATGAAAAATTAAATGATCAGTTGGCTGACCCGGCGATCATTAATGATACGAATCAATTACGAGAGGTCTCAAAGGAGCAATCCCAGCTCGCGCCGACCGTCGAAACGTATCGCGTTTACCGCGATAAGATGGAAGCCTATCAAGAAGCACGTCAAATGTTGACGGATCCCGAGATGCGGGACCTCGCGAAAGAAGAAGTGGCAATCCTGGAGCCGGAAATCAAGGAACTCGAAACGAAATTAAAAGCGTTACTCTTACCGAAAGATCCGAACGACGACAAAAACGTCATCGTCGAGATTCGGGGTGCGGCAGGAGGCGACGAGGCAGCCTTATTTGCGTCTGATCTTTTCAAAATGTATTCGAAGTTTGCTGAGAAACAAGCCTGGAAAATCGAAATCATCGATGCGAGCTACACGGAACTCGGCGGCTATAAAGAAATCATCTTCATCGTCAAAGGGACAGGTGCGTACTCGAAACTGAAATATGAGAACGGCGCCCATCGCGTCCAACGTGTGCCTTCGACAGAGTCAGGCGGACGGATTCATACATCAACAGCGACCGTCGCCGTCTTGCCGGAAGCAGAAGATGTCGAAGTTGAAATTCACGATAAAGATGTCCGCGTCGATACGTTTACATCGAGCGGTCCCGGCGGTCAGTCCGTCAATACGACACAATCCGCTGTCCGCGTGACACACGTGCCGACAGGAATCGTCGCCAGCTGTCAGGATGAGAAATCGCAAATTAAAAATAAAGAAAAAGCAATGAAAGTGTTACGAGCACGCGTCTATGATAAAATTCAACGCGAACAGCAGGCCGAGTACGATGAAAAACGCAAATCAGCTGTCGGGACGGGCGACCGTTCCGAGCGGATCCGGACGTATAACTTCGCTCAAAACCGGGTGACGGATCACCGAATCGGCTTGACGATTCAAAAGCTCGACCGGATTCTCCAAGGCGAGATGGATGAAGTCATCGACACGCTCGTGATGGAGTACCAGGCACGGGCATCGGAGGCGGCGAACTGATGCGGATTGCGAAACGATTGAATCAAGCACAAACGATGTTAGTCGCGGCAGGACGCGAGGCGTCGAGTGCCGAATGGTTACTTATGCATGTGTTACAAGTCGACCGGACGGGATTGCTCGTGCGACTTTCGGACGAATTATCGCCGGACGATGACCTGTTATTCAGCGAATACTTACTGGCACACGTCAATGGTGTTCCCGTCCAACATTTGATCGGGTACCAACCCTTTTATGGACGCGATTTTCAGGTTACGCCAGCTGTCCTGATTCCCCGTCCGGAAACGGAAGAATTGATTGAGTTCGTCGTCCGTCGTTTAGGCGGGGAGACGTTCCACCCGGGTGAAATCGTCGATATCGGAACGGGAAGCGGAGCGATCGGGGTCACACTCGCGCTCGAGCTCAGACAGCCGGTCACGACGGTCGATATTTCAGAAGACGCACTTGCGGTCGCGAAAAAAAATCAAGCGGCACTTGGCGGCGACGTAACTTTTTTACAAGGGGATCTGCTTGAGCCGCTCGCCGATCAATCGGTCCGTGTCCTCGTCTCGAACCCGCCTTATATTGAAGAAGATGAGTTGCTCAGTGACGTCGTATTTGACCATGAGCCTCACCTCGCGCTGTTCGGCGGAAAAGACGGTCTCGTTTTTTATCGTCGCTTGATTGACGGCAGCACACGTATTTTAAAGGACGATTTTCGCTTGATTGTGTTTGAAATCGGACACAATCAAGGAAGTGAAGTGCAAATGATGTTAAAAGAGCGTTATCCTACTGCGGAAACGGGTATTTTAAAAGATATAAACGGTAAAGACCGTATCGTGTATGCGGAACGAAAGGATTGTACAGAGTGAAGACGGAAATGATCGATCAACAGACACTGGATGTAGCAGTAAACTTATTAAAAGCAGGGGAAGTCGTCGCGATGCCGACAGAGACCGTTTATGGTCTTGCGGGGGATGCGACGAGCGAGACGGCCGTTCGGCGAATCTTCGCCGCGAAGGGCCGACCGTCCGACAACCCATTGATTGTCCATGTCGCGTCAATCGAACAGGCAGAGCAGTTCGTCACTCATATTCCGGCTGTCGCGAAACGTTTGATGGATACGTTTTGGCCAGGTGCCTTGACGATCATTCTAGAATCGAACGGAACCGCTTCAAGCCTCGTCACCGCAGGACTTGATACGATCGGATTACGGATGCCGGACCATCCTCTTGCACTTCAATTGATTGAAGCGACAGGACTAGGGTTAGCGGCACCGAGTGCCAACCGTTCCGGAAAACCTTCTCCGACGTCATCGGCACATGTCGCCTATGACCTCTCGGGACGAATCGCAGCAATCGTCGATGGGGGAGAAACCGGTATCGGTGTTGAATCGACCGTCATCGACTGTACGATGACACCTCCGGTCATTTTACGACCGGGCGGCGTCACACGTGAGCAGCTGGAAGGCGAGATCGGCACCGTGGCACTCGATCCTGCTTTATCGATGAAAGATAAAACACCGAAGGCACCGGGAATGAAGTACACGCACTACGCACCGGAAGCAACATTGTCCGTCGTGGCGGGCGACCTCTCTTTCCTGCAGCAGCTCATCGATGAAGCACGCCAAACCGGACAAAAGACCGGCGTCATTCTCTTTGACGGAGAAGACGTCGAAGCAGATGTCCGCTGTTTCCTCGGCACGACCACAGAAACAGCGGCACAGCGTCTTTACGATTGTTTACGGCGATTTGATCAGACGACGGTGGATCAGATTTTTGTACGGGACCTATCAGAAGAAGGGGTTGGGCTAGCAGTCCGAAATCGGCTCCATAAGGCAGCAGGTGGTCGGATCATTCGCCCGTAAAGAAGGAGGATACTGAGATGAGCACACGTCGCGTATTGTTTATCTGTACTGGAAATACATGCCGGAGCCCGATGGCGATGGCATTACTACGCTCAAAAATCGCAGATCAAGAGTTTGATGTCCGGTCTGCGGGACTTCGTTCGATGCAAGGCTTCGATGCGTCAGAGAACGCACTCCAAGTATTGCGGGAACGGGGAATTGAACTCGAGCATTATACGCAAGTTTTCGATGATGTTCTCGGACGCTGGTCTGACATCATCTTGACGATGACGCGGAGTCATAAACAAGAAGTCGGGGAACGTTACCCGGAACTGAAGGACCGGACGTTCACCCTCTATGAATATGTGACAGGGCTTGAGCGGGACATCAACGATCCGTACGGTGGATCGATGAACGTCTATCGCCAAGTTCGAAATGAACTCGAACCCCTCGTCAACCGTCTTGTGTTAAAATTAACGCAGAACGGAAATGGAAGAAAAGCGCCGGACAACCGGAAACTTCCGAAAAAACAACCTAGACAAACGGGGGAATAGTTCAGATGAAAGTAGCAATCGGTGCAGATCATGGTGGCTTTAAACTCAAAGCAGAAATCAACGGTTTATTAAAGGAACTCGGGATCGACTATACGGACTTCGGTACGTATTCGTCTGACTCGATTGATTACCCGGACGTCGCGATTCCCGTCGCGGAGGCCGTCGCGAACGGTGAATTTGATCGTGGAATCCTGATTTGCGGAACAGGAATCGGAATCGGAATCGCAGCGAATAAAGTCAAAGGGATTCGTGCGGCACTCGTCCATGATACGTTCAGTGCAAAAGCGACACGTCAGCATAACAACTCGAACATCCTGACGATGGGCGAACGTGTCATCGGACCGGGTCTTGCGCTTGATATCGCAAAGATTTGGTTAGAGACGGAGTTCGAAGGTGGACGTCACGAAAACCGTGTCTGCAAAATCTCGGATTATGAGGTGAAGTAAATGGATCTCGAACAGATTAAACAGGATCTTGAAGCCTCGTTGACCGATTTGAATGAGCGCTTCCCCCTCAAAGGGAAGCTGCTCGTCATCGGTTGTTCGACGAGTGAAGTCATCGGTAAACAAATCGGAAAAGCGGGTTCGCCGGAAGTCGCCGAAGCATTGTTTGAGGTGTTCGATACATTTCGTCGTTCGCATCAAATCGATCTTGCGTTCCAAGGTTGTGAACACATCAACCGCGCCTTGACGCTCGAACGCCAAACGGTTGAACGACTCGGACTGGAACCGGTCACGGTCGTCCCGGTACCGGAAGCAGGTGGTTCGATGGCGAGTATCGCCTACGAACGTTTTTCTGCCCCGGTCGTCGTCGAATCGATTCAAGCAGATGCTGGAATCGACATCGGAGACACGTTCATCGGCATGCACTTGAAGCCGGTCGCCATCCCGGTTCGCCTTCCGCACCGGGAAATCGGTGAGGCACATGTTACGGCAGCAACGACGCGTCCGAAGTTAATTGGTGGAATGCGTGCTAAATACGAATGATTCGTGCAAGGGGTTGCATACCTCTTGCTATTTTTCTGCACTTTTTGTGGGTGCCGCGGACTGATTATTCGTGTTAAGATAGGCGTATCGAAAATGAATGGGGGAATTCAGATGGAACAAACACCGCTTACGTATCTGAAACAGCAAGATGAGGAACTCTTTTCGGCAATGCGCAAGGAACTAGGACGTCAACGCGATAATATCGAGTTGATTGCGTCAGAAAACTTCGTCTCGCAAGCTGTCATGGAAGCACAAGGTAGCGTGCTGACGAACAAGTATGCAGAAGGTTACCCGGGACGCCGTTATTACGGTGGATGCGAATTCGTTGATCTCGCAGAAGACTTGGCACGCGATCGTGCGAAAGCAATCTTCGGTGCGGAACATGCAAACGTTCAACCGCACTCGGGCGCACAAGCGAACATGGCCGTCTACTTTACGATTCTTGACCAGGGCGATACGGTCCTCGGGATGAACCTCTCACACGGTGGCCACTTAACGCATGGTAGTCCTGTGAATTTCTCCGGTGTTCAATACAACTTCGTCGAATACGGTGTCGATCAAGAGACAGAGATGATTGATTACGATGTCGTCGCGAAGCTTGCAGAAGAACACAAACCAAAATTGATCGTTGCGGGAGCATCGGCTTATCCGCGCGTCATCGACTTCAAACGTTTCCGTGAAATCGCAGACAGCGTCGGCGCATACTTGATGGTCGATATGGCGCACATTGCAGGACTCGTTGCAGCGGGTCTGCACCCGAACCCTGTCGAGCACGCACACTTCGTCACGACGACGACGCACAAGACGCTCCGTGGCCCACGTGGTGGGATGATTCTCTGTAAAGAAGAACATGCGAAAGCAATTGATAAATCGATCTTCCCTGGTATTCAAGGCGGTCCCCTCATGCACGTCATCGCAGCAAAAGCGGTCGCGTTCGGTGAGGCACTTGCTCCTGAATTCAAAGACTACATTGGTCAAGTCGTCACGAATGCAAAAGTACTCGGTGAAGAATTGACGGCACGTGGTCTGCGAATCGTTTCAGGCGGTACGGACAACCACTTGTTGCTCGTCGACCTGCAGCCGCTCGGCATCACAGGTAAGCTCGCTGAGCATGCCCTTGATGAAGCGGGTATCACGGTCAACAAAAACACGATTCCATTCGACCCGGCCAGCCCATTCGTCACGAGCGGGATTCGAATCGGGACGGCAGCAATGACGTCACGTGGTTTTAAAGAAGAAGAAATGAAACAAATTGCGGCATTGATTGAACTCGTCCTCAAAAACCCGGAAGACGACGACACATTAAAAAATGCACACGAGCAAGTCCTTGCATTGACAGGTCGCTTCCCGCTTTACCCGGAACGCGGGTAATCGGAACGCATGCCGACCCGTCTGTTGAACCACCTCTTTCTTTTCGATCGCTGAGAAGTCAGAGGTGGTTTTTTTGATTGACGAGTAAACGATAGGATAGGAGGAACGAAAGATGGAGATTTTAGTCGTAGAAGACGACCAAAACATCCAACGTCTGATTGTCGAGACGCTCGAAGCAGACGGGCATCGCGTCCGGGCGACGGCAGACGGACAAGAAGCGGCGTGCTGGATCGACGAGCTGACGTTCGAGGCGGCGATCCTCGACGTAATGATCCCCGGGCGGAGTGGACTTGAATTATGTGAACAGCTCCGGCAACGAGATGAACTGCCGATTTTGCTGTTGACGGCGCTCGGGGAACTGACAGATAAACGCGCCGGATTTACGGCGGGTGCCGACGATTACATCACGAAACCGTTTGACCCGGAAGAATTATTATTTCGCTTGCACGCCGTCGCCCGGCGTTATCAAAAGGCGGCGCTGCCGATTCTCCGGTTTGGTGACGTAACGATTGATAAACGCAGTCAACACGTGATGCTTGGTGAAACGGAATTGACGTTGCCTAGGCGTGAGTTCGACTTGTTACATCAGCTTGCGAGTTTTCCGGGACGTGTCTTCAGTCGGGAGGAATTGATTGAACGGGTCTGGGGACTCGACTTCATGGGTGATGACCGGACGATTGACGTCCATATCAAACGCTTACGCAGTCGCTTGCGCCAAACGGACGCGATTCACATCAGTACCGTCCGCGGTCTCGGTTATCGACTGGAGGCGAAGGGATGAAGTCACTTTATACGAAAATCGTCGGACTCGTCTGTCTTGTCCTGCTCGTGTCGGCCTTGATTTCCTTACTGATCAGCAACTTGTTTTACTACAATGTCTTGCAGTCTTCCTATAGTCAAAAGGTCGAAGAGGCGGTCGATCAATCGTTTGCCTACTATGAACGGCATGGCGACGGACAGACCGGTTCCTTTTACGACATGTTGAGCGCGACGGGTTTTCAGCTCTATGTCGTCCCGGAGACAGGCCCCGTCATTCGCCACGGCAATGCATTCCGCGACGAAACACTGGCACCGGCGATCATCGAACGTGTCCGCGCCGGGGAAGTCTATCACGGCATGCGGGACTATCCGTTTCATCTCTTTTTGCTCGGTCTGTTTGACAACGAAGTCGTCAATACAGTCGGTGCGTCGCTCAAAACACCAAACGGGACAGACGCCGTCTTCATCCGGCCGGATTTGAGCCGACAAATCCGCGAACTCCATTTGTTCGTCGGAGCCTTCCTCGGCTTACTCGTCGTCATCAGTTTTCTGTTGCTTGCCTTCTCAATCCGCTATCTCGTTCGTCCGATTAAACGCTTGACGGATGCGACAAAACAAGTCGCGTCCGGTGACTATGCCGTTCATGTGGCGACGACCTCGCGAGATGAGATTGGAGAGTTGTCACGGCGGTTCGGTGAGATGGCGGAAGCAGTCGCGAAGTCGGATGCTGAGCGCAAAACGTTCGTCGCCAACGTCTCGCACGAGTTTCAGTCGCCACTGACGACGATTAAAGGGTACGCCGGTCAACTGCAACCGCATGTCGCACCTGCCGGACAGGATAAACTGGCGACGATTGCGCGTGAAGCAGACCGGATGGCAGAGATGACCCGGCAACTGCTGGTCCTCGCCCGGCTCGATGAAGGAAGTCGGATGCGACTGGAGTCAATCCATCTTGGACAAGCGATTCGGACGACGCTCGCGACACTCGCCTACCAAATCGATGAACGTGGTGTCGCTGTCGCTGTTGATGTCGCGAGTGACATGACGATCGAGGCGGATGCCGCCGCACTCGAACATGTTTTTCAAAATGTCATCCGGAACGCCCTCCATGTTTCAAACGACGGGGACATGATTACGATTGAAGCCGAACAGACCGCGGAGCGCGTCACTGTCCGTATCACGGATGAAGGTCCCGGTATGTCGGACGACATGATTGCCCATGCCTTTGACCGCTTTTATCAAGCCGACACGGCACGCGGTTCGCGCGGGACGGGGCTTGGACTCGCCATCGTCGCCGAGACCGTCAAGCAGTTGCACGGGACGGTCGGGATTGATTCGGAAATCGGTAGCGGAACGACGTTCATCCTGACGTTTTTACGGGCGACGTGAGTTGTTCATGCTCCGTTCATATAGCATCCGTAAGATAAGACCTGTAACGCACATACAGGAGGGATATTAGATGAAGATGGGTTGGCGTGAACTAATCCGGATGAAAAAACGCTTCGGTCTGATGGGGCTCGTGACGACATTAATCATCGTCTTGATTTTAATGATCACCGGGCTCGCAGACGGACTGGCATACGATAATGGAGCCGTCATCCGGAATTTACCGGTTGAGCAGGTGGCACTCAGTCAAGAGGCGGAAGGGCAACTGACGCGGTCGTTTTTAGAGGAACAGGAGCAACCAAAAGGGACGGAAGCACTCGGCGTCCAAAACATGGTCCTCGAGAAACAGGACGGGACGAAGGACGATGTGACGGTGTTTGCGTTACCTGCTGACACGGCGTACGGTCCAAAGCAACTGGAAGCGTTGAAACGAGGCGAGGTTCTCGTCGATACCGCTTATGCGAAACAGACCGGGACCGAAGTCGGCGACAAAGTAACCGACTTTCGGACGAAGATGACCTTTACGATCGTCGGTACCGTCACGGATGGACGCTACAGCCATGCGCCTGTGTTATGGACGACGCTTGCGTCGTGGGACGAGTGGCAAGCGAAGATGCAGACGAACTACGTCTCGGCATTCGTCAGTCAGGATTCATTCAAAACGGACCTGACGACATATACGAAAGCAGACATCGTCAAGCAAGTTCCCGGTTACGCAGCGGAACAAAATTCATTCCAAATGATGCGGATTGCGCTTGTCGTAATCGGCGCCTTGATTTTGACGGCGTTTTTCTATATTTTGACGATGCAAAAAATGAAGCAACTGGGCATTTTGAAGGCGATCGGGATTCGGACACGGACGATTGGAAGCGGACTCGTCTTTCAGGTGTTCGTCTTGACGCTCCTGTCGCTTGCTTTCAGCCTGTGCGTGACGCTCGGTGTCAGTCAATTCTTACCGAGCGGCATTCCGTTTCGTTTTGAGTGGGAAACGAGTCTCGGTTACGGGGCATTGTTGATCGGTACGGCATTAATTGGATCCGTGATTCCGCTCCGGGCCTTAAAAAAACTTGAGCCGGCAGACGCGATGGGAGGAATGGCAGGATGATTAAGATGACACATGTCGAACAGACCTACAGTGACGTCCCCGTGCTCCATGACGTTTCATTCGAAGCGAACGTGGGTGAACTGATTGCTTTAGTCGGACCGAGCGGAAGTGGAAAAAGTACATTGCTCCAACTGCTCGGATTGTTGCAAACACCGACAGCGGGAGACATTCAGTTTGGGGAACAGCACGTCAATCAGCAATCGGACGAAGCACGCCGAAAGATGCGCCTCGAAGAGATCGGGTTCATCTTTCAGGAATCGCATCTCGTTCCGTTCCTGACGGCGGCGGAACAACTCGAACTCGTCGCAGAAGAAGCGGGGCGGAAAGTTGACGCCGCCGCGATGCTCGCCGCTTTTGGATTAAAAGACCGTGCACACCATTTACCACACGCCTTATCGGGTGGAGAACGACAGCGTGTCGCGATCATTCGGGCACTCGTCAATCAGCCGCGACTCATCCTCGCAGATGAACCGACGGCAAGCCTTGATTATACGAACGGACGCCAAGTGATGGAAGTGTTACAAAAGCAGGCCCATGAGGAACAAAAAACGGTCATCGTCATCACCCATGATGAGCGGATGCTTGAGTATTGTGACCGTGTCCTGCGGATCGAGGATGGTTACTTGAGCGAAGTGGAATAACGCGGACGTCGTCTCGACACAAGAGGCGGCGTCCGTGTTTTGTCCACCATGCGTCAGAAGACTTATATTTTACGACCATGATTTTTGGTATACTTAACCTTAGTAAAATAAGGTAAGGGTGGAAACTGTCAGATGAAATTTTCAGCACTGGTCCAATCAGAACTTGAAACAATCAATACGACTCAAATTGCGGACTGGCTGACTAAAAAAAGTCAAACAGAACGTGAATATAAACGACTCAGTGAAGACTTTAAAGCAATCGTCATCATGCAAGAAGCAGGCTTTTATGAACAAGCGGACACGCGGTTCAGCCAGTGGAAGAACAAAGGGATTCCGGCGGAGCTCCAGCGGTACCGGTTAGCAATCGCCGGAAAAGCGGGCGGGAAACGACTCGTCAAAAAACGTTTTTCCATGCTCCCAGCAGCTGTCCAAAATCATCCGCAGCTCAAACCGTGGAAAAAGCAGCTGCAATCGAATCCGTTTATGCTCGGCGGATTGCTTGTTGCGGGTCTTGCCGTTCTCGGTCTCTTTCAACTTGATTGGTCACAACCGGAAGAAGTGCCGGTCGTGACCAATCAAGAGAACGTTGAACAAAAATTGGCCGCGCTTGAAAAAGAAGTCGAGCAATTAAAAGAAAAAAATGAACAGCTGACAGAACAAGCACCAGTGAAATCAAAAGACACAGCGAAACCAAAAGACACAGCGAAACCAAAAGCGACTACGGATGCAAAGAAGACGCTTTCTCCTGAAGAAACATTGAAACAGGCGATCGCTGCGACGCAAGAAAAAGATTATAAGTCAGCGAACCGCTTGTTGACGGGAACTGTGTTAACGGATGACGCAACGAAGGGCATGGCACGTTTTTATCAATTGATTGCTGCAGGCAAGTTAGGTGAAACGAAACAAACGGATTATGTCGCGTATCGAGAGGACTTCCCGGATTCCGGTTACATGAGTGATGTGTTATGGATGCAGGCCGTCTATGAACAAAAGAATAAGGTCGGCAATTATAAGGCGACGTTAGAAGAATTAGCGAAGCAACCAGATAATGAATGGTCCTATGCAGCGCAAGCGATTCTTGACGGGAAAAGTACGCTTGGGGAGGAGTGATTCCAAAAAAACTGTTCCCAAGCGGTCACTTTTTGGAGTACAATGCGAAAAGAGAATTGAGAGGAGATGCAAACAATGAGTAAAGTACATGTATTTGATCACCCATTGATTCAGCACAAAATGACAATCATGCGTAAAGTCGAAACGGGGACGAAACAATTCCGGGAGCTTGTCGACGAAGTGGCTTCATTGATGGCATATGAAATCACGCGTGACCTTCCACTCACAGAAGTCGCGATCGAGACACCGGTCACGAAAACGACGCAGAAGATGATTGAAGGCAAGAAGCTCGGAATCGTTCCAATCCTTCGCGCAGGACTAGGGATGGTCGACGGGATGCTTCGGATGATGCCGAACGTCAAAGTCGGTCACATCGGTCTTTACCGTGATCCAGAGACGCTTGAACCAACGGAATATTACCTCAAGTTGCCGACTGACGTCGCAGAACGTGATTTTGTCGTCGTCGACCCAATGCTTGCGACAGGCGGCTCGGCTGCTGACGCAATCTCCTCTTTAAAGAAACAAGGCGCGAAAAGCATTAAACTGGCTTGCCTGTGTGCAGCACCTGAAGGCGTTAAACGCGTTCAGGAAGAGCATCCGGATGTCGATATTTACCTCGCGGCACTCGATGAAAAACTGAACGACCACGGCTACATCGTCCCTGGACTAGGGGATGCCGGTGATCGTTTGTTCGGTACGAAGTAAGACAGAAGCAGTCTGCCACTCCCGGCAGGCTGCTTTTTTTGTTGTAAGATGCAGGACAGCTTTCAACTATGCTTAAATGGAGGAAGTAGAAAAAGGAGGAAGTAATGATGCCCATCAAAGTCATGCCCATCTTTGGAACACGACCGGAAGCCATCAAGATGGCACCGCTCGTCAATGCCTTAAAACAAAATCCAGCGTTCGATGTCCATGTGACGATCACGGCGCAACACCGGGAAATGCTCGATCAAGTGTTACGCATGTTCGAGATTGAACCGGATTCTGACCTCAATATCATGCAACCCCGTCAGACGCTCGTCGACATCACGACGCGTGGTCTCGAAGGACTCGATCTCGTCATGAAGGATGTCAAACCGGATCTCGTTCTCGTTCATGGCGACACGACGACGACGTTCGTCGGCAGTCTTGCTGCCTACTACAATCAAATCGCCGTCGGACACGTCGAAGCCGGACTCCGTACATATAATAAATACTCACCGTTTCCGGAAGAGGTCAATCGTCAATTGACGTCGACACTCGCAGATCTGCACTTTGCACCGACCGATCAGGCGGCGGCGAACCTTGCGTCTGAAAACCGGAAGGCAGGTGTCTACATCACAGGAAATACGGCAATCGATGCCCTGCAGACGACGGTCCAGCCGGATTATGTTCACCCTGTGCTCGAGGCAGTCGGCAAACGGCGCCTCATCTTGATGACGGCACACCGGCGAGAAAACCTCGGAGAGAAGATGCATCAGATGTTCCGGGCGATCCGTCGACTCGTCGATACATATCCGGACGTGCACGTCGTCTATCCGGTCCATTTGAATCCGGTCGTCCAGGAAACAGCGGCTGAAATCTTTGGGGGACATGACCGCATCACGTTAATTCCACCGCTCGATGTGTTTGATTTCCATAACTTCGCAAGTCGGGCGCATCTCATCTTGACGGATTCGGGTGGTGTCCAGGAAGAGGCACCCTCTCTCGGCGTACCTGTCCTTGTGTTACGCGATACGACGGAGCGTCCGGAAGGAGTCAAAGCCGGTACGTTGAAACTTGCTGGAACAGATGAAGAGACGATTTACCGGATGGCGAGCGAGTTGCTTGAAGACGAAGCGGCCTATGCAAAAATGGCGCATGCTTCAAATCCTTACGGGGATGGTCATGCGTCGGAGCGGATTGCAGCAGCGATTTTAGCGCACTTCAATCAAGGGGAAACTCCAGAACCCTTTCATGCGGATATCTAAAATAAAGTAATCCAGTCCAAAAAATGTTTATTTAGGGCGTTTCCGTATATCTTGCCGTTCCCACGGGAATCAAGACGAACGGATGCGTCCTTTTTAATGATTCCATTTAAGGTTAACTTCCGTAAGTTGTCTCAGACGTTCCCGTCGACCTCGCTTTCCTCGGGCGAGGGACAAGTCGCGACTCGGTAATGGTGTGTGCCAAGCCGGGTCTTGTTTCCCTCTGACGAAACCACGATGAACTGTGGTTTCTTTTCCCGTAGGAGTCGAGTCGACCGGGGTACGTCCTTTTCAATTACGCTCTACTAAACTTTGATCAAGGCGTAGTGTTGTTAGTCACTTGTAAATTGAATAGCCTTGAGCAATTCCTCTCGACTCCTATGGGAAGAGGAAGCGGAACGCTTCCGACAGGGACAAGCGAGACCCGGTTACCCGATAGGGAAATCGCGGCTTGCGTCCCGCCCAAGGAAAGCGAGAGGAAATAGCGAAAGGTCTATTCAATAATCAATAATGGTCTATCCGATAATCACTAAACAAAAAGCGGTGAGTAAACATACATCAATATATCTTTAACTAAGAAACAAACGCCTCAATCTGCCTGATTGTGAAGAAAATGTAAAATCTAAATCATCGTGCTGACCTTAAAACCTATAATCGATTCATGACATTTCAAGCTGTGACAAGCAACACAACAGACAAATTGGAAATGCTTTAAATCCTTTGTTACAAACAGATGTCAGGCGCGTTTTCCTGTCCCGAATCGAAAGCGCTTCCAATCTTGAACAAAAATTACTTTTTCACAAAATCGACACAAATCAATTTTAGACGGCTTGTTTCTCATTCCAGAACGCGATATAACGTTACTGTTCAATGGTTTTGTTCATCAAGTGAACCATCTCTTTAAACGTTGATAGCACTACATATTTTCTTCACATCTTCGTGAAAAGAGGTGGATGGGGTACCTCTGTGAAAACCTTATCAATCGTTGATATACAATGGTTTCAGCGGTCTATTTTATTTGTGAATTCATTTGACTATGAAATGGTTCTCATTGTATTCTTGACTAGTATGAAAATCCGCAAATTGTGGGAAAGAAAAAGAACCTGCAATTGGGAAAAGGGGGTCGTCTCTAGTGCGCCAAAAAGGGCTCGCAACGAGTATGGTCATGGCCTCGCAAATTTCGACGGCACTTGCCGCACCAATCGTCATCGGCTTCCTTGTTGGGAACTATGGGGAACAACAGGACTGGTGGCAAAAGATGGGAGCGACATTCTCAGTGTTCATCGGGATTTTCATCGGCATTCTTTGCATGATCGCAATGATCAGGCACTTGTTAGGAGACAAGACATGAACATAATCCTTCAAGATGCGTTGTATCGTGCGTACTTACGATGGTTTGGACTCTATTATGGAATCCTGGCTGTCTTGTTACTTGTCGGTTATCCGAGTGATCCAGTGATTTATGGGCTGGCATTAGGTGGGGCAGGTAGCTTCATGATCTTGACGCTGCAACGATTAAGCGTCGATCGAATGTATCGTGTAATCGAGCGTGGGCGCAAGCCGATGTCTCGAGGGACCGTATCACGCATGGCGGTCGCGGTACTTTGTGTGATGATCGGTTTGAAGTACGAAGCCGAATTGTCATTAACTGCGGTGGTAATAGGCCTTCTCGCCGGCCACGTCATACAATTTTGTGAGTTCTTGACTCACGAACTTAAGCGGGAAAAGAGGTGAATAGTCAAATGAACCACGAAATGCCACTTTACGAAATCCCACTCTGGGGCGACTTCGTTCTGTACGGTAGCTGGACGAACTTGATCACAGTGCTGATAGCAGCTGCTCTCGTCTTCCTGATTGCCGTGGCCGGTACGCGACGTCTCGCGATGAAGCCAACCGGTTTTCAAAACACGCTAGAGTGGTTCCTCGAATTCGTTCGCGGAATCATCAGCAGTACGATGGATTGGAAAACAGGGGGTCGCTTCCTTACTTTCGGAATGACACTGTTCCTATTCATCATCGTGTCCAACTTAATGGGTCTCCCATTTAACGTTGTGACGGGTCACTACATTTGGTTCAACTCACCAACTGCGGATCCGTACGTGACACTTGCACTTTCATCTATGGTAGTGGTCATGAGCCATTATTACGGTGTGAAAATGCGCGGCTTCGGTGCATATGCGAAAACGTTTATGACGCCGATGTTTATTATTACCATCATTGAAGAATTCGCAAACACGTTGACACTCGGTCTTCGTCTTTACGGGAACATCTTCGCTGGTGAAATCATGATCGGAATCATTCTCTCGATCGGAATCATCTCTGGAACGAACGATTTCCAATTCCTCGGACCAGTCGGTGTCATCCTTTCAGCGATTCCAATGCTGATTTGGCAAGGATTCTCACTCTTCATCGGAGCGATCCAAGCGTATATCTTCCTTATCCTGACGATGGTTTACATCGGACATAAGGCAGCGCACGACCATTAATTCGAAGGTAAAGCATCTGCTTTTCCGATAATCGCACGACCAAATTTCGAACACAATCTAGGGAGGCAATTTATAATGGAACTTATTGCAACAGCGATCATCATCGGACTCGGCGCACTTGGCGCTGGTATCGGTAACGGTCTTATCGTAAACGGTACAGTATTAGGACAAGCACGTCAGCCAGAACTCAAAAACGAACTTCGTCAAACAATGTTCATCGGTATCGGTCTTGTTGAGGCACTTCCAATCATCGGTGTAGCGGTCGGTTTCCTTCTCCTCAACTCTTAATCCATAGTTTAAGAAATGAGCTACATAGGGCGTTATTCGTTCGACAGGAGTGAACCGTCACGGGAGCTTTTGCTCCCTTATGTAGATATAAGAAGTTGGACCAACCACGAGGGGAGTGTAATCGAATGAATCTTACGTATCTTGCGGCAGAAGCAGGCGGCGAAGAAAGCCACCTTTTACTTGCCAATATGATCGTCACGATCGTCGTTTTCCTCTTGCTCCTCATCCTCTTGAAGAAATTCGCTTGGGGCCCGCTCATCAACATGATGAAAGCGCGGGAAGAGCATGTGGCTAGCGAGATCAACTCGGCTGAAAAAAGCCGTAAAGACGCTGAAGTCTACGTAGAACAACAACAAGAAGAATTAAATAAGGCACGTACGGAAGCACGTGACTTATTAGAATCATCACGCCGTCAAGCTGAGGCAGAACAAGCACGTGCGATGGAGCAGGCACGTCTTGAGACAGAAATGAGTAAGGAAGAAGCTCGCCGTGCAATCGACCGTGAACGCGCTGAAGCACAAGCTGCTTTGAAGAACGATGTTGCTCTTCAAGCAATCGCTGCAGCACGCCACGTCATGAAAACACAGCTTGCGACAGACGAAGCCGCTCAGCGCGCGCTCGTCGATCAATTCCTTGCTGACACTAAGGGCACGAACTAATGCGTGATCACGTAGCGGGACGCTACGCAAAAGCGCTCTTCGATCTTGCGCTTGAGCATCATGTGCTCGAGCAAGCAGAAGCTGATGTGCGGACGCTCGGCGAAGTGCTCCACGCAACACCAGAGCTCGCATCGGTTTTAAGTAACCCATCGATTTCTGCGGAAGAGCTGAAGTTAGTCTTACAGACGAGCTTCACGGGCTTCAACACGATTGTTTCAAATACCATCCTCGTCATGGTCGAAAACGACCGTGCGGCGGAAGTATTGTCTTTGGCGGAGCATTTCATTGCGTTATTGAATGAACACCGTAACGTTGCGACAGCTGTCGTGACGAGTGCATACAAATTGTCAGACGCGGAAATCACGAAAGTGAAAGAAACGTTCGGCCAAAAATCAGGTAAAACGCTTGAAGTAGAAAATGTTGTTGATACGAACGTAATCGGAGGACTTCGCGTCCAAATCGGTTACACGACATATGACGGCACGATCGAAACGAAACTAACGCGACTTGAGCGTGAGCTGTTAAAAGCGTAAGAAAATAGGGGTGAAACGCATGAGCATTAGAGCTGAAGAAATCAGCGCCCTGCTTAAAGCGCGTATCGCGCAGTACGGTTCTACGATGGAAGTGAACGAGACGGGTACGGTCATCCAAATTGGTGATGGTATCGCTCGTGCACACGGACTCGACAACGTCATGTCGGGAGAGCTCGTAGAATTCGCTAACGGCACAATGGGCTTGGCGCAAAACTTAGAAGAAGGCAACGTTGGTATCATCATTCTTGGTGACTACCTTGATATTAAAGAAGGCGATTCAGTTAGCCGTACAGGACGCATCATGGAAGTACCAACAGGGGACGCATTGCTCGGTCGCGTCGTTAACCCGCTCGGTATGCCAATCGATGGTCTTGGCCCAATCGAAACGGAGCACTATAACCCAATCGAGCGTAAAGCTTCTGGCGTTATGGCACGTAAATCGGTTCACGAACCACTTCAGACAGGAATCAAGGCAATTGATGCCCTCGTTCCAATCGGTCGTGGACAACGTGAGTTGATCATCGGTGACCGTCAGACAGGTAAAACGTCGATCGCCATCGATACAATCATCAACCAAAAAGAAGAAAACATGATCTGTATTTACGTCGCAATCGGACAAAAAGAATCAACAGTCCGTGGTGTTGTTGAAACACTCCGTAAAAACGGTGCACTTGATTACACGATCGTCGTTTCTGCCGCTGCTTCACAGCCGGCACCACTTCTTTACCTCGCACCATTCGCTGGTGTAGCGATGGGTGAACACTTCATGGATCTCGGCAAGCACGTTCTTGTCATCTATGATGATCTTTCAAAACAAGCAGCTGCATACCGTGAGCTTTCGCTTCTCTTGAAGCGTCCACCAGGCCGCGAAGCTTACCCAGGGGATGTCTTCTACCTTCACTCACGCCTTCTTGAGCGTGCGGCGAAATTGAACGACGAGCTTGGCGCAGGTAGCTTAACAGCACTTCCGTTCATCGAGACACAAGCGTCGGATATCTCGGCTTACATCCCGACGAACGTTATCTCGATTACGGATGGTCAAATCTTCCTTCAATCGGATCTCTTCTTCTCAGGTGTCCGTCCAGCGATCAACCCGGGTCTCTCGGTATCGCGTGTTGGTGGATCGGCTCAAGTAAAAGCGATGAAGAAGGTAGCGGGTACGCTCCGTCTTGACCTCGCCTCTTACCGTGAGCTCGAAGCCTTTTCACAGTTCGGATCTGACCTTGATAAAGCGACACAATCGAAGCTTAACCGTGGTGAGCGGACAGTAGAGGTTCTGAAACAGGATCTTAACCAACCGTTGACTGTCGACAAGCAAGTCATCATCATCTATGCCTTGACTCGTGGTCACCTTGATGATGTTGCCGTTACGGATATTCGTCGTTTTGAAAAGGAACTCAACCTCTGGCTCGATCAAAACCGCAAACAGCTTTGCGATGAGATCCGTAAAACAGGTAACCTTCCGGCTGACGAAGAACTCGTTACAGCAATCTCAGAATTTAAGAAAACGTTCCAAGCGACAGTTTAAGGGTCAACTCTTAGGCTTCGCCTGAACGCTCTTGATACTAACAAGGTGGTGAATCGAAATGGCATCGTTGCGCGAGATACAAACGCGGATTAACTCGACGAAAAGTACGAAACAGATCACGAAAGCGATGAACATGGTTTCGGCGTCGAAACTAAACCGCGCTCAAGCACATAGCGCGAAGTTCCAGCCTTACATGCTGAAAATGCAGGAGGTTCTCGGAACCATTGCGAATGGCACGACAGGTGCGAGCCATCCGATGCTCGAGAAACGTCCCGTCAAAAAGACTGGATTTATCGTCATCACATCGGATCGCGGCTTAGCTGGTGCATATAACGCCAACGTGCTGCGTGAAGTCTACCGGGAAATCAAAGAAAAGCACACTACGGACAGTTACGTTCTGTACGTGGTCGGTAAAGTCGGTGTTCAGTTCTTCCGTTCACGCGGAATCACGGTCACAGACGCGATCACAGGACTCAACGATTCTCCTTCGTATGTTGATGTAGCTGAAATCGTGAAGCGTACAGTGAGTGCGTTCACGAACGGTGAAATCGACGAACTCAAGCTGAGCTACAACCATTTCTTGTCTGTCATCAGTCAAGAAGTGAAAGTCGAAACCCTTCTCCCACTCGGAGAAATCGAAGCTTCGTCTTCGACGACTTATGAGTATGAGCCAAGTGAGGAGCAAATCCTTTCTGAACTCCTTCCGCGTTATGCGGAAAGCTTGATCTTCGGTGCGCTTCTTGACGCGAAAGTAGCAGAACATGCGTCACGTATGACAGCAATGCAAAGTGCGACAGATAACGCAGATGACTTGATCGGTCGATTGACTCTCGTCTACAACCGGGCTCGACAAGCTGCAATCACGCAAGAAATCACAGAGATCGTCAGTGGAGCAGCTGCGCAGCAGTAAGCCCCAAGGACGTAATGATAGGTAGGAGGAAACACGATGAACGAACTCGGTTTTAAAGGCCGCGTCGTCGCGGTCATGGGACCTGTCATCGACGTTAAGTTCGAAGAGGGACACTTACCGAACATCTACAACGCGCTTCGTATTCAATATACGCCGCAAACTGTAGAAGAAGTGGCTATCGACTTAACGCTTGAGGTCGCATTACACCTTGGTGACGATGTCGTCCGTACCATTGCGATGGATTCGACGGATGGTGTACGCCGTGGAGTGGAAGTCCTGGATACAGGCGCTCCAATCTCGGTACCCGTCGGTGAAGCGACTCTCGGTCGCGTATTCAACGTACTCGGTAACCCAATTGATGAAAAAGAACTTGATGCAAGCGTGGAACGTCTTCCGATTCACAAAAAAGCACCAACGTTCGATAACCTTTCAACAAAAGTTGAAATTCTTGAAACAGGAATTAAAGTCGTTGACTTACTTGCTCCTTACATCAAAGGTGGTAAGATCGGTCTCTTCGGTGGTGCCGGTGTAGGTAAGACCGTCCTCATCCAGGAATTGATCAACAATATCGCCCAAGAGCACAGCGGTATCTCGGTATTCGCAGGTGTTGGTGAGCGGACACGTGAAGGTAATGACTTGTACCATGAGATGACGGATTCAGGCGTTATCAAACAAACAGCGATGGTCTTCGGTCAGATGAACGAACCACCTGGTGCACGTCTTCGTGTTGCCTTGACTGGTTTGACAATGGCTGAGTACTTCCGTGATGAGCAAGGACAGGACGTTCTTCTCTTCGTTGATAACATCTTCCGTTATACGCAAGCAGGTTCAGAGGTATCAGCCCTTCTCGGTCGTATGCCATCTGCCGTTGGTTACCAACCAACACTTGCAACAGAGATGGGTATGCTCCAAGAGCGTATCACGTCAACAAACAAAGGTTCGGTTACATCAATCCAAGCGGTTTATGTACCAGCCGATGACTATACTGACCCGGCTCCTGCGACGACGTTTGCTCACTTAGATGCAACGACGAACCTTGAGCGCCGTCTCTCTGAGATGGGTATTTATCCTGCCGTGGATCCACTTGCTTCTACATCACGCGCCCTTTCACCTGAAATCGTCGGTGAAGAGCATTACGCTGTAGCACGTCAAGTTCAGGAAACACTTCAGCGTTATAAAGAACTTCAAGATATCATCGCAATCCTCGGTATGGACGAGTTGTCGGAAGATGACAAGTTAAGTGTTCACCGTGCGCGTCGTATCCAGTTCTTCTTGTCGCAGAACTTCCACGTAGCTGAGCAGTTCACAGGACAAAAAGGATCGTACGTCCCAGTTAAGGACACGATCCGCGGCTTCAAAGAAATCCTCGATGGCAAACACGATGATTTGACGGAAGAAGCATTCCGTCTCGTCGGTCCGATCGAAGATGCGATTGAAAAAGCGAAGGCGCTTGTCTAAGTGACAAAGCATAAGGGGGACTTGAGATGAACACACTTCATGTCAATATCGTCACCCCGGATGGCGAAGTGTATGATGGCGATGTCCGTATGGTCGTTGCGAAAACGATAACGGGTGAAATCGGGGTCCTCCCGCACCACGTACCGCTCGTAACACCACTCGACATCAGCATCTTGAAGTTGCGCCACGAAGATGGCGGACGCACGTTGATCGCTATCAGCGGTGGCTTTATGGAAGTGCGCCAGGATACTGTAACGGTTCTTGCAGAAACAGCGGAGCAGGCAGATAAGGTCGATTATGACCGTGCTGCGGCTGCGAAGGTTCGTGCAGAACGACGTCTCCAGGACACGAAATTATCAGATCTTGAGTTCAAACGCGCAGAGCTTTCATTGAAACGGGCAATTAACCGTCTCGATTTAAAAGACTACGGTCGCGATTGATTCAAGTAAAAGACCCGGTTTCCCTCGTGGAAATCGGGTCTTTTTTTGTAGAAAACGTCAATTTAAAAGCGTTTTCTTTAGGATTAAGGCGATTCAGGTTTAAGATGGCGAAAAATAGTAAAAGTACCATATAGACCTCTTATTCACAAACTTTTCATCCTTACTTCTATAGAAATTGTGACAATCATCTTTAATAAATATATTTTATGCGCTAAAATAAATGCATATTGTGCTTTTTTGTTTGCGAAATCATTCATTTTGTGAAATCATGGTAAGGTTGAAGAAAACACGAAGAAGAGGTGCAAGCGCGTGACGTCAATTGGTTTAAGTGCTTTAGTAAGTATGCTCGTTTATGTAATGGCAATTGTTCTTGCCTGGTGGTCACTCTTACCAGTCAAGTGGGAAAAAATCCTCCAACATCCTAAAGGTCCACACGCCATTGCGTTACGGACGTTGCTTGCGATTGCACTCGGTTCCCTCGTCGGTCGCTTTTTGCTGGAGTATTCGGGATTCGCCCAACGTCTTCAATTTTTAGTAGGCTGAACTTGTAACTTCCTTGTAAACCCTAATTTGGTCATCTGAATTAGTATGGAAAAGGATAGTATTCTTATAATGAAGAAACACATTGATTATGACACTGAAAATCGTATTGGCTTTTGGCACGAGAGATAACTATAGGAAAGTTTCTTTCTATCATTCGTTGACTTTTCAACTATGATCAACACCAATCACGAATTGTACGAATAGAAAAGAAACGAAGCAGAGGAGTATGGGTAATGGAAAAAATTGTTGTCCGTGGCGGACGTAAATTAGCTGGAACAGTAAAAGTAGAAGGTGCAAAAAATGCAGTCTTAAAAACGTTGGTTGCGACATTGCTCGCATCAGAAGGTCAATCGGTCCTTCAAAACGTACCACGTCTCGCAGACGTCTATACAATCAACAATGTCTTACGGAACTTAAACGCACAAGTCGAATTCGATGCAGAAGCGAATACGGTTACCGTCAATGCAGAACCGGAACTAAAAGACGAAGCACCACTTGAATACGTCCGTAAAATGCGGGCATCGATTCTTGTCATGGGTCCACTCCTTGCACGTCTCGGTCGCGCACGCGTTGCGATGCCGGGTGGCTGTGCAATCGGATCACGTCCAATTGACCTTCACTTAAAAGGATTCGAAGCGATGGGCGCTAAAACAATCATCGGAAACGGTTTTGTTGAAGCACAAGTCGATGGTCGTCTCCAAGGTGCAAAAATCTATCTTGATTTCCCTTCTGTCGGTGCGACAGAAAACATCATGATGGCGGCAACACTCGCTGAAGGCACGACAGTCATCGAGAACGTTGCGAAAGAACCTGAAATCGTTGACCTCGCGAACTTCTTGAACGCGATGGGCGCGAAAGTCCGTGGCGCAGGTACGGAAACGATCCGTATCGAAGGTGTCGAAAAATTACACGGTGGCAACCACTACGTGATTCCAGACCGGATCGAAGCCGGAACATTCATGATTGCAGCAGCAATCACAGAAGGTGACGTCGAAGTCATCGGTGCTGAGCGTGAGCATCTTCGTCCATTGATCTCAAAAATGGAAGAGATGGGTGTTCAAGTATCGGATACAGAAGAAGGGCTTCGTGTTGTCGGACCTAAGAAATTGGTTGCTGTCGACGTGAAGACGATGCCACACCCTGGTTTCCCGACAGACGTTCAAGCACAGATGATGGCGCTTGTCTTAAAAGCTGAAGGAACATCGGTCATCACGGAAACGGTCTTCGAAAACCGCTTCATGCACGTGGAAGAATTCCGCCGTATGAATGCTGATATCAAAATCGAAGGACGCTCATCCATCATCACAGGTGGTGTTCAGCTTCAAGGAGCAGAAGTCTTATCAACAGACCTTCGTTCTGGTGCAGCGCTTGTCACAGCTGGTTTGATTGCTGAAGGTGAAACACGTGTCGGTGCACTCCATCACATCGATCGTGGATACGTTGACTTCCACTTGAAACTGCAAGCCCTTGGCGCAGATGTCGAGCGCATCACAGAAGAAACAGCGGTTGTCGAAGAAACGGCAGCGACAAAGCTTTAATCTTAAGCTATTATTCCATTTCATTAACGAGAGACGACTTTCTGAAAAAGAAAGTCGTCTCTTTTTGTTTGCCTGTGCTAAAATTGAAAGGTATGTATACATAAATGGGTTAGACGTCCAAACGACGTTCTAAATTATGGAATAATAGCCAGCTGGTAAAGGAGATCACGCGAGATGTTTTCAAAAGATATCGGAATTGATTTAGGAACTGCCAATGTCGTCATTCATGTAAAGGGAAGAGGAATTGTCCTCGATGAACCTTCAGTCGTCGCCATTGATAAAGCGACCGGCAAAATTCATGCAGTAGGTACGGAAGCACATTTAATGGTAGGCCGGACACCGGGAAACATCGTCGCGATTCGTCCGCTCCAAGATGGTGTGATCGCAGATTTCGAGATGACGGAAGCCATGTTACGTCACTTCATCGATAAAATTGAGGTCCGCAGCATGTTCGGTGGCGTTCGGATGTTGATTTGTACACCAGCGAGCATCACGACGGTCGAAGCAAAAGCGATTCGTCAGGCAGGAGAAAAATCGGGCGCGAAAACCGTCTTCCTCGAAGTCGAACCGAAAGTAGCCGCGGTCGGAGCAGGGATGGACATTTGGATGCCTGCGGGACATATGGTCATCGACATCGGTGGCGGGACGACGGATGTTGCGGTACTCTCGATGGGAGATATCGTCTGTGGCGAAACAATCAAAGTTGCAGGAGATCGATTTGATTACGATATCATTCGGGCGATCAAAGATCGGCATAAGTTAATCATCGGTGAACGGACGGCACAAAACGTCAAGATGACGGTCGCAACGGTCTCAGAAGACGGACGTCAGGAAGAGATGGACATCCGGGGACGCAATCTCGTCACAGGGCTGCCGCATAACATTACGGTCAGCTCACAGGAAATTCATGAAGCACTCGCAGAATCAGCGATGGAAATCGTTGAAGCGACAAAACGGGTTCTCGAGAAGACACCACCGGAACTCGCAGCAGATATCATCGACCGCGGCATCATCTTAACGGGTGGTGGGGCATTGCTCGACGGAATCGATCAGTTGTTGGCAAAAGAGCTTGGGTTACCGGTCTTGATTGCAGAAGATCCAATGTTATGTGTCGCACGCGGGACAGGAATCATGCTCGATAACTTAGGAAAATAAGAAATACTTGTTTGGCACAAATCGTCAAGCGATGAGGTAACCGTTCACTTAATTGTGGGGGTTACCTCTTTTTATTTTGCGTAGAGAACGATTCAAGAATGTTGGGGGATAAAGTTTCTTTCTTCCCGCGCTTTCCTCGGGCGAGGCGCAAGCCGTTGCTACTTGATCCTACCGGGACAAGTAGCAGGGTCTCGCTTGCCTCTGACAGCGCAAGAGTTTCTTGCGCTTTTTCCCATAGGAGTCACGGGAAGCGAATCTTTTAGACAGGTGCTTTTCCGACAAATGACGTTCTAGAACAGATTAGTTAACGCGTGTCTGAACTTCCACAGAAGTGAGAACACCAATTGATAAGATGTAGCGCCTTAAACGGAAATAGGGATAACTTGAACAACTTGCTTCGAAAACGGTGAGACGCTTGAGGGAATCAGTGAACCTTGAAAAGGTTCACGAGCAAGCAAGGGGAGACCCTGCAGCTTTTGTAAAAAGCGAAGCGGCTTCCCGCTTGCCCCTAAGCAAGCGAACCGTGGTAGAAGCGAATGTTGTTCAAAACCCACGAGGTCACTGTACTGAATGTTGTTCAAAACCCACGAGGTCACTGTACTGAATGTTGTTCAAAAAAACGCACTTTTATGTGACCGCGAAAAAGACTTTCTAAAAAAATATCAGAATAACGGTTGACGGAAGCCTGGAAAAAAGAGAGAATGAGAATGTTCTCAATGAGAATGAATATCATTATCTTCACAAGGAGACTACGATGTCGATTATAATTTGGGGAATCCTCCTCGTATGTGTCTCAATCGGCTCCATGTTTGTTGGTGTCGCTGACCTCGATTTAACAGAAATTTTATCTTGGAGCGAGACGGAATGGGAATTGTTCTTGATGAGTCGGATACCACGACTTTTAAGTATCTTATTGGCTGGAGCGGGTATGAGCATTGCGGGATTGATCATGCAACAGATTACACAAAACCGCTTCGTTTCACCGACGACGGCGGGAACGATGGATTTCGCGAAACTCGGAATCGTCGTTTCAATGATTGGCTTTAGTGATGCACATCCACTGATTAAGATGCTCATTTCATTTGGATTTGCGTTTGGTGGTTCGCTCTTGTTCATGCGGATTCTCGAACGGATCAAAATGAAGGATGTCATTTTCATTCCACTCGTCGGGTTGATGCTCGGCAGTATCGTCGGTGCCTTGACGACGTTTCTCGCATTGCGGTTTAACTTGCTGCAAAGCTTAGAAGGATGGATGCAGGGAAACTTTTCGATGATCACAAAGGGACGCTACGAATTGCTTTACATAACTGTTCCGTTGCTGTTCATTGCTTATCGTTATGCCCACCGGTTTACGATTGTCGGAATGGGAGAAGAATTTTCACAAAATCTTGGTATCTCCCATAAGCGTGTCATGCAGCTCGGGCTGGCGATTGTTTCATTGATTGCTTCAGCCGTGATTTTATCGGTCGGTGTGATTCCGTTTCTTGGTCTGATCGTGCCGAACTTGATTTCGATTTGGTACGGCGATCACTTACGAAAGACGTTACCGTCAACGGCTCTGTTCGGTGCCTTGTTCGTCCTCGTCTGTGACATTGCGGGCCGCCTGTTGATTGCACCGTATGAGATTCCGATTAGCTTGATGGTCGGGACGATCGGCAGTGGCTTGTTCCTCTACCTCTTGTTTAGGAGGGATCGTTATGGCTTATCGTAAACGATTGATTTGGCTGGGCGTCCTCGCGTTATTATGCATGGTTGGCTATATGACGTTGAACTTACAAGGGGCACTCGGATACGTCGTTCCAAGGCGCTTTACAAAGTTAGCAGCGATGCTTGTCACGAGTGTCGCGATCGGGGTCTCGACCTTGATCTTCCAAACCGTGACGATGAACCGGATTTTGACACCGAACGTCATCGGTCTCGATTCACTGTATATGTTGCTTCAAACCGGACTCTTGTTTTTGTTCGGTAGCTCAATCCTGCTTGAAGTCGGAATCGAAGTCCGCTTCATCGCAACGATTCTTTTAATGGTCGGTTTTGCAATCGTGCTGTATCAATTGTTGTTCCGAGGGGAAGGGCGGAACGTCTACTTCCTTCTCCTCGTCGGTCTCGTCTTCGGAACGTTTTTCGGCAGCATCACCTCGTTCCTTCAACTGCTGATGGACCCGAACGAATTTCAATTGTTGCAAGATCGCTCGTTCGCGAGCATCAACAACGTCGATTCGGACTTATTGATGTTAGCGACAGTCCTCCTCGTCTTGAATACGGCTTGGCTTTGGCGGTATGTCCGCTTCCTCGACGTATTGGCACTCGGACGCGACCATGCGATTAACTTGGGCATTCCGTATGAAAAAATCGTCAAACGTCTGTTAATCATCGTCGCCATCTATATTTCGATTGCAACGGCCTTGATTGGACCGATTACGTTTTTAGGGCTATTGATTGTTAATGTCGCCTATCAACTCATCCCGACGTACCGCCATCACGCTTTAGCGGTCGCGACAGTTTTACTTGGTGTGATCGCGTTAGTCGGGGGGCAGTTGATTGTCGAGCACGTCTTGAACTTCTCGACGACGCTCAGTGTCATCTTGAACTTGATTGGTGGTAGCTACTTTATTTATCTCTTGCTGAAAGGAGTCAACCGATGATTACGATTGACAACATCACGAAACGGTTCGGAACGAAAACCGTCGTCGAAGCGGCGACGTTCACGATCCCGAAAGGTAAATTGACATCCTTCATCGGACCGAACGGTGCGGGTAAAAGTACGGTCCTCTCGATGATTAGCCGTCTCGCGAAAGCGGATGCGGGCGTCGTCACACTGGAAGGGACGGCCATCAGTCAATTTCCGTCAGATGACTTGGCGAAGCGACTGTCGATTTTAAAACAAAGCAATCACCTCGGACTGCGTGTGACGGTCCGTGAGCTCGTCGGGTTTGGTCGTTTTCCGTATTCGAAAGGACGACTGACCGCCCTTGATCACGAGAAAATCGATCGGGCGATTGCATACGTCGGCCTCGAAGAGATGCAAGACAAACAAATCAACGCCCTCAGCGGAGGTCAGAAGCAACGCGCCTTCATCGCGATGGTGATTGCCCAAGATACGGATTATATCTTGCTCGACGAACCATTGAATAACCTCGACATGCGTCATGCCGTCCAGGTGATGAAGTTACTCCGGAAGCTCGTCGACGAGGAAAATAAAACGATCGTCGTCGTCTTACACGACTTGAACTTCGCATCCGTCTACTCGGATCAGATGGTCGCGATGAAAGAAGGACAAATCGTTGCGACGGGTCCGACAGACCAATTGATGGAACAGTCGTTACTCGAAAACCTGTATGAAATGGATTTAACGTTGGAACAGATGGATGATCATAAAATTTGCCTCTACTATACTTAACATAAGGGAGATCAACTCACATGAAAAAGTGGTTCTTACTCGTTATTGCAATTTGTGTCGTCGCACTCGGTGCGTGTGGAAAAGGAACAAATGAATCAGCCGCTTCAAGCGACGAAAAAATAACAATCAAACATGAATTAGGTTCAACTGAGGTCGTCAAAGACCCGAAAAAAGTCGTCGTCTTTGATTTTGGTGCACTCGATACACTCGATGAACTCGGTGTCGAAGTGGCAGGTCTACCAAAAGAACTCGTTCCAGCCTATCTTAAGCAATATGAAGCAGAGCAGTATACGAACGTCGGAAGTTTAAAAGAACCAAACTTTGAAGCAATCAGTGAACTTGCACCGGACGTCATCCTGATCTCAGCCCGTCAATCGGAAATGTATAAAGAGTTCAGCAAGATTGCACCGACGATTTATGTAGGAATCGATACACAGGACTACATGACGTCGTTCAAAGATAACGTCAACATGCTCGGTAAGTTGTTTGGAAAAGAAGCAGAAGCGACAGCTGCATTAAAAGAAGTAGATGAAAAAATCGCGGCAGTCAAAGAGGATGCTAAAGAAGCACCTGAGTCACTTGTCCTGCTCGCGGGGGATAAGAGCATGAGTGCGTTCGGACCGGGCTCTCGTTTTGGCTTGATTTACGATGCATTTGGTTTAAAAGCAATCGATACGACTCTTGATCAATCCGTCCACGGACAGGATGTCTCGTACGAATACATCGTCAAGAAAAATCCGGGCATCATCTTCGTCATCGATCGTGGAGAAGCAATCGGTGAAGGGGCAACGGCGAAACAAGCGATGGACAATGAATTATTGAAAAACGTCGATGCCGTCAAAAATAATAAGGTCGTCTACTTGAGTGGAGACGTGTGGTATCTGTCCGGTGGCGGTATCCAATCGATCGAAAAGATGTTGGAAGAAATCAAAACAGCACTGTAACAGCAAAAAAGATCAATCCGTTAAGGATTGATCTTTTTTCATCGATAGCTGAAAGAATCTTGCCAATGAGTTACTTCGTATTTTGCATGAACGCCTGATAGGCCTCAAAGTCATGATAGACGATGGCACGCGGGGGGAAAGAGCTGTTCATCGTCTGATTGACGAGTTGGTTCAAGGCTTGCCGTGACTGACCATAAAATGTGATGCTCGGTGTCTCCGGTAGTTCCGTGAACTCGAGAGCGTACGACAGGTTGTGCTGGTGGTTTGCCGCATACAACGTATCGACGAGCGTGATGGCGGATAAGCCGTTTCCACCACCGTAGACAGTCCGGTAACTCATTAAGGTCACTTCGCTTGCAAGATCCATCGCCCAGGCACTGACAGGACGTCCGGAGACATCCGTGACCGTATGGAACCAAAACGGAAGAAAGAGTTGCAATGGTAGCCCTTCCGCCGTTGCCCGCTCCTGAAAGGCAGTCAGGATTCGTTGATAAGAAGCGATGACGGCAGATTGATTCGTCGTCCACTCCGGTAGGGCATACGGTTCGAGATCGACGCTGATTCCATCCGGATGCTGCATCGTCTCACTTTGATACAGGGTAATCCAGGCGAGCGGGTCTTCGACATTCGGTCGGAAGGTCGTGCCTTCATTCGTAATCCAGCGTGGTTGTCCGAACAGGAAGTAGACTTCAATTCCTGCTGCATGCGCGGCCTCGACGAATGTTCGATAGAGAATCCGGTCCCCCTCCACAGCAACATGAAGATAGACACGCTTCATCTGCCGGTTGGCGAGCTGATTGATTTTCACGGGGATGGACTTCGCTTCCGGAATCGACCACATCACCGTATGGCGCGTGACGGGGAGAGCGGCTTGACCGCTTGACGGCAGCAACAGACTGAAAAACGAGACGCAGACGAGACTGACGAGAAAACGTTTCATGGTAGTGTTCACTCCTTCTGCATGGTACTCCTACTATCGGTTCGTTTGCTTAAAATAGGTATCCATCAATAGTCTTTGAGACTATTGCATCAGTTCAAAACCTAGACATTTCACATTGTGAAGTGTATATTAGAAGTTGTTGCTTGACCCCGGAATTACCATTAAAAAGGAAGTGATGCCACAATGCCGTTGTGGAAAAGAAATTTAATCGTCGTGTGGATCGGGAGTTTTTTGACTGCCGCTGCACTCAGTCTCGTTTTACCGTTTTTGCCATTATTCATTGAAGAGCTTGGCGTCGATGGACGTCAGGAGATTACGACCTGGTCCGGGATTGCGTTCGGGGCAACGTTCCTCGTCGCCGCCATCGTCTCACCGATTTGGGGACGCCTTGCCGATAGAAAAGGACGGAAATTGATGTTGCTCCGGGCAAGCCTCGGAATGTCGATTGTCATGTTTTTAATCAGTTTTGTGCAAGATGTGTATCAGCTTGTTTTCTTACGGCTCGTCATGGGAGCGGTCTCCGGATTCATTTCAGCCGGAATCACCTTGATTGCCTCTCAAACCCCGAAAGAGAAAAGTGGCTGGGCGCTCGGTACATTGTCGACCGGTGGGATTGCCGGTGGATTGCTCGGACCTCTGATTGGAGGATTCCTTGCCGACATGATTGGGCTTCGACCCGTTTTTCTCTTTACGAGCGTACCGTTATTTTTGACGTTCCTCGTGACATATTTCTTCGTCAAAGAAGAATTCGTCCCGCTTGAAGTCAAAAAAATGGCTTCCGCGAAAGAAATCATTCAATCACTCCGTCATCCGGAGCTCATCTTGAGTCTATTCTTGACGACGTTCTTGATTCAGTTCGCAGCGCAATCCATCAGTCCGATTCTCTCGCTCTACGTGCGAGAGCTGAGTCCCGGAACGGAACGACTGGCGTTACTGTCGGGTATCGTCGCCTCAGCACCCGGGATTGCGGCATTGATTGCTGCCCAGCGGCTCGGACGACTGTCCGACAAGATTGGAGCGGAACGTGTCTTGTTCGTTGCCTTACTCGTCTTTGCCGCCTTCTTGATTCCGCAAGCGTTCGTCACGGATACGAGTCAATTGATCGTCTTACGGATGGGAATCGGATTTGCGACAGCGGCCTTGATGCCATCGGTCCAAGCACTGCTTCGTAAACACACACCAGCCAATGCGTCCGGACGGATCTTCGGTTACAATCAATCGGCCCAATTCATGGGGAACTTCCTCGGACCGCTCGCCGGTGGTCAAATCGCCGGTCATTTCGGTTTTGAAGCGTTGTTCCTGTTTACCGGTTTGATCGTCATCACGAATGCTGTCCTCGAATGGACGCAAACAGCGGTACTCAGTAAAAAACATTCCTAACACGGAACGCCTCTCCGGTCAGTAACCGGGAGGCGTTTTTTTTCATGTCAACGAAAAGAAGTCATCGAGTTTTTGTTGCTCCGAGTGTTCGAGTGCCTTCATTAAAAGGATGGACTGGGCACGTACTTTATAGTCGGCAGAATAATGGAACAGTCCATTGTCGAGTTCCGTGATCGCAAGCGGTTCGATGATCGTCCGTGGATGATCGACATCCTTCAATCGTAACGACAGCTCGATTTGGTGATCGACGGGCAAGCGGATCGATGCATAAAAATGGACGGACCGGTTCGTACTCCGCGTGATGAGGATTGGCGAAGCACCGACATTGACGGCCTTGCCGTTCAGGCGGGTGATCGTGACCTGGGCATGGACGGACGGCAATTGTTGTTTCGGTGAGGCTTTCAAAGATTCAATCGGTGAAAGAACACCGAGCCGCAATACGTTCACAAGTTCGGACGCACTGACGGGTCGGCTGAACAGGTAACCTTGGACGGCATGACACTCGAAATCTCGGAACAAATCGAGTTGATGGAGTGTTTCGACGCCCTCAGCGACGACGGTCAGTTCGAGTTCCTTCGCAAAGTAGATGATGGTTTTAAGAAGCGCTGTCGACTGATCCGCTTCCTCGAGTTGAGCGACGAACGAACGATCCAGCTTTAACGTCGTAATCGGATAGTCGCGCAGACAAGCTAAGGAAGTAGCACTGCTGCCGTAACGATCGAGTGTGAGGCGAATGCCGAGACGATGCAGGTGCGTAAGTGTTTCCTTGACGAACTCATTGTTCTCGAGCAGGACATTTTCAGGTAGCTCGAACTGCAGGAAGCGGGCCTGGACACTATGGCGTTTCAAACACGTTTTGACGGTTTCGACGAAGTTGCCGTGCAACAGTCGCTTCGCCGACAGATTGATTGAAATCGGGACGACGGGGAAACCCGACGTACTCAAGTCCTGTAGTGTCCGGCAAACGGTCTCGAGGACCCAGTCGCCAATCGCGAGATAAAATCGTCCTTCTTCTGCGAGCGGAATGAAATCTTGCGGGGGAATCCGTCCCCACTCCGGATGATCCCAACGAATCAATGCCTCGAAGGCCAAGAGCTGTCCGCTCCAGATATCGACTTTCGGTTGATATTCGAGAAACAGTTCGTCCTGTCCGATCGCATACCGTAAACCTTGTTCGAGTTGGTGGCGGCGGTAAATTTCAAGGTCAAGCTGTGACGTATACAATTCATAGGCGGGACTTGTCTTAGCGCGGGCGCGGGTCAAGGCCGTATTCGCAACCTGCAGGAGTTCGGCCGCTGAAGTCTTTTTGTCCTGACTGTGACTGATTCCGATGGCGAGTTCTGGAATCAGGGCATACGCCTCGATTGAGAAGCGTTGCGTCGCGAGTTCAAGCACATGGAGCGAACGTTTCTTCAACTGGAGCTCATCGAACGGTTGCTCGATTAAGGCGATATAGTAATCGCCTTCAAGCTGACTGCAATAGACGTTCGGCAAGCGTTCCGTCAACGCATCACGTGTATCAAGCAGCCAGCGTTGGCCAATCTCATATCCGAGTTGTGTATTGATTTTATGGAATTGGTTGAAGTCGATCGCGAAGATGGAAAAAGGAAGCCGGTTTTCAAGCAAGTCCTCCATTTTTTCAAGCAGGGCAATCCGGTTCGGCAACCCCGTTGTCGCGTGATGCCGCGATAAGCGGAAGATATCCTCTTGTTGCTGCTTGACGAGCGTGATGTCCGTGACGACACCTTGATAGCCGGTGAAGACCTGAGTGTTCGAATCCTTTAAAGGAAGACGAATCTCTTCGAGCCAGCGCCATTCGTCCTCTAATTTCAGCCGGTAAGTCAGCCGGACGGTTTCTCCTTGTTGCAGTCCTTCCCGTGCAGCTTTTATCCGGTCCCGGTCGTCCGGATGAAGCAGTTCTTTCCAGTAGGCGGGATCGAGTTCGAGCCGGCGCAAATGTTCCGGGTATTGCTGCAAAAAGCCGACGGCGAGGAACGTCAACGCTTGATTGGCTTCACTGTGTTGGTAAACGATTGTTTCGACAGTCGCTAAAAAATTCGTCAGTGAGTCTTGCGAATCGGCGGGAGGAGTCTCACGCGTCGTCGCAGTGTCATGAAACATCATGCTGATGCAGAGATGATCGTCAGTCCGTGACGATAAGGCATCACAGCGGACGACCCGCTGATACTGTTCCTGTTGATTCATCCGTAAAGTGAGGCTGACGTTGGACGGCGTCGTTAACTGTGCCACGTGTTCTTGAAAGAGGCTACGGTCGTCCGGATGAATCTCGCCGAGGAAGTCCGCTTCGTCCATCGACGCCAAGCGGTGGCTCGAAATCGACAAGAGTGACGTGAAGTTTTTCGAGAACGACCACTCGTCTGATGCCGGAAGATAATCGAGAAAGGCAATCGGTGTCGTCACTTCCGTCAACTGTTCTTGCTGGGCTAATCGAAGCAGTTGTTTTCGTAACGCGACATGTTGCGAAATGTCACGGGCGATTCCGTACAGACCGATGATGATGTGGTTTTGGTAGATCGGGATGTTCGTCACGGTCATTGTCAAGCGGCGCCCATCCTTATGACGGACTTCTGCTGTGAAATGAACGGTCTCCCCGTGCAGGGCACGCTGTTTAAAGGGGGCGATGCGCTCGGCTTCACTCGGACGAAGGAAGGACTGGATTGGTTGATTCGCGAGTGTCGTTCCTTCATAGCCGAGCAGGAAAGCGAATTTTTGATTAAATGAAACGATTTCTCCAGCTAAGTTCAAGGTGTAAACGGCATCGGGATGATTTTCTAAAAAGTAGGTCGGGTCTGTCAGTTCTTTAAAATCCAGTGATCCTTGCAGGGGCGCTTCTGAAAGTTTCTTTTTGAAGAACGGCATCTCGTCACCTCGATTAAAATGTATATAGTTCATTATAGCAATTTTTGGAATTTATTACTCCAGAATATTTCAATCAAGAGCTAGGACTTTCGGTTCAACTATTGTTCTCATTACCTTTTTTTGAAAAAAACTCATAATTCAACAGAACCTGACCGATATACTAAACATAAGAGAATTGAACATTGAGTCAATGAGGAGACAAAAACATATGTTACGAGGAATGTACACGGCGTCTGGTGCGATGCAGGCGTTACAGCGGCAACAAGAAATGTTAAGTAACAACCTGGCCAATGCGCGGACGCCTGGCTTCCGCGCCGATCAAGCATCGCTCCGGACGTTTCCGGAGATGATGATTCAACAATCAGGCGTCAATGAACGAACGGGAATTCAATCAAGAGGGACGGTCGGCACGCTCGCGACAGGTGTCTTCATGCAGGCAGCGACGCCGAACTTTGCCCTCGGTTCGATTACGGAAACGGGCAACGCGACGGATCTCCAAATCAGTTCACGGGACGGGTCCGCCCTCTTTACCGTCTTACATACGGATCCGCTGACAGGTGGGGAAGAGACGCTTTACACGACGAACGGTCAATTTGCTGTCGGGCAGGATGGTTTGCTCCGGACGACAGAAAATGATCTCGTCCTTGATGCAAACGGTCAGGCGCTGAACGTCGTCAATGAAGACTTCGTTGTCAGCGCAGACGGAGCGGTGACGGACGGAAACGGACAAGCAATCGGAAACCTTGGACTTGTCGTAACGGATCAACCGGAAACACTCGAGCGGACAGGCAACGGTTTATTCCGCTCTCCGGCAGCACTTGCGGCGGGAGACGTCAAAGTCGACCAAGGCGTGCTCGAACTCGGGAACGTCGAAATCGAGCAGACGATGGCTGAGATGAACAGTGGACTTCGTCAGTTCGAAGCCAATCAAAAAGTCATTCAAGCTTACGACCGGACGGCTGAAAAAGCCGTTTCTGAAATCGGTCGCGTTCGTTAATCGGAGGAGGAAGTCATGCAATCACTTTATACATCAGCCAGTACGATGGCTCAATTACAAAAACAACTCGATACGACCGGGCATAATCTCGCGAATGCGAACACGAACGGCTACAAGCGTCGTGATGCACAGTTCAATGAGTTACTCGTCCGCAACATCAGCAACACACCGGGCGGCTTGGAAACAGGTCCTTTGACGACGCCGGTTGATCTTCGTCTTGGTGTCGGTGGGTATGTCGCGAACGAAGCGACACGTTTTACCGTCGGTGCTTTTCAAACGACCGGACGGAATTTGGATGCGGCACTCGGTAATCCGCATCACTTCTTTGGTGTCATCGATGCAGACGGTGTGACGAAATTCACGCGGGACGGCAACTTTGAGTTATCACCGCAAGGCAACGGACAGATGTTGTTGACGGATGATGCGGGACGCTCCGTCATCAATCAAGCGAACGATGCCATCACCTTACCGGAAAATGCGACGGCGATTGAGCTGAACAAAGATGGCAATATCACAGGTGTCCTTAACGGAGAACGTCGTGTCCTTGCCCGCATCGGTGTCGCGGATATTCCGAACCATGGCGAGTTGACGGATGTCGGCGGTGGACTCTATACGGCGACCGGGCAATATCAAAATGCTCAAGGGAACCCGTTGACGGTCGGGACGCTCGAGTCCTCGAACGTCGACATGGGGACGGAAATGACGAACTTGACGCAAATTCAACGCGCCTATCAGTTTAATTCGAAAGCTTTGATGACGACCGATCAGATGATGGGAATCGTCACATCACTCAAATAACGCATCTGCTAAAAGCCGCGCCTTCCGGAATCCGGAAGGCGCGGCTTTCTGATGGAGTCATTTTTTTAAGCTCAGGTAGACCGCTGCCATATCTAAATCGGCTTGGTCTCCCGTGTTCGCCTGTTCATACTGTTCATGTGCTGCTTCTGCCAGCGGTAAACGTAACGTGTACCGTTTCGCGGCGTCCGTGATCAACCCCAAATCCTTCGCCATCAACCGAAGCGGGAAAGCAGGGGGGAACTCTTCTGTTCGGTACATGTCCTGTTTGCCTTGGAAGAGTGGTGTATTCATGCCGGACAAAGAAATCATCTGGATGAGTTTTTCTTTGTCGAGCCCGGCCGCTTCTCCGAGCAGGAACGTTTCAGCAAGTCCTTCACCGACGATGCCGAGCAGGAGATTGATTGCAAGTTTTGCTGAGCTGCCTGTTCCGTGGTCACCGAAATGGATACTTTCTTTACCGAGAACACCGAGATACGGCCGGCATGTCGCAAGTGTCTGTTTGTCACCACCGACGAGCATGACGAGCTGGCCGGCTTCTGCGACACCGACTGAACCAGAGACGGGAGACTCGAGATAGGCGGCACCGGCGCGTTCGATAAGTTGCGCTGCCTGTGTTGATTCCTCGGACGAAATCGTACTCAAGTTGACGACGATTTTGTCCGTCAAGTCGCTTGCGAGCAGCCCGTCTGTTTCGTGAAGGACATGATCGATCGCTTTTCCGTCTGCGAGCATGATGAAGATGATGTCCGACTGTTCGACCAGTTCGCGTGGTGAGCGTAGCGACGTTGCCCCTTCCGCGACGAGCGGTGCTGTCTTACTTTCTGTTCGATTATAGACGTGTAACGGGTGTCCGGCGCGGCGAAGACGTAACGCCATTGGGATACCCATATGACCTAATCCTATCCAACCAAGTTGCATCTGTCTGATTCCTCCTGTATGTGTAGAGTCGCTTTAGCTATTCCCTTTTAGAACCTTATGTTAAACGCGACGTAAGCGGCGTTCTTCTTACTGGAAGCCCGCGTTTCACCCGTCCTTGACGGAACCTGAACACGGGACCGAGCAAAAAAAAACCCCGCGCCTTAGTGGACACGGGGTAAAGACTCATTCAGTTTCGTACGTCAAGATGGTGGAAATGACAGCGACCGGAAAACGAATCGTAAAGGTCGAGCCGACACCGACGGTCGATTCAACATCAATCGTTCCGTTATGGTGTTTGACGATTTCCTTACAAATCGATAGACCGAGACCCGTTCCACCGATTTTGCGTGTCTCTGAGTTGTCGACTCGGTAAAACTTATCGAACAACTTCGACATCGCTTCTTGCGGGATGCCCATTCCTTCGTCGCGAATCTTGATTTCAGCGAAACCATCCTGATTTTGGACTTCGATTGAAACCGTTCCGCCGTCAGGAGAATACTTGATGGCGTTACTGAGTAGGTTGTTTAAGAGCTGTTTAATCTTTTCGCTATCGGCGTCAATCATGATCGGTCCGTTACCTGCGAACGCTAACGTATGTGTCGTGTGCGAGGCACCATAGAAGTCGGTCACGTCATTTGCGAGTTCGACGATGTCGAACGTCGACATCTGATAACGTTGCTCACTCGATTCCATACGCTGGACGTCGAGGAAGTCGTTGACGAGGGTCGTCAGGCGACCTGTTTCCGAATGAATCGTCTGCAAGTACTTTAGCTGACGTTCTTCTTCAAATGATTTGTTGAGCATCAATTCCGTGAAACCGTAAATTGATGAGAGCGGAGTCCGAAGTTCGTGCGAGACGGTCGAGACGAACTCTTCTTTCATCCGGTCCGACTCCGTTTCTTTCGTGACATCCCGTAAGACGAGCATCGTTCCGACCCAAACGTTATTGATTTGAATCTTCTCGGCGTAAATTTGGATATAGGCACTGCGCGCGCGAATCGAGACGACGAGACTATCCTTCGGCAAGTTCTGCTCGACGATTTGTTCGATGTATTGTTCGAACGGTTCTGCTTCATCGATGATGGAAGACAAGGCGGACATCGCTTGACGGAAAGAGGAAAGATTACTTTCATCCTGATGTTCCGTCTGAATTTCCGGGAACAGCTTCATCAACGGTTCGTTGACGAGCAGTTCATCTGATTCATGTTCGATGTAGACGACGGCTTCCCGGATCGAGTTCAACAATTGTCCGGTTTTGTTCTTTTCATGAATCATTTTTTCGTAAATCCCCATCCGCATCAACGAAAGTGAGAGCTGGTGCGAGAAGGAAAGGATATCGCTCATCTGCTCCGGCGTGAAGGCGTCACGGTACCGGACGAGATAGATGCAGGCGATGATTTTTTCTTCATTCGGATCAAGGATCGGCACGGCGACTTCATACATGTAGTACGGATACGGAAGCGGACTTTCGTGTGCGACCTGTTTAGACGAGTGCACCGGACGTTTTAAGACACGCGCCCGGTGGAACAACGATTGATCTTCGTGGATCAGTTGTTCGACCATATCAGGGGTCATCCCGTATTCAATCGTCGAGCGGACATCGTGTTGATCGAGGAACAGCAAGGCTCCGATTTCCGAGTGGGTGATTGAGACGAGCTTCTCGATGATTTCCGGATACGCCGTCAATGTTTCACGGGATGCGAGCGTCTCCGTCAGTTCATTACGATATTTTAGATGTTGTTCGCTTTGCAGGGTGATTTCGAGTGCTTCTTCGAGTTCTTCCTGCTGCGCCTGCAACTCTTCCTGCTGCGCAACGAGTTCCTCTTGTTGTGCTTGCAACTCTTCATTCTTCGCCAGCATATGGACTTTATTATCCGCAATCGATGCTGCCATTTGATTGAAGGACGCGGTTAACGTGTGTAATTCATCGCGTCGTCTCGGTAAGGGAAGTTCTTTGACGTCTTCACCACTTGCGAGTTGTGCACTGTCCCGAGACAACGAATTAATTTGTTTCGTCACCCGGTTGATGAATGGGCGGACGAGTAAGACAAGAATGATGACGAGGACAAGCAGGTTTGACAGCCAAATGAACTGGGCGATGCGCATTTCATTAAGCAAGCTGGCCTTTGCTTCATCTTCTTCAGTCTGAATGAGGTTTAAATAGTTTGTCAGCAAGGCTTCGATTCCAGCCGTATCGGCTTCACCGTCAATTTGACTGTTTGAGCCTTTTAGCGTTCCGTCAGAATTGAATAATTCGCTCCCGTTCGAAAGCGAAGCGAGCGTTTTCGGATCAACGAACTGCTCGTCGACCGAGCCTTCCTGTTTTTGTTCCACGTATTGACGTAACAAGGGGACGGCAGTACCGAAATAATCGTCATATAAGTTTCTCGTCGCAGTTGCATATTGATCGCCTTGTGTATAGATGGCGTTTTGCTCGAACCAGGTCGTCAAGCGGTTAATTTCATCTTGATTCGTTTTGACGGCATTGAGCATTTCAGGGGTTCCAAACAAGAGGTATGATTTTACATTGCTCTGTGCAGCGGACCATTCGTATGCCAACGCGTTCGCATTCGTTCTTCGTTCACGTAAGTCATCGAATGTCGCATCGGTTTGACTGATTTTTTGTTCAGTATACGTATAGACGATAGCGGATGTGATGCTGAGTGCGATAAAGACCGCGTAAAAAGCAAACATCAATTGGCGACCAATCTTTTGATTAATCCATTTCACGTTCGAATCCTCCATATTCTTTTGTATATGTACGTAAATGCGTGAAGACATATGTAAATTTTACTCTGCTTGTTAGCAGTCATCAAATTTTAACACGCAAAGATGTAAAATAAATATTATATTTAGATGACGGTCCAGCTTATTTTTTTGCAGGAGGATTAGAAGCGGTCAGATAAAGGAAAACTAACTGAGTGAAAGCTATCATTATTACGTATGAGGAAGTGACAGAATGCAAAAAATGTTTGAAAACAAGTGGTATCGTGGCGCCTGGTGGGTCATGACGCTACTCGTCATCGTCTGGGTCGGCAATCACGTGACCTTTTTATTTCGTCCACTCGCCATACTCGGGCAAATGGTCGTCCCGCCGCTTGCAATCGCGGGGATTCTCTATTACGTCCTTTTGCCGATCGTCGAGATGCTTGAGAAGAAGATGAGTCGGCGTCCCGCAGTGATGGTCGTCTTGTTCGGATTGATTGGAATCATGACGACACTTGGATTTATCTTCGGTCCATCCTTATCGAAACAAATCAGTGAGTTCGTCAATTCGATTCCGAACCTCGCGACGGAATTTCAGCGCCAACTCGTCGAAGTTCGGAGTCAGCTTGAAAACAGCAGCATCTTTTCTCGCTTCGTCGGGGGACCGGACGACTTGTTCGATAAATTCTCGACGAATCTCTCCGAATATGCGTCATCGTTCTTAAAAAATGTCGGGGCAGGGGTCGGTGGGTTCGTCAGCTTAATCACGACGACCGTCATCACGATCATCATCATTCCGATCATGTTGATTTATATGTTGTTAGACGGTCATAAGCTAAAAGGCAATTTGGTTAACATGATGCCGTTTGAATTTCATAAAGAAACGAAAAAAATCTTGGAAGATGTCCATGAAACGATCATGAGCTATATCCGGGGGCAGGTCATCGTCAGTATCGGTGTTGGTGTCATCGCCTACATCGGATACCTCTTCATCGGCATCGACTATGCGATTTTGTTAGCGATGTTTGCGACATTGACGAACATCATTCCGTTTCTTGGACCAGTCATCGGTGTCATACCGGCCTTGATCGTCGGTTTTATCCAGGATCCGATTCTTGCAATCTATGCCATCATTGTCATGACGGTCGCGCAACAAATCGATTCGCACATCATGTCACCACTCGTTCAAGGAAGGACGCTTGATGTTCACCCGTTGACGATCATCATCGTCCTGCTTGTCGCAGGGAACATCGCCGGCTTCTTCGGGGTCCTACTCGGGGTTCCGTTTTATGCCGTCATGAAAGTCATCATTCTTAACTTGCAACGTCTCTACCATCTCCGGACACAAAAGAAGATGGTCATCACGGATGAGGAAAAGACGTTCGATACCATCATCACAAAAAAAGAATGACTTTTTGAATTATTAACGTCGTTCCTTCATACTAAAGAAGCAGTCTGATGTGTTAGGAAAGGGGTAGTGACAGATGGATCAACGTCAAACAGAAGAACAAGCCGATTTATTAGCCCTGCAAAAGTTTCAGCATAACTTCGAGAACAGCCTAAAGTCGAGCGTCATCTACATTTTACGGGATGGGGCGCTGACGATTGGTGAGATTGAACAGCGAATCGATCAGTCACACGGTCAGATTTTAGAGCAACTTCAAGAGTTGATTGAAGATGGACTCGTGATTCAGCAAATGTCAGAAAAAGTTGATGGATTAGCTTACTTTTTGACAGTTCCAGGAGAAGATTTAATCAGACAATTTAAAGAGTCCATCAAATGGAGTAAACAACATATCACCTATTAATGAATAGAGATGGTCTTTCCCTGAGTGTTTGCTCGGGGATTTTTTGATATGTCATCAGTAAGGAATGGAAGAGTTGAACTACCTCCACCTACGCTTCACTTAGAGGTGGAGGATTCCTGGGTGATCCGACCTAACGATCGAAAATTGATCAGGCTACCCTGTCGTCCCGACGGTTGAAGAAGCTAAGAGGCGTTCAGCTTCTTGTTTGAGGTTCAGTCCTGCGTTTACATCGCGGTCGTTCGTTCTGCTTCTTGAAGAAGCGATCATACGCATCGGTCAGGTATTTGACGCTCGTTTGCACAGATGTGCTATCGACTTCTTTCAGCCAATCGAACTCTTGCTTCAGCATCGGGATTTCTTTCGAACAAGAACCGTAAGACAGTTCTTTACCTGTCGCTTTATACATCTCATCCCACTTCGCTATGAAGTAGTTGAAGACGAAGCGCGAACAACCAATGGTCTTCGCGATCAGGATTTCCTGCTCTTTTGTCGGGTATATTCTGAATTTGTAAGCCTTGTTTATCAACATGATGTTCACCTTCTTGTAAAATAATATACGACGGCGTCTGGTGACAAACAATTACGGATTGCTCTGAACGAAAAAGCAGACTAAAAATATCTTACGCTCGATTTGAACGTAAGATCTTTTTGCTGTGCTTATTTTTGCGTGACACTAAACGCTTCTGGTGACTCGATGCCTGCTTTATTGACGGCCGTAATGATGAAGCGACCTGTCGCATCTTCCGGAAGCGGGAACGCTTTCCGTTCAATCGATTCCGTTGAACCGAGTTTTTTCCGTTTCCCATCTTGTTCTTGATAGATGTTATAAGTCACGACTTCATCGTCTTTTGAGGCATACCAGTTCACGAAGCCACCACTGATGCGGACATTCGTTGCTGATTTTGGTGGTGTGTTGACGGGATCAGATGCTTTCTCATCAAGCTCGGTGAACACAACGAGCCGGTTGTCGTACGTCCCTGCATTTTGGTCGTACGTACCAATACACGTAATTAAGTTTAAGTTACGGGTGTCGGCAGCACCGAAGATTTTTTCGAGTGGGGCATCGAGGTGATCGTACTCGACGAGTTTCTTGACACGGAAGACGAGCAGGCGTCCAGACTCATCTTTGATTTTGATGGCGTCACCTTTTTTAAGTTCATGCAGCTTGTAAAAGACGGCAGGACCGGTTTTCGTATCTGTATGTCCGTCGATGACGGCATTGCCGACGTCCCCTGGTCGTGGTCCGAATTTATACCATCCGACCTGTTGTTCATCTTTGGGTGTCCCCATCGCCCCTTTTTTATCGAGACCGACTTGTTCGATGTTCGTTTTGACGTCGAGTGCGTCGATCGTCAACGTCTTCGGGAGTTCGACTTCATTGGTTGAGAGGGACTTAAATTCTTTTTTAAAGATTTCGGATGGCTTGAGTGGATCCTCCTTCGTCTCGGAAGAAGCCGCGGATTGTGAATCAGCCGTACCTTGCGTGATGTTCGTTTCTGTGTCGTTCGTGTTTCCGAATAATAAGAAAATCAGTGTGCCGACTGAAGCGAGCATCAGGACGATACTGATCGGTAATAACCATTTTTTCAAAACACGTCACTCCTTTCCGAGAGGAAGACCTCTCTATGTAAGAAAAAGGATAGTGCCGAGGGCGCTATCCTTTTTAGTATACCCGAATTCTTATGCGTTTTGACGTTTACGTGCCACGACGATTCCAGCTGCACCGAGTGCAAGACCGAAGAGTGCAAGTGCACCTGTTGTTGCGTTGTTGCTTGTGTCGCTCATGCCGCCGTTACCTGTGTTCGGCATTGAACCTGGTGTACCGTCCATGAATTTCTCAGGAGATTGCATGACGATCGCGTTACCGAGGTTTTCACCGACACCGTACATGTAAGCATATGACTCGCGGAACGTGTCGACTGATCCTTTGTAGTCGCCTTCCGTGTACTGCATGAACGTGTCTTGGACATATGTTTCATGGCCAGCGACCGCTTCAGTTGCTGCTTTCGTCGGAAGGTTTTCTTCCGTTGCTGCTCCGAGGAACGCACCGAAGTCGTTCGTGAACATTTTGAGCATGTCTTGTGCGTCACCCATCATTTTTTTATCATCGTTGATGGCTGCTGTGACAAGGTTCGCTTGTGCTTCGATGTGGTTTTTCGTCCAGACTTGCTCGAACTGATCCGCACCGGCTTGACCGTAGATCGATTTGATCGCGGCTTTGAAGTCAGCTGTGTGCATGTCTTCCGCCCAGTTTGCAGCATCGTAGTCTTTCGCTTGATCGACGCCTGCCGTCATGCTGAGGTTCGCAAGAGCGACGTGTTCAGCAGCGAGGCTGTTGAGTGTTGACCGGAGGTCAGCGGCTTTCGTATCAGCTTTCGAGTTATCGAATTTCTCAGGCATCTGTGTTGTGATGGCGACTGAGAGTGCTTTCGAGATGTCATACATGCGGCTGTATCCTTCACGGAACGTGTTGTACGATCCTTCGTAGTCGCCTGCTGCATACTCTTGGAATGTTTTGTAGACGTCCGCTTCGTGAGCACGAAGGACTTCTTCAGCTGCTTCCTTCGGAAGTTCGCCTTCTGTCGCAGCGTCGAGGAATGTCGAGAGATCCTGGACGAATTCTTCTGTCTCGGCTTTCGAAGCGTTGATGCCTTCCTGGTCATCCGCTTTGACGGCTTTGACGAGGTCCGTTGTGTATTTGTTGTGGTCGACGAAGATTTTTTCGAATTGTTTCGCGCCTTCGTCGCCATAGACTGAAGCGATTGCCGGTGTCATGTCGAGTGCGTTCTGTTTGAGTGCTGCTTCATAATACTCAGCATCTTTTGAACCGTCATATTGTTTTTTCATGTCCATGACAGCAAGCACGAAGTGCTCAGAAAGTAATTGGTCGAGTGTCGCACGAAGATCTGCTGCTTTTGTTTTGACCGTGACGTTTTTTGCTTTGTCCTCATGCATCATGTCGTCTGAACCGCCTGATGCGAACGCCGCCGTTCCTGGTAATACGAGTGCTGCTGCCATTGCTGATGCTGCGAATTTTTTAGTGTGTTTCATCTGTAATCATTCCTCTCAGTTTTTAGTGGTTTTGGTAGTTTCTGTTTCATCCTTCTGAAGAGCCTACGAAGGAGTGAGGCATTTGGATTTAAAAAAGTTGAAGAAATCTTAAAACGTAATTTTGATGCGTTTCAGTAGTCGTTCTGTTTGCCGTTCTGTGTAGCTTACGCACAAGGGGATGAATTGGATTTAAAATTTGTGAAAGAATATCGAAAAATATGGGAAAGTGTTTTTTCTTTCCTTATATACACAATGCGAAATTTTTTTATATGTTGTTTGATTCCTCATGTTACACTTGGAAAAAGAGCAAACTTGTAGCTAAATCGGAATTATTTAATACCAGGTACTAATATGCTATACTGTTCTTTAGACTGACTCAATGAAAGGTGATCAAGATGGTACAAAACCAAGCAGGAACGGGTCAACCGACACGTGAACGTCTGAAGCGGCATCAAAAAGAGCCGAATCAGGAACATCAAGAAAACCCGGAGCAGAAGCAGCGTAAACGTCTTCGTGAGTATTCTTCTCGTCGAGTACCGATTCTTGTACGACTATTGATCGTATTGGTTCTCGTCGCGATTGCACTCGTCGTAGGCGCGATGGTTGGGTACGCGACGTTTGGTGGTGGCGAAGCGATGGATGTATTGAAGCTCGATACGTGGACCCGCATCACCGATTTTTGGATGAAAGCTTAGATTAATCAGTGATTGGAGCTGTAGATATGTATACGATTGAACAGATAAAAGAAGTGATTCCGCACCGTTACCCGTTTTTACTCGTTGACCGGATTCTTGAAGTCGAGGAAGGTAAACGAGCGGTCGGCATCAAGAACGTCACGGCGAATGAAGAATTCTTCAATGGCCATTTTCCGGATTACAACGTCATGCCTGGCGTACTGATCGTCGAGGCGTTAGCGCAAGTCGGTGCATTCGCTGTACTAAAAATGGAACAAAACCAAGGGAAACTCGCATTTTTCGCAGGTATTGAAAATTGCCGTTTCAAACGTCAAGTCGTACCCGGTGATCAGCTCCGACTGGAAGTCGAATTGACGAAACTGCGTGGACCGATCGGTAAAGGGCGTGCTACAGCTACGGTCGATGGGGAAGTCGCCTGTACTGCTGAACTAACTTTCGCGATTAAGTGACCTTCTGATGAAACGCTGGTTGATCCCCCTTGCTATATCCTTACTCATCATTCCGGGTTGTCAGCGTGCTGACGTGGTGAAGACGGCTTCCCCGACGGTCTTCATTGATCCTGTCAAACGTGCCGGACAAACGGAAAACATTTCCGCTCAAGTCTCCTTGACGGAAAAGGACCGGATGCGCTTGACGATTCGAACGGCGAATGACATTCGTCTTGACGATCAACAAGTCGATATCCGACTCGATGTCGCCAATCAATCGATTCCGTTCCCGTTCGTCTCGTTCGAAGCGAAGAAGATGGGCGAAGTTCGGACCTATACGGCAGATACGACGATTGAAGAGGATATCTTTGATGAAGAACGACTCCCTGTGCTGATTATTGATGCGGGAGCTGGGCGTGGCATTGAGATTCCGCTTGAAATCGTCCGCTAAAAAAGCAGGACGTCTCTTATTTTTTAAAGAGACGACCTGCTTTGGTCTTGTAGACAAAGTGATAGCGGTTAATCCAAGATTCTTCCCTTTTAGTTGCTTCCCTTGGTCTCGATCGCCTCTAACGAGTGGCTCTCCTTTTCATTTTTTCATGTATGTCTTAGCTACGCATCAGGACGTCAGGACCGAGAAGAATTGATATAGAAAACGCCGATGAATCCGTATGATAAACGGAATCATCGGCGTTTTTGCGCATAGGGTGTGGAGCGGTCACCCTCGATTCTTGCGAGAAAAGGAGACTAGGATTGATTGTAGTCTGACTTACGAGTCAACCTTTTTTTCATTTGACGGCTTGGATGGCACGGGCGGCGTCCAATCGACCGTAACCGTAAATGGTGTCGTAGCCTTTCTGACCAAGATCTTTTGCGGACAGCTTCAGGAGACGCTCGACCTCGGTCGCGCTTAGCGTCGGTTTTAAGCTAACTAACAAACTCGCGACAGCTGCGACGTGTGGAGTTGCCATCGAGGTTCCACTCGCGAATGCTAACTCGCCGTCACCGATGTAACTTGGAATCTCGACGCCCGGTGCGACAAGGTCAAGTCCTGTGCCATAGTTCGAAAAGGAGGCACGGACATCACGGCGGTCGGTTGCCCCGACCGAGATGACATATTTCGAACGGGACGGGTACGCGAGCGTACGTTTTGCTTCGTTTCCAGAAGCAGCAACGATGATGACGTTTTTCTTATGGGCATAAGTGATGGCATCTTCGAGCGCTTTTGAAGACGACGGCATGCCGAGACTGAGATTGATGACCTTGGCACCACTCTTGACGGCATGAAGGATGCCACGGACGAGGTTCGAAGTCGTTCCTTCACCGTTGCCGTCGAGCACTCTGATCGGGATGATTGAAGCTTTCGGATTGATGCCCGTCATGCCGTAGGTGTTGTTGCCGGTCGCGGCGATGATGCCTGCGACGTGTGTCCCGTGGCCTTGTTCATCGAGGACATATTTGGTCTTACGGACGAAATCGTATCCGAGATCGGTCCGGACGCGACCGGAAAAGTCGGCATAGGATGCATTGACGCCCGTATCGATGACGGCGACGAGTGTCGTCTTCAACGGTTTTGATTGGATGAATTTCTGCATCGCCGAAAAGCCGATGTCGGCTCCGATTTTACCTTGACGTTGTCCTGTGTTATCGAGCGACCATTGGTATTTCTTGAAGACGTCACCCGAGCTATGGACGGTCTGATCGTATTCGACGAAGGCGATCGCGGACGATGCAAGGAGCCGGTCCTTGGCACGTTGCGCCTGTTTCGGCGTAGCGAAGGTCAGCCGTTCGAGTTGGAGTTCGTCAGCAAGTAAAGCACGCGACGTGACGCCGAGCGTCTTGAATAAGGATTGTTTCAGACTGCCCCCACGCTTCGTCTTGACGATCAAGCTTTTTGCTGCGGCCTGACTTGTGCTTGATTTCATCGGCAGGAGGGGGGCTAACGTCCGCAAGTGGATCGGCACGGTAAATGTTTTTCCGGGTGTCCCCTGCAGGACGAGGTATTGGCGCTTGTTCCAACTGAGTGGGAAAATCAGGGCATTGTTTAAGATTTGATCGTACCGTGGATAGGTTTGTCCGTTGACGAAATCAGCGTATGTCGAAAAGACGGAAGCGTCGAACGAGCGGGTCGTGTCGAACTCGATGTGTGTCGCACTTTTCGTATAGGCGCTGGAATCAAAGTACCAGGCGGACAGACCCGTCCGGTCGAACGTTCCTTTGAGTTGTCCGGCTTTCGTTTTCGATGAAATCGTCGGGAGCTTGTGCGCTGTAGGAGGTGACGCGGCGTCGACCGTCGAAACAGGGAGTAACAGCGTTGCTGCAAGGAGAGGGTACAGTAAGGGTTTCATCATAAATCGCGACCTTCCGAAGTTAGTAGAGTTTCTCCTCTTAATATCGGTTCATTCAAACGGTTGTTGAATGCAACATTAACTGGTTTATTTTAGTGTAATTGTTTAAAATTTAGATAGTGCTTTTTAAGAAATGGAGTTGGACAATACATAATGAGAAAAATTGGGATAGTACTGCTCCTGCTAAGTCTGATGGGCGGGTGGCTGCACCCGGTCCGGGCGGACGAAGGGTGGGACGTGACAATCAGCGGAGCAGACCCGTATACCTTACAGTTCACGGGACAAGGGATCATTGACATCACGTCAGACGAGACGCTGACGTATGAAGGGGACGTGACCGGTCAAGCGCTCGACATCCAATCGACGCCAAGCGTGACGGTGAAGGCGAATCAACCGCCCCGGATCGTCGTCACGGAAGCAGCAAGCGGAAAATCAGTCGTCTTCGATTTGCGGACACCGGCAGAACCGGCAGGGGACGCGCCGGCGGACGCGGACGTCAACCTGGAAGACGAGGGACGACCGGAACCGACACCACCTGCCGTCACGGAAACGAAGATCGAACAACGCAAGGCGACAGGAACGGTCGAGGGGACGGTCTGGTATGACGAGAACGTCGACGGCGTCCGGCAAGACACGGAATCCCGGTTGAACGATGTGAGTGTCTTCTTATTGAATGCCCGGCAGGACGTCGTCGGGATGGACATCACACATGAAGGGCAGTACGTGTTTCAAGATGTCAAACCCGGTACATACACGCTCAAAATCGATGGCTATGACATCGGGCTCCAGACGTTCACGCCTAAAGGCGCGGGGGCGGACCGGATGAAGGATTCAGATGTCAATCAAGATGGCGTGACGACCTTGACGGTCACGGACCGCCGTCTCCAACGGGATGCCGGTTTGATCGCGGGCGAGGATGGGAGCACCGAGGCACATTTCATGACGGTGACGAACTTTTTTGATGCGGATCACGACACCGTCCCGTCAAAAAATGAGCAGTCGCTCCAAGCGACCTATACGTTGACCGATACGGCGACCGGCCGGACGACGCAGGAATACGCACGGGCGGGGCAAAAAGCACGGATGGTAGAACTGCCGTTAGGTTTCTATCGCTTAACAGTCGAACCACCGGCTGGCTATGCGGTCAAAGCGGTCTACGAAGTGACATTCCCTGACCCGGAGGCAGGACAGGCGATGATGCAAGCGACGACTGCTGACGCCGGCTTCAAGGCGACACATAAGCGCGTCCCGCTCAACGATCCGATCGATATGACACAAAACCGGCAAGGAACGGGACTCGTCGTGGCGTTGATTCAAGTCAAGCAAGTAAAACCCGTTCCCGTGAAGACGCCACCGGAACCGCGGCAGGAGCAAAAGCCGGCCGTTCCTATCTTACCGCAGGCAGGGGAAGACGACCCGTTCCCGTTTGCTGCGACAGGCGTCGGACTTGCCGTCGTCGGACTTTGGTTGATCGTCCGCCGCGGCTGACAAAAACCCTCCTGGAGTGAGTCCGTCCGGGAGGGTTTCTTGTGTGTGCATCGATTGACACACACGCACACATGTGTGTATAGTTGTAGTATCAAATGAACAGAAAGAGGGATGAGGATGTTAACGACGAAACAGATCAGTGAATTGTTACGTGTATCGGAAGAGACGGTCCGTCGCTGGATCCGGACAGGCGAACTGCATGCGGAACAGGACGGAAAAGGTTACTTGGTCGATGAACTGGCGCTGAAACGACTGGTCGATGAAAAGTCACAAATCCCGGGGACGGCGATGAATAAAATCCTCCCGATCATCAATGACATGTTTGGTCCGGAAGCGGCGAAGTTCGCGAAATCGAACTTGTTCGACCCACTCCGTCAATCGATGGATCAGACGCAAAGCGAGACGGTGCCACCGAAACAGGAAGCGACGGCTGAATCAATTGCTGAACAAATCAGTCAGCTCAAACGTAAAAAACGTCGCCTTGAGCTTGAACATGAACTGAAGTTGCTGGATGTTGACGAAAAAATCGCCGCGCTCGAGCATAAAGCGAACGGTTTATAAGCAGGAAAGACTACCTTTTGCACATGAGGTAGTCTTTTTTTGACGAAAAAAAGACAAAGTTCACGAGCTCGTGAGCTTTGCCGGCAGGCTAGTCCATCATGAGGACGATGGCGGTGTGATGGTTTTTTGTTTTTTCTTACGGCGCCAGTACCAATACCCGAGTCCGAGTGTGATCGGAATCGCGGCTAGATACGGATTGGCTTCTAGATAACTGATGATCTCAAACAGCGCGAACCATCCACTGAATAACCCGAGGATGAGTAAGATCGTCCGGATCGCTTCAGGAAGCTTCCGGATACGATATGCGAAGAGACAGACGAGGCAAAAGATGATAATCGCCACGGACATTCCTCCCATTCCCATGACTAGTATAGCGTATTCGAAAAGCTTTTTCGATGCACAAATCTTTCGTCCTCCCGTATAGTGAAGACAGAGAAACTAACGAAGGAAGTGATTGTATGCATCTAACGGTGATTGGGACCGGTTATGTCGGTCTTGTGACAGCGATTGGACTAGCGGACGCGGGACATGAAGTGACATGTGTCGATTTAAATAAAGAACGGATGGAACAGCTTAGACGCGGTATCGCGCCGATTACGGAGCAAGGGATAGACGAGGCACTCGAAAAAAATCAAAGTCGATTGACCTTCACGACGGAGTACCCCGTCTCGGACCTCTACCTCGTCGCCGTCGGTACACCGGAACGGGCAGACGGCAGTTGCGATCTTTCAGCCGTCGAAGCCGTCGTCCGGTTGATTGAATCGATCAGTCCCGGCGCATCGGTCGTCCTGAAATCGACCGTTCCTCCCGGGACGACGGAGCGGTTAAGTGCGGAGTATCCGTCCCTCCGCTTCGCGATGGTCCCGGAATTTTTGCGGGAAGGAACGGCGCTCGCTGATATGCGTCAACCGAGCCGGATTGTCATCGGGACGCGTGACGCGCTACTTGCGCCCCGGCTCGAGGAATTACTCAAGACGACGGACGCACCGGTCGTTCATGTCGATCCGACGACAGCAGAATTGACGAAATACGCGGCGAATAGTTTCCTGGCCGTCAAAATCAGCTTCATCAATGAAATCGCCCGGCTTGCCGACCAGGTCGGGGCGAACGTCGACGACATCGCCCACGGGATTGGTCTTGATCCACGGATTGGTCCCGCCTTCCTCCGAGCAGGTGCCGGCTACGGGGGGTCATGTTTCCCGAAAGACATCGCGGCGTTGACGACACTCGCGAAGAGACATGGTACCAGCCTCCACGTCATCAAGGGGGCGGACCGGACGAATGAGGACCAGCTCACATACGTTTTTGAGAAAATAAAAGCGAAGCCCGGGCTGAAAGTCGCCTTGCTTGGTCTCGCCTTCAAACCGGGAACGGACGATTTGCGGGACGCTCCCGCCTTACGTTTGGCAGAGCGTCTCCTTCAGGTCGGTGCTGACGTAACGGGATATGATCCGGCAGCGACGACCTTGCTCGACCAAAAGATGACAATCGAAGAGGCGTTAGCGGGAGCGGACGTCGCCGTCATCATGACGGAGTGGGACGAAATCAAACAGATTGAGCCACGTGTCTTCGAAAAACAGATGCAGACAGCCCGTTTGATCGATGGGCGGAACTGTTGGCAGTACGCAACGGCACCTGGAGCGGTCCAATATGAAGGAATCGGTCGCCCCCGTCAGACATTTTCGAACAATCCATCTAGCTGACCTGTTATATAGGGTGAATCCATCAGTGGGTTCATCCTATTTTTTTGTGGAGGAGACGGATGATGAAAATTGAGTATTTCACTGTGCAACCGAGTGGACCTAAAGGAAAGCTTGAGACCGTACCGTTGAAGAACGGGTGGGAGAAACATGTTGACGAGGAGTGGTCGCGGGCGATTCATTACGGCGCGGGGGTGATTCGGGTGACGGACGACAGCGTCGAGCTCCGGATTCCGATCGAGTTCGGGTTCGGCTACGTCCTCCAGTATATCTGCCAGTTCATCAAAGCCGAGCGCGCGCAGGACGGACGGGCCCGGTCGCGCCTGCAGCAGCAACTGGACTGGATCGGCACCGGGCTACCGGTCCGCCTGAGACGGCAGGCGGATCAAATCGAAGTCGTGGCGGACCGGACGCATATGTTCGGACGAGAGGCATTCGTCGAGGCGTTGACCGCAAGCGAACAATAAGTGAAGACAGTCGCTAGTACGTGACATGTTTTTCTCTGATGAGACAAGAGACTGGACCGATCATCAGGTCCAGTCTCTTTTTGTGGATTACGTCGTGTGACGGGACGGGCAGGACAAGGACATCACGCTTGACGAAATTGAGGCAGGACGACTGGAGGACATACATCCGTCAAAAGTCATAGCCGAGCATTAAAAAAGGTGTAAAAAAGAAGTCAGACTTTTGTCCGAAATAGCGATTTTTGAAAAATGATAGACAAAAGAAGAACTTATTCATCGTTTTCTGATAAAAAACAAGTCGACAAAAGAATTGACAACTATGTCGTTTTTTGTCGAAAAAATGACTTTTTTTAATAAATAGGAAACCAGAAATTGATTTTACATAATGCACCATGTAAAAAATTTTAACATAACCCGTAATATTGCATATTTATTACAAAATAATACTTGTTGATTCGGGAATCTTTCTGTATATTTATTGTTGTAGGTCGAGACAACTGGAAAACAGTGGGATTAACCTGCAAATTCAAGAAAAGCGGTTTATTTTTTAAAAACCGTTAAACATTGGAGTATCAGGTGTCGATAAACTTTATGAAATGACGAATACATATTTCGGAGGTATTAAAAAGTAATATATTTACAAAAAATATAAACTTTATACTCTAATTATCAAATTCGTCAGGACATAATTTTTCTTCCTTTATCTGACTTGTTATTGAAATCCAATTGAAATGTATAAGGGTATAATTGTAAAGTCGTTTTGAATGGATGGAAAAAGAAATCAGATGAAGGGGATCCTGTAGTTTGTCTTTTGTCTTTATTGGAGTAATGTCGTCACGTCAACTAGCAGTTTACTTAAGGGAGGATTTTCACACATGAGCACGAAGAAATCGAATAAAATTTATGCAGCAGCAGCTGCACTCGCAGTTACAGCTTCAGCAGTAGCACCAGGTCTTACGGCGGATGCTGCAACGAAAGTCACAGTTAAATCAATCGCAGCACCTAAATCAATCACACATTACGGTGGTTACACATTCGCAGTGAAAAAACTTTCACTTCCGAAAACAGTAAAAGTATTGCTTTCAAACAAGAAATACGAAAACCGTTCAGTTAAATGGACTAAAATTTCTTACGATGCGAAGCTCGTTGGTAAATACCAAACACTCACTGGTACAGTTGCAGGGACTTCGATGAAAACAACAATCAAAGTCAAATTGAACAACTACCCAATTGATGTCATCGAGCCGAAACTTGCTCCTGTCGCTGTCGGCGAAGCAGTTAAACTTCCATCAACAATCGACGTGAAATATAAAGACGGTAAAGTCGTTGCACGTTCAATCAAATCATTCAACCTTTCAGCTGTACCAACTGACAAAGTCGGCGCAATGAAAATTTCTTATAACTACATGGGCACTAACTCTTCAATCAAAGGCACAATTGGCTACGATGTGAAGTCTGCTCAAATCACGAACGTTAAAAACGAAGTGAAAGACGACATGCTTTCAGTATCTGCTGACGTGAAATACCCAGCGAAAGACGCTAAAGTTGCCCTTCTTGTTTACCCTGGAAAAGACACTTCAAAAGCGATGACTGTTGAAGCTGAATTTAAAGACGGCAAATTCATGGCGAAATCAGCAGTACTTCCAGCTGGAACACACGCTTTCTCAATCAAAATCGGAGAAGTTACTTCACGCGCTAAAGAATTCGTAGTTGAAGCACCAATGGTTAAAGAAGTTAAGGCGATTAACCTTGCACAAGTTGAAGTTAAATTCAACAAAGAGCTTGATAAGACATCTGCTGAAGCTATCGCTAACTATGAATTGAAAATTGGTTCTGCTACAGCTGTAAACCCAGCTTCTGTTGAATTAACTGGTAAAGATACGGCTCTTCTAACTTTCTCTAAAAAAGATCAATCGACTGATGCTAAACTTACTGTCAAGAACGTTAAGACAGCTACAAGCGCTTCAATCGACACAGTCGAAAAAGACGTTCGTTTCATCGATGTTGTTGCTCCGATGACTGGATCGATTGAAGTTGTTGCACCACGCGTTATCCGCGTAAACTTCTCTGAGCCATTGAAAGATGCTCCAACATTCAAACTCAACAATGGTCAAACTGCTATCGTTTCAACAGACTTCACTGAAGGAAACGACTATGCTGATCTTACAATCGGTATCGATCCAGCAAACGGTTCTTCACACACGCTTGAAGTTGTAGGCGGAGCAGACTACGCTGGATTCAAAATCGATTCAGTCACAAAAACATTCGTTTACCAAACGGACGTTATGGCTCCAACAGCTATGATTTCAAAAGTTCTTGATAACCATTCAATTGAAATCAAGTTCGATAAAGAACTTAACGATACAACTTTAGGCAACCTTGAGATCTTCCACACTGTCAAAGGCGGAAATGGTTACAAAGCTGAAGCTGTGACTTCTGTAAAATCAGGAACTAAAGACACAATCGTAGTAGACTTCAAGGGTGCAGTCTTCCCTGAAGGTCAAGTGAAGTTCTTCGTTGGATATGCTGATGAAAAAGGAACAATGGTACAAGATAAATGGGGTAACAAGTTTGCTGCTACTGAATTGTCTGCAGTCTACGCTGCTGATAAAGAAGCACCAACGCTTGTTTCTGTAGAAGGTAAATCAAAAACTACAATCGAACTCAAGTTGAGTGAAGAAGTAGATGCTACTACTGTTACTAAAGCAGGTAACATCGTTCTTACTGATGCTGATAACAAAGTTGTCGCAGCTACTGCTACATTAGGAACTGATAAGAAAACTGTAACATTGACAACAGCTGATCTTGCTGGCGGAAACTACAAAGTAGTTGTTAAAGACATTGCAGATGCTTCTGGCAACAAGCTTGCTGAAGTCGCTCGTACATTCTACGTCAACGATATGGTCGCTCCTACAGTAAATCCTGATGCAGATCTTCTTGCTGGAGACAAAAAAGTAAAAATTAAATTCAGTGAAGCAATGAATGCTGCTTCGATCACTGATAAAGCGAAATACAAATTCGATGGTGCTGATCTTGATTCTAAAGTAACAGTTACTGCAGTCGATGGTAATAAAGCCGTCATCCTTGACTTCTCAGCTGTCACAGGTGCTGCGCCAGCTACGAAGACAATCCGTGTTGGACGCGTAGTTGATGCTGCGGGTAACCTTACTGCTAACTTCTTCTCTGATGTAACTGTAGCAAGTGCACAATCTACTATCGCTGCTGATTCAGCAGTAGTTACTGGAATGCATACTGTAAAAGTATACTTTGGTGAAGTGATTACAAACGCTGTTGTCGGAGACTTCACTGTAAATAATGAGGCAGTGACTAACATCGTTAACTCTATCGAGTCTGGTAAATCAGTCCTCACGTTAACAGTTTCTGAGAAACTTCCGTATGATGCTACAGGTGTCACTGTAGACTCAGCTACGACTACTCAAGCTAAAAACAACGACGGACTTCTTGTTAAGTTTGCAGACCTTAAAGCTGATGACAAATATGCTCCAGAAATCACTGGCGCTGCGTTTGCTAATGGTGTAGAAGCTGATGATAAAGATACACTCACAGTAACATTCTCTGAAGCACTCTATGCTCCTTCAGTTCAAGATTCTGACTTTACTGTTGCAGGTCGAGTTGTTGAGGAAATCGCTGTTTCAGGTGCTACTGTTACATTGAAACTTAAAGCGGATGGTTCAGCTACAAGTGCTACGCCAGCTTCAGTATCAATCGTGAACACAATTGAAGATGCTGCGCGTAACGCTAAATCTTCACAAGTATTCACAGAAGTTACTGTTACACCTTAATAAAAAACATCGACATGTAGAACAATCCTCTCTTTGTGACTACTTGTTTGTGAGTTGGACCTCCTTATGTGAAATGCATAGGGAGGTTTTTTTATTGGATTTCAAATATATATTATTTCCTTGTGTGACTTTTTAGAGAGCATTCATTCCTACTCGGAGTGAGTGCTTTTTTTTACGTGTGTAAAGAAAGAGTGTGATAAATAAATGAATGGGATTCATCATTTGAACCAAGAAACTGTCTGGTGAGGAAGTCGGGATGGAGACGCATCTGTTCGATCATTCGGAAAGCAACCCACCTATGATTCCGATGGATACAACAATTGCTTATGGACTACATGGCGTAACGAAATGAATCACTTTTGATAGAAGAATGACTCTGTATAGGTCAGGTCAGTCAATCCGACTAATCATTCATAAAGTGAATCTATTCCATGACAAAAAATGACCGACGCTTCTCGAGCGTCGATCATTTCGAAATTCATGTAACTTATTGTCCGACCTTAAAATATCGACCATACCGTTGTTCTTTTGGAATCGGGGCGATGGCAGTTGCGACATTATGAGCGAATGGAATCAATTCTTGCGCTCTCCGTGCCTCTCGTTCTTCCTTAAACGCAACCACTTCAGGTCCTGTGTTGGCTTCGAAGAAACGAAGTGTGTATGTTTCATCGAGTGCGAAATCGAGTGCGAGTTCAGGTAATGTGAATGGATACAGCGCATCGATGTCTCGGGCGAGCAACAGGCTTTGTTCAATCAGATGTGTGAATAGCAAATCGCCTTCAGGAGATAATTCGTGTAAAAATTGTTCAGCACGTTCGTTTTTATATCCACTATAGTTCGTGATGAAGCAACCTTTTTTAGCTACGTCGACGATGGTTGATAACACAATCCATTGTCCGGACGTATCACGGATGAGGTGTGTACGTAAGTGGAACGTTTCTCCGTCAGGCGTCTGCGATTGAATGAACGGTTGGACGATGTAATTGCCTTGTTGAATCAATTGATTGATAAATGACTTGAGTTGTTGATACGAATAGGTCTGTCGTTCATCTTGAATCGTCACATCATATCCGAGACCTGCTGCTTTGGTGACTTTATAGATTCCGCGTCCCTTCGCTTCATTCGTCGGTTTCAAGACAAGGATTTTTTCCCGCTTCAGATGTTCTAAAAATTCGTCAAAATGGACGAGTGTCGTAGTCGGGATGAGTAAAGACTTCCATGATCCGGTCTCTTCTAATTTTTGTTGGAGCACCCATTTGTTATCGATCAAGTGGAAGAAGCAAGGGATTTCTTTTTGGAGACGCAGGTCTTTGTCTGGATTGGTCGCAGATTGGGGAATGACACATTTTTCATTCAGAAGTAGATTAGGAAAAGGAATTGTTTTAGCAACCCATTCGCCTTCATAGACCTCTGCTTGAATGGTGGCGGAATCAAAATCCACGTCCTCAATCGTAAAACAAGCAATTGTTTCACCTAGTTGATTTGCTTGTGCTAAGTAATGGGACATGCGTTCATCGGAAATGACCTGGCGTGGAGAGAAACGGTTATTGTAAAAAACAATCATATGTAGCAGCTCCTTTATTTGGTTTGTCGATCGAAGGATCATGTAGTACGAAATCAACGACTGCGTTATACCCGAAACTCGATTGGAAAGCTAGCGAAAACTTCAGCTGGTCATTTGGGGTGTGTTGATGTTAGTTAAGTATCGGATGGATCTAAGGGTTTTTATAGCTTTTTCGAACGGAACGAAGTCTCTAGGTATGCATTCATGCAGGCAGGTATACGAAAAAAATAGAGCTGAATGATTACCATTAAAAAGTAAAAACACCTCAATTGTTATATGTGATATGCTCCCCAAAAAGTAGGCAGTTGAAATAACAAAAACTGTCTACTTTGAACTGAACCAAAAAAGTTAGACAATAAATAATTCGTCAGGCGACCTTGAGGACCTGAGTCCGGTATTCCACCGGGCTCAGGTTTTTTAGTCGTCTCTTAATACGACAATGGTTATAGTACTCGATATAACGCTTGAGCTCACATTTGAAGTGGTCCATGTCATCGAACTCCTTGAGATATAGGAGCTCTGACTTGAGCACGGCGAAGAAGCTTTCGATGGCTGCGTTGTCGAGACAGTTTCCCTTACGGGACATACTTTGCGTGATGCCGTGCTCGTGGAGCGTATCGATGAACGCTCGGTATTGATAGTGCCAACCTTGGTCGGAATGGAGGATTGGTCGGGCTTCCCCGTCGAGCCTTCCGATTGCTTGGTCCAACATTTCGCCGACGAATTAGTATGTGGGACGGTCCGACATGGTATAGGCAATGATTTCACGGTTTCCCAAATCAATCATCGGCGAGAGGTAGAGCTTCTCCCCGAAAAGATGAAACTCAGTGACGTCGGTCACCCATTTCTGGTTCAGGCCGGAGGTCTTGAAGTCCCGTTGGAGAAGGTTAGGCGCGACCTTCCCGCCCGCCCCTTATAGGAGCGGTATCGCTTCAAACGAATGAGGTACTTGAGCCCGAGCTCGTCCATGAGACGGCGTATGGTCTTCGGGTCGTGCCGGAAGCCCTGGCGTTCGAGGAGTGCGTGGATGTGACGATAGCCACATCGCCCCTCGTGTTCGTGGAAGAGGGTATGGGATGGCTGCCTTTACCTCTGCATACTTGTCTTCGCCCGTCAGGCGCGTCCGCCAATAGTAGTAGACGCTTAGGGCCATACCGAGCACACGGAGGAGTCCCGGGACGGGGTAGATCGTCCGCAACTTGTCGATCACTTGCGCCTTGATCCGGTTCGTCGCGCGTTCTTTTCTTGAACCAAGGCTCTCAATTTTTTTAACGCAGCATTCTCCATCTCGAGGTACTCGATTCGCTCCTTGAGCTTCTCAACCTCCGTCATCTCTTCAGGATTCTTCTTGCGTCTCACCATCGGGGCACGTCCTTTCGGTCTGGCGACCAGACCCTCGACCGCTTCCTGTTCATACGTTGATCGCCAGTTCGAGATCATCCCTGGGGAGAAGATTCGGTATTTCATAGCCGCCGCCATGCGGGACAGCACATTGGTCGCCATGTCATTTAATACCTCCAGCTTAAATGTCGGCGTGTGGGTTGTATAGGAAGGATCGAAGATCGTCTCCCCCCAACGTTCATAGAGACGTGACCACTCACGGATCAGTTCACGCGCTATCCCGAATTCTTTCGCCACACCTTGGTATCCGTCTCGTCCCGTCAGATAACGCTCAGCGACCTGGACTTTAAACGCCTTCGTATATTTGACCATAAAAAACACCCCATAAAAGTTGAATTTTCATGTCCAACTTTTATGGGGCAGTTCATTGGCGAGAGAGCTTTTGTCGGTATGAGAATGATACGTGTCGATTCTAACGCAAGACTTATAAACTGAAATGTTCTTCCATCGCTTTAAAAATCCGTCGGCTTGCTTTTTTATCCTTGTATGGATAGATGTGTTGTAACTTACTTTTGAATTTAACGGGCATATTCGGTTCGCGTAAAGAAGCCAACAGTGCTTCTCGTGTCTCGATGACATCTCCAGGTAACAAATCGACCGATTCGCCGGCATTGTCGTCTCCTAGAAGCGTCTCAGGACGGTAATAGATGACTTTTTTGTGCATCAATGAGAAATCTAAACCAACGCTTGAATAATCCGTAACTAAGACATGGTTGATTTCAAGCAAGTCCTTCACTGTCTGATCTTCTTGACGCAGTACTTTCACGAAATCGGACTTGAACAGATGATTGAACTTTTGGAAGTTACGGTGCAAATAAAACGAGATTTCATATCCGCCCTGTTCGTGCATCGCCTGTAAGGCAGGGTCCGTAATCAAACTTTGGAACTCCTGATAGTAGTCGGTTTCGATGAACTGTTCGTCTTTATAGTTCTCGACTTTAGGACGCCATGTCGGCATGAACAAAATCTTCTTCCGGTTTAAGTAACGTTTTACAAACCGGGTCCGTTCATTGATCAAGTGATCAAAGCGTGCTAAGCCGGTGACGATGATTTCATTTTCTTCAAATCCATAATCGCGTGCGATCAGTTGCTTCTCACGCTCGGAAGAGACGACAAACAAATCTGTAAATGGATTCGGTTCTTTTTTTCCATAGACGGCGCTGACATCTTTTGATCCGATGATCCCGTGTTGTAAAAAGATTTTTTGTTTAGCGTAAGCGAGTTCTTCCATTTTATATGTCGCGAACGGTAAAACGTAATGGGAAGAGTGAGTATGGCATAAGATGTCGGCTTTTCGGACGACTTCGATATTTTCCGGTGACTTATAAAAAATGACATGCTGCTCATATCCGACCAAGTTTTTTAAATCTGTACTGGTTTCGGTGACGATATAAAACACGTTAAATCTTTTTTTATAACGATCGACCAAAAACTTAAAGAAAATCATTCCGTTATCTTGGGCCTTATCCGGATACTCGAAACAGACAATTGTTTTCTTCGCCGGATCAATCTGGACCAGTGGACGTTCCGGTTGTGTGTAGTATTCATAGGTCTCAGTCGGAATCGGGATAATCCGAAGGGAGAGAGCTTCATGTAACGTCGAATACGGTCGGACCAAGAAATGATGCGATTCATTGAATGGAACCCAGTGTTCATCGTTCAACAATTCCGGATTGGTTTTAAAATATTTGATCCGAGGTGTGAAAGCGGAAATCGTCATTTCTTTAATCGTAAAGCCGAATGAAAGGTCATAAATGCTCGGATTAAATGTTTCATAGGAGAATCCATCACCTAGTATTTGATGGATTTGTTCTTTGCTGAGGCTCGCTTCTACTTCTGTTTTGTAATAACGGGCATCCACGGGTGTGACGGAAAAGCGTTCAATTGCCAACGAATCGATGTATTCTTGATTTCTGATTTTGATGAAACATTTCGGTTGATTGACTTGGAAGTATTTGGAATGGAAAGAAAACTTGAAAATGACTTTATCATCCTGAGCGACCATGCCGTTAAAATCCACATCTCTGTTGTAGAAGTGCATGATGGACGGCTTTTTATTATAGATCAAACATAACTCATCTTCTTGATCAATATAAATGAAATATTTATGTTTTCCCTTTTTTAAATAACTGTTGTCTGCCATTTCAACCGGCTCCGTGATAGAAGCGAACTGAAGCGTCTGTCCGTTCTCGTCGATAAATTTTAAAGGATGGTTTTTAACTTTAAAAAATTCGAGGAGTTCTTCCATGGTTAAGGTGAAAGTATTTTCTGTTTTCTTGACTTCAAGCACCTTTTCTTCAGTTTTCAAAAACAATTGTTGGTTGGCTAGTCCTTCTATAAAAAACGTATGATCGTGACATGTGATTTTCATGTTGACGGTATTCATTCCTTTCATTTATCGCAAGCACCGGAATGATTGCTCTGGCGCTCTTAAAATATAAAGTGTGACATATTCAACCATACAGTAAGTTCCATGAAAATCAAAGTTAGATCATTAAATTTCTCACAAAATTTGGCTGAAAAAGTATCACATCTATTCTAGTGGTTAAGATGACTAAAAAAGGCCTAATGGCATTATAAAAAAGAAATAATCTCATGCACATAAGCATCCGTCAAGCTGACTGGGTTGTCTATATTTTAAAGAGGCTTGAAAAGATTTATTTTACTAAATCCAGCATATTTTTTTCAAGAGTAGCGACCAGCCTTTAGATTCCATTGTCGTAGATTTCTGCTTCGATAAATTATAGCTTAAGGAATCATCTTAATTGTTAAACAATATACTAGACTTTTTTTTGCACATCATCATAACGTGTGGTTGCTATTTAACGACCAAGCTCGAGGCACAATTTCCAAAAGAATCGTTCGAGATTTCGATAGCCATAACCACGACGCTTGATAAGTTTACCCTTAAGGAATACACTATTAGGTGTCTTCGCCATCGCAGTTGAAAATCACTGACGACAGAACGAATATCTCACAGTACGCCTTAAAGTGCAGCCGAAATCGCTGATGCGTCATGGCCCGGAACGATTGACACAAGATATCTAACCTTTGCATCAGGAATGAATGTCCCATTGATGCTTTTTTCTCGTGGCGAACGCGCTGACGAGGAGGTGTGTCGACTGTCCGACGATATCCACTAAAACGTACTGGTAAAACCACCTTTTTATGGTCGTACAATCGTACAATGGATTTCATAGTTCACGCGCGTGAAGTATGAAATCGTTTGGATATGGCATCGTTTCGTGATGCTTTTTCGGAAAACTTTGGTAGAAGTGTGGACGAGTTTGAGTCCGTAGTCATATACGAACGTTAAGTTACAAGAAGGGCATTTCTGACATGATACCGTTCGATCCACAAGGCACCAATTCCCCAAGCATGACCTTGCTGAAAGTGACGACTAGGATGGTCTTTTTTTCTGCAAAGCGGACAATGAATGTCATGTATATCGGGAATAACAGAAAATACGTGCAGTCCTTCATCGGACGACATTTGGATTTGAAAAAGGGATGGAAGCGGAAGAATTAATTTGATAAACTGTCAGGACAAGGCGAAACCCCAATCGTGATTTGTTTAGACAACAATTACGATACCATGGTGTTCGCTTTTTTCTATGTTCGATATAAAAGCTGATGGATTTTATATGTCAACCACACCTTATCGTGCCGGAACAGGATCATCACCGCAATCACATCAAGAACCAGTTCTGTTTTATGGGCCGCTTTGGTCTGCAAAAAAAATGGATCATCTGATCAAGAGTTACGCTATCTTTAAACAGTCCGGTCACACGACGAAGCTTGTCTTGTACGGGATGGATGAACAGGGACAAATCGCGATGATGAAAGAACTGATAAAAGAGGCCGGCTTACAGGACAATGTCGAGATTCGAGCTTTACGGCGAACCCGGCGGAAGTTTTTAGTGAATCGAAATCGTCGATGTTGACAAGTGAATTCGAGGGGCTCGGTTTGACAGTCATGAAGAGTATCAAAGTAGGCTGTCCCGTCATCTCATATAACGTCAAATACGGTCCTCGCGAGATCATTCGCACGGCGAAAACGGTTACCTTGTACTAGTAAACGACAGGACGCATTTTCGCAAGCAATGGTCCAGCTCTTCGGGACCTCCAGACAAACGAGATACTTTATCTTGAGACAGTCGTCCTTGAACTACCTCCACCTACGCTTCGCTTAGAGGTGGAGGATTCCTGAGTGATCCGACCTAACGGTCGAAAATTGATCAGGCTAACCCCGTCGTCCCGACGGTTGAAGAAGCTAGGATGCGTTCAGCTTCTTGTTTGAGGTTCAGTCCTGCGTTCACATCCCGGTCGTGGTGGATGCCGCAACTCGGGCATGTCCATTCACGCAAGCCAAGATGTTTCACGTCTTTGTGTTGATGTCCGCAACGGGAGCACAGTTGACTAGAGGCGAAGGTCTTGCCGACTTTCACGACGGTCTTCCCGTACCATTCCGCCTTGTATCCGAGCATGCGGAAGAACTCCGACCAACTGACCTCGGAGATGGACTTGCTCAACTTGCGATTCTTCTGCATGTTCTTCACCTGCAAGGTCTCGATCCCGATGACGTCGTGGTTTTTGACGATCTCGGTCGATCCCTTGTGCAGGAAATCGGTTCGCTTGTTCGCGATCTTCTCGTGGATGCGGGCGACCTTCCGCTTCTACTTCTGATAGTTCTTCGCCTCGGAAAGTTTTACTTTTTTGTCCAAGGCCAACCGTTGACGACGAGAAAGCTTGCGTTGCTCGCGCGCCAGCTTTTTCTCAAGCGAACGGAAGTAACGGTCGTTCTTGTATACCGTGCCGTCCGACAGGATGGCGAAGTTCTTGAGTCCGACATCGACGCCGACGGATGAGCCCGTCTGCGGCATTTCGTTGCTATCCTGCTCGACGAGCAGGGAGACGAAGTATTTTCCTGAAGCGTTACGCCGTATGGTCGCGTTCAAGATGCGTCCGACGACCTGCCTCGAGTTGGCGAAACGCACCCATTGCAACTTCGGGAGTTCTAACTTGCTCCCGATTATAGAGGCTTCGGGAAGTTGAGATTTCCTTTGAATATTGGTCTTATACGATTGGACCGGGTTCCGCTTCGACTTGAAGTGGGGTCGTTCGTTCTGCTTCTTGAAGAAGCGGTCAAAGGCATCAGCAAGATGTTTGACGCTCGTTTGAACAGACGTGCTATCGACTTCTTTCAACCAGTCGAACTCCTGCTTCAACAACGGGAGTTCTTTCGAGCAAGACCCGTAGGACAGCCTTTTCCCTGTCGCTTTATACATCTCATCCCACTTCGCTAAGAAGTGGTTGAAGACGAAGTGTGAACAACCAATGGTCTTCGCGATCAGGATTTCCTGCTCTTTTGTCGGATAGATTCTGAATTTGTAGGCCTTGTGTGTCAACATGATGTTCACCTCCTTACAAAGGATATACCCGCAAGAGAGGGTGGCGATTCATCTCCCACTTTCACTCGGGCTTCACCCGGATCGTTTAGAAGTGGGCGTATTCTCGCCTGATTTTGGTAAATAAGGTCGTCTACTCTAAGAACTGCAAAGCTAAATCAATCACGTAACGTAAAAGAGGATGGGGAAACATGAAAAAAATCACAAAAGCAATCATTCCGGCAGCTGGACTCGGAACACGTTTTTTACCGGCAACAAAAGCAATGCCAAAAGAGATGTTACCAATCTTAGATAAGCCGACGATTCAGTACATCGTCGAGGAAGCCGCAAAAGCTGGCATCGAAGATATCATTATCGTGACCGGGAAACATAAACGGGCAATCGAAGATCATTTTGACAACCAAAAAGAACTCGAAATCACGCTCGAGCAATCCGGCAAATTTGATTTGCTTGAGAAAGTCCAGTTCTCGACAAATCTTGCGAACATTTTCTATGTCCGTCAAAAAGAGCAAAAAGGTCTCGGACATGCAATTTTGACGGCAAAACAATTTATCGGCAATGAACCGTTTGCGGTCCTGCTCGGTGACGACATCGTTGAATCGGATACACCGGCAATTAAACAATTGATGGATGTATACGAACAAACGGAAAAATCCGTTATCGGCGTGCAGGAGGTCCGTACGCAGGATACCCACCGCTACGGCATCATCGATCCGAACAAAAAAGACGGTCGGATTTATGAAGTCAACCAGTTCGTCGAGAAACCGGCCCCGGGAACAGCCCCTTCGAATCTCGCAATCATGGGCCGTTACGTTCTGACACCGGATATCTTTGATTATTTGGCGGATCAAGAAGAAGGCGCTGGCGGCGAAATTCAATTGACGGACGCAATCGAACGATTGAATGCGGACAGCCAGGTCTATGCGTATGACTTCGAAGGAAGCCGCTATGACGTCGGAGAGAAGCTTGGCTTCGTCAAGACAACGATTGAGTATGCCCTCAAAGACGCTGAGATGCGTGACGAACTGAGAGCGTTTATTAAGACGCTTGATATGTAAATAAGTAGGCGGTCTTCGTAAAAGCCTGTATTAAAAAATCCTGAACCGTGGAAAGTAATCCGCGATTTGAGATTTTTTTTGAAAGAGGACGGTTTGTCAAATTAAGTGCAACATTTCTTCCGTGCACCGCACTTCTCTTTTCGCTTCAATTCTCGTGAAATCATAGAAGGTTGACGCCCCAGGCGTCCTGCAATCTTTCGGACAGAGAAACCTAGCTCGAGATACGTCTCTATTTTTGACTCTTTCTGATGTATTAAGATGAATATAGCTCATAACGAATCCTCCGTTGAATTTTATGTGGTAACTCTATTCTACACGAGGCCGTTATGGGTTTTTTTGTGTTTTCAGCTAGGTGTTGCACTTAATATTACAATTCATCTTTCACATAACGTTGGTCGGCATGGATAGCGCTGTAGTGTGAGTTCCGTCTCAATTCTCGTGAAACCGTAGAAGGTTTATGCCCAAGGCATCCAGCAATCTTTCGGATGGGGAAACTTAACTCGAGATACGTCTCTATTTTGACTCTTTCTGATGCGGTAAGGTGAACATAGCTCATAACGAATCCTCCGTTAAATGTGGTGTGGTAGCTTTATTCTACACGAGGTCGTTATGGTTTTTTTGTGTTTTCTCCTAGGTGTTGCACTTAATATTAGAATACGTCTTTCAAATAAAATATATACTGATTTTTAGTTAACTTAGACTGGTTTAAAAAGAGACAGTATACAAAAAAATATCCTGTTTCTTTTGCACCCACAAGGAAAGGCGAAAGAGAAAAAGGATGCAATTATTCTTAAAAAATCTGCTCGGCGAGCCGAACCTGACTGCGGCCTGTTTTGGTCTCGAAGCGTTGAATTCGGTACGAGTTACTCGTGACGAGACCGGACGAAGCGGACTCGTATTGAAGCGGAGCGAGCTTACTGAGTGCGTTGTTGGAGACGTCGGTCGACAGCCAATCGATAGCGACGACTTCTCCCTGGCGTAAAGTAAAATAATAAGCATTATAAAACAAATATGTGTTGACCGAATCGGATGCTGTCCGGGCAGGCGCTCCGTAAAGGCGCAATAGTTCAGCTTCTTTTACTCCAAAAAGTGTCGTCACGTCACTCGTAAAGGAGACGTTCAGATGATCTTTGACCCATGCGAGTAGTGTTTCGTCAGCAATCGGATCGGTTTTCAGTTGCACAAATGTCTCTTTTGTTGAAACATACCCGTTGAGTTCCTCTGTCACGTCAATCTGGGTGAGGTTTTTGTTCGTTTGCAGAATCAGATAACCATCACCAAAATCCGCTTCGTATAGCGGATCCGTTAAGGAACGGTCCTTATAGATCGTAGTGCTACGCTGCTTAATGTACAGCACACCGAATTCTTCCACATTCTCCGTACCGTACGTTTCCTCTTGTTCAAAGGCAGCAGGTGTTTCCGGCGTCGCGATTGTTTTCAATGATGTACCCGGTGAGCTATAGTGGAAGTAAAGATACGTGGCACCCGCTCCGAGTAAGAAACAAGACATCAGCAATGCTAGCCACCGCCACGGAAGGACGAGACGGGAGACAGGTAAACGAATCTCGAAGTGACTCCGGCGTTTTGGTGTGTTGGCTCGTCTGGGGTAGGCGAGGACCGAAATCTCTTCTTCTTTTTCTTCTGTGCCGCTTTCTTCAAGAATCGGTCGGGCGACAAGCATGCCGTAAAAGTCAGCCAGGCTCTCATGATGCGTTCCGGCAAGAAAAGCTTCCCAGTCCTCGGATGTTGCATGGTCCTGCTTAAATGAGACGAGCGGTGGAAATCCCGTCAGACGAATCATTGTCTCCGTCAAGGATTCAGTCGTCGCAAGGCTGGAACGGATTCTTTCGTGCAGCCGGCTGATCTGTTCTTCCGAGTGTGAAGTATAAAATTGGAGTGCTTTTAATGTACGGTGCATGAATCGTTCCCCCTCTCTAGTCCGTATCGTCTTACATTATAATCAAAAAAACGAGACAATGCCTTAGTCTTCACCAAAAAATACATACATGAAAGTGAGGGATGGTATTATGGTCGACATTCATTGCCACTTGTTGCCGCTCGTCGATGACGGTCCTTCAAGTATTGAACAATCCTTGCTGCTGGCACGGCAAGCGACGGCGGAAGGAATACGACATCTGATTGCGACGCCGCATCTGTCTCCGCCGAATTTTCATACGACACCGGCTCAAGTCGGTTTGATTGTGGCGGAATTCAACGTACTGCTTCAGCAACGGGATATTCCGTTGACTGTCTATACCGGTCACGAGATTCTGTTTAATGAAGACATAATACACGACATCGACAATGTTATGTTTCAGACACTTGCGAGTTCTCAATACGTGTTGATTGATGTGCCGGACGACGACTCACTCGAGTTGTCAGATTGGATCGAGGCGATGATCCGCGAAGGATACCGTCCGATTTTGTCTAATGTCGAACAGAAAAAGACATTGCGGGAACAGCCGAATCGCTTAGCGGACTGGATTAAAGCCGGAGCATTCGCGCAAGTCTCCTGTGCGGGTATTACCGGTGATTACGGAAAAGACGTCCGCCAATTTGCGCTCGCGCTACTGAAAAATGGATACGCCCAGCTTGTCGCTTCCGATGCCCATCATACGACACGGCGACCGTTCCGCTGGAAAAGCTGCCAGCAACAACTCCTGAATGAGCTGAATGAATCAAGCGTAACCAATCTGTATTACAATGCAGAATGTGTTCTACTCAATCGCCCGCTCGCGATCATCCCGCTGCGACCGCTGAATAAAAACTGGAAAGGACAGTGGGCGTAAGACGAACGGGGCACAAGGATTCAAACGAATCGAAGCGGGGGATTTCTCTAGTACATCATCTAGAGGAGGCATTTCGAATGGTCCACTACAACTATTTGGAACAGGATTTACTGAAGCATACGATATACAGTCCGCGCACGATCAAAGTATACCGCAGTGATTTGACCTGTTCCATCGAGTAATCGAAGAAGCTGTAAGCCTATTTGGACGACATGATCAGCCGCTGCCAGCCCGGCGGCGATGTGAAGGTATCATGCTTTGACGGCTCTCGGAAATGAACTAATCCGGGGGACGGCTGCAGAAAAATTCGATGAGAACGTATGGGCAATTGTGCATCAGCACGTACTGTAACGCACCCATCATTAAGACGATTTGTTGTATTGCTCACCCGACCTAGCGTCTATTTTTTCATTAATCAGTCAAACGGGCTCCGCTTTATGGAGACCCGTTTCGGATTGTAGCAGGGGAAAAATTTATCCTCTCTGCAATCGATATAGAATGCAAGAAAATTATACAATCTCAAAACTGAAGCTCGTCAGTGATTTTGCTCTATCTGACGATGAGACACGTCACGTCGCTCTCCTGCCTAATTAGCATACAATTGTTTTTTTAGCAGATGAATCAATTGAAGGAAGGCTGACTGGTTACGACTTGGATAAAAAGGTCGTGACATTCACCCGTGGTCCATAACAATTTGGTGAACTCCTCACATCGAATCAATACACATGATTGTACGTTTTTCCGAGAAATCACGCCGGCAGGAATTTTGTCGTTGCAGGTGATACACAGGAAGTTCGTGTGTATGACGAGAAAAATGGATTTAGATCAGCTGCATCCACGCCTTCAAAACGTCTGCGCAGGCAGGCGTTTTGAAGGCGTGGATGATCGGTCAGGCACATACATAGCTTGATCAAAAGGAGGATTTCACTGTCAGACCGATTGCATTGACGAATCAGGGCAAAGCTATTCTGCTCGACGTCTGGAAACATATTAATCTATATGCAGGACGTATTGTTATCGAGCGGATAGAATCGATAAGACACATACTTCTATTGGATTGTGAAAAAGGAGACACTGCAGGTGTCTTTCGACCGATTTAAGGGGAAGAACGTTACTACTCACTCCGAAGTCAGCTGGTCGACGACTTCTAAGACGGTCCAAATCCAAAAAAAAGGAATTTTGTATGGAGTGAAGCCAGGCAGTTATACACTAGCAACTTACGAAGGACAGACGGTAACGCTGAAAGCGAACGTGAAACAAGTCCCGCTCTCAAATATATCGAACTTCAGATTGGTTTAAACGTCACTGGGCCAGTATCGAGGAAACTGAGACTTTTGAAGGAGTGTATGCGTTCTCGACTCCGTATAATCAGATCAAAGGGTCAAGTAGTTTGGCTAATTCTGATGGTATGTTTCACGGTTCTTTAATTAAAGGTATGCTCTATTACAGTACGGTTACCATGAAACATCCAAAATCTAATCAACTTGGACTCGTTTTTTCTCGATTCCTGCTCTGTCTGAGTATTAGTTACAACAAAGTAAAATTCTGCATACGTTTGAAAAAATAAAAAATGGTCAAATGGTGAAACTGCCGACTATACGGTGGAATATGCAAATAAATAGATTGCCCGTTAAGGCATCAAGCGTCAATATGAATATCAGGTCGGCGAAAGTTCAATCATAATTTATGATGATCGATCCGATATCGCATGTCTCATCTCCATTTCACTCTAAAAAAACGATGCTGACTCAAAAGTGAGGATATCTCTAGATTGAACTGAACGAAGGGAGAAAGATTTCCGGAGTAAATTTGGAAATCTTCCTCCCTATTTCCTTTAATCTTGGAGCGACTTATGAGTCAGCCCCATTTTTTTGTGTTACAACAGATGGCTTACAATCCGGACAAGATTCCGACCGGAACGTTTTGCCTGATACAACGCTTTGTCAGATAACTCCATCGAGTGTTGGACGGGGATGTCCTGTTTTCCGGACGACAGACCGATCGATGTCGTGATATGTATCGAGGAGCCGTCGAGCAGACGGAACGTGTGTTGTTCAACTTCAGAGCGAATCCGTTCTGCGATCTGCCACACCTGTTTAATCGGCAGGTCCGTCAGAAGGACGGAGAACTCTTCGCCTCCCATGCGGGCGACAATGTCCGCCTGACGGGCATTCTGTTCGAGAATCATCGAAAATTGTTCGAGCACGGCATCGCCGTTTAAATGACCGTACCGATCGTTGACCTGTTTGAACTGATCGAGGTCCAATGTCAGCAGATGATAGACGGTCGCTTGCTTCGCCACACGTTCCGCCTGAAGTTCCCAAGCATAGCGATTTGGTAACCCGGTCAATGTATCGCGTTCTGCCAAATGCTGATAGGAGGTCAGGCGGACTAGACGTCCTTGGCGCTCACTCATCAAATAGAAAAAAGAGAGCGTCGTGAAAAGAACCGGTAAGAGCGTTTGGTGAAGTAAATCTGTGAGTGACGTATGCATACTTCCATCCAGGGACCGCAACATCGCAAGAAGGACCAGTAGACCAAACCCGTTTAACGTCAGGAAATGTGTGAGGAGAGAGTGCTGAATCCGTCCCCGCACTTGAAACAAATCATAAAAAATCACAGCAATCAATGGAAGAAATGAAAAGGGATGGGCGATAGCAATTAAATACGCAGACACAAAAGAGACGGCGATATAAGTCGGAACACGTGCTCCAGCGAATAAGAGTAAGACAAACGGCATATAAGCAAGCGGTTGAAGTGCACTCGGTCCGTAATCCAGTAAAAGAACACTGATTCCGCCAAATAAGATCCCAAGTCCGGCATCACGCGAAGTGTTCGAGTGACAGGTACTTCCGTAATATATTTTCATGAGCGCGTAGATGGACGTGAAAATAGTGCAGAAAATCATAAATGATGTATAAAACATACTGTTGTCATCCAATCTATATAAATACTTTCTTAAAATATATAGTTAAATTTTATATTTGTAAAATATTGTATATATTCATTTAATTTACTAGTTTTATTGGAAATGAGAAGAGCACAGAATCTCCTGAACTTCTCAGGAAAACCTGTGCTCTTTTTAAAGTTTATTCATTTCATACTCGGAAATAATGGAATTTAATGTGGAAATATGCAATTATGTTACAAGTAGGTTAAAATTTATTATAATCAAGATCGACGTTTGATTTCAAATGTATGAACCCATTCTTTTTCGCGTACTGCGCACTTTTCGCACCTTGCTTAGAAGAAATCGTCAATGTCTTGATGTCTTCTTCTTCGTTCAACTCCTGAAGATCTGCCATCCGGTCTTTTGACCATTGGTCTTTTGCGACCGTCGAGTAGTTGAAGCTTTCCCACATGATGCCATCGATGTACGGGTACGTATGGTATTTTAATGTCCCGAAGCCCCAGTTTTGAATCAATGAGAGGTCCGCATGTTTCGTCTTGACGCTCTTTAAGAAGTTCGTCATCGCGACTTGCTGCTGCTCAAGAATCTTTGGTTGGTCGGCATGTTCGTTGTCGATGTCGCCGACTGTATCCAAGAAGACACCGTCGAGTCCTTTATTGACGACCTGCTTTTCGACTTCTTGCATGAGGACCGCTTGGTAATGCTTCGAGTTGATGTCCATTAAGTATGAATCCCACTCCGCGTAGTGAACACGTTGTCCATCACGGTGGAAGAAATCTGATTCCTTTAATTGCGCCATCAAGTCTGTGTTCCAGTTGTCGGCTTCCATCGTGTTGATGTAGCCGTAGACTTTCGTGCCGTACTTTTGAATTTCTGCGATTTGTTTCGCTGAATAAAAGACCGGTTCGATGATCATGACATCGTACTTTTGCATCTTCTTGATTTTTGATTTCGTCGGTGCATCGTAGTAGACCTTATACGAGCTGACGGAATCGAGTGGATTCGTTGATTGAGCTTTGCCCGTGATTGGTGTCATCAGTAACACTCCTAAAAAAAGAATGCACAAAAAAGACGTCACGCGTTTGAGTGAGATAATACCCATGGTTAGTAGCCTCCTGATTTTTTATCAGAGAGCGGCTGCGGCATTGCAGACTGGCGATCGGTATCCGAAGATCGACGACCCATGTCTTTGCGCCCTTACTTTTCAGTAAGTTTGCCCTTCTCGATATTTAGTTGTAATTGCCTGTTTGACTAAATCTTACCACTGCTAACAAAAATGTAAATAACTATTTTAAGGAGAGTGTGCCATGATTTACACACAGCATAGAAATACAGTCAAATGGATAGAAATGCTAGCTAGTATTTTACTTATCGGTTTCTTTGACTATATGTTTAGCCTTTCGGTCTCGAATTGGGCAATTGATCCGTTAATCTTTTATATTTTATTGTTCGCCCTCCGCTATGGTCTGCTCGGGGCGTTCGTCAGTTTCACGATGACGATGCTGTACCACCTGTTTTTCTTGTCGGTCGAAGGATCAGACATTCTCTTATTTTTATACGACCGGACGGAACTGAGCTGGATCATCTTCCACTTCCTCGTCGCGATGGTCTGCGGGATTTTCAGTACCTCGTTCCAGGAACGCTACTTATCGCTACGGCTCCGCCACGAAGAAGTCGTCGAAGAAAACAACCACTTGCTCGAGACGGTCGAAAAGCTCCGGCTGTCGCAGTCGACGATGCAAAAGAAGGTCCTCGACTCGGATCATACGTTAACGAAAATCTACCAAGTCGGACTCGAGCTCGACCAAACGGCGGCCGACATCGTCCGCGATCGCCTCGTCGATGTCTTGAAACGTTCGTTCAAGGCAGAGAATCTTGCCATCTATCACGTCGATGCGTCAAAACGGACGTTACGACTCCACGTCCGGTTCGGTGAGAAAGAGGTCTTGCCGCAAACACTATTCATCGATCCGTCGACCGGCATCTATCAACGGATGTTCAAGACGAATGCGATCTCAATCCGGACGATGGACGAGACGGACGTCCCGTTGCTGATCGCACCGATCCGCTACGACGGGAAGATTCAGGAAGTTGTCGTCATTCAGGCGATCGACTTCAACCGCCTGACGAGTTACGAGATGAACATCATGCAGTTGATTCTCGACTGGACCGGGACACGAATCGAAAAAGCGTTGACGATGGAATGGAATGCGTCGCGTGGTGATTTGATTGAAGGAACACGGATTTATCAAATCGAGCCATTCAATAAGAAGGTTGCACTCCAACAACACCGGGCCGACCATTACGATCAACCGTACAGTACGGTCGTCTTGCCGGTCGAACAGGTCCAGCTGTCGTTGATTGAAATGGAATTAATCTTACGCCAGTCGATGCGGGAAATCGACATCATCGGCTATGACGAGACGAATCAAATGCTCCACTTCCTCTTACCGGGAACACCGCAAGAGAACGCTGAAGGATTCAAACAACGGATTAAAGAGTTGTTCGCACGAAAAGGAGGGAATCTTGGATGATGATGTTCTTCGTCCTGTTATTTTTCCTGATTCATGCCGTCATCGTCTTTCTCGTCACGAAACTCATCACGGTACGGATGGCCCCGGCACAGCGTGGTCTCGTCAAATGGATCGCCCTGATTTGTTATTTCGTCCCGTTACTCGGTGAACTGTTCGGTCTCGTCAGTTGGCTGATCGCAAGACGATACGCGTCAGACAAGACGTTGCTCGACTACGATGACTACATCGAGTTCGACGTCGTCAACCTGGAAGGACTGCAACAACAGGCTGCTGACAACATCGACTTGGTGCCGATGGGCGAAGCGATGGCGATGGACGCGAAGGAACGGAAACAATCGATCGTCCGCTTGACGACGACATCGATTGCCGACTCCGGGAAGTACCTCCAGTTCGGGCTCGACCATGCCGACTCGGAGACGGTCCACTACGCGGCGACGGTCCGCAATACGTTATATGACCGGTACGAAGCGACGATTAAAAGTCGCGAGGAACAACTTAATCCGGGGCATGTCACGACGTATTACCACTTGATTGACGCCTTCGAAGCCTTCATCGAAAGTGGACTGCTTGATGACAGCATGCAAAAACGGATCTTTGATCGGTTCGGATCGTATTTACAAGACATGCGGATCCAGTATCCGGCGGACGCGACGTGCTTGAAGGCGTGTGGCAAGCTCGCACTCGCAAAAGGCGACGTCGCGGACGGACTCGGCTACTATGAACGCTTGATCATGCACTACCCGGAGCAAGCGGACGGCTACATGCTGGCGATCGAATATCACTTCACGAGAGGGGACTGGACGAAGCTGGCCCCACTCGTGACACAACTAAAAACACACGTCGCACCGGACGACATTCCGGACGACAAATGCTACATTTTGGACCGGCTGGAAGGAGTGGAACTATGAAAAAATCAATCACGACCTACGTCGTCGCCGTCTTCGCGATTCTGCTCGTCACGATCGGCGTCGTCCAGTTGTTACGTCTTGATTATGGACATCGCCTGATTCCGACCGAGGAGACGCAACAAAAGACGTTTCAGACGATGTCGGGCAAGGAGGGACAGATGGACGGACAACCGGTACAAGTCTATATCCATCAGGATAAAGGCGAGCTCTCAAAAAGTGTCTTGACGAACTTTAAATATGCACTGAAGTACGCGAAAGTCCCGTATACGAATATCTCAATCAAAGAAATCGAGCAATTGGAGCCGTCCAAGCGGACCGTGCTTGTTTTAGCGGGAGAGCACTCACGTGACTGGCCGTACGAAACGATTCGTCAATTCGTCAAGGACGGCGGACGGCTTTATATTGCAGCACGCTTCATCAATCAGGACTGGGCGGAGCTCGTCGGGGTGGAACAGTTCGGTGATTTCAAAGACGGCATCAACGGATTGACATTCAAGGAAGAAATCTTCCCTGGTTTCGTCGATCTGCCGGACTCGTCGAACTTGTTCGCCCACAGTATCGCCGACGTCGAGCTGCTACCAAAGGCTGACGTCAAAATCACGGCGTCCGGTGAACCTATTCTTTGGACATCATCGTACGGCAAGGGAACAGTCCTGTTCTGGAACACGACATCGCTCGCTGAGAAAAACTCACGCGGTTTAATGCTCCAGACATTGGCGTTATTGTTCCCGTCATTCGTCAGTCAACAGGCGGCAATCAAAGTGACGCATCTCGATGACTTCCCGTCACCGGTCCCCGGGAATACGAACGCCGCAATCGAGAAGACTTATAACCGGACGATCAAGGAGTTCTTTAAAGAAATCTGGTGGCGTGACATGAAACGAATCGCCGACGAACAAGATGTCACCTATACCGGCTTTCTCATCGGCAGCTATAAGAATACAACGGAAGAGACGACGGACGACTTGTCGGAAAAAATCCGCACGCCGATGCTCAACTACGGGCGGGGTCTGCTGAAGATGGGCGGGGAAATCGGACTGCACGGCTTCAATCACCAGCCCCTCGTCGTCGCCGATGAAACGCTTGATCCGAACCTCGGTTACGTCCCGTGGAAGAATCAGGACGAGATGGAAAGTGCGTTAAAGAAAGTCATCGGGACGCACGACTATTACTTCCCGAACGAGTCGATTCAAAGTTATGTTCCACCGTCGAACATCATCAACGAGACGGGTTTGACGGCACTCAATGATGTCTTTAAAGACAAGTTGATCGTCGCCTCGCTCTACTCAGGAGATCCGTCGATGGGCAGCTACATCCAAGAGTTCGGACCGGACAAGGTCCATCAAAATCTCTACAACTTCCCACGGATCTCGAGCGGCTACAACGAGACGGCAGAAGATACGTTCGTCATGGCGGACGCCGTCGCGAACTTCGGCATGTTCAGTCACTTCATCCACCCGGATGACGTGCTCGATGAAGACCGGTCGAAAGGGAAGGGCTGGGCAGAAATGGAGAAGACGATCGAAGCGATGTTCCGCGACGTCAAGACGATGTATCCGTACCTCGAGAGCTTGACTCAGTACGAAGCGTATGAAAAATACGTCCAGTACCAGCAGTCGGACATCAACGTCACCTATACGGACAAGACGATTGAAATCAACGGGACGAACATGTTGAAGCCATCGGTCATGCTCGTCCGTGTCGCTCCGGGGCACCACCTCAAGACGGGGACGTTCGATTTCGGGACGATTCGCGCGCTTGCAGGCGAGACGTTGTATCAAGTCACGTTGACGAAAGCAACGGTCACGTTACCGATTGAGGAGGGGACAGAATGAAGATTGGTTTAGTCGTCGAAGGCAGCTATCCCTATGTCAGCGGCGGTGTCGCGAGCTGGGTCCACATGGTGATTCAGCAGATGCCGATGCATCAGTTTGAAATCATCGCCATCACACCGACGCAACTGACGGAAGCGGATTATAAATACAACTTACCGGACAACGTGACGGGTGTGACGAACTTATCACTTGACCTCAAATACGACCGTCCGAAACCGAAACACGTCCTGTCGGCAGAACAAGGGCGGTTGATTCAACAATGGATGACGTTCCAACACGTCGAAGCACCGGTCTTCCCGATTTTCGAACAAGCAGTCGGGACGTCGGAGCACTTCTTCGCGAGCCGGCTCTTCTTCGAGCTCGTCAAGACGAGTTACGAGACGGAAAAACAATCCGGCTCCTTCATCGACTACCTCTGGATGTGGCGGAGCATGTATACGCCGGTCCTCGAGTTACTGCAGGCGGAGTTACCGCAAGTCGACTTGATTCACTCGGCGTCGACCGGATATGCCGGACTCGTCGCGAGTGCGATCAAACAACGGCAGGGCGTACCGTACATCTTGACGGAGCACGGCATCTACTCGCGGGAGCGGGAAGAGGAACTGTTGCAAGCGACATGGATTCCGATCGAATACCGGGCACACTGGATTCGCTTCTTCCACCACTTGTCAGCAGAAGCCTACCAGGAAGCCGATGACGTCATCACGCTGTTCGACCGCAACGGTGAACTGCAACAAGAACTCGGCGCACCAGCGGCGAAGCTGCGGATCATCCCGAACGGTATCGATGCCGTCCGTCTGTCGAGTTTACCAGTCATCGAAAAGGGACCGATTCTGAAGATTGGTGCCATCGTCCGCGTCGTCCCGATCAAGGACATCAAGACGATGATTCATGCGGCGAAGGTCCTGCAAGAGATGGACGTCGCGTTCGAGCTGACGATCATGGGACCGCTCGACGAGGACGAGGAATATGCGACCGAGTGCCAACAGTTGATCGAACAGTTAGAACTTGATCCGTATGTGACGCTCGCCGGCAAGGTCGACATCGCCGCCTACTTGCCGACGTTTGACGTCTGCTTGTTGACGAGCATCTCGGAAGGGCAACCGCTCGCCGTCCTCGAAGGCATGGCAGCCGGTGTCCCGTGGATCGTGACCGATGTCGGGGCTTGCTCCGAATTGATTAACGGACGCGAAGACGACCCTTACGGACCAGCCGGGTTCGTCGTCCCGCCGGTCAATCCCGGACGGATCGCCGAGCGCTGTGCATGGTTCGCTACGCATCGCGCGGATGCGAAAAAACTCGGGGAGAACGGCAAAAAACGGGCCTTGAAATACTATCAGACACACCAGTTCATCGCCGAGTACGTGGCACTTTATGAAGAAAGGGGGCTGGCATATGGCGGGCATCGGGTTTAAGCTCCAAAAGCTGTTCCAGGAAGATTATTTTTCAGCACGTCTGAAGGCGTACGCCTTCGCAGGGCTCGTCACATCCGGTCCCTGGTTGATCGTCATCGTCACGATCGCCTTGACGCAGTGGTTGACGACGTACTTATCGATTGCTTCGTTCGAGGAACGGACGACGTTCAACTTGACGATTTCCTACTGCTTCATCTTTTCACAAGTCATCCTCGGGATTCAGCAACTCGTCGTCACGCGGTATCTCGCCGATTGTTTTTATGAGAAGCGCTACAAGGAAATCTTCCCGACGTTCATCGGGATGACGAAGATGACGATCGCGATTGCCGCCGTCTTCTACGTGGTTTTCCTGACGTTCTCCGAGTTGCCGTTCCTGTCGAACTTGTTGATTTTGATTCTCTTTTTGACGATCAACCTGATTTGGGTGCAGTTCTTATTCCTGAGTGCGGCGAAGTTTTATCAAGCCGTCGCCTATAGCTTCTTAGGGGGAGCGACAGTATCGATCATCTCCGTCCTCTTGATCGACCGCTTCTTAATGCCGTACTTGACGGCACCGTTCGCGACGAGCATGGCGTTGACGGCAGGCTTTACGCTCGGGATGCTCGTGACGTTGTTCGGTCTGTTCACGGCGATGTTATTGACGTTCCCGAACCGGGAAACGAAAGATCCGTTTAGTTACCTCAGTTACTTCGACCGGCATCCGGCATTGTTTTGGACGAGCTTCCTCTACAACATCGGTGTCTGGGTCAGCAACTGGGTGATTTGGTTCTCAGAAGGCGGAGCCGTCCATCTCGGGACGTTCCGGTATCACCCCGTCTACGATACGGCGATTTTCCTCTCGTACTTGACGGTCATCCCGACGATGACGATCTTCGTCATCTCCGTCGAGACCCGTTTCTACGAGCGCTACCGTGTCTTTTACGGTTACGTCAATGAGGGCGGGACGCTCCAGCAAATCAACAAGGCGAAGGCGGCGATGCTGCTGATTTTACGGCAAGAGCTCCAGCGACTCGTCCGCAATCAGGGACTGTTCACGCTGTTCGTCCTGATTTTTGCCTCGACCTTGCTCAGTAGTCTCGCCTTGTCGAAGGAGACGATCAGCATCTTCCAGATGACGACGATCGGTGCTTTCTCGAACGCGATGGTCCTCGTCTTGACGCTACTGTTGCTCTATTTTGAAGATCAGCGCGGGGCCTGTATCACGTCACTGCTGTTCTTCGCCGTCAACGGCGTCTTCGCGGTTGCGTTAGCACCGTTCGGATATGACGGATTCGGTCTGAGCTTCGCATTAGGGTCGACGGTGACGTTCGCCTACGCCTTGATCCGCTTGATTCAGTACGTCAATGAGATCGATTTCCATACGTTTTGCCGCTATGAGCCGCGCCAGCGCTCAACCCGCTTCACCCGCGTCGGGGAACGATTGAACCGGCGCTCGGCCTAACAAAAAAAGCCTGAATCGAAGTAGCATCTCGCTACTCGGATTCAGGCTTTTTTGTGGACGGTCATCAGCTGCGGTTCATTTCACGCGGATAGCCTTCCGGGTTTTGTGACTGCCAGCGCCAAGCGTCCTGGCACATGTCATATAACGTTTTTTCAGCTTTCCAGCCGAGGAGGCGTTCGGCTTTTGACGCATCCGCATAACAGGCGGCGACGTCACCCGGACGACGGTCGACGAACTTGCGTTTGACGTCGATGCCGGTCGCTGACTCGAACGTCGTCACTAAATCGAGAACGCTTGAGCCGGTCCCTGTCCCGAGGTTAAAGGCTTCAATGCCTTGGTGCTTATACTCGAGTGCTTTGAGGTGCCCTTTCGCAAGATCGACGACGTGGATGTAATCCCGAATCCCTGTCCCGTCCGGCGTCTCGTAATCCTGTCCGTAGACACTGAGCTCATCCAAACGTCCGGCTGCGACTTGCGTGACGTACGGCATCAAGTTGTTCGGGATACCGTTCGGGTCTTCCCCGATCAATCCACTGATATCGGCACCGATTGGATTGAAGTACCGTAACAGGGAAATCTCCCAGTCCGTGTCGGACGCCGCGACGTCTTCAAGCATCTGTTCAATCATCAATTTCGTCGCGCCGTACGGATTCGTCGTCGAGCGTGGCGCCGACTCGTCAATCGGTGTCGTTTCCGGCACACCATAGACGGTCGCGGATGAACTGAAGACGAGTTTTTTGACGTTGTGTCGCGCCATGACCTCAAACAAGACGAGTGAACTGACGAGATTGTTCTTATAGTACGACAGCGGTAAGGCGACAGACTCACCGACGGCTTTCAAACCGGCGAAGTGAATGACGGCTTCGATGTCATGCTGCGTAAAGATTTGTTCGAGCGCTGTCATGTCCATCACGTCGTTTTCATAAAACGTGACCGGTTTTCCCGCGAGCTGCTCGATCCGGTCGAGGGCGATTTTTTGACTGTTGCTCAAGTTGTCGATGACGACGACGTCATATCCTGCTTGGAGCAGTTCAAGACACGTGTGGCTACCGATATAACCGGCGCCTCCTGTTACTAAGATTTCCATAAAGATTCTCCTTTTTGTTACAATTATTGGATAAGCATAGCATGAAATGATTGTCTGTTCCATGCTTGAAAGCTCTTGGAAAGGGAATCCTTTTACTAGACCAATTATGAGGAGGATTAACCATGACCCACTTCGACTATCTCGAGCAGTACCTTAGCACGCACGCGACGTATTCGGCGCTGACGATCAAAGCTTACCGCAGTGATTTACGGCAGCTGAAGAAGGCGTGTGGCGAGTGGTCGGTCAAGTCCCTCCAAACGTATTTTGATCACGTCATCGGACAGTATAAACCGGCGACGGCACTGCGGCGGTATCATGCGTTGATGGCACTCGGGAATGAACTCGTTCGAGTGAAACGACTTAAGGTCAATCCAATGAAACAAGTTCGACCGATCGTCCATCAGCACGTCCGGCAACGGGACGGTTATCCGTTACTGGAGGCAATCGATGTCATCCGGCAAATCAAGCATCCGACGTACCGTCTCTTTTTCGAATTCATCAGCCAAACGGGCCTCCGCTTCATGGAGGCCCGTTTGTTGTCGATTGAGGACATTCAGTTTGCGACGGCGACGTTACTCGTCCGGCACGGCAAAGGACGACGCTTGCGGACCGTACCGCTCGGGCGCCATTTGGTCACGAAGCTAAGAGCGTTCATTGGAGATCGCGTGACAGGGTACGTTTTTTGCTCCGTCCGCGGTAAGGCGATCCACGAACAAGGAGCGCGGGATGCGTTACGCAACCAATCTCTCGCCCGGTCGGGACGGATGCTCCGTCCGCATGATTTACGTGTCGGCTACGCGACCTACCTGTACCAGACGGCAGGCTGTAAGTTACTCGAGATTCAACGCCTGCTCGGACATGCCCGGTCGGAGACGACGGAAGGCTATATCTTGAGTGAGGAGACAAAGCTCAGACGAGTCGTCGATGTTTTGTCGGCGTAAGACGGTTGATCGACGAACGGGCGACTTCAGCCGACGGCAAGATGTACTGTTGCGTCGTCTTCGCGTCACTGTGACCAAGCAACCGCATGACCGTCAGCAAGTCGGTCTGGTGTTCCCGGTAAAGGGTCGTCGCGAACGTCACCCGGAGGTCGTGCGGACGTAACGTCCGTCCGAGCAACACGTCGCTCGCCTGCCGCAATTGTTTCCGTGTCGTGTCGGGACGTAACCGTCGCCCTTGATCGGTCAGGAACACGTACTCGCCGTCCGGTCGTTCCGTCTCAATGTACCGCAACAGGACGTCCGTCAATTCGTCGTTCAACGGGACAAAACGGGATTTGTCGCCTTTACCGTGGCGGACGAACAGGTGACGCTCCGTAAAATCGAGATCGGCACACGTCAATTGGTGGGCTTCACTGAACCGGAGTCCGGTATGGAGCAGTAAAAAGTAAAACGCATACGTCGCCTCATCGGTCAGCGTGTCGATGACACGACGGGCATCCGGATAGCTGAAGGCCGTCCGTAGTTTCGGACTCGGACGAGCCGGTTTCTTAATCTGCTTGAGAGGATTTTTCGCAAGTGACCGCTCCGCGACGAGGGCATCGAACAAGGTCGCTAAGGCATGGATCCGCCGGGCGACGGTCGTCGGGGCATAGGTCGTGTGAAGCAGTGTGATGTATCTTCGGAGTGACGGAATATCGAGGGCCGTCGCATGACGACAGAGGTGGCGGACGTCCGAACGATAGGCTTTTTTTGTCAGGCGACTGTAGGTGGGGGAAGCCTCAATCAAGGCGAGTAAGCGGTCGAGGTAGAACGTCATCATAGGAGGATGCCTTCGACTTTCCGCTTCAAGTCTGACTTGAGGGAGCGCAGACGGGCGTCGGAGTAGCCGAGTGTTCCTTCCGTTCCAGCGATCATTGCCTGAAGGAAGGTGAATTCTTTCGGGGAGAGGGCGTGTTCGAGTTCGTTCAGCAAGTAAGGGAAGGAAACAGTTTGTTGACGAGGCAGTTCCGGCAGGGTTTCGACGGCGACTTCGGTCGTCAGTGTGCGAGTCCGTTTGGCGAGATAGTCGAGCATCGCGCCGCGCGCCCGAATGCGGACGAACGTGATTGATAATTCCTTGCCAGATTCGATGGATGTCCAGAGGCGGAGCAACGCTGCTTGCCGGCATTCATCGTGTTCGTTCGGGTGAATCGAGAGGCGGTGCAGGAGTGAATTGATGAGGGGGAGCCAGTGGTGTAAGGCTTCATTCATGGGAAGGGTCCAGTCTTTCGGATATGCATATCGAAGGGTATTCCGCGGTAGTTTTAGTATAAGTAGAGTTATCCTCTCTTTTCAAACTATCTTTTTTGAATCATGCCAACGGTTTTCTGAGCTTTCAAAAGTTGTTCGTCTCGTTTTCCAACTAAATATCGACGATTGACCGAGGCAAACCCTTGTTTTGTCGCGCGTCGCTTCAGGATAACTCTACTTATCCTCGGGGGTGTTCGGAAAAAAACAAACGGATAATGCATGCTGTTGTACATGAGACAGTTTGTCAAATTAAGTGCAGCACCTCTTCCGAGAAGACCTCGTATACAATTTTTCGGTTGATACATTTTCTTTATATGCGCACGGATCCAGGATAGCGTTTGAGCGAATTCAGAACGACTGAGCTTGCTAAAATCTGCTTCCTTCTGTAAGAATTCATGGAAAAAACTAATAGCGTTTTTGTTACTCCGACATTGCCAGGAAGAGTACGAATCAGTGAAGTGCATGGATACTCCTAACGTTTCGCAAATGACAACTGAACTCTTTCCCACGGTCTGTCGTCGCAGTCTGAAGTGTTCCGGCAGGGAAAGAAGCATGGAGTGTATGAATCGCCTCTTCCATTAAGTCAAAAGAACGGTTAGACATCGATAACGTAATTGTAGAAACGACTCTTTCGCTTGACGAACGTCGCGACAGACGCTTTCGTTTATCCGACAGTATCGAATTCTTGATTATCGAATGTTTGACATTCTTTCGCTTCAGAAGGGCGTTTGCTGATTGATAGTCCGATATTGAAGCGTCTCTGCGCGCTTCGCGTGGTTTTGGACACAGAAGGCCAGCATGAGCCTTAATAAGGTCATTCCAGATCCCACGATAAATCGCTTTGAATGATGGTTGGTCCTCTTGGAATAAACGTCCTGTAATCTGTTTGATTGACATAGTAAGCATCTTAGTGCGGATTTGGCCTCGGTTCTTGTGAAATCATAGAGGGATGATGCTCAAGGCATTTAGCAATCTTTTGAATCGAGGATCTTAACTCGAGATACGTCTCTATCTACAATATCAGTAAAAAAGCGTTGTTTTGGATTGACTACGTTATAAAAAGAAATGTCCGCTATTTGGTGTTTCTGCGACAAATCTATGATTCGTTTCAACCTTTTCTCCTTTAGGAGTGAAGGTTTTTTATACAACATGAGTTTTTTTGATGAAGATAATAACTTTTTACATACATTCACAAAAGTATGTAATTAATAATTTTTTACAATAAATAGTAAATGTAATAAAAACATGTTAGAATTTTCTGTGGTTATTTTTTACTAATCAAAATTAAGAAATAGAGAGGGAGATTTGTCATGGCATGTGTGAATTGTTCGGATGCTGCAAAACGTGGCTTGAAGTTTTGTCCGAGTTGCGGTGATGAATTGGAACATCATGTAGAACAAGTAGAACCAGTAGAAAAAGAACGCGACGTCAGACCGGTCCGTCCTAATAAAATGAGTAAGTCTGCAAAAGCCGTTCTTTTAACGGTTGGATTATTGGTCGTAGCAGGTGGCGCGTATTATGGACTCGCGACACAATGGTTCACGGTCGAGGCGACGACAAATCAGGTGCGGGATGCGATTCGCTCAGACGATGCGATATTACTCGCTGAGCATACGGAGTTCAATGGAAAGCCAATTGATCAGAAGATGGCGCAGCGTTTCTTAGATGCCTTGAAAGAGACGCCAGAGCAAAAGAAATCATTCATGGATTATTTATTAATGGCTGGTGCTTCAATTCAGGCAGAAAACGAAAGTGACGTTCCCGGTCAAATCGTAGCAAGTGGTCGTCAACTCGGGATCTTTAAGGATTACCGTTTACGCCTCGATAGTGTTAAAACGGAAGTCATCAGTAACTTTAAAGGAACGAAGGTCACGCTCGTGAATCCGGTCGGAACGGAAAGTAGTAAAGCGTCGGCGGAAGGTATCATGATGGACGGTGTCTACCCGGGATTAATGGATGCCAAAGTCGCGTATGACGGCGAATACGGAAAAGAGTCGAGCGATGTCACAATTAATCCATTGACGCTTGACGCTGCAAATCGAAAATTTGAAATCACGTTAAAAGGAAATGCGATCGAGCTAGATCAGACGTATCCGGATGCCTTTTTGATCGTTGATGGAAAGTCGACATCTAAACAAGTATCGGATTTGAAGAACTATGGACCGATCCCGAAGAACGGCATCAAACTCTCGATTGAGAATTCATTCCCATGGGGGGAGGAGACATCGGATGAGATTGTCGTCAAACCGGATACCAAAAAAGCGACGTTCACGTTCGAACCATCAGAAGCCGTGCTGAACCAACTTCAAGGAGTTGTCGAGCAGCATGCGTCCGACTGGGTCGATGCGGCAACCTATCAGGATACGAGTTATTTCTCGCTCGTGGATGATGCGTCTTACCTTGCGAAACAACAAAAGAACTATGACGATTGGAGCCGAAAGGACTTGGAGTGGGACGGAGAGTTCATGAATGCATCGATTGATCGTTCGTCAGCGAAGTTTGTCGAGTACGGGAATACGGTCGGCATCGAAGTCATGGCGACAACATATATTCGAGGTGAACTGTATACGTATGCGAGTGAATCACCAGGAAAATCAACATCGAAGTCACTCTTCCGCTATCTCTTCACATATGGTAGTTCAGAAGATAGCTATGAGGAAGGGTTCCGAATTCAACAGGCAACGAACATTAAATAAAAATAAGGGGGCAACAAAGATGATGGATTGGCAAACAGTTAAATCACGTTTTCAAGGGATGACAGCAAAAGAATTACAGGATCAGGCGGAGCAGGCACGACGTGAAAAAGGACGCTTGTTGTATGAAATCGGAGAGCGTCATTACATGAAGCTGCGGAGCGAAGGACGTCGTCAAGAAATCGAGGACATTCTTGCGCAAGAAGTACTCGTGTTCGGTGCATTGTCACGGATTGATGAGATGGAAGTCGAAGCTGCACAAAAACAATGTAAGTCATGCCGGACACCACTTGAGCCAGGCGCGAAGTTCTGTGGTAAATGCGGCACGTCCGTCCCGCGTGAGAACGAACAAGCGAAAGTCGCATGTACGACATGTCATACGCCACAACGTAATGATCAGCATTTCTGTACATGTTGTGGATCGGAAATGGGGCAACGCGTATGAAGTATTGTTCGACCTGTGGTCAAGCACATGCTCCCCACGCCCAGTATTGCGAAGTAGACGGAACGTCACTGGATAAGCAAGCCCGTCCAATCCGTTTCGAACAAGCAACTCATTTCTGCGTCGGGTGTGGTACACAAATGGATGGTCGTGCGTCCTATTGTCCGAATTGTGGACATTCGCGCCTTATCGCGGCGACGTCAGAAGGCTCGCTTGTGGATCGCCTTCCGGGTATGGACGACATTCGTAAGAAGTGGAAGTCACAGGATTGGAATGTGAATCTTCCATGGAAAGAGCGCGGACAATCGTTTTTATCACGATTCAATCTATCGCTTGGGAATCCGAGTCTTGCCATCGGTAGTATCGCTGCCGTCATTTGTTTTGCTGCAATCATCGTCTTATTGTTCATCATGCTTGGTCTCCTCAGTGATAACCCGGCATTAGAAGGAATCAAGACTGTTCAACAAAACATGGGGGATGATTTTAGTACATTCGGTATGTTCTTCTTCCTTGCCTTCGTTGCCCTTGCTGGTCTCCAGCTCACATCAAGTGAAGACTTGAAGTCACGTTTCCTTACAGAAGTGGTAGGTAACGATGCAGAACAGTTCTCCGATATTCAAAAAGCTATCGATCAACTTGATTTTCATATTTTCTCAGGACACTTCTTGCTGTCCTTACCGGGTCTGCTTCTATTAATCGGGAGTGCATGGTTACTGGAACGAGGTGGTGTCATCGGGATCAAGGCGACATCATGGAATGAACGAATCGAACGTGCTGTCATTTTTGCCCTGACGTTATCGTTAATCACGCTGGTCGTCGGATTGCTCGCGACAGACTTCGGTATCTTCGATCTACATCTGGTCACAGGAATGCTTCGGATTTTCCTTCTATCACTTGGTGGTGTCCTGTTGTTCCAATTCATCGGTCAAACGAATCTGCACGGTTCTTGGCAAGTTGGACGAATCGCTGCGACGACATTAATGAGCGTCTATTTGTTCGGTGTCCTGCTGACGTCGTTCGGACAACTGTATTATCTAAACGAGCTCGATGAAATGGACGAAGTCGAATTTGGTGAATCAGCAAGTCTCGTCCTGTTGAGTGGTGCGTCTCCGCTTTACGCGATGTCACAAGCGGGGCAAGTCGACTTCAAGATGACTGTTTTGACGGAAGACTTCCGTTTAGGTGCTGCCTTATATGGCGAAGACCGCTTGAGTGATCTGCAACGACCAGTGGAAGAAGCAGGAGAAGCTTCGAATCTGAGTCGGATTCAAGGAATCATCGGTAACCAGATTGAAAACGGAGAAGATCCAACACTCGATCCGAAAGTGACACGCTTTGATGAAACGGTGGATGTTGGACTCTTAACACGTTTCGCGCAAATCGCGAATGCCTCCACTCCATTTGAAGAAGAGCAATTGCTCAGTTCAAGTGTTGCTCCGTACGGCTTGATTGCTCTTATACTGATGTTCGTTATCCATATCGGAATCGGATTCCGTTGGATTCGGACGTTACCTAATGTGGCGATTTATGCTGGGGTCTTTATGATCGGTGGACTCATTCTAGCTTACTTCACACAAACGCGGTTTGAACTGCAATGGGATAACGATATCCTAGCCGGTGTCATCGTTTCTACTTTGACATGGTGGAATGCGTTCATGCTTTTCCTCTTCCCATTCCTCGGTGGATTAGTGGGGTATGGATTGAACCGCTTCAAAGATACAAAAGGATGATTCCAAACAAAAACGCTTGTCTCCGTTTGCGAAGACAAGCGTTTTATCATAAGGATTGTTTGGTCGTCTGTTCAAAGTCGATTGTCGAGTCTTTTTCAATGCCGGAATCTCGGAATGTCAGACTACCGTCCTCATTAAACTGGATTTCTAAAGAGGACTCGTAGAAGTAAAGCATCAAGCTATTGTCGGAATTAAAACGTCCGCTGTACGTATAGTCATCAAGTGGCTGTCCTTCATAATCGAGGGCATCATGGATCGTCAATGTCGCTTCGCGGTTCGGACGCGTCACGACATCGATCGTCGCACTCGTATAATCTTGCTCGTACTCGCCTTGGTCACTCGTCGAGTATGAATAGGTACCCGCCACGTCACGAAACGTTTTTTCGACCTTACCAAGTGTCCGGTGGTAACGGGCCGCTTCGTTCGCAAGTGCTCGGTCACCGAACGTCTGATTCATGACCCGTTCCGCATAACGAAGGGCATCCGTCGTCTGATTCATGAACAAGGCAGCTTCCAAATCGTGAAAAGCTTCTTGTTGCTGCATCAGTGCGATCATACGTTTGTCTGTCGCGCCTTCCGTACGAGCTTTCTCGCGCCATTGTTGTTCTTCGAAAAGGTCTCCAGCGAGTGTACTTTGAGCGCTTTGCTTCAAGTAGAGCTCCGCTGAGTCGTTACTACAGCCACTGAGTACGATAGCTGTGAAGAGAAGAGGAAGTACACGTGACATCATGATGTAGTCTCCTTCTTGAAAGTTCGTTTCACAGAGGTAATGCTGTACCGGTCGTCATCGAACGTAACCTCATATTCGACGATAGCACGATAGAAACGTTTCTTTTCTTCGTCATTACTAAAATGAAGTAGAGCATACGTCTCGGTCGTTTCAACTCTGAAATCATTTTCGTTGAGGGCTTCTATATGATTGAATGTCATATCTTTTAATGTGATGTAACTATATGGATCTTCTTCAGGCACCTCAAGTAAATCACCGAAGTGGTCTCGCTCATTTTCTGTTAAATCATCTTCACCGTAGAATAAATCAGCATAGGAATTGTAGTCCTCGATGGTGGAATCGTAGTAATCCCAGGCACCGTCTTCTCCATTATTGAGCAAGGGAAGACGCTGGGCGTAACTGTTTAGGAACTCGTACAAGGAATCTGTTGAGGCTGCATCAAACATGAGGTAATCCCCAAGGTCTTCATCATCTAGTTGATTACGTTGTGTCGCTGAAGCACCTTCCGGCAAGACTTGATCGATATCGGCCGCTGCATGTGTCAGCTCACTTGTCTTAAATAACGGTTGTGCAGCTTGATATTTGAGATAACCGAAAGTTCCTCCACCAATGCAAAGCAATACAATCAGCAATCCGATAAACCAGGATTTTTTTAAGGAACGGAATCGCGTGTGACGATTTTTTTGACCACATACCGGACAGTAAATCATTTGATCATTCATCGGGGTCTGGCAATTCGAACAATGTGACATAAAAAAGCACTCCTTTCTTACCTTCGTCATTATAATGTAAAATAAAGATAAAAAATAACAAATTTTTGAACAAAAGGAGAGGGAATCATGGATACATATGAACGATTAGGAATATCGCGTACCTCATCGATGAAAGAACTGGAGCGCGCGTATGCTGAAAAGCTAGAAATACATCCGGAGGAGTCCGAAGAGCGGACGGAAATCGAACGGGCATACGTCGTCATTAAATACGAAAAGAAACAAAAGAATAAACGGAATAAAAGAACAGTAGGCATTGGAGCAATCGTTCTGTTGCTCGCTGCAGGAGGTGGAACTTATGTCTTTTTGAATCAGGAAGAGACGCCTCAGGCGGTCGAACAGAAGAAGCAGGATGCTTCGTTCGTCATTGGTGAAGAAGAGAAGGCAAGTCAGGAAAAAGCGGAAACGAAATCAACGGAGTCGACGAAGAAATCAGACTCGAAGGAAGTGTCCGATCAGGATTATAAGAACATTCAAGATATTTCAACGCTCTTTTTCCGTGAACTCGAAGATGCTCTGACGGAGCGGAGTGTCAAAGGACTATCCGTCAGTACGAATACTTATAATCAGAATTTCCAAGGTAGTTTGAACGATCTGGTCACAGGAGGTTATATCTTTGACGGTGAACTGACGGTCAACGACATTCCTCAAAACGATATTACGATCAAAGGAGATAAGGCGACGGTCAAAGCAACGGTCGACTATTCCTCGCGATCCTATCAGCCGTATTTACACGAACGCCCTGAGGGCAGCACGATCGTCTGGGAACTGAATCTTGTGAAGTCAGGTCAAGACTGGCTCGTCGATCAGCGGAAATCGCTATCGGATTCGGCGACAGGCAGAGGTATGGAAGTTCGGGAGTCGGTTAAAGAGGATATCATAGGCGCCGTACATCAGCATGCGAAGGAATGGGAGCAGGCGTATATCGATAAAGACACGTCGGCGTTTACTTTGTTTACATCGTCTGCGTATTTGAGTAAGCAACAGAGTTACTATGCTAGCATGAATAAAAGAGGCGTCTATTGGGAAGGATACTTGGACGAAATCGAGTATTCACCAGCATCGATCAATGTCAGTGAAGTAGCAACTGATCTGAGCGCGACTGTCGAAGCGCTTTGCTATTACGAAGGTGATTATTATAAAGAAGACGATGATTCACTCGAAGAGCGTGATCCAGGAGAAGATGTTCCCTTCAAGTACTATCTGAAATATAACTTAGATGACGAACGCTGGTATATTGTTGATTCGGAAGCACTGAAAACCTTTAGTCATAACGATACGACGACGTATTAAATCGAAGGAGGAAATCCGGATGAAAAAAGTAGTTATAGCAACATCACTGGGTCTTATCATCAGTACACTACCGATAGCAAGTGATTCGGTAGCGGCACTTAGTAAGACAGAGAAATCAATTGTTGATCGACAAATTGCCGCTTTGAAGAAAAGTAAACTATCGGGTGGATATAAACCAATCGATGTCCGATCCGTCTATCTACTTGGTGGAAAGTATCCCGAGACGTTTACGCTGTACGAACGATTCAACTCGAATACGTACATGAATGATGTTATCGGTAAAGCCCAAAAGTATGACGCGAAAAAGAAGAAATGGACGACGATTTATACGTATACGGATCGAGATACAGACTACTATGATGTCCGGGCGAAAGGAAAACTACTCGATACGAAAAAAGAACAGTTAGTCATTGGACCATCTGGTGGAAGCGGGGGATACATCGTGCCGATCCTGATTGGTTCAACAGATGGTAAGACGATCAAAAAGATGTTCGAATCAAAAGAAGCATACCCATTCGGTCGGGCGCTGATTAAAGATAAAAAACTCTATGTCGGTTCAATGACGATTGTCCATGATGTCTATTCCTACAAAGGGAAGGCACTGAAGCATCGTGCCGGTACAGGAGCGGATGACCGGATTGTTGCCGGGAAGGTCTCTAACTATATGACGCTCGATTATTATGGCGGCAGCACGCATCTGACGAGTGGTAAAACGATGACACTCAAAAAAGGACAACGTTTCGGAATTGTTCGTAAATCGACGAAGGATACGAATCCATACGTCTATCGGGCATTTTCTTCAGGAGAAGGAAAGCTACAACTCGACGGGTACGGATTTAAAGCGATTAAGACTGGCGTCGAAAAATGGCACTTCGAACCAGACGCATATAGTGATGCTATTACGATGAAGTTTACAGTAAAATAAGTGCGAGCCAGTTGCTGATTGCTTTCAGGAGCTGGCTTTTTCGTTTGTTCTTCCAGTGTGATTGCAAGCGATTTCATGATACGCTGAGGGACAGAAAAACCTGTCCAGAAAGAAGGGATCCCTATGCATATTCTTGTCATCGATGATGAGGCGAGCATCCGCCATCTCGTCAAACTACAACTCGAGCTCGATGGTCAAACGGTCGAGTCGGCAGCCGATGGAGCAGCAGCACTTGCCCTACAGACGACGCAGACATTTGATTTGATCGTCCTCGATTTGATGCTTCCGGATACGACCGGCTTCGATTTGATTCCCCGTCTTCGAAAGATGACGCCTGACTTACCGATCTTGATGCTGACGGCGCGTGATCAGATGAACGATAAGATCATCGGGCTGCAGCTCGGAGCAGATGACTATATGACAAAACCGTTCAACGGAACAGAGCTCGTCTTACGTGTGAAAAATCTGTTGAAACGCGCGAAATCTCTAGCACCACCTGTACCCGTCGTGACGGATCCGTTTCTGTCCGTTGATCCGGAAGAACGGGTCATTCGTCTAGACGGACAACCATTGCCACTGACATACCGGGAGTATGCGTTGCTCGCGCTCTTCCTGACGCATCCGAAACGTGTCTTCGAGCGTGATGAACTGCTCGAACAAGTCTGGGGTTTTGATTTCTCTGGTCAGACCCGTGCTGTCGATATCATGGTCCAGCGTTTGCGGAAGAAACTCGGAACGCAAGGCGAACGGATCAAGACGATTTACGGCGTCGGCTACAAGTGGATCGACGCATGAAGCTACGCCAGGTCATTACGGAAAACTTCGTCTTGCTTCTCGTTCCGGCACTACTCGTCCTCTTCTTGATTCTCTACGCCTTCATTCAATCGAACCTGTACGAGAACGCCGTCGAGTCCGTCCAAAAACTGAGTCGGGAAGCCGATCTCTATACGACGAATTACCTCGCAAGCGAGGAGACGGACGCGCTCGCCGATACGGCAGTCCCGATCGCTTCGTATCTAGCGGATCGGTTCGATGCACGCGTTCAACTGTTCGGACCAAACGCGGAACTGCTTGCGGATTCAGAACGTGATCAATTACCGCTCCTCGCTAGTGATATCGATCAAGCATTGAAAGGGAAACCGAGTTATCTGTTCCTCAAGGAGACCGATGTTCCGGTGCTGTTTTTCTCAAGTCCACTGTACGGCAAGACGGACGTCATCGGATCGGTCCGTTTTCTCGTCGATCTCCGGACGGAAGCTGAACTGCTCAGGCAATTCACGTATGTCTTCGCCGGTGTGTTTCTGATCTTGATTGTGATTGCCGTCTGGACAGCGCGCCGAATGGCGAAGACGTTGATCGGACCAATCGACGATTTACGGAGCGTATCGCATGCCTTGACGAAAGGGCACTATGCGCATGCGTTGCCCGCGTATCCGTATGAAGAACTGAATCGACTGGCGGCAGACTTCTCGACGCTTGCTGACGCAATCCAACATAACATTGGACAGCTCGAACAACAAAGAAGCGACCAACAGACGTTCATCGATCACATCACCCATGAACTGCGAACACCGATGACGGCGATCATGGGCTATGTCGAGTTGATTCCGAAGCTGCCGCCGGATGAAGCTGCGAATTGCTATCACTATATCGAAGTCGAAAGTCAGCGATTGCTACGACTCGTCTCACATAATCTCGAGCAGGCAAAACAGCAACGTAACGAACGCCAGGTGACGTCGACGATGTTCGCGCTCGATGCTTTGCTTATAGACGCCTTATTCATCATGCAACTGCGGCTCGATGGACAAGGGATCCAAGTTGAACGAGAGGTTCCGTCTATTTACGTGCTCGGGCAACCCGATCAGACGAAACAGGTCTTGTTGAACTTACTTGAGAATGCCGTCAAATATAGTGATGCGATGACGGTGACGTTTGCGGTACTTACCACGAATACGACGTTGCAACTTATCATGACGGATGATGGAATCGGTATTGATCCGGTGGTCCTTGCAGAATGGGAAGAAGAACAGCACAGTCTGACGAGTGCGAACGGAAATGGACTCGGTCTACCGCTCTGCCGGCGTTTGATGCAAGAACAAGGTGGCGACTTCACGCTTGAGAGTGATACGAGTGGGACACGCGTTATGTTGACATTCCGCTTAGCGAACCAGACGTAATGTAATCGCTTACAAATGATACATTTACGAAACAATTCGACCGGATTTATGAAACAATTGCCCGGTAATCTAAGAATCAAGCAAGGAGAGGAATCATGAAAGCATCGACCATCGCGTATCTCTTCCTGATGGGCATCTTGTTTGCCCTTGGTCTTCTTTTGCTTCAGCAGACGGTCTTCGGACGCTTACATGTCCTTGATGGACCGAAACGGCTGAATGCTTCCGATGACTCGATCCCGACCGAGTTGACGTTACGTCACCGGTCATGGGGCGAGCAAACGGTAGAAGACGGGACGGAAGTCCAGCGCATCACGACTCTTTTGAAGCAAATGAAGACGGTGACAAACGGTACGTGTCCGGCAGGTAAGGAAACGTTCAATGGAACGCTTCGTTTCTTAAACGGCACGACGTGGACGTTTTCGCTTGGAGAAAACATGACGCTAAACGGGCGATGTGTCGCAAAACGTCCAAGTACTGAGACGACGACACTGAAAGCACGGTTCTTGAACGCGTATCACGAACCGGAACAGCTCGCGCGTCAGTTCGCCGAGGTGGAAGTCGTAACGTGGTATGAAGCAGGGAAATCTCGTTCTTTGACTGCAAGCGAGAGAGAAGACGTTAAGCGTCGTCTGACGCAGGCAGAGCCGATGACGGACTACGAAGAAGTCGGTCAGGCGCTTGATGCCAGTCAGGGACAGCCGCGCATTCTTAAGCTCCAGCGGTTCAAGAGTGAGCAGAACACGCGTGCCAACCTAATGAATATCACCGTATATGAGACATTGTTCAGTGTCCAGTACATGGATGATGACAATGGGAACACATTCTATTTAAGAAGACAACTCCTGCCGACAGGGAAGGAGGCGGGACGATGAAAAAAGGAATGCTCTTCTTGCTGAGTATCATTTGTCTTATGAGCATTTGGATCGTCCGAAACAATGAACAGACGAAGCAAGGGACAGCCGCGCGGGAGACAGTTCCGCATTTGACGGCGTACGTTTCTGCGAAAGAGGATATCGGACGCGCATTGTTATCATCGTATTGTAAACAATCGGGGTGTACGTATGAGTTCGTGCGTCTCTCGACGGAGGAACTCGTCCGACGCGTGACGAAGGAAGCGGATCATCCACGAGCCGACGTCATCATCGGTGGGACATGGGATGCCCATCAGACGCTTAAACAACGTGGTTTATCGACACCATTCCCGAGTGATATGGATCAAGCGGAACTGCAAGATCCGGATCGCTACTGGATCGGTTATGAAGTCGAGCGTCTCGCGATTGTCATCAACACGGATGTCTGGAATGAACGATTTGGGGCAACGCCTTATCCGAAGACGCTCGCTGACTTGACGGCGAAACAGTACCAGGATGAGTTGATCTTGCCGGACCCGAATCACTCTGGTACGGGGGCGACGATTCTGCAAGCTGTCTTTGACGGATACGGAACGAAAGCGGAAGATATCTTACGCCAATTGATCGAGCGAACACGTCTATTTACGACGAATGGTTTTGCGCCGACTTCGTATGTAGCAAGTGGGGAAGCCGTGCTTGGGGTCAATTTCATCGGGGATCAACAATCACTACGTGAAAAGTATTATCCGGTCAAGAGCATCCCGCTTGATACGTATTCAATCAACGCGATCTCGAAGTTAAAGGGACGGACGCAACAGAAGCAGGCGAATGCCTTCATGCGTTTTGTGCTTTCTTCTGACGGTCAGGCAATCCTACGGAAAGTATCGTTCGGTACACCGACCTATGCGATCGCGAAGACACAACCGATCCAGCAAAACATCGGACAGGATATCGTCGCCGATTACCGGGACTATCTCCGTCGATTCAATCAGCTCCAGGACAAATGATGCGAAGACTCTGATTCATGATAGGGGAAATGGAAGATGAGATTCTTCAGCATCAAAAAATTGCCGAATGCCGGCATACCGATTGAAGTACAACGGAAACAATGGTTGCAGCAATTTTTAAAAGCATTTTTAGTCGTCTTCTTTTCATATATGGCGATGTACCTAATTCGAAATAACTTTAAAGCCGCACAACCGCTTCTAAAAGAAGAACTCGGTTTCACGACAACTGAACTCGGATATATCGGCTTCGCTTTCTCGATTACATACGGGATTGGGAAGACGTTGCTCGGGTACTTCGTAGACGGTAAAAACACGAAACGCGTCATCTCATTCTTATTGATTTTGTCTTCTTTAATCGTGACAGCCATGGGGATGTTGATGAGTGCCGGAGGAAGTCCTGTCGGTCTCCTGATGGTATTGTGGGGGATGAGTGGATTCTTCCAATCGGTCGGAGGACCGTCATCCTACTCGACGATTGCCCGCTGGACACCGTTTGAAAAACGTGGACGTTACCTTGGTTTTTGGAACGTCTCACACAACATCGGTGGTGCGATTGCCGGTGGTCTTGCGCTTTGGGGAGCAAACGTCTTCTTTAACGGAAGTGTCGTCGGGATGTTCATCTTCCCTGCTGCGATTGCTCTCGTCATCGGGATCGTCGGTCTGTTCATCGGGAAGGATGATCCGGAGGAACTCGGGTGGAACAGGAGTGAGGAAATTTTCGAGGAACCGATCGAACCGGTGAACATTGCTGCAGAAAGCATGACGAAGTGGCAAGTCTTCAAGACGTATGTCATCTCGAATCCGTGGATTTGGACGCTCTGTATCGCGAACGTCTTCGTCTATATTGTCCGGATTGGGATCGATAACTGGGCACCGCTCTATGTTACGGAACACTTGCACTTCAGTACGGAGAGTGCCGTCAATACGATCTTCTTCTTTGAAATCGGTGCGTTATGCGGCAGTATGATTTGGGGGTATGTGTCCGATTTACTCAAAGGACGCCGAGCGCTCGTCGCAGCGATCTGTCTCATGCTGACGGCAGTCGCAGTCCTTGGTTATCGTTACGGTACGAGTGAAGTCATGATTTACACTTCATTGTTCGCACTCGGTGCCCTCATCTACGGACCACAGCTCTTGATTGGTGTCTCGGTCATCAGCTTCGCACCGAAGCAAGCGACAACGGTCACGAACGGAATGGTCGGAACGTTCGGCTACTTGTTTGGTGATTCAATCGCGAAAGTCGGTTTAGCAAAAATCGCTGACCCAGAAACGAATGGTTTAACGATCGGCTCAGTTACATTACACGGCTGGAGCGATACGTTCGTCATCTTCAATGCTGCGTTACTGTTCGGTTTGATTGCCCTTGCAATCGTCGCTGTCGTCGAGGAGAAAAAGATTCGACGGCTTGGGAAACTCGAAAAACAAACAAAAGAAAAATTGAGTTCTTGAAGACAATGACTTCTATTTCATCGAAGTCACGGATTTTAGATAAAAAAGATGGAAAGTCACTTGAATGTGGTTTCCCATCTTTTTTGTCTCTCTCTTTCCTTTTTATTTTTAAATATAGTTTGTCAAATCAAGTACAACATTTCTTAATGAAGATTTCGTATACAGATTTCGAGTTAAGACATTTACTTTGTCTTCTACCGATTCAGACAAGTGTTTGATTAGTTCTACATGAGGTCGCACACTTTTTGTGTTTTCTTCTAGGTGTTGTACTTAATATTACAATTCGTCATATAAATACGCTCCATTAACCAAAATTTAAAAATAGATTACAAATTTTGTTTTTGGAAATGATTATTTATCAAGAAGATATAATATGAAATCGGCAAGTAAAAATAAATAATCGTATATAACGCGAAAGAAAATAGCTCTGTTCTAGATAGTTCATTTTCTTTGAAAAATACAGAATGTGAATGTTTTTGCGAGGGGAGGGTAAAAGTAAATGTTAGTTATATGAAAAGAAACCAACACTTACGGAGGCGGAAAAAATGAAGCGACTTGACGGATTTCCAACATCATACTGGCGCACTTCGATTGAACATACGACTTATCCGAAACTAGAAGCAGATAGTACGACGGACATCGTCATCGTCGGTGCCGGCATCGCAGGACTCGTCGCAGCTGTCCAGTTGATTGATTCCGGATACGCCGTGACGCTGCTTGAAGCGGATCAAGTCGCGAGCGGGACGACCGGGTATACGACGGCAAAAGTCTCATCGCAACACGGATTGATTTATGATCAATTGATTCAGACGATTGGCCAAGAGAAAGCACGCCTCTATTTTCAGGCGAATGAAGAGGCGATTGAGTTTTTACGTGAGCAGGTCGAACGACTCGGCATCGACTGTGAGTTTGAGACGCAGGATGCGTACCTGTACGTCGCGTCCTCAAAAGAAAAGGCCAGTCAACTCGAAAAAGAAATCGAAGCCTATGCCCGACTCGGAATGGACGGGGGAGAGGCGACGACGGAAGTGCAAGCGAAGTTGCCCTATCCGGTTGAAAAGGCAGTCGTCTTACGTCATCAAGCCCAGTTCCATCCCGTCAAGTACTTACAAGGACTCGCCCGCTACTTCACAGCAAACGGTGGTAAGTTATATGAACAGACACGAGCCGTGTCGGTCGAGACAAAACGGACGCCGACCGTCGTCGTTGAGAACGGACGTAACATCGAAGCGAAAAAGATCATCGTCGCCTCGCATTTCCCGTTCAATGATTTAAAAGGGCTCTATTTTTCAAAACTCGAAGTCCATCGGTCGTATATCGTCTCCGGCTTCGTCGATGCAACGTTTCCGGACGGTATGTTCATGAGTGCCGATCAACCGAGTCGCTCCCTCCGGCATGCAAAGACGGCAGATGGACGAACGCTCGGTTTCTTCGGTGGGGAAAACCATTTGTCGGGACACGAGACGCATACGAAAGCCAATTATCAAACGTTGGCGCAGTTCGCGGAAATCGAGTTCGGGGTCGAAGCAATCGAACAGTTTTGGTCGGCGCAAGATTTGATTTCGCTCGATAAAGTCCCGTATGTCGGTCAAATGACGAGTGACGATTCGAACCTGTTCGTCGCAACAGGATTCGCCAAGTGGGGAATGACGAACGGGATCGCGGCAGGTCGTCTCTTAGCCGATCTATTGACCGGGAAATCAAACCGCTACCGGTCCTTGTTCGATCCGAACCGGTCGAAGTTGAGCAAGCAGGATGCGAAACAGTTCGTCAAAAACAATGCCGATGTCGCGCTCGAACTCGTCAAAGGGAAAGTCGCACGTGGCGAGAAAGAGGCGGAGGCGTTAGCACGTGACGAAGGTGGACTTGTCCGCCATGATGGGAAGACGGTCGGCGGATACAGGGACGAGACGGGTGAACTGCATCTCGTCAAGACGACCTGTACGCATCTCGGTTGCGACGTCAAGTGGAACGACGGGGAACGGTCATGGGATTGTCCGTGTCATGGCTCGCGGTTCGATTACGAAGGACATGTGCTCGAAGGGCCAGCCGTTAAGCCGCTGAAAAGAATGTAACGACAGCCACAAGGCTCACGATGCGTCGTGGGCTTTTTGGTCGTATCTTCATCAATTCGAGAATTCCTGCTTTATTTTTTATAACATGTGCTATAATTACCTGGTATAAAAAATATTTAAGCGTATAACTATATCGGTCGGGTCGACTATCATGTGGATGTTACGAATTCACCGTCACGAACGCCGTTTCCTGGTTTCATTCAAGCACATCATTTCATTAGCGTCGTGAACGCTGTAACCGAATTCGAGGAGGAAGCAACACATGAGTAAAGAAAAAATCGCCCAGCTTCGCAAACACGTCTCGCCGTTTGAAAAGGCAGACATCAAAGCGAGTGTCAGGCAGATGATCAACACGATCCTACCGTTTCTCGTCGCTTGGTTTCTCGCCTACCAAGCACTCAAAATCTCAGTCTGGCTTGCGGTTCCGCTTGCGATTGTCGCAGCCGGGTTCGTCGTCCGGACATTCATTATCTTCCATGACTGTACGCACGGGTCATTCTTCAAAAACAAGAAGGCAAATGCAATCGTCGGGACAATCACAGGAATCTTGACGTTATTCCCATATGAAAAATGGAAACGCGAGCATTCGATCCACCATGCGTCGAGTGGTAACCTCGACAAACGTGGCGTCGGTGACATTTGGGTCATGACGATCGAAGAGTATGTCGAAGCATCGAAATGGACACGGTTGAAGTATCGTCTCTACCGGAACCCGCTCGTCATGTTCGGTCTCGGACCATTGTTGTTGATTCTCGTCGTCAGCCGCTTTAACCGGAAGGACGCACGGAAAAAAGAACGCATCAACACACACGTCATCAATGCATCACTCGTCGTCTTATATGCCGTCATGATTTATATCGTCGGTTGGCAGGCCTTCTTGATTATTCAAGGAACAACGATGTTCACAGCGGGCGTGCTCGGGATTTGGTTATTCTACGTCCAGCATACGTTCGAAGACTCGTATTTCGAGGATGAAAGCGAATGGGACTACGTCAAAGCGGCGATCGAAGGAAGCTCGTACTACGAGTTGCCGAAAGTCTTACAGTGGGTGACAGGAAACATCGGCTTCCACCACGTCCACCACTTAAGTCCACGTGTGCCGAACTATCATCTAGAAAAGGCCCACACGGCGACACCACCCCTTCAAAAAGCAACGACGATCGGCTTGTTCTCAAGTCTGAAGTCGCTTCGTTATAAACTATATGATGCTAAAAATAAAACGTTCGTGACGTTCCGCGAAGTCAAACATCTGTTGCGTGAACCGAAGACGTCCGTATCGTAAGCGAAACTCCCTCCTTTTTCATAAGGAAGAGAGTCTCAGATTGTAGACAAACCCTCATTTCCAAGTGGAAATGAGGGTTTGTCTTATGTATGCGTAAAAAATACGACACTCCATTAGGATTCCAACTGGAATCACATGACTAATTGGCCAATTTTTTGAGGTTCAGGGCAGCAAAAGTGAGCATCGCCTGCATTATCACTTTTTTTAACCCGCGGTAGCGAGTCCAACGCATGCTTTGCTTTTCTTTCGCGTCCGCAAAGACACGTTCGATTGTCTCTTTTCGTCGAGCATACAGCTGCTTGTTAACCGGGGTGTGGCGAAGGTGCTCGACTTCGCCGATTGCATCTTGCCAGACATGCCGATGAATCACCTTCTGCATCGTCTGACTTTTCGTACATCGTTCTAGAAATGGACAAGTTTCACAGATTTTTGGATCTTATACATACTCCCATCTTCCTTTCCATGTAGTTGTCCGATAGACAAGCGGCTGATTATTTTCACAGAGATAACAGTCGTAATACGCATCATTATAGAAGGCATTTGTTTTGAACATACCCTTCACCCCTTTGGGGAGGGTATAGGGGAAGACTGGCAAAATACGCTGTCTGAGAAGAAAATGTGCGATGGGGTCGGTTTTATAGGCGGAGTCTGCGACGACTGCAAACGGGACGGTAAAACGGTGGATGATGAGTTTGAGCAAGGGCTTTAAAATGATACTATCGTGAATATTACCTGGTGTGACAATTGTCCCGAGGACAAAACCATTCCGATCACATGCTGTATGAAAGGAATAGGCGAATTGCTTTTCACGTTCCCCCTTCACGTAATAGCCTGACTCAGGATCCGTGGTACTCTCCTTCGTCAAACGTTGATCATTCTCGTCCTTCTTCTTGGGGGTAAAACGCTTTTTTCCGTGCGCTTCACGATCATCATTGATTTCTTGTTCCAGTTCATCTTGATAAAAACGTGCTGTACGACGAACATGTTTCTTTTTATATTTCCGCTTATTCGCATTTGCTTTGACGTGTGTCGAATCGATAAACAGGACCACTGGGTCCACGAATCCAGCATCGACGCCTTGGGTCAGAATTTTGTAGAAGATATCTTCAAAAATCGTCGTGTCTTGGAAGCGTCGGACATAGTTTTTTCCGAAGGTTGAAAAATGAGGAACCTTTTCATCCAATCCAAGTCCTAGAAACCAACGATAGGCGACGTTCGTTTCGATTTCTTGGATCGTCTTCCGCATAGAAGGAATACCGAATAAATATTGAAGGAGAGCCATCTTGATTAAGAGAACAGGATCCACGCTAGGTCTTCCGTTATTTTCACAGTACAACTTTTCAACCAATGGATAGATGAATTGAAAGTCCATCACCTGATCGACCTTGCGGACCAAGTGGTCCGCAGGAACCAATTGTTCGAGTGTGACCGTGATGTTTTCAGAACGATGGTGTTGATTTCGTTTTCCCATCATGGGAAACCCTCCTTCGTGGTATATTTCTTTTATTTTATAATATGAAAGAAAGCTAAAAAAGCCTCGATTTCCGATCTAATCGCTTCCTAGTGGAAAGCAAACAGGAGCGACCCTGCAGCGAAGCGGCGCGAAGTTTGGCACAGGAAGACGATTAGGAAGGAAAGAGAGAGCAAAAAAAGATGAAAAATTACATTCAATTGACCTTCCATCTAGTTTGTCTACAGTCTGAAACTCCCTCATTTTTCATAAGGAAGGGAGTTTTCTTGAATTAACATGAATTAGCTTGGAATCTATTTGGAATTATCGGTATGATAGGTAAGGAAGTCAGCAGTTACTTGAACGGAAAGGGGTCCTAAGAACCCATGCAAGATACACATGAACCGAACCAACCACCGCGTCCAGCAAGGAGCATCTCAAAACGAGAGCGCCTTTACTTTTGGCTCCTCCTGACGTCGTCCATCGTGACGGGATGTGGAATCGCCCTCTCATTGCTCGCACTCGGTACAAGTGGTCTCTTCGCCCTTGGCGGAGTCATCTTCGCGATTTGTCTGCTCCTGATTCGCAAGTCGATCAAAGTCAGGATTTTGCGTAGTGAACACGTCCGGTTGAGTGAAACACAATTTGGTGAACTCTATCATCGAGTCAACCATCAATCAAAGCAAATCGGACTATGGCGGATGCCGGAAACGTTTCTCGTTGATCATCCGCGTCTGACGGTACCACGACAACTCTGGATTTTTCAGACGTACATTTTGTTGATTCCCGCTTCTTATGAAACGTATGACGAGGCGCATGATTTTTTAGTCTTACGTGAACTCGCCCATATCCAACAAAATCATTACGAAAAACGGACTCTCTTGTTGCTCGGGAGCTGGATTCCGTTCTTACGCTTCGCTTACTTACGCGCCTGTGAAGAAACGGTTGACCGGATGGCAATCCAGTTTTTGACGGATCGCGATGCTGCTGTCCGCGGAATGCTTTATGCGACGCTCGGACCGGTCGTAACGCGTCAAGTGGACGAGGAGCACTACATAACGGAAAAACAGCAAACAGCAACGTTCTTGACGGAAATCAGTTACTTGTTTCGGACACGTCCAGACATCGTACGCCGGCTAGCCGCGACCGGAAAGTATCCGCGTGACGCCCGACGGACGGGCTGGCTCCTAGGTGGTTTCGTCGGCAGTGTCGGCCTCGTCTCGCTCAGTGTCCTGTTGCTTGTCAGCGGACACGTGCCGCAACTCGTGTCAGACATAACGACATTCGTCGGGCAAAAAGTAGGGGGCGAACAAGACCTAGGTGAGACGAAGCTGATGGCGGCGATTCAAAAAGGTACACTTGAAGAAATCGAACAACTTTTACCGGAAAGCGACATAGAAGCTGTCGATACGGACGGGGACACAGCTCTCCATTATCTCGGTTACCGTAAATCGAGCGAAGGACTCGAAACGGTTTTTGAGGCATTGCTTGCTGCTGGAAGTGACGTCGATGCCGTCAATAAATTCGGAGAACGTCCGTTCATCACTGCTGTCTACAGTAATAATAAAGAACTTGTCGCCCTTTATTTGAAACGGGGCGAGAAGATTGACCAACAAGATGAGGACGGGTATACCGCGCTTCATCATGCGGTCGAAGGGGAAGGGAAACAGACTGTAAAGCTGTTGCTTGAAAAAGGAGCGAACACGGCGATCAAAGATGATGATGGCTATACTCCGTTGATGCTCGCTGAAGAATATGAGCTCGATGATATCATCGTACTTCTAAAACAAAATATGACGCAAACGTTATGAAAAAAGACGCTTTCTCCGCAAGGAGAAAGCGTCTTTTAATCGTGTATTAGTTTGTTGCTGGTGCCGTGTTGATGATGCGGCCTTCGATTTTGTAATCTAACTCTTTTTTCTCTACTGCGAAGTCACGGAGGTTTTCCCAGTCTGAAAGACCAAGGTCGGTGACGCGGCCGTCTTTATATGCATCTTCGAAAGGTTTTAGGAAATCTGAACCTTTCGCTGTGAAAGCATTCGTTGCTACAACGTAGTTTTTCGTAGGATCAATCGCTTCATATGTGCCATTGATGTTGACTTCCATTTTCGAGATACGTGTTCCTTTTTCTTTTGAACCGTCAAATTCTACTTTTAGTCCTGAAGCTTGAAGGAACCCACCATTTTCGACAGGAACAAGACCCACACTGATTTCGAAAAGATCTTTTAACTGGGCGCCTGTCATCTTAACCGTTGCGAGCGTATTACCGAACGGTAGTGTCGTTAAGATATCACCTGTAGTTAATGGACCTGCATCAATCGAAGCACGGATTCCACCACTATTTTGAACGGCGATAGATACCTCTGGATTGATTTTTTTCGCCTTATCGAGCATGGCGTCAGTAATCAAGTTTCCGAGTGCTGTTTCGCTATTACGGACACTGATTGTATTAGTCGGACTTGTTCTAGGATTAGGTAATTCGGAGATGATAGTTGCACCAACTTCTTGGTTTTTCAATTCTGAAATCTTATCTGCGTATGGCTTTAAGATTTCCGTTGCTTTCGTATCTGCTACGTAAGGTTTAACTTCGATGAGTGAATTACCGTACGATTTTAGTTTTCCTTTGTAATCAAATGTAACGTTTAAGTCACCTAAAAAATCGCCATATTGATAGGCTTGCACAATGATTGTTGGTTCTGTTTTCCCTGGAACAACAGTATCATCAACGACAGTTTCACTTTTAACATCTAATTTTTCAATTTTCGTATGTGAGTGACCACCAACAATGATATCAATCCCATCGACGTTCCGTGCAAGTAATTTGTCATTATCGACTTCAGCGTTATCATCGAATCCAATGTGTGTGAGTGCGACGATTTTATTTACGCCACGTTTTTTGAATTTATCAACAGTTGCTTGGGCACTTTTAATGTAGTTTGCGAAAGTTACTGTCCCCGGACTTGAAATACCAACAGTTTCTTCTGTTGTTAAGCCGAAGAAACCGACTTCTTCGCCATTGATTTCTTTAATGATTCCTTGGTAGATGTGCCCTTCATCTGGACCAGATGTAATTGTTTTCTTTTGGAGACCGTTGAATAAAGGATTTTTACTGAAGTCGACATTTGCTGTGATGAATGGGAAGTCACTACCTGCGACGAATGCCTGCAGTGCGGCACCTTGATCTTGATCTCCAAGATCGAACTCGTGGTTACCGAACGTCATCATATCATATTTCATATAGTTCATTAATTCGAGATCTGCTTGACCTTTGAATTCTTTGAAGTAGAGTGAACCCGAGAATACATCTCCTGCATCAAGTAAGAGGGTTGGGATTCCTTCAGCACGATATGCAGCACGACGTTCTTTAATGACTGTTGCCCGTTTTGGCGCATTATCGAGTGCGGCGTGTGTATCATTCGTATGAAGCAAAGCAAGACTAAAGTTATTTTTTTTCACATCACGAATCGTAATTTTCGCCTTTTTCGTGACAGTTTTCCCTTTATAAGTTACGCTGCCAACTGCATAGACGATACCTGATTCATTCGTGTCAACTTGACTCCATTTTACATTTTGATCGTAGACTTTTCCATTAGCGAATAGTACTGCTAATTTCTTCGGAAGTGATGGTTTTTCATCGACAAAAATAGTTTGTTCAGGAACAGATTCGATAATTTTAATGGCATAGTTTTGTATATAAATCTTCACTTCGATTGGGAGCTTTTTCTTACCATAAGTCCCTTTTACCGTTTGATAAGAATTAAAGATGTTTTTGTTGTAAGCTCTCCATGTGATTTTTTCTCCTTTATATGTAGCAGGGAGCTTGACCATTGTACCTTTTGTGAAGACGAGTGACTTGAGTTTGACCGTTTTGACTTTAACATGTGTTGCTGCTGAGACCGTTGTTTGCGCAACCGGCACGATTGCCGATGTTGTAAGTGCGACAGCAACTGCTGCTGCATAAAGCGGTTTTGATTTGTACATACGTAAAAATCCTCCTTCAAAATGGTATATGAGTACAAGGTCTAGATGCGATCTCTGACCTCCTCTTCTACTATAAATGGTTTGGATAACGTTTTGTCGTAAATGTTTTGAAAAATTCGTAAATTCTTAGGTCGGACGACGGAACAACGAATCAGAGAGGTTTGCTTTGTTATGTTGAATCAACGGGAAAATGCTTTAAAATTAAATGGTAACGTTTTCATTATATTTCAGTTTTCGATAAAAGTGAACAAAAACTTAGTTTGGTTTATAATTGTTCCCATTATTTGATAAACTGCTTGTATTTTTTAGTGGGAGAGTCTTGTATGATAAGTAGTAACGAACTTTTGGATGGAAGGATGGCTAGTCTAATGAATGAATCGATTCGCGGGAGCCTTGTCGTCATCATTCTCTGTTTGATGATTGCCTTGCTAGTTTGGGGACTGTCATCTCCACCGACGACGATTGGCCTTCCAACTTTACATCATTCTGAACCGTTCTCTTTGGATGTCGATAAGCATTCTTAAGGACGGTTTTTTGTCGTTTAGAAAGCTACAGTTTAGTGTCGGTTTCCTCAATACATTGACACGATTTTTAACGATGGCTAGAATTGACTAAGTGTATGGTCGTTATCGACGACTTTTAATATGAAAGATTTGTTCAAGCAGAGAGGGGGAATAATCGAATCGGGCAGGCGAGAGGCACTGCTAACGGATCGCATTCGTTTGAAACGATCGCGAATCGAATCCGTCATTTTTGACTGGAAGTAACTGAACTAAAATACATGTACCTCTACGGATCGGAAGGAACTTAACTTATGTTGAAAGAAATGAAAAACATCATCCGCGAACAAGTGGAGAATTTTCCACTGATTCGGCGCCTGGCACGGTACGAAATCAAATCGGCGCATGCGGAGCAACGGCTCGGTCTGTTGTGGGAGCTGCTCAATCCCGGATTACAAATCTTTATTTACTGGTTCGTGTTTGGTGTCGGTCTGAAAGGCAACAAGAACGTTGATGGCGACACGCCGTTCATCGTCTGGCTTCTTTGCGGGATCGTCGTCTGGTTCTTCATCAATGACGCGTTACTCCGGGGTTCGAACTCGATCAACAACCGGCTCGCGATGGTGACGAAGATGCGTTTCCCGATGAGTGCGATTCCGTCGTATGTCATCTTGTCGCGGATGTACCAGCATTTCGCGATGTTATTGATCGTCTTCGTCGTCATCTTGCTTAACGGAATCCCGATGACGTGGAAGCTGCTCCAGTTGCCGTACTACATGGCGGCGACGTACATCTTCGTCTATGCGTTCTCACTTTGTTTCTCGACATTGATTACGCTCGTCAAAGACATTCAACTCTTTTTACAATCGATGATGCGGATGCTCTTTTATTTAACACCGATTCTGTGGAACATTGAACGATTCCCGGACGTCTTACATGGTCTGCTTCGTCTCAACCCAGTCTTCTACCTAGTCGAAGGCTACCGGTCGAGTTTACTGGGCGGCGCCTGGGTCTGGCAGGAATGGCCGACGGGACTTTACTTCTGGAGCGTGACGCTTCTATTGTTCACAGCCGGAACTTACTTACACATTAAGTTCCGTAAATCATTCACCGAGCTTGTTTAAGGGAAGGAAATCGCTATGTCTATGATAAAACTCGAACATGTCACGAAACGTTTTGACATGGTTACGACGACGAAAGAAAAATTCAAGTTGTTATTCAAAAGTAAAAGCAAGAGCGTGAAGACGTTCACGGCACTGCGTGACGTCACGCTCGACATCGGATCAGGAGAAGTCGTCGGTCTCGTCGGCATCAATGGTTCCGGTAAGTCGACGCTATCGAACTTGATCTCCGGTATCATCTATGCGAACGAAGGTGACGTCGAAATCAATGGTGAAGTCGCGATCATCGCCGTCTCGCAAGGACTGAAGAGTGTCTTGACAGGGCGCGAGAACATCCGGCTCAAATGTTTGATGCTCGGGATGGACGACGCGGAAATCGACCGCCGGATGCCCGGCATCATCGATTTCGCGGACATCGGGGACTTCATCGACCAGCCGATTAAAAAATATTCGAGCGGGATGAAGTCGCGTCTCGGATTCGCGATCGCCGTCAACGTCGATGCCGATATCTTGATCGTCGATGAAGCATTATCGGTCGGGGACCAAACGTTCTATAACCGGTGTATCGATAAGATGAATGAATTCAAGGTCGAAGGCAAGACGATCATCTTCGTCAGCCACTCATTGTCACAGATTCGCAACTTCTGTGAACGTGTCATCTGGCTCGAGTACGGTCAAGTCAAACTCGACGGGACGACGAAAGAAGTCGTGCCACAGTATAAGCAGTTTTTGACGTCATACAAGAAACTGTCGAAAGACGAGCAACACCAGTACCGCAAAGATCGCTTAAAGGAACAAGCAGAAAACGCGACACCGCGTAAGCAGAACGTCGATGCTGAAGATACGGTCAAACATCCAGGCTGGATCTTGTCCGGACTCGGACTGCTCGTACTCGCAGCCGGCAGTGTGATGGTCATCGATGAAACGCCATCGTTTGCATCACTGACTGACGCAATCGCCAACCTATTTTAAACACCGACGACCAGTGATACGTTTTGTGTCACTGGTCTTTTTTTGTCGAGGAAACAGGGAAACACGAATCAAAAAAAGAAGTAGTACAACGGACAGTACAGCGTTAGACGATTAAGCATAAGGGAGGGCGCGGGATGCAGAAGATTCGAAAAGCCATCATTCCGGCAGCGGGACTCGGAACACGTTTCCTGCCGGCGACGAAAGCGATGCCAAAAGAAATGCTTCCGATTTTGACGAAGCCGACGATTCAATACATCGTCGAGGAGGCCGTTGCTTCAGGAATCGAACAAATCATCATCGTCTCGGGACGAAACAAACGGGCAATCGAAGACCACTTCGATCATGCACCGGAACTCGAAAACATATTACGGCAAAAAGGGAAGCTCGAGCTATTGAAAGAAGTCGACGCCTCGACGACGATGGCAGAAATCCATTATATCCGGCAAAAGGAACCTAAAGGTCTTGGACATGCGATTTGGAGTGCCCGTCATTTCATTGGGAATGAACCATTCGCCGTCTTACTCGGTGATGATTTGATCGTCGCAGAACGTCCCGGTCTCAAACAGTTGATTGATCAGTATGAGGCGACGGCGTCCTCCGTCATCGGCGTTCAACAAGTCGCACCGGAGCATACACATCGCTACGGGATCATTGATCCGATTGAACAAATCGGGAATCGGTACCACGTCCGGCAATTCGTCGAAAAACCGCCGCAAGGTACAGCGCCGTCGAACATGGCAATCATCGGGCGATACATTTTGACACCAGCGATCTTTACGTACTTGGAGACGCAACAGGCGGGTTCAGGGGGCGAGATTCAATTGACGGATGCGATTGAACGCTTGAATGGAATCGAGGACGTCTATGCGTATGACATCAAAGGAGAACGATTTGATGTCGGCGAAAAGATGGGGTACGTCGAGACGACGCTTGCCTTCGCGCTGAAGGACGAAGAGATTCAAGAGGATGTCAAAGCATTACTGAAGAAGTACGTCGCGGAGTGGGAAACATAAAAAAAGAGGGGGGAACCCCTCTTTTAAACAGTGATTAAGATTGTTTACGTTTGATCCGTATTCAAGTAGGACTTGACGTGAGGGGCTTCGTATTGACGAAAACGCTCGAGTAACGCTTCAGGTGTCGACTCGACGAGCAGCATCGCTGCATGCTCGGGGATGATGAATCCTTGGGTTTCCATCTGCTTGAACAAGGCGATGAGGGGATCGTAGTACCCGTCGATGTTCAAGATGCCGCATGGTTTTTCATGGAGACCGAGCTGAGCCCACGTGAAGACTTCGAAAAATTCTTCCATCGTCCCGGGACCACCTGGTAAGATGATGAACCCGTCCGCGAGTTCCGCCATCTTAGCTTTTCGGTCATGCATCGATTCGACGAGGTGGAGTTCTGTCAGGTTCGGATGAGCGATTTCTTTTTCCTGTAGAAAGTGTGGTAACACACCGATGGCTTGTCCGTTCGCGGCTAAAATGGCATCTGCGACGGCCCCCATCGTTCCGACACGCGACCCACCATACACGAGTCCGTAATCCTGTTGCGCAAGCACCGTGCCGAGCGTCGCAGCGGCTTCCTTGAAAAGCGGTGATGCTCCATCTTTTGAGCCACAAAACACAGCGAGTTTTTTCATGACAATCGTTCCTCCTTCAAGACTGGTCTTTTCTCAACATACCATATCGCCGAGGGAAATTGAAAAGCGACCTCGTCTTCTTAGCGGGAACTTTACATTGATGACGCCATTAGAATGGAGGGGACAACAGTGAGACCCAAAACAATTGTCTGGCTTGTACTGATCATTGCCGCAATTAATTTACTGCTTGGCATTTTCATACCGGAATCACCGACACGGACGACGATTAGTACGATTTTATTAGGCTTGATTCTACTGTTAGGGGTAGGTTATTTCATTACACTGCGTCGATCTTCTAAATGAACAAGCGATCTCCCTGGCTGGATGTTTCAGTCAGGGAGATCGCTTGTTTTGATGGACCAAGAACACAATAGGTATGAAGGAATATTCTAAAAAATCTATTTTTATACATATTTCCGACACAAAGGTGGATTAAATGTCAAAATTGCACAACTTTCAGGACGTATGACCCGCGACTAAAGTAATGAGAAGTGTAAATAATGTGCAAAAAACGCATAATATTCGTATTCGAATATTTGGAGGGGGTCTAAGGTTATATGATGATATCAATAAGCCATATAAAAATATTAGGAGGTCATTAATCATGAACTTGAAAAATAAATTGATGTTGTGTATCGGAGCTGCTGCAATCAGTCTCTCAACAGTATCGTTAAATACAGCAACAACGAACGTGGATCAAATAGCTAAAAAAGATTTACCGTATGAATACGTAGTTAAGCCACTTGCTAAGCAAGACCTACCATACGAGTATGCAGTTAAGACACTAGCTAAGCAAGACCTACCATACGAGTATGCAGTTAAGACACTAGCTAAGCAAGACCTACCATACGAGTATGCAGTTAAGACATTAGCTAAGCAAGATCTACCTTACGAGTACGTGGTTAGAAATAAAGCTTAATCATCATAAAAATTCAGACTTGTGCTTTAGTATGATTTGATGATATTCATCCATGTTTAAAAGCTCGAAAAAAACATTTGCTTTAAAGTAGGATTGTTTTATAAATTCTTTATCATAATTCAAGCTCTCTAAACACAAACCTTGTTGATAGTAAAGTTGACCTAACAAAGACATGTCTTTAAAGCGTAAACTTTGCTGGATGGCTTCTTGAACAATATTTAAAGCGTAGTGAGATTCTTTAAGTTGTAATAGAGTTTTTGAAAAATTGTAAAGTATTCTTATTCGATCCAATAAAAGCTCGTTGCTCTCAAAATCGAGCTTAATAAGTTCTTCGTAGACTTTTCTGCTATGCTTATAGCTTTTATTTTCGGAATATAGATTAGCAATAGCGGACTTTATGCGGATGATCATACTAGGTGAATAAAAAGTAGAGGAATACTTTTCGGATAACTGCCGTAGTACAACGATGCATGTCCTGTAGTCAGTTTTTTGTAAACGATGTGCAGAAATACTGTTGTAAAATTGCAACAATAAAGCGATTTCTTCTTCAATGTAAACATTTTGTAGTTTTAAGTTCGTTATCTCATAAATTTCTTTAAATTCATTATTTCTAAATTTTTTTAATAATTCATCATCGAGTTGATAAAATGACTCACGATAATTAGCATGATCGAAAAAAGCGGAAAATGGAACTTGTAACTTTTTTGAAATTAGAAACAGTAATTCAACCGTCGGTGAATGTGTGCCGCTCTCAATCTTACTGATCTCCGCTTGGCTACAAATCCCGTTCGCTAGATCCTTCTGCGTCAAGTTATGCTTCTTGCGAAGACGGCGAAGGGCGAGGCCAATCTGGGGTGACGTGAATTGATCCATGGGTTCGGTCCTTTCTATCAAGTGGATTCGACTACGTGTCTATCTCCTTATTATAGAAGTGATGCCCGGACAAAACCAACTTTTTACTGTGATAATTCGTCAACGATTTTGATTATCCATTCTAAACGGAAGAAAGGGGTATTTCCTATGAATCTCATTTTTAAAGAATCGCGACGTACGATTTCATCTTGTGGCTGGTGTTTAAACGCTTCTACGGTTACGGTCGCACCCTTGGCTAGTCGGGAGATGGAACGCGTCAAACCGGTGACGAAACGTCGCACTAAAACATCTTAAAAAAACGTCCATTAACGGCGTGGCTTCATTCCGTTCGTTACGGTTTGAAGCCATTTTTTTACACACTCAGATGAAAGGAGAATGAACATGATTGGACTTACTGTACTCGCTGAGAGTGAAGGCTGGCTCCACCAGCTTGAACCGACAGCGGACTTCATCGCTTTTTGTCAGTCGCATCGTTTTTCGTTCGATCATTACGATTACAATGTGCACACGTTTCTTGATTTACTGGATTATATGGATTTTCAAGAATTTGAACACTATTTGTTCATTCTTCGGGGGACCGGCGAACGGACGATGCGACTCGTCGCCTATCTTCAACAACGGATGCTGCATGTCCAGTTTCATTTGATTAATGACCGGGGGGACGTTTTGTTTGGGGATCCGTATTTTTTAGACGGCATCACGGTACCGTTCGAAGAACCGCTCGCTGACTCACAACCGATTGCCTTACAAGATGCCTTGATGTCTTTATTCACAGGTGTCTATCCGGACGCGACGTCCCGTCATCCGCAACCACTCCGGCATATTTACGTGGAAGAGACGAGTCTACTGAATTCCATCAATCCGGCACTATTCGATCAGATGACGATCAACAGCTTACTGTACATCGACCAACCGACACGGCACGATTTACCGGTCATTGAACTGATGAGCCGCGTTCCGGTCTTGGTCGCCTTCTCGGATACCCTGTCGTTCGACATTAAGGCACACCTTGCCGTCGTCAGTCGAACGGCTATAGAAGCTGCCTTCGAAACGTGGCGGACGACGAGCCGCGTACCGAACCCGGGACACTATATGGGAATTCTCGATTATGCGACACTCACCGGGATGACTGTGTCTCATCGGCTATTTATTTTTAAAGACGGCGTCTGTGCAGATTACGGAAAACAAATCTGCTTGAGCGGGCTTGAAGAGATTGATATTTTCCAGTTGCGTCATCGTCAACGGGAGACATTCGCACCGATCGCGCCGCACCTTCAACTCGCGTTGTATCCTTTACTGTATCAGCTGGCATCGGCCTTCTTGACCGAAAGTCAGTTTGTCACTCCATATACCCAGTTGGATTTACCTCGGACGGCCGGAAAGCTCGGTCCCTTGACGATGATTGGCATTCAAAATCGCGAAGGGGCATTCGTGTTTGAACTGACGACGAACCAGCTGTTTGAAACAGATGAAGTCTTTTTATGGATTTTAGAAGCCGATCAAAAAGACCGGTTCGATGTATTGCCGGAACGCCTCGGTTCTGATTATGAAACAGCTATTCAAGCCTATAAGGAGTTGATGTATCATGGGTGACGTACCACTCTTTGGACCATTTTCACGAAAAGGAAGTTATTCGAGAGTGACCGTGCTCGATGATTTCAACGCAGATAACCGTTTCATGCGTCTGCATCAGGAAACGATGCAACTGGCAGAAATCGATGAATTGACATTTTATCGCCGGTATTTAAATCGGAATGACCGTGTCCTCGTTTATGGAACGTTTGATCCGGGCTTGTTCAACACGTTATCTGAGGAAGGATATGATTTGTATCTCGTCGAACCGGAAGCCAGCCGATTGAACGGAATTTCTTCACGGTTTATGCATAAGGTATACGGTCTTAGTTATGATTTAATCGACGCTGTCGGGTATGAAGCATTTGAGAAGCTGATTTTGCCTGGGACGACGGTTGCCCGGTATTCACGCGGCGAATTACTGTTGTTTTTCCGAAACATCCGCCAGCTTCTGACGACAGATGGTCAACTGTTAGTGAATGTTCATAATGCCAAGCATTTAAAGCAACAGACGCAACCGATCGCTTCAAAACGTGTGAAGGACTGTGCTCTGTTCTATGGACAGAAGGTGGAAGGGGAGCGGTTGATACTAAATCTTTACCTGAAATCTGATCAGGATGAGAAAGTCAGTTATGCCGTCGAGCATCTCTATGAACCAACCACTCTCTTTGAATTTGCGAAACTGTCGAAATATGCAGGACGTACACTATATGCAGGGAAAACCGTACACATCTTAGAATTTGATAAATTAGGATGAATTTCAACAGGGGGCAGATTAATAATCTGCTCCCTTGTTTTTGTTTAAGGATTAAAGTACGGATTAGACTTTTTAGTAAAGAATGATTAAAAAATATTTTAAATATTAGTTTGAATAGGTCTAAAGTCAGGGTATTATTTAAATTAGTTCATCACCTAGGGGCAGCCATCATGAAATTCGGAGGATCAATACGTCATGGATAAAAAAATGGCACAATCACGGACTATGCAAGCCAGCTGTTTTGAATTCATCTCTACCTTATTTCCGGAAGAAACGTTTCAATTCATGGAAGAGCAAACCCTTCCAGATGCATTCGGTCAAATCGGCACATATTTGACGTTTAAATCGAAGGAGCGGGAACTAAAATTTAGCTTTGTTGAACAAGCCCACCAAAAGTTCGAACGGGTTTTTCTTGCAGAAAAGAGTAAAGAGTCTTCTTTTTTTAGTCGGTTGCTAGAAGCCACATATGAAGAGGGAACGTTGTACATTCATCATATCGTCAAGCCGGATTGAACTAAAAAAACACGATGAGAAGTGCACGGGAATGGCTCCTGTCTACTTTTCATCGTGTTTTTTAGACTTCGATTGATTCGAGACCTTGCTGTAGAGCTTGATTGACAGAGGCAGCCATCTCTTCACGGACTTCATGTGATAGTAACCGACCGTTAAAGTAAACTTCGTTCGAGAGTGTGAGATGGACGAGTATATCTTCGAGGACAAACTTAAAGTCGATTGGTTTCGATGGTGCGAGCGATTGGCTCATAAAATCACTAAGGGTCGGATGCTGGACGTGCTTTGGATCAATCAAATCAATCACAGTCGTGTTGAGGGCGATGGCGAGCCGTTCAAGTGATTGCGTGCTTGGCATCCGTTGTCCGCGTTCATAGGCAGAAATCGAGGTCGTCGATTCACCGCATTGCTCAGCGAGATACTTTTGTGTGTACTTGTGCTGTTTTCGTAGTCGCATGATTTTTTTCCCGAGAGCTCGGTTCATGTTATAGGTTGTCAGACGCTCAAGACGTTAGTCAGGAGAGGGACATCCTTCACCTCCTTTTTTAGGATGTAATCGATTTATCGATCGAGTATCTAGGAAGCGGGTAGGAATTATATATGTTTATCTGTGAATCACAATTCCTACTTCTCATAGCACTGCTATAGTACTAAATAACCACTTCTATTATATTGCAAACCTATCAAATGTAAAAAAAGTTTTTTGGTAATTCAAATTACATAATTATGTAACTAAAAGGATGTCTAAACAGTGCGTGTTCCATTTATTCATTGAGAAATTCAAGAAGAACTCATGGTATTCTAGAAGCGTGTTGAATAAGGAGGACGAGTTATATGCGTAAAATCCCTTGGTCCGGTTACATCACCTTGGCTATTCTGATTATTTTATTTATTTCGAGTTCGATGCCGTATGAAGAACAATCGTTAAAGCCCGGGCTGTCCCGTTATTTTAATTTGGATTTTGTGGAGGCGTTTCGCTTCATCTCATTTGATTATCACGGAGAAGTCAGTGTTGAAGCGCTTGGTGCATCCGGTTTTGTCGAATTCTTTATTCGAAAAGCAGCGCACTTATCGATTTTCATTGTACTCGGGTTTGCCTTGGTCGACTTGACCGCTCGCTTGTTGCGTCCCTATGTATTGGCGGGTTTATTCGCCTATACGTTGGCAATCACGATTGCTGTCTTTGATGAATTCCATCAAATTGTAACAGGCGGACGAACCGGGTTGATTCAGGATGTCTTATTAGATGGTACAGGTGCGTTAATTGGTATTGTATTGTATCGATTCATTCGGAGAAAACGTCGAGCGGAGCAACTGATCAGACTGTCTTGAGACTTTTGTCGCAGTTCAACGTTTTTTTTAGAAGGAATCTTGTCTAGCAAAAGCGAATCCTTTAGGAACATCATACAAAAAGGAGCGGACAACATGAAGAGACCTCATCTGTTGATTACGAGTGCCGGTCGTCGTGCGAAGCTGGTCGAATACTTCGTTCAGGAGTTTCAGGAGGGGGCGGTCAGCGTCGCAGACTGTAATCCACTTGCACCGGCACTCTATATGGCACCGAACCACCATATCGTCCCGAAGATTGATCAGCCGGATTACATCGATCATTTATTGGAACTGTGTCAACGCGAGCAGGTGACGGCCCTGTTGTCGTTAATCGACCCTGAACTCGAGTTGCTCGCGACAGCGACGGAACGGTTTGCAGCAATCGGTGTCACGGTCATCGTTTCTCCGCCATCGTCGTGTCTGCTTTGTTTTGATAAGTACGCGATGTTCGAGCACTGTACCTTGCAAGGCATCCCGCATGCGAAAACCTACCATGCCCTCACGTCGTTTCGTGAAGCGGTCGCACTCAAGAAAGTTGGTTTTCCGGTCTTCGTCAAGCCACGCAATGGCAGTGCGAGTATCGCTGTAAGACGCGTCGAGACATTAGAAGAAGTCGAACGATTATTTGAACAGAGCCCCGGCTTAATTGTGCAGGAATTTCTTGACGGGCCTGAACTCGGCGTCGATGTCTACGTCGATCTACTGTCTCATGAAGTCACGTCCATCTTCATCAAAGAAAAATTGGCGATGCGAGCCGGAGAGACGGATAAAAGTCGCTCCGTCCTCCGGACCGATGTATTCGAACTCGTCGAGCACGTCCTCGCCGGTTCTGGACTGGTCGGTCCGCTCGATTTCGATATTTTCGATGTCGACGGAACGCTCTATTTATCGGAGATCAATCCCCGCTTCGGCGGCGGGTATCCCCATGCCTATGCATGTGGTGTCAACTTCCCCGCTCAAGTCTGGCGTAATCTATCCGGGCTCGTCAATCAACCGGATATCGGTCATTATCAGGAAAACCTCTATATGATGAAGCACGATACGCTGACGCTCGTATCGGCGGCACAGTTTGAACAAACGAAATACTAAAAAGACAGAGGATGGCTCCTACGTCGTTCCGAAATCTTAGTGATGGAAGCGTGAATATGCTGAAAGCGAAGCTTTGAGCTGTGCCGTAGGGAAGAAAATTCATGCAGATATTTAAACGCGTGTTCCGTCCCGCATATAAAATAAAACGCCGATGTTTCCGTTTTTTCTACGGAGCCATCGGCGTTTTCGATTCGTCTTTTTCTCGTTCCTGATGTCTTGATGCGTCTCTACGTTATACATACGAAAGCTTTGATCTCTTTTGATCCAGCCCCGTTTTTAAATGGAATTATGAGAGCGAGACACGGGAACGCTTGAGGCATTGAACAGCGGACGTCCAGCTTCCGAAGAGGGCATTGATCGTCGAAGTGCTCGGGACAGATTTTCCTTCAGCCCACTTCCGGTAATGGATGATGCTGAAGGAAGGAAGTTCAGCTTGCGCTTGTTTTAAGGCGTTGAGCACATCTTCTTCGACCCATTTCCGGCGGGGAGGCGCGATATCGAGGCACGCGAGGGCATCGACCCACGAGCCGTACTTTCGGGCAATCGTCGCGACCGTCGGATGCCCATTTTCTTGCGCCCAAATCGAATAGGTTTGGGTCGTCAGACGCGGGAGGACGTCCGATGCTTCGAGGAGCGCATTGATGATGCGTTCTTCCGTCATGCAGACGGAGCGTGTCATCTCGATATGTGCTTCCTCAAGGGCCCGTGACCATGACCCGAAACGAAGGTTGATTAACGTTAAGGAAGGACCCTGTTTCGCTTTCGCCCATTCACGATAACTGTTGCTATGAAACGGATGAAGGCGGTTCGAGGCTTCTTTGATGAACGTCAAGATTTCTTCATCGGAAAAGTAGGGACGAATCGATGAAAGTCCTGCTGCATGCAATGCTTCGCGCCATGAACCGAAGACGTTGATGATCGTCGTAATCGAAGGTACTTCTTTAGTACTGGACCAGCGGGCATATGTTTTAGCGTCTAACGCAGGTGAGGCAAGACTTGCCTCGACCAAACTATCAATCACTTGTTGTTCTGTCCATTTCTTCATGATGTCATACCCCTTTCGTGTAGGTGTTCGTCTAGGTGTGGGTACTGTCTGTTGGTGTGTCGCGACGGAATGTCGCGTATGCGAGTAGACTGAGCCAGATGAAATAAAAGCCGCCCGGTCGAATCAGGATGCTTTCTGTAAACTGAAGCAACAACAACCAGAAGATGAGCAGTAGAAGTGTGAGCGACTCGACGTCGTCAAAACGATAATTCCGAATTAAACGAAACAAGATGAAACTAAAACATAACACGTAGAGGAGTAACCCGATGATGCCGAACTCATAGAGGAAAACGATCGGCGTACTGTGAAACGTGTAAAGGGTCTCTTCTCCCAATTGCTCAGATAAGCCGGTCGTTGCGGCACCAAAACCATGACCGACCCAAAAACGATCTGCTGAAGCTGCGAGTCCCGCCTGCCAAAGATCAAGGCGACCATTCAAACTGACTAAACGGAGGAGGAGTCCTGGCTTTAGCGCCAGGGCAGCAAGCACAATTGCGATTCCGGTGATGTAACAGGCGCTGACCTGAAGACGTAGTCGCCGCGAAGGTAACAATAGAACGGTCGTCAACAAAGTGAGTAGAAAAAAAGAATAGATGCCCGTTTGCGAAGCACTTGTTAACAGCCCTCCGCATATCAATGCCAGCGAAACGCTGGAGAAGAAGAGACGGCGCCAGGCACTCGTCGTGATGGAACGGAGGACCGCAATCCAAGCAATCAATCCACCAGGAACAAGCCAAGCAGCAAATGCGTTCGGATTGTTCGTCAAGCTAGCTAAGCGTAGAAAGCTACCTTGCTCCCCGACATAGAGTTGTGGAAGCGCAATCGGACCAATCCGTAACCACTGCAAATTATCGATTGGGATGTAGGATTGCCCAAACGAGACGAGCAGGGCGTAACTCGCTAAAAATAGCGCCTGATAAAAGAGAATGAGAAATAAGAACCGGTGCCAGTAAGTGAAAAGCGGAGAAGAGAGTGATAGGACGATGATCAGAAACATCCATGTCGTCAAAAGAAAGAAGAGTGAAAAAGGTGCATCCGTCGCGGGACGAGAGAAAAAAAAGACAGTGTGTAACGTCAAATAACTCAAAAAGACGAGGATGAGTCGATGCGAACGAGACCGGAACGGAAAGTATAACGGACGGGACACGATATAAAAAATGAGAAAGAGTAACGGGTACAAAAAGACGGTCACGACGTTCCAATGCTCCGGTAAGACTTCATCCGTAAAGCGTAACGGACGCGTCCACAAATCAATCGTCACAAATAGTAATAGGATGAATAAGACAATCGATTCAGGTATATTGACGGATTTTAACATCATTTCTAAAGTCTATCCACCCTTCATATAGGACTTATTACCGATTATGTGACTTTTTAATCATCAAATTGGTATTTACCCGTAAATAAACGATATTTATGCGGATAAGATGAATGTTTTTGAAGAAACGACGATTATTTTTCTGTGAATCGTCTTTTTTTCGTGAAACGATATTTTTCGATGATGTAATGATACGCATGCACAACGACTATTGAAAAAAAACTAATCATTTCCACCAAGCTCTAATTGTTTTGGTAGTCGTTTGGAAATAAGGTGAAGTCATAACCAATGACCCTCCGACGTTCAAGGTAAGAAAGAGGTGAACCATGTGAATACCATGCATCAAAAAAGAACATTCGCAGACCACTTGATGACATTGAAAAAGGGCTGGTGGATCCTCATCGTCTGTGCCATCTTGTTTGCGGGTGCCGGTTACCTGATCAGCACGTACGTCATTAAACCTACGTATGAAGCAACAGCTTACATCCTCGTCGTACCGCAAAAGAGTAGTGACACGACTTCCTCGACGTCACTCGTCAGTACCTATCAAGATATTCTTCGGAGTCCGGAAGTCGTCGATCAAGTCGCCCAAAAGATGGGTGTGACCGATAAGCGTCTATTCGATTTAACCGATCGCTTGACGGTGTCGAGTAACCTCGATTCTCAAGTCATCGCCTTATCCATTACAGATGGATCAGCTGAACAAGCTGCCATCCAAGCGAACACGATGACAGAAGTGTTCCAAGATTACTTGCCTCAGTTAATCAATACAAGCAGTACGGAAGTTTTCTCGACGGCACGGATTCCGACGAAACCGATGTCTCCGAACATCTTGATGAACACGGCGATCGGCGGTGTACTCGGGTTGATGTTCGGCTTACTAATCGTCTATTCCCGTGTACTAGGAAAGAAGTCAGCAACTGAATCAACGAAAGATGATGCATCCTATCCACAAGCCGTCAGCCGTCCACACTCATGATTCGGGGAAGGAGGAGCAGTCATGCAAGCACCACCATTGCATCAGTATCGTCGCCATATGAAAATCGGACTTTTACGCGGGGTCGACGCACTGATTATCGCCGCCGCAACCGTCGTCACCTTCTACTTCTTCAATCCCCTTCACCTGACCGTTCAGTTCGATTTACGGAATGCGATTGAAATCGCATTGATTCAATGGGTCGCCCTAACACTCGTCGCCCACTGGATGCGCTTTTATCAAATCGTTTGGCGTTATGCGAGTCTGAGGGATTTAGGTGTCCTCCTGTTTGTCGTCGTCGCCAGCAGCTTTGTCTTACTCGGGCTCGAGTATGCCTTGTTCGACTTCGCCGTCGAGCGCGCCGTCTTCCTGCAAACGGGACTTGTCTTGAACGGTATCTTATTTGTCCGCTTAGCGATTCGCGGACGGACGCTTCAACTGAAACGGGACCGGACGCTCGGTAAACGTACGTTAATCATCGGTGCCGGAGCTTCCGGACAGATGATTACAAAAGAGTTAAAGCAGAAAAAAGCGCACATCTTGAACGTCGTTGGTTTACTCGACGATCTCGCAGAACTCAAAGGGATGCGCATCCACGGCGTCCCCGTCATCGGAACGATCGAGCAACTCGAATTCATCATCGAAGAACAGAAAATCGAAGCGGTCGTGCTCGCGATTCCTTCCTTATCCTATACGGAGCGGGTCGCTTTACTCAATCGCATCAAACAGACGAAGGTCGAAGCCCACACGTTACCGATGCTCGTCGAACTGGCGTCAGGAAAAGTATCAATCAATCAAATCCGCGAAGTCTCGATCGCTGACTTGCTCGGTCGTGAACCGGTCGAACTCGACATCACGGAAATCGAACGAAGCGTCAGCGGGGCGACCGTCCTCGTGACTGGAGCCGGTGGATCGATTGGTTCAGAGATTTGTCGCCAGTTGATTAAATTTAAGCCTGACCGGCTCATCCTCCTCGGACATGGCGAGAACAGCATCTATTTGATTCGCCGGGAGCTCGAATGTATGACCGATGGTACGGTCCTTCATTCCGTCATCGCGGACGTTCAGGATTTAGAACGACTGAATGAAGTCATGGGACGGTTCGAACCGGATCTCGTCTATCATGCGGCAGCCCATAAGCACGTCCCGTTGATGGAAGATAATCCACGCGAAGCCGTCAAAAATAATATTTACGGGACACGCAACGTCGCGCTCGCGGCGGAAGCAGCACACGTCAAACGATTCGTCATGATCTCGACTGATAAGGCCGTCAATCCTACGAGCGTGATGGGGGCGACGAAACGGATTGCCGAGATGGTCATCCAGCAAATCGCCCGCAACAGTGAAACGACGTTCGCCGTCGTCCGTTTCGGAAACGTACTCGGCAGCCGTGGTTCCGTCATCCCGCTCTTCAAGGAACAAATCGCAAAAGGCGGACCGATCACCGTGACGGACCCGGCGATGACGCGGTACTTCATGACGATTCCGGAAGCGAGTCGGCTCGTCATCCAGGCAAGCGTCCTCGCAAGCGGAGGAGAGGTGTTCGTCCTCGACATGGGAAAACCGGTCAACATCACGACGCTTGCGAAAAATTTGATTCACTTGAGCGGTTTTACGGAAGAACAGATTCCGATCGTCTACAGCGGCATTCGAAAAGGCGAGAAGCTTTATGAGGAGTTGCTCGCAGAAGAAGAAGTCCATGACGAGCGGGTTTTCGAGAAAATTCTAGTTGGGAAGACCCGGCCCTTCGGCTCCGTCGAACCGTATCTTCGGGAAATCAATCGTTGCCTCGACGATGAAGAGGCGCTTCGGACGTACCTGCTCGGTGCGACGAATGACAGCCGCCCGGTCGCGATGCCAGAAGTCGTCCGGATCGCGCGAGAATGAGAGGTGAGATAAATGAAAGCACCGCGGCAGTTATCACGCTTTAACTTGATCTTCATTGCCGATACGGCCTATTCCTTACACCAATGGATGATTTTGACGCTCTTAATCAAATGGAGTACGCCACTCAACATCGGTTATTTCAATTACGCTCTCGCCTTGACGGCACCGATCGTCATGTTCTGTTGGCTCAATGCCAGCACGATTTTGACGGCGGAACGGGCCGGGCTGAAGAACTTCACCCTTTTCATCAAAACACGGTTCTTCCTCTTGACGCTCGGTGTGTTCGTCTTACTGATCGTCTATTATTTCTTCGGTGAAGCGGATATCTTACTGTTGACGTTACTCGTTTATCTCAATAAATACATGGAATCGTTCGCCGATCTCTCGTACGGCTTCCTCCAAGGACACATGGCGTTCAAAGAAGTCGCGTTATCGAAGATTTTCAGAAGTCTGATCAACGTCTCGGGTGCAGCCTTGATCCTCTTTACGACCCATTCGATTCACGGCTTCGTCCTCGCGATGATTGCTGGGAACTTAATCATGCTGATCATCTACGATTTACCGACCGTCCGCCGGATTGGACAAGGGTTTGAAAATATCACGATGAGCGATCGCTACCAAACGGGCCGGCAATTGTTCTTCAAGGCCGTCCCACTCGGATTTGTTGCCTTACTCGTTGCCTTGAATGCCAACATCCCGCGTCTCTTCGTCGGTCAAACAATCGGGACGGAAGAACTCGGTTACTACGCGAGTATCGCTTACTTACTCGTTTTAGGTAGCTTGTTCATCCACTCGCTCGTCGCCGTGCTCTTACCGAATTTTTCGTCAGAGACGGGCGAACGACAAAGTCTCCCGGCACTCCGAAAGCTGACACGCTCGATGCTACTGATGACAAACGCGGTCGGTGTCCTGTTGATCATCGGGGCCATCTTCTTCGGAAAATGGGGGTTGACGATTTTCTACAATGCTTCATTCGTGCAGTACCATACGATTTTCGTCTTGATGATGGTCGCTTCGCTCTTTTTCTATAACTCGACCGTCATCCAAGCGTTACTAACGGGATTCCAACAATTTCGTATCCAGACGCTTGCGATTTTCGGAAGTGTCGCCGTCAATCTGATTGCCTGCAGTTTCTTGATTCCACTGTATGGGTTATACGGTGCGACGACGGCTTATGCGTTATGTGCCGTCACGCAAATCGTCTTGTTGGTGCCAGCGCTCTACCGGGCGCTCTATCCGCGGAACTTGCCGCTCGCGATTGAACAAAGTAGCTAAAGGAGGGAAAAAGATGCGGCCAATCCTCATTCTACTGATCATCGAAGCATTGCTCAGTCAACTGTTGCGGCCGCTCTTTTCGACACCGGAAAGTTATATCACGTTGATGCTAGTCGGCAATTCCATCTTGATGCTCTGGTATTTGCTCAAAAATTCGGAGACGACGCCATTATTTCTCGTCTTCGTCACCGCCTTCATCGTGCGTCTCGGATTGATGTTCGTCGATCTTGAGCTGTTTCGGCTCCCGCCACACAGTGGGGATGATACGGAGGCATTCCATCTCGAAGGTCTGCAAATCTATCTCGATCCATCGATGTTCAACGAAGTCGTTCGCGGGAGTTACTCGAAGTTCCTCGGCATCTTCTATCTTGCATTCGGACCCGAGCGGATCTTGGCACAATACTTTAACGTCATCCTCGGCGTCGTCGCCGTCGTCATTCTCGCGAAAACGCTTCGGCTGCTCGGTCTGCCAATGCGAGTCGTGTTCCTGTCGACGCTGTTATTTGCCTTCTTCGCCCAAGGATTGTTGCTTTCGCCGATCCTGTTACGCGATCAACTCGTCGCACTCGGTATTGTCTATACGCTCTATTACATGGTGCGCTGGACGATTGATAAGTCGGGTGCTTCCTTGGCACTGGCCTACCTCGCTTACTTCGTCAGTACGATTTTCCATTCCGGTCTCGCGATTGGAATCGTCGTCTTATTGGTTTATTTCTCCTTTTATAATCATGCGACCGGTCGGATGGATTTCGAAGCTTCCAAAGTACAGCGGTTGGTCATGCAAGTCCTGATCGTCGGCTTCATCGTCTACAGTTTTCAGGATGTCTTGTTCGCAAAATTCACACATGTCTCGGAAAACGGTCAATTGTTCAGCGGGATGAGTTATGACCGTGGTGGATCGGCTTACTTGAACGGGTTGACTGTCACGGGACCACTTGACATGATTCTCTATTCACCGCTTCGGATGATTTATTTCCTCTTCTCACCGTTCCCGTGGCAATGGTCCAGTGTGACGAACATCGCCATCTTCTTCTTCGACGCCGCCGTTTATCTCCTGCTGTTCGCACTGACGATCCGGCACTTCCGCTATTTGAAACACCATCCTTACGCTGCTGTTTTATTGTTCATGTTGCTCCTCTTCATCGTCAATGCACTCATCTTTGGTCTTGGGACAGGAAACGTCGGAACGGCAATCCGTCACCGCTACAAATTGTTTCCGATGCTCCTGATCGTCTACACATCGATTCATTATATTCGCTACCAGGCGCTTCACCACTTTGAGGAGGTCGAACAACGTGCAGAATAAAACGATTTTAATCACCGGTATCGCAGGGTTTATCGGGTTTCATGCCGCTCGTCGATTTTTAGCGGAAGGGTACCGTGTCATCGGACTTGACGAAGTCAACGATTACTACGACCCGGCGTTGAAAGAGGCGCGCTTAGTCGAACTCGATCCGAGACGCTATACCTTTTATCGTGTATCGCTCGAGGATACAGCAGCCGTCGACGCCATCTTCGCGAAGGAACAGATTGATCTCGTGCTTCATCTCGCAGCACAAGCAGGTGTCCGCTACAGCATCGATCGACCGGACGTCTATATCACATCGAACATCGTCGGCTTCCTGTCGATTCTCGAAGCCTGTCGCCATCATCCGGTCGAACAACTCGTCTATGCCTCTTCCAGTTCCGTTTACGGCTCGAACACGAAGATGCCTTTCGCCGTGACGGACGCGGTCGACCATCCGCTCAGTCTCTATGCCGCTTCCAAAAAAGCGAACGAGTTGATGGCCCACACCTACAGCAGTCTATACGGCATCAAAACGACGGGGCTTCGATTCTTCAGCGTCTATGGTCCGTGGGGACGCCCGGATATGGCGTTGTTCAAATTCACGGAAGCGATCGCGAACGGTCAACCGATTGATTTATACAACTACGGTGAGATGGGACGCGACTTCACCTATGTCGACGACATCATTGAGAGCATCTATCGGTTGTTACAGACAGAGCCGGTCGCTGATCCGTCCTTTAATAAAGCAGCGCCACAGCCAGACCGGAGCTTCGTTCCATACCGGGTCTTCAACATCGGTAGTCACAGTCCGATCCGCCTGAACGAATTCGTCGCATTGATCGAACGGCGTCTCGGGAAGACGGCGATCAAACATGGTATGCCACTCCAGGCAGGAGACGTCCCGGAAAGCTTCGCTGACGTCACGTCGTTATTCGAGACGATCGGTTACCGGCCACGGACGACGGTCGAAGCTGGCGTCAATGCATTCATCGATTGGTATGAAAGCCATTACCAGCTGAAGGAGGAGGTCCAAGATGGCGCTTAAGGAAGACCTTTATTATAAGTCTCCGATATTTATTCAGAATATTTTGACATCTATTTACGGCAAAAAGCTGATGCATGAGCGGTACGGGGCCCGTTATGAACAAAAACTGATGCAATTACGTGAAAAAGACCGGTCGCTTGACTATCGCGTCGAACAACTTGAACGTTTGAATGCGTTTCTCTTGTTCGTGCAACAGCATACCCCGTACTACCGGGAGCTGTTTCGACAGCTCGACATGAAACTTCCGCTAACGTCACTCGATCAGTTGGCGCTGATTCCGGTCCTTGAAAAAGAAACGTTACGGCAGCAAAACGACGAATTCATGTCAGAAGTCGACGCGCCGGTCCGAGGGCGGACGGGCGGGACGAGCGGGAAGTCACTCCAGGTTGCTTTCATGCGCGAGGACATTCAAGAACGAATGGCACATCTCGATTACTTTAAGGAACAGCATGGGTTTTACGGCGGGATGCCACGGGCGAGTTTCACAGGACGGACCTTGACGGCAGTCGATCAGAAAAAGCCGATCTTTTGGCGGATGAATCGTCCGCTCAATCAATTGCTGCTCTCGATTTTTCATATGAAAGAAGAAAACTTTCCCGCCTATATCGAGGAATTGAATCGTTTCCGACCAGTCGCATTAGACGGGACACCGACGGCGATGGTCGAAATCGCCCGTTATTTACTAAAAAATAAGATTCAACTCGACTTTAAAATCGTTGCCATCTTCCCGACGTCAGAAACGGTGACAGAAGAAATGCGATCGATTCTCGAGGAGGCATTCGTCGCACCGGTCTTCGATCAATACGGTTCGTCAGAAGGCGCTCCGATCATTTCTGAATGTACGCACCGGAAGCTGCACCTGCACCATGAGACCGGCATCATCGAACCATACGGACCGGATGGTGAAGTCGTCGTGACGTGTTTTACGACACGGGGGACCCCGCTGATCCGTTACCGGATTGGTGACCGCATGACCCTCAGTCATGAGACGTGTGGATGTGGATTGAACGGACCGGTCATCGCCTCGATTGACGGACGGGGGACGAGTTTCATCGTCAGTGAGAAGCGGGGCAAGGTCTTTGAAGGTGATATCACGACGATTGCCCGCGAATTACCAAACTCGGTCTTACGACTTCAAGTCGAACAATACGCACTCAATCGTGTCACACTGCGTTACATTCCGGACAATCAGCGTTTCCAACCGAAACATGAAAAGATTTTATTGAACGAGATGCGCAAATTGCTTGGACCGGATATGTTGATTACGCTCGAGCCCGTCGAACAAGTCAAACAAGAACCGAATGGAAAAACATTGATCGTCAAACAGTCGATGAAATAGGAGGAATCCATCATGAATAAGGCAGTCAAACACATCACAGATACGACAGCAGCCGAAACACGATCACTTCCCATCGCCAACCGTTCGATTGCCGTCGTCGGCCTCGGCTACGTCGGTCTCCCGGTCGCCATCGCCTTCGGTGAAAAGACTGGCGTCGTCGGTTTTGACATCAAAGAACAACGGATCAATGAATTACGTGAAGGGGTCGATGCGACGCTCGAACTGACACCGTTCACTTTAAAAAATGCGGACGTCAATTATGTAACGGATGCAGCAGCACTTCAAGCGAGTGACTTCATCATCGTCGCCGTACCGACACCGATTAATGCTCAAAATCAACCGGACTTGACGCCGCTCTTACGTGCGTCACAACTTGTCGGACGCCAGCTGAATAAAGGCGACATCGTCGTCTACGAGTCGACTGTCTATCCGGGGGCGACGGAAGAAGATTGTATCCCGGTCCTTGAGGAATCTTCGGGTCTTCAAGCAGGCGTCGACTTCTTCGTCGGTTACTCACCGGAACGGATCAATCCCGGTGATCATGAACATACGTTCAAGACGATTAAAAAAATCGTTTCAGCACAGGATAAAAAAACGCTCGATGTTGTCGCAGAAGTGTACGAAGCCGTCGTCGAGGCGGGGGTCCACCGTGCATCATCGATCAAAGTCGCAGAAGCGGCAAAAATCATCGAAAATACGCAGCGTGACTTAAACATCGCCTTGATGAACGAACTCGCCATCATCTTCGACCGGATGGACATCGATACGCTCGAGGTCCTCGAAGCAGCAGGGACGAAGTGGAACTTCCTTCCGTTTCGACCAGGACTCGTCGGAGGACACTGCATCGGGGTCGATCCCTTCTACTTGACGATGAAGGCGGAATCGCTCGGATATCATCCGGAAGTCATCCTTGCCGGACGACGCATCAACGATACGATGGGGCGCTTCATCGCGACGTCACTCGTCAAAAATCTAATCAAACAAAACATGCCGGTCCTCGGCGCACGCGTCACTGTCCTCGGTCTTTCATTCAAGGAAAACGTCAGTGACATCCGAAATTCGAAAGTCGCGAACTTAATCAAGGAGATTGAAGAATTCGGAATCGAAGTCCAAGTGACCGATCGCCTTGTCGAAAAAGATGAAGCGAAACGCGAATACGGAATCAACCTGCTCGACATGACAGAGCTTAAACCAGCCGACGTCGTCATCTTCGCCGTCAGTCATGAAGAGTACGTCGAAGGAAACTGGCTACTCGCGAAACACTTACTCAAAGTGGGGCGTGGTGTCGTCGTCGACATCAAAGGGATGCTCGCACCAGCTGAAAAACCGGAAGGGGTGCACTTATGGCGTCTTTAAGAATTCTCCAAGTTTGCGCGCTTGATACGACAGCTGAAACGATGCTGCAACCGTTACTGCTCGCGCTGCGCGACGCAGGGCACGATGTCGGGATTGCTTGTGCCGACACGGGAGCCTCCGACAAGCTGGCAGCACAAGGTTTTACGATGCATGACATTCCGATTGAACGGAAAATTGACTGGACGAGTAATTGGAAAACAATCCGCTCGATCGTTCACATTTTGAAGACGGGTCGCTATGACGCCGTCCATGTCCACACACCTGTCGCGGCAGCGCTCGGACGGGTCGCGGCGAAACGAGCGGGGACGAAGCATATCGTCTATACGGCACACGGCTTTTACTTTCATGAAAAGATGGGACGGGTGACGTATCAATTGACCTATTCCGTCGAAAAATGGCTCGCCCGTTTCGCGACGGACTACCTCCTGCTCCAAAGCGGGGAAGATTATGAACTGGCAAACCGAAAACGTTTTAAGGCGACGAAACGATTGATGCATTTAGGGAACGGCATCGATTTGACCCGATTCTATCCACAGGCGCGGCAAGGAAACGAAGCTTTCACCTTCCTGTTCATCGGACGGATCGTCGAGGAAAAAGGTGTGCTCGAACTCCTGAATGCTTTTGAAAACGTCGTATCGCAAGACCCGGATGTCCGCTTGATCATCGCCGGTGAAATGATGGAGAGCGAACGGGATCAAACGACGAAACATCGTTTCCTCGAACGTCTACGCGAGATTCCGAATATCGAGTATCGAGGGTTCGTTGAAGATGTGCCACGACTTTTACAACAAGTCGATGCCTTCGTCCTGCCATCGCACCGAGAAGGGGTCCCGCGCTCAATCATCGAGGCGATGGCGACGGCGAAACCCGTCATCGCAACGAACATCCGAGGATGTCGGGAAGAGGTCATCGACGGGACGACCGGTTATTTGGTCGACGTCCATGATGAAACGCAGTTGGCAGCAAGAATGACCAATCTTGTCAAACACCCACAACAGGCGTCAGAGATGGGCCGGGCCGGATTCGAACGGGCAATGAAACATTTTAACGAAGCTGATGTCATCAAACGACAACTCGATCTCTTTTCGACTATGTAAAAGGAGGAAGTCATCATGAAACGGACATTCGATTTCACAATCAGCCTAGTCGCGATTCTCATCTTACTCCCCGTTTACCTGTTCGTCGCCTTGTTCATTTATACGAAGCTCGGTCGACCGATTTTCTTCAATCAAGTTCGTCCTGGTTATCACGGACAGTTATTTAAAATTTATAAATTCCGGACGATGTCGAACGAGACGGATGCGGATGGCCTCTTACTCCCAGACGAACAACGGATCCCGCACGCGATGGAATGGATTCGGCGGCTCAGCTTGGATGAAATCCCACAATTCTTCAATATCGTCCGCGGTCAGATGAGTTTCGTCGGACCGCGTCCGCTCCTCGTCAGTTACTTGAACCACTATTCGAAAGAGCAGATGACGCGGCATGATGTGTTGCCTGGACTAACCGGTTGGGCACAAATTCATGGACGGAACGCGACGACGTGGCAAGAACGGCTCGAACAAGACCAATGGTATGCGGCGCATCAGACGTTTCGTCTCGATCTCTATATTCTTTTGAAGACAGTAAAAATCGTCGTCTCCTCAGAAGGGAACTCGACGGAACATCAGACGGGGATGGGCGAGTTCAAAGGACTTGACGGAGGTGTTCCCCATGATGTCGTTAAGCGATGAACGACTCATCCATGATCCGACCGAATGGGACGCACTCGTCAGTCAGTATCACCTCGATTGTTATTACGAACATGCCTACTTCGCACTTGAAGAAGTAGGCACCCCGGAGATGTTCTTCTATCCGACGGAATTCGGGACATTGATTTATCCTTACTTGAAACGACCGATTGATGGGACGTCATATCACGACATCACGACACCCTACGGATACGGGGGACCGATTTTCGTTGGGCTTTGGTCACTCGATCAAATCCGCGAAGTCCGTCAACATTTTCTCGACTATTGTCGTACGGAACAGATCATCACAGAAACGATTCGGTTCCATCCGCTCTTGCAAAACGTCGAACTGGGAAAGCATTGGTGTCGTTCGACGCAGCGACTCCAATCGACCGTGACGGTGGAGCTGACGGATTCATATGAAGCGATTCTCGGTGGCTTTTCAAAAATGACACGGCGCAATGTACGAAAAGCAATCCGGGAAGGCGTCACGATCCGTGTCGCCGCACCGGCCGAGTACGAGAAATTCAAACACCTCTATCGCCTGACGATGGATAAGCACGAGGCAGCACCACGGTATTACTTTACGGATGAATACTTTAAACAGCTGTTATCAGGAACACTCGACGCTGAAGTATTGGTTGCAGAATTAAATGGTCACATCATCGCCGGGTGCATCGTCTTATATGGAAGTCGTTTCGCCCATTATCACCTCGGGGCGTCTGATCCGAGCCAGTTAAAGGTTCGACCGAATCAGTTGTTATTCGCAGAGATGATGCGACGTGCAAAGGAGAAAGGTATGGTTGCGATGCATCTTGGGGGAGGCACTTCACAAGATGCATCAGACAGCCTTTTATTATATAAACGTTCCTTTAGTGGAGGAGCGCATACGTTCTTTTCGATCGGGACGTCGATTCTTGACGAAGTGGCGTATGAACAATTGAACCGAGCGTTTTTAACGCAGTACCCGTCAGCGAACGATTGTAAGTGGTTTCCCGTCTATCGCACACCGATCCGTCACTTGTCATCAAGAGGGGAGGAAACATCATGAAACAAATCCCACTATCGATCCCACATCTCAGTGGCCAAGAAGCACGCTATGTCACGGAAGCACTCGAAACGAACTGGGTTGCACCACTCGGACCGAACGTTGAAGCCTTTGAAGCGGGGATGCGCGCATATACCAAAACAGAGGCAGCCCTCGCGACAAGTAGTGGAACGGCAGCGATTCACCTCGCCTTGGCGACACTCGGTGTGACGACGGGCGACGATGTTTTCTGTCAGTCGTTGACGTTCGTTGCTTCCGTCAACCCGATTCGTTACGTCGGTGCCCGCCCTGTCCTGATTGATTCGGAAGAGGAGACGTGGAACATGTCACCCGCGGCACTCCGGCGAGCCATGATTCAAGCCGCGACACGCGGACGCCTGCCGAAAGCCGTCATCGTCGTCCATTTATACGGGGTCGTCGCAAAGATTGAAGAGTTGAGTGCGATTTGCGCCGAGTATGACGTTCCGTTGATTGAGGATGCAGCCGAATCACTCGGTTCGACGATCAACGGTCGAATGACTGGGACATTCGGGACGTTCGGAATTTATTCATTCAACGGTAACAAAATCATCACGACATCAAGTGGCGGAATGCTTGTCGCAAACGATCCGCATTTGATTGAACGGGCGTTTTATCTCTCGACGCAAGCTAGGCAACCGGTCCTTCATTATGAACATACAGAAGTCGGGTTTAATTACCGGATGAGTAATGTCTCAGCCGGCATCGGACGCGGACAACTCGAAGTCATCGAAGACCGCGTCGCGGCACGCCGGAAAATCTTTCAGAGATATACGCGGGCTTTCGACATGCTCGACGCCACACAGTACCAAGCAGAGATTGAAGGGAGTCGCGCCAATCGCTGGTTGACGGCTTTGACATTACCGGGAGGAATGGAACAACGGGATCAATTGATCATCCGCTTACAACAGGATCACATCGAGTCACGACCGGTTTGGAAACCGATGCACTTGCAACCGGTCTACCGGGATGTCCCGTTCATTACAAGTGACGGGATTGATGTCAGCGGTCGCTTGTTTGCTGAAGGACTTTGTCTGCCGTCCGCCTCACAGATGACGTTTACGGAACAAGCACTCGTAATTCGCTCCGTTCGTCAAGGTATTGTTGAGGATGTTCGACGCAACGTTCGGCTATGAATGTGTGGGAGGGAGACATCGTGATGAGCGATATGGAGGAAGCGATCGAAGCACTCCGTCTCGCTGCGAACGGGAAGAATGAACTGACGGCAAATACCTATTTTCGTTGGCAACTGAATACCCAGTATCCGACCGTCGCGGAAATCCTGATGTTATTTGGGTCTTGGCAAATCGCGCTGGAACGCGCTGAAATCGGGCAAATCCGAGTGGTTTATACAAAATCCGACATCATCGAGGCATTACGAGCGGCGAAAGCGGAACTCGAACCATTCACGAGTGCGACATATCGTGAGTGGGCGCAACGGCATCAGGCGCCGAGCTTGACCGATATCGTCCATCAATTCAACTCGTGGCAGCAGGCATTATCAGAAGCAGACATTTTGAAGGAACGGGTCCAGGAGATGGAGCGTCGGATCATCGAATCATTACTGGAAGCGCAGGAAGCATTACCTACATTAACGAGTCAAGCCTATACGAAATGGGCGGTCGGAAAAAATCGGCCGACGGTAGCGACAATCGCACGACGGTACGGTTCATGGACGAATGCGCTAGAAATCATCGGCATCGAACTTCCGCGAAAACGGTGGACGGAAGAGGAAGTATTGCTCGTGCTAGGGCGAGCAATACACGAGACGGAGCATTTGACGATTGCGAGCTACCAACGTTTTAGCGAAGGACAGGACGTACCGAGTATTGGTGTCATCACATCCCTGTTCGGGAGTTGGAGCAATGCAATCATGGTGCTTATGAACCAACAAGATTCGTAAATCGACTTGATTCGAAGGGGATGGAGATATGAAAAAATGGAAGTGGATTGTCTTGACGGTCATTGGCATCGGATTGCTCGTTCTCTTCGGATCAGGTGGGTATGTCTACCATCAAGCGAGTCAGACGCTCGAAGACGTCCAGTTGCCGGTCGAGGCAAGTGTCGAAGCGATTGAAGCGGTCGAACAAGAACGAACGATTTCCTTTCTCTTGCTCGGGGTCGACCAGCATGGAGATGAGGCGGGACGGAGCGATACGATCATCGTCGCAACGATTGATCCTGCGAGTGGGGAAAGTAAGATGCTCAGCATACCTCGTGACTTGAAAACAGAAATCATCGGAAATGGCTCACACGATAAAATCAATCATGCCTATGCTTTCGGGGGGCCTGAAATGGCAATCGATACGGTCGAGAACCTACTCGATATCCGAATCGATTACTTTGCTGAAATCAATCTCGAGGGTTTTACGGATCTTGTTGACGCAGTTGACGGTGTCCGTGTTACGAATGACATCGATTTTTCGTATTACGAGATGCAGTTTCCGGTAGGGCAGCTCGACTTGAACGGAAAAGAAGCGTTGGCCTATGCACGGATGCGCTACGACGATCCTCGAGGAGACTTCGGTCGTCAAATCCGTCAACGTCAAGTCGTTCAGGCTGTCGCAGACAAATTGACGGCAGATTTTTCGCTCAGTCGCTTTAACGACGTACTCAGCGTGCTCGGTGAAAACGTCAAGACGAACGTCCCGTTTCCGGTCGTCCGGAAAATTGCGTTAGACTACCGTGATGCTTTGAAGAACGTCGAGACGTTATCGCTCGAGGGAAGTGGTGGAATCGAGTCGGATCAGATTTATTACTGGCATCCGACGGCGGAGTCACTGAAAGAGGTACAAACGAGTTTGCAACAATCGTTGAGATAGAGCGGGGTTTTAAAGTGAACGGTGTCTGGGTTTTTGCTTGGGATCAAGACATCTTCCGAATCGGAAAGTGGAGTTAAGTGGCGGGAAAGATTGTAGTAGATCGATGTAAGCGGTACAAAAGATTCTTGCTTCCCGTGCTTTCCTCGGGTGAGGCGCAAGCCGTTGCTCCTTTCCCTTACAGGTCAAGGTGCAGGGTCTCGCCTGCCTCTGACAGCACAAGTCACCTTGTGCTTTTTCCCGTAGGAGTCACGATGAAGCGAATCTTTTTAGCTTTTCTGATAGAAGGAAACCCAAGGATTGAGTGGTGCGAAATGGAATGTCTTATGCGTCAAAAACGTAGTTGATCGATGTAAGTGGTACAAAAGATTCTTGCTTCCCGTGCTTTCCTCGGGCGAGGCGCAAGCCGTTGCTCCTTTCCCTTACAGGTCAAGGTGCAGGGTCTCGCCTGCCTCTGACAGCACAAGTCATCTTGTGCTTTTTCCCGTAGGAGTCACGATGAAGCGAATCTTTTTAGCTTTCCGAATAAAAGGAGACCTTACGAACCAAAAAACGTAGCTGATCAATGCAAGTGGTGCGAAAGATTCTTGCTTCCCGTGCTTTCCTCGGGCGAGGCGCAAGCCGTTGCCCCTCTCCCTTACAGGTCAAGGTGCAGGGTCTCGCCTGCCTCTGACAGCGCAAGTCACCTTGCGCTTTTTCCCGTAGGAGTCACGATGAAGCAAATCTTTTTAGCTTTTCTGATAGAAGGAAACACTAAAAAGCCTGTGATGCGTCGCGTTTCCTGACACGAATCGCTTGCGAGCGAAAGAGCAAGAAGGAGCGACCCTGCAGTGAAACGAAGCGGCGCGAAAGCTTGCCGCTCGGAGACGATTCGGGAAGAGAATGCGCGACGAGAAACGCGGATATCTTACGAACCAAAAAACGCGCTATTCCCTGTAAGCGTCAAGGGAACAGCGCGTTTTGTAGTAGCATGTGTCGGACATCATGATTGGACGGGTCGGCGAAGCGGCCACAATTTCAAGGCCGAGTAAACAAAGTAGAGAACGGTCACGATGGCAGCTGCGCTCCATAACAGTTGGTAGCTGCTTCCTGTCGTACCGAAACGAAGTCCGACGAGTGCAGGTACGATCAACGTCAACCAGCTGAGGACGAGTGCGACGCGTGCCGTCAATGCATCGACATTGCGGTTCAGTCCCATTCCGATGAAGAACATCGACCATAAGAGTGTCCAGAACAACCACGTCGTTCCGCTCATCCAGTCGCCTGCGCTAAAGCTGACGCCGGCATAGAAAAATGCGGCGATGGCGACGAACAGGGAAAACCAGCCGACGCCGCTCCCGTCGAGTCCGAAGATGAACGTGATGCCGACATACAGATACGTAAAGGCAAACAAATAAATGCTCGCATAGCCGAACGTCAAGATCGGATCACCTGCTGCACCGATGACGAGCAACGTCGCAACGAACGTTTGTAGTAATCCTGTCAACAAACTGAAGACACCGGCACTCTTTAAATCAACTTTTCCAAACAAGGACAAACTATTTAAAAAGAGCGCAACGCCCCCAAATAATAAACTTACATTTCCCACGGTCATACCTCCATTGAGACGTCAGACGTCTGATTGTGCTTTAACCATATGATGAATTCGCTTCCAATGCAAGTGAAATTTTAAAGGGAATCGGAACAAAAAAATCCCCTAGAAGCGTTTCCGAAGAAAGTCTCTTAGGGGACGGGCGATTAACGGTTTAAAACAGCGCGTAATGTCGTTTCAGTTTGTGGAAGTGTTCCTTTCAACGTAACGAGGCCGTAGCGCGTCGAACCTTTTTTAATGAAGAAGACACGCGTATAGGCAGATTCTGGTGTATACCCCGTCTTACTCGCATAGACACGCGATTCGTTTGGAAGCGACGTGTTCGTATGGTACCACGTCAACGTCCGGGCGTATGGTCCTTTGACGGTCGTTTTGTATGATTTTCGGCCACTGACGTCCATCAAGTAATGGTACTTAGCATACGTGTTAGCGAGTTTTTGCATGTCTGCTGCTGTCGTATAGTGACTCGCATGATAGAAGCCGTGCGGATTCATGAAGTGACTTGACGCCATACCGATTGTTTTGGCACGACTGTTCATCAACGAGACGAACTTTGATTCAGAACCTGCCGTACGGATGGCGATGGCTTTTGCAGCGTCATTGCCGGAGCGAATCAACATCCCGTTCAACAGTTGACGGAGTGTGACTTTGTCACCCGAACGGAATCCAGCCGTGCTGCTTCCGGCAGGAACGGCGAGCATAGAGTAGGTCAAAGTGAACGTTTGATCGAGCGTTCCTTTTTTGGCAGCGGCGTCATAAGCGACGAGGGCCGTCAACAGTTTTGTCGTGCTTGCCGGATAACGGCGTGTCGTACTGGCTTTTGACAGTTCATAACTTGAGGAGCCGAGTTTGAAATAACGCATCGAGGCGACGGGATAACTACTTGAAGTCGCAGGTGCACTTGTCGAGATTTTTTTCGCGACCTGACTCGAGACGTAATAATAGTTCACTTTCCCTTTTACTTTGTACCAACCATTCGAATAGGAAACGGCATTAAACTTCGAGTTGTATGTAGCGAGCCGTTTAATATTTTTAGAGGACGCGGTGCTTGGTGACGTACGGACGTTCGCACCATACTTCGAGTAGACGATGATTTTATACGTTTTCGTCGAACTTGCCGTGACTTTTTTCGCGACTTGATTCGAAAGGTAACGGTACGCACTACCATCTTTGATTTTGTACCAACCGTTTGAGTACGAGACTGCTGTGAACTTCGCTTTGTACGGAGCGCGACGCGTGATGGTCGCTGATGAACTCGTGCTCGGCTTCGTTCGGACGTTCGCCCCGATCGTCGAAGTGACGACGACCTGGTAACTGGCAGCTTGTGCGGGTAATGCCGGAAGACATAGGGCGACGAGCAGTAACAGTGTCAGTCCAATTCTGAGCGATACTTTCATAAAAATCTCATTCCCTCCTTGTTCAAATATGTCTCTAGCATAAAACAAAAAAAGGAAATTCTCTTTTTTTTCAAAAAACTAGAATTTTCTACACGCCAGGTATGAAACTACGTATCATAGGGAATGAGTAGAACAGAAAGAACTGAGGGGGATTTATTCATGAAAATTGCAGTCATTGGTCTTGGGGATATTGCACAAAAAGCGTACTTACCGGTCTACGCGGAGCGGTCCGACTTAGACATTTATCTTGTCTCGGAAAATCAAGACAAGGCGAAGCAACTGTGTGATGCGTATCGTTTTGCCGGGACACTGACATCGATTGATCAGTTAACGGAAGCAGGCATTGGCGTGGCGATGATTCATTCGGCGACGAAAGTGCACGCGATGCAAGCGAAACAACTGCTCGAAGCAGGCATCCATGTCTACATCGATAAGCCCGTTTCGATGGAAATCGAGGAAATTCGTGAGCTGACACGATTAGCAGGGGAGAAAGGCTTACACTTCATCACAGGATTCAATCGACGTTTCGCGTCGGCACACCGGACGTTATTAGAAGTCGAACAACCGAATCTAATCGTCATGCAAAAAAATCGGATTTCGTTCATTGAAGATGCGAAACCATTCATTTTTGACGACTTTGTCCATGTCGTCGATACGTTACGTTTTTTGACAGGGTGCGGTAAAATCGAAAACTTGAGTGTCCGCGGGAAAAAGGTCGACGACTTACTGCATCACGTGACGATCCAGTTCGAAGCGAACGGGATCACGGCAATCGGAATCATGAACCGGAATAATGGTGTGACAGAAGAACGTGTCGAAGTCATGGGACCACATGAAAAACGGATTGCGACGGACGTGACGTCGGTCGATCAATTAACGAAAGCAGGCACGCTCCGTCGTCCGCTTGACAACTGGGAAGCGACACTCAAGCGGCGCGGATTCGTCGAGATGGTCGATGCATTTATTGCGAGCGTTAATGGTGAACCGTCATCGTCCGTTACAGCGGAAGACAGCTTGGCGACCCATGAATTATGTGCGGAAATCGTCGCCAAGTTATAAAAAATTACACGACATTTCTTGTTCACGTTATGTTGGCAGACGAATGGGACTATTCCAGCTATCGGAATAGTCCCATTTTGTCATCTGTCTGTTTACGCATCATCTTTTAGTTGCTTCAAGTAATAAATCCGTTTTCCGCCGGGGCCTTCATATGTGATTTTTAAGGTCGTGCGGATGAAGCGGTAAGAGATGACACCTTCTGATAAAGGGACGCGGGCCGTCAAATCTGGTTCAAAACGGATTTCATCTGTTCCTTGCCGGGGTGCTTCTTTCATGCCGAAGTCATCATAGAGGAAGGTCGCAATCAGGGAGTGTTCGTCATCGAATCGAATTTCGATGTCGCCTTGTCCGTCAAATTTTTCTTCGGACACTCCTGTATCCAACAGACTGCGATCGACTCGGTAGGTCGCTTCGAGGCGCGACAGGTCCTGTAACAACGCATCGACACCGAGACGGATTGAGACGGCCCGTTCACGAACGGTATGGTCATCCGGAAGATTAAGCTGTTCAATTTTTTTTGAGATGGTTACGACATCCTGCAAACGATAGCTGGCTAATGCCTGTTCGAGCTGCACCATCAAACGGGCGGGCTCGTTCATCTCGTCTTGATCGGTCGATAAATCGACCGCTTTTGTATATTGATTGTTGTCGAGCTCATCTTGAATCTGTGTTGGATCTGATGTACAGCCGATCAAAAAGAAGGGCACCAATAAGAGCAATCGTTTCATGTGTTGACCTTCTTTCGCGTGATGGTCGTGATTTGAAGGTGGTCGGTATGCAGACGAACCGTATAGTGAACGTCATACGTCACGAACTGATTTTCCGGAACGGTAGCGATCTTATACGTTTCTGTCGTCTCGACTTCGAACGTCGTCCCTTTTGAATGGAACTGATCGAAATCAATCGTATGCGGGAGTGGCGTGATTGGATGATCGCTTACGGCGACAATTGCGCGAAGGGCATCGAACTCTGACTGGAATGCCTCAAGCGTTGTGAACTGAATCGCGGCAAACGTTTCAAGCGAGTCATTTGCTGCTGAGTACGTCACGAGCTCCGGAATTGTTTGTGTATATTGGCGAACGAATTTTAGGACTTCATATGAAGTCGGTGGATTCTCTTTTGAATACGTTTGATTATAAGCACTGTCCTCATCTGTCCATTCAGATAAGGCGATTGGTTGGACGTTCGACGGATTGTCAATCTTCGTTGCCGTCGTCGGACCAAACCAAGACCAGGCACCGAAAGAGATGACGAAAACCGTCATGACAGCAATCGTCCAAAGCAGAGGATGTCGTTTCTTTGATACGTGTGACGATGAAGTGGATGACATATGTAATCGTTTTTTTTCAGTCACAGGATGCTGGCAATGGGAGCAAGCTGTATCCTGTGATTTTAAAGGTGTTCCACAAAGCGAACAGCGTTCCATGCGACAGACCTCCTGTAAGAAAATAATTTCTTCAAACAAATAAATATTATGAAAATTAAGTCCATAATAACATTAACTGGAAGCGGAATCAAAAAACGATGTCCGATTGAATCAAAAACGTCAGGAGGGATAACGGATGCATCATTTTATCAAAATCAGGCGAGAATACGCCCACTTCTAAACAATCAGGGTGAAGCTCGAGTGAAAGTGGGAGATGAATCGCCAGCCTGCTTTTCGGGTATATTCTTTTTGAAGGAGGTGAAAAATCTTGTTGACTCACAAGGCCTACAAATTCAGAATCTATCCGACAAAAGAGCAGGAAATCCTGATTGCGAAGACGATTGGTTGTTCGCGCTTCGTCTTCAATCACTTTTTGGCGAAGTGGGATGAGACATACAAAATGACAGGAAAAGGACTGTCTTACGGTTCTTGTTCGAAAGAAATTCCGATGTTGAAGCAGGCGTTCGACTGGCTGAAGGAAGTCGATAGCACGTCTGTTCAAGCGAGCGTCAAACATCTTGCCGATGCCTTTGACCGCTTCTTTAAGAAGCAGAACGAACGACCCCGCTTCAAGTCAAAGTGCAACCCTGTTCAATCGTATAAGACGAACATTCAGGGCAAGTCTCAACTTCCAGAAGTCTCGATCGTTGGCGCCAAAATCAAAATTCCAAAGCTGAAGTGGGTGCGCTTCGCTAATTCGAGGCAGGTCGTCGGACGCATCTTGAACGCGACCATCCGGCGGAACGCTTCAGGAAAATACTTCGTCTCCCTGCTCGTCGAGCAGGAGAGCAATGAAATGCCGAAGACGGGTTCATCCGTCGGCGTCGATGTCGGGTTGAAGCACTTCGCCATCCTGTCGGACGGCACGGTGTACAAGAATGACCGTTACTTCCGTTCGCTTGAGAAAAAGCTGGCACGTGAACAACGTAAACTCTCTCGTCGTCAACGGTTGGCCTTGGACAAGAAAGGAACACTTTCCGAGGCGAAGAACTATCAGAAGCAGAAGCGGAAGGTCGCCCGCATCCACGAGAAGATCGCCAACAAGCGAACCGATTTCCTGCACAAGGTATCGACCGAGATCGTCAAAAACCACGACGTCATCGGCATCGAGACCTTGCAGGTGAAGACCATGCAGAAGAATCGCAAGTTGAGCAAGTCCATCTCCGAGGTCAGTTGGTCGGAGTTCTTCCGCATGCTCGGATACAAGGCGGGATGGTACGGAAAGACCGTCGTGAAAGTCGGCAAGACCTTCGCCTCTAGTCAACTGTGTTCCAGTTGCGGACATCAACACAAAGACGTGAAACATCTTGGATTGCGTGAATGGACATGTCCGAGTTGCGGGATCCATCACGACCGGGATGTGAACGCAGGATTGAATCTTAAACAAGAAGCAGAACGCCTCTTAGCTTCTTCAACCGTCGGGACGACGGGGTTAGCCTGATCAATTTTCGACCGTTAGGTCGGATCACTCAGGAATCCTCCACCTCTAAGCGAAGCGTAGGTGGAGGTAGTTCAACATCAGCGATAGTTTCAAAGGCAGTTTGACATCGGAGGAAGTAGCGTTGGCCGTCCAAAACGGGATTTTACAAGGGGATCGAGAGGCGACGATTGACTGGAGCCCGGGAGCAGATGGAGGAGAAGGAACACTTGAGATGCTGTTTGCGAACGGCTTTGTTCAAGCAGAAGCAGAAACAATCGATTTAGCAGGTCGTCCGATTCGGGCACAATATACCAGGAAAAATGAACAAGCCATCATCGAGGTGGCGAGAGTTTGTGGTCTTGGACAGGTTAGAGCAACCGATTTGCCGATCACTCTTCATACGAGAGGCGTCGGGCGACTCGTGCTCCGCGCGATGGATGCAGGGGTAACAGAAATTTTTTTGACACTCGGTGGGACAGGGACGACGGATGGAGGGCTTGGATTTTTGTATGAACTCGGTGCAATGTTGCTTGACGGACGAAGTCAACCGATTACTTGGACGGACAACCCTTTACTCGAGACGGAACACATCATCTTGCCAAAGCTTGCCGTCAAACTTCACGTGTTGGCAGATGTAACAGCTGCTTATGCCGGAAAGCACGGGGCAGCGAAAGTATTCGGACTACAAAAGGGATTGACGGCGCGAGAGATTGATGTGCTCGATGTTCATCTCGAACGAATCGGTAACATACTCGGTGTCAACGAAGTCGCAGGTGCTGGTGCTGCAGGCGGGTTAGGTGGAGCTGCTGCGGCATTAGGGGCGGATATCTTTTCCGGAGCACTCTTTTTGTTGAATCAGATTAAGTTTGATCAACGGCTCGAAGCGGCAGATTACGTCTGGACAGGGGAAGGGAAAGTGGATGCGCAAACGGCACTAGGGAAGTTACCCGCAATCGTCGCCGAGCGGGCGAACGAAGCTTTAGTACCATGCGTGATACTTGCTGGTCATGTCGAACGTCCATACGCGCCAGCTTTAATCTGTGAATCGATTCATGATGCTGACGAATACGTCACGTTAGACAGCGAATTATCCCGTTTGCGTCTCGCTCGTCGTGCTGAGCAAATCACGCGTCGATTAAATACGTGAATTCGAAATCTTAGCACGATTTTCAAAGAATAGGAATGAAGCCTGTCTAAGCTGGGTAAAAGACTATATATTACCATATCATTTGGAAGGCAGGTCACATTCATGATCAATCAATCGATTCAACTGTCATTTCGTCAAGTGCGGGCACTCGTCGAACATACACTATTATTATTTAAAGAGCTGGACCAGCAGTTGGCGAATCGTGGGTACGAACCGATTCTTCCTGATCTTGTACAGACCGAGCATGGCTTAAGCATCCATCAGACAAAAGATAGTGCCGAGTCACTTGTCCCACATTTTTTGACGCGGTCGTACATCCGACAAAATGACAAGCACGTCCAACATGCGCTCGTCGTGTCTGTCCAATATACGCACCCGCTCCATGAGCGATTTGACCCCGTCGTACTGGTCGGCGACGTCGCGTTCAAACAACCGAAGCAGGTCGTGAAGTTGTTGACGGACAAACCGTGGTTATTAAAGTATGCCGCGTTTGAGTCGACGATCGCCAGTTCATTTGAACCGACGGGCGAACGCTTCAGCACGCAGCCGATTGAAGAAATTGAACGACTTGACGTCTGGGGACATTCGTTTACAGAAATGCGTGATGTCGAGGACGTGACACGTCTCGCGGAAGAGATGATTAAAGGACACCTTGAACCGGGCACACCTTAAATAGAAAAGACCACTGGTCAGATTCACTGAAGAATCCGGCCGGTGGTCTTTTCGTGTTCAGACACGAACGAGTAAGCGTTCGATGGCTGCTGTCAAATCAGTTGGGTTCGTCTTCGGTGAGAAGCGTGTCACTTCACCATCTCGCGTGACGAGGAACTTCGTGAAGTTCCATTCGACGTCGTCCGCACCGTCTGCGTTTGGTGCGGCTGCTTTTAGTTCGGCGAATAAGGGATGGGTCTGTTCACCATTGACTTCGACTTTTGAGAAGACAGGGAACGTGACACCGTAGTTGATTTGGCAAAATTCTTGGATTTCTTCATCCGTGCCCGGATCCTGCTCAGCAAATTGATTACACGGGAAACCGAGAACGACGAGGCCCTGATCGCGATACGTTTGATGCAACTGTTCGAGTCCTTCGAATTGTGGCGTCAAGCCGCATTTACTGGCGGTATTGACGATCAGCCAAGCTTGTCCTTTGTAGTCGTCTAACGTCGCTGTCGTACCGTCGACGCGTGTGAATGAGTGTTCGTGTAACAAAAAAATTCCCCCTTAACCTGTCTTACCTAACAGTGTACCAAATGAATGTCTGAAGCGCCGAAAACGTAAACTTTCAGATGACAGTTCCGTCACAAAGCATCGTCAATCCCGTGTCACTGCCCCACAAGCGGCCTGATCTTTGTTAGAATGGTAAGCGAGTATGGAAGGAAAGGAGAGATGCCACATGAGAAAAATGTTGAAACAATCGCGTCATGTCATGATCGCGACGCTCTGTCTCGTACTGGTCGCAAGTTGTATTACGTTGTTGACCCTTGGATTCGAACGCGATATTGTGATTCTTGTTTCTGGAGTGGTTGCCCTGTGGGTGACGATGCTAGCTCCTTTGACGGTCCAAGCTAAAATGAATGAGCAATCATAATCATCGGTCAAAGAAAAAACGCTGTTTCCGCAATGACGGGAACAGCGTTTTTTTGTTGCGAAGCAAAGTCGTGCTTATCGTGCAAAAACTGGAATATCGAAGACGGCCGTATAACTGTCCATCTGTTGATAGAGGTTATAGAGTTGGTACGTCTGTTTAACGGCCCAGCCCATGTCTGTTGCATATTGATGGGAACCAGGGCGCGTCGGACTCCAGCGCATTTTGTAAAGCGTGTTTTGGTCGTAGGCATTATGGATGTACTTCGTGCTAATGAACTCCGCACCACCAATGATCGCTGCTTCCGGTGTGAACCAGCCTTGGCTGTACGCGTAAGCTGCGCCAGTATTGATCGCATCATAGTCATATGCACCGATTCCGTACATGTTGTAGACTTTACGTCCGTTCCATGTCACACCCATCGCGAGTGTCGACGTGCCGTTGCCCGTCTCAAGCATCGCATGCGAGATGAGGTATGCTTCATTGACTGCATATTTTGAACCTGCGTCGATGAAAGCTTGTCCGCAACTTCCTGTCGTACATTTTGCAAAGATGCCTTTTGAACCGATGACTTTATCGAGCGTCGCGGCAGAAGCACCCGTCGACTTCGATAAATCAAGGAATTGATAGAATGATTGTGAGTTACGGTCGACCTTCAATGGATCAGCGATATCACGGACGTCTGACTCGAGTGCATTTAACCACTGGATTGTCGAGTAGTTCGAAGATGAACTGTAGACGCGTGGATACGTCGTATAGAAACCGCTGACGTTTTGATAGACCTTAATTAAATTGTTTGGTTTGAACTGACCATAGATGTGACTCGCTGTCGTCGCGCCTGAGCGGATGTTGAGCGGTGTCGTCGCTGTGACGCTTGCAAGCGTTCCGTAAACGGGATCGAGTCCACCACCGAGTCGGACGTAACCAGCACTGACATACATGATCTTATTTTTGTACAGATCTGTTTGTGGTGATGGATACAATTTCATTTGTGCACTGATGAAACTGTCGAACGTGTACGGTGTCGCAACTGAGTTGTAGACGTTCAATTTCGATGATGTCGTGACGAGTGTGCCATTATACGCATAGCCTGTTTTACCATCGTAACTGATTCGATACCAGCTTCCGATTTGGCCAGTTACTGTAAGAACATGATTTTTAGGGATTGTTCTTAATACATTGTACGAATCACCAACGTAAGAACGAAGTGACGTTGTTGATGTAGCGCGAACATAAAACTTGTCTTTTGGGATATAACTGATGGGTGAAGTAGATTGACCAAGTTTGATATAACCAGTCTTTCCATTGACAGAGACTTTATGCCATTCAGAATTCATATAAGTCGTTATGAGCTGTGTCGTATAGTAGACGTTTCCAAAACCTAATGTTGCGATATTTGTTGCCTTATCATCAGGTGATGATTTGACGGCAATAGCACTGTTCAGCAAGAAGCGTGAACCTGTGATTTTTTTCGTTTCGAGATGCTCTTTCAGTGTAGCGCTCGAAGCATAACCCGTTTTGCCATTGTAAGTTACTTTGACCCATTCACCAATCTGTCCGCTTAGCGTCACGACTGTGTCAGTCGGAATCGTCGTGAGTGTTGCGTATGATGATCCAGCGTACGAGCGAATTGGTGTTGCAGCTGTCGCTTCATACTGGTGTGAAGGTAAGCTGTTATATAAGATCGGTGTTCCTTGATTGATTTTGACATAACCTGTTTGTCCGTCGATTGACATACGGTGCCAGTTCTCATCGCGTCCATTCGTGACGAGCTGCGTCGTATAGTAGACGTTTCCAGCCGATAGTGTCTTGATCGTATCAGCAGTCGAATGATGACTTGCTTTGATTTCGACGGATTTCGATAAGATGAAGCGTGAAGAAGACAAGGATTGCTTCGTGATTAATTCCGTCATCGTAGCAGAGTCGGCATAACCCGTTTTTCCATCGAACGAGAGTTTGTACCACTCGTTGATTTTGCCTTTGATCGTTAAGATCGTTCCTGCCGGGATTGCTTTAATGACGTCGTAAGAACCGGCGTAAGAGCGGAGTGACGTCGTTGCGGTCGTCTTGACATTCAAGTCTTCTGACACATAAGAGACGGGCGTCCCTTGGTTGACAGGGATGTAACCTGTCTTACCATTTTTTGTGACACGGTGCCATTTAGCTGAGCCGTTTGTGACGGCTTCAGTCGTGTAATAAATGTCATCCTTGCTGAACGTCGCGACTGTCGTTGCTGACGATTTTGGTGAAGATTTGATGGCGACGTCAGTTGAAAGTTTGAAACGGACACCCGATATTTTTTCAGTCGTGACATGATCGGAAAACGTTGAAGCTGCTGCATAACCTGATTTGCCATCATACGTGATTTTGTACCAGCTGCCGATTTGACCTTTAATTGCGATGACCGTACCCGTCGGAATCGTTTTGACGGTCACATATGAAGGACCGGCATAGGAACGAAGTGCCGTCGGAGCAGTCGTTTTTAAGGAGAGATCCGTCAGTGCTTTATAAGCGATCGACGTTCCTTGATTGATTTTGACATACCCAGTCTGACCATCTTTTGATACTTTGTGCCATTGTTCGCCAATCGCGTTCGTCACCAAGTATTTTGTATAGTAGACATCACCTGAGTGGAATGTCGCTTTTGTAGAGCTCGTACTGGATGGGGTCGCTTTAATTTCAAGCGACTTCGTCATCATGAAACGAGAAGAAGCGATTTTAGCAGTCGACGTATACTCAGTGAGTGCCGTCGTTAACACATAGCCTGTTTTTCCGTTGTATGTAACACGGTGATAGAGACCTGATTTAACGGTCGATTTGACGAGAGTACCGCTTGGGATCGTCAAAAGCGATTTTTTACTTAAGTCCGTCGCATCATAAAGCGACGTCGTGAGCTTTAATTTGAACGTTGTTTCTTGGATTGTCGTGACGTTTTGTTTAGAGGCGCCAAGGAATGCCTCTTTGTACATATAACCGGATTTTCCGGCATAGGACACTTTGAACCAATCCCCAATGCGACCTGTCGTCTTTAAGGACGTCCCGCTCGGAACGACGAGTTCACGCGGGAAGCCTGTTCCTGCGTATTGACGAAGGCTGTAGGCATCGGTCGTCTCATACGTCTTATCCGTCAAACGTTGATAACTGATTGAATTTGCGTTGAGCGCTTGAATGTAGCTTGTCTTTCCATCGTACATGACGCGATACCAAACTTCGCCGTAAGGATTGATAACCTTTTGAGAAGTGTAGTATGAATCGTTAGCATTCAATGTTGTAATTACTTTGGACGTTTTAACAGCAGATTGATAAAGACTCATTTGTTTTGAAATAATGAATCGTTGCCCGCTGATTGATTGTTTTTTATAGTAGAACGTTAGATATTTTGACGCGACGTATCCCGTTTTTCCACCATGGGATATTTTTTTGAAATCTCCAGAAGAGGATTCATAAGTGGATGAAACGATTGTTCCGGTCTTGATCGTCAACAAGCGTTTCCGGGAAGATGTCGTCTTGTCGTACAGATACGCATCGGTAGACAGGCGATAAGTCGTTGCTTTCGTCGTGGCAGCTTCAGGCGTAGGGATGTATGTAAATAATACGCCGAGGACCATAATGAAGCTAACAATCATCTTCAAGGGTTTGGTGAATAGTGTCGTGTTCAAAGAATAATTCCTCCTATTTAAAATTCGTCCGGGGACGTCTCAGGCTCTAGGGTGTCAGTTCTAAGATGTAAGATAAGTGTTCCTAACTCTACTATCGACAATAAAACATTTATCTAAAGTAAAATTAGAATTTTTTTGAAAAAAGGGGTTTAGATTTTTGAAAAACCCTTCTGTTTGTAGAAAACAGAAGGGAATGATTGTTAGAGGTCCAATTGAGCGAGGAGTTCGTCGAGGCTTGTCGTCGGTTGATCGCACATAAAGTCGTGGCACAGATAGGCTGTCGGTTGACCCACGATCAACTGATAGTCTTCGATAAATGGAGCGATTTCGAGTAGTTCTGCTTTTCGGCCGACGAGAAGGGATAACTCCGGGTGACGGCGTTTGAAGAGGCGCCGGAGATACGGTTCGACCTTCGTCATGTCGTCCGATAACACAATCAATTCTTGAGGTTTCATCATGATACGGCAATAGACGCTCATTAATGAAGCATAACCGGTCGGTTGTTGCTTGATATCTTCCGCGACCGATTGAAGGATACGGTGCGCCGTCTCGAGGTAACGCGAGTCTCCCGTCAACTGGGAGAGGCGGAATAAGTTCAAGGTCGCCGTGCTATTACCAGCCGGTGTCACACCGTCATAGACTTCCTTCGGTCGAATCAACAGGCGTTCTGCTTCTGACGCCGTGAAGAAGAAACTACCGGACGGATCGCCGAACGCTGAAAGCATGACATCCGTCAGGCGACGAGCCTGTTTAAGGTACGGTACTTCTTGCGTCGTAAGATGTAACTCGAGATAAGCTTCCGCGAGAAAACTGTAGTCGTCGAGAAATCCTCTGCCTTGAGCGCGTCCTTCTCGATAGCTGACGCGTAATCCACTACCATCGAATAAGTGGTGCTCGATGAAGGTGAGCGCGCGTTTGGCAACGGTCGTATAATGCACGTTTCCTAAAATCCGTCCTGCTTTTGCAAAAGCGGAAATCATTAACGCGTTCCATGACGTCAAAATCTTATCATCCCGAAACGGTCGGGTTCGATGCGCGCGGTGTGCAAAGAGTTGTTGCCGTTCGTGTTCAAGTTGGCGCACGACATCTGCGACGGGGCGTGCTACTTCAGCAGCGAATGCGTGGAGATCTTGATTTGAGCGGTGAAACACATTCCGTCCTTCGAAATTCCCGTTTGGTGTTGCACCGTAATACCGCGGAAAGAAGGCTTCTTCACCTAGCAGTTGTGTCAGCTCATCATAGGAGAAACTATAAAAAAGTCCTTCGTGACCGTCACTATCCGCATCTTCTGCCGAGTAGAAAGCACCTTCGTTCGATAACAGGTCACGTTCGACATACGTGAAGATTTCTTCCGCGTACTGTTTGAAGCGGTCATTTCCGGAAGCTTGATACGTCTCGAGGCAAAGGGTCGCGAACAAGGCATTATCGTAGAGCATCTTTTCAAAATGGGGAATCATCCAAGCGGTATCCACGGTATAACGATAGAGGCCGAAGCCGACTTGATCGGTGATGCCGCCGTCACGCATCGCAGTCAGCGTCCGCATGACCATCTGGAGTGCCGTCTCGTCTTCCGCGTACTGGTAATAATCGAGCAGGAACGTCAACAGGGACGGAGACGGAAATTTCGGTGCACCGCCAAATCCGCCATGCGTGACATCGAATTGACGCATCGCTTGATCAAATGTTGTGTGTAACAGTTCCTCATCCAGCGTGCCGTGCTGCTTGACCGTGCTGACATCGAGCAACGCCTGTTCAATCTGTGTACCGACACGCTTAATTTTTTGTGGATCCGTTTGATAGTGTTCGCTCAGCTGAAGCAGGACTTGTCGGAAACTCGGACGGTTGAACTGGGGTGTCTTCGGAAAATACGTCCCGATATAAAACGGAACTTGTTCCGGCGACATGAAGACGCTGAGCGGCCACCCTCCTTGACCGGTCATGATTTGGGCTGCCGTCATGTAGATTTGGTCGATATCCGGCCGTTCCTCCCGGTCGACTTTAATCGAGATGAAACGATCGTTGAGCATCGTCGCCGTTTCGTCATCCTCGAAACTTTCGTGGGCAAGGACGTGGCACCAGTGACAGGTCGAATACCCAATCGATAAAAAAATCGGTTTATTTGCTGTCCGGGCGGCAGTGAAGGCTTCTTCCCCCCACGGATACCAATCAACCGGATTGGAAGCATGTTGTTGCAGGTAAGGGCTTGTTTCGTGAATCAACCGGTTTGTCGGCATAATGTGTACCTCGTTTCTTCTATATTATTTGTATCTTTACGATAGCGATTTCTAAGATTCGTATCAACTTGATTTAGTCAAAGAAATCTAGAGATGAAAAAAGATTGACTTTGTAAAATATTTTGTGTTATATTAAGAAATGTCATGAATCGGGGATGATCACTCATGTGAGAATCTTTAACCCACAATACACAATTTAATAATCAGGTCAGGATTTTTAGACCTTAACTGACAATCGAGTCAGACATAAGTCATCGCTTTTATTTTGTCCTTCTTCTTTAGGGAAGAAGTTGACCCAGCAAGATAAACCTTCCATTCGATACTTTTCAGCTCATCCGAGCGAAACTCTAAAAATCCCAGTAAATGCGTAACCTAATACGCAACTTGATTCTTGCTAAAACGCTTGATTCAGCTGGCGCGGCCAAGGAGCCGTAACAACGAAAGAGAGGTAGGGCTTTCGTCGTTTCAGGTGTTTTGATCACCTGTGTCCTCGATTCCACTGACAACTAATGTAAAAGAAACCAACACGCTGAGAAGGCGTTTTTTTTATGCCCTTTTTTAACCTGCTAACGGTGGGAAGACATCCATTGATGAGAGTGACTCCAAAAGATAATTATAATAAAAGCGAACGATAAAAATTTGTAAGCGATACCATTATTATCATTTACGAAGGATAACATCTTTTTTTACGAAAAATATACACTTTTACAAATTAATTCTGATATTATAAAGAAGTGTCAGAAAATTAAATAGGGGGTCAACATCATGAAATACGGAAGTACGTTTGGTAAGTGGGCATTGGTCGGAGCATTAACAGCAGGTATTCTTCCGCAGGCAGGCATCATCGTAGGGGCAGAGGGCGAAGGCGTCATCCTGTCAGAGTACATAGAAGGATCGAGCAATAACAAAGCGATCGAGATTTACAATGGTTCGGGGCAAATCATCAATCTCGCTGACTACACACTCGTACAGTATACGAATGGTGGACCGTCTGAATCAAAAATCACGCTTTCCGGAACGATTGACCCGGGGAAAACATTCGTCATTGCAAACTCAAGTGCAAATGCTGACATTAAAGCAAAAGCACAACAAACGACAGGATCCCTGAACTTCAACGGTAACGATCCCGTTGCCCTGAAAAAAGGAGATGTCGTCCTCGACATCATCGGACCAGTCGGATCAAGTGCGGATTTCGCGAAAGATACGACGCTCGTCCGTAACACAAACGTGACGACCGGTTCAAAAACATATGAACCGTCACAATGGACAAGCTTCCCGGTCGATACATTAACAGATTTAGGATCACATAAAGCAGAAGCAGGCGATATTCTCGTTGCACCAACGGCTGACCCGGTCGGCGAAGTCGAGCGTGGTGATAAAGTAACACTTACAGGAGAAGGGACGATTCACTATACAGTCGATGGATCAACACCGACAGTTGAAAGTCCGGTTTACTCAGAGCCGATCACAATTAATGAGGAAATGACGATTCAAGCAGTCGTCGTCAAGAATGGTAAAACGTCAGCCGTTTCGACGTTCAAATATTACATCGCACCACCCATCACGAAAATCAGCAGTATCCAAGGAATTGCACATTTGTCTCCCTACGCCGATCAACTCGTCCGGACGACAGGTGTCGTCACGTATGTCGTGGATGCAAATAACTTCTACATGCAGGATCCGAATCCGGATAATAACAGTAAGACATCTGAAGGTATCTTAGTGTATTCGAAAAACCACGGAGCAGCAGTCGGACAAAAGGTCGCGACGACGGGTTACGTCAAAGAATGGATTTTAGGCGGGTACAGCGATAAGTTCGATACCGATCTGCCCGTAACGGAAATCAGTGCCGTTAACCTCGTCAAAGGAGCGCTTAACGAAGGGTTACCTGCAAGCATCGTCCTCGGTGGGGACGGCGTCTTGATTCCGACGGATGTGGTCGATAACGATGCGTTCGCGAACTTTGATCCGGAAGAAGATGCAATTGACCTGTATGAAAGTGTCGAAGGGATGCGTGTTGCACTTCCGAATGCCATCGTCACAGGTCCGCAAGCAAACCGGACGATTCCGGTCCGGACGCAAACAGCAGACAAAGTCTATACGAAACGCGGTACACCAATCTTGACGGCAGACAACGTCAACCCGGAACGTCTCTTCGTCGAGATGGGCAGTTCGTCATACCGTGCGAAATCAGGTGACCGTTTTGAAGGAACGATTGAAGGGGTCATGAGCTACAACTACTCTGCTTATAAAGTCTTGTCAAAAGCAGCTGATCTTCCGAAACTCGTCACGAGTGAAATTGATCGTCAACCGACGAACATCGAAACAGGAGAGTCACGTTTGACGGTCGCATCGTATAACGTCGAAAACTTTGCTTCGACAGCAGACGCTGGGAAAGTTGATCGTGTCTCGGAAGGGATCGCGACGTTCCTTAAAACACCGGACATCGTTGGTTTGACAGAAATGCAAGATAACGATGGTGCAGTTGATAGCGGAACAGTCGATGCATCCAAATCATTTGAAACATTGATTGCAGCAATTGAAGCGAAAACTGGCGTTAAGTATGCGTATACAGACATCGCACCAGAAGATAAAAAAGATGGAGGGCAGCCAGGCGGAAACATCCGTGTCGGCTTCTTGTATAACCCGGAGCGCGTCTCACTTGCACCAGGTAAAAAAGGTACGGCAACGGAAGCGGTCTCGGTCGAAAACGGCAAGTTGACGAGTAACCCGGGACGGATTCAACCGCTGGACCCGAACTTCGCAAGTTCACGGAAGCCACTCGTCGGGGAATTCCTCTTTAAAGGAGAGTCGTACCATGTCATCGTCAACCACTTTAACTCTAAAGGTGGCGACGGAGCAGACTTCGGTAAAAATCAACCGGTCGTACGTAAGAGCGAAGTACAGCGTCATGCGATTGCGACAATCGTCCAAGATTTCGTCAATGAACTCGAAACAGAAGTCAAAGACTCGAATGTCGTTGTTCTTGGTGACTTGAATGACTTCCAGTTCTCGAAAACACTCGATATTCTCAAAGGGAAAAATCTTTGGAACACGGTCGATGATCTTCCGAAATCAGAACGTTACTCGTACGTCTATAATGGTAACGCACAAGTACTCGATCACATCTTAATCTCGAAGAACTTAAAATCGTATACGTCTTCTGACATCGTCAACATCAACTCGGATTACATGGAAGCAGACGGAAGCGCGAGCGACCACGATCCGGCAATCATTTCGATTCAGGGGATGGAAAGCGCAAAAGCAGTTAATGGTAAAGCAGAAATCGGGAAATGGCGTGCTGTTCAAAAAGGAAAACATATCTTCATCGAGCGTAAACTTGCAGGAAACTGGGATAAAGCAAGTGAGACACACGCTGATCAGCAAGGTGAACTTCTTGAGCTACGTGTTTCTAAAGACCGTCCTTACATCAAGGTGAAAACGAAAAAAGGAAATACGGTTTGGTTAGAATTATCGAATGGGTATAAATTGAAAGAAACAGATAAGTATTAAGTAAAGAGGCTTAAAAGCGGACTTAGCGGTCCGCTTTTTTTTGCGTTCGGATAAAAAGAGATAGGAAGGAAAGGCTACTGATTGAAAAGGTGAGGAGCAAGGCGGTTTCAAGAGGAAGGATCCGGAACATGTACATGAAGTGGATGATGATTAAGGTAATAATCGTGGCAAGACCGACGATAAAGTTCTTCCGTAATAAGTTTCCGACACCGGGGACGAGCAGTTCGAATCCGAAACGTTGGCTATAGTGAACTTCGTCATGTGCGTTCGCGAGACTAAAGGAGACCGTCAACACAACGAGAATCATCCAACCTGAAAACAAGTACTGCTGAATCGCGAGAAACGTAATCGATTCATAGATAAAGTAGAGAAGAATCATGGCATACTCCTTTTGATGGATATTATATGGACAAACACGTATTTTTTTCCTTACGATTCCTAATATTAGCTAGGTGATGAAAGAACGGCAATAAGATTTGCAAAGAATGAAAATAAAAGAATGTTCACACATTTCAACAAGAGGGGAAAATAGTTCATTTTCTGTACGATAATGAAATGAGAATGGCTTCAGACTAAGTTGTCAGACCTTTAAAGGCGATGTTGCTAAAATGTGTCTGTGTTGTGAACAAGTCGAATGAATCATGTGATTTTCTTAGAATGGATACTCTGACTGTTCGAACGGTTCAATTTCTTTTAAAATAAGGGTAATGCAAGAAAGAAGGAGGCGGACCAGCAGGATGAAAAAAGTATTAGTCCTCGGGGTAATAGCATTTGCTTTCTTTGGTTGCGAAAGCGTTCCAATCGAACAAGCGGAGGCGGAGTACCCGAAAAGTGGGGGAAAGCTGATTGACGCATATACAAGTGAGTACCCGGGATACAAGTGGGAAGTCAGACGGACAGCGACAGAAGAGTTTGTCGCACTGACGAAAGACGGGAAAGATTACGGGAAGTATCGTTTCCGGGATGGCGTGACGACGCAAGGCGCGACGTTAAATAAAGATACGGAAGCGACGCTTGCGAAAAAAGGCTGGAAGGTCGTCAAGTCCTATCGAAAGGGAAATACGAACTACATGCTGAACCTTGATCATGCAGCCGTCTATGAAAAGAACGATAACTACGTGACGTATTTCTTTGATCAATATGATAAAAATCGCGTCAAAGCAACACTGGCGATTCCGAAGGACGTCGAAGCGAAAAAAGAAGGGTTCTACGGTGCTGCTTCAAAAGCATTACGGACGACGGATGAGAAATTGATGTTACGCCTGATGAACTGGGAACGTGCCGAGTACAAGAAACCTGCATTGTCGCCGTATACAGCATTAAAACCGGTTACGCGCGGACACAGTGAAAACATGGCGGAGAATAACTTTTTCTCGCATACGGATCCTGAAGGCCGTGACCCGTTTGACCGGATGAAGGCAGAAGGCATTCGCTTCTCGATGGCGGGTGAAAACTTATCGATGGGGTATCCGAATGTCTTCGCTGCCCACTGGGGATTGATGAACTCAAAAGGGCATCGTGAGAACATCATGCAAAGCGGCTTCAAACAAGCGGATGTTGGAGTGGCGTTTAGAAAAGATGCACCGTACTTTACGATTAACTTTAGAACACCGTGAAAATAGCACAAACTAAAGTAAAGCCTAGGTTCTCGTCAATGGGAACCTAGGCTTTTTGGTTTGTCTTGAGTCCCGGGAAACGTGATATCTTACGAATCAAAAAACGTAGGTGGTTGATATAAGTGGTACGAAAGATTCTTACTTCCCGTGCTTTCCTCGGGCGAGGCGCAAGCCGTTGCCTCTTTCCCTTACAGGTCAAGATGCAGGGTCTCGCCTGCCTCTGACAGCGCAAGCGAGCTTTGCGCTTTTTCCCGCAGGAGTCACGTGGAAGCAAATCTTTTTAGGCTTTCTAATGGAAGAAGACCTGAGAAAGGCTGCGATTCGGGAAAGGGGAGCGACGAGTAACAGAGATACTATCGAAAAAACGGACGGCCCACCCCTGTTGTTGAAAGGAGATGGAGCCGTCCGGTTCTTTTTTATATCATTTATCTTCGGGGAGTAGGCAAGACAAAGGTCTTTCTGTAAAAGTGACACAGACACTGTCACTCAATTCGCCCAGTCCGGTTTGCTGAATCCTTTGAATGATTTTTCGATCACTTCATTAAAGTCATCCGATTTGACGACAGCGGTCAAGTCTTTGGCCAGTTGTTTGTCTTCGTCACTTGTCTTAACAGCGACTAAGTTGCGGTACTGCTCGTTCATCGTCTCGAGTGCGAGTGCATCGAGTAAGTCGAACTTCGCAGCAAGTGCGAAATTTCCGGGAACAGCTGAAATATCAACACTTTCGACAGCGCGTGGGAGCTGAGCGGCTTCAAGCGGTTTGATGACGAGTTTCTTTGGATTTTTGATGATGTCCTTTTCTGAGACGGTCAGTGGATCGGTATCTGCTTTTAGTTCAATCCAACCTTGATCCGCTAACAGGTTCAAAGCACGTGCCTGGTTCGTCGGGTCATTGGGTGTTGCGACTTCAGCACCTTCTTTGACATCGTCCAACGTTTTATAGGACTTGCTGTATAATCCCATCGGTGCGGTTGGGACAGTGATCAGCCCTGTGAGATCGAGATTTTTTTCTTTCGCAAAGGTTTTTAAATAAATCGAGTGCTGGAACAGGTTGGCATCGATATCACCGCTCCCGAGGGCAAGGTTCGGTTGAATGTAATCACTGAATTCGACGATTTCGACGTTGTAGCCTTTCTTTTCGAGTCCCGGTTGAATCGCTTCTTTGACCATATCGCTATACGGACCACTCGTCGCCCCGATTTTGATGGACTTCGTTTCTTCATTTGCACTGCTGTCACCGCATCCGGCTAAGATGCTTGCTCCTAATAATCCTGTTGCTAAAAAGACATAGCGTTTTTTCATCGTACTCTCTCCCTTGCGTTCTCTATTTGTTAGTTATCGTTTATCGGCGACGCGGGCGAACCGGTTGCCGAGTGCTTGAATGACTTGAATGATGACGACGAGCACGACGATCGTCATGATCATGACGACGTTATCGTAGCGGTAATAACCGAACCGGATCGCGAGGTCACCAATTCCGCCACCACCGACGATCCCGGCCATCGCTGAGAATCCGATCAGGCTGATCAATGTCAACGTTAAGCCTTGAATGATTCCGGGCAAGGCTTCCGGCAAGAGGACGCTGATGATGATACGGAGCGGTTTCGCCCCGCACGCTTCTGCTGCTTCAATCAAGCCGGGTGGAATCTCACGGAGTGAGGTTTCGACGAGTCGGGCGAGAAACGGAATCGCGGCGACGCTCAAACTGACCGAGGCGGCGGCAGGACCAATCGTCGTCTTCGTGATGAGTTGCGTCAATGGAATCAAGGCAACGAGTAAGATGATGAATGGTAACGAGCGGACGATATTGATGGCAAAATCTAATGTGCTGCGAATGATGATGTTTTGGAAAAAGAGACCGCGGTCGGTAATGAATAATAAGATCCCGAGCGGAATCCCGATGATGATGGCGAATGTGAGTGAAATACCGACCATGAAGGCCGTCTCTCCGAGCGCTTTCGTTAAGTCAGGGAGCATTGTCGTAAACCGGTCAAGCGACATCTTGAATCACCTCGATTGCATGTAACTGTCCCTCGAGCCAGGTTAAGGCACGATTCACGTGTAGCGTCGGTCCCGTCAAACTGACGATTAAGACGCCAAACGCAACGTCCTGGATGTAGTCGACCTTCCCATGCAGGATGCTGACTGCGATATCGAATTGTTTGATGGCTTCAGATAATGTACTCTCACCTGTTTTTTCACCCGTGAACTGAAGTCGAATGATTTTGCCGGGGGCCGCCCGTAAAATCCGTTCCGGTAACTCGATTTGAAGTGCCGTATCGACGTAATGTTTTGTGACCGGATGCTCGGCTTGACTAAATATAGCGTAAGTCGAAGCGACTTCGACGACTTCACCGTGCGCCATGACGGCAACGCGGTGACAAATTTGTTTGACGACATCGATTTCGTGGGTGATGAGGATGATCGTCAAACCGAGCCGGGCGTTCAAATCTTTAAGTAAATCGAGAATCTGGAGCGTCGTCACCGGATCGAGCGCTGATGTCGCTTCGTCACAGAGTAAGATGTTTGGATTGTTGGCGAGCGCTCGTGCGATGCCGACGCGTTGTTTTTGTCCACCACTGAGTTGGCTCGGATAGTTCGTCTCGAATCCTTCGAGTCCGACGAGTGCCGTTAATTCTTGAATCCGTTTCGGGAACTCACGCCGTTTGACACCGGCAGCCTTTAAGGCGAACGCGATATTGTCGGCAACGGTGCGGGACTGAATCAGTTGAAAGTGTTGAAAGATCATACCGACCCGGAGACGGAGTTTGCGGAGAGACGTTTTGGAGACACGTGATAGATTGGCTCCGTCTACTATGACCGTACCGCTCGTCGGTGTCTCGAGTCCGTTAATCAACCGTAAGAGTGTACTTTTTCCGGCGCCGGATTCACCGATGATGCCGAAAATTTCCCCTTGTTCAATCGTTAAGTTGACATCGTTTAATGCAAAAATCGGTGTGCGGTCACGGGCAAATTGTTTTGTGATGTGTGCGAACTCAATCATAATGTTTCCCTCCCGATACAAAAAAATCGCTTTTTTCCAGTTAGAGAGCAACCAGAAAAAAGCGACGAAGTGTAGAAATTCGTAACTTATCTCTCAGAACAAAAGAAGTTCTGTAGGATGTGGCACCGTTCCATTACTGGTGGTTGCCGGACGTCGTTGGGCCTAATCCCTCGGTCGCTCTCGATAAGTAGCTATGCTGTTGGGATTTACTTTAACGGAAATGATTCCCATCTGTCAAACGTTTTTTCAGAATTATTCGGCAACGGCGGTTTGGAAGAGCTGAAGGGTCCCGATTCGTTTGACAGCCTCGACGAGTCGGTCAACATCGGCAATCAGACTGATCCGGACGTAACCTTCACCGTATGTACCAAAGAAATGACCCGGTGTCACGGCGACGTGCGCTTCGTCGAGCAGGTGATCGGTGAAGCTTTGTGACGTGAAGCCGGACGGAACAGGGAGCCAGACGAAGAACGAACCGCCGGGCACCGGTCCTGCCCAGCCGATTTCGTTTAATGCACCGAACAACGCATCGCGTCGCGTCTCATACAAGGCGCTCAGTTCACGGACACATGTCTGGTCGCTTGAAAGTGCGACCGTCGCTGCATGCTGGATTGGTGTGAAGGCACTGACGTAAAGGTGTTCCTGGTATGTTTCGATGCTCGCGATGACGGACGGATTACCGATTGCAAAGGCAATCCGGAAGCCGGACATGTTGAACCGTTTAGAGAGTGAAAACAACTCAATCCCGACATGCTTAGCGCCTTCCGTCTGGAGGAAACTCCGCGTCGGACCATCGAAACTGATCCCGCCGTACGCTAAGTCATGGACGACGCAAATGTCATGTGCATCAGCGAACGCGACCGTTTGTTCAAAAGCCGCTGCCGTCGCTGTCGCACCGGTCGGATTACTCGGATAGTTGAGGAACAACATCCGGGCTCGTTCGACGTCAAGCGAATCGAGGAGATCATAGTCAGGCAAAAAGCTATTCTCGGCGAGAAGCGGAAGCGTGATTGGATACGCACCGGCAAGTGCTGCGCCCGATAAGTAATCCGGGTAACCTGGATCCGGGACGATGACCCCTTCACCGGGATTGACGATCGTCTGCGGAAGGGCGACGATGCCGGCCTTGCTTCCGAGTAAAATCGCGACTTCTGTCGCCGGATCAACCGACACGCCAAATTCTGATTCATAAAAATTAGCGACGGCCTGTTTTAAGAAATCATGTCCGCGAAACGGGGGGTACTGGAGATTACTTGCATCATCGATGGCTTGTTTTAAAGCATCGAGAATATGTACGGGTGTCGTTTGGTCCGGCGTTCCTTGACCAAGCGTGATGACGTCGTGTCCTGCGGCTTTGACGGAACCGATCCGTTGGGCAAGTTCTGCGAAGACGGGATCGGGCAAGCGATCGATGGCGATCGATGGGGCGAAATGTTTCATCTCTGTTCCTCCTTCAGGTATTGTCGTCAAGAATAGCGAATTTTCAGTCAAAATGAAAGAGGTTTTTTAAAATTCCTTAAAAATTAGAAGAACATTCCAATTTCAGACGATGTTCTTGATACACTAGACAAGTAATCGATTGACTACTAGACGGGAGATGGAAAAGATGAATCGGACCTGGTGGAAAGAAGCCGTCGTTTATCAAGTGTACTGGCGGAGTTTTAACGACTCGAATGGAGACGGGATGGGGGACTTGCGGGGCGTGATTGAAAAGCTCGACTACATCGCCTCACTCGGGGTGGATGTCATTTGGCTTAACCCCTGTTATACATCACCTGATATCGACAACGGTTACGACATCGCTGACTATTACGGCATCATGGAGAAAGCCGGCACGATGGCAGATTTGGACCGGCTGATTGAATCGGCGCATGCGCGCGGCTTAAAAATCATTCTCGATCTTGTCGTCAATCATACAAGTAATCAACATCACTGGTTTGAGGAGTCGCGCCGTGATCAAACGAATGATAAGTCAGATTGGTACATTTGGCATGACGGGGAAAAAGGAACACCACCAAACAATTGGCGGTCGTATTTTGCGCCGAGTCCATGGACATGGGATGAAGGACGGCAACAGTACTATTTTCATTCGTTTGCCTCAGAACAACCTGATTTGAACTGGGAACAGCCTGCCGTCCGTCAAGCTGTCTACACGATGATGCGATGGTGGATCGACCGAGGCATCGATGGTTTCCGGATGGATGTCATTAACTTGATTAAAAAACGAGCGGCGTTTGACGATGTGGAGGATCCGTTTGACTTGTCCTACTTAGGCAATCAACCGGGAATCCATGAATTTTTACAGGAGATGCATCAGGAAGTTCTTGCGGGGAAAGAATTGTTTACGGTCGGGGAGATTCCGTTTGTCGGTCCCGAAGACGGGCTGTTATATGTCAGTGAAGAACGTCAGGAGTTACAGACGTTGTTTCATTTCGAAGTCGCCGATGACATGGAAGAAATGGACCTGCTGCGGTACAAACAGATTCAAAAACGGTGGTATGATGCGCTGTACCCGAAAGGCGTCGCTTCACAATTTTTGAATAATCACGATCATACAAGACAAGTCACGCGCTTCGGTAGCGAGCGCTATCGTGTCGAGAGCGCCAAGTTACTCGGCTTGATGTTACACACGTTACCGGGTATCCCATATGTCTATCAAGGAGAAGAAATCGGGATGACGGGTATTCGTTTCTCGGATGCTTCTCTGTACCAAGACGTCGCCTTCCGTAATCGTTACGAGGAGCGCGTCGCAGCGGGAGAGCCGAGTGGCACTGTCTTGTCATCGATGCAGCTACGGGCGCGGGATAATTCGCGGACACCGATGCAATGGGATGATAGCCGGGCAAGCGGATTTACGACAGGGACACCATGGATGACGGTCAATCCGAACTATAAAACAATCAACGTGCAGGCAGCTGAACAGGATCCGCAATCGGTTCTCGCTTTTTACCGGGAGTTGATTCAATTACGAAAAGAACATCCTGTCATGGTGTATGGCGTGTATCGTGATTTGGCGATTCAGGATCCTTATCTTTACGTATATGAACGGGAATTCGAAGGGATGACGTGGCGAATCGTCTTGAACGTCCATGATGAACAGGTCGAAACGACATTCGCCTTACCGAATGAACAGTTACTTCTCTCGAACTATGAAGAGAGTGCAAGTGAGATTTTACAGCCCTATGAGGCACGCCTGTACCAAACGAGTCGGTGAAATAGTGAAGGGTCTCATCTTAGGAAAATACAAGAAAGTGACACGCTAGAAAAAGTGCCGTGGTTTTGAGGAACATTCTGATCGATGGTCATGACAAGGGTTAGGTCCCGCTGATTTCGAACGGGCTGATGAAAAAAGAAGGAGCTGACTCAAGAGTCGCTCCAACATCAATCAGAGTGACGGACGGTTTTGTTATCCTCACCGCGAATCGCGCTTCCTTTTCCCACAGGAGTCGAGGATGGACATTCCCGTCCTCTATTAAGCAAATGGCCGATGATCCCACTCTTGACGGGATCATCGGCCATATCTGTACAAATTTTTGTTGTTCAAGATAGTTGAGTATTTGACTGAGATACGTATGGAAAAAGTCCTGATTCCTTTTAATCGAGAGTGGTTCCCGCTTTTGAATCAGACCCTTTGAGCATGGAGAAAAACGTGTGTGAGAAGTGAATACGCTATGTCTAGATGCGATCAGTTCCTCGTCTCGTCTTCAAAGCGACAGGGGCGCGACCGATTGCTTTTTTCGGTTTAATGCGATTCAAGGCGGATTGCGCTCTAAATCGGCTGCATGACTTGTCTATACTTGCGCTACGGTCTAAAAAGCGTCACGTTTCGTTGACTCCTACGGGGAAAGTGCGTTTTTAACGCACTTTCAGAGGTCGCCCGAGGAAAGCAACGAAAAAAGACGCTTTGATCTCCCGCACTTCCTGTTTTTTAAGCGAGACAAAGGGTTCGGTAGATTGTTGTGGGATCAGCGTTTTAACCATTGTTCAAACCGATCGACAGCTTCACGCATTTCATAGCTCGGTGCGAGAACGAGAGGACCATGTCCAGTCGCAAGGATGTCGGGCGTTAGTTCCGTCAATTGATGGGCGGACTTCAAGGCGACGTCTTTATCCCAAGTCGCGAGAGCAGGGAACGGGAACTGCCAGCGCGTATCGCCGGAAACAGCGATTCCGCCTTGTGTTTGGAAGGCATCTCCGGCAATCAACGTCCGACTGCCTTCATGCCATAAGGAAATCGAGCCCGGAGTGTGCCCGGGAGACGTAATGACGCTTAGGCTTCCGACTTGTTGGCCGCTTTCAAGCAAACGGTCTGGTCGTGTCTTGATGTTTTTCGGGATGCCCCCTTTTAAAGGTGTCGTCTCTCCTTCACGAAGCGATTCATCACCGCTAAGAAGCGCTGCGTCACGGTAACTGATTGCCACTTCGGCGAGTGGAAAGGCATTCGCTAAGAAGTCGAGTGAACCGACATGGTCAGCGTGGGCATGCGTCAAGATGATGGAACGTAACGGTTTATGATGGGACTTGATGACACGATGGATTGCTTTGGCGTTCAGTGAAATCCCGGTATCGATCAAGGTCAGGCTGTCGGCTTCTTCAAAAAGGTAGCAGTTGACCGGGAAAAAAGATGGTGTCGTCTGTAATTGATGGAGTCGTTCAATCGTTGAGATTCGCATAGCGTTTCACTCCCTCGTTAAAATAATCATCGATACTTTAGTATCACCTGTTTTAGTACAGGCGTCTACAAAAAAACTCCTCGACTGGACCGAGGAGTAAACAAAAATTAATACGTGACTTCGAAGACGGCACCAGCATGCGCAGAGTCGTCTCCATCTGCCGCTGTCGTGACGAGCAGACGATCTTCATAAGCGATTGGGCACGTCGGATTTGCAACCGGGAAATCGATGTGTGCGAGCTTCTCGCCCGTTTCAAGATTCCAACGTGTAATGCAAGAACCAGCGTAATGCGCGATGAAAACATGTCCATCCCGGTCTTTCGTCATGCCGTCCGGAAAACCATCTTCTTCTTCTAAATCGATTGCTACGCGACGATTCGTCAAGGGTTGATCGGGTGCATAGTCAAAGGCGTAGACTTTTTTAGTCGGTGTGTCGATATGGTACAGCGTCGTTCCGTCCTCTGACCAGACGAGACCATTTGAATTCGTGAGTCCATCATGCAGAACATCGATTGAGCCATCGTGACGCAAACGGTAGAGACTGGCCGTTTCCCCGTCCTCTTCATTGATGCTACCGGCTACATACTGCCCAGATGGATCGAGTTTACCGTCGTTCATTCGATCCGAGTCGGGCATCGTCAACTTCGTTTCGAGTGAGAGATGACCTTCTTTCAGATCGAATGTTCCGAAACCATGTTCTGAAGTCACCCGGAGAAAATCAGGGGCATCGGTTAAAGCGATTGAAGTGATCGCGCTCGGCACTTGGAACGGCTTCAAGGCCTCGGTCGTCAAATCATATGAAAAGAACAGCTTGTTTGGAATGTCAACGAAATAAAAGCGTTTCGTTTTGGCGTCATAGACAGGCGATTCGCCTGTTTTGCATGCTACATCAATAAAAAGTGAGACTGTCATATATGTTCCTCCTACGTATGGTCTTGCTTGAAGCAATCAAAATTCAAGGTGTTTAAAAAGATTCCCCGTTAGCTTTCGTTCTTAAAAAAGTTCGGATGGAATGACAATTACATATACCTTTTATTTATGAAAAGAAAACATACCTCTAAAATAACTATGTTATTTTTTTACTTAAAAAGGCATAATATATAATGGGGGTGTAAAGTGAAAAGGAATTTATGTATTTTATTAACTTTTTATCTTTTGATTAGTACTGTACAAATTAGTTATGCGGAAACAATCTCAAGAGGGATTGACTATACGGTAAGAAAAGAGAGTGTATCTGGTAGAAATCAAACGTTTCATCAACTTACAGTCACACCAGACACAGGAAATCGCTGGATAACATCAAAGGGACGCGAACATGTTTTGGCGACGGAACCACTCCCTTCTCAAATGAAACGGTATTCTTCTACCGGGAGTCGGGTCGTTTCAGCAATCAATGCAGACATGTACCGGGTGACAACAGGAATGCCGATTGGAATGCAAATTCAAAATAATGAGGTACTTGTCAGTCATAGTGTCAAAGAGTCGTCCTTGAAGTTCCCATCGTTCGTCATCAATGGGCAGGGGCAGGCGGAAATTGGATCATATGGAATCGTTGGAACTGCTAAGTCGGCTACCCGTTCTTTGACACTTCATTCATTGAATAGAAATGAATATTTAGCAAACCGAGTTGGTGTTTTTACGAATGCACATCATCTATCTAAAAAAATTAAATTAATTGAACCATCGGAATCCATGAAAAAGGAAGTAGCCATTGTTACGCTGAAAGGAGCGACAGTGCGTGCCTTTAAGTTAGGTGGGAGTTATGAATGGACAATTAAAAAAATCGACACTACGTTCCATTCAGAAATCGATATTCCATCCGATGGGGTGGTTCTCGTGGCATTAGGAAAACAAAAGAATGCAATGCTCGATTTAGTCAAAAGTGGAAAAATCACGACCCAGTTCAATCTCGTTCAAATGTCTAATTTAGCAGTCAGAAATGATATACAAGAAGCTGTTTCTGGATATAACTGGCTAATTAAAGATGGAGTGGGTTTAGATTTAAGTGCGTTAGCTGATCAGCATGATCGTTTTTTGATGCTTGCACGCAAAGCACGCACGTTAATTGGATTGACGGCAAACCAAACTGTACATATTTTAACTGTCGATCAAGCGCGGGCGGATTCGAAAGGTATTACGATGCTAGAAGCTGTTGCACAGATGAAACGGCTCGGGGCTGTTTCTGCACTGGCATTTGATGGGGGAGGATCAACAGAAATAATGGTCCGTCGTGAAGGGGAGTTTTCTGTTAAGACGGTCAACTATCCGGCAGATGGAAGAAGTCGGTCGATTACAAATGGTTTATTACTTGCGACACGTTATGTCCCAACAAACATTGCTGCGAAAATTATTATTCCTCCACAGCCTGATTTATACATCGGCGAAAAACGACTCTTGTCCTTGAAATTATCAGATAAGAATGGTCAACCGATCAACGCTGCAAAGAAAAAAGTAACACTCAGTGGTAAGGGAGTTAGAGGGTTGGAGGTCCAGGCAGGACTCCGCCCAGAAACATGGACAGGGAAAATGCTTGTAGATCAAGTAAGTCAACCGATTAAAATTAACATTACGAATCGTTTGTCAGGACTTGTCGTGAATCGAAATCAACCGATCGTAATGAAAGTAGGTCAAAAGTTAAAGATTCAAAGTGAAGGATGGTTCAATTCACGTAAAGTCACGATTCCGGTACAAGAAAAAAGCGAACAACTTATGAATCGGACGCTTGCTAGTATTTCGAAAAGTATCATGACTGCGAAACGAGCGGGGAAGACAACATTGACAGTAACTGCCGGCGGACACTCAATCTCAGTTCCGGTCACAATCATACCTACGAAGACAATGGATCTGCTCGATCCATTCGAGAAAGGGGTGTATACTTCAAACTCACCATATGTGTCGAGTTATACGACTCGCCTAAGCACGAAACAAAAAACGGCAGGCCGTTCTTCGCTTGAGATGACATATGATTATTCGGGTTGGAAAACACAAAATGGGGCGATGTATCTGTCGAGTCCGAATTGGATCATTCCTTATCCTGCAAAATCACTTACACTTGACGTGTATGGAGATCAACATGCTCCGTGGTTAAGAGCGAAACTAAAAGATGCGACAGGTAAATCGCATACAGTCGATTTCGTGAAGAAAGTAGACTGGACGGGATTCAAGACCGTCCAGGCGAAACTCGACCCGTCATGGCAAGTTCCGCTCAAGATAAATACGATTTATTTTGTTGAGGCAGATCAGAAGCGAAAAGGTGACAAGACAAAACATCGTGTGTATCTTGATCAGCTTAAAGTCTGGTATTGAAATCTGCGATGAGTTGAAAATCTAAAAAAACGATGTCCCTCCCAAGTAAATCGTGGGAAAGGATATCGTTTTTCTTAACGACTTTTAACGAGGAGGCTAACAGCTTCCTTAACTAAGTCTTCTGTTTGTCCCTCACCACTGGCTTCAGCCTCTTTGACACATTCAATCAAGTTTGAGCTAACGACGACACCAATCGTACGGTCCATTGCCGAGCGTGCAGCGGATAACTGAGTGATGACATCACGACAATCTTGACCTTCTTCCATCATCCGTAAGATACCGCGCAGTTGTCCTTCAATCCGACTAACCCGATTTTTCATCTTTTGATCATAATCCATTCGTTTTCCTCCATTCTAAGGTGCAACACGTATTCTCGATACCTTCATGCTATGCCCATCATGGTATTGCTGTCAATTCAATCGATTTTTCAGCTATATTTTTTGATAGAACAGGGAATATGGATGTGGTGGAGAAAAATAATCAAAATAACGAAAGAAAACTAAAACGATTTTGCGTCAGCTTGCGTATACTATATGATAAGGCTGACTAATCACAAGGGGGAGAAGGATGCATACTCAATCCGATGAATCGCTTTATCATCAGATGCGTGGAGGAGATGAACAGGCTCTTGAAACGTTATATGATAAATACGAGAGGCTGTTGTTTTCATTCGCACATCGCTTTACGAACAACGATCGATTATCTGAAGAAGTTATTCAAGAAGTCTGGATGAAGATATGGAATGGACGTGTTGACTTCAATACGGAGAAAGGAAAGTTCTCTTCGTGGGTGTTGACGATTACCCGAAATGCTGCGCTTGATTGTTTACGGCGTGAAAAGCGACAACCGACAATTGAAATTGAAGAACGAGACGGTGGGTTTGATGAACCGGTCGAACGAACGGTCGTCGAACGGGAAACGGCTTCTGAAGTACGTGAGGCGGTCCAAGCATTGAAACCGGAGCAACAAGAATTAATTGAGCTCGTCTATTTTAAAGGGTTAACGCAACAACAAATCTCAGATCAGCTCGAATTGCCCCTCGGAACGGTGAAGACGAGGATAAGGAGTGCGATTCAAGCGTTACGAAAATTATTGGAAGGGAGGGAACGTTGATGGAAGAACGTTGTCATGATTTAATTGATTACTTTAATGGAACGTTATCTGCAGCCGATCGAGACGCGTTCGAAGCACATCTTGCGACTTGTGACGACTGCAAGCAGGCGCTACAAGAAATGGAAGAATTGATGCTTCCCATCGCGGAATCACTTCCAGAACGACCGGTACCGGCTGGGATGAAATCAAGAATCTTAGGAGAAGTCCTTGCTTCGTCAAACGAGACGGATCAAGAAGCTCCTAACATTGTGAAAACAACACAGCCGACACCGGAACATGCCTCGGAACTCGAGACAAAACGTGCGAAAAAGCAAACGAGACGAAAAGTCCCACTCGGTTGGTTAATGAGCATTGCAGCGGTTCTCTTATTATCGCTTGGAGCGAACGCCTATTTCTTAGCGCAAGATGAACCAGAACAAACAGAAGCGTTAGCGCTGGATGAAGTGAACGGCATGGGAAACTTCGAGAGTACGGCTTCGATTCAAGGATCGAGCATGATCTTTACGAAAGACGATAAAGAATACATGCTCGTTCAATTGAAAGATTTGCCACCGCTTAAAGAAGGCGAGTTGTATCAGATGTGGACGATTCAAGGCGATCAAGTACAGGCGAACGGAGTCATCGAACAAGATGGTCAAGCAGCAGCAGTCTTTGCACTCAAAGGCAGTGGAAAGATTGATGCCGTCGCGATTACGGTCGAACCTGAACCAGATTTAGAACAACCAACCGGAGCAGTCATTGCATCCGCCACACTATAAGAGAAGAAATGTCGAGGGATCCACAAATGTGGGTCTCTTTTTTGTATATTTCGTACAAAATAGTCGAAAAACACATCAAACTGTTTGAACTACCTCCACCTACGCTTCGCTTAGAGGTGGAGAATTCCTGAGTGATCCGACCTCACGGTCGAAAATTGATCAGGCTAACCCCGTCGTCCCGACGGTTGAAGAAGCTAAGAGGCGTTCAGCTTCTTGTTTGAGGTTCAGTCCTGCGTTCACATCACGGTCGTGGTGGATGCCGCAACTCGGGCATGTCCATTCACGCAAGCCAAGATGTTTCACGTCTTTGTGTTGATGTCTGCAACTGGAACACAGTTGACTAGAGGCGAAGGTCTTGCCGACTTTCACGACGGGAGTTCTTTCGAACAAGACCCGTAGGACAGTCCTTTACCTGTCGCTTTATATGTCTCATCCCACTTCGCTAAAAAGTGGTTGAAGACGAAGCGCGAACAACCGATCGTCTTCGCGATCAGGATTTCCTGCTCTTTTGTCGGGTAGATTCTGAATGTGTAGGCCTTGTGAGTCAACATGATGTTCACCTCCTTACAACGGATATACCCGAAAGAGAGGGGGCGATTCATCTCCCACTTTCACTCGGGCTTCACCCGAATTGTTTAGAATTGGGCGTATTCTCGCCTGATTTTGATAAAAATTCGAAACAGTACTGAAAGAAATGACGAATTAAGACGATACTAATAGGAATGTCAGTCAAAAAGAGAGGCACTTACACAATGAATGAATGGATCATACTACCGAAACACTATGAAGAGGCACTGGTCATCCTATCGGTTATCGTCGCCATTGTCGGATCCTACGCCTCGCTTGAACTCAATCGACGCTTGGCTAAAGCGACATCTTTAAGAAAACGAACACTGCTTCTTTCATCATTGACGATGGGGTTATCGATTTGGGGCATGCACTTTATTGGAATGGGTGCATTCGAATTATCGGTCGCGGTCAATTATGACTGGGTCCTGATGTTACTCTCGGTCGTACCCGCGATCACGGCTGCATGGATTGCCTTTTATTTATTATATTATTCTGCGATTACGCGTAAAAAAGTCGTGCTTGCAGGTTCACTCATCGGGATTGGAATTACAATGATGCATTACCTGGGGATGGCCGCGATGCAGTTTGGGGGAGATATCCGTTATGACACCGGCATCTTCACTCTTTCAGTGTTGATTGCCGTGACGGTTGCCTATGTGGCGCTATTATTGCTTTATATGACGCGCCATGTCGACAAAAAACGCATTTTAATCCCTGTCGCGACATTGATGGGCTTAGCCGTATCAGCGATGCATTACGTTGGCATGCTCGGAACGACATTTTGTATCCCGGCTGATTCCACTACCGTTTTATCAAATGACCCGATCACGTCGAACATCTTGAGTGAAGTGGCGATTCCAATCTTTATTTTAATCATCTTGATCACGGGACTCTACATCCACTTGGAACGACGTGCACTTCAAATGATGGCCTATACGGACCATTTGACGGGGCTGCACAATCGGCGCTGGCTTGACCATCACATGATGAAGGTGGATGGACAATACAACCGCTCGAAACAAACGATGGCGATGGCGTTGATTGATTTAGACGGCTATAAGTGGATTAACGACACATTCGGTTTTGATCAAGGGGATACGATCATTCGTCAGTTTGCAGATCGGATTAAAGAAATCCTCGGCGAAGAAGAAGCCTGTATCCGCTACAACGGAACACAATTTTTCTTGATTAAACAAGTCGATACGGAACAACTTGAGGCTTCATTTAATCAGGTGCTCGAGCAAATCCGTCAACCGATGCTCCTTGAAAATCAAGAGATTCATTTAACTGCGACGATTGGTGTCATCTTGCCGAATCCGGAAGAAACGTTAGAGATGCGGATTGGTCAGATGGAGAGTGCCTTACGGGCTGGAAAAAATGAAGGGCGCGATCGGTTTGTTTTATATGATGAATTGATTCACTCGGATCGACGGGAACAGTTGATTGTCGGTTCACTCCGAAAGGCGATGACCGATTACAAAGAATTTAATCTCGTCTATCAGCCGAAGATTGCGTTAGCGACAGGGAAGGTCGAACAAGCAGAGGTCCTGATTCGGTGGAACCATCCGAAACTCGGCTTCATCTCACCGGCCGAGTTCATTCCGATTGCTGAAAAGTACAGTTTGATTCATCGACTGACGGAATGGGTCTTGAAGGAGACGGTCCACCAGATGGAGTTGTGGAAAAAGGAGGATCATTTCATTCGTCAAGTGTCGGTCAACTTATCAGCGATGCACTTCCGGTCCGAGTCTCATAATTCAATGATTAAAGAGATTGTCCATCACTCACTCGAACGCGGGGGAGAGCTTCATCTTCAACTCGAAATTACGGAAACCTCTGTCATGGAGAACTTGGAACGGGCCCTGATGATGCTTGGTGAACTGAAACAGTTGAGCCTGACGATTGCTTTGGATGACTTCGGAACAGGTTTATCTTCACTGACCCACTTGAAGCACTTACCAATCGATATCTTAAAGATTGATAAATCGTTCATCGATGAGGTTCCGCATGACGAGCGGGGCACGGCCATCACGGAAATGATCATTCAATTAGCGAAAAGTCTCGGGATAGCGGTCGTGGCGGAAGGTGTCGAAACACTCGAACAACACGAATTTTTAAAACGCCTCGGCTGTGATTATGGACAAGGGTATTACTATAGCCGTCCGATGAACGTCAAGGACTTGGATCAGCAGACGATTGAGCGTACAGTACGTGATGTCGGCTAAAAAAATGTTGTTTTTTAAATCCAATCACGGATTGGTTACGTAAGCTAGATAAGCACGCCGGCATGATGCGTGCGAAGATATGGGGGACGAAAAACGTATTGGTAGTAGGTTGATCGGGCGGAAAAACCTACTCGACTCGTGTACGATGCAGACAGAACTCTAGTACATTTTATAGATGACCGTGACTCTGTAATCAACGCAGCCTCTGTCTGTCCAACTATTACAAAAGGCAGCTTCCACAAGGGAGGCTGCCTTTTTTGTACTTACCGATTCGGTGTCAACTGACAGCCGGTATGATCGGTCACAAGAACATTCGTATTGAAGTATTGTCCGTCGCTTTTTAAAATCAGTGATTTTGATTCTTCTTTATAATCGAGTGTCATGTCTTGATCGAGAAAGTGACTCGACCAACGTTTGACGAGGACGGGACCGACATTTGAATCAATCGTCATATCTTCGTCAGTCGCCGACTCGACGAAACGGATACTGAAGATACCGGAGTTTCCACAACCGCATCCTTCTGTGTCGTAATAAAGATGAAGCTGTCCTTTGATGTCACCGCGCAATTGTTCAATCCGATCAAGTGCGGGACCTGTAAATGTGATGTTCATGACAATCACTCCTTTGTCTACAGTATACGCGTGTTTCAAACAGAAATAACGTTACTTGCTCACATGGATTTGCCGACGCATCCGGACGAGTAAGAAGACGTATCCTGCAAGAAGGACGACGACGCTACCGAGGACGACCGTATCAACGAGACCGTCATCTGATTTAAAGTTGATTGCGATATAGGCCCAAACGAAGACGAGCGGATAAATCGGATCGCGGTTCGCAAACATAAAGATGAGTGCGACAATGACACCTACCGGAAGCATGATCATCGTCCAACCGGCGTCACCGATGCCGAGCAACTTCGTGATGCCTTGCGTCTGCATGACGATGAAGACGTTAACGATTGTCGCGACCGAGACCCAGCCGATGTAAAGGGAGAACGGGACTTTAAAACGAAGGGCTTTTGTTTCGCGATCGACCTTCGAGTAGATGACCATCAAAGAAGCGAGTAGACCAATCATGACGACGAGCGTCAATGGGAAAAGTTTGTAAGCGAATGTGACGATCCAAGCGGCATTAAAGAGACAACTAATCAAAAACCAAGGACCGATTTTTTTTGCGATTTCATGTTCTTTGAATTTCGGGATGGTCTGTAAAATCAACCAAACAAGTAAAACACCATAAATGAGTCCCCAAATCGAGAACGCATACCCGGCAGGTTTGAACAACGTCGGAATCGTGTCGGAAATACGACCGGTTTTCCCACCGTCGAGTGCGTTAACTGTTACAGCAAAGATGAAACCAAGCCAGTTCAACCAAATCCATTTATTTTTCAATAGAAAAACCTCCTTTAATCTCTAAAGAAGGTTTACCCTGAATCTTTCAGTTTTAGACATTAGTGTCGGCTTGTCGGATTTAAGAATGACATGCCAATCGCCGGATTCCCGGTGTGTGAGCCGAGGACAGGCGTAAGATCGTCAATACGAATCGAGACATCGAAGCGCGCCTCGAGTTTTATCTTCCATTCCCGTGCTAAGTCGTACGCTGTGGCATGAAACAGTGAAATATCCGTTACGTCACCACGTTCAAGGATTTCGACGAGATGATCATAAATTTTGGAGTGCGCTTTCTTGAAGGTCCGAACCGTCTGGTAAGGAACGATTTTGCCCTCCTCGAAGTGGAAGAGCGGGCGTAATTGAAGTAAATTACCGACGAAAGCTTTCGTCGATGAAATGCGACCGCCAGCTTGCAACTGTTTTAAGTTTTCGACGGTAAATTCGATGTGATGATCGAACCGTCGTTTTAAAATCATCTGTTCGATTTGTTCAATCGCAACTCCTTGTTCTGCTAACTGGATCGCTTCCGCAAGTAATTGTCCTGCTGGATAGATGCCGCAACGGGAATCAATCGCAATCAGACGAAAACCGGCAATTTCTGCTCCTTGAATGGAAGCATTATACGTACCGCTCAGTTCGCTCGATAAATGAACGGCAAATCCGAAGTCATAGTCTGCTTTTAGTTTTTCATAGTGTTCCGTAAAAGTCCCAATCGAAGGTTGACTCGTCGTGACCTTATGACCGGCATCGATCCAGCTATAGACAGTCTCAGCATTGACATCGACACCGTCGATAAAACTTTCACCATCCTTCATGACAAGTAACGGGACGATCGTTAAGTCTTGATGGTCGACGATTGAGTTTGGCACAATCGTCGTACTGTCTGTAATCCAAGCAATGCGCATCGTGAATTCCTCCTCATTTTAGTACCTGATATTAATTGTAGGTGTAAGCGTTACCGGTGTCAAACCTTCCTGAAAAAAGTGAGTAATTTCCCTTGCTAAAAAAAGTCAGTACGCTATAATCGGTACGTGATTAGTAAACTTTCAGTCGTCTTATACTAAACTCAGGAACAGTATGGGAGAGGAGGGCGTAAAGTGCGTACGATTGGCAATAAAATTAAAAACTTGCGTCTTCAAAAAGGATTGACACAAGAAGAGCTCGGGGAAAGAACCGATTTAAGTAAGGGATATATTTCGCAAATCGAGCGAGAGATCAGTTCTCCCTCGATCGAGACATTATTTAGCCTCCTTGAAGTATTAGGCATCTCAGCAAGAGACTTTTTCGATGAGGAGGCGCTGAATCAGAAAGTCGTTTATACACGAGACGATGTCACGAGTTATGCCGATGAGGAACGAGGGTACCACGTCACCTGGTTGATTCCGGAGTCGAATGAAAAAGAAATGGAGCCGGTCCTGTTGACGCTTGCTGCGAACAGTTCATTTAAAGCTTATGAACCGTCCGGATCGGAAACATTCGTTTATGTCCTCCAAGGTAACGTGACACTCGCACTCGGTCGACAAATATTCCGGGCGAAACAAGGTGAGACGTTCTACTATAAAGCGTCAGAAATCCATCAACTACGAAACGAGTCAGCGACGGAGGCGAAACTTCTCGTCACAGCAACCGACTCGTATCTTTAAGGAGGAACTAAAGTGACAACGAATACGATCATTCAATTCAAAGAAGTATCAAAACAGTTTGACGACCAAACCGTCCTCGACGGTGTCAGCTTCGAAATCGAGCGGGGGAAGTTCTACACATTGCTCGGCCCATCCGGTTGCGGTAAAACGACAGTCCTGCGCTTAATTGCCGGTTTTACGGAAGCGACAGCGGGTGAAATCATCTTCAACGGAAAACGGATTAACGATGTTCCGGCGAACAAACGTCAAGTCAATACGGTTTTCCAGGATTATGCCTTGTTCCCGCACTTAAACGTCTTCGAGAACATCGCCTTCGGCCTCCGAATCAAAAAGGTCAAAGAAGCAGACATTAAGCAACGTGTCCTTGATGCGTTGAAGTTCGTTAACTTATCAGGCTACGAAAAACGTGAAATCACTGAGATGTCGGGGGGACAACGGCAGCGTGTCGCGATTGCCCGGGCAATCGTTAATGAACCGGAAGTGATTTTACTGGACGAACCTTTGTCAGCACTCGATTTGAAGTTGCGGACGGAGATGCAATACGAGCTGCGCGACTTACAGCGTCGTCTTGGGATTACGTTCATCTTCGTCACGCATGATCAAGAAGAAGCGCTGGCGATGTCGGATGAAATTTTTGTCTTAAATCATGGTTCGATCCAACAATCGGGGACACCGACCGACATTTATGATGAACCGATCAACCGCTTCGTCGCTGACTTCATCGGTGAGTCGAACATCATTCCGGGACGGATGTTAAACGATTACCTCGTCTCGTTCGCAGAAAAAGAATTCGAATGTGTCGACCGTGGGCTTGAATTGAATGAGCCGGTCGAAATCGTCATCCGTCCAGAAGACTTAGAAATCACGGATGTCGCCCAAGGGAAGCTGCGGGTGACGGTCGATTCGCAACTCTTCCGTGGCGTCCATTATGAAATCGCCTGTATCGATGAAGTCGGAAATGAGTGGCTCGTCCACAGTACGAAAAAAGCGACAGTCGGTGAGCATATCGGTTTGACATTTGATCCAGAAGCGATTCACGTCATGCGTCTGAATGAGACGGAAGAAGACTTTGATAAACGGCTTGAATCGTACGATGGGGTGTTATGATGCAAAAAACACGTAACTGGTACCTGATTCCCTATACATTTTGGATTGCCTTATTCGTCATCGCTCCAATCGTACTTGTCGTCTATTATTCGTTCCTTGATTTAGATGGAAACTTCTCGTTCGTCAACTATCAGAATTTCTTTACCTCGACGTATTTGACGATGACGCTCAGTTCATTTTGGTATGCCTTTTTAATCACGTTGTTTTCGCTTGCGATCGGTTATCCGACGGCCTATTTATTGACGAAAACGAAGCATAAACAACTTTGGTTGCTCTTGATCATCTTACCGACCTGGATCAACCTGCTGCTGAAAGCCTATGCCTTCATCGGACTGTTCAGCACGTACGGACTCGCGAACCAAACGCTTGAAGCGATTGGCATCGGGCGAAAACAAATCCTGTTCACGGACTTCAGCTTCGTCTTCGTGTCGGTCTACATCTTCATCCCGTTCATGATTTTGCCGATTTTTAATGCCATCGAAAAGTTAAGTCCGTCGCTCGTCTTTGCGGCACGTGACTTAGGGGCATCGAACTTTACGACATTTCGTCGTGTCGTCTTCCCATTGACGATTGATGGTGTGAAGTCAGGCTGTCAACTTGTCTTCATCCCGGCGTTATCACTCTTCATGATTACCCGCCTGATTGCCGGGAACCGTGTCATCACGCTCGGTACAGCAATTGAACAACAATTTCTTGTCACTCAAAACTGGGGGATGGGTGCGACGATCGCCGTCTTCTTGATCATCGCGATGGCCATCATTCTCGCCTTGACGAGTACAAAACGGAAGAAAGGAGCGACGACATGATGAAACGGTTTAAACTGGCAAACCTATATTTGATTGGTGTTTTCATCGTCTTGTATGCTCCAATCTTCTATCTCGCATTCTATTCGTTCAACAGTGCAGATAACATGACGAACTTTGATTCCTTCACGTGGGATTGGTATAAGGAAGTCTTTCAAGATTCACGCCTCTTGATCATCGTCTTGAATACACTCGTCATCGCCTTGCTCTCAGCAGCGATCTCGACGATTGTCGGCGTGTTCGGTGCAATTGGAATTCAAGCAGTTCGGAAAAAGCGGATTGAAACGTCGCTCCTGACACTTAATAGTATTTTGATTGTCAGTCCGGACGTCATCATCGGTGCATCGTTCTTAATCTTCTTTACGATGCTCGGGATTCAACTTGGCTTTACATCCGTCTTACTGTCGCACATCGCGTTTTCTGTCCCGATCGTCGTCATCCTCGTCTTGCCGAAACTGCAAGAGATGAGCCCGACGCTCGTCGATGCGGCACGTGATTTAGGGGCAAGTCGTTTGGACGTCCTGACGAAAGTCATCTTGCCGTACATCACACCGGGGATATTTGCCGGATTCTTTACGGCACTGACGTACTCACTCGATGATTTTGCCGTGACATTTTTCGTGACGGGGAATGGGTTTACGACCTTATCCGTTGAAATCTATTCATTGGCACGCCAAGGGATTTCGATGAAAATCAATGCCTTGTCGACCGTCATCTTCTTATTTACGTTCTTACTTGTCATCGGCTACTATTTCTTGAACCAACGTTCTGTAGCGAAGTTGTCACGACCGGAGGTGAAATGACCGTTGAAAAAATTAATCCAATTGTTCGTAACGATTTTTCTAATCTCGGGCGTCATCCTGTTTGCTTTGAACCGCTTAAACGCGACACAAGGCTATTCCGGGGGAAATGTCTTGAATATTTACAACTGGGGGGATTACATCGACCCGGACTTAATCGATCAGTTTGAAGAAGAGTCAGGAATTAAAGTCGTCTATCAGACATTCGACTCGAACGAAGCGATGTTGACGAAGATTGAGCAAGGAGGGACGACGTATGATATCGCCGTTCCTTCAGATTATGCGATTGCGAAGATGATTGAAGAAGATCTCGTCATCCCGATTGATCAATCGAAAATTCCGAATCTCAAGCATATCGATGATCGTTTCCTTGATTTGCCGTTCGACCCGGGCAATCAGTATTCGATCCCGTATTTTTGGGGGACGGTCGGCATCGTCTACAATCAAAAACTGCTTGATGGAAAGGAACCAACGAGTTGGAAAGATTTATGGGACCCTGCCTTTAAAAATCAAATCTTATTAGCGGACGGAGCCCGTGAAGTGATGGGGATGAGTCTAAACAGTCTCGGTTATTCCTTGAACGAAACGGACGAAGACAAGCTCCAGGAAGCAAAAGCGAACTTGATGGACTTAACGCCGAACGTCAAAGCGATCGTTGGAGATGAAATCAAGCTACTGCTCGCAAACGAAGAAGCCGGGATCGGGGTCGTCTGGTCCGGTGATGCCAATGAAATCATGAGTGAAAATGAAGACTTGAACTACGTCATTCCGTCAGAAGGGTCGAACGTTTGGTTTGATAATGTCGTCATTCCAAAAACGGCGGAAAACGTCGAAGGGGCACATGCGTTTATCAACTTCATGTTGCGCCCGGACATCGCTGCGAAGAATACGGATTATGTCGGTTACTCGACACCGAACAAAGATGCTTTAAAACTCCTCGACGCAGAGGTACGGGAAGACGAACGGTTCTATCCGGATAAAGCTGTGACGGATACACTCGAAGTCTACAAAAACTTGGGGAAAAAGATGCTTGCCCATTACAATGAATTATTCTTAGAGTTTAAAATGCATAAAAAATAACAAAGGACTGGTATCCCACGGATACCAGCCTTTTTTAAAATATTTTTCTAAAAAATGTATGGAAGATGAGTATTTTTTGAGAAATGGGGGAATGAGTTATTTAACAAAGCATTTTTAGGAGGTAACACCATGAAACGAATCTTAGGACTTATCTTAACAGCAGCTCTTGCCGTCAGCGTCGTGTCAGGCACTTCATATAATCAATCAGCAGAAGCAACGAAACCAACGGATGTCAATTGGCTTCAACATATTAAGAAGAACGCCGGTTATGCTAAGTCACTCGACAAAAACGTTAAACTTAACCGAACGACACTCGCACAGGTACATAGTGCATATAAAGGTGAAAAAAATTCGAACTGGTGCCAAAGTGGTAACGGGCTTATGACACCCGATCGTTCCGTTCATTATTGTTCGACGTACGGAGTAAAAGACAGTAAAGCAAAAGTTTCAGCAATCGTATATGATCCGAAAATGGTCAAACGCACGATTTCTGTCAAGGAAGTAAAAAAAGCGTATCCAACTGCTAAACTTGATCCAATGTTCAACACGATGACCGTTTCAGCGAAAAAGGTCAACATTTATCTAAATTTAAATTCTGACCGTACACAAGTCATGTCAATTCTAGTAAAATATAACTAATGAGAAAAAGGATGACCTTATAGGCCATCCTTTTTATTTAACCTTTTTATAGACCGGAACGAGATGGTCGTAGGTATTTCGAATCAATTCAAGTAATGCATCATGGGACATTGTGCTGACTTTTTGGGCGGAAACATGCCGTCCGATTAAAAATTCAGCTTTTTTTACATCACGAAAACGAACTAATCCTTGTTCAAGGTTTGCATCAGTCACACGAACTGCTTCTTTTTTCATGTGATCGTAGGAAATGACGAAGTCCTCCGGTAAGTCCTGTAACAAATTTTGTTGCTCGAGAAGTTGCGTCGCGTATTGTTGTTTATTAGGAAGCTCGTAGATATAAGCGAGCCAAATGAACAAATGATCATCAAAGAGTCCGACTTGGAAATGCGGATGTTTTTTATAACCACGTTTGTTTGGAGAAAACGCCATCCACGTATCATTAGGCGGGTTTACCTTGCGTCTTGCATGTTGTGCAATGTGCACATACATATCCTCTGCGAGATTGACTGTCAAATCGGGTGAGACTTCAGCGCCGATTTGCCGGAAAACAGGTTGTATCCGTTCCCGGATCGCTTCCATCCGGTTTTCTAACCCTTCGATTTCAAACGCTTCGAAGGCTTCCTTTGTAAATTGAGTACTCATGTATTCATCACCTCTGTTTACATTGTAACAAACCCGTCTAGGAAAAAGAGCGTTTAAAGATTTTCTTAGGTGCAATGCAGTACACTTAAAAAATAAAAATTTTTTAGGAAGGGGAACTCAACGTGCGTCGTTTTCAACAATATCTCCTTCGAAGCTGGGTCGTATTCTTTATCGTCGTGATTGTTCTTGATGTTATCGCGAGAGCAGACGGATACAGCCTCAGCATCGATTACTTTACATTCTTTTTGGTAGTAGCGTTATCGACGATTTTTGTCGTCGACCCGGTTCGTCGAAGACATATGAGTTTTACGTTCCACTTTGGTTTTGTCCTGTATACCTTTTTAACATACGGATTGTTATCAGCGATTTGTGTCGGACAATTGACGATGCTGATTTACCAATTGCGTTCTTTTCATACGGCAATCGGACGACGGCGTATGCTGCACAATTATCCATTCAACGTCACGCTCGAACTCTTATTGATTTTGCCGGCAGGTTTAGCCTACAATGCGCTCGGTGGAACACACGGTCCGGATTTTTCACTCATCGGGAATATCGTACCGCTCGTGACGATGGTCGTCATCATGTGGGTCGTCCTCTTGTTCCAATATACATTGTCGAACTTTTTACTCGGAGAGAATATCCCGAGCAGCGTCATGATCCCGTTGCTACGTTTTGAAGCAGTCGTCATTACGGCAGAACTGTTATTTGGAGTCTTTAGTACCTTGATGGCCCAAAACAATGGAATCAGTGCGTTGGTCATGACGGCATTTGCATTATTCATCATCAAACGTGCGCTCGGCAGTTCGGTTCATGCGAGTGACCGGATTGAACACTGGGAACAGATTGAGCGTCTAAAAGAAGCAGCGTGGCAGGACGGGGATGCCCAGTTCATCATCGAACGCTACTTAAAACAACTCAATCAATTCGTTAAACCTGACATCGCCTGGATAAAGTTTGATTTTGGAGAAGGAAAGACGGTCTATTATTCGCTGAAAGATGGGCGGAAATTAAAAGCGGATCACGTCGAAGGAATCATCATCGAAGAATTGATTGAAAAAGAGGAGGTTCTCCTTTACGGCATGCAACAGGAGTGGGACATTCGCCTCTACGATTGTCTTCCTGAAGAAACACAATCGATTCTGTTCATCAAACCGGAAGCGACGGAAACCATCAATTGCTCGTTATTTTTAGCATCGGAAGCAAGTGGTGAATTCACGACAGATTTTGGTTATGAGCTGTATCGTGCATTACGTGTGTTGTCCTGGGCCGTTGAACGGGCCCAAGAACGACAACATCTTTTAATCGATAGCCGGACAGACGCCATGACAAAATTACCGAACTACCGTGCCTTGCAAGAGTGGGGCGATCGACGAATCAAGCAAAAGGATTTGTATCCGTTCTCGGCATTGATGATTGATTTGGATCACTTTAAGCAAATCAATGATACCCATGGTCACGAAATCGGAGATGTTGTATTGTTCGAGGTCGCTAAACTCTTGATGCAGGCGACACGCATCACAGACCTTGTCGCGCGGTACGGTGGAGAAGAGTTCGTCGTGTTATTACCGAATACGGACATCGAATCGGCACGAATCGTTGCAGAGCGCATCCGTGAGACGCTACACGCCAATCCAATCGAAGTATCCGGTCATTCGTTAGAAATCACCGCAAGCATCGGAATCGATACGCTGAAAGAGTTAGGCGATCTTGCGAGCCTGATTCGAAATGCAGACCGTGCGATGTACGTAGGGGCTAAATTCCAGGGGCGTGACCGCGTTGCGTCATACCAAGAGTGGAAAGAAAAAGTGATTTAATATAACGGTGCTGACTCATATGTGTAGCCAAAACAATCTTTTTGACAGACGTTTTCGTTCTACATCAAGTCAAGTGGCCGATGCTTCCATCTTTTCACGGAAGCATCGGCCATTACTATTAAACATAAAACAGCCCAGTCGAGGCGTCGACTGGGCTGTTTAGCGTGTGAACTATAAAATAGGAAGAAAATGAATGCACTAGACTGATTATTGCGCTTGTTGGTTACTCATACGGATTTCACTCTCGATCGCATGAATAGCGGCTGACCATGAACCATAGCGATGAAGCAATGCTTTTGTAGACGGTTTGTTGTTTCGTTTCGCCCACTCACGGTAAGCTTCAAAAGACAATGAGAATCCGACTTCTTCAATTGCTTGTCGAAGTGATGCAGCAAGCTCTGCTTTTGAATACGTGACGCTTGCTTCGAGTCCTGCTGCTGTGCAGGCATCATGCCAGGAACCAAACATCTTCACGATATGATAGTGGCTCGGTGCATGGTGAACCGATTTCCGCCAAATTTGGTACTTCTTCAAGGTAATCGTCGAACCGACATCTTTCGCGTACCGGTGGAAAGATTTTAGAATTTCATCTTTCGTATATTTCGGTGCCCGCTCCAGCTCTTCCGGTTGCTGATCGATATGCCATTCAAAACCTGCAGCAGATAAAGCTTCCGGCCACGAACCGAATTGGCGGATGATGTTTTCAGGCAATGGCCAACCATTGACAACGGCGTAGCGGCGGTAGATCGTCCGGCGTGGCCGGTCTTGAATCAGTTCGCTGACTGCACGGATGGCTTCAATCATTTCCATTTGTTCTTCTGTGAATGTTTGTTGACTCGTCAGTATACGTTGTTTCAAAGATGAGTCCTCCTTCCTAAATGATCGTAGTATTGAGGCAAAAGTCCTCTATATAGAATGTATCGGCACTTTTTCATTAAATCTGAAGAATTACCGTGAATTATTGTAAAAAAAAGTGAATTTAGTTTCTTCTGGATAAGTATAAATGGAAGTAATGCAAATGAAAACAGAATGTTACCACTTTTTAATCAATATCTAAAAAACAGTACATTCGCCTCATATGGAAAAAAAGACCAGACCCGCGTAAAGCGAGGCTGGCCTTTAAAGATCTTGTATCCTTATTTTCCTTCGATGTAAGTCCATTTGAACGAAGTATCCGCTCCGACTTTATGGTTGACGATTCCTTTAACGTAAGGTTTACGTAAGAGGGAAGCTCCACGTTGGTACATGACAGAGATTGCTTGATCGTCTTCGAGTAAGACTTTTTCAGCATCCTTCAGTGACTGCCAGCGTGTTTCGGCATTCGCGTCTTTCATTGCAGATTTGATGAGTGAATCGTACTTGTCGCTTGAGTAACCACCACGGTTATACGGTCCACCAGTCATCCACATGTCGAGGAATGTCATTGGATCCTGGTAGTCAGGTCCCCAACCAGCGAATGAAAGTTCGAATTCACCTTTCGATTCAAGTTCTAATTTGTTTTTGAATGGCTGCTGCTTGATTGTTACTTCAAGACCTGGAAGGTTTTTCTCCCATTCACCTTTGAGGTATTCAGAGATTTTTTTCGAGTTGTCATCATCATATGAGAGAAGCTCGAGTTTAACTTTGTCTTTGCCTTCTGCTTTTAGACCTTTCTCGAATGATGCTTTTGCAGATGAAGCATCAAATGAACCGAAGCCTTCGTTGCCGTCGCGGAAGTCTTTTCCATCTGGACCATTTGCGAATTCTTGCGGGACATAGTAGTATGCCGGGATTGAGCCGTTGTTTAAGAGGACTTTCGCCATCTGTTCTTTGTCATATCCTGAGTCGATCGCTTTACGGATATCTTTATTTTTGAGCAATTCGTTTTTGAAGTTCATTTGGATATAGTACATCGATGCATCGAGACGTGTTTGGAAATCTTCATCATCTTTATATTGATCGACGAATTCGCTAGTCAAACCGACTGTATCGATGTCACCTTTTTCATACAAGTTGACAGCCGTTGAAACTTCTTTAACGACTTTGTAGTTAACTTCTTCAAGTTTAACTGCGTCAGCATCCCAATACTGGTCGTTCTTTTTGTACGACCAACCGACTTCTGTTTTCCAGTCCGTTAGTTGGAATGGACCGTTGTAAAGGAAGTTCTCAGGATCCTTCGCGAAGTCTTTTCCTTTTTCTTCAACGAATTCCTGTTTAAGCGGCATGAATGAACCGAATCCAGTCAAGGCTTTGAAGTAGTCTGCAGGTTGTGTCAACTTAACTTCGAGTGTCTTGTCATCCACTGCTTTGACACCGACATCTTCCGCTTTCCCTTTACCAGTGTTGTAGCCTTCCGCTCCATCGATGACATACATGATATAAGCATATTGCGAACCGCTATCAGGATCGAGGACACGTTTCCAAGCATATTCGAAGTCTTTTGCTGTGACATCGCTGCCGTCAGACCATTTTGAATCGCGTAATTTGAATGTGTATGTAAGTCCATCTTCCGAGACGTCAACACTTTCTGCAACACCTGGTGTCGGCTCTTGGTTTTCATCAAGACGGAAGAGACCTTCTTGAACGTTGTTTAAAACTGTGAAAGAAACAGAGTCTGTCGCGACTGTCGGGCTAAGTGCCGGGATGTCTGATCCGCTTGTTAAATTCAAGACTTGCTTGTCATCTGATTTTGCAGTGTCTTTCGAGCCGGATGTGTCTTTCGAGTCATCTGTTGATGAACAAGCTGCCAAGCTTGATCCTGCGATTGTTAGTGCACCAACGAGTGCGAGTGTTTTTTTCTTCTTCATAATGATAAGTTCCCTCCCAAGAATAAATATATATGATGATAAAATGAGTACCCGATAGTTAGAGCGATCCGGTGTCCTATGAAAAAAATAAGAGGGGTCATCGCCTTTTACTTTTGTTGAAGGAAAGCACCGGATCAACTTGTTTCTAATAATAAATACAATATTCAGAAAAATCAATAGAATATTTTCAGATTATTTCAAAAACATTAAAAATATGAGCAATACCAAGGTTTTTTTATGTGAAAAAAATTTTTGAAAGGATAAAATTGGTAGCGATAAAATGATTGTAAAATTAAAAAACACGCTACATCCGTAACGTGGTCAGCGTGTAGACAAAGTGATATCGGAAGATAAAAGCGTCTTTTTTCGTTGCTTTCCTCGGGCGAGGCGCAAGCCGTTGCTCCTTGGTCCTCACGACCAACGAGCAGGGTCTTGCCTGCCTCTGAAAGTGCGTTAAAAACGCACTTTTTCCCGTAGAAGTCAACGAAACGTGACGCTTTTTAGGTAACATCGTGACGGAAAGCCGGGCATGCGGACGGTTTAGAGCGCAATCCGTCTCGAATCGCTTAGAACCGCGAACTTTGCCTCTCGTTATAGCATATTCACTCTTCATAAGAGTTTGTCTACATTGAAACAGGCTACATCAGTAACGTGTTTTTCTTTTTAATCAAGTGATTTTACGTAGTTTAAGGCTTCAGAAACATGATCTTTAACTTTAACGCTCCGCCATTCTTGGATTAATTCACCCGCCTCATCAACTAAAAACGTTGAACGGACGATTCCATAATATTCCTTACCGTAGTTCTTTTTGAGTTGCCAGACCCCATACTGTTCGCAGACCGTATGATCGACATCAGAGAGAAGTTGAAACGGAAGTTCATATTTTGAGATAAAGTTTTGATGCCGTTTTTGACTGTCAGCAGAGATCCCGAGGATGACGGTATTTTCAGCCGCGAAGGCGTCCGTCGCGTCACGGAAGTCACAGGCTTCCGTCGTACAACCCGGTGTCGAGTCTTTCGGATAGAAGTAGAGAATGACTTTCTTACCACGATAATCGGCGAGTGAAATGTCTTCGCCTGTAGCGTTCGGTAACGTAAATGTCGGTGCGTTCATAAAAGAGTCCTCCTTTAACCTAGTTCCATGTTCAGTTGATCAGCGTATTTTCCGAGTTTCTTTTGTAAGCTTTCCTTTAATGGGTCAAGTGCGATTAAATATTTTTCATAGTCTGTTCCGGCCTTCGCAGTTTTGAGTAATAGATCTTGTTCATCGACATACCAGTCCGCGTAATCGGAATAGTAATCGACTAATACTTCAGGATTACCTTCGTTGCCGAGTGCCATACCGTAAATCATTAAGATGTTACTGTTCATCTCGAGTGCCATATAGTCGGTTTGGGCATTGACGCGTGTGAACACTTTATCCTGTTCATCTTCCGGTGTGTTCCCGACGGCTTCTGCTGCTTTGGCATTGACGCCGTATTCGTCTGCATTAAATGAATCAAACATCTCAGCGAGCGTCGTGAAGACGGCTGGTTCAAAGGTCGTTGGTGCGATGACAGCTTTCCATTCCCCATCTTTTTTCAGGAATAACTTCGACGCACGGTTTGGGAGCGCTGATCCATCCGCATCATTGAACTCGTGGATGATATAGGCGACGTCGCCTTGTTGGAAGCTTTTAACGATCTTGCCAGGCGTGACGTTCAGGTTTTTAGCACCAATCGCTGCTGCGCGTAACGGTTCGGACTCACCCGTGTACTCAATCTTAGCGAGTGCTTTTGCATCAGCTGATCCCGTTTTCCCTAACGTATCTTGATAGGCTTGATAGACATCAAGAACGGCTTGATCGGCTTGCGCGACTTGTTTCGTTTCCGTCGTCTTCGGGGATTCAGTATCTGTAGAGGAAGTGGAATCGTTCCCACATCCGACTAACAGAATGCTCGTTGATAGTAGAGTTGTGATTAATCGTTTCATATAGGACCTCCTAAATCAGAATCAACAGGAATGATGGAATGAAGTGTTTACTGTCTTCACCATACAGGATATTCGCTTTTTTGAGTAGGAAATAGGTACACTAGTCTAAAGGGGAGTGGATAAAACATGAAAATTCACGTAACGGATGAAGCATTACAATACTTTAAAGATGAGATGGAAGCGAAGGAAGGCGACACGATTCGCTTTTTCGCGAAATACGGCGGATCGACGGATTTGACACAAGGGTTTTCGGTCGGTGTCCATATGGAAGAAGTCGAACGGGCAGCTGTTGAAGAAGTCGTGGACGGGATTCATTTCGTCGTCTCTGATCAAGATGAGTGGTTGTTCCAGGAGCAGGACGTCAAGGTCTCAATCCAAAACGAAGAGATCGTCTTTTCCCAAGCAACTGAATAATTCGAGCGAAACGTGAGCGGGAGAACGCAGCCTGCTCATTTTTTTTGACTAGAATAATTGTAAGCGGCGTCATGCTTCTGTACAATGGAGAATGTAAGCGATTAAAAGTATGTATAAAGGGGGAATAGAGATGATTCCGTACAAACACGAACCATTCACGGACTTCTCACAAGAAGCGAACAAGAAAGCGTTCGAGGAGGCACTTGCACTCGTATCGCAAGAGCTAGGAAAAGATTATCCGCTCGTCATCGGGGGCAAACATGTGACGACGGAAGATAAAATCGTTTCGGTCAATCCGGCAAACAAAGAAGAGATCGTCGGACGTGTCTCAAAAGCGACACAAGCACACGCAGAGGATGCGATGCAGGCAGCTGTCACAGCATTCGAAACGTGGAAATTCGTCAATCCGAGTGTTCGTGCGGACGTCCTGTTCAAAGCAGCGAACATCATCCGGAAACGCAAACATGAATTCTCGGCGTACCTCGTCAAAGAAGCTGGGAAACCATGGAACGAAGCAGATGCGGATACAGCAGAAGCAATCGATTTCCTTGAATATTATGCACGTCAGATGCTCGTCTTAAAAGACGGCAAAAAAGTCGAGAGTCGTCCGGGTGAATACAACCGTTACGATTACATCCCACTCGGTGTCGGGGTCATCATCTCACCATGGAACTTCCCACTCGCGATCATGGCAGGGACTGCGGTTGCGGCAATCGTCGCCGGAAACCCGATTCTCTTGAAACCGGCATCGACGACACCTGTCGTCGCTGCTAAATTCGTTGAAGTCATGGAGCAGGCAGGTCTTCCGGCTGGCGTCTTGAACTTCATCCCGGGACCAGGGGCAGAAGTCGGGGATTACCTCGTCGACCACCCGAAAACACGTTTCATCAGCTTCACAGGATCACGTGATGTCGGTCTCCGGATTAACGAACGTGCTTCGAAATTAAATGACGGTCAAATCTGGCTCAAACGTGTCATCGCAGAGATGGGCGGAAAAGACACGATGGTCATCGATGAGTCAGCCGATCTTGATTACGCGGCAGACATGATCACAAAAGCAGCATTCGGCTTCTCCGGTCAAAAATGTTCAGCGTGTTCACGTGTCGTCGCACTCGACTCCGTCTACGACGAGTTACTCGAAAAAGTTGTTGCGAATACAGCAAAACTGAGCATCGGGAACCCGGTCGACGTGACGAACAACGTCGGTCCTGTCATCGATGCAGCGGCATTCAAAAAAATCACGTCGTACTTCGATATCGCAAAACAAGAAGGACGGATTGCAGCAGGCGGAACGGCTGACGATTCAACAGGCTTCTTCGTCTCACCAACGGTCGTCGCGGACGTTCAACCGACGGATCGTTTGATGCAAGAAGAAATCTTCGGACCGGTCGTTGCGTTCACGAAAGCGAAAGACTTTAAAGAAGCAATCGCGATCGCGAACAACACGGAGTACGGTTTGACAGGGGCAGTCATCACACAAGACCGGACAAACCAAGAGTACGCACGGGCGAACTTCCATGTCGGGAACCTCTATTTCAACCGTGGTTGTACAGGCGCAATCGTCGGGTACCAACCGTTTGGTGGCTTCAACATGTCAGGAACGGATTCAAAAGCCGGTGGACCGGATTATTTAACACTCCACTTGCAAGCAAAAACGACTTCAGAAATGTTCTGAATTAGTGTTTAATAGATGAAACGGGTATGCGACCTGCATATCCGTTTTTTTTATACACCATAGAAAAGGGGGAGCAAGGATGAACGGAATGTGGTTAGCGATTTTACTGTATCTCGGTCTGATGGTGACGCTTGGCGTGATGGCGTATTACCGGACGAAAAACATGAATGATTATATGATTGGAGGACGTACGATCGGTCCCGTCGTCACTGCACTCTCAGCCGGAGCAAGCGATATGAGCGGGTGGTTGTTGATGGGATTGCCGGGTGCGATGTTTGCAACTGGTCTGTCCAGTGGATGGATCGTGATCGGCTTATTGCTCGGAGCTTATGCAAACTGGTTGCTTGTTGCGCCACGTCTGCGGGCGTATACTGCGCATGCGGGCGACGCAATCACGATTCCCGACTATTTCGAAAAACGATTCCATGACAAAAGTGGTGTGTTGCGTACAGTTTCAGCTGGAGTTATCTTAATATTCTTTATAATGTACGCATCGAGCGGGTTTGTCGCCGGCGGTCGGCTGTTTGAAGCGGTCTTCGGTTTAGAGTACACGACGGGTCTTTGGATTTTAGCAGGCGTCGTCATCGCCTACGTGTTCCTGGGTGGATTCCTCGCCGTCAGTTGGACGGATGTCGTCCAAGGGATGATCATGGTCATCGCGCTCTTGATCGTTCCGGGTGTCGCCCTTTCACTGAGCGGCGGGATCAATGAGACGCTCGAGACGATTCGGGCAACGGATGGTTCAAAACTTGAACTGTTTAAAGGAACGACGATCATCGGGATCATCTCCTTACTCGCCTGGGGACTCGGCTACTTTGGTCAGCCGCACATCATCGTCCGTTTCATGGCGATTCGTAACTTGAGTGAAATGAAGTCGGCCCGCCGGATCGGGATGGTCTGGATGACCTTCTCCATCATCGGCGCGATGGTGACAGGATTATTCGGTTATGCGTACTTTACGCAACAGGCGGTTGAGCTGAACAACCCGGAGAACGTCTTCATTCAGCTTTCGCGTGATCTATTCCCGGGCTTCATTACGGGTCTCTTACTCGCAGCGTTACTTGCTGCCATCATGTCGACGATTTCGACACAGCTACTCGTCTCTTCGAGTGCTGCGACCAATGACTTTTATCAACGCTTCATGAAGCGGACGCCTTCAGACAATGAGTTGATGCTGGTCGGTCGTATCATGGTGCTGGCGGTTGCCTTACTAGCCATTGCGTTATCGTTCGGCGCACAAAAATCGATTTTGACACTCGTCGGGTACGCGTGGGCAGGATTCGGTTCTGCTTTTGGTCCGGTCGTCTTGTTCAGCTTACTGTGGCGCCGGATGAACAAAGCGGGAGCACTCGCTTCGATGCTGACGGGATCCGTCGTCGTCATCGCCTGGATTTTAGTCAAACTGTACGTGAAGGATTTACCGTTCTATATTTCTGAGATGTATGAAATGATTCCTGCATTCCTCGCGTCGACGATTGCACTCGTTGTCGTCAGTCTGGCGACGGCTGAACCAAGCGAAGCGGTCTACCGTGAATTTGATGAAGTAAAGGCGCAGTTGAAAGGTGTCGAACCAGAGCGGAAAATCGTGTAAGTGAACAGCAGGTCATGTAAGGACTGAACTCAGACTGTAGACAACGTGCTATCGGGAAATCAAGCGTCTTTTCCCGTAGGAGTCAACGAAACGTGATGCTTTTTAGGTAATACCGTGACGGAAAGCCGGGTATGCAGGCAGTTTAGGGCGCAATTCGTCTTGAATTGCCGTGAAGACGAGTCAAGACGGGGAAGCGCAGTAAGACAGTATGCGAATAGATAAGCTTCAATCTTCATCAGCGTTTGTCTACAATCTGATCGAAGTTCACTTGAATGTGAACTTCGATTTTTTTTGTGGTTAGAATGCGCGGTCAAAAAGAATGGTAGATGGCTTGATTTCAGGACTGGATGATTCAGTTTACTTTGTTAATAAGTATTTCCATGAAGCATGTATGTTGCCTGAAGGAAAGAAAAGCGTATACTTGCAACTAAAGAGAGGTGTTCAATATGGTCAGTCAACCGGTAGCACCGGTCGAACGATTGAAAAAAAGACAATTTATCGGTCCGGCCTTTGTTGCCGCCGTCGCGTACCTCGACCCGGGGAACTTTGCGACGAACATGACGGCCGGCGCCCAGTACGGATTTTTATTACTTTGGATCATCGTCGCAGCAAATTTGATGGCGGTCGTCATCCAAACGTTGTCAGCAAAACTTGGACTCGTCAGTAATATGAGCTTGGCGGAAGTCATCCGGGACGAGCTATCACCCATCGCCCGACTGCTTTACTGGGCACAGGCAGAACTCGTCGCCATGGCGACGGATCTCGCGGAATTCGTTGGTGCCGCACTCGGATTTCATTTGTTATTTAATATTGATATGAAAATCGCTGCGATTTTAACGGCGATTGCCTCGTTCGTCATTCTCGGCTTTGAACGGAAGGGCTTACGGCATTTCGAAGCCGTCATCGCTGGACTGGTCCTCGTGATTGCCGTTGCATTCGCGATCCAAGTCGTTCAAGTCGAGCCGAACGTGCGGGACATGGCAGGGGGCTTGATTCCCGGATTCGAGGGAACACCGAGTATCGTCCTTGCTGCCGGGATGTTAGGAGCGACGGTCATGCCGCACGCGATTTATTTGCACTCGGATTTGACGAAACGCCGGATGGGGAAAATTGCGGATAAACGAGGATTGATGAAAATTCAGACACTTGATATTTGGGCAGCGATGTTGATCGCAGGGGCGGTCAATGGGGCGATGCTCGTCATCGCGGCGACAGTCTTCTTCGGAACCGATCAGAAAGCAGCGACACTTGAAAGTATTTTCTCAGGACTCGGGACATCGCTCGGTGGAACAGCACCGTACTTGTTCGGAGTCGCCTTACTTGTCTCCGGTCTCGCATCGTCAAGTGTCGGGACGATGTCTGGTGATGCGATCATGCGTGGGTTCTTAAAAATTGAGATTCCGATTTTCCTGCGTCGAAGCATCACGATGGCACCGGCCATTGTATTGTTGTTATCGGGCTTTGATCCGACACGGGCCTTGATTTTGAGTCAGGTCGCCTTATCGTTCGGGATTCCGTTCGCGTTGATTCCATTGATTCGAGCAACGTCGAGTGGACGAATCATGGGTGACTTCAAGAACGGGGTGAAGATGAAGCTCCTTGCCTGGAGTATCGTGACGATTGTCATTATCTTCAATGTTTATTTACTAGTTGATCTTTTAGTTTGAATATTCTGTTATTTTGTTTTGTAAAACAGTCGCATGGGTAATGAATTACTAGAAGCTTTCCGCCCGAAAGCTTTGCTACCCCTATAAGGACGATGGTGCGGACCTCCCCCCGATGCACCATCGTCTTTTTTGTCTGACTAAAAAGTGCTATGATTAGAAATAGTGTAAAATATACTGCAAAAGTTCCGGAGGTGGAATGACATGGCAAATATTAATGAAGAGCAAGTCCGCCACGTGGCGCATTTGGCACGCCTTGCCGTGACAGATGAAGAAGTACAACAATTTACGGTTCAGCTCGAAAAAATTCTCGGTTTTGCTGAGCAATTGAATGAACTTGATACGACAGGAGTCGAACCAACGACACATGTCCTTGATTTAAAGAACGTCTTACGAAAAGACGAAGTACGCCCATCGCTTCCGCGCACGGAAGTAGAACGACTCGCACCTGATTGGGAAGCCGGACAAGTCCGCGTCCCAGCAGTGTTCGAATAAGGAGGAGACCACAGAAATGTCACTTTTTGAGCATGGTGTCAAAAAACTGCATATACTCGTCAAGGATGGCGAAGTGAAAGTATCGGATCTCGTTCAAGAATCGTTTGATCAAATCGACCGTGTTGACGGGAACGTCGGTGCCTTTTTATCCTTGAACGAAGACGCATTCGAACAAGCAAAACGGATGGATGAGCTCGCAAAACATGAAGCAAACCCACTGTTCGGCTTACCGATCGGTGTAAAAGATAATATCGTCACAAAAGGGATGACGACGACATGCGGCTCGAAATTCCTCGAGAACTTCGTCCCTGCGCACGACGCGACTGTCGTCGAACGCTTACATGAAGCAGGTGCCATCACAATCGGTAAACTGAACATGGATGAATTCGCGATGGGGTCTTCCAATGAGAACTCAGCATACAAACCGGTCCGTAACCCGTGGAACACAAAACACGTTCCAGGTGGATCTTCAGGTGGCTCAGCAGCAGCTGTTGCGGCAGGAGAAGTCTTGTTCAGTCTCGGTTCTGATACAGGGGGTTCGATTCGTCAACCGGCTGCCTATTGTGGTGTCGTCGGTTTAAAACCGACGTACGGTCTCGTTTCACGTTTCGGTCTCGTCGCATTCGCGTCATCGCTCGACCAAATCGGACCATTGACACGGACTGTCGAAGACAACGCCTATTTGCTTAGCGCGATCGCAGGGCATTGTGACATGGATTCGACGTCAGCGAACGTCGACCGGATTGATTATACAAAAGCGTTGACAGGTGATATCAAAGGCTTGAAAATCGCCGTTCCAAAAGAATACTTCGGCGAAGGTGTCAGTGAATCTGTGAAAGACAACATTCGTGCAGCCATCAAAAAACTCGAGTCACTCGGAGCGACGGTCGACGAAGTATCTCTTCCGAACTCGAAGTACGCGCTTGCGACGTATTACTTACTCGCTTCATCGGAAGCATCATCAAACTTAGCCCGCTTCGACGGCATCCGTTACGGTGTCCGTGCTGAAGCAGATGCACTCGAAGATGTCTTCAAGTATTCACGTGCCCAAGGATTCGGCGACGAAGTAAAACGCCGCATCATGCTTGGAACGTATGCGTTAAGTTCAGGTTATTACGACGCGTATTATAAAAAAGCGCAACAAGCACGGACATTGATTAAAAAAGATTTTGATGATGTCCTCGCAAACTATGATGTCATCATCGGACCGACGGCACCTACACCAGCATTCGAACTCGGTGCTCAAAACGATGATCCTGTCACGATGTATGCGAATGATATCTTGACGATTCCAATCAACTTAGCGGGTGTTCCTGCGATTTCGGTCCCAGCAGGTCTTGTCGACGGATTACCAGTCGGTCTACAAATCATCGGAAAACACTTTGACGAGGCGACGATCTATCGTGCGGCGCATGCTTTCGAGCTTGCGACGGGCGGATTCGCGCTTCCGAAGTTATAAGGAGAGTGCGTTATGAACTTTGAAACGGTTATCGGCATCGAGGTCCACGCCGAACTAAATACAAATACAAAAATGTTTTGTGGCTGTGCCCGTGAGTACGGTGCGGAAACAAATACGAAGACCTGTCCGATTTGTCTCGGACACCCTGGTGTACTTCCGATGGTCAACGAAAAAGCAGTCGAACTCGCGGTCCGTGCGGCAATGGCGCTTAACTGTCACGTTGCAGACCAAACAAAATTTGACCGGAAGAACTACTTCTATCCAGATACGCCGAAAGCCTACCAAATCTCACAATTTGATCAGCCGATCGGGTTTGACGGATTCATCGACGCGGAAGTCGATGGCGAAACAAAACGCTTCCGGATTGAACGGGTCCACTTAGAAGAAGATGCCGGGAAGATGAACCATACCGGTGCTAATCATTCGGTCGTCGACTTTAACCGGACGGGCGCACCTTTGATTGAAATCGTCAGTGAAGCCGACATGCGTTCACCAAAAGAAGCGGTCGCCTACCTCGAACGTTTGAAAGAAGTCCTGCAATACGCAGGCGTCTCGGACGTGAAGATGGAAGAGGGGTCACTACGTTGCGACTGTAACATCTCGGTCCGTCCATACGGACAAGAGAAGTTCGGAACAAAAACCGAACTGAAGAACCTCAACTCGTTCGGTAACGTCTTAAAAGGACTCGAATTCGAAGAAGACCGTCACCGGAAACTCTTGTTAGCGGGTGGCGTCATGCGTCAAGAAACACTTCGGTTTGACGAAGCGAAAAAACAGACCGTCTTGATGCGTGTGAAAGAAGGCGCGTCCGATTACCGGTACTTCCCGGAACCGGATCTCGTCAAGCTCGTCCTCGACGAAGACTGGAAAGAAGCGATTCGTGCCGCGATTCCGGAACTTCCGGATGCACGTCGTGTCCGCTATCAAGAAACGCTCGGTTTATCCGCGTATGACGCGAAACAATTAACCGTCACACGCGAGATGGCTGAGTACTTCGAAGCGACGATTGCTGCCGGTGCAGAACCGAAAGCGGCAGCGAACTGGACAGTCGGTGAAGTACAAGGACACTTGAACAAGTCGAGTGAAACGTTCGAAACAATCAAACTGACACCGGCACGTCTCGCCGAGATGATCGAATTGATTGCCGGCGGAACGATTTCTTCGAAAATCGCGAAACAAGTTTTCGCGGCGACGATCGAACAGGGTGTCGAACCGCGTCAGTATGTCGAAGAACAAGGACTCGCTCAAATTTCTGACGAGGGTCTCTTACGAGGACTGATCGTCGAGATGTTCGAAGCAAATCCGGCTGTCGTCGAAGAACTCGTGGGTGGACGAGACCGGAAAAAAGGTTTCGTCATCGGTCAAATCATGAAGAAAACGAAAGGGATGGCGAATCCGGCCCTCCTCGATCAACTCTTCCATGAAGAACTCGAAAAATTAAAATAATCCTTTAAATCGTAGTAGATGTCCCCATTTTTCGTCTCGTAATCAGGCGGAAAACGGGAACATCTTTTTTTTCGGCTTTGTAATGTAGCAAAACTTCATGTAAAATAAAACAGTTATGTATCAAATGGACCGGTTGATTAAAAAGGAGAAAAACTTATGAGACCTAGAGCGCGAGTGATTTATAACCCGACTTCCGGGAAAGAGATGGTAAAGCGAAATCTGCCGTATATCTTAGACCGGCTTGAAGCAGCGGGTTATGAGACTTCCGTCTATTCGACGAAAGCGGTCGGTGACGCAACACATGAAGCAGCACGGGCCTGTGAAGCTGAATTTGACCTCGTCGTGGCTGCGGGTGGAGATGGAACGTTAAACGAAGTCATCAGTGGCATGGCTGCCTATAAGGTTCGCCCTAAACTGGGTGTCTTGCCTGTCGGGACGACGAATGATTTTGGACGAGCGATGCGGATTCCGTTGACGATTGAAGGCGCGATGGATGTCATCTGCACCGGCTATACGATGCCTGTCGACATTGGGAAGATTGAAGGAACGACGGGTGTTCATTATTTCATCAACATCGCAGGTGGCGGCATCATGACGGAGTTGTCTTACGAGGTTCCGTCAAAACTCAAAACGGCACTCGGACAACTCGCTTATTACGTCAAAGGGATGGAGAAGTTACCACAAATCCGTCCGACGTATGTCGAACTCGAACATGAAAAAGGGACGTTCAAAGGCGAAGTCATGTTGTTTTTGACTTCGAATACGAACTCCGTTGGTGGCTTTGAGAAGCTATCTCCGAATGCGTCACTCAATGATGGACGGTTTGATTTATTCATCTTAAAAAAATGTAATCTTGTCGAACTGATTCGCGTCATGCGTCTCGCCTTAAAAGGGGATCACTTCTCGGATCCTTGTGTCGAGCATGTCACGACTTCATTCGTCCGGATGAAAAATACTTCTGAGATGAGCTTGAACATCGACGGTGAGTTCGGTGGCACCTGTGAAGGGGAGATGACGAATTTACAGTCGCATTTCGATGTCATGACACCGAAGTTCCGGATCGATGAGATGGAACTGATTAATACACAATTACAAGAAACAGAAACAAACCTCGCGTAAGGCGCGGGGTTTTCTAGGAGGAACCCAATTATGATCCCAGTACAAAAAAATGACGAGCACGTCGTCGATATCGTCGATTTGACGCACGACGGTTCAGGTGTCGCACGAATCGATGGTTATACGGTCTTCATTCCAGGAGCTTTACCGACGGAACAAGTCAAAATCAGAATCACGAAAACAACGAAATCATATGGTTTCGGACGAATTATCCGTCAAAAGACGAAGAGTGTTGACCGTGTCGAGCCGCCATGTCCTGTCTACAACCAATGTGGGGGCTGCCAACTGCAACACTTATCATATGATGCAGAACTCGTCTTCAAGCACAACCGTGTCCGTGATGCCTTTGCCCGCCTCGCAGGACTCGAAATTCCGGTCCATGAAACAATCGGGATGGAAGATCCATGGGGCTACCGCAATAAAGCACAAGTCCCGGTCGCTTTCCAGTCGAACAAGTTGATGGCCGGTTTTTACCAAAAACGGAGCCACCGCATCATCGATATGGATTACTGCTTGATTCAAAACAAGGAAAATGATGAAGCAATCCAAGCGGTCCGTAAAGTCCTCGCTGACTTAAAAGTCCCAGCGTACGATGAAAAGAAACAAACGGGTGTCATCCGTCACATCATGGCACGTCACGGGTACCATACGAATGAATTGATGATCGTCCTCGTGACGAAGGTCAAACAATTGCGTGGTATCGATAAAATCGTCGCCGGCATCTTAAAAGCCGTCCCGAACGTGACATCGATTCAACACAACATCAACCCAGAGGATACGAACGTCATCTTAGGGAAAAAGAACATCGTCCTGCACGGACCAGCTGTCATCCGCGATCAAATCGCCGGATTGACGTATGAAATCTCGCCACATTCATTCTTCCAAGTCAATCCGTTGCAAACGGAAAAACTATACGGTAAAGCACTGGAGTATGCACAATTGACAGGTGAAGAAATCGTCGTCGACGCGTATTGCGGTATCGGCTCGATTTCATTATCACTTGCGCAACAAGCGAAACATGTCTACGGGATTGAAATGGTTCCTCAAGCAATCGACGACGCACGTCGTAACGCCGCTGCGAATGGCATCGACAACGTATCATTCGAGTACGGAACGGCTGAATCCGTCATGCCGGCACTCGTCAAAGCTGGAATCAAACCAGACGTCATCGTCGTTGACCCACCACGTAAAGGCTGTGACGAAGAATTCCTGCGTGCTGCGGCTGAAGTGGCACCAAAACGTATCGTCTATGTCTCATGTAACGCGTCGACTCAAGCACGTGACGCGAAGTTGCTTGCTGAACTCGGTTACAAGCTGATGGAAGTCACACCAGTCGATATGTTCCCGCATACGACACACGTCGAGAGTGTAGCGCTTTTCGTTCGAGAATCAAATTAAATTGAAGCACTAACTGGTCAAGTGTTCTAGTTAGTGCTTTTTTGAATGTTCTTATGAATCTTACTTTACTAAAAAGCACTTTGATTAGGCTGACAGCCTAATCTAGCCTAATCTTTATTGGATTCGCTCTTCCTTTTCATCCTTACTCGCTGATTAAGACCCTGTCCGTAGGTATATTGTTTCTCAATTGGCTGGTCGAATCGATAAAGCTCATTTGATCAGTACCATATCATCCATGTATTAATGAGTTGTTTTTGATACCATATTTCTCCATAATTTCTTTCGTCGTCTCCTAGATAAATTCTTATGTACAGCGTGAATCTTGAATTCTCGCTTGTATTGGATGGTACGATTCGATATCGAGGCTACGTGGGGATTTGCTTCAAGTTATCTAATTTGATCTAGATTAAAGGTACGTCTGTTCTTGAATAGATACAGTATATCGGTATCTTTAAACACAAAAAACCCCAAATGGGGTCTTTTATCAAGTGTCCACCATTTAGGGTTCAGTTCAACTTAGCCTGAGTAAGTGTTTGGCGTTATGTTATTTAAATTCATTCAATTGGTTCGATCGGTATGGTCGTAGTTGAACCAAATAGTTTAGACACGACTTGTTCACTAGCAGTTCCATCATCTAGGCTACAGAAACGGTTAAAGAACTGTTCATACTTTTCATCATATATTACGGATTGAGAGTCAATGTTTTCGATATAGTCAATTACTTGATTGGTTTCTTTTAAGAGTGGTCCAGGGACCACAGCTTCGAAATCAAAGTAAAATCCACGAAGTGTTGAAGCATATTTTTCTAAGTCATACGTAAAGAAAATCATCGGGCGTCTCAAATGTGCGAAGTCAAAGAAAACAGATGAATAATCAGTGATTAATAAATCGCTGATAAGATAAAGTTCTGCTATATCTCCGTATGAAGAAACATCGTAAGCAAAATCTTCAAAACCACTAATGTCCATGTTTTGAGCAATTAAATAGTGCATTCGAAGTAAGATCACATAATCTTCACCAAGACGTTCTTGCATTCGTTTTAAATCTAGTTGTAAATCAAAGCGATATTGACCTCGAGCGATGAATTCATCGTCTCGCCAAGTTGGTGCGTATAAAATAACTTTTTTTTGCATTGGGAGTTCGAGTCTAGTTTTTAATTCGCTGATAATCCCATCTTTATTCTGAGAATAGAGAATATCGTTTCGAGGATATCCAGTTTCGAGCATAGTATTTTGGAACCCAAATGCATTGCCGAATATCTCGGTAGAGTAAGGGTTAGGTGAAATAAGATAGTTCCACTCTTGAGCTTGATTATAGAAGTTTCTTTTATACTGAATTGCATTGGTACCTGCCATATGAACTTCCTCCATGTCAAGCCCTAATCGTTTGAGAGGGGTTCCATGCCAAGTTTGCAAATAGATAATTTCTGGACGCTTCTTTAGACTATTCGGTTGTCGTGTATTAAAAATCCAATATTTCGCTCGAGCCATATAGTGATAATACATAAAGCTATTTTTTAAAACCCAGTTCGGACAGGACTCTTTTACCTCATCAGAAGGTTCTTGAGAGAAAATCCAGACATAATCTAAAGTGGGGTATTTTTCTTTCATATATAAATATAGTGCTTTAGGGTTGTCCGAGTAACTTCTGCCGAGAAAACTTTCAAACAAGACTAGGTTTTCTTTTATAGGCATATTTTGGGATAATCGATACAGTAAAAGACCATGTTTAATTTTCTTTCGCTTGATAGAGCTAAGTGATTTTTTTATTTTAATCCCAGCGATGTAAAGTTTAAACATTGAGTAAGATCCTGTCGACCATGCTTTTAGATATTTACTTTTAGTTGAGATTCTTTTTAAGTCATAGGCGATATGGCGAAAAACTTCTTTTTGAGTGGTTTTAGAATCACTTTTTTGCAGTAAGCTTCTTCCACGTTTAGAAATGAAGCGTTTATACCATGTGTTGAGAAACTCTTGAACGTCATTTTCCTTTGTTTCAGCTGTTAGTATTCCAAAAATTCGTGAAGCATCAGTCAATGTCGAAATGTCTCGTAACTGGAATAAAGACTGTCCTTCTAATGGTGTACTTCGTGAGTTTCGACCATAAACAACGTAATTAACAGATGTATAATTCGTTAACTGTGAGATAATCGTATGTGCAACGATTGTATCTGCGAACCATTTCGTGTTAATTGAAGGTAAACTTGAAAGTAAGGTTTTTTTTATCATCCATCCATGGATACTTGTTAGATGTCTTGAATTGAATTTTGTTCTATTATAGAAAAAATATCGATCGTCATCGATTGGCATCAACCATTTCTTTTTATAATGAGAAGGTGATACACGACCAACTATGACTGCAGCACTTGTTTTTTCATAAGCTTTAATAAATGTATAAAGTGCACGAGGCGATAGTACGTCATCACTGTCTAAAAAAATAATGTAATCGCCTGTCGCATGCTCAATTCCTATGTTTCGAGCAGTGTAAACACCTTTGTGCGGCTGTTCGATAATTTTAATTTGAGGAAAAATCGTCTGAATTTCGTCCTTATAACTACTTGGACCATCGAATACGACTAAAATCTCAATTGGCACCGAGACACGTTGTTCAATGATTGATTGAATCGCTACTTTAGCTTGAGATTCAGTTTGATGAATTGGAATAATGATACTAATTGAATTCATGTAAACGCTCCCTCTTCTTTTAAAAAACATGTGTTTCAGATGTAAACACTTATGTGCTATAGAATATCATAAAATAATGTTCGTTGTGAAATATATTATCAGAAATAATGCCGTTGTCGATAATGGGTGGGTGTCTCACCAGTCGTCTGTTTAAACGCTTGACTGAAGTGACTTTGGCTCGAAAAATGCAGTTTGTTTGATATCGTCAGCAACGAATCATCAGATGAACGGAGCAAGCGTTTCGCCTCCCGGATTCGCTCCCGGATGACATACCGGGCAAGCGGTAGACCAGTTTCGTCCTTGAACAGGACGGATAGGTAATTGGAGGAGACATGAATCGCATGACTGATTGAAGAGACGGACAACGGATCGTAAAGATGCTGTTGAATGTAACGGATGGCAGCTAAGACGTGTGGCGAGTGTCGTAACTCTTGGATTTGCTTGACGGCTTCTGCAAAACTGACAGTAATCCGGACGTGGCGATTACGAAGTTCGGAGATGCTGTTTGCTGCTTCAATCGAATCAATCATCCGGTCGCTGAGTGAGAAGGCTTCGTCCGGTTCGAGTCCACCGATAATGGCAGCACGTGCGCTGAGCAGGACCGTTCCAAGTAGGAGATTCTTTTCTGCCCGAAGTGGTTGATGGCGTGCGAGCGAGCCGAATTCACCATAGGCAGGTAAGGAATAAGTCGTCGCCAATCGTTCACTTTGACCGGAGGAAATCCAATCGATGATTTGCTGTTCGCGTTGCCAAGCTTTGCGGTAGGCTGTCGTTCCTGTATGGGCAGGTACGTCTGCGACGAGCGGGATTTCTTCTTCGACGATTTCAGACTCCGTCCGGATTGCGCGGGACGGGAGCTGTCGTCCGTTCAATAGCCGATAGACAAGGTGAGCGCAATCGATTAATCGATTTTCAGTCGTCCGAGGTAACGATTTATAAAATTGATGATAGGACTCATCCTGAATATGCGCGCGAAATAAGGCGGATTGTAACAGGACGGGGCCAATTCGGTATTGCCCTTGATCTGCGACGGCAATGAATAAATACGCCGTTCCATCTTTTAGCGTGTAGAGGAGTGGGACCGCTTCAGCAGTCGGCCACTCGGCTTCAAGCGTCAATTGATCGGGGTGGACAGGCGCGGTTGGTCGTACATGAAGTGAATTGTTTTCGTGTGATTGGTACGATACAAAAAAACCGGTCGTCCCATAAATACTTTCAGCAATCTGGATTAAATCGTCTGTTTGTAGCGGCTTCATGGGTCTACTCCTCTCGGTAGAAATCATTAAGTCTAGTCTAAGGGGTGTACAAGAAATTGTATAGGGAGGAACGAAAAGAAGGAACCTGCGTGTGGCAGGTTCCTTGTTTAAATAGGGCTTATCAACGATTGTCTGATTCCTGCTGATTAGTCGAACCATCGATCACTTCTTCAGCATCGAGTTCAAACAAGTCGCTGTCGCTTGTTTGTTCCAACTCGGTCACGGCTGCTTCGTCCGCAACTTCATCAGACGCATCGACATGAGGCAGTTCGTCAGCTTCGGTGCTTTCTTCAAGTGGCAGTGTATCGTCCAATTGGAAGTCGAACGTCAATTGATGGAGTTCACTTGCGATATGAGCCAAGTGTGTCGCTGCCGTCGTGACGGCTTCGATTGTCGCGTTCGTTTCCTGGATACTCGCGGCACTCGTTTCGATACCGGCTGCGTTCTCTTCTGTTAACGCGAGAATCGTTCCCATCGCGTCAGACACTTCTTCTGTCGCAGTTGTCAGAGCACTGATATCACCGGTTAGCGATTCAGTCCGTTGTGAGACATGATGGACGGAACCGGCGATCTGTTCGAAGTCGACGCCTGTCGTTTTGACGGACTCAAGGGAAATTTTCAAGTCATCCATGACATGGTTCATCGCACTCATCGCGGTGTGCGTCTCTTTTTGAATATTATCGAGGAGCTGTTTAATTTGTTTTGCAGAATGATCGCTTTCCTCTGCAAGCTTCCGGACTTCACTTGCGACGACGGCAAAACCTCGACCTTGTTCACCGACACGCGCCGCTTCGATGGCGGCATTCAAAGCCAGGAGATTCGTCTGGCTTGAAATTGCTTGAAGCGTCCCGAGAATCTTTCCAATTTCGCCTGAACGTTTACCGAGGAATTCGGACGTGTTCTGAATTTCCTGTTCGAGTGAATCGGAGTGTTGTAGTAAGTCGGTAATCGTTTGTTTCGTCAGTGAGCTACCGCGCGTTGCGGCATCGGCGACGGATGCGACTTCAGACAACGTCGTAGCGGCCGCTTGTTGCATCGCGACGGAGCGTTCCTTGACACCGTAAACGGCATGCGAAGAGCGTTCCGCCTGTTTCGTTTGCGTTTCACCGGCGGCTGCAATTTCTTCCATCGTTTGACCGATTTGTTGTGACGCATTTTGGACGTGGGTCGCATTTGCTGATAAGTCCTGTGACGCATCACGAACGGTGCCAGCTGATTGTGTCATGGCCGTAATCGTTTGACGCAACTTTTGACGCATCGCATCGAAATTCTCATTGAGGTCAGAAAGTTCATCGCGAATAAAGCGTTTTGGACGTTTTGTCGTCCGTAAATCACCGCTTGCGATCGCGAGGGCTTCCGTCCGAAGTGTCGAGAGGGGACGGTTGATTGAGCGGCCAATTAACCAGGCAATCAATGTCGCTAGCGCAATCGCGACGATAAAGTTGATGAGCGACTGTTCGAGCATGGCATCTTTAGGAGCATACAGAGATGCATAATCCAGTACGACCGCTAGCTTGAAGCCTGTTTTAGAAGAGAGTTGCCAGATGACGACTGATTTTTTCCCCGCAACATCCATGATGGCGGAACCGGATTCTTGATCAATCATCTGTTTCGGTGCACTGAAATAAGACTTTCCTTCTTCACGGAGTTGGTCGAGACTTTTAAAGAAGTAATTTTTATTCGGGTGCGTGACGACTTTTCCGTCTTTTGTATAGCTGAATACGAAACCTTCCTGTCCGATCTCGATTCGCTTCATGTCTTCTGAGAGGCGGTTGATGCTTTTATAGACAGACAAGACACCCTTGATGTTTGCTTGATCATCGAGTGTCGCTTTTGAGAAACTGATGATGGATAGTTTCGTCGCTTCGTCATAATACGGTTCGCTCATGGCGACCGTACTTGAATTTTCAAGCGCTTGTTTATACCAAAGGTCGCTTCGTGGATCATAGCCGGCAGGGACGTCTTGCTTCGGCCAGTTCAAGTAGCCGCCTGACGTATCAGCGTATTGGAGAAAAGAATTTTCGATTTTCGATGAACCGTATTTTTCGAGGACGCTGTAAATGTCTTTTGCTTTTTGAGACGGTTCGTCCGTCAGATCAGGAAGATCTTTTGGATCAGTATAGTTCGGCAGTGAGCCACTCGCCCGCGTGAACGGGAGTCCGGCGAGTAAAGACGTATCTTTTTTTGTATCGTCGATGATCCGCGAGAAGGATTGCTCGAGTTGCTTTAATGCCGTTTGCGACGTTGAATCGACAAGATTTTCAACAGTTTGGCTTGTCTGGTTGTATGAGAACCAGGTTGAGACACCTAACGTAAGCGCAGGTAATAGAATGAGACCGATGAAAAGACGGCGTGTGATGGGAAGGCGCATATGTAATTCTCCTATCTAAATAATCTATAAAATCTGTCTATTCTGATTATCGGACGGGTAAACTTAAATATGAAGGAATTATGGTGAGATTTTCATGATTTGAGAAATGAATCGAACGGAAGTTCATGATAAAATAGGGTAGATGTCACAGAGTGACTAGGGAGGAACTTAGAAATGAATATTGCTTTTTTCTTATTGCCAAAAGATGAAGTGAAATACTTAGATCCTGAGTCGACGGTCAGGCAAGCACTTGAAAAGATGAAGCATCATCGGTTCACGTCAGTGCCGCTCGTTGACGATAAAGGAAAATATGCAGGAACTCTCACGGAAGGTGATGTGCTTTGGGCACTTGAAAAAAATCTGGAGCATGCGGATTATGATCATGTACTTCAAACACGTCTGACAGACATTAAACAACGTGTTCGTTATAAACCCGTTTCGATCACAGCACAAATGGAAGAAATGATTGAGGTCATCACTGATCAAAACTTCGTGCCCGTCATTGATGACGGCAAACACTTCATTGGAATCATTCGTCGACGCGACATCATCGACTATTTCGCTAAAAAGGTAGAGCGAGAGAATGTCCAATATTGAAGAATGGATCAAAAACGCTTTTGTCCCGAAAATTGAACTGAGCCCTAGAGTTTGGACAGTTTAATAAAAGCACCCTTAACGTATTAAGCTGCTATGAGATGGCTTCGGTATTGTACCGGAGTCATCTTTTGTAGTTTCCATTGTCTTCGTTCGCTATTGTAATAATCAATGTAAGCATCGACCATGGCACAGACCTCATCGAGGTCAGATGCTAATTTATAATCGACATAATCTTTCAAGTGCCCAAAGAACGATTCGATCGGGGCATTATCCAGGCAGTTTCCTCTACGGGACATGGATTGAAGCATTCCCATCTCACGGATGCGTGTTTGATAAGCAGGATGCGTATAATGGAATCCTTGATCGGAATGTATCATGGCTTCCGGGTGTATATTCCCTTGAAGTCGTTCTGCGAGTTTATTCGTTGTATGAAGGACTAGTTCCATATGGAGGCTTGTAGATAGATGATGTGCCATAATTTCACGTGTAGCGACATCCTTCACACAAGAGAGATAAACAGTTTGACCAGATCCAATACGGAGATAAGTGATGTCTGTGACGAATACCTTACCAGGCTCATCTTGATCGAACCGACGGTTCAAGTGGTTCGGTACAGTCTTATGTTCATATGTCGCTTTAGCGATTTTACGATAAGCGTTCTGCCTACGGATTTTCGTCACGATTCCAAACTTCCTCATGATACGCAAAATACGTTTATGATTCATCGGTCCACCAATGACATCAAGCATCTCCATGTAAAGACCACGATAGCCGATTTTTCCCTTGTGACGATCATGAACACGTTTTAGAAGTAGGTAGTCCGCATAGTCGCGTTCTTCCCGAAGGGAAACACTATCCGTACGTGCGAGCCAGGCGTAATAACCACTGCGGCTCACTTCAGCGAGCGTACATAGGTCCGTCACGAATCGGCCCGATGATTGTTTCCGTAAGACAATATTGATTGCCTGATAGCGCTCAGATGCGGTTAGTTTCGATACTTCGCCTCTCTTTCGAGAGCGTCGAGCTTTTTTAGTAATTCGTTCTCCGCTGTGAGGTACTTGATTCGTGCTTCAGCTTTCGCAAGGCGTCGTTCGACGGAATCATCTTTTTTCGGTCGACCTCCAAGATTTGATTTTCCACGTCTCTCATTCAAGAGTCCTTCTTCTCCATAAATGCGATAGGTCTTCCGCCATCGTTTCAACGCTTCGTTCGTTGTTCGCTTACCGATCATGTCCAGGTCAAAGCCGCTTTCTTCAAAGATTTGTATCGGTCGCTTACCAGCTAAATTCTCACGTACAGCGTGAATCTTAAATTCTCCTTTATATTGAATCGTACGATCTGATACCGAGGCTACGTGAAGATTCGCTTCAAGTTGTCTGATTTGATCTGGATTGAAGGTACGTCTGTTCATGAATAATTCTCCCGTCTAAATTGAATAGATACAGTATATCGATATCTTTAAACACAAAAAACCCCGAATGGGGTCTTTTATCAAGTGTCCACCATTCAGGGTTCAGTTCAAATAAACGGGCGAAAGCGTTTTTATTGACCTCTTTTCGCTTCACGAATTGTTTCTTTTAGACGATATATAGACATAATGACAATTTAGGGAGGACGATGTGTTGCGACTTTTACCACCAGTCTTCATCGTAGAAGCATTTCGGAAACGCTCCTACTATAAAACGTTCTCATGGATGATTTCGATTATCGGGTTGTTAGCCGTGTTGATTGCGACGCAGCAACTCTTAAAAAATGTAGAAGAAGGTTACAGTTATAAACGTGCGAGCGGCGTGATGGATGTATTTGAACAAGTCAATCAGGCGGAACGCGATCTTACATACTATTATTATTTATCATTGAGTTCACGGGTCGATGACTCGTTGACGCAACGAATCGAGTGGTCGGAAAAGGTCGATGACGAGCTCGTGGCGCTGAGCAAACGTTTAGAGACAATGCCAACATCAAGTTCTTTGAAAGAGGACGTATTAACCGAAATCGACGAGGTTCGAAAAAACGGTTATGTCGCGAGCAATCGATTTTTTACGGCCGTAGCAAATTATAAAAGTGAAATCTTATTTAATCAGCTATCGCTCAGTCAAGATACCGGGAAATATTATTCCTTGTTTTCTAACCTGTTCTTAATGGAACGGGATTTCGGAAAAGCAGGACAGAGCCTGCTTAGTGCAGATCAAGACAAACAATTGGATGCATACGAGTTATCAAGAATACGGCAAATGCGTCAAGATTTGGCAGTGAGAAATGATACGGTGACGAAAACGCTTTCGGCAACGATTGATGCTGAAGACGGAGCGTCGAGACTTGATATTAATACGATGAAAAGTGAGATGGCGGCATATTTTGGTGTGATCGATACGACGTTGAGTGAACCCGCACTTCGCGAATACGAAACGTTAGAGCGTATTTCAGATCGCTATCAAGGCAGCATGTACCGTTTGTTTAATCGAGCAATTTCAGACGTACAAACGGAAATGACGGACCGGGGAAATGATGTCATTCGAAATGCGTGGTTGATGTTCGTTGCGACGTGCTTCATCATTTTCGCTTTACTCTTACTGACGCTCTCGCTGTTACGTGCTTTCCGAAAAGACTTAGTCATGTTACAGGAAGAAGCAAACGTATTTGCTGAAGGACAGCAACAATCGTTTTATCAAGTGCCGGAACGCAATGATTTTCAACCTGTCGTCCATGCTTTTCGGACGATGACGGCAATCATCTCAGGACTACTGGATTACAATGACCAAAAAACGCTCGAAATCAAACAGAGAAAAGCAGAAATTGAATCCTTATTTTCACAAAATACAGATCCGATCATTGCCTTAGCAGCAGACTTCAAGTTATTGCATGGGAATGACCAGTTCCAGAAGCTCGTCGAGACGACAGAGTTCGTGACGATCGAAGAACTGATTCACCCAGCCGATTTGAACCGGGTGCGTCGTGCCTTAAATCGGGCAATCGAAGGGCATAGTCAAACGATTCGTTGTAAGATGATTTTCGAAGCGGACATCCGGAATATGTTCGTCAACATCATTTATGTGCCGACGAAAAGCGAGAACGGGATTGCACTTTATTTGACGTGTCACGATGAAACGGATCAATACAGACGAGAAGAGCGGATTACGCAACTGGCGCTGTATGACGTCTTGACAACGCTATTGAATCGAAATGGTTTCGAACAAAAGATGACGGAAGCATTGGCAGGGTTACAGCCCGGCGAACTCGTCACAGTCAGTGTACGCCAGTTTAGACGCATCAATGATGCGTACGGGCATAGCGCGGGTGATTTGATTCTAAAAGAAGTAGCGAACCGTTTACGCCGTCACTTCATCGGGACAGGTTCACCGGCACGAATCGGTGGAGATGAATTTGCTGTCTTGATTTCGCAGCAAGGCATCGTTGATTACCATGAGCTAAAACGCGTCATGGAGTTGCCGTATTACGTAAACGGTGAAGAAATCCATGTCAGTATCAGTATGAGTATGGTCCGTTATCCGAACGATGCAGTTGCCGTGACCTCGCTCTTGTCATCTGTTGATATCGCGATGCAACATGCGAAACGGGATCAAGCAGGGGAGCCCGTTTGGTTCGAATCATGGATGAGTGAAGAGTACCGTGAATCGGTCGTTCTCGAAGCAGAGTTGCGCGAAGCGATCGTCAAAAATGAGCTTCAGTTATTTTATCAGCCACAAATTAACTTAAAGACAGGACAGGTCGAAGGCTGTGAAGCGTTACTCCGTTGGTTCCATCCTGAACGAGGCATGATTAGCCCGGCCGTCTTCATTCCGATTGCCGAGCGCTCGATGCTGATTGAAGAAGTCGGCATGTGGGTCGTTCAGGAAACGGTCAACCAAATTAGACGCTGGGAGCAGACGCCACTTGCGATGCTTGGTGTTTCAGCTAACTTATCAGTGAAAGAACTTGCTTCCGGTCGCATCGTCGACTATTTGGCGGATATCAGAAATGAACATCCGGGAATTGAGCGGCGGATGGAGTTAGAAATCACGGAATCGTTTGGTGTCTTTTCCGATAAACGCGTCTTTGATGCCCTCGAGTCGCTACATGCAATGGGTTATCAATTGGCAATCGATGATTTTGGAACCGGCTATTCTTCTTTGTCTTATTTAAGTCGCCTTCCGATCCAACGTCTGAAAATCGACCGCTCCTTCATTAGCGGGGAAGATGCATGTTCGAATGCACCATTGATCGAGACAATCATCAAGCTTGCGCATACGTTGAAGTACGACGTAGTCGCAGAGGGAATTGAACAGTTGGAACAAAGCGAGAGTTTACGAAAGCTCGACTGTGAATATGGACAAGGGTTCTACTATTCCCGTCCGATTCCGGCAGATGAATTTGAAGTTTGGTTCATGCAGCATCAGGAAACATTGAAATCTTCATGAGACAACCGAAGCGGAGAGTGGGTACTTCGTTCGTTTCGGCTGGGATTAACGTAAACTACGCGTACACAAAAAAAGCTCCGTTTTCCTGTCCATTGAACTGACAGGAAAACGGGGCTTATGTTTTTTGCTTGAGGACAGCACGCTTGCGAACGAGTGATTCCTGTTGCTGTCAGGCATGTTTTAGTTAGACACGATCGAGTGCTAAGTCGTCTGCTTGTTCGAGATAGGCTTTGATTGGTGCGACCGCTTCGTCAACTGTTCCGTCAGCGAAAGGTGACTTCAAGCCGGCGCGTTCGACAAGTGAAAGGAAGCTTTCTGATCCGCCTGCTTTACAGAGCGCGAGGTACGATTTCCAAGCGGCTTCGCGGTCCTGTTCCATCCATGCATAGAACTGGAAGGCGCAGACTTGAGCGAGCGTGTAATCGATGTAATAGAACGGGCTGCCGAAGACATGGCCTTGCTGATGCCACCAAGCACCTGAATCGAGGTAGTCATTCTCCTCGTAGTTGCGATGTGGGAGGTATTTCTTCTCGATTGTCCGCCACGCTTGACGACGTTCAGCCGGTGTTAGCTCGGGTTTGCTGTAGATGACGTGTTGGAACTCGTCGACTGCGACTCCATATGGTAAGAAGGTAACACCGCCAGCCAAGTGGCTGAATTTATACTTCGATGTTTCTTCACCGAAGAATTCTTCCATCCATGGGTACGCGAAGTATTCCATCGACATCGAATGGATTTCGCATGCTTCATATGTCGGGAACCCGTACTCCGGTGTCGTGAAGTGACGGCTCTCATAAACTTGGAAAGCATGACCGACTTCATGCGTCAAGACGTCGATATCTCCCGACGTCCCGTTGAAGTTTGAGAAGATGAACGGAAGTTTTTCGTCAGCGATGTAGGTACAATACCCACCGCCTGCTTTACCTGGCTTCGCCGTCAAATCAAGGGCACCACGCTCGATCATGTAATCAAAGAACTCATTTGTTTCAGGCGACATCTCGCGGTACATTTTTTTTCCGCCTTCGATGATGAAAGCTTCCTCGCCTTGCGGTGTAGCGTTTCCTGATTTAAAAGCAAATCCTTCATCGTAGTAGTAGAGTGAATCGACACCAATCCGGCGTTGTTGACGTTCTTTTAGTGACGTCGCAATCGGAACGATTGTGTCAAGGATTTGCTGGCGGTAATCTTCGACCATCGACTGGTTATAATCGACGCGAAGCATCCGGGCATAGCCGAGTTCGACAAATGATGGGAAGCCGAGTGTCGTTGCGATTTCAGTCCGGACATGGACGAGTTTATCGTAAATCGTATCGATTGCTTCGCCGTGTTCTTCTAAATAACCGTAGCGTGCTTCTGAAGCCGCTTTACGAACCGTGCGGTCAGGTGACTGCAAGTAAGGACCGAACTGAGACAAGTTCAACGTTTTGCCATCAAATTCGATTTCTGCTGAAGACATCAACTTCGTGTATTCACTCGAGAGACGATTTTCTTCTTGAAGCTTCGGAATGATTGCTTCTGAAAAAGTTTTTAAGCTGGCTTCTGCTAAGAGGAAGAGTTGTTTGCCCCAAGTCGTTTCGAGCTGTTCACGGAGCGCATGCGCCGTCAACACATGATAGTAACTCGAGACGTAGCCCTGATAGACGGGGCCTGCTTCATCAAAAAAACCTTGTTCCGTTTCGTAAAATGCGTCGCGCGTATCAATCGTATGACGAATCTCGACGATTTGGCTCGCTGTTTCGAATTGGTTTCTAAGGGTATTAATCTCAGTGATGGCTGCGTTTGCTTGTTCGACTTGTGTGGCTTCTTTTAAACGAGAAATTGCGTTTTGCATGGTGGTTTCTAAAACATTCAGATCAGGACGGACATATGTAAGTTCTGAAAATGGTAACATGTAAGCGCCTCCTTTTGATTTCTAACTATTATCACACAAAAATACTTGCAAAACTAGAGGGACAAACGTATGCTTTTTGTGAGAACGTGAGCGAGTCGTTCATAAACACGCTCCTATAAAAAAATCGAATTTTCTTCAATGAAGAAAAACGATCAAGAAAGTAGAGGGATAGTATCATGGGATTCTTTAAAAAATTGTTTGGTGGCAACGAAGCAGGAAACGCAAAAATCACTTCTGCACTTACAGGTAAAATCGTCAGCATCGAGAACGTACCCGATCAAGTCTTCTCACAAAAAATGATGGGAGACGGAGTCGCAATCGAACCGACTGAAGGTAAAGTGGTCGCACCGATTAACGCAACAGTCGAAACGATTTTCCCAACAAAACATGCAATCGGTCTTAAAGGTGAAGATGGTCTCGAACTATTAATTCACGTTGGTTTAGATACAGTTAACCTTAAAGGTGAAGGTTTCACAGCACATGTTCAATCTGGTGATAAAGTCAAAGCGGGCGATGTCCTCGTTGAGTTCGATTTAGATTACATCCGTGCGAACGCACCATCGACGGTTACACCAATCATCGTCACGAACCACGACCAATTCACACTTTCTGCTGTTCCTGCTGAAGGTACTTCAGTAGTGGCAGGCGAAACAGAATTGTTCAAGGCAACACATAAATAATTTCTGATGGCGTACGCTGTTTCGCGCCTCATCTGAACTCCCTCATCTTACGAGATGAGGGAGTTTCAGCGTGTAGATAAACGCTTATGAAGCGTGAACATGCGATAACAAGAGGCAATCCGTTCGCGCTTCCCTGTCTCACCTCGTCTTCAAAGCGGCAATCGGTCGCGCCACTACAGCAAAGTTGCAGGGTCGCGACCGACTGCTTTTCGCTTTAAAAGCGATTCGAGACGGATTGCGCTCTAAACCTTCTGTATGCCCGGTTTTCCGTCACGGTATTACCTAAAAAGCGTCATGTTTCGTTGACTCCTACGGGAAAAAGTGCGTTTTTAACGCACTTTCAGAGGAAGGCAAGACCCTGCTCGTTGTCCGCGAGGACCAAGGAGCAACGGCTTGCGCCTCGCCCGAGGAAAGCAACGAAAAAAGACGCTTGATCTCCGATAGCACTTTGTCTACAGTCTGAAACTCTCTTATCTTACGAGATGAGGGAGTTTTTAATATGCCGAAAAAGGAGTATCCGGCCGAAAAAGCTTCTCCCTGTTTCATACTCCGACCAAACCTTACTGTTTTGTAAGTCGATTGAAAGTTAACGCAATCCCTCAAAACGTGAACGCTCGGTAGACTGAAGGTAACGAATCGACTTCAGGAGGAATAGAATATGAAAACAATCTTAAATGCAGAGAACATCACGAAGGTATACCAAACCAAAATGGCGCGGCATGAAGCACTAAAACCGACATCATTGACGGTACATGAAGCGGAGTTCGTCAGCATCATGGGTCCTTCAGGAGCTGGTAAATCAACACTGTTGAATCTTTTATCGACGATTGATCAACCGAGTGAAGGTATGATTTCGATTAATGGTGAAGATGTCACGAGCATGACTGAAAAACAATTGGCACGGTTTCGTCGGGAACGACTGGGTTTCATCTTCCAAGACTTTAACTTACTCGACACGATGACGGTCGAAGAAAACATTGCCCTTCCGCTTGCGCTGGCACGTGTCGACAAAGCGATGATTGTGTTGCGTGTTGAACAAGTGGCGCGGCAACTTGGAGTCGAAGATTTGTTGAAGAAACGTCCGGTCGAACTTTCAGGTGGTCAAAAACAACGCGTCGCAGCAGCACGTGCAATCATCCACCAACCATCACTCCTCTTAGCCGATGAGCCAACGGGAGCACTCGATTCAAAGTCAGCGACAGGGTTACTCGAAGCCCTCGAGACGCTGAATGAACAAGGGGCAACGATTTTGATGGTGACCCATGATCCTGTCACGGCGTCATACGCGGAACGCATTGTCTTTGTCAAAGATGGAGAGCTGTTCCGAGAAATCCATCGGTTTGGGACGCAAAAGGAATTTTTCGAACAAATCATGGAAGTCCAACGCGAACTCGGGGGTGCAGCACGTGAGTTTGTCTAAATTAGCTTTTCGTAATTTAAAGAACATCCGGCACAATATGATGTATCTAGGTGCCGTCACATTCGCGATTTTGATTTATTACACGTTTTTAGCGATTCGTTCGAACGAAGCGATGCTGAACGCAAATGAGATGTACGGTAAGCTCGGGACGGTCTTTACGGGATCGAGTATCATCTTGGCCGTGTTCTCGACGATTTTCATTTGGTATTCGAGTGACTTTTTCTTACGACGTCGTAAACAAGAACTTGGTTTATATGCGTTACTTGGACTCGAGCGAAAACAAATCGCTCAACTGATCTTTATTGAAACGATGGGATATGGAATGGTCGGATTGATCATCGGGACCGCTCTAGGGACGGTTGCTTCAAAATACTTTGTTCAACTGCTTGCGCATGTCATGGCAATCGATATCGAAGCGACGTTTACGATCAGCCTCGCTGCAATGGGTCAGACGATTGCCGTGTTTTTGGTCATTTTTTTATTGATTGCTCTGCGATCGGCACGAACAATTTATCGCTTCACCTTGATTGAACTATTCAAAGCAAACCAACAAGTCGAAGTGATTCCGAAAGTCCATCCGATTCTCGCAGTCCTTTCTCTTCTATTGATTGGATTCGGTTATTACCTGACGGGGCAGCCGCTGCTCGATCACTTTACTGTAGTCGCGCCACTCTTGATAGTTTGTATCATCGTCGGAACATTCGGGACGATGAGTTACTTTACGATTTTCTTGTTGCGTGTTCTCAGTAAACAGGCACGTCACTTCGAAGGAACGAATTTGATTTTACATGGTCAATTGCTGTCACGCGTCAAGTCGAATGCTGTCATGTTATCAACGATTACTGTCATCACGGCAGTCACACTGACGACGGTCGGAACAGCGACATCGATTTACTATTTCATCGATCGAACGGTCGAGCAACAAATGCCATACAGTTTATCGGTTGCGAGTAAACGACCGGAGGCAGAGCAATTGATTAAGGAATCGAATCAAACCATCGAACAGCGGACGATGGTCAACGTCAAAAATGTCGACCATCAGATGGAAGAGTTACCAAATCCGTTATATTTGACGAAGTACTACCGGACATATGCGATGGACGGTTCAAAAGGACAATTCAGCTACATCAATTATTCAGACTACGGCAGACTAGCGAAGGCGAACGGAAAACGTGTCTTACCTGAGCCGCAACAAGGTGAGGCGATTGTCCTCGAGACATTCAAAGGAAACGACTTGTTGCAGGAACGAGTCAAGTCACCCGTTGGAATCAAGATAAACGACATCCATTCGTCCTTTCGCATCACGGGTGAAACGGATTTACCGATCGCTCAACTCTATGAGAAACAACGATTGGCGTTCGTCGTTTCGGACGATGCCTTCGCGATGATGCCGGAGCGTGCATGGATGCTGACGAATTATCAATTTTCAGATGAACGGACGGATGACGGGTTGATGAAGAAACTCGAGGCACTTTACGGAAAGCAGGCGGAAACGGACATGGCGGCCTATTATCCGGTCTACGCGATAACGACGGCGACGACAGGGCTGCTCGCATTTGCTGCCGGGTTCCTCGGACTCGTCTTCCTGCTCGCGACAGGTTCAATCATCTACTTCAAGATGCTTGCGGAAGCAGAAGAATCAAAGCACCGTTTTGCGATCATTCAAAAGGTTGGGGTGGCGCAAGGCGAACAGGTGAGTATCATTCGTCGCCTCGTCGGATTTGTCTTCTCCCTACCGTACCTCCTTGGACTCATTCACAGCATCTTTGCGATGCAAGTCCTCCAAAAACTACTCAACTACAACATCGTCATGCCGACAGTCCTTGCGATTGGCTGTTATACGGTCGTCTACTTTGTGTATTACTTCATGACTGTCCGAGCGTACCGGCGGATTGTGATGTGACGACGGTGACTGGAAACGAATAATCGTTTCCAGTCCTTTTTTTGTTCGGTATGATAGATAACGAAGGAGATGAATCATTCGATGGAAACAATTTTATTAGTGGAAGATGATCAAAAAATCGCGGAGTTACTTCAAGAGTTGCTCGAACGGTATGATTTCCGTGTCATTCACGAAGATGGATTTGGTGATGTCGCGGCACGTTTTGAAGAGACGAAGCCGGATGTCATCCTGCTTGATGTGAACCTTCCGAAGTTCGACGGCTTTTATTGGTGCCGGCAGCTTCGCTTAAAAACCCGTGCCCCGATTTTGTTCATTTCGGCGCGAGTCGGAGAAATGGATCAAGTCATGGCACTTGAATATGGGGCGGATGACTACATCGTCAAACCGTTCCAAGGAGCCGTTGTCATCGCGAAAATCAAAAGTCAAATTCGGCGGGCGTACGGGACGTTATCAAGTGAGAATGATGAACGGACCGTCGTGAAGGCGGGCATCACGTTGTATTTAGATCGGTATATCGTCGAACATGGTGATCAATCGATCGAACTATCGAAAAAAGAGGGTTTGATTTTAGAAATGTTACTGACGGCTAGCCCGCGGATTGTCAGCCGGGGAGACCTGCTCGAACGAATTTGGGATGATGAAGCCTTCGTCGATGAAAATACATTGAACGTCAATATTACGCGTGTTCGTAAACGTTTGACAGAAATCGGCGTGTCAGGGCTTGAGACGGTCCGGGGAGTCGGGTATCGCCTGGTGCTTGAAAAATGAAACTGTTTTTTCGTTATACGATTCCAGGACTGCTGTTTTTCATCGTTCAACTGGTCGGCTTATTTCTCGTCTTATGGTTATACGATCTTTATCAACCCGCAGCGTTTTTCTATATCATCTTACTTGATACAATCGCGCTCATCATTTATTTAAGCTATCGCTTTTTTAGTATGTTGCCACTGCTTAAACGATTACAAAATCCGATTACCTCGGTTGCAGAACCGATTCGCCCCGGCAGTGAGGAACCGATCGCTGCAGCAGTCGAACAATTTTTAGAACGGCAACAAACGATTTTTCGAAACAGTTTGTTTGCTGAACGGCGGAAAGAAAAAGAACGGCACCGGTACGTCGATCAGTGGATTCATCAAATGAAGACGCCGCTCTCGGTCATCGAACTGATTCTTGAACATCCGGGTGAAGATTACCGGACAGATCTGCGGCACGAAGTCGAACGACTACGGACAGGTCTTGATCAAATGTTGTATTCGTCACGCCTCGAAGCAATCGAGACGGATTTGAAGGCGGAGCAACTTAATCTCCGTGTCCTCGTCATGGACATCATCAATCAAGAAAAACGACTGTTTGTCAAAAATAAAGTCTATCCGAAGCTTGAAATCGAACCGTCCTTATACGTGTATACAGATGCTAAATGGTTCCGCTTTTTGTTACTTCAACTGTTGACAAACGCTGTCAAATACACGACGGGACATGGTAAAGAAGTCCTGATTCGGGCGATGGAACGCGACGGACAAGTCGTGCTGATATTGATTGATGATGGAGTCGGCATTCCGAAGCGTGACTTGCCGCGTGTCTTCAACGCCTTCTTCACGGGTGAAAATGGACGGCGTTACGGAGAGTCGACCGGAATGGGACTTTATTTCGTCTGGCAGGTCTGTACGAAACTCGGGCATGAAATTGAACTGGACAGTCTGGAAGGCCAAGGGACGACGTGTCGATTGAAGCTTGTAGGAGGACGAACGGATGATTGAAGTCAAACAGCTTGGGAAAGTATATGCAGGAAAAGTAACGGAACAACCGCTGACGGATTTGAATTTCCGTGTCGAGGAAGGCGAGATGGTCGCGGTGATGGGACCGTCCGGAAGTGGCAAGTCGACACTGATCAACTTACTGGCGACGCTCGATCAACCGAGCTGGGGTTCGATTTTGATGGAGGGCATTGATACATCGACCTTCAAACGAAAAGAAACGACGCGCTTTCGGCGTGAGACACTCGGAATCATTTTTCAAGAGTTCAATCTACTCGATTCGTTGACGCTTGGTGAAAACATGCTCGTTCCGTTGATGCTGTCTGGGAAAAAGACGAAGCGCGCGCGAGAGGAGATGCTCCACCTTGCAAAGCGTCTCCAAATCGATGAGCTACTCGACAAACAGGTGGATGAAGTATCCGGAGGACAACGCCAACGCGCTGCGATTGGGCGTGCTTTAATTCATGCTCCGCGTTTGATGTTGGCCGACGAGCCGACCGGTGCACTCGATTTCCAAGCGACAAAACATGTAATGGAATTACTTGCTGAGTTAAATGCAGCCGGGATGACGATGGTCATCGTCACCCATGACCCGACGGTCGCCTCGTATTGTAACCACGTCCTGTTTTTAAAGGATGGTAACATTCAAACCGAGTTGTTTCGTGACGAACCGCGTCGTGTCTTCTTTCAACGCGTCATCGAGTCGCTGTCGTTATTAGGAGGGGACGAACATCAATTATCTACAATACGCCCTACGTAACATTAAGCGTTATCAACGCTTGTATTACGGATACGCATTGACGATCATCATTGCGATGACGATTTCGACGAGTTACTGGAACCTGGTGACGAGTGCATCGTTCCAAAATATCGCAAAAGTCTTAAGTCAATTGAATCAAGTCATTGAACTGACGATGATTTTTGTTTTTATCGCGGAACTGATTATTTTGTTTTTCAGTATCCTGTTCATCTATGCGACGACGTATACGATGCTTGAACACCGTAAAAATGATTTACGCGTCATGCGGACGCTCGGGAGCGGATTTTCGCACTTTTTAAAGTACTTCCTCATTGAGGTTCTCCTTGTCGGCGGATTAGCGATTTCGGCTGGGCTGTTGCTTGGAGTCGTCTTGACGAAACTGATGTTGCTGGCAATCGAAAAAGTGATGTTTTTACCACGACTCGATATTGAAATCTCTGCACTGTCGTTTTTAGTACTCATCGCCGGGGCACTCCTTGTTCTCTTAACGGCGACAGTACTCGCAATCTATCGATTCCGTCCGGATCGCCCCATTCGGACACGTTCAACATGGAGACGCCGCTTTCGTATGTCGCTGCGCGTCCTGGCGATTCTTCTGCTGTTCTACGGGTATGTATTAGCATTTGTCCAACAAACCGGATTTGTTTTGTTGTTTCCATTCGTCATTTTTATCGGTTCCTTTTTCATTTGCCGTTATGTGTTACCGACGTTGATGAAACTGTATCGTCCCCGGACGTTGTCGTTACGTAAACTCATCCTTTCTGAAATTGCGACACAGCTCCGGACGAATAGCACCCTCGTTGCCCTTGGGACGATTTTGACGTCATGTGGACTAACGGCAGTCGGGCTCGTCTTCATCTTTCAAGTAGTCGGGTTAGACTTATCTTCACAAAATCATTTTGGACTCGTCTATTATGAAGAGTCGAAAGAGCAGTCCGAACGCTTGCAAAAGATTGAAGAGACGATGGAAGCGACATTCCCGGAAAAATATCAGCAGGAAGTTCGTCTGAAAAAGAAGGGGACACGTTACGTGTTGCCTTTATCCGACTACAATCAATTATTAAACGAGCTGGGACAGAAACGACGCGAGCTGAACGACCGTGAGGCGCTTCAAATTCCAGCCCGTCCCGTTCAGTTAAAAGAACAGACACCGACGATGGAAAAAGCGCGACAGGCGATGGAACAAGCTGGATACAGATTAGTAACCCCGGCTAAACACCGCCTCTTGTTCGGTTATAACTATCGCATCGAAACGCTGTTTGTCATCAGTGATCAGCGCTTCAACGAACTGGCACAGCCCCTCGCCCGGATTCGTGTCTTTGAAACGCCAGCCTATCGGGATTACGGGACAGGGGCTTGGGATGACTGGATGTCAATCGTCCGGGAAATTCAGTCGAAATCGAAGATGACTAACGAAGCGGCGGCGCCGTATCAATTAATCAATGAAACAGAAGATGAACTCGATGGGATTCGGATTGTCCGTCTCGTCTCATTCGTCGTCATTTTACTGACGGTCTGGCTCTTCGTCATCAACGCGAGTTTCCTCCACGTCTGGATGCAGATGACGGCCGAACAAGAACAAAAACGATTGAAGACGCTGTTTGCCCTCGGTTTCGATCGTCGGAGTGTCCGAACGTTTTTACTTGTGAAATATGGAGCGGTCTTAATGATTCCATACTTGATTTCCGTATTTCATGCCTGGTTGTTGTTCCAAGCCATCATTTCCGAGGCGGGTCTTAAAATGGGTCCCCTGTTCGGTGTTTCCTTGATATGGATTGGAATCGTCACGTTTTGTTATATCGGAAGCATCTTCCCGCTCTGGGTTCGGTACCCACGACACCTGCTTCAAAAATCATGCGAAAGTTCGATGTATCCGATACCGGATTCAAGGGTATGATAAGAGCATAGCGAGGAGGGAGAATATGCTGGATCATTCACCATATCGAGGGTACGGGGACCGGATTCGGATTTTGCGGGAACGCGCCGGAATCTCGATTGATCAGTTAGCAGATAACCTGGGTGTCGCACCTTATTTCATTCGACGAACAGAATTAAGTGAGGTCTACCCGACGAAAGCCTACATCGAGTCGTTAGCAGAAGTTTTACAAATCGATTCGAGTTATTTGGCGCGGCATATTTGGACAGGGGAATCGTTGAAGTTCGTCATGCAGGACAGCACACCGCTCGAGGAAATGCGTTTAGCGTACGAACAGACACTGGGTCAGGATGAGTCCGTCATCGAAGAACAACTCGAAGAACGGATGCGGATGTTTGACTTGATGTATGATGATGACGTAAAGCGAATTGAACAGACGATGAGTACGACGGAACAGCGTATCTTTCACGAGCTGGTCGAGTCGGTCATGGAGGCCGGAGAGCTTCGTCGGGAAGAAGCGCGGGGAACGTTTGAGATGTTCGAGGATAAACTCCCCTCGATGATTCAACTCGACGAGTATTTAGATCGTTTGACTGAGGGAGAAACGACCGAGCGAACGACGTGTTACACCCAGTATAGTAATCAGATTGAACGAATGCGCTATCATCGAAAGTGATGCGAAGTCGTTTCGTTAAAAATGCCGCCCCTTCCTGAAGAAGAGGCGGCATTTGTTTTATGATCGTCGTGGAACTTGGTGATGAGAGACTCGGCTTTTTTGACGTGTCCGCCCGATGATGAAGCCGATGATTGCGTTCGCGATGACGAGAACCCATCCGACGTATCCAAAGTTGAGCGTCAAGCTACCAAGCATAGGTTGCCATTTGAAGACCATCATGAAATCTCCACGAATCACAAACCGAGCGATACAAACGAGTAACACCGTCGTGCCGGCGATGAAGATTCCCATCCAACTTCCGAAGAGGCGGGATGATTGAATGCGGATAGCGACGAACGACCAGAAAAATAGACTGACGACAAACGTCATGCCACCATAGGCAAGGACGAGCTTCCACGTCTCGCTCGCTTGTGGAAATTTCGTAAACATGACAAGGGACGAGACGATGGCGGCAGCGGTGAATAAAATAGCTGCCCAAAAACGAGACCGCATAACGTAGTTCCTCCTAAAGTTTTTCTCACTTAACGATAGCGGAAACGCCTCATCTTGTAAACCACTACTGACGACCACTTAAAATACGTCGCAGTTGCTTGAGCGGGTTCGATCCATAGAACAGAACACCGCCTCGATAAAATTTCGTTCCGACGAACAGGGCAAGGGCGATACTCGCACCCATCAAGCCGACCGACAAGACGACTTGCCACATCGGGACGTCTGTCAGCATGACCCGTAAGAACATCAACATCGGGGTGAAGAACGGAATGAATGATAAGACGACGACCGCTTGATTCGTCGGAGCATTCAGACTGAACATCGAAATCGTGAAGGCGATGACGATCAACATGATGACCGGCAACGTCACTTGCTGCGCATCTTCGACCCGACTGACGAGTGACCCTAATGCTGCAAGTAACGTCGCATAGAGAAAATACCCGAGTAAGAAGAACAAGAATAAGTAACTGATTGTTCGGATGCCAAGTGAATCAAGTGCTAAACGATCAAACAGACTACTCTGCTTCCCACTGTAGTAACCGACGAGGATGAGGAGTGAAAGTTGAATCATACTGACCGTTGCAATCGACAGAATTTTAGCAAGCATGTGTTGGATAGGACTGACGGCAGAAATCAAGAGTTCCATGACCCGTGATGATTTTTCATTCGCAATTTCTGAGACAATCATCCCTCCGTAAATCGCAATCGTAAAGTACATCAAAAAGAGTAAAATATAGACGAGGGAAGAAGCAGCGAACAGTTCCTCTTCGCTTTTTCCGCCGGTTGACGTCAGTTCCTGCTTCATCGCGACAGGCTCGGCGATCGAGGCGAGAAGTGTAGGATCGATTTCCGCTTCGGCAATGATACGCTGATCACGCACTTGTTTCAGGGCGGCTGACAGTTGCATCTGAAGTTGCTGTTCCGGGCTTTCACTAATCAATGTGACGGCGTAAGGATCATCGGTCATCAGTGCAACGGCATCATACGTCCCTTTTTTTACGACGTCACGTGCTTCTTTTAAGGTGAAGTCTTTTTTATCGACGTCGGTTTTAATGCCACTTTCCTTTAGAACAGGAATGATGTCTGCATCAAGTGAACTGACAACGGCGATTTTAGGGTCATCTCCTGAAAACCAATCGATGATCCGTTCGATGTTCGTCAGACCGACTAAAAAGACGACAAGTAACACAGTCGAGATGAGAAAACTTTTCGACCGCAATTTTTGTAATAGACTAAAGCGATACAGGGTAATAAATTTACGGTTCATAACGTTTTCCGACCTCCTCGATGAAGATGTCCTGTAGGGAGAGTTGATCCCAGACGAAACGTTCGACGTGGAAACCTTCTGTAATTAAATGGCGAAGTAATCCGTCGGCGGCTTCTTTCGATTCGACTTGGAGCGTGTAGCCGGTGCCTTCCGTCTCGACCTGTAAAATACCAGGCAGTGCATCCCATAACAATGGTGGGGCATCAGTTGCTAACAAAACACGCGTTTTTCCGTAACCTGCCTTGATGTCTGGTAAGTAACCGGCGACAACGGGTTTTCCATGATCTAAAATCGCGACATGTTCGCATAATTCTTCGACATGATCCATCCGGTGACTTGAGAAGACAATCGTCGTCCCGTCCGTCGTCAGTTTCCGGACCGCTTTTTTAAGTTGTTCGACGTTGACAGGGTCAAGTCCGCTGAACGGTTCATCGAGAATCAACAGATCCGGCTTGTGCAGGACCGCAGAAATCAATTGGATTTTTTGCTGATTCCCTTTAGACAGCTGTTCGACACGCATCTTTTCATACTGAGGAATTTGAAAGTAATCCAACCATGCCAACAGAGACGCTTTAGCCTCTTTACGCCGCATCCCACGAAGCTCGGCTAAAAAGATTAATTGCTCGTCCACCCGAATCTTTGGATAAAGACCGCGTTCTTCTGGTAAATAGCCGATTTGCGAGAGGGGGATGGCTTTCCCTTTCCATGTGATTGATCCGGTCGTCGGCTGTAAGATACCGAGTAGCATCCGGAACGTCGTCGTCTTTCCGGCACCATTCGCGCCAAGTAATCCGAAAATCTGTCCTTCCGGAACTTGAAACGATAGCTCATCGACGGCTGTAAACTCGCCGAACTGTTTTGTGATGTTCTGTAGTTCTAGCATGTGAACCTCCTTGGCAGACTAAGTAGTCACTTCTCTTTACATTGTACCCTTACGTTAAAACTGGTTAAAGGTTCCATTTTAAAAGGTATACAATTGAGCATTTTTGTTTACTTTTAGTAATTTAGTTACTATTATCGTGTTAAAGGGAATGAACAAAAAGTGAGGAACAGCTTTATTTCCACGATCGGGGCGAATTCTTCGTAAAATCGCAACGAACGCAACATGCCGCACCAATCACAGTCAAGAAGGGGAGACTCGTATGATACATCTTTTTGAACAACCTAAAAAACAAGGCGCACCGATTTTCTTGCTTCTCCATGGCACGGGTGGATCGGAGCAAGATTTAATCGGACTCGTCCAATTACTTCATCCAGATGCCGGCTATCTCTCCGTTCGTGGAGCAGTCGCGGAAAATGGGATGCCGCGTTTCTTTAAACGCTTGGCAGAAGGCGTCTTTGACGAAGCCGACTTAGCCTTACGGACAAAAGAATTGATGGCATTCATCAAGGAAAAAAGTGAGACGTATCAATTTTCCGTTCAGGAATTAATTCCCGTCGGTTACTCGAATGGGGCAAATATCGCAGCGAACATGATGTTCGAAGAAGCCTTGTTTGCACATGCAATCTTGCTCCATCCGATGGTGCCGCGTCGTGGCGTTAAATTACCGGATAGTATGGGGGTCAACGTCTTTATCGGCGCAGGTATGAACGATCCGATTTGTGCCGCGAGTGAGACGGAAGAACTAAAAGAGCTGTTCGAAGGTGCGGGAGCACAAGTTAACGTGGCATGGTCGAATCAAGGACATCAGCTCGTCATGCCGACGATTGAAAGCGCGGCATCCTGGTTAAACAATCAATTGACACAATGAAAAAGCATCGAGAACTCAAGGGGCAGAATCCTGAGTTCTCAATGCTTTTTTCTTAAGCTGGATGGTCACTTTTCGGACGAGAATAAACAATCAAGATTCCTCGCTCAACGAGTTGCATTGCAAGTGTCTCTTTTGCCTCTTCAGAGATTTTCGTCTGCGTGATGTGTTTGTACAGGTGGCGGAGTTCGCGACGCATCGGTTTGCGGACGAGCCACATACTGTCGATGATCGAACACCACGTCAGGACGGTTTCTTGACCGATATAGAATTGCTTTTGCCGATTGAGATAACGAATCCACCATTCATCGCGAAGTATTTTTAAAGTAACGCCAGTAACAAAAATGATCAGAAGTGTCAGTGGAATTGTTTCATACAAAGGAAGACTTGTCAGGACATCACGAAGTCCTGTGACTAAGCTGAGCATCATCCAACCAATGAGCCCGATGACGAGCCAATAACCAAAGTTTAGTGTACTTCGTCGTTGCATCATGAGTTTCGGTTTCAAGAGTGGAGTGGCCATCAGAATCACCTCCTTGTGAAATAATCGAATTTTCTGACAATTTATAGTTGTCCTTCTACTATAGTTACTTTTTCCCTAAACGTCCAGTCATTAGACATGGAAAATGTGTTTCTTTCTTGACGATTTTCGTGTACGCTAAAAAAAGAAAGTGAACGGTTACATTAAAGGAGGAAAACAGATGGTGGATCAAGTCGTTTGGATCGCGGTTGGTATCGTCGCAATCGCTGTGTTCACAGCTTCAAGCGTTGCTGCGTACATGGGCGTTAAAAATCAAGAAGACTAAGAATTGGTCAGGCATCAGCTTCACCGAATCGCATCTTGACAAGCTCAAAGGACGATTCCGCTGTCGGAATCGTCCTTTTTAGATTTCGGAATACAATAAAAGCCAATCCGAATGATAAACGCATCATTCGGATCGACCGGATTTAACTTATTTATTTTCTGTGACGTCTATCTTTTCTGCATACGGTTTTAAGGCATCGCTCCACCGCAAGTAACCGCCACCGACGAGGTGCAACCCATCATACGTGAGGCGATTTTGGAGGTATCCTTGATCGTTCGTCAAGACCGGCCGTAAATCGACGAAGTCGGCATCGACCGATTCTGCGAGCTGCTTTAAATTACGGTTCAACGCTTCGACTTCACGGTTGACCCGGACGGAGTCGGAGTATTTCGGTGCGACGGGGACCGTTGACTGGATGACGACGTCGATGTTATTTTTTCGGAGTGTCGTCACGATTGTCGTCATATTCTCTGTAATCTTAGAGACGGGTGTAAAGTGCCGGATGTCATTGATACCACCCATCACGAAAACTTGTTTTGGTTCTAACTCAAGAATTAAGTCAAGTCGTGTCAAAAATCCTTCCGTCGTATCACCGGGAATCCCGAAATTAACGATCGATGAATCATTCATCAAAATCCGCCAGTCGCCAAAATGTGTCATCGAATCACCTAACATGACAGCATTCGGAGATTTTGGGTATTGATAAGTATGGAAGAGACTATTCAATCGGACATAGTTGGAGTTTTTTGTGTATTGGAATGTCGTAACAGGTTTCGAACTCATTGCAGGAAAGACGTCTTCGATTAAATCAAGGGGTTTACGTCCGAACAGTAGTGCAAGGAGAACGATGTTTATGACAACCGAGAGAATCAATAGTGCTTTTTTCATAAAACAATCGTTCCTTTCAGAGGAGTATAAGGGGTAGTGTAACATGAATCGAAATCCATGGTTCGACAATATTAAAGGATTTCTTGTCATTTTCGTTGTCATTGGTCATATGCTGACTGATATTCGGTTCGACTATGATGGCAAAGTGCTCGAGACGGTCTATTTAATTATTTATTCGTTCCACATGCCATTATTCATCATTTTGAGTGGCTACTTCTTTCGCGAAAACAAGTACTTACGGGTGATTCAATTATTTGCCGTCTATTGTGTCTGGCAAATTTTAATCGGGTCGTGGGCAACCTTCGGGGAAGGGTTACCCTTATTTTCCGGTCAAAATATTGGGACGCATTTGTTGCGTCCGTACTGGGCGCTTTGGTATTTGTTCGTCATGGTCGTCTGGTACATCGTCACACCATACGTCGTGCACTTGAGAGGGTATGTCTGGTTCGGTTTAGCGTTCGCCCTGTTATATGGCTTCGAACTTGAGAATACAGGATTCCTGGCATTACGGAAGTTAATCATGTTCTATCCGTTTTTCTTATTAGGGAACTATCTCTCGGAACACGAGTTCATCCGGATTTTTGAGATGCCAAAAAATTTCAAACGTCGGATGAACGTCCGGTTGCTGGGCGGACTCGCGTTCACTTCCGTCGTCGGTTTTTTATTGTTTCAAGCCTGGCGGGATACACCGCAAGAAGTCGTCGATCTTGCAAATGCCTTCAAACATCGTTTTCCTTACGTCGAACAATATGATAGTGATGCCTGGGTCGGGGTACTGAAGCATAGCGTCATCTATTTCTTATCGATCACGGCGTCACTCGGGTTCATGATGCTTGTGCCGATGCGCAGGCTACCACTCGTTACCCGGGCAGGGGAGCTGAGTCTCTACGTTTATCTTTTACACGTATTCTTCGTCATGGCTTGGCGACAATATGTAACGGATGCATTTGTAACAAAACCTTGGGTCGCCCTGTTAATCATTTTTGGCGTTGCGATTTTAATCGTCGGAATCATCGTTCACCCGGCGGTTGTTCGGATGTTACGTCCATTGATTGAAATCGACATCCGTCCGATTGTCGAGAAGCGGGAAGACCTTTCAAAAAAGGGTTAAATGCTATACACTTTAAAGTAGATGGATTAATAGATGAAGGGCGTGGAAAGTATGTCATATAACTTAAACAACGCGGATGGTGTCGTAAACGTTTCTCAGCAAGTAATCGAGGTCATCGCCGGAGTTGCCGTCAAGGAAACAGAAGGTATCGCATTTACGCAAGATGATTCGAAGCTGCAAGAAAAACAAATGGTCAAGCTCGTTAAGGTCGAAGATGTCGGAGGCGAGATTACGGTCAGCCTGGCTGTTCATATCAAGTATGGTATGTCGATCATCAAGACAGCAGGTAAAGTGCAAGAACGGATTGTGCAAGACATGGAAAACATGTTGGCATTCCCACCGAAAGCAGTGAATGTTCGAGTCATTGGTTTGTTAAAGGGATGATTTATATTCTGAAAAGACGACTACTGATGATAGTTTTTCATCAGTAGTTTTTTACAGAATATTTTTTGATAGCGCTTGCAAAAAAAGGTTGGAGGAGGTAAAATATTTCTTGAGGCAAGTGCAATCGTTTGCGCAAATCATTCGATTTCTTGTCTTTCATGTACGATGGATGAAAGGATGGATGTCGGATGGCACCAACGATTGAAGCGGTTATTTTTGACTTAGACGGCGTGATTACCGATACAGCCGAGTATCATTACTTAGCGTGGAAGCAACTCGGAGAGGAGCTTGAGATTCCGTTCGACCGGGATTTCAACGAAACACTTAAAGGTGTAAGTCGGACCGATTCGTTAGAGCGGATCTTGGCGCTCGGTGGAAAGCAGCATGCTTTCACGGAAGCCGAGAAAAACGCGCTTGCGACGAAAAAGAACGAGAACTACGTCGAGTTGATTCAACATATCTCAGAACAAGATATTCTTCCGGGAATTATTTCGTTCTTGGATGAAATTCGGGCTGCTGGGCTGAAAATCGGTATGGCGTCGGCTTCGAAAAACGCGCTGACGGTCGTTGAGGCACTAAAGGTCCGACACTATTTCGATGATATCGTCGATGCGGCAACAGTTGCTCAGTCTAAACCACACCCTGAAGTGTTTTTACGGGCAGCTGAAGCGCTTGACGTCGACCCGAGTCGCTGTATCGGTGTAGAAGATGCAGCAGCCGGTATTACGGCCATCCACGCGGCAGGCATGTATGCTGTCGGCGTCGGACCGGAAACGACGTTACATGAGGCAGACCATCGTGTCGATTCGACAGATTTGCTTTCCCTTGAGCAAATCTTAGCTAGTCGCTAACGACAACGTTCCATTCCCTGATGGTTCGTTGTTTCATCTGATTGATCTCTTTTCATGTGAGTCAAAAAGGACCGCTTCCCTGAGCGGTCCTTTTTGCGTGTAGACAAAGTGATATCGGGAGATAAAAGTGCCTTTTTTCGTTGCTTTTCCCGCAGGAGTCGCTGGAAAAGAGATGCGCCATTCAAATGATTTAGAGCGCGTTCTGTCTTGAATCGCTTCCAAAACGAAAAGCAAATTTCCGCGATGTGAGAGCATACTTATGTTGTCAACACATTTCAAATTGTAAGAAAAACCAAGTCCTCCTACTTATGTTTGAAGTAAGAGGACTTGGTTTTTTAGAGTGAAGAAAGAATACTATTAGCGACTGCATCCGCATACTTTTCCTGGTAATAAGATGACATGAGTTTAGCGCGATCTGAGGAGTTTGAAAGGAAACCCAGTTCAGTCAAGACGGCAGTAGCATTCGTATTACGTAAAACAGAAAGATTTCCGAACTTGATCCCACGGTCACGTAATCCGATTGTATTAACGAGGTTACGTTGGAGTTGATTAGCAAGATTGACGGAAGAGACGCCACGGTAATAGAAGTTTTCTGCGCCATATGCATCATTCGATGTAGCGGCATTGATATGAATGCTGACAAAAAGATTCGTTTTGTGAGCATTTGAAATTAAGCTACGTTCTGGTAAAGAAGGATAATAGTCATTTGTGTAACGCGTTAGTTTCACATCTACTTTGCTTGATAAACGTGATGCTACTAATTTCGCAACGGACATGACGATATCTCGTTCGTAGATGCCATACCGCGCAGCACCGACGTCATGTCCACCATGACCTGGGTCAAGCACTACTAGTGGACGGGCAGACATACTAGGTTGGAAGAGTGTAAGATATGTAGACTCAATATAACCGAAGCGACCATCTACTGTTCTTACTGCTACAAAACCGCGTGTTTTATGAAGTGAGTTCGACACGGTTACAGCTGTTCCACGTGGAAGTGTGCCAATTGATGAACTAAGTGAACTTGCTCCTGAACGGAGTGTGACTGTTGTTTTAAATGGCACTAAAACATACATTTTTGAACCAGTATAATCGACGGCATTACTCACTGGTAACGATGCAGAAGTTGAGTTCGGACTTGATTTTTTTAAGTAGCTCCCGGAAACATAACCCGTTTTGCCGTTGTAAGTGACTTTATACCAGTTGCCGATTCGATAATTAGAAGATACATTTTTTCCTTTTGGAATCGTTAAGAGTTTTTTCCCACTCACTGAAGCGGATGATCTTAGATTAAGTGAGTCAAGCGTAGTGTATGTGGTTTTAGTGAATGTCGTTCCTTTTGAAGTGGATGTTACTTTCTTTAAATAAGTACTTAAGACATAACCTGTTTTGCCGTTGTAAGTGACTTTATACCAGTTGCCGATTCGATAATTAGAAGATACATTTTTTCCTTTTGGAATCGTTAAGAGTTTTTTCCCACTCACTGAAGCGGATGATCTTAGATTAAGTGAGTCAAGCGTAGTGTATGTGGTTTTAGTGAATGTCGTTCCTTTTGAAGTGGATGTTACTTTCTTTAAATAAGTACTTAAGACATAACCTGTTTTGCCACTGTAAGTGACCTTGTACCAGTTCCCAGACCGATAATTAGAAGAAACTTTTTTTCCTTTTGGGATTGTTAGGAGTTTCTTTGACGACGTTGTAGTAGAAGATCGTAAATTAAGTGCATAGAGCGTTTGATAAGTCGCTTTTGAGATGGTCGTGCCACTTGCAGCAGAAACATCCTGCATCGGTGAAAATAGTGCAAATATTAAAACTGAAATCGTACTGAAGATAAGCAGATTAAATTGCTTTTTCATGGTAACATTTCTCCTTCTTTGATTGTATATACGATATAAAATAACTATATTACTAGGTTAATCACTTTAAAAATTATATGTTAAAAACAATAATTTCTATGTTCGATGTCGTCTCCTTTCTGTTAAGATAAAAATGGAAATCAATTAGAGGTAATAATTTGGTTAAGATTACAAAAAAGTTAAAAACTTAAGGAAATCATATATCATTTTGTAAAAATAGAGGTATAATAATTTCAAAAAACATACAATTGAAATATTTTTGAAATATTAAAGTATAATTTTAGGGAAGAGGGTAATGTGGATGCATGCTAACGAGCACATTTATAGAGAACTCATGGAAATTGAAGAAGAGTATAGACGTCTTCAAAGAAGAGCGGAATACTTGGTTGCAGAATTGAGCCGAATGAATAATGAAAGTGCGGAAGAGATTGCAGTTACTCAAGAACGCCCGTTTAAACAACGAAGAGTTAACCAACGTTATCCATTGGAAGTGTACGTACATCAAATCAGTGATCTTATGCGAGAGCGTGAATCGATGTCTGCTCGTGATATACAACTTGAACTAGAACTCCGTTATCGTCATCAAATCAGTAATATTTATCAATTGATGGCGAAAGTTGAACAAGCAAATCCTGCCATTAAAAAAGTTGGCCGTGGAATCTATACATATGATTCATCGGCAGAAGTTCCGATTTTTATGTAGTTTTATAAAAAAACGTGTCTTTATAAAAATAAAGACACGTTTTTTTGTGTTTTGTTCCAAATTAAAGTAATTTTTTAAGTAAATAAGTAAATTGTTTTTTAAAATATTGGTTTTATCTCTATCGTTCCAAATTTTAACTGATATAATGTAAAAGGAAATTTAAAATCATGTCAGCCCGATCTAAGATGGTCGTGGAGAGGAGAAATTTGTGTGCTTCAAATTATTAAAGATACCTTTAATGAACAGTCTAAGCGAATTAAAAATTATAATAAAAAAGTAAAGCAAATCAATGAATTAGAACCCCTTTATTCTTCCATGAGTGAAAAACAATTAAAGGAAACGAGTGCGGCATTACGACAGCGTGTACGTGATGGCGCATCGTTAGAAGACATTACAGTGGAGGCATTTGCGTTAGTTCGGGAAGCGAGTAAACGTGTCTTATCGATGCGTCACTATGATGTACAGCTGATTGGTGGACTCGCTTTACTAGACGGTCATATTGCCGAAATGGCAACAGGTGAAGGAAAAACGCTAGTTGCATCGTTACCAAGCTATACAAAAGCATTGTTTGGTAAAGGTGTTCACGTCATTACGGTTAACGATTATTTGGCGAAGAGGGATGTAGAACAAATCGGAGAAATTCATCGCTATTTAGGTCTGACAGTCGGGTTAAATGTATCTGACTTATTACCGGAAGAAAAACGAAAAGCGTATGCTGCGGACATTACATATGGTGTAGGAACAGAATTTGGATTTGATTACTTGAGAGATCATCTTGTTGGTCGGAAAGAAGATCGTGTTCAACGCGCTCATTATTTTGCAATTATAGATGAAGTCGACAGTATACTGATTGACGAGGCAAAGACGCCACTTATCATGGCCGGAAAAGGTTCTGTCCACGAAGGATTGCAAACAATCGCGAAAACGATTGTATCAACGTTCGAGAACGATAAAGAATATGAATATGATGAAGAAATAAAAGCAGTCTCGCTGACAGATGAAGGAATAACGCTTATCGAAGAAAAATTTGCGATCGACAATTTATTCGCAGCGGAACATCAAGTGCTCTATCACTACATCGTCCAAGCTGTACGTGCGCACGTCGTCATGCATCGTGATGTCGATTACATCGTCAAAGATGGAAAAATCGAGTTGGTTGATTTATTCACAGGACGGATCATGGAAGGGCGTAGCCTCTCCGATGGTCTCCATCAAGCGATTGAAGCAAAAGAAGGAATCGAGATTACGGAAGAAAACAAGACGACTGCTCAAGTCACGATCCAACATTACTTTAGAATGTATGAGTTGATTTCAGGTATGACTGGAACGGCACAGACGTCACGCCAAGAATTGTTGAAAACATATGGTATGGATGTTGTTCAAGTCCCGACAAATCGACCGCGGTTACGGATAGATGAGCCGGATCTGATTTATGCGACAAAGGCAGCTAAATATGCAGCGATTGCAGAATTGACGAAGGAAGCGTATCAAACTAAACAACCGATATTGATTGGGACGACGTCGATCGAACAATCGTTGATGGTCGCAAAAGCGTTAGATGGCCACAAGCTACCATATATGATTTTGAATGCAAAAACGGTCGATCAAGAAACGGAAATCATTAGAGAGGCTGGGCAAGCAGGACGAATTACGATTGCGACGAATATGGCAGGTCGAGGAACCGACATCGTACTTGATGAAACAGCGAAGTCTAATGGAGGATTGTTTGTAATTGGGACGGAACGCCATGAATCAATCAGAATTGACAACCAACTACGTGGGCGCTCTGGACGACAGGGAGATCCTGGTAAGAGTGTTTTTGTTGTCTCATTAGAAGATGATTTAGTGCGTCGTTTTGCGAAAGATCGACTTGAAAAAATTTTGAAGAAAAATAAAGTAAATGATGGACAGCCAGTGACACATAAAGATGCATACCAGCTATTGAACTATGCTCAAGAGACATGTGAAGGGACCGGTTACTCGATTCGTGAAGAACTCGTCAAACTTGATGATGTGTTACATCAGCACCGACTTGCGATTTACGCGATTCGAAATCAAGTGATTGATGCGCAAGAAATCGATACGCTCGTCCTTCCAATGGTTGAAAGAAGCGTTATTCGTTTAATCGAAGGATATCTTTCAGAAGATCTCGTTGTTGAAGAATGGCCAACATCTGAATTTGTTTTAGCAATGTCAGAATTATTGAATGTTGGCATCACATTCCCGGAAGATGTGGACAGTGTTGAAGAGGTCAAAAAAATATATGTGCAAGGTATTCGTGAAAATCAAGAAGATTTAGCACTTCAGTTGACCCATCCAGAAAGCATCGATGTAGTCCGCGACCAGTTGCTTGCGTCCATCGAAGAGTACTGGACAGAACATTTAACGACGATGAATACCTTAAAAGAAGGAATTCATCTGCGCGGTTATGGGCAGGAACAACCGGCAAGAATGTATGAAAAGGAAGGGTTAGAAATATTTAATTACACCATTGCAGAGATTGAATATCAAGTTGTCTATGTCTTACATCGATTGTCTGAATATATGTGGCATGAAGAGCAAATCAACTCGATAGAGGTGGAAGGGGATGAAATCGATGTTTAATCGTAGAAAAAATATTGTGATTGAAAAAACAACACCAGAACCAAAAGATTTTTTTAAACCAACATTAATTTTTACGGAAGACATGTTGCTTGAGAAGGAAGATGAATATTTATTCCGTTATCATGCCAACCAACTTCCTCCACTGCGTGTAAACCAATTGTCTGTCGAAGCGCTCCAAGTGGATGCTTCGAGTTACCCGGTCTCCATCATTTCTTTATTTAGAAATACGTTAGAGACATCTTTTCATATCGATGGTCTCCCTCTATTGGTTTTGGATGAGAACCAACAATTGATTGGAAGAAAAGTCTTAACGACAGAAGACATTCCAGAATTCGTCGCCATGAGTAGCATACCGTGTTGGCTAGATTTTCACGAAGACGAAATTTTTATACCTGATTCTGAAAAATTCCCGGGAAATATACAATTATTATTCAGCTTAGAAGAGACGTTCCATCTCGAAATGGATGAAGAACTGTTGTTAGAAGAGAACCGCCGTATTCAAAAAGCCTTTTATTCGACACCAACGTTGCAAACGGAAGAATTGAATGTGTTGAGCGTATCGGTCGAAAAGACGGAATCGGAAGTAATCGTCTTGTTGTTGATCCGTAATGGATACAATCGAGTCATTCATCTAGATGCTCTTCCGTTACAATTGTATTCCGGAGATATGGTCGTTAATTCTTATAGTGTAGAAGTGAATAAATCGATTGAAGCTCAGACGGCTGTATCCGTTAAAGTGCAGCTTGATGTAGCGAAAGCCTTTGATTTGGAACATCTATCTATTCGTATTTCAAAATAAGGTGTATTGCTTAAACATTTGTTTACAAAATAGGAACGGTGCATTTTCGAATTGAAATTATGATACAATTTGCGCAGGAGCGTGATGTTATTATGTTATGGACTGCGTCCATCGTCTGTTTTATCGCGGCCTTACTGATCACACCCGTCGTAAAACGCTTTGCGATTGCAGTCGGTGCCGTTGACAGTCCGGACGCGCGAAAAGTACATGTGCGAATCATGCCACGTCTAGGTGGGTTGGCGATTTATATCGCGTTCATGATTGGCTATTTTATTTTGCAACCTTCGAGTCCCTATGCGACTCATATTTTAGTCGGAGGATTCGTCATCATTTTGACGGGGGCCTTCGACGATCGATTCCAATTGAATGCCCGTTTGAAACTGATGGGGCAAATTGTTGCTGCCGTCATCGTCTTAAATGGAGGTATTCGAATCGAATTCATCAACTTGCCGTTTGATCAACAACTGTTTCTCGGTTGGTGGAGTGTGCCGTTGACGTTTCTTTGGGTCATCGGGATTACGAATGCCGTCAACTTGATTGATGGACTGGATGGACTCGCAGCCGGTGTCTCGAGCATCGTGTTGTTGACGTTGATCAGTCTTGCCGTCATCCAAGGAAATGTTTACGTGACGATCGTTGCGATTTTACTCTTGATGAGCACGCTCGGCTTTTTGTTCCATAATTTTTATCCGGCGAAGATTTTCATGGGGGATACGGGATCCTTATTCCTCGGTTACATGCTCGGGGTTTTATCGTTACTTGGTTTTAAAAACGTGACCTTGTTCTCGCTTGCCGTTCCGGTCATCTTGCTCGGGATTCCGATCTCCGACACGTTGTTTGCGATCGTCCGGCGTGTTCTTCAAGGGAAACCACCGTTCGCACCAGACAAAGCCCATCTCCATCATCGTCTGCTCGATCTTGGATTTACGATGCGCCAAGCTGTGCTCGTGATTTATGGGTTGTGTGCGATTTTCGGCATGACAGCGATTTTATTTTCACAAACCAATTCCATCGGGGCACTCGTTTCGTTAATTATGTTATTGATTGTGCTCGATATCTTAGTCGAATCCCTCGGACTACTTGGCGAACGCTATCGTCCGTTATTGAATTTACTCGAACGACTTACATCAAAATGACCAATCAGCCGCTCAAAATTTGATTTTTGGGCGGCTGATTGACGATTAAGGAGACTATTATGAATCCGATAGCGGAAAAAGAACGGATTATTTATTTGGATGTCCTCCGTGGTTTTGCACTGTGTGGGATTTTGCTCGTCAACATGCCGAGTTTTCTCGGGGAACGGTTCGTGTCCGATATGGGACAAGTCGACCGATTGCTCCGGCTTTTCTTTGATTTGTTCATTCAAACGAAGTTTTATACGTTGTTCAGCGCGTTGTTTGGTGCTGGCTTTATCCTCTTCATCGACCGGCTCCGTCAAAAAAAGCGTTCGCTGTGGATTTTTGTTCGCCGTTTGACGATTTTATTTGCGATTGGTCTCATTCATTTATTGTTTTGGGAAGGTGACATTCTCCAAACGTATGCGTTTTGCGGATTCCTTTTGTTACTCTTCGTCAAAACACGACCGCTGACCAAACTCTTCATCGGTCTTGCCCTCCAACTGTATACGGTCTCTCTCTATCTTTCAATTTATCTCTTTGCTCAATCAGAAGGCGATCGTTCCATCATTGAACCGGACGGTCGATTGACCGATCTTGTTGCTGGACGTGATCTCGGAGGTTATTTCATTTATCATGCGACCGTCCAATTGCCGGATGCACTCGGAAATACGTTGATGCTTTGGCCGGAAATTTTATCTCTCTTTTTAATCGGCGCCTATTTGATGGAACGCTTTTCAGTGCGGCCACCGACAACACGATTACTCATCGTAGGGTTCCTCGTAAGCTTGATTTTGTCACTCCCTGCACTAACGCAAATTATTCGCGTCCATCAAGGGCAGATCGCAGATGGACTAATCAATTACTTTTTCGTCTGGTTATCCGGACGGACGCTTGCCATTACTTATGCGACAGCCATCGCCTTGACCGTTCGAGCCGGCCTGCGAATGGAAGGGTTCCGCTTGCTCGGACGGATGGCGCTAACGAATTATTTGACGCACACACTCGTTTTTACAGTACTTGTTTTCTTATCCGGGACATACGGCACAATTCCGCTGTGGCAAGGGACATTAGGGGCTCTCATCTTACTAGGTTGCCAAACGTTCTTCTCGCGTTGGTATTTGCGACGACATCGTCAAGGGCCGATTGAAGCTTTGTGGAGAAAAGGGACATATGGAAAACAAAAGTCGACCGAACTGTGAGCTGTCACAAAAAATTTACAAACGTTGCGTATACTAAACGCTGGAGGTGGAGAAATGAGTAGATGGACAGAAATCTTCATCGTCTCTTTGAAGCTCGGCTTGACATCGTTCGGAGGTCCTGTCGCGCATCTCGGATACTTTTATGAAGAATACGTCAAACGAAGGAAGTGGATTGACGAGAAAGGCTACGCCGATCTTGTGGCACTTTGCCAGTTTCTTCCCGGTCCGGCATCGAGTCAAGTCGGGATGGGAATCGGGTTGATTCGTGGTGGCGTAGTCGGTGCAATCATTTCCTTTATCGGGTTTACATTACCATCGAGTCTGTTATTGATCATGTTCGCACTGCTTGCGACAACTTACGATTTGACCGATGCGGGATTCATTCACGGTCTGAAACTCGTCGCAGTGGCGATTGTTGCCGACGCTGTACTCGGAATGGGGATGAAGCTTGCTGTTGGACCCAAACGGTTAGCATTGATGCTACTTGCGCTTGCCGGTGTGTTAATCTTCGATCATCCGCTTGCACAAGTCGGTGTCTTACTACTGGCGGCATTGTTCGGATTATTCTTATTTAAAGTTGAACCACAATCTGGTCAACCGTTAGCCATTCACGTATCACGCGTGTGGAGCATCAGTGCGCTCATACTCTTTTTCGGTTTGTTGGTCGCGACACCGATTTTAGCAACGGTAGCGACGGGAAACATGCAGCTCGCGAGCATCATGTACAATGCCGGTGCACTCGTGTTTGGGGGCGGTCACGTCGTCTTACCGTTTCTCAACCAGGCACTCGTACCAGGATTTATGGACGGGACGAACTTTCTAGCGGGATATGCCGCGGCCCAGGCTGTTCCCGGTCCACTCTTTACATTTGCGACCTACCTCGGGACGGTCATTTCAGGTGTGTCGGGTGGTCTGCTCGCGACATTGGCGATTTTTTTACCCGGTTTTCTGCTCGTGATTGGCGTCGTCCCGTTTTGGGATCGCGTCCGAATGAATAAACAGGTCGGACGGATGTTGATCGGCGTCAATGCAGCGGTCGTTGGTTTGTTGTTAGCCGCCTTATATGACCCGATCTTTACATCGAGCGTCGAGACGAGTCTCGATTTCTTCGTCGCCTTCGGGCTCTTTTGTTTACTTCGTTTTTATAACCAGTCGCCGTTACGCATCGTGTTACTTGGAGCAGTGATTGGAATGGTGTTAAGCGGGATTGGTCTTACTTAAAAAAGGCAATCTACAGCCGCTTTAGAGCGCGTGATCGCTTTGTACAAAAAGTGCGAGCTTTCACGAGACTTGGATAGGTTTCAAGACGGCATGAGCGAAAAGGACGGAAATAGAAATGGCCGATGATTCCATAAAAGAGAGAATCATCGGCCATTTGATTGTTGTCGGAAACGTACGACATAAGGATTGATTTTACTCTGACTTATGAGTCAGCTCCATTGTTTCCAGTCTTACGCTTGAGGTGGACGAGGACGATGTCTTGCCGGACGGTCGTCGCGTCTTCGATGAAACCGAATTGATGGTAAAGCGCAATCGCCGGCGCGTTCATTTTTGCCGTTGAGACGAATCGCAGATCCTCTGCTGCAAGCGCATGGTGCAGTAAACGAGAGGCGACACCTTGCCGGAAAAAAGCGGGTGCGACGATCAGACGTGTAATCGTCTGATCGGAATACGTCAGGCAACCGATAAGTCCGGATTCGGACGTCAAGACGTAACCGAGAGGAGCTTCCTGCGTCAATTCAGCCGGTGTTTGGCGCAAAGGTGGAAAATCGGTCGTACCGATTAACTCCGCCTCTGTTTGATAAGCACGTTTTTGTAATGCGAACAACGCATCAAAGTCAGTTTGCTTCAGTCGACGTATCATCTGTTGCCCCTGAATCATCAGCCGATACCTCACTTGCCTGGTTCGTCGGCAGAGCGAGTTGTTCTTTTAGCATGTTTTTTGCTTCTTGAAGCGACTCTTCATCCAGCTTGTAGTAATAGCCGCCGTTGATTCGGGCATCCGATCCTTCTAAGTCGATCCGGTTGACGGTCGCGAGTGACTTGACGAACGGCTGCAGCTGGAATGCTTCCGTTAACGACATGTTCGTTTGGAAGTTATCGCCGGTCGCTTGCATCAATTGATTCAACTTTGTGATCGAACCGAGTGAAGTCGATTCATCGATGATGGCTTGTAAAATTTGTTGTTGGCGTTTTGTACGGCCGATGTCACCCTCGGGATCTTCGTAGCGCATCCGGGCATAAGCGAGTGCTTCTTCACCGGTTAATGTCTGAACGCCGGGATCGAGCTTGACGCCGCTCTGTTGATCAGATGAATCGAGTGTGTCGATCGGCAACTTGACGTCGACGTCGACTCCGCCAATTGCATCGACAATCGCGACGACACCATTAAAGTTGATTGAGCCATAATAGTCGATCGGGATATCGAGCAAGTTCTCGACCGTCTCAATCGTTGAATCGATTCCTCCGAACGCATACGAGTGATTAATTTTATCTTCATAGCCGACAGACGGAATCATGACGAGGGAATCCCGGGGGATACTCAACATGCTGACTTTCTTTTCCGCTTTATTGAAGGTGGCGACAATCATCGTGTCTGATCGTGAAGCAGTGTCACCAGGGCGTTCGTCCGTCCCGACGAGCAGGACGGAGAAATGATCTTTCGTCAAATCGACGGCCGCTGGACGTTTTTCTGATTTTTCACCACGGGATAATTTCACTTCTGTTTTGTTGGCTGTTTGAAAGGTTTTATGTGCGACGTAGGCGAACGTAGCGCCACCTGTGACTAAGACGATGAGAAATGCGGTGACGAAAATCTTAAACCAAGAGCGTTTTGACTTTCGTTTATTAGAACGAGATCGTGTAGAATCCTCCACTGTTCATTGCCCCTAACTTTACTGAATAATTAAAAAACTTTTAAATTCTTTACAAACAGTATAGCAGGTCGAGACAGAATGTCACGTCAGGTCACATCGTGCTCGATGTAGCGAGAACCATTTTCGTGTATCTTCGCTTGCCCATTCGTCAAGTTCGTCATCCACTCGATGAATGGGGCGAGATCGTTTGAATTGACGAGGACGTCGAGTTGAACATGATCGAGGTAATGGATTTGGTCGATAATGTGACGCGTCGCCCGGAGTTCATTTTCTAATTTTCCGAGCCATGTGTAATCGACCGTCACTTCAAGGAGGTCGTGGGAGACGCGTTCGATGACGCCGATTGTGTTCAATCCTTCTGAGACACTTGTGCCGTAAGCACGGATTAAACCACCGCCGCCGAGCTTGATTCCTCCGAAGTAGCGGGTGACGACGACAACCGTATTCCGGAGATTACGTTTTTTCAACACTTCGAGCATCGGAACGCCGGCCGTTCCACTCGGTTCACCATCATCATTCGCTTTTTGAATGTCATTTCGTTCACCGATGACGTACGCTGAACAATTGTGATTGGCGTCATGGTGTTGCTTTTTAATCGCCGCGATGAAGCCCTGTGCTTCTTGCTCAGAGGTAGCGCGTGCTAAATATGTAATAAATCGTGACTTTTGTATAATGATTTCATGGAAACCATTTTCTTTTACTGTATAATAATTAAATAATGACATAATCAAAAATGTCCTCCTCGTTAACTAGTTCTTTCTAGCATAACGACGAATCGGGAGAGAGACAACCACGGGGACTGGAGGGAGTAGCATGACGAATGAGATGAGGGAGCGGCTGTCCTTGAATGATATCGTACAGAACATCATTGGTGTCGTAGAAGAAAGTCGGGAAGAAATCGTTCGAATTACAGAAGATTCAAGAGAACAATACGCAGAAATCCAACAGGAGTTACGGGATTTGAAGACGCGTGTTCATGACTATATTAAAGAAGCCGAACGACTGGAACGACTGATCAAGGATTCAAAAGCACGACTCGTCGTCGTCAGCAAGAACTTCGATCATTACTCCGAACAAGACGTCAGAAGCGCCTACGAAACGGCGAATGCCCTTCAACTCGAGTCGTTCATCAACCAACGGGATGAAATGAACTGCCGAAAGCGGCGGGATGAACTCGAGCGTCGCTTAGTCCACCTCGATGAGACGATTGAGCGAGCCGATATGCTGATCAGTCGCGTCTCGGTTGTCCTGAATTTTTTGACGGACGATATGCAGGTCATGAATGAAAAGTATGAAAAGGCGATGCAAAAACAAGAGATGGGCTTAAAAGTATTTCAGTCGGCTGAAAATGAGCGACGGCGCTTATCTCGAGACATGCACGATGGACCAGCACAAACGCTTGCTCACGTTTTGATTCGTGCAGATTTGATTGAAAAGATTCACCAGCACAACGGAGCAGAAGCAGCCTTTGAAGAAATACATCGCCTCCGGACCTTGATTCGTGACGGGCTCGCGGATATTCGCCGGATCATTTATGATTTACGTCCGATGACACTTGATGATCTTGGATTTGTTCCGACACTCGAGCGTTATCTTCGTCATATGCAGGAAATTTCGAACATTCCGATTCATTTTAATTATCTTGGCGGTGGGGAGCGGATTGAGTCGACGTATGAAGTCGCTGTCTTCCGAATTGTTCAAGAAGCCGTCCAAAATGCAGTTAAGCATTCCAAAGCGAATGACATTCGTATTATCATAGAACAGTATCATCATTCTGTCCGTATTCATGTAAAGGACAATGGGATCGGGTTTGACTTTGATGAAATTTTCGCTTCGTGCGATGAGTCGTTCGGACTTGTTGGTATGCGTGAGCGAATTGAATTGATTGATGGTTCGTTTGAAATCGAAACGAAACCAGGCAAAGGAACGGTCATCAAGGTAGGGGTTCCGATCGAAGAATCCGAAGCGAGAGGGGAAACACAGTGAATAACGAGCAAGTAAAAGTAGTCATCATCGACGATCATCAGTTATTCCGGGAAGGCGTCAAACGGATTCTTGATTTTGAAGAAGAATTCATCGTTGTCGCGGAAGGGGCGAGCGGAGCGGAAGTGATTCCGCTCGTCGAAGCCCATCAACCGGATATCGTCTTAATGGATATTAATATGCCGCAAGTCAATGGTGTTGAAGCGACAAAACGTCTCATGGAGGTCCATCCGGATGTCCGCGTCATCATTTTGTCGATTCATGACGATGAGACGTACGTCATGCACGCGTTAGGCGCAGGAGCGGTTGGTTATCTTCTGAAAGAAATGGCGACGGATGAACTCGTGAATGCGATTCGTTCCGTCTATCGCGAAGGGGGATACGTCCACCCGAAAGTCACACCAAACCTTTTGCAAGAGTACCGTCGTTTGATGAAGATGAAACAAACGATGTCTTCCCAACCGATTGAAAAACGTGTCGCGGAAGCGCCGTTACACGTCTTGACGCGTCGTGAGTGCGAAGTACTGCAGTTGCTTGCTGACGGTTTCTCGAACCGGGCGATTAGTGATACGCTCTATATCAGTGAGAAAACAGTCAAAAATCATGTTTCCTCAATTTTGCGGAAAATGAATGTACCCGACCGGACAGGTGCTGTCGTCGAAGCAATTCGACGCGGCTGGGTCGTCGTCGTATAATAAAAAGACGGTTGCCAAAGCGGCGCCGTCTTTGTTTTTGTATCGAAACGAACTATGATACACTTAATAACGATTGTGACGTGTCAGAAAATTACAAGTCACGACGGAACTCTTAAAAGCGAGGAAATTCACGGATGAGCCAGATTGTGATTTTAACGGATAGTACAGCCTATCTGCCAACTACCTATTGTGAAGAAAATAATGTTCATGTCGCACCGCTCAGCGTCATTTTTGATGGTGACGCATACCGGGAAGGGTTCGATATCTCAGTCCCTGAGTTTTATGCGAAGATTCAAACGGGAAGTCTGCCAACGACTTCGCAGCCGAACATCGGTGACATCACGGATGCCTTTGAACGACTACCGGCGGGAACTGATATCATCGGAATTACGTTATCAAGCGGGATTAGTGGAACGTATCAAGCTTTACATACCATTAATATGATGGTGGATCACGTTCAAGTTCACCCGGTCGACTCACGAATTTCATGTATGCCGCAAGCATTCTTAGTGAAGGAGGCTGTCCGGATGCGTGATGCCGGGGCGACGGCAACAGAAATCGTCGCACGTCTTGAAGATCTTAAAGGGATGATTCGTGCGTATTTCGTCGTTGATGATTTAGAGCATTTACAACGGGGCGGACGTCTCAGTATGACGCAAGCCGTCGTTGGTTCTTTCTTAAAGATTAAACCGGTTCTTCATTTCGTCGATGGGAAAATCGTTCCGTTCGAAAAGATTCGGACGTTCAAACGGGCGGTTAAACGGATTGAAGAGATGATGGAAGATACGATTCATAATGAGGGTGCAGGATATGTCATCGGTGTCATCCATGCCGAAGACGATGCCAAAGCACGTGCTGAAATCGAAGTGCTCGAGCAACGGTTCCCGAAAGCGCAAATTGAAATGAGTGTGTTCGGTCCGGTTATCGGGACACACCTTGGTCCTGGTGCGATCGGGATCACGTGGTACAAAGCGGATTAATGAAATAAGTGTTGCACCGAGAAAGAACATCACTTCAATGGGATGTTCTTTCTTTTTTGACTCGTCTTTACACTGCCGGCAGGAAGCGCACGCAAGACTGACGAAAGGAAGGGGAGTCTCATCAAGAAAGGGAGTGAGTCATGGATATTCGAGGACGCCTGATTCCGAGCGATCAAGTAAAGGTTTCGCTTGGTTCGAATGAACGTCGGTACCCTGCTGTGACATGGCGGTGTCAACGATGCGGGGGACTGCCGACACGCGGACCATGTACGTGCGGGAAACACTGTTACTATTGTCGGCACTGCCTCATCTTCGGTAAATTAAGAACGTGTGATACGCTCGTCACGGATGCCCGTCCGCTTGACTCCGTCCTGCCGAGTCGGCACGAGCCGCTCGCATTAACACCCGACCAACAACGGATTGCGACGGCGATTGAACGAACGATTGAGCAACAAGGACGTTTGCTCGTCCACGCTGTCTGCGGTGCAGGAAAAACACCGATGCTGTTTCCTGGCATCGAGACGGCACTGCGTCTGAAGAAACGTGTCCTCATCACGACGCCACGGGCGGATGTCGTCCGAGAATTAACGTTACACGTCAAACGTGCTTTTTTGGACGCGCGGATCGTCTCGTTGTTCGGCGGCTCGGAGGAACGTCTTCAGCTCGGAGATATCACGATCAGTACGACCCATCAATTGATTCATTACCGTGCTTGCTTTGACGTCGTCTTCATCGATGAGGTCGATGCCTTTCCTTACAGTACGGACCGGACGCTACATCGCTACGTCAAACGGGTGATGTGCCGCTCGGCATCACTCATCCTTCTCAGTGCAACCCCTTCCTTTAGGAACAAACGCCTGCCGACCGTCCGCCTGATGCGGCGGTATCACGGCTTCCCGTTACCCGTTCCGCAACTCCACTTTTCCTATACACCAGCCCGTTTGATTGAATGGCTTCACAGTCACGCAGACAAACCACGACTCGTCTTTGTGCCGACCGTTGCCGTACTCGCGTTATGGCAGGAGCGACTCGAACAAGCGGGGTTAACGGCTGAAACGGTCCACGCGGCAGATCCTGACCGGATCGTTAAGGTCGAACGCTTTCGGACGACGGCAACGATTTTATTGACGACGACGATTTTAGAACGTGGCGTCACCTTTTCGAACGTCCAAGTCGCCGTCGTCGATGCAGACGTGTCGTTTACGGCAGCGGCATTGATTCAAATCAGTGGACGTGTCGGGCGAGATGTCGATTTCCCGAGTGGGGAAGTCATCTTTTTCGCAAATGATCGATCGAATGCGCTATACGAAGCAATCGCTGATATTCAGCGTGCGAACCGGGAGGGTTTCCGATGAATTGTCTGCTTTGCCAACAATTTTTTTTACCGAGCTGGTCATTGTCGAACGTATGGACTAGGCAAACGGTATGTCGAACCTGTAAAATAAAGTTTGTAAAAAGAGGGGAATGCACGGACTGTGGAAAACCGGGTCTCACCCTTTGTAGCGATTGTCAGCAGTGGCGGCGACTCGGTCATGATTTGAAGACGGACCCATTGTTTTTATATGAGGCAACCGCAAAGGATTTTTTGAAGCGCTATAAGTTTTTAGGGGATACGGCGCTGTTGGACGTGTTTAAAGAAGAGCTGAAGAAGGTAAAAGTGAAACAGGATTTCATTGTGCCGATTCCGCTCAGTCGAGAGCGACTGAGTGAACGGCGTTTCAATCAGGCGGAAGGCATCGCCCGGATGATGCGTGGAAAGGTCGCATTGTGTTTGGCACGTTCAGATGGTCCGGCGCAAAGTCGCAAGGCAAGGCGAGAGCGCCTGTCTCGAGCCAATCCGTATGAAGTGATCACTTCCGTCGAGGGGAAAACGATTTTACTCGTCGATGATGTGTATACGACGGGAACGACCTTGCATCAAGCGGCTTTGCGACTACGTGAAGCCGGTGCAAAAGAAATTTCTGCCGTAACTTTATTTCGAAGTGTTTAAGAATTCTTCATTTCTGCCGATATTCATAATGAGGTGAAGGAAATGGATGTATTAAACTGCAAATCTTGCGGGAAATTATTTGTTCGTCAATCTTCTGACCTGTGCATCGATTGCATTAGGAAAGATCATACTGATTTTGAGAAGGTGCGTGAGTTCCTGCGAGAACGGCGGAAAATCCGAACCTCACCTATTGATGTTGAGCAAGCGGTCGGGGTCAAACGAGAAACAGTCCTCCGGTACATTAGGGATGGGCGTTTACTGATGTCAGAAATCACACAGATGGAAATCACGTGTGAGAGTTGCGGGAAACCTTCCCGTGACGGTACGATCTGTGCCGATTGTCGTGAGAAATTACGACGCGACCTCGCCCAAGCGATGCTAGATTCTTCTGCCCCTTCGAAACCGAGAACGTATCGAACATGAATTAAGAATCTTGTAATCTAGAAAGCAGGTGTTCACATGCGAATTGATTCTACGAAATGGGTGAATATGCCTAAAGCGTACGAAAGAAATCAAGCAGTAGAAGGAACAGAAGCAAAACGTACGAATCGGCCGGATGAAGTGACGATCTCGAGTGAAGCGCGTGCGCGTTTCAATGAGACACCAACATCACGGACCGAAAAAATCGAATCCCTTCGTCAAGCCATTCAGGATGGAACCTATAAACCAGACGCGAAAAAAATCGCGGAGCGTTTTTTGAACTTGTAAGAGGGACAACTATGACAGTAGAGGCGACTCGGGGCACGGATGCGCGGGTCGCTTTTTATATGAAGAGCAAACTGTGAGGAGGCAATCGGATGGAAATTCTTGAACAACTCGTAAGTGAGCACGATGCTTTATTGGATCTTGCAAAAGAAAAAAAGACAATCTTGATTCAAAATGATATGAAGCGACTCTCACAAATCGTCAAAGAAGAACCGGTACATCTGAAACGGATTGAACAGCTCGAACAACAACGGCTTGAACGGATGGGACAGGTGACGATGACCGAGTGGTTACAAGATCACCCGGAGGATGTCGCTTCATTACGCCGCTTGTTACAGACGATCGGTCAGCTCAAACGACTGAACGACCTGAACGCTGAATTACTCGAACAATCGCTTCATTATCTCGATTGGCACTTACAATTGCTGATCCCGGAAGCCGATGATTTTACATATGGTCAGTCCGCACTCGACCGCACACACTTCAACCGGAATGCTTAAGGAGGTAGACGAATGGCATCAACTTTTATGGGGCTTGAGACTGGGCGTCGGGCTTTAACGACAAGTCAATGGGCACTTCAAGCGACAGGGAATAATATTTCAAATGCAGGAACAGCGGGCTTTTCGCGACAACGACTTGTGCAAGCGACAACAGAACAACTATCTGTATCGCTTGGTGGAGGTAAGAACGCGCAATTCGGAACGGGAGTCCGTGGCGAGTTGATCGAACGTTTACGAGACTTGATGGTGGATAAGCAATACCGGGACGAGTCAACGAAATATGCTTACTATTCGACAAAGGCAATTGCTTTTAGTCGGATGGAAGATATCATCAATGAACCTTCGGATACAGGGCTTGCGAAAACGCTCGATTCATTTTGGGCATCACTGCAAGGTCTTTCGAAAAATCCGCAAGATTCAGGTGCACGAAGTGTCGTTCGTCAACAAGCAGACACGTTAACGAAAACCTTTAACTATTTGGCTACCTCTCTTGAAAAAGTGCAAGGAGACTTAAAAAATGAACTCGATGTCTCGGTGAAAAAAGTAAATGACTTGTTGAAGAAAATCGACAATGTTAATGAACAAATTCATACGGTCGAGCCACTCGGTGTCCTCCCAAATGACCTCTACGATGAACGGGACCGTTACTTCGATGAGTTATCGACGTACGTTGATTTTAAAAAAGTACCGATTGACATCGAGGCCATTACTTTAGGACAGATGGGAAATACTTCGAAAATAGCGGAGGGACGGGTTGAAGTTACGATCATCATTCCGAATGGAACGGATGTAGAGAAAGCAAAATCATTAGACCTTAAATTTGATACGAGTACTAATGTCTACACAGGCTATGAAAATAATGGTGGAGAAGTGAAGTTCACGGAGACATCTGGATTCTCAAACGGTAAGCTGTGGGGATTGATGCAGATGTACGGATATCAAAATGATGGAGCAACAGGTGTTTCAGGTGAATATCCAAAAATGATGAAGCAGTTGGACCAAATTGCTTCAAGTTTTGCAAGTGCGTTTAACCTTGCTCACGCAGCCAATCAAACGGTCGGTAAAAATCCAGACGGAACACCGAACGTTGTTGCGGGAACGGATAAATTTTTTGTTTCTTCTAGCGGAACAGATATTTCAGCGAAAACGATTGCAGTTGGGAAAGATATTTTGGACAGCCTTTCAAACATCGCGACGTCTAAAGATGGAAACATCGGAGATAGCTCAGGGGCACTTGCCTTGGCAAATATCAAGACGCAAGCTATTTCAGGGCTAGGGACTTCACCTACAACGATCGGTTCATTTTATCAATCGATCATCGGGGATATGGGTGTTTCGACGAGTCAGACGATTGATCTCGGGAAAAACGCGAGCGTCCTGATGGAGAATGCGGATCAACGCCGGATGTCGGTTTCAGCCGTTTCACTCGATGAAGAGATGACGATGATGATTCAATACCAACATGCATACAATGCTGCAGCACGTAATATTACGACGGTTGATGAGATGCTCGATAAAATCATCAATGGAATGGGTCTTGTTGGTCGATAATGAATAGAGAAAGGGGATAACAGCATGCGCGTAACCCAAACAATGCTGACGAAGACGAATATCGGACACCTTTCGTCAAGCTATCAAAAACTGAGTACATTACAAGAACAATTGATCAGCGGTAAAAAAATTCAAAAACCATCGGAAGATCCAGTCGTTGCGATGCAAGGGATTCGGTACCGGACCGAAGTTCGAGAGGTCGATCAATTTAAGAAGAATGTTGATGAAGCAACAGGATGGATGGATTTGACGGACTCTGCATTAGATGAAGTGACATCTGCTATGCGACGCATCACAGAGCTTACGACACAAGCCGCGACCGATACGTACGATGCGACCCAGCGAAAAGCAATCCAAAGTGAAGTCGGTCAGTTGATTGAACACATCGGAACACTTGCCAATACGAAATATAATGAGAAACAAATCTTTAATGGCACGCAAACCGATCAGCCCTTCATCGATATGACGAAATTAAAAACCTTCTTAAACGATACGACGAGTATCTCTGACGTCGATCAGATTTTCACCAATGGCGCGACACCGCAAAATGGAAAAATTGAGTACGAAGTGTCTTCAGGTATTCGTGTTCAAGTGAATGTCACACCTACGAATGGGACAACCGGAGGCGTCTTCGGAAAAGAAACATTCGAAACATTGAAAAAATTAGTCAATGAGTTAGGTGGAAAAAAGGCTGATGGCAATCCAGGTGATAGTACAAATAACGGAGCTACGTTATCTGCGATGATTACGGACTTGAATAACATGTTGAATAAGACGGTCGAGACACGAGCGGACCTTGGTGCACGCGTCAATCGTCTTGAACTAAATGCCTCGCGTCTCGAAGATCAAGAAATCATCGCAAAAACGGTGATGTCAGATAACGAAGACATCGAAGCGGAAAAAGTCATCATGGAACTCAAATCGTACGAGACGCTTCACCGGGCCGCACTCAGTGCCGGGGCGCGAATCATTCAACCGACACTACTCGATTTCCTACGTTAAGGAGGTGACGGGAGATGAACCTTCCGCATCTTGAAATGCGTCAAACGTCTGCTAAAATCGGTATCAATACGACACGGGCGACACTTGAACAACACCAACAACAAGCGTCCTTGTCAATCGAGCAACCGAAAGGCGAGCTGTCGCTCGAAACGGTCGCGGCACGACTCGAAATTGATTCGTCCCAGGCCTGGATTGAAATCGGACGAATCCCGGCATTTGAATCCGTTCAGCGTTATGCTGATTACGGACGACAAATGGGACAACAAGCAGTCGGACGGGCAGCAGCTGAAGGGGATCAGTTGATGCGGATCGAACAACGGGGAGATGCCGTTGCTCGTATCGCGACGTCCCGGCAAGCACCACCGGCAGAAGTGACGACGCTCGGCTTTACGCCACGCAGTCTCGACCGGGTCAAAATCAATTACACACCGGCAGAGGTGCGTGTCAACTATACGGCGCAAAAACCGCGAATTGATGTTGAGATACATCGACCGGAATTAAACGTCACGCCAGGCACGACAGAAATTTACCTACGGGAACAAAATCAACTGGATATGTGGCCAGTCGGCGGCATATTCGATGGGGAAGGATAATCACATGCATATCGAAACAGATTTTTTTGGAATGGTTCAAATCGAGGAAAGTGAAATCATCACGTTCGCTTCCGAAGTACCCGGTTTTCCAGAGGCACGTCGTTTTATCTTATTACCGTTCGGAGAAGGCATTCCGTTCTGGTCCTTCCAATCGATTGATCAAACGGAATGCGCATTCGTCGTGACGAATCCGTTTTGGATTGATCCGGAGTATGTCTTTGAATTACCAGAATCAGCGAAAGAACAACTCGGTATCCAAGATACGGCACAAGTCGCTGTCTATACGACGGTCACGTTACGTGAGCGGTTCGAGGAGTCGACGACGAACTTACGCGCACCGTTCGTCATGGAGACGAAACGTCGGCAAGCGAAACAGGTCATCCTTGATGAAACGTATTCAAACCGGCATGTGATTGGTAGTCTAACGGAAGTAGGTGGTCGCTGATGCTCGTCTTAAAACGTAAAACGGGGGAAGCGATTCAAATCGGGGATGATATCGAGTTGACGGTTCTTGCAATCGAAGGAGACCAAATCAAACTCGGAATCGAGGCACCACGTCATATCGACATCCATCGGAAAGAAATTTATCTTGCAATCCAAGATGAAAATGCGGAAGCATCTCGAAGTACCGGATTGATGAGTCAGTTGTTAAAACAGCGTTCTGAATAATGAGGTGAACTTCTTTTGTGCGCACGCGACCAAAAGAAGTTTTTTCATTTCCACGAAAAAAATGCTCATTCCTTTCGAATCGTGTATAGTAATGTAGAGAAAAGAAACCTTTTTAGACAAAGAGGGAGTGTAAGCAATGAATGAGACGAAGCAGCTGAAAAAAGATGCGAATCGTGTACTAAAAGCGACGAGCCGAACCTTTTATATACCAATCAGTCGCCTATCGCAAGAACTGCAAGAGGCAGTCGGGTCTGCCTATCTGTGCATGCGTGCGATTGATGAGATTGAGGACCATGAAGACTTGCCGACAGACGTCAAGACGACGCTCCTTCGGGAGACGGCCCTCCAGATGCGTGGAACGTTTTCGGGAGCTGCTTATCAAGCATTGATTGCACCGTATGCAAATCAGTTGCCGGAAGTGACACTTCGTCTTTCAGAATGGATTGCCTACTGCCCGAGTGGTATCCGAGCGAAAGTTCTTGAATCGACGGCAGAGATGGCAGAAGGGATGGCCGTCTGGGCAGAACGTGATTGGACGGTCGAAACGGAAGCGGATCTTGATGAGTACACGTATTATGTTGCGGGACTCGTCGGTGTCATGTTGTCAGATATTTGGTACTGGAAAGCGGGTATCGTCACGGACAAGCAACAGGCGATTGGTTTTGGTCGGGGACTCCAAGCAGTTAACATCTTACGGAATCAACAAGAAGACGCAGAACGTGGTGTCGGGTACTTCCCACCCGGTTGGACGACGGAGACGATGTTTATGTACGCGCAGGATAACTTGGCAGAAGCGGACCGGTATCTCGCGTCGATTCCGAAAGAGACGACGATCTATGAGTTTTGTAAGATTCCACTTGCCCTCGCACATGGAACGCTGGATGCGCTCGCTCGGGGAAAAGAGAAGCTCAGTCGACCAGAAGTCTTGAAAATCGTCGGAAGTGCGGTTTTAAAACGATGATGACCTGACTAAAAGAGAAACACTTACACATGACGCTTGGCAGGATGAGGCGTGTGGGTAAGTGTTTTTTGTCGTTAGCAAGAGTCCGGAACTTTAATGTTTTGCCGCGGTTTCTGAACAGTGTAGTAGCTGGGTTTAAACGTGTAGACAACGTGTAATCGGGAGAGAAAGCGTCTTTTTTCGTTGCTTTCCTCGGGCGAGGCGCAAGCCGTTGCTCCTTGGTCCTAACGGACAACGAGCAGGGTCTTGCCTGATTTTGAAAGTGCGCTAAAAACGTACTCAGACTGTAGACAACGAACTATCGGGAGAGAAAGCGTCTCTTTTTTCGTTGCTTTCCTCGGGCGAGGCGCAAGCCGTTGCTCCTTGGTCTTTACGGACAACGAGCAGGGTCTTGCCTGATTTTGAAAGTGCGCTAAAAACGTACTCAGACTGTAGACAACGAACTATCGGGAGAGAAAGCGTCTCTTTTTTCGTTGCTTTCCTCGGGCGAGGCGCAAGCCGTTGCTCCTTGGTCTTTACGGACAACGAGCAGGGTCTTGCCTGCCTCTGACAGTGCGTTAAAAACGCACTTTTTCCCGTAGGAGTCAACGAAACGTGACGCTTTTTAGGTAATACCGTGACAGAAATCCAGACATGCAGGCGGTTTAGAGCGCAATCTGTCTCGAATCGCTTTTAAAGCGAAAAGCAATCGGTCGCGACCCTGCAGCTTTGCTGTAGCGGCGCGGAACATTGCCGCTTTGAAGACGAGGCGAGACAGGGAAGCGCGAATGGATTGCATCTCGTTATAGCATGTTCACACGTCATAAGCGTAGTCGCCGTGTTTTCTCTACTTCGAATCATTTTAGTGAAGTCGTCCCAAACAAAAAAGAGTCTAACCTACTGATACAAGATCAGCTTGGATTGACTCTTTTTTCTGGATTAAGAGATTGAAGGTACAGCGACTGTTCCTTAATTAAAGAGTTGCTACAACGTATACGATACAACCGATGGCTCCGGCGCCGACTAAAATCAATCCGGAGACGCGTGTCGATGGATTGGGAGTAGCGGAAAACTTTAAAAAGAATACACCCAGACTGACAATCACGAATGTAAGGACAAGCATCAAAAGAATTAAAAGTGTGTTCATATTTACCGTGCTCCAATCTGAATCGGCGTATGAATACTCTTTTTTCGGCAAGGTTAGTACAACTATTTGATGTCTTCTAAATAAGATAGGACCTTGTCTTCATAGGCTTTGCGGTCATGGGCATAAGACTGGACATGTCCGCCGTTTTCCGTCACATAAAGCTCAGAATGTGGCGCCGCTTTTTGAAGGCGCATGCTTTCCGTGACCGGAATCGCATCATCGTCCTTGCCATGAATCATCAGGATGGGAAGATCAATCCGTCGAATCGCTTCAATCGGTTTGACACGTTCCGGGTTCAGCCCTGTCAGTGGAGGCGTCACTTGCAGGATGACGGGTGTGAACGGGAAGTTCGGCAACCCGCTCCAGACGGGGAGGTTCGTTTCTAAATAATTTTCTAAATCACTGAACGGACTATCCGCGATGACACCGGCGACATCTGCTTTTGGAGCCGTGACAAGGGCAGTCGAAGCGCCCATTGAGATACCATAAAGAACAACCGGCTCTGAAGCACGTGATTTGGCATAGCTGACAGCTGTCAGCAAGTCATCTTGTTCTTTTGCCCCGACCGTGACACGTTTTCCTTCCGAGATCCCGGACCCGCGGAAATCAAATGTTAAGACGTTATAGCCGGCATCATGAAATTTTTTGAAGAGCGGGAAGATGGGGACATCCGTCTGTTCCCGGTTTTTCCCATAGCCGTGAGCAAAGACGATTGTCAGTTTCGCGTCCTCACTCGGAATCCACCAGCCGGATAAACGCGTGCGATCTTTTAGCGAGCGGAAGGAGACGTCTTCATAAGCCAGTTTTTCCGCTTTTTTAGGGTTCGTCGTCAATGCTTCCCGTTCCGGTTTCGTTAAGGACGAACCGACATAAGCAGAAATTCCGACGAGAGCAATCAACAAAAGAACGATGACGAGGATCAATCCCCCGATGATTTTCTTGCGATGTTTCTTCAACAACGGCGCGACTCCCTTTCTCGAACAACTGTGAATTAATGAATATCTTTTTTCTTGAAGCGGCCACCGTGGACGTCATGAATGTTGCCGATGGCGATGAAGGCCTGTTCGTCGAAGTCGCGGACGATTTCTTTTAATTTCGTTTCTTCGAGCCGGCTGATGACACAAAAAATGACTTTCTTATCATCCCCGGAAAAGGATCCTTCTCCATTTAAGTACGTCATGCTCCGACCGAGCCGGTCCATGATGGCAAGGCCGATTTCTTCGTAGTTCTCGGAAATGATCCACACACTCTTTGATTGATCGAGTCCGTCAATGACGACATCAATTGTCTTGAAGGCAATGAAATACGTAATCAGCGAGTACATCGCCCGGTCCCAACCGAAGACGAATCCGGCTGCTCCGAGGATGAAGACGTTAAAGAACATCACAATTTCACCGACGGAAAAAGGGGTCGAGCGACTGAAGGAAACAGCAAGAATCTCTGTCCCGTCAAGCGATCCACTGGCCCGGATGACGATACCGACGCCAATTCCGAGAATTAAACCACCGAAGACGGTCGCAAGGAGATCGACGTTCGTCATCGGTCCGATGCCTTCGAGTAATTTCGTCGCGACCGCCATGATGAAAATTGCATAAAGCGTAGACAGGGCAAAGGTCTTACCAATCTGTTTGTAACCAAAAAAGATGAACGGGATATTTAAGAAGAAGAGCCATAATGCGAGTGTCGTATCCGTCAGTTTTGAGCCGATGATGGAAATCCCGACAATCCCGCCATCGATGATATTATTCGGAACGAGGAATCCTTTCAGGCCGATTGCGAAGACGATGGCCCCAATCGTCAATAACAAAAGGCGGCGTACAAGTTGCCATTTTGTCGTTCGTCGGTGAGCTTTCGTTTGGGTCGCGCCACTCATCGAATTCCTCCTTTTTGAAAAGTGTTTCTGTGTTTACTATAACAAAAAAGCACTAAGGCATGCGAGAGCAACCTTAGTGCGAATGATTAGACGAGCGGGCGAATCGATTGGAAAAAACGTAAGACCAGTTCTGCTTCAGGACTCGAAGTATATTTTCCGATATATTGCCCTTGTTCGAAACCGATGACGGTCAGTGTAAAGCTGACAAGTTGTATCCCTTCGGATAAACGGACTTCGAAGGTCGCGGTATTAAGCGGAAGCGGGACCTCGGTCGAAAAGTACAAGTGGCGCGTATCCGTCTGATGCGCATGAATATCCGAGTAGTTAAAATCGAGCTCCGTCTCATGGTGCGTCAGCATTTTAATTTTTCCTTCAACAGAAAAGCTCGGGGTACTGTCGCCGGCGAGCGAACAGGCTTCGATCGGATACAAAATTTCGCGTAACAGGAAGCTTTGCATGACGTCGGTCGGAACAGGGCGACTGAACAAATATCCTTGGATATTCGGACAATTCAATGCACGGAACGTTTCCAGCTGTCGTATCGTTTCAATACCTTCTGCAACAACGGAAAGATTAAAGACGGACGCCATGTAGAGAATACTTTTGACGATGGCTTGTGCTTTCGCATCGTCCGCGATATGCGTCGCGAATTGGCGGTCGATTTTGACGACATCAATCGGATAACGCTGTAAGTAGACCATCGACGAGTAGCCTTTACCGAAATCATCTAAAGCAATCCGGACGCCGAGGTGGCTTAAATGCTCCAGCATCCGGCTTGTGTTCGGATCATCCATGATTAAGGCAGCTTCCGTGATTTCAAGTTCGAGCAAATGTGGAGACAGGCTATACTTCAACAACGCCTGTTCGATTTGACGTTCGAACCCGGGGATTAAAAAACGCTTTGGTGATACATTGACCGAAATCGGAATCAGGTTCGCCCCGGCACGGGCCCACGTCTTCATCGCCTGACAAGCTGTATCGACGACCCAGTCGCCAATCGCCAGATGCAATGAACTTTCCTCGGCAAGAGGAATGAAGTCGTTTGGCGGAATCCGTCCCCATTCGGGATGTTGCCAACGGATTAAGGCTTCAAGGCCGATGATCTTTCCTGTCCAACTGTCGACTTTCGGTTGATATTCAAGGAACAATTGATCGCGCTCAATCGCATAATGTAAATCTTGTTCGAGACGATAGCGACGATAATAATCGATGTCGAGGCTCGAAGCATAGTGATGCACGGCATTATGATCCTCGCGGCGCGAACGTCGTAATGCTGTATACGAGTGTTTTAGCAACTCGACAGCATCGCGACTGTCTTCCGGAAACCGGCTGACACCGGCTGAAATACGGGCGAATAACGCATAGGGCTCGATGAGAATCGGACGAGCCGACAGGTCGAGTAACTTTTCCGCACAAGACGTCACATCGTCCGTATAGCTGGCGGGCACGAGCAGCGTATACTCGTCGCCACCGAGGTGTCCGAGAAAGACGTCGTCCGGTTTCTCGGTCTGCAGCAATTGACTGGTTGCCTGGAGCCACTGATCTCCAGAAGCATGTCCGAACGCATTGTTGATTTCCGTGATGCGATTAAACGAGGCTGACAAAATCGAAAAAGGGCGGTCTGCTTTTATCCAGGCGTTGATTGTATCGGTCAACGCGACACGGTTCGGCAGACCGGTTACGGTGTCACGGAGTGCCAGTTGTTGCAGGCGTTCCTCGTAGTCTTTTTGAAGCGTGATATCGTGCATGATGCTGTTCGAATAAGCAATCGTCCCATCGAGATGGAAGACAGGCAGTTGCTGATCTTCAATCCATTTTAGCCGACCATCGGAAAAGCGGAGACGATACTGGAGCGTTCCAGCTTTACCGGATGTCAGTTGCTCAATAAATTGTTGCATCGCAAGGTGATCGCGTTCATCGATACGCTCGAATAACCAATCTTGACTCAAACACAAATCCTCTGGTAGTTCCTCAAAAATTTGCAAGAATCCCCGCGAATGAAATAACAGACGTCCAGTCGAGAGGTCAATTTGAGAAATCGCAGCATCGAGTGCTTCATAGATTTCACGTGTTTGATCGCGCTCGAACGTTAATTGATGGCGTGCCTCACTGACTTCTGATAAATCATATAGGACAACAGCAATCACTGTGTCGCTTTCCGATCGTCGAAATGCTTTTAATCGCAATAACTGATAGTCGTTCGCGGCATTTAAAACAGATACCTCTTGTTCGAACATCTCGACCTCACGATCGATGAGTCGTTCCATTTGAAAGCGAAGTGGATCGAAATCACGTGGGTGAATCCGGTTGTGTAACTGTTTGCGCGATAATTGCCCTAATGCGTCGGAAGACACACCTAAGTAATTCATTAAGGAGACAGACTGTTCAATCGTCTTTGAAGACGGATCGTAATGAAAGACGACGAGTTCCGGCACTTGTTCCGTCAATTCGAGTTGTGAACGGATTTGAACGACATCCTCTTCAAGCTGTTTCTCCCGTGTGATATCGCGTGCCATCCCGTACACGCCGATGACTTGATTGTCTTGAAAAATCGGCATGTTCGTAATCTTTAACGTCAGTCGATGTTGATCGTGGTGTAATCCTTGCGCCGTATAATGAACGGTTTCCCCAGCAAGGGCACGCTCGAAAAATGAAGTGACCGCATCCACTTGTTCTGGTGGATTAAACACGGCGAAGTGCTCATACAACGTTTCACTCGAATAACCGAGTATCGTAGGTAATTGTTCATTGAAATAGATGATTTCACCGAGGTGATTAAAGAAGAATATCACATCCGCATTTTGTTGGAAAAAAAATTCCGCGCTATCCGGATGTGAGAGTTCTAATCCACCAATGAACAGAGGGGATGTAGATGAACGACTTAGTCGTTGCATAGCGTCGAAAAAAGTCATGGTCAAATCTCCTCGCTAGAATGTAATTCATAATAGAACGCGTCTCCTTTCTAGTATCGGGTTAAAGTGAGAACAATTGCAATTAAAGTTCGAAGAATAGACCTATTTTTTCAAAAAAAAAGAAAGGGAATCTAAAAAAACGGATCAACACATGCAAGCACATGTCGATCCGTTAGCGTAGGGAAACTAAAGTTAGATTGCAAGATCGACAGATGTCTCGCTTGCATTCGGATCCGTTGATTGATCCGTATTCTTTTCGTTCATTCCGTGGTGACGTCCACCTTGTCCACCATCGCGTGGTCCTTGCTTAAGGTCGTCATAACTTGAGACCTGATCCGCACGTTCTTGCATCCGTTCCTTCATCGACGTCGCTTGTTTTTCTGTGATGGAACCGTCTGCTAGTTTCGCATCAATTGCAGCCGTTTGAGAGGTGAGGACCGCTTGCTCGAAGTCGTCGAAGGCGATATCGTTCGCTTCCGCAAATTCAGGAAGTGCTTGATCGGCGGCTTCGAATTTCGCTTCATCGAGTTTGAGACTCGCTAAGACCGTTGCAGTCGTGTCACCGAAGACGTCGCGTGGTCCGCCGTCACGTTTGCCTTGTCCTTGTTTTTCCCGATCCGGCAATTCGTCATAACTCGTCATGTCTGAGAACTCTTCCGTCATCCGTTCTTTAATCGACGTCGCTTGTTTTTCCGTCATCTTACCGTCTTTGACGAATTGGTCAAGTTGTTCTGATTGTGAGGCGATGACCGCTTTTTTGTAGTCGGCGAACTGGATTGATTGGGCTTTCGCGAACGCGGCGAGTGATTGGTTCGCAGCATCGAAGTCCTCTTGATTTAAGTTAAGTGCGGCAAGGACATCTGCGACGAGTTCTTTATTAAAGAAACCGCCCTTGTCACCGTGACGTTGCCCTTTAGGCTGCTGTTCTTTCAATTCGTCATAGCTCGAGACTTTGCTGAAGCGCTCCGTTTGACGTTCTAACATATCAGCGGATTGTGTTTTCGTAAGATCCCCTGACGCGACAAGACTAGCGAGTTGTTCTTTTGTTGCTGCAAGTTCAGCCGCTTTGTAGTCGGCGAACGAGATGCCTTTTTCTTCTGCAAGCTCAGCGATCGATGTCTTCGCTTCCCGTGCTGTTTGTGCCTCGTCTTCTGTGATGCCGAGTTTATCTAAGAGGATTGTAACGTCCATTTTTTTCATACCTTCGAAGTGATGACGCTCGGATTTCGTTTTCGATGCATCGCTATCATTTGTTGCAGCGAGAGCAGAAGCTCCTCCTACTGTTAATGCGCTGATTGTAAGTGCGGTGATCCATTGTTTTTTGAATTTCATGGTTGATCACTCCTTTCACCTTGTATGTTAGCGTGGATCGAAAACGAAGTTGTGAGGAAGTTGCAAAGAAATTGCCAAGAAAAGCAAATCGGCTGGAAAAGGCGGTACACTAAGCATGTGGAGGGATAACGATGAATATTTTATTGATTGAAGATGAAGTAAAGTTAGCACACGTGACAGAACGTTTTTTACGGCACCACGGATATGAAGTGACACTCGCGATGTCGATTGGACAAGCGAAGGACGCCTTAAGCAAAACGACGTTTGACGCGGTCCTCGTCGATGTTCGACTCCCGGATGGGGACGGCTGGTCGCTCGTCCCGTCGATTAAAGCGGTCGCTATGCCGCCCGTCGTCTTCATGATGACGTCGCGTGGTGAAGCGGATGACCGTGTATTCGGACTTGAGCTCGGAGCAGACGATTACCTTGTCAAACCCGTCGTCTTGAAAGAACTGACGATTCGGCTCGAGCGGGCGCTGAACCAGCGTCCGAAAGACACCGCCTTCCGGTTGGGTGATTTAACACTGGATCCGAAAGCGCGTCTCGTCAAAAACGGCGAGCAGTCGCTCAGTCTGGCGAAGATGGAGTTTGAGCTGTTGACATATTTCGTCGAACATATCGGTGAAGCACTCAGTCGCGATCAAATCCTGGATGATGTCTGGGGATATACGTTCGGTGGCGATACCCGGACCGTCGATACGCACGTCAAACAATTGCGTGATAAGTTACCGACGATCAAACAACAGTTAAAGACGGTCCACCGGGTCGGATATCGACTGGAGGCGATGGAATGAGTAAATTGATGCGGAAGTTTTTACTGGCGGTCGTCGCACCGCTCCTCGTCATGGGTAGCTTGAGTTTTATCTTGACGGCGGTGCTCGTCAATCGGTTTGCGGAAGACGAACGCTACAGTCAACTCGCACGTGAAGCAAATATCATTCAAGAAGCGATCGACGGCAATCAACCGCTTCCCCGTGACATTCAAGGTTTCATCACGATCGACGGACAAACGCAACGCCTCGGTGGACGAGGACCGCAACCGGTCAACTTACCGGCGCTCGAGAAGTTGCAGCAACAAGACGTGATTGATGTTCAGAATCAACGTTTGTTGACCTATCAGCTGAAGGAGGGGGACACGGTCATCACGACGATTCGGAATGCACCGCTCGCGAGTAGTGCGTTGAACGGTGTCTACTTGGCGATTGGTGTCGCGCTCCTCGTGACCTTGTTGCTTGCGACAGGGCTTGCTTATTATATGGGACGACAGTTCACGCGGCCGATCGTCAACTTACGGTCCGTCGCCCAGCAAATCGGAGCGGGAAAAAAAAGCGTCCCGCTACCCGAACGACCGAATGATGAAGTCGGTGAGTTGATTGCTGCCGTCGATGAGATGCAGGAACAACTCCTCCAAAAAGAAACGTTGCAAAAGTCATTCATCGCCGGTATCACCCATGATTTGCGGACGCCGCTCGCAATCATCCGCAACGAAACGGAGGCGCTCGCAGCAGGGGTGATTCCGCTAGACGAACTACCGGATGTCACGGACAGCATCATCGAGGAGACGGATCGCCTCGGCCTATTGATTGATGAGACGCTCGTCTACTCGAAGCTTGCCGGAGGGATGATGCCGCTCGAGCGGATTGAGACGCGACTAGACGACCTGGTGTTCGATACGGTCGGACGGTTGGAGGCGACGTTTGAGAAGGAGGGGGTGGCACTCGTCGCTGAAGCTGTGCCCGTCACGCGTCTTGTTGACAGGCATATGTTCGAACGGGTCCTCGTCAACTTCCTGATGAATGCCCACGCGGCAGCTCCGCCTGATAGCCGGGTCATCATTCGGCTGACGGAGACTGAATTGACGGTCGAGGACGCGGGGCGTGGCGTCCCGGAGTCCGACCGGGCGACGATTTGGGATTTGTACGTCAAACAAGACGGCAGTTCCGGGCACGGGCTCGGGCTTGCGATTAGCCGTTTGATTCTCGACAGCCATGAACTGGTCTATGGCGTTCGAACGAGTCCGCAAGGCGGAGCGTGTTTCTTTATTCGTCTATAATGTAAAAAAAGCCCCGTTCCTCGTCGAGAGGAGCGGGGCTGTCAGTGCTTATTTTGATTCGTTTTCGTGGACGAGACTCGGTTTGACGAGTGTATAGAATTCATCACTCATGCCGACGCGGCTGCCCATTTGGCAAGCGAGTTCGAGTGTCTCTTGGTAAAATTTCGCGACGAGGTTGTGGTTTTTGATGTGCATGTCCTTCATCGCTTTTTCGACGCCGAGGACGACTTTCGCGATTTGGTCATCTGCATCATTACGGACAGGGACGACGTTTTCCGGGAGGTCGACTTCTTTATCGTGTCCGTTGAAGCGGAACGAAGCGCCGAATCCAAGATGCTCGAGGAAGAAGTGCGGTAACAATTTGCCGGCGAAGAATTGATGCCATTCCGATTCTTTCATCGCGTCCATATCCCGTTTGAAAGAAGTCGTTGCGAGTGCATAGCGGTCATGTGTATCTTTCATGAACTTCTCGAGGATTGGTACCTGCATCGCGAATGAGTTCTTGAGCAGATTATCGAGCTGTTCTTGTGTTAATTGTTCTTGTTCAGCCATCCTTTTAACCCCATTTCGTTTCGTTACTCTTATCGTAAGAAATTTAGACAATTCCGTCAAATCTTTTTCGAGAATAAGGTTTACCTATTGTACGAAAGGGAATTTTATTATTATCGCATACATAAAGGAGGAATCAGCATGAAACGAATCGCAATGACAGGACTATTAATTGGGGCATGTCTGATTCCGGTGACGGCCTTTGGTGCGACGAACGTCTCTTATCAAAAAGGGATGGTTCAAAACAAACAGCTTGGTTATACCGTCAAGGCGACAGAAACGCTGAAGAAAGCAATCGCGCAAGACAAAGTCGAGCTGATCAAAAACAAGACGGTCAAGACGAAGTACGGTACCGTGACACGAAGCGGAACGTTTTCGCTCTACTATAAGGTGAAGGGAAAAGATCAGTTGCTCGTCAACTTGAACTACGAACCGAAGAAACTGTCGAAAAAACAGTTCGACCGTCAAGTCGGGTACGGCACGTATCTTGGGACGAAGGGCAATAAAACGTACTATTATGTCCAACCGACGGAAGCCGTTAAAGGTGCGGTCGGGAACAAAACAATCGAACGCTTGATCACATACCACGTTCCGCGGATGATGAAAACATTTAAACTGCAGTAAGCATTAGCTTTTGCTAGTGCTTCTTTTAGTGGTTCGCTATAGTAAAGGTTGAGGTGAAGAGAGATGGAATTTACAGTAACGAAAGTCTTACAAACGACAGATGTCTTGCAACTTGAGAAATGTGTCAACGATCATGATGGAATTGAATTGAAGGTGGCGGCAGATTATGTCGGCGAGAATGATTTTGCTGTCTACGACGGCTCAAAATTGATTGGCTACCTGCAAGCCTTCGCGTATCTACCGACAGAATGGGAAGTCAACGTCTTCGTTGATCCCGATTACCGGCAGCAAGGGATTTTTAAATTGCTCGTCGAAACGGCGGCTGGCGTAGCGCGCGAAACGGGCGCGGAAGCCTTTACGTTCGTCATTGATGATGCAAGTCAATCCGGTAAAGCAGTCTTGGGCAAGCTTGGGGCAGAGTACCGGATGACGGAATACAATATGGTGCTGAAAAAAGCGCAATTGTTCTTAAAAGCAGATCCTGATTTCGAATTACGCGAAGCGACGGCATCGGACCGTCCGTTCATCGTCGAGACGCTCGGACAGTCGTTCGGAAATACAGCGGACGAGGCAGAAGCGATTTATCAAGCGATTGAGACAGAGGATCGCGTCACGTATGTCGGTGTCACGAACGGTCTGCCGGTCGGTGTCGTCCGTGCATATTTAGCATCCGAGACACAAGCGAGCATCCATGCGTTCGCCGTTCGTCCGGAAGCGCAGGGCAATGGCTACGGGAAGAAGATGTTGAAACTGATGGTCCAAGCGATGTTCCGGACAGGTCGGACGCAGCTTGAACTCGATGTCGAGACGGATAACGCCCGCGCACTGGATCTCTATAAAGATGCTGGGTTCGTCGTCGGTCGCGGTTATCAGTTCCACGTGCTTGAATTATAAGAAGGTTGAACGAAAGTCCACGGGAGTGGGCTTGTTTATGTAATCGTTATAAAAGGCATAGGCGTTTGGGTCTTACTACTCTTTTAAAAAATAGGATGTCGTATCCTATCGTCCGTTGGCGCGCTTTCCTCGGGCGGAACGCAAGCCGCGATCGACTTGCAGCCGACCGGGTCTTGCCTGTTCCTGACGGAAGGGACGAGCCCTTCCTTTTCCCGTAGGAGTCGCGCCCGGACGACGGAAACTGTTTTGTTAGGAATCCAGTGATAAGGAGAGAAGGAAACCACGTAAAAAAATAAGTTCATAATCTAAAGGAAGTCTGAAACCTCTCCCGTGTTTTGTCGTATACTAGACATATGGAAAAATAGAGGAGGCGACGACATGAATGATCGACAGGAATCATTACGGACGTTGAAGTGGGTGTCAGGTGGTTTAGAGGCCATCCTCGGGATTCCGTTTCTCGGTGGATTGATTGTTCTCGGGTCAGGGTATAACGCGTTATGGTTGATGCTTGCGTTCCACATCGTAGTTGTGGTGTTGACGGCACGGGCCGGCAACGTCTCAAAAGGGAACATCGTCGGAATCGTCGCGTCAACAGTCGGTGTCATTCCGGTCGTCGGGATGTTGTTGCACATCGCAGCGGCGATCACGATTTTACTCGACGCGGCATTCGGGAACCGGATCATCACGCGGACACACGTCGAGCGGGTCGAACCGATTCGTCCCCGTCCGGTCCGGAAAGAACAGGAGAAACAGGAAGATCATCCGTTTTGAGCACTTTTGATTGACAGTGAAATCCGAGCCGTGTAAAGTAAAGACCAAGTTAAGCCATATCAAACAAATCAACGACGCGGAGTAAGTACCGTCAACACTGCCGACAAAGCGAGTCAGGAAAGGTGAGAGCCTGACGCGGTAAGCTGATTAGGGAATGGACCGCTGAGAGCCTGTTGAACGATTGCAGTAGACAGGACGGTTGCCCCCGTTACAGGGCTAGCTGGTTGTTGGACCAGCGACAAGAGGAGACATTTGTCTCAACTAGAGGTGGCACCGCGCGGATACAGGCGTCCTCTATGCAGCAGCTTTTGCTATGCATAGAGGACGTCTTTTGTTTTACGTCAAGGAACGCCGAATCATCCAACGCACATTATCTTTAGGAGGAATTTTTTATGAAAAAGACATTGATCGCGGCGGCAAGCACGGCGTTCCTACTCGCAGGATGCTCGACGACAGACACAGAACAGGCAGCACCAAACGAAAACGAAAAGAAAGTCCTGCACACGATGGAAAGTTATGATCTCCTGTCGGTTGACCCGGCAGATGCGATCACGTCGAACATCTTCAACCAGATTTATGAAGGACTGTACCGCTTCGATGAAAACAATGAACTCGTCCCGGCAGCTGCCGCGTCACACAGCGTATCGGAAGACGGTAAAGTCTATACGTTTAAGCTTGACCCGACGGCGAAATGGTCTGACGGAAAACCCGTTACGGCAGAAAACTTCCGCTATGCCTATGAGCGCGTCATCGAGACGAACTCACCGTTTGCGTACTTGCTTGAGCCCGTCAAAGAAACGAAAGTCATCGACGACGAAACGTTACAAATCGAACTGAAACGGCCGACGCCGTACTTCCTCAGCATGACGACGTTCGGGACGTACATGCCGGTCCGTGAAGATATCGTTGAAGCACAAGGCGACAAGTTCGGGACGGATCCTGAGACGAATGTCTACAATGGACCGTTCACGTTCAAGAAGTATCAAGCGGAGCAAGGCTACACGCTCGCGAAAAATGCTGACTACGCCGACCAAAAACAAGTCAAGATTGACGAAGTCGACGTCAAAATCATCAAGGACCCGATGCTTGCGATCAACTTGTTTGAAACAGGCGAACTCGATGTCGCACCGCTCAACTCGGAAAACGTCATCAACTATAAAGATAAAAAAGAGTACAACACGTTCAGTGATTCACGGATGTTCTTCATCCGGATGAATCAAAAAACGGATGCTTTGAAAGACAAGCAGACCCGCCAAGCGATTGACGCTGCTTATAATAAAGAAGCGTTGACGGAAACGTTACTCGGAAACGGTTCGTTACCGGCCGATTATATCGTCCCGCAAGAGCTTGACCCGCAGTACGATAAAACACGTCAAATCACGTCATCATTCGACGAAGCGAAAGCGAAGAAAGTCCTCGAACCGCAAAATCTAGAATTGACGATGATCATCGAGGACGATGACGTCTCGAAAAAAATTGGGGAGTATATCCAAGGAACGTTGAAGCGTCAAAACGTCGACGTTAAACTCTTGCCACTGCCGAAGAAGGAACGTCTTGCCCGTGAAGGACGAGGGGACTACGATTTATCACTCGCGAGCTGGGCACCGGACTATCAAGACGCGACGACATACTTGAACTTGTTCATGACGGGAAATCCGTTCAACATGATGGATTACTCGAACAAAAAATATGACCGTCTCTTGCAACAGGCAGAAAAAGAACTCGATCAAAATAAACGGTTGGAACTGTTGAGTCAGGCTGAATCGCTGTTACTCGACGATCAAGCGATTTCGCCGGTCTACCAACGCAAAAACGCCTTCTTGCAAAACACGGAAGTCACGCACCTCGCCCGACACAACGTCGGGACAGACATCTCGTATAAGTACGTTGAAATTGATCGTAAGTAAAACATCAGCCGTTCGCCTTGTCATGTTCAGATGACAAAGCGGACGGTTTTTTTGTTTCAGGAAGAGTTTTTCTAAACGGGTATTGTCATGTTGCGCTTCCTTACCTCGACGCGTCTTCCAAGCGGCAATCTTCCGCATCGTTTCACTGCAGGGTTGCGACTGATTGATGTTAGCGGTTTAAAGCGATTCAAGACGGAATGTGTTCTAAACCGTCTGGATGACTGGATTTCCGTCACGCTATTCCCTAAAAAGCGTCACGTTTCGTTGACTCCTACGGGGAAAAGTGCGTTTTTAACGCACTTTCAGAGGCAGGTAAGCCGTTGCTCATTGTCCGTGAGGATCAAGGAGCAACGGCTTGCGCCTCGCCCGAGGAAAGCAACGAAAAAAAGACGCTCGTTATTACCTGATGTTCCTTTGTCTACACGCTGCTGTACTAATTTGTCGTTGGCATAAATCAAATTATTATTTTGTGACAAGTAAATCATTTAACTGACTTTGAAATCAGGTCAATTCTATTAAAGCGTTCTCATGTCTTGCCGATAAGGAGAATGTTGAGAAAAGAATCAGGAAGGGAAGTTACGGATATGAGCAAGTTACGTAGCAATTTAAAGATTCGGTTATTTGTATGGGTTCTCTTGATTTCAATCATTACAGGCGGAATTTCTGCCCAGCTGACATTATTCCTCTCGCGTGGAGTCGACGTCGCGGAAAATCAGGCGATTTTATTTGGAGCGGGTATCGGATTAGTCTTGTCGATTCTCGGATCACTGTTGATTCAATTGATTCTCCGTCAGCCGATCAAAGCAATCGAAAAAGCGACACAAACGGCACGCGAAGTCGCGAACGGGAACTTTGATGTGGATTTCGAAGAAGCGAAGCGTGGTGACGAAGTCGATCAATTGATGCATGAACTTGAAGTGATGGTAGTACATATCCGCAAGCAAGCGACACAGATGGGCAGCTCAAGCGATAAGCTGACGGCATCAGCCCAGGAAATTGCGGCAGCTGTCCAGGAAGGCAACGCGTCAGGTGAAAGCATCCGGACTGCAATGGCGGAGCTGTCGACGAAGATGAACGAAAACGTCGATCAAGCCTACCTCTCGATGGATGCACTCGGTACGGTCAAACGAACGATGGATGAAGTCGCAAAGGAAATGAATGAAGCTTTGAAATCAGCGACTGTCATGCAGGCAGAAGCTGAAAACGGTAAGACACTCGCGACGGATTCCGTTGAAGCGATGCATATGATTTCTAGTAAGATGGAACAATCCGCGACACTGAACGGGCGTTTGACGGATATGACAGGTGAAATTTCACGAATCACGGACGTCATCAGTGACATTTCAGCACAGACGAACTTACTCAGTTTGAATGCCTCGATCGAAGCAGCACGTGCCGGAGAAGCCGGTCGCGGTTTCGCCGTTGTTGCGGCGGAAGTCAAGAAGCTTGCTGAACAAACAGCGACGTCAGCAAAAGAAATCACCGACTTGATTTCTGGTGTGAAACGTCTCGTCAACGATACAGCGAATGCAATGACGGACGTCCAAAAAGAAGTCGCGACCGGTGTCGGACTCGTCGAACAAGCAGGGTCGTCATTCGAAGAGATTCACCATTCGACAGAACATGTTTATTCACGCGTTAAATCCGTCGATCAACTTGTCGTAAAATCGGACAAAGAAATCGATCAAGTCGGTTTGACGACGGCGAATATCCTGGCGATGGTCGAAGAAGCGTCAAAACATGCAGAACAAGTTTTACAAGCTTCAAGCCATCAGGCAGCATCACTCAGTGAAGTCAACGGTGCGATGGAAGAGTTGGTCGCAGTCGCAGAACAATTGCAGGAAGAAACAGGAGCAACGCGTCTCTAATATAAGAATCGCAGGCGGAAGTCCCGTCTGCGATTTTTCTTTTGAATTTTTTTTATTTTTTTTGAGAGAAACTGTTAAACATTTCGGCACGGCGACGATATATAGAGTGGAAGCAGTCATCGACTACAACCACCGCGCTACTCTTGGGCCGGCCAGGGGGCGCATCTCGGCGAAGATGGATCTTCAAAGAGACAAAAAAAATTATTCCTATGGAGGGAAACTACGAATGATTATCAATCATAACTTAAACTCAATGAACGCACATCGTAACATGACAGCGAACACTGCTAACTCAGGAAAATCTATGGAGAAACTTTCTTCAGGACTTCGCATTAACCGTGCGGGCGACGATGCTGCTGGTCTTGCAATCTCTGAGAAAATGCGTGGACAAATTCGTGGTCTTGATCAAGCTTCACGTAACGCACAGGATGGAATTTCATTAATTCAAACAGCTGAGGGTGCTTTAAATGAAACGCATTCAATTCTTCAACGTATGCGTGAACTTTCTGTACAATCTTCAAACGATACAAATACGGACGCAGATCGTGCGGAACTTCAAAAAGAAGTTACTGAATTGACTAGTGAAGTGTCAAGAATTGCAAACAATACTGAATTTAACACTAAAAAATTAATGGATGGTAGCCGAGTTGCTTCATCAGGAGTAGCAGCATCAACTGGTGTTTCTGCTATCCCAGCAACTGAAGGTCTTAAGTTCCATATCGGTGCTAATACTGGACAAAATATCACTCTAGAAATCGGTAACATGACAGCATCTGGTCTTTCAGTTGCAGCTGTCAATATCGCTACGCAATCAGGTGCTAATTCAGCTATTACAACAATTAACACTGCGATTGAAACAGTATCTTCTGAACGTTCAAAACTTGGTGCAACACAAAATCGACTTGAACATACAATCAATAATTTAAATGTTGGAGCTGAAAATCTTCAAGCGGCTGAATCACGTATTCGTGACGTTGACATGGCTAAAGAGATGATGAGCTTTACTAAAAATAACATCTTGAACCAAGCAGCACAGGCAATGCTTGCTCAGGCCAATCAACAGCCGCAGGCTGTACTCCAATTATTACGTTAATCTTGGAGTAGCTTAAAAAAGGGAACAGACAAATTGTCTGTTCCCTTTTTAAATAACTTTAAGACTGTATCGAAAATATATCAAATAGAATGTATACTAAAAATTAAATAAGCTTTTAATAATTATAAAATATTCAAATGGGGACATAAAAATGAACTATAACGATGTATTACATGAACTAAAAAATATTGAAAAACAAATAATAAATTTTTCGGAATATAGTTCTCCAGAAGTTATAAATGAAATTTTAGAACTAATTCAAGTGTTTGGATTTAAAATAAATTCTAGTGGTATAAGAACAAAACAGGATATTTCACAACTTCAAGCTATGAAACTTGAAAATTCTAGTGTATTTTTGAACGTATTACACGATAATCTATGTTTGCTGATAACGGAATATGAAAAACTAGTGTTTTTTGAAAATGAGAGTAATTTAGTTGTTCCCTTTGAATATCTAGGTAATTACATGGCTTTAGTAAAAGATGAGAATCAAAATCATTATTTTATAAATGAAACATTTGAAGAATGTAAGAAAGTTGTAGAAAGAATCCATAAGGAAACGGAAGCCGTAATACTTATAGGATATGGAGGCGGTATCCTACATGCAATGTTATTAAAAGATTATAATGTATTGACTGTAGATCCGTTTTCTATAGTTACTAAAAATAAATCTGAGTTTGTTTTCGAAAATTTAAATCAAAGAAACAAGAAGTCTCTTCATCAAAAACTAGATACATTCATAGGAATAAAGACGGAAGTGATTATTCATCCATTGTACGTACATTCAGAAAAAGTCATTGAAGTTTTAATCTCTATAAGAAATCTTCTTCAAGAAGATAATATTAACTTAAATACTCGTGTTTTATATACTGAAAAATGGTATAAGGAAACTTTTTTAAATGCTATATATTTGAATAATAATACTCACAAAGTATTTGATATCGAATTACTTAAAGGTAAATACAAAGGAAGCTCTGGTTTGATGATTGCAGGTGGACCATCTCTTGAGGAGTGTTTACCGTACCTTCAAAAGGCACAATACTCACATTACATTATAGCTATTGGTCAAACTGTAAAAGTTCTACTTAAAAATAATATAACTCCGGATTTTGTGATTTCAATTGACGCAGGAGAGGCAAATGCTTTTTTTTTCAAAGATATACAACTCAAGGTACCGCTTGTATATTCATTGCAAGTGAATCATCAGATACCTAAACATTCAGAAGGATTACTTATTCCTTATGCCGATGCAGCATTAACACATGAGCTACTTTCATATTCATTTACTAGATTTGATTCAGCTCCAACAGTTGCTATTTCTGCAGTAAAATTTATGAATTTTTTAGGATTTGATAAGATTGGATTAATTGGTCAGGATTTGTGTCTTAGAGAAGGAGAATATTATAGTTCTTCTGTAAAAGAAGTTTCGTCAAATAATGGACAGTTTGATAAAAAACTTTATAATATAACATTAAATAACGGAGAAATTGGAAAAACAACACAAGTTCTCACTAATTTTTTAAAAAGTTATGAGTCTCTACTAGATAATTATCCTGATTTAAAATTAAAGTTAGTAAACTATGCTGAAAAAGGAGCAAAAATTGGATCGATTCCGTATCAATCAATCGAAACGATTAAAATGACACCTATAAAAAAACAAATACTAGATAAAAAATCAATGCAAACTTCTATTGATATACCAATAGAATATGTAAAAGATATTTTTTATGATGCAAATATAAATATAAAAAAGGTCAGTCAATTCATACAAAAATTTTCAAATAAAAAAGCAATCACAATAAAAGAATTTGAGAAAATACTTAGATATTGGGATCTTATGATAGAATCGCCTAATTTTAGAACGCATATAATGCCTCTTCAACTGGTAAATCTATTGATAATTCAAAATAAAATAAAGCTACATAATAGATGTCGAACATCAAATGACATGAGATTAATTATTTTAAATTTGATGTTGCGAATGACTAACCGATTAATTGAGCAGATTAACGATTTAACTTCAATTAACGTTAAGGAATTAGGTACAGATGCTGATTGACAATTAAATATAAGTACATCAAGAAATTTAATCATATTTTCAAAAATGGAAAAATAATATATATATTACTTTAATTGGAAGGGAATAATAGTATGTTCAAAAATCAAACGATTTTAATAACGGGAGGAACAGGTTCATTTGGCAAAAAGTTTGTTTCTGCCATATTAAAGCAAGGTGTAAAAAAAGTTATAGTTTTTAGCCGAGATGAATTGAAACAGTATGAAATGGCACAAGAATATACAGATTCACGCATTCGTTTTTTTATTGGTGATGTCAGAGACAAAGAGCGACTTTATCGGGCTTTTGATGGTGTCGACATCGTTATTCATGCGGCTGCAATGAAGCATGTCGGAGCATGTGAATATAACCCATTTGAAGCGGTCAAGACAAATATTCATGGTGCACAGAATATTATTGAGGCAGCTATCGATTGTGGCGTCAAGAAAGTAATCGCATTGAGTACCGATAAAGCGGCTAGTCCGATCAACCTCTATGGCGCGACGAAATTAGCATCGGATAAATTATTTGTTGCTGGAAACTCGTATGCAGGTGATAAAGAAACCCGTTTTGCGGTCGTTCGCTATGGCAACGTAGTTGGAAGTCGAGGGAGCGTCGTCCCATTTTTTAAAAAACTGAAGCAAGAAGGTACTACAGTCATTCCCGTTACAGATGAGCGCATGACTCGATTCTGGATCACATTGGAAAAAGGCGTGCAGTTCGTCATCGATAGTCTGGATCGAATGAAAGGCGGCGAAATCTTCATTCCGAAAATCCCAAGTATGAATATCCTTGATTTAGCTAAAGCAGTCGCACCTGAGTGTGACATTGAAATTGTCGGAATCCGACCAGGTGAGAAATTGCATGAAGCGATGATTACAGAGGATGATGCACGGCATACGTTAGAGTATGATGATCATTTTGTCATTCAGCCAGAGTTTCCTTGGTGGAGCAATGAACACTCAAATGGGGGGGGATCGCTAGAAGAAGGATTCACATACGTCAGTAATGTGAATGAACAGTGGCTCACGGTAGAGGAACTAAGAGAATTAATCAAAGATTGAAGATGATGCGGGACTGGGTTTATTGAGAGTGAAAGGAAGTTTACATTGAATGATCAACCTGTGAGAGATACTTTTTTACCATATGGTAAACAGTGGATTGAAGACGATGATATCGAAGCAGTAGTCGACGTATTAAAGGGTGACTTCTTAACGACTGGTCCAGCCGTTGCAGAATTCGAACAAGCAGTTGCTCGTTACGTCGGTGCAAAATATGCCGTTTCGTTTTCAAATGGAACGGCAGCGCTTCATGGAGCATGTTTTGCGGCAGAAATTGAAGAGGGTGATGAAGTCATCACGACGCCAATGACATTTGCAGCTAGTGCGAATTGTGTCTTATATCAAAAGGGAATTCCAGTTTTCGCAGATGTCGATGACGCAACCTATAATATCGATCCTGCTCAAATCGAGCAGTTGATAACGCCGAAGACGAAAGCCATCATTCCTGTTCATTTTACAGGGCAACCGACCGCATTGCAGGAAATCCATCGTCTAGCGGAAATGTACAATTTAACCGTAATTGAAGATGCTGCCCATGCTCTAGGTGCGAAGTATAGTGGAGAGCGCATCGGTGGATTGAGTGATATGACGATGTTTAGTTTTCATCCTGTAAAGCACATTACCTCAGGAGAAGGCGGTATCATTACGACGAATAGTGAGGTTTATTATCAGAAATTACTACAGTTTCGCACTCATGGGATTACTAAAAATAGTGACCAACTTATAGATATCCACGGACCATGGTATTATGAAATGCAGTTTTTAGGATTCAATTACCGAATGACGGATATTCAAGCAGTTCTAGGTACGAGTCAGCTCAAAAAAATTGAACGCTTCATAGATCGACGCAAACAATATGTCGGGCTATACAATCAAGCATTTCAAGATATTCCTGAAATTGAGATACCGTATCAGCATCCGGATGGAGAATCGAGTTGGCATCTCTATATCATTCGACTCAATTTAGAGAAGCTCACAGCGACTAGAAAAGAAATTTTCGAGGCATTGATAAAAGAAAACATCGGTGTAAATGTTCATTATATTCCTGTTCACTGGATGCCATATTATCAGGAATTGGGATATTCAAAAGGAATCTGTCCGAATGCTGAACAGTTATACGAAGAAATCATCACACTTCCTCTTTTTCCTGCGATGACAACAGAGGATGCACACGATGTGATTGATGCAGTAACAAAAGTCATGAATCGATATAGGAAGTGACGAAAATCAATGAAGACTGTGGCAATAATTCAAGCAAGGATGGGATCAACGCGATTACCCGGTAAAGTAATGAAGCAATTAAAGGGGAAAAGCGTACTTCACCATGTAATCGAACGAGTTAAGCAAGCAAAAATGATTGACGAAATTGTTGTAGCGACTACGACGCTTGAAGAGGATGATATTCTTGCGGAAAAGGCGAAGCAGTATGGAGTTCGTGTGTTTCGAGGGAGTTCAGAAAATGTGTTGAGTCGCTATTACGCAGCTGCAAAAGAAAGTAAAGCAGATGTCGTGATAAGAATCACATCTGATTGTCCTCTGATTGATCCAAAAATTATTGATAAAGTTATTACTCATTATTTAAATTATGAAGTTGATATTGTAACGAATGCAGGTAATTCAAATGATGAAAGAACTTTCCCTAGAGGCCTTGATATAGAAGTTTTTTCATTTAAAGTATTAAAACTTGCGTTTATGAATGCTACTGAAAGTTTTCAACTAGAACATGTAACACCTTATATTTATAAAAATAGTAATCATGCATATTTTTACAAAAATAAAATAGATTACTCAAAGTATCGTTGGACTTTAGATACTACAGAAGACTACAAATTTATGGAAACTATCTATGAGAAGCTTTATAGTAACAAGCATAACTTTTATTTTCAAGATATAGTAGATATATTGGAGGCTAATCCCGGTATAGCTTTGATTAATGAACACATAGAACAAAAAAAAATCAATAATTAAATCAGAAGCTCTTTAATAGCTGAGGTAAATACATGAATATAAGTTTTAGAGTAGATTCATCAACGGAAATTGGAATTGGTCATGTAATGAGATGTTTAACGCTTGCTGATGAAATGAGAAAGTATAATATTAAGTCTTCTTTTATATGTCGAGAATTAGAAGGAAATATAATAAAAACCATTAAACAAAAGGGATATGAGGTTTTTGTATTGCCATTCGAAGAGACTCATATATATATAAAAAAAAATATGTTTTCTTCTGAAGAATATAACTTTTTTTGGGAACGTGATTTAAAACAAACGATCAGTGTTCTAAAAAGCTGCAAAAGAAATGATTGGTTAGTAATAGATCATTACGGATTAGAGGCAAGATGGGAAAAATCAATACAAAATTATGTAAATAAAATTTTAGTTATAGATGATTTAGCAAATAGAAATCATGACTGTGATGTATTAATCGATTCAGCTTATGATGAAGTTGGAGAGAGATATAAAGAACTATTATCTGATCGGACGATAGGTCTTTTCGGAATTAATTACGTAATGTTAAGATCTCAATTTACAAAATTCAAAAAAAAATGTTTTTCTAATGGTAAAAAAATAGATATTCATCTTTTTTTTGGAGGAAACGATACAAATAATTATACAACTAGATTCAGTGAATTACTTCTTGAAAATTTCCAGGATATTTATATAAATGCAGTAGTAGGTGAAAACAACTTATTTAATTATGATTTGAATCGAATAAAAAATAAGTATCATGAACGTTTTGTTTGGGAACAGAATATTTTCAATATGGCTGAACACATGTCTAAATGTAATCTTGCAATAGGAGCGGCAGGTACAACTACATGGGAAAGATCTTGTATAGGATTACCAGCGGCATATTTAATAACTTCTTCTAATCAAAAAAAAATACTGGAAAATTTAGCAGAAAAAGAATTTTGCGTATTGTTAGGAGACGCTAGAAGTATAACTGATGAAGAGTTTATTTTTTTAATTGATAATTTCTTGCGCGATAAGCAAAAACTAGAGCGTATTTTTTATAATGGGGTAAATAATATTGATGGCTTCGGTGTGAAACGTACTATTGATATACTTTTATCGTAGAAAGGATGAGCCGTGTGAAGTTTTATTTATCCTATAATAACGTTAAATTAATTCCTTATGAAAAAGAACACGATAAAAAAACAGTTCGGTGGCTTAATGATCAAGAAACAATGAAGCAATTTGGATTGACACGAGAAGTTACAAAAGATAAACATCGAGACTGGATTGATCACTTACATGATACATATGTATGGGCGATTTACGATATTGAAACGTCGATACATTGTGGAAATATACTTTTATTTATTAACTCTAAACATCAATCTGCTTTTTTTCAAATTTATATTGGAGACGAAACATCACGTGGAAAAGGAATTGCAAAATCTGCACTATATCTTATCTTAGATTTTTCGTTCCACCAATTGAATCTTAATAGAGTTTGGTTGCACGTATTTCCAAATAACACTAAAGCTATATCTATATATGAGAAAATCGGTTTTTTAAAAGAAGGAGTTGAAAGAGAATCTCACTTTTTTAACGGTGAGTTTAAAGATCAACTTAGATATTCATTATTAAAAACAGAATGGCGAAAAAAAAGTGAGGTATTATCTTTATGAAATGTGCAATTATGCAACCAACTTATATTCCTTGGTTGGGATATTTTTCGATGATTGATCGAGTAGACAATTTCGTTTTTTTAGATGATGTTCAATTAGTAAAAAGAAGTTGGCAAGTACGAAATAAGATTAAAAATGGTAATAATGAATTAATGTTATCGATTCCAATAAAAAAAACAACAGAAGAAAAAAAAATAATAAATGAAACTATTTGTAATGATGAATTAAATTGGAAAGAATCTCACTTAAAATCTATTCAATACAGTTATTCTAAATCTTTATATTATAACGAGGTGATTTCATTTCTTACAAAAATATACGAGAAAAAACATAAAAATTTATCCGAATTCAATATTGAATTGATTTCTTGTATCTGTAAGCGTATTGGAATAAGTACTTCTTTACAAAAATCTTCTTCCATACTAACAAAATATGGTGCAAAAGATTTACTTCTTTCTACAATTTGTGTAGCGATTGGTTCGGGATACTACTTATCGGCTAAAGGTTCAGCTCATTACATAGAAGCTAATAGTCCAGGTGGAGAATTTACTAAACAATCTGTCGAAGTTTACTATCACATGTATAATCATCCTATTTATAGTCAGTTAGGAAAGAGTTTCATTTCACATTTGGGAATTTTAGATTTACTTTTTAATGAAGGATTCTCGAATGCACTCCATATCATACGAAGTGGGAACCAAGATGATATGTCTTATCATGAATATCGAAAAATTTTAACAAAGGATGATGACGAATGTACATATCAGCATTTGAAATAAGTAAAGATAAAACATTCATTATTGCGGAGATATCAGCGAATCATGGAAATAATATTGAGATTGCTAAGAAAACAATCAAAGCTGCGAAAGATGCAGGTGCAGACGCAATAAAGTTGCAAACATACACTGCTGATACTATTACTATCGAATGTTACAAAGATTATTTTAAATTAAATAATGGATCTATTTGGGATGGTATGTATTTATATGATTTATATAAAGAAGCGTATACTCCTTGGGAATGGCATGAGGAATTAATAACATATGCAAATGAATTAGATATTATTTGTTTTTCAAGTCCGTTCGACTTTTCTGCTGTTGATTTATTGGAAAAACTAAACGTACCTGCCTATAAGATTGCATCATTTGAAATTACTGACATTCCATTAATTGAATATATAGCTTTAAAAGGTAAACCAATACTTATTTCGATCGGCATTGCTACTATTAGTGATATAAATGATGCTGTGGAAGCTTGTAAAAGAATGGGGAATAATCAAATTATATTATTGCAATGTACATCTGAATATCCAGCAAAAATCGAAGACGCGAACCTGTTAACGATACCAAACATGAAAGAGACCTTCGGTGTAGAAGTTGGATTATCTGACCATACGCTAGGAATTACAGTCCCTATAGTAGCAGTAACGTTAGGTGCTAAGGTCATTGAGAAACACTTCATTTTGGACAAAGCAATTGGTGGACCGGATGCAAGTTTTTCTCTTGAACCTACAGAGTTCAAAGCTATGGTAGACGCGGTACGAGAAGCTGAAAAGTCGCTAGGACATGTCGATTATCGACTTACAGAGAAGAAAATAAAGAGTCGAGAATTCGCACGGTCCTTATTTGTTGTGAAAGACATTAAAGCAGGCGAAATTTTGACTTCTGATCATGTCAAATCTATCCGACCAGGTCATGGCTTAGCACCAAAACATATTCAGTCTATACTTGGAAAAGTAGTAAGAACGGATATTGAACGAGGAACACCGGTCCATTGGGACTTAATTGAATGATCCATCTGGTCTTGGGGAGGCGATGATAAGTCGTCTCTCTTTTTCTTGAAAAGTATAAGAAACGTGAGAAGGTTAAAACATATTGATTATTGGTCGATATAAGAAGTGAGAACAAAACATGTGAAGGAGAAGCCTATGAATCCGACATTATCTGAAGTCAGACTTCACTTACCTTCTTCTGTCTTGCCGTACGAACAAACCAAAAATGTTTTTGTAGAGGCAAATCAAGAACGACTTGCTGATGAAGGTATCGTCGTCTTGCCAACTCCTCAACACATAACAAAACTAGAGACGGCAGTAGAGAAGGCGAATATTATACTGGAGCAACAGCGAACGGGATTGAAATTCGTGAAACATGAAAAGTTAAACGATTACTACATTCAAATCGTCGATTCCCATAACGAAGTGATTCGAGAAATCCCTAGCAAGAAGTCACTGGATTTTTTTGCGGCTTTTATGGAATTTAATCAATTGTTTGATAAACGCGTTTAAAGGAGGAAAATGATGACATCACCTATTCGATTTGGCGGGTTAGCCAGTGGTATTGATACAGATAGTGTAATTAAACAGCTAATGCAGGCAGAACGAGTACCAGTCGATCGCCTCGAACAAAAAAAACAGGTCACTGAATGGAAACGAGATGCGTACCGTGAAATCAACCGGTCACTTTTAACGTTACGTAGCGCTGCGGTTGATTTAATGTTCAGTCGAAATTTTTATGCGAAAACTGCGACTTCTTCTGATGAAGCACGGGCTACCGTCGTAAGTGGACCCTCTAGTGGGAACACAGCAATCGCGATTCAATCCGTCAGTCAATTAGCGACTTCACCATCTCATGTGACAGAAGTGCGTAGTGGAGGAAACTTGGTCACGAATGCGACAGCAGTCTCGTCGCTCGGACTGGATGTCGGGCAACGAAGCCAGACATTATCTACTACCGCAAAAGAAGTAACATTAAAGCCGATTCCGAATGCTGCGCCAACATTTAAAGATAAAGACGGGAATGCACTGACGCTCGCACATACATATGATGTTGCGACTGGAAAAATTACTTTCGATGATGGGGTGGTCGTTCCTGACGGGGCTAAAGTCTATTACGAAGCAGGCTATCAAATTCAACTCCGCAACAAAGTAGGCGGTGAATTGCAGACGGTCTTCCTTAATCAGAATGCGACGTTTAAGGATGCTGTGACGGCTTTGAACGGAACGACGACCGGGGTCAGTGCATTCTTTGATGAAACATCAGGTAAGATTTCGATTACTGGAAAATCAACAGGTTCGACATCTGTTATTGAATTTGAAGGTAACGCGGAGAAGTTGCTATTCAACTTAGCAACAAACAAAACAGGTGGAGATGCCTTAATCAATGTTAACGGAATTGATTTGACGAAAAGTTCAAATACGTTCACGATTGACAATATGACAATCACGCTCAAATCTACATTTACAGACGGTAAAGCAGTTAATCTCTCTTCAGCGACCGATACTCAGAAAATTTTTGACAATATCAAAGGTTTTGTCGATAAATATAATGCTTCGATTGACTTGATGAATAAAAAGACACGAGAAGAACGTTTCCGTACCTTTACACCCCTTACTCAAGCGCAGCGAGAAGAACTGTCAGAAGATGAAATCAAGAAGTGGGAAGAAAAAGCTATGAGTGGGATGTTAAGAAGCGATACGATTATCCGAGGTTCGATGGATAATCTTCGGAGTAAATGGTCTTCTTCTTCAGCAACTACGAATAGTCCAGAAGCCAGTCATTTGTATCAAATCGGTCTGGCGACAGGGTCTGACTTTACAAATGGTGGAAAGATTGAGCTCGATGAAGAAAAGCTTAAAGCAGCAATCGACCGTAACCCCGAAGAAGTCTATCAACTCTTTACTGATTCGGAAAATGGCTTATTGTCTCAAATTCGTGATACAGCAGGAGACGCGAGGACCAGTATCACACGGATTTCTGGATATGAAGGTGCAGGATCGCCGACTTATTCAATGGGTCGTGAAATGACAGAAATCGATTCTCGAATCAAGCGATTAAACAATTTATTAGCAGATAAAGAGAATTCGTATTACCGACGGTTTGCAGCAATGGAAAAAGCGATGAATCAAGCGAATAGTCAATCTGCATCGCTAGCTTCCTATTTAGGACAATAAGGAGAGAAACTGATGAACCCATACGCAACGTATCAAACGAATTCAGTGACGACGGCCTTACCCCAAGACTTGACGCTCATGTTGTATGAAGGATTGATCAAGTTCTCGATGCTTGCGAAACGGGCAATCGAACAAGGCTTGATTGAACAAAAGAATACGAACGTCCAAAAGGCTCAAGCAATCATTAGTGAGTTGCAACTGACACTTAATCAATCGATAGGCTTATCGAAGGATTTGAATGTTCTTTATGATTTTATGCAGAGTCGCTTGATTGACGCAAATATCAAGAACGATGTCGTTGCAATCGACGAAGTGATTGGGTTTGCGGAAGAGTTCCGTGAAACGTGGAAAGAAGCGATGAAGCTCGCCCGTCAGCGATGAGTCCACTTGATCCGCTTCGCCTAAAGACGAAACACTTGATGGACTTGCTTGAGCAGACACCGGAAGAAGAAGTCTATGATGAATGGCTCAGCAAGATTCAAAACTTGCTGAATGAACGGGAAGCGTTCATTGCCGCTCATTCGAACTTACTTGCCGGCGCCAACCAAGCGGTCATTCAAGAACTCGTCGCCGAAAGTCGGAAACTGGACTTGAAATTATCTGAAGAAACCGCTAAATTAGGGGTACAAATCAATCAACTCCGACAGACGAAAGTCAGTCGGAAATCGTATGTCGATCCGTACGAAGAAGTGGAAGGTAGTTTTTCACCATATTTTGATTCTCGTCAGTAACTTTCTTATTTTAGGGAGGGGTCTTGCGTGACTAAACGTGAAGAGAAAAAACGTACCGTACCAAAACCGTTTTACCGCTCGGATGGTTCATATGATCAATTCATCGAACCGGACGTCGAGTCGGAGTCATGGGAAGAGGCGGAACGTCCGATTTCTGACGAACCCGACGCCTATGAAGAAGAAAAATATCGACGTGAGTCGTAAGCAGGAGGGTATCCGTGATGGATGCCCTCTTCTCATGCAAAAGCCACCTCGTTCGCCTGCGCACAATAGCAGAAGCGAACGAGGTGGCTTTTGTTAACGTTGAATCGTCAGGTTAGACGCGGTGCTGTTCCCGGTACAGTTCCCAATGTTCCCGCGCATCTTTTTTGATGCGATCAGAAATCTTTTGACTTTGGAAGATGAGGCTGTACCATTGTTTGGCATCATCCGTCCGCTCAAGGCTCGCATACAGATCGGCAATCCGTAACAATAAAACATCATGCGGAATCCCCGTCCGGACAGCATCCGTATAATTGAGATAAAGTGCCTCGTACTTTTCGACAGACCGTTCCATCCAAAGCGACTCTTGGTCCTTGTCTTCGAGCAACCGATTTAACCAGGCGATCCTTATCCCGAGCATTGCCTGGATGCTTTCCTTTTGCTTCGTTACCTGAGCGGTGTAGAGACAGAGTTTATAAAGCTGTAACGCCTGCTCCATTGTCCGTTCTGTCTTCGAAAATGGTAAGGCAGGGAGTGCTGGTAGGATGTTCGCCGCAAGGGCCTCACGGGCATCTGGACGGAGTTTCTCAAATGCTTCGTGGAAGATGAAATGACAATGCTCGCATTGGACAGGTTCGTAATAATAAACATTCGGTCCTTGATAATGAATGAACCCATCCAAGTCTGTTTTTTCAATTCGGATATGTCGACTTAGAACACGTTTTGTCTCCGTTTCCTTTAAACAATAAAGACACTTGCACTTTTTTGAATAGATTTCGGCCATGGCGCTGGCTCCTTTTGATTATGGAATTTACACGAATACATTGACGAGCATGCCTTTGATTTCCCCGACTTGATCGAGAATGTCGAGACGGCGCGATTCACCGGAGATGACGGTGTTTGTCAGCTCGAGCAGTTTCGCATCGACTTGCTCAACGACCTTGTAGATTTTCGTCCGTCCACGGCGATTGAAACCGCGTTTTTCTTCAAGTTGTTGCGATTGATCGAGGGCATCTTTTAAGAAGTCCTTAATTTTCTCTTTGTAGCTCTCAAGGTTCTCGATCGTCTGACTCTCGGCGAGCAGTTGTCCGTGTTCTTCGACGAGCGTCAACTTTTGTTGGAGCCGTTCGTACCCTTTATGTTCGCGTTTGTCCTGCATTAACGCAGAAAATGTCGTCGACGCCTCGACCTCGCGTGGTCCGGTCTTTGGTGTCTGTAAGCGGCTCGCTTCTTGGATGCGCCGGATGTCCATAGCTGTCGTCCTCCTTGATTAGTTGAGTAGTTGTAAGACGCCTTGTGGTAAAGCGTTCGCTTGGGCAATCATTGCCATTCCGGATTGGTTTAAGATATTGTATTTCGCGTACTCCATCATCTCGTGTGCCATATCGGTATCGCGAATCCGTGATTCAGCCGCGGTTAAATTTTCACGACTGATGCTTAGGACAGCATTTGTCGCTTCAAAGCGGTTTTGAATGGCGCCGAGTTTAGAACGCTGTGCTGAAACTTGATCAATCGCTTTCGAGTAGAGACTGATTGCTACACTCGCACTGTCACTCGTCATGACACTGAGGGCGTATTCTGGTGTTGCGGCGTCACTTTTGTTAACTAAGGCAACGCTGTCTGCCGTCGGTTGAGTTGTCGTACTGATCGCTAGGTTTAAAGCCTGCATGTCCTCGACCGAAATCGTGATCCCTTCGTTGGCACCGGCATTCGTCTGAATGTAGAGGCCCTTTGTCGGATCTGAAAAGTCTCCAGTCATGATGGTTTTCCCATTAAATTGCGTAGTTTGGGCGATTCGAGTCACCTCGTTCGTCAGTTGGTCAATCTCGGACTGAATCGAAGTACGATCTCCCGGTGCAAGCGTACCGTTACCGGCTTGGACGGCGAGCTCGCGCATCCGTTGTAATAAGTTATGTGTTTCACTCATGCCGCCTTCAAGTGTCTGAACCATCGAGATCCCGTCGAGGACGTTTTGCTCCGCTTTATCAAGCCCTTTCAGTCGATTGCGCATTTTTTCAGAAATCGCGAGACCGGCCGCATCATCGGCACCGCGGTTGATTTTTTGACCGCTTGATAATTTATCCATCGTCGTTTTGACGTTCAGTTGGTTGGCGCTTAAGTTTCGGTACGCTTTTAGTGCCTGTACGTTATTTGTGATCCGCATTAATAATCCATCCCTTCATAGCGTTCATGGTGTGTTGCCCGGACGAGCGGGCGTTCTTTTTTTAAGCTGGCCGCTTGCCACGTGACGAGTAACTCTTCTGCCAGTTGGAGTAGTTCCTCTAAAATGGTTGGCGTCATGTAAGCATGTAGTGTCTGTTCGGCTAAGTAGTGATAGAGTGCGTCGAGCTGACCGGTGATGATGCCACCGTCGTCATGGAGTCCTGCCTGGAGCTTCGTCAAGAGTTGATAGGCTTTTTGTAAACGTTCGTTGATTTCGTCGAACCGGCGAGCGTCGCGGGCGAGTAACGACCGGTCGTATTGTAAGACGAGTCCTTGCAGCATCGCTTCCGTCAGTTGTTGCGGTGTCATTTGAAACAGTTCTTGTTCTGTCATCGGTCCCGTCCTTTCGCATGATCGAGTTCTTCAATCAATAACAATAATTCGGCCATCACGTCGTAGAGTTGCGGCGGGATGGCTGTTCCGAGGTCAAGATCGAGTAAGTGACCGAGCAGCGATGTATCGTGTTCGATCGCGACGCCGCTCGCGCGTGCTTCTTGTAAAATCCGGTCCGCTGCTTGTCCGGTCGCCCGGGCGACGACGATCGGTGCGCTGCCTGCTTGTTCATCATACCGTAGGACGGCAGCGGATTTCCGATGTTTTAAATCGATTTTTTGATACATGGTTCCTCCTTAAATCCGGTAGTCGTATCCGGCAGGTGTGTCGGCTGGTTTGACAGGTTCTGGTGTCGTCTGTTCTTTCGTAAACGGACTGAACCGAATCCGGACGTCTTGAAATCCGGTCGCTTGTAACGCGTCCGTCGTCCGGTCGAGGAACGGTGTCGCGAGCCGCTCAAGGATCGGTAAATCATTTTCGATCGTGATTTGCATCTTGCGGTTGACGGTTTCGACGCGGACGCCGATATCGCCGAGCCGTGGTGTCTCGAGCTGGACGTACAGTGTATTGTTTTCCCAGTCGATCACTTCATCCGGGCGTTTATTTTGCAGGTGGACATGTAATCCGGCCGTCCCTTCGACGAGTTGGACGGGTAGTGCGAGCAACAGTTGTTGGAGTTGTTGACCGGCGTCCGGTTTATTGATTTGTTGTTGTGTCGTCAAGAACGTCTGCAGTTTCGCTGCTTCCGGGTTCGCGGCTGGTGTCGCGAGCTTCAACTCGGCTGTCTGCAGTTGGAGTGTTTTTTGGATCGTCTCCTGTAAGACGCGTGGGCTGTTTTGGCTTGGTTCATATGGCAGCGGGCGGCTCGGTATTTGTGAGGTCTGTGTTTGTCCGCTGACAGGACGAACCGGTTGATTGAGCTCCGGTAAGTACGCCGTCCGGACGTTCGCCGGTGTGAAGCGGAACGCTTCGAATCCGACCCGGACTTCCTGGAGAAGTGCTTTTGCTTCCGTTCCGCGACCAGTCGCGGCAAGATCGGCACCGCGCTCCAGTTTCGAGAGCCACTGAATCAATTGTTTTTCATCCCGCATCGACGTATGTAACATTGCATCCGTCTGTTGGAACGTTTGGCGAAGCCGGTTCGCCGTACTCTCGATGACTTGTGCCATCTGTGCCGGACGCCCTTCGACGAGTGGTTCAATCTGTTTGAGTTGTGAGACGATCGTCCGCTGATTACTGCGGAAGTCGTTCGTCATCTCGGCCAGTCGTGGCGTGACTTCGCGGACGACCGTTAACGCCGACCGGACGGGTTCCGTCGTCTGGCGCGCAGCGGTCAATGCCGTTAACTGCTCGAGCTTCGTCGGTTCCGGCGCTTCGAGCGTGACGGGGAAGTGCGGGCGCAGTTGCTCCCGTGCCTGCGTCAACGCACCGCGTTCGATTGTTTCGACAATCGCGGCTTGCTCGTTCAGGGGCAGGTGGTTCACGATTTGCCGAAGTCTTGGCGCATTCGCTTGCTCGATGTCTGCTTGTGTCGGCAAGGTCGTTCGAGCAACATCGAGCGCGATGGCAGTGCCGAGTGTCGGTTTATCGACGACGGCCTGACGTTCCGGTAACAGGTCGACGAGTGAATCCGTTTCAGTCAGCAGGCTGCTGATCAACGCATCGACGTCCGTCGGCAAGGCACTGTCGGAAGGGCGTGAGACGAGAGCGACGACGAGATCTTTGTACGTTCCCTGAAGAGCGGCGACGAGCCGGGCGACGGTTTCCTTCGTTTGCGGCAATTGTCCTGTCGCAAGCAGTCGGGCGACAGCTTGTTTTAATTCTTGTGGCAATTCGTCGAGCAAGGTCGGATCAATGCCAGTTGCATCGGTCTTGACGGAGCCTGTCGGCGCTATGTCCGGGGTATCCGTCAATTGTTCAATCAAATAGCCTTCTGCTGTCGCTCCCTTTACCTTAAACTGGAATTCTCCTGTTGGGACGTCACCTGTGAACGTCATCTCGATTTGGTCACGTCCTACTTGGACTAGTGCCGTATTCGGTCCTGTTTTTTCAAGAACGGTCCCACTATAGGCTTTTTTGTCGGACAACGTCGTTGGTGTCGACGAAACGGCTGGACTGCTTGGTTGCAACTGGATGTTCATCGAAGCACCTCCTGTTCAATAATTTCTTCATCTTATTATATATCGGCATAAACAAAAAAGGATTGAGCGAAATTATCGCCCAACCTGTTTTTTTTAATGTTTAATTGAATTAAAGCGTTCCTCTAGTGTCATCGTGTTCAATTGTTGGTAACGAGCCATCAGCTCGCCAGTTGCTTTCATTTGGTTACGGACGATGTAAGGAGAGGCATTTACAGGAAGGATCATGCCATTACGAGTTTGGAGTTTCGTTTGTCCGTCTTCCTCGATGATGTCGGACATGTGGCTCCAGGCGTACCACTCGCAATCATCACGTTTTGGTGATTTGGTAGGGAAAAAGACAAGGCCGAGCGTCGGTTCGATGACGACTGGAACTTTTCCTTTGACAGAAGCGACTCGCTTTGCAACGACAATTCGTTCTTCGATGGAACTGTTGTACTGCCTACAGGACAGCTGCAGGAGTTGATACGGACGAAGCGGGGTCTTGATCGTTGAACCGTCTTCTAAAACGATGATGGATTGTTTCATCATGTCGTAGCAGGGCAAAATAGCAATGGTTTTTCTGGTGATTTTGTACTTTTCGTCATTTTGGAATGGTCGCATTCGACTACATCCTCCTCGATAGGACAATGGATAAAACAGGTAAATACTAAATATATAATACAATATTACAAATGTAATGACAATGTAATTTTTTGAAATGTAGAACAATGAAATAGACATCAAATTCTTTCGGAGAAATACTTAATGAAATAATCAGAATTTTCAATTGTCAATAATTCCTTCTTTTGATAGACTAAGCGGTAGGGAGCTTGCTCTCGAACTCTGGTTTGCGAAGGGAACGTGAATTCGAATGGAACAAGGTAAAGTAAAATGGTTTAATGCTGAAAAGGGTTACGGCTTCATCGAGACATCGGACGCAAAAGACATTTTCGTCCACTTCTCAGCAATTCAAGCAGACGGCTATAAGTCACTTGAAGAAGGCGAAGAAGTTGAGTTTGAAGTCGTTGACGGCGATCGTGGCCCACAAGCTGCGAACGTTACAAAACTTTAATCCGAATAGCAGCCGCCACCGTCTTTAGGCATTGTCTAAAGGCGGTTTTTTTGTTTCGATTTAGTTTCGTAAGGGTATATACGCTAATATCACCACACAAAACTATTATAGTACGCTAAAGATTGAGGGGGATGTTCAACAGAATGTCATCGTTTTCATTTCCTTGTATCATTTATCGTGGTATAATAAATACGAACCAAAAGAATTTTGAATCTTCAGAAGGAAACGACTGAAGTTTAGCGAATTCATAGGTTCAACCGGTTACTTAAGGAGGAGTTTACATGATCTACAACATTCGCGGTGAAAACTTGGACGTCACAGATGCTCTCAAGGATTACGTCGAGAAAAAGCTTGAAAAGTTAACTCGTTATTTTACAACTCCTACGGAAGCGCAGACGGCTTATGTCAATCTCAAAGTCAACAATGAGAAACAGAAAGTCGAAGTGACGATTCCAATGCCAAATCTCTTGCTTCGTGCAGAGGATGTAAATGGCGACATGTACGCAGCAATCGACCTCGTCGTCGATAAGCTCGAACGTCAAATCCGGAAACATAAAACGAAAATCAACCGGAGAGGACGCGCCAAAGAAGGCGGCATTGGCGAATACTTTAAAACGCTCGAAGGACCGGAGGCAGAAGCACCTGTCTACGAAGAGGATGAAGCGGAACTCGAACTCGTTCGAACAAAACGTTTCACACTCAAGCCGATGGATACGGAAGAAGCGATTCTTCAAATGGACATGCTCGGTCACACGTTCTTCGTCTTCTCAGACGCTGAAACGGGTAACACGAACGTCGTTTACCGTCGAAAAGATGGTCGTTACGGCTTGATTGAACCAGAATAATGAATGTACAAGGGACTCGCTCTTAGGAGTGGGTCCCTTTTTGATATGTTAGAAAACTATATCTTAAGTCGATGCGTATGCTACATAGATCGAACAGGACGAGACGTCACGTCGTCCGCTTGTTGAAATTTGACGCTGTATTCGGTACACTGAATAAAGGAAAAATCTCGGAATTCTGTTCATATAAAGAATCGTTCGAAGTAAGGGGACTGTATGGCATGGCTAATTTTCTAAAAGAGTTATTCGCACCGACGAAACGTGTCCTGAAAAAAGCAGAAAAAGTGGCAGACGCCGTCGAAGCATTCGAGGAACAAGTGGGTGCTTTATCAGATCAAGAATTAGAAGGTAAAGTGGTGGAGTTCCGGACGCGTCTTGCGGGCGGAGAAGATTTAGATGATATCTTACCGGAAGCATTCGCCGTCTGTCGTGAAGTTTCGACGCGTGTCTTAGGCATGCGCCATTATCGTGTCCAATTAATTGGAGGATATGTCCTTCACAACGGTGATATTGCTGAAATGAAGACAGGGGAAGGGAAAACGCTTGTCGCGACGCTTCCTGTCTATTTGAACGCACTCGCCGGCAATGGCGTCCACGTCATCACCGTCAACGAATACTTGGCGAAACGTGACCGTGACATCATGGAGCCGCTCTATGCGGCGCTCGGTCTATCGGTCGGTTTGAACCTGTCAAGCATGTCGCGTCAAGAAAAACAAGCAGCCTATAGCTGTGATATCACGTACGGAACGAACAATGAGTTCGGTTTCGACTACTTGCGTGACAACATGGTCCTGTATAAAGAAGACCGTGTTCAACGTCCGCTTTCTTATGCTGTCGTCGATGAAGTCGACTCGATCCTCGTCGATGAAGCACGGACACCGTTGATCATTTCAGGTTCTGCTGAGAAATCGACGGCCCTTTACTCACAAGCAGATACGTTCGCGAAGATGATGAAGGCAGATGAAGACTATACGGTCGACATCAAAACGAAAAGTGTGCTCTTGACGGAGCAAGGCATCGACCGCGCTGAAAAATACTTTGGCATCGACAACCTGTTTGGTCTCGAGCACGTCGCCCTTAACCATCACTTGAGTCTCGCGCTCCGTGCGAACTCCGTCATGCACCGCGACGTCGACTACATGATTCGGGAAGATGAGGTCATGATCATCGACCAATTCACGGGTCGTGTCATGGAAGGACGTCGTTACTCAGAAGGACTGCACCAAGCGATTGAAGCGAAGGAAGGCGTCGAGATTCAACGTGAATCGATGACACTTGCAACGATCACGTATCAAAACTTCTTCCGGATGTATACGAAGCTTGCCGGTATGACCGGTACGGCGAAGACGGAGGAAGAAGAGTTCCGGAACATCTACAACATGCATGTCGTTCCCGTTCCGACGAATAAGCCCGTCATCCGTAACGATCAGCCTGATTTGATTTTCAAGACGATGAACGGGAAATTCGCTGCTGTTGCAGACGAAATCGAACGTGCCAACCGCGAAGGACAACCGGTCCTTGTCGGTACGGTCGCCGTCGAAACGTCTGAGCTCCTCAGCGGGATTCTCAAGAGACGCGGCATCCGCCACGAAGTCTTGAACGCGAAAAACCATGCACGGGAAGCAGAAATCATCGAGAACGCGGGACAAGCGAACTCGGTCACGATCGCGACGAACATGGCCGGACGCGGTACCGACATCAAGCTCGGTGCAGGTGTCATCGAAAAAGGCGGTCTCTACATTCTCGGGACAGAGCGTCACGAATCACGCCGGATCGATAACCAGTTACGTGGTCGGGCCGGTCGTCAAGGTGACCCGGGGGCATCCCAGTTCTATCTTTCACTCGAAGATGAATTGATGCGCCGTTTCGGTTCCGATTCCCTGCAATCGATGATGGATCGTCTCGGAATGGACGACTCGCAACCGATTGAAAGCCGGATGGTCTCACGTGCCGTCGAGTCCGCTCAAAAACGGGTCGAAGGAAATAACTTCGACGCACGGAAACAAGTCCTCGGTTATGATAACGTCATGGCTGATCAACGGAAAGTCATGTACGCGGACCGGGCAGCGATTCTTGACGCCCAGTCTGTCTCAGACATCGTTCGTCCGATGATGGAACAAACGATTGAATCAGGTGTCCATCAGTACACGCCAATCGAGTTCGTACCGGAAGAGTGGAGCATCGGTGCACTCGCGGATTGGTCGAACCAGACGCTTGCCGTCGAAGAAAAAGTGACGGAACAAGAGTTGTTCGGCAAAGAACGCGAAGAAATCATCGAACTGCTCAAAGAGCGGACGTTCGCACACTACGAACACAAACGGTCGGAAGTACCGGCTGAAGCGTTTGACGAGTTTGAAAAAGTCATCGTCTTACGTGCCGTCGACCAACACTGGATGAACCACATCGATCAGATGGATCAGTTGCGTGAAGGGATTCACCTTCGTGCTTACGGTCAAAACGATCCGCTGCGGGAATACCAGTCGGAAGGTTCAATGATGTTCGATACGATGAACGCGGCAATCGCGGAAGAAGTGACACAATTCGTCCTTCGTGCTGATCTTGACCCGAACTTGAAACGCGAAAAAGTCGTCAAGGATGAAGTCGCCGTCTCAGGCAAAGAGGACAAGGTCGTTAAAAAAGCGCCTGTCCGCAAAAATCCGAACGACCAAATCGGACGCAACGACCCATGTTGGTGCGGATCCGGTAAAAAATATAAGAACTGTCACGGCCGTCAGGCATAAGTGATGAATCGACTGAAAGAGGCGGGAGATTCCTGCCTCTTTTGACGGAAAGAGAAGGTGGAACACAATGGAATTAGCAGAAATACGCAACACCGCCGAGTGGATGGAGAAGAAACTCGGAGAATATAAGGCATCGCTTGATTTAGAAACGAAGATTTCCCGGATCGAAGAGCTCGAAAACGAGATGACGTTCCCGGACTTCTGGAACAATCAAGAAGAAGCCCAAAAAGTCATCGACGAGTCGAACGGTTTGAAGGCGATGGTCGATAAGTACCAACACCTCGCCGATGGACACGAAAACATCGTCTTGACGTATGAATTGATTAAAGAAGAGCCGGACGTCGAGTTGCAAGAAGAACTCGAGTCGGAACTCGGAGACATCAAACAGAAGTTCGACGAGTTTGAATTACAAATCTTGTTGAACGGCGAATACGACGCAAACAACGCAATCCTTGAGCTGCACCCGGGTGCGGGTGGGACCGAGTCGCAAGACTGGGCTTCGATGTTACTCCGGATGTACCAACGTTTTTGCGACAAACAGGGCTGGAAAGTCGAGACGATGGACTACCAACCAGGTGACGAAGCCGGTGTTAAATCGGTCACGCTCCGTATTCAAGGGCACAATGCCTATGGATACTTGAAGGCGGAAAAAGGAATCCACCGTCTCGTCCGGATTTCACCGTTTGATTCGTCAGGCCGCCGTCATACATCGTTCGTTTCATGTGACGTCATGCCGGAGTTCAACGATGACATCGATATCGACATTCGGACGGAAGATCTTCGTGTCGATACGTACCGGGCGTCAGGTGCCGGTGGACAGCACATCAATACGACCGACTCAGCCGTCCGGATCACGCACGTGCCGACGGGCGTCGTCGTCTCGTGTCAACAAGAGCGTTCGCAGATCAAGAACCGTGAAGCGGCGATGAAGATGTTGAAAGCGAAACTCTACCAACGTGAAATCGAGGAGAAACAAAAGAAACTCGATGAAATCCGTGGCGAAAAATCGGATATCGCGTGGGGTAGCCAAATTCGTTCATACGTCTTCCATCCATACAGCATGGTCAAGGATCACCGGACGAACTATGAAGTCGGGAATACGCAAGGGGCAATGGATGGAGACATCATGGGCTTCATCGATGCCTACCTTCGTTTACTCAATATGTAAGAAGCACCTACCGTCGACGGTCAAGTCGGCGGTTTTTTTCAAAAAGGAGGACATGAGATGATCATTCGTCAGGAAAAATTTAAGGATGCAGCCGCGATTCGCCGCGTGCATGAAGCAGCGTTCGAACAGGCGGCTGAAGCGGATTTAGTCGACGCCTTACGGGAAGATGACGAGGCGGCACCACGTTTCAGTCGGGTCGCCGTCGCTGATCGGGGAGAAATCGTCGGGCACGTCTTGCTGAGCCGGATTTACATCGAGGACGTCCCGTCGCTCGCCTTGGCGCCGGTCGGCGTCATGCCGGTCTGGCAACGAAAAGGCATCGGGTCAGAGTTGATCCGCCAAGTCATCGAGGACGCCCGGGAAGCGGGGGAACACCACATCGTCGTGCTCGGTCACGACAGTTATTATCCGCAGTTCGGATTCGAACGGGCGATCGATTACGGGATTGAAGCACCATTCCCGGTCCCGGCTGAAGTATTTCTCGTCATGCCGCTCGTCCGAAATGGCTTAACGGGCGTCAAAGGGGCGGTCCGTTATCCGAAACCCTTTAGTGCGGTATAAGAGAACCACTGCGAGTTGGTCGGACGGGCTAGTCGTCACTTCCCTTTTTGCGCTAAAATAAAAAACGGGTTCTAGATTTTAAGGTAAGGGGAAATGCAACGCCATGACATCAACGCGTCAGGAAGTCGTTCGCGACTATGTTTATTTATTATTAGGTTCATTATTCGTCGCCAGTGCGTTCAGTCTGTTTCTCGCACCGAATCAACTCGCCTCAGGAGGCGTCAGTGGGCTATCGATTGTCTTGAATGATTTATTCGGGATTTCACCCGGACTGTTCCAGCTCGTTGCGAACGTCCTATTGCTCGCGATCGGCTGGATGATTCTCGGGATGGGGTTCGGCGTCAAGTCACTCGTCGGATCGATTTTTTTGCCCGTCGTCATCTTGATTTATGAACGGTTCGAGGTCCCGGCAGCGACGATGAATCCGATGCTCGCTGCGATTTTTGGCGGGGCCGGCGTCGGAATTGGACTCGGTCTGATTTTTAAAGGTCGGGCGTCGACCGGCGGGATGGATTTAATCGCCCAGATTTTACACCGGTTTACGAAGTTACCGATTCATTTGTGCATTGCCTTGCTTGACGGGACAATCGTCATCAGTGCCGCGATTATCTTCTCGCTCGAAATTGGTCTGTATGCGCTCGTCGCTTTGTTCATCACGATTAAGATGATTGATATCGTCCAGCTCGGAATCACGAACGATAAGCTGGCCTACATCATTTCTGATCAACGGGAAGCCCTTGTTAAAGAGATTTTCCAGACACTCGATCGCGGGGCAACGGAAATCGAGGCAGCGGGTGCCTATACACGGAAACGGAAACCGATGCTGATGGTCGTCGTCCGTCAAGGTGAAATCACGACGTTGAAAGAAATCGTCAAACACATTGATCCGGAAGCGTTCCTTGTCGTCAGTGAGGCCCATGAAGTACTCGGACTTGGCTTCACGGATGACAAACGGTATCACAATGTTCCGTAAACACATCGAAAACGTGAAGTTTTTGTGAAATCACGCTTAGAAAACATCAAGAACGGTTATACTCTAATAGGTAAGAACGTTGATTGGTATTTTTTAAGGGGGGTATACGGATGAAGTTAAAAAATCTTTTACTCGCGGCAGGACTTGGCGCGACACTCGTACTCGGCGCTTGCGGCAGTGATGATTCCAGTTCATCGGATACAACGAAAGAAGACACGTCGATGAATGACGATTCGTCAATGAACGATGATTCTTCAAAAACAGAATCAGCGGTCGACGCGGAAAAAATCTTCGCGAATAACTGTGCCTCATGTCACGGGAACAATTTAGAAGGAAATGTTGGACCAAACTTAACAAAAGTCGGTTCAAAGTATTCGTCTGAAGAGATCCAGGACATCATCAAGAACGGTAAAGGGCAAATGCCTGCCGGAATCCTGAAAGAGGACGAAGAAATCGTTGATGTTGCTGATTGGTTAGCAGAAAAGAAATAAGCATAACTATGTGAAAGTATGGGGTAAGAGATGACAGACACGACATGTGTTCGTCATTTCTTATCCCTTTTTTTATGAAAATCAGCCGGAATTGACATTTGATTGTAATGTGGTTTTTTTTTATGACTGTTATAATGGAAATCGGTAGGTTTTAAGACCTAGCTGATCACCCCCAGTAATCAAATAAGGATGTGAAGTAAGTGATCAAGATGCAACAAGTTAGTAAAATATACCCGAACGGAGTCACTGCACTTCGTGAGGTCAATTTGACGATCAATCAAGGTGAGTTCGTCTATATCGTTGGACCTTCTGGAGCCGGCAAATCAACATTCATGAAGATGATGTACCGCGAAGAGAAACCGACGAGCGGTTCATTTTTGTTTAAAGGAATCGAAGTCGGTAAATTAAAAAACCGTCAAATTCCAGAACTCCGTCGCCAAATCGGCGTCATCTTCCAAGACTTTAAACTCCTCCCGTCACTGACGGTGTATGAAAATGTCGCATTCGCACTCGAAGTTGTCGGAGACGATAAAGCGCAAATCCGTAAAAAAGTAAACGAGGTCCTCGATCTCGTCAAACTCAAACATAAAGCACGGAACTATCCGGATGAGTTATCGGGTGGGGAACAACAACGGATTTCGATTGCCCGAGCCATCGTCAACCGTCCGTCACTCGTCATCGCTGATGAGCCGACAGGAAACCTTGACCCGGATACGGCATGGGAAATCATGGAGGTCTTCGAAGAGATTTATCGCCGTGGGACAACGGTCGTAATGGCGACACACAATCGAGACATCGTTAACAAAATGCGTCATCGCGTACTGGCGATCGACGGTGGAAAAATCGTCCGTGACGAAGAGAAAGGAATGTACGGCTATGAAGTTTAATGGATTCCGTCATTTACGGGAAGGGTCGAAAGGTCTTGTCCGAAACGGCTGGATGACATTCGCCTCTGTCAGTGCCGTAACCGTGACATTATTACTCGTCGGAATTTTCGCGATGGTCATGTTCAACGTCAACAAGATTTCAGACAACGTCGAAAAAGACGTCGAAATTCAAGTGTTCGTCGAACGCGAGGCCGATCAAGCAAAAATCGACGCCGTTGGTTCAAAATTAGAACAGATGCCGGGTGTCGCGTCTGTCCGGTACAGTTCAAAAGAAGATGAACTGAATCGTTTTAAAGAACAGTTAGGAGAAGGATCGCAGGCGTACCAGTCGGTCGAGAAGGATAACCCGCTTCACGATCGCTATATCGTCAAAGCAACTTCCCCAAATGAGACAGAAACTATTGCAAATACAGTCAAAAAAATGGAAAATATAGATAGTGTCGAGTATGGCGAAGATTACGTCGAGAAGATGTTCAACTTCCTTGAAGGGGTACGCGTCGGTGGAATCATCTTAATTGTCGGTCTGACCTTCATGGCGATGTTCCTCATCTCGAATACGATCAAAGTAACGATTTTCTCGCGTCGTCGGGAAATCGAAATCATGCGTCTCGTTGGAGCGAAAAACGGCTTCATCCGTGCACCGTTCTTCGTCGAGGGACTCTTGATGGGTGTACTCGGAGCATTGATTCCAATCGCTGTCGTCTATTTTGGTTATGAAGTGACATACAATGCCCTTCAACCACAACTCGTATCTTTAAATGCATCAATCTTTAATTTGATTCCACCTGGTGAACTATCCGTTCAAGTCGCATTGATTTTACTTGCGCTCGGTGCCTTCATCGGAGTATGGGGATCAACGACGTCACTCGGACGTTTCTTAAAAGTATAAGTTACGAAAAAACAAAATATAGAGGAGAGATGCTTCTCATGAAGGTTCGATTCTGTTCAGCTGTGCTCACCTTGGCCCTGGTTGGTTCAAGTGTATCCGTTCACGCCGTGTCTAAAGAAGAATTGTTGAAGGAACAACAGGAGGTCGAGTCCCGTCTGCAAGAGACGGAACGATCACAGGATCAGACATCTGAGAAGTTAATCTTGACGAAAAAAGAACGCCGCCTCGCAGAGGAGCGTTTGGATGAAGTCAACAGCCGTTTGGATGATTTAGCGAGTGAAATTGCAGATCAACAAGCGGCTGTTTCTGCATCAAAAGAAGAGTTGCAAGCGATCGAAGAAGCGATTAAACAAACATTGTCCGAGTTACGGGCGCAGGAAGATTTACTTGGGAACCGGCTTCGTGCCGTTCAGCGGGATGGCGACATCAAATACATCGAAGTGTTGCTCGACTCAAAAGATTTCGGCGATTTAATCTCGCGTTTTAGTACTGTCAGTGAAATCATTAAACAAGATGATGGTGTTTTGAATGCCTATAAAGCAAATGTCACGGAATTGACGGAGCAACGCGCAAGTCAAGAACTCATCCTCGGTCAGCTTAAAAAAGACCAGCGGAAACTGTTGATTCTTCAGACGCGGATCATTGCGGAATCTGAGTTGAAACGAAAATTGGTCGTCCAATTGAACGATCAGGTCAAACAATTGAAGCAGGAGCAGTTCACGAAGGCGGAAGAAGCCCAAATCTTAGCGGATCAGCAACAATTGATTAGCACGCAACTGACGGAACTCGAAGAAGCCGCACGTGCCGCTGAACAAGCAAAGATAAAGGCGGAAGCAGAACGTCTCGCCCGTATCGAAGCAGCGAAACGTGAGCAAGCGGAAGCGGACGACGCGCAGGCGGCGGACCGGACGGCATCGCCAACGACGAAAACGCAGCCAGTACCATCTGCGACGGATCATGCAAAGCCATTTCAATTACCTGTCTCCGGTTACGTGTCCAGCCCGTTCGGTCCACGGAACAATCCGTTGACCGGCAAGTCGGAGATTCATACGGGCATCGATCTCGTTAATGCTAAAGGAACACCGATTCAGGCAGCGGCAGGTGGTATCGTCCTGCGCGCCGGAAGTGCGACAGGATACGGGAATGTCGTGATGATCACCCATCTGATCGACGGGAAAGTCTGGACGACGGTTTACGGACATCTTGATTCCGTCGCCGTGAAGGCAGGGCAAACGGTCATGCCGGGGACGGTCATCGGAAAGTTAGGTTCGACAGGCTGGTCGACTGGTCCTCATCTTCACTTTGAGATTCATCAAGGGGAGTGGGCGGTCGGACAACCGAACGCGGTCGATCCAGCCCCGTACATCTTTTGATTGATCTATAGCTCTTTAGCGAAAAGATAGGGTAACCTATCTTTTTTTGCTATACTGAAAAAAATAGCAGGTTTACACCGGAAACGAGGAATCAAGCGTGAAAAAATCTACAACGGCAGTCATAGCAGTCAGTACATTCGGACTTGGCCTAGGGGCAGGCGCAGTCGGTATGTTAGCAACAGGTGGTACCGACACGGTGACGACCAGTTCATCGGGCGAATCGGGGGACTGGAAAAAGGTCGATCAAGTCCGCCAGATGATTTCACAGTATTACCTAGAAGATGTCACGGATCAAGAATTGCTTGAAGGAGCACTCAGTGGGATGACGGAAGTGCTTGACGATCCCTACTCGGTCTACATGGATGAATCGGAAACTGCGTCGTTCAACACGAATCTGTCTTCATCGTTTGAAGGAATTGGCGCGACACTGGAGCAAAAGGGTGAGGCAATTGTCATCGTCGCTCCGATTAAAGGGGCACCCGCTGAAAAAGCAGGAATCAAGCCGGGTGACGTCATTATAGAAATCGATGGCAAGTCGACGAAAGGTCAAAAGACGGATCAAGCTGTCAAAAAGATTCGTGGTGAAAAAGGGACGGAAGTCGTCTTGACGATTCAACGCGGGGGACAAGACCCGATGAAAATCACGATTGAACGCGATACGATTCCGATTGAGACCGTTTATTCGGAAACAGAACAAGTGAACGGGAAAACGATTGGTGTACTCCAAGTGACTCAGTTCTCTGACCCGACTGCAGAAGAGTTCGAAAAGCAACTCGCTGCTCTCGAAGCGAAGAATATCGATGGACTCGTCATTGACGTCCGGGGAAACCCGGGCGGACTGTTGACGGCAGTTTCGAAAATGATTGCGCCATTCATTCCGAAAGATACACCGATTTTCCAGGTCGAAGACAATAAAGGCGACCGGACGCAGGAATTCGGGAAGGCGGACGCGAAGAAACCTTATAACATCGTCGTGTTGGAAGATAGCGGTTCCGCGTCAGCGTCAGAAATTTTAGCCGCTGGTCTGAAAGAAGGCGCCGGTGCAGAAGTCGTCGGTACAAAGTCATTCGGTAAAGGGATCGTCCAAAGTGCGTATGACTTAAAAGATGGTAGTGACCTGAAGCTGACAACGAACAAATGGCTGACGCCAGACGGGAACTGGATTCACAAAAAAGGAGTTAAACCGACCGTTGAAGTCAAACAACCTGCGTATTTCAATGTCACGAAAATATTGACGGATGACAAAGCGCTCAATGTCGGGGACTATGGAAAATCTGTCGAGAATGCACATCTCGTGCTCGAAGCGATCGGTTACGATCCGAAAGGGCAGGATGGGTATTATGGCGACACGATGAAACAAGCAGTCGAACAACTTCAAAAAGATGCCAAGCTCGAAGTCACGGGTAAGATTGACCCGGTGACGGCTTCCGAGATGGAGACACGTCTCTTGAAAAAGTTAGAAGACTCGAAAAATGATGTACAACGCATCAAGGCACTTGAAGTTGCCGCTGAATAAATCACGGAAAGAGGTCTGAATGGGCGTGGAATTATTCGATGGAATCGGTTGGACAGTGATTAGTCTTATCGCTAGTCCAATCCTGTGGTTAGCCATTCTAGTCAGTGTTGTAATCGGTATTCGTCGCGTCAGGCGAGAACGGAACTTGTTCCGCTCGAAATCACGCGATCAACGGACCGACATTTTTGAGACATTGCTGCCCGGTCTGCTCGTCGGGATTGTCTTATCTGCAATCAGTTTGAGTTTACAGGTGACCGTCAGCCCGGTCTTCATTGTCGCCTTTACGGCGCTCGCCGCCGTGACATTGGTGATTGGCGTCGTCCGGTTTAACTTGCCGCTTTGGCCGCTCAGCGTTTTGGCACTTATCGGGTGGTTCGTGACGGATGAACGGATGGACGGGATTAAAGAGGTCGACGCGACGACGTTGCTGTTGCTTGCGAGCTTGACGTTGCTGGCAGAATTGACGCTCGTCGCGTGGCGCGGTCAAAAGCAGTTGTCCCCATCACTCGTCTTATCGAAGCGGGGGCGTTTCATCGGTGGGTTGTCCGCGAACAAACTGTGGTTGATTCCGTTGCTCGTCATTGTTCCGGGCAGTAGTCTCGAGGAATGGTTTCCGCGGTTCACTTTTCCGGAGTACGTCCCGCTCGTGCTCTTTTTCCCGCTCGGCTTCAGTTTTCTGTTCACAGGAAAATTACCGGCTGAGTTGATGCGTCCATTGATTCGGGGTCGCGTCATCACATTGTTACTCGCGGTCTTGTTGACACTGGGTGCGTACGTGACGAACCGGGAAGAATGGTTATTCGGTCTACCGCTCCTGCTCGTCTTGCACATCATCTTGCACCAACGGGTCAAACGTTTGAATCGTTCAGAGACGCCGATTTTCCTCAATGGAAAACGGGGTGTCGTCATCTTGGGGACGTTCCCTGGATTACCGGCATCAGAAATGGGGCTCGTACCCGGAGAAGCCATCTATAAGGTCAACGGTGATTTTGTTGATTCCGAGACGAGCTTCTATGAAGCGATTCAAAAGCATAAACCGTACTTACGTCTCGAAGTGATGAATCATAATGGAGATGTTCGGTTTGCACAACGGGCTTTTTATGAACAAGATCATCATGAACTCGGCATCATGTTCGTCAGTGAGCCGGGGAATCGCCGGACTAAAATTCGAACGCTTCAATAATGAGCATCCTCTATCACGTGAGTGGTAGGGGATGTTGTTGTTTCTTGAGTGAACTTTATCTTTTTCAGAGATAATCCGTACTGGGACTTTTTCTTTTTTGGAAAAACGGGTAACTTCCTAGAAGGAGCACTTCATAATCGAATGTTTGTTCGTAAAGTGATACAATAAAAATAGATTTTTTACGGAATGAGGGGGAAGTTAGCGATGGATTTTGAGTTAGTGTCACCATTTGAACCAGGCGGCGATCAGCCGGCTGCCATTAAACAATTGGTCACCGGCGTCAAGAACGGCGAGCGGCATCAAACGTTGCTCGGAGCGACCGGAACCGGTAAGACGTTCACCGTCTCGAACGTCATCAAAGAGATTAAAAAACCGACGTTAGTCCTGGCGCATAATAAAACACTGGCCGGGCAACTGTACTCGGAGTTCAAAGAATTTTTCCCGAACAACGCGGTCGAGTACTTCGTCAGCTTTTATGATTACTACCAACCGGAAGCGTATGTCCCGTCGACGGACACGTTCATCGAAAAAGACTCGTCCATCAACGATGAGATTGATAAACTCCGTCACTCGGCGACATCTTCCTTGTTTGAGCGAGATGACGTCTTGATCGTTGCTTCCGTCTCGTGTATCTACGGTCTCGGTAACCCGGAAGAGTACAATAATCATGTGTTATCGCTTCGTGTCGGCAATGAGATGGGGCGTAACGAGATGCTCCGTCGCTTGATTGACATTCAATATGAACGAAATGACATCGACTTCCAGCGCGGGCGGTTTCGTGTCCGTGGTGATGTTGTCGAGATTTTCCCGGCGTCACGAGACGAACAATGTGTCCGTGTCGAATTTTTTGGTGACGAAATCGAACGGATTCGCGACATGGATCCGTTGACAGGTGAAATCATCGCCGACCGTGAACATATCTCAATCTTCCCGGCGTCCCACTTCGTGACGGGGGACACACGTCTTCAAAAAGCAATCGCGAACATCGAAGTCGAACTTGAGACGCAACTCGCGAAGATGCGTGAAGACGGGATGTTACTCGAAGCGCAACGTCTTGAGCAACGGACGAACTACGATCTCGAGATGATGCGTGAAATGGGTTACTGCTCAGGAATCGAAAACTATTCCCGTCATTTAAACCTGATGCCGGAAGGATCGACGCCGTATACGCTCATCGATTACTTCCCGAAAGACTTCTTGCTCGTCGCCGATGAGTCGCACGTCACGTTACCGCAAATCCGCGGGATGTATAACGGTGACCAGGCGCGGAAACAAGTCCTCGTCGAGCATGGTTTCCGTTTACCGTCAGCGAAAGATAACCGGCCGCTTCGTTTTGAAGAGTTTGAAGAGAAGGTCAGTCAAGCAATTTATATCTCAGCGACGCCGGGACCTTATGAGCTCGAGCACTCAAAAGAGATGGTCGAACAAATCATTCGTCCGACGGGACTCGTCGATCCGACAATCGAGATTCATCCGATCACGGGGCAAATCGATTACTTGATGGACAACATCCGGGACCGCGTCGCGAAAAATGAACGGGTTCTCGTGACGACATTGACGAAAAAAATGTCGGAAGACTTGACCGATTATTTAAAAGAGAACGGTGTCAAGGTCAACTACATGCATTCGGAAATTAAGACACTCGAACGGATTGAAATCATTCGCGATCTACGGCTTGGTAAGTATGACGTCCTCGTCGGGATCAACCTGCTTCGTGAAGGGCTCGATATTCCGGAAGTGTCGCTCGTTACGATTCTCGATGCAGATAAAGAAGGTTTCTTGCGGTCCGAGCGATCATTGATTCAGACGATCGGACGGGCGGCCCGGAACTCGGAAGGGCACGTCGTCCTGTTTGCAGACAAGATTACGGATTCGATGCAACGGGCGATGGATGAGACGGAACGTCGGCGCAACATTCAGCTCGCGTTCAATAAAGAACACGGCATTACGCCGAAAACGATTCAAAAAGACGTTCGCGGTGTCATCAGTACGACGATTGAAAGTGATGATACGGTCGAAAAACTGGAGAAATTCAATAAACTGAAAAAACCGGAGCGCGAAACGCTACTCGAACAGTTGGATCAAGAGATGCGACAAGCAGCGAAAGACATGCAATTCGAGCGCGCAGCAGAGCTTCGAGATCTTATATTAGAATTGAAAGCAGGTGCCTAAGTTGGGAGACAAGAAAAATAAGATTATCATCAAAGGCGCTCGCGTCAATAACCTTCAAAATATCGATGTCGAAATCCCGCGCGATCAGCTCGTCGTCTTGACGGGCTTATCGGGATCCGGGAAGTCATCACTCGCGTTCGATACGATTTATGCGGAAGGGCAACGACGTTATGTCGAAAGCCTCTCCGCTTATGCACGCCAGTTTTTAGGGCAGATGGATAAACCGGATGTCGATGCGATTGAGGGACTTAGTCCGGCAATTTCAATCGATCAAAAGACGACGAGTAAAAACCCCCGCTCGACTGTCGGGACGGTGACGGAGATTTATGATTACCTCCGTCTGCTGTATGCGCGAATCGGCAAACCGATCTGTCCGAACCACGGGATTGAGATCTCGAGTCAAACGATCAGTCAGATGGTCGACCAAGTGATGGAGTTACCTGAGCGGTCACGGTTGCAGATTTTGGCACCGATCGTTTCCGGACGAAAAGGGGCGCATGTCAAAGTCTTTGAAGATTTGAAAAAAGAGGGCTTCGTCCGTGTCCGTGTCAATGGCGATACAATTGATTTAACGGATGACATCGCACTCGAAAAAAATAAGAAACACTCGATTGAAGTCGTCGTCGACCGTGTCGTCGTCCGACCGGACGTCGAATCACGGCTCGCCGACTCACTCGAAACAGCACTCCGCCTTGCGGATGGACGTGTCATCGTCGATACGATGGATGGCAATGAGCTACTTTTCAGTGAGCATCATGCGTGTCCCATTTGTGGTTTCTCAATCGGAGAACTCGAACCACGGATGTTCTCGTTCAATTCGCCATTCGGGGCCTGTGCCTCATGTGACGGACTCGGGACGAAACTTGAAGTCGATGTCGATCTTGTCGTACCGCATGCAGACAAGTCACTCAACGAAGGGGCAATCGTCGCGTGGGAACCAACGAGCTCACAATATTATCCGCAACTGCTCAAAGCAGTCTGTGAGCACTTTAAAATCGACATGGATACGCCGTTCGAACAGTTGTCAGACGAACAACGCGACATCATCTTAAACGGCAGCACGAAAGAAGAAATTCACTTCCGCTATGAAAATGACTTTGGCATGGTCCGCAACACGGATCTGTTCTTTGAAGGTGTCTTGAATAACTTACAGCGTCGTTACAAGGAGACGTCATCGGATTTCATCCGCGAGCAGATGGAAGGATACATGGCGAAAAAAGCATGTCCGACCTGTAAAGGGCATCGTCTGAAACGCGAATCGCTTGCCGTCAAAGTATCCGGTATCCACATTGGGGAAGTGACGAAGATGTCAGTCAAGCAAGCCGTCATCTGGTTCGAAGAGTTGCCGGCGAAACTATCGGAAAAAGATCAAACGATTTCACGGATGATTGTTCGCGAGATTCATGAACGGTCATCGTTCTTAGAAAACGTCGGTCTCGATTATTTGACGATTTCCCGTGCTGCCGGTACATTGTCCGGTGGGGAAGCGCAACGGATTCGTCTCGCGACACAAATCGGCTCCCGTCTGACAGGTGTCCTCTATGTCCTTGATGAACCGTCAATCGGCTTACACCAACGTGATAACGACCGATTGATCAGTACGCTGAAAACGATGCGCGATCTTGGAAATACGTTGATCGTCGTCGAACATGATGAAGACACGATGATGGCAGCGGATTACCTGATTGATATCGGACCCGGTGCCGGTGATCACGGCGGCTTCGTCACAGCGGCCGGTCGACCGGAAGAATTGATGAACGACGCGAATTCACTGACCGGACAATATTTGTCGGGGAAGAAGTTCATTCCTGTGCCGACTGAACGGAAACAACCGGACGGACGGGCGTTACGAATTAAAAAAGCGTCAGAAAATAACTTAAAAAATGTCGACGTCGATATCCCGCTCGGCTTGTTCGTTGCCGTGACCGGAGTATCAGGTTCCGGGAAGTCGACATTGATTAATGAAATTCTCTACAAGACGATTGCACATGAGATGAACCGGGCAAAAGAAAAGCCGGGAGCGCATAAAGGCATCACAGGACTCGACCAAATCGATAAAGTCATCGACATCGACCAATCTCCGATCGGTCGGACACCACGTTCGAACCCGGCGACGTATACAGGTGTCTTTGACGACATTCGTGATGTTTTCGCTTCGACGAACGAAGCGAAGTTACGCGGCTATAAAAAAGGACGCTTCAGTTTCAACATCAAAGGTGGACGGTGCGAAGCGTGTCGCGGAGACGGGATCATTAAAATCGAGATGCATTTCTTGCCGGACGTCTACGTTCCGTGTGAAGTCTGTCACGGGAAACGGTATAACCGCGAGACGCTCGAAGTAAAATATAAAGGTAAAACGATTTCGGACGTTCTTGAGATGACAGTTGAAGAGGGACTCGAGTTCTTCGAAAAAATTCCGAAAATCAGCCGGAAGCTGCAAACGATTGCTGACGTCGGATTGACGTACATGCGTCTCGGACAGCCGGCGACGGAACTGTCGGGCGGTGAAGCACAACGCGTGAAGCTTGCTTCGGAACTGCATAAGCGGTCGACCGGGAAAACGATTTACATTCTCGACGAACCGACGACGGGACTGCATGTCCATGACATCGCCCGCCTGTTGAAAGTCTTGCAACGCCTCGTCGACAACGGCGATACGGTCCTCGTCATCGAGCATAACCTCGACGTCATTAAGACGGCGGATTACTTGATTGATCTTGGTCCGGAAGGTGGCGATGGTGGAGGTATGATCGTTGCAACAGGAACACCGGAAGACATCGTGCAAGTCAAGGAATCGTATACAGGACATTACTTGGCACCTGTTTTGGAACGGGACGCAGCCCGAATCGAATCATGAAACTTTTTTGACGGAGGATTCGTAAAAGGGAAGTAAGGGAAGTAGAACGAAAGAGTGAATAAGTTTTCCTGCGTCATAGCGTGTTCAGAAAATAGGAGGGGAATGTTCATGAAACAAGATATGCGTCAGTTGATACTTGAACAGGTAAAAGAAGGAAAGTTGACGATCGATGAGGCACTCGATAAGCTCGAACGCCTTGAAGCACTCGATCAACAACAATCGACGACAGCAAGTAATCATAAGTATGTCGATGAACCGGAACAGTACGACCGCGTCGATCATTACACGGTTGATTCACTGACGTCGAAAGTGATGTCTGCTTTTGATGGTCTCGTCAACCGGATTAAAGAGAGTGATCTCTCATTAAATCAGACGTCCGGTCCGAACGTCACGTACGTCAAACAATTCCCATTCAGTGGAGAGACGATTCATTTGGATTTATTTAATGCCAATGCCGTTGTCGAACCAAGTGATTTAGAGGAGTGTGAGTTGACGGTGACGGGGCGTCCGCTTCGCCAAGTCAATGAGGAGCAAGCGCTCGAACAACTTCAAGCGTCGCTTCAACATTCCGTCTCCGCTAACACGCTATCGATTCGCTTGAAAGATAAACGCGTCCGGGCGACGATCCACTTAAAAGTTCCGCGTCGTCACTACGAGGCGTTCGTGTTACAGACGTTGAATGGTGAGATTACGTTGTCGTCGCTTGACGCGACGAGCGTTCAACTGATGACAGCGAACGGACGGATCCATGTCCGCGATCTTTACAGTGAGGATTTGAAAGCTTCGACGGCGAACGGTTCGATTGAAGTCGAAGAGTCAGAAGTCAAAATGTTAAAAGCGAAGACGGCAAATGGTCAAATCATCGCGAACGGGGTTTTTGAACGTTCTGAGCTGAAAACCGCGAACGGCAATGTCCGTTGTGAACTCAAAACAGCCCACGACGCGAAGATTCAAGCGTCGTCACTCGCGGGAAGCATCGCTTTGATGTTGCCGCATGGCGCTGAAGTATATGGTGAGCTGGAAACAAACTTTGGTGGGTTGAATTGTAACCTCGATGAGATGGAAGTGATTCGCGACCAAAAAGATGTCGTGAACCGTAAACTGCATTTCGTCTCCGGTCGTGACCGGACGCCGAAGATTGAAGTCGAAGCCGATACGAAAACGGGAACGATTTCCGTGACGCACGGTGTTCACTTAAGTCCACAAGCGTTCTAATCAAAAATCCCGCCTGCTTCCTGAAACCGGAGCCGGCGGGATTTTTTTATCGCTTCCTGATGCAAATGTATGATTAAGCATCGCAATCAAAAAATAATGTGTGACTACAGTCAAAAAGGAGGGGATGCCATCTAAATGATGCGCATCCCCTTCTTTTTGATTAGTAGTTATAGTCTTCATCCATCATTGGTTCGTCCCAGTTCATATTGTCGAAGTTGTTCATGTCGTACCCGAATGAAATGAATGTGATGACACCGACGATAGCGAGGACGATTGCGGCAATAATTAAGCCGATTCCCATCCAACTTTTGCTGCGCGCCCGGTTCCAATAAAAGACGATTGCGAGAATGAGTGAAATAAATGGACCACTTAGCACGATTCCGACCAGTGAGATGATGAAAAATAAGAGCGATGTCTGATTTTGATCACGCGAATAGGACTTCCACATATCGATTAACGAGATGATGATGTAGACGAGTCCGAGGATTGCAAGGATCCCGCATAAAATCATAATGATGATCATTCCGATACCACTACCTGACATATTCATCATTATAAAACCCCTCCTTTGATTTGTTCCTAACTGTATTCAATTCCCAAGATGGTAAGCTTCTAATCGAATTCATTGATTTTAGCAAAAATATGGTACAATACTTCAAGTGAAAGGGGCTGATTGAGCGTGCAAGCAAAAGTGCGAACAGCTGAAATCGTAAAGCAATTCAATTTAAAAATTGTCACCGGAGAAGAAGGACTACATCGTCCGATTTTGACGGCTGATCTCTGTCGACCAGGCCTCGTCCTCGCTGGTTATTATGCGTATTATCCGGCAGAACGTCTGCAAGTCCTCGGGAAAACAGAATTGACGTTTTTCAACAACCTGACGTATGAGGAACAGCTCGAACGAGCAAACGTCCTCTGCACGGATGAAACACCAGGGATTTTAGTGACGCGCGGGTTTGAGGTACCGGAAGCGATCATCAAAGCAGCTGACGAAACGAACGTACCGCTCTTGACGACGAAGGGACATACGACATCGGTCGAATCTCAAATCACGAACTTCCTCGAAGCGGAACTCGCCCCGACGACAGCGATGCACGGCGTCCTCGTCGATATTTACGGAGTCGGCGTCTTCATCAAAGGGGCAAGTGGTGTCGGTAAATCCGAAACGGCACTCGAACTCGTCAAACGGGGACACCGCCTTGTCGCGGACGACTCCGTTGAAATTCGTCAGACGGGTGACGGCATCTTGGTCGGGACAGCGCCGAAATTGATTCAGCATCTCCTTGAGATTCGCGGAATCGGCATCATCGACGTCATGACGTTGTTCGGTGCAGGTGCTGTACGGTCGCATAAAAAAATCAGCCTCGTCTGTAATCTGGAAATTTGGGATCAAACGAAAGTCTATGACCGCGTCGGTCTTGATCAAGAGACGTTACAAATCATCGATACGGAAATTCCGTTTTTGACGATTCCGGTTCGTCCCGGGCGTAACCTTGCCGTCATCATCGAAGTCGCGGCGATGAACTATCGTCTGAAAAATATGGGCATCAACACAGCAGAAGAATTCGCCGGACGTCTCGCGCAAGCGATCGAAGACGGGAACGGTGGTCTATGATGGGGACACTCGCAACGGTACAACCGACATTCGACCGCGTCGCGATTGAGCTCGGTCCGATTCCAATCTATTGGTATGGTGTCGTCATCGCCTTGGGCGCAATCGTCGGCTTGATGATCGCGATCTTCGAATCGAAGCGAATCGGCTTCAACGAAGAATACGCGGTCGATGTCGTCATCTGGTCGATTCCGATCAGCATCATCTGTGCCCGGATTTACTATGTGGCTTTCGAGTGGCAGTATTACGGTCAACATCTCGATCAAATCATCAACATCCGCCAAGGCGGAATCGCGATTCACGGTGCCATCATCGGGGCGATTTTGACAGTCATCCTGTATACGCGAAAGAAAAACATTTCGTTTTGGCAAATCGCCGATATCCTGGCACCGTCACTCCTGTTCGGTCAAGCGGTCGGACGCTGGGGTAACTTCTTCAACCAAGAAGCGCACGGGGGAGAGACGACATGGTCGTTCCTGCAAGATACGTTGCACTTGCCGAACTGGATCGTCAATCAGATGTATATCGACGGCGTCTATTACGTGCCAACGTTCCTCTATGAGAGCATTTGGAACATCATCGGCGTCATCTTGTTGATTGTCTGGCGGATGAAGTTCAATCCGCGTCGCGGCTACGTCTTCCTCGGTTATCTCGTCTGGTACTCGATTGGACGTTACTATATTGAAGGACTCCGGACGGATAGTCTGTTGATGGGGGACGGACTGCGGACGGCACAAATCGTCTCGATTTGTTTAATCGTCTTCGGACTCGTCATGATGGTCATCCGGAAAAATGCTGTCCGCTACTTGGATGGAACGACACGGGAGGCGAAGTAAAACGATGATTAATACGATTCTATTTGATTTAGACGGTACGTTGATTGATACGAACCCGTTGATTCTAAAAAGTTTTGAACATACGCTCAGTTACTACTATCCGGAACGGACGTTTACGGAGGCAGAATTGCTTCCGTTCATCGGTCCGACACTGGAAAAATCATTTTCAGAGCTCAACGCCAAGCAGTGGAAAGAAATGGTCGCCTTTTACCGCAGCTATAACATCGCGATGCATGACGCACTCGTCCTTGAATATCCGGGTGTCCTCGACGGTTTACGCCGCTTGAAGGAACAGGGCTACAAGATGGCGGTCGTGACGTCAAAAAGTCGTCGCGTCGCCTTAAAAGGGATTGAGCTGTTCGGACTGACGTCACTGTTTGAGACGATCATCGCAGCAGACGACGTGACGGAAGAAAAACCAGCCGTCGAACCATTCGAAAAAGCGATGGCACTCCTCGGTTCGACAACAGACGAGACAATCATGGTCGGGGATAACGACACGGATATCAACGGCGGGAAAAATGCCGGGTTGAAAACCGTTGCGGTCGGCTGGGCAATTAAAGGACGTCCGTATCTCGAAGCATTAGAGCCAAGCGTCATCATCGACTCGATGGAACACTTGAGTGACTGGATCGAGGCGCAAAATGGCACGGCGGACTGATCGCTATCACGTCGGGGCGACGAATCCGTTATGGCACATGTACCGGACGGTTTCGTTCTTCAAGGTCATGTGGTGTTTCCTCATCATTACAATCGGGCGATTTTCGCCGTCGCTCCGCTTTAAGAATGGCTTGTACCGGACGTGTCTCCGGATGAAGATCGGCGACCGGACGGCGCTTGCCTTGATGGTGATGCCGGACACGATGTTCCCGGAACGAATCTCGATTGGCTCGAATACGATCATCGGCTTCAACACGACGATTCTCTGTCATGAGTATTTGACGACCGAGTACCGGATTGGCAACGTGACGATCGGTAGTGACGTCTTAATCGGCGCGAACGTGACGATTTTACCAGGGGTGACGATCGGGGACGGTGCTGTCATCGGTGCCGGTTCCGTCGTTCACCGGGACATCTTACCGAACGAACGCGTCTCGAGTCAGCCGCTTCGCCGGCATGAAATGTGACGAAACTGTGAGAAGGAGGTCGATCCGCAATGAATTATATTCGCTTCACCTATAAGACAGGAAAGTATTTCGGAAGATTATTCGCAGAACGTCCACAAGGTCTCGTCGTTGAAGTCCTCGCCGTCGAGAAACATCCGACGCAAGGTGATCTGCATCAACCGAACCAAGTTGACGTACCGCTCTTCCATATCCGTACCGCCTTACATCAACACGAAAAAATCACGGTTTCTCCAAGTGTCGTCTATGCATATGACGGAGAGATTCCAGCGTATTCCGACAGTTTACGCCAAGCATTCGAAAAAGATGTTGAGCGTCTGCAAAACAAGAATCCGCAAGAAGATGCTTTTGTACGAAAATGCTTAGAGAACTACAAGGAACTCGAAACCATTTATGCGAAACGTTGGGCGTAAACCCCGGCGTTTTTTTCTGTTGCAACGCTATCCGAGATAGGTTATTCTTGTCTCTGCAACTACGAAACTAGATTTATATTATGGGGGCTTGAATCACTATGGAATTAACGGAATACAAAGCAGACCCCTTTGCGATTACAACGCGCCAAGCGGAACTTTTTTATTTTCGCGGACGGAAGGCGCATCGGGAAGGGAGACTCGAAGAGGCGGTCTATCATCTTGACGAAGCGACGACGCTTCAACCAGAAGATGTCCGTTACCTACTACGTTACGCACGTGTCCTGTTCGAAACGGGAGAAATCAATCATGCGAACGATGTATTGAAACGTGTCCGTGCACTCGATGAGTCAAATACCGAATCACTCTTTTATTTAGCGAATAACTATGCGCACGTTTCTTTATATGAAGAAGCAAAAGAATATGCGCTCGAATATTTAAAACATGCGCCGGCAGGCAAACACGCAGAGGCATCGGCCGCACTCGTGGAATTGATTGATCTTGAGCAAGAGCTTGAGGATGACGATGAAGATGAGTTGATTCGTCTCCATGCACAAGCCCAGCGCCAAATCGATAAAGGGATGTTGTTTGCAGCACAGGACACACTCGAGTCCTTGATCGCGACGTACCCGACATTTTGGCCAGCCTACAATAACTTGGCAATCGTCGAATTTTATCTCGGTGAAAATGACCGGGCTTTCCATTCGCTTGAACGCGTCTTAGAAGGAAATCCGGGAAATCTCCACGCGCTTTGTAATACGCTCGTTCTCTTACATGAGATGGGGCAGGATGAAGAAGCGCACCGTCTGTCACGGAAGCTCGAACACGTTCGTTCCGTCAATCTTGAAACACGTTATAAAGTCGCATCGACTCTTGCGATCATCGGTCGTCATGACTTAGCGTACGAAGAATTGAAATTGCTCGAACGCCGTGGCTACCGAGGCGACCCACTATTCGGTCACTGGTTATCGATTTCTGCATTCAAAACGGGACATATCGAAGAAGCCGCAGCCTTCTTACAATCAAAAGAAGCCGCGAGCTTACGGGAAGAACAAGAGGCATACGACATTCGTCATAACCTTCAGTTTCGTTCCGCCTTGATTCAAGCGTTGAAAACGGAAGATGATGTCTCACGCATTTTCACGGCTTTGTTACTCGGGAAACTAAATGACGAGGAAGCACGGTTGGCCCTTTCGATGATGCCGGAAGTAACGGATCACGAAGATGTCCTGCAGCTGACAGAACAAATTTTGCATGAGATGAATGGACGGAGCGATATCGTCGATGAACGGATTCATCGTGCCTTACAGACGATTCGTCTCGCAGAACATTACGTATCTGACGAAGAGCGGATGAGCCTCGAAGGCGATTTTTATGAACGGTTTGCCCGACTCGTCCTCAGTGGCGAAACGTTCGACTCGGTTGAAGGTTCAGCCGCTGCATTAATCCATCTGTTTCATGAATTGCGTGAAGGAATGTTGATTGAAGAGTGTGCCGAACTGGTCGATGTCTCCTTTGACGAGGTGGCGATGACGATTCGTGCCTACAAACAACACCTGACACCTGCTCGGGCAAAATGTTAGACGTTTGCCATATTCTCACCTATACTCAAATTACAATGAAACTTAAGATGGGGTGGAAACATGACAGAAACTGCTGAAAAAATTTATGATGTCATCATCATCGGCGCAGGTCCTGCCGGAATGACGGCAGCACTTTACGCATCACGCGCAAACCTTTCAACATTGATGATCGAACGCGGTATTCCAGGCGGTCAAATGGCCAACACGGAAGATATCGAGAACTATCCGGGATACGACAGCATCCTTGGACCGGACCTTTCACAAAAAATGTTCGATCACTCGAAAGCATTCGGCGCAGAATACGCGTACGGTGACGTCCGTAGCATCGAGGATGGACGTGCTTTTAAAACGGTCCATGCACACAACAAAGATTATCATGCGCGTGCGATCATCATCGCATCGGGCGCACAATATAAGAAAATCGGTGTACCGGGCGAAGAAGAGCTCGGCGGTCGTGGTGTCTCGTATTGTGCCGTTTGTGACGGAGCTTTCTTTAAAGAAAAAGAATTGTTCGTCATCGGTGGTGGGGATTCAGCGGTCGAGGAAGGTGTCTACTTGACACGTTTCGCGAAAAAAGTCACAATCGTCCACCGTCGTGAAGAATTACGTGCACAAAAAATTCTTCAAAAACGTGCGTTCGATAACCCGAAAATCGATTTCATCTGGAACCATACCGTCAAACAAATCAACGAACAAGACGGTAAAGTCGGTTCAATCGATTTAATCAATACGAAAACGGCAGATGTGACGACACATCCAATCGATGGTGTCTTCATCTACATCGGAATGAACCCGATCACAGGTTACGTCCAAGATCTTGGTATCTTGAACGATCAAGGATATGTTGTGACGAACGAAGGCATGGAGTCAAACATCAAAGGAATCTTCGCAGCTGGAGACGTCCGTGAGAAAACGCTCCGTCAAGTCGTTACGGCAACGAATGATGGTTCGATTGCTGCTCAAAATGCACAGCATTATATCGAAGCGTTACTCGAGGAATTACAGGAATCATCACAGGTGTAAGACAGGAACCAGCTTTGTTGGAGGGGACTTCAATGAGGCTGGCTCTTTTTTTATGCTATACTGAATTTGGAATAAAAAATACACGCGGAACTGTTGTCTGGAGGGCGAAAAGATGGAAGAGAATCAACCGCAATTGGTCATCATCACGGGAATGAGTGGAGCTGGAAAGAGTGTCGCCATGAATAGCTTTGAGGACTTAGGCTACTTCTGTGTCGACAATCTCCCACCGACGTTACTGCCGCAATTGATTGAAGTGATTGGGCAAGTCCGTCCGAAAATTGCCGTCGCCATCGATACACGTGCTCGTGATTTTATTGATAGTTTCTTTGTCGTTTACGAAGATTTGAAAAAAACGAACCTGCAGATTCGGATGTTGTACTTAGACGCACGCAATGACGTCCTCGTGCGCCGCTATAAAGAGTCGCGGCGTTCGCATCCACTGGCGCCGACTGCGTCACCACTGATTGGTATCGAGCGAGAGCGGACGCTGCTCGAAGGATTCCGTGACAAGGCACAGATGCTGATCGATACGAGTGACATCAAACCGCTTGCACTGAAAGAACGCTTGCTCAAAGAATTTACGGAAGGGGAACGGATTCCCTTTACCGTCAATGTGATGTCGTTTGGTTTCAAGCACGGTCTGCCGCTCGATGCCGATCTCGTCTTTGATCTTCGTTTTCTGCCGAACCCGTTTTATATTCCGGAGTTACGTCCGAAAACGGGACTCGATCTCGAAGTGTCGTCATACGTCATGAAATGGCCGGAAGCGAAATTGTTCTATAAAAAGCTCGTCGACTTGCTTGAGTTCCTGATTCCCCAGTACGAACGGGAGGGAAAATCGCAACTCGTCGTCGCCCTCGGCTGTACAGGCGGTAAACACCGCTCGATTACGTTTGCGGAAGCAATCAGTAAAGAATTTGAAAACCAGTATCACGTCGTCACGAATCACCGGGATTATGTTCACGCGAAGGAGGAAAAGTAATGAAATGGGAACGGAAAGTCGTCGCGATTGGCGGTGGAACGGGCTTGTCGACTCTTTTGCGTGGACTGAAGCATTATCCGCTCGACATCACGGCCATCGTCACGGTCGCGGATGACGGGGGGAGCTCGGGGCGCTTACGGACAGAGTTCAACATGTTGCCGCCGGGTGACATTCGAAACGTCATCGTCTCGCTATCGAAGTCCGAGACATTGATGGACCGGATCATGCAGTACCGTTTTGAAACGGGAGAAGGACTTCACGGTCACTCGCTCGGAAACTTGATGCTGACGGCTGCGACGCAGCTCTGTAACGGCTCGTTCGTCGAGGCGATTGGCGTCATGGGACAACTGTTGAATGCGGAAGGGAAAGTCTATCCGGCGACGGAGCGGACGATTACGTTATGTGCCGAGTTCGAAGACGGGACGATTGTCAAAGGCGAGTCGTTGATTCCGAAAGTCGGAAAGGTCATCGAGCGGATTTATTTGGAAGAAGAAGATGTCCGTCCGGTACCGGAGGCGATTCAAGCAATCCTTGAGGCCGATGTCATCGTCCTCGGACCAGGGAGTCTCTACACGAGTATCATCCCGAACGTCTTGATTGATGAAATCCGGGAAGCGATTAAACAATCGCTTGCACCTGTCGTCTATATTTGTAACGTCATGACGCAACCGGGTGAGACGACGGCCTTCACGGCAAATGATCACTTGACTGCGCTCGAACGTTTTCTTGGTCAAGGTGTCGTCGATACAATCATCGTCAATAACGAATCAATCGATGCAAGCTATTTGCGAAAATACCAAAAAGATCATGCCGATATCGTCACTTACGATGATGAACGTTTCGTCGAGGCGGGAATTGAAGTGCTCGCGGACGATATCGTCGACTATAACCATCATTTCATCCGTCATGACGCGGACGCGGTCGCGAGCCTCGTCATGCGGAAAGTATTATCGATTCGACGGGTGCGTCAACTCGAAGGGAAGGAGGAATTGACGTGAGTTTTGCTTCAGAAGTTAAAAAAGAATTAACACAGATTGCCATCACGGATCACGAGATGAAGGCAGAATTAGCGGCGCTCGCACGGATGAACGGTGCGATTTCGTTCGGACTCGGCCGCGGATTGACACTTGATATTTCGACTGAAAATGCGTCGATCGCGCGACGGATTTATTCATTATTAAAACGGGCATACGGGGTCCATCTGGATTTACTCGTCCGAAAGAAAATGCGCCTCAAAAAAAATAACGTCTACATCGTTCGCGTGAAGCAACAAGCCGATAAGATTCTGCAGGATTTAGGTATCCTCGGCGAAGGATTCACGATGATTCGTTCAATCAGCGATACGATTTTAAAAGATGAACGGCGGGCACGTGCCTATTTACGGGGGGCGTTCTTAGCCGGAGGGTCACTGAACAATCCGGCGACGTCGTCGTACCATTTAGAAATCTTCAGTCTCTATGAGGATCATAATGCGGCGCTTCGGAGTTTGACGAACCAATTCGATTTGAATGCAAAAGCAATCGAGCGTAAGAAAGGGCACATCCTCTACATCAAGGAGAGTGAAAAAATCTCTGATTTCCTCAAGGTAGTCGGGGCGACCCATTCGATGCTTCGTTTTGAAGATGTCCGGATTTTAAAAGATATGCGGAATTCGGTCAATCGTCTCGTCAACTGTGAGACAGCGAACCTCAACAAAACGGTCGGGGCAGCGCTCCGCCAAGTGGAGAACATCAAATTTCTCGAACGGACGGTCGGACTCGATGTCTTACCGGACAAGTTACGGGAAATCGCGATTTTACGCGTGACGCATCAAGACGTGACGCTGCAAGAGCTCGGCGAGATGGTCGAGAGCGGCTCCATCTCAAAATCAGGGATCAATCATCGATTGCGGAAAATTGATCAAATCGCGGACAAACTCCGGAATGGTGAGTCGTTGACAGGTGCGCTCTAAAGGGGAAACTTGCGAGATGAACCATAGTCTACTATAATATATAGTCGGTGCAACTAAATGTTCGAATTAAGGAGTTTTTGAAATGGCTAACGAAAAAAAACGTATTTCGCTGACAGTCGATGCGAAATTTGATGAAGTCTTGACGAAAAAAGCAAAATCAATCGGTGTACCGAAAAGTACACTCGTGACATTCGCAACATCACTCTTCCTTAAGCAATTGCAAGCAGAAGAAGAGCTTTCACCACATGCGAACGGGATTTACACATTGATTCGTGAAAACCACGACATCGTGTCTGATATTACAGATCTCATCGACTAACACAAACGATCCTTTTCAGGTTCGGGACGAACTTTCATGATTCAATGAAGTTCATGCCCGGCGTGGAGAGGATTTTTTTTTGAAGACAACAAAAAAACGACCGCTGATGTAAAAACATCAACGGTCGGTCGGGTTAACAGATTAAGCGCGCTCCATGACGCGGTCGATGAGACCGTAGTCAGCTGCTGCTTGAGCAGACATGAAGTTATCACGCTCTGTATCGCGTTCGATGACTTCAAGTGGTTGTCCTGTGTTTTCTGCCATGATTTTGTTTAAGTGTTCACGCATTTTGATGATACGTTCTGCATGAATTTTAATGTCTGACGCTTGTCCTTGTGTGCCGCCGAGCGGTTGGTGAATCATGATCTCAGCGTTTGGAAGGGCAAAACGTTTTCCTTTTGCGCCTGCTTGTAAGAGGAACGCACCCATTGAAGCGGCCATTCCGATACAAATTGTTGAAACTTGTGGTTTGATGAAGTTCATCGTATCGTAAATCGCCATACCCGCCGTGATTGAACCGCCCGGGCTGTTGATGTAAAGCGAGATTTCTTTATCTGGATCCTCTGCTGCTAAGAAGAGCAACTGGGCAACGACTGAGTTGGCGACGTTATCGTCAATCGCGCTCCCGAGAAGAATGATACGATCCTTGAGCAAACGTGAATAGATATCGTAAGCACGTTCCCCGCGGTTGGTTTGTTCGATGACTGTTGGAATTAACATAGTCTTTGCCTCCTTATGATGGTATGTAGCTCATATTTGACTTATTCCTATCATAATCCTTTGGTCAATATTGGTCAAAAGATACGATGCGACTTTTATGTATTTTTCCTGAATGGCATTGAATTAAACATATCAATATAGAAAAAAGGCAATACCGCGAACGGCATTGCCTGTAGATTCAAAGATGGTACACCCGGAGAGATTTGAACTCCCGACACCTGGTACCGGAAACCAGTGCTCTATCCCCTGAGCTACGGGTGCATGTTTTTTACTGAACAATTAATAGTATACCGACATTTTTTCAGGAAAGCAATACTCGATTGATAAATTCAACATTTTTTTTCGGGCGAAAGATGCTTAAGGAGGACTTTCTAGACGGTCGGAAGATTTTTTTCCTCTATACTATATAGAAGAGTTAAAGATGCAATGGAATGAAGGGAGATCCGACGATGGAACAGCGCCAGGAACAGACGCAACGGATGACGTTATCGACGTCCCAATTGTTTCAGTTGACGATTCTTGAAGAATCATTTGCTGAACTCGAAGAACATGTATACCGAATCATACGCCGGACAAGCGCTTATCGGAATAATCTCAGTAAAACAATCGACATTGATTTTGGCCGCGTCGCAGACCGTGTCGCTTCATTTGAAGCGACGCTTCTTCAGCAAATACGTTTAGAATCGGTCAGACAGGAAATAGGATATATGGCGGAACAACTCATGACGTACTTAGATACGGATGGATTATTGCGGACGACGGATGCGCAACTGGCAACATTGTTAGAGGTGGACGTCAGTCTCGTAAAACAAGCACGACACGTTTTACAACGGTGTGAACCGACGGGAATTGCGGCACGTTCCGCGCACGAATGCCGGTTGTTGCACGCGCTCGAACTAGATGACGCGTTATTGATTGATGTCGCGACGGATTTGAATGAAGGAATTGCTGTCAAACAAGTACTTCAAGACATCGATGATGCAACAGACCGGATACGGATCAAAGCGGCGCTCGATCGGTTACCAAAAGCACCGGTCCTTCCGGAGACGACCGTTCTGACAATTCCGGAAGCAGACATCGAATTCCGTGACGGCGAGTTGACGATCAACTGGTCTGATCTCGAAATCGACCGGAGCTGGGCGGACCTCGATGAAGCAAAACCGTTCTTGAGTGCATATGAACGGAGACGGACGACGCTTCGGGCGATTCTGGACGTCATCATCGAGCGACAGGTCAATTGGTTTAAAGGAAAGCTCGAGCTCGCGCCACTGACGAAAAAAGAAGTGGCGGAAGTGACGGGGCATCATCCGTCGACGGTTGGACGGGCGATTGCGAACAAAACGGTCAAGACGATTCAGGGCACGATGTTACTCGAAGATTTTTTCGTCTCACGGACGACGACCGGGACGTCGAGTTTCTTAGTTAAGGTCCGGATCGCTCAACTGCTCGAAGCCGCACCTGTTCCGATGAGTGATCAACAATTGACGGACCGTCTCGCAGCGGAGGAGATTACGGTCGCGAGACGAACGGTCGCGAAATATCGGGCAGCCCTTGGTTTGACCCAAGCGGACTTCGAGAGACGAGAGGAAAATTCATGATGCGAACAAAAGAAAACATGCACTTAACACTCTATTCACGTCCGGGTTGTACACTATGTGAGGAAGCCGCCATCTTGCTCGATTTTGTATTAGATGAATTTCCCGAATGGACATTCGAAGAAATCAACATTGACAACGATGCGGCGCTCAGTCTGAAGTACCTCTACGAAATACCGGTTCTCGCACATCAAAACGAAATCTTAAGTTATGGAAAATTTGAGACAGAGGCGGTAAGAAATCGTTTACTTGAAAAAAGATGACGGTCGAGACTTGAAACAAAACCAAGGTACTGTTATGATAGCAATGTACCAAGTGGGACAAGATATGACACGCGGGACGTAAAGTGTCCAGCAATTTGAGAGGAGCGGGAGTTACATGATTCGGCAGTTAGTACAGATCCAAAAGCGAATCGTGCCTGATCTGATTGAAGAAATGCAGACACGTTACGACATTCTTCACTATGTACGCCTGATGCAACCGATTGGACGACGAACACTTGCGACGAGCCTTGGCTTGACGGAACGCGTTCTACGCCGGGAAGTCGACTTCTTAAAAGAACAAGACTTACTGGAAGTTGCGACGCAAGGCATGTCCTTGACGGATGAAGGGCGGACGGTATTACGAAGCATGCACAGTGTGATGGCGGAACTCGCCGGGATCTCCGATATGGCGAAAGCCTTAAAAGAGAAGCTTGGTGTAAAAGACGTCGTCATCGTACCGGGTGATTCGGATCAAACCTTCTGGGTGCAACGCGATATGGGACGGGCGACAGTTGCCCGCTTAAAACGTGAACTTTCAAAAGACCACAATACGATTGCAGTTACAGGTGGAACGACGATGGCTTCGGTCGCGGCGATGATGTCGCCCGATAAGGAAAATCGTCCGATGACGTTTGTACCCGCACGAGGCGGTCTTGGCGAAACGCTTGAACTTCAAGCGAATACGGTCTGCTCACGCATGGCTTCACGTGCCCAAAGCGACTATCATCTGCTTCACATTCCAGACATGGTCAGCACCGAGACATTCGTCAAGATGGTCGAGGAGCCGAGCATTAAAAATGTCTTACAGATGATTAAAGATGCTTCAATCGTGGTACATGGAATTGGTGAGGCAAAAACGATGGCAAAACGTCGTCGTGCTTCGACAGCTCTTTTGGAACAGCTCGAAGACGAGCAAGCCGTCGCAGAAGCATTCGGATATTATTTTGATCGGGACGGAAACATCGTCCACCGTGTCAAAACGGTCGGACTACAACTCGACGACTTGAAAAAAGTCGAACACGTCGTGGTTGTCGCCGGTGGTCATTCGAAAGCAGAAGCGATCAATGCCTACGTCAAACAGTCTCCAAACATCATCCTCATCACGGATGAAGGAGCCGCAACAACGATTTTGAAAGGGTAGCCCCCTTTTGAATAATAGATAACTCGCTTTACACTAAAAGGAGGAAAATTATCATGGCAGTAGTAAAAGTTGGTATTAACGGATTTGGACGTATCGGGCGTTTGGCACTTCGTCAAATTCTTCAATTTGAAGGAATCGAAGTAGTCGCAATCAACGACCTCACAGACACTAAAATGCTTGCACACCTTTTAAAATATGATACGACTCAAGGTCGTTTCGACGGAGAAGTTGAAGTACACGACGGATACTTCCTCGTAAACGGTAAAGAAATCAAAACACTTGCTAACCGCAACCCAGAAGAACTTCCATGGGGCGAGCTCGGTGTTGACATCGTTCTCGAATGTACTGGTTTCTTCACAGACAAAGAAAAAGCTGAACTTCACTTGAAAGCTGGAGCTAAAAAAGTTGTTATCTCAGCACCTGCTACTGGCGACATGAAAACTGTCGTTTACAACACGAACCACGAAATTCTTGACGGAACTGAAACAGTTATCTCTGGTGCTTCATGTACTACGAACTGTCTCGCTCCAATGGCGAAAGTTCTTCAAGATCAGTACGGAATCGTTGAAGGTCTCATGACAACTATCCACGCTTACACTGGCGACCAAAACACACTCGACGCTCCACACCCTAAAGGTGACTTCCGTCGTGCACGTGCAGCAGCTGCTAACATCGTTCCTAACTCAACTGGTGCTGCTAAAGCAATCGGCCTCGTTCTTCCAGAACTTCAAGGTAAACTTGACGGATCTGCACAACGTGTACCAGTCGCTACAGGTTCACTCACTGAGCTCACAACAGTTCTTGAGAAAAAAGTTACAGTTGAAGAAGTTAACGCAGCTATGAAAGCAGCAGCGAATGAGTCTTACGGTTACACTGAAGACGAAATCGTTTCTTCTGACATCGTTGGTATCTCTTACGGATCACTCTTCGATGCAACACAAACTAAAGTTGTTACTGTCGGTGACAAACAACTCGTTAAAACAGTTGCTTGGTATGACAACGAAATGTCTTACACTAGCCAACTCGTTCGTACACTCAAACACTTCGCAGAAATCGCTAAGTAATTCGAGCAATTAAATAGCAATTGAATAAGAGCGGAAACTACCAGTCTCCGCTCTTATTGCGAAAAAAAGTCTGGAGGGGCGTCACAGCCCCTCACTATACGTATGAGACGGAGGACGAATGTATGAATAAGAAATCAATTCGCGACATCGATGTACAAGGTCAACGCGTGTTTACACGTGTCGACTTCAACGTACCACTAGAAGACGGTAAAATTACGGACGACACACGGATTCGTGCGGCACTTCCAACAATCAAACATTTGATGGATGGCGGAGCGAAAGTCATTCTCGCAAGCCACATGGGACGTCCTAAAGGCGAAAAAAATCCTGAGTTCTCACTTGCACCAGTCGTAGCACGCCTCAGCGAATTGCTTGGTAAAGACATCAAGCTCGTTGAAGAAGCGTATGGCCCGGTCGCTGAAGAAGCGGTCAGCAAGCTTGAAGCAGGAGACGTTCTCGTTCTTGAAAACGTTCGTTTCTACCCTGGAGAAACAAAAAATGATGCTGAACTCGCTGAAGGATTTGCGAAACTCGCAGATATCTTCGTCAACGATGCATTCGGTGCAGCTCACCGTGCACATGCTTCTACAGAAGGAATCGCGCACCATGTCGATACTGCTGTAGCAGGATTGTTGATTGAAAAAGAACTTCAAGTTCTCGGGAAAGCGATCTCGAACCCGGATCGTCCGTTCACTGCAATCATCGGGGGATCGAAAGTAGCCGACAAAATCGGTGTCATTGATCACTTGCTTGATATCGTCGATACGTTGATCATTGGTGGGGGATTATCTTATACATTCCTCAAAGCTCAAGGTTATGAAGTCGGAACGTCGCTTCTCGAAGTAGACAAAATCGACCAAGCGAAAGAATTCATGAAAAAAGCAGAAGACAAAGGCGTCAAGTTCTTAATGCCGGTCGACTGTGTCATCACGAAGGAATTCGGCGAAGAAACATATGTAGGACCACGCGATATCGACAGTATCCCAGCGGATCACATGTCACTTGATATCGGACCAAAAACAGTCGAACTGTATGCGGAAGCAATCAAGAACTCGAAACTCGTCGTCTGGAATGGACCGATGGGCGTATTCGAACTTGATAAATACGCAAACGGAACGAAAGGTGTCGCTCAAGCACTTGCTGATAGCGACGCATACTCAATCATCGGTGGTGGGGATTCTGCTGCAGCAGCTGAGAAATTCGGTCTTGCAGACAAGATGAGCCATATCTCGACTGGTGGCGGAGCGAGCCTCGAGTTCATGGAAGGTAAAGCCCTTCCTGGTGTCGAAGCGCTTAACGACAAGTAATCCAATAGTTCACAAGGGAGTGTTTCTCAATGCGTAAACCAATCATCGCAGGTAACTGGAAGATGAATCTAACTCTGAAGGATGCAGTCGCATTCGCAGAAGAAGTAAAAGGCAAAGTACCAGCTGCATCGACTGTCGATGCTGCTGTCTGTGCACCAGCTGTATTCCTTGCTCATTTAACGGAAGCAGCAGCTGGAACTGATCTTAAAATCGGTGCTCAAAACATGTACGATCAAGAAAGTGGTGCATTCACAGGCGAAATCAGCCCTGTCATGCTAAAAGAGCTTGACGTGACATACGTCATCCTCGGTCACTCTGAACGTCGTGAGTACTTTGGTGAAACAGATGCATTCATCAACAGCAAAGCGAAAAAAGCGTTCGAGCACGGTCTCGTTCCAATCGTTTGTGTAGGTGAAACACTTGAAGAGCGCGAAGGCGGCAAGTTCGAAGACGTCATTCGTGAACAAACGACAAACAGCCTTAAAGGCTTGACTGTCGACCAAGTGAAAAATCTCGTCGTCGCATATGAGCCTGTCTGGGCAATCGGAACAGGTAAATCAGCGACAGAACAAGATGCACAAGATTCTTGTAAATTCGTTCGCGACGTCGTCGCTGCTGAATTCGGTACAGAAGCTGCAGAAGCAGTTCGTATCCAGTACGGTGGCAGCGTCAAGCCGGAAAACGTCAAAGAATATATGGCTCAACCTGACATCGACGGAGCACTCGTTGGTGGAGCAAGTCTTGAGACAGGATCGTTCCTCAAACTGTTGGAGGCGATTTAAATGAAAAAACGTCCAGTCGCACTTATCATCCTTGATGGTTTCGGTATGCGTGATGAAGAATTCGGGAATGCTGTGACAGCAGCGAACAAACCGAACTTCGATCGTTTTTGGAACAAATATCCGCATACGTTGTTGAATGCGAAAGGGGAATACGTCGGTTTGCCTGAAGGTCAGATGGGGAACTCAGAAGTGGGTCACCTTAACATCGGGGCAGGTCGCGTCGTCTACCAATCGCTATCCCGAATCAACAACGCCGTCAAAGATCGCTCGTTCTTCTCGCGTCAAGCGATGAACGATGCGGCAGGTCACGTGAAGAAACATGATTCAGCACTCCATATCTTTGGTTTAGTATCTGACGGTGGAATCCACAGTCACATCAATCACTTGTATGCTGTTCTTGAATTCGCGAAACTTCACGAAATCGAAAAAGTCTACTTGCATGCCTTCACGGACGGCCGCGATTGTGATCCACAATCGGGTGCTGGTTTCCTTCGTGACGCGCAAGCGAAGATGGATGAGTTACAAGTCGGTCAATTCGCAAGTGTCTCTGGACGCTATTATGCAATGGACCGCGACAACCGTTGGGAGCGCGTCAAGAAAGTCTATGACGTCATCACATACGGTGAAGGCCCGACAACAAAAGACCCAATCGGCATGGTAGAAGAATCATATACGAAGGACGTTACGGACGAGTTCATCGAACCAACCGTCGTCGTGCAGGAAGACGGTACGCCAGTCGCACCGATCCACGACAACGATGCAATCATGTTCTTTAACTACCGCCCTGACCGTGCGATTCAACTGGCGAAGGTCTACAAAGAAAAAGCTGGCTTCACAGGATTCGAACTTCCGGACAATGCACCGAAGAACCTGCTGCTCGTCTCCATGACGAAGTACTCGGATGCGATTGATACGGATATCGTCTTCCCGCCAGAAGATATCAAAAACACGCTTGGAGAAACGCTCTCGAAGCAAGGCTTAAAACAATTACGGATCGCGGAAACTGAAAAGTATCCACACGTCACATTTTTCTTTAACGGACAACGTGAAGAACCGTATGAAGGCGAAGATCGCATCTTAATCCCGTCGCCGAAAGTCGCAACATACGACTTACAACCAGAGATGAGCATTTATGAAGTAACGGATGCGCTTGTTGAATCAATCGATTCCGAAAAACATGATGCCATCATCCTGAACTTCGCGAACCCGGACATGGTCGGTCACTCGGGCATGCTCGAACCGACAATCAAGGCAATCGAAGCAGTTGATGAATGTCTCGGTAAAGTCGTTGACTTGATCATCAGCAAAGGTGGCGCAGCAATCGTGACTGCTGACCACGGAAATGCCGATAAAGTGCTCAATAAAGATGGCAGCAAGATGACGGCCCATACGACAGAACCGGTACCATGTATCGTGACAGTCGAAGACGTCGAGCTTCTCGAGCCACTTACAGGCGCATTAGCGGATTTAGCACCAACATTACTTGATCTACTTGGCGCAGATCAGCCGTCAGAAATGACGGGTAAATCCATCGTATTAAAGAAATAATCCCGTCGATGGAAGAAACGTCTAACAAAGCAACGCACACTATTTTTTCAACTAAAAGGAGCGAATTTAAATGTCAATGATTACAGAGATTTATGCACGCGAGATTCTTGACTCACGCGGTAACCCAACAGTAGAAGTAGAAGTATATACAGAAGACGGCGGCTTTGGTCGCGCACTCGTCCCATCAGGCGCATCAACTGGTGAGCACGAAGCAGTAGAACTTCGTGATGGCGACAAAGCACGTTACCTCGGTAAAGGTGTCTTGAAAGCAGTTGACAACGTCAACGAAAAAATCGCACCTGAAATCATCGGTTACGATGTTTTCGACCAAGCTGGAATCGACAAAAAAATGATCGATCTCGACGGAACAAAAAACAAAGGTAACTTCGGCGCTAACGCAATCCTCGGTGTTTCGATGGCTGCTGCTCGTGCTGCTGCAGATGAGCTTGGACTTCCACTTTACACGTACCTCGGTGGATTCAATGCGAAAACACTTCCAACTCCAATGATGAACATCATCAACGGTGGATCACACGCTGACAACAACGTTGACTTCCAAGAGTTCATGATCATGCCTGTTGGAGCTCCAACATTCAAAGAAGCACTTCGTATGGGTGCTGAAATCTTCCACGCGTTGAAATCAGTTCTTAGCGGAATGGGTCTTAACACAGCAGTTGGTGACGAGGGTGGATTCGCTCCAAACTTGAAATCAAACGAAGAAGCAATCACAGTTATCCTTGAAGCAATCGAAAAAGCTGGCTACAAAGCAGGCGAAGATGTTTACCTTGCAATGGACGTCGCTTCTTCTGAGTTCTACGACAAAGCAGCTGGAACATACAACCTCGCTGGCGAAGGCAAAGTCCTTTCTACAGAAGAGCTTGTTGAATTCTACGCACAACTCGTCGACAAATACCCAATCATCTCAATCGAAGATGGCTGTGACGAAAACGACTGGGATGGCCACAAACTTCTCACAGATCGTATCGGACACAAAGTTCAACTCGTTGGGGATGACTTGTTCGTAACAAACACAGAAAAACTTGCTGAAGGTATCGAAAAAGGCATCGCTAACTCGATCCTCATCAAAGTTAACCAAATCGGTACGTTGACTGAAACATTCGACGCAATCGAAATGGCTAAAAAAGCTGGTTACACAGCAGTTGTTTCTCACCGTTCTGGTGAAACAGAAGATTCAACAATCGCTGACATCGCTGTTGCGACAAACGCTGGTCAAATCAAAACGGGTTCACTTTCACGTACAGACCGTATCGCGAAATACAACCAACTTCTCCGCATCGAAGACATGCTTTCAGATGTTGCTGTCTACGATGGTATCAAATCATTCTACAACCTCAAGAAGTAATTTACGGATTGAGTCGACAGTCTCTCGCTTAGCGAGGGGCTGTTTTTTTGTTGATGATGAGAAGGAAGAATCAAGCTCAAGCATTACTCCGCTCGCTTTTCTAGGGCGGGACGCAAGCCGCGGACATCTTAATCAGATGTCCGGGTCTCACCTGTCCCTGACGGAAGCTAAGCTTCCTTTTCCCTTAGAAGTCGAGCGGGATATGCTTTTCGCTTTTGTATGCATTGATTAACAGAGTTGTACTCTGGCTCACGTTTCTATCGCAGGACACAATTTGTTAAACTTCTAGCAGGTAGCAGAGGTCTAGGTGTTCTCTATCCTAAAAGGTCGGGTACGGGTCTATTTTGTTGGTATAGATCCTGTCAGATAAGATGGAAACTACGATAATCACTTGCTTCATGTGACTCCTACAGGAAAAAGCGCAAGTATCCTTGCGCTGTCAGAGACAAACAAGACCCGATTTCCTGCGCTTTAGGCAGGAAAACTGGCTTGTGTCTCGCCTGAGGAAAGCATATGAATGGCAAGTGAGTGAGACGTAGGTGCTTCCCTAACTTTTTTACGCAGAAAAAACGAGATCCGACTCAATGTCGAATCCCGTAATAATAAAATGAAATTTTACGCTTTGAAATCAATCCTCAATAAACGTAACGAGGTAATGATACGGTGAATACAGTGGTGCTTTCGTGACAAAAAATTCGGGTAAATCTGTGTCGATGTCAAGATTGCGCAAGGTCTCCGGATCCAGGCATTCTTGCACAAGTCGCTTAATATCACTCAGTAATTCATCATGAAGATTGGTTTCAACAGGAAATGATCGTTTTGCTCCATCTTTTAGCAACAAGACGACGGGTGGAAGTCCACGCAGTAAATCGACTTCGAGTGGTTCTTTGTTGTTTTTAAAAAAATCATTTAAACAGCTGACGACTTTCATTGAATATTCTTCTTTCACCGAAACCCCCAACTTTCTCTTATATCCTTGATTTAACCTCTATCCTCTAGTTTAGTTCCCTAAATTAAGCTAGGATATGCAGTCAAGTCGCAGTTGTTGCATTAATCGAATCAATAACCGGGTACAGAAGAAAGAACGGGGAGGGAAGAATCATGTTGTTTCGTTATTTATTTCTAGGAATGGAGACATCGATTGACGATATTCCGTTACGTATCATCTATTTCACGGAATTGATTCTATTCATCGGACTTTATCAAATCACGAGTCGTTTCTCACGACAAAGTTTAATCATCGGAACCATCCTGGGTGTCGGGGGATTGATTGCCTTACTACCGGGTGCGATTTATATCTTACGGTACAATCCGCAAGATGCCATCATCGATGTTACATTTTTGCTGATCTACTTATTCGAACCGCTCGCGATCCTCGCGTTCGTCATTGCGATCCTTCGAAGAGCTTTCAAAAAACGACACCAACACTCTTGAAAAGTACGGAAAACGTTCGTATGAAACGTTTTTTCGTACTTTTTTGCTATGTATGGAGTTTTAGAAAGTAAGCGGAATAAAATAAATAAAATATATTTTACGGAAAACGGTTGATGTGTAACCGGTTACACAATATGATACATATTGTAAGCGTTATCAAAAGAAAGAGGTGGCGAAATCATGTCGACCATCCGGGAAGTAGCGAAAGTGGCAAATGTATCAGTCGCAACGGTATCACGCGTCATGAATGAAAAAGGATATGTCAGCGAAAAAGCGCGTGTGGCGGTGCTTCAAGCGGTTAAACAGCTTGATTATCGACCGAATCGTGTCGCCCGTTCCTTGTTTCAAAAACGATCAGGATTGATTGGATTGATCGTACCGGACATCACAAACCCTTATTTTCCCCAACTGGCACGTGCCGTCGAGGATATGGCACATAAGCATGGATATCAAGTGATTTTGTGTAACACGGATGAACAGTTTCAGAAAGAACATGAATATATCCAGTCTCTCGAAGCGATGCATGTCGATGGATTGATCATTACGACGAACTACTCGAACAACCCGAACTATGAAGCCATCGAAGTGCCGATCGTCGCACTCGACCGGGTGTTACAAGGAGCAATCCCGACCGTCACATCAAACGGATACGACGGCGGGAAGAAGGCAGCTCAATTTTTACTCGATCACGGAGCGGATGAACTCGTCGTCATCAGTGGGCCGTCAAAGTTACCGACGATCAAAAAACGCCGGGATGGTTTTGAAGAAGTCGCAGGAAAACATCTCGTCGCAAGCATCGAGTCCCCGTTTCATTTTCAAGGCGCACTCGACGCGGCGAACTATTTGTTCGACCACTATACCTGTAACGGAATTTTTGCAGCGAACGATGTCATCGCAGCGGCAACGATTCAAGTCGCGGCAGAACGCGGGATTGCGATTCCTGAGCAACTGCAAGTCATCGGGTATGACGGAATCGAGCTCGGACAAATGATTTCACCGCCACTGACGACGATCGCCCAACCGATTTATCAGATGGGGGAACTGGCGGCGAAGTTGCTGATTCAACGAATTGAAGGAAAAGAAATCGCGGCCGTCCATCATGAGTTGACGGTCGAAGTCATCGAACGGGAAACGACGAAGCGGAAGGATGAACAAATATGAAACAAATCAGTGTAGTAGGGAGTATCTCGATGGACCTGGTCGTTGAAAGCGATCGTCGTCCGTCAGCGGGTGAAACAGTCATCGGCTCAGCGTTTCATACCGTCCCGGGTGGTAAGGGGGCGAATCAAGCAGTCGCGATTGCCCGACTCGGCGGGAGCGTCGAGATGATCGGGTGCATCGGTGACGATGCGAGCGGGACAGCGATTCGCCAAAACTTCGAAGCGGAACACGTCGGGACGACACACCTCCGAACGATCGCGAACGAACGGACGGGAACGGCCCACATCACGCTCGCTGAAGGCGACAACTCAATCGTCGTCGTCCAGTCGGCGAACTTAGCCGTCGTCTATGATGAGAGCCAGCTCGACAGCTTGCTCGGTCAGACGGACATGATTTTATTACAGCTCGAAATTCCACTGGAAACGGTCAAACAGGTGGCGCGTTACGGAAAAGAGCACGGTATTCCCGTTATCTTGAATCCGGCGCCAGCCATCGTCCTTGACGACGAGTTGCTCGAAGACGTGACGTACTTAACACCAAACGAACATGAATGTGGCTTGATTTTCGGACAACAGCAATCTCTTGAACATTGGTTAAGCCAGTATCCGAATAAATTGATTGTAACGGAAGGCAGTCGCGGTGCCCGCTTCTATGACAGCGACGCCATCGTGACGGTCCCGGCGATTAAGACGGACGTCGTCGATACGACCGGTGCCGGCGATACGTTCAACGGGGCACTCGCTGTCGCGTTGACGGAAGGAAAGTCACTGACGGAAGCGATTCGCTTTGCGAACAAAGCAGCCGGTATGTCCGTCCGGGCACTTGGTGCTCAAGGCGGCATGCCGACACGTGAACAAATGGAGGTTGAAGTATGAAACGACACGGGATTCTGAACAGTCATATCAGTAAAGTCTTAACAGATCTCGGTCATACGGACATGATCGTCATCGCTGATTGCGGTTTACCGATTCCGACGGGCGTTGCGCGGATTGATTTAGCGCTCGAACTCGGGACACCGGCGTTTGCCGACGTCTTGCGCGTCGTCGCTGACGATATGGCGGTTGAACAGGTGACGCTGGCGTCGGAAATCAAGGATGCGAACGAAGCGGCACTCACTACGGTCAGTCAATTAAACGTGACGACGGAATACGTCTCGCACGAAGCGTTTAAAGAACTGACGAAGCAGGCGAAAGTCATCATCCGGACAGGTGAAGCGACACCTTACGCCAATGTAATTTTACACGCCGGTGTCATTTTTTAAGGGGGAAGCACGATGCACATTAAGATGACAGGAATCACAAAAGCGTTTGGTCCCGTGCCCGTCTTAAAGGGTGTCGACTTCGAACTTGCTACAGGTGAAATTCACGCCTTGATGGGTGAGAACGGAGCCGGTAAGTCAACGCTGATGAAAATCTTGACTGGTGTCCATAAAGCGGACGAGGGAACGATTCAAGTCGACGGTGTCGAACAACACTATAAAAATCCGAAACTGGCGGAAGAAGCGGGGATTGCCTTCATTCACCAGGAACTGAATATCTTGCCGGACTTAACGGTCACGGAAAATCTGTTTCTCGGTCGGGAGCTGAAATCGCGCTTCGGCATCCTCAAGCAAGCGGACATGAAACGGCTCGCCGAACGGGAACTGGCGGAACTGAACGTCTTCATGGATGTCAATCAACTGGCGCGGACGTTATCGGTCGGACAACAACAGATGATTGAAATTGCAAAAGCACTGATGACGCACGCAAAGGTCATCATCATGGATGAACCGACAGCTGCCTTGACGGAACGTGAGATTCGCGCCCTGTTCAGTGTCGCGACGGCGTTACGCGAGCAAGGTGTCTCGATCGTATACATCTCTCACCGGATGGAAGAAATCTTCGAGCTGTGTGACCGGATCACCGTCTTGCGGGACGGGGTCTCCGTTTCGACCCACCGGATCGCTGAGACATCATTTGAACAGATCGTCCGCGAAATGGTTGGACGCGAGATGGGTGAACGCTACCCGGAACGCAAGGTCACACACGGTGACACGGTCTTAGAAGTGATGGGAGCGACCGGAAAACGGTTCGAAGACGTCTCGTTTTCCGTCCGGGCCGGTGAAATCGTCGGCTTCTCCGGTTTGATGGGAGCGGGACGGACGGAAGTCATGCGTGGTCTGTTCGGTGTCGATCGCTTGAAGGCAGGAACAATCAAGCTGAATGGCAACGTCATCAACATCAAATCACCGCACGATGCGATCAAACAAGGACTTGGGTTCTTGACGGAAGATCGAAAAGGCGAGGGCTTGTTCCTCGACTTCTCACTCCGGGAGAACATCTCCTTACCGACGATCCGGTCGTTAGCGAAGTCGGGTGTCATCTCCAATCAGTCGGAGCGCCAGTTCGCGGAAGGCTATCTCAAGTCGTTATCCGTCCGGCACAGTTCGATGGATCAACCGGCGAAGTCACTCTCCGGTGGGAACCAACAAAAGGTCGTCCTCGCGAAGTGGCTCGGGACGAAACCGGATGTCTTAATCCTCGACGAACCGACACGCGGTGTCGACGTCGGGGCAAAAAAAGAAATTTACCTGATTATGAATGAGCTCGCCGCGTCTGGTGTCGCGATCATCATGATCAGTTCCGACCTCCCGGAGATTCTCGGGATGAGTGACCGCGTCTACGTGATGCGCGAAGGGCAAGTGAGCGGAATGCTCGAACAACAAGAGGCGACGCAAGAAAGTATCATGACACTTGCGACAGGAGGACAATGAGATGGAATTGATGCAAGGGAAACTGACGGAAAAGAAACCACGTCGGCTCGGAATCGGGCAGAAGCTCGGTCCGCTCGCCGGACTGTTCGCAATCGTGCTCGTCGTATCGATTATGGAACCGGACTTTTTAACACTCAATAACTTATTCAACATTTTACGCCAAGTGTCGATCAACGCCTTGATCGCCTTCGGCATGACGTTCGTCATCTTGACGGGCGGAATTGATTTATCGGTCGGTTCGATTCTCGCCTTATCGTCGGCGTTCGTCGCCGGACTGATGACGGACGGAACGTCAGCGATTATTGCCGTTCTCGCCGGACTGATCGTCGGTGCTATCATGGGTGCGTTAAACGGCATGGTCATCTCACTCGGGAAAGTCGCACCGTTCATCGCGACACTGGCGACGATGACGATCTTCCGTGGCTTGACGCTCGTCTATACGGACGGACGACCCATCACGGGACTCGGGCAAGGGGGATGGTTTGAATTATTCGGTCGGGGTTACTTCTGGATCTTCCCTGTACCGGTCGTCACGATGTTAATCGCCTTCGCGGTCCTTTACTTCATCTTGAAGAAAACGACGTTCGGGCGTTACACATATGCCATTGGTGGGAATGAAGAAGCGGCAAAATTGATGGGGATTCAAGTCAACAAAGTCAAAATCATGATTTACTCGCTATCCGGCTTGATGGCAGCACTTGCCGGTATCATCCTGACGTCACGCCTCAACTCAGCACAACCGACAGCAGGAACATCGTATGAACTCGACGCAATCGCAGCCGTCGTCCTCGGTGGGACAAGTCTTTCCGGTGGTCGCGGTTGGATCGTCGGAACATTGATTGGAGCCTTGATCATCGGAACACTCAACAATGGTTTGAACTTACTTGGTGTGTCATCGTTCTTCCAACTTGTCGTCAAAGGACTCGTCATCCTGTTCGCCGTCCTCGCAGACCGGAAACAAACGACGTAATCTCACACATTTTGAAGGAGGAAATTACAGATGAAAAAATTACTCGCACTCGTCATGATGGCATTGATGGTGTTCGCAGCCGCTTGTTCGACAGAGCAGCCAGGCAGCGACACGGAAAAAGAGAAGAAGACAAAGGACTTTAAGATTGGTCTCTCAATCTCGACATTAAACAACCCGTTCTTCGTTTCACTTAAAGACGGCGCCGAAGAAGAAGCAAAAGCACAAGGGGCAACACTGCAAGTCGCAGATGCACAAGATGATGCGGCAAAACAAGCAAGCGACATCGAAGACATGATTCAGAAAAAAGTTGATCTCATCTTGATCAACCCAACGGACTCAGCAGCAGTCGGTGCGGCTGTCCAAACAGCAAACGATGCAAACATTCCCGTCATCACAGTCGACCGGAACGCAGAAGCCGGTGACGTCATCGCCCACATCGCGTCGGATAACGTCGCGGGTGGAAAACAAGCGGGTGAATACATGATCGAACTCGTCGGTGACAAAGCAAAAGTCGTTGAACTTGAAGGGATTCCAGGTGCTTCCGCAACACGTGACCGCGGCGAAGGCTTCCACGCTGCCGTCGACGGGAAACTGGACGTCGTTGCAAAACAATCAGCAAACTTCGACCGTGCAAAAGGTCTGTCGGTCATGGAAAACATTCTTCAAAACAACAAAGACATCAAAGCAGTCTTCGCCCACAATGACGAAATGGCACTCGGTGCGGTCGAAGCATTGAAAGCAGCCGGCATGGAAGATGTCAAAGTCATCGGATTTGACGCGACAGACGATGCTGTCAAAGCCGTTAAAGATGGCAAGATGGCAGGAACCGTTGCGCAAAAACCGACAGAAATCGGGAAGATGGGCATCGATACAGCGATCAAACACTTGAAAGGCGAGACAGTCGACAAGAACATTCCGGTCGAACTCGATCTCATCAAACAATAAGTCTTCTATCATCAGTCGCACTGGAGCAATCCTTGAGCGGCTGATGTTTTTTTGCAGGAACTGGAATCCGATAAATCTATTCCTTGTTCCCGTACCTGTTTTTCTCTATAATGAAAGAAGCGTATATTATTGAAGGAGGATCATCGATGATCATTCATAACGTGGCTCTTGTCGGCCTCATCGTCGTTTCCGTTCTTCTCATCATCGTCGTTCTCTTGATGTCAGGCCGTACGGCTGGACTCGGAGCATTAACTGGTGGGGCAGAACAATTATTTGGTCGCCAAAAAGCTCGTGGCTTGGATGCGGTCCTGAATCGTGTGGCATCTGTTTTAGGAGCTTTATTCTTTATTTTGGCGTTACTCGTCGCTTTTTATAAGTGAGTATTGAAACGACAGCCGTACGTTTGCGCTGTCGTTTTTTCTTGTTTTCTCGATTTCTAAATTTTCATTTTGGGGTATAGAGTTAGAGGGGGAATCATTTTATGAAAATTACATTACCAAAACCATTCTTTTTTGAAGCCGGCAAACGTGCCGTCTTACTGTTACACGGCTTCACGGGTTCGAGTGCCGATGTCCGGATCCTCGGTCGTTACCTGCAAAAACACGGGTATACATCACTCGCCCCACAATATAAAGGGCACGCTGCCCCACCCGAAGAGCTGACGAAGACCGGGCCAGCCGACTGGTGGCAGGACGTCCTCGACGGGTACGAAGAGCTCGTCGCGAAAGGGTACGACGAAATCGCCGTCTGCGGATTATCGCTTGGTGGCGTCATGTCACTGAAACTGTCGATGAACCGTCCCGTCAAAGCGGTCATTCCGATGTGCGCACCCGCTTATATTAAAAGTGAAGACGTCATGTATGCAGGCGTTACCGAGTACGCTATCGAATTTAAGAAACGAGAAGGAAAGTCACCGGACCAAATCGAACAGGAAATGGCAACGTTCGAACCGATGCCGACCTTAAAAGATTTACAAGCGTTGCTGAAAGACACACGCGATTCACTCGAAGATGTCTACGCACCGACACTCGTCGTCCAGGCCCGCAATGATCATATGATCAATACGGACTCGGCCAACATCATCCATGATGGTGTCAGTGCCTTCCAAAAAGAGCTGATCTGGTATGAGAACTCAGGTCATGTCATTACGCTCGACAAAGAAAAAGATAAGCTCCACGGGGACATTCATGACTTTTTAGAATCGTTGAACTGGAGCAATTAACTGGAGGTGTCACGTTGGAATTACGTGAACGAATACTCGAGGTCATCACGGCGGAAGAACGTCCGCTGTCGATCGATCAATTAACGAAAAAATTAGAACTATCGGATACAACAGAATTCAAAGAATTGATCCGGACGTTGAACGCACTCGAAGAAGAGGCACTCGTCGCCCGGACCCGCTCGAACAAATACGGCACGCTCGCGCAAATCGGGCAAGTCGCCGGAAAAATCTCCGTCCACCAACGCGGATTCGGATTCGTTTCACCGGAAGACGGTTCAGCAGGCGATATCTTCCTGCCGGCGCCGGAACTCGGCAACGTCTATAACGGCGACCGTGTCCTCGTCAAAGTGTTTGCTGAATCAAACGGCGGCGACCGCCGTGAAGGCAAGTTACTCAAGATTCTTTCACGCGGACCGGCTGATTTCGTCGGGACGTTCGTCAGTCCTAAAGGACGGATTGAATCGATCGCCTACATCGAACCGGATGACTCGAAACTGACGTTCTTACCGGTCGTCGCGGACGAAGATACGCTCGGTGCCGTCGACGGCCATAAAGTCCTCGCCCGGATCACAAAGTACCCGGACGGTCGTTACGCCGGGACCGCAAAAGTCTTACAAATCATCGGGCATAAAAATGACCCAGGTGTCGATATCTTATCGATCGTCCATAAGCACGGCATCAACGTCGACTTCTCGGACGCAGCGATTGCGGAAGCGAACAACATTCCCGATCAAATCGATGAGAAGGACCTCGTCGGTCGCGTTGACTTACGGAACGAAGTCACAGTGACGATTGACGGTGCTGACGCGAAGGACTTGGATGATGCCGTCCACGTCAAGAAACTTGCGAACGGCAACTATGAGCTCGGTGTCCATATCGCTGACGTCTCACACTACGTCAAGGAAGATTCACCGCTCGACGAAGAAGCACGCGAACGCGGGACGAGTGTCTATCTCGTCGACCGAGTCATTCCGATGATTCCGCACCGCCTGTCGAACGGGATTTGTTCACTCAACCCGCACGTCGATCGGTTGACGCTGAGCTGTATCATGGAAATCGACAAGAACGGTGCTGTCGTCAACCATGAGATTTTACAGAGTGTCATCAAGACGACGGAGCGGATGACGTATACCGATGTCCGGAAAATCATCGAACGCGAAGATGAAGAAGTGGTCGCGAAATATCACGATCTCGTCGATAACTTCGATCAGATGGCGGAACTGGCTGCGATCCTCCGCGAACGCCGCTCGCGCCGTGGGGCGATCAACTTCGACTTCCCGGAAGCGAAGGTCCTCGTCAATGAAGAAGGCAAGACGAGCGAAATCCTGTTACGGGAACGGTCCGTCGCTGAGAAGTTGATTGAAGAGTTTATGCTGGCAGCGAACGAAACAGTCGCCGAGCACGTCCAACATCAAAAACTGCCGTTCATGTACCGGATCCACGATGAGCCGAAAGCAGAACGTCTCGATACGTTCTTCAAGTTCATTGCCAACTTCGGCATCAATGTTGAACGCAAGGGCGAGTCAGTCACACCGAAGACGTTGCAGACGATTCTGAACGCCGTCGAAGGCGAACCGGAAGAAGCCGTCGTCAGTACGGTCATGTTACGGTCGCTCCAACAAGCGAAATATGACGTCGAGCCGATCGGTCACTTTGGTCTGTCGACCGATTTCTACACGCACTTCACGTCACCGATCCGCCGGTATCCCGACTTGATGGTCCACCGTCTCTTGCGCGAGTACATCATCTTTAATGATAAATCGCAAAAGACACAAGACCGTTATGCGGAAATGCTGCCGGAAATCGCTGATCACGCCTCAAAACGTGAACGTCGTGCTGTCGACGCCGAACGCGAAACGAATGCCCTGAAGAAAGCCGAGTACATGGAGCAACACATCGGTGAGACGTTTGAAGGTGTCGTCAGTGGCGTGACGAACTTCGGTATGTTCGTTGAGTTACCGAACACGATTGAAGGACTTGTCCACATCCAAGCGATGACGGATGACTTCTACCGCTATGATGAAGCGAACTACCAGTTGATCGGCGAACGGACGAAACAACAATTCCGGATTGGCGACGTCGTCGAGATTAAAGTCACTGGTGTCAACATCGATGAGAAGACGATTGACTTTGCAGTCGTCGGGATGCCGGAACGCCAACCGAAAAAACGGTTTGAGTCGAAGACGATCCGCTCAAGCGGCGGACGTCCGGGACAAAAACGCGACGATAAGAAAGACGACCGTCGCGGCAAGTCGAAGCGTCCAGGGAAACCGAACGACCAGGCGAAAGGTAAAGGCTTCGCCGGGAAAGACAAGAAGGATAAACCGCCGTTCCATAAAGCGGTCTCGAATAAAAAACGGAAGCGCAAATAAGCGCTTCTGTTTAGAAATGTGGTGGAAGAGAGATGCCAAAAGGGACAAGTTCAAAAGTATTAGCCAACAACAAACGGGCGTCGTTTGATTATGCGATTGAAGATACGATCGAAGCGGGTCTCGTCTTGACGGGAACCGAAATCAAATCGGTCCGTAAAGGAAAAATCAGTATCGGTGACGCGTTCGTCCGGTTCGATGGCGGGGAAGCGATTCTCTGGAACTCGAACATCGCCCACTTCGAACAAGGAAACCGGTACAACCACGAACAGCTCCGTCCGCGGAAACTGTTGCTGCACAAAAAACAAATCGCCAACTTGATGGGACTCGTCTCGCGCGACGGCTACACGATCGTGCCGCTGAAGGTCTACATCAAGAACGGTTACGCGAAATGTCTGATCGGACTTGGCCGCGGGAAGAAGAAATTCGACAAGCGTGATGATCTGAAGAAGAAGGATGCGAAGCGGGATATCGACCGTGCATTACGCGATAAGCAAAAGTATTGAACCCGTAACACTTTTCTGCTATTATAATAGTATTCGGAAAGCCCCAATTTTATATCTTGGGGACGTTACGGATTCGACGGGGGTAGTTCGGTCTTCTGTGGCGTGTCGAGGGGTCGGCCTCGTTAAAACGCATCAGCCATAACTGGCAAAACTAACACACAACTCGCAGCAGCTTAATAGCTACTACGGATCCTAGCAGCCGTCGCCTGGTCGGCTGATTTCTAGGGTCTCACTTTAAACAGGCTACGCTTGGACCCTTCCGTCTGGAGGGAAAGAGAAGAGATGGAATCAGACTGGTCGGACGGACGCCTGTCAATTGGCAGCCTGACGACGAGATCCCAATAAATTGACTACACACGTAGAAGCTTAAGTATACGATGCCTTCGGACGTGGGTTCGACTCCCACCGTCTCCATACGACGAAATCAGTGGATTTCAAAAAAAGTACTGACATTAACAAATGTTAGTGCTTTTTGTTTTGTTAAATGTATAAGTAAATATTTTAATTTTTGAGGAGGCGTAAACTAATGATTAATAACACTCTATATAATTTTAAAAATCCATTAAGACATTTTCTAAACATAGATGAAGTTGAATGTGAGGACGCAATGAAAGATGCGGATATTAGTAAACTTAGCTGGTCAGAACCTATTAAGTTTAGAATTTGGAAAAGCGATGAAAAATATAGAGTATTAAAATTACCTAATATATTAAATTTTTTAAACTCTATTGAAGTCTTTAAAGGTTATGACAATTTTTTGTCTCCACATAAATTTGATGAAAATCATAAAAGGTTGATTCCTAATTTAAATACTGGGGATTTTGAGGCTGGAGTATATGATACTCAATTAGAAAATGATTTTTACCTTTTAAGTGTATATGAAAATTTAATAAAATTAGATATTAAAGCATATTATGAGAGAATTTATACGCACGATATTACTTTTAATAATGGATCAAAAGAAGAAACTTTTTTAACTAATCTTAATTCAGGAAATACGAATGGATTGATAATGGGTAACTATATATCATTATTTTTCGCTGAAAAATATTTGGCTGAAATAAGTAAAGATATAGAAAAGGAGTTAGGGGATAAGGGAATTGATTGTGATTTTTCTTATTTCTCTGATGATTTTTATTTTTTTTGTGACGTAATTGACAACAATACTATAATAAGTGTGTTTGATAAAGTATTAGAGAAATACAATCTCGAAAGAAAAGACGATGTAGTCGTATGGGATTATGTTGAATATAATGAACAAAATTTATCAGAACGTTACTGGAAAAAAATAATAAGTGAGAGTAAACAAAGATTTAAGAATGAAATTGATGACAATAAGTTATATTTTACAAATCAATTAATTTATAGGTTATCTAAAATTAAAGAAAAAAAATATAAAATGACATTTCTAAATACATTTTTTAAATCCAATTTTTTAAACCAGTTACCAATAGAGAAATATGAATTCCAGTTCTATAACTTCCATAATTTATGTTATATATTTAAATTGTCTCCAGAAACACTGATTTATTCTATTAACATTATTAAGAATCAAGAGTTGTTTGAAGGTGAAAAATTTAAAAAGTTTTTGGAAACAAGGTTCAAAGCAACCTTAATGAAGCAATTTAATGATCATCAATTATATTATTACTATACAATCAAAAGCCTAGGATTCAAATCTATTTTAAGAAAGTATAGAGAATTGGTTATGGAAAGTGACAACCAAATACTAATTAGTTATTATCTGAAAGATAAACTCTTTACAAAGAAACATGTGGATTTTTTGAAAACCAATAAAGAAGAAAAGTACTGGTTCCAAAATTATCATTTGATATTGTACACTGATTTGTTTGATTCTTTAGAAAGTAGTATAGAAAAGTATTTAGTACCAATATACGCAAAAAAAGATAAACAAAAAAGTAGTTATAAATTGTTTTACAAATTGAATTTAGAGAAAAAAATTCCTTTAATAAATGATATAAAAGATGTCGAGAAAAAAATTTCAGATTATAAGTTACTCTTAATGAGTGAAAGAGAAGAAGTGTTTAATCAAGATTAAATAAACTTTAATTTTAATTAAAATAACAAGGAGCTGACATTTATGATACGACGAGCCACATTGATGGACGGAAAAGCCTTATCGGACTTAATGAGACGCATTGATCGGGAAACAAAATACATGTTGTATGAGCCGGAAGAACGTGTCCTTTCAACGGAACAGGCGGAGGCGTTCATCGAGAAGTTTGGTCAGGCTGCGAATTCGGACATCTTCGTCGTTGACGTCGACGAGCAACTTGTCGGTTATGTGCTCGTCGTTGGTGGTGAACCAAGCCGAATCCGTCACCGGGCAAATCTTGTCATCGGCTTGCTCGATGCCTACACGGGTCGTGGTCTTGGTGCGGGACTGCTTGAAGCAGTTGATGCCTTTGCGATTGAAGCGGGACTCATCCGACTTGAGTTGACGGTTCGCAAAGACAACCTGCGGGCAATCGAACTCTATCATAAATTTGGCTTCAACATCGAAGGAACACGGATCGCATCACTCTTTATTGACGGCGAATACGTCGATGAACTGGCGATGTCGAAAATCTATACGACGGAAGAATCCTAAAAAAGATGCTCCGTGGACTTATCTCTGAAAAGAGACAAGTCCGCGAGCATCTTTTTTATTGCGATAATTTTTGTTGGTCGAACTCGACTTCGAGGACATTTTTGGCGTAATCCTTGCCCCAGTCGTACATCGCATCTAAAATCGGCATCAGGCTGTAGCCGTGTGGCGTCAATGAATACTCGACCTTCGGTGGTACGACCGGATAGACTTCCCGGTGAATGATGTGGTGGTCTTCCAGCTCCCGTAACTGATTGACGAGCATCCGTTGCGTAATGCCGGGCATCAGACTTTTCAGTTCTCCGAAACGTTTTGTACCTTCTTTCCCGAGGTGCCAAAGAATCAGCATCTTCCATTTCCCCCCGATGATCGATAGGGTCAATTCTTTTTCACAATTAAACTGACGGTCTTCAAAATGTGGCATCGTTCCACCTCCTTTTTCAGTATAGCCCTCTTGTCAGCGACAGTATACTTTTCCGCACTATGTATGAAAAACCGCACTATGTAAATTAAAAGTGCGTACTTCCCAAGTTCGTCTATGAGGATTATATTTAGTCCTGTTCCTTCACGAACGTCAGAAGGAAGTGCCAGGATTCATAAATAGAGAGAAGAATGGGAGAGATCAATTATGAAATTACAACTCGCGATCGATTTAGTCGATACAGCAGGTGCCATCGCTTTAGTCAAAGAAATTGGTGAAGAAAACTTAGATATCGTTGAGATCGGGACACCGGTCGTCATCAACGAAGGGCTTCGCGCCGTTAAAGAAATGAAAGCGGCATTCCCGAACTTAACGGTTCTCGCTGACTTAAAAATCATGGATGCTGCCGGCTATGAAGTCAGCCAAGCTGTCGCACACGGTGCCGACATCGTGACGATTCTTGGAGCTGCGGAAGATATGTCGATCCAAGGTGCGGTTGAAGAAGCGAAAAAATCAGGCAAGAAGATTTTGGTGGATATGATCGCTGTCAAAGATATCGCGACACGTGCGAAAGAACTCGATGAACTCGGTGTTGACTACATCTGTGTCCACACAGGTTATGATCTTCAAGCCGTCGGTCAAAACTCGTTCGAGGATCTCGCGACAATCAAATCGGTTGTTAAAAACGCAAAAACAGCAGTTGCTGGTGGCATCAAGATGGAAACATTACCGGAAGTCATCGCAGCGCGTCCAGACCTGATCATCGTCGGTGGCGGAATTACCGGACAAGACGACAAACAAGGAACAGCGTCAACGATGCGTCGGATGCTGCAAGAGGCGTAAATGACACATATTCAAACGATTTTACAAGAGCTGACGTCGACGGTCGAAGCGATTGATCAAGCCGAGACGACGCAACTCGCGGAAGCCGTTCTAAAGGCAGACCGGATCTTTCTCGCTGGAGCCGGTCGCTCCGGCTTGATGGGCAAAGCGTTTGTCATGCGCCTGATGCACATGAACTTTGATGCGTACGTCGTCGGTGAGACAGTCACGGCGAACTTGCGCGAAGGGGACTTGTTGATCATCGGATCAGGATCCGGTGAGACAAAAACACTTGTCCCGATCGTCGAGAAAGCGAAACAGATCGGTGGAACCGTCGCGGTCGTCACGATTGAGCCGACGTCGACACTGGCGAAGTTAGCGGACTTAACCGTCAAGCTGCCGGGCGTGCCGAAAGAACGGACAGCCACGGCAGACGAAACTGTTCAGCCGATGGGATCGTTGTTTGAACAAACGATGTTGCTGTTCTATGATGCCTTGATTCTCCACATCATGGCGGCGAAACAACTCGATTCAAAAACGATGTACGGCAAACATGCTAATTTAGAATAAAAGAAGTTATAAGACCGGTAGACGTGTGGGATACGTTTACCGGTCTTTTCAGTTATTATTGAATAGTTAGTTATTTATAAGACGAATTGTAATATTAAGTGCAACACCTAACTGAAAACACAAAAAACGCCATAACGACTCAGTGTAGAATAGTGTTACTACAAAAAAATCAACGGAGGAGTTGCTGCATTGATGTAGTCTGCTATTCGAGCATTGTATCTCTATTTCCAAAAGAGAACGTTCAAGAACTTGCTTTGATTATCATAAGAGCAATAGAAGAAAAGTACATGATTCATTTCGAAATTTAATTTTTGAAAGGTCTGATTAAAATCGAAACGAAATTGATTATTTTACGTGGGAATTCTGGAAGTGGGAAAACAACAATTGCAAAATTGCTTCAAAAACAATTAGGGGAAGAAACATTGCTTGTTTCGCAAGACGTTGTACGACGCGAGATGTTGATGGTATCGGATTTACAAGGCAATATGTCAATCGAGTTGATTAAAAGAATTACGGAGTTTGCTAAAGGTACGTGCAAAGTGGTTATTTTAGAGGGGATATTGAAAAAACAAGTTTATGAAGAATTACTACTTAATCTCATTGACTACTTTGATCATCACGTATATGCCTATTACTTTGATTTACCTTTTACAGAAACGGTCGAGCGACATAAATTGCGTTCTTCTGCAAAAGAGTTTGGAGAAGAACGTTTAAATACTTGGTGGATTCCGAATGATCAGTTGGGAATAAACGGAGAAATGATGCTCACCAGCGATATGAGCCAACAAGACATCGTGGACGTAATTTTTCGTCAAATCAAAAAATCGTCCCGTTCATAAAAAGGGTAATGTACGGGAGTACGCTTATACTACTTAAACGACACCTTTGTTGATTAGAAATATAGTGCAGTACAATCCAAGATTTCAAATAGGGTTACGTGTTATGTTTGAATAAAGTACACTAATTCGTCGTTGATGTCGATGAACAGCTCGTCGGCTATGTATTGGTCGTTGGTAGCAAACCAAGTAGAATCCATCCGTCACAGGATGAACCTCGTGATCATTTTGATGTATGTCCATACGGAGCGTAGGTTTGGTGTCGTGTTACTTAAAGCAGTTGATGACTTTGCTATCGAAGCAGGACTTATTTGACTCGGATTGACGGTTCGTAAAGACAACCTGCGGACAATCGAACTCTATCACAAGTTTGTTCAATATCGAAGGAACACGGATTGTGTCACTCCTCATCGGTGTTGAAGGTTTTTACAGAAGCTGAATACCTTGTAATTGACCAGTCGGATTTGTCCGACTGGTCTTTTTTGATATAAATTTTAGTGTTTTCAGTCTAAATAAAAAGGAAAACATTTACTTATTTTTAGATAAATGATAAGTGTGAAAAGTTGATAATTAATATAATTAAAAAAGAGTCATCAAATTTGTTGTAAAAGGCGGACGATTAAAATGAACGAAATAAATGAAGAAATTAAGATAGCTGAAAAAGTTAAGTTTTGGGAAGAACAAGAACAAATTAATAACCTGATTGTTGAAAGACTTGTTGATTTAAGAAAAGAGACTGCAATTCAGGCAGTAGAAGCGGAAGTAATTAAAAACGAATATATTAAATACAAATCTGAAAACGAAAAAAATCTTCATAGAATTACGGACATCGAGAATTTAAATCAAGTATTTAGTAATAAAATAGAAGACCAAAATAAACAAATAAACGATTTAATTGAGCGACCAAGATTGAAGTCGAAAAAAGAAGAAAGACTAGCGATTATTGCTATAACTCTATCTTTAGTCTCAATTTTAATAAGTATTCTATCCATAGCTATTTTTTAAGGAGATTTTATAAATGTTACTTTCACACATAATCGAAGAACTTACTGTTAATGGAACAGGTGTAATTTCTAAAAGTGTATTAAAAAGTGTATTAAAAGATAATAGTGTTTGGCAACGAGAAAAATACAAGGAAGCCATATCTGAACATATTTTCAATGAAGAAAAGTTTGGACCTAATGACATATTGGCAAATGTAGCAGAACAAGTAGAGGGATTTACACTTTCTATCATTGACCAAATGCCTGATTTCCCTGAAATTTTAGATATGAATTTAGATTTTAGCTTTGTCACAGATTCTATGGAAGAAATCGAGAACGTGATGTCAAACATGATGGGCATCGATTTACCCGAGGGCCTAGATTTACTTCCGGGCGCTTCTGAACTTATTTTAGGGATAAGATTATTATTAGATATAAAAGCAGTAAATAAAGAATTCACAGGAATGCCGAATGATAAAAAGAAAAACATAATGGCTGCGAAAGCACTTGTTACAATTTCTAAATTCGGTGTGACCACTACACTCACTTCTGTTGGAGCTATAGCAGGAGGTGCAGTAGGTGTTCATTTTGCAGGAATTGGTGCTGCGATTACAGGACCAGCGGGTGCGATTGCCGGAGGTTTTGCTGCGAGAAAAATTAATAAAACGATAGCGCCACATGCCCAAGATATTGCTTATCAATTACTTGACCTTAATAAAGTCGATATTTTTTACTTTAAGAATAAAGTTCGCATCGATGATATAGGAATTGGACTATTAAATATGAAAAAACGATTAATTACAGAATTCAATTAAAAAAAGATTGATGAATGTAAAAGACTTAAAGCCGACATTCTAAGATGAAATGTCGGCTTTAAGTCTTTTACCATTTCATATCAAAATCAGCCCCGACATCTTTCGCGAGATGCGCATCCGATCCGTAAACGAGCGGAATCGATAAAGACTGCGTGACTTGGAGGAGTTCCGGGTAAGGATAGGAAAGACCACATAACGGTTTACGGAGGCCTGCCGTGTTGACGTCGAGCGTGAAGTCCGCCTGACGGATTTTCCGCAACGTATCGTCAAGGTTCGCCGGGTTTGACTCAAGCGGATAGGCTTGGATGAACTTCGTCGGCAACGTCAGGTGACCGAGGCGCTTCGGTTGGTGTTTCCCTAAGTCCGTCATGACGAGTGCCTGGATGCCTTCATAGTAGCGCTCGTGGGCGGCTGTGACGCTGCCGAGTTTCGTGACGATTTCACCAAAACTCTCTTTACTGAAGTCGACCATGTAATAACGGTCTTCGATCCAGAGGTAATGCAGCGACAGGATGCCGTCCGTCAGCTCGGGACCGTAGCGGGCGATGATGTCACGCGTCCCGTCGACGTCATGCTCCCAGTAGTCAAACTCCATCCCGATCCGGATCTCGATGTCGTTTTTATATGTCTCGCGTAACGTCTTCAGTTCCTCGATGTAACGTTCGGCCGTCGCAAACGACATCCCGGAGTCGTTATCGGGTGCCGGGTCGGTGAGTCCTTCCGGCAACGGGGCGTGCTCCGTGAAACTGATCCGTTCGAGACCTTGTAATAGGGCGCGTTCGATATACGCTTCGAGTGGATCCTTCGTTCCGTGCGGACAATACGGGCTGTGGACGTGACCGTCCCATTTCAGTAAATGCATGACAAAACCTCCGATATGTTTTTTTAACGTAGTAAAACAGGCAAAAGGATTGACAATCGGACCACAAAAAAGGTATCTTATCGTTAAATAATTTAGCGTGGTACAGTGATAATAAGATAAAGGAGTGGCGACATGCAATCATTTTCTACGATTCGACTCAAGGACGGGGCGACAGACTATGTCGGACCGTCAGCAGAACGTCTGCAACGGGTCATCCGTCAGCTTGAGGATGGACTCGAACAATCTAACTATACCCGATTAATCACACCTTTAATTGAAGAAATTGGTGGACGGGAACAAATTCGGATGGACTTTACGACAAGTGTCGCCCGCGCCCTCAGTGAGCGTGGCCGTGAACAATATAAGCGTGTCTTTTACAGCGGTTCGGTCTTTCAGCCGGAAGAGAAGTTCCAAGTCGGGTTCGAGGAACGGGGCGAAATCGCAGCCGTCGAAGCGATTCAACTGGCCGTCCGCTTGATTGAAGAATTGACGGGCAAAGCAGTCACGTTATCGATCGGCGACGCCGGACTGATTGAACATTTGATTGAGACACGGGTCGGTGATCACCACTTGCGCGACCAAGTGACGCAAATGTTGCGCTTACGGAACGTGATTGAATTGAAACAAATCGCTCGCGAACTCGATGATGAATTGCTGGCAAAACTCCCGCTGTTATTCGGACGTGAAGGCGCAGAAAAAATCTTACCGTTCGTTGATGAAACACGGTTGAACGCCGTCCTTGATTTAGCGGACGCTGTCAATGCCGATCTCGACTTCGGACAGATGGGCTTACAGACGTATTATGACGGCGTGACGATCCACGGCTTCATCGATGGTGTAACGGAGCCGGTCTTAGTCGGCGGTCGTTACGACCGGTTATATGAACAGTTTGGTCAACAACAACAGGCGTTCGGCATCGGATTTTCGGTCGAACGGCTTGCGGAGGTGCTGTAAATGCGAATCGGAATCACGAAAGGACGCCTGTCGAAAGCCACCGAGCGTTACTTAAAAGAAGCGGGCGTCGAGACATGGGGCGCGATTGAACGTGAATTGATCGTCAAACGGGGCGAGCATGAATTCGTCTTCATGAAAGGATCGGACTTAATCCCGTACGTCGCCCAGGGCGTCCTTGACGTCGCGATCACCGGCAGTGACATCTTACTCGAGTCGGATCAAGAGTTATCGGAACTGACGGAGTTACCGTTCGGCGTCTGCCGGATGTCGGTCTGTGCGAAGGAGCCGCTCCAGTTCGAAGGCGGACGCCGGGTCCGGATCGCAACGAAGTATCCGGTCATCGCAAAACGCTACTTCAGTGAACTCGGCGTCGACGTCGATATCGTCCCACTGAACGGATCGGTCGAACTGGCACCGCTCCTCGGACTCGCCGATGCGATCGTCGATATCGTCGAGACGGGCGAGACGTTACGGGCGAACGGACTGAACGAATATGAAAAAATCATCGACATCAGTGCCCGGTTCTTTACGAGTGAATGGACACTGAAACGGAAACGGGTCGAAGTGATTCAACTACTGGAACAGCTGACAGAAGGAGTGACACGGTAATGGCAACGACAAAAAACTTCAGCGTCGACCGCGAGACGGAACAGGCCGTCCGGGCGATCCTTGAAGCGGTCGCAACTGATGGCGACGCAGCAGTCCGTCGCTATACGGCACAGTTCGACAACATCGAGCTGACGGATTTACGATTAGACGAAACACGGATTCAACAAGCATTCGAGCAAGCGGACACGAATTTAATCGACTCGCTCAAATTGATGGCGACACGCCTCGTCGAGTGGCACGAACAAGAGTTACCGTCCGACATCGAACTCGTCGAAGCCGACATCACACGGCGCCAACGGTTTCTTCCCGTCGATTCGGTCGGGATTTACGTCCCGGGTGGCGCGGCAAGTTATCCGTCGACCGTTTTGATGAATGCAATCCCGGCAAAAGTTGCCGGTGTTGAACGGATTGTCATGGTGACACCCGTGACAGGACTGACGGATGAAGTCTTGGTCGCGGCTCAAATCGCCGGTGTGACGGAAATCTATACGATCGGTGGTGCGCAAGCCGTCGCCGCATTGACATTCGGAACGGAAACGATTGGTGCCGTCGACTTGATCGTTGGACCGGGGAACCGGTTTGTTGCCGAAGCGAAACGCCAAGTCTACGGGATCGTCGGGATTGATTCCGTTGCCGGACCGTCGGAAGTCGTCGTCATCGCGGATGAGACGGCGCACCCGGACCGGATTGCCGCTGATTTACTTGCCCAGGCAGAACACGACCGGGACGCGGTCGCGATCGCCTTCGTCCCGACGGAAGCGATGAAAGCAGACGTCGATGCCAACATCGAAACACGCCTGCAACAACTGCCGCGTCAGGAAATTGCACGCCGGGCGATGGAAAACGGCGGGGTCTTCGTCGCCTCGCTCGAGCAAGCAATCGAGGAAGCGAACCGGCTGGCAGCCGAGCACTTGGAACTCGCCGTCGCCAATCCGCAGGACGTCGTCAAATCGATTCGTCACGCCGGGATGATTTTCCTCGGTCACGAAACGCCGGAGACGCTCGGGGATTACGTCGCCGGAACGAACCACGTCTTACCGACGTCCGGGACGGCGCGCTTCGCGTCCGGTTTATCCGCCCGAACGTTCCTGCGTCACCAGACGATGCTCGAAGCGACACGCGAAGGTGTCCAGCGTCTTGCCAATGCCGCGAAGACCGTTGCCCGGGTCGAAGGACTCGAAGCACACGCACAAGCGATAGAAGTGAGGGAAAACTGATGCGACTCCACCAAAATGAACGCTTTACTGCTCATAGTACAGTCGGAATCGAGACGATTAAACAACTCGTCGAGACGTTTCCGTTAAACGAATATCCGGTCGAGATCATCGACCAAGTCAAAACGTCTTACAGCACCTATGCCGGTGTCCGCCCGACACAACTCGTTGCCGGAAACGGCTCCGATGAACTGATCGGTTACCTTTGTGCCCGCTACGCTGGTCCAGAGTCACCGGTCATCGCCTCGCAACCGGACTTCGTCATGTATCAGTTTTATGCCGACCGGGCACGGGCCGACTTCAGTAAAGTACCGCTCCTCGACGGGATGGAACTCGACGTCGACGGCTTGATTGCTGCACCGGGGAACATCATCTTCATCAGTCACCCGCACAATCCGTCGGGGATTTTACGAAAAGAAGCCGACGTGCGCCGGTTACTCGACAGCGGGAAATACGTTGTCATCGATGAAGCGTATATCGACTTCGCCCTCGAGCAGTCGATGGTCGGCTTACTCGAGGAGTATCCGAACGCCATCATTCTCCGGACCTTATCAAAAGCGTTCGGACTTGCGTCACTGCGGCTCGGATTCCTGATCGCTAGTGAAGCGATTGTCGCGGAAGTCGAACAAATCAAGTCGCCGTACAATGTATCGGGTCTTTCGGCAGCCGTCGGAATCGCCATCATGGCCGAACCGGAACTTGATCTTGTCTTAGAGGAAACGTATGCGAGCCGGGACACGATTGCCCGTCTCGTCGAGCCGCTCGGAACAACCTATCCGAGTGTCGCGAATTTCGTTTATGTCGAATATGATGAAGCGGAACGTTTTACTGAACGGTGTGCGAGCGCCGGACTGCGGATCCGCTTGTTTGACGGAGCGTTCCGGATCAGTTGTGGTTCGGTTGAAGCAATGGACGTACTAGAAAGATGTGTAGAGGAGGAAATGCAATGCGTCGTGGGACAAGCGAACGAGTAAGTTCAGAATCAGAAATCAAGGTCGCGGTCGATCTCGCGGGAGGCCCGGTCGAAATCAAAACTGGGGTCGGCTTCTTTGATCACATGTTGACGTTATTTGCTTTTCAAGCGCGAATCGGACTCGTCATCGAAGCGAAGGGCGATCTTTGGATCGATGCCCACCATACGGTTGAAGATACAGCGATCGTCCTCGGGGCTGCCTTGACGGAAGCACTCGGTGACAAGGCCGGGATTGAACGCTACGGCGAATCGCGTGTACCGATGGATGAGACACTCGCGTCCGTCGTTCTCGATTTCAGTGGACGTCCCTATACGGTCTTCCGCGCTGAATTCAAAAATCCGAAGCTCGGTAATTTCGATACGGAGCTCGCGGAAGAGTTTTTCCAAGGTCTGTCGCGGAGTGCGCGGATGACGATTCATGCCGAGGTCCTCTACGGCTCGAACACGCACCACATGATTGAAGGTTTGTTCAAAGCACTCGGACGGGCAGTTCGCCAAGCGATCGCCGTGACGAGTGAAGGCGTGCCCTCGACGAAAGGACTGATTGATCAATGATCGCAATCGTAGATTATGGCGTCGGGAATATCGCGAACATCGAACGGGCGTTAAAAGAACTCGGTGAAGCTGTCATCGTCACGAGTGACATCGAACTGCTCGGACAGGCGGAAGCACTCGTCTTGCCCGGCGTCGGTGCCTATGCCCCGGCGATGGCCCGGTTAAAGGAGACTGGCTTGATTGACTTCTTGCAGGACCAAGCGACCAAAAAACCATTCCTCGGGATTTGTCTCGGGATGCAGTTATTGTTTGAATCGAGTGACGAAAACGGTCAGACGCAGGGACTGGGCATTTTACCGGGAACGATCGAGAAGTTACCGGAAACGGTCCGCTTACCCCATATGGGCTGGCACGAACTGACGAACCATGGTGAAGCTGTTTATTTCGTCCACTCGTACGGTGCCGTCTGCGAACCGGACTGGATTATCGATTCCGTCGAATACGGTCGCCTCGTCCCGGCAATCGTCCAAAAAGACTTAGTGACGGGGATGCAGTTCCACCCGGAGAAGAGCGGCGAAGTCGGACTGAAATTACTTAAGGAATGGAGAGAGACGACATGCAACTCTACCCAGCAATCGATTTAATGAGCGGACAAGCCGTCCGGCTCAAGCAAGGTGATTTTCAACAGCAGACTTTTTTCGGGGATGCGCTGACCATCGCGAAACGGTTTAAGGACGACGGCGCGACAGCGATTCACCTGATTGACTTAGATGGGGCGAAAGCAGGCGAACCCTTGCACTTGAGCCTGATCGCCGATATCAAAAAAGAAACAGGACTGTTCGTTGAAGCAGGCGGCGGCGTCCGCAACATCGAGACGGTCGAAGCGTACGTCGGTGCCGGGATTGACCGGATTTTGATCGGGACGGTCGCCCTCGAGGACGAAGCCTTGCTCGAACAGATGATTGAGAAAGCCGGTGACAAATTAGCGGTTGCCCTGGATGCGAAAAACGGCATCGTCCAGACACGCGGCTGGCTCGAAGCAAGTGATTGGACGCTCGAACGGGCGATCGAACACTTGATTCAAAAAGGCATCAAGACGTTCTTATATACCGACATCTCGCGCGACGGGATGATGCAGGGACCGGATGTCGACGGACTCGACCGCTTGAAACGGGACGGCGTTGAACTGATTGCTTCCGGTGGCGTGACGACGGTCGAAGATGTCGCCCGCTTAAAAGAAATCGGGATGGACGGCGCCGTCATCGGCCGTGCCTTACTCGACGGGTCGCTCTCGTTGAAAGAGGTGCTGACTGTATGTTGATGAAGCGAATCATTCCCTGCCTCGACGTCAAGGAAGGGCGTGTCGTCAAAGGTGTCAAGTTCCAAAACTTACGTGACCTCGGCGATCCCGTCGCCGTCGCGAAGTACTACTATGAACAAGGGGCGGACGAACTCGTCTTGCTTGATATCTCGGCGACACAAGAAGGACGGGAGACGATGCTCGATATCGTCGAGCGGGTCGCTGAAGTCATCTACATGCCGTTTACGGTCGGGGGCGGGATCAAGACACTCGAGGACGCCAAACGCCTGATACGAGCCGGTGCCGATAAGGTCTCCCTCAATTCGTCAGCTCTGCAGAATCCGCAGCTTGTCCATGACGTCAGTCAGTTGTTTGGTGTCCAGGCGACGGTCGTCGCGATCGACGCCAAACGGACGGGCGACTCGTGGGGGGTCTTCTCACACGGCGGGACACAGGCTGTCGGGCGAGATGTCATCGAGTGGGCGCAGGAAGTTGTTGCGCTCGGCGCCGGTGAGTTACTTGTCACGTCGATGGACGCGGACGGGACGAAGGACGGCTATGACCTGGAACTGATTCAACGGTTACGCGACGTCGTCAACGTACCGATCATTGCGTCCGGCGGTGTCGGGACACTTGAGCATTTAGCCGAGGGTCTCGAAGCAGGTGCCGACGCTGCACTTGCCGCTTCGATTTTCCACGAAGCGACGTATTCGATGCCGGAGACGAAGGACTACTTGAAGGCGAGAGGAGTCGACGTCCGATGATTGAACTGAATTTTTCAAAAGGACTCGTTGCGGCGGTGATTTTAGACGAAACGACGAACGATGTCTTAATGGTCGGGTTCATGGATCAGGCCGCTTACGACAAAACGCTTGCGACTGGACTCGTCACGTTTTTCTCGCGGACGAAAAACCGGCTCTGGACGAAAGGAGAGACGAGCGGACATACGCTTGAGCTCCGTCGCATGTGGATCGACTGTGACCAGGATAGTCTGTTGATCACGGTCAAAGCGAATGGTCCGACGTGCCACACCGGCAACCGGACATGTTTCTATACTGAAGTGGAGGTGCCCCATGCTACATGAATTAGAACAGACAGTAAAAGAAAAAATCGCAGCGAATGAGGACTCTTCGTACACGAACTATCTCGTCCAGTCTGGGCGCGAGAAAATCGCGAAGAAGTTTGGTGAAGAAGCATTCGAGGTCGTCCTCGCAGGCGACGACACATTAGCGGAAGAAACGGCAGACCTGCTGTACCACTTGACGGTCTTGCTTGCTGACCGCGGTGTCTCGTATAAAGAAGTCGAAGCGGTGCTGAACGAACGTCACGGTACGAAATCGACGTTCAAAGATCGTCCCGATATCGAACGGTGGTAAGATGAGCTCTTCTAGGCTAATGATAAAATTATGTTGGGTGCTTCTTGTGTGATGTTTACATGAGCTTCGTCGCTTACTTCCTTCTCGAATCGTCTCCTAGCAGCAATCTTTTGCGCCGCTTCGCTTCGCTGCAGGGTCGCGCTTGATTGCTGTATCGCTAGGAAGCGATTCAAGTCGGAGATTGCGACGAAATGTAGGAACTCGAGAGTGTTATTCAATGGAAGCATCCCCTGACAATTGGTTCATTTCTCGTGACTTCTTGCGCTTCATCCGAGAAAAGCACGAGAAGGAAAAAGCGTTTGTCAGACAGCTCTTTCATCAAAACAAAATCATTTTATCTATAAGCTGTACGAAATCCACATTCCTTTACGGGAAGTGGATTTTTTTGATGAAAAATCGGGAATAGATTACAGTGCCCAGGACGTCATCAAATTGACAGAATGTTTTAATAGGCAGTCTTGCTGTTCGGGCGTATAATCAAGGGCATAGTCTGTCTTGTTTAGAAAGTAGGTGTTTGTTTGATCACAAAAAAAGAAATTACGAAAACGATTAAGGAACAGTCCAAAGAAACGCTCGAAGAGTTACTCGCAAAAGGGGATTCCTTGAAAGAAGAAATCGCCAGTGCGGTTACGCACGGGCTCGGTGTCATCTTCAGTATCGTGGCACTCGTGTTGCTTGTGTTACAGGCGACAAAATCCGGTAGTGCATGGAACATCACGGCGGTCAGCATCTTTGGCGCGACGATGATTTTACTTTATCTGTTCTCGACATTGATGCATTCGCTGATGCATACGAAAGCGAACAAAGTCCTGCAAATTCTCGATCACGCAGGCATCTATCTCTTGATTGCAGGGAGTTACACACCGTTCGCGTTGATTACGTTACGCGGACCACTCGGTTGGACGTTGCTCGGCATCGTCTGGGGCGTCGGGACGCTCGGGATGATTTGGAAACTCTATTCGACGGGGAAACACGTCTGGATTTCGAACGTTTCTTATTTGGTGCTCGGCTGGTGTTGTCTCTTCGCCATTAAACCGATCTATGAAGCACTTGGTTTACAAGGGTTCTTGTTACTACTCGGCGGTGGACTCGCGTACTCACTCGGCGTCATCTTTTACGTTTGGGCTCGTTTGCCGTACAATCATGCGATTTGGCATCTGTTTGTTCTCGCAGGAAGTGTCTTGATTTTCCTCTCGATTTTCTATTACGTGGCACCGGCACCGATGTCATGAAGAAACTTCGCTTGCGGGACTGGCTTCCCTTTTCACTTTATTTATTGTTCGGACTCGGATTGCTCCTTTATTTCCGCTTGTCGGGGATGATGGAGCAATTTGATTTAGAGGCGTTGTCGAACTGGATTCTCGCGCAAGGCTTTCCCGGCATGCTCCTGTATGTCCTCGCCTATACGATCCGTCCACTCGTCTTTTTCCCGGCGAGCTTACTGACGATGTTCGGCGGTTATACATATGGTCCGTGGCTCGGCACGTTGCTTGACGTCATCGGCGCCGGGACAGGCAGTTTACTCAGTTTTTGGATTGCCCGTCTGCTCGGACGGCGCGCTGTCGAGAAAATCATTGGGACCGGTAAGCTGACGGTATTCGACGACCGGATTGCTTCGAATGGTTTTACAGTCGTGTTGCTCGTCCGCTTGATTCCATTGTTTCCATTTGATGCAATCAGTTATGCGTCCGGTCTATCGAAAATTAAATTTAAGCAGTTTGCACTTGCAAGTTATCTCGGTATCATTCCTGGGGCGTTCGTTTACAACAACATCGGGGCGAGTCTGCGCGATCCATTTTCGTGGCAATTTTTCTTAGCTGTCTTTTTATACGTATTGTTTTTTGCAGTTGGCTTTTTTGCACAACGAACCTTACGAAAAAAACAAAAGAGAGAGCATATGTAAGCGCTTTATGTCATAATATGAGTGCAGTGATGTGAACCGATACGGTAAAACAGCCTAGCATTTATTTAGGGGGAATAATGAGTGATGGAACGAGTACTACGGGATGGTTTTATCTTCTTATCGCAGAATAAGACATTGAACGGATTAGCGAAACGATATGGTCTGAAATTTGGGGCCGGTCGCTTCGTGGCGGGGGATTCACTCGAAGCGTCGAAACGGGCGATTCAAGATTTGAATGCAAAAGGATTATGTGTGACGATGGATCACCTCGGTGAGTTCATCTCGACTGGAGCCGAAGCGGAGATGATGACGCAAGAATGTATCCGTGCCGTCGAAATGATTGCGGAAGAGAAATTAGACTCGCAACTTTCACTAAAGTTAACGTCACTTGGCCTTGATATTTCAGATGAATTAATTCGGTCGAACATGGAACGGATTCTGACACGGGCGAAAGAGCTCGGCGTATTCGTGACCATCGACATGGAAGATGAACCACGTTGTGAAAAAACGATTCAGTTGTTCGAAGAATTGCGTCAATCGTTTGATAACATTGGTACCGTCATTCAGTCTTACCTGTATCGTTCAGAAGACGACATCAAACGGGTCGGACGGTTTGAAACGAACCTCCGCATCGTCAAAGGGGCATACAAGGAGCCGGCGACGGTCGCCTTCCCGGAAAAAGAAGATGTCGACCACAACTACATCAAACTCGTAAAACTTCAATTGTCACTCGGAAATTATGCTGCGGTCGCGACGCATGACGACGCGATGATTGAACAAATCATTCGCTACGCGAAGGAAAATGGGATTGGAAACGATAAGTTCGAATTCCAGATGCTTTACGGCATCCGCGCTGAGCGTCAGCTTGAGCTCGTGAAGCTCGGTTATAAAGTCCGCGTCTACGTCCCGTATGGTCGTGACTGGTACGGCTACTTCATGCGTCGTTTGGCAGAACGTCCGGCAAACGTCGCGTTCGTCCTTAAAGGAATGGTCAAAGGGTAATCGAAACAACAGGGATGGAGCTGTCATGGCTTCATCTTTTTGTTTTATTGTTTGAATTTTTTTTCTATCCCCGTGCTTTTCGTAGCTAATCTGGCTGGGAGACTCAAAAGAAATCACTCGTTATTCATGCACTTTCCTCAGGCGAGACACAAGCCAGATTTTGCTATTCGCAAGTCGGGTCTTGTTTGTCTCTGTCAGCGCAAAAAAATGCGCTTTTTCCTGTAGGAGTTGCATGAATCGAGTGATTTTTTCTACTTGATACGTGTCAGCAGATGAACGATTATGTTGAATGGGTTATCAGCAAACAGACGTGTCCACTCGACTTCTACGGGAAAAGGAAGCGTAGCTTCCGTCAGGGACAGGCAAGACCCGATCATCGCTAGATGGGCGCGGCTTGCGTCCCGCCCGAGAAAAGTGAGTGGACAACCGTCTGTTTTAAAACTTATGATTCTTTAACACTCAATCCATTTACCGTGTCCGAAATGCAAACAAACACGAGAACGCATGCGCTTGATCGAGTAACCGATGACCGGTCAAAACAGCCCCTTCTTTTTGAATGACCGCTTCGTCGAGCAATGTCCAGCCACGTTCTTCTGCCAGTTGGACGAGTTCCCACGGCATCATCGTATTGCCCATCGGTGCATCTTCCGCGTACAGCCGACGATAGGCTAAAGCCCGCGGTGCTGCTGTCGGTCCGAGCAGACTGATGACGACAATTGGTGCAACCCGCTCGATTTCCTGAAGGACTGCGAGCGGACGCGTCGACCACTCGAGTGAGTTGACGGCGAGGACGGCGTCAAACGCATCATCTACAAACGGTAACGCTTCACCGGTGCCGACGACAAAGTCGAGGGTCGGTGATTTGTCACGGGCAATCCGAATCATTTCCTCCGATAAATCAAGTCCCGTCATGTCAAAAGAATCCGCCAGCAGTCGACAGGCTGCCCCGTCGCCACATCCTAAATCAAGCATCTTGCCAGCGGTGATGACCGACTTTAGGAAAGGGATGATCGTTTTACGACTCCCTTGTGTCCACATCATTTCCGAGCGTTCCGCCCAGTCCGTTGCCTTCTGATCCCACAGCTGTTCCGTCTGTTTCATGACATCTCCCCCTTGTTTCTTTTAGTCTAACAGGAAAATTTGACCAAAACGTGTTTTTTTATTGCTACTGAACCATTATTCATTTATGATGGAGAGGTAGAAGGAGCAGGGGAAAGATTGATGGGCTTCTTTTTTTGTCAGAATAATGAATGGTTGTTCATTCAATTACGAATCAGGGGGTATATCATGGCGAGTCAGATCGGTCAGCCGACCACACTTAAATTGACGAAAGATATTCAATTCGCCGTCATCATCGGTTCAGGGGTCATGGGTGCAGGAATCGCGGCACACCTCGCGAATGCGGGAATTCGAACATTGATGCTTGATATCGTACCAAAAGAACTTACGGCGCAGGAAGAAAAACAAGGACTTACGCTAGCGGACAGAGCCGTCCGAAACCGGATCGCACGGGAAAACCGTCAAAAGTTGCTGAAACAAAATCCAGCACCGCTCGCATCAAAAAAATTGATCGACTTAATCGAAGTCGGTAATCTCGAAGACGACCTCGAACGCTTGAAGGAAGCGGACTGGATTGTCGAAGTCGTCGTCGAACGTTTGGATGTCAAACAACAACTGTTCGCGACGATTGAACCGTTCCTCCGTGAAGATGCGATCGTCAGCTCGAATACGTCAGGGATCTCGATCGAAGCGATGCGTGAAGGACGCTCGGCATCATTTAATTCACGGTTCCTTGGCACACACTTCTTTAACCCACCACGTTACCTCAAGCTACTCGAATTGATTCCGACGACGGACACGAATCCGGAAGTCGTCCGCTTCATGAAACAATTCGCGGAAGAGCGTCTTGGAAAAGGTGTCGTCATCGCGAAGGACACACCGAACTTCATCGGCAACCGGATCGGGACATATGGTCTGCTCGTGACGATGGAAGAGATGAAAAAAGGCGGCTATACGATCGGAGAAGTCGACTCCGTGACGGGACCGTTACTCGGTCGTCCGAGCTCGGCGACATTCCGGACGCTTGACGTCGTCGGAATCGATACGTTCGTCCATGTAGCGAACAACGTCTATGACCTGTTACCGGAAGGTCCTGAAAAAGATACGTTTGAAGTCCCTGCAGAAATGAAGCGACTCGTCGCAGAAGGTTCGCTCGGTGCTAAATCAGGACAAGGTTTCTATAAGAAAGTCGGGAAACAAATCCTTGAACTCGATGTGAACTCATTTGAATACGTTGAAAAGAAAGCGCTTACTGAACCGTCGATTGGTCAGGCGAAAGCTCTTCCCGGTGCCAAAAATAAATTGAAAGCCGTTGTTTTTGCGAACGACCGTGTCGGTGCACTCTTGTGGCCAATCCATGCGAAGACACTGCTCTACTCGGCACAACTGACACATGAAATCGCGGATGACATCAAAGCAATCGATGAAGCGATGAAATGGGGCTTCGGTTGGAAGATGGGACCATTCGAGACATGGGACGCACTCGGTGTCGAAAAGACCGTCGCGAAAATGAAGCAAGATGGTTACGACGTCCCGGCATGGGTCGACGAGATGCTTGCGTCAGGCAACACAAGTTTCTACAACGAAAATGGTCAGCATTATGATGCGACGAGCAAAACGTATGTCGGCAGCGAACAGAACCCGAAAGAAATCCGCTTACGTGACGTCCGCAAGTCGAACGGCGTCTTGCTTGAAAACAACGGAGCCCGTTTACTGGATGTCGGAGATGACGTGGCAGTGCTTGAGTTTACGTCGAAGAGTAATGCAATCGGCGTCGACATCATGCAGATGATTGAACAATCGATTGACCTCGTCGAAAAAAATCACCGTGGACTCGTCATCGCGAACGACGGTAAAAACTTCTGTGTCGGTGCGAACCTCGCGATGATGCTGATGGAAGCAGAAGATGAAAACTGGTTCGAGCTGGACTGGATCATCAATAAATTCCAGCAATCGATTCAAAAGATTCGTTACGCGTCACGCCCGGTCGTCGTAGCACCACAAGGGATGACGCTCGGTGGCGGAACGGAGATTTCACTTCCGGCAGCCCGCTTGCAAGCAGGACTCGAAACTTACATGGGGCTCGTCGAAGTCGGTGTCGGCCTGATTCCAGGTGGTGGCGGAAACGTCAACACGTACCGTCGTTTACTTGAAAATACGCCGGATGGTTTAGTGAATATCGAAAAAGCAGCGCAAAAGACATTTGAAAACGTCGCGATGGCAAAAGTCTCGAAATCAGCGTTCGAAGCACGCGAACTCGGCTATGTCCGCTCTGTCGATCAGATTTCGATGAACCGGGATCACTTGACGTATGATGCGAAACAACTTGTCCTCGAACTCGACCGGACAGGCTATACGCCACCTGCTAAATCCTTGATTCCAGTCGTCGGACGGACAGGGAAAGCGACGCTTGAGCTGGCAACACGGGAAATGTTCTATGGCGGTTATGTCTCGGAGCATGACTTGAAGATCGCGAACAAGTTAGCGCATGTCATCGCGGGTGGGAACGTTGCGTTCGGTACACACGTCGATGAGCAATATATGCTCGACCTTGAACGGGAAGCGTTCTTGAGCTTGATCGGTGAGATGAAAACACAACAACGGATGCAGCATATGCTTGTCAAAGGCAAGCCGCTTCGTAACTGACTGGGGGGATTCGAATGAAAGAAGCAGTAATCGTCGCTGGTGCGCGGACACCAGTCGGTAAAGCAAAAAAAGGGTCATTTAAAGCGATGCGTTCTGATGAACTCGCAGGAATCGCGATTAAGGAAACGTTGAAGCGTTCAAAATATGAGGGAACAATCGATGATGTCATTCTCGGTTGTGCTCTTCCGGAAGCAGAGCAAGGGATGAACATCGCCCGCTACGCGTCCGTTCTTGGCGGCTTGTCACACGAAGTACCGGCCATCACGATCAACCGGTATTGCTCGTCCGGTCTGCAATCGATTGCTGATGCGTCGATGAAGATCATGACCGGTCAAGCGACGGCCGTCATCGCCGGCGGTCTCGAGTCGATGAGTCAAATCCCGATGCCGGGACACGTCGTTCGTCCGAACCCGTCAATCGTCGAATCGGAACCTGAATATTATATGAGCATGGGGCATACGGCAGAGCAAGTCGCAGCGACGTATCACGTCTCACGTGAAGATCAAGATGCCTTTGCCTTACGCAGTCATCAAAAAGCAGCAGCCGCAATCGCAGCCGGGAAGTTTACGGATGAAATCGTCCCCGTCACGGTGACGGAATACGTCGTCAACGATGACATGAAGGTCGAAGAAAAATCCTGGGTCGTTCAGCATGACGAAGGCGTCCGGGCAGACTCTTCAAAAGAAGGCTTGGCAAAACTCCGCCCGGTCTTCCGGCTTGGTGGCAGTGTCACAGCCGGGAACTCGTCACAAACATCAGACGGGGCAGCAGCCGTACTCGTGATGGAGCGTGAGGAAGCAGAGCGTCAAGGCCTGCCGATTCTCGGGAAGTTCAAGTCGTTTGCCGTCGGCGGTGTCCGTCCGGAAGTCATGGGAATCGGACCGGTCGTCGCGATTCCGAAGGCCCTCGAACTCGCAGGGATCACACTCGAAGAGGTTGGCTTGATTGAATTGAATGAAGCTTTCGCTTCTCAATCCCTTGGTGTCATCCGTGAGCTCGGTCTCAACGAAGACATCGTCAACGTCAACGGGGGAGCGATCGCACTCGGTCATCCACTTGGCTGTACGGGAACAAAACTGACATTATCACTCTTACATGAAATGAAACGCCGCAACGCGAAATATGGTGTCGTCTCGATGTGTATTGGCGGCGGCATGGGTGCTGCCGGTGTATTCGAATTAGTTGAAGGAGGAACAGGACAATGAGCCAAACGACGAACGAATTGATTAAAGGTGGAAGTTTTGTACTGGATGAATTAAAAGCGGAGCGTCTCTTTACACCGGAGGATTTTTCAGAAGAACATAAAATGGTCGGTGACATGACGGCGAAATTCGTCGAAGATCGTGTCGTTCCGGTGCTTGACCGGATCGAAAAACATGAGTTCGAACTTTCAGTCGGTCTCTTGCGTGAAGCAGGCGAGCTCGGTCTTCTCGGGGCAGACGTTCCGGAAGAATATGGCGGTTACCAAATGGATAAAATCTCGTCTTCAATCATCACAGAAAAATTCGCACGTGGTCGTTCATTCGCCCTCAGCTACGGGGCACACGTCGGAATCGGTTCACTGCCAATCGTCTTCTTCGGAAACGAAGAGCAAAAACAAAAGTACTTGCCAAAACTCTCGTCAGGTGAGTGGATCGCGTCATACGCATTGACAGAACCAGGCTCGGGATCAGATGCACTCGGTGCGAAGACGACAGCTGTCTTGAACGAAGCCGGGACACACTATATCTTGAACGGTGAAAAACAATGGATCACGAACGCCGGTTTCGCTAGTCTGTTCGTCGTCTATGCGAAAATCGATGGCGATAAATTCACGGCATTCCTCGTCGAGGGTGAGTACCCGGGCGTCTCGACAGGTCTGGAAGAGCAAAAAATGGGCATCAAAGGGTCATCGACACGGACATTGATTTTAGAAGATGCGGAAGTACCGGTCGAAAACGTCCTCGGTGAAATCGGCCGCGGGCACGTCATCGCCTTCAACATCTTGAACGTCGGGCGTTACAAACTCGCTGTCGGTGCCGTCGGTTCATCAAAACGCGCGATTGATCTCGCCGTTCAGTATGCGAACGAACGGAAACAATTCAAAACACCAATCAGCTCATTCCCATTGATTCAAGAGAAACTGGCGACGATGTCAGCCCAAACGTATGCGATGGAAAGCTCAGTTTACCGGACAGGCGGTCTCTTCCAAGATAGTCTCGATCAGCTGTCGGAAGAAGAAAGTAAAGACGGTAAACGCGTCGCTGATTCGATTGCCGAGTACGCGATTGAATGTTCGATGAACAAAGTCTTTGCGTCAGAGACATTTGATTATGTCATCGATGAGGCGGTTCAAATCCACGGCGGATATGGTTTCATGGCGGAATATGAAGTCGAAAACATGTACCGTGATTCACGGATCAACCGGATCTTCGAAGGAACAAACGAAATCAACCGTCTGCTTGTTCCTGGTACGCTCTTGAAGAAAGCGATGAAAGGCGAGTTACCACTCTTAGCGGAAGCGCAGCGCCTCCAACAAGAAGTCATGAGCTTCATGCCGACAGAAGTCGGAACAGAACCACTCGACCGGGAACGTCACTTGCTCGCGATGATGAAAAAGATTTTCTTATTGACGGCTGGAACGGCTGTTCAGAAATATCAAGATAAGTTACAAGGCGAACAGGAAATTCTCGCGAACACGGCCGATATCATGAGTGCGATCTATGCGCTCGAGTCAGCCATCGTCCGGACGGAAAAAGCGATCGCTTCGAAAGGCGTCGAGAAGAGCGAACTTAAAATCCGTTATACGGAAGTCTTCGCCCAACAGGCATTCGAAGGTGTTGAACGTGACGCGAAAGAAACACTCTACGCAGCAGCAAGTGGAGACGAGTTACGGATGTTGCTGTCGGCACTGAAGAAATTCAGCCGTTACCAACCAATCAACTCGATCGGCACGAAACGTGCGATTGCGAAACGTTTGATTGAAGCTAACAAATATCTCGTCTAAGTCAGGTTTACGAGTTCGCCTTTGCAGGGAAAATCTCTGTAAAGGCGAATTTTTTTGAGGAGGGAATAGCGATGCGTGAAGATGTAAAAGAACTTCAGTTTGCAGTCGACTACTACAAATCGCTCGAGCGTTTATCGGATGAAGAGTGGCAGTCGCCGCTCGCGATCGATAAATGGACGGTACAGGAGTGTGTCGGCCATTTGTTCCTGTGGGACCGGTATTACCTCGATCATGCTGTCGCGAAGCTCCCTGACGATCGACTGACGTTAGTTGAGACGGACTTTGATGAGTTCAACCGGTTAGCGGTCGAGTATGCGCATCATGTCGACGCATTGACGTTACTGAAAAAAGCAATCGCGGTTCGAAGCGAACTCGTGACGCAACTCGGACGGTTGACGGACGCGCAGTATGAACAGACGTATGAAGGGCGCTTTTGTCCCCGTGAGTTCGTCGCGTCGTTCATCGCCCACGATCACCATCATCAAGATCAAATTGATGCGGCACTCGCGCGCTTGAAGGAACACTGATTTATCTGCTAGTCTTAAAGGTGAGGTGATGAAACATGGTAACGATGTATGGCTATCCAAAGTGCAGTACATGTGTCAAAGCGAAGAAGGCGCTTGAAAACAACGGCGTCGAAGTCGATTACAAACACATCGTCGACGAGACACCAAGTGCCGCGACGATTCGCGAACTCCATCAAAAAAGTGGCGAACCGCTGAAAAAATTCTTTAACACGAGTGGTCAATCCTATCGTGCGGCTGGTCTGAAAGATCGTTTACCCGACTTGTCGGAAGAAGAGCAGTATGCTTTGCTCGCAAGTGACGGCATGCTGTTGAAACGTCCAATCGTCACGGACGGGACAGATGTCACACTTGGATTTAAAGAAGAGATGTATCAAGGAAAATGGTATTAAGAAGCCGATTGAATTTGGTATACTAAAACCGTTAGTCCACTATAGAACACAGGGGGAATCGCAAATGAGTCAAGTCAAAGACAATCTACGGTATTCGGAAGAGCATGAATGGGTCGAAGTAACAGGCAACAAAGCACGAATCGGAATCACGGATTTCGCACAGCACGAACTCGGTGATATCGTGTTCGTTGAGCTTCCAGAAGTCGGAGATACGATCTCAATCAACGAGCCATTCGGTTCGGTTGAATCGGTCAAGACGGTTTCAGAGTTGTACGCACCGATTTCAGGGAAAGTCGTTGCAATCAATGAATCACTCTCGGATTCCCCAGAACTCGTTAACGAATCACCATTTGAAGGTGCATGGATGGTTGATATCGAGCTAGAAGATGAGTCACAAGTTGAAGCATTGATGGATGCTGCGGCATACAAATCAATGATTAACGAGTAATACTTAAGGTAAGACGGACAGGGGTGAAACGATTTCGTTTCATCGCTGTCCTTTTTTTTGTATACTGGCTTCAGAAGCACGGGATAACAGGAGGGGTCAAGATGAAGGAAGTAACAGAAGTACCGGCAAACGGGTTGTTGTATGTCTATGCACCGATGTGCGGCACATGTGCCATCGCCAGTCGGATGCTCGACATCGTCGAAGCGACGAAAGACGAGGAATGGATCCAAAAAGCGAATGGAAATTTCATTCCTGAATTTCTAGAGCAGGCGCAAGTCATGAGTGTGCCGGCATTGCTCAAAGTAAAGGATCATCAAGTCGTAGAGCGGTTATATGCGTTCCAAAACGTCCAAAATGTCTTTGCGTTTTGTGCAGAATAACAAGAAAAATCATAGGATGATTTTTCTTTATGTTAAATTGTCGGAATATTTACAATAATTCATTGACAATGACAATTTATGAATGGTATATTCATATCAACTTCTAGAAATGCTTTTATAGGAAGTCTGGCAGAGGTATAGAACCTGATGTTTCTCGTATTTAGAACCATTCAATGACATCCTAAATCTTTTTTTCTGTTTCCCCTTAAGTCGTCCCCCAAAGACGAAGCGGTTCAAAAAAGAGGTGGTGGATTCGAATGGTCGATCTGACTACTGTGACATCTTGCTTTTATAGTTCGAAAGGGCGCCGTCCTCTGATGTGACGAACGAAGAAGTTCGCATCAGAGCTGGGTTTTCCTTCGTTGCATTTCTAACCACATTATTCGTGTTGTCGGTTCTCCGGCAACGCCTTTTTTTTGTTTCCGAAAGATTTTGAAGCTGTCGCCTTGCTAATCAGAATTGTCCCTGCTACAATGCGATTAAGGAAAAATACTTTAATTCATATCCGATTAGTCGGAATTAAAAGCGGGATGCGGAGGACGAAAAGGCATGACAGTACGTTTCATGGATGTATTTACAGAGTGGGCGTCATCTTACGACGACACAGTAACGGGGCAAGATCCGGAGTACAAAGAAGTCTTTCGCCGTTATGACGAAATATTAGAGACGGTCGCTGAAAAAGCGATGTCACCTGTTGCCGAATTTGGCGCAGGAACAGGCAACTTGACGCAACGTTTGCTTGCGCGTCATGAGCAGGTGCTGGCGATTGAACCAAGTCCGGAAATGCGCGACATCTTAATCAATAAAATTCCGGCGCTGGCTGTTCAAGATGGTCATTTCTTATCGTTTGAAGCAGCAGAGGCAAAAAGTTTTGTCTCGACTTATGCGTTTCATCATTTGACGGATGAAGAAAAAGGACAGGCCGTCGATTTGATGGCAGCGATTTTACCGGCAGACGGAAAAATCGTCTATGCCGATACGATGTTCGTTTCTGAGGCAGCACGTCTAGAAACGATTGCAGAAGCAAAAACTCAAGGGTTTGACAACCTTGCAGAAGATTTAGAACGCGAATTTTATCCACTGATTCCAGTCATGGAACAGATTTTTACGTCACGCGGATTTGACGTGACATTCACACAATACAATCACTTCGTCTGGCTCGTAGAAGCCGAGAAAATGGGGGAATAAATCATGACAATCAAAAAAATGAACGTAGAAAGCTTTAACTTGGACCATACGAAAGTCAAAGCACCATATATTCGTGTAGCAGGCTATAAAGAAGGTAAAGTCGACCAAGTCGTCAAATATGATATTCGTTTCACACAACCGAACGTCGAGCAAATGCCGATGCGTGCGATGCACACACTCGAACATTTACTTGCTGAAAACATCCGCAACTATTCGGACGACGTCATCGATGTTTCGCCAATGGGCTGCCAAACTGGTTTCTACATGGCGATGATGAACTTTGACTCAGTCGAAAAAATGAGTGAACTGGTCGAGAAGACACTGAACGACGTCTTAGCGGCTGAAGTGATTCCGGCACAAAACGAAACGCAATGTGGGTTTGCGAGCGCACATGACCTTAAAGGAGCGAAGCACTATGCCGAGAAAATGCTTGCCGGTCGCGACGAATGGGACATCGTCTTCGGATGATCGCGAAGTCAGTCCGAGACCTCGTCGGAAATACGCCACTGTACGAGATTACTTCGTTCGATTTGCCTGCTGGTACGCGGATTTTGGCGAAGCTCGAATGGATGAACCCTGGGGGCAGCGTCAAAGACCGCCTCGGTATCCAACTCGTTGATGCCGCAATCGAACAGGGGTACGTGACTCCAGGCGGAACGATCATCGAACCGACTGCCGGCAACACCGGCATCGGTTTGGCGCTCGCAGCTAAAAAATATGACTTACAAGTCATTTGTGTCGTCCCGGAAAAGTTCAGTCAAGAGAAACAGACGTTGATGCGGGCACTCGGCGCGACTGTCGTCAACACGCCGACTGAACTCGATATGCAAGGCGCAATCGATAAGGCAAAAGAACTCGGACAAACGATTCCGAACAGTTATGTGCCACTCCAATTCGAAAACGAAGAAAATTCGGTCACTTATCAGCGGACACTTGGTCCGGAGCTTGTGGCGGAACTCGGTCACATCGACTGGTTCGTCGCCGGATGCGGATCAGGTGGAACGTTTGCCGGAACGACGGCTTTCTTAAAAGAACGCTTCGGGACAAAAGGGGCAATCGTCGAACCGGAAGGCTCCGTCCTCAACGGAGGGTCAGCCGGACCGCATAAAACAGAAGGAATCGGGACAGCTAAATGGCCAAGTCTCGTTTCTCGCGACCTGGTCGATGAAATTCATACGATTTCTGATTCGGATGCTTTTACGAAGGTCCATGAACTGGCGGCACGTGAAGGGTTACTCGTCGGCAGTTCGGCAGGAGCGGCACTCGCCGCGGCGCTCGATATCGCCCAGCGCCATCCTGGAAGTACGATTGTCACCGTCTTCGCAGACAGTGCAGAACGGTATTTGAGCCAACAAATCTTTGAAAAGGTGGACGAGACACATGCGTAAAAAAACAGCGTTGATTCACGGAGGAACGGGTGTAGACAAGGCAACGGGTGCCGTTACACCGCCAATCTATCAAACGAGCACATATAAGCAAGAAAAAATCGGTCAATTAAAAGACGGGTATGAGTACTCGCGCACAGCAAACCCGACGCGGACGAGCATCGAACGATTGATTGCTGATCTTGAAGGAGGCGTCCGTGGATTCGCGTTCGGATCAGGAATGGCGGCGATTCATGCTGTCTTCAATCTGCTTCAGTCTGGCGACCACATCGTCATGACGGACGACGTCTACGGCGGAACGTTCCGCTTGATGCAACGTGTCCTACCGAAGTTCAACATCGAAGTGACATTCGTCGATACGACGGATCTCAGCGCGACGGAAGCGGCGATTCAGGACAACACGAAGATGCTCTACGTCGAGACACCGACGAACCCGTTATTAAAAGTGACGGACATCGAAGCGATTGCAGCCATCACGCGTCGTCACGACTTGAAGCTCGTCGTCGACAACACGTTCGCGACACCGTACTTGCAACAACCAATCGCGCTTGGGGCAGATATCGTGCTGCATAGTGCAACGAAATACATTGGCGGCCATTCGGACGTCGTCGCAGGGCTTGTCGTCGTCAACGATGATACGCTCGGCGAAGAACTCCACTTCATCCAAAACTCGACGGGTGGAATTCTCGGACCGCAAGACAGCTTCTTGCTTGTCCGTGGATTACGGACGCTCGGTATCCGGATGGAAGCGATTGAAGAGACAGCACATGAACTTGTCAGCTTCCTGCAAGCGCAAGACGTCGTCTCGAACATCTTCTACCCGGGACTTGCATCGCATCCCGGTCATGCGATCCAGCAAAAACAAGCGACTGGTTTCGGCGGGATGATCAGCTTTGATGTCGGTTCAGCTGCAAATGCAGAGAAACTTGTGGAAGCATCACACTTCTTCACGCTTGCTGAAAGCTTAGGGGCGGTCGAAAGTTTGATTTCCGTTCCGGCACGGATGACACATGCATCGATTCCAGCAGAACGTCGGGCGGAACTCGGCATCACGGATGGTCTCGTCCGGATCTCGGTCGGACTTGAAGATGCAGAGGATTTGAAAGAAGATTTAACGCATGCTTTCAGTCTGCTCGAAAAAGTTTCTGAAAAAACTGTTTGACAAGCAAAATAACCCCTGCTAATATTCAAAATATATTAAAAACAACTAAATACCGATAACTCTTATCAAGAGTGGTGGAGGGACTGGCCCGATGAAACCCGGCAACCGCGGAATTTATTTCCGAAGTGGTGCTAATTCCAGCAGACGAACGTCTGCAAGATGAGAGCAAATGGTTTTGTGTACTGAAAGTGCGCGCGTTTGCTCTAAAACGTGCGCACTTTTTTTATGTTTAGGAGGGACAGTAGTGATTCGTTTACAGGATGTAGGAAAGATTTATCGCTCGAAGCGCGGCGAAGTCGAAGCTGTCGCAAACGTCGATCTCACGATTGAGCGCGGCGAAATTTTCGGAATAATTGGTTATTCCGGTGCAGGGAAGTCAACCTTGATTCGCCTGCTGAACATGTTAGAAGCACCGACAAGCGGTTCGATTCAAATTGACGGTGTCGAGATGACGACGTTACGACCGAAAGAATTACGCGGCGTCCGGAAAAATGTCTCGATGGTCTTTCAGCACTTTAACTTGCTCTGGTCACGGACAGTCGAAGAAAATATCATGTTCCCGCTCGAACTCGGCGGATATCCGAGAGCACGCCGGAAAGAACGCGTCGCCGAACTGATTCAACTCGTCGGACTCGACGGCCGCGAAGGTGCCTATCCGTCGCAACTCTCCGGTGGACAAAAACAACGGGTCGGGATTGCCCGCGCACTGGCATCAAACCCGGACGTCCTATTATGTGACGAGGCGACAAGCGCCCTTGATCCGAAAACGACGGACTCGATCTTAGAGTTACTCGTCGATATCAATAAAAAACTGAAACTGACGATCGTCTTGATCACACACGAGATGCACGTCATTCAAAAAATCTGTAATCGGGTCGCCGTCATGGAGGCCGGGAAAATCGTCGAGCAGGGACCTGTTTCAGAAGTCTTCCGGCATCCGAAACAAGCGATGACAAAAGAGTTCGTCAAACAGCTGACATCGTCTACAGAAAACGAGTTGACGTTCGCGAAACTCCGTGAACGCTATCCGACAGGGAAAATCGTCCAGCTGACATTCGTCGGTTCGACAGCAGAAAGTCCGATCCTCGCAGAAGTCATGAAAGATTCGACCTTATTATTTAATATCATTGGCGGGAACGTCGGACAGACGCAAGACGGTGCACTCGGAACGTTGTTCGTCCAACTGATTGGTGCGGCACATGAAACACAAGCGGTCATCGCGAAGCTTCAAGCGAGTGACGTGGAAGTGGAGGTGGATCACCGATGAGTACATTTTTTAACGACCTTGATTGGGAAATGGTCTGGACGGCGACTGGCAGTACCGTCTATATGACAGTTGTTGCCGGAATCGCGACATTTGTTCTCGGACTGGTCATCGGTCTGTTGTTATACGCGACGAATGAAGACTTGTTGTTTAAGAACCGGGCAGTGTATTCCGTGCTCAGCTTTTTAGTCAATGTCTTCCGCTCAATTCCGTTTATCATTTTGTTGATTTTATTAATTCCGATTACACTCATCATCGTCGGGTCGTTCTTAGGGCCGACAGCAGCACTTCCGGCACTGATTCTTGGGGCGGCACCGTTTTACGGGCGGATGGTCGAACTCGCACTCCGTGAAGTCGACAAAGGTGTCATCGAAGCAGCGGAATCGATGGGGGCAACGAAGTTCCAAATCATTTATAAAGTGTTGATTCCGGAAGCACTACCAGCAATCGTCTCCGGTATCACCGTCACGCTCGTCGCGCTCGTCGGTTACACGGCAATGGCCGGAGTAGTCGGAGGAGGAGGACTCGGGGACATGGCATATATCGAAGGTTTCCAGCGTTCTCAAAACGATGTCATCGCCATCGCGACATTGTTGATTCTCGTCATCGTCTTCATCATTCAAATTATTGGTGACCTGCTCGTAAAAGCAATCGATAAACGATAATACTATTTTAGTTAACTTGGGAGGAATTATTCATGAAACTTTGGAAAAAATTCGTCGGTACAGCAGCAGTATCCGTCTTAGCAGTCAGTCTTGCAGCATGCGGGGAAGAGTCGTCAGGAGACGACGCGAAGACACTTGTCATCGGTGCTTCAAACGTTCCCCATGCTGAAATCCTAGAGCACGTTCAAAAAGAGTATGAAGCAAAAGGCTACAAACTCGAAATCAAAAAGTTCCAAGATTATGTGTTGCCGAACAAGGCACTCGCTGAAAAAGAAATCGATGCAAACTATTTCCAACACGTTCCGTACCTTGAGCAACAGGAAAAAGAGAACAAATCTTATAAATTTGAAAATGCAGGCGGCGTCCACGTTGAACCGCTCGGTGTCTACTCAAAAAAATATAAGTCGCTCGACGAGTTACCGAAAGGTGCAACGATCTTGACGAGCTCAAACGTCGCGGAGCGTGGACGTGTCTTGACGTTCCTCCAAAACGAAGGCTTAATTAAGTTGAAAGACGGTAAGACGACAGATGCTCAGCTTAGCGATATCGCGGAAAATCCGAAGAACATTGAGTTCAAAACGAATATCGAAGCGTCACTCTTGCCGCAAGCGTACAAAAACAATGAAGGCGATGCTGTCCTCATCAACACGAACTACGCGATTGATAACGGTTTGAACCCGTTAGAAGACACGATTGCCCTTGAAGATGAGTCTTCACCATACGTCAACATCATCGTCACGCGTGAAGGTGATGAAAAAGACGAGCGTGTGACGGCATTGCTCGATATCTTACACGAGAAAAAGACACAGGATTGGATTACGAAAGAATATAAAGGGGCCGTCGTTCCGGTCAGCAAATAATTCACTCGAATGATGCATTCTTCCTATATAATGGAAGGATGCATTATTTTTTTAGTTGAAGGGGGATTCTAGGTGCACCGTTTACGACAGTTACATCCGCTGACGATCGGCGTCCTGCTCGGAACATTTTTCTCACGGCTCGGGACGTTCATCACGATGCCATTCTTTGCGATTTATTTATCGACGGTGCTGAAGTTCAGCCCGGTCGATGTCGGCTGGGTCCTCAGTATTTCAGCCGTCTCGAGTCTTGTCATGAGTTTCATCGGCGGGACCTTGTCTGACCGTTACGGGCGTCGGACGATGATGCTGACCGGAACACTCGGCTTCGTTTTCGTCTTCATCGCCTTGGCACAGGTCGAGACGTTTTGGGCGTTCTTTACCTTGAGTGCCTTGAACGGCGTGTTTCGCTCCATTTTTGAACCATCCGCCCGTGCCCTGATCAGTGACACGACGGATGAAAAAAATCGACTGTTCGTCTTCAACATCCGTTATGCCATGATCAATGTCGCGGCTGCGATCGGGCCGGGGATTGCGTTATTGCTCAGTGCCGGCAATACAGCGATTACCTTCTATATAACAGCCTTTGTTTATCTCGCGTACGGGATTGCGATTTTTATCCTGTTTCAGCGGTATCCGATCACAGAGAGTCACGGCGGGAAAAAAGTTTCGTTCGGCGCAACCGTTCAACTGTTGAAAACGGACGTTGCTTTCACGTTTGCCCTCGCCGGTATCATCTTCGGGATTCTCGGCTACAGTCAGTTCAACTCGACGTTGCCGCAATTTTTGACGACGACGACGTTACTGTCCGGTGGGACTAGTTTGTTTGCTTTATTGATCACGATTAATGCCGTGACCGTATTAGTCGTCCAGTACCCGATCATGAAGTTCGGAATGAAGACGTCGCCGCTCGTCTCGATTACGGTCGGGATTGCGACCGTCGCGTTCGGTTTATTCGTCATGGGGAATGCCGGAACGGTCTGGTTGATGATCGGTGCGATGTTCATCTTCACGTGCGGGGAAGTGATGATGTTCACGATGACGGATATCTTGACCGATAGTTTTGCGAAACCGGAATTACGGGGCAGTTATTTTGGAGCGATGGGCTTAACATCGATTGGTCAGTCAATCGGACCGGTCATCGGCGGACAATTACTTTTTTATTTTGGCGCCGATCGTCCGTTGCCGATTTTTGGTTGCTTAGCCCTCTTGACATTACTCGGAATACCACTGCTCTTACTGTCACAGCGGGTTCACAGACGATCGAAGGTGGAAGAAGAGAAAGAAGTCGTATCACTTTAAAGTCATTCTCACTAAAAGGCTTCATTTTGAGAAAAAACCATGAGCGATGACGCTTGAATAATGTGGTATGATTCATTAAGATTAGAATGATACTAAATTAGTAACTCTCGTGAACTGAATCGTCAGACACGAAATGAATAGATGGAGGGATTCTACATGAAGGCTTCACACTTGAAGATTGAAGATCTACACGTCGCAATCGACGGCAAAGAAATCTTGAAAGGCGTTAACTTAGAAATCAAAGGCGGCGAAATCCACGCGGTCATGGGACCAAACGGGACAGGTAAATCAACACTCGCATCTGCATTGATGGGTCACCCAACGTATGAAGTAACATCTGGATCAGTCACACTCGACGGAGAAGATGTTCTTGAGATGGAAGTTAACGAACGTGCGCAAGCAGGAATGTTCCTCGCCATGCAATACCCAAGCGAAATCAGCGGTGTTACAAACTCTGACTTCCTTCGTTCAGCAATCAACTCACGTCGCGAAGAAGGCGATGAAATTTCACTCATGAAGTTCATCCGTCAACTTGACGCACAAATGGGACTTCTTGAAATGCCAGGCGAAATGGCACACCGTTACCTCAACGAAGGTTTCTCAGGCGGAGAGAAAAAACGGAACGAAATTCTTCAAATGACGATGCTGAAACCAGCAATCGCAATCCTAGACGAAATCGATTCAGGTCTTGATATCGATGCACTTAAAGTCGTTGCAAAAGGTGTTAACGAAATGCGTTCACCTGAGTTCGGTTGCCTCATCATCACGCACTATCAGCGTCTCTTGAACTACATCGAGCCTGATTTCATCCACATCATGATGGGTGGAAAAATCGTCATGTCTGGCGGAAAAGAACTTGCACACCGTCTTGAAGCAGAAGGATATGACTGGGTTAAAAAAGAACTCGGCATCGAAGAAGTCGAAATCGAAACAAAAGCGTAAGACGAGGGAGGAAGCATGATGACTGTAGAACTGAATCTTGCCGTAAATCGCGAGGCAGTGGCAGAACGTGCGACTCGCTTAGGGGAGCCCGCTTGGATGATTTCTAAGCGCCAAGATGCACTTGATCTTGCCCCAACGCTCGCATTGCCAAAAGTAGAAAAAATTAAAATCGGTGGCTGGAACTTCACAGAAGGCACAGCAGATCTTGAGACAGCAACAGGTCTCACGCCGGATATCGAAACATTAATCGGTGAAAACCGTGACCATATGTTGATCACGCGTAACGGACAACTTGTCCATGCGCAAAACAGTGAAGCAACGAACGGTGTCATCTTCACGACGCTTGAGGATGCGATGAAGCATCATCCGGAACTCGTTGAGAAGTATTTCATGACAGAAGGCGTTAACGTCAATGAAGACCGTCTCGCAGCACTCAACGCAGCACTCATGAACGGCGGAACATTCTTGTACGTACCTAAAGGCGTTAAGCTGACGGTACCGATGCAAGCAATCTATACGCTCGAACAAGCAGGCGGCGCACTTTACCACCACGCAATCATCGTTGCCGATCAAGACAGCGAATTGACGTATATCGAAAGCTTCGTCTCTTACGGTGAAGAAGCACATAACGTCAACGTCGTGACGGAAGTGTTCGTCGAAGCGAATGCAAAAGTTCTTTTCGGAGGCGTTGATACGCTTGCGAAAGGTGCTGTCACGTATATGAACCGCCGTGGTGTCGTCAAACAAGGTGCGAAGCTCGAATGGGCACTCGGTCACATGAATGACGGACATACGATCACAGAAACGAAAACGCATCTCGTCGGGAACGATTCGTTCTCAGATACGAAAGCCGTTACTGTCGGTCGTGGCGATCAAAAACAAAACTTCAACGTCCGGACGGATCATTTCGGTAAAGGATCTGAAGGATTCATCTTGATTCACGGTGTCCAAAAAGATTCTGCGACGTCGATCTTCAACGGAACGTCAATGATTCACCATGGTGCGTCGAAATCAAACGGAGTCCAAACGGAACGTGTGCTCATGTTGTCTGAAAAGGCACGTGGTGACGCAAACCCGATCCTCTTGATCGATGAAGATGATGTCATGGCAGGACACGCGGCATCTGTCGGCCGTGTCGACGAACTTCAACTTTACTACTTGATGAGCCGTGGGTTGTCACGTAAAGAAGCAGAACGCCTTGTCGTTCACGGTTTCTTACAACCTGTCGTCTCTGAGCTTGCGATTGACTCCGTCAAGGAACGTCTCGTTCAAGTGATTGAAGGGAAAGTAAACTAATATGGGAATCGATGCATCCATCCGCAATCAGTTTCCGATTCTTGACCAACAGGTTAATGACCGGAAACTCGTCTATTTAGATAGTGCGGCTTCGTCACAAAAGCCGCTCGTCGTCATCGAAGCGATCGACAACTACTACAAGACGGTTCATTCGAATGTGCACCGTGGCGTCCATACGCTCGGAACACGAGCGACGGATGCGTACGAAGGTGCGCGTGAGAACGTACGTCGTTTCATCAAGGCGCAACACCATGAAGAAATTATCTTTACCCGTGGGACGACGACGGCGATTAATATCGTCGCGTCCAGTTACGGAATGGAGCATGTGCAAGAAGGCGACGAGATCGTCGTCACCTATCTTGAGCACCATGCGAATCTCATTCCGTGGCAACAAGTCGCGAAAAAGAAAAAAGCGAAATTGAAATATGTCGATTTGACAGCTGATGGTCGCGTGACGATTGAAGCCGTCAAAGCACAAATTTCCGATCGGACGAAAGTCGTTGCGATGGCACATGTCTCGAACGTCCTCGGTACGATCAATCCAATCAAAGAAGTGGCGCAACTCGCGCATGCCGTCGGTGCCGTCATGGTCGTCGATGCAGCGCAAAGTGCACCGCATCAAAAAATTGACGTCGTCGATCTCGACTGTGATTTCCTGGCGTTCTCTGCCCATAAAATGTGTGGACCAACAGGAATCGGCGTCTTATATGGTAAAAAAGCATTACTGAATGCGATGGAACCGGTCGAATTCGGAGGCGAGATGATTGATTACGTCGGACTTGAAGAATCGACGTTCAAACCATCACCGTACCGTTTTGAAGCTGGTACACCCATCATTGCGGGAGCAGTCGGTCTGTCGGCAGCGATTGATTTTCTAGAAGAAATCGGTCTAGAGAACATCGAAGCCCATGAACGTGAACTCGCGCGGTATGCGATGGCACAGATGCGTGAAATCGATGGATTAACGATTTATGGTCCAGAAGAACGTGTCGGTCTCGTCACATTCAATCTCGGCGATGTCCATGCACATGATGTCGCGACGGTACTCGACATGCAAGGCGTCGCAGTCCGCGCCGGTCATCACTGTGCACAACCACTGATGCGTTGGCTCGGTGCCAGTTCAACGGCACGAGCAAGCTTCTACTTGTATAACACGCAAGAAGAAGTCGATGCCTTAGTGACAGGACTTCGTCAAACGAAGGAGTACTTCAGTCATGGATTTTAACAATCTCGATCACTTGTACCGTCAAGTGATCATGGATCATTATAAAACTCCTCGTAATCGCGGTGCGATCGAGGGAGGCGTGACGATCGATATGAACAACCCGACGTGTGGAGACACGATTCGCTTACAGCTCGCGATCGAAGACGATATCGTCCAAGATGCGAAGTTTGACGGCGAAGGGTGTTCCATCAGTATGGCGTCCGCGTCGATGATGACACAGATCGTCAAAGGAAAAACGGTCGAAGAAGCATTACAACTCGCAGAAATCTTTTCTGAGATGGTTCAAGGGAAAGACTATGATGATGAGAAGTTTGATCTTGGGGACGCAGAAGCACTTTCCGGTGTGACGAAATTCCCAGCACGTATCAAGTGTGCGACACTTGCTTGGAAAGCGCTCGAACGTGGCGTGGAAGAAGGCAAGTAACTTCGGTCAGTAAGTAAGAGGAGGAAATGAACATGGCTAAGAACATGCCTGAAATTGGCGATTATAAATATGGTTTCCACGATCGCGATATCTCGATCTTCCGTTCTGGACGTGGCTTGACGACAGAAGTCGTCGAAACGATCTCGAAAATGAAAGAAGAACCACAATGGATGCTCGACTTCCGTTTGAAATCGCTTAAGATTTTCAACGAACAAGCGATGCCAGCTTGGGGTGGCGATTTATCAGATCTTCGTTTTGACGATATCACGTATTACGTGAAGCCATCGGAACGTGCTGAAAAATCATGGGATGAAGTACCGGAAGAAATCAAACGTACGTTTGACAAACTCGGTATCCCGGAAGCAGAACAAAAGTACTTGGCAGGTGTTTCGGCACAGTACGAATCAGAAGTCGTTTACCACAACATGAAGAGTGAACTTGAAGATCAAGGGATCGTCTTCAAAGATACCGATACAGCACTCAAAGAGAACGAAGACTTGTTCCGTGAGTACTTCGGTAAATTGATTCCGCCGACAGACAACAAATTCGCTGCCCTTAACACAGCGGTTTGGTCGGGTGGTTCATTCATCTACGTACCAAAAGGCGTCAAGATGGATACGCCGCTTCAAGCCTACTTCCGGATCAACTCGGAAAACATGGGTCAATTCGAGCGGACGCTCATCATCGTTGACGAAGAAGCATCTGTGCACTACGTCGAAGGATGTACGGCACCGGTCTACACAACGAACTCGCTTCACTCGGCGGTCGTTGAGATCTTCATCAACAAAAACGCGTATTGCCGTTACACGACGATCCAAAACTGGGCAAACAACGTCTACAACCTCGTTACGAAACGTGCGATCTGTGAAGCCGGCGCGACGATGGAATGGGTCGATGGTAACATCGGTTCGAAATTGACGATGAAATACCCGGCCGTCATCTTAAAAGGTGAAGGATCACGTGGGATGACATTATCAATTGCCATCGCGGGTAAAGGGCAACACCAGGACGCGGGTGCGAAAATGATCCACCTTGCGCCAAACACGTCGTCAACGATTGTCTCGAAATCGATTTCTAAACATGGTGGGAAAGTTACGTATCGCGGAATCGTCCACTTCGGCCGTAAAGCGACCGGAGCGCGTTCGAACATCGAATGTGACACACTCATCATGGATAACCAATCGACGTCGGATACGATTCCGTACAACGAAATCCTCAACGATAACATCTCGCTTGAACACGAAGCGAAAGTATCGAAGGTCTCGGAAGAACAATTGTTCTACCTCATGAGCCGTGGGATTTCACAAGAAGAAGCAACAGAAATGATCGTCATGGGCTTCATCGAGCCATTCACAAAAGAATTGCCGATGGAATATGCGGTCGAAATGAACCGTCTCATCAAGTTCGAGATGGAAGGTTCGATCGGATAATCTAACTCCGAAAAAGAATTTTACACTCATCACGCGCTTTATCCGTTTTCCTTTAGGAATCGGGTGAGGCGCGTGATTTCGTTTAGATCAAAATCTGGTCTCGTACTTTTTTAGGCAAAGCAGGGGTGGACAAGAATAAGCTTCTTCCTTTTCCGTTGCGTTCCTCGGGCGAGGGGCAAGCCATTGCTCCTTATTCGAGCGGACAATCCGTCTGGCATACGGTCTTATATTGTTGATTGTTCTTTCCGACAACGGGTAGAGAGTAAGAAACAGTTCTCTCGAAAGGAAGGATGACCGATGCGACCGATTGTCTACTCATTTCAAGTATCGCTTGACGGCTATCTCGAAGATGGGCAAGGCTTACTCCCCTTTACACCTGACAAGGAACTCCATCGTTACTTCAATGACTACGAAAAACAGTTTGATACACATTTCTATGGACGGAAATTATATGAAATGATGCATCCGTTTTGGTCGAACGTAAGCGACACGGAAGAAGTCGCAGAAATTCGTGACTATGCACTGATTTGGACAGGAATCGAGAAGATTGTCTTCTCCCGGACATTGACGCACGTCGATGGGCATGCCCGACTTGCAACAGGGACGATTGAAGAAGAAGTCGAACGTTTACGGGGGATGCCCGGCAAACGGATATCCGTCGGTGGCGCAAATCTTGCTGCACAATTCATGCAACGTGACTTGATTGATGAATACCATGTTGTCGTCTATCCTGTCCTGCTCGGAGGCGGAAAACGGATGTTTGGACGACTCGACCAACCACTTGCTTTACGCCTCGTCGAACAACGGCACTTTGCTTCTTCCGGCTGTGTTGTCCTTCGATACGAACGAACACGCTGACGACAATCTTCGAGAAGAAGTTTTCGATTTAGCTGTGATATGATAAGAAAATAGACAGTGCAAAAAAGCCTGCGTCAAAAAAAGCGATAGGTCTTTTTTGTCGTAAGGAGGGATAAGCGGATGATTTATGTCGGCGTGACCGGTTGGGGGGATCATGATAGCCTCTATCCGACACCGCAAGACCGAAAAGAAAAACTGGCTGCCTACGCGGGACATTTTCCGGCAGTCGAAGTCGATTCGACGTTTTATGCGATTCAACCGGAACGGAACTATCAAAAATGGGTCGCAGAAACACCGGACGCCTTTCGCTTCATCGTCAAAGTACACCGGGCGATGAGCGGGCACGATCGGGACAACAAAGATCCGCTCGGTCCGATTTTCGAACAATATATCGCGTCAATTGAGCCGATGCGAAAGAGCGGGAAGATTGCTGCGATTCTCGTCCAACTGCCACCTTGGTTCGACGTTAGTAAAGTTCACCTTGAATACTTGCAAACTGTTCGTAAATCGCTTGCGGGACTCCCGGTTGCGATTGAATTCAGAAATCCGTCCTGGTACTCCGACGAATATCGGGAACGGACACTTCGTTTTTTAGCAGAGCATCAGTTCATTCATACGATTTGTGATGAGCCGCAGACAGAAGACGGTTCCGTCCCGTTTGTTCCTGTCGTCACGCAAGAAACAGCGTTCGTCCGCTTGCATGGTCGGAACAAAAACGGCTGGCTGAAAAAGCCGGGACAAAGCAGTGACGACTGGCGGAAGGTCCGTTGTTTATACCGGTACTCGGAAGAAGAATTACAAGAATTAGCAGAACATGTCCGGACGCTTGCAGGACAAGCGAAAGACGTGTATGTTTTCTTTAATAACAATTCAGCAGGCGATGCCGCGCCGAATGCGAAACGTCTGATTGAGATCCTTAATCTCGATTATGAACTCGCTCCCCGGCAAATCTCGTTGTTTTAATTTTAGAGGAGGCTTTGAGCGTGAAGTTACACGTCATCCATTATAATGATCTTCATTCACACTTTGATATGTGGCCTCGCTATATGTCGTTCATCAAGGAACACCGGACGTACGACTCCCTTGTCTTTGATTTAGGGGATCATGCAGACCGTGTCGCACCGGCGACGGAAGCGACGCAAGGAAAAATCAATACCCATCTCTTAAATGAGTTAGCACCGACTGCCGTGACGATCGGAAACAATGAAGGAATCACGTTTCCCCATGACTGGCTTGCGGCACTCTATACAGAAGCGACGTTCCCTGTACTCGTCTCGAATATGACAGCACCGTTCGCGAAGTCTGGCATGATTCAGGAACTTCCGACCGGTAACGTCGGAGTCTTTGGTCTGACGGCCCCTTACTATGAACTGTATGAGTTGCTTGGGTGGACAATCGAAGACCCGTTCGAAGCAGCAGCGCGTGAAATCGAGTCGCTTCGCGGACAGGTCGACGTCCTGATTTGTTTGAGTCACCTTGGATTTTATCAGGATGAGGAACTGGCAGAACGGTTCCCGGAGCTTGATTTAATCATCGGAGCCCATACGCATCATGTCTTAGACGATGGTGTCGTCAAGAATGGTGTCTTGATTGCTCAAGCCGGTAAGCACGGTCAATACGCAGGTGAGATTTATCTCAACACGGATACCGGTGAAAAAGAAGCCGTCTTGCACCCGCTCCACGACTATGCGGCGGATGAAGCGAGTTCCGGATTACTCGACCGGGAACAATATGCGGCTGAAAAAGTGATGAAACAACCGATTGGCAGGACATCAGGTCTAGCGAATGACTGGTTTAGTCCGTCACCGTTCTCCCAACTGTTAGCAGAGACGATGCAGGACTGGTGTAAAGCAGATATTGCTTGTGTCCCGGCTGGTATGTTGCTCGGTTCGCTATCTCCGGGTCCTGTCTCTTCCTTCGACCTGCACCGGTTATGTCCGCATCCCATCAATCCGTGTAATGTCACGATGACAGGACGGCAACTGATGACGTTCATGGAAGAAGTCGAAACGAATCAGTTTGAACAGTTAAAAGTCCGTGGACTCGGGTTTCGCGGGAAATTGATGGGGAAAATGCATTACGCAGGACGTGACTCCGTTTTAGCCACACTGGACGAGTCGGCGCACTACACGGTCGCGATGCCAGACATGTTTACGTTTGGACCTCTCTTCCCAGCAATCAAAGACATGCCGAAACAGTATTTCATGCCGGAGCTTTTACGAGATTTGCTATTTAACCGGCTATCGGAGAAGTCAGAATTCACTGAATTGCATGCCCCTAAACGATAATTGTTTGGTATACTGAAACAGAAAATAAATGACTTTTTTGGGGGATGAAGGGGGAAGTGTATTTATGGCTAGAGGAGAGATTCAACGGAAACCAGAATGGCTAAAAATCAAGTTGAACACGAACGAGACCTACACAGAGCTTAAGAGTATGATGCGAGAAAAAAAGCTACATACTGTCTGTGAGGAAGCGAAGTGTCCGAACATCCATGAGTGCTGGGCCGTTCGCCGGACGGCGACGTTTATGATTCTTGGAAGTATCTGTACACGGGCATGCCGTTTTTGTGCTGTGACGACAGGACGTCCGAATGAACTCGATTTAGAAGAGCCGACACGTGTCGCAGAATCGGTTCGTCTGATGAACTTGAAACATGCAGTCATCACGGCAGTAGCACGTGACGACCTGAATGACTTCGGGGCAGGAGTTTACGCCGAAACGGTCCGTGAAGTACGACGGATGAACCCGGAGACATCGATTGAAGTCTTGCCATCTGATATGGGTGGAAACTTTGATGCGCTCCAAACCTTGATTGAAGCGAAACCGGACATCATGAACCATAACATCGAGACGGTTCGACGCTTGACACCGACGGTCCGTGCAAAAGCAACGTATGACCGGACACTCGAATTCCTTCGCCGTTCAAAAGAGCTTGCTCCCGAAATCCCGACGAAATCAAGTTTGATGTTAGGACTTGGTGAAACGTGGGAAGAGATTTTACAGACGATGGATGATCTTCGTGCGAACGACGTCGATATCATGACAATCGGTCAGTATCTTCAACCGACGAAAAAACACCTGGATGTCATCAAATACTATACACCACAAGAATTTGCTGAACTAAAACAAATTGCGCTTGGCAAAGGCTTCTCACACTGTGAAGCCGGTCCACTCGTCCGCTCTTCTTATCATGCGGATGAACAAGTCAACGCAGCGAAAAAGAATAAAGCTGCTTTACCAATCGATTGAGTAAATGAAACCGTCTCAGTAGCCGACTGGGACGGTTTTTCGTCTGCGCGGAGATTCGTTTTCAGAAATGAATATGCTATGATAATAGGAGCAGGGGGTGGAAAAATGATACAAGTCAATCGCGAACGATATGAAATCGTCGAAGAAAAGCGTGAAGGTTTCAATGAGGAAGCTTTCATCGGACGATTCAGTGATGTCCTCGAAAAATATGATTACATCGTCGGAGATTGGGGGCACGGTCAACTTCGACTACGTGGCTTCTATAATGACGATCACATCAAGGCGACGTTTGATACGAAGATTTCGCATGTTGCGGATTATTTATATGAATACTGTAATTTCGGCTGTGCTTATTTCATCGTCAAGCGGATGGAGCCGGTAGAAGGAGAAGAAGCACCACCTCGCTTCGACGGATCTTCGGCCAATACGTTGAAGCTTAAACGTAAATTTTCTCCGACTGAAGAAGCACAGTAATCAAAAAGACATATTTAAAAGCGTTTCTGATGGGCTGATTTCGGCTATTACTATAAGTATCACGTACCTATAGGGGGAACCATCCATGAGAATCGTCGGGATTTATAAAACTGTGCCAGAAATCGTTAGTGCTGTTCATGATTTGCGTGTCGCCGGAGTCATTTCAACGGACTTAAAAGTCGTTGCCCATGACCGCTATGACTTAGATCAAATCGAAGACATGGCAGATTTGCATAATCACCAGACGTCAACGAAGCTGTCGCAAGAAGAGCATATGAACCTATGGCATGAGATCAAAGGGATCTTCAAAAAGAAAGAAGCTGCTTCGACGACGCATACAGATGTGTTGCAAGCGAGTGGCTTAAGTAAAGAAGATGTCGACCGTGCAAACAAAGCAGTCGAAGACCATCAATTCGTCTTGCTCGTCGGGGACGAGGCAGATCAGCATTCAGAGCGTAAAGCTCATGATGATTCAGACAATACGAATGTGTTCAGTGGACCGAATACACTGAATGAACGCAATGATCGTCTCATCTAAAATGCTTAAAAAGCAGCTCCATCCTTCACGGATGGAGCTGCTTTTTTTCATGTGAGACCAATGTATTCACTTAAATACCGTTCGAGTTCATCAGCTGCGTCTTCCTCGAGGTCGAAGGCATGAGCGATATAACCCGGTTCGTCAAAATCATCGGCACCGATGATTGCGAAGCGGTTCGAGAGTAAATTCAGCACTAAAATCTTTCCGAAAAAATGTTCCGAGTGCGTGATTGCTAAATCGAACCGGCTCGTTTCACCAATCCAGCAAATAAACCGTGTTTTCGTCTGTTCGACATCATCATATAAAAAATCGCGTTCTTCCATCATGACGTGTAAAGTCCCTCATTTCCTAGTCTCTTTTCAGATTAAAGGGTTTGGGGAACATTTTGCAAGTACGGTTTGCGCGACAGACTGTGTTCCGCGATGACTTTACGGATGGTCCGTGTTTTTGAGCGCATGACGAGCGACGTCGTCTCTACGATATCGTCCGTGATGAACTTGACCCCGTCGAGCATTTCACCGGTCGTGACACCTGTCGCCGCGAAGATACAATCGTCGCTCTTGATTAAGTCGTCGAGCGTCAACAATTGTAACGGATCAGCAAGTCCCATCCGAATGACACGGGCTGTCTCTTCGTCATCCATCGGGTGTAAGCGTGCCTGCATGTCGCCACCCATTGCTTTGACAGCAGCAGCGGTAATGACGCCTTCCGGTGCACCGCCCGTTCCGATGAAGATGTCGATGCCTGTTGCCGGTGAAAGGGGGGCGATTCCGGCAGAAACATCGCCGTCCTCGAATAACCGGACGCGGGCGCCCATCCGCATAGCGGCTTCACGGAAGTGGTCGTGACGGGGGCGGTCTTGCATGATGACCGTTACGTCTTCAATCCGTTTGTTGTTCAGTTCAGCTGCCTTTTCAATGATGACTTCGAGTGGATCGTCGAGCGAGACATGTCCTTTTAAGTTCGGACCGACCGTTAATTTATCCATGTACATATCAGGAGCATGCAAGAGTGCGCCTTGGTCTGCGACAGCGATGACGACCATGGCGTTACCGAGTCCTTTTGCGACGATGTTCGTGCCTTCGAGCGGATCGACTGCGATGTCGACGATCGGACCATTTGTCGTGCCGAGTTGTTCGCCGATGAACAGCATTGGTGCTTCATCGAGTTCACCTTCTCCGATGACGACTGTTCCTGTCATATTGACCGTATTCAAGACTTCACGCATCGCTGTCGTTGCGGCATCATCTGCCTCGTTCTTTTTCCCGCGACCAATCCATTTTGCAGATGCGAGGGCAGCAGCCTCTGTTGCGCGGACGATTTCTAATGCAAGTTCCCGTTCCATGTATAAATAACCTCCAAGTCACTTAATGTGACATACTATTTTGGGTAAAAATCTAAATTGAGGATAACACATTGAGGAATGTGATGCAAATGGCGTTTCTGCTTTTCATGGACCGCCGATAGGTCTAAAATGGAAGATGTGAGGGGGAATGCTAGATGTATTTCGTGAATCGGGAAAAGATTGAACAAACGGTGATTTGTTTCGAGACAGCGCTTCGTCAAAGCAAAGAGTTAACGGGGGATGCGGTGACGACAGCTTTAGCGTTGGAACGGATCGGGTTTTTAGTCATCGAAAGTATCATTGATATCGGAAATAGTATGATTGATGGTTTCATCATGCGTGATCCGGGAAGTTATGAAGATATCGTATTGATTTTAGAAGACGAGCGGGTGATTGACGCAGAACTCGCGACGAGCTTAAAACGAATCGTCGCACTGCGGACACCGATCGTCCGTGAGTTTACGAAGTCGAGTACAGCAGAAGTCCGGACGGTCTTGAGCGAAGAAGAAATAGAGCTTCGTCGATTTCCGTCCGCGGTCCGTCAATACTTAGAGACAGAACTCGGACCCGTCTCGGCATTTTTACCAAACGAGGAGTGAGTCAGGATGAAAGCGAAAGGTTATTTATTCGATTTAGATGGCACGATGTATAACGGAACAGAACCTGTTCAAGAAGCCGTTGATTTTGTCAATCGCTTGCAAGCAGAAGGCGTGCCGTACCTGTTCGTCACGAACAATGCATCGATGACAGCAGAGGCAGTCGCTGAAAAACTACGCGGCATGGGCGTTCATTCCGATGCAGGACATGTCTTAACGAGTGCGATGGCGACAGGTCGCTACATCGCAGAACTCGACCCAGGTGCAAACGTCTATGCGATCGGTGAACACGGGTTGCTCGATGCCTTAGAACAACAAGGACTTCAAGTCGTTGCCGATGAGCATGCGGATTACGTCGTCATCGGACTCGATCGTCAAATCACGTATGAGAAGTTAGCGATCGGTGCACTGGCGATTCGGGCAGGAGCACGATTCATCTCGACGAACGGCGATATCGCAATTCCGACAGAACGCGGCTTCTTACCAGGAAACGGTGCCTTGACGTCGGTTTTACGCGTGACGACAGAAAAAGAGCCGTTCTACATCGGAAAACCGGAACCGGTCATGGTCAACATCGCTGCTGAAATGATTGGTCTTGCGAAGGAAGATGTCATCATGGTTGGTGACAACTACCATACGGATATCTTATTCGGAATCAATGGTGGGATTCGGACGATGCATGTCAACTCGGGTGTCCATACGCCTGTCTTTATTCAAGGGCAGGATGTTCAGCCGACGTACATGGTCGATTCGCTTGCCGAGTGGATTTTATAACCATAAAAAACCCCCGACGACGGATGTCATCGGGGGTTTTTTTCGAATTAGAAGACTTGTTCTACTTCAACGACGCCAGCTACTTCTTCAAGCAGGGCACGTTCGATACCAGCCTTCAATGTGATTGTCGAACTTGGGCAACTGCCGCAAGCTCCCATCAAACGAAGTTTAACGATACCATCTTCAACATCTACGAGCTCAACGTCTCCTCCATCACGAAGAAGGAACGGACGCAATTTTTCGAGGACTTCATTCACTTGATCAAACATTTCCATGCGTAAACACATCCTTTCTTATAAATTCATTGTAACAGGGTTGAAAAATGTTCTCAATCTGGAAAACTTGTATACTGAGAAAGAGTAAACGGAAGAAGGGGGATATCTGATGGAAATCAAGGTATATGGGGCAGCTGTGACGTGTCCGAGCTGTGTCGGGGCACCGAGTTCGGAAGAGACGTTCAGCTGGTTACAGGCTGTACTTGGACGAAAATATGAAACGGAGTTAACATTTGTTTATGTCGATTTTGAACAGACGACGACACGTGACAGTTGGGTGGATGCTTTAAAAGACGACGAATATTTTTACCCACTCGTCTTACTCGATGGCGAAATGATTGACGAAGGGTATGTTCAACTGAAAAAAGTCACGCGTGCGATTGATTTGAAATTGAATCAGGCTGCGCAGTAAACTTCATTGACGTTTAAAAATCCCCAAAGTACCTAAGCGGACTTTGGGGGTTTCAGCGTGTAGACAAAGTAGTATGGGGTGATCAAAGCTTGTTTCTTCTTCGTTGCTTTCCTCGGGCGAGGCGCAAGCCGTTGCTCCTTGATCCTGACGGACAACGAGCAGGGTCTTGCCTGCCTCTCGGCAGCGCGCAACAACGCGCTTTTACCCGCAGGAGTCAACGAAATGAAAAGCTTTTTAGGCCGGTGTAAGAAAAGGTGAGGAGAAAGCAGAGGCATGTAAGCCTCTTTACTCTACATAAGAGGTGTATACAGCCTAAAATCCCCAAAGCGCCTAAACGGACTTTGGGGATTTTGCGTTTATTTAATCTTTTTATGTTTCCATAAGACACCTGATTTTAGGAGGCGTGGCACTTTTCCCGTCAGGGCCTGTTTGCCCATGACGATTCCGAATCCGTCTGATTTCCCAAGTGACCCGAGCATGCCGCGTAATTTGATTTCCGGTAATTTCGGAAGTTTTTTTCCGGCCCATTTCGCTTCAAGGACATCAACGACTTGATCCGCTTGATGCTCTGCGAGCTGTCCGCTTGGTGCATACGGAAGGCTCGCGCAATCACCGATGACGAACAAGTTATCGTATTCCGGAACGTGATGATGCTCCGCTAGTTTAATCCGTCCACCGCTATCTGCTTCAAATCCGAGGTCACGGACAACTTTGACGGGTTGCGTTCCGGCTGTCCAAATCGTTAAGTTCGTCGGATAGACGTCCTCACCGTTGCGGACATCATCTGCTGTGACGAGGGTGACGTTCGAATTGTTGATGACATCGACGTCATGCTCCTCGAACCATTCCTGAACGTAAGAGGATACTTTATCAGATAAGAACGATAGGACAGATGGACCACGATCGAATAAACGAATCTTCAAGTCCTTGCGACTTTCGTGGAGTTCACTTGCTAGTTCAACACCCGAGAGACCGGCACCGACAATCGAGACCGTCGCGCCTGGCGACAGTCCACAAATCGCTTGATGCGTTTTGCGTGACTCTTCGAGTGTCTGAATGCTATAAGTAAACTCTTGAGCACCCGGTATGTTATGGTATTTATCTTCGCAACCTAATGCGATGATGAGATCGTCATAAAAAAGTTCTGTCCCGTCTTGCAAGAACACAGAATTCGTCTCTGGCGAGATGTTAACGACATGTCCATATTTATATGTGAGATGTTTCCCCTCCGGAAATTCAATCCGGACATCACGATCGGATAATGTACCTGCTGCAAGAGCGTAATACTCGGTCTTTAGTGCGTGATACGGCAATCGATCGACAAGCGTCACGGCGACCTCTTCATCCTTGAAGCGTTCACAAATTCGCATTCCGCCATATCCGCCACCTAAAACGACTAGTTGCTTCATAACTTAAAATCCCCCTTAGTTCCCCTAAATCAGTCTGACCTTGTATAATACGACAAGAGGAAGGTAAATTCCTGCTTAAAGGAGGAAAAAAAGTGAATCCCATTATTGAATTTTGTATCAGTAACTTAGCGGCAGGGGCACAAGTCGTCATGTCACAACTCGAACGCGACCCGAATGTCGATGTCGTCGAGTATGGTTGTCTTGGCTACTGCGGCATCTGCTCGCTTGATCATTTTTGTCTTGTTGACGGCCAGACCGTCATCGGAGAGACACCGGAAGAACTGTTAGAAAACATCTACGCTAAAATCGAAGAAAATGAACTCTAAAAAAATCCCCCACCTCAAATGAAGTGGGGGATTTTGTCGGTCGGTCGGCGGGCGCGCCTAGGACTTATGCAGCTTGTTGACGACGGTTGATCCAAGGTTTTAATTTTAAGAACAGCGGAATGAAGAGTGCTGAGATGAAGAGGGCCTTGATGATGTTGAACGGCAAGATACCAGCGATGATCGTTGTCCATTTGACAGCCGGATCAAGCATGTAGTCCATCCCGAAGAACCAAGCATATGCCGGGAGGATCAAAACATAGTTGAGAATCGCAAGTCCAAGTGCCATGGTAATTGTTCCTGCGACTAAGCCGGTTGCAAGACCTTGCGTTGATTTCTTTTTATGGTAGAACCAGCTGACAGGAAGAATGAAAGCAACACCCGCTGCAAAGTTTGCAAGTTCGCCGACCGGAACACCGCTTCCGCGGAAAATATAATAGAGAACGTTCTTCAATGCTTCGACGATTACACCCGCTACCGGTGAGAACATGATAGCAGCAATCAACGCCGGGACATCACTGAAGTCGATTTTTAAATAGTTCGGTAAAAAGGGTAGTGGGAAGTTGAGTAACATAAGAACAAATGAAATTGAACCTAACATTGAGAGTGTGACCATTTTTTGAGTGCGTTTCATACGAGTAAAATCTCCTTTTTTTCGTTCCTCTCGATGAAGTATTGGCATGACTGCGTCCAAAATAAACCCCCGTTGAATAAGATTCAACAGGGGAGAAGTCCGCAATAAAATAAGCCTATCCGAAATGTGCAAAATCGGAATAAGTCTATATACATGCCGCCATCTTCTCCCATCCAGACTATACTGTCGGCTCCTGAGTCACACAGAATCAGCAAATAGCGCCCTATTCGCTCGCGGGCTTCAGACAAAAGTCTGTTTACCGCCGGTCGGGAATTTCACCCTGCCCTGAAGATGGAACGATTTAATTTTTTTGATACAATTCATTTATACAACGAATTCAAGATAGTTTCAAGCAACTAGGTTTCGAATCTACGTAAAGTTGCGTATACTATAGAAAAAGGGAAGGTGATTACATGATCCAATTAACAGAAGCAGCTGCTCTTCAAGTCAAAGAGATGATGCAACAAGCGCCGGACGATGAAAGAAATCTCCGCATGCTCGTTCAAGGTGGCGGATGCAGTGGTCTCTCCTACGGAATGGGTTTCGATAGCCAAAAGGAGACGGACCTGACATTTGAGCAACATGGTGTCAATGTCATCGTCAATGAAAAAGACTATCCGGTCGTCAAAGGATTAGAAATTGACTATAAACAATCGATGCTCGGTGGCGGATTCACAATCACGAATCCGAATGCAATCGCGACATGCGGCTGCGGGACATCATTCAGAACAGCGACGAACGCCGGGACACCCGGTGGTTGCTAACTCACAACGTGGACCTCAGAGTCCGCGTTTTTTTGTTTTTTCGTGCGATACAGGATTTTAAGAATCGGGTAGAGAAGACAGTAAGGCAACGGAATGAGTACGTCATCATTAAGGAGGACTATCGATGCGAAAAGTGTTGATTTTTGGTGGGACACGTTATTTTGGAAGACGCCTGGCATTACGACTCGCTGACGCCGGCGATGATGTGACGCTCGTCACACGGGGGGAACATACGCCACCTGTCGCGAAGGGCTTGACATTCTTTAAAGGGGACCGGACGTCAAGTAGTACGATGAAAGATTTAGGGAGTCAAAACTGGGATATCATCTACGACAATATTTGTTTTAATCCATATCAAGCAAAACTTGCCGTCGATGCATTCGAAGGAAAGGTCGGACGCTACATCTTAACGTCGACGATGTCCGTCTATGACGGGGGAGGAGCAAATCTTTCAGAGCGGGATTTCAATCCGTTTCCCGGGAAATATGACTTGGAACAGGAACATGATTACGGGGAAGGAAAGCGCCAAGCAGAAAGTTATTTCTTTCAACGGGCGACATTTCCTGTTATCGCCGTTCGCTTCCCGGTCGTCTTAGGACCGGATGATTACACGGAACGTCTCGTCTTCCATGTGAAACGTGCGCTCGCAGGGACTCCTGTGGTTGCTGAAAATCTTTATGCGAAGATGGGATATATCTCAAGCTATGAAGCGGCCTCGTTCCTTGAATGGTGTGGTCGTTCGACGATGACAGGACCGATCAATGCAGCGAGTGACGGGGTGTTATCGATTCAAGATTTGATGGATAAGATTGACCGTGTCGCAGGAACGGAATCAACGTTCGCGACGACGGGCGACGATGAATCACCACTGGCGCCGGAACGTGATTTCTATATGGATACGTCAGCAGCGAAAAAAGCCGGCTATTTATTCCAACACGTCGACGAGTGGCTCGATCGACTCATTGAAGAGGAGGTACGAAATCACAAATGATTACGTTAGTAAAACCGTCCGTCCATCTCGAAACGGAGTATTTAGACTTTCTGGCAGAATGGGAACAATCCGGGGAACCGATTGTCCCGAGTGTCGTCAGCAAAACGTTTTTACCCCTCGCTGACTTTTTAGAGGAGCAGGAACAAGAGGCATTGACGGCTCCAGAGAACTGGGTGACGCACTCGACGTATTGGTTTTACGACGGGAAACAAATCGTCGGTGCTGTGAACTTCCGTCATGACTTAAACGATGGTTTAAAACAAATCGGGGGTCATATCGGATACGGGATTCGGCCGAGCGCCCGGAAGCGCGGTTACGCGACAGAAGGTCTGCGTCAAGCACTTGAAGTCGCAAAAGAACGTGGACTAGAATCGGTCTTGATTACGTGCAGTGCAGACAACATCGCGTCCGGTCGCGTGATTGAGGCGAACGGCGGTCAAGAACTGGAGTCATTTATGAAAGAAGACGGTTCACGTGTACGACGATTCAATGTCCAGCTGTCTTAACATCATTCTAATCATCCTACTCTGATTAGGATGATTTTTAATTTGAGGGAGGATAGTTATGCAGATACGCCAAGCGACAGTAGACGACGCTGAAGCAATCGCGAACGTCCATGTTTCAGCGTGGCAAGAGACGTACCGCGGCATCATTCCTGACGACTACCTCGATCAGTTGTCGACAGAAAAGCGTGCCGCTGCATGGCGGGAATTGTTAGTTGGTGGACTTGTTTTTGTTGCTGTCGACGCAAAAGGTTTGATTGGTTTTGCCCACGGCAAGCAAAATCAAACAGAATCGACGGAAGGCGAACTGTCAGCGATCTATTTGTTGCGTTCGTATCAAGGGCGCGGAATCGGTCGCGCCTTAGTCAACCGTGTCGTCCGTCAGTTGGAGGAACATGGTGTTACGTCACTCATCATTGCCGTGCTCGCGGATAATCCGGCCTGCCACTTTTATGAACGACTCGGAGGTATCCGTGTTTCCGAATGTGTGATTGAACGCGGTGGGAAAGAGCTAGAGGAATATGTATACCAAGTTGCTTTACCGATTGTTGCTTCATAAAGAAGAACACAGATTTTTTTAGGAACCGCAAAAAAGAAGCGTTCCTTCGATTTACACCGAGGAAACGCTTCTTCATGTCCATTAATGATTTTTTACTTTTTCGAACAGGCTGGTCGAGTGTTGTGGATGACGGGCGGACGGATCGACGAGTAGTTTCGCTTGATTGACAGCAATCGGTGCTTCACCGAAGCCGGTCGCAATCAATTTGACACGACCTTCGTACGTCGCGATGTCACCACAGGCAAAGATGCCGGGGATCGCCGTCTCCATTTTCGAATTGACGCGAATCGAATTGCGTTCAAACTCGACTTCCCATTCTTTTAACGGGCCGAGCGACGAAACGAAACCGAAGTTGCAGACGACGTCATCTGCCCCGACGACGATGACTTCTTCCGTTTCCGCATGTTTGAACGTCAGAGTTTCGATACTCTCTTCACCGGTAACGGATTCGAGCGTATACGGTGTCATGACATTGACGGATGAGTTGTGGAGCAGTTCGACTGAATGTTCATGTGCACGGAACTTATCGCGACGGTGAACGAGCGTGACGGATTTCGCGATCGGCTCAAGCATCAATGACCAGTCGACAGCGGAATCGCCACCACCGAGTAAGACGACTTGACGATCTTTGAAGCGATCCATTTCATTGACGAAATAGTGCAAGTTACTCGTTTCGAAACGTTCGGCATCGGCAACACCAAGTGGACGGGCGGCGAACGAGCCGTTACCTGCCGTCAAGATGACGGTCTTCGTGAAGTGTTCTCCCTTGTTCGTCACGAGGCGGATGATTCCGTCTTCGAGGCGCTCGTAGGCGACGACCGTTTCGCCGAGGACATACGTCGGGTCAAACTCATTTGCTTGTTCAAGCAAACGATCGACTAAATCCTGAGCTTTGACTTTCGGGAAGCCGGCAATATCATATATATATTTCTCGGGATAAAGCGTCGCCAGTTGCCCACCGAGTTGGGGGAGACTTTCGATGACTTTCGTCTTCATCTGACGCATCCCTGAATAAAACGCGGTGAACAATCCGACTGGACCGCCCCCGATAATCGTGACATCATATGGTTGGTACATCTGATTCCCTCCTATAGTTGGATACTCCTATTATATAGGTAGGAGGGGCGGGTGTTGCAAGTACGGGAAATCTTACATTTTTTTCAGCATTTCTAGAATTTTCTTTTGCAATCCGTCAGAAAAAGTGTTTCAATAGGCTTATAGACATGTGAACATTATTTGAACAAAGTTTTTGAGCATTTATTTGTAATTGAATGTGAAGAAAATCACAACAAAACTACCATTCGTAAGGAGTATCAGAACATGAACACACCTAACATTGTTATTCTTGGAGCCGGCTACGGTGGATTGATCACAGCAGTCAACCTTCAAAAGAAACTTGGCGTCGATCAAGCCAACATCACATTGATCAACAAACACGACTATCATTACCAAACTACTTGGTTACATGAACCTGCGGCAGGTACGATGTCAGCAGAACAAGCGCGCATCTATATCAATGATGTCATCAATCCTTCACGCGTCAAACTCGTTAAAGGGATTGTTGAAAAAGTCGATACGGCAAGCAACACAGTGAAACTTCAAGACGGTGGAGCTGTTCCTTACGATTACGTCGTCGTTGCACTCGGTGGCGTTCCAGAGACTTTCGGAATCAAAGGATTGAAAGAGAACGCTCTAACGATCAGCTCATTGAACAGTGTCCGGAAAATCAAAGAACACATCGACTATTCATTTGCAGAATACAAAACGACTGGTTCAACGGATCGTTCACTTCTGACGATCGTCGTCGGTGGAGCTGGATTTACAGGAATCGAGTTCATGGGTGAGCTCGTCAACCGGATTCCAGAGCTTTGTAAACAATACGATATCCCACGCGAACTCGTGCGTGTCGTCAACATCGAGGCAGCTCCGACTGTCCTTCCTGGATTTGATGCGGATCTCGTCAACTACGCACACAAATGGCTTGAGCGCCAAGGGATCGAGTTCAAACTCGGTAACGGCATCAAGGAATGTGGTCCTGGAACGGTTACGTTTGGTCCACTCCAAGGTGATACAACAGAAACGATTGAAGCGAACACAATCATTTGGACAGGTGGCGTCAGTGGGAACCCGGTCGTTGCGGCATCAGGTTTCGAAGCAATGCGTAACCGTGTTGTCGTTGAGGAAGATCTTCGTGTCCCTGGACATGACAATGTCTTCATGATTGGTGACTGTTCAGCAGTCATGGACCCAAGTTCAAACCGTCCATACCCGCCAACAGCACAAATCGCGACACAACAAGCGCATAAAGTCGCTGAAAACATTTCAGCACTCATCGGTGGACGTGAAACATCTACGTTCACATATGAAAATAAAGGAACAGTCGCATCACTTGGTCATAAAGATGGGATCGGTATGGTCTTCGGTAAGAAGATTTATGGTCGTAACGCATCATTCATGAAAAAAGTCATCGACAACAAACATTTCCTTGAACTGAAGAAAATTGGTCTTGCGATCAAAAAAGGTAAATTCTAAGTTCACCTTTTAGGCAAATGTACACTCGTGCATTTGCCTTTTTTGTCGGTTATACTAGACGAAGAGATTTAAAGGGGGAACATTATGCATATTATCCAAGCCGTGATCGGGAGTGTACTTTATCTCGTCATGTTCTTTAGTATTGGTTTTATCTTAAACATGTTGTTACGTAGCACATGGATTATGCTCGTCTTATATCCGGTCATCATCATCATGATGATTGATAATCAGTCGACGCTTGAATATTTTACGAATGCGAAAAAAGCAATTCCAGCGTTAGGTGATCGAATCATGGGTTTGCAGACAGCGGACGTTACGATGTTTGCGGCAGGACTTGCCGGTATCATCATTGCCGGAATGTCGATTCGTTTCCTGCGTAAAAGTGGTTACCAAATGTTTTAAAGCCTACTTGAGTAAGTAGGCTTTTTTAGTGCGTGGAAACACGTTATAATAAAAACAGTGTCTTTAAAAAATGTGTAAGAGCAGATAGGGTTGAGAGCGAATGGATAAACAAATGTACCACGTTATCAAAGTCTTGAATAATAATGTCGTCATTTGTTCGACTGGTGCAAATCAGGAAGTCATTATCCTCGCAAAAGGGATTGGCTTCGGACGGAAGCCAGGCGATCAACTGACGGATCTTGAAAAATTAGAAAAAGTCTATACCTTGAAGGATAAAGAAGAGCAAGACCAATATAAAGCACTCGTCGGGCATTTAGATGAAAATTTCGTCGCCTTGATGAATGATATCGTCTCGATGATTGAAACGCGGTTCGGTAAGCGCGTTGATGAACATATCCATATCGGACTGACGGATCATTTGACGTTTACGTTCAAGCGGCTCGAACAAGGGATGGAGGTCACGAATCCCTTTTTAGCGGAAACGGAAGCTTTGTATCCGGAAGAATATGCGCTTGCTGAGGAAATCGTTGAATTTATCAGTGCCGAGATGAATTTTTATCTTCCGCCGGCAGAAACAGGATTCATCGCACTCCATATTCATTCGGCGACGAACTTTAAAGATGTGCTCGAAGTCAATCGTCATCATCAACTCGTCGGATTAATTGCGAGTCATATCGAGCAACGGCTAGAAATTAAAATCGATCGAAAATCGTTGGATTATAAGCGTTTAATTCGCCATCTCCGCTCGGCGATTGAAAGGGTTTCCAATGGGGAGTACCTAGAGGCGCCAGAAAAAGTAGAAAAGCTATTGCGTGAAGAATATCCCCTGTGCTATGATACTGCTTGGGAGCTGATGTCCATCATGGAACGTCAGTTGAAGAAAGCGGTACCGCGCGGTGAGGCGACGTATCTTACGATGCATCTGCAACGCTTAGTGCAGTACGATTTAGGTAAATGACCGCACGGACTACGTGTTACTGATACGATCAGGCATGAGTGGGAAGTCGGACAAAATGGTTTATTTCCGTTAGATTCATTTCGCGGGATAAGTGTATTTTGTTCTACAATCCGCTCGTGCCTGATTTTTTTCTGTAAAAATCGGTCGGATGTCTGACTTTTTTCAACCTGTCATTGGTATTATTCATTATTCCTAGATTTTAGATTAAGAGGAGGAAACACACATGTTCAAACAGATTTTCGCTGTTCTTCAACGTGTCGGTAAAGCGTTAATGCTTCCTGTTGCGATTTTGCCAGCTGCCGGGATCTTACTTGGATTCGGTAACGCGATGCAAAATCCGAACTTGACGTCAAAACTCGAGTTCTTAAAAAATGATGCGATCATCAAGGTTGCAAAATTGATGGAAGCAGCCGGGGATATCATCTTCGGTAACTTAGCACTCTTATTCGCGGTCGGTGTCGCGATTGGTTTAGCAGGGGACGGCGCAGCCGGACTTGCAGCAATCGTCGGATTCTTGATCATGAACAAAACAATGAGTGTTTGGCTCGGCGTTACACCAGAAATGGTCGCAAACGGTCAAGGGTACGCAAACGTACTTGGTATTCCAACACTTCAAACAGGTGTCTTCGGTGGTATCATCATCGGTTTACTCGCAGCCTGGGCTTACGGTAAGTATCACAATCTTGAATTGCCGCAGTTCCTCGGATTCTTCGCAGGTAAACGTTTCGTTCCAATCGTTACAGCAGTCGTTTCATTGTTCGCAGGTCTTGTACTTGTCTTCGTATGGCCATTCGCTCAAGACGGGTTGAACACATTCTCTCACTTCATGATGGAGAAAAACCCGACGCTTGCAGCATTCGTCTTCGGTCTCATTGAGCGTTCATTGATTCCGTTTGGTCTTCACCATATCTTCTACGCACCGTTCTGGTTCGAATTCGGTTCGTACACGAACGCAGCAGGAGATGTTGTCCGTGGTGACCAAGCAATCTTCTTCGCACAGTTAAAAGATAACGTTGAATTAACAGCTGGTACGTTCATGACTGGTAAATTCCCGTTCATGATGTTCGGTCTTCCAGCAGCAGCACTTGCGATGTACCATGAAGCACGCCCAGAGCGTCGCGCAGTCGTTGGTGGTCTTCTTGGATCAGCAGCACTTACAGCTTTCTTAACAGGTATCACAGAGCCAATCGAATTCGCATTCTTATTCGTTGCTCCAATCTTGTTCGCAGTACACGCAGTTTTCGCAGGTCTTTCATTCATGACAATGCAACTCTTGAACGTTAAAATCGGGATGACATTCTCTGGTGGATTGATTGACTTCCTTCTCTTCGGTGTCCTTCCAGGACGTACGCAGTGGTGGCTCGTCATCGTCGTCGGTCTTGTTCTTGCAGTCGTTTACTACGTTGGATTCCGTTTCGCAATCCGCAAGTTCAACTTGAAAACACCAGGTCGTGAAGATGAAGTACAAGAAACTTCATTGGCTCAAGGTTCTGAGCTCGCAGCGGGTATCCTTGACGCACTCGGTTCTGAATCAAACATCAAACACCTTGACGCATGTATCACACGTCTTCGTGTTGAAGTTCTCGACAAGTCGAAAGTCGACAAAAACGAATTGAAAAAACTTGGAGCCGCTGGTGTCCTTGAAGTGGGTAACAACGTTCAAGCGATCTACGGACCAAAATCAGATAACATCAAATCTGAGATCCAAGCCGTCATCAATTCACGTAAACAAGAAAAATCAGTTTAAGTCTTTAAGTAAAGTGAGTCTTCCGAAATCGGGAGGCTCATTTTTTTGTGTTTCAAATAATTGTTGTGATTAGTTTTGCGGGAGAAAGATTCAGGGTATGAACTAAATAGTCTGGTCAAAAAAAGGAGGGAAATCACTGATGTGGAAAAATGTATTCGGAGTGTTGCAACGGATTGGTAAAGCATTGATGTTACCAGTTGCCATCTTGCCGGCAGCGGGGCTTCTACTGGCGTTTGGTACGGCGTTTCAAAACCCGAACCTGACGCAGTATCTGCCTTTTCTCGAAAATGATTCGCTCGTCGTCATCTGGCGTGTCATGCAAGACGCAGGGGATATCATCTTTGCGAACTTAGGATTACTGTTTGCCGTCGGGGTTGCGATTGGTCTTGCGAATGGGGAAGGGGTCGCAGGGCTTGCTGCAATCGTCGGATTCTTGATTATGAACAAGGTTATCAGTTCATTCCTACAAATCACACCGGAAAAAGTTTCGGAAGCGCAACAATCAAGTGACTTATCGTACGCAACTGTATTAGGGATACCGACCTTACAAATGGGGGTATTCGGAGGGATCATAGCGGGGTTAATTGCCGCATATAGCTATAATAAATTCTTTAAAATCAAACTACCGGACTTTCTTGGATTCTTCGCCGGTAAACGGTTCGTACCGATTGCAACAGCGCTATTCAGTTTAGTCGCTGGTTTTGCACTGTCCTTCATCTGGCCGCCGATCGGGAGTGGGATTAACACGTTTTCGAAAACAATCATCGAGTCAAATGAAACGTTATCAGCCTTCATCTTTGGATTAGTCGAACGGTCACTCATTCCATTCGGTCTTCACCATATTTGGTATTCAAGTTTTTGGTTCCAATTTGGTGAGTATACGGATAAAGCAGGCACGGTTATCAACGGGGACCAGCGAATTTTCTTCGCTCAGTTAAAAGATGGTGTTCCGTTCACGGCCGGGACGTATATGACCGGGAAATATCCGTTCATGATGTTCGGACTTCCGGCAGCTTGTCTCGCGATGTATCATACGGTTGCGAAAGATCGTCGTAAAGCAGTTGAAGGACTCTACTTCTCTGCTGCTTTAACATCGTTCCTGACAGGGATCACGGAACCAGTCGAGTTTTCATTCGTGTTCGTGGCACCGTTATTGTTTGCAGTCCACGCTGTTTTTGCAGGATTGTCATTTATGATCATGGACATCTTGAACGTTAAAATCGGGATGACCTTCTCAGGTGGATTGATTGACTACACCTTATTCGGAATCTTACCGAACAGGACCGCCTGGTGGCTCGTTATACCGGTTGGTTTAGTCTTCGCCGTCATTTATTACTTCGGATTCCGTTTTGTTATCACGAAGTTTGATTTAAAAATTCCAGGACGTGAAGCAATTAAGGAAGGGGCGGCAACAGCTGGTGCGACGGCTGGTGAGCTCCCATATGAGATTCTGCAAGCGTTTGGTGGACCATCGAATATCAAACACCTCGATGCGTGTATCACACGTCTGCGGATTACCGTTAATGATAAATCGGGTGTCAACAAGGATCGTCTGAAAGAACTTGGCGCAGCCGGTGTATTAGAAGTTGGCGATAATGTCCAAGCCATCTTCGGTCCGAAATCAGATGGCATCAAGACGGAAATGGCAGAAATCATGAATGATCCGAATTACCAACCACCTGAAAAACCTGAAGCGGACCCGATTCCACAAGTTCCAACGGGAGCTGAATCACGTGGTGAAGATCGGGAAGACTTAGCAGGATCAGGTGGAGAGTATGTACCAAGTGACGGATACGTCTCGCCGCTGAGCGGAACGATTCGTTCGCTTGATGATGTACCAGATCAAGTCTTCTCTGGCCGGATGATGGGGGACGGGTATGCAATCGAACCAACTGAAGGTTATGTTGTTTCTCCAGTGTCCGGTGAAATCACGACCTTCTTCCCAACGAAACACGCGATTGGAATCCTGGCCGATAATGGTGATGAGATTTTAATTCACATCGGGATCGATACGGTGTCGCTCGAAGGAAAAGGTTTTGAAGCACTCGCGAAAGCGGGAGATCGAGTTGAGCCAGGAACACCACTGCTGAACGTCGATCTCGAACAAATTCGCCCGCTTGTGCCGTCACTCTTAACGCCGATCATTGTCACGAACAGTGGTGACCGGAAAGTAACGGTTGATATTGGCCGGACGGTTGAAGCAGGAGAGAAAGTCACGTATGAGATTAAATGACGTCATTTAAAAAATAATGGGACTTCGAAATCGTATTCGACGAGATTGTCGGATACGATTTTTTTGTAGTCCAAAACATTCAGTAATGAGAATTTGCACATATGATGATACAATGAGTAAGCTATTATGAAGATTAGCTATATTTTAAGAAAGAGGTGAGTCGATGGCTTCGACTACAACAGAAACAAAGACAAAGACAAATTATGTCGTTCTTGGATTATTGATCGGGATTTTAGTAGCGGCGATGGATAATACAATCGTTGCAACGGCAATGCCGACGATTGTCAGTGAACTGAATGGTTTTGATCAATATGCCTGGGTCACGTCCGCTTACATGATCGCGACGGTCGCGGGGATGCCAATTTTCGGTAAGTTAAGTGACATGTATGGGCGGAAACGATTTTTCTTATTCGGTATGTTGCTCTTCATCGCAGGGAGTATCCTGTGTGGAGTCGCAGATTCGATTACAGAGTTATCGATTTATCGTGCTGTTCAAGGTCTAGGTGGCGGTGCCTTGATGCCGATTGCTTTTACGATCATTTTTGATATTTTCCCACCAGAAAAACGAGGGAAAGTCAGTGGCTTGTTCGGAGCAGTCTTCGGGATTTCAAGTATTTTCGGACCATTGCTTGGAGCCGTTTTGACGGACGCAATTAACTGGCGCTGGGTGTTTTATATCAACATTCCACTTGGTTTAATTGCATTGGCGCTCGTTTCTTTATTCTATAAAGAATCACCGATCCACCGGACTCAAAAAATTGATTATGCGGGTGCCGCGACATTGGTCGCTGGATTAGTCACGTTCCTGCTCGGGCTTGAACTCGGTGGGAAAGAGTACGCGTGGAGTTCACCACAAATTCTTGGATTATTTGGCGCATCACTCGCATTGTTCATTCTCTTTGGTCTGATTGAACGCCGGGCGGCTGATCCGGTCATTACGTTCAGTCTGTTCAGTCGCCGCCTGTTCGCAGCGACGCAAGGGGTCGCATTCTTTTATGGATTCGTCTTCATCTCCGCAAGTGTCTTCATTCCGATTTTCGTCCAAGGTGTCTTTGGCGGCAGTGCGACAAACTCGGGTCTGATCTTGATGCCGATGTTGATTGCTTCCGTGGTTTCGGCGCAACTCGGAGGACGTCTCCCGAATAAATACGGGTTCCGAAATGTCATGATGCTCTCGGCCGTGTTCTTTGTTCTTGGTGTTTATTTATTAAGTACGATGTCACTTGAGACGACACGGACTGCCGTTACGATTTATATGATCATCTTAGGTTTTGGTGTCGGCTTCAGTTTCTCTTTATTGAATCTTGCAAGCATCAATGGCATCGAGATGAAACGTCGTGGTGCGGCGACATCGATGGGCTCGACGTTCCGGACGATTGGGATGACACTTGGTGTAACGATTCTCGGAATCGTTCAATCACGGACGTTTACGTCATCTGTTAGTGAACAATTACCTGGCGGCAGCGCACCGGACGGTGGACAGTTCCCGACAGCAGCAGCATTTGCGAAGATGCCACCGGAAGTGGCGACAGCGATTAAAACAGCACTTGCGGATTCGATTTCCTCGGTTTACATGTGGGCGTTGATTCCGGCGATACTGGGTGTCATCTTCGTGTTCTTCATGGGCAAGGAACGCCCAATCTTAAAAGAAGAACAAGGCGATCGACCACAAACGAAACAAGCATAATTCAAGTCATTTTTGATAGGAAAGAGACTGACGTAAAAGGAATCACTCTTTCACACGCGTGTTTTCTCAAACAGGAAACAGGATACGCTCTCCTGTGGGAGTCGAATAAAACGAGTGCATACTTTTTCCTTTTCGATGTGCGGCTTAGATACACATCAGTCAGGACCGAGAAGAATAGATATCGAAAACGCCAATGACTCCGTATGTGAAAGACGGAATCATCGGCGTTTTTTTGCGTACAGGGCGGAACGTTCATCCTCGACTCCTATGGGAAAAGGAAGCGCGATCAGCGCTTCCGTCAGGAATAGGGAAGACCCGGCATGACCGCATGAAACGCGGGTTGCCGCGGCTTACATTCCGCCCGTGGAAAGCGAGGATGTCGGAACCGTCCGTCACTAAGACTGATGTTAGAGTAACTTTGGAGTCAGCCCTTTTTTGTATTCAAGAAATCGAGGCTCCTACAGGAAGCGCACAGATGAATATTAGCTTTTGAACTAGGGTGTAGGAAAAGCGACATTGGGCAACATGTGTTATGTAGACGAGTCGAGATGGGGAAGCGCGGTCAGGACAGGCCATACCTATAAAAACTTTTTAATCTTCATAAGAGTTAGTCTACAGTCTGTATAAATAACGGCTCCTTTTGACGCGACAAAAAAACACGCCCCGAGATGGGACGTGTCCGAAAAATCTTATTTTTTAATATCGAATGTCGTGCTGAGGAAGTTGACGACGTCTTCGGCTGTATCCATGTCGAGGACTTGCTCAACGATTGCTTCACACTCTGTTTTGTTCAGGCGCGTCATCAAGCTGCGTGCGCGAAGGACAGAAGAAGCAGACATTGAGAATTCGTCGAGTCCGAGTCCGAGGAGGATTGGGAGTGCGAGTTCTTCTCCAGCCATCTCACCACACATGCCGACCCATTTACCGGCTTTGTGTGCTTCTGTGATGACGTTGTTCAAGAGGTTCAAGATGGCAGGGTTGAACGGTTGGTAGAGATACGAAACTTTTTCGTTCATCCGGTCTGCCGCCATTGTGTATTGAATCAAGTCGTTTGTTCCGACAGAGAAGAAGTCGACTTCTTTCGCGAATTGTTTCGCCATGACTGCTGTCGCCGGAATTTCGACCATCATTCCGACTTCGATGTCGTCAGAAACCGTTACACCTTCACCTTGAAGGTTCGCTTTTTCTTCAAGAAGTAACGCTTTTGCTGCACGGAATTCTTCGAGTGTTGCAATCATCGGGAACATGACAGCAAGTTTGCCGTATGCACTTGCACGAAGCAACGCACGAAGTTGTGTCCGGAACAAGTCAGTTTGGTCCAGGCAAAGACGAATTGCACGGTAACCAAGGAACGGGTTCATTTCGTGTGGAAGGTCAAGGTATGAAAGTTCTTTATCCCCACCGATATCAAGTGTCCGGATGACAACTTTTTTATCGCCCATCGACTCGAGAACTGTTTTATATGCTGTGAATTGCTCATCTTCCGTCGGGAACGTTTCCGCATCCATGTAGAGGAACTCAGTCCGGTAGAGACCGACTGCTTCCGCACCGTTTTCAAGCACACCTTTGACATCGTTTGGTGTTCCGATGTTCGCTGCAAGCTCGACGTGATGACCGTCTGCTGTAACTGTTTTTTCGTTTTTGAGTTTTTTCCATTCTTCTTTTTGAGCGATATATGCTGAGCGTTTTTCTTCGTACTCTGCGATTTGTTCGCTTGAAGGGTTGACGATGACATCGCCTTCCGCTCCGTCAAGAATCAAGAAATCACCGTGTTTGACTTCAGTCAAGACGACTTTTGTCCCGACGACTGCTGGAATTTCAAGAGAACGTGACATGATCGCCGAGTGCGAAGTCCGTCCACCGATGTTCGTCGCAAAACCTTTTGCGTACTTCCGGTTGAGTTGGGCAGTGTCTGATGGTGTTAAGTCTTCTGCAATGATGATGACTTCTTCGTTGATTTGTGCAGGTGTGACGAATGTAATACCGAGAAGATGTGCCATTGTCCGTTTTGTTACATCACGGACGTCAGCTGCACGTTCGCGCATGTACTCGTTGTCCATCGATTCAAAGATTGTCACCATCATTTGTGAGACTTCGTCGAGTGCTTGCGCTGCGTTCGTTTTGTCCTCGTCGATTTTTGCGTTGACTTGGCTGACGATTTCAGGATCTTCGAGGATCAACAAGTGAGCTGAGAAGATTTCTGCTTTGTCCGCACCGAGTTCTTTTAATGTGTTCTCACGGATGATTTCGAGTTCACCTTTTGATTGAGCGATCGCTGCCTGGAACCGTTCTTTTTCAGCCGCTGAATCCTCGATTTTATTGTTTGGAATGTCAAAGACAGGTGTTTCCATCACGAATGCCTTTGCAATCGCGATCCCTGCAGAAGCGCCAATTCCCTTGATATGTTGTGCCATGTGCATTACCCTCTTTTCAGTAAGTTTTTTTCGCCGCAACGACGTCGTTTCTCTGCTATCTATAGATACCCATAAACGCATCTCTCTTAACGGGTCGACTGCGAACTCTCCCTTTGAATGAAAACGTAGACATTTCTGTCGTTACCAAAATGAACGTTTCTATGAAGTGCCTGTACTTTTCACCTGTTAATCCTATCACATTGTGAAACGGGCAACAATTGTTTGGAGCCGTGCATTTCGACAAATTACCGAACGTCAAAAATGAGAGCGTTTTCAAGCTGCGTGATGGCTATCAGTTGGAAAATGGCGCAAAACACTTCATACTTATTAGTAACACTAAAGGGGGATTTTTAAGATGCGATTAAAACAAGTAGATCAGCAAGCAGACATCGAAGTACTCGTCGTCGGTATCTCAGGAAATGCACAAATGGAAGAACGGATTCAGGCACTTTATCCGGAGCGGTTTGATGAGTGGGTCCGCGGTGGAGATATTTCGACGAAACAAGGCGAACTCCGGTTATTGCCGACGTTGACGGGGACGATTGCCCGTGTGTTATTTGTCGGTCTTGGTAAAGTGGACCGTCTATCTCAAGATGAGTTACGTCGACTGTTAGGAAAAGCCGCCCAATTTTTAAAAGTCCGGAAGCTATCGAACGTCACGGTTGATGCTGCGACATTCCCGGGGAAACCTGCCGAGTTGATCGCTGAGACGTTTGCACTTGCTACATATGACGTCAAACACTACAAAACAGGTCCAAGCGTTTCGTACGAACTCGATTTGACGATTTGGTCCGATGAAGGGGAACAAGAAGCAGTACGCGGGCATGCCCTCGCTGAAGCAACGAACTTAGCCCGTCGTCTCGTCACGATGCCTGGGAACATCCTGACGGCGCCGGCACTCGCTGACGAAGCTCGTTTCATTGCGGAACGTCATGGACATGCGTTAAAAGTCATTGAAAAAGAAGAAATGGAAGCACTCGGCATGGGGGCGATGCTTGCCGTCAATCAAGGCTCGACAATCCCGCCGAAAATGATTGTCCTCGAATATAAAGGGGCGGGTGATGCAGCACCAATCGCTGTCGTCGGAAAAGGTGTCACGTTCGATACAGGTGGTTACTCGATTAAACCGAAAGACGGTATCGTCGGCATGAAGGGGGACATGGGTGGTGCAGCAGCCGTCCTCGGCTTATTCGAAGCCCTCGGTCGACTCAAGCCGAACGTCAACATCCTTGGAGTGATTCCGGCAACGGACAATATGATTTCAGGTGATGCCTTCAAGCCGGATGATGTCATTACATCGATGGCTGGAAAAACGATTGAAGTCTTGAATACGGATGCGGAAGGGCGTCTCGTCTTAGCGGACGCTGTCACCTATGCAAAAGAATACAATCCGAAAATGATTATTGATCTCGCGACATTGACGGGTGGAGTGCTCGTTGCGCTCGGGACAGAAATCACGGGAGCCTTAACGAACGACCAAGCTCTGTACAGTCGCTTCGAAGCCGTTACAAAAGAGACGAACGAGATGATTTGGCAGATGCCGTACGTCGATCAATTCATTAAACAAGTGCGCCGGTCGGAAGTCGCTGATTTAAATAACTCACCGGGACGGATGGGACACATGATCTTTGGCGGAGCGTTCGTTGGTGAATTCGTCGGGAAAACGCCATGGCTCCATCTTGATATCGCCGGAACATCAGAGCAAAAATCAGCATCGGAGCTTGGTCCGAAAGGTGCCACAGGTGTCATGGTTCGAAGTCTTTACCGGTTCGCTGAACAAGAAGGATGAGATGGCTGAACGTCCTCTTACTCATCATGACGGTGCTCAGCATCGTCTGGTATGTAGAGTCGGGTTCACGTGTTTCGCTAGCGTGGGCTACGTTTTTAGGAGTCTTTACGGTCTTGTTATTACTGAAGGTGCTACGGGAGAAAACGAATGCGCGTCACCGGGATTGACGCGGCAAAAGCCGGCTGGGTCGCTGTCTCGATTGAAGAGGGGCAGTTTTCCTATCAAATCGTCGAACACCTCGATCAACTCGAAAATAGCGACGTACTCTACATCGACATGCCGATCGGGCTTGAAACAGACACAAGACGAACCGTCGATCAGCTGTTACGAAATGAGCTGAAGCCGGGACGGACGAGCAGTGTCTTCAATGCACCATTAGTGTCGGCGCTTGATGCATGTGACTATGCCACCGTGAACGCGCAGTCAAAACAAGCGGCAGGACTTGGCTTATCAAAACAAGCCTGGTACTTGTTACCGAAGATTCAGGAAGCGCGTAGTTATTACCGGGACGGGATGTACGAGTCGCATCCGGAAGTTTGTTTTGCTCGCTTGACCGGTCACCCGGCCCGCCATAACAAAAAGACGGTCCAGGGGATAAAGGAGCGGACAGAATTGTTACGGCAGTTCGCATGTCCTGCTTTTTGGGAACAATCCGTCAAAGGGGTTGCGACTGACGACTGGATTGATGCCTGTCTGCTTGCCGTCGCGGCGACTTGCCCGGTGGAATATCTCCCGAACCATCGACCGGTTGATGCGACGGGTCATCCCTTATATGCGGCAGCACCTAAAAAATCACCCTCACCGGAATGGTGTGGGTGATCCTTTAATAAAGTCCCATAAATAATGAAAGATTTGTGCATTATATAACGCTTTGATGATGACGGCGACGAGCGGTCCGAGGATCAGACCGAAGACCCCGAAAAATTTAATCCCGACGAACAAGGCAATCAGTGCCGTAATCGGCTGGATGCCGATATTGTCACCGACGATTTTCGGTTCCATGATATTACGCTGCAAAATGACGACTGCATACAGAATACCAAGTCCGATCGCAAGTCCCGTATCTCCTGTGATGATCGAGTAAGCAATCCACGGTAAAAAGACAGACCCTGTACCTAGATACGGCAAGATGTCAAAGAAAGCGGCAATGAAAGCAATCGCAAACGGATGATCGACACCGAGAACCAAAAGACCGATTAAGACGATGAAAAATGTAATCGTAATCAATGTCAATTGGGCTTTGATGTAGCCGAACAGGGCGGACCGAAGACTCGAAACGACCGTTTCTGCACGTGCGAACCAGGGGAACATCTCATACTGTTTCATCCTGATTTCATATTTGTGCCAGTCTTTCGCGAGGAAAAACCAGGCGAGCAGGACGATGACGAGAATCAAGGCGATTGAAGGTAAGGTCGCTAACACACTTTGCAACATCGTGGCGATACTTTTAGATCCCTCGCCGATGAAGCTTGCAAGTGAGCTTCCGAGTGATTCGATACTGTTTTGAACCGTATTCTGTTGTGACGGACCGAGTGACCGGAGCGCTTCCGAAGCGTCGTTCCACATCGGGGCCAATTTGTCATTGTAGAGCTTTTGGAAGTAGAGACTGAGTTCCTGGATTTGGTCCGGGAGTTGATTGGCGACGAAGACGAGTCCTCGAATCAGTTGCATGACAATCAAGACGAGTGAACCAATCAAAAGACCGCTCATTAAGATGATGGACAATAACGCACCCCAACCACGGTTGAGTCGAAGACGTTTTTGGAAAAAGTCGACAAGCGGACGACTGAGTAGGGCTAATAAAAATGCGAAGACGAACGGATACATCAACGAAGACAGGCGGATGATGATAAAACCTGTGAGAAACAAGGCGAGTATGACACCGATGAAACGAGCCAATTGCCAAAGACGTTCAGTCGACACGAGCAACACCTCTTATATATATGTAATACCATCATCATAGCATGTTAAGGAACGAGAACGTAGTTCAAACAGAGGAGGAATTTCGATGAAACGAAAAGAAGTGGGACTAATGGTTTCCTTGGCGATCGCAAGTGGTGTAGCCGTCCGTGAATGGCGTAAAAACCGAAAATTTACTGAGCAGTATCAACGACAAACGCAGCAGCAGTTGATTAAAGAAATGACGGAGGTCGAGACGGATGCAGGAGATGATTCTACTTCAACAAAAAGTCGATGAGACGATTCGAGCGTTAGGTGGTTATTTTCGTCCGCTCTCTGGCCTCGCGCGCTTGATTGAAGAAGTCGGGGAAGTGGGAGAAGCGTTAGAAAAAGAGGACACGACGTTCCTGTGTGCCGAGCTCGTCGACGTGTTAATGATTTCAACATGTCTGTCAAACCAATACGTGACCGATTTAGCCTCGGAGCATCAGCAGTTGAAAACAGAACAGGACGAAGCGGACGCCTCGTTTTACCGACTCGTTCATGAAGCGGGTCAGGTCGCCCGGGTCATGAACGGCTACGAAGGAGACAAGCCACCGAAAAAGACAGATGCAACGCTTACGGTCGGTACGTCACTCGCCCGTCTGCAGCGCGAGTTGTTCCGATTTGCCCGTCCATTAGGTCTTGATTTGTTAAAAGAAATCGATCGGACGAATGAAAAAAACCTCGTGCGTGACAGTAAGCGTTTCGCGCTGACACGAGACCCCATTACGGAGGCGACGATTGATCATTACCGGAGTGCGACCGGCAGTGAGGAGCGACTCTGGGGTGCGCCCGTGTATGAAGCGGAACGTTCCTTAGAAGAGAACGTCCAACAGGCACTACCGTCGTTGCGACGCTTTTTACGGTGTGCTCGTAATGAGGGAATCGAGGCATTTGTTCTGGAAGCACCGATTGAGCGAAGTGATCAATTGGTCGCCGTCAAAGAACAGGCAGAAGAAATCGGACGGATCATCAAGGAACAAACCCCTTTGTCCTTTAAAGAAGCCCCGTACCGAATCGATGTATATGCTTCACAGTTGGGGCCGGTGTCACCGTTTCACTCAGAGGACGAACACCGGATGTTTTTGTTGCTTTATATTGATGCGTAATTAGAAAATGACGCTAAAAAGCGAACCGCCTCGCGAGGTGGTTCGCTTTTTGTGTGTTGAAAGAAAACGGTCGGGAAAATCATGTCAGACGATCAGCAACTGCCGTTCGTTGTTCAAGTTGTTGCATGAAGCGAGAAATACGATGGATGGCTTCTTGCAGTTGTTCGATTGAACTGGCATAGCTTGCGCGAACATAACCTTCACCACTCGCCCCGAAGACGGAACCAGGAACGACGGCAACACGTTCTGCTAGTAACAGTTGTTCTGCAAAGGCTTCACTCGTCAAACCCGTATCTCCGATGTATGGAAAGGCATAGAAGGCGCCCCCGGGTGAATGAGTCGGGAGACCGGCTTCATTCAAAGCTTTGACGAAGTAGTTACGGCGTTGGCGATAACTACGGACCATGTCAGGAACCGTCTTGTGGCGTGAACGGAGTGCTTCAATCCCAGCGAATTGGACGAGCGTCGGTGCACACATCATGCCGTACTGATGGACTTTCAGCATACACTCCGTGATTTCTTTTGGCGCACAGGTAAAACCGAGACGCCAACCTGTCATCGCAAAGGCTTTTGAGAAACCATTGATGACAATCGTGCGCTCCCGCATTCCAGGTAACGTCGCGAAGCACGTCGCCTCTTCCTCATACGACAACTCTGCATAGATTTCGTCACTGATGACATATAAATCATGTTTGTTTGCGAGGAGGGCGAGATCTGCGAGTTGATCGCGCGTCATGACAGAACCGGTCGGATTGGACGGAAAACAAAAAATGATGGCCTTCGTCCGTGCCGTGATCTTGGCTTCAATCGTCTCAGGAAGAATGGCGAAGCCGTCTTCCGGGCGACAGGCAGCAGCAACAGGAATTCCGCCTGCGAGCTCAATTAAAGGCGCGTACGAGACAAATGCCGGTTCGACGACGATGACCTCGTCACCAGGATTAATCAGCGTCCGAAAAGCTAAGTCAAGTCCTTCGGATGCACCGGTCGTGACGATGATTTCGTCTTCGACTTGATACTCGATTGCAAATTTTTCGTGCATATAGTTTCGGATTTCTTGCCGTAACTCGACTAAACCGGCATTGGCGCTATATGCCGTATACCCTTGCTCGAGTGCTGCGAAGCTTGCTTCCCGGACGTTCCACGGGGTGACGAAGTCGGGTTCGCCGACGCCGAGCGAGATGACATCTTCCATTGAACCGGCTAAGTCGAAGAAGCGACGGATGCCGGACGGTGCTAATTGTTCGACGCGTTCAGAAAGTGACTTCATGGAGACACCTTCAATCGTTTATCGCCGTCATCCTGACTGAAGAGGACACCATCGTGTTTGTATGTCTTCAAACGGAAATGGGTCGTCGTCGAAATGACGGAATCGAGTGTCGATAGTTTTTCCGAGACGAATTGCGAGACTTCCTGAAGCGACTTTCCGTCAAGGACGACTTGTAAGTCGTAAGCACCTGACATCAAGTAGAGCGACGTGACTTCCGGGAAACGATGAATCCGTTCTGCGACTTCATCAAAGCCGCGGCCCCGTTTCGGTGTAACTTTGACATCGATGAATGCCGTGACGCCATGGTGAGAATTGATTTTTTGCCAATCGATGACTGCCGTATAACCTAACAAGACACCATCTTGTTTAAAGCGGGCAATCGAGTCGATGACTTCGTCGACTGGCAGATCGAGCATTTGAGCAGCGAGTGTCGAATCGACAGGACCACTTTGTGATAGTAACTCTAAGAGTTCTAATTGTTTTTCTGTATACACGGGATTCACTCGCTTTCTGTCAATTGTCCGTCAAACGTCCGGCGTGTCTCACGTAACCGGGCACGGCGTTCAGACTGAACAATATGAAAATTTTTCATTTCGGTCGTTGGCAACTCGTGTTTAGCGACGAGACGGTCGAAGTAGACTTTTCGTGCCGCATCTTGCTGAGCGGATTGATGATTACCGGACGGATTAAAGGCATAGAGGACCGTCGCGCGTGCTGGGTGAAGCACGAGGTGGTCCTTCCCGACACGGAGAATCCAGTCCCAGTCCCAGTAGTTGAAGACGTCTTCATCAAACGCACCAAGTGTTTGGTGAAGCGATTTGCGATACATTGATCCGGATGGGATGAACGTCGAGTCTTGCTTCATCGCGTCACGGTCATATGGATAGGCAAATGGCTCCGTAGCGATGACGGTCCGGCGTCCATTTTCCCAGCGATACGTAAAGAGTTCGGCATCTGCATACGTCAAGTCTGCCCCGGCTTCTAAATCGCCGAGCGATTCCTCGATATGAGAAGGCAACAATAAATCATCATCATCATGGAGCAAGATGAATTGACCGTTCGCGATTGTCACGCCGTGGTTGCGAGCCCGGACGTGATGATTTTCAGGTAAATCGACATGGATAAGTGTTAAGCGGTCTTCAAAAGCACGTACGACGGGAATAATCGAGTCGCCGTTGTTGTTCAAAAGAATCACTTCGAAATCTTGATAGTATTGACGGGTCAATGCTTCGAGCGCCTCAGATAACTCACGTGGGCGATTGTACGTCGGGATGATGACAGATACCATTGGCATGAGAATCGGCTCCTTCAACAAAGACACCTGCAACATCCAGGTGTCTTCATGTATTCCTTACATCTGTTCTTCGATAACTGGAAGTAATTCATTCCATTCAGCGGCTGGTTCTTTCGTTACTGTGACAAAATCACCGTAAGCGAAGAGATTATCGATGCCATCGATCGTAATCAATGCTGCGAGTAATGCGTCCTCTGGTGTATCGTCTTTTTTGACACTCGTACTTTTTGAGCCGAAACGGTCTCCGTCGAGCGTGATTTTTACTGAGTTCGGGTTTGGTGTGTAGTCTACTTGCATAATAAGTCTCCTTTCAAAGTTCACACGAATCTTCGCACAAAAGTAAATTCGTTGCGAGTGTTGTTAGTTCCTGCTGATCAGGTTGTTCCCCAAACGATTCTTCAAATATTTCACCAATTGCTTGTGCAAGTGGGCTTACTTGATCGTGAATCGTTAATAGCACTAGTATAGCAGACATTTCCGTTGGATAATTTCCTGACCCTAGGAGAAAAGGATCATATTTATTTAAAAGTTCTTCTGAACTCAAAACGCGTTCAACTCCTTATCTCAATATATCTCAAAAGGCGGTGGTCTGCGTTTTTAAATTTGTTTGACCTGATTTTTAATGCAAGGGGTTATTTTTTTCTGATTCAGTGATAACCTATATCTTGTACATAAATAGGTTTAAAAACGCTTAAAACGTCTATATATAGAGTGACACTTTAATAGTTCTTTCTATATGTAGGACGTCTTTTTTTAGTTTAGCGCATTTTTTACTGCAATGCGAACCTGTTTAACGATAGAGAATGGGAGTGGTTCATAGTGGCATCTCCACTGAATACAGCACGCATCTATAAGGGTGCAATGACAATAGAAGATGTATATCTCGTGATTCGACAAGTGACAGCGTCTTATCCAGAACTCGACATCGAACGTTATACAGAACGCGCGATTCGGGCGCTCGAAGGGAAAACCCTCCAGGCCGATCAAGTGTATGAATTGTTGACGATGCATGCGCTCGACATGTTAAAAGCAGAGGAACCGAACTGGACGTTCGTCGCGACGGCAACGTACTTAAATCGTCTTTATCTTGAGGCAAGTGAAAATCGTGGATATGTAGCAGATGAACGTTATGGATCGCTTTACACGTTGATTGAAAAGCTCACTGAAATCGGTATTTTCACACCACATTTACTTTCAGCCTACACGAAGGATGAAATCGAAGAACTCGCTGCGACAATCGATCCTTCACGCGACCAACTCTTCACATACATTGGTCTCCGAACGTTAGCGGATCGTTATCTTGCCCGTGATCACGTGAAAAAATTATATGAACTACCGCAAGAACGCTTCATGATCATCGCGATGACGTTGATGCAGACAGAACCGAAAGAACGCCGGGTCGAGCTCGTCAAAGAATCGTACTGGGCTTTGTCGAACCTCTACATGACGGTTGCGACGCCAACGCTTTCGAATGCCGGGAAATCATACGGACAGTTATCGTCTTGTTTCATCGATACGGTAGATGATTCACTCCGGGGGATTTACGACTCGAATACGGACGTTGCGACACTTTCAAAAGGCGGCGGCGGAATCGGCGTCTACATGGGTAAAATTCGTTCGCGCGGATCAGACATTAAAGGATTCAAAGGTGTTTCGAGTGGTGTCATTCCTTGGATGAAACAGTTGAACAACACGGCAGTCAGTGTCGATCAGCTCGGTATGCGTCAAGGTTCAATTGCAGTTTATCTCGACATTTGGCATAAAGATATCCTCGAGTTCCTCGATGCGAAACTCAACAACGGGGACGAGCGATTGCGGACACATGATCTCTTTACGGGCGTGAGTTTACCGGACCACTTCATGCGTACGGTTGAAGCGCGTGGCGATTGGTATTTATTCGATCCACACGAAATCCGGACCGTGATGGGCTTTAGTCTTGAAGATCATTTCGATGAGACGGAACAAGGGGGCAGCTTCACTGAAAAGTATGAAGCCTGTGTCAACGAACCGCGTCTCAGCCGGACGAAAGTTTCGGCGATCGATCTCGTCAAACGCTACATGCGTTCGCAACTCGAGACCGGAACACCGTACATGTTCTTCCGTGACGCGGTAAACCGTGCCAATCCGAACAAGCATGCCGGCATGATCTATTCGTCAAACCTCTGCTCGGAAATCATGCAAAACATGAGTCCGACGACCGTGACGGAAGAATACACGGAAGATGGAAAAATCATCATTACGAAAACACCGGGCGATTTCGTCGTCTGTAATTTATCTTCGATCGCCCTCGCGCGCGCCGTTCGTTCGGATGTCCTCGAACGGTTGATTCCGATTCAGATGCGGATGCTCGACAACGTCATCGATTTGAATACGATTGACGTCCCGCAAGCACAAATCACGAACCAAAAATACCGTGCCGTCGGTCTCGGGACGTTCGGTTGGCATCATCTGCTTGCACTCGAAGGGATTCGCTGGGAATCGGTCGAAGCCGTCCAGTATGCGGATCGTCTTTACGAAAAAATCGCTTATTTGACGATTGATGCATCGATGCAACTTGCGAAAGAAAAAGGGGCATACCGTTTATTCGAAGGATCAGAATGGCAAACAGGTGAATACATCAAACGTCGTCACTATAAATCAACTGCCGAGCTGAACTGGGATCGTCTCCAAGCAGATATCACAGAGCATGGTATGCGAAATGCCTACCTGATGGCAGTCGCACCGAACTCGTCGACAGCGATCATCGCCGGTAGTACGGCATCGATTGATCCAATCTATAAAAAAGTCTACGCAGAAGAAAAGAAAAACTACAAGATTCCTGTGACGGTTCCGGATTTGACGCCGGATACGAACTGGTTCTATAAATCAGCGTTTGAGATTGATCAACTGTGGAGCATTCGTCAAAATGCATCACGCCAACGTCATATCGACCAAGCGATCAGTTTTAATCTCTATGTCAAAAACAATGTCAAAGCAACTGAATTACTTGAGATGCACATGGAAGCATGGCAACTCGGGATGAAGACGATTTATTACACACGTTCGACAACCGTCGAAATCGATGAATGTGAGTCGTGTTCGTCATAAGAAAGGAGACGATATCATGAAGGCAGCAATCGTATATGCGTCAATGAGCGGTAACACAGAGGAGGTTGCGGAACTGATTGCGAAAGCCTGTTCCGACATGCACGTCGAACCCACGATGATGTTCGCTGATGATGTGACGACATATCAATTAGCACCTTATGATATCGTCTATTTTGGTTCTTACACATGGGGCGACGGTCAATTACCGGATGAAATGCGTGACTGCCTGAAGCTTGTCTTAAAGGAAAGTCCGCACAAAATTCCGCAAGCTGCCGTCTTCGGTACGGGCGATAAGATGTTCGTCAAGTACTGCCGCGCCGTTGATGAAATGGCCTACCATCTCGCGAAATTTGGTGTGCCGCTCGCCGGTGAACTGTTAAAAATCGAACAGTCACCACGGAATCGTCCGCATACCGTCAAAGAATGGACGAAACGAACGATCCTGCAATTACAGCAAGAAGGAGTCGAACAACATGGAACAGTTACAAAAGATCAAACTGCTTGATGCCCGCCATCCGAATCGTGCGACAGCGATTATCGGTGGGGAGACGAGTTCAATCGTCAACTGGAACGATATCGCCTATCCGCAGTTTTATTCAATCTATAAACAGCTTTTGTCGAACTTTTGGATTCCGGATGAGATTTCGATGTCAAAAGACATGCAACAGTGGAACCAGTTGAGTGAGCGAGAACAAGATGCGTTTGAACGGATCATCGGTCTGCTATCAATCTTAGACTCGGTCCAAACGCGTTACATCCTAGAGTCGGCGATGTTCACGTCAGATGCGTCGATTCATGCAATTCTTGCGATCATCGCGCAACAGGAAGTCGTCCATAACCAGTCGTACAGCTATGTCTTATCGAGTCTGGTTCCACTTTCGGAACAAAACCGGATTTTCGATATCGCAAAAGATGACGATATGGTCATGAAGCGGAATGCCTTTATTCTTGATTTATATGAAGATTTCCAAAACGACCGGACACCGGAAAACTTTGCGAAATCACTCGTCGCATCAATCGTTCTTGAAGGAATCAACTTCTATTCTGGTTTTGCCTTCTTCTATAACTTAGCGCGTCATCAAAAAATGGTCGGAACGTCGACGATGATCAGTTACATCCAGCGGGACGAACTGCAACACTCGTACTTCATCAGTCAATTGTTGCGTGCCGTCTTGACGGAACACCCGGAAATCGATGCCGATGGTTCATTCACGAAGTTCGTGTATGCGACATTCGAGCGTGCCGTCGATCTCGAAATCGAGTGGAGTGAGTATGTCCTGCGTGACTTAGATGGACTCGATGTCAGTGAAATGCGTGATTACGTCAAATATCTCGCGAACAAGCGCCTTCGTGTCATTGGTCTCTCCGATCTCTATGAAGGACATGACGAGGACGTCATGCCGTGGATTCGTGCGTATTCGGATGACTCGATGAATGCGACGAAATCCGATTTCTTCGAACAAAAATCACGTTCGTATGCAAAAGTGACGGATGCGAACGGATTTGACGATTTGTAAGCAGTGAATGAATCTTTAAATTTTGATTGCTTCACGATTCGTTTTCCTTTACGCTAGGACAGGTGAGGTCATGTTCGACTCCTGCGGGAAAACAAGACAATCATGACCCTGGAAGATGCAACGCATCTGAAGCGGCATGATGTCTTGTCCGCGGAAAGCGAGCAGACCGGACCGGTCCTTTTTGCGTTGAGGAGTAAGAAGAAACAAAAAAAGGGCCGGACTCGAAAAGTCCGGCAGAATCAGGGGGAATACTTGAAGTCTTGCTACTAAAATGTTCCCTTGGAAAATAAAAAATAAACAATTTAAAAAATATTTTTTACCATCCGTAAAAAGTATGTTATTATAAGTTGATGAATTTAGTTAGGGAGTGTATAAACTATGGCAAACTTTGAAAAAGACCAAGTCGTTACTGGTAAAGTAACTGGTATTCAAAACTTTGGTGCTTTCGTAGCACTTGACGAGCAAACACAAGGTCTCGTCCACATCTCAGAAATCTCACACGATTACGTAAAAGACATCAACGATTACGTAAAAGTTGGCGATGAAGTAACTGTTAAAGTTCTCGACATCGACGAAGCTAACAAAAAAATGAAGCTTTCGATCAAAGCAACTCAGGAAGCTCCAAAACGCGAAGCACGCGCTAAAGGCCCACGCAAAAACGCTGGACGCCGCGATGCAGGTCCTGCTTTCAAACAAGAAGAAGCTCCTGGCTTCAACGTGTTAAAAGGCAAATTGGAAGAATGGATTGAAAAATCAAACTTCCAAAAATAAGAATGTTTAAGAGAATCGACATCGGTCGGTTCTCTTTTTTTTACGTTTTTTTGCGTTATAAGCATTAAAATAGATGCGAAAGGGGAATGTGTGGATAATGTAAGATGTTCATTACTTATCAAGGGGGCAACACACAATGGAAAACTTTCAATATCGCAATCCAACGAAATTAATTTTTGGTGACGGTCAAGTCAGCCAAATCAAAGAAGAACTTAAAACACTAAATGCTAAGAAAGTCATGCTCGTCTTTGGTGGCGGAAGTATTAAACGCAACGGCGTCTATGACGACGTTACACGCGAACTGAACGAAGCAGGAATCGAATACGTCGAATGTGATGGCGTTGAACCAAACCCACGCATCGAAACAGCAGAGCGCGGCATTAAGATCGCACGTGAAGCAGGTGTTGATGCATTGCTCGCACTAGGTGGCGGTTCTGTCATCGACTGCACAAAACTAATCGCAGCAGGTATTCCGTATGAAGGTTCAGCATGGGATCTCGTCATCGGGAAAGCGACTCCGGAAACAGTCATTCCATTCGGTACCGTCTTGACACTTGCAGCAACAGGTTCAGAAATGAACTCTGGTTCTGTCATCACGAACTGGAAAACGCAAGAGAAATACGGTTGGGGTAGCCCGCTTACATTCCCAACGTTCTCAATCCTTGATCCGAAGTACACGGTCAGTGTTCCAAAAGACCAAACGATTTACGGGATTGTCGACATGATGAGTCACTGTCTTGAGCAGTACTTCCACACAGCACACGCACCTGTCCAAGAACGGATGACAGAAGGCGTCATGAAAGCTGTCGTCGAAGCAGGACCGAAACTCGTCAACGATCTTGAAAACGTTGAACTTCGTGGAACAATCCTCTTCGCAGGTACGATGGCACTTAACGGCGTACTTCAAATGGGAGCACGCGGTGACTGGGCTTCACATAACATCGAGCATGCCGTCTCAGCGGTTCATGATATTCCACACGCAGGTGGTCTTGCAATCCTCTTCCCGAACTGGATGCGCCACGTGTTGGACGAATCAAATGCACATCGTTTCGTGACACTCGGTGAAAACGTCTTTAACGTCGATACGACGGGTAAATCAGAAATCGAAGCAGCGCATGCCACAATCGATGCGATCAGTGCATTCTGGACATCACTCGGTGCGCCAAACCGCCTCGCGGATTACGACATCAAAGAAGATACAATCGATTCAATCGTTAAGTCAGCAATGACGCGCGGTGATTTCGGTAACTTCAAATCACTTGGTAATGAAGATGTTCGTGAAATCGTAACGGCAGCGTTATAAGTTTCTCTAACATTTGCTAATCTTTTCACAAAAGACTTGAACGACCTTCCTTCTTGCGTTTTAATGAGAAGGAAGGTCGCATTTGTTTGCGAATGAATAAGGAGGACGATGGAATGACAACGGTACGTTTTGATTATTCGAAAGCATTACAATTCGTAGGGCAACATGAAGTAGATTACATGGCAGACACGGTTAAGACATTACATGGAGCGATTCACAACGGCACAGGTGCCGGCAGCGACTTCCTGGGATGGGTCGACTTACCGACGAACTATGACAAAGCGGAGTTCGCTCGCATTCAAGAATCAGCTGAAAAAATCAAATCAGATTCAGACGTCTTGCTCGTCGTCGGAATCGGTGGATCTTACCTCGGAGCGCGTGCCGCAATCGAGATGTTAGGTCATTCCTTCCACAACCTGTTATCAAAAGACGAGCGGAAGGCGCCACAAATCATTTATGCGGGTCATAACATTTCATCGACGTATCTGCACGATTTATTTGAAGTGCTTGAAGGAAAAGACGTCTCGGTCAACATTATCTCTAAATCAGGGACGACGACGGAGCCGGCAATTTCATTCCGATTGTTGAAATCGTTCATGGAAGAGAAATACGGTCAGGCTGAAGCGAAAAACCGAATTTATGCAACGACGGACAAAGCACGTGGCGCGTTAAAAACGCTTGCTGACTCAGAAGGATACCAGACGTTCGTCATTCCGGATGATGTCGGTGGACGTTTCTCTGTCTTGACACCGGTCGGTCTTTTGCCAATCGCTGCTGCTGGCATTTCAATCGAAGAATTGATGGCAGGTGCGCGTGACGCACAAGAGAAATTCGCGAATGAAAATCTTGCTGAAAACGAAGCATATCAATATGCGGTCGTCCGAAATGCATTGTATGCAAAAGGAAAAACGATTGAGCTTCTCGTCAACTATGAACCGGCATTACATTACGTATCGGAATGGTGGAAACAGTTGTACGGAGAATCTGAAGGAAAAGACTTTAAAGGGATCTTCCCGGCAGCGGTCGACTTCTCGACAGATTTACACTCGATGGGTCAATACGTGCAAGAGGGACGTCGTGATTTGTTTGAGACGGTCATCAAAGTCGGGCAAGCGCGTCATGAATTGACGATTGAAAAAGATGCACAAGATCTTGACGGCTTGAACTTCCTCGAAGGGAAATCAATCCAATTCGTCAACGATAAAGCGGCAGAAGGGACGTTACTTGCTCATACAGATGGTCAAGTTCCGAACTTAACAGTCGAATTACCAGAGATGACGCCGTACCATCTCGGATTCTTGTTCTATTTCTTCGAAAAAGCTTGCGCGATGAGCGGTTATCTTCTTGGAGTTAACCCATTCGACCAACCCGGTGTTGAGGCATATAAGAAAAATATGTTCGCACTTCTCGGAAAACCTGGTTTTGAAGCAGAAAAAGCAGAGCTCGAAGCACGCTTGAAATAAGTTAAAAAGGCATCTCCTGGATGACAGGGGATGCCTTTTTTTGTCATTCTCCTCGATTCCTACGCACTTTCACTTTTAGAATGCTTTCGAAACAGGTAAAGTGAAGGTAGAAGAAGAAATGAGGTGCACGTACGTGATTAGATTTTTAGATTACTATCAAAATCAAGTTGAGTTGAGTTTCGATGATCATCCATTCTCAACAAAACCTCTCCATGTCTGGGTCATTGCCGTGTACGAGGGGAAATGGCTATTGACGCATCATAAGCAACGCGGGTACGAGTTTCCTGGGGGAAAAGTCGAACCGGGTGAAACAGCGGAAGAAGCGGCACGCCGGGAAGTGATGGAGGAGACAGGCGGAAGCATCGCAAGCCTCGCCTACATTGGTCAATATCGTGTCGAAGGACGAGGCGATACAATCATTAAGAATATCTACTTCGCCGAAATCGAATCACTCGTTCCGCATCTCGCTGTCGATGAGACAGACGGAGCCTTTTTGTTGGACGACCTCCCGCAGCGTCTTGACGCGAATCGAAAATACAGCTTTATGATGAAGGACCGTGTCCTTCCGGAGACACTTCGTGTACTCGCCGAACGCCGATTGGTTTGAATTGCCGAAGCAAGGTCCCTTCCGGACGTTTCGTATTTACTATGAAACATCTGATCACGAACGGGTCGGTGCCTATGTCGTTTTACCGACACGTCCGAATGGGCAAGGGATGCTGTATTTACGTGGCGGGACACGTAATATCGGAATGGTTCGACCGACGCGACTGATGCAGTTTGCTCAAGCCGGATTTTTAGTCATGGCCCCTTTTTACCGAGGGAACTTAGGGGGCACTGGGAAGGAAGATTTTGGTCATCATGATATTCGTGATGCAACAGGGGCATATGATTGGTTAACCCGTCACGTGGAACGCGTCTCGGTGTTCGGCTTCTCTCGTGGTGGACAGATGGCCTTGTTGTTGGCACATCATCGCCCGGTCGCGCGCACGGTCTCATGGGCAGGGGTGACGAATCTCGTCTGGACATATGAAGAACAGAGAACGATGCAAAAAATGTTACGCCGTTTCACGGGTGGATTGCCAGAGACGCAACAACATGCGTATCAAATCCGTTCGCCGCTCTACGCCGCCCCACAAGGGCAAGTCTTGCTGATTCACGGACGGTACGATCAAAAGGTTCGCTTACGTCATGCAACGAATTACGCTGCACGCTATCCGAGTCAGACGCGGCTTCGGATTTACGAGCAGGCCCATCAGTTTCCGTTGCATGAAAAATTTGCTGTGACGAAGGAAATCATCGATTGGATGATGCACTGATAACATAGGATGTAGTCACCTCGAACAGCCGGGGTGACTTTTTTTAGAAAATCAGTAACATTGATATGTTTTAAAAAAGCATTTTTTAAACAGAAAACAATATTTGGTATACTAAAAAATATGAAGTGAACTATAGGGTGGAAGACAAAAGGGGAGAACGGGATGGAAATCTTGTTGGCACGACAACCAATCGTGAATCGATCCGGTGCCATCGATGCGTTTGAATTATTATATCGTTCAGTTGAAGCTCCTGCTATTTTTGATGGTGAGTTAGCGACGATGGACGTGTTGACGAATACGCTTGTCCATTTAGGTGTCGATCGAGTGGCAGAAGGAAAACGTTTATTCATCAATTTCACCGGTGATTTATTGCAAGGTGAGCTGATTGACCACTTAGATCCGAAACGATTTGTCATCGAAGTGCTTGAGACCGTCGTCATCGATTCGCATATGCTGTCGGTTTTGAAAAAATGGAAAGAGGCTGGATTTCAATTGGCCTTGGATGATTTCGTGACGGATTTATTACGAAATCATGGTCCAGAGTTGTTTGATTTAATTGATTTAATAAAAATTGATATCGAAGCAATCAACCCACGTGAACAAAGTGCGATTTTACATATCGTTAAACGAAACTATCCGCATATCCGTTTGTTGGCAGAGCGTGTCGAAACGCATGAAGATCATCTGCGTAGCTTGAGCATGGGGTACGACTGGTTCCAAGGCTACTTTTATGCAAAACCGATGCTGATGAAAGGGAAGGCTGTTCCGCCACAATTGCCTGTATTGTTAAAGATGTTGAAGTGGCTCGAATCAGATGAGTATTATGATCAAGTCGTTGATGAAATCGAAGGAAATCCATACATTAGTGTGCAAGTCCTTCAGCTTATCAATTCTCCCGGGATTGGTCTTCGAAATACCGTCGAATCCGTTCGTCAAGCGATTTCACTGCTCGGGTTTTCACAACTTAAAAGTTGGATTTCGTTAATCGTTTTACGAGAGATGCGACTTGCGAGTCCGTACAAGTGGTCAGACGAGTTGTTGCGTTCTTCACTGCATTGTGCCAAGTTATGCGAGTTATTTGCACTTGAAACAAAGACGTTACGTCCGGAAAGTGCCTACATGATTGGCTTACTCTCGCATATCGATGCATTACTGTCAGTCGATATTGATGAAATCATCGATCAATTACCAATCGAGTCGACGTTGAAAATCGTGTTACAAGGAAAAGATCACCCGTTTCGTGATTGTTTATTGCTCGCGATTAGTGCCGACCGTGGTGAATTTGAACAGTTTGAAAAACTAACCCATCGTTTTGGTATTTCAAAACAGCGTGCCTATGCACTATTAAAAGAGAGTCAAGATTGGTTGACTAAAAAAGAACTTCATCTGCAACCGGATGAAGAAGATTCAATCGTCTAATGGACGTTAAAAGGCACCAGCTCACTGAACATACAGTGTCTGGTGCCTTTTAATTATCTTAATTTAATTAAACACGTGGCCCTGCTGATTTGATTTCAGTAGTTGCACTGTCGAACCGTGTGAAATTTTGTTTGAATTTAGTTGCCAAAGCCCGTGCTTGTTGTTCATACGCATCAGCATCCGACCAAACTTTGACAGGATTGAGCAAGTCGCTTGGGACACCAGGGACTTCGAGCGGCATGTGTAGCCCGAAAATCGGATGCTCTTCCGTCGGGATATCAGCGAGCGTGCCGTTGACAGCTGCATTGACCATCGTCCGTGTATAGGAAAGCTTCATCCGACTTCCCGTCCCATATGCGCCACCCGTCCAGCCTGTATTGACGAGGTAGACCGTGACACCATGCCGGTCGATGAGCTCACCGAGCATCGTTGCATATTTTTCAGGAATGAGCGGTAAGAAAGGCGAACCGAAGCATGTCGAGAATGTCGCTTCCGGTTCTGTTACGCCACGCTCTGTCCCGGCTAACTTCGATGTATACCCGGATAAGAAGTGATACATCGCTTGCTCCTTCGTCAACTTACTGATTGGCGGCAGGACGCCGTAAGCATCAGCTGTTAAAAAGACAATCGTTTTCGGATGTCCGGCGCGTGATGGTACTGCAATATTATCAATCGCTGTAATCGGATAAGCGGCCCGTGTGTTTTCCGTTTTCGACGTATCATCATAGTCAGGAATTCGTGCATCATCGAGGACGACGTTTTCGAGGACAGTGCCAAAACGAATCGCATCAAAGATTTGTGGTTCTTTTTCGCGCGATAGGTTGACCGTTTTTGCGTAACAGCCACCTTCGATATTGAAGACGCCGTCGTTGGACCACCCGTGCTCATCGTCACCAATCAATTGACGACTGTCGTCAGCAGACAGTGTGGTCTTACCAGTACCGGATAATCCGAAGAATAAAGCGACGTCACCCTCATGACCGACGTTAGCCGAGCAATGCATCGATAAGACGTCTCGTTGAGGTAAAAGGTAGTTCATGACAGAGAAAATCGATTTTTTGATTTCGCCCGCATATTCCGTTCCACCGATTAAGACAATCCGATGTTCGAATGACATGGCGATGAACGTTTCGGAATTCGTTCCATCGACTTTCGGATCTGCTTTGAAGTGAGGCGCATAAATAACCGTGAAAGGCTCAAAAGCAGCTTCTGTCGGATATTCACGCAAAAATAGTTGTTTTGCAAACAAATTATGCCAAGCATATTGTGTCACAATCCGAACCGGAAGGGTAAAATGAGTGTCTGCACCAGCAGCAGCTTCTGTGTAGTAGAGCTGATCTGCTTCATTCATGTAGCGAAGAACTTTTTGTAAAAGTTGCTCGAAGTTGTCTGCTTCCATCGGTTGATTGACATGGCCCCAATCGATATGTGACTCGCATGACTGATCGCGAACAATGAACTTGTCTTTAGGTGAACGACCTGTAAATTTCCCCGTTTCTACAGACAGAGCGCCATTTTCAGCAAGAACCCCTTCTTCGTTACGAATTGCATGTTCGACTAGCTCAGCAACAGATAGTTGTTTGAACACATGCTCCTTCTTGAGTAGCTCTTCGATATTCAGGACCGTCATCGGCATCCTGACCCCACCTTTCCCCTACGTTGGTTTAGCTCTGGCATTTAGTATGACACATTTATTATATATGACATACTAAAGGATGAGCAATCCTTTTTTAGCGCTGATTTCTATTTTTCTGGAAACGCTTTCAGCATTAACAGTTTAACATCTCTTCGGGAAAGTTTCGACTAGAAATTAAAACGTAGCTTGACAGAGTGGTCACAACTTTATATCATGTAATTCGTAACGGATACTCTTATTCTGAGCAGGTGGAGGGAACAAGGCCCGAAGAAACCCGGCAACCGTCCTACATTAAGAATTCTATTAATGAAGGAAAAGGTGCTCTCCTGAAGCGAAGTAAACACTTCGAACGATAAGAGGGTAAAGGAAGAACGCACAACCTTTCCCTGACCATTTTTTGGACATGGAGAGGTTTTTTTCATTTTACCGTCCCACTCAACTAGGGGAAATGAGTACACCGTCAAATTCTTTTTTGGGAGGGTCAAACATGACAAACCTTAATCGCCGACTATTTACGTCGGAGTCAGTTACTGAAGGTCACCCGGATAAAATCTGTGACCAAATCTCGGATTCTATCTTAGATGCAATCCTCGCAGCCGATCCGAATGCTCGTGTCGCTGCTGAAACATCTGTCACGACAGGACTTGTCCTCGTCGCAGGTGAAATCACGACATCGACTTATGTCGATATCCCGAAAGTCGTTCGCGAAACAATTCGTGAGATTGGCTATACACGCGCTAAATATGGTTTCGATGCAGACACTTGTGCTGTATTGACTTCAATCGATGAGCAATCAGCAGATATCGCTCTCGGTGTTGACCAAGCGCTTGAAGCACGCGAAGGTAGCATGTCAGATGAAGAAATCGATGCAATCGGTGCAGGGGACCAAGGTCTCATGTTCGGTTATGCAACGAAAGAAACACCTGAATTGATGCCACTTCCGATTTCACTTTCACACAAACTTGCTCGTCGTCTCGCAGAAGTCCGTAAAACTGGACAACTTGACTACCTCCGTCCGGATGGTAAGACGCAAGTAACTGTAGAATACAATGAGAACAACGAACCGGTTCGTGTCGATACAATCGTCATCTCAACACAACATGCAGAAGAAGTGACGCTTGAGCAAATCCAAGCAGACCTGAAAGAGCATGTCATCGCACCTGTGATTCCATCAGAATACATCGATGCGGAAACAAAGTTCTTCATTAACCCGACAGGCCGCTTCGTCATCGGTGGACCACAAGGTGATGCAGGATTAACTGGACGTAAAATCATCGTTGATACGTATGGTGGATATGCACGTCATGGCGGCGGCGCATTCTCTGGTAAAGATCCAACAAAAGTTGACCGTTCTGCAGCATATGCAGCACGTTACGTCGCGAAAAACCTCGTAGCTGCTGGTCTTGCAGATAAAGCAGAAGTTCAACTTGCGTACGCGATTGGTGTCGCGCACCCAGTATCGATTGCAGTTGATACGTTTGGAACAGGTAAACTTCCAGAAGCACAACTCGTCGAACTCGTTGCTGAAAACTTCGATCTTCGCCCAGCAGGGATCATCAACATGCTTGATCTCCGCCGTCCGATTTATCGTCAGACAGCAGCTTATGGTCATTTCGGTCGTACAGATATCGAATTACCATGGGAGCAAACAGATAAAGCAGCAATTCTTGAAGAACAAGCGAAACGATTCGCTTAATTTTCAGTTCAGAAGCAGACTCGCATGAGTTTGTTTCTGAACTTTTTTTGTTTGTCTCGAACTTTGCAGGGAAACGAATGATTTTTCTAGAAAAGGGTAAAAGAACATGTACCGGTAAACGGAAAAAAGGGGGAGTCCGATATGGAGATACGCGAAGCAATTCCTACTGATGCGGCACGCATTCATGATATTGCCATTACCTCTTGGATGGATACGTACGAAGAGATTTATTCGGAAAGCTCGAAAGCCCATTTCGTACAAGAGGCGTATCCGCAAGAAGAAGTCGTTCGAGCAATTCGGACGGCGGAGGAAGCGCGGGGAGAATATTTCAATGTCGCCATTATCGAGGAAGAAATCGTCGGTTTCATCCATGCGATCGATGTTGACGGCACGTGGGAAATCGTTCGCTTGTATGTACTACCGAAATATCAACAAAATGGGATTGGACGAAAGTTGATTCGTGAACTTGAACACCAAGGTGCTTCCCCGATTGAAGTCTACGTTGAATCACGAAACTATAAAGCGCGCCAGTTTCTAGTCTCTTTCGGTTTTAGAGAAGAAAGTGAAACGACTGAAGAAATTTTCGGTCAAGTGGAACCTGTGACACGCTTAAAACGTATATATGAATGAAAATCCGACTTAAGATGGTTTTTGACATCAAGATGTAAACGTTATAATACAGAGATACTTGTATGAAGAGGTGAGTTTGTGGAAGATCAAGCAACAGGGATTATCGTACTCGTCTATCCCCTTCAACTGCGAGCGACGCCGAGCGATGCATTAATTCGAGTCCTTGAAAAGGATTATGAAGTGTTACGTGTAGACGCACCGCGCCGGATATCGCTTGAGGAACATCAACAACTACTGAAGGATGCTTTACGAGAAGCCGGAAAACGAAAGTTACCGATTCATATCATCGCCTGCAGCATGGGCGCACTCGTCGTCAACCGGCTACTGCAGGAATATGAATTGCCGATTGCGAGTTTGTCGTATATTTCGCCGTTATTTGATTGGCATAATTCAAAACAACTCGGTGGCGTCAAACAAGTATTTGCAAGTGCATTCGATCGTTTTCGGCCGGATGCGCCACTCGGGATGTTGCCGTTTGGTCAAAATAGTGAAGATACGGCACGTCTTGGTGAGTTGACATATGCACAGTACCGGGAGATTGAAGAAGAAATCGTCTTACATGATGAAGAGCGGAAGAAACTACCGCGAGTCAACCTCGCTTGTTTTTATGCACCGGACGATCAATTCGCGGACGTAAAATATACGTTAGAGATTTGCCGGAAAATGGGTGGCGATCAAATCTATCTTCAACGGCTCCATGGATTTCCGCATTTCAGCTTTGAACGTCTCAATACACGGTTCGCTGAAAAATTATTGCTTTTTTTGAAGATGGTTGAGGAATGACAAAAAAGACGCTGTCGTGCTGACAGCGTCTTTTACTATTAATCGAGTGTTTGCTTTTTTAATTTTTTTTCGATGGCGATGATGAAAGGAGGATTGTTTTGTTGATTGAGAAAACGATACTGTAAGACGGCGTAGTCTTGCTGCGAAAGACTTTCGACATAATCGAGAACAGCATCCCGTTCCCGTCTTCCTTCTACATGTCCATGATAGATGACGAGGACGATTAAACCGCCGGGTACGAGGACGGGTAACAAAGCACCTAGCGCTTCTAACGTATCTTCACCGGTCGTCGTGACGGACTTGTCACTTCCTGGTAAATAACCAAGATTGAAAACGCCCGCTCGAATCGGACGGGCTTCATTAACGAGGCGTGCGCCAACATGAATATGACTTTCGTGGTAGAGATCGACCCACTCTTTGACGTGAGCGGTTTCTAGACGACGTTTCGTTTCTTCAATCGCTTGTTCTTGTACATCGAAGGCGATGACACGACCGTCTGGTCCGACTTGCTCCGCAAGAAACAAGGTATCGTGACCATTTCCGGCAGTCATATCGACGACACAATCTCCTTCGTGGATGACAGATTCTAAGAGTTCTTTGGCATAAGGTAAGACGCGGGCTAGTGACATGGGTTTAGGCTCCTGTTCAAGTAAGATTGTTCTTTGTTCGTTCATCACGTATTCTTTTGTTCCTGATTATACCATTATTCCGATAATTCATTCAAAATGAAGTTTCTTGACAGAGCACAGAACAATTTCGTAAAGTGGCAAAGGTGAGAACTATATTGGAGGACACCTATTATGCCGAAATTACCTCGTGCGGTCTGGATCCTCGTGTTGGCGATGGCGATCAATACGACAGGAGCCTCTTTTTTATGGCCGTTTAATACATTATATATTCATGAATACTTAGGCGAATCCATGACCAAGGCAGGAATGGCCTTGTTCGTCAACTCGGCGCTCGCAATCGTCGGAAATTACATGGGTGGAAAAGCGTTTGATCGTTTAGGTGGGAAGCGGACGCTCATCATCAGTGTCATCGGACTCGTGATTGCTTCGATTGGTCTGCTGTTGTTCCATCAGACATTCATTGGTTATGTGACGATGCTTGGATTGATCGGTTTCGTCGGGGGGATGGTGTTCCCGACGATTTACGCATTAACCGGTCTGATTTGGCCAAAAGGCGGACGACGTGCCTTCAATGCAATCTATGTAGCACAAAACGTTGGAGTTGCGCTTGGTACGGCAGTCAGTGGTCAAATTGCTGCGATTGATATTCAATTTATTTTCATCGCGAACTTATTGCTCTATGTAGTGTTTGCGATTGTTCTGTTCATAGGATTGAACTGGATTCAGGCGCCGCAGGTTAAACGACAAAAAGAGTTCACGACGGAAGAAGTCCGTGAGCCGTTATCGAAGGAATCGGTTCGGACGATGCTCTACGTTTCAGTCGGATATGCGTTGCTTTGGTTCGTTTATGTACAATGGCAAGGAACGTTTGCCGTCCACACGAAATCACTTGGTGTGACGATTTCCGAGTACTCGATTTTATGGACAATCAATGGAGCATTAATCGTCTTCGCACAACCGCTCTTGACGCCGATTTTAAGATGGTTCGGAGATGATCTAAAACGTCAATTATTGACGGGAACGGGCATCTTCTTATTATCCTATCTCATCGTACCGTTTGCTGAAGGGTTTGAAATGTTTCTTGTTGCGATGGTCATTTTAACGATTGGAGAGATGTTCATTTGGCCAGCTGTCCCTGCGATGGCGGCACGACTTGCACCGATCGGTAAAGAAGGTGAATTCCAAGGTTACGTCAACATTGCGGCTTCCGCCGGACGGATGATTAGTCCGACGGTCGGTGGATTGATTTACGATTTATCTGGGATGAATGCGGTCTTCTTGACGCTAATCGGATTGATTTTACTTGCAGGTATCGTATTTGTTCGAGCAATTCCTAAAACTAATTAAGGGAGCTTAGACCAACTGTTTCGAAAAAGAAATAGGTGGTCTAAGCGTCGTGTAGACAAACTATTAAGAAGCGTAAACAGGTGGTATCGAGATGCAATCCGTTCTGGCTTCCTTGTCTCGCCTCGTCTTCAAAGCGATTCAAGACGTATTGCGCGCTAAACCGTTTGCATGCCCGACTTTCCGTCACAGTGTTACTTGAAAAAGCGTCACGTTTCGTTGACTCTGAACTGAGCCCTAGAGTTTGGACAGTTTAATAAAAGCACCCTTAACGTATTAAGCTGCTATGAGATGGCTTCGGTATTGTACCGGAGTCATCTTTTGTAGTTTCCATTGTCTTCGTTCGCTATTGTAATAATCAATGTAAGCATCGACCATGGCACAGACCTCATCGAGGTCAGATGCTAATTTATAATCGACATAATCTTTCAAGTGCCCAAAGAACGATTCCATCGGGGCATTATCTAGGCAGTTTCCTCTACGAGACATGGATTGAAGCATTCCCATCTCACGGATGCGTGTTTGATAAGCAGGATGCGTATAATGGAATCCTTGATCGGAATGTATCATGGCTTCCGGGTGTATATTCCCTTGAAGTCGTTCTGCGAGTTTATTCGTTGTATGAAGGACTAGTTCCATATGGAGGCTTGTAGATAGATGATGTGCCATAATTTCACGTGTAGCGACATCCTTCACACAAGAGAGATAAACAGTTTGGCCAGATCCAATACGGAGATAAGTGATGTCTGTGACGAATACCTTACCAGGCTCATCTTGATCGAAACGACGGTTCAAGTGGTTCGGTACAGTCTTATGTTCATATGTCGCTTTAGCGATTTTACGATAAGCGTTCTGCCTACGGATTTTCGTCACGATTCCAAACTTCCTCATGATACGCAAAATACGTTTATGATTCATCGGTCCACCAATAAGATCAAGCATCTCCATGTAAAGACCACGATAGCCGATTTTTCCCTTGTGACGATCATGAACACGTTTTAGAAGTAGGTAGTCCGCATAGTCGCGTTCTTCCCGAAGGGAAACACTATCCGTACGTGCGAGCCAGGCGTAATAACCACTGCGGCTCACTTCAGCGAGCGTACATAGATCCGTCACGAATCGGCCCGATGATTGTTTCCGTAAGACAATATTGATTGCCTGATAGCGCTCAGATGCGGTTAGTTTCGATACTTCGCCTCTCTTTCGAGAGCGTCGAGCTTTTTTAGTAATTCGTTCTCCGTTGTGAGGTACTTGATTCGTGCTTCAGCTTTCGCAAGGCGTCGTTCGACGGAATCATCTTTTTTCGGTCGACCTCCAAGATTTGATTTTCCACGTCTCTCATTCAAGAGTCCTTCTTCTCCATAAATACGATAGGTCTTCCGCCATCGTTTCAACGCTTCGTTCGTTGTTCGCTTACCGATCATGTCCAGGTCAAAGCCGCTTTCCTCAAAGATTTGTATCGGTCGCTTACCAGCTAAATTCTCACGTACAGCGTGAATCTTAAATTCTCCTTTATATTGAATCGTACGATCTGATACCGAGGCTACGTGAAGATTCGCTTCAAGTTGTCTGATTTGATCTGGATTGAAGGTACGTCTGTTCATGAATAATTCTCCCGTCTAAATTGAATAGGTACAGTATATCGATATCTTTAAACACAAAAAACCCCGAATGGGGTCTTTTATCAAGTGTCCATCATTCAGGGTTCAGTTCACTCCTGCGGGGAAAAGTGCGTTTTTTAACGCACTTTCAGAGGCAGGCAAGACCCTGCTCGTTGTCCGGGAGGACCAAGGAGCAACGGCTTGCGCCTCGCCCGAGGAAAGCAACGAAAAAAGACGCTTGATCTCCCAATAGCACTTTGTGTACAGTCTGAGACCAACTGTTTCGAAAAGAAATAGTTGGTCTTTTTTTTGCTAAACGGAATAAAAAGAAATCAAACAGGGTACTGATTTAAAGAGGTAAAATTTAATTAATTAACCAAATTAAAGGAATTTAATTTTATTTTTATGGTCTGTTTTTTAACAGGAGGTGTACCAGAATGGCAAAGTGCGTTTTTATCGACGATCAGGCAACTTGGACAGCACTTATTCGCAATCAGCCGCTAGACATCTTTTACAGTTATGAATACGTTATGTTAAATGCACGAGAAGGGGAACATCCCGGGTTGATTTATTTTCAAGGAGAGGCCGGGAAACTGTTTTATCCTTTCTTAAAACGAGCTATTTTTGATACGGAGTATTGGGATTTGATTACTCCATACGGATATGGCGGTCCTGAAGTGGTGGGTGATTTGACTGAAAAGGAGTGGGCAGAGGCTCGAACTTCCTTTTATGACTGGGCATTGCAGAAAAAGATTGTCACAGAGTTGATCCGATACAATCCGTTGACTGAAAATCAGCGGTATGCACACCACTGGACACAAAAAGAATTTATTCGACATACTACGAGTATCGACCTACGACCATCCGTAGAAGAAATTACACAGACATTTCATAAGAAGACGCGGAGTATGATTCGGAAATCACTGGCTTCTGATTTAGTTGTCCGGCGAGGGACACACGAAGATTTACAATCGTTCATTCAATTGTATTATCAGACGATGGACCGAAAGGACGCTTCGAGCCATTACTACTTTTCTCGAGATTACTTCGAACAGTTATTTGAGCCGACGAACCTCTGTACGCCGCTCCTCTTGATTGCAGAACTTAACGAGGAAATCATCGGAGGTTACTTCGTTTTACTTGGTCGAGAATTTGCACATGGTCATTTGATTGGCTGTAAGCGGGATGAACATAAGGTCTATCCAAATCAACGGTTAGAATTCGAGGCTATTTTATGTGCGAAAGATGCCGGGTTGGTCGAACAGCATTTAGGTGGCGGGTATAAAGAGCGTGATAGCCTGTTCGAGAGTAAGTGTCGCTATACGGGCTATCGTTTGTTTGAATATCATTTAGGAAAAAATGTTCTACTGCCTGCTCAATATGAACAACTGTGCCAGCTCTATGGAGACGGAGAGTTGGAACATTATTTTCCGGGATATCGTTCGCAACCAACACTGATTTCGAAATGATAAAAACGACAGTCCATCACTGTCGTTTCGGCGTGTAGACAAACTCTTATGAAGCGTGAACATGCGATATCGAGAAGCAATCCGTTCGCGCATCCCTGCCTCGCCTCGTCTTCAAAGCGGCAATTGGTCACGCCGCTACAGCAGAGCTGCAGGGTCGTCCCCGATTGCTTTTCGCTTTAAAAGCGATTCGAGACGGATTGCGCTCTAAAGTGTCTGCATGCCCGGCTTTCCGTCACGGTAGTACCTAAAAAGCGTCATATTTCGTTGACTCCTATGGGAAAAGTGCGTGTTTAACGCGACTTGCCAGAAGCAGGCAAGACCCTGCTCGTTGTCCGCTAGGATCCAAGGAACAACGGCTTGCGCCTCTCCAGAGGAAAGAAACGAAAAAAGACGCTTGATCTCCCGGTAGCACGTTGTCTACAGTTTGAAACGACAGTCCATCACTGTCGTTTTTTTGTTAAAATCAAAAAAAGGAGTGGATGGGATGCAAACGAGGGGTTTAATCTTCGATATGGATGGCGTCATTTTAGATAGTGAAATTCGCTACTTTGGGGTACATAAAAAAATGTTTCATCAACTCGGGATTCCACTTGATTTAGTTCAATATGCGACCTTCATGGGTAAGACGGGCGACGAGATGTGGCAGGAATTAATTGAACAACATCGCTTACCGCATCAAACGGATGCGTTACTTGCACAGGAACATGACTTATTTCAACAACACGCCAAGCCAGAAGACTGTGGATTAAAGGAAGGGGTTCATGAGTTGATGAGTATCGCTCGAAACGAAGGCTACGGGATTGCAATTGCATCATCGAGTTCGCTTGAAAAAATTGAACGCGTCATCGCATTTTATGGGTTGACAGTCGACGCCTACACGAGCGGTTTTGAAGTCCCGCGCTCTAAACCGGACCCTGCTATCTTCGAGCTGACAGCAAAACGGATGGGTCTCGCCCCAGAGTCATGTATCGTCATTGAGGATGCGGCGAACGGCATGATGGGGGCGAAAAAAGCTGGGATGGAAGTCATCGCGTTACTCGACGACCGGATGCCGGGGCAGATGTTACATCACGCGGATCATCAGGCTTCGACACATGCTGCGATTGGAGAAATTTTACGGAAACGTTGACGGTTGATTAAGATTCAGATTAAACTAACTAATAGATAGTCAGATGCAACGAACTGAAGTAGTAGTGGAGACATTCCGTTTAGAGAACTGGTGGGTGGTGCAAACCAGTCGGAACTGTCCATGAACTCGTCAGGGAGCATGATTCGTGAACAACGAGTAGCGAATCCGGTCCTTCACACCGTTATCTGTGAGTCAAGCGGTCTGTCATTGACAGACAACGTGGGTGGTACCGCGGAAGCCAAACCGGTCTTTCGTCCCTATTCTTAGGGGCGGAGGACCGGTTTTTTTTAATCAGAGGAGGAAGAATAGATGTCGTATAATCATCGTGAGATTGAACCAAAATGGCAAGCGCGCTGGGAACAGGATAACGCGTTCGTAACGACGGAAGACCCAAGTAAGGAAGGCTTTTATGCCCTCGACATGTTTCCTTATCCATCGGGAGCAGGACTGCATGTCGGACACCCGGAAGGATACACGGCAACGGATATCCTCGCCCGCATGAAACGGATGCAAGGGTATAACGTCCTCCACCCAATGGGATGGGATGCGTTCGGACTCCCGGCAGAACAGTATGCACTCGATACGGGGAATGACCCGCGTGAGTTCACGGCACAAAATATTGAAACGTTCAAACGTCAGTTGAAAGACCTCGGTTTTTCGTATGATTGGGACCGTGAAATCAATACGACGGATCCGAAATACTACAAATGGACACAGTGGATCTTTACACAACTTTACGAAAAAGGACTTGCGTTCGTCGACGAAGTGGCAGTCAACTGGTGCCCGGCACTTGGAACGGTCCTTGCGAATGAAGAAGTCATCGATGGATTGTCTGAACGTGGAAATCATCCCGTCGTCCGTGTCCCGATGCGCCAGTGGGTCCTTAAGATTACGGAATACGCGGACCGTCTCCTCGACGATTTAGATGAACTCGATTGGCCGGAGTCGGTGAAAGAAATGCAACGGAACTGGATTGGTAAATCGGAAGGTGCGGAAATCGACTTTACGATTGACGGCCACAAAAAACAAGTCACGGTCTTCACGACACGTCCGGATACAGTCTTTGGCGCGACATACCTTGTCTTAGCACCGGAGCATCCATTCGTCGCAGATATCATGACAGCAGAACATCAGGCAGCGGTCGAACGTTATATCGCGTCTGTTCAAACGAAATCGGATCTCGAACGAACAGATCTTGCAAAAGAGAAGACGGGTGTCTTCACGGGTGCGTTCGCCGTCAACCCGATTTCTGGCGAACGTCTTCCGATCTGGATTGCCGACTATGTTCTTGCGACGTATGGAACAGGTGCCATCATGGCCGTTCCGGCACATGACGAACGCGATCATGAGTTTGCAAAACAATTTGATCTTCCAATCATCGAAGTCGTAACGGGTGGAGATGTTCAAGAAGCGGCGTATACGGGAGAAGGGGAACACGTCAATTCTCAGATGCTCGACGGTCTCTCGAAGGCGGATGCAATCGAAACCATCATCGCGGAACTCGAAACGAACCAAGTCGGACGGAAGAAAATTACGTATCGTCTGCGTGACTGGCTCTTTAGCCGTCAACGCTATTGGGGCGAGCCGATTCCAGTCGTCCATATGGAAGACGGAACGATGAAGACGCTGGATAAAGAAGAGTTGCCACTTGAACTTCCGATGATTCCTGAAATCAAACCGTCGGGAACAGGAGAGTCGCCGCTTGCTCTTGCAGAAGAGTGGCTCGACTATACGGATCCTGTGACAGGGATGAAAGGACGCCGCGAAACGAACACGATGCCACAATGGGGCGGTAGCTGCTGGTACTACCTTCGTTTCATCGATCCGCATAATGAAGAGGCGCTCGCGGATCCGGAGAAATTAAAATACTGGCTTCCGGTCGATATTTATATCGGTGGGGCAGAACATGCGGTCCTTCACTTACTGTACGCACGTTTCTGGCACAAAGTGTTATACGACATCGGGGTTGTTCCGACAAAAGAGCCATTCCAAAAGCTATACAACCAAGGGATGATTCTTGGCGAAAACAACGAAAAGATGTCGAAATCACGTGGGAACGTCATCAATCCGGATGAAATCGTCAAATCACACGGAGCAGATACGCTTCGTCTGTACGAAATGTTCATGGGACCACTCGATGCTTCTGTGTCCTGGTCGGAAAATGGGCTCGACGGTGCACGTCGCTTCCTTGACCGCGTCTGGCGTTTGTTCGAACGGACTGCAGACATTCAAGATATCGAGACGGTTGACGCCGACTTTGAACGTGTCTATCACCAGACCGTCAAGAAAGTGACGGAAGACTTCTCGAACATTCAATTCAACACAGGGATTTCGCAGTTGATGGTCTTCGTCAACGAAGCGAACAAACAGCAAGTGTTGCCACGTCACTTCCTTCGTGGATTCGTTCAGTTGTTGACACCAGTCGCACCTCACCTCGGGGAAGAGTTATGGGAACAACTCGGGTTTGAAGAGACATTAACGTATGCGGCGTGGCCGACATATGATGAAACGAAACTCGTCAGTGATACGATGGAGTTCGTCATTCAAGTCAACGGAAAAGTCCGTTCAAAATTGACAATCAGTATCGACGCAACAAAAGAAGAAATCGAAGCACTCGCGTTTGCAGATGAAAAAACAAAAGAGTGGATTGGCGACAAGACGGTTCGTAAAGTCATCGTCGTACCGAAAAAGCTCATCAATATCGTAGCAAACTAATACGAATCCCCTTGCCCATGTAGTCATGGAGGAAGGGGATTGTTTTTGAATTCAGTCTCGCGTCCGCTTTTTTTTTAGTGCGCCTTCTGCTACACTGAATCAGAAACCGAGAGAGAAAGGCGATTTGTGTAAATGAAACGATCCTATATAGTCTATACAACGATTTTTGCCGTCGTCTCCGGTCTGATCCTTTGTATTCTACTCGTCTTCTCAAAACCAGAGACGTTAGCGCAAATTCAAGAGACCTTCACAAAAATCGAGACGCAATCAAAACACCAAGCGGCTGTCAAACAAGTGCCGCCAAGCCTTCCTTCTTCGATTCCGAATCCGGAAGAACCATTAATCAAGGATGTTCAACAGATGTTATATGATGATTCGATTGGTTCCTATCTTGTTGTGACGGAAGATTATCATTTCTTTGAAGTCAGTGGGACGGGCGAGCGAATCAATGCTTCCTTCCAATTGAAGAATGATGGCAAACTGTTACTCGCAGGGCTTGACGGAATGGCACTCGTTGATGGTGAAACGGTCGCATTACTGACATCAAATCAAATTCTTGTGACGATTACGCGAAAAGACGGTGCATGGTCGGAAGAAACGCGTGAAAAAATCAAAGGCACGACCATTCGAGATAATTTTCATGGGCTTGGGTACGATGCTGAAGAAAAAGAATTTTACACGATCAATAACATCCGGTCGTTAGGGCGCATCGAACTGACGTATTTTAAAACGAAGCAAGATGAAATTAAAATTGATCCTGATGCGACAGCAAAAGAGAAAAAGAAACTCAAGAAAAAGCAGAAATCTCCGTATTTGACGGTTGTTACGCGAGATCGAATCGATGCTGCAGATGGTATGCGGGCAGATGCAAAAAAAGCATTTGAAGAAAATTTCCGTCCGATTGGACTCGCAGAACGACAAGGGCGCATCTATACGTTGGACTCCGATTCCTTGTATCTTTATTCGATTGATGCGAAGGATAAGACGATCACGGGAGAATCTGCAAGTCCGAAAGTATACGGGGCAGAAGGAATCTTTGTTCAAGACAATGAACTGTTTGCTTTGGTCGAAACAGATAAATTTTCGAGCCGTTCGTTTACCCCGATCGATTGATCAAAAAAATTAAAAAGGTGTTCGTTCGTGAAAAAAATCACGAACGAACACCTTTTTTTAATTACGTCGTTTGATTGAGTAGAGCAGCATTCGTTCCGGCACAGTGTCCTGTTACAAAAGCAGCTGTAATGTTGTAGCCGCCGGTATAACCATGAATGTCTAAAATTTCTCCGGCAAAGAATAGACCGTCTGCTTTTTTCGACATCATCGTTTTTGGATGGATTTCTTTGATTGAGACCCCTCCGCCCGTGACGAAGGCTTTATCAAAATCAAGTGTCCCGGTCGCATGAAGTGGGAAACGTTTTAATGTTGTCAGCAGTTGCGTGAAATCTTGTTTCTTCACTTGCGTACAAACTTCGTCACCAAAACCGATTTGTGTGAAGAGTAATTCAAGCAAACGTTCCGGTACGAATCCCTTTAAGGCGTTTCGGACGGTTTTTTTCGGATTGGCTGCAAGCGCAGCCTGAAAACGTTCCGTCAATGCTCCGATTGATTCTTCTGGGAATAAGTCGATCGATAAATGAACGATTCGTTCGCCGGAGCGTTTGCGTTCCTTGATCGTATATTGGCTGCAACGTAGTGCGATCGGACCACTCAGCCCGAAATGCGTAAAGAGCAAATCACCCGTGTGTGTTTTAATGGCTTTATCTTTTTTTCCGTGAACCGTCAAAGCGACGTCGCGGAGCGAGAGCCCTTGAAGCGATTTCGCTTGAATAAAGGCATCGTTCAGTAAGATCGGGACTTCGGTCGGGAAAAGTTCGGTAATCGTATGACCGGCTTTTTCAGCCCATGGGTACCCGTCACCGGTCGAACCCGTATGGGGCACGGATTGTCCACCGACTGCAACGACACAACTGTTCGCTTCAAGGCGTGTGCCGTCTTGCATGAGAACGGCTGCAAATGAACCGTCTGTGTGAAACTCGAGCGACGCGACTTCTGCATTCGTTTGAATCTCGGCACCGTGCGCTCGGATTTGATCAATCAAGACACGGACGACGTCAGCTGCTTTATCCGAGACAGGGAACATCCGCCCGTTATCTTCTTCTTTTAACGCCACACCAAACCCTTCGAACAGGTCGATGATCGACTCGTTACTGAATTGTGAAAAGGCGCTGTATAAAAAACGCCCGTTTCCTGGGATTGACTGGACGAGTTCGTCGAGCGGTTTACGATTCGTGACGTTACAACGCCCACCACCGGAAATCGCAAGCTTTCTTCCCAATTTATTTCCTTTATCGAGCAGGAGTGTTTTCGCGCCTGCTTGTAAAGAGGCGAGCGTTGCCATCAAGCCGCTCGGTCCGCCTCCGATTACGATTACATCGTACATGCTGTCACCTCATTGAATAGTTTTCTGCTTGTTCCACTTTAGCAGAAGTTCGGTCTGTAAACAAACCGTCTCTTTCTTTTATGAGAGGGGAGCGGTATAATGATTTGCAATTGTGCATCATAGAACTTGTTAATTGAGACAATATATTATAGGTTGTCAAGCGTTGAACTACCTCCACCTACGCTTCGCTTAGAGGTAGAGGATTCCTGATCTTGGTTGTTTTCAAACTAAGAGTGTCGGACAATTGACGTGTCGGAAGACACGTCTTGCCCGAAGACGATTCATCTCCCACTCACACTAGGACTACGCGCTGAACGTTTAAAAGTGGGAGTATTCTCGTCTAATTTTAATAAAAAAAGAAAGCGTGAGGGAAGTTATCATGGCCACTGTTAACAAAAAGCAATCGACTTCATCCAGCAACTCGGGATTCGTTCGTGGAACGATGCTCTTGTCTGGAGCATCACTTATTTCACGAGCCCTTGGTCTGATTTACCTGTTTCCTTTTCAGTTTATGGTCGGTGCGACCGGCATCATGTTTTATACGTATGCGTATAACTACTATGCAATCATGATTGGGCTGGCGACAGCGGGTATTCCAGTCGCCGTCTCTAAATTCGTCGCTAAATATAATGCACTTGGCGAATACGATACGAGTGAACGTCTGTATCGTTCTGGATTAAAGATCATGTCTTTGACCGGGATCGTTTCGTTCATCGCCTTATTCTTACTTGCCCCCTATCTTGCACATCGGGCAATTCCTGGCGGTGACGTCAATTCGGATTCTTACATCGATGCCGTGACGATGACGATTCGCGGGGTCAGCTTCGCGTTATTACTCATCCCACCGATGAGCATGACGCGCGGATATTTTCAAGGTCACCAATCGATGGGACCCACAGCAATTTCGCAAATTCTTGAACAAATCGTTCGAATTGTTTTTTTACTGGCAGGTGTTAGCATTGCGATTTATATCTTCGATGCGGATGCAGCATGGGCCGCAACGATTGCGACCTTCAGTGCATTCATTGGAGCGATCGGCAGTGTGGCAATCCTCGTTTACTATTTCCGGAAGCGTGCTCCCGGATTACAAGAGTTACGTGACAGTCAAACGGTTCAATCACCGGAACGGCCGTTAACAGATCTCTACAAAGAACTTTTGACATATGCGATTCCGATCGTCATGGTCGGGTTATCGACGCCACTTTATCAAGTCATCGATCAAAATACGATGAACGCAGCCTTACAAAGTATCGGGTATACACTTGAGGCAGCGGGTAACGCGACAGCGTATTTAATTGCCGACAGTCATAAAATCGTCTTGATTCCTGTTTCGGTCGCAACCGGATTGTCGTTGTCGGCAACGCCGTTGTTGACAGCATCATTCACGCAAGGCAACATGAAAAAAGTTAAAAAACAAATTTCACAAATTTATCAATTGGCATTTTTCGTCACGATTCCAGCCGTCGTCGGGATGATTTTATTGAGTCAAGAGACATTCCATGTCCTCTTCCCGAAAGACCAGGAGGCATGGGTGTATCTTTTAAGTTATGCTCCAAGTGCGCTGTTCCTAGCGCTTTACTCTGTAACAGCGGCCGTCTTACAAGGAATCAATCGCCAATACTTTACAATCATTGCGACACTTGCCGGACTAGTGACGAAGTATTTATTAAACGCACCGTTGATTCATTTGACAGGTGACGGAACGGGTGCCGGGTATGCAACGATTCTCGGGTACCTCGTCGCGACAGGGTTAATGTTCTTCCGCATCACTCAAACGGTCGATTTTCCGTTCAGTAGTGTCTTGCGCCGGACATCGTTAATCATGATCATCAGTGCCATCATGGGCATCGGTGTTGCACTCGTGAAATGGGGAATGGTTGCATTCTTGCCAGAAACGACACTTGCGTCGCTCGCGATTTTAATCTTCGGTGCGGGACTTGGCATCGTAATTTTTGCCGGATTAGCCATTTGGACGGGACTGGCAGAAGCAGTATTAGGAAGAAAATTTTCAATGAAACGAGGACGTGGCAATGCGGCTAGATAAATTGTTATCCAATATGGGGGCAGGCTCCCGTAAAGAAGTCAAACAACTCTTAAAATCCGGTGCGATTCAAGTAGATGGTGAGATTGTACTCGACCCGAAACAGCATGTCGATGTCGAGACACAAGATATTCTCATGTATGGTGAACCTGTCGTTTACCAAAAGTATATCTACTTGATGATGAACAAACCGCCTGGTGTAATCAGTGCGACGGAAGACAAGCGGGACCAAACAGTAATTGAGTTATTGTTCGAGGACGTGACGTACTTTAAACCGTTCCCGGTCGGGCGACTGGATAAAGACACGGAAGGTTTATTACTGTTGACGAATGACGGTTCATTTAATCATGCGTTGATGTCACCGAAAAAACATGTTGCGAAAACGTACTATGCAGAAGTCATCGGTACGTTGACGGAAGAAGACGTGATTGAAGTACAAGAAGGTGTCACGTTGGAGGATGGATATAAAACGAAACCGGGGAAACTCGTGATCTTAGAGGCAACGGATGAGACATCGACTCTGGAACTGACGATTACAGAAGGCAAGTTCCATCAAGTCAAACGGATGATGCTGGCGTTAGGAAAAGAAGTGACGTATTTAAAACGTCTATCGATTGGTGAATTGCCGCTTGATTCGACACTCGAACCAGGTGAGTACCGTGAACTGACGCGTGGCGAGTTAGCGCTGTTCGACTGGACACCGGAATAAGTGACGTGTCAAAAAAACGCTCCTGCACTTGGCAGAAGCGTTTTTTTATTTGGATTCCATCAATTGAAGAGCAGATTAAACGTTCCGGAGTGCTTCCGCGATTGGGAAAGGACCGCTTAATACTTCGAATTGACGTGATTGTGTTTTGTGGTCGACTAATGTCACGAGCAGTGTCGCGACATCGGCACGTGGGACTTTACGATCTTCGTACGATTCAAAGTGTTCTTTGATTTCGACTGTACCACTTGCATCCTCATCACTTAATGGACCAGGGCGGACGATTGTGTAATCAAGTCCACTCTCTCTTAAGTGTTCGTCGGCAGCGGCTTTTGATTCGAGGTAAACTTTTAGTTCGCCACGCGGATTATCCGTACCGACAGAGCTGAGCATGATGAAGCGCTCAATTCCATTTGCTTTTGATGCATCGATGACTTTGATGGCTCCATCTTTATCGACAGCGCGAGTCAATTCGTCCGATGCTCCACCGGCACCTGCTGCGAAAATCGTAACGTCAGCATCTTTAACGACATTCGACATGTCTTCTGTTAAATCACCGATTCGTACTTCAGATGCACCAAGAGCGATTAAATCGTTTATTTGATTTTCTTCTCGGACCACAGCAATCGCTTGATGTTGTCCTTGTTTTGCAATCAATTCAACCATTTTTCGACCTGTTGTTCCGTTTGCTCCAATAATAATGATATTCATTCAAATCATCTCCTTCTCTAGACTAGGTATACCCGTCTGCTAAAAATAAAAACAAAAAAAGACGCGAAGGATTCGCGTCGTAAAAGAAAAATAGTGTTGAAACTGCTTGATTAACCGGCTTGGCGTTGCTTTTTACTTGATGTCCAAGTACCGCGTCTTGGGCTCACAATGAGATTGTTGTATTCGAGCACATTCAAATCCCGTTGAACGGTCCTTGATGTGATGCCAAACTCTTCAACCAACTCTGCTGTCGTAGTAGCTCCGTTCTCGTTGATAAAGAGATAGATCGACTTAATTCGGGTCAACATACGGTCTGTAGAATCTTTCATTGGTATAACCACTCCCCCAATGGATAGAATAGTGTTCTAAAACTTCGGGTGACAATAGACGGTGATATATCAAGTTGTTTCGTCTTTAGTATAACTCTTTCAGTATAGAATGCAAGTAATTTAACCGAACGTTATTGAAAAAAACATACAAATTGAACATTGAATAACGAATGTAATCGTTTTATTATTTTTTAATGTTCGTCTTAATAAGAGAAATGGAAGAATTAAGATTTTGGATGTTCGTAATTGCCGAACATTCGCTATACTAAAAAGGTGAACGTATTAACGGATAAGGGAGAGGTGTCATATGGTAAATTGGAAAGAAGAAGTTTTAACGCGACGCGAAGCACTTTTGACAGACTTAAAAGAGTTGTTACGCATACCGAGTATACTTGATGAAACAACGATTCAAGAAGGGGCGCCGTTTGGTCTAGAAGTCAAACGTGCACTTGATTGGATGTTAGCGACTGGGGAGCGCGATGGGTTCAAAACAAAAAATGTCGACGGTTATGCAGGGCACCTTGAATATGGTGAAGGTGAAGAGCTGCTCGGGATTCTTTGCCACCTCGACGTTGTTCCTGCTGGAGGGGACAGCTGGACGTATGGACCGTTCAATCCGACGCTAGCGGACGGAAAACTATATGCACGTGGTGCGATTGATGATAAAGGACCGACGATTGCGGCATACTATGCGTTAAAAATCGTCAAAGAGTTAGGGTTACCGTTATCGAAACGGATTCGTTTAATTGCTGGTGGAGATGAAGAGAGCGAATGGCGTTGTGTCAATCACTACTTCAAGCATGAAGAGATGCCGACGATTGGATTTGCACCAGACGCTGATTTTCCAATCATCAATGCTGAAAAAGGATTATATGATGGCCTTTTGATCCAAGGGAAACCAGCACAAACTGCAGACACAGGTTATCATCTCGTAACGTTCGTAGGTGGAGAACGTCCGAACATGGTACCGGGTCATGCGACAGCGACGGTCCATGTAGCTGAACACGGATCGATTGAATCTTCATTCCATGCCTACCTGGAAGAGCAAGGGTTGACAGGGACAGTGAAGCAAACGGCAGAAGGTCTTGTCTTTGACGTCTTCGGAGTAGCAGCGCATGCGATGGAGCCGGATAATGGTAAAAACGCGGCATTACACCTTGCTCGTTTCTTAAGTACGCTTCACCTCGACTACAATGGACGGCGTTACATCGAACTCGTCATGCATATGTTCCGTGATTCACGCGGTGTTGCATTGGGTGTCGCGGCATCAGATGAAACGGGGGATTTAACGATCAATGGTGGTGTCTTCCGCTATGAAGAGGGACAAGGAACGGCGTCACTCAATATTCGTTATCCGCACAGCGCTGATTTCACGGAGCGTCTACAGTTGATCAAGGAAGCGGCTTCGGCCTATGGTTTCGACCTTCAGACGCGGACGCACATGCCACCGCACCATGTTGATCCAGAACATGAATTGATTCAGACGCTCAGTGCTGTCTATGAACGTCACACGAATCAAAAAGCGGACTTGATTGCAATTGGTGGAGGCACGTACGCGCGTTCGTTAACAGCAGGTGTTGCATTCGGTCCAGTTTTCCCGGGTGGTCCGGAAGTTGCGCACCAAGTCGATGAATACGTTGATTTTGAAGAGTTATTGTTAGCTGTCGCGATTTATGCAGAAGCGATTTATGAACTAGCCAAATAATATGGACATGAATCCCCCGGCACATCGATGACGGGGGATTGATTCTTGAAAGGAAGTACACCGCGTGATCAATCGTCAAAAATATCACTTTCAGGCACTCTACTTTTTTATCTTCTTTGGGCAAGGTGCACTCATTCCGTACTTAACGCTTTATTTTTCGAATGATGCGTTTCAATTATCTGGTTCAGAAATCGGGACGATTGTTGCGATTGGTCCGATTTTATCGATTTTGTTGCAACCACTATGGGGACTTGCGGCTGATCGTTTTGGTCGACCGAAACGTCTGTTGCTCGTTGCGCTCCTCGCAGCAGCAGGATTTACTGTCAGTTATTTACTGACATCGGTCTACATCCTGCTCTTATTGATTGCATGTTTATGGGCCTTATTCCAATGTGCACATATTCCGTTAGTCGATACACTCGCCATTGAATTTTCGAAGCGGAAATCAGTCGATTATGGCGCACTTCGTTTATTCGGTTCAGCTGGTTTTGCGCTTGCTGTCTTCGTACTTGGGCAGGTGACAGAAGGGGGGACGCTCGGAGCGATTTTTTATGCAAGTGGAGCAGCGCTGATTTTAGCGTTCTTAGTATTGATTGGTATCGAAGCAGCTCCAGTCCAGTTGACGGTCAGTGAACGGATGCCCGTTTCACGACTATTTTCAAATAAACGCTTCCTGTTATTTTTAGCAGGTGGAAGTCTCGTCTTTGGTCCGATTTTTGCGAACAACTATTATTTCGGAAGTTATGTTACGATTCGAGGCGAATCGACGGCACTCGTCGGGACCTTATTTTTTGTAGCTGTCCTCTGCGAAATTCCGTTCATGCGAATTGCGACACGTGTCTTAATACGATTTGGCGCGATTCCTGTCCTCACGTGTGTCTCAATTTTATCTGCTGTTCGGACGGGATTGCTTGCTTTAGAACCACCGGTCTTCTCGTTATGGATCCTTGCGGCACTACAAGGGATGATTGTTGGATTACTGATTCCCGTTGCGCTGGACTATGTGCGTTCGCTTGTCCCATCATCAATGGTAGCTACGGCTGTCAGTACATATATGGCTACTACGACGGGACTTGCGACCGCGATTTTCAATTTAATGAGTGGCGTTGTCCTCGAACAATGGACAATTTATAGTGTCTTTTGGGTATATACAAGTAGTAGCTTGCTTGGGGCAGTGCTCTATCTGATAAGTGGAAGAATCAAGGAGTGATTAAATTGGACCGACATTATTTTATCGCGATTCCTGTACCGCTCCTCGAGTTGAAGCAGTTATCTGAAACGGTTAATCTTGGTCATTACTATCAACAGGTCTACGGCCAGGAAGACTTTCATCTGACATTACATTTCTTAGGTGGATTGACGGAGTGCGAATTGAATGAGTGGCAATGTCGTCTTAAAGAAATTGCAGCTACTGTTCAGCCGTTCACTTTGACTATCAATCATCTCGTTACGTTCGGTAATGAGGACCGTCCACGTGTTTTCGCTGCGGGGGTGGAAGAGACGACTTCTTTAATACAACTCGCGAATCAACTGGCTCCGGAACGACATAAACCGTTCGTTCCTCATATCACACTTGCGAAACGCTGGAATGCAGACTGTGAAGAATCACTGCCAGACATGGCGCTACAAGCGCAAATTAATGTCACGGAACTTATTTTATATGAAATCCATCCAGCTGATCGTCCGAGATATCAAATCAATACCTTAGCTAGATGCGGGAAAGAACAGTGAGGTGATCTCATGGCGTTATTGATGAAGTTATATGATTTAGAGAGTAAGTATGAGAAGAACCCGCTCGAAGTCTCAAAACGCTACAAAGAGCAACGGCAGTTAGACTACGAGAATCTATTCCATAAGTGGGAAGCTGGAGACTTGTTTCCGGGCGAGACGATCGTCCGTCCTAAGAAATGGTGGCAATTTTTCAAATCTCCTGTCGTCGTCCAGTTACCAGGGAAACAGATCTCAAAGCCAGCGTTTGATAAATGGTATAAAAAACGAGTCGAGATTCAAAAGTTGCTCTATGTAGCGGGCGGGGCAACTGAAGATGAGATATGGAAATTGCCGCTTCGGCGACACCTCGACTTTTATCAGATGGTCCATCTGTTAAATGATCAATACGGTTTGTTTTATCGTGCTGTCATTCATTATCAACAAGGAGAAGTCGAGTTAAGTTCCTTTGTCGTCGGCCCATCCGCGATTTATTTACTCGATTGGTTGGATGGAGAAGAGAGCATCTATCATATTAAACGAGAGAAATTATGGCGTGAGCAGCCATTTAAGGCACCGACGAAAAACATTCTGAATCCGTTGATCAGTTTGAAACGGACAGAAGATATTTTACGGCTTGTTTTAGGAAGTGAACTTGAACTACCAATCGAACGAGTCGTCATTGCGTCGAAAGGTTATTTTGATCAACTGCCGAAAGAGTCGAAAACTACTTATGTAAGTAAAGTCGATTTTGCACACTGGTTACACAAAATGAATACATCCGCCCCCTATACAAAAGCTTTTCAAATGCGAGTTTGTGAAAAGATACTAAAAGAAACGTCATCGATTACATTTCAAATGGCGGTCAATGATCAAGAGAATGAACGGATTCAGACGTGAGGAGGGAGCGGCAAAAATTTTGATGTTGTCGCGCACATATGACGAAAATAAAAAGTAGCGAACTAGCGCTGATGCACCCACAATTAATTTCAGCGGAATTTTTGACGTTTCAAACGATTTTGGTCGAATCGAAACAGTCATTCACTAAAGAAGACGTGCAGTTAGTTTCAAATCAGGCAATCATCGATTATGCTGTCATTTCGCAACAACAAGACGGAGGAGTCGCACGCCTCATTTTGGAAGTAGAGGGAGCGATTGAGTTAGGGAGTGTGTATGAATTAGTGAGTGTGACACAGGGACGGATTCGAATCTTTCCGGGGCGTGTTGTTCAAACATCGTTGTTTGATCGTAAATATAGTTACGAAGGACCGCTTGGCGTCATGATGGATGATGGGATGTTATCACTTTTTGTCTGGTCACCGATTGCGGAACGTATCGAGTGTGTCATCTACGATACAACAGAAACAGTTCTGAAAACGAGCGAGATGAAACGGGGTGATCGTGGTGTTTACCAAATTACGTTAGCTCGCGAATATGAACACGCCCGATACCGTTATCGCGTGACGACGCACTTAGGGACGACCGAAGTCGTCGATCCATATGCAAAAGCAGTGACGGCGAACGGACGGTTCGGCGTCCTGTCAGATGTCGATCAAGAAATCAGGCAGCGATTTCCGAAGCGGAAAAAACGTCCGATTCTTGTCAAACCGACGGATGCAGTAATTTATGAAGCGCATATCCGGGACTTCACGATTGATGCGACATCAGGATCGACGCACCCGGGACAATACCTGGGTGTGTCCGAGCGGGGGACGCGTTCTCCGGCTGGGAAGACGACGGGACTCGATTATTTGCTTGACTTGGGCGTAACACACGTTCAACTTCTACCGGTACATTTGTTCGGTTCGACGGATGAAATTACACGCTCACCATACAATTGGGGATACGACCCCGTAAACTGGTTCGCACTGGCGGGTAGCTATGCGAGTGATGCGACAAATCCGCGGACGCGGATTTTCGAGTACGTCGAGATGATTGATCAGCTGCATGCTGCCGGTATCCGGGTCACGTTTGATGTCGTCATGAATCATGTCTATATTCGTGAGCAGGCTGCACTCGAACATCTTGTCCCTGGTTACTACTTCCGTTATGAACTCGACGGGACGCTGGCGAATGGAACGGGCGTCGGAAATGATACAGCATCAGAACGTTTTATGATGAAACGATTGATTGTTGACTGCGTGACCTATTTCGCGGAGGTACTCCAAATTGATGCCTTCCGATTTGATTTGATGGGAATTCACGACGTGGAGACGATGAACAGCCTTCGGACGGCGCTTGATGCGATTGATCCGACAATCCTCATCTACGGGGAAGGATGGGATCTTGCGACACCGTTACCCGCACGGCGAAAAGCGATTAGCTCCTCTGCTGCACGGATGCCTGGGATTGGTCATTTTAATGATGTCTTTCGGGATGCACTGAAGGGATCAACGTTTAATGAACATGACCGTGGATTTGTGTCGGGCGATTTTTGGAAAGAAGGAGAGGTTCGAAACGGAATAGCCGGAAGTGTGACGCTTGAGAATCAAACGTACGGTCGTTTCCCAGAGCCGACCTACTCGATTAACTACGTCGAAGCACATGACAATCATACGCTGTTTGATAAATTGAGCCTTGCTAGACCGGATCTCGATGAAAACCAACTTCTACGAATGAGTCGTCTTGCACAAACGATTGTGATTTTAGCAGAGGGAATTCCATTTCTTCATGCCGGGCAAGAATTTGGTCGGACGAAACAAGGTGTCGAAAACAGTTATAATGCACCCGATGCCATTAATCGATTGGATTGGACATTGCGGGATCGTCATTTTGAGATGGTCGACTATATTAAAAATATCTTACAGATTAGACGGATGCACGGTGGTTTCCGCTTGCACCGGGCGAATCAGATTCAAGAATCGCTTCATTTTTTACCGATGCGACCGGGTGTCATCGCTTACGAAGTGGATGCGATTCACTCTTATGATGCCTGGCAGCGAACACTCGTCGTGCATAATGTGACGGATGAAACAATCGAGATTGCGCTCGATCACCCGATGTGGAATCTTCATGTTCAAGGTGATGAAGCATCCGTCACCCCAATCGAAAAAGGCGTCGGCAAGATTAAAGTGCTTCCGTTGTCAACGACGATTGCGACATGTTAAGATATTCATTGTGCCTTATGGCAAATCTATTAAAAAGTTGAGCGGATTATGATGGAATTAGATATTTTAGATGCGCTTGGCGAAGGCTGGACGCTTACGCCAGCAGGCGGCATTACAGGTGAAGCGTACGTCGCTTCGACTGGACAGTCAAAATTATTTTTGAAACGGAACTCTTCTCCGTTCTTAGCCATTTTATCGGCGGATGGAATCGTTCCGAAGTTGCTTTGGACTAAACGAATTTACAGTGGGGATGTCATCAGTGCGCAACAATTCATTGAAGGAAACGAACTCGAACCGGAAATGATGGAGCGTCCAGAGGTGGCCCGATTACTAGGGAAAATACATGATTCAAAAGAGTTGTTGTTCATGTTACAACAACTTGATCAACGACCAATTGAACCAGATGAGCTATTGCGTCAATGCCGGCTCTATTTTCAACCGGCAGAACTACGTGAACCAAACTTGATTGAACAGGCGATTGGTTATTTAGAGACGCATTTAGCGCTTGTCCGAACGGATGAGCAAGTCGTTTGTCATTCAGATTTAAATCACAACAATTGGTTGACGGGGGCGGATGGTCATCTCTATTTAAATGATTGGGATGATGCGATCATCGCCGATCGTGCCTATGATTTAGGGATGATGCTCTATAGTTATGTTGACGAGGAATACTGGCCGGAATGGTTTGCGAGTTACGGTCATCCGTTGACCCTTGAATTAAAACAGCGCATGCATTGGTACGTGGTGGCGCAAGCGATTTTGTCGATTTACTGGTATGAAGATGCACAACATCCGGATGCGCCAGAAAGTTATGTTTTTCTCGCGCAGTTGCTCGAAAATGAAAATAACTAAAAAACCGCCAAAGTGCAATAAGCGCTTTGGCGGTTTTAGTTGAAGCGAAAAAATTAACCACAGATTGTAGACAAACTCTTATAAAGAGTGGACATGCTATATCGAGATGCAAACAATTCGCATTGCCCTGTCTCGCCTCGCCCGAGGAAAGCAACGAAACGTGACACTTTATCTCCTGATAGAACTTTGTCTACAGCCTGAACATTAACCTTCTGCTATTTTTATTTCTTGTTCGATGTCATGACTTTCAAGATCTGCTTCTCGGTAAGCAGCTGTCGTCGGTAGACGTAAATCAAGGCGTGGTTTTTCTTCGAATGAGACGGTGACGTTCTTGACCGTGTAATCGAAGACGTGCCCGCCACCTTCGCGGGCTTGATCGATGAAGTGTAGATGGTATCCGGCGACGGCAATCCCGTGACCGAAGCGTGGTGTATAGTAGCCGGCAAGTGTCCCTTCCGTCTGTTCGAACGTCCGTGCACTTTGTGTCGCAACGGCTTGCGTGATTGGGACGAATGGTTGTTCTTGGCGCGCGACCGTCCGTGTCTTGACTTCCGTGAACTCTCCATCGATTCGCACGGCATAAAAGCTGTTGATTGTCGCGAGTTGCGTGCTTAGCCAATGCTCGAAGTCTTGTTTCGTCATTTCTTGATCGATTTGAATCGACTGTGTCGGAGTAAATCGAGTCAACGTACAAAACGGTGTCGTCGTTTCGGGGTCGAGCGGGCGGGCGCTCCCGTCAGAACGCAATTGATAAAAGGTATTATCAAAACCAATCATTTCTCCGTCGAGATGGTCGAAGGTTCCGATGCCGAAGTCGCGCCCGTCAAGAACGGACGCATAACTGACCTCGCTTTCGAAGACGCCGTCGAGTAACGCCATCATCGTCGAGATTTGAAGTAACGTATCATCGTTCGTCATCTGCTCATCTCCTTATCAGTTTAATTGATCCAAGTGTACTTCTTTTCCGAGCGCAGCATTATCGCTGTAATCGATCGGAACATCAATGATGACAGGTCCTTCTGTTTTCCAAGCTTCTTCCATGACAGCGACGAGTTCAGACGGATGATTGACGCGTAAGCCTTTTGCACCAAAACTTTCCGCATACTTCACAAGATCGACATCGCCGAATGATGTGCCTGATTTCCGTTTATATTTCATTTCTTGTTGGAACGCGACCATATCAAAGCCGCTGTCACGCCAAACGAAATGGACGATTGGAGCATTCAAGCGGACGGCTGTCTCAAGTTCCATTGCAGAGAAAAGGAACCCGCCGTCACCTGAAATCGAGACGGCTTTTTTACCAGGACGGACGAGTGTCGCTGCGATGGCCCAAGGTAATGCAACACCAAGTGTCTGCATCCCGTTACTGAACAAGAGGTGACGCGGTTCGTATGAACGGAAGTGACGCGCCATCCAGATATAATGTGAACCGACATCAACCGTTACGGTAACGTCATCTGCAATCTGTTCGCGTAATGTCTTCATGAAATAAAGTGGATGCGTCAATAGCGAGTCTTCGACGACCGGCGGGACGTCCCGCTCGACGAGCCGTTGTTGAAGACCATTCAAGAATGTATCCGTGCTTGTTGACAAGGCGAGTGGCTTCAGACGATCGGATAACGCATCAATCGTTTTCGCGACGTCACCGACAAGCTCGCGATCAGGACGATAGAAGTGATCAATTTCAGCCCGCATTTGGTCGATGTGAATTAATGTCCGTTCATTCGTTGGTTTGTTCCAAAACTTCGGATCGTAGCCGATCGGGTCATAACCAATGGATAAGACGAGGTCCGCTTCAGCGAGCAACGCGTCACCTGGTTGGTTGCGGAATAGACCGACACGACCATAAAAATTAGATTCTAAGTCACGTGACAAAGTCCCCGCAGCTTGGAACGTTTGGACGACGGGAATCGAAACACGGTTCAATAAAGTGCGAATCGCTTTGACGACGTCCGGTTGACTGGAACGCATACCGAGCAGGAGAACAGGGAGTTTCGCTTGTTCGATCAGTGTGGCCGTCTCTTCGACCCATTCTTCTGGAGCAATCCCGAGTTTTGGTGTCGGTACGGCTTTAAAGGACGTGACGTTTGATTCGTTCAAACCGACATCTTGCGGAATACTGACGAAAGCAGCACCGGACGTCGTTTCGGCAGTCCGGAAAGCATTCGAGAGGACTTCTGGGATATTATCCGCATCTTGAACTTCTGCGCTGAAGTTCGTGATTGGCGTAAAGAGTGCTTGGTTGTCCATCGATTGGTGCGTCCGTTTGAGTCGATCGGCACGTGAGACGGCACCGGCAATCGCGACGACCGGATCGCCTTCCGAGTTAGCTGTCACGAGACCTGTTGCGAGATTTGATGCGCCCGGACCAGACGTAACGAGGACGACCCCTGGTTTATCCGTCAAACGTCCGATTGCTTGGGCCATGAAAGCGGCATTTTGTTCGTGACGTGCGACGATTAATTCAGGACCACGATCTTGTAAGACGTTGAAAACAGAATCGATTTTTGCTCCGGGAATTCCGAAGATGTATTCGACCCCTTGCTCGATTAACGTATCAACGACCAAATCAGCTCCTGTTTTTTTCTGTACTAAATTTTCATTTTCGCTGTTTTCGTTTTTGTTCATTACAATTCTCCTTCGTTATCAACGTATTTTGTCGATTGATAGCTGTAATATAAAAACTGTTTCATCGAAATTATACATCTGTTTTAGTCAGAAACCAACCATAATCCTTTAGAAAGTAAAAAAGGCATCTTGTGACAGAACACAAGATGCCTACTGAATCGCGATTATTTAGCGTCAACTTTACCGAATGTCGCCCAAACGAAAAGAGCAGTCACGCCCATGACGAGAACGATCGGTGATGCCCACATAATTAAGAAATTTTCCAATGTCAAAACCTCCTTTAGGGATAGTCCGTATAGTAAGTGTAGTAGATTGCTCAGTAATTCTCAAGTGACGATCTGCTGAACATTCGACTCTGCTAAACGAATAACATCTTATATAATTACCCGAATCATGATAAACTTATCTGCGGATAATTTAAGAATTGAAAGGATGAACAATATGCGTTTACGCCATAAGCCTTGGGCGCTGGATTATATGAAAGAACAGGCATCGATCTATATCGCGGACCCGGCGACCTTAAAAGGAAACTGGTCAGAAGAATTTAAAAATGAACATCCACTATACATTGAGGTAGGTTCCGGAAAAGGAGCATTCATCACGGGTATGGCAAAGCAACACCCGGATATCAACTTCATCGCGATTGAATTATTTGAAAGTGTTGCGGTTGCAATCGTTCAAAAATTGGTCGAAGAGCCACTACCTAACGTCCGTGTCTTGACGGTCGATGCAAAAGACTTACGTGACTTCTTTGAAAAGGGAGAAGTCACTCGTGTCTACTTGAACTTCTCTGATCCGTGGCCGAAGTCGCGTCATGCGAAACGACGTCTCACATATAAGACGTTCCTCGCGACGTACGAAGACATTTTGCCGGAGCAAGGTCAGATTCACTTTAAGACGGATAACCGTAAACTATTTGAATCGAGCCTGATGACGATGTCAGCTTACGGTATGACATTCGACTGGATGTCGCTTGATTTACACGTCAATGAGCCGGAAGATAACGTCAGAACGGAGTACGAAGAACGTTTTTCAGCACTTGGTCAACCGATTTATCGGATGGAAGCAACGTACGGAAAATGATTTAGACAAAAAGTTTTCTTATTTTCCTGGTATTTCTTTCACACTTTTTTCTTATTAATTGGTACAATGTTGTTGACTGAAGAACTTGTACTTACAGGTAAAGGGGGAATTTGGGGATGTGGCAAAAAAGCTTAGCCTTCGTAACAGCACTCTTTCTCGCGCTGAGTATCGGTCAATCGGTATTCGCTGCGATTGATACGTCAGCAATGGAAAAGGCTCTCGACGAGGAATTAAAGAGTTCGCATTACGATTATAAAAAAGGTTCTGTAGAAATCGAGGACCCGAAAACATTCACTGGTGAAAAAGGTGAAGAAATCATCGGCGGAATCGCTGTCATCGAGACAGTCCGTGATGGCATCTTTATCACAATCAAACGTGAAATCCACTTCTATAACACGGAGAGTAAAGAGATGTTGACGAACGCAGATGCTGCGAAAGTAGATGGCGTCAAAGAATACATCGACAAAAACTCGAACAACTTACAGCAGAAAGTAGTCTACTGGTTACCGATGTTATTGATGATCTTGTTGATTGCCGTACCAGCAATTGTACTTTATGTCGTCGTACCACGTCTTTATTCGACAAGTGAATACATGAACCCGATCTACGAACGTAACGATAACCCACGTTAATCGTTGTCGGACAAAACGAAACACCCGCCTAAGAGGAAGTAAGATTCCGAAGAGGTGGGTGTTTTTTTGAACGACGAATTGTAATATTAAGTGCAACACCTAGGAGAAAACACAAAAAAACCCATAACGACCTCGTGTAGAATAAAGCTACCACACCACATTCAACGGAGGATTCGTTATGAGCTATGTTCATCTTACCACATCAGAAAGAGTCAAAATAGAGACGTATCTCGAGTTAGGTTTCTCTGTCCGAAAGATTGCTGGACGCCTGGGGCGTCAACCTTCTACGATTTCACGAGAATTGAGACGGAACCCACACTACAGCGCTATCCATGCCAACCAGCGTTATGTGGATCGCAAAAAGAAGTGCGGTGCACGGACAAAGTTCACGTTAGAAAAAGGAGTCCGCATCCTCGAAAAGTTACGAGAGACGTGGTCCCCTGAGCAGATTGCTGGGCGATTATTCCAAGAAGAAGGACTCTCCTTCAAGACGATTTATCGCTGGATCTGTATGGGCCTCGTCGAGGCCCATTCTGGACTCCTTCGTCAAAAGGGAAAACGTCAGAAACCACGTGAGACGCGTGGACGCTTCAACATCGGATTGTCGATCAGTAAACGTCCAGCCGACGTCAAAGGGCGCCAAACGTTCGGGCACTGGGAGCTGGATACTGTCGTCTCAGCCAGAGGGAAATCCAAGGCATGTGTCGCGACGTTCGTCGAGCGGAAGAGCCGTTTCTATCTCGCTGTGCCGATGGAGGATCGGTCCGCTGCATCGATGGAGTCTGCGATTCGAGCATTGCATCTCTATTTCCCACTGGGAACGTTCAAGACCGCGACGACAGATCGTGGAAAAGAGTTTAGCTGTCATGAACGAATTCGTGAAGCGTTAGGCTTACCGATGTACTTCGCTGATCCATATTCTTCTTGGCAACGTGGGAGTAACGAGAACGCCAATGGTCTTCTCCGTGAATTTTTCCCGAAGGGGACGGACTTTGGAAAAGTAAGTCGCTCTGAACTCGCTCAAGCGCTCGCCTGGATAAATGGTAGACCAAGAAAATGTCTTAACTGGAAAACTGCATACGAGGTCTTCTCGGAAGAAGTGTTGCACTTAACTTGACAATCTATCGAACTAAAAAAATAATACGACGAGAAATGCCAAAATGGCAGGCAGTCCTTGTTTGTAGAGAATCGAGACATTTGCTGTCGCTGCACCGTACAGGGCGGCGATGATGACACAACTTAAGAAAAACAGTTGAATGACAGACGAATCAAGGACAAGACCGAAAATCAATCCGGCAGCAAGAAAACCATTGTATAATCCTTGATTGGCAAACAATGTTTTGATGCGTGGATCTGCTGCGATTTCCTTCGTCAGTCCAAACGTACGAAGGGCTGGTTTTGAAGATAAGAAAAACATTTCAAGAGCTAAAATATAGAAATGTTCAAGGGCAACAAGTAAAACAAGAATCGTTCCGAGTAGGTTCATGAAAGTTCGCTCCTTAAAAAAAGACCATACTTCGACTGACGAAGTATGGTCCCGATATTATGCGTATTCGAGTAAAGCGCCTGTTTCTGCATCAACTGTGAATTGATACGTTTTTTCATCGTCACCTTCAAGGACCGAGATGCCACCTTTGTAGCTTTGGTAGTCACGTGACTCATATGCGTACGCCTCTGGTGTTGCAGAGATCCATGCACCTTGGACACGTCCTTTTGCTGAAAATGTGCGTTTCGTGATTTCGAGAGCTTCCTCGGCAGATAGTTGTTTGTTGTCGACAGCCTTCTTAACTGCGAAAGTTGCAACGACAGCTGCTGCCAAACCGATAATCCAATAGCGTTTTTTCATTAAAATTTCCCCTCCTTACAGGTTTCTATACCTACTGTACCAAATAATTCGTCAAGATAGAAACAAAAGCTTAAGTGATTGAAGCATTTTTTTGTATAATAGAAAAATAGGAGGCGATACATAGTGAATGAAAAGACAAAAGATCTATTTAAAACATTGACGGAATTGAACGGGGCTCCGGGGTTTGAGCATGAAGTCAGACAGTTCGTCCGAGAGCGGATTACACCGGTGACGGATGAAATCGTTACAGATGGTATCGGATCGATTTTCGGTAAACGGACGGGTCAGGCCGATGGTCCGAAAGTGATGGTCGCAGGTCACATGGACGAAGTTGCCTTCATGGTCACACAAATCACGAAGAACGGGATGCTTCGGATTCAGCCGCTCGGTGGTTGGTGGAGTCAAGTTCTACTTGCACAACGCTTTTCGATTTGCGGCGATCATGGAATCATTCCGGGAATCATCGCATCGACACCGCCACATCTCTTAACAGAGGAAGTGCGGAATAAACCAATGGCGATCAAAGACATGTTTATCGATATCGGGGCGGATTCAAAAGAAGAAGCGGAATCGTTTGGCGTCCGACCAGGAATTCCGGCTGTTCCATTCTTCCCGTTCACACCGATGGCGAATCCGAAAAAAATCATGGCGAAAGCCTGGGACAATCGGTATGGGGTCGGGATGGCGATTGAGTTGCTTGAAGAGACGAAGGCAGCCGATCATCCGAATGTCTTATTCTCTGGTGCAACTGTCCAAGAAGAAGTAGGATTACGCGGAGCACAGACGGCGACGAACATGATTGATCCGGATGTCGCATTTGTTGTCGACGCTTCACCAGCGAACGATGCTTCAGGTGATAAAACGGAGTTTGGTCAACTTGGTCAAGGTCCTTTGTTACGCATCAAGGATAGCGTCATGATTCTATCGAAGGAAATGACGGATTATGTACTTGATACGGCAGAATCGAATCAGATTCCGTATCAGTATTATGTTGGAGCGGGCGGGACGGATGGCGGTGTCATTCATCGTTCGAACAATGGGATTCCGACGACGGTCGTTGGCTTACCGGCTCGCTATATCCATACGCATGCTTCAATCATGCATACGGATGACTACGATGCGGCGAAAGAGTTGTTGAAAAAACTCGTCACGCAATTGGATGCGACGACACTGGCGACACTACAAGTGAAGTAAGCAATCCGGAAGGTGGATTTGTCTCTATGGACAAATTCACCTTCTTTTTCGCGAAACACATGTCTTGTCAGATGAAATAACATTTGTGTTTTCTTTTATGGGGAATTTGTTATAATAACGTTGATTTGACGAAAAGGACGTGGCGACTTGTTAAAAGATAAAGGAATATCATTAAGCCCTCGGATTTATTTCATTACAGTGCTCAGTTATATGGCGCTCGGTTTATTTAGCTCGTTGATTATGGGATTGATTCTGAAAACGATTGGCGACGGGTTGGTGACACGTGGAGTCGATGCATCGATTCTCGTCACGATTGGGGATCAAGCGATTGCGTTGACCGGACCAGCGATTGGTGTTGCTGTCGCGTTCGCTTTAGAGGCACCGCCGTTGATTTTATTTTCAGCAGTCGTTGTCGGAGCGTTCGGTTATGAAGCAGGCGGACCTGCCGGGAGCTATATCGCGGCGTTGATTGCGACGGAGTCCGGAAAACTGTTTTCAAAAACGACGCGTCTCGATATTATCGTGACACCTTTACTTACGTTAGTGATCGGCTTTTTCAGTGGGAAGTATATCGGTTCTTGGATTGGAACGTTGATGACAGATCTCGGAGAAGTCATTCGCTGGGGAACGGAACGCGAACCGCTGCTGATGGGGATTTTTGTTGCGACGGTCATGGGACTCGCATTGACAGCGCCCATTTCAAGTGCTGCTTTAGGCATCATGTTAGGACTGGATGGATTAGCCGCAGGGGCAGCGACGATCGGTTGTGCAGCCCAAATGATTGGATTTGGTGTCATCAGTTATCGTGATAACGGGATTGGTGGATTGATTGCACAAGGGGTCGGGACATCGATGCTTCAAGTCGGAAACATCATCCGTAATCCGTGGACGATCATTCCCCCGACGCTTGCCGGTGCGTTGTTGGCACCATTCGCGACAGTCTTGTTCAGTCTCGAAAGTAATCCGGCGGGTTCTGGAATGGGGACGAGCGGATTAGTTGGTCCATTGATGGTACTGAAGATAATGGGCTTCACGACAGAATATTATCTTGCTGTCGGCATCCTATGTTTCGTCGCTCCGGCAATCATCAGTTATCTAATTTACCGGGTACTGTACCGGTATGGACGTATTAAGGACGGCGATTTAAAAATCGACTATTGAATCTAAAAAAAGGGCTGACTCATAAGTCAAAAAAATAATCCTTGTGGCGGACGTTTCCGTCCTCCATCAATCAAATGGCCGATGATCCCACTTTTCACGGGATCGTCGGCCATTTCTAATTAATTGAGAGTCGTTCACGCTTTTAAGTCAGTCCCTTTTGTCATTATAAAGAAAAACCGAACGAACTCGAGTAGAAACTCGTCAGAAATACGTAGAGATAAATTAAATAGAGGGGGGTCAAGTAACGCATCCGGACGACTGGTAACTTTCGGGCGACACGTTTCCCGAGTGCTTCAAGGACAAGGATAATCGCAAACCCGATAACTAAGAATGCTAAAATCTCAGGTAATCCTCGTTCAGAATCGATAAAAGAGTAACCGTAGCGAAGGCAACTCGTCATTCCGACGAAGCCGACGAAACGTTCGAATGGATGTTTAATAGGTTGGTCCGTCATAGTGATTTCCTTTCAAGGCGTTTTCTAGTTGAAGTATAGCAAACAGAGCATGAAAACGCACAGAAACATTCGAATATGCTATGATGTACCCAATGAAATTAAGAAGTAATCGAAGGAGGAACTACGATGAAAAAACTTGACTCTCAACAACTATTTGAAACAGCGAAGCAAGGAAATGCTGTTTTTCTCTTTTCAGCAAATTGGTGCCCGGACTGCCGCTTTCTTGATCCGTTCATGCCAGAGATTGAAAGTAAATTCAGTGAGTTTGAATTTTATTACGTCGACCGTGATGAACATATGGAAATTGCCCAGGAAATGGACATCTTCGGCATTCCGAGTTTCGTTGCCTATCGTGGAAACGAAGAAACAGGACGTTACGTCGGAAAAGAACGTAAAACACCTGAACAAGTGACCGAATTTTTAGAAACAGTCTGACACGAAAGCGAGCGCTGTCTCGCTTTTTTTCATTAAGAAAGGATGGAAATGACCCATGGAACTGCAACAAATTCGCCGCATGGTGACGGAAGCATTTGAAGAAGAACGTTATACGACGTACTTTGATCGTGAAAAATCGGTCCTTCGGATTGAACGAAAACAAGACCGGACGGGCGTTGACCTTGGATTAAACCCGCTCGTCGCAAAGGCAAAGCGGCGAGGTGTCATTGCTGTTGAAGAGACGATTGAGTACATCAAAGCGGTTCTGGAACAAACGGAGCCTGTCTCATTAGTCGGAAATGAACAAAAAGTATTACCAGTCATCCGAGCGAAGTCGTTCGCTGACGAAACAAAAGATGGCAAACGAATCATCAGTACGCCACATACGGGTGAAACAAAAATCATGTATGCTCTTGACTTAGGAGCGACCTACCGCCTAATTGATGAAGATTTAGTTGAACAGGCGGGGTGGACGACTGAACACTTGTCTGAAGCAGCACGCTTCAACTTGAAGTCGCTCGAAGCACCATTCAAGGTCGATGAAGTCGCAGGAAATGTCTTTTATTTCTTGAGTACAGGAGATGGCTATGAGGCTAGCCGCGTCCTCAACAAACAATTGTTAGCAGATTATGCAGACAAAGTGACAGGCGAATTTTCGATTGGGATTCCTCATCAGGACGTCTTAATTTTTGCGGATATCCGAAATGACGCGGGCTATGATGTCTTGCAACAGTTAATGTTTGACTTCTTCACAAATGGACGTGTACCGGTTACGGCACTCCCATTCCTATATGAAGACGGAAATCTTGAACCGGTCTTCGTCCTTGCGAAAAACAAGCATCCGAAACCTTGAATAATCTGATACAATAAGCATTGTGAGAAAGTCTGAAGGGAGTCATGGATTGAATGAATGTGTTTTATAATAAAGAAGGTGTCGGTGACGTCTTGATGGTCATCTTAGCAGATGCACCACGAGCGGAAGTTACGGCTGAACGTGCAGGTGCTGTCGCGACGATTTTCCATCATGAGCGCGTGATTGGATACAATATCTTTGAAGCGTCACAGCAATTTGAATTGAATGCAGTCGGACCAGTTGAACTGACACCCGAACTCGTCAAAAAAATTCAAACCGTTTTAGCGGACAACGGCGTAACGTTTGTAATCGATGACATCGATTACTCACCAAAATTCGTTGTTGGATACGTTAGCTCTTGTGAAAAACATCCGGATGCGGATAAACTATCGATTTGCCAAGTCGAGGTGGACGGAGACACACTTCAAATTGTTTGTGGCGCGCCGAACGTCGCAGAAGGACAAAAAGTTGTCGTTGCTAAACCAGGAGCGGTCATGCCATCCGGTTTAATCATTCGACCTTCTGCACTTCGAGGTATACCGTCAAGCGGGATGCTGTGTTCTGCCCGTGAACTCGCATTACCAGACGCACCACAAGAAAAAGGAATTCTTGTATTAGAGGATTCAGCACATACTGGAGAGGCATTCTTAATCGGCCGTTGATTCGGCCGATTTTTTAACAAGATGGAGGGGTGAAGGAATGAGCAATCGTTACGAACAGTCATTGAAGGAACAAGCGGCACGGATTCGACGGGAATTAGCGGGCGAAAAAGAGACGACTCCAGTCGAACGACCGAAAAAAGAAGAGCGAGAAGATCGCTTCGTGTTGACGGATGTTCCATCGCCTATTTACGGATTCCAACGGCCTAAAAAGCAACGGTCGATCCAAGAAGATGTAACTTCGATTGAATCGGAAATGGACGTTTCAAGTGAATCAGAAGAGGGAAAAACCGATGAGGCGCTTGAGAACATGACAGATGAAACAATTGAAGCGTCAGGGATCGAGACGATGGAACAGACGGACTTAACCGAAGTAGACGCAGGTCTTGTTCCAGTGACGGATTCTGAACTACTCAACCCTGACCCATCAATCGAGTCATCAACTGAAGCATTTGCTGTAGAATCTTTTGATTCAGCTCTAACGGAACAAGAGCCAGTTGAAGAAGAACCGGTTACTGAATTAAAACAACAAGATGAATCATTAGAAGTGACATCTTTAAGTGAAGACACGGTACCACCTCCCGTCGAAAACGGAGATGAACTTTCTTCGGAAAACATCGTCGAACGTGTCCTTGAGACGGAAACCGTTCAAGAACAACATGTCTTCACGGAAAAGCGCGCTGAAGAAAAAACACAAGTACAGTCAAGTGCAGTCAAGAAACCTGTTGGACCGCCTGTCAACGTTGTGATGACAACTAAAGACTTAATGGCGATGTATCGTGCACGACGTGAACAAAATAATTTACATGGTAAAAAATAAGTCGGTTTGCTATAATGGTACAGGTTTTGTACCCAAGCCCGATGGTACGAACCGGAACGTGAATTGGAGGGCTTTTATATGACAAATTATCATTTTGTTGGGATTAAAGGGACTGGAATGAGTGCACTTGCCCAAGTATTACATGAGATGAACCATCAAGTACAAGGTTCTGATATCGAAAAACACATCTTTACTGAGGACGCTTTACGGGCGAAAGGTATTCCGTTTTTCCCGTTTAACGCTGACAACATCAAAGAAGATCAAATCATCATTCAAGGAAATGCGTTTGGTGATGAACACCCAGAAATCGCGCGGGCAAATGAACTTGGTTTAACAATTTATCATTACTACGATTTTTTAGGTCACCTAGCAGACGAATATCGTTCAGTCGCAATCACAGGGTCACACGGTAAAACATCGACGACAGGTCTGTTGTCACATGTCTTAAGCGGAATCACGCCAACTGCATTTTTGATTGGTGATGGTACAGGGGCTGGCGTCGAAGAGGCAAAAGCATTTGTGTTTGAAGCATGTGAATACAAACGTCACTTTTTATACTACAAGCCGGATTATGCAATCATGACGAACATCGATTTTGATCACTCGGATTACTTTACGGGAATTGATGACGTTGTTTCAGCATTCCAGGAGATGGCGATGCAAGTCAAGCAAGCCATCATTGCGTGTGGAGACGATGAACATCTTCAAAACATTCAAGCGAATGTGCCTGTCCTCTACTATGGTTTTGGACAGAACAATGATTTCCGCGCTGAAAATGTCGCATCAACACCAGACGGAACATCATTCGATGTTTATTTACGGGATGACTTTTACGGTACGTTCCTGATTCCAGGGTTCGGTCAACACCATGTCTTGAATGCCTTATCGGTCATCGCGATCTGTCAATATGAAGGATTGAATAAAGAGGATGTCGCAGCACGTCTGTCTTCATTCGGAGGAGTTAAGCGTCGCTTTAGTGAAACGAATTTCGGATCACAAGTTTTAGTCGATGATTATGCACACCATCCGAAAGAAATCAGTGCAACGATCGAATCGGCACGTAAAAAATATCCGGACCGGGAAGTCATCGCGATTTTCCAACCGCATACGTACACGCGCCTAAAGTCATTCATGGATGATTTTGCGACATCACTTCGGGAAGCGGACGCTACGTATCTCTGTGAGATTTTCGGATCGGCGCGAGAGCAAGAAGGGCAAGTTCGGATTGAGGATCTCCAAGAGAAGATTCCGAACGCTGACATCTTGACGCGAGATAACGTCTCGATTTTGAGTAAACATGACAATGCTGTTCTATTGTTCATGGGTGCGGGGGATATCCAAACGTACCAACAGCAGTATGAAGGAACAAAATAAAATGTTTCATCAGTAAAAGGTATGGGTGCATTCAGGCATCCATGCCTTTTTTGTCGGTTTCGTGAAGTTAAGAAAAGATGACGTACGCCGAACCATTTTTTTATTGCATCTTGAATTGAATTTTGGAATAGTGAGGGTATGTTAATTTAGGAAGGAATCAATCACATGGGACAAATTTTCTTGATTTTATTATTGCAGCTCATATACGTGCCTGTCCTGACGCTTCGGACAATCATGCTCGTCAAAGGACGGACCGTCATCGCCGGAGTCTTCGGGACGGTCGAAACGTTAATCTATATCTTTGCTTTAGGCGTCGTATTCCGTGATTTGACGACTCTTGGAATGGTCGTCTACGCACTCGGATTCGGGCTCGGTATTTTAATTGGTGGCTTCGTCGAAAGAAAACTTGCGATTGGCTACAACATGATTCAAGTCCATACACAAGAGTTTCCGGCTGAACTGATTCAAGTCATCCGCGATAACGGATTTGGTGTCACCCATTACCAAGGACAGGGACGCGACGGCGTCCGGTACCGGCTCGATGTACTTGCAGCACGGACGCGGATGAAAGTATTGCGTGGTTTAGTCGAAGAATATGAACCAAAAGCATTCCTCGTTGCTTTCGATTCGGTCGACTTTAAAGGGGGATACATGCTGAAGGGGTTAAAACGTCAAAAGTAATGAGAGTTTGTGAAGAACCTCACGGGAATCCCCACAAAAAGATGTTTACTCTATGTTATTTAAGGATAAAGATGATATAGAACAAATTACAATTCGTGAGAGGGGTAATCGAAGATGATTAGTAATCACGCAAAAACAGCACTAAACCAACAAGTTGCAAACTATGGTGTTTTATTCGTAAAACTCCATAATTATCATTGGTACATTAAAGGACCAGAATTTTTGACGTTACACGTCAAACTAGAGGAATTGTACACGTGGGTATCTGAGCAATATGATGTTGTCGCAGAACGACTGTTGATGAACAATGGAAATCCTTCAGCGACAATGAAAGAATATTTGGAGCAGACGACGCTTGAAGAAGCCAAATCTGGCTTATCTGCCGATCAGATGGTTGAATCCGTCATCAGCGACTTCCAACAAGTACGTAAGGAAATGCTGGAAGCGATTGAACATTTAGAGGCGCAAGACGTGACGGTCGAAGATGATTTACTGGCTCAAGCAAAAGAAATCGAAAAACAAATTTGGATGTTGCGTGCGACACTAAAAAAATAAGTGAACAAAAACGGATGACTGCATCCTTAGAGGATTCGGCCATCCGTTTTCTACTTATTTTAGATTTTCCGGGTTCAAGACTTCGAGTTCGGGAAGGACGAATCGTCCATCTTTACGAATCAACACATCGTCGAACCAAATTTCACCGCCGCCATAATCCGGGCGTTGAATGTTGACCAAGTCCCAATGGACCGAAGAATCGTTTCCGTTATAGGCTTCAGCGTAAGCTTGACCTGGTGTAAAGTGGAAACTGCCATCAATTTTTTCGTCAAATAAAATGTCTTTCATCGGATGTTGGATGAATGGGTTGACACCAATCGCAAACTCACCGACGAAACGGGCACCGGCATCTGTATCAAACACTTGATTGATGCGCTCCGTATCGTTCGCCGTTGCTTCAACAATTTTTCCGTTTTCGAACGTCAATTTGACGTTTTCGAACGTAAAGCCTTGATAAGGTGACGGTGTATTATAGGAAATGACGCCGTTGACGGAATCTTTGACAGGGGCCGTAAAGACTTCACCGTCCGGAATATTCGCATTACCGGCACACTTGATAGCGGCGATGTCTTTAATCGAGAACGTTAAATCTGTCCCGTCCCCGACGAGGCGGACACGATCGGTCTTGTTCATCAGCTCGACGAGTGGTTCCATCGCAGTGCCCATTTTCTCATAATCCAGCGTACAGACATCAAAGTAGAAGTCTTCAAACGCTTCTGTCGATTGGTTGGCAAGTTGAGCCATTGAAGCGGTCGGGAAGCGGAGAACGACCCATTTGGTTCCTTTGACACGATCTTGGGTATGCATTTTCCCTAATGTTTGTCCGTATAACTTCATCTTGTCCGATGGCACGTCAGATAATTCATTGATGTTATCGCCGGCACGCAAGCCAATATAAGCGTCCATCGCTTGCATCTGCTTTTGCTCGATGTCAGCCATCAATTGAAGTTGCTCTTCTGATGCATTTCGGTATAATTTTCGTAGAATACGATTATCTTTCAACAGGACGAATGGAAGTCCACCTGCTTCATAGGCAGCATCAACGAGTGCTTCGACCAATTCGCGCTCAATTCCGAAATTTTCAATTAAAACTTTTTCACCAGGAGCCAGTGCAACAGAATAATTAATTAAGTTCGTTGCAAGTTGTGTAAGACGTGGATCGCGCATGAATAGTTCCCCCTCTAATTTGCGTATGTAGGTTTCATCTATCATTGTAACGGAAATAAACCAATTGGAGTAGCAGGAACGACTCGAGATACGTCGAACTACCAACAAGACACTAGCAAAAGAAATTGGAGGCATGAATCATGGAAATCACATTAGGCGGTATCGCCGGACTAGTCGCTGCGATCGCATTCGTAGTGCTCGTTATCTTCCTTGCGCGCGTACTTGGTGCAGCAAGCAAGACACTAAATAATGTCGCAGACACGACAGCAGGGCTTGAACGCCAGCTGGACGGAATTATGATGGAGACGACGGCGTTGCTACATAAAACGAATCGTCTTGTCGATACAATCGAAGAAAAAACAGAGCTCCTTGCACCGGTTGCGAATTCGATTGAAGAGTTAGGCACATCGCTAAACAAAGTGACGGATTCTGTTCGAACTGTTTCTGATACAGTAGCAGGGGCAGCAGATACGAATAAAGAACAGATTGCTCAAGCGGTTCGTTGGGGTTCAGTCGCTGTTGAACTCTTTAAAAAGAATAAACCGGAATCAGGTCAACCTGTTTCATCTTCTAGTACGGCTACGACAACGGTGGAGAAAAAACAACGCCGCCGTTTCCGTAAACAGGCAGATACACCGGCGACACCGGAAGTCGTGTCAGTGCCGGATGTTGAAAGTATTCCAGATGAATTGAAGGGAGATCGTAAATCATGACAAAACAACACCCATACCAAGCCCAGGACCAAAATTCTTCAAAAGGTGGCGGCTTCTTAGCAGGCATCATCGTTGGAGGATTGATTGGTGCAGCCGCTGCGTTACTTTCAAGTCCGAAGTCAGGAAGCGAGATGCGTGGCATGCTCGATGAGCGTACAGCTCCTGCACGTCAACGCTTGAATGAACAGACGCAAGTGGTCCGTGAAAAAGCGGAGCCGCTCGTCGGCGAATGGATTCAACTGGCAAAAGATAAAGCAGCACCGGTCATCGAAAAAGCGAAAAAAAATTCAACTGTTCAAGAAGCGGCGCAATACGCTGGTTTTGAAAAAGACCAGGCAAGCATTGACGCAGCACTTGCAGAAGCAGAACAACTCGTGCGAGACATCGAACGAGAAATCGGTGAAGAAGTCGACGGAGCTGCTGTTGCGGAACAACTCGATACAGAAACCGTCGCTGATCTTTCTGAGCTGCGTGAAGATCTAGAAGAAGATCAAGAAGATGAGGCTGAGGAAAACGACCCGCAAGCAGATATGACGCACGAGAAGAAACCGAAGAAATAATTTATTGGACGTATTAGCTGCTTTTAATAGCTAATACGTTTTATTTTTTTGTATAATTTGATTTGAAAAGAGCACATCAAAAAAAAGAATGGGTTCGAGTAGTTCTATCATGTACAATCTGCATGAAGTCAGCTATAATTAGTTGCTATTACGAGCTATATGCTGATTAGGGAGTGGTAGACAGATGGATCAACAAGCAGAATTAAAACGTTTACGCGATGAACTCGATTTAGTGAACGCTGATTTACTAGAATTAATCAACAAGCGGGGCGAAATCGCCGTCGAAATCGGTAAAGTAAAACGTGCGCAAGGGCTCGACCGTTACGACCCGGTTCGTGAACGTCAGATGCTTGAGTCGATTGCCGAAAATAACCATGGTCCTTTTGAAAATGGGCGCCTTCAGCATATGTTCAAAGAGATTTTTAAAGCGTCACTTGAACTACAGGGGGAAGACCGGACACGTAAATTGCTCGTGTCACGTAAACAAAAACCAACGAATACGATTATCCGTGTTGGAGATGATGTCATCGGTGACGGATCCCAACAACTGATTGCTGGGCCTTGTGCCGTTGAAAGTGAGGAACAAGTCTTTGAAGTAGCCGCACAGCTTGCAAAGCATGGTGTTCGTTTCATGCGTGGTGGGGCATACAAACCACGGACATCGCCTTACGATTTCCAAGGGCTCGGTTTAGAAGGATTGAAGATGTTAAAAAAAGCAGCAGATGCGCATAACTTACATGTCATTACCGAAATTATGACGCCGAGTGCCGTTGAATCTGCTTTACCATATGTTGATATCATTCAAGTCGGTGCACGTAACATGCAAAACTTCGATTTGTTAAAAGAAGTCGGGCGTACGAACAAACCCGTTCTTTTAAAACGTGGTCTTTCAGCAACACTCGAAGAGTTCATGTACGCAGCTGAATACATCATGGCGAGCGGGAACGATCAAGTCATCCTATGCGAGCGCGGTATTCGTACTTACGAACGCGCGACACGGAATACACTTGATATTTCTGCTGTTCCCATCTTGAAGCAAGAAACGCATCTTCCTGTCATGGTCGATGTCACACACTCGACAGGACGAAAAGATATTCTTTTACCGACGGCGAAAGCTGCATATGCTGTTGGGGCGGATGCCGTCATGGTCGAAGTGCATCCATTCCCCGCATTGGCACTGTCTGATGCGAATCAACAACTTGATTTTAAAGAATTCGATGCGTTCGTCGAAAACTTAACGTCAACTTTTCCGGCACTAAACGTTCAATGATTTTGTAAAAAGGGTAACCTATAGCGAATGAAAACGTTTTACAATGAAGGAAGAATGGGAAAAGAAAGATATCTTTTCCTGTCTTCCTTTCGTGTTGTCTAAAAATGAAAATGAGAATGAAAACGAAATGATTGTTTAAATAAGGAGGAATTTGCTTTGAACAGTAATATTACAATTTATGATGTAGCACGCGAAGCCGCTGTTTCGATGGCGACTGTCTCCCGGGTAGTTAACGGAAATCCGAACGTCAAGCCATCAACGCGCAAGAAAGTCCAGGATGCAATCGATCAACTCGGGTATCGCCCAAATGCCGTCGCACGTGGACTCGCAAGTAAAAAAACGACGACGGTCGGAGTTATCGTACCGGATATCTCAAATATTTTCTTTGCCGATTTAGCGCGTGGGATTGAAGATGTCGCGACGATGTACAAATACAACATCATTTTATGTAACTCCGATCAAAATCGTGAAAAAGAAATCCATCTCTTGAATACGTTGCTCGGAAAACAAGTCGATGGCATCATTTTCATGGGTGGACGCCTTCATGAAGATTTAGTCCGCGAATTCAAAACATCCCCTGTTCCGATTGTATTAGCAGCGACGCTCAATCAAGACTATGATCTTCCTGCTGTCAACATCGATTACGAGAGTGCGGCATATGACGCCGTCAAATCATTGATCGATCATGGACATAAACGGATCGGGTTCATCACGGGTCCACTCGAGCAACAGATTAACGGTGAGAAGAAATTTGCCGGGTACCGTAATGCCCTGGAAGAAGCCAATCTTCCGTTTAACGAACAAAATGTCGTTTTAGGAAACTACACGTATGATTCAGGAATGAAGGCAATGAACCAACTGCTTGAACTCGGTGAAGAGTGCCCACGTGCAATTTTCGCTGGGACGGATGAAATGGCTCTCGGTGTCATTCATGCCTTACAGGACGCAGGTCACCGTGTTCCTGAAGACTTCGAAGTCATCGGACACGATAATACACGTCTCGCTACGATGATTCGTCCGAAGCTGACGACTGTCGTGCAACCGATGTATGATATCGGAGCAGTTTCGATGCGTCTGTTGACTAAAATCTTGAATCAAGAAGAAATTGAAACAAATGATGTAACGTTACCGCACCGGATTGAGCACCGGGACTCTACACGTTCATGATGTTCAAACAAAAATCGTCCTCTTTCCTAGTCGAGTCTAGGAAAAAAGACGATTTTTGTTTTGTTCTAAATTATTTAGGGTGTCACGGTAATAAGTTGATCTTGATGATGATGCAACTGATCATTCTCGACGTGGAGCTGGACCGTCGTTTGACCGGCATGTGCTAACTTGACTTGGCCGACGTACATGTCGTCTTTCAGCGTCAACGGGATGTAGGTATGTTTTTCGACGCCTTCTTCGATGACTTCGACTTGAACGTCTGCTTTTAAGACTTTTCCATCTTCAAAGATATGAAACGATACAGGGAGCGTCGCACCAGCCGTGACTTTCGTTGCCCCCATATAGTGGACTGCAAGGTTTTCGCTCGAAGCATGATCATGCTCAGCATCAGTATGTGAAGCTTCTTCATGCGAATGATCCATCACAGTGAAAGAAATTTTATCCATATGATGTAGACCTTTTTTATCATTAATATGATAGAGACCTTCATATTCGCCCTCAGCGAGTGTTGCTTCTGCTTGGTACGAGCCGGTTTTTTCCAAAGTAGCTTTAATTTTTTTATGAGCAGTATCTTTTTCGTCTGCTTTCCAAATCTCGAACGTCACATCTTCTACATTGACTGCTTTTTTATCTTCGACAGCAGTTGCTTTAAATATGACCTTTTCATCAGCCATCGTTTTTGCTGGAACCACTACTTTGACGTCGACTGCCGGTTTCCCACTACCTTGCATCGCGTCGTGGTCCATCGCCTTTTCGTCGCTATTGTTGCATCCTGCAAGAAATAGACCAGTTGCAAGTACGGCAACACTTATCCCCATCATTTTCTTCATGTTCAGTCCCCCAATTATTCATTTACTATGTAAAGTATTGAAACCTTATTTAGTATACCAATAACTTGTGAAATCCGAACGAAGTATATGTGAAAAGTACAGTACAATTTTTAATCACTCGAGTAGGGTGAAGCTTCTGATAAACGGTCTTTTTTCGCGTCATCGATAAATGGCCATAGGAGTCGTTTAACGGTTTCCCAGTTTTTTTCCTCGATTTCAGGTCGACGGGGAATCGAAGGGTACACTGGCAATTGATCTGCCCACGTGGTCGGAACCGTCGTGCTCTGTTTTGTCCATCGCTCAATCCAGTCTTTCGGGAGGTCCCCACTAAATGGTGCACGATTTGTCAAAGCTGCGAAGACTTGACTCCAGGCGCGGGGAACGACACGGTACCAATCGTATCCACCTCCGCCTAAAGCGACAATCCGGCCTTTCGTATAACGGTTTGCTGCTTCGACAGCGATTTGTGGAATTTGTTCATAACTTTTCATCGTGAGCGACAAGTGAGTCAATGGATCAAGCGCGTGGGCATCGGCACCATTTTGCGTAATGATCAAGTCAGGTTGGAACAACTCACAGGCTTCGAACAAGGCAGTCCGATAGGCGAGTAAAAACGAAGCGTCTTCCGTAAAAGCATCAAATGGAATGTTCCAACTGAAGCCATAACCCTCTTCAGATCCGCGCTCTGTCACCATACCTGTCCCCGGGAAGAGATAACGTCCTGTTTCATGCAGTGACAGCGTCATGGCATCGGAACGATTATAAAAAGCCCACTGGACACCATCGCCATGGTGCGCATCGGTATCGACATAAAGAATACGACACGCATATTTTTCAATCATCGCCGCCATGGCGACTGCTGTATCGTTGTAGATACAAAAGCCTGAAGCACGACCACGAAAACCATGGTGCAAACCACCCGCGATATGAAATGTCCGTTTATATCGTCCGGACAAGACGAGTTCGCAAGCCTCAATTGTTCCACCGACGAGTAGTGCGGCACCTTCATGCATGTCAGGGAAGACGGGTGTATCTTCTGTTGCTAGCCCATACATCTGTGCCTTCATTGGCGTCAGTTCACCTTGACCCGCCAGCTTGACGGCTTGAATATAATCGGCATCATGTACGAGTCGTAACTCCTCATCCGTTGCGCGACGTGGTGCGATACAGTCGACGTCCTTGAGTGCCCCCATCGTCTCTAAGAGAGAGACGGTCAAGTCCAGTCGAATTGGGTTGAAAGGATGTGTATCGGAAAAACGATAATTCGTTTCTTCCTCACTGTAAATATAAGCAAACTCTTTCATCGGCTGACGTCGGGACCGAGTACATCGAATCCTTCCTTCCGTAACTTTTCGATGATTCGAATCGGATTCATCGTCTGGACACGAAAAGCGACGATGCGGACATACGGATCAGGCGTAGGATACACGAGGACATTTAAGATATTGATATTCGTTTTGGCGAGTAAATTCGCAATCTTTGCTAATGTACCCGCTGTATTTTCAACACGCACTTCGATTTGTGAGCTCGGCTCGAGCGCTCCTGTTAATTGAACGAATGTCCGAAGCAAATCGGTTTCTGTCATTAAGCCGACGAGACGCCGTCCCCGAACAATCGGTAAGCAAGATAAGCGATGTTCATAAAATAAAATCGCGGCGTCTTCAATGAAATCAAGCGGGTGTGCCGTGATAGGAGTTTGTTGCATGATACTTGAAACGGAATTTTGTTGATCAACGTGAAGGGTATCTGGATGAAAGACACTGCTTGCACTTTGGAGCTCTTTTAAACCGATGAGACCGACAAGTTCATGACGGGCGTTTGTCACGGGAATATGGCGAATCTCATGACGTTGCATCAATTCTGCGGCATGCGCAATAGAATTTGTTGGTTGAATCGTAATACACTTCGTCTTCATGATTTGTTCGATTAACATGCTATTCCTCCTTTAATCGTACATGAAGCGACGGCGGAGCCGTAAAGCATCGAAATGAGCGACGACTTCTGGTGCGACATGTTTCCCGATACGTGCCATTAAACAATTAGCCGGATGCGATGCAATCTCTGGATCATCGGTCGGGAAAAAGACGAGACCCCCGTGGTTCATCATCTTTTCCATGATTTTTCGATAATCCCAAACAGATAGTCCACTGCCTTTTAAATCCCAATGCCAGTAATACTCGGTCGTCAAGATTAAGTAGTTTTCCATGGCCGGATCGAGCATCGATACCTCGAGAAGCTTTTTACCAATCTGTTGACCGCGAAAACGAGCAGACACTTCAATCGCACCTAGCTCTAAAATATATGGATTATTTCCTTCGCTCCATGTCTCATAGGGATCAGGGTAAAGGAATGTGACATAGCCGATGATTTCTTTATTTTGCCTAGCGATAATGATCCGTCCTTCATCTAAATCCGCGATTTCAAGGAGCGCTTGATGCTGCTCTTTCGGTTGCCTGAAGGCAGTTAAACCGTCATCGAGGAGGTAAGTGGCGAGTTGTTTACTCGCGACAGGTCCTTCGATTTCAACTGGACCGAGCGATGTTTCATGAGTACGATGATTGAATTGTTTTTCAAACATGTAAGCGTCACCACCTTTCTCTTTATTATAGCCGAAGCGAGTTGCGGAAAGAGAGGGATTTTTTAACAAATTAACGGCAATCGATTGAACTACACCATAACTAGCTTATAATGGAGAGGAGTATAGAGAAGGGGAGGAACGAGAGATGAAAGTTTTGAAAGCGCTTCCGGGTAAGCATTGGTTATCCGACTATAATGAATCGGCGTCATACGATTGGCAAGAAGCGGAACAATATTTTTCATGGGCAACGACGGGGAAAGTCAATATGGCCCATGAAGCAATTGACCGTCATGCTGAAGGTGAACGAGCGAATAAAAAAGCTCTGATTTACTTTGATGGAACGACGGAGCAAACTTTTACGTATGCTGACATGAAACGTTTGACGAACAAAGCGGCAAACGTTTTGACGGATGCTGGAATCAAAGCAGGAGACCGAATTTTTATCTTCATGCCACGTTCGCCAGAACTTTATTTTGCGTTGCTCGGTGCCTTGAAAGTCGGAGCAATCGTCGGTCCGTTGTTTGAAGCCTTCATGGAACAAGCTGTACGCGACCGCTTGCTTGATTCTGAAGCAAAGATGTTGATTACGACGAAAGCATTATTACCACGTGTTCCGCTTGAAGAGTTATCGACACTCGAATCCGTCTTTTTAGTCGATGAAGACATCGAGACGACAGATCGGCTACTGGACTTCCGGGCAGCGTTCGAGTCCGCGTCAGATGTGTTCGAACCGGTTTGGCTCGACCGGGAAGACGGTCTCATCTTACATTATACGTCTGGGTCGACGGGAAAACCAAAAGGGGTCTTACACGCTCAAAATGCTATGATTCAACACATGATGACCGGACGTTGGGTTCTTGACCTTCAGGAAGATGATATCTATTGGTGTACAGCAGATCCAGGCTGGGTGACGGGGACGAGTTATGGGATTTTTGCCCCGTTCTTAAATGGTGCGACGAATGTCATCGTCGGTGGTCGGTTCAATCCAGAGTTTTGGTACAGTGTCATTGAAAAATACAAGGTAACGGTTTGGTATAGTGCACCGACCGCATTCCGGATGCTGATGGGGGCCGGCGCAGACGTCGCACAAACACATGACTTGTCGAGCTTACGGCACGTGTTATCCGTCGGAGAACCGCTCAATCCAGAAGTCGTTCGTTGGGGAAAAGAAGCATTCGACCAACGCATCCATGATACGTGGTGGATGACGGAAACAGGGGCAATGATGATTTGCAACTACAAATCGATGGACATCAAACCAGGGTCGATGGGGAAACCGATTCCTGGGACAAAAGCTGCAATCATCGATGATCAAGGGAATGAGTTACCTCCGTTTAGAATGGGCAATTTAGCTTTGAAAACACCGTGGCCATCCATGATGCGGCAAATCTGGAATAATCCACAAAAGTATGAATCATACTTCTTCAAAGGATGGTACGTTTCAGGAGATTCTGCATATATGGATGATGAAGGATACTTCTGGTTCCAAGGACGCGTCGATGATGTCATCATGACGGCAGGAGAACGGGTGGGACCGTTCGAAGTTGAAAGTCGTCTTGTCGAGCACCCGGCAGTTGCAGAAGCCGGTGTCATCGGGAAACCGGATCCAGTACGTGGTGAAATCATCAAAGCCTTCATTTCGTTACGAGACGGCTATGAACCGACTGAAGAATTGAAACAAGAAATTCAGGCGTTCGTCAAAGAAGGGCTGGCAGCACATGCGGCGCCACGTGAGATTGACTTCCGAGACAAGCTACCGAAAACCCGGAGTGGTAAAATCATGCGCCGTGTCTTGAAGGCGTGGGAACTAAATCTTGAAGCGGGTGACCTCTCGACGATGGAAGAATGATGTCAGAGTAAGTGACGTATAGGATTGACTGTTCTTGAACTACCAACGATGCTTCGTTGGTAGTTTTTTAATATGAACAAAAAAACGAAGTTCACTGTTACGTGAACTCCGTTTTTTTTGAATGGCTTCATTCAGTTTTTTTGTCGTCTTCTTTTGCTTTCTTTTCAGCATCAGCCTTCGCCTCTGCTTCTTTCTTCTTAGCCTCCGCATCGGCTTTCGCCTTGTCGTCAGCCGCTTTTTTCTTAGCCTCTGCATCAGCTTTCGCTTTGGCATCGGCCGCTTTTTTCGTGTCCGCATCGGCTGCTTTATCTTCAGCAGCTTTCTTTTCAGCGTCAGCTTTTGCTTGCGCTTCAGCGTCGTCTTTCTTCTTCGCGTCTGCTTCTTTTTCTTTTGCCTCGGCCTCTTTTTTCTTTTCTTCAGCGGCTTTTTTCTTCGCTTCCGCTTCTTTTTTCTTTTTATCTTCTTCTTTGAATGAACCTGAGTTCTTGAAGTCATCTGCGTCTACTGAAGCCGGTTGATTGAAGCGTGCACCTGACTTGAAGTAACTGTTGTTCGCAGCATACGTTGCATTTGCCATCTGTGCCCACAGGTTCTGGGTGCGTTGGTAATATGTCGTTGCACCCATCAATGAGTTGTTTTGATCATGCCCCGTCCAAACCGCGAGTGTAACCCCTGGTGTTGAAGCAACGAGGTAAGAGTCCTTAATTTCGTTCGTCGTTCCGGTCTTACCGGCCCAATCGCCAGGTACTTTTAATAACGAGTTCGCATAACGAGCTGTCCCGTTATCAAAGACACCACGCATCATATCAAGCGTTAAATAAGCCGTACGCTCTTCGTAGATTTTTTCTTTTTTCGATTTAGCTTTATAGATGCTTTTCCCGTCTTTCGTAATCTTCGAGATGATATACGGTTCGACGTATTCACCGTAGTTCGCGAGCATCGCATAAGCACCAGCAAGCTCAACCGGTGTGATTTCCATCGTTCCAAGAGCAGCAGATGGTGCGTACCGGATGCTGTCAGGAACTTTAATACCCATGTCGACTAGTTTTTGAATCGAGTTCGACATATTCATTTTTTCGTAAATCTTCACGGCTGGAACGTTGAGTGAAAGTTCCAATGCCTCACGGACCGTCACATTACCTCGGTAACGCCCGCCTTCATTGTTGATTGGGTTGTCACCTGGTTGACGTGGAACCGTTTGATAATAATACTTTTCATCATTAACGGTCGAAGCCGGTGTAATCAAGCCGTTTTCGATACCGTTCGAATAAACAAGAATTGGTTTGGCTGTCGAACCGATTTGACGTTTTGCCTGGAACGCGCGGTTGAAATCATCCGCCGTTCCATCTGTGTAACGTCCACCGACGAAGCCTAAGATACGACCTGTTTCATTTTGAATCATGACAGCAGCCGTTTCTTCTGGATCTTTTTTCGAGACCGTCTTTTTCGTTTTTGGATCAACGACTTGCGTGTATTGTGGAGAAGCAGGGAAGTTGGCAGCATTTTTAGCTGGTGCCTGCATCGCCTCGTGAATTTTCTTATCAAGTGTCAAGTGAATCTTGTATCCGCCTTGACGCATGGCAACTAAAGCCTGTTCCTGATAGTTCGCTTTGACTTCTGCGAGTTCGGATGGTTTTACTTCATCTTCTTTGACGCCATCCTTTTTCATGAAATAGCTCGTCATGATTTTCAAGGCTTCTTTTTCAGCAAGATCGTAAACGTACGGGTACGTATCACGCGAACGTGTTGACGTTTTGGCGAAGTCTTTTGTGATATCGTATTTGACGGCTTTTTCATATTGCTTTTTCGTAATGTTTTTTGCGACATACATCCGTTTTAGAACAGTTTTCATCCGGTTCGTACTTGCTGTCAAATCTTCTTTGACGACACCACCTTGAAGGTAGGGTGTGTAATAATACGGGTTTTTCGGAATGCCTGCTAAGAAGGCTGCTTGTGGTAATGTCAGTTTTTTCGCGGATTTATTGAAGACACCACGAGAGGCGGCTTCGATTCCGGCAATATTTCGTCCGAGAGAGTTTCGACCGAATGAGACAACGTTTAAATAGGCTTGTAGAATTTCATCCTTCGTCATCGCATTTTCGAGACGAAGTGCTAAGATGATTTCTTTTGCTTTCCGTTCGAATGAAACTTCATTCGTTAAAATTTGATTTTTAATCAATTGTTGTGTCAACGTACTGCCACCCGTCCGAGAAGACGAGTTCGTTAACTCCTGTAAGACTGCCCGGAGTGTTGCTTTCGGTACGACGCCATCATGTTCATAAAAATCGACATCTTCCGTCGAAAGAACAGCGTCTAGCAGGTAAGGTGAGATTTCTTTGATGTTGACCGGTTGACGTTCTTCATCTGTTGAAATGTTCGTCAACTTTTCGCCACTGCCCCAGTAAATTTCACTCGTAATGGCATAACTATTAACTTGTTGCTTCATTTCCGTTAATTCTGGTGCTTTTGTATCTTTGACGAGCGAAGCGAAATAGCCGCCTGCTGCACCGACAGAAAAACTCCCAATCAGTAGGACAGCAATGATGAGGAATAAAATGATATTCCAAGATACGTCATATGTGATATTCGACCAGTGCCGAACGGCTTTCGTTCGGGGATGATTCCAAAACTTGGACCAGTTCTCGCGCATAAATGATCTCCTTTACATCTTAAACTTGGGTGTAAATTAACATTAAATCACAGATAGACGTATTATACCACAACTGAAACGTGACAATGTCTCTTGACAGTCGATTCTACTTCGACGTATCATGAAAACATCTTATGAAAAATATACGAAAAAATCAGCTGTGATTGGAATTAGTAATGGAACGCTCCCTGTATCAGAGACCTAGTGGTGCTGCGAACTAGGACATAGCGTGTTCATGAATTACGTCTCCAGGAGCTTCTTGAGAAATCAGGCGGACCGTCCCGTTATCGACGATCTAAGTGGCATGTGTTGCATGCAATTAGGGTGGTACCACGGAATATTCCGTCCCTTCGTTCAGTCGGAGGGGCGGTTTTTTTATACAATTTTTTTAGGGGGAAAACAGATGACTTTACTTGAGGATTTAGAGTTTCGCGGCCTAATCAGCCAAATGACAGATGAAGAAGGTATTAAAGAAATCCTGGCAAGTCCGACAACACTGTACACGGGATTCGACCCGACAGCAGATTCATTGCATATCGGACACCTGTTACCAATTCTCGTTCTACGCCGTTTCCAAGAAGCGGGGCACCACGTGGTCGGTCTCGTCGGTGGCGCAACCGGGATGATTGGAGATCCAAGTGGGCGGTCGACAGAACGATCACTGAACACGTCGGATATCGTCGAAGAATTTGCGAACCGCATCAAAGGGCAATTATCACGCTTTTTACCGCTGGATGGCGAAAACCCTGTGACGATTGCGAACAACCTGGATTGGACAAAAGATTTAACGATCATCGATTTCTTACGCGATATCGGAAAACACTTCCCGATCAGCTACATGCTAGCGAAAGACTCTGTTGATTCACGCCTTCAGAACGGGATTTCTTTCACAGAGTTTTCGTACATGCTATTACAATCATTTGATTTCTTAAAGCTATATGAAAACGAAGGGTGCCGACTCCAGGTCGGCGGAAGTGATCAGTGGGGAAACATTACAGCAGGGATGGAACTGATCCGACGCGTTGGTCATGAAGAGAAAGCATTCGGCATCACTGTACCACTCGTCACGAAATCAGACGGGCAAAAATTCGGGAAAACAGCAGGCGGGGCAGTGTGGCTCGATGCCGAAAAAACGACACCATACGAGTTTTACCAGTTTTGGTTCAACGTCGATGACCTTGATGTCGTCAAATTCCTGAAATACTTTACGTTCTTGACACACGAAGAACTGGAAGGATTGCAAACGGAAGTGGAAATGGCACCTGAAAAACGGATTGCCCAGCGCCGTCTGGCAGAAGAGATGACGAAACTTGTCCATGGCAGCGAAGCGCTTGAACAAGCGGAGCGAATTACGAAAGCACTCTTCAGTGGTGACATCAAAACATTGCAGGCGGCTGATATCGCAGATGCCTTTAAAGGGATGCCACGCTTTACGCTTGGTGAAGCAACGAATCTTGTCGACGTACTCGTCGAAGCGAAAATCAGTCCTTCGAAGCGTCAAGCGCGAGAAGACGTGACGAATGGCGCAATCTACATCAATGGAGACCGTGAACAAGAGTTGACGAAAGAAATCACGAAGCAAGATGCGATTGGTGACTTCACGATCATCCGTCGTGGGAAAAAGAAATACTTCGTACTTGAACATGCGTAAGTGATATAACAAAAAAGAACGCTGACGAATGCTCGTCAGCGTTCTTTTTGTTTAGGCTGTTTTAAAAATACGGAGTGGTAATAAACGAACGGCAATCGTCGTGGCAAGTAACGCTTTTAGCGTATCACCGATGATGAACGGGACATTAATGACGAGGGCATCCATGAATGATAAATGTAGGACGAGCATTAAACCGAATGTTCCGAGTAAGTAAACGAGACCGAGTCCGAAAACGACCATTCCAAAAAACAATGGGATGAAGCGAGTCGTTCGTTCGGCGACATAGCCGATGAAGAAGCCGGCAATCGGGAAGGCGACTAAATACCCTACAGTCGGTCCGACGAACGGCGCAAGACCACCTTTGCCTCCGAGAAGTGGTAATCCGGCAGCAGCGAGCAGCAAAAAAATCAAGACGGCAAGCCCGCCGCGCTTCGCACCGAGAATGGCACTGACCGTCATGATGGCGAGCATCTGGAGTGTGATCGGTACAGGTCCGACGAGTTGAAGTTGTGGTAGTAAACTAATGGCTGAGATGATTGCAGCACCGAGTGCAGTAAATGTAAGATCTTTTGTTTTCATGATGGATGAGGGCCTCTTTTCTTTTTGTGTTAACCAATATAAATAAAAGGTTAACACAAAAAGAAAATGATGCAACTACTATTTTTAAAAAATGTTAAAAGGACACAAAAAAAGCACCCACCGAAGTGAGTGCTAAAAACAACAGATTAACGTGAGTAGTACTCAACGACGAGTTGTTCTTGGATTTGATCGTTCAATTCAGAACGCTCTGGAAGACGGACGAACGTTCCTTCGAGCTTTTCAGCATCAAAAGTAACGAAGTCTTTAGTTGCTGGTGCAACTTCGAGTGCTTCTTTGATAACGACAAAGTTCTTCGATTTTTCGCGAACTGAGATCGTTTGACCTGGTTTCACGCGGAATGAAGGGATGTCGACGCGAGCGCCTTCAACTTGGATGTGACCGTGGTTGACGAGCTGACGAGCAGCACGACGTGTACGAGCCATACCCATACGGTAAACGACGTTGTCAAGACGTGCTTCAAGTAAGAACATGAAGTTCTCACCGTGGATACCAGGCATTTTGCCAGCATCGTTGAAGATACGGTTGAATTGGCGTTCGTTTACTCCGTACATGTGACGAAGCGTTTGCTTCGCTTGAAGTTGAAGACCGTACTCAGACATTTTGCGACGGCTGTTACCGTGTTGTCCTGGAGCGTACGGACGTTTTGCGATTTCTTTTCCTGTTTCAGTAAGAGAGATACCGAGACGACGTGAAAGTTTCCAAGCTGGACCTGTATAGCGAGCCATAATAAGACTCCTCCTTAGTGTTCGTTATTATTTGCATAAAAATAATAACGCCATCAAACCCACGTTACGCCCATTTCATGGTGTGGCACCCTCGCTTGATAGCAAAGTTACACGATGCCCCTCCGGCAAAGCCGAGTCATGAAATGTGATACGCAAGCGATTTGACCGCTATCGTTATCATTTCTGCACTTTTACAAGTATACGTCTGCTTATTCCTGCTGTCAATCAAATATGACGAAGAAGAATTTCGCTAAAGGCTTCAAGGCCGGCTTGATCGGTTTCGTCAAAACGATTCAGTTCAGGACTGTCGATATCGAGGACACCAATCGTTTTTCCATCTTTAATTAATGGAATGACGATTTCTGAATTCGTTGCCGCATCACACGCGATATGGCCTGGGAAAGCATGGACATCCATGACGAGATGCGTCGTTTGATCTTCTGCCGCTGTACCGCAGACACCACGACCGAATGGAATCCGGACACAAGCAGGTAAGCCTTGGAATGGTCCGAGAACGAGTTGATTTTGTTCTGCGTCCGTTAAATAGAAGCCGACCCAGTTCGTTCGATCGAGAAATTGACCAAGTAACGCACTCGCATTTGAAAGATTGGCAATTTGATTCGTTTCTCCGGTCAGTAAAGCATCAAGTTGCTTATTCAGCATGTCATATTGTTTTGTTCGGTCACCATCATACGTCGTTGTCTCAAACATCATTAAGATTCCTCCTGAAAAATCATATTTAATCTATCTTACCCGAGTTTTAAAGATGCTGACAAACAATTGATTTCTCGGCGAGACGCTGTAATCTGTGGAAGAAATCAGGAAAAGCCTTAGTATTTCTCGGCGAGACGCTGTAATCTGTGGAAGAAATCAGGAAAAGCCTTAGTAAATCTATGCAAATCGGTTGCGCTATACTATTATAAGGATAAGATTAAAAGCGAAATTGTTGAAAAATGGAATCGCTTGATAGGGTGGAGGTCGTGACAAATGTGGGCATGGGTGATTGGTGTCATCGTCATCGTATTACTCGTCATGTTATTTAGCATGATTAGTCGAAAAAAATATTATACAAAAATTGACGAGCTAGATATGCGCAAACAGGGGATTATTAGCGCATCAATTCCGAAGGAGCTACAAGAATTAAAGCAGCTTCCGATGGCGGGCGAGACGGAGACGAAATTCACTTCCTGGCATCAGGCTTGGGAGGAACTGTTGACAGTCCACGTCGCGCAAATCGATGAAACATTGTATCGAGCGGAAGAAGGGCTCGATAAATATCATTTCCTTGCCGTCAAGAATGATTTAGAAGTAACGGAACAATTAATCGGTGAGCTTGAAGGGTTAATCGATGAGATGCTGCGTGAGATGGAGACGTTTAAAAATAATCAATCTGCATTGACTTCATTGAAAGCGCAAGGTGAGACAGATTCAGGTCAAGTCCGTAAATCGTTGCTCCTACAAGCGACGTCGTTTGGTCCGGCATTAGCGAAACTTGAAGAACGCAGTGAAGAAATCGATCAGTTGCGTACAGAAATGTCTGCTTTTGAGGAAGCAGGTGAAGTGACGAAAGCGTATGAAACAAGCCTTCAGCTTGAAGAACGAGTCGCACAGACGCGTCAATTAGTCGAAGTGATTCCGAATCATTGGAAAGTCCTGGCACATGAGTTACGTCAACGAATCGACCAATTGAGCGCCGGATATAATGAAATGACGCTGGATGGCTATCCGCTTGAGCCGCTTGGAATGCAGTCGGATATTAAACGATTTGAGGAAACACGCCTCAACCTAGTTAAAAAACTTGAATTTCTAGAAATGGACGATTTAGAAGAACACGTCCAGCAACTTTCGGCTGATGTCGACCAAATGTACGATACGTTCCGTCGTGAAGTCGACGCGCGTCATCATGTGAAAAAAGAAAATCAAGTCTTGAAACAAAAAGCACTGCGGATGCGTGAAAAAGTCCATCAATTGGCACAAGAATTTAGTTCGCTCCGTGAACAGTATGAGATTTCAGCTGACTTAGGAGAGCATTACGAGTCGATTCAGCGCGATGAAGAGATGTTGTTTGGGGCAGCAAAGGATTTAGACGAATCCATCGCTAGCCGAATCATTCCGTTCAGCATGTTAGAAGATCAGATGCGTGATGCCATTCGGCTGGAAGAACAATTAACGATTCAATACGAACGGTTCAGTATCGAACTCCAAGCACTACGCAAAGAAGAGCTGGAAGTACGCGAACGCATCAATGAATGGCGTCATGCATTCTCTAGTGCCCGGTTACGATTGAAACGGCTCGGGTTACCGAAGATGCCGCAAGATGTCGAAGAAGCGCTTCAAACAGCGAGTCGTTCGTTACAGACGCTCGAGGCACGTTTTGAGGAGATTCCGTTTAATGTCGGTTACATCGTTTCGCAAAGCGAAGATGTCAAGTTGACGTTTAAACAATTGCAAGAACGGATAGATACATTAGTGTTCGAAGTCACTTATGCAGAACGACTTGTCCAGTACGCGAATCGTTTCCGTCGCAATGATAATGAGATACATATGTCGTTGACGATTGCTGAGACGAAGTTCCTCGCTGGCGATTACGAACGTGCGATTTTACTAGGGGAACGTGTCCTCGAACAATTTGATCCACAATCAATTGAACGAATCAAACAAGCATGTGCCAAGCAAGAAACGATTCATATGTAATCATCACTGACAACTCAGGGTGGCCGCCGCGGTCACCCTGTTTTCGTAAAAAAAGGAGCGATTAAGATGGGAATACTTTATGTAAACGGAATCATTCGAACGATGGCGCATGAACATGATGTTCATCCGGCGATGTTTATCGAAGCAGGTCGGATTGTAGCCATGGGGGATGAGGGGAAGTTACGGCGACGTTTCGGTAAACGAGTCGAGTCGATTGAGAATCTGAATGGCAAAGCCGTCTATCCTGCCTTTACCGATGCGCACATCCACCTCATTGGATATGGCGAAGCGATAGGTCGTGTCGATGCTTCGCGTTACATGACGCTAGAAGAACTCGGACAGGCCTTTTTAAAAGCGGAAGCGATCAATGGAATTCATGTGGCAGAAGGCTACGACGAGACCAAGCTAGATCAAGCGCCAACAAAAGCTTGGTTGAATCAACTGTTCCCGACAGAACCAGCTTTACTAAAGCGGACGGATCGGCATACAGTACTCGTCAATGACGTATTGTTTGAACAATTGGGATATAAAGCATCAACGGTCATCGAGGGTGGGAAAATCGGTTTGCTCGATTCAGGGGAAGCAGATGGTTTTCTTTATGATGCAGCAATGGAACCGCTCTATGCGTTGCAAGCAGGATCGACGGAACGAAACAAATCATCGTTGCGCGCGGCAATCAAAGACTTATATCGTCATGGGATCGTGGCGGCACATACAGAGGATTTATCTTATCACGGTGCATTAAACGAAGTCTTATCAGCTTATAAAGAAGTGACGGAAGAAACGGGTTTTCATGCCCATCTTCTCGTGCATCATCTCGTCCTTGATGAATTCATTCAAGCAAACCCTGTTCTCCCTGACACGCTCTCAATTGGATCGATGAAATTATTTGTCGATGGTGCCCTCGGTGGAAGAACGGCATTATTGCATCGTGGCTATTCGGACGACCCGACGACGCGTGGCATTGAAGTTCACTCGCAGGACCAACTTGAACAACTCGTGAAACGAGCACGAAGTTACGGTTTCACTGTCGCGGCGCACGTCATCGGAGATCTTGCAATCGAACGTTTCGTGGATGTGCTTGAAAAGTATCCGGCTCCGAAAGGGACGCGCGATCGTATTATTCACGCAACGGTCGTACGACCTGAATTATTGGCACGGATTCGGAAGTTGCCTGTCTTAATTGATGTGCAACCGGTCTTCTTGTTAGATGATGCTGATTTTGCTGAAGCACGTCTCGGTTTGAAGCGTCTCGACTCGGCCTATCGCTTGAAGTCGCTAGCGGGCACAGGAGCCTTAATGTGTGGAGGCTCTGACGCGCCGATTTCAAGTCCCGATGTTCGCCGAGCGCTCTATGCAGCGACCGTGGGGAAAGCAGGGCGGATTAATAAATCGAACGAAGTTCTTTCAATGTACGAAGCATTGTTATTATTCACAAAAAATCCACATGTCGCAACAGAGACACATGGACGAAAAGGAATGTTATTGCCTGGATATGATGCAGACTTCGTCATCTTCGAAGAAGATTTTTATCGTCTTGCAGATGAACAGATTCTTACGAATCGACTAGTCGAAACGGTACAACAAGGAAAAACGGTCTATCGCCAGGAAGCATCTTTGACAACGACTTAAGAGGTTGCGTTCGTTCCGTAAATCCTCAAAAGGGGATGACTCATAGTCAGATTAACACCACCCCTTGTGACGGACGCGCTTCCTTTCCCCTCGGAGTCGAGGATGAACGTTTCCGTCCTCTATCAATCAAATGACCGATGATCCGCTTTTCGCGGTTTAAAGCGATTCAAGACGTTCTTTTCTGTACGTTCCTTAGGTGATAAAAAAACTTCCTTGTCCTTGGTGGACAGGGAAGTTTTTGTTTGTTTTATAAGAATGACCGTTGGATTTTATGCCAAAATGTATTGTTCGTTAATTTGACGGTTTTTAATTCTTTATCGGACAATTGGATGTCGACGGAGTCCGTTCGTTTTAAGCTTAACGCTTCATTGTCCATCCCGATGATCGGATAGTCGTTTCCGTCTTCGATGATGCGAAGCGATAATTTACGACCACGGTTCAAGAGGAAAGCCGATCCGAGCGTCCGGTAGCGGTTATTGTTGACGGATGCGATTTCGCTGACTTGGAGGCAGTGAATCAATGGATCGACGATTGCACCAGACAAGGACTTGTTATAAGCGGTCGATCCGGTCGGCGTCGAAATGACCATACCATCGCCACGGAACGTTTCAAATAAGAATCCATCAATGTAGACTTCAATTGCGAGTGATTTAATGATGCTCGATTTAACGGAACATTCATTGAGGCAAAGCATACCTGGCCCGCCATTGATCGATGCTTCAAGCAATGGATAACGTCGGACTTCAATTTCGCCATTCGAGACGCGATCGCCTGTTTCTTTGAAAATGGCTTCGACGGAGGACAGGTCATTAATGTCGAAGTCGCAGTAAAAGGAATTCGGACCTTCTGCGAAACCGACATAGATGGCATCGTCACGGAAGCCTGTAAAGCGAGCTGCTTGAAGAAACGCGCCGTCACCACCGATTGAAACGATGATATTTGCTTGTTTATGATCCTGGACGACATTCAATCCGTATCGCTTGCCGACTTCAACTAATTTACGTACCTGCGTCTCGTGTCTTTGTTTATTTCGGTAATACAGGTAGACATTGTTTCGAGCCATGGTCAATTCCCCCTTGAAAGCGTTTCATGTACTCTTTCATTATAACTGTTTTTTCAGAAATCGGGAACCGATAGCTAGGAAGTTCGTCAGAAAGCTTGCGTTATAAGGCGAACATTCCTATAGTAAGATTGGAAATGCATTTGAAAGACAACATGGGGAAATGGGGAATACACATGGCAACGTTTAAAGGAAATGATATTACATTACTTGGTACACAAGTTGAAGTCGGACAACAGGCACCAGACTTCGAGGTACTCGCTAACGATCTTTCGCCGGTTTCGCGCGATACATACAAAGGAATTCGTATGATTAGCGTCGTTCCATCGATCGATACGGGCGTCTGTGACGCTCAAACACGTAAGTTCAATGAAGAAGCAGCACAAATCGATGGCCTGACAGTGTTGACAATCTCAAACGACCTTCCGTTCGCACAACGTCGCTGGTGTGCCGCAAGCGGGCTTGATAATGTCGTAACATTATCGGATCACCGTGATTTATCGTTTGGGCATAGCTATGGCGTCGCGATTGAAGAACTTCGTTTGTTAGCTCGTTCGGTATTCGTTATTGATTCAGCAAATCAAGTCGTCTATGTCGAATATATGCCAGAATCGACAGACGAAGTGAATTTTGATGCGGCGATTGCTGCAGCAAAAGCTGCGAAGTAAGAATAGTTTACAAACGACGTAAAACAGATACAATGGATGTAATGAGAAGAACGGCTCCCAGGAAATATGGGGGGCCGTTTCGTTTTGAAAGGATGAACTGACGATGGAAGCATTAGAAAAATTATATAAGGAACTAACGCAACAAACGAGAAAATTAGAACGCGACCTTGATATGCCCTATTTAGAGGCGCTGACGGAGGTCATTGATCGCTTAAATGACCGCCATACTGAAAAAGTCGATCCGGAAGTCATTCGGAAAGCTGTTTCGCTTGCTGTTCTCGAAGGAATGAAACAGGCACAACCGAATCATTTGCCGACACCGGACAGCGTTGCATTGTTTGCAGGTTATTTAATCGGGAAACTAATCAAGAAGGACGACGCTCGGTTACTTGATCTTGGTAGTGGAACAGGTGGGATGCTTCATGCCGTCATGAGTCAACTTCCGACGGGGACGGCAGCAGAAGCAGTCGAAGTCGATGAAACGTTAGTCCGGTTATCGGCTTCAATCACGGAATTACTCAATTACCCCGTCACTTACACGCATCAAGATGCACTCCGTCCTCTATTGTTAGATCCGGTCGATCTCGCGATGGCAGACTTGCCGATTGGTTACTATCCGGACGAAGAAGTATCAAAAGAATATGTGTTAAAACGAGAAGAAGGAATGAGTTACAGCCACTTTCTTTTGATTGAACAGGCGATGAATTATGTTAAACCAGGCGGATTCGGTGTCTTTGTCATCCCGAATGGATTATTTGAGCACGATACGGAAGGGAAATTGAAGCAGTATTTTGAGACGAAGGCACATGTCGTCGGCATCTTGCAACTGCCATTAACCATGTTCAAGCAAGAACAGGCAGCAAAAAGTTATTTAATCGTCCGAAATCACCTAGCGGGAATGACGATGCCAAAACAAGCATTACTTGCTGAACTCCCGTCATTCACCGATGCACGTGCATTTGGTGGAATGGTGAAACAGATTGATGAATGGATTAATACAGAATTAAAATGAAAAGTGAAAAGTAATTGAATTCTATTGTTAATTTGACTATCCTAATGTAAGACAGAAAAAATAGAACACCCACACAGATGTGAATGTCTACTGATTTTGAATGGAAAAGGGGAAAATAGATCATGGCAAAAATTATGGCGGTAAATGCTGGTAGTTCGTCGCTTAAGTTCCAACTACTTGAGATGCCGAGTGAAACGTTAGTAGCAATCGGTTTAGTAGAGCGTGTCGGGAAAGACGATGCAATCTTTACGATTAAATATGGTGAAGGACAAAAGTTTACAGATGTTCTTCCACTTGAAACACACAAAGAAGCAGTTGAATTTTCACTCGAAAAATTGATGGAGTTTGGCATCATCTCGTCTTACGATGAAATCAAAGGCGTTGGTCACCGCGTCCTTCATGGTAAAGAAAAATATTCGGATGCTGTCGTGATTACAGAAAACGTCATCAAAGATATCGATTCCTATACAGAGCTCGGTCCACTTCATATTCAGCCGAACTTAATCGGAATTCGTGCGTTCCAAGCAATCTTACCGGAAGTAGCGCAAGTAGCTGTTTTTGATACGGCCTTCCACCAAACGATGCCAGAAGAAAACTTCCTTTACAGCCTCCCGTACGAATACTATACGGAATACGGCATTCGGAAATATGGCTTCCACGGTACGAGCCACAAATATGTTACGGAACGTGCATCTGAGTTGCTCGGACGTCCGCTTAAAGATCTTCGTTTGATTTCTTGTCACCTCGGTAGTGGGGCATCGATTGCTGCAGTCGCTGGCGGTGAGTCACTCGATACGACGATGGGCTTCACGCCACTTGAAGGAATTACGATGGGAACACGTTCTGGTTCGCTTGACCCGGCCTTGATTCCGTTCCTGATGGAGAAAACAGGGAAGTCGGCAGAAGACGTCTTGAACGTCATGAACAAAGAATCAGGAATCTACGGATTATCTGGTCTTTCAAGTGACTTACGTGATGTTGAATCAGCAGCAACGGAAGGAAACCACCGTTCTGAAATGGCACTTCGTATTTTCGCGAACCGGATTCATGGATACATCGGACAATATGCTGCAGAGATGAACGGCGTCGATGCCATCATCTTCACGGCAGGTGTCGGTGAAAACTCTGACTCGATTCGTGAGCGTGTTCTCCGTGGACTCGAGTTCATGGGCGTCTACTGGGATCCATCGCTTAACAACGGAGCGCGTGGAGAAGAACTCTTCATCAACTACCCGCACTCACCAGTCAAAGTCATCATCATTCCAACGAATGAAGAATTGATGATTGCACGTGATACAGTTCGTGTCGGTGGATTGATTGAACAAAATGCGTAAGTACTAACATGCAGAAGGCCGGACGTCATGTCCGGTCTTCTGACTGTAGACAACGTGCTATCGGGAGATCAAGCGTCTTTTTTCGTTGCTTTCCTCGGGCGAGGCGCAAGCCGTTGCTCCTTGGATCCTAGCGGACAACGAGCAGGGTCTTGCCTGTCTCTGAAAGTGCGTTAAACACGCACTTTTTCCCGTAGGAGTCAACGAAACGTGACGCTTTTTAGGGAATACCATGACGGAAATCCAGTCATGCAGACACTTTAGAGCGCAATCCGTCTCGATATCGCATGTTCACGTTTCATAAGAGTTTATCTACACGAAGGCCGGACATCATGTCCGGTCTTTTTTTGTATTGATAAAGCTAAAACAATGATTTTTTTAACGAGAACTTTTGTTCTTGTTTTTTAGTTATGTTACAGTCTTTGTCATATAACGTTCTGAAACCTGTCTTCATTTCAAAAATAAGTCGTAAATAAGGTTTGAAAACATAAATATGAGCCTTTTGTAACATAATAGTAATAGTAACGACATTTTTTTGTGGTCTATATGTAACGGCACTGCCCCTTTTTGTCATGTATATTAATCTCAGTTAACAAATCGGGAACAATTATGGAGGAGAGATTACATGATGAAACGAATACTCGCTAGTGTTTTAGCAATGTTGTTAGCACTCAGTTCGTTTGCAGGTCTTCAAGCAGAAGCTGCTACTAAAAAGAATGTTAAATCGTCGGTCAATAGCCTAGTTGTTCGTCAAAAAGCAACCACGTCATCGAAAAAATTAGGTCTTCTTTATAAAAATCAAACTTTACCGTACAAAGCAAAAACAGGTAACTGGTACAAAGTAAGCTACAAAGGAAAAACAGCATACTTAAGCGCACGTTATTCAAAGGTCGTCAAGAGCTCGTCTTCTAAAAAACAATCTTCAAGCGGTTGGAAAACACTAACAAACGTCAGTGCGACAGCTTACACGCCGTACGATCCAGGCAGCGGCAACTTGACAGCGATTGGTTGGAACATCAAGAGTTCGAAGAAAAAAGTCGTAGCGGTCGACCCGCGTGTCATCCCGCTTCGTTCGACGGTCAAAGTGTATTATAAAGGGAAATTAAAAGGTACGTACACTGCAGCGGATACAGGTGGAGCCATCAAGGGGAAAAAACTTGATATCTTGTACTACTCGCGCTCAGAAGCATTCAGCTGGGGACGTCGTAACGTCACCGTTAAATTTAAATAAGCACATCTATCCATCGGGCATCGGCTCGATGGATTTTTTTACGAAAAAAAGCACCCTCGTGAGAAGGTGCGGAGAAAATAATGAATTCAATTACAGACGGACGATCAAAACATCACATTTGGCGTAACGTGTGATGCTTTCAGAGACACTACCGATGAAGAAACGTTCGACGGCATTCAGACCGGTCGCACCACAAATGATTAAATCGACATCATGATTTGGAGCGAGTTTCTTCGCGATCGTGACTTTCGGTGAACCGTACTCGATTGCGACTTCGACATCTTTGACTCCACGTTCTTGCGCCGTTTTGACATATTCGTCTAATAATTCTTTTGCATAAGACTCGGCACGCTCTGTGATTGTGCGGTCATATGCTTCGACAGTCGCGAACGTCCGTGTATCGATGACATGGGCGATGACTAACTTGGCGTCATTTCGAAGTGAGACGTCGATTGCGGTCTCAAATGCACGTTCTGCTTCTTTTGATCCGTCAACTGCTACTAGTACGTTATGATATACGATTGCCATGATGAATCCATCCCTTCGTATTCGGCTGATACTACGTCCTTATTATACCATTCCCACAAATGGAAAGTGTTGAACATTGTTAGAGTTCTAAAAATTGTTCTTCAAACGTGAACATCGTAAGATAGAACAAGGTGAAAGGGGGCGATGCCAAGATGAGGCACGCGTTGATTACAGCAGGAACGAAAGGGCTTGGAGAAATGGTGACACGCCGTCTGTTAGACGAAGGATGGTATGTGACAGCATTGCACCGATCGAAGCCGGAGTTTGAACATGAACGTCTTTATCCAATTCAAGCAGATGTGACGAAACAAACCGAATTGCTTAAAGCAGTAGATGAAGCGATGGAAAAGCATGGGCGGATTGATGCATTGATACTTAATGCGGGACCGTATATTTTTGAACGGAAATCACTCGTCGATTATTCAGACGAAGAGTGGGACGAAGTCGTCGCAGGGAATTTGACGGCGAGCTTTTGGTTACTACGGAAAGTGATTCCAATCATGCGGGAGCAACGCTATGGACGTGTCATCACATATGGTTTTCCGGAAAGTGCGACAGCACCAGGATGGATTTATCGAGCTGCTTTCGCTGCTGCGAAGAGTGGGATGGTCAGCTTAACGAAAAGTGTTGCGTTAGAAGAGGCGGAGTACGGGATTACGGCGAATATGGTCAATCCCGGAAACATCGTCGGAGACAACAAGACGAAGTGGATTGATGAAGCAGTCGCAGACGATCAAACGCCTGTCGGCCGGACCGGTGTCGGGGGCGATATCGCCCGCGCCATTTCATTTTTACTTGCAGAAGACGCGAGTCTGATTACGGGTGCGATTCTCGATGTGACAGGTGGCGTCAACGTCGTTCATCAGTCGCGAAAATAAAAAAGGTTATCTCATCCGAAGAATTCAGTCGGTTGAGATAACCTTTTTTAGTAGATGTTTAGTTGGCTTCGATTGATTGTAAGTGTTTCGGATAGCGCGTCAATGCTTCTGGACCGTCTGCTGTTAAATGAATGTCGTCTTCGATTCGAACGCCACCAACGTCAGGGACGTAGATGCCAGGCTCAAGTGTATAGACGATACCAGGCTCAGCTGTCAGAAGATTATTCGATGCAAGTGACGGGAATTCATGGACGTCGATTCCAAGACCGTGACCAACGCGGTGCGTGAAGTATTCGCCATAACCAGCCTGGTCGATGACGTTCCGTGCCGCTTCGTCAAGTGTACCGAGTGTGATGCCGACACGACTCGCATCTGTCGCTGCTTCAAGCGCGGTTAAAACAGTTTGATACATTTTTTCCTGTTCCGCACTCGGAGTTCCAAAAACGAACGTCCGTGTAATATCAGAGCAGTACCCTTTCCAAACGACACCGAGGTCGAACAAAACGAAATCGCCCTCTTTAATGACGCGGTCGCCAGGGACACCGTGCGGATCAGCGCTGTTTGCACCGAATAAGACGAGTGTATCAAAAGACATTTCGCGGACGCCTTTTTTCTTCATCTCGAATTCGATTTGTGCGATGACTTCGATTTCAGTCACGCCGGGGCGAATTGCATTTTTCCCGATTTCGATTGCTTCGTCTGCGAGTTGAGCGGCTTCGCGCAAAATCGTGATTTCTTCTGAATCTTTTAGGAGGCGCAATGCTTGGAGCTTATCTCCGATATCGAGAATTGCCGCATTTTCCAAACGAGACTCAAGCTCTTTGAAACGGCTGAACGTCATGTGTTCCCCTTCAATCCCGAGTCGGTTGTTTGAGACGGCGAACGAGCCGAGCAATTGCGCGATTTTGTCGAATGGATTTTCATGATCGGCATAAGTGACGACTTCACCATCCCATGGACTTGCTGCTACGATACTTGCTTCGAGTGCTGGGCAGAAGAGTGCTCGTTTTCCATTCGCGTCAACGATGACGGCCATGACACGCTCGTGTGGTTCAGCGTAGACACCAGAAAAATAGAATACACCGGCTTTTGAAGTAATCAAGGCGACATCGATGCCTGATTCTTTTAATACTTGGCTGATTTGATTCGTACGTTCTAACATCTTATTCCCACCTCTCTAATAGTCACTTTTCAGTATAACATCCTTGCTTTTGGAAAACATTTCTCGCAAATCGGACTAGTACACTTTTCATTCTTTCGAGTAGTACAGTATAATGACAGAAGAGTAGAATATAGGAAAAAGAAGGGATACAGCATGCCTACGAAACACGAACAGATCATCCGGCACATTGAAGATCTCGATGTTGGCGCAAAAATATCCGTCCGGCAGATTGCGAAAGATTTAACGGTATCAGAAGGTACGGCATACCGTGCGATTAAAGAAGCCGAAAATCTAGGCTTTGTTTCGACGATTGAACGGGTCGGGACGATTCGCATTAAGAAAAAACAGAAAGAAAATATTGAAAAACTGACGTTTGCAGAAGTTGTCAACATCGTTGACGGACAAGTTCTCGGCGGACGGAACGGTCTACACAAGACGTTAACGAAATTCGTTATCGGTGCGATGAAGTTAGAGGCGATGATGCGATACATCGACGTCGATAGTCTCGTTATCATCGGTAACCGAGAGAAGGCGCATGAACTGGTTCTCGAGGCGGGAGCGGCTGTCTTAATCACAGGCGGTTTCGATACGACGGAAGATGCGAAGCGCTTGGCAGATGAAATGGAACTTCCGATCATTTCGACGTCGTACGATACGTTTACGGTTGCGACGATGATTAACCGGGCGATTTACGATCGCCTGATCAAAAAGGAGATTTTGCTCGTTTCCGATATTTTGATTCCGTTGCATGATACCTTTTATTTACAGACAAACGACCCGATTTCAAGATGGCATGAATTGAACGAACAGACGAAACACAATCGGTATCCTGTCATCGATGAGCAGATGAAGGTCGTCGGCGTTGTCACGGCGAAAGACATCATTGACCGACCGCATGATTGGCCGGTTGAAAAAGTCATGACCCGCCATCCGATCACGGTCGGTATTCGGACGAGCGTGACGAACTCGGCGCACCAGATGGTTTGGGAAGGGATCGAAATGTTGCCGGTCATCGACCAGTATGGCAGGTTGCTAGGCATCATCAGTCGGCAAGATGTCTTGAAGGCGCTCCAACTCGCAAATCGTCAGCCGCAAGTCGGCGAAACGTTTGATGATTTGATTACAGGGCAAATCAAGACGGCCGAAGATGACCGGGGACAGTATTTGTCGCTTGAAGTCTCACCGCAGATGACGAATTTCATGGGGACGGCGTCGAGTGGCGTCTTGACGACGCTGCTCGTCGAGGGTGCGACACGGATGTTGCGGCATATGAAGAAGGGTGATCTCGTCATCGAAAATGTCAGCATCTATTTCATCAAGCCAGTTCAGATTGAGAGTACGATTACGATTCGGGCGAATGTATTTGATGTTGGCCGGAAGTTCGGTAAAGTCGACGTCGAGATGTACCAAGGAACCCAAATTGTTGCGAAGGCACTTGTGACTTCACAACTGATCGATCGTTGAACTACCTCCACCTAGGCTTCGCTTAGAGGTGGAGGATTCCTGAGTGATCCGACCTAACGGTCGAAAATTGATCAGGCTAACCCCGTCGTCCCGACGGTTGAAGAAGCTAAGAGGCGTTCAGCTTCTTGTTTGAGGTTCAGTCCTGCGTTCACATCGCGGTCGTGGTGGATGCCGCAACTCGGGCATGTCCATTCACGCAAGCCAAGATGTTTCACGTCTTTGTGTTGATGTCCGCAACCGGAGCACAGTTGAGTAGAGGCGAAGGTCTTGCCGACTTTCACGACGGTCTTCCCGTACCATTCCGCCTTGTATCCGAGCATGCGGAAGAACTCCGACCAACTGACCTCGGAGATGGACTTGCTCAACTTGCGATTCTTCTGCATGTTCTTCACCTGCAAGGTCTCGATGCCGATGACGTCGTGGTTTTTGACGATCTCGGTCGATACCTTGTGCAGGAAGTCGGTTCGCTTGTTGGCGATCTTCTCGTGGATGCGGGCGACCTTCCGCTTCTGCTTCTGATAGTTCTTCGCCTCGGAAAGTTTTCCGTTCTTGTCCAAGGCCAACCGTTGACGACGAGAAAGCTTGCGTTGCTCGCGAGCGAGCTTCTTCTCAAGCGAACGGAAGTAACGGTCGTTCTTGTACACCGTGCCGTCCGACAGGATGGCGAAGTGCTTCAATCCGACATCGACGCCGACGGATGAGCCCGTCTTCGGCATTTCGTTGCTCTCCTGCTCGACGAGCAGGGAGACGAAGTATTTTCCTGAAGCGTTACGTCGGATCGTGGCGCTCAAGATGCGTCCGACAACCTGCCTCGAGTTGGCGAAACGCACCCACTTCAGCTTTGGAATTTTGATCTTGGCGCCGACGATCGAGACTTCGGGAAGTTGAGACTTGCCTTGAATGTTCGTCTTGTACGATTGAACGGGATTGCGCTTTGACTTGAAGCGGGGTCGTTCTGCTTCTTGAAGAAGCGGTCAAAGGCATCGGCAAGATGCTTGACGCTCGTCTGCACAGACGTGCTATCGACTTCTTTCAACCAGTCGAACGCCTGCTTCAACGACGGGAGTTCTTTCGAACAAGACCCGTAGGACAGTCCTTTACCTGTCGCTTTATACGTCTCATCCCACTTCGCCAAAAAGTGGTTGAAGACGAAGCGCGAACAACCGATCGTCTTCGCAATCAGGATTTCCTGTTCTTTTGTCGGGTAGATTCTGAATTTGTAGGCCTTGTGTGTCAACATGATGTTCACCTCCTTACAACGGATATAGCCGAAAGAGAGGGTGGCGATTCATCTCCCACTTTCACTCGGGCTTCACCAGGATCGTTTAGAAGTGGGCGTATTCTCGCCTGAATTTGATAAATGACCAAATAAAAAAGACGGAGGATCCGTCTTTTTTTACGATTGTTCCATTTCGCGAACAACATAAGGATAGATTTTTCGATAACGAATGAAACCTGCGATGAATGAGGCGAGACCAACTGCGATTAAAATCGAGCAGACGATTTTACCCGTCAACGTCGTCAATCCGTCGCCAGACAGAAATTGATTGGCTGCGAACAAGATGACGAATAGGCTGAGCCAAATGCTTGCTTGGGTGTTAAATAAAAATTTCCGATTCGTACTCTTCGTATGGAATGCACGACGCTTAGCGAGTAAATAGCCTCCTAGCGACAAGACGATTAACAAGATTAGAACGAATTGCATGGGGATGACCTTCCTTTCTTTTTCGTATCTGTTTGTATCATATCAATATTTAGAGGAGCTGTGCACTGTGAAAGAACAAATCAGACAATTGATTGAAGACGCATCGACGATTATTATTCATCGGCATGAACGACCGGATCCGGATGCGCTTGGAAGCCAGTTCGGGTTACGTGAAGTCTTGCAGCAACAATTTCCGGAGAAAAAAATCTACGCCGTCGGTGAGATGGCAGACTCCCTATCGTTCATGGGGAAGCTCGACGCAGTGGAACCGAAAATGTATGAAGAAGCACTCGTCGTCATTTTAGATACGGCGAATGAAGCACGAATCGACGGTCATGTTGCGATGACAGGGCGTCACGTCGTTAAGATTGATCATCACCCGGACGAAGATGCTTATGCAAAAGTCCAACTCGTCGATCCGACCATCAGTTCGACATCGGAATTACTTGTCCATCTGTTGAATGACTGGGGATATCCTATCCCGGCGGCAGCGGCGATTCAATTTTATGCAGGAATCGTCGGGGATACAGGACGCTTCCAATTTAGAGGGACGACGAGCAAAACGTTTGCCGTCGCAGCACAACTGCTTGATCTCGAAATCGATACAGACTGGCTCTATCGAAACATGTATCAAACGGAACTCGTTGCACTTCATTTGCAAGGATATGTCTTGCAACATATCCAGTTGACGGATGCAGGCGTCGGTTATGTCGTCTTGACGCAAGAGACGTTAAAACGTTTCGATGCGACGGTCGAACAAGCTTCATTGCTCGTCAATAGTTTTGCCGGCCTTAAAGGAATGAAGAGTTGGGCGTTATTCCTCGAGACGGAAAAAGAGGTCCGCGTGCGTATTCGTTCAAAAGGACCCGTCATCAATGAAGTAGCGAAGGAGTTCCGGGGCGGTGGACATCCGATGGCGTCCGGCGCGACAATCGATCACTTGTCAGAAGTGGATCAAGTCGTCGCCCGTCTCGACGCAGTCGCACGAGACTTCCGCTTCGAATGAAAAGAGGCTGCTCGCTATCATCCAGATTCGGATACATAGCGGACAGCCTTTTGTGGTCTCAGTGCGTCGTTGTCTCTTCTTGCGGAATAAACCAAATTCCGCGTTCTGTATGGTCTTCGATGACATTGAGTTCTAACTCTTTAACAGACTTCCGAATGCGTTCGGCGATTTCTTCTGTTTCAGTAAAGGCAGTGACACCGAGTTTGAGTTGCTCGACTTTTTCACGGGCAATCTGGCTACGATTTAAAATCATCAGAAACACTCCTTCCTTCCGCGTCATGATATTTCTATACTTATTGTATCGAATATTGAGTAAGAAGGCGATAGTCAGGAGTCGCTAGATATGAATGTTCTGAAAACTTTTACCATGCAAAAACTTATAATGGATGAAAGAAGTAGAAAAGGAGGGAGGAAATATGATGCAATTGAACGTACGAACGGCCTACAGCCCATTGCAGAGTATGATTCGTCTATCACCGTATCTCGACGAGTTGAAGCGAAGGGGAGCCTCAACTGCGGCGATTTGCGAGACGACGCTAACGGGGGTTCCGGCGTTCGTTTCTGAATGTCAAAAACGGGATTTGCTTCCGGTCGTCGGTTATGAACAAGACATGAAGGAAATCGATGAATTCAATATTTTATGGTATGCCAAAACAGGTCGGGGATTACAGATGTTATACCGATTAGCCAGTGGACAGGAAACAGAGGAGTGCAGCGAATTAATCGCAATCCTTGAGCCGAAACGTCAAGCGACAGAAGATGAAACGCGACTTCGGCGTCAAGTCGTGAATTGGATGGGGTATGCCAAAAATGCGACGGTCTATTTAGGTGTGAAAATGGCGCGCTCGACTGTCGAACGGGACAGCAGGGAGCGTTACCGGGTAGTTGCCCAAGAGTTAGGACTGGAAACCATCCCGATCGATCCTGTCCGCTACTTGCGTCGTGACGACGCAGATGCCTACCAAGCACTCCGGGCGATTGACGAAGGGACACCGTTTCAAGAACAAAAAGTGAATCGACAAGCACATCTCAAGTCGGATGAAGAATTACGCGAACATTTTACCGAGCACGAACAACGTCTCTTGAAACAGTGGGCGCAGACGCAAGAAACACTTACATTACCGAAACAGTCGAGACCGTTGCCACGTGTCGCGGATGACTCAATGGGGAAACTACGTCAGCTTGCACGCGACGGATTACTGGCACACGGTCTAGTTGATGAGACTGCGGAGGCGAGACTCCGTTACGAGCTCGACGTCATCGAAACAACTGGATTTGCTGACTACTTTTTAATCGTCGAGGATTTAGTACGGCATGCGAAAGCGGTCGGCATTCGTGTCGGTCCCGGGCGTGGGTCGGCTGCCGGGTCGCTCGTCAGTTATACATTAGGCATTACGACGGTTGATCCGTTGAAATATGGGTTGCTGTTCGAACGTTTCTTAAACCCAGAACGCATCACGATGCCGGATATCGATATCGATATTGAGGACGAACGCCGCGAGGAGCTACTGGATTATCTCGTTGACCGATATGGTCGAAGTCACGTCGGTCAAATCGGGACGTTGTCGACCCTTGGTGCAAAAGCATCGCTTCGAGATGTCGCCCGTGTCCTCGAGTTTTCAAAAGATGAGACGGATGCTGCGGCGAAGCAAATCGCTAAAGAAACGACCTTACAAGGAATCGAACAAAAGCAAACCATCTACCGCTGGTTCTCCGGAAGTGAGAAGCGGCGCCAATTGTTACACCTCGCCCAAGCAATCGAAGGATTGCCAAGACAGCGGTCGATTCATGCAGCCGGTGTCGTCATCGGCTCGGAAGACTTGATTGAGACGACGCCGCTCGATACAGGATCGAGCGAGCGGTTCGTCACCCAATATTTGATGAAAGCACTCGAACAACAAGGTCTCTTGAAAATCGATTTACTAGGACTCAGGAATTTGACGCGTCTTCGACAAATGGAACAGTTGATTCGGCGGGAACGCCCCGATTTTTCGATGGAAGAGCTTCCGGAAGAAGATTCGGCAACCCTACGTTTATTTGCACGAGGGGATACGGATTATATCTTCCAGTTCGAATCGAACGGGATGAAGCAGACGTTACGTGAAGTCAAACCGACCCGTTTTGAAGATTTAGTCGCGACGATGTCACTCTTTCGGCCGGGGCCGATGAAATTCATCGATCTATATGCGAAACGCAAGGCGGGACAACCTTATCAAACGGTTCATCCGATTTTAGCGGAAGTACTGGAGACGACATACGGTGTCATCGTCTATCAAGAGCAAATCATGGAAATCACGCGTCGGGTCGCCGGATTTACACTGGCGCAAGCAGATTTATTACGTCGGGCGATATCGAAAAAAAATAGTGCGTCGGTCGAATCAGAGAAAGTGCGTTTTTTAGAAGGTGCCGTTCAGAATGGTCTTGCGCAAACGACTGCTGAGACACTGTATGATCAAATCGAACGTTTCGCGGGCTATGGTTTTAACCGGAGTCACGCAGTCGCCTATACGAAGATTAGTTATGCGTTAGGTTATATGAAAGCTCACTATCCACAAGTTTTTTCCCTTGTGTCGATCGATCAACCGGAACGACTCGTCCGGGCGATGCGGGACAAGCGTTTGCCTGCCTTACCACCTGATATTTGGATTTCAGACTATCGTTCGACTTTGGAAGGAAAAGGCATCCGACTCGGGATTCAAGTGTTACGTGGAATATCGGAACGCGATTTTAAAGCTTTGAAAGAAGCAGCGAAATCATCGCAGACAATCACGACGTTACTGACGACCGTCGGCTGGGGAAAAAAAGAACGCGCTAAAATCGAATTGTTACTCTATGGTGGAGCATTCGACCGCGCGACACATGGCGACCGCGGCCTGGCAGAACAAGAAGTCCTTGATTACTTTACGATGGCTTCGAATACGTTGTTACCGGACGAATTAGCAAGCCTCGGTAAGCGGGCAACGACAAAGGCCGTCACACGTACTGCGACGGACTGGGCGCGGCTCGAACGTGAAGCACTTGGATTCTGGTTAACCTACTCACCTTTGATGACAGCGATGACACCCCAAGTCGAGACGACGCATTTTCATGATGTTTCAAGCGAGATGGAAGAATCCGTCTATCTTGTGTGTTATATCGAGCAGCTGCGGGAATTTAAGACGAAACGTGCACAATCAATGGGCGTCATGCAAGCCGTTGATGGGTATTCGAACGAAGAGGTCGTCATTTTCCCGAAACAGTACGACATGTATAAACGATCGTTGTATGTCGGAAACGTGTTGTTGATCGAAGTGAAGGTGCAAGACCGGGCAGGTGAACGGCAGTTCGTGTTAGAGCGGTTGCGTCCGCTTGGTCAAGATGTCTTGTTCATCAAGTTACCTTCTAAAAATGAGCTGGCTCCTCTTGAACGTGTACTTGAAATCGCACCGGGTGACATTCCGGTCGTCGTCCGCTATGCTGACACGAACGAAACAAAGACGTTGCCGGGATTATATGCGATTCGTCATGAAGAAGAGCTGTTCGCGCAATTACGGATTCAATTTGGTGAAGCGAACATCATCTTAAAAAATGTCCCCCGATCAAACTAGTAGTAGGTAATAAGATTTGTTATAATAAGGGGTAATTGGTCTGACCAATGCCACCTGATTTTATGTAATGACGGGTACGTCAGAAAGGTGGTGCCGTAAAAATGGAGAAAAAGCGAAACGCTTTTGAAATGAACATCGCGGCAATTAAATTGATGATTGAGCAGGATGGATTAGTTCCGGGAGATCGGATCCCATCTGAACGTGAGTTGGCTGAGCGACTAGCAATCAGCCGACCGTCCGTCAGGGAAGCATTGCGAACGCTTGCTTATCTCGGAATCATTGAGACGAGACATGGTGGAGGAAGCTTTCTTTTAAATCGTGACGACCATACCTATATTCAAATCATTGCCCAATTTTTAGTGACCGGCGACTCGAAATTTGAAGATTTAGCAGGAACACTTCGCTTACTTGAACAATCTGCTATTGCCCAGTTGGACGATTATACGTTTCTGGAAGAACATCTCGATTCAGATACTGCGTTTCGAGAAACGTTGATCAATACGGTGAAAAATGATTTGTTCGAGCGGATTTGGAGACAAGTGAATGCATTTTATCAAAGTTTTGGTCAAGGGGAACTCTATACGCGAGCGGAACGGGAAGCACTCCTGAAACGCTCTTAGGAACTACAAGGGGGAACTAACGTGCAAGCATTTTTTCGAAAACCTAAAAAGTTCGTGACGTTGACGACGAAAGAGCAACGGGTCGACGTCCCAGTCGGACTGATGACGAAATGTCCAAAATGTAAATTAATCCAATATACGAAACAACTTGAAGCCAACTTGCGTGTCTGTACATGTGGATATCACCATCCTTTGACGGCGCAGGAACGTTTTTCGCAACTATTTGATGACGGTAGCATCACATATTTTGATCTTCCGAACGTAAAAGCAGACCCGCTTCAATTTCAAGATTATCCAGAAAAATTGAAGGGGGATCAAGTGCGGACAGGTCTTGAAGAAGCCATCGTCTGTGGTGTCGGTACGGTGGATGGTTATCCACTCGTTGCGTGTGTGATGGATGCTCGCTTTCGGATGGGTTCGATGGGGGCGGCAGTTGGAGCAGCGATTGCAGAAGCAGTCCGGTATGCAACGAAACATCGATTGCCTGTAACGATTTTCTCTGCTTCAGGTGGGGCACGGATGCAAGAAGGCATGGTCAGTTTAATGCAGATGGCGAAGTCAAGTTTATTCCTGAAGCAACATTCGGATGCCGGACTCCTCTACATCTCATGCATGACTCATCCGACGACAGGTGGTGTCTCAGCTAGTTTTGCGATGCTTGGAGATTACAACATTGCAGAGCCGGGCGCATTGATTGGTTTTGCAGGACGACGGATCATCGAACAAACGATTCGAGAAAAATTGCCGGAAGATTTTCAGACGTCGGAATTTCTACTACAAGCGGGTCAACTCGATGATGTCGTATCACGACACGATTTGAAGACCTACTATAAACGAATTCTGATGATGCACGCGGAGGGAACCAATCATGCAACCATTTGATCAACCAGTCATCGCGTTACGCGAGAAAATATTAGAACTTCACGACATGGCGGAAACGCAAGGTCTCGATTTTAAAGAAGAGCTGAATTTGCTCGAAGAACGATTACGTCGATTAGAACTCGATATTTATGGGAATATGAAAGCGTGGAACCGTGTGCAGTTGGCACGTCATCCTGAACGACCGACGACGCTTGATTACGTCGAGCGGATTTGTGACGACTTCATCGAACTTCATGGCGACCGGCATGGATATGATGATGCTGCAATCGTTGGTGGAATCGCGATGCTGAACGGTCGACCTGTAACAATCATCGGCCATCAGCGTGGTAAGGATACGAAGGAAAACATCCGCCGAAACTTTGGAATGCCTCATCCGGAAGGATATCGAAAAGCACTCCGACTCATGCAACAAGCCGTGAAGTTCAACCGTCCAATCATTACGTTCATCGATACGAAAGGGGCTTACCCGGGTCGTGCAGCGGAAGAGCGCGGCCAAAGCGAGGCGATCGCGAAAAATCTCTTTGAAATGGCTGGCATGGAAGTGCCGATCATCTCGATCGTCATTGGCGAAGGCGGTTCTGGTGGAGCGCTTGGTATCGGTGTATGTGATGAACTGTTGATGCTCGAGAACTCAACGTACTCTGTCATATCACCTGAAGGTGCAGCTGCTTTGCTTTGGAAAGATGCAAGTCTTTCAGAACAAGCAGCGGAATCAATGCGAATTACTGCACCCGATTTATTGCGTCTAGGGATTGCGGATGCAATCATTCCTGAAGTCATTGGTGGGGCACATTTAGATGTTTCATTACAGGCGGACAAATTAAAAGTTGTACTAGAACAGAAGCTTGCGTATCTTACACAGTTAACATCAGAACAGCTGATTGAGAAGCGCACAGAAAAATATCACCGGATTGGCACATAAGGGGCATGTAATCGCTATCATGGTTGGGATTCCTTACTTCGTGATAGGCTGAACAAACTGTCGGTTCAAGTTTATGCAATCTGCCCTGTTGTAAAACAAGAAAACAACGTGCTATTTTAGATTCAGATTAATAGAGAGGTGATTAACGTGAGTTTAAAACGGATTGCTGTCTTAACAAGTGGTGGAGATGCACCCGGGATGAATGCTGCGGTGCGTGCTGTTACACGTAAAGCAATTTTTCATGGCCTAGAAGTATTTGGTGTCTACAATGGATATCAAGGTTTAATCAATGGAGATCTCGTCCAATTGAACCTTGGGTCAGTTGGGGACATTATTCAGCGTGGAGGAACGTTCCTTCGTTCAGCTCGCTGTCCTGAGTTCCGCACAGAAGAAGGACGTGCAAAAGCAGTCGTCAACTTGAAGAAATTCGAAATTGACGCACTTGTCGTCGTAGGTGGCGACGGGTCGTACCGTGGTGCTCAAAAACTGACGGGACTTGGTTTCCCGACAATCGGTCTTCCGGGAACGATTGATAATGATATTCCAGGAACGGATTATACGATTGGATTTGATACAGCGCTCAATACAGCGCTCGAAGCAATCGATAAAATCCGGGATACGGCATCTTCGCATGAACGGACATATGTCATCGAAGTCATGGGTCGTGATGCTGGAGATATCGCACTCTATGCTGGATTAGCAGGTGGGGCGGAGTCGATTCTTGTTCCAGAGCGTCCAGAAGATTTAAAAGAAGTCCTCGATCGTATTCAAAGTGGTGTCAATCGTGGTAAAAAACACTCGATCGTCATCGTCGCTGAAGGTGCAGGTCGGGCGCAAGATGTTGGGGATCAAATCGCGAAAGAAACAGGGCTTGATACACGCGTTACCGTGTTAGGTCATGTTCAACGTGGAGGAGCGCCAACAGCTGCTGACCGCGTACTTGCGAGCCGGATGGGCGCTTACGCAATCGACATTTTACTTGAAGGTAAACAGGGACGTGTTGTTGGCGTTCGGGGTGGTAAAATGATGGATCTTGATATTGACGAAGCATTAGATGAAAACAAACATGTACTCGATCTTGATATCTTAGAATTGTCGAAACAACTCTCAATCTAATATATCTTTAATACTCGAGGTTATTTTGGTTAGGTTTATTGGCACTGTTGACAAACGGCCAAACATTGTAGGAGGTTTATGGAATATGCGCAGAACTAAAATTGTATGTACGATTGGACCGGCGTCAGAAAAACGTCTTCCAGAAATGATTGAAGCAGGAATGAACGTCGCTCGTTTGAACTTCTCACACGGTGACTATGAAGAACACGGCGCACGAATCACGGATATCCGTCGCGCAGCTGAAGAAGCAAACAAATTAGTAACAATCCTTTTAGATACAAAAGGTCCTGAAATCCGGACGCATACGTTTGAAGAAGGAAAAGCGCTTCTCGTCCGTGGCAAACAAGTCATCGTCGTCAGCGGTGATGCAAATGAAATCGTCGGTACAGCAGATAAATTCTCTGTGACATACGACGGTTTGTATGATGATGTCGAAGTCGGTTCGATGATCATGTTAGACGATGGATTAATCGGACTTCGTGTTGCGGAGAAACTTGCGAACCGTGAACTTCTTTGTGACATCGAAAACGAAGGTATCATCAAAACGAAAAAAGGTGTTAACTTACCGAACGTAAAAGTTAACTTACCTGCTTTGACAGATAAAGATATCGCAGACATCGAGTTCGGAATCAAAAGTGACATCGATTTAATCGCTGCTTCATTCGTCCGTCGTGCGTCTGACGTTGTGGCGATTCGTCAATTACTTGAAAAACACAACGCGAGCCACATCAAAATCTTCCCGAAAATCGAAAACCAAGAAGGTTTCGACAACATCGAAGAAATCATCGCGATTTCAGACGGTTTGATGGTTGCACGTGGTGATCTTGGAATCGAGATTCCGACTGAAGAAGTAACACCAGCTCAAAAAGACCTCATCAAAATTTGTAATCACTATGGTAAACCAGTCATCACAGCAACACAGATGCTTGATTCGATGCAACGTTTCCCACGTCCGACACGTGCTGAAGCATCAGACGTCGCGAATGCGATTCTTGATGGAACGGATGCAATCATGCTTTCAGGCGAAACAGCAGCAGGGGATTACCCGATCGAGTCTGTTCAAATGATGCATACGATTGCGAAGCGGACAGAAAAAATGCTCGACTACAAAAAATTATTGAAAGATCGTCAAACGCGTAGTGAGCACACGGTGACGGATGCAATCGCTCAAGCGGTTACGCATACATCAATCAACTTGGACGCAAAAGCAATCTTGACGCCGACACAATCAGGCTACACGGCATCACGGATTTCAAAATACCGTCCAGAGGCGAACATCGTTGCGGTCACACCAAGCGCGCGTGTTGCGCGTCAGTTGAATATCGTCTGGGGTGTGTACCCAATCGTCGTTGATCATCTCTCGGACAACACGGATGATATGTTGACACTTGCTGCCGATACAGCAAAAGATGCTGGATTCGTCACAGACGGTGACCTCGTCGTCATCTCTGCGGGGATCCCTGCTCTGACTGCCGGTACAACGAACATGTTGAAAATTCATATCGTTGGTAAAGAAATCGCGAACGGTCGCGGAATCGGCGAACGTGGTGTCGTTGGCGAAGTCGTCATCGCGCACACAGCTGAAGAAGCAAACGCGAAAGCAAAAAAAGGTATGATTCTTGTTACGAACTCAACAGATCGTGACATGATGCCTGCAATCGAGTTATCAGCTGCAATGATCACAGTAGATGGCGGATTGACAAGCCATGCTGGTATCGTAGGTCCTTCACTCGGCAAACCAGTCATCGTCGGTGTTGAAAATGCTTTGACAATCTTTACAGATGGTCAAATGATTTCAATCGATCCATTGACAGGGAAATTGTACAACGCATAATCAATGAAACGGATATGGCGAAAGCCATGTCCGTTTTTTCGAAACATGGGGGTCGTCATGGAAGCCTATCTCTTTTTAATTGGTCTCGTTTTAATCGGAGTCATTGCGCAAAATAAGTCACTCATCATCGCAGCTGCCTTCTTGTTAATCGTCAAAGCGATTGGATTAGATAGTCGCCTCTTCCCATCGTTGCAGGCGAAGGGGATCACCTGGGGAGTGACATTGATCACGGCTGCAATTCTCGTGCCGATTGCGGCAGGGGACATTGGGTTTAAGGAATTGTTAAACAGCATCCGGGGTCATATCGGAATCATTTCATTTTTAGCGGGAATATTCGTCGCAATCGTTGCTGCACACGGGGTCGGTTTGATGAAGGAAGATCCACTCGTCACAACGGCACTGCTTGCCGGAACAATTCTTGCGGTCGGTTTATTCAGAGGTGTTCCCGTAGGTCCATTGATAGGAGCAGGAATCGCTGCACTCGTCATTGGAATGTGGGATGTTATATCAAAAGCATTTAGTGGCTAAGTGACTTAAATGAACGCAAACGAATTAATTTTTTGATAATAGTATGCAAGTTCGTTCACTTTTTGGTTAATTTTGTTTATACTAAGGACAGAAACAAGATGGTCTATTCAAGAACAAGCGATTCAGCAAGGGGATTTCTTGAGTAGACGTCTTTTTTTCAATACGGAAATGAAAGCGTTTTAAATTTCTGGGGGAAAAAAAGGGGGATTTTTACATGACTCAAACAAAAGGGTTAGAAGGAATCGTCGCGACAGCATCGAAGATTAGTTCGATTATCGATGGTCAGTTGACGTATGGTGGTTATACAATTGATGATTTGGCGGAGCACGCCTCATTTGAAGAAGTCGTCTTCTTACTTTGGAATGATCGTTTGCCAAAAGAAGATGAGTTAAAGCAACTTTCAGAAGCTTTAATTACTGAAGCAGAAGTTGCACCGGCTGTACTTGAGACGTTAAAAGTAGCTCCGAAAACAGCGAATGCGATGGCAGCCATCCGAACTGCTTTATCACAGCTTGCATTGTATGATGAGTCTGCTGAAGATATGTCGACAGAGGCGAACTACGCTAAAGCCATCAAACTCCAAGCACAAATCGCGACGCTCGTAACGGCGTACGCGCGTATCAAGAAGGGGCACGATCCGATTGCACCAAAATCCGGTCTTTCGTACGCTGCGAACTTCCTGTATATGTTGACAGGTGAAGAGCCGACGGAAGTTGCTGAAAAAGCATTCAACCAAGCGCTTGTGCTTCACGCCGATCATGAGTTGAACGCCTCGACGTTCACAGCACGTGTTTGTGTCGCGACACTTTCTGATGTCTATTCAGGTGTGACGGCAGCAATGGGTGCACTCAAAGGTCCACTTCATGGTGGAGCGAACGAAGCGGTCATGAAAATGTTGACTGAAATTGATTCGGTTGAAAAGGTTGGCGAGTATGTTCATAATAAACTTAAGAACAAGGAAAAAATCATGGGCTTCGGTCACCGTGTTTATAAAGATGGTGATCCACGCGCGAAGCACCTTCAAGAGATGAGCCGTCAATTGACTGCTCAAATCGGGGAGCCGAAATGGTATGAGATGTCAGTTAAGGTTGACGAAATCGTCCAGTCGGAAAAAGGATTGAAACCAAATGTTGATTTCTATTCTGCTTCTACGTACCATGCACTTGGTCTTGAAACAGAATTGTTTACACCAATCTTTGCTGTTAGTCGGATGTCAGGTTGGTTAGCGCACATTTTAGAGCAATATAGTGACAATCGCCTCATTCGCCCACGCGCAGATTATATTGGTGAAACGCACCGGACATACGTGTCTATGAACGAACGTTAAGCGACGGAGAGGAGCAATCCTCTCCTGCTTTTTGACGTTAACTATTATTCAAGGGGGATTTTACACATGGCTACAATTCAAGGCGAAAACATCACGGTAACAAACGGGACATTGCACGTACCTAACGCTCCAATCATTCCTTTCATCATCGGTGATGGCACTGGACCTGATATCTGGAATGCCGCAGTTCGCGTATTTGACGCTGCAGTCGAAAAAGCATACAACGGCGAAAAGAAAATTGAATGGAAAGAAGTCTATGCAGGCGAAAAAGCATTCAATAAAACAGGTAGCTGGCTTCCTGAAGAAACGCTTGACCTAATCCGCGAGCACATCATCGCAATCAAAGGACCACTCACGACACCAGTCGGTGGTGGAATTCGTTCACTGAACGTTGCCCTTCGTCAAGAACTCGACTTGTACACATGTCTCCGTCCGGTACGTTATTTCACTGGTGTTCCGTCACCTGTTAAACGTCCTGAAGATACTGATATGGTCATCTTCCGTGAAAACACAGAAGACATCTACGCAGGAATCGAATATGCAGAAGGTAGCGAAGGTGCACAAAAATTACTTAACTTCCTCCAAACAGAAATGGGTGTCAACAAAATTCGCTTCCCAGAAACATCGGGTCTCGGAATTAAACCGATTTCAAAAGAAGGTACAGAACGCCTCGTCCGTGCTGCAATCGAATATGCACTCGAAAACAAACGTGCTTCATTGACGCTCGTTCATAAAGGAAACATCATGAAGTTCACAGAAGGTGCTTTCAAAAACTGGGGATACGAGCTTGCTGAGCGTGAATACGCAGAGCATGTCTTCACATGGAACCAGTATGACCGCATCAAAGAAGAAGAAGGTGCTGACGCAGCAAACAAAGCGCAATCTGAAGCTGAAGCTGCTGGCAAATTGATCGTCAAAGATTCAATTGCAGATATCTTCTTACAACAAATTCTCACGCGTCCAAAAGAGTTTGATGTCGTTGCGACAATGAACTTAAACGGAGACTACATTTCAGATGCACTTGCAGCACAAGTCGGTGGAATCGGAATTGCTCCTGGAGCAAACATCAACTACTTGACTGGACATGCAATCTTTGAAGCAACGCACGGTACTGCACCGAAGTATGCTGGTCTTGATAAAGTAAACCCATCTTCTGTCATTCTTTCAGGAGAAATGATGTTCCGTCACCTTGGCTGGAACGAAGCGGCTGATTTAATCATCAAGTCGATGGAAACATCAATCGAAGAAAAAGTGGTCACATATGACTTCGCACGTCTCATGGATGGCGCGACAGAAGTGAAATGTTCTGAATTCGCGGATGAACTCATCAAAAACATGTAATCTCGGATTAGAGGGGGTATGGGAAGATGAACAAGCGGAAGAAAATTTCAGTCATCGGTAGTGGATTTACGGGAGCGACGACAGCACTTTATCTTGCTCAAAAAGAGCTTGGAGATATCGTACTCGTCGATATGCCGCAACTGGAAGATCCGACAAAAGGCAAAGCACTTGATTTACAGGAAACGGCTCCGATTCAAGGATTTGATTCATGGATTCAAGGAACGTCTGACTACAAGGACATCAGTGACTCAGATATCGTCATCATCACGGCGGGTATCGCCCGGAAACCGGGAATGAGTCGGGAAGACTTAGTCAGCACGAATGCAACTGTCATGAAATCGGTGACAAAAGAAATCGTTCAGCATGCACCGGAATCGATCATCATCGTCTTGACGAATCCGGTTGATGCGATGACGTATACGGTCTTTCAGGAGTCAGGATTTCCGAAAGAGCGGGTCATCGGTCAATCGGGTGTGCTCGATACGGCACGGTTCCGGACGTTCATCGCCATGGAGTTGAATGTTTCCGTCAAGGACGTCTCAGGATTTGTTCTCGGCGGACACGGAGACGACATGGTACCGTTACTTCGCTATTCACAAGCAGGCGGTATTCCGGTCGAGAAACTCATTTCTGCCGACCGCCTCGCGGCAATCGTTGAACGGACACGTAAAGGTGGCGGAGAAATCGTTCAGTTACTTGGTAACGGCTCTGCCTACTATGCGCCAGCAGCTGCCATCGTTGAGATGGTAGAGGCAATCCTAAAAGATCAGCGACGGATTTTACCAGCCATCGCGTATCTTGAAGGAGAGTATGGCTATCACGATCTATACTTTGGGGTTCCGACGATCATCGGTGGGAATGGTCTCGAACAGATTATCGAGCTTGAATTGACAGAAGACGAACAACAATCGCTTGACCGTTCGGCGGAGACCGTTCGATCTGTCCTGACGATTTTATGAATGTGAAATTACAACACCACGCCTTTCTAGACAGTCTTGACTGTTTCAGGAAGGCGTGGTGTTTGCGTTAAAAAAAGTTTGTTCTTTCGTTTGTGAAAGCCTTGTGTACCAGGTGAAGGTGATCACGAGGAGGAAGGTAAGGAATTCATTTAAATATCCGATGCTCAGTAAGTATCCTTGGTGTTTGATTAAAAAATACTGGCGATTCTCAAAAGAAGAACAGTCTTTTCCATCTTTCGAAAAGATGAGGTTCCGGACTTCTTTTGCTGTCCAAGTATGTCGACAATACGTACAACGTGCCATATAGCTCACCTCTTTTTGTTCTACACGTCAATCGTTAGCAAAAGGTCTCAAAAAAAACCCCTGACCGACATCTAAGTGCACAAAGATGGTCGTTAGGGGTTTTCTGGTTAAGCGAACAAAACGGGCCATAGGAAACCGACTGCTAAACCAAGCAACATGCCGACGAATACTTGGAATTCCGTGTGTCCGACTAATTCGTTTAATAGTGGTGTGTCATGACGGATTCCCTTGAAGTAGTCATTCAGTAATTTTGCCTGTAACCCAACAGCCTGCCTGACGCCTGTCGCGTCATACATGATGATGACTGCAAAGATGGTCGCGAGAGCGAACAGCGACGAACCGAAGCCTTCTTGGAAGCCGATGACGACGGCGAGAGCGACGACGGTCGAACTATGTGAACTTGGCATGCCGCCTGACGCGAACATGATTTCAAGATCAAAAGTTTTATTCTTGATGACACCTGTGACGAGTTTTGCGGCTTGTGCGATAAACCATGCGGTAAATGCAGCGAGTAAAGGGCTGTTCCATTCCATGTCTATTCCTCCAGATTCATTGACGGTATAGTATTGTTTCCCGAATTGATGGGCTTTTACACGGAAATCTGACTTTCGACGTAGCTTGACCTTAAAGATTGTGTAAAGAAAGGCAAGAAAGATTTGTGATTCAGTAGGAAAAGTCGTTAAGATGAAGACAGAAGAAGTGGATTCCAATGAATTCCGCATTCAAAGATGAGATTTGCCGAGGAGGCCGACTGTTTTGAAAGATAAAATAATTGTTGTTGATGACGAACTCTCGATCGCTACACTTTTGAAATTCAATTTAGAACAAGCTGGCTTTATTGTAGAGACTGCCCACGATGGCATGTCCGGTTTAAAATTAGCGGAAAAGCAAGATGCCGCATTGATTGTACTCGATTTAATGCTACCGGAACTGGATGGGCTTGAAGTCTGTAAACGACTTCGCCAACAAAAAATCAACACACCAATCTTGATGTTGACGGCAAAAGATGACGAATTTGATAAAGTGCTGGGACTTGAGCTCGGAGCAGACGATTATTTGACGAAACCGTTTAGTCCGCGTGAAGTCGTAGCCCGTGTCAAGGCGATTCTTCGCCGAATGAATCAGCAAGTCGCGACGGAAGAAACGACGGATGGGACGATTTTAATCGGGGACGTCAAAATCGTTCCGGATAACTATGAAGCGTTCAAAGCAGAGGAACGGCTAGAGCTCACACCAAAAGAGTTCGAGTTGCTCGTTTACCTCGCTAAAAATAAAGGTCGGGTTTTGACACGTGATCAACTCCTATCTGCGATTTGGAACTATGATTTCGTCGGAGATACGCGAATTGTCGATGTGCATATCAGTCACGTACGTGAAAAGATTGAACCGAATACGAAAAAACCAATCTATATTAAAACAATCCGTGGGCTCGGATATAAGATGGAGGAGCCGAAAGTGGAATGAGCAAATACCGAAAACGATTCATACTAAAAATGTTGTCCTTCATCAGTCTTGTGCTGATTGCGCTTGGTTTTTTGTTAGGACAATCGTTTAAAGAGTTTTATGTGAATAACGAAAAAGAAAAGTTGATGGATGAAACATCACTCGTTGAAACGATTTTACAAGGTCGATCGTTAGAAGAGATGGCTGCGTATGTCGACCAATTGTACGCAGAATCGCATTTCGATATGATTTTATTTAACTCACGGGGAGAAATCATTGCCGGGACACCCGTTGATGTTACGAAATTAAATGTGCGGGCAATCAATTTCTCAGCGATTCCGATGGATGGGACGTTCGAATCGAAGACCGATGATACGAGTCTCCAGTTCACGAAACCTGTCCAGACAGCTAGTGGAAATGAAGTGTACCTCAGCTTGATTCGTTATACGAAAGACTTAGATGTCATCTACTCACGCATTTGGACGGTGATCGTTCTTTCGCTTATCGTGTCTTTGTTTATGATTTTCTTTACCGTCTACAGCTCGACGAAACGGTTCTTACGTCCTGTAGCGGAAGCGACGGAAGTTTTGCGTGAACTATCGCACGGAAACTATAAATCCCGTGTCTATGAGTTAAATTCACCAGATGAATCAAGGGACTTAGGGAAGTCGATCAATTTACTCGCACGTAATTTAGAAAATGCTTCGTCCGGTGAAGCGATGCAACGCGCGCGACTTGAGTCGTTGATTGAATACATGGGTGCCGGTCTGATGTTGATTGATGAAAAAGGCTACGTTCTCCTCGTCAATCGGACGTATCGGGAAATGTTCAACATTCATGGTAAATCAAATGGTCAACTGTATTATCGTGTGTTGCCAAATGAGAAAATGAGTCAAGTCATTGAAGATGTTTACTTGACGGAAAAACCGAACCGGAAACAATCGAGTGTCCGCTTTGGAATCAATAGTCGGACGTTCATGGTCAGTGCGGCACCAATCTTCGGTAAGAATGGCCGTGTCCAAGGTACGACCGTCGTTTTCAATGACATCACGGAAATCAAGAAGCTGGAGCAGATGCGGAAAGACTTCGTCGCAAATGTTAGTCACGAGTTAAAGACACCATTAACGTCGATTAAAGGATTTGCGGAAACCTTGCTTGACGGTGCGCAAGACGTACCGGAAATCCGCGAACAATTTTTGAATATCATTCACGATGAGTCTGAGCGGATGCAGACATTAGTAGAGGACTTGTTGGAGTTATCGCGTCTTGAACAAGATAACTATCAACTTGAGACGACGATTGTAGATGTGACGAGTCTGATTAACGAGACAGAGGCGTTGCTGCATCATAAGGCGCAAGAAAAAGAGATGACGATCCATATCGAGACGGAAGAGGAAGTCTTCATCCGGGCAGACTTGAATCGGTTGAAACAAGTCGTCGTCAACCTAGTTGCCAATGCTTTGAATTATACGCCGAATGGTGGGAATGTCTGGGTCAGCCTAGAAGACGGGGAAGAGATGGTCACGCTCCAAATCAAGGATGACGGGATCGGAATACATCCGAAAGAAACGCAACGGATTTTCGAACGTTTCTATCGGATTGACAAAGCGAGAAGTCGTAATTCAGGTGGGACAGGGTTAGGTCTTGCCATCGTTAAACACATCATCGATTTGCATCATGGAACGATTGATGTCGAGTCGGAGGAGCAACAAGGAACGACCTTTACGATACGTTTACCGAAAAAAGGCTGAACTTCACCGTGAGTTCATATTCTCTTTACAGAGCGATTGTATGCTAAAGATACCTTCTTCATCATCTGTGGAACGACTGGTTCAGCTCCCGTGTCGTACACCACAAGGCGATTGGCTTCACAGCCAATCGTCTTTTTTTATGGCGTTTTTAGCGAACAAATGTGTGTAGAGTGATACAATAAGAACAGAAATTCTTCCAAAGGAGCGGAGACGATGGAAAACAAACTTTTATTGATTGACGGAAACTCACTAACGTATCGTGCCTTTTTTGCCTTGCCGCCGATGACGGACGCACAAGGACGTAACACGAACGCCGCTTACGGCTTTACGATGATGTTACTTAAATTACTTGAAGAGGAGCAACCGACGCATATGTTAGTCGCGTTTGATGCTTCGAGCGAAACGTTCCGCCACGATGTGTACCAAGAATACAAGGGAAGTCGAGAAAAGACGCCGTCTGAACTACGGGAGCAGTTCCCGATTGTACGTGATATCTGTGAAGCGCTCGGTATTCAAATGATGGAGCTTCATCGTTATGAAGCAGATGATTTGATTGGAACCCTAGCGCGGACGATGCCGGCAGACCGGACACGGATCGTCACGGGTGATAAAGATTTACTTCAACTCGTCACCGATCAAGTCGAGGTATTGATCACGAAGCGCGGTATCACGGACGTTCAGTGTATGACGGAAGACTTGTTTGCCGAGACATACGGTGGACTGAAGCCGATTCAAATGATTGATTTAAAAGGGCTGATGGGTGATAAATCGGATAACATTCCCGGGATTCCTGGTATCGGCGAAAAAACAGCGATTAAATTAATTTCTGCGTATGGTTCAGTCGAAGGACTGTATGAGCATGTCGAAGACTTAAAAGGAAAACAAAAAGAGAAGGTCATCGCGAACGAGGACCTTGCCCGGTTGTCGAAAGAACTTGCGACAATCAAACTCGATGTCCCGCTCGACGTCACGTTGCCTGATTTACAAATCAGTGATGTCGACACACAAGTACCGTATTCGTTATTCCAATCGCTCGGGTTTAAATCGTTAACGAATCGTTTTGCTCCTGTCATCAAGGAAGAGGACAAGGAACAATTGAACGTCGAGACGATTACGACACTTCCTTCAGACGTGCAGGATGCTGTCCTCGTCGTCGAGCAGTTGCGCGAAGACTATATGGAAGAAGACATCATCGGTTTTAGTATCGCGACACCGAATCAAATTTATGTCGCTTCTCGTGAATTGGTCGAGGATCCTGCTTTTCGTGAATGGATCGAGTCGGACCATCAAAAAATCTGTCTCGATGCAAAACAAGCTGCTTTTGCGTTACGGAAACATGGTTTAAAACTGCAAGCCTTCGATGACTTGTTACTCGCTGGCTACTTATTGAACTTGAGCGGTGGGACGACACTTGCGTCGATTGCCGGTCATTATGCGATGATGGCGCCGAGTGAAGAAGCAGTCCTTGGAAAAGGTGCAAAGCGTAGCGTGCCGACAGACGAACTGTTGCATCCTTATTTGGCAGAAAAAGCACGGATGATTGAGCGGTTGTTCCCGAAAGTACAAGAAGAGCTCAAAGCGAACCAACAATTCGAATTGTATGAAACGCTCGAACGTCCTTTGTCAGGTGTGCTTGCTGAAATGGAGTGGACCGGCATCCGTGTTGATGTCGCGACATTACAAGAGATGCAACATGATCTTGCAGGACGCTTAACGGATCTTGAGGAATTGATTTATGGTCAAGCGGGTGAAGCGTTCAATATCAACTCACCGAAACAACTTGGCGTCATCCTGTTCGAAAAACTCGAACTTCCTGCCTTTAAGAAAACGAAGACGGGTTATTCGACGGCAGCAGACGTCTTAGAGAAGTTAAGACCACTCCATCCGGTCATCGACCACATCATGCTATACCGTGAACTGCAAAAACTCCAATCGACGTACGTCGAAGGTTTACAAAAAGTCATTAAAGAAGATGGGAAAATCCATACACGGTTCGCGCAGACGATCGCCCAAACGGGACGACTCAGCTCCGTTAACCCGAACCTGCAAAATATTCCTGTCCGGATTGAAGAGGGACGTAAGATTCGTAAAGCGTTTGTTCCGAGTCAAGCCGGATGGTCACTGTACGCTGCCGACTACTCACAAATTGAGTTGCGTGTCATGGCGCATATGTCGGAAGATAAAACGCTGGTCGATGCATTCCTGCACGACGCTGACATTCATACGCAAACAGCGAGTAGTGTTTTTTCGGTCGATCCGGGTGATGTGACAGGAAACATGCGTCGCCAAGCGAAGGCTGTCAACTTCGGAATCATCTACGGTATCAGTGATTATGGTTTGTCGCAAAACTTGAATATCAGTCGAAAAGAAGCACAAGACTTCATCGATCGTTATTTTGAGTTGTTCCCGCAAATCAAGTTATTCATGGATGCTGCAATCGAAAAAGCACGCGCGAATGGATTCGTCGAGACATTGATGAACCGGCGTCGTAATATCCCGGACATCAATTCGAAGAACTTTAACTTACGTGGTTTTGCAGAACGGACGGCAATCAATACACCGATTCAAGGATCGGCGGCAGATATCATCAAAAAAGCGATGCTCGATGTCCATGCTGCGCTTGAAGCGTCACCACTCAAGGCGCGTTTATTGCTTCAAGTACATGATGAATTGATATTTGAAGCACCAGACGAAGAACTGGACGCTTTAAAAGCACTCGTCAAACAAGCGATGGAGCAGACGGTCGAATTGTCAGTGCCGTTACGCGTTGACGGGGATGCGGGGCATTCATGGTACGAAACGAAATAATCTGTTAGAGGAGGAGCTAGTTTGCCTGAATTACCTGAAGTCGAGACCGTCAGACGTAGTCTGGAGCGGACGGTCTCTGGAAAAACGATTTCTTCTGTGAAGGTCTTCCATCCGAAGATGATTCGGGGAATGGAAGTCGCACCGTTTGTCGACGCTTTGAAGCAAGAGCGGATCGAACGGGTCGAACGGCGCGGGAAATTTCTTTTATTTGCATTTGAACAATTTTATCTCGTCAGTCATTTACGAATGGAAGGGAAATATTTTCCGTATCCACAAGCGATTGAAAAAGATAAGCATACTCATGTCATCTTCCGATTCACAGACGGCTCAGAGTTGCATTATAACGACGTCCGAAAGTTCGGGACGATGGAGTTGCGGGAAAAAGCGACCGTGATGCAGGTCCCACCACTTGCCCAACTCGAGCGGGAACCGTTTGATCCGACGTTCACGGCGGAAGTCTTAGCCGAAAATCTAATTCGCAAAAAACGCAGCCCGATCAAGACAGCATTGCTCGATCAATCGATCTTTTTAGGACTTGGGAACATCTATGTCGATGAGACGTTGTTCGCGGCACGGGTTCATCCGTTAACGAAAGCAGGGGCCTTGACGCTTGACGATATTTCGCGGATTCACGTCGCAGGTGTCGATGTCTTACAAAAAGCCGTCGAAAGTGGCGGCAGTACGATTCGGAGTTATGTCTCGCCATCCGGAAAAGGGGAGTTTCAACTGCAACTTGCTGTGTATGGTCAAACAGGTGTCCCGTGTCCGCGTTGCGGGACAGCGATTGAAAAAATCAAGGTTGGTGGACGTGGGACACACTTCTGTCCGAACTGTCAGCAGGTCGCGTTATGAGAATCGGTTTGACGGGAGGAATCGCGACGGGAAAGAGTACCGTCGCGACGTATCTACAAACGAATGGGATTCCGGTCATCGATGCTGATTTGATCGCGCGGGAAGTCATGGAACCGGATGGACTGGCTTATCAAGATGTGAAAGCTGCCTTTCCGGAAGCATTTGAAGATGGGATATTAATCCGAGCCAAGCTTGGTGAAATTATTTTTCACGATAGTGAAAAACGGAATTTACTGAATGAGTTGATGCATCCGAAGATTCGACAACAGATGCTCGCCCGGGCAGACGAATTGGAACAGCAAGAAGAATCTTTAGTTGTTTTTGATATCCCGCTTTTATTAGAAGGAGATTGGAAACAGCTTGTCGATCAAGTCGTGGTCGTCTATTGTAATGCTTCTCTACAATTGGATCGCTTGATGGAACGCAATCAAATGTCACGGGAGGAAGCACAATCACGTGTGCAATCTCAACTCGATATTGAACAGAAACGTCTCCTCGCCGACTATGTGTTGGTCAACGAAGGAACGGTCGAAGCGTTATACCGACAAATCGATCAGTGGTTAAAAACGTTACCTGTCACGCGTTGAGGTTTGGAGCGAAAACAAAATTAAAGAAGTAGAAGTATCGTTTTGGGAGAAGTTCATGACTTCTCTCAACTTTTTTTTGTTTACATAATGAAATCGCTTACATTTCATGATATAGTTCTATCTGTAAACGGAGCATTATCCGTCACATTGAAGGGGGATCCGCACATGGGAGTCAAGGTGGCAGTTAACGGGTTTGGGCGTATTGGTCGAATGGTGTTCCGTCGATTAATCGCTGAGGGGAAAAGTCAGGTCGTCGCAATTAATGCAAGTTATCCACCGGAAACACTCGCACACTTAATTAAGTACGATACGGTCCATGGGAAGTTTGAATACCCGGTCGAGATTGTCGAGGGTGGTTTGATGATTAATGAACAACTCGTGAAAATCGTCAGCGAACGCAATCCTGAGTTATTACCGTGGGGGGAACTTGAGATTGATGTCGTCGTCGAAGCAACAGGAAAGTTCAATTCGAAAGACGGCGCAAGTAAACATGTGTTGGCGGGAGCAAAAAAAGTCGTGATCACGGCACCGGCGAAAGGGGACATTCGGACAATCGTAATGGGGGTCAACGATGCGATGTACGATCATGAGAACGATCATGTCGTCTCGAATGCATCCTGTACGACGAATTGTCTTGCGCCTGTCGTTCAAGTCATCGATCGAGCATTCGGAATCGAGACGGGACTCGTCACGACGATTCATGCTTTTACGAATGATCAAAATAATATTGATAATCCACATAAGGATTTACGTCGGGCACGAGCTTGTGGATCATCGATTATTCCGACATCCACTGGTGCGGCACGTGCCATTTCGCTCGTTTTACCGCATCTCGAAGGGAAGTTGAACGGGCTTGCGCTCCGTGTTCCGACACCGAACGTGTCGCTCGTTGACCTCGTCGTCGAAGTGAGTCGTGATACGACGGTCGCAGAAGTAAACGAAGCGTTCGTGAAAGCAGCGGACGGTGCGTTAGACGGGATTCTAGGGTTGACGATGGAACCGCTCGTTTCGATTGATTTTAACGGGGAGGTCCGTTCGACGGTCGTCGATGGTCTATCGACGATGGTCATGGGTGGACGCCAAGTGAAGGTGCTTGCTTGGTACGACAATGAATGGGGATATTCATGTCGTGTCGTCGATCTCGTTCAGATGATTGGAGCACATATTGAGGCGACAACGGTTGAAAAGGAATTAGAATTAAAATAATTTATACTTTTGAAACCGCTCTATACCAACAGATAGAGCGGTTTTTTAATAAATAGACGCTGGAATTTAAAATTTATCCTTGTGTATCTTTTTGATACTCGCTATAATTCAAATCGTGAACTTCAATCGGTCTGGCAATCGCAGCTTAAAGGGTTAGGACCTCTCTGGACTAACTTTCCCCCGTGGGTGCGAACGACTCAGGCGCAAAGTAAGTGATCATGACTATACTTTGAAGACCATTGAATGTAGGGGGGATCCACTAATGGATACTATGGGAAGACACATTATTGCAGAACTTTGGGATTGTAATCCTGAAAAATTAAACGACATGGAGTTTGTCGAACGACTCTTCGTTGACGCAGCACTTCAAGCAGGTGCAGAGGTACGCGAAGTCGCATTCCATAAGTTTGCTCCACACGGAGTAAGCGGCGTCGTCATCATTTCTGAATCGCATTTGACGATTCATAGCTTCCCAGAACACGGATATGCATCAGTTGATGTCTTTACGTGTGGGGATCGCATCGATCCAGCAATCGCAGCGAATTATATCGCTGACGCATTAGATGCAAAAATCCGTGAAAATGTCGAAATTCCGCGTGGCATGGGACCAGTTAAAGTTCCGGCAGCTACGATTCAGCACGTTAACTGACAAAAACACGAACTACCAGCCCTCGTCTTTATGGCGAGGGCTTTTTAATATGTCTGACGTCTGTTATTCTTAATAGTAGAAGAAAACAGAAAAGGTGATGGCGGATGGGATTTAAAGAACGTTTGCAAAAACAACTTGAAACGTCTGATACGCATAAAAACGAAAAATTACGAACGCACTATTATGCTGCGACTCCCGAGATGTTGTTTACAGGTCTTGAGACTGTCGTGGCGAAGCAACACGGAACCGTTAAACGAATTGATGTTGAACGAGGAGAATTATCTTTTCAAGGAACTGGGTTAGATGGACTAGCGACAGTCATCATGGTCGGTTCTGGTAGAACAGCTGTTGATCTATTTTTGCATCGCGAAGGATTACTTGGTCCGGACCTCGAGCAATGGATTGAAACAATCTATCGAGAATTAGATGCGACATACCGATTGAAAATGATTGGAACAAAAGAATTTACGTGAACGGAGGTGCGGCATGCGTTGTCCAGCCTGTAATTATAACGGGACGAAGGTTCTCGATTCGAGACCTGTGCAAGATTTTGGCTCGATTCGGCGCCGTCGTGAATGTGAATCATGTGGTTATCGTTTTACAACATTCGAGATGATTGAACAAACACCACTCATCATTGTGAAAAAGGATGGGACCCGTGACGAATTCAATCGTGATAAAATTTTACGTGGACTCGTCCGTGCATGTGAAAAACGTCCGATTTCAATTGAGCAACTCGAAACGGTCGTCAGTCGTGTCGAAAAAGCCTTACGGGCAACGGCACAACATGAAATTCCGAGTGAACAAGTCGGCCGGCTCGTCTTGAATGAACTCGCTTCTGTTGATGAAGTGGCTTACGTCCGTTTTGCGAGTGTCTATAAACAATTCAAAGACATCAATGTCTTTTTCCAAGAGTTATCTGAACTAATGGAACGCCATCAAGAAAATGAACGTGAAAATTTAACGTAATCGAGGAGAGGTCGTCTGTAGGTCAGAACGCACCTCTCTTTTTCTCACGAAAGAAGGGACGAAACAGATGTTGGAACGTGATGTATCGGGAACGGACTTATGTTTAATCATGAGTAATGGTGTCGTCGATCGTGAAGCTTATCAATCCCTCTATTATTTATATCAGCCGATCATCGGTGTAAAAGCACTTGGTCTGTACCAAACGTTTTGGAGTGAGATGATTCCTGGTAAAACGAAATCACAATATATCTCACATGCAGAACTAGGAACATTGTTAGGCTTTTCTGTTGATGAATTTAAAGAGGAGCTTTTTAAGCTCGAAGGAATTGGATTGATTCGAACATTTGAGGCGAAACAAGCTGCCTATCGTTATGTTTATCAAATTCGCGTCCCGTTAGCACCGAATACGTTCTTGAATGATGGTGTCTTATCAAGCCTACTGTTTTATCGTGTCGGAGAAATCCGCTTTCGAGCACTTCAAAATCGTTTTCGGACGGAGCAGCTACCGAAAAATGTCGTTGACCGGACGGTTCGTTTTGATCAAGTGTTTGATGTCAAAGCAGGACTTGCTTCTGCCCATCAACCAAAATCGTATGCGAAACAAGAACGTGCCGCCTATGAATTTGATTATTCATTCGACTTAGAAGAAATGAAGCGACAGACCGATCGTTTTCTCCCGAGAAGCTTTTATACGAAATCGATTGACCAATTGTTGCTGAAGCTAGCTTACGTCACACAGTCGAATGAAACCTTGATGGCGGAACTGTTGAATGCCCGCTTCCGGCATGAAGCGTACCTACCAATGACGGACAGTGAGAAGCAAGAGCGCTGTAAACAGATGATGTTATCGGCGAAACAAAAGCTCAGTCGTGATAAAAAAGCGAAGGTCGCTGTCCTCGAAGAAGTCGAAGTCGGTGATTTAAGTGAAAGTGAGACGATGGAAGGGACTCATCCGAAGCACTATGTCGCGAAGTTACGTAAAGTGAAGTCACTTTCTGAACGGGATGAAGAATTGATTCAGCAATTGATCATCGATTATGAAATGTCGTCGGGTATCGTCAATGCTGCCTATTATTACGCACTTGTCATGAAAAAGGACAATCGCTTCAGTAAAAACTTTTTGCTGTCGATTGTCGACGATTGGAAACAGAAAGGTTACGCGACAGCAGCAGAAGCATTAGCGAAAACAAAAGATCAAGACGAATTAATCGCAAAGAAACAGGATCAAAAGCAAGAACGGTCACGCCAAACGGTTGGCGGCAGAAGAGGGCGTCCGAGTTCGACTGGACCGAATCCGAAATGGCTACAAGAAGAAAAAGAGAAACAACAAAAATATGAAGCGACTAAAAAAGCGAGTTTTGAATCCGAAGTACCGGATGATGCAGAGATGGAACGGATTCTGCGTGAACTAAAGGGGAAGTAAAGGAGTAGTGAGATGGAACATATCCAATCATCGATTGAAAAAATCTTGAATCGTCCAGGTGTCGCGGCATCCGTGCGCGCCATTCATGAGCGAGTTTTATCGCATCCAGGTGTCATCGTCTTTTTAAGGACACATCCTGAAATTGATCAACGGACGATTGAGCGAGGGATGTTAAAGCTCAATGAATATGCCGAGCAGATGGACGGTCATCAAGTGATTGAAAAAAAAGCCGTTATCGAAGGCTATCAGCCCGTGCTGCATTTAGAAAAAGGACAAATCATGGTCGCTTATGAAAAAACGCAAGCACTCAAAGATCGTGAAAATGAACGGGCGCTCGAGAAAAAATTCAAAAGTTTGTTTTTACCGGATGAAGTACGGGACGCGAACTTCAGTGACTTTGATTTGACGACGACGGATCGAAAACTTGCCTTGCGGGCAGCGTCACAATTTTTGAATACGATTCGTTCGAAAGAGCAGGTCAAAGGACTGTATCTGCACGGGAGTTTCGGTGTCGGGAAAACGTACCTGCTCGCAGCAATCGGGAATGCGCTCAAAAAAGAGCGTGTTGCGACAATTCTTGTCCATGCGCCAGGATTTGTCTCGGAAGCGAAACGCCGAATCCGGTCCGATAGTTTTGATACGTTCCTCGAGAGTTTTCAGACGGTTCCCGTTTTATTGATTGACGACATCGGGGCGGAGTCGATCAGCCCGTGGGTCCGGGACGAACTGTTCGGGATCATCTTGCAGTACCGGATGATGCATCGCTTGCCGACATTGTTCAGTTCGAATTTATCCTATGATGAACTCGAGCTTCATTTCGGGATTACGAATGATCAAGGAGATAAATTAAAAGCGATGCGATTGATGGAACGCATCCGGACGACGACGAATCCAGTCGAATTTTTAGGTGAAAATCGCCGGCGTTATTAATTTTCCTTGTCAAAGAACTTCATCTTTCGCTATACTTAGTGCACAATCAGTATAGTGAATTGCAAAGATTGAGGATACGAAGGACGAACTGGACCAAACAAGCGAGAGAAGGATGGTGAAAGCTTCTCATGGACTCTACTCGTTTTCTTTACTCCCTCATAGCACAGACGGGGCTAATCCGTTTGCGTCTCACGCCCGTTATCGCGTGTTCGAGCCGGTACATGGAAACATGTTCGGGAACGAGGGTGGTACCACGAGATGAAGACTCGTCCCTTTTTAGAGGGATGGGTCTTTTTTTTATTTAATTTAAGGGGGAAACAGTCATGTCAACTATTGCTCTTACATTTCCAGACGGCGCGGTCAAAGAATTCGCAGCCGGTACAACTGCTGAAGAAGTCGCGGCTTCCATCAGTCCAGGACTCCGTAAAAAGGCATTTGCCGCAAAACTAGACGGTGAAGTCATCGACTACCGACGTCCGATTGAAAAAGACGGTGTCATCGAACTCGTCATGCCCGATTCAGAAGAAGGACTCGATTTGATTCGTCACTCGTCTGCGCACTTGATGGCGCAAGCGATCAAACGTCTTTTCCCGGATGAAACGATTCACCTTGGAATCGGACCGACAATTGAAAACGGCTTTTATTATGACATCGATATGGAACGTCGTTTGACAGAAGAAGATCTTCCGGTCATCGAAAAGATGATGAATAAAATTGCGGGTGAAAACTTATCGATCGAACGGGAAGTCGTTTCGCGTGATGAAGCTTTAAACATCTATAAGGAACTGAATGACCCGCTTAAAATCGAATTGATTGAGTCGATTCCAGCCGATCAAGATTTGACACTGTATCGCCAAGGCGAGTTCTTCGACTTATGCCGTGGTCCACACGTCCCGGCGACAGCGAAGCTACAAGTCTTCAAATTGATGAGCATCGCAGGTGCTTACTGGCGTGGTGATTCAAAAAATAAAATGCTGCAACGGATTTACGGGACAGCCTGGGCAACAAAAGACCAACTGAAACAACACTTACACTTCTTAGCAGAAGCAAAAGAACGCGATCACCGGAAACTCGGAAAAGAACTTGATTTGTTCTTCACATCGCAAGACGTCGGTCAAGGGTTACCAATGTGGTTACCAAAAGGGGCGGCCATCCGTCGCACTGTCGAACGGTACATCGTCGACAAAGAGCTTGAGCTTGGTTATGAACATGTCTACACACCAGTGCTCGGTTCAGTTGAGTTGTATAAGACGTCAGGACACTGGGATCACTACCAAGATGACATGTTCCCGAAAATGGAAATGGATAATGAGGAACTTGTTCTTCGGCCGATGAACTGTCCGCACCACATGATGATTTATAAAAATGAGCCACGGTCATACCGTGACTTACCACTCCGTGTCGCAGAACTTGGTGGTATGCACCGCTATGAAATGTCAGGTGCACTAACGGGGCTGCAACGCGTGCGTTACATGGTCCTAAACGACGGGCATACATTCGTCCGTCCGGATCAAATGAAAGACGAGTTTAAAGCCATCGTTCACTTGATTCAAGAAGTCTACGCGGACTTCGGGATTACTGATTATAAATTCCGTCTATCTTACCGTGACCCGGCAGATAAGGAAAAGTATTTCGACAACGATGCGATTTGGGAAATGGCGCAACGTGAGTTGAAAGAAACGATGGATGAACTCGAACTGGAATATTTCGAAGCAGAAGGTGAAGCCGCGTTTTATGGTCCGAAACTCGATGTTCAAGTCCGGACAGCACTCGGTAAGGATGAGACACTGTCGACAGTTCAGCTCGACTTCTTGTTACCGGAGCGGTTCGAATTGACGTATAAAGGAAATGACGGACAAGATCATCGTCCGGTCGTCTTGCACCGTGGTGTCGTTTCGACAATGGAACGTTTCGTTGCGTACTTGATCGAAGAATATAAAGGGGCATTCCCGACATGGCTCGCACCGGTCCAAGTCAAATTGATTCCGGTCTCACGGGCACAAGAAGATTATGCACGTGAAATTAAAGCGATGCTCTTGAAAAAAGGGATCCGGATTGAAACGGACTTCCGCGATGAGAAGCTCGGTTACCGCATCCGTGAAGCACAGATGAACAAAATCCCGGTCATGCTCGTACTCGGGGATAAAGAAGTGGAGTCACGGGAAGTCAACATCCGTCGTTATGGCTCGAAAGATTCAAGCAATGCCTCGCTTGAGCAATTCGTTGCTGATTTAGAAGCAGAGATCGCCAACCGTTCAAAATAAAAAATAGTATCCCGTTAAAACGGACATCTTGTAGAGATCGTTTTAATGGGATTTTTTTGTGGTGAATGCTAGTGGGAAAGATGCCGATAGTAAGGATAAGGAAAAAATAAATACAGCGATGTATAAAATCTTCCAAAATTTAGTTTTTTTATGATAGGATGAATTTGGGTAAATAATTAGGAGAGTTTGAAGGGGTTATAGAGAGATGAAAAATAAAAGTACTATAGTCATGGGGATTACAGCATGTATACTTGGAGGTATGTTAGGGAATCCGGCAGAAGCAGCAATAAAAAAAACGTATAGAATCAAGCCGACAACAGAAGCAATCGATCCGCTGATCCGGAAATATACGACATATAATGCGAAAACGCGTAACTATTATACGATGCGGTCTTATTTAGAGAAACTTGAAGCAGAGGGTGGCGGGACACTTATTCTAGAAAAAGGAACTTATCTTTCACCACTCCGCGTGGGTATTCCCTCAAACACGACCGTCATTCTTGAGGATGGTGTTATCATAAAAAAAACATCTGAAACAGGAACAAAAAAAATCAGTGCAACGACAAGTGTTTTTGATCTCGTGTCGCCATCTGCATTACGCTTAAACAAAAAAATATCAGGTTATAAAGGAACAAAAAATGCCAAGATTCTCGGAAAAGGAAATGCACAAATTGACTTAAATCATTTTTCTCGTGGATCTGCCTTTGCGATTGCCCATAATGAGAATCTTTATATCGGTGGGATTACTGTACGTAATCAAAAAGGATCCCATGCGATGGAATTAGATGCGACCAATAAAGCCGTTATTGAAAATATGAAGTTCGTGGATTCGGCAGTAATTCCAAATACGGGTCCGAATGAATCCATTAACTTAGACACACCGGATCCAGTCACGAAGGGATTCCCTTGGAAGTGGTCGAAACAAGACAGTACACCGAATCAGAATATCACGATTCGAAAAAATAAATTTTTGAACGTTAATGTAGCGATTGGGACGCATCAATATTCTGAAAACCGTCTCCATTCCAACATTCGAATTGAAGATAATTTGATTGATGGAACAAAAGATTATGCAATTTCGATGATGAATTGGAAGAATCCGACCGTCATCAATAACATCATCCGAGATGTACACCGTGCGGATGGAAAAGCCATGACGATTCTTGGGCGAGGCGTAATTGGTGGAACAATTCGATATAACCATTTTGAAAATGCAGATCGTGCCATTCAGATGCAGCCGTTCCAAAGTGATGGCTATGCTCCGATTTACAACGTCTTCACACAACAAGAAAAACAAATGATGCAGCAAAATCGTGTAAATGACGTTAGATTAAATCAAATCGTTCTGTTTACCCGATTAAATGAATATACGTACAAGACTGCCGAACGGTATTCGTTCACGTCTTACTAAATTCGTCTAAAGCACAGTAAAAAAGGTGCATCGATTTTTTGATATGCTCCCACAACAGTAAACCGTTGAAATAATAAATCTGTTTACGTTTGAAGGGAGCTTTTTCTGTGTCTAAAAAATAAATACTCTGCTAGTGAAAAGTTAAAGGACATTAGGAAGTACGAAGAAGGAATTTACACGGTATGAGAAGTCGCTGCGCTCTTCGAGTCTCGATATCGACGTTTCAAAAATGGATACGAGTCTATCTTTATGCTGGCGTTGAGACATTGGAAACTCTAGAAGGATAGACGAAATACCCGAGGGAACTTAAAATCTAAGAGGTACGTGACGTTATGGAAGGACATGAGTCCTAAATAGTAATATCCTGAAATTCAATATCTCCAGCAAGAGCGTGCTTAAAAGATGGATAGCAAATTATAATGGTCATAGAGAACAGAAGACATTTCTAAAGGAGAGTTCCTCTATGACCATTGGAAGAAGTACCACTTTTGAAGAACGTGTCGCCGCAGTGCTCGACTGTATTCAATCGGGGGAAGATTATCAAGCTGTAGCACAGACCCATCGGGTCTCCTACCACCAACTCTATAGTTGAGTTAGAAAGTATGAAAACAGATGGTGAAGACGCACTGTGATATGCTCCCCAAAAAGTAGACAGTTGAAGTAATAAATACTGTCTACTTTTTGAAGGGAGCATTTTCTATGGCTACATCTAGATTTTCGGTGTATCAAAAACTACGCATCATCGATATGTATGAGGACAGAACAAACTCGATTAAATCGATTGCCTCGCCCTTCGAGCTTTCAGTCACGATCTTAAACAGTTGGAGGAGAAAATATCGTAAGAAATGCTTCTCTGCACTCGATAATCGAACAAAGTGGACGGCTATTCAGAAGAACTAAAAATGAAGGCTGTACGCGTAGTTATGACTCAAGAGGAATCGCTTTCTAGCGCTACAGTACGGTTTAATATTTCGAGTACAGGCGTGCTTCCAAGATGGATTCGGAAGTATACTAGTCATAGTACTCAAGGGAAACCATTGAAGGAGCCATCCATTATGACTAAAGGTAGAACCACTACATTCGAAGAGCGTGCCCAGGCGTTATGGACTGTATACAAAAAGGAAAAGACAATCAACGTATCGTGAAGACCCATCGGGTCTCCTATCAACAAATCTATAGCTGGGTAAGAAAATTCGAGAAGGACGGAATTGACGCACTGATGGATCGTCGCGGACGTCAGAAGATTGTAGCAGAATTGACGGGTACAGAGCGTTTTGCGTTGGAGCTGAAACGACTCGAGAAAGAAAATGAACATCTACGCATGGAGAACGATTTCTTAAAAAAGCTAGAGGAGATCGAGAGGAGGTTACGTTAAGTCAAATTCGTCTTCAGCACAAATATGAAGCCGTTCAATCATCGGCAGAGCAATTCGGTTACCCGATCATCGCCCTATGTCATCTGGCAGGTATTTCGCGCTGCCTACTACAAGTGGTTGTGTCGGATGGCTAGACGGAAGGTACGTGAGACTGAGAACATGAAAATCATTGAAGAGATGAACGAAATCCATCTTGCGGTGGAAGGGATTTGTAGATATTGAAGAATGACATTGAACCTGAAACGCCGTTTTGGAAGAAACGTTAACGCTAAGCGAGTCTGTCGTCTGATGCATAGCGCCGGTTTTCATTATGTCATACGTCGAAAACGCCCTAAGTACATGCGCAAGCGTTCTTAACAGACAGCGGAGAATATTTTGAATCGTGATACCCGATCAAAAGTGGGTAACGCATGTCACAGAATTGAAGTATGGTGTTTCTCAGAAGGCTTGTTTGAGTGCCATTTTGGATTTATATGATGGATCCATCGGTGCATTCGTTTTAGGATACTCTAACAATAACCAGCTCATGTGCGGTACGCTCGAACGAGCCCTTCAGGGCGCACCTGAAAGTCGACTCTTGCTTCATAGTGATCGAGGATTTCAATGTACTTCGCATGCGTTTCGTCACATGATACGCGTGGCAGGCATTACACAAAGCATATCTCGTGTTGGCAAATGCATTGATAACGGTCCGATTGAGTCCTTTTGGGGAGCGTTGAAATGCGAAAGTTATTATCTACATAAGTTTGCGGAGTTCGACGAACTCCGGCTTGCGATTCAGAAGTATATTCACTTCTACAATGAAGAACGGTATCGACAACGATTAAACGGCTTGGCTCCATTAGAATACAGAGCTCAAGCCGTTTGAGGAATTTTTATTATTTGTCCTGTCTACTTGATGGGGAGCAGTTCACAATTCATTTTCGGCGTACCTTTTAATCATTCCATTTTATTTTTGCATTTGTTGCAAGAACGGTTTGATGTCGACGTTTAATGCTTCCGATAACTTTTCACCGAGTGACGCATCGGCACGGTAGAAGTTACAGATTGCAAGTAAGACCGTGTTTTCGTGACGTACTTGTTGAAGGTCATTCACAAGGTTATTGAGAAGGGCCATCTGTTCTTCTTCCGTCATACGACGGTAGACTTCACCAGCTTGGCCGAAGTTATTCGTTTTCTCGATTTCGAGACGGCCATGAATGTCATCATGGAGTGGCTGTGTGTCTTCCGTATACTCAGGTGTTTGTTTCGGTTCATCTTGGTAACGGTTTGGTTCGTAGTTGACTGAACTTGTTTGCTGCTTAAACGGCATTGCACCATCACGCTGGTAGTTGTTGACTTGAGCGAACGGGCAGTTGATTGGAAGCTGTTGATAGTTCGGTCCGATCCGGTGACGCTGTGTATCAGAGTAAGAGAATAAACGACCTTGAAGTAATTTATCTTCAGACGGTAACATACCCGGTACAAGGACACCTGGGTTGAAACCGACTGATTCCGTTTCAGCAAAGTAGTTGTCGACGTTTTTGTTTAATGTCATTGTTCCGACGTGTTGGAATGGGATGACATCTTCGAACCAGTCTTTTGTAGCGTCAAGTGGGTCGAAGTCGAAGTTTTCGACATCAGCAGGGTCGAGTACTTGAACGAAGAGGTCCCATTCTGGGAAATCGCCATTTTCGATAGCCTGGAATGTATCGTTAGACGCATGGTTAAAATCTTTTCCTTGAACTTCGGTTGCTTCGTCAGCAGATAAATTATGAACGCCTTCTTTTGGTACCCAACGTAATTTGATGTAGACCGTGTTACCGTGTGCGTTTACCCATTTGAATGAGTGAACAGAAGAACCACGCATTTTACGGTAGCTTGCTGGAATTCCTTCATCTGTGAAGAGGTGCATCAACATATTCGTTGATTCAGGGCGGAGTGTCATGAAATCCCAGTAGCGATCAGGATCTTGGATGTTTGTCCGTGGATCTGGTTTTAATGAATGAACCATATCCGGGAACTTCATTGCATCTCGAATGAAGAAGACCGGTAAGTTGTTACCGACGAAATCCCAGTTTCCTTCTTCCGTATAGAATTTAACAGAGAAGCCGCGTGGGTCACGGAGTGTTTCAGGAGAGTGTGTACCATGAATGACGGTAGAGAAGCGGGCAAAGACAGGGACTTCCGTTCCTTCTTCTTGTAGGAAAGCCGCTTTTGTATATTTTTTCATCGAATTTTTTACTTTAAAGACACCGTGTGCGCCGAAGCCACGTGCGTGTACAACGCGTTCCGGTACGCGCTCACGGTCAAAGTGAGCAATTTTTTCGATTAATTGATAGTCTTCTAATAAAGTAGGTCCGCGACGTCCAGCTGTACGTGAGTTTTGGTTGTCCCCAATCGGCACACCCTGATTCGTCGTTAATTTCTTTTCGTTTTCATTCATTATTTTAACTCCCCCTTATGTAAGATTAAAACAATTATAAAACAATAATCATTCTAAATAAAGAAATAAGCACTATTCAAATAAATAATTTTTAGCACAAGATAAATTTACCCATTCATTTCTAATCAGAAACTTCTTGCTAAACGAACTTAGGATTGCTATTATAATCAAGTATGTGAGCAACGTTCTAATTGAACTGATAAAGCGGCTTGACATCACGGGAAAGTAAGTGCTATGATAGCAAAGTGAAATGACAACAAAGCAGAAGCATCCCGCTTCTCACCATGTACAGGTTGCTGTGCTGGTCCATCATGATGATATGTGATAGTAGAGTGTTCTCTGACTATTGTATTCTTTATGAGTGTGGGCGGGAAAAACTGCCGACGCTTTTTTTATAGCGTTTTATATCATTCATTTTTCGTGCTCTGCACGATGGAGGTGCTAACCATTAGCAAAGATCTGTTAATCAATGAAGGCATCCGCGCTCGAGAAGTTCGTCTTATCGGAGCGGATGGTGCACAACTTGGAGTCCAATCACGCACTGAGGCATTGCGTCTCGCTGAGGAAGCTGACCTTGACCTCGTCATGGTCGCACCACAAGCAACGCCGCCTGTATGTAAAATCATGGACTACGGTAAATACCGTTTCGAGTTGCAAAAGAAGGACAAAGAAACTCGGAAGAATCAGAAAGTGATTCAGATGAAAGAAGTCCGTCTCAGCCCAACAATCGAGGAGAATGACTTCCAAACGAAATTCCGTAATGCGAAGAAATTCTTGGAGAATGGTAACAAAGTGAAAGCGAGTATTCGCTTCCGCGGACGTGCCATCACTCACTCGGAAATCGGTAGACGTGTCCTTGAACGTCTCGCTACGGATTTAAGCGAGTTCGGTGTAGTTGAACAGAGACCGAAGATGGAAGGACGCAGCATGTTCTTAGTGCTTGCTCCAAAGAAAGAAGACTAATCGAATCGAAGTAGGAGGGAATCTCTCATGCCTAAAATGAAATCGCACCGCGGTGCTTCTAAGCGTTTCAAACGTACTGCTTCTGGCAAATTGAAACGTGGTCGTGCTTACACAAGCCACTTATTCGGTAACAAATCAACTAAAGCGAAACGTAAATTACGTAAAGCTAGCATGGTATCATCGGGTGACTTCAAACGCATCCGTCACATGATCGCGAAGTAATTTATTCAATCGTACACAGATTTAGGAGGGAATTTATATGCCACGCGTAAAAGGCGGATATACGACTCGTCAACGTCGTAAAAAACAACTCAAATTAGCTAAGGGCTATTACGGCTCGAAACATACACTCTTCAAGGTAGCGAAACAGCAAGTCATGAAATCTCTCATGTATGCTTACCGTGACCGTCGTCAAAAGAAACGTGACTTCCGTCGCCTCTGGATCACTCGGATCAATGCGGCTGCACGTATCAACGGTCTTTCTTATAGCCGCATGATGCATGGTCTCAAACTTGCGGGTATCGACATCAACCGTAAGATGCTTGCTGACCTCGCAGTTACAGATTCAGCTGCATTTGCTTCACTTGCTGACTCAGCAAAAGCAAAATTGAACGCTTAAGTTCTACAATTCGTCGGGGAATTTAATTCTCCGGCGTTTTTTTTTGAGGAATGCTAAAATAGGTGATAGGCAGAAGTTTATGTCTACGTTTTATTTTTTTGGATAGAAGGAGAATTAAGATGGACTGGTTGACACTTTTTGAGATGCAGGAACAGTTAGATAAACGAATCCAGTCAGAACATAATTTGACCGGGAATCAGTTTGATGAGCGGTTGCTTGCCCTATTAGTAGAGTTAGGCGAACTGGCGAATGAAACACGTTGCTTTAAATTCTGGTCGACAAAGGGACCATCAGCACAAGTTACGATTCTTGAGGAATATGTCGATGGCGTCCATTTCCTCCTATCGCTCGGTCTAGCTCTTGATTATAAGAAAGATCGATTCGTTGAAGGGGATTATTACTTGACTGCGACAGACGCGTTTTTAGATGTTTACAATAAAACAAATGTCTTCGCGATTTCAAGAACAGAACAAAGTTACGATGTTTTAATTGGTGCATACCTAGCATTAGGTGCTACACTTGGTTTTACACAAGAAATGATTTTCAAGGCTTATGTTTCAAAAAACGAGGCGAATCATGTTCGCCAAGACAACGGTTACTGAGGAGGAAATCAGATGAATGAACAATTACATATGTTGAAGCGTCTAACGGATGCAACGGGAGTACCCGGGAACGAGAAAGAAGTACGCCAGCTCATGCGGGAGTATCTAGAACCTCACGCTGAAGCATTCCATCAAGATGGGTTAGGTAGCTTATTCGCGGAACACAAAGGGGCAGAAGATGATGCGCCTCGTATTTTAATTGCCGGTCACATGGATGAAGTTGGATTTATGGTGACAAAGGTGGATGAAAAAGGGTTTCTCCGCTTCCAACCACTCGGTGGTTGGTGGGGACAAGTGCTTCTGGCACAGCGTATGAACATTGTGACATCATCTGGAGAAGTCATTCCAGGCGTAATCGGTGCGAAACCACCTCATGTTTTACCACCGGAAGCGCGCAATAAACCAGTCGATATCAAAGAAATGTTTATTGATATCGGTGCTACTTCAAAAGAAGAAGTCGAAGGTTGGGGAATCCGACCAGGAGATACGGTCGTTCCACATTGCGAATTTACTGTGATGAAAAATGAGAATTTCTTGATGGCAAAAGCTTGGGACAATCGGATTGGCTGCGCGATTGCGATTGAAGCCATCAAACGTTTAAAAGAAGAAGGACATCCGAACACGATTTTTGCAGGAGCAACGGTGCAAGAAGAAGTTGGGCTTCGTGGCGCGCAAACGGCTGCGAACTTGATTCATCCATCGATTGCATTTGCTGTTGACACAGGAATTCCAGGTGATACACCAGGAATGACGGATCGCGAAGCATTGTCAAAACTTGGAGAAGGTGTTCAAGTCATCATGTTTGATGCGACGATGATCGCACACCGTGGATTAATCGATTTCGTCACAGGTGTCGCAAAAGAAGAAAACATTAAATATCAATTGGACCTAACACCGGGTGGTGGGACGGATGCTGCGAAATTCCATTTATCGAACACAGGAGTTCCTTCGCTCGCATTGACAGTACCAATCCGTTACTTGCATACGAACGTTTCCATTATGCATAAAGCAGATTTCGAAGCAGCAGTCGATTTAATCGTTGCCGTTACGAAACGTTTAGATACGCAAGCGGTCCAAGCGATTTACGAGGGGTAAACCATGAAACATATTTCTTCTACGAAGAATGAGATCGTCAAACAATGGAAAAAGCTTTTAACAAAAAAAGGACGTCTGCAAACGAAACGTTTCCTTATTGAAGGGGAACACTTAGTTGAAGAGGCTGTTCGTGCTGGAATCATCAAAGAATTGATTGTCCGTGAGGATGTTCAAGTTCCGGGTTCTTGGAAGAAAAATGCGGCTGACTTAATCACAATTGACGAATCAGTTGCCAAAGTCTTGTCAGAAACAGAAACGACACAAGGGATTTTCGCAGTTTGTGAGATGAAAGAGCAAACAGAGCGCTTAGAGCGTGGCCGTTACCTGTTACTCGATCGTCTGCAAGACCCGGGTAATGTCGGAACGATGATTCGGACAGCCGATGCGGCTGGATTCGATGGTGTCATCATTGGTCACGGGACAGTTGATGTCTATAACAGCAAAGTCCTCCGCGCAACACAAGGTTCGATTTTCCACTTGCCGGTCATCATGATGTCGCTTGATGAAGCGATTCAAGACTTGCATGAATTAGGGGTGTTCGTTCTCGGAACGGCACTACGCAATGCCAATCCGTATACAGAAGTCGAAAATCTTGGTGCAATCGGACTCATCATCGGGAATGAAGCACAAGGTGTTGCACCAGAATTGCTCGACCAATGTGATGGACGTGCTTACATTCCAATTCGCGGAAAAGCCGAATCACTCAATGCAGCCGTTGCAGCAGGAATTTTACTGTATCATTTTGCTCCGGTCGATTGAATCACTGAAGCGTTCATGCTAAAGTGAGTTACAGTAGAACATTTAATTAGACGTTGATGGAACAGAGTAGGTTAGAGAACGATTCGATTAGGGAGAAGAAGCCTTAGACTGCAAGCTTCTTTACGAATCCGCTAGCTGAATTCACTCCGGAGTCGCACGAGAGATCGTGACGGGAAGCGCCCGTTATCGCGCTACTTGAGGACTTGATGGATTCAAGTCGAACAAGGGTGGTACCACGATTGAATTAAATCGTCCCTTCGGCATTTGCTGAAGGGGCGTTTTTTATTTGAAAAAAAGGAGTGACGAGCATGCGGGAACAATTAGAGGCACTTCGCGACGAAGCGCTACAACTCGTGAATCAAGCCAGTACACAAAAAGAATTAAATGATGTCCGTGTCAAATATCTCGGAAAAAAAGGTCCGATCACAGAAGTATTACGTGGAATGGGAAAATTATCAGCAGAAGAACGTCCGGTCGTCGGTGAAATCGCAAATGCGGTTCGTGGTGTCATCCAAACAGAACTCGAGCAACGTTTAGTAGACGTCAAGCAACAAGAGATGGACGCAAAACTAGCGCTTGAAGCGATTGACGTGACACTTCCGGGTCGTCCCAAAAAAGTCGGACAAGCGCATTTGCTTCAACAAGTCACGGACGAAATCGAGGACATCTTTGTTGGACTCGGTTATACGATTGCAGAAGGACCTGAAGTCGAACAAGATTTGTTTAACTTCGAAATGTTGAATCTGCCGAAAGATCATCCGGCACGCGATATGCAAGATTCATTTTATATCACGGATGAAATTTTGATGCGGACCCATACGTCACCTGTCCAAGCGCGGACGATGCTCGCTTCGAAAGGTGAACCGATTCGGATTCTTTGCCCAGGGAAAGTTTATCGTCGCGATGAAGACGATGCGACGCACTCACACCAATTCATGCAAGTGGAAGGACTCGTTGTCGGGGAGTCGATTTCAATGGCAGACTTAAAAGGCACGCTCGAAGCATTCGTGAAGCAAATGTTTGGGGAGGCACGTGAAATCCGGTTACGCCCTAGCTTCTTCCCGTTCACAGAACCATCCGTCGAAGTCGACGTCTCGTGTTTTAAATGTGGTGGAAAAGGGTGCAATATCTGTAAACAAACAGGCTGGATTGAAATTTTAGGTGCCGGTATGGTTCATCCGCACGTCCTTGAGATGGCAGAATATGATAGTACGAAAATGTCTGGATTTGCCTTCGGGATGGGGATTGAGCGAATCGCCATGTTGAAATATGGGGTCGATGATATTCGCCACTTCTATACGAATGACGTTCGCTTCAGCGAACAGTTTTAAGGGGGAAAACAGATGTTAGTCTCAAAACAATGGTTACAGCAGTTCGTTGACGTCAGCCAGAAAACCGGTGAGGAACTGGCGGACTTAATTACGAAGAGTGGGATCGAAGTCGAGGGCGTCGAAGTCCGTGACGCCGATTTGAACAATATCGTCGTCGGTCATGTATTAACAAAAGAAAAGCATCCTGAAGCGGATAAGCTAAACGTCACGACGGTTGATATCGGACAAGAAGAACCGGTACAAATCGTGTGTGGTGCACCAAACATTGAAGCAGGACAAGATGTCATCGTTGCCCGTGTCGGAGCACGCCTTCCGGGCATTAAAATTAAGCGAGCTAAACTGCGTGGAGTCGTTTCTGAAGGCATGATTTGTTCACTTGAAGAACTTGGCTTTGAGAAAAAGTATATTCGTGAAGATGAGCAAGCTGGAATTCATACATTCCGTGAGCCGGTCACACCGGGGCAAGACGTCTTAGAACTACTTGGTCTGCATGACGAAGTATTAGAACTCGGTTTGACACCGAACCGTTCTGATTGCCTAAGCATGTACGGTGTGGCGCATGAAGTAGCAGGTATCTTAAATACGACGGCTGTTTTCCCGGCAATCGACGTGACGGAAGATGAAGAAAAAACGAAACTTGCTGTCACACTTGAGTCGGAGGAGTGCCCGTTTTACGCGGCGCGTGAAATCCAACATGTCGTCATCGGTGAGTCACCATTGTGGCTCAAAAACCGCTTGATTGCGAACGGGATTCGTCCAATCAACAATGTCGTCGACGTGACGAACTTCGTCTTACTTGAAACAGGACAACCGCTTCATTCATTCGATGCTGAAAAACTTGGGCAGCAAATCGTCGTTCGTCAAGCGAAAACGGGAGAGTCCTTCCAAACACTTGACGAAGTCGAACGGACACTCGATCCGTCGATGCTCGTCATCACAGATGGCGAAAAGCCCGTCGCACTTGCAGGTGTCATGGGTGGTGCAAATACAGAAGTCGACGCAACAACGACGTCAATCATCCTCGAATCGGCTTATTTCGCACCGACATCTGTCCGGAAGACGAGTCGTGTCCTTGGACTACGCTCGGACTCCAGTTCACGTTTTGAAAAAGGAGTCGACCCACGTCGTGTCTTGTTAGCACTCGACCGGGCAGCGGCATTAATTGCTGAACTTGCTGGTGGAACAGTCCTTGCTGGAACGGTCCAAGCAGGTACACTTCAACTCGATGATCACTTAATCGAAGCGAGTGTCTCGTATATCAATCATCGTCTCGGAATGGAAATCGAAGGTACGGTCATGAAAGAGTTATTAGAACGCCTTGGACTCGAAGTCGAGTTATCAGGAGATGCACTAACAGTCAGTGTACCGACACGTCGCCAAGACTTGATGATTCCGGCTGATATCGCGGAAGAAGTCGCACGACTCTATGGGTATGATGCATTGACATCGAGCTTACCGCAAGAAGCGAGCCGCGGTTTCTTGCCGAAACGGAATCAACATCGCCGTCAAATCCGTCGTCTCTTACAGGGTGCCGGTTTATCGCAAGCCATCACGTACTCACTGACGAGTGAACAACGTGCGATGCAATTCAATGAACAAACAGATCTCCATCCCGTTAAGTTGGCGATGCCGATCAGCGAAGCACGTTCGACACTTCGGACATCATTGATTCCAGGGTTACTCGAAGTCGCGCAACACAATGTCGCACGTCAACATGCAGATCTCGCTTACTACGAACTGGGGAGCGTTTACCTCCAGCGTGATGCGTCACTTGAGACGTTGCCGATCGAACAAGAACTGGTCGCCGGAGTCGCTGTCGGACTAGCGGAACAACACCGTGCGCATAGCACAATGGTCAAAACGGATTTCTTCGTTGTCAAAGGAATCGTCGAAACGTTAGCAGAGGCACTCAATGTCACGTTGACATACGAAGCGGCGGTCATCGATTCGATGCATCCAGGTCGGACGGCACGTGTGTTGATGGACGGTGAAGCGATTGGGTTCGTCGGACAAGTGCATCCAGCACTCTCGAAAGAGCAGTATGGCTTAAAAGAAGTCTACGTCTTTGAACTCGATGCCATGAAACTTCACTCGAAAGAGCCGGTCGTCTATCAAGAGATGTCCCGTTTCCCATCGATGACGCGTGACATCGCGATTGTCCTCAATCAATCGGTCACAGCAAGCGAAGTGGAGCAAGTGATCATGCAAGCAGCAGGTCCGCTTTTACAACATGTTACATTATTTGATGTCTACACGGGCGATAACGTCGGTGAAAACAAAAAATCATTCGCCTTCTCGCTCCGTTATCAAAATAAGGAACGGACTTTGGTCGATGAAGAAGTCACAGCAGCACACGAACATGTCGTATCGGCTTTAACAAAAGCGTTCGACGCAGAACTTCGTGCGTAACCGGTCAATCGAATCACATGAGTTAAAACGAGGATGACGTCACTGTCATTCTCGTTTTTTTGCGTTTCGGCAGTTTCTTCGTTCAAGATACAGTCGAACTACAGCTAGACTACAGATACGTTGCATAAGATGAGCTTAGAAGATTAAAGGAGGAACACGAAAAATGAATTTTTTGAAGCGGGCAGGAAAAAGTATTGTAGCGCGAAAGGGAAAGACGATGATCATGTTGATTATTTTGACGGTAATCGGATCACTCGTACTGTCAGGATTCGCGATTCAGAATGCTGCTAAATCGGCGGGAGAAGAGGCGAGAAAAGAGTTAGGGGCGACAGTGACACTACAAATCGATCGACAAAAGCAAATGCAGGAACGACAAGCGTCAGGTGAACGTGGACGACCAGAAGAAGTAGCGATTGATACGACGGATGTTGAAGCAATCGAACAACTAGATGAAGTCAAGTCCGTCAACTACCTGGCACAAACGACGGCGACATCGAGTGATCTCACACCGATTGAGAGTGAATCAACGAACTCAGGTGGTGGGCGAGGGGGAGAGATGCCTGAAGGGATGACGGTGCCAGATTTCTCTTTAAATGGTGTGACGAACATGGAACTACTTGATACATACACGAACGGTACGTTGAAAATCGTGGATGGAGAAGCATTGACTACCGATGCTAAAGAAAAAAGTGTCGTCATCGATGAAAACTTAGCGACTGAAAATGATCTCAAAGTCGGGGATACGTTTAAGCTGACATCGACAACGACCGAAAATTCCGTAACAGTGACGATCATTGGGTTATCGGCATCGACGGAAGCGACATCCGATGCGAATTTCCGAGCGGCAGGCTTCATGGACCCGATGAACCAGATGTACATTGCAAATGATACACTCGCGAGCTTCTCGACTGAAGAAGGAACGGTCAGTGTATCGAGTGTCGTCTACGCGCTAGAAGATCCATCTGAAATCAATACGTTCAAAAAAGAAGCGATGGCTGTCTCACCACTCGACTGGGATACGTTCACACTGGATGCGAATGATGCTGCTTATCAAAAAATGGTTGGACCGATTGAACAAGTCGCGTCCTTCTCAAAATCTGTCGTCTATCTTGTTAGTATCGCAGGTGGTTTGATTTTAGCGCTGTTGATTTTATTATCCGTCCGGGAACGTCGAAAAGAAATGGGTATTTTACTGGCGATGGGTGAAAAACGCTCGAAATTAATGGGGCAATTACTAATTGAAACGTTTGCGATTGCGGCAATTGCTTTCCTTGTCACGTATGCGACAGGTGGCATGACATCACAATTCATGACAGATCAACTTTTGAACCGCGAGGTGACGGAAGCGGCTAGTTCGGTCGCAACGCAGACTGGTTTTGGTGGTCAGGGTGGACGCGGCGGACAACAAGTGTTAGATAGCATTCCACAAATTACAGAGATGACAACGAAGATTGATTGGACGACGTTACTTCAAGTCATCGAAATTGGAAGTCTAATCGTCTTTTTATCTGTCTTGTTACCTTCACTTGCCTTACTACGGATGAATCCAAAAGAAATTCTATTACGGGAGGATTAATACTATGACGACTTTAGAAATGACGAACGTCACCTATGCCTATACATCAGGAAGCAAGCAACAACGGATCTTGAACGATGTCTCGATGCAGTTCGAGGCCGGACGGTTTTATGCAATTCTCGGTGAATCAGGTTCCGGGAAAACGACGGCTCTCAGTCTGTTGAGTGGACTTGATTCACCGACAGAAGGACAGATTACGTATCAAGGTCGCGATATTCGAAAAATCGGATTGACGACGTATCGTTCACGACATGCTGCGACCGTTTTTCAATCGTTTAATTTATTGACGTATATGAACGCATTGGATAACGTGATTGTCGCACTCGAATTGAGTGGACAACGCATAAAAGGAAAAAAGAAACATGCCCAAAATCTCCTTGAACAGGTCGGAATCGACGAAGCCCATGCGACAAAAAATGTACTGCAGTTGAGTGGTGGTCAACAGCAACGTGTCGCCATCGCACGTGCCCTTGCGACGGAAGCCCCAATCATTCTTGCAGATGAGCCGACGGGAGCGCTCGATGAAAAAACTGCGACGGACATCATTCGGCTATTTCAAGAACTTGCTCACCGTTCTAACCGTTGCATCATCGCGGTGACGCACTCTGCGGAAGTCGCCCGCGCTGCCGATCACATCATTGAGTTGAAGAAACAGCGTTTTATAGAGAAGAAACGTGTTACAGAAGACGAGGTCGTTCCTGCACGTTGATCCGGAAAAGCTCTCGCGTCTTTAGACGGGAGAGCTTTTCCTTGAGCGCTTTAAGAAGCAATATTTTGTTTAGTTGAAAGCAACGTTGATCGACGGAAATAACCGTATAAGAGTCCACTACTGACGACGATGAGGCTACACATCAAAAACATGTTCGAGTAACCCACTTTCGCGGCAATACCTGACAAAAGAAAAGCACCGATTCCGAACCCGCTATCGTAAGCGAGAAAGAATGTCGAAATCGCCTTGCCTTTTTGTGCGGGAGCCGCATAGGTCAACATGACGGTTTGTAACCCTGGGAAAATCGAAGCGGAACCAATTCCGATGATGAGGGCGGCGAACAATAATCCGGGAAGTGTCGGGAACAGTCCGAGTACTAAAAAACCGACGGCGTATAGAACATACGATGGCACCAATACAGAGGCTGGTCCACGTCGATCAAACCGCTTACCGGCAAAAGGACGAATGGCAACCATGCCGAGTGCAGCAAGACCATAAAAGTAAGAGGCATAAGTGACATGGTCCATCGCATCTGCATACAGCGAAATGAACGCGGATGTACTTGAAATCGCAATACCAGCAAGAACAGTTGCAAGAAGCAAGACAGGACTTGATAAGAATAACGACTGCCGTAAACGAAATGGTGCGGAACTCGTAACGTGACTACTCGTTAATGGTAAACGCCAGATGAAACTAAACGAACAAATCGCAAGCAGGGCAATCGTTACGAAGTACCAGACGAGCGCATCGTGTGCAATCAACGTCAATCCGATGACCGGTCCGAGAACGGAAGCAAGGTTCATCGAGAGGACGAAATAGCCCATCCCTTCCCCTTGACGAGGTGTTGGAATCAGCGTGGTTACGCTTAGGCTTAGTGAAGAAGAAATCATTCCGAAACTAAACCCGTGTAAGACACGAATGATCAATAATAGGCTGAATGATTCGAGCGGTAAGACGATGAGATATAAGCAACTGACAATCATGAAAAATGTAGCGGACAACAGTAACATTCGTTTGAGCTCATAACGATCGAGCCAATTTCCGATTAAAGGACGTGAACAAACCGTTGCTAAAATGAATGCCGTTACGACCCAACCGAGCGAACTTTGAGAAACATTGAACTGTTGTGCGGCCAGTAAAGGTAAGGAAGCATTCAGTAAATAAAAGGTGATGAACAACAGTAGATTGACGACGAGTGTCGTTACATAGTGACGGTGGAATAAACGATTCAAGAAGATTCCTCCTGTTCGACAGGACGGTGGGTCGCCAGCAGACGGGTCATCAAAATCTCTAAAGAATGTTGTTCTTCTTTTGATAGTTCACCTAGGAACAAGCGATGTGCTGCCTGGACTGCTTCATCGATTGCATTGAAAGCAGCTCTTGCCTGTGGTGTCAATTCAACAAGGCGTTGTCGTCCGACGGATTTCCGAGAGATGAAGCCTAGTTCTTCTAAGCGAACGACCGTTTTCGTGACAGCTGGTTTTTCGATGATTAAGTATTTCGAGAGGGTGATTTGCGACACCGGTTCAAGTAAGGAGACTGCTTTTAACAAGGCCCATTGACCAGTGTGCAAAGAATGTTGGGCAAGGACGGCGTCGATATCTCGTTTGACGAGCCGTGCCACTTTTGAAAGTTGACCAAGAATATCTTCTTGTTGGGATGACATTAAAAAACCTCCTTTAAGTTAACTAGTTAACTTAAAGGAGTATAACGAACGAAGTTAGTGTTTGGCAAGGAGGAAATCTTAAACGATTGATTTGAATCGTGCTGCGAATTGAACCTGATTGGGACTTCCTTGAAGAGTAGCATCGATGTCTAGTCGTTCCATGATTTGATGAACGAGATAAAGTCCGAGCCCGCTGCCACCATGCATACGATTTCGGGATTGCTCAGAGCGTTCGAGAGGATTAAACCAGGCAGCGGTCTCACTCGAATCTTGGGTCGTCGGGAAATTTGTAATGCGCAACGTCAACTCGTCTCCTTTTTCGAACTCGATTTGAATCGTTCCATTAACAGCGGTATAGGAAATCGCATTCATCAAGAGATTATGGAGTGCCCGTTCAAGTAACTGGGCATCGGTTTGAACAGTCAACTCGTTTTCTATGAGGACGATGTCGAGGTTGCGATCGACAATTAACTGATCGAACTGTTGCAATTGATGCTTGATTAATGTGAGCGGATTAATTGGTGTGAGTTGAAGATTCATTTGCTCAACACGAGCGACTTCTAACAATTCGGCAATGAGTCGCTCCATATCTTCGATGACGTGCCCCGCCCGAGCTAGATAATGATCCCGGTCACGATAGGCACCGAGGTTTAACAGCATTCCTTCAATTTGACCTTTCACAATGGTGACGGGTGTTTTGAGTTCATGTGAGATGGCGAGGAATAATTGACGACGTTCCGCATCGCGCTTACGGTCTTTTTCGGACTCGAACCGCAATTGTTCGTTGGATGTTTGAAGCGACTCCATCGTGACTTCAAGTTTAGTCGCCAATTGGTTAATGTTTCGTGACAAATCACCCAGTTCATCGGCAGAAGTATGATGGGTTCGGACGGAAAAATTCAAGTTCGCCAGTTCTTTTGTTGCTTGATTAATTGTTAAGAGTGGGCGTGAGATGATGCGCGAATACAGATAGGCGGCAAGACCTGCTAGCAGAAGCAAGGGTAAGACGATATAGGGCGCTAATTTTAAAATAACGCTTTTCACTTCATCGATTGGCTGAATCATCTGATCGACATCTAAAATGACAGTTTGGTCTACTAATTGAAGCGGAATTGAATCTTGAATCATTCCAGCAGGAGAAGTATTGGCAGTTCGTCGAACCGGTCCACGTCCAAAACCAGGTGCGTATAACAATTGATCTTCTTCCGTCCATAAGGAAAAACGAATCCCTTTTGCCGTTAACTGATCGAGCAACGGAAGGAGATTTTCGCTCGAGAGATGAGTGCTCTCTTCTTGAAGAGAAGCCATCGTCGCGTGAAATTGCTCTTCCCGATAACTTTGATAATAAGAAGGTAATGTCGCATATAAAAAACCAATCGTCGAAAGAACTGCCACAATCAACAAACTCATCGTCAGGAAAAAAAGTTTTCCCGTGATGCGTGGACGTTTAATTAGTCGCTTCAAGTTTATAGCCGACCCCTTTCACGGTTTGAATGTAAGGTAAATCAATTTTTTTACGTAAATTTTTAATATGTGTATCTAAAAAACGTGTATCTCCTAATGCATCGAATCCCCAAAGTTGTTGAATCAACTGTTCGCGCTCTAAGACTCGTCCAGGATTTTCAAGTAATAAATGAAGGATTTGAAATTCCTTGAGGGTCAACGTCGTTTGAATTCCTGAAATTAAAACGTTATAGCTTGACGGAAATAGGGTAATCTCTCGAAAAGAGAGTTGTTCTTCAGAGTTCGTTTGGATTCGTCTGATGATTGCTTCAATTCTTCGTAGTAAAATCCGAAGTGAGAAGGGTTTGGCGATGTAATCATCGATTCCAAGGTCAAATCCCTTCACTTGATTTTCCTCATCCTGCAAGGCCGTCAAAAAAATAATTGGTGTTTGTGATTGCTTTCGAATGTTGCGTGCGACTTCAAAACCATCAAAATAGGGCATCATGATATCTAAAATGATTAAATCGAATGAATCGGACTGATATAACTTTAATGCCTCCATCCCATTTGTGGCACAGGAAACATTATATCCACTTGATTCAAGTAATTCCGTAAGCAGTTCACGAATGTCGAATTCATCTTCTGCTATTAATATATGTGTCATAGTTCTCACCTCAACTTTAGTTGTAGCATACTTACCTGAAGTTTAACTGAAGATTACTGGAAGACTGTTTAGAAAATGCTAGAATGGATCAAAATCAAATTCGGATTTTGAACATAGAAGGGAAGCGAACACCATGAATCATCAACACAAATTACTGTCAGACTTGCTTTCGCCTTTCCAGTTAACGACTGAAGAAAACCCAGTGATTACAAGCATTGAAACGGACTCACGTAAAGTGAAGCCGGGGAGCCTGTTCATCTGCATTCGTGGTTATACGGTAGATGGGCATCAATATGTACAAGAAGCAAAAGATAACGGAGCGGTTGCGATTCTTGCTGAAAAACAAGTCGGGGTAGTAGGGATTCCAACGATTCTCTTACCGGATACGAAACAAGCAGCAGGAAAGATTGCTGATTTTTTTTATGACCATCCGAGTCAAAAGATGAGAGTCTACGGTATTACTGGAACAAATGGGAAAACGACGACGACGCAACTTTCCTACGACTTGTTTCGAGCTGCCGGAAGACGAACGGGAATGATCAGTACGGTAGGTGCTCTGATTGATGGGCAACGTTTTGAGACACCAAATACGACACCGGAAGCTGTCATCTTACATCGTTTATTACACGAAATGGTCAACAATGGCGTAACGGACTGCATGCTCGAAGTATCGTCACATGCGTTAGTTGAGGGACGTGTAGAAGGTGTATCCTTCCACGCAGCGGCGTTCACGAACCTTTCACATGACCACCTGGATTATCATCAATCGATGGAAGAGTATGCGGAAGCGAAAGGCATGTTGTTTCAACAAGTAGCGAGGAATGACGGGAAGGGACTCGTCTTAAATGAGGAAGATGCGGCGAGTCACGTCATGGAGCGGGCCGGGGCAAATGTTCCTGTCACGTGGTATTCGACAAAGATAGAATCGGAAGCATCAATTGTAGTCGAGTGGCGAGAGGAATCTGTAAATGTTCGAATTGACGGAACGACTACTGAAGTCCCGATCGCGCTACTCGGAAACTTTAATGCGGCCAATTTAGCAGCCGCGATCGGATTGATGAAAACAGGCGAGGTCAACATGTATGAATTAATTCGACATATCCCGTCGCTTCGTTTACCCAAAGGGCGACTCGAGCGGCTATCGTTTGAAGGAACGGAAATTTATATCGATTATGCGCACACTCCAGACGGGTTAAGAAAATGTTTAGAAGCGCTATCCGTTTCGAATGAGGCATTATACGTCGTATTAAGTGCAGCAGGTGAACGTGACCGGACGAAACGTCAGGAAATGGGACGAATTGCGGCACAATATTGTGCAGGAATTATCGTCACGGTTCACGATACGAGACGAGAAGATCCAAGACAAATTATTGATGAACTGAGCGTGGATATTTCGTCTGATAAAATCATTTCTTGTCACGTAGATCGAAAAAATGCCTTGCTCGCGGCAGCTGAAATTGCGCTCGAAGGAAAACGCGTTGTGATTGTCGGAAAAGGACACGAAGAAATCGAGCGAATCGGGACTGAAGGTGTCCCGTTCAATGAAACGAAAATTCTTCTCGCGGAGTTAGGGCGTTTGAAAGGAAAAGAGTCAGCCATTTAAAAACCGACCACTCCTTAGGATGATGGTCGGTTTCGTTTTTCAGCTAATTGTGTCGCTTTTTTTGTATTAGCAAAATGAAATTTTGTCCAGTTCTTTAATTGGTCTGGACCGTGTTTCAATAAAAGTGACGCAGCGACTTGATCGACCTTTGCACCTGCACCTTTTGGAATTTCTGTACCCGCTTGTTGACTGAGTACATCCATCTCTTTCAAAAAGATCGCGCGGGCGAGGATGGACGCTGCTGCGACAGCGACATGAAGTCCTTCTGCTTTCGTCGAAAAATAGACGTTCTCTTTAACTTGGTTTACTTCACCAGACAAGTGTTTATAATAGGTCGCTTTTTCTGCGAACTGATCGATTAGAATCGCTTTTGGAGTGGCTTCGAGCTTTTCGAGCAGACCACCAAGCGCTGAATTGTGTAGAAGTGCCGTCATCTTTCCTTGTGTCATCGTACGCTGCATCCGATTGTAGTCTGGATTATGAAGGATTCGGAATTCGTACGGAATGACGGCATGAAGGTCGCGGGCAATCTTTCGGATTTCGATGTCCGAGACATTTTTGGAATCACGGACACCAAGTTCTTGGACGAGCTCGATTTGTTGTGCATCTACATAGGCGGCAACGACGACGAGCGGACCAAAGAAGTCTCCTTTCCCGACTTCATCACTACCGATGACTGACCAAGTCGAGAAGTCTCTCGGAAGCAGTCCACTCGCAGTAGAAGGGGCTTTCTTTAAGAGCGGGGCTCCGTAACGGGCAGAAATCGCCTCAGCTTCTGTGCCTTGGAACATTACTTTTCCTGAATTATAGATGGTGACGACACAGGTTTTCGTGCGTGCAGCAAAGCGGGCATATGGTGGCGATGTGATACGAGAAGCTTGAAAATCAGAAATAACGACTTCTTGTTTATCCTTTGGTAATTTTAAAACGACGGTTCCCATAAATAGATCATCCTTTCAGACAACAAGCATACCATCCTCTAGACCGATGGTGGACTTCTTTTCCTATTTCAAAAATGATGGTACTATATGAAAGAAGCAAAGTATGAGGAGGACAGAATAATGGCTGATTCAGAAGGGCTGAACCGGACGACGATTCATATCGCAGGTAATGATTATACGATTGTCGGGACGGAGTCGCCAGAACACGTACGTGAAGTGGGTCTCCTCGTCGATACAAAGATTCGGGAAATTCGAGACCAAGCACCACAACTCGACGTTCGTCAAATTGCCGTTTTAGCGGCTCTCAATATTGGTAGTGATTACGTAAAAATCAAAAAGAATTTGGGTGAACTTTAAACTATGATTACCTTTGTTATTTTATTATTTCTCGCATTAGGAACGATGACAGGTGTCCGTCGAGGCGTTGTCTTGCAAGCAGGACATTTACTGAGTCTGTTGATCTCGTTCATCGTGGCACTCTCGTTTTATGATGAGCTAGCTGCAAAATTTAAATTATGGGTTCCATATCCATCAACACTCGACGATGCTGGAATTGATTTAACGATGTTTTCAATTCCGAGCTCAATTGGGTTAGATGAAGTATTTTATAAAGCATTTTGGTTCATCGTTCTGTTTTTCGGGACAAAAATCATTTTATCAATGATTTTATCGATGTTTGATTCCTTGACGAACATTCCAGTGTTAAAACAAGTGAAAGGTTTACTCGGCGGTATATTTGGATTCATCGAGATGTATATTTTCGTGTTCTTGATTCTATTTTTGGCAGCCTTTGCGCCAGTCCAATCGATTCAAGATGCCATTGCGAATTCGAGCTTGGCGACATTCATGATTCAACATACACCGTTATTAGCGGAATGGCTCATGACGAAAGTCGGTTTGATAAAATAACGCGCTCCCGTTAACTGGGGGCTTTTTTTGAGGGGAGAATTGACGATGCGAACGACTCAAGATGCGATTCGACATTTAGAACGGATTTCCGTTTATCTCGAAGTAAAAGGTGAAAACCCATTTAAAATCAATGCCTTTCGTAAGGCGGCAAGTATATTAGAAGCGGCAGAACACGATTTCATGGACATTGAAGATTTCACAGCGATGAAAGGGATTGGCAAAGGAACAGCGGCGGTCCTTGAAGAATTCCGGACGACAGGCACGAGTACAGCACTCTCGGAACTGGAACAAGAAGTGCCAGAAGGTCTGATTGCGCTACTGAAGATTCCAGGTCTCGGAGGTAAGAAACTCGCAAAATTACATGATGTCGGTGTCATCGATGCAGATTCCTTTGCCGAAAAACTGGAGGATGGTACAGTCGAAGCGATGCCGGGATTCGGGAAAAAGACAGTCGAAAAATACGTGAAGGCACTCGAAACCTTTGAAACACGACCGGAACGTTTACCGTACGGTGTCATGCGAAAAATCGTAAGTGAACTCGAACAGACGCTAACGGCATTTGAAGGAATCATCCGATTCGCAGTTGGCGGAAGTTTCCGGCGGTCTGAAGAGACGTGCAAGGATCTTGATTTTATTTTGTCGACAGATCAAGCAGAAGTCGTCAAAGGACAATTACTCGAGCTTGAGCAAATCGATGAAATCATCGCGGCAGGTGAGACGAAAGTATCGGTCGTCTTAAAACGCGATACGAACTATATCGCAGTCGACTTCCGCTTAGTCGACGACGCAGCATTCGCCTCGACGTTACATCACTTCACAGGGTCGAAAGATCATAATGTTCGGATGCGGCAACTCGCAAAAGAACGTGGTGAGAGTATTTCGGAATACGGTGTCGAGACGAAAGACGGTTTGTTCCAGCCACAAACAGAGGATGAATTATTCGCACGGTATGACTTGCCGTTCATCCCACCAGAGTTACGTAGCGGGCGCCACGAGTTTGAACAAGATTTGACGCGACTGATTACGGAAAATGATATCCAGGCGGATGTCCATATGCATACGACGTGGTCGGACGGAACCTTATCAGTCGAAGAACTCGTCGATGCTTGTGTTGCGCGCGGTTACTCGTGGATGGCCATTACGGATCACAGCCAATACATGAAGTTCGTCAATGGATTGACGATAGATCGCTTACGCAAACAACGTGTTGAGATTGAAGCCGCGCGTAAGAAACATCCCGACATGACAATCTTATGTGGTGTCGAGATGGATATCTTGCCGGATGGATCACTTGATTATGAGGATGAGTTCTTGCAGGAAATGGACTACGTCATCGCCTCGATTCATTCGAAGTTTGATCAGACGGAAACTGAAATCATGCAACGGTTAGAAAATGCTTGTCGTAATCCTTATGTCTCACTCATTGCCCATCCGACAGGACGAATCATCGGTCGGCGCGAAGGTTATGCCGTCAATGTTGATCGCCTGATTGAACTGGCGGCAGAGACAGGGACAGCGCTTGAACTGAATGCGAACCCGGCACGTTTTGATTTAACGGCGGCTTCGCTCGCGAAAGCAAAGGCAGCGGGTGTTAAAATCATGATTAATACGGACACACACCGTCCAGAAATGTTAGAAGACATGAAACTTGGAGTCCTCCATGCACGTAAAGCATACTTGGAACCAACAGATGTCATCAATACGTGGACGGCGCAGGAGGCGCGTGCCTTCTTTGATCGAAAACGTTTAGGAGTGGATTAAATGAATGCTAACGCATTACGCGTCTTAGAATATGATAAATTGAAAGACTTACTCATCAAACAAACGGCTAGCTCGCTTGGAGCACAGTTCGTCAAAAATATGCAACCGTCAGAAGATTATGAACAAGTCAAAGCACTCTTAGCCGTGACGACGGAAGCGACGACGGTCTATCGTCTACGCGACCGTTATCCGTTCGGCGGTCTAACGGATGTGCGTAGTGAAGTCAAACGGTCTGAGATCGGTTCAATCCTCTCGACGAGTGAATTGTTGGCTGTAGCAGACGTCGTTTACTCCGGACGCCAAGTGAAAGCTTTTCAAGAACGGCTGCACGAGGACAATCCCGACTTACGATTGCCGGCACTCGACAGCCGAATCGAGCAAATTACGAAGCTCGTCGAAATCGAACAAGGGATTCGTCATGCGATTGATGACCAAGGCGTCGTCCAAGACTCTGCGAGTGACAAACTACGGTCGTTAAGAAGTCAGCTGCGCTCACTCGAAGGACAAGTCCGTTCGAAAATCGACGGTGTCTTACGCAGTAAATCGAAGATGTTGTCGGATGCCATCGTCACGATGCGAAACGACCGTTATTGTGTCCCGGTCAAACAAGAATACCGTCAAGCATTTGGCGGTATTGTTCACGATCAATCAGCGTCTGGTGCAACACTGTTCATCGAACCACAAGCCGTCGTTGCCGCAAATAACGAAATCCAAGAAGCGCGTCTCAAAGAACGTGCCGAAATCGAACGCATTTTAGCCCAGTTATCGGCACTTGTCGGTGCAGTCGGAGATTCGTTACGGATTAATCTCGATGTGTTGGCAGAACTCGATTTCATCATGGCGAAAGCGTTGTATGGTCATCAAATTCGTGCCGTCGAACCACGCTTGAATGAAGAGCGGCGAATCGTCTTAAAAGAAGCGCGCCATCCGTTCATTGCGGATGAAGATGTCGTCCCGATCACCGTTTCCTTAGGTGGCGAATTTACATCACTCGTCATCACTGGACCAAACACCGGTGGGAAAACCGTCACGTTGAAGACGATTGGTCTTCTACAACTGATGGTCCAGTCCGGATTATACGTGCCGGCAGCCGACGAAACGGAACTGAGTGTCTTTGACGCGATTTATGCAGATATCGGTGACGAACAATCGATTGAACAAAATCTCTCGACGTTTAGTTCACACATGACGAACATCGTCTCGATGATGGAGAAGATTGACTTCATGAGCCTCGTCCTATTTGATGAGCTCGGAGCAGGAACTGATCCGACGGAAGGGGCGGCACTCGCGATTGCGATTCTCGATGAAGTCAAGCGTCGCGGAGCACGTGTCGCCGCGACGACTCACTATTCGGAACTGAAAGCTTATGGTTATAATCGTGAAGGTGTCGTCAATGCCTCGATGGAATTTGATGTCGAATCACTCAGCCCGACCTATCGTTTACTGATTGGTGTCCCAGGTCGCTCGAATGCCTTTGAAATTTCGAAACGACTTGGCTTATCGGACATGGTGATTGAGGCAGCGCGTGGTCAAGTCGGAAGCGATGCTCAGTCTGTCGAAACGATGATTGGTCGACTCGAGGAAGCGAAACAACGTGCCGAATCGCTCGAGCAAGAACTACAACAAGAAAAAGAGCGACTGACATTAGAGCGCGAACAGTTCGAACAGGAACAAGCTGAAATTTTTGAGGAGAAAAATGAAATTTTAGCGAAAGCAGAAGAAAAAGCGACACGAGCCGTCGAACGCGCTCAAAAAGAGGCGGAGGCTGTTATCAAACGCCTGAAAGAACTCCGTGATGCAGGTGCCGTCAAGGAACATGAATTGATTGAAGCCCGCAAGCAGCTCGAACAAGCAAAACCAACCTTACAAGATCAGCGGATTGTGAAAGTAAAAGCGAAACATGATAAAACGCCGACGTTTGCTAAAGGTGAAGAAGTCAAAGTGACGACCTTCAATCAAAAAGGCTACATCATCAATCAAAACTCGAACGGCGACTACACGGTTCAAGTCGGTATCATGAAAGTCAACGTCAAGCCCGGTGATCTCGCTAAAATCGGAGCAGCCAAACCAACCCAGAAGACAACGAAACGGTCAGGAAGTTCAAGTATCACAAAACAATCGTCTCCGTCAGCCGAACTCGATTTACGCGGTGTACGGGTAGAAGAAGGTCTATCGAAACTGGAACGTTTCATGGATCAGGCGTTATTGTCGAACTATGATCATATCCGTGTCATTCATGGACTCGGGACGGGTGCGATGCGTCAAGGCGTGCAGGAATACTTGCGTGGCAACCGTCACGTGAAGACGTCTCGACTCGGTGGTCAAGGTGAAGGTGGACATGGCGTGACAATCATCGAATTGAAATGAGGAAACGCGAATGAACATCTTTGAAAACGTCTACGTCTATACGACGGCGCTCTATTCAGTTGCGGGTCTCTTAATTATCATGGGTCTTGCACTGTTTGAGTTGACAACACGGTATCGGAACTGGGAACATATCAAGAGTGGAAACATCGCTGTTGCTCTAGCGACAGGCGGAAAAATCATCGGACTCGCAAACATCGTTCATTTCGCTGTCCAAAGTGAAGAACGTGTCGGGGCAATTTTTTTAGAGAGTGCCTTTGGATTTTTATTGTTAATCTCGACCTATTGGATTTTTGAGTTCTTGACACCTAATCTCCCAGTAGACCGAGAAATCGAAAAAGGAAACATCGCAGTCGGTATCATTGCGTGTGCTCTCTCGATTGGGATGTCATTCGTCATCGGTTCTGCGTTAGTGGGGTGAGCTTGTGTTAGAACGGTTAGCAAAAATTATGTTTGGTGTCTCGATTGCTTTTTTAGTCGTCGGATTGTTATGGATCTTTATGAATTAAAAGAACTGGCTTTGCTAAGTGATCATTCCGTACTGAACTTCATTCAGTGCGGAATTTTTATGGAGTGAGGACTACTTTTCATATGAAGGAGGAACATTGAATGAATGTCAGAAAAACAACAACAAATGAAACGAGACGACGTGCATTCGAAGCCATGCAAGCCATCTCGTGGAAGGATATTTTTTGGATTATCGTTGGTTCCGCCATTTTATCATTTGGCGTCAATTACTTTACGATACCGAATGATTTATCTGAAGGTGGATTAATTGGGATTACGGTCATCTTCTATTACCTGTATGGCTGGGATCCGGGACTTGTTTCGCTCCTTGCGAACGCTATTCTCTTCATCATCGGCTACCGTTTCTTAAGTCGGAAAACGATGATTTACTCGGTCATCTCGGTTGCGGTGACATCCTTCGTCCTCTCGACGACGGCATCATTCACGACTTCGTCAGATAATCGTCTGATCGGGACGGTTTACGCAGGAATTTTGATCGGGGTCGGAATCGGTCTTGTTATCCGCGCAGGGGGGACGACAGGTGGTGGTGTCATCATCGCCCGTCTGATGAATAAATATTTGAACCTCGGGATTGCAGTCTCGATGTTTATCATCGATGTCATCGTTGTCGGAGCGTCCGGGTTCTTATTCGGTGAAGAAACGATGCTGTATACATTGATTGCAATCATCATCGGCTCTTATTTGATTGATCTCGTCAGCGAAGGCCTGAATGTTCGAGAAGCGGTCACAATCATTAGTCACCGTCAAGAAGAGATTGCGACTGTGCTGACGGAAACACTCGGAAGAAGTGCGACTGTCATCCATAGTCATGGTCATTTTACGAAACAAAAAAATGACATGCTCTATATGATTGTCGATAAACGCCAACTCGCGCCACTAAAACAAATTGTCGAAGCAGCAGACCCACGAGCTTTCGTCGTCATTCATAAAGTACGTGAAGTCATCGGAGAAGGATTTACGTATCCTTCACGATAAGATGAAGCGAGGTCAGACTAAAATTAAATGTTATGTTCCAAGCCTATTGTTCATATGTTGTGAACGGTAGGCTTTTTTTGATGAAGTCCTTAATCATAAGAAAACCCGTTTTCATGAAAAGAGGAATTTTTTAACTTTTTTTAGCCAATAGTAGCCGTAAAGGGGAAATAACACGTATAATAAAAATGAATAGTAATTCAGTCACAGGGAGGGATTTGAATGGATTCAGTATGGTTAAAGGATTATCCAGAGCAAGTACCCGCATCAATCGACTATCGTGAGATTCCGTTGTACCAAGCTTTAGATGAAGCGGCAGATGATTTTCCGGAGCGACGGGCACTGAGTTTTCTTGGGAAACGAATGACTTTCAAGGAAGTACGACAAGAAGCAAGAAGTCTAGCACACGTTTTACAAGAAGCTGGGCTCGAAAAAGGGGACCGTGTCGGTTTAATGTTGCCGAACTGCCCGCAGTATATGCTGAGTTATTATGCCGTATTATACGCCGGTGGAACGGTCGTCCAAGTAAACCCGCTCTATACGGACCGTGAGCTCGAGCAAATTCTAGTCGATTCTTCTGCGAAAATGCTCATCACCCTCGATCTTCTCTACCCGAAGGCGACACGAGTCAAGTCATCGACGCCCTTGACGACGGTCGTGACGACGAGCATCGCAGACTATCTGTCATTTCCAAAAAACAAACTATATCCAATCAAATCACGCAAGGACAACAACATCATCGTCGATACGACGGGATCCATTCCTTTTTTGGCACACCGAGAGCACCCTCCGATTGAACCGGTCGAGATTGATCCAAAAGAAGATATTGCTGTTTTACAATATACCGGTGGCACGACAGGAGCACCGAAAGGCGTCATGTTGACGCATTTCAATTTAAGCGCGAACGTCGAACAAATTGGGCACTGGTTCTATAAATATTCACGCGGTGATGGGCGTAAATTATTAGCGGTCGTTCCTTATTTCCACGTGTATGGCATGACCTGCAACTTAAACTTTGGGATTTTTAATGCGTATGAGCAAATCATCTTACCAAAGTTTGATATTGAACAAGTGCTGAAAACGATTGATAAAGAAAAACCGAACTTGTTCCCGGGTGCACCGACGATGTACGTCGGTTTATTAAATCATCCGAAACTGAAAAAATATGATCTTTCGTCCATCGAGGCTTGTATTTCCGGTTCGGCACCACTTCCGGTCGAAGTCCAGGAGAAATTTGAAAGTGTGACGGGTGGACGGATCGTCGAAGGATATGGTTTGTCAGAGACGAGCCCTGTCACACATACGAACTGCATTTGGGATAAACGCGTTCCAGGATCAGTTGGCATTCCGGTTCCAGACACGATCGCAAAAATCGTTCAAGCCGATGGTGAGACGCTAGCAGCACCAGGTGAGATTGGTGAGATTCTTGTCCGAGGTCCGCAAGTCATGAAGGGATATTGGAAACGTCCAGAAGATACGCAGGCAGTCTTGCGTGATGGGTGGTTGCACACGGGGGACTTAGGATATGTGGGGGAAGACCATTATTTCCGGATTGTCGACCGTAAAAAAGATTTAATCATCGCTTCAGGATTTAATATCTATCCACGTGAAGTCGAAGAAATTTTATATGAACATCCTGCAGTCAAAGAGGCTGTCGTGATTGGTGTACCTGATGCTTATAGAGGTGAGACAGTGAAGGCCTTTATCGTCCTCAAAGATGAAATGAGCGTGACGGAGGAAGAACTTGATCAGTTCTGTCGAAAAAACTTAGCATCGTTCAAAGTACCAAAACGCTACGAATTTAGACAAGAGTTGCCGAAAACATTTGTAGGGAAGATTCTCCGCCGTGTCCTAGTCGAAGAAGAACGGGCAAAACAGCTGGAAGAAAGCAGTTGACAGTAAAGAAAGACATGGTAGAATAAATATGAATGAACCATCATTCATTTTATTTGTTAGGAGATATCTTTATGAAAAGAACAATGTCTAAGAGTGATCGCATCATTGATGCAGCAGTCAAAGTGATTGCAAAAAACGGTTATCATGGCGCGAAAGTAACAGCCATCGCGAAAGAAGCAGGCGTCGCAGACGGGACGATTTATCTTTACTTTAAAAACAAAGAACACCTGTTGATCTCTTTGTTCGAAGCGAAGATGGGGAGTTTCATCGAGTATTCAGAAGCTCAAATCGCGAATCATCAATCAGCGACGAAACAACTCGCTGCATTGATTGAGGCACACTTGGAGCAACTGTCCGTCGATTATGATTTGGCCGTCGTCACACAAATCGAGTTACGGCAGTCAAATCAAGAGATGCGGCAAAAGATTGCGACCGTCCTCAAACCATATCTCCATTTAATTGACCGTGTCATTCACAATGGGATCGCATCAGGCGAGTTCTCAGCCGAACTGGATTATCGGTTGGCGAGACAAATGGTCTTCGGGACGATTGATGAAGTCGTCACGAGTTGGATGGCGAGTGGCTTTAAATATGATTTATTGGAAACGCAACATGGTATTCATCGAATGCTGATCAAAGGGCTGAGTTAAGCCCTTTTCAAGACAAGCTTTTTGTAAGCGGATACAACGGATGATGGTGAATAGAAGTTGACAAGGGGGAGCTAGTGATGGAAATCTATGTGTTGTTAAAACGGACGTTTGATACGGAAGAAGCAATCCAGCTCGAAAACGGTAAGATTGAGGAAGACGGAGCAGAGTTCATCATCAATCCATATGATGAGTATGCGGTCGAGGAAGCGATTCGGGTGCGGGATGCACAAGGGGGAGTCGTAACCGTCTTAACAGTAGGACCGGAAGATGCGGATAAAGAATTACGAACAGCACTTGCAATGGGGGCTGACAAAGCGGTTCGTATTTCGATTGAGGACGATGTAGAAGAAGCGGATCATTTCTCGGTTTCTGAAGTCCTCGCTGGTTATCTGAAGGAACAAGACGTTGACTTAGTCATCGCCGGGAACGTAGCGGTTGACGGTGGAAGCGGACAAGTCGCACCACGTGTCGCACAGTTGCTTGACATACCATATGTCACGACGATCACGAAGTTAGAGATCGACGGAACGGATGCTGTCGTCACACGTGACTCGGAAGGGGACACGGAAGTCATCAAAACGTCGTTACCGTTACTCGTCACGGCACAACAAGGGTTAAACGAACCGCGTTACCCTAGTCTTCCTGGAATCATGAAAGCGAAAAAGAAACCACTTGAAGAATTAGATCTCTCAGATCTTGAACTGGACGAAGATGAACTAGCACCACGTCTCGAGACAGTCGAACGCTTTTTACCACCGAACAAAGCCGCTGGTAAAGTGCTCGAAGGGGAGATCTCGACACAAGTCGAAGAACTCGCTGCGCTATTACGAAACGAAGCAAAAGTAGTCTAAGGGGGAATGAACGATATGTCAAAAGCACTTGTACTTGCAGAATCACGTGATGGTAATTTACGAAATGTTTCGTTTGAAGCGATTGCGGCAGCGAAACTTGTAGCAGATGAAGTCGTCGTCGCCTTGATTGGGGAAAACGTAGCAAAAGATGCGGCACAACTCGCGACGCGTGGGGCGAACCAGGTTCTCGTCGTAGAGGACGCACGTCTTCTTCACTATACACCGGACGGTTATGGACAAGTCTTCATGCAACTGATTGACCGTGTGTCACCGGATGTACTCGTCTTCGGTCACACGTCGCTCGGAAAAGATTTGTCACCCAAAATTGCAGCGAAGCTCGAAGCCGGTTTAATCAGTGACGTCACATCAATCGAGGGAAGCGGAGCGGATGCGTTGTTCATCCGACCGATTTACTCAGGGAAAGCCTTTGAAAAGGTAAAAGTCACAGAAGGTAAAACACTGTTTACGGTCCGACCGAATAACATCGAGCCGTTAGCGGAAGGCAGTTCGGACGGATTGATTGAAGCAGTAACGGTCGAACTAAAAGATTTACGGACCATCGTTTCTGAAGTCATTCGTAAAGCAACGGGCGGGGTCGATTTATCAGAGGCGAAAATCATCGTTGCGGGTGGACGTGGTGTCAAGAGTGCCGATGGGTTTGCACCGTTACAGGAATTAGCGGATTTACTTGGCGGGGCAGTCGGCGCTTCTCGTGGCGCCTGTGACGCTGATTACTGTGACTATGCGTTACAGATTGGCCAGACGGGGAAAGTCGTTACACCGGATCTCTACATCGCCTGTGGCATTTCCGGAGCGATTCAACACTTGGCAGGCATGTCGAATGCGAAAGTCATCGTCGCCATCAACAAAGATCCGGAAGCGAATATCTTCTCGGTCGCAGATTATGGCATCGTCGGAGATTTGTTTGATGTTGTGCCATTATTGACAGCAGAATTCAAGAAAATGCTCGTTCATTAATTTAAAAAGTGGGGCGGAGGAATCATCCTCTGCTCCTCTTTTTCTGCACGGTGGGCGGCGTAAAAATCGTCGTGAGCAGTTTCTTTTATCGAACGACATCGCTGTGCTATACTCAAATCAGTAAACAGGTTGATTTCACTTTTGCTGTAGCAAACATGAAATGAATCTAAAATTTAGGGGGTAATATTTCATGGCAATCGTACACGCAACTAGCCAATCATTTAAAGAAGATACACAAAAAGGACTCGTCCTCGTTGACTTTTGGGCAACTTGGTGCGGACCTTGCCGTATGCTCGCTCCAGTTCTCGAAGAACTCGATGCAGATATGCAAGACGTAACAATCGTTAAAGTTGATGTCGACGCTAACCCAGAAATCGCTGGCGCGTTCCAAGTACAAAGTATCCCGACACTCGTTCTCTTCAAAGACGGTGAGCCGGTTAATAAAACAATGGGCTTCATGCCTAAAGATGCATTAAAAGAATTCGTTGAATCAAACTAATTCGTTGAATGTTTTATAAAGAAGAGAGTGCCTCCTGAAATACGGAGGCACTCTTTTTTCAGACTGTAAACAACGTGATATTGGAAGATCAAGCGTCTTTTTTCGTTGCTTTCCTCGGGCGAGGCGCAAGCCGTTGCTCCTTGGTCCTTACGGACAACGAGCAGGGTCTTGCCTGCCTCTGAACGTGCGTTGAAAACGCACTTTTTCCCGTAGGAGTCAACGAAACGTGACGCTTTTTATGTCATACCGTGAAGGAAACTCATGCTTACAGACGCTTTAGATTGCAAGCTGTCGCGACCCTGCAGCTTTGCTGTAGCTTCATAAGAGTTTGTCCATACGCCGGCAAAGAGAGTGCCTCCTGAAATACGGAGGCACTCTCTTTGTCGTTTGTTTAAACTAACAGCACGATACTACCGAAAGATGTGGCTGAGGATTGTCTCGCTGTTTCTTTTTTCTTTAAAGGGAGATGTAGTCAAGACATCGGTGAACAGAGCTCGACGAGGTGACCGTCCGGGTCAAGTACATAAGCGACGGTTTGTCCCCACGGTTTAACCGTTGGAGCGAGGATTGAAGAGAATCCTGCTACGATGATTCGTTCGTATACGTCCTTAACATCATCAGTAATGAATCCGATTTCGAGTGACTGCGGTCCGGTCTTGTCCGGGATGTCGTACGCAATCAGCGTTCGTACATCCTCTTTCGTATTAAAGGCGAGTGTCGTCGTGCCCGTGTCAAATTCGACATAACTTCCATGCCGCGCTTTGATTGGTAGACCTAATATTTCATGATAAAACATCAATGTCTGTTTGGGGTCATCAATGTAAAGGATCGTATAGCCGTAACGAATCATCGGAACCTCCTGACAAAAATTTAATCAACGAGTAACGAAGAAATATCGGAAGCGGGTGTCGGATAAGCGAAACTCGTTTGTTGCAAGGCGGAACTTGGAATCCGGTGTTGCATTGCGAATGAAAAATAGTTCGCAAGTTCAGCGGCGTGAACCCCGATGAAATGAGCGCCGAGAATTTGATCATCGTCACCAATCAGTACTTTAGCACGCGCAAAGGGATCTTTGATGCGGACATTCGTCTGCCAGGAAGAGGTATCAATCAAGTGACCGCGATAGGATATGTTAGCTTTTTTCAAAGCCGCTTCCGTTTGCCCGACTTGCGTGACGTTCGGTGCAGTAAAGACGACGCTCGGCACCGGTAATAACTCTAGTTTTCGAGAAGGTCCTTCAATCATGTTATGTGCCGCAAGACTCCCTTCGGTTCCTGCGAACGGGGTTAAGGCGGGGTTGCCACTGAGCGCGACATCACCTGCAGCAAAGATGTTTGAAGTAGACGACTGGAGGTATTCATTGACATGGATGCCTTTTTCTTCGTATTCGACACCTGCTTTTTCTAGGTCGAGCTGGTCGACGCTCGCGACACGACCGGTAGCATTTAAGACGACATCGGTTTCGACCGTCGTATCATTTGATAGTTGAAGCGTCGTGCCATGATAGGAGACAGCTTCTGCACTATGCACGATTTTAATCCCGAGTGCTTGAGTCGCTTCGAGCAACACTTCGACAAGTTCCTGTTCAAACTGTTTTAAAGGACGGGACCGTAACACGATCGTGACTTCTGCCCCGGCGATGCGGGCGAGGTGAGCGAACTCGAATGAAATATATCCGCCGCCGATGCAGACAAGGCGCCGCGGGACATCTCGTAATTCTAAAAATTCATTGCTCGTCAAGAAGCGTTCGCTTCCTGGAATCGACAATTCGCGTGGTCGCAAGCCAGTGGCAAGCAAAAAGTGTTTCGCTTCGAGTTCAGTGTCATCGACTACGATCCGTTCTTTCGAGAGGAATCGGGGTTCACCGTGAAAATAGTCGATTCCGATTTCGTCATAACGCGCACGTGTTTGTTCCGGGATGGCACGTGTATATTCATTTTTTCGTTCCATCAATTGACGCCAATCGATGGAGATGAGTCCTTTAAGACCATAACCGAGCAATCTCTCGACAGCATCTTTTGTTTCACTGCCAGTCAAAAGAATTTTTTTTGCATCACATCCACGTTGAGCGCATGTTCCACCTGGAGTGAAATTTTCGATTATCGCGACGCGAAGTCCTTTCTCGACGAATTTATAAGCTGCTTGATTCCCAGCAGAGCCTGTTCCAATTATAATGCAATCATATGTACGCATATTTTATCCTCCATGTGTCATAATCGTTGTAAGATGTTTACCCTATAAGGCAAAACTAAAAACGGTGGAAGGAGACATTTTTGTGAGCCATCAAGAACATATCAAGGCGAAACTATCCCTCTTACCTGACGAACCAGGTTGTTATTTGCATAAAAATGAATTTGGAGAAGTCATTTATGTCGGAAAAGCCAAAAATCTAAAGAATCGGGTCCGGTCCTATTTTACAGGAGCGCATGATTTGAAAACAGAACGACTTGTCGCGGATATCCGTGATTTTGAATATATCATCACAGGGAGCGAACTCGAAGCGTTACTCCTCGAGATGACGCTGATTAAAAAACATGATCCGAAATACAACATCATGTTAAAAGATGATAAGTCCTATCCGTACCTAAAAATTACGAATGAAACGTATCCGCGGCTGATTACGACCCGGAAGTTAAAAAAAGATGGAGGACATTATTTCGGACCTTATCCGAATGCGTATGCCGCTAACGAGACGAAGCGTCTGCTTGACCGCCTTTATCCGCTACGTAAGTGTCAGCCGATGCCGAAGAAGCTTTGTCTCTATTACCACATCGGACAATGTCTTGGACCGTGCGAAATTCAGGGTTTAGAGACGGAACAGAAAGAACTCGTCTCAGAAATCCGTCGTTTTTTATCGGGAGAAACAAAAGAGCTCGTCGCATCTTTACAGACGAAGATGGGCGAAGCGGCAGAAGCGATGGAATTTGAACGGGCAGGCGAACTACGTGATCAAATCCGCGCCATCGACTCCATCATGAACAAACAGAACATGATTACGGCAGATTTGACGTCCCGTGACGTTTTTGGAATTTACGTCGACAAAGGGTGGATGTGTGTCCAGGTGTTCTTCTTACGGGGAGGGAAAATGATTGAACGAGACGTGTCTCTGTTCCCGATTTACGGGACACCCGCGGAAGAATTAGAAAGTTTCATCGTTCAGTTCTACGAAAAGAATATCAAACCGAGCGAGATGTATGTTCCGCCACTCGTCAACCAACTGTTATTGAAAGAGGCGATTGGAATTCGCGTTCATGTACCGGTCCGTGGATCGAAGCGGAAGTTACTCGATCTAGCGACGAAGAATGCCGAAAACGCAATTGGAGAACGGTTTGAATTGATTGCGCGTGATGAAAAGAAAACGGTCCAGGCAGTCCAGGAACTGGCTGACGCGATTGATGTTCATCCGTTATCGCGAATTGAAATCATCGATAATGCCAATATCCAAGGGGCGGACGCCGTTTCGGCGCTCGTCGTGTTCGAAGACGGAAAACCGCTTAAAAAAGAGTATCGTAAATTTAAGATTAAGACGGTCAAGGGACCGGATGATTATGAATCGATGCGCGAAATCGTCCGTCGTCGTTATCGTCGCTTATTGCTAGAAGGGGCACGTCTTCCCGATTTAGTGTTGATTGATGGGGGTCTCGGACAATTGAATGCAGCGCTGGAAGTCATTCAAGACGAGCTCGGTTTGGATTTACCCGTCGGTTCGCTCAAAAAAGATGATAAACACCGGACGAGCCAACTATTATTCGGTGAAGGTGGGCAACTGATTGAACTCCATCCGCGCTCGAGTGCCTTTTATCTTCTCCAGCGCATGCAAGATGAAGTTCACCGTTTTGCAATCACCTTCCACCGATCATTACGTTCGAAAGGGATGACCCGCTCGGTACTCGATGACATACCGGGTGTCGGCCCAAAACGCCGTCAGCAGTTGATTCGCCATTTCGGTTCGATGCGCAGCTTAAAGAAAGCGAACATCGAACAGTTGACGGAAGCCGGTCTACCTGTAAAATTGGCTGAATCGGTCGCGGAATATTTGAGTCAAGAAAATGAAGAATAAAAGTAGGGGACTTCCGATTGACGGAGGTCCCCTAGTGGTGTGCATTAGAATCTGAAGATGCGTTGCTCTACGTTAACGAAATTAGTTGTTGATATATTTTTCGTAAAACGCTCCGAAGTCTTTTTGGTTCCAACGGTGGTAATGTCCTTCTAACCAATCAAACGATTCTTGTGATAATGCTTTAAAGGCTTGTGGAACATCCATTTCAGCTTGCCGGATGCCACCGAGAATCGTCACGGAATGATTGAGCGAGTTATTGGCGAACTCGAGCATCTTTTGTCCTTCATATTGCTTTTCAGCAATCGCAAGAAGTGCTTTATAAAGGTCTTTGACATGTTCGAGCTGTTTTTTATCGACGTCGATCGAGTAATGCTTTCCGCCGATTTCGAATTTGATCTCGACATCCAAGTCGACCGTTCCTGCTGTTTCGAACATGACATGACGAATCGGATAATGGGCGTACGGATAGCGATAGAGGACACGCTTTGAACTGACGGCGCTTTCCCCGTCGAGGTGAATCAATGCTAAATTCGTAAAGCAGTACTCATCACTTTTGGATTTGATTAAAAAATAAATTTTTTCGCCGTCCTCATGGAGCACGTAATCGTCGGCGGCGGCTTTATCAAAATCGTCCGGATGAATGACTTGACCGATATCGCTGAATCCTGTTAAGTCTGCTGCTAATTTCTTGAACATCGTAATTCCTCCTCGAATATATGATCGACTACTTTATACGATTACGTGACGAAAAAAGTTTCATGCTAACACGAATCGTATTAGAGAAACACGTATCAGTTCGAACGATCAAGAGGATCTTTCGGATCGAATTGGATGGTAATATGTACGCACTCTTTCCCCATCTCAGCATATCCTTCAGCGACAAATCCGTTCAACTTGGCAACCTGTTCGGCTAAAAAGCCTGCCTCAAGTTGAAAATAGCCGGTCGGTCGCTCGGCTTTAGTTGATTCCGGTGGTAAAAGTTCAAAAGAAAAAGTCGTCCCCTTTTTTTTCGTAAGGGAGAGGGTACCCCAACCGGCCTCTACGAAAAAAGGAATTAATTCGTCCTCGTTCAACACGGGGAATTGCCGGGCAAGTCGCTTACCTGCCCAGTAGATGACTTGACGATAATCGTTACCGAGTAGATCGCTTAACACGTAATCGCGGATCAGTTCGATGCCGAATGTTGACGCGGTGTTTGGTGTTGATTCCATGATGATTCACTCCTATCTCTGAAACTATTATAGCGAGCTAATTCTCGATGGTCATTGTTTTCCTAAAAAAATTTGCAGTTATTTGCAGTTAAATGCAACGGCTCGGGTTGTCTTATAAAAAGGACAGGAGTAGAATAAGTGATGAAAAGACGAATTTCCTTATGAAAGCGCTTTTCTACCAAAATGCGCCAACGTTTGATTGGCAAACAAAAGGGGGGATTTGGATGGCGAATCATCGTGATTTCGTGAGTCGTAAAATACACTCACTGCTCGGCGTCATTCCAATCGGGTTATTTTTACTTTCTCATCTTACGACGAACTATTTCATCGTTCGAGGGGAGGAAGACTTCAATAAGGCTGCGGAATTCGTGGGGAACGTTCCGTATCGACTGTTTCTAGAAGTGTTTGTCATCTTCATACCCATCATTTTACATGGTGTCTACGGTGTTTACATCGCATTCACAGGTTCCGCGAACACAGGACGTTATACATACTTCCGGAACTGGATGTATGTCTTACAACGCTTCACAGGTGTCTTCCTCGTCGTGTTCATTACATGGCATGTCTGGGAAACGCGGATTGCGGCAGCAATGGGGACGGAAGTTAATGCAAGCATGATGCAAAACATCGTCGATAACGGATTCATGCTCACGTTTTATATCGTCGGGATTCTAGCGACGACATTCCACCTTGCGAACGGACTTTGGACGTTCTGCATCACATGGGGAATCACACAGTCACCAGCGTCTCAACGCGCGATGTCTTATGTGGCGGCCCTCGTATTCATCGGTTTATCGTTTGTAGGCGTACGCTCGATTTTAACGTTTGCAGGCGTGTTGTAAGGAAAGGGGAACTGACAACATGGCGAACAAAAATCTTGTCATCATCGGTGGAGGGCTTGCCGGGTTGATGGCTACGATAAAAGCAGCAGAACAAGGAGTACCAGTAAAGTTATTCTCACTCGTACCCGTTAAACGATCACACTCCGTATGTGCCCAAGGCGGCATCAACGGTGCGGTCAATACAAAAGGGGAGGGTGACTCACCCTACCAGCATTTAGATGATACGGTGTATGGTGGCGACTTCCTCGCGAACCAACCGCCTGTTCAAAAAATGACAGAAGCGGCTCCGAAAATCATTCATATGTTCGACCGGATGGGCGTCATGTTTAACCGGACACCGGAAGGCTTACTCGACTTCCGGCGTTTCGGAGGAACACTCCATCACCGGACGGCTTATGCGGGAGCAACGACAGGACAACAATTACTGTACGCACTTGATGAGCAAGTACGTAAGTTTGAAGCGCAAGGTTTGGTAGAAAAATATGAAGGATGGGAATTCCTTCGCGCAGTCATTGATGAAGAAGGGATTTGTCGTGGTGCGGTGTGTCAAAATCTACGTTCGATGGAAATCGAAGCATTCGCAGCGGATTCGGTCATCTTAGCGACGGGTGGACCCGGTGTCATCTTCGGTAAATCAACGAACTCGGTCATCAATACGGGACAAGCGGCAGCGGCTGTTTACCGGCAAGGTGCGATTTATGCGAACGGTGAGTTCATCCAGATTCACCCGACAGCGATTCCTGGTGACGATAAGCTCCGTCTGATGAGCGAATCGGCACGTGGTGAAGGCGGACGTGTCTGGACGTATAAAGACGGGAAACCGTGGTACTTCCTCGAAGAAAAATATCCGGCATACGGAAACCTCGTCCCGCGTGATATCGCGACACGTGAAATCTTTGATGTCTGTGTCAATCAAAAGCTTGGTGTCAACGGGGAGAACATGGTGTATCTCGATCTCTCACACAAAGACGCAAAAGAGCTTGATGTCAAACTCGGCGGTATCTTAGAAATTTATGAGAAGTTCGTTGGTGACGATCCACGGAAAGTACCGATGAAAATCTTCCCGGCCGTCCATTACTCGATGGGTGGATTATGGGTCGATTACGATCAAATGACGAACATCCCAGGATTGTTCGCGTCTGGTGAGTGTGATTACTCGATGCACGGTGGAAACCGTCTCGGTGCGAACTCACTTCTCTCTGCCGTTTATGGCGGAATGGTTGCGGGTCCAGCAGCGATTGCCTATATGAACGAACTTGAAACTTCTGTCCATGATATGCCGGAAGAGGTCGTTGAAGCGCATAAAATCGCTGAAATCGATCGATTCAATGATATCTTGGCGATGGAAGGGACAGAAAATGCGTATCAAATCCACCGTGAGCTCGGTGAAGTCATGACGGATAACGTAACCGTTGTCCGGTATAACGATAAGCTCGAACAGACGTTGACGAAGATTAAAGAATTACGGGAACGTTTCACGCGGATCTCGGCGACGGATACGGCACGCTGGAGTAACCAGGGCGCATCCTTCATCCGTCAGCTCGATCACATGCTTGATTTAGCGGAAGCGATCACACTCGGTGCCCTTCAACGTGACGAGAGTCGTGGCGCCCACTACAAGCCAGACTTCCCAGAGCGTGATGATGAGCGGTTCTTAAAAACGACGATGGCACGTTATACAAACGGTCATCCTGAAATCTATTACGAAGAAGTCGATACATCACTGATTCCACCACGCAAACGCGACTACAGCAAGAAGTCGAAGAAAGAGGTGAAAGCATAATGGCGACACCACTCGAACAAGAAACAAAACAAAAACCGGTTCAGTTCATCGTGCAACGTCAGGATGGACCAGACGGAAAAGCCTATGATGAAGCTTTCGAAGTCCCGTATCGTCCGAACATGAACGTCATTTCAGCATTGATGGAGATTCGCCGGAATCCTGTCAATGCGGCAGGTGAAAAAACGACGCCGATCAACTGGGACATGGGTTGTCTTGAAGAAGTATGTGGTGCGTGCTCGATGGTCATCAACGGGACACCACGTCAATCATGTACAGCGCTCGTCGATAAGCTCGAACAACCGATTCGTTTGCAACCGATGCAGACGTTCCCGATTGTGCGCGACTTACAAGTTGACCGTCAACGGATGTTTGACGCACTCAAAAAAGTAAAAGCATGGGTTCCAATCGATGGGACGTATGACCTTGGTCCAGGACCACGGATGCCAGAGAACAAACGGCAATGGGCGTATGAACTTTCAAAATGTATGACGTGTGGCGTTTGTCTTGAAGCATGTCCGAACGTCAATGACCGTTCGAACTTCATTGGACCAGCGTCGATCTCACAAGTTCGTCTCTTCAACTCACACCCGACAGGTGCCTATCATAAAGAAGAGCGCCTGGAAGCATTGATGGAAGATGGCGGCATCATGCAATGCGGTAATGCACAAAACTGTGTTGAGGTCTGCCCGAAAGGGATTCCGCTTACGACATCGATTGCGGCAATGAACCGTCAGACGACATTACACTCGTTCAAAAAATTCTTCGGTAGCGACGAAGGTCGTACAGGAGAAGCGGTTAGCAATTAATTCATAAAAAAGAAGGGGCGCTGCTCCTTCTTTTTATATTCAGGAGGGAATTTACGTGCGTGTACCTAGTTATATCGAAGATTTAGATGGGTGGTTAAGTCAAATGAAACACGGGACGAGACTCGATGTTGCGGTTCGCTTCGCTGAGACGGATGCCTACGGTCATATGAACAATCGAGTCCCGTTCGTCTATTTTGAGGATGTCCGGACGTTGATGCTTGAAGAGACAGGCTACTCGTTAGCAGATGACGGAATCGTCGTCGTCGCGGATGCGCAGTGTAACTACATCCGCCAAGTTTATCCACGGACGCGGCTTGCAGTCTACGCCTATCCTGTTCAAGTCGGAAAAGCCTCGTGTGACGTCCATTACGCGGCATTCGATGACGAAGAGCAACTGATGTTTACAGGACGAACATCGATGGTACAAATCGATCGTGCTGGGAATGCTTTTCCATGGGATGAAGCCTATAAAAATTCCTTGCAGAATCGATTCGAATCCGTTATCATTTGATAATGAGTTCACATATTCGAAAACGACTCACTAGTACGTTATTAGTGGAGGGAGATTTCTTAATCATGGAAAAAACATTCAAAGTCATCGCAGATTCAGGCATTCATGCTCGTCCTGCAACACAACTTGTCAACACAGCTTCAAAATTCCAATCAGATATCAACTTGGAGTACAACGGAAAGACTGTTAACCTTAAGTCGATCATGGGTGTACTTTCACTCGGTATCGCTAAAGATTCAGACATCAAAATCGTTGCAAACGGTGACGATGCTTCTGAAGCAATCACGACTCTTTCAGACATGCTGACAAGCGAAGGTCTTGCTCAGTAATCCTTTTATCTACATTCTCGGACGCCGGTCTTGCACCGTCGTCCTTTTTTGTTACCATAGAGGATAGGAAGGTGAGATATGACGTGAACAAACCAATTGGAGTATTAGATTCTGGGGTCGGCGGCTTGACGGTCGCGCGTGAGCTGATGCGGCAGCTTCCTCATGAACAAATCATATATGTCGGGGATACATTACGCTGTCCCTATGGACCACGACCGGAAGAAGAAATCCGGCAATTTACATGGGAGATGATTGATTATCTTGTCGCGCAGGATGTCAAACTGATTGTCATCGCCTGTAATACAGCGACGGCAGTCGTCCTGAAAGAAGCACGGGAAAAATTGACGATTCCAGTCATTGGCGTCATCGACCCAGGAGCACGGGCGGCAGTCAAGGTAACGCGATCGAAACGAATCGGTGTCATCGGGACGAAGATGACGGTCGAGAGCAATTCTTATGAAAAGGCATTACGACATGTCGAAGGGCAAGTTGTTGTCGAATCACTTGCATGTCCGCCGTTCGTCCCGCTCGTCGAGTCCTCACAGACGACAGGTGCTTACGTCGAACGTGTCGTCGCCAATACATTACGTCCATTGCTTTCGTACGACATGGACACATTGATTTTAGGGTGTACCCATTATCCGCTGCTCGCAGATGTCATTGGACGAGTCATCGGACCAGACGTCCAATTGATTTCTTCAGGAGACGAGACGGCGCTCGAAGTCGCGGCTCTCCTCGACTACAATGGAATTGCAGCAGGAAATGATTTTATACCGGAACATGTGTATCATGCGACAGGTGACACGCGTTCCTTTGAACGGATCGCGACCGATTGGTTGAGTCAACCAATCCAAGCAAAACGATTAGTACTCGGAACGGAGGAAACGACATGAGAATCGATCAACGAGAATCTACGATGATGCGAGCGATTGCGTTTGAGACGAACGTGAATAAACATGCGGAAGGTTCCATCATGATCGCAGTCGGAGACACGCGGGTCTTGTGTACGGCAACGGTCGAAGAGAAAGTCCCACCCTTTTTACGGGGGAAACGTCATGGCTGGATCAATGCGGAATATGCGATGTTACCACGTGCGACGGCGCAACGGACAGCGCGCGAGTCGGTCCGTGGTAAACAGACAGGTCGGACGATGGAAATCCAGCGTTTGATCAGTCGGGCGTTACGTGCTGTCGTCGACTTAGAAAAACTAGGTGAACGAACGGTCTGGATTGATTGTGATGTCATTCAGGCGGATGGCGGAACGAGAACGGCTGCGATCACAGGCGGTTTTCTTGCCCTCGTCCTCGCAGTAGACGGTCTGATTCAAAGCGGGAAACTGACGGATACACCAATCAAAGAAGGAATCGCAGCCGTCTCGATTGGAAAGGTCGGTCAAGAGCTGCTCCTTGATCTCTGTTATGAAGAGGATGCTGCAGCCGATGTTGATTTGAACTTAGTCATGACCTCTTCAGGGAAAATCGTCGAGATGCAGGCGACAGGTGAAGAGGCGACATTTTCGAAACGTGAAATGCTCGATATGCTCGAACTTGGGGAAAAGGGTATTGAAGAACTCCTGCGTGCCGGTCAAGACGCATTAGGTGCTTCGTGGTGGTATGTTGGAGAAGAAGTGGGGGAACACCGATGAAAATCATCGTCGCGACCCGCAATGCCGGGAAAGTGAAAGAACTCGAAGCGATGCTCGGGAAACTAGGTTATGACGTATCTTCTCTACTGGATTACGAAGCTGCACCTGAGACGGATGAAACGGGTGTAACTTTTGAAGAAAATGCTGAACTGAAAGCGAAAGAAGCAGCTGCTTACTTCGGTCACGCGGTTCTTGCCGACGACTCGGGACTCGAAGTCGACGCGCTCGACGGGGCGCCTGGTGTCTACTCAGCGCGTTTTGCAGGTCTAGAAAAATCAGATGCAGCGAATAATGCATTGTTGCTCGAGAAATTGGGCAATCGATCAATCGAAGAGCGGACAGCGCGCTTCGTCTGTGCATTGTCACTTGCAAAACCTTCTGGGGAGACGTTGACTGTACGCGGTACGATGGAAGGTCTCATCGGATTCGAAGCGAAAGGTGAGCATGGTTTCGGTTATGATCCTTTGTTCATTGTCCCATCTCGAAATCAAACGGCCGCCGAGTTAACAAAAGATGAGAAAGCGGCGATTAGTCATCGCGGGAATGCGTTGAAAAAACTTGAATTAGCACTGACTACTTTTTTAGGAGAGTGATCAACGATGAAAGCGTTAATCGTTAGTGATAGCCATGGTCTCGAATCGGAACTTCTGACAATCGTCGAACGGCATCCGGAAGCAGAGGTTGCGTATCATTGTGGAGACTCACAGTTGACACGGATGGACGAATCATTATATCCCTATCGTGTCGTTAAAGGGAATTGCGATTATGGTAACGACTTTGCCGATGAGGTACTTGAGCCTTTTGGCGCAGTCAATCTATTATGTGTCCATGGTCATCGTCAAGACGTGAAATACAGCCTCGATCAATTAGTCCATCATGCGGATCAAAAAGCAGCACAGGTCGTGTTGTATGGTCATTCGCACGTGGCGAAAGCGGAACAAAAGGATGGTAAACTCTTCATCAATCCGGGTTCGATTCGTATGCCGCGACACCGTCCTGAAAAAACGTATGCGATTTTGACGCTTGAAGAAGATGCGTATTCCGTTGATTTTTACGATCTGACAGGTGAACAGATTAATGCTTTACATTTAGAAGGCACGCTTTAAGAAAAGATTTTTTGTAATGTGATTGACACGAAAGAATTGTTTTAGTATAGTTTATTCGTGTTGACACGTCCCAATAGCTCAGCTGGATAGAGCAACGCCCTTCTAAGGCGTCGGTCGGGGGTTCGAATCCCTCTTGGGACGCTATAATTAAAATAGAGACTGCCCTTACGAGGGCGGTCTCTTTTTTTTATTATGATTTTCGATTATAATCAAGGTATCATGAACTTAAAAAGGGGATGTGGACAATGAGGAAACGAATCGGTGGAATCCTCCTTCTGACAGTTGCTCTAGCTGGTTGTAGCGAAATAACGAATACGGTCGACGATGCAAAACAACAAGTCGTCGAAGTGAAAAATAATGTTGATTATGCAGCGGAACTACAAACAATTGCGAAAGATACATCACGTGTCACGTCAGAGCTCTCGGCTAAGCTCGATCAAGCAGCGGAGAAGGCACGCGAATCGGCAAATCCAGAACAAACACTGGATCAACAAATGGAAAAGCTGAAAAATGATGAGACGGTTCAAAAGTTAGAGAAAGAGCTCGATCAAATCGACGAACGTCTGTCTAGTCTCGACAGTCCGCCGGCCGAACTAAAGAGTTTGAGTGATAAGTTAAAGCAGTATGTCGATCAATCAGAGTCGATGACACGTCTTCTTGAGACGGACGTCTCGCTTGATACGTTGAATCATCTTGGAGTCGAACAAGGACAACGACTGCAAGACGCAATATCTAGTTGGACGGAACGACTCGATCCCTTCACAAAATAAGAATGATTGGTAGAGGAGGAGAGCGCATGAGTGAATCCCGTTGGATGGAACGACCGCTGGAACAGGAACGGATGCGACTCGCACGGATGACGAGGGTCGAGCGAGATGAACGGATGAAGCGACTCGATGACGTGGCGATGAGTGATGACGACATTTTGTATAGGGTATATACGATGCAAGATGCTTTTTCTGAGAGTAAAGAAGAACGAGAACGCTTCATCAAAATGGCGGAATCGTTTTTGACAGTCGAAGGAGTTGAGCAAGTGCTTGCGCTCTTCCTCTTTGAGCATGGACAGGCATACCCGCTTCGTGTCGCGCTTCGGACAGCCTCACCATACTTACCATACGGTCTAGCAGTTAAGTTGGAGGAAGCGGCATCAATGCTTGGACGGCAAACGGAACCAGACAAGGAAGCACGTTCGGACGAATCGTTTTTAACGCGGAAATCGGTCGGGAAGTCGGAAGCGGAATGGATAAACGTTTTTCAAACAGGAACGTACGAACAACAATTCGAGCAGTTACGTGGACTGACGCTTGAAAAGGCGCCTGAATTGAGACGGTATCTTTGCACCTCTTATGCAATCGGCGAGGACGTAAGACAACAAAGTTTGATCGTCCTTCATACGTTATTATTGCAATTAATGACGGACGACTCATGTTTTCCTTTAACGCTTCGAATCGAACGTTTGCAGCTTGACGTGACATTCGATTCCGCCAAGCAGCTACGTAGACGGTTGGAACAACAGCAGGCGCAACTGCTAGGAGTGCAAGAAGTTTTATTTAGCTTAAGACGGCTCGATCCTTTTCGAGCGCTATTAATGTTGTCCTGGCATCAAATGCTCCACCTCGATCAGGAAGTCGATTTATTCGATATGGACCCGGTCGAGATGATTGAAACGCTTGATGCACTCGCTGGAATGACGTTCGAACGTGATGTGCCCGAAAAAGAACTCGGGGCACTTGCGCGTGACTTATACGATAGTGCTCATCAGATGTTAGAAGAGGGAAAAGCGTACGAGAAGACGGCGATATAGGAAATGCGAGGAATCCATTCGTTCAACAGTGGTAATGCTCGGAATGGATGTGCTATAATGTGACTTGTTGTACACACATGTACGCTAATTGACAATTTTGGAGGGACTCAGCATGACTGCAAAATGGGAAAAACAATCAGGTAGCCTCGGCGTTCTCACGTATGAAGCGCCTGCTGAAGCATTTGATAAAGCGGTAGACCAAGCGTTCAAGAAAGTCGTTAAGACTTTGAACACACCTGGTTTCCGTAAAGGAAAAATGCCACGCACAATGTTTAACAAAATGTACGGTGAAGAAGCACTTTATCAAGATGCTCTTGATATCTTGTATCAAGATACAATCGAAGGTGCTGTCGTCGAATCAGGTATCGAGCCAATCGCGCTTGAAAACATCGACGTTGAAACACTCGAAAAAGGAAAACCAGTTGAGTTTAAAATCACGTTCGTCATCGAACCTGAAGCAACTCTTGGTGAGTACAAAGGTCTTGAGTACACAGCTGTCGAAACTGACGTTACTGACGAAGATGTCGATGCTGAACTCAAAACAATGCAAGAGCGTGGAGCAGAGCTCGTCGTAAAAGAAGACGGCGTCATCGAAAATGGCGACACGGTCGTATTCGACTTCGCAGGTTTTGATGGGGACAACCAATTCGACGGCGGAACTGCTGAAAACTATTCACTCGTCATCGGTTCAGGAAACTTCATTCCAGGATTCGAAGAGCAAATGGTCGGTCTGAAAACTGGTGAGCAAAAAGATATCGACGTTACTTTCCCAGAAGAGTACCATGAAGCATCACTCGCTGGTAAACCAGTCGTATTCAAAGTAACAATCCACGAAGTTAAAGCACAAGAACTCCCTGAATTGACAGATGAGTTCGCTAAAGAAATGGACGAAGAAGTTTCTTCTCTTGATGAGTTGAAAACAAAAATCCGTACACGTCTTGAAAACACACGTAAACAAGAAGCTGATGCTTCAATGCGTGATGAGTTGGTTGAAGCAGCGACTAAAAACGCGACAGTTGATCTTCCTGCAGTTATGGTCGACAACGAAGTTGAGCGTATGGTCCAAGAATTCACACAACGCATTCAATCACAAGGTATCGAACTCGACATGTACTTCCAGTTAACTGGAACGACAGAAGAAGCGATGCGTACTGAAATGAAAGAACAAGCAGAAGAACGTGTTAAAGCACGTCTCGTTCTGAAACAAATTGTTGCAGATGAAAACATCGAAGTGAACGAAGAAGAAGCGCAAGCTGAACTTCAATCGATGTCTGAACTCTACAACATCCCTGCTGATCAACTTGAAACGATGCTCGCACCACAAGGTGGTCTCGACACGCTTAAAGGTGATCTTCAGTTCCGTAAAGCAATCGACGTTCTCGTTGATAATGCTAAAACGAAATAAGTTTTTAAACTTAACTAAACGATTTCAAGACCTATTTCTGGTCTTGAAGTCGTTTTTTTTGTACGATAGGTCAAACAAGGACAAACATTATCAAAATCTTCAAATCAAACTGTAAAACGCTCGTCCAAGATTTGAAAGACTTTCCTTGTTCGTGCTACAATCATTAATAGTAAAACGTGAGATTGGATGCGAAACGTATCTATACAACTTCCACGTTAAAGGGGTGGACCTTTATGTTTAAATTTAACGAAGAGAAAGGTCAGCTAAAATGTTCTTTCTGCGGAAAGACACAAGAGCAAGTGCGCAAACTTGTTGCTGGACCTGGCGTTTACATTTGCGATGAATGTATCGAACTCTGCAATGAAATCGTTGAAGAGGAACTTGGTACAGAAGAAGAAGTCGAACTAAAGAACGTACCAAAACCGCATGAAATTCGTGAGACATTAAATGATTATGTCATCGGTCAAGAGAAAGCCAAAAAGTCTTTGTCTGTCGCAATGTACAATCATTACAAACGAATCAACGCCGGTGGTCGGGCAGATGATGTCGAGCTTTCTAAATCTAACATCGTCATGATTGGACCAACAGGTAGTGGTAAGACACTTCTTGCACAAACAATGGCACGTATCTTAAATGTTCCTTTCGCGATTGCGGATGCGACAAGTTTAACGGAAGCTGGATATGTTGGGGAAGATGTTGAAAACATCCTCTTGAAACTCATTCAAGCTGCTGATTACGATGTCGAGAAAGCAGAAAAAGGAATCATCTATATTGATGAGATTGATAAAATTGCCCGTAAATCTGAAAATCCTTCCATCACACGTGATGTATCAGGGGAAGGGGTGCAACAAGCACTTCTTAAAATTCTAGAAGGAACAGTTGCGAGCGTACCGCCACAAGGTGGACGTAAACATCCACATCAAGAATTCATTCAAATCGATACGACGAATATTCTTTTCATCGTCGGTGGAGCATTTGATGGAATCGACCAATCGATTAAACGTCGTCTTGGTAAAAAAGTCATCGGATTCGGAAATGACTCTGAAAACCGTAACTTTACGCAAAAAGAAATTCTTGCTGCCGCATTACCAGAGGATCTCCAAAAGTTCGGACTAATCCCCGAGTTCATCGGTCGTCTGCCAGTCATGGCGACACTCGAACCACTCGATGAGGATGCACTCGTCCAAATCTTGACGAAACCTAAAAATGCGTTAGTCAAACAATATAAAAAAATGCTTCAACTTGATGATGTCGAACTCGACTTCACAGATGAGGGACTAATTGAAATCGCGAAACTCGCAATCAAACGGAAAACCGGTGCACGTGGTTTACGTTCGATCATCGAAGAAACGATGCTTGAAATCATGTTCGAAATACCATCACGTGAAGATATCGCAAAAGTCATCATTACAGCTGAAACGTTGACTGGTAAGCGTGGTCCGACGCTTGAGTTGAAAGATGGTACAATTGAACAAGGTAAAGAAAAAGAAACGGCGTAACACCGTGACAAATCGGCTCGGAGGCTACTTGTACGCCTTTCCGAGCCTTTTTTGTTTAGGAGGAATTTGATGAAGACAAAACAATATCCACTTTTACCACTTCGTGGCGTCGTCGCCTATCCATTAATCGGCTTGACGATTGATGTTGGTCGACCAGTTTCACTAAAAGCGTTACTCGCTTCAAAGGAACATGAAATTGATTTGGTCGTCGTGACGCAACGCGACCCAGAAGCAGAACCATCGGTTGACGGACTGCATACGATCGGAACACTTGTCCAAATCGCGAAGATGAGTGAGCTTGGCAATGATACGGTCCGCGTCCGCGTCATCGGTAAGGAACGTGTTCGGATTGAACAAGTCAGTGAAACGGATGAAGGGTATCAAGCAGTCATCGAACCGATTGAGAAAATCGATATCAAAGGTGCAAAACAAGAGGCGCTCGTCCGCTTGATTAAAGAACAATTCGGTCAACTCGTATCCCGTATCAAAGGCATCGGGACAGATGAACGACGTCGTTTTGAAACGTATGAACGCCTAGATTCTTTGACGGATTACATCACGTCGAAATTGCCGATTGAACTTGCAAAAAAACAAGAATTCCTAGAAGAAAATGATCCGGTCGAGCGGGGCTTGATGTTGCTCGATGTCATGAAGCATGAGTATGAAGTCGTTGAGCTAGAGCGAGAAATGCGGGAACGGACGAAAAAAACGATTGAACAATCCCAACGTGACTATTACCTTCGGGAACAGTTGAAAACGATTCAACAAGAACTCGGAGGGGAAGCAGTTTCTGCTGAAAGTGATGCTGTGAAGTATAAAGAACAGCTAGCGATGCTCGATTTATCAGACACAGCCATTGCAAACGTTGAAAAAGAAATCAATCGGTTAGCCGTCGTACCGGCGACGAGTCCGGAACATGGTGTCATTCGAAATTACTTGGAATGGTTCTTCTCGCTTCCATGGAATGAGGCGACGGATGATTTCTTGAACGTCGAAGCGGCGTCGGAACAACTCGATGAAGATCACTACGGTCTCGAAAAAGTAAAAGAACGGATTCTCGAGTATTTAGCTGTCCGTCAATTGACGGATTCGTTACGTGGACCGATTCTATGTCTCGCAGGTCCTCCGGGGGTCGGGAAGACTTCACTTGCACGTTCCATCGCGACCGCTCTTGAACGGAAGTTCGTCCGTGTATCGCTTGGTGGTGTACGAGATGAAGCAGAGATCCGCGGCCATCGCCGGACCTATATCGGAGCGATGCCGGGACGAATCATTCGTGGACTGAAACAAGCAGGTACGAACAATCCGGTTTTCCTACTCGACGAAATCGATAAGATGTCGAATGACTTCCGTGGGGATCCATCGTCTGCGATGCTTGAAGTGCTCGATCCTGAGCAAAACAATAGCTTTTCTGATCACTATATCGAAGAGCCGTTCGATTTATCGAACGTGTTATTCATCGCAACGGCGAATGATGTCTCGAACATTCCGGGACCTTTACTTGACCGGATGGAATTGATTCAAATCGGTGGTTATACGGAGCAAGAGAAAGCACAAATTGCGGTCCGTCACTTGCTATCGAAACAAATCAAAGAACATGGCTTGAAAAAGAGTCAATTAACAGTCAAACCGGACGCGCTCGAGGAAGTCGTCCGACGGTATACACGAGAAGCCGGTGTCCGGAACTTGGAACGTGTGTTAGGGTCGCTTTGTCGTAAGGCGGCGAAACAAATCGCGATGGGTGAAAAGAAACGTGTCACGGTGACGAAACGGAATTTACCAGACTTCTTAGGGAAGCCGATCTACCGGTATGGTCAAGGAGAATTAGAAGATACGATTGGCGCGGTGACCGGTTTAGCGTATACTGCATTTGGGGGCGACACACTGACGATTGAAGTCAGTCTTGCGCCAGGTAAAGGAAAATTGCAATTAACGGGTAAACTTGGTGACGTCATGCAAGAGTCGGCTCAGACAGCATACAGCTTCGTACGAGCGAACGCTGAAGCAGTTGGAATTGACCCGAATTTCTATGAAACACAGGATATTCATATCCACGTACCGGAAGGCGCCGTACCGAAAGATGGCCCGTCAGCTGGGATTACGATTGCGACAGCCTTGATTTCTGCTCTGACGAAACGTCCAGTCCGGCGCGACGTCGGAATGACAGGCGAAATCACGTTACGTGGTCGTGTCTTACCAATCGGTGGTCTAAAAGAGAAATCGCTCGCGGCACATCGTGCAGGATTGACGACGATTTTAATGCCACAAGACAATACGCGCGATATCGATGAGATTCCAGAAACCGTTCGAGATGGGATTCGATTCATTCCGGTCGCTACGATGGACCAAGTACTCGAACATGCATTAAAAGGAGAGTAACATGAAAATTTATAAAGCAGATTTTATTACAAGTGGTGTCAATCCGGAGCATTATCCGGAACCACTTCTTCCCGAAGTTGCACTTGCGGGACGGTCGAACGTCGGAAAGTCGTCGTTCATCAATAAGCTCGTCCAGCGGAAGGCACTCGCACGTACTTCATCAAAACCAGGGAAAACACAAACGTTGAACTTCTTCAATATCAATGATGAGCTCATGTTTGTCGATGTACCCGGATATGGCTACGCGAAAGTTTCGAAAACGGAACGGGAAGCCTGGGGAAAAATGATGGAGAAGTATTTCACGACACGTGAAATACTAAAAGGTGTCGTCTTACTCGTTGACATTCGTCATGAACCATCGGCAGATGATGTCATCATGTACGACTTCTTAAAGTACTATGACTTATCCGTCATCGTCGTCGCGACAAAACTTGATAAAATCAAGCGTGGTCAGCGGGATAAACAAATCGCAGCCATCAAGCGGAAACTGCAATTTGATGGTCAAGATACATTCATTCCGTTTTCTTCAGAAACGGGCGAAGGTGTCGATGCGGCATGGGAAGCGATTTATGCTCATTTGTAAGAGGTACAACTGATTGAAGGTAAAAGGCAATGTTCACAAGATGAACATTGCCTTTTAATTTATTATTTCGAAAATAATATAGATAAAAAATAGCGATGTATCTATACTTAATATTGTAAAAAGATAAAGATTATTTCCAGTTCTCTTTTGGGCATAGCTTTCATCCAGCGTAAATCTTGATGAAAAAGATGAAATAATAACAAATTAATGGAATAGCAGCTTTAAAAAATATGCTATACCGGAATTGAAAACTGTAGGAGGCTTATTCGTGGACTTACTTCGAAACAAATGGTTTAAAGCATTACTTTGGATACTAACGATTTTCTTAGTCATCTGGGTCGGGACGAAAATCTCATTTTTATTCCAACCGATTAAAGTGATGCTTGCGTTAATTTTCCCACCACTTATCATTGCAGGAATTTTTTATTACTTTACACTTGGAATCGTTGATGCCTTACAAAAACGTGTCAAAAAACGTGGACTTGCCGTCCTGATTGTTTTACTCGCTTTTGTCGGGATTTTGACGCTCATCATTACGTTGATCGGTCCAATCCTCGTCAAACAGGTGACGGAGTTTGTCACGAGCATCCCGAATCTTGTCGTAGAACTACGTGATCAAACGTTGAATCTACGCGATCAATTGATGGACAATCGTTTTATTTCGAACTGGGTTCAACACAATACGGAATTGTTTGACGAGTGGACGAATGAAGCGACGTCATATATCGGAACGCTCTTCAAGTCCGTTTCGGCATCTGTCGGAACCATTTTCGGTGTCATCTCTTCGACGGTTCTAATCGTCGTGCTCGTTCCGTTCATTCTCGTCTACATGCTGCTTGACGGGTACAAGTTTCCTGACTCGGTCGTTAAACTCTTACCGAAAGGTTATGAGGCAGAAACACGTAACATCTTACATGACATGCACGTGACGGTTAAGCACTACGTCAATGGTCAAGTCATCGTCTCACTCTGCGTCGGATTGATGTCGTTAATCGGTTTCTTCATCTCAGATATTCAATACGCTTTGTTACTCGCATTATTTTGTACGGTGACGAACATCATTCCGTATCTTGGACCATATATCGGGGCTGTTCCTGCCGTCATCGTCGGATTCATCGATGATCCGATCAAGGCGCTTTATGCAATCATCACGATCGTTATCGCACAACAAATTGAATCGAATTTAATTTCTCCGTATGTTCAAGGGAAAACGTTAAAAGTTCATCCGTTGACGATCATCATCGTCTTGCTCGTCGCCGGTAAAATCGCCGGTATCATCGGCGTCATTTTGGCTGTTCCGACATATGCTGTCTCCAAAGTCGTCATCCAGAACATTGCTCGTATTTATCGTTTACGTCAGCAACAGTTCGACTTGCAGACCGAGAGCTCAACAATCATTACCGATTCTTCCAAATCCTAACGATAAGCCCTCTGCTGAAACATTCGAGCAGAGGGTTTGTGATTTATCCGAGAGAGGGATAGGATGAAAGAATACTTTTCACAACTTTGACTCATTTTAGTTTATAAATTGATTGGAATCTTTTTTATAATGGTTATAATGTAGAGTAGAGAACAAAAGATAGAGGAGAATGAAATCTTTAGACGTAAGGGGTAGAGCGCATGCATATCGTAGTTGTCGGTTTAAATAATAAGACGGCGCCTGTATCAATACGCGAACAAGTCTCATTTGGGGAACATGAGATGAAGGGAGCGGTCGTGGCGTTACGAGATGAAAAGAGTATTTTCGAGAGCGTCATCGTGTCGACTTGTAACCGGACCGAATTATATGTCGTGACGGATCAACCACACACAGGACGCTACTATACAAAACGTTTTCTTGCGAACTGGTTCGGTTTGACGATGGAAGAACTTGAACCGTATTTATTCATCCATGAAGGATTTGATGCGATGAAGCACTTGTTCCGAGTGACGAGTGGTCTTGATTCGATGATCGTCGGGGAAACGCAAATTTTAGGTCAAGTGAAGACAAGTTTCTTTACAGCGCAAAAATTAGAAACGACGGGAACGGTCTTCAACAAACTATTTAAGGAAGCGGTAACGCTTGCGAAACGTGCTCATGCTGAAACAGGAATCGGGGAGAGTGCCGTTTCTGTCAGTGCTGCTGCCGTGACACTTGCAGAACAATTACTCGGTTCTCTTGAAGATAAATCAATTGTCGTCATCGGTGCCGGGGAAACAGGTGAATTGACGACGTTGAACTTGTATGAGGCCGGTGCGCGAGATATCACGGTCTTTAACCGAACGCTTGCGAAAGCAGAAGAAGTTGCGAATCGTTTCGAAGGGTCTGCACATTCGATTAACGAAATGCAATGTGGTCTTCTTCGCGCTGATATCGTCATTTCTTCTACCGGTGCCAAACGGGCGATCATCAAGCGGGAAGATATCGCCGCTGCTCAACTGTTCCGCAGTGACCGTCCCTTCCTGTTGATCGACATCGCGGTACCACGTGATATCGAGCCGACAGCGGGTGACTTACCTGGTGTTCATTTATATGACGTCGATGATTTAACATCAATCGTCCAACAGAACATGGCGGAACGGATGAAAGAAGCGGCTAAAATCGAGTTACGGATTGAAGCTGCCATCGCTGAGTTTGAAGGATGGATGACGACGCTTGGTGTCGTTCCAATCATTACGGAACTTCGCGATCAATCGCTTAAAATTCAGCAAGAGACGATGCAAAGCCTCGAACGGAAACTGCCGGACATGTCGGCCCGTGAAAAAGCCGTCATCGGAAAACACATGAAATCAATTATCAATCAATTATTACGTGAACCGCTCTCATACATTAAAGATGCCGCGGCAAAACCAGATGCAGAACAACGCATTGCACAGTTCATGGACACCTTTGCACTCGATGAAGAACTGTTTGATTCGTCGGTCGAAGACGTCGTGTTACAAGACGAAACTTCTGAACCACGCAAAGCTGTGAATCGGTGAACAAAGCTGTAATTGTGTTACAATAGAAAAGCATGGGGCGGACTTGTGCCGCCCCTTTATTATTGTACAGGGGGATTTTAGCATGCGAAAAATCATAGTAGGTTCACGCAGTTCGAAACTAGCGATGACACAGACGAAATGGGTCATCGAGCAATTGAAACAAGCGGGTGCTCCATATGAATTCGAAATCAAAAACATCATCACTAAAGGGGACCGAATCCTTGATGTGACATTGTCTAAAGTCGGCGGGAAAGGATTATTCGTCAAGGAAATCGAACAACAGATGCTGGATGAAGAAATCGACTTCGCTGTCCATAGCATGAAAGATCTTCCGTCAGAACTTCCAGCAGGTCTTATCATCGGATCAACACCTGCACGTGTCGATGCACGGGATGCGCTCATCACAACAACAGGAGGCGGACTTGCGACCCTGCCTGAAGGTGCTACGGTCGGGACGAGCAGTTTACGCCGCGGCTCACAATTGCTTAAACTTCGTCCGGATTTGAAGATTGAATCGATTCGCGGAAACATTGATACACGTCTCGAAAAGTTGAAGACAGGACCATTCGACGGGATTTTACTTGCGGCAGCTGGTCTGCAACGGATGGGGTGGTCAGATGAAATCGTCTCGGAATACATTTCGACGGACGAGATGATTCCTGCTGTCGGTCAAGGTATCTTGGCAATCGAATGCCGTGAACAAGACCAGGAAATCCGTGATCTTTTAAATTTAATTCATGATCAAATGACTGAAAAAGTGGCCTTTGCCGAGCGGTCATTCTTATCCGCGATCGAAGGAAGCTGTCACGTCCCGGTTGGTGGTTTTGCGACGATCAACGAAGATTTATCGACGACACTCGTCGGTTTCATCGGTTCAGTCGATGGGACACAAATCTTGCTCGAACGCGAAACTTCGCTTGACCCGATGCAACTCGGTCAACTCGTCGCGGATCGGTTACTCGATGCCGGCGGTCGCGAAATTCTTGCATCGTTGCCGGATGACTTATAAACGGCTTGTCCTGACCGGGAGTCGGCCACCGAACTCGCAGCAAGTGCAGCGTTTAGCGGAACGACAGATTGAAGTCATTCACGAACCAAGTATCGAGACGGTACCGGTTGCATTCGAATTGCCACCGGCACTTGATTGGTTGGTCGTGACGAGCCCGACAGGCGTCGAACGAATCGAGGCCGATTTACCACGATTACAAAAAACGAAAATTGCAGTTGTTGGGACAAAAACAGCGCAAGCCCTCGAACGAGCGGGGCGAACCGCGGACTTCATCCCATCTGCCTTTACGGGTGATGTTCTCGTCGCCGAGTTACAGCATCAACTATTGCCGAACCAACGGATTTGTTTTGCCCGTGGGAATCGGTCGCGCCAAGAACCACTCGAACACTTAAAACAACTCGTCGCAGCTGACGTCCTCGAAGTCGTGACGTATGAAACGAACATCCGACGGATTCCACGAGAACGTTTGTCAGACGCAAATTTTATCGGATTACAAAGTCCATCGGCCGTCGAAGCACTCGCTTCGTTAGCACTTCAAACGTCTGCGACGTATGTCGCGATTGGACCGGTCACGGAACAAGCAGCGCGAGCAGCAGGACTGTATCCTCTGCGCATCGCGAAGACGTTTACGCTCGACGGATTGATTGACTGTATTTTAGAGGAGGAACTGTTATGAACACATTAGAATTCGCACGTCACCGCCGTTTGCGAAATACGGCTTCACTTCGCTCACTCGTACGAGAAAATCATTTGCATAAATCAGATTTGATTTATCCACTGTTTATCGCAGAAGGAGAAGACATTAAGCGGGAAGTTAGTTCGATGCCTGGTGTGTTCAACCTATCGCTTGATCATCTCGAAGCAGAAATCAACGAAATCGTAAAACTCGGTATCGAGTCGGTGATTTTATTTGGTGTCCCACATGATCATTTAAAAGATGAACAAGGCACAGGGGCATTCCATGATCACGGGATCGTTCAAGAAGCAACGCGTCTCGTCAAGAAACTCGCACCGCAATTGACGGTCATCGCGGATACATGTCTCTGTGAATATACATCGACAGGACATTGCGGCATCGTCGCGGACGGTACAGTCGATAATGACGCCTCACTCCCACTGCACGTTCAAACGGCCGTCTCACAAGCGCGTGCCGGTGCAGACATTATTGCACCATCATCGATGATGGACGGTTTTGTCGCTGCGATCCGTCAAGGGCTTGATGAGAATGGGTTCAGCCATATTCCGGTCATGAGTTATGGCGTCAAGTACGCTTCTGCCTATTATGGGCCATTCCGTGATGCAGCCAATTCAGCACCGGGTGAAGGTGATCGTAAAGGATATCAAATGGATCCGGCGAACCGCCGTGAAGCATTCCGGGAAGCAACGTCTGACGTAGAACAAGGGGCAGACTTCATGATTATCAAACCAGCGCTTGCCTTCATGGACATCATTCGGGACGTGCGCGAGCGGATTGATTTACCAATCGTCGCCTACAACGTCTCAGGGGAATATGCCATGGTCAAAGCAGCGGCACTCAACGGTTGGATTGATGAAGAACGAATCGTCATGGAGACGATGCTTGGCTTTAAACGTGCTGGAGCAGATTTAATCATCACGTATTTCGCGAAAGACATCTGTCGTTACTTGGAGGAATCGAAATGAGCTTAACCAATCAGAACTCAAAATCAAAAGCTGCCTTTGAGCGGGCATTACCACTCATGCCGGGTGGCGTGAACAGTCCAGTCCGTGCCTATAAATCAGTTGGTATGACACCAATCTTTGCCGAACGGGCAAGTGGTTCAAAATTATACGATATCGATGGGAAAGAATACATCGATTACGTTTTATCATGGGGACCGATGATTTTAGGTCACGCCGATCCGATCGTCACGGCGGCGATTCAAGAACAGGCAACACGCGGTTGGAGTTACGGGACACCAACTGAAATCGAGTCAGCGATGGCAGAACTCGTCATCAGTCGTGTCCCGTCCGTCGAGGTCGTCCGGATGGTCAACTCGGGGACGGAAGCAACAATGGCGGCATTACGTCTCGCGCGTGGGTTTACAGGCAAAACGAAAATCCTGAAATTTGAAGGATGTTACCACGGACACGGCGATTCGTTGTTGATTAAAGCCGGTTCAGGCGTCGCGACGCTCGGTCTTCCCGATTCACCGGGAGTTCCGGCACAAATCGCCAGCATGACGTTGACGGTTCCGTATAATGATATGGATGCTGTCCGGACAGCCTTTGAAAAACATGGTGACGATATCGCAGGTGTCATCGTTGAACCGGCAGCAGGGAACATGGGCTTCGTCCCGCCGGCAGCCGGATTCCTCGAAGGGCTTCGTGAAATCACGGAAGCACACGGTACGTTGCTGATCTTCGACGAAGTCATGACCGGTTTCCGTGTCGGCTTCAACTGTGCCCAAGGATACTTCGGTGTCACGCCAGACATCACATGTCTTGGTAAAGTCATCGGTGGTGGTATGCCCGTCGGTGCCTACGGTGGACGCCGTGGCATCATGGAGCAAATCGCGCCGCAAGGTCCAATCTATCAGGCAGGTACCCTGTCGGGGAATCCGCTTGCGATGGCAGCGGGGCTTGCGACCTTAACGCAATTAAAACCGGAGCACTACGAAGTGTTTGACCAAAAAGCAAATCGTCTAGCAGAAGGCTATTTACAGGCTGCTGCGAAATATAATATTCCGTTGACGACGAACCGGGCCGGCGCAATGTTCGGTGTCTTCTTCACCGATCAACCCGTGACGAATTTCGAACAAGCGAAAACATCGAACCTCGAGATGTTCCGTTCGTACTATCAAAAGATGGCGGCGCGCGGAATCTTCCTCCCACCGTCACAATTCGAGGGACTCTTCTTATCGACCGTCCACTCGGATGATGATATCGAACGGACGATTGAAGCCGTCGAACTGACGTTCAAAGAACTCCAGGTCGAATTTAACCGTTAAGGAGTTCTTGACGGGTGATGGACGTCTCGGATAAAATAAGGAAAGAATAATTTGGAAACAGCGTTGACGGGAAGAGTAGTCAGACAACAGACTGTAAGAGAGAGCACATCCACCGGCTGAGAGATGTGACAGTGTGTCCTGGCGAAGGTCACCCCACGAGCTGGTATCGTAAGCGTGAGCGAGCGATATCCGGATTCCGCACGTTACGCGGGCTAGAGGGCACTCCCGTTTTCGGGGTGAACTAAGGTGGTACCGCGGAAGAGCAACGGCTTCTTTCGTCCTTAGATGAGGACGAGAGTAGCCGTTTTTATTATGGATAAAAGGAGCGATTTAGATGCAGGAATTATCAATGCCGACGAAATATGATCCGCAGGCGACGGAAGAAAAATGGTACGACTTTTGGTTGGAAGGGGAATATTTCAAAGCCGATCAAGATCCGGAGAAAGCACCGTACACGATCGTCATCCCGCCACCGAACGTGACAGGGAAACTACACCTCGGTCATGCTTGGGATACGACGTTACAAGACATGCTGACACGGATGAAACGGATGCAAGGGTTCGACGTCCTGTACTTACCGGGAATGGACCACGCGGGAATCGCGACGCAAGCAAAAGTTGAACAAAAATTGCGGGCAGAAGGACAATCGCGCTTAGAAATGGGACGTGAGAAATTCCTCGAACAATCATGGGCATGGAAAGAAGAATATGCGTCGACGATTCGTGCGCAATGGGCGAAACTCGGACTTGGTCTGGATTACTCACGCGAGCGCTTTACGCTCGATGAAGGGTTATCTGAAGCGGTCCAGGAAGTATTCGTTAAGCTGTATGAAAAAGGCTTGATTTACCGTGGCGAATACATCGTCAACTGGGACCCGGCGACGAAAACAGCGATTTCCGATATCGAAGTCATTTATAAAGATATCGAAGGTGCGTTCTACCACCTCAGCTATCCGTTGACGGACGGAACAGGTCACGTTGAACTCGCGACGACGCGCCCGGAGACGATGCTAGGGGATACGGCAATCGCCGTCAATCCGAAAGATGAGCGTTACGCTCACCTCGTCGGTAAAACCATCACGCTCCCGATCGTCGAACGAGAAATTCCGATCGTCGCTGACGAATATGTCGATATGGAATTCGGAACAGGTGTCGTTAAAATCACGCCTGCCCATGACCCGAATGACTTTGAAGTCGGGAACCGTCATGATTTACCGCGTGTCCTCGTCATGAACGAAGACGGGACGATGAACGAAAATGCCGGCAAATACGAGGGTATGGATCGCTTCGACTGCCGTAAACAAATCGTCGAAGATTTGAAAGCCTCTGGCGTCTTGATTAAAATTGAACCCCACTTACACTCGGTCGGTCACTCGGAACGGTCAGATGCAGTCGTTGAACCGTACTTGTCACTGCAATGGTTCGTCAAGATGGAGCCACTCGCTGAAAAAGCACTTGCTGAACAACAGGGCGACGATAAAATCAATTTCGTCCCACAACGGTTCGAAAACACCTATGTCCGCTGGATGGAGAATATCCGTGACTGGTGTGTCAGCCGTCAACTTTGGTGGGGACACCGTATTCCAGCCTGGTACCATAAAGAAACAGGTGAAGTGTTCGTTGGGAAAGAAGCACCTGCCGACATCGAAAACTGGGAGCAGGACAACGATGTCCTCGATACGTGGTTCTCGTCAGCGCTCTGGCCGTTCTCGACGATGGGTTGGCCGAATACGGATGCTGCGGACTACCAAAAATACTTCCCGACGTCGACACTCGTTACGGGGTACGACATCATCGCCTTCTGGGTATCGCGGATGATTTTCCAATCGTATGAATTCACAGGCGAACGCCCGTTCAACGATGTTTTGATTCACGGTCTGATTCGTGACTCGGACGGACGGAAGATGTCGAAATCACTCGGGAACGGAATCGATCCAATGGACGTCATCGAAAAATATGGTGCCGATTCACTCCGTTGGTTCTTAACGACAGGTTCGACGCCAGGAAACGACCTACGTTTCTATTGGGAAAAAATCGAAGCGACATGGAACTTCTCGAATAAATTGTGGAACGCAAGCCGTTTCGCACTGATGAACATGGATGGTCTGACGTATGAAGAAATCGATTTGACGGGCGAAAAATCATTAGCCGATCAGTGGATTTTGACACGTCTGAACACGACGATTGATGATGTGACACGATTATCCGATAAGTATGAGTTCGGTGAAGCCGGTCGAATCCTCTACCACTTCATCTGGGAAGATTTCTGTAACTGGTACATCGAGATGGCGAAGTTACCGCTGAACGGTGAAGATGAGGCCGCTAAATTGACGACGCGTTCGATTCTTGCGTACACGCTCGACCAAATCATGCGTCTGATGCACCCGTTCATGCCGTTCATCACGGAAGAGATTTGGCAACACTTGCCGCATCAAGGGGAAACGATCACGCGTGCGGCTTGGCCGACACGTAATGAGACACTCGACTTCCCGCAAGCAGTGCCGGCATTCGAAGCTGTCCAAAACGTCATCCGGTCGGTCCGGAACATTCGTGCCGAAGTGAACGCACCGATGTCAAAACAAATCCAGTTGATGATTTCGACGAGTGACGACCAGGTACAGCATGACCTAGAAACGAACGTCTCGTATTTGAAAAAGTTTACGAATGCTTCCGAATTACTTGTCGAACGCAGCATGGCAGCACCGGAAAAAGCACTCAGTGCCATCGTGACCGGCGCAGAATTGTTCATTCCGTTGGCTGATTTAATCAACATCGAAGAAGAAATCGCCCGCTTGAACAAAGAACTCGTCAAGTATACGAAGGAAGTCGAACGGGTCGAGAAAAAACTCAACAACCCAGGTTTCGTCGGAAAAGCACCGGCACATGTCATCGAAGAAGAACAAGCAAAAGCACAGGATTATAACGAAAAACGTGCGGCAGTCGAAGCGCGAATCAACGAACTATCTCAATAATTTCAACAGTGGCTCAAGTTTCCTTGAGCCACTTTTTTTAAAGGAGCGGGGACAGAGTGGAGACGAGAGAAGACGTATTAGAGTGGTTGTCACGGTTACTGGCATTCGGTATCAAACCGGGATTAAGTCGGATGGAAGCGTTACTGGAAGAACTAAAGATTGATCCGGATGCTGTTCCGACGATCCATGTCGCGGGGACGAACGGGAAAGGGTCGACCGTCGCCTTCTTACGGGAGATGGGAATGGCGGAAGGGTTACACATCGGGACGTTTACATCCCCATACATCATTCAGTTCGAGGAACGGATCATGCTGAACGGAGTGCCGATTGCTGAAGTAGATCTCGTCAAGGCAGCAAATGCAGTGAAGCAAGCGATGACCGAGCTTGAGCCGACGATTGGTACAGTGACGGAATTTGAAGCGTTGACGGCACTTGCTTTCTATCATTTCAATCAAGTTCGGCCAGACTTCGTCATTTACGAGGTCGGACTCGGAGGGCTTTATGACTCGACGAACGTACTGAAGCAACCGATTGCTGCCATCATCACCTCGATTGGTCACGATCATCAAGCGATTCTCGGAGATACGCTCCAAGAGATCGCCCTTCAAAAATTCGGCATCATCAAACAGGGAACATCGGTCATTGCCGGGAAACTGCAAGAGGAATTGACGGTCCCGTTGATGGCCTATTGCGGCGACCGGGCAGCGACGTTGAAGTGGAGTCAGGAAGCCATCGTCTCGTACCGGCTGAACGCGACAGGGACATGGGCGACATATGAAGGGATTCCCGAAACACGACTTGGACTCGAAGGGCATCATCAAGTCGAAAATGCAGCGAACGCCGTCATCTGTGCAAAGAAACTCGGTTGGTCGAAGACGGCAATTCGTCGTGGTCTCCGAAACGCCAAACATCCGGGACGGTTTGAGGCGATTTCGCGCGAGCCGCGCATCATCCTCGACGGCGCCCATAATCCGGAAGGCGTCAAGGCGCTCGTCGACCGCCTAAAGCAGGAAACGATGCCAATCGTCATCCTCTGTTCCATTTTGCGGGATAAAGATCGCCTTGCGATGATTAAACAATTTCAGGAAGTGACACCGACGATTATGGAGACGACGTTTGATTTTTCGCGAACCCGGTCGCTAGAAGAACTGACTGCGGATGGGGCAAATGTCATAGAACTCGATTCGTTTCTTGCTGAATACGAAGGAACAAATCAAACACTCATCGTAACAGGATCTCTTTACTTCATCAGTGTCGTTCGTGAAAAAATACTGCGACAACGTTTTACAAAAAAGGGAAAACGCTAAAAGTCCTTGTATACTAAGGTTGGGGTAATATAGTCCTATATTTTATGATCTTACGACGAGGAGACGATGGAAGATGAAACGGTGGTTACGTCTGTTTTTAGTCAGTGTACTGATCTTTACAAGTTTTAATTATATACAGGAACCACATACGAAGGCTGCTGCGGCAGATAAGTTGAAAATTCTTGAAATCCGGGATGCATGGTCGACGACGAACCGGATTGATCCAAATACGGCGATCACCTCATTGCTCAACGGGCTCGATTCGACCCGCTATGAGATTGAAATGATGACGGTCAAAGAGTTGAACGCCTCTCGTTTTCCGTTAGATGGTGCGTTTGATGCTGTCGTCTTTGATCCATCCGTCTTCACAGGAAACGACCGTTATTCAATGACGATTTCGGATACGAAGAAAGCACATAATACGAGTAAGATTGAGAATGACATTACGAAGCTAAAGGGGAATGAAATCGTCAGTGCCTTCGTCAATAAAGGGCTGCCGGTTTTTCTACATCAAGATGTCTTGACACATACGTCAAGCAATTTTAATGCCATCTTTAAAGATCTTAAATCAAATGCATTGATTCGATATACGGATATTCAGACAGTCGTGACGAAGTTAAAGACTCAAAAGGTCATCCGTCCGCGGCTAGAAGGTGTTTCCGTCAAACAAAACGGTGTGTCATTAACAGGAATCGATAAAGGAAAGGCAGCTGTTCCGAACGTTCCGATCGACTTCATGTACACGACAACGCTCGAGAACACGAGTCAGTTAGCGCAACTGTATATCGACTTTGATAGCAATGACCAATTTGAAGAATCGGAAAAGGTTGATGAGAAGCCGGCTACTAAAACAGGGGCATTGAGCTATAATTTCGATGCTCCGAGTTATACGGGACCCCGAAACTGGATGATCCGTGTATCGAGTAGCGATGGACTGACCGACTACAAAACAGGTAGTTTCTTAATGAAGGACCAAGTCGCAGAAGCAAAAATCTTACAGGTGACGCGCAGTGGATCGACGGGTTCAATCAATGGCTTTATGAACACCGGTACGTTATTGAAAGAAACCGGTTACTATGATTTTAACGTTGAAGTCATTACGGCAGATGCATTTAACAGTACGTATGCATCACGAAACTTAAATACGACGTACGACATGTTAATCTTTGGATTTCAAGATTCTTACGGAGCAGCGTCGCTGAATGATGCGGCCTCGAATGCAATCCTTGATTTCACGAACACCGGGCAAGGACTGATGTTGTCGCACGATACGATTTTCCGTCCAAGTCAGTCAGCGAATCCGGAACTGTTCTGGGAAAAGAAATTTGCCGGACTTGCCGGGCAAAAGAACTTCACGAACATGGGGTACGGAGCACAGCGGACGTCAGGGAAGGCGGTCAAACAAAATGACGGTGTCATGACGTCGTACCCGTTTACGTTAGCGGATGAAGTCTCAATCGCAACAACCCATGACCAATACTTTGGTCTTGATTTAGAAAAACCCGATTTAATTCCGTGGTACAACATTCGGGAAAATAGTACGGCTGATTCGAATCAGTCAGCCGGACGCACGATCGGCGATGCCCGTAACCATTACTACATGTATACAAAAGGCAATGTGACGTATTCTGGTGCAGGACATACCTCGACGTTTAACCAACAACAGGAAAAAGAACTGTTCTCGAACACGATGTACCGTGCTTTCATCGGTGCGAATCATAAACCGCTCATTAAAAATATCCTGCCAGCCAATCAAGCGAGTTATTTAGACAATGAACCAATCACGGTATCGTATAAGGTTAATGACTATGACTTACGCGATCGGGAATTGAAGACACGAATCTACATCGACAATGAAAAAGTGTATGAAAATAATAAACTAAAAAACAATTCGTTTGTCAGCCAAAGCTTCGATGCTAAGTTGACAGGGAAAACAACCGCGACAATCCGAATCGAAGCAGAGGATCAACGGGGGGCGAAAACGATTGAGACACGTACCGTCCAAATCGTTCAGCCATCCGCTTCATCTCCGTTCACGTTATCACGGTCAATCGATCCGGCAACGATTCCGCAAGGGGAAACAGCAACGATTACGTATACGGTCAAAACAAGCCCGATGCTTCAAAAAGATGCAATCGGTAACAACGGCTACATCATGGGACAATTTTCAGTAACGATGGAAGATATTTTGTTTACAGAAAACTTCCCGAGTAATGTCGAAGTCGTCTCAGCAACAGGTCTTAACGGTGCGAAAATCGTCAATCAAACATTGACGGGGAATGTACCGGACATCGAATATGATGAAGCGATTGAAGGGCTCCACAAAGGATTATGGATTGCAAAGCCGTCGGAACTGACTTTTACCGTAAAAGTACGAGCGAAGGATGCGGCAGGTGTTCATGTCTTCGATGAAAAAGAGAATACAATTGTTTCAACGAAGACCATCTACCGTGATAAAAAAAATGGCGTCGATAAATCGACTTCACTTGCGAACGATGTCCAGTCGTTCCCGAGACTAGGATATGCCTTATCGACCCGCTTTGCGACGGAAGCTAAAATTCCAGCTGTCCGGATGGATATCAACACGCCGTCTTATAAGGTATTGCCAGAAATCAATCCGGCAGGTAGCCAGTACGGCACATTGAGATGGTCGATTGAAGATACGAGCATTGCGAAGATTAGCGATCAAGGCATCATCGAACCGAAGAAAATCGGAACGACGGAAATTAAATTGATTGTCCCCGTCGCGAATGGACGTGAGTTAGTCGCGACTTCGAAGTTGACGATTAACGATGTCTTTGGTGGATTGATCGTCCGTGGTGTACCAAGCGAGTTATACGTCGGACAGACGAAAGCGATGACGGGCGAAGCAGCCATGTTGTCCGGGACGGATGCACCGATTAAATGGCTTGTCACGAACAACGATTTAGTCGAGGCTACCGGTCTGACAACAGATGAGTTATCGCTAACAGGAAAAAAACCAGGCACAATGACCGTTCAAGCCGTTGTTCCGGCATCGAGCGGCAGCACAACCTATTTAGCACAGTCGCAAGTCTATACGATTGAAGTTAAATTACCGGAACTAGCCGTAACACCGAATAACCTAGAGTTATGGGTCAACACGACACAAGATGTCACAGCGACCTTTACACCGAGTATTCGATTACCGTTCGCTGTTTCGACGTCTAGTCCGGCGATCGAACTCATTCAAACGGCGGCTGGTTACACAGTCAAGGGAATAACGGGGACACCGGCTGGTCCAGTCGACGCCTTACTGAAACTTCGAGATTTTACAGCGACACAAGCCATCACGAAAATCATGGTACGTGAAAATCCAACTGATTTGACGGCGAACGATTTAACACTTTCCATGCAGGATATTCAAAAGCAGCCTGTCTTGAACTGGTTACCCGTGACGGCGACAGAGCGTTTTTATCGGTTGGAAGTGCTTCAAGGAAAAGAGTATGTGAAGATTGATTCATCGGCACAAGCCTTAAAACCGATTCGCCCAGGTGTCGCACGTGTCAAAGTGACGGCATTAAAAGCAAATCAATCGGTCCTTGAAGTCATCAAAACCGGTGCGACGGAGAAACAACCGTTGACGGCGACCTTTAAAGTGACGATTTCTTCTGAAGGTTCGAGCACTTCACCAGATACGGATGTCTATTAAGTGACGGGGGAAATGACGTGAAGAAAAAGCAAATCATTAGCGTCGTTCTCCTGTTTCTAATCGGAATTGGAGCAACGACCTACTTGTTGATCGAACAGCGAAACCAGCAAGCGTTTGAAAAGAGTATCGATACGTCAGATGTTGACGCATTTGCGTCAGCAGTCGAACACGTTTCTTTATCGACGAAAGACCGGAATCAGTACATTCAGCAGTTCCAAGAAGCACTCGACTATGACAAAGCACTAGTTTTGCTGGACGACACGAGTGTTAAAAATCAAGTTAACTGGTTTTATGTCGCCCGGTTCGGACCAGTTTCTGTAGTCAAGCAATGGCTTGCTAAGGGGGCTTCCGTCGAGCAAACGAATGAGCAACAACAGACAGTCCTGCATGTTGCGACGAGCGTGAACCAATCTGCGGATGCTTATGCTTTATTGATTAAAGAAGCTACACGAAAAAATATCAATGCGCTCGATAAAGCTGGAAATTCGCCTCTCTACTATGCGACGGTCGATCAAAATGAGACTGTGATTAAGCAATTACTGACAGCAGGAGCAAATCCGAACGTCGGAAAGCATCAGCCGATTTATGAAGCAGTCAAACAAGACCGACAGGATATTTATCAGTTGTTGGTAAAACAAGGTGCAGAAGTCAAGAAGACAAAAGTCAAAAAGTTGGCACGAGCGTATGGTGCGACAACATTTCAATGAAAAACCCCTCGACATCCATCAATGTCGAGGGGTTTTTTGCGTCAAGGAGTTGTTCGTTTCGGAGTCTCGACATACATTTTGACAGCCCGACTGAGTGGAAGCATCGACGTCGGATTTTTCAGGACACTCGCATCATATTTCAGGCGGAGACGAGATTGTACCGCGTCAGCAGATTTTTTCGTGTTCATCAAAGTGGTCAACGCGGTGACATCTGCCGGGTAGCGCGCTTCCGGTAAGTCCAGCGTCCCGCGATACGCATTAACCTCAAGCTGTCCTTTTGTGAAGATTCCACCTTGTAAGTTCATCGTCGACCCGACGGAATAAATGCGATTCAAGGTAGGCGAATCACTGTAAAGAAAGGCATTCATGTCCGGTGCGGTTGTTTTAGGTGCGGAAAACTTATTGACACGATTGATTGTTAACGTTCCTTTGCTGAGTAAAATCAGAGTGTTTTGATTCGTTGAACTCGTGATGCCTTGAATGTTGGCATCATCTAACCGGCTAGAACCGGTCGAGAAGATAGTTGTCGCAAAACTGACGTTACCCCGAATCAATAAATCACCGAGGACGACGATCGGGCGTTTAATCTCAAGCGGTTGCGTAATCGGATTGAGTGAAGAAATCGTCAAGTTCCCATCGATGATTAACGGTTCGAGCGATTCTTTAACGATATCATCGGTAATCGTCACTGTATTTTGCTCAGTCGGAGCTGGGATGATGATTTGTTTCTTCGTACTCAATTCATTCAAGAATGGTCCTGTCAGCACCGATTTTTCAATTGATTGACTCTTTAAGTAGGTCGAAACGGAGGCGAGTGGTGTGTTACTTGGAATCGTTAAGAAATCATTCAGGGCAAATTCAAAATCGAACGGAATGAGCGTGTCTTTCGTTGAAACAAGATCCGTTTTGGTAGTCGGATCAAAGACGGTCGCATCACATGGTAAAAAGTCTGTACATGTTAAAAGCGGTTGAGTTTGCGGCTGGAAAACACGAACTTGTCCATCGATGTACGGATGGGCCAGCTTATCTGTATAGTGACCTGTCTGACCGTTATAGATGAAGTTTGGCGTCGCAGTAACTTTGAGTGCTTCCCGCGAGAAGACGTTCCCTTCGATTCGTGGTGCTCCATTTAAGATGACTTGATTGTCGGACCCGAGCGTATAGTATAGAAAACTAGGAATCGCTGATAAATAGACCCGTTGAGTATAGGTCTTTTTGACCGTCGGTTGATCACCTTTCGTCTCTTCGACGTGAGCGGTCAAATCGAACGCTTTAACGCGGACGTTCGAGGCGGCTTCGTTTAACTGAACATCAACAAGAGGAGCCGACGTCTTCAAGGGGAGTATGATTTCATTCGGGATATCTGCAAATAGCTCTTTTGAGGAACTGGTTGGATTCTCTTGACTGGTTTTTGCGACGAGTTGTTGGAGTGCTGCGATCGCTTGATCGAGTTGATTTTGCGTCGCTGTATCGACTTCAATATTCGTTCCGCGAATTTCCGTCAATCGTGTCGATTGCAGGCTGACACCAATCGTCGCGATTGCTAAGACCGATAGGACGGTCAATGTCACGAGTACGAACAATAGCGTATAACCTTCTTCAGATTTTTTCATGGGTCGTCCTTTCTGAACTAAAATCCAATCGTACTATTCAAGGTCTGTGTTTCTTCATTATCCGTCGACTGAATTCGGAGCGTCATCGTCAAAATGCCATGGACGACGTATCTGCCCGGGTAGTCACCGGTCGTGATGTCGACGTACTCGGGACTTGAAATCGTAAAGGTCTTTTTGATTTCTGTTTGATCATTGATGTTTTCGAGTGCACCTTCGTAGATAAGTATGTTTTCGTCAAGTTGTTGTGTTGCGAATGTATAGGTGATTGGAGTTGATGTGACTTCATTTTGTTGTTCAACATTGGCGTTGAACGGAATGAAGCCGTCCGTCCGCTTGAGTAGACCGGAATCAAGGTCAAGGCTAGGCAATGTCTTTTTATAGAAAGACAGCTCATTCGCTGTTGTGATGCGAATGGCATCGAAGCCGGTAATTTCATTTAAAATGAGTCCGACCGAACTATCGGCTTCGCTTCTGAGCTCGCTGATGATTCCCGTCGCCTGAAAACTCTTTGTACCGGAGATGAAGACGGTCAAGATGACACCACTAAATATCGCAGCGATGACGATGGCAACGAGCAATTCGACGAGGGAAAATCCGTCATTTTGTTGCGGGAAAACTTTGGTTGAGCGTCGCATTCGTAATCGATCCTTTCAATGATGTAATCGGTTCAGCTTGACCGTCGAGATAGACATAGACGTATAAATCGAGGAGGTTCGGATTTTCGATTCCTTCGATTTTATGCGGGGTAACACTGATTTTAACATCGAATGGCATATTATTTATTTCCGCATCATTGAAGATTGAGTCACAAATAGCCGATACACCACATGACGGCGTGTTCGGCGTCGGTATTGTATAGCTACCATTCTGATATGGGGTGCCTTTCGTCTGTTCAAGAAGCGTATCGAATACGAAGGGTCCGTTCTCCGCTTCGACGGCTTCCCGTTCGATATAAGAAGCGGCATTTTTCGCCAGGTAATTCGCAAACGTCAATTCCGTGCTATCACGAGAAGCGGATAAAGACTGGGAAAAAATGCTGATGAGTGAAACTGAAATGATTGAAAGAATCGTGATGCTGACTAATACTTCGATTAATGAAAAGCCTTGTTGCTTGTTTTGCATGGATTCACCTCGTATCTGACTCAATATGAATTATCTATTCAAAAATGAAAAACGGTATGTATTCACACATGATGAAAGTTATTGTCAGGATAGGACTTATGTTTCATCATAATATTCATTATAATGGAAATACTAGACACCTGAAATGGTTATTTCATAAGGAAAGGAAACAGATGATGATAAATCCTAAACGTTTTGCAGTACATACGCTTCTTTTAGTCCTCTTGATTGCCTTAATCTATGTTCCTTCGTTTGCGCTGATTTCGTTTACGGGACAAGCAAGCGTCAGTGAGAAGTTTTCTGAAAGTGCCCGGATTGCCTCTGTTCCGGTTAGTGGTATGACACGGGAAGAAGCAAAACCAAAAGTTCAAAAAGCCATCACGACCTGGTCGAACAAAACGCCATTGACGATTGGGACGGAAGAAGAACTTGTTCCCGTTCCGACGACGCTCGTGACGTTTAAAGTGGATGAGGCCGTCGAAGCAGCTTCTTTAAAAAAGGGAGGCGACTTGGACGTCACGCTTGACGAACCGGGCGTCGAAGCATTCTTGTCGACGCAGCCGGTCGTATACACGCCGGAACAAACGACGGCATTTAAAGCATGGCTGACGAACATGGGACAACAACTCGAAGAAGGCAACTATGATCCGGCTGCCTCGACAACATCTCCATCAACGGAAGAGGTCGTTTCCTCGGTGTCCTTTACAACACGCTCAGTTGCCGAAGAACAGATGGTTGACGCGATGACACAAGTTGACTTAAAAGCTGGACAGTTGATGAATACGAAGACATACGGAATGGACGGTGTGGCGGCTTCATATATCGGCAGTAAACTATATGAACTCTTCGCAAAAACACCGTTTGAAATCGTCGAGCGGATGCCACACGATCAATTGCCGGATGGAATCACACTCGGTTACGATGTCCGAATTGATGAAAAGACAGATTTTGCAGTGCGCAACACACAAGCGAGCAGCTATCAACTCATTGCGACGAAGACGGGCAGTGACGTGACGCTTGAACTACGGGGAATGCCGTTCAAAGAAACAGTCACAGCAGTGCTTGAAGGTGAAAAATCAATTCCGTATCGGACGATCACCCGCTATTCAGCGACGCTATCTGCTGGAACGACAAGTGATACACAGTCCGGATCGGAAGGAACATCGATTGAACTGTACCGCATCATCAAGTCTAACAAAGGCGAAGAGAAAATCCTGGTCGCACTTGATTTTTATGCCGCGACACCGGCAATCGTCACGAAGAGCAGTCAAGCAGAGCAAGCACCGGTCGTCACACCACCTGCTGAAGAGAACCAGGACGAGACGACGGATCAAACCGATGCTGAATCCGAGACGACGGATCAAACGGACCCTGAGTCAGATGTGACAAGTCCAGACGAACCGGCAACACCCGATACACCGACGTCACCGAATACACCAGATGCTCCGACAGAAGGCGATCCAGCTTCCCCGGTCGAAAACGAGACGGCGGAACCAGCAGTCGGCTAAAAATCAATAGAAAATGAGGGATCCTATGAACTGGACAGATTTAGCAATTGAGCTCGGAATCATTATGGGTCTGGCGACGATTATTTGTGGCTTGATGTTTGCGGTTCAAATCCCATTCATCGCGACGGCACGTGCGAAAGTCATTCTTTCAGTGATGGCACTTGTACTAGTGTTAGCACTTTACATGCTCGTCAAATTCGATTGGATGGCGAATCCGTTCGTCATTGCGGGATATATCGTCACACTCTTAATCGTCACGGCAATCACAAGTATGATGGATGGTAAACAACAGCGACCGACAGTACTTGATGAAGAAGAAACATGGCACGCGGAAGGGTGACGAACTAAATGGCAATGAAACGGAAACGTCTCGGCGAGATGCTGCTTGAAGAAAGTCTCGTCACGGAAACTCAGATTGAAGAAGCCTTGACGGTCAAACGACCGACTGAAAAATTAGGGGATGCGCTCTTACGATTAGGGCATTTGACGGAGCAACAACTACTCGAAGCGCTCCATCATCAATTGAAGATACCGATCATTCAACTGTATAACTATCCGGTCGACGTGGCTGTCACGAAGCTGATTTCAAAAGATCTTGCTCAGCGCCATACGCTCGTCCCGGTCTACCGGGAAGGCAACCGTTTATTCATTGCGATGGCGGATCCGCTCGATTTGATTGCGATTGATGACCTGCGGCTTCAGACGGGGTTGATGATTGAAGTCGGCATCGCGACACGCGATGAAATCCGACGGACGATTTTAAAGTATTACGATATCGATTCATCACTCCGGGAGTTACTCGAATCCGATGAAATGATGGAGTCTGATGCGACGCGGGATGTCGTGACACGCGAAGATGCGCCAATCATTCGTCTCGTTAATCAAATTCTCGAGAATGGGATTTCGCAACGGGCATCCGACGTCCACATGGATCCGCAGGAAGCCTCCTTATCGATTCGGATTCGGATTGACGGGGAGTTGAGGACGGAAAACAACTACCCGAAACAAATTCAGAACATCTTGACGACCCGGATCAAGGTTATGAGTGAGCTTGACATTACGGAATCACGCTTGCCGCAAGACGGACGGATCAAGTACATCTATAATGGTCTCGCCTACGATTTCCGTGTCTCGACGCTTCCGACGGTCTATGGTGAGAAAGTCGTCATCCGGATTCTCGACAGTTCGAACTCGAATATCTCGATTACGAAAATCGGATTTAGTGAACGCAATGAATCCCAGTTCCGGGAGATGCTGAAACGACCGAACGGTATCATCTTGATTACTGGACCGACAGGGTCTGGTAAGTCCTCGACATTGTATGCGGCTCTAAACGAATTGAATGATGAGAGCCGTAACATCATTACGGTCGAAGATCCGGTCGAGTACCAAGTCGACGGCATCAATCAAGTTCAAGTGAACAGTAAGATCGGCTTGACGTTCGCGAGTGGGCTACGCTCGATTTTGCGACAAGATCCGAACGTCGTCATGGTCGGAGAAATCCGCGATATTGAAACGGCGGAAATTTCGATTCGGGCCTCATTGACGGGACACCTTGTCCTGTCGACGTTGCACACGAACTCGGCTATCAGTTCGATCACCCGTCTGATTGACATGGGAGTTGAACCATTCCTTGTCGCGGCGTCGGTTACCGGATTGATTGCGCAACGTCTCGTCCGTCGCGTCTGTCGCGATTGCGGGGAAGTCCAACCCCTTTCAAAACGCGAACAAGAGTTGTTTGCGCAAGAAGGAATCGAAGCAACGACCGTCATGCGCGGACGCGGCTGTTCGTCTTGTAACATGACGGGGTACCGGGGGCGACTCGCGATCCAGGAAGTCGTCATGATCGATGAAGTATTGCGACGGATGATTATGAACCAATCGACGGAAAGCGAAATCACGATGTACGTCAAGTCGCAAGGTCAACGGTTCCTGTTAGCGGATGGACTGACAAAAGTCGCCCAAGGAATTACGACGACGGAAGAAATCTTACGGACGGTGATATCAGAATGAGTACGATGGAACGCGCACAAATCGAAGACATTCTCAGATCGTCAAAAGAAAAAGGGGCTTCTGACGTCCATTTGACGGCAGGGTCTCCCCCCGTCTTTCGCGTCAATGGAACATTGATTGCTTACGGGACGGATAAACTCAAGCCGGTCATCATCGACGGGTTCGTTCAGTCGCTGATTACCGAGGAAATGTACCTGCAGCTTAAACAGGATCGTGACATCGACTTTTCCTTTGGTGTGACGGGTGTCGCCCGTTACCGCGTCAATTGTTTTTATCAACGTGGTGCACTCTCAATGGCTTTTCGAACGATTCCGACTGAAGTGCCGACACTCGAACAATTATCGTTGCCTCCTGTCCTCAAACGGTTTTTAACGAAACCGCATGGCTTGATTCTCGTCACGGGACCGACCGGGTCAGGGAAGTCGACGACACTCGCTGCGATGATCAACGAAATCAATCAGACGATGTATAAACGCATCATTACGCTTGAGGACCCGATTGAATACTTACATAGTCATCATAAAAGTTTAATTGACCAACGTGAAATCGGCATTGATGCCCCACGATTCGCGAGTGGCTTACGTTCTGCGCTCCGTCAGGATCCGGACGTCATCTTGCTCGGGGAGATGCGAGACTTGGAGACGATTTCGACGGCAGTCACAGCTGCAGAGACGGGACATCTCGTCTTCGCGACCGTCCATACGTCGACCGCTGCCTCGACAGTCAGTCGGATCATCGATGTTTTTCCATCGGAGCAACAGGATCAAATTCGCGCCCAACTCGCAAATGTCCTGGCGGGTGTCGTCTCGCAACGCTTGATGCCCCGGTCCGATGGTACAGGCAGGGTCGCGGCGCTTGAAATCATGGTCGAGACACCAGCCGTCTCAAACTTGATTCGCACAGGTAAGGAATATCAGATTCAATCCGTTTTGCAGACCGGAAAACAGTATGGGATGCAGACGATGCAAATGGCCTTACAAGACTTAGTTAGTCGGGGACTGATCCCAGCATCAGCCGCGACACCTTACATATCGGGGTGAGCAGATGGCAGTATTCATGTATGAAGGTCGGACGATGGCCGGTAAACGGAAAAAAGGTAAGATTACAGCATTAACGAAACGGGAGGCGGCAGAACGTCTCCGGACAGAACAAATCGCCGTCACATCACTTGAGAAACAAGAATCAAAAGGCTTAAATACCGAGATCACATTCTTAACGGCAAAACCGAAAATCGAACACTTAGTCATGTACGCACGTCAATTTGCGACGCTCGTCCGGTCCGGTGTCTCAATTGTTAAAGCGACCGAAATTTTACGGAAACAGACCGAATCGAAGCCGCTCGAGCGGGCACTCGTCGAAGTCGAAGATGATTTACGGAGTGGGATTCAATTTTCGCAAGCGATTGAGAAACATCCGCGCGTCTTTGATACATTCTTCGTCAGTATGGCGATGGCGGGTGAGGCGAGCGGGAATTTAGAAGAAGCCCTTGATAACATCGTCACCCAGCTTCAAAAACAGTACGAGATTAAACGGAAAGTCATTTCGGCATTGATTTATCCGGCCGTCGTTTCAATCGTTGCGATTGGTGTCGTCGTCTTCCTGATGTTGAACGTCGTCCCGACGTTCGCGTCGATTTTCGATCAACTCGGAAGCGAACTTCCATTAATTACGAAACTTGTTGTTGCCGTATCGGACTTTTTTGTCGCTTACTGGTGGGTCTTGTTGCTTGTCGCCTTCGGATTGCTCGGTCTACTGTATTTTAATTTAAAAAATGAGCGGCAACGGGTCATCTTCGACAGCTTACTATTAATGTTGCCGGTCTTCGGACCATTGATTCAAAAGTCACAGATTGCTTTGATGACGCGGGGACTCGCTGTGTTACTGAATGCGTCGGTCCCAATTCTTGCTTCGCTCGACATTACGGAACGGATCGTCACGAACCGGATCATCCGTAAAGGAATCGCCGGTGCGAATGAAGCGATGTCGCGCGGGATTCCGATGCACGAACCATTAGAAAAAAACAAATATTTTCCACCTCTCGTGACACAGATGATTGCCATCGGGGAGGAGTCCGGGCGCCTGGACTCCATGCTGACAGAGGTCGCAGACTTTTATGAGACGGAAGTTGAAACGACGACGGATCGCTTGAAGTCAATCATCGAGCCGCTGTTGATTGTCGTCCTCGCCGCAATCGTTGGTGTCATCGTCATCGCCGTCGTCGTCCCGATGTTCAAAATCTATTCGGATATCCAGGGCGAATAACAACTGCGAAATCATTTACCTGTTGTCTAAAAAAGACATAATTAACTAAATATATGGTGCTACTATAATAGTATTCATATGGATAGTATTACCTATACATCGAACTCAGAAAAAAGCACTAGGGAGGAATACTAAAATGTTAGAACGGTTAAAAGAAATTTGGTTAGATGCAAAACAAATGCGCGATGAGCGGGGCTTGACGTTGATCGAGTTACTCGTCGTCGTCGTTATTCTCGGAATTATTGCCGCAATCGCGGTAGTAGCGATTGGCGGATTGATTGAAAACTCACGTAAGGATGCAGTCGTATCCGATGCGAAACAATTAGTAGCGGCAGCGAAGTTGTATACATCTTCAAATCCAGTTCAACCTGGAGAAACTGTGAAAGTTGGTGTTAATGAAAATAAAAAAGCAATCGTAGCAAATGACGTCACAAAAGGTACGACAGCTACGCCGAGAGTAGATTCTTTGAAAAAATATATCGATGATATGAAGGATGCCTTAAATTCTGATAAGGCGTATGAAGATTCGTTCGTCACTGTCACTGAGGACAAAGGTACTTATACTTATAAAGTTACTTTAAAAAGTGAGTCTGAAGATTATACTTACTTCACAGGAGCAGCTCCATCAGCACTCAAACGAACTGGTATAGAAGAAAAGAAATAATTTAAATTCCACCCCCACCTCGGGGGTTTTTTTCTGAAGTTTTTTAAGAAAGGAGCCTAACATGACAATCGTTTTTACAGTCTATTTTTTCATTATTGGCATGTTGATCACGTCGTTTACAAATGTCGTCGGACTGCGGATTCCGGTGGGGGAATCGATTGTGCGACCGCGCTCGCATTGCCCGAATTGTGGTCACGTCCTCGGTGCGCTCGAACTGACACCGGTCATCGGCTATCTCGCTTTACGCGGAAAATGCCGCGACTGCCAACTGCCGATCTCCGCGAAGTATCCGGCGCTGGAGTTGCTTGGGGGCGTACTGTATGCCTATGCGTTCTATCAATTCGGATGGTCGATGCAATTCGTGTTGACGCTTATCTTGACGAGCCTGTTATTCATCCTCGTCATGTCGGATCTTGCCTACATGCTCGTTCCGAATAAAATATTACTCTTCTTTTTACCGATTAGTCTGATAGTTCGCTACCTTTCTCCATACGAGAACTGGTATAATCCAATTATTGGCGGAATCGTCGGTTTTAGTTTATTGTTTGCAATCTTTCTCGCATCACGCCAAGGGATGGGCGCAGGGGACGTCAAACTGTTTGGTTTACTCGGTATTTTCCTCGGACCACTCGACGTCGTGATTGCCTTATTCGTCTCGGCATTTGTCGGTTCCATCATTGGACTGACACTGCTCGGATTGAAGCGCGTCGAACGCAAGCAACCGATTCCCTTCGTCCCGTCGATTGCGATCGGGACATTACTCACTTATTATTTCGCGGACGATTGGGTGACGTTATACCTCGATCTGTTCCTATGAGAAAGGACGAACCTACATATGGCGCAAGCTAGGCGTAGAGGTACATATATTTATTTCAACTTCACGGATGTCGCCGTCTTCGGCGCCGTCGTCAAGAACGGTGTCATCAAACGACGCGCTGTTGCGTCCCTGCCTGCCGGGACACTCCAAGGTGGATGGTTGCAACCGGAAGCGTCACTTGATTTGATTTTTGACAGCCTGTTGACGAAATTAAAGGTTCCGCGAGGTTCGCAAGCTGTTCTTGCCCTCGATGGTTCACTCGTCCTTGCCCGAAAACTTGAAATCCCGGAGTCGGTCGAGACGAATCAAATCCGCGGGTACTTGTTCATGGAGCTTGGTCACAGTATCGTCCTGCCGTTTGAAGAACCGTACTTCGATTACACTCTGCTCGAAGAAGATGGCAAACGGGAAATCATGCTGTATGCGGCACCGAACGAAGCGATTCAACAATACATGCAATTGTTTAAGCAAAAGCACCTGCGGCTTGTCGCAGCTGAACCGCAACCGCTCGCTACGTTTTTCGGAATCGAGTCGCTCTATGAAGTCGAAGACAGTAGCAGCGTCTTGATTTGGAACGTCAATGCGACGAATCATCAACTGATCATCATCGAAGACAAAGTTCCGCGCTTAATCCGTTCCGTCGATACGTTCAGTTCGAATGCCTGGGAAGTTGAGGTGATGGAGGATCGTCTCCATTACCGGTATCGCCTGGATGACGCACAAGTCGAGATGACACTTGACGAAATGCTGCTCGAATTTTCACGTGTGCTCGATTTCTACCGGTTTTCGCTCGCGCGCGACCAACGGGAAATCAGCCGTGTCATTCTAGCGGGAGACTTCCCGTTCCAGGAGGAGCTCGTCAAACGGTTCGAAGCGAATTTTGATCTCCGACTCGAACAGCTTCCGGAGCAGCTCGAAGTCGCGCCACAAACGATTCCGCGTGCGTATTTACCGCTACTCGGACTCGCGATTCCACAAAAAACTCGAATCAATCTGTTACCAGAGAACGACGTCATGCCGAAGTTTCCGCTCGTCGCGTCGCTCGTCCTGTTGTTATTTGGCGGAATGATTGGCGGCTACTTGTTCTGGCAAACGGACCAGTTCGCGGACCGGATTGAGACAGCAAACAATCAAGTGCAAATCGTTCGTGCCCTCCAGGCGGAATCGGCACAATCAGCGAAACAAGAAATTGCCCAATTGAAGCAGACCGTCGACGGATTAGAGGAGACGCCGCGCCCGGCAGTCCCGACGCTTGAACGGATTACCCGCTACTTACCGGAACGCGGCTACATCTTACAGTTCGCCTATGGTGCCGATCATCTCGTGACGATGAATGCGCAATTCGAAACACTGGAAGAGTTGAATGGTTTTTATCGTCAACTCTTGACGGATGACGTCTTTACAGGAGTTTCATTGACAGGTATCACAACGAAGACGATGAACGAAGAGGCAGATGTCGTCACGTCGACGACGATCGACCCGGCAACAGGGGAAGAAATTCCGACGACGACGATTACACCATCGGCTGATGAAAAAACGGAAGAACCGCGTTACATCGGTCAATTCACGTTGTCAGTCTTACCGGCGGAGGTCGTCAAAGGTGAAACGAATGAAGCGAATCCGGATGTACCAAAAGAAGATGGCGAGACGGAGTCGGCAACGCCAGACGGTGAAGTGACACCGGAAGACGGAACAGGCGAAGTCGTCTCGACCGAGATTGAGGAGGTGGAGGATAATTGAAGCGCTATAGTAGTTACCTTCTCCTCGGATTGACGCTCCTGCTCGTAATTGGAGGAGTCGCCTATTTCGGTTATACGACCTATACGACGTACGAAGAATTGAATGAAACGGAAGCGACGCTTGATCGGGAACAGATGGCCCTCGAAATCGCAAAAGCGAATGAACAAAAAGTCGATGTCGCCGAATCAAGCTTCTTACAGAAAAAAGTGCCTGTCCTCCCGGCGAATGATGACGTCATCGACGCCATCAATGCCTCGAGTCAAATCGCAGGAGTCAAAGTCCAGTCGATTACGTTCAGCCAAACGGATGTTGCACCTGCTCCGGTCGTCGAGTCGACACCGGTCGTCGACGGAGCAATGGCGACAGAGTCTGACATCGATGCGGATGGAGCACAAGCACCCGTCGCGACGACGGCCGCGACACCGCTTCCGGCATCGTTATCCGTCGAAGCACCATCCTATCTCGAACTGATGGCATTCCTTAAACAAATCGAACGGACGGATCGGATTACGATCTTGCGTCAGATTCAATTGACGGGGCCGGATGAACCGGGTGCCGGAAGTGAGACGATTCTTCTTGACGATGAGATGATGGCGTTTACGATTGAAATCGAGACGTATTACCGACCTGATCTAACACAACTCGTTCCAGATAAGAAGACACCACTCAAAGAGACGCCCCCGAAATCAGATCCCTTTGTCGATGTCACAGGAAATTAGTTTGGAAACAAGTGCTTCCCTTCACGGGAGAGGCACTTGTTTTTCGTTATACTACCCGTTGAGTGAATTAAGCTAGTTCGAAATCTATCAGAAAGAGCGTGATACTAATGGTAACGCAACCACCCTTGATTCTTGCTTCGGCGTCTCCGCGCCGGACACAGCTTTTGGACCAAATCGGAATACAGCATGAGGTGCGTCCTGCTGACGTCGTCGAAGAAGCGCCCTATCCGATGGCGCCTGCCGAATACGTCGCCTACTTATCCGACAAAAAAGCACGTGCTGTTGCTAAAACGGATGAAATCATTCTGGCGGCAGATACCGTCGTGTCGATTGACGGTTTGATTTTGGAAAAACCGCTCAATCGCTTAGCCGCAAAGCAGATGTTGCGTCAATTATCTGGTCGGACCCACCATGTCTTGACGGGCGTGACGATTGTGATGAATGATCATGTCGAAACATTTACCGTGACGACAGAAGTCCGTTTTGCCAAATTGTCGCAGGACTGGATTATGCGCTACACGGAGACGGATGAGCCGTATGATAAAGCCGGTGGATACGGCATCCAGGCGGTCGGAGGATTGTTCGTCGAAGCGATTGCAGGCGATTATTATAATGTCGTCGGATTACCGATTCATCCGATTGCGAAACGACTCGAAGTATTCGGAATCAAGCCGGAATTTGCGTAACGCCTATTAAAGAGAGGTCGGATGCAGTGATTGAATTGCCGAAGGATATGATTCAACTAAAAGGGCTGACCCGTGCGACGACAGTCGAATTGCTAGCATGTCTCGTCCGAAGTGGAACGAGAAATCAATCGCCGCTTGAAATCGCGGAAGAATTACTTGATCGTCATCCCTCGTTGATTGAGCTTGAGGCAGCGGGAGTCGGAGGACTGGAGAAGTCACCCGGCGTCGGCAAGGCGAAGGCGCTCCAAATCATGGCGGGACTCGAGCTCGGCCGCCGGCTCGTCACAGAACCGAAGTGGGTCCGACCGGTCGTTCGTTCACCGGAGGATGCAGCGGAGCTGTTGTTAGAAGAGATGCGCCTGTATCAACAGGAACATTTCATCTGTCTGTATTTGAACACGAAAAACGAAGTCATTTCCAAAAAGACGCTGTTTATCGGCGGTCTCAATACGTCGATTGTTCACCCGCGCGACATATTTCGGGAAGCCATCCGCTGTTCGGCCGCTAGCTTCATCGCCGTCCATAATCATCCGTCTGGCGATCCGACGCCGAGCCGGGAAGATATCGAGGTGTCGGAACGGATGGTCGAGGCGGGCAGATTGATTGGAATCAGTTGTATCGATCACCTCGTCATCGGTCACGGACAATTTATTAGTATGAAACAACGCGGATTTATGTAAGAATAACGTCTGAGGGGGAAGTGGACTTCCTGACCTCAGGCGTTTTTATGTTTTGAAAAATAGGTGAACTGTAAACAAGCTGTAACGTTTTAGCGCTTTTCTAAGAGTGCTTTTCCGTTATAATTAGTGGAGTTGTATTTTCAGAGAGGGGTTTTTTGAATAATGTTTGGATCATTTAGCCGTGAAATCGGCATTGACTTAGGTACGGCAAACACGCTCGTTTATGTAAAGGGGCAAGGAATCGTTGTACGCGAACCTTCTGTTGTCGCTTTCCGTACCGATACAGGTAAGATTGAAGCAGTCGGGAACGCAGCGAAAAACATGATTGGACGGACACCGGGCAACGTGACGGCACGACGGCCGATGAAAGATGGCGTAATCGCTGATTATGAAACAACTGCGACGATGATCAAGTACTTCATGGATCAAGCGTCGAAGAAAAAAGGATTGTTCTCTTCGAAGACGAACGTCATGATTTGTGTGCCAAGCGGCATCACATCAGTCGAAAAACGTGCCGTTGAAGATGCAGCAAAGCTTGCCGGCGCGCGTGAAGCCTATACGATTGAAGAACCATTCGCAGCGGCAATCGGAGCTGGACTCCCGGTATCTGAACCAACAGGGTCGATGGTCGTCGATATCGGTGGCGGAACGACGGAAGTCGCAGTCATCTCGCTTGGCGGCATCGTAACGAGTCAATCAATTCGTGTCGGTGGAGATGAAATGGATGAGTCAATCATTCGTTATATCAAATCGAAATATAACTTGATGATCGGTGAACGGACAGCCGAGACACTCAAGATGACGATCGGTTATGCACGAATCGACGAAGAGTCAGAAAACGAAACGATGGAAATTCGTGGTCGCGACCTCGTCACAGGTCTTCCGAAACAAATCGAAGTAACGAGTGCAGAAATTTGCGACGCGTTATCCGATACGGTCGATGCGATTTTAGCAGGTGTCAAGCACACGCTTGAACAGACACCGCCGGAACTTTCAGCTGATGTCATGGACCGCGGAATCGTCTTGACAGGCGGCGGTGCGCTCCTTAAAAACCTTGATTCTGTCATCGAAGACGAAACACGCATCTTGACGCTTGTTGCTGAAAACGCACTCGATTGTGTCGCAATCGGTACAGGAAAATCACTTGAGATGATGAATGTCCTTCGTTCGAAATCAGGCATCTCACAAAAAAGATAAGGACGGGATGAGCGATGAAGCGATTTTTAAATAATCGAAAACTGCTCATCACACTCCTTAGTTTTCTCCTTTTGGTGATATTGATCGGTATTTCGTTGCAAGGGCGTAACCAATCCCACTGGTATCAAAGTTTTGTCCGTGATACCGTCGGGGTCGGTCAACGTCTTTTCGCGACACCGATTGGCTGGATTGATGATACGGTCACTTCGATTACAGAAGTGCGTGACGTGTATAAGGAAAATGAGTATTTAAAATCACGTTTAAATGACTATGCGGAAAATTCCGTCAAAGTTCGTGATTTAGAACGTGAGAATAAAGAGTTAAAAGATATGCTCGACCTGGGTGGCTCGATTCGCGACTATACGTTACTTCCAGCTGAAATGATTGGTCGCACACCGTCCGAGTGGCAACGTTTCGTGACCGTGAACATCGGCGAACAAAAAGGGGTCAAGTCCAATATGGCCGTCGTGACGGCAGATGGATTGATTGGACGTGTCATTCAGACGAGTGCCTACACTTCGCTCGTTCAGTTGTTATCTGACACGAGTCGTACGAACAATGTCTCAGCTGTTGCGGACGATACAAAAGGAAAAGGGGTCTTCGGAACGATTGAAGGGTTCGATGAGGAAACAAACTTGTTGAAATTCACGAAAATTCCGAATGACGCGAAGTTAAAAAAAGGGCAGATTGTCGCGACATCCGGTCTCGGAGGAAAATATCCAAGCGGTGTTGTCATCGGCAAAATCGAGGAAGTGAAGTCGGATAAATACGGTGCTTCGAAAATCGCATACGTCAAACCGGCAGCAGACTTCGAACAGTTTGGTCACGTCTTCGTGATTGAACGAGAGGCGGAGGAACCTTTCGCTGAGACCGATAAGGGAGGGGACACTAGTGAATAACGTCAAGTTGTTTTTCGCCGTGTTCCTTCTTTTTATCTTGGAAGGAACGATTTTTGCAGGTCCGCTCGGTGACGGGTCACCGTATGCGGTCCACCTGACTTTGATTGCCTTGATGTTTCTCGGACGCTACGGCAAAATCGAACAGGCACTTGGTTTCGGTTTAGTATTCGGTCTATTATATGACTTTGTCTATTCCGATATCATCGGTATTTACTTATTTGCGTTATCTGCCATTCCGCTTTTTAGTAGCTTCGTGCTAAAATATGTAAAGGAGAACGTATTGACGATTATCGTCACCTTTACGTTCAGTGCCTTATTATTCGAATTTGATATTTATTTCTTTACGGCTTCGGTCTTAGGTGTCGATGTTCCGTTTAAAGAACTGGCGACACAAATCATTCCGAAGAGTCTCATTGCACAGCTGATCGGGATTATCATTCTGTATTATCCGATGACCCGACTCGTGCAATCCACACTTGACGAGAAAAGAGGATGAGTCATGATTGAACGTAAGCGTTATGTAACGATGAAAGGTCATCGTGGTGGCCTTGCCGTTTATGTAAACGAACGGTGCAGTGTGGATGAATTTCTTGACGACTTAGAATTGACGCTTGCCGATAAATCCGTCGAGAACGGACGCGCCGTACCGATTACGTTCTTCTTTGGGCGACGTTACGTCGACGAAGGTGTCGTGACAGCGGTCGAATCGATTGTCGGACGACATGATTCCTTTTCATTTAACGGGTATGACAGTGAGTGCCTGACGAAAGATGAAGCAAAAGCATTATACGGGGAACGGACCTTCCACTATTTTGGTGGAACTGCTAGGAGCGGTCATGTCCTTGATATTGAAGGGTCCATCGTCGTCATCGGTGACATCAACCCTGGTGCTGTCGTACATGCGACTGGCAGTATCTATTGTCTCGGAGCATTAAGAGGAACGGTTCACGCCGGTAAAGGTGGTAATGATGAAGCAGTCGTCGCCGCAAGTATGCTACAACCGAAGTGGATTTCGATTTCCGACCTCGTCCATGATGAACCGGATGATGCACCGGTACCGGCCTTAGAAATGGGTTGTGCGTTTATAGGGGAAGCGGGAATTGAATTTTCTCGACTCCAAACCGTTCCGCTTGCGCGGATGGATCAGTTTGCGATCGATAGTGAAAGAGGGTGACAGACATGGAACAAGTGAAAGAACAGGTACATAGAGATGCCAAAACGAACGTCGGGCGGGCGATTGTCGTCACGTCTGGTAAAGGTGGCGTCGGGAAAACGACGACGACTGCGAACATCGGAACTGCGCTCGCATTGATGGGCCATTCTGTTTGTCTCGTCGATACGGATATTGGATTACGTAATCTCGATATCGTACTTGGTCTCGATAATCGGAGTATCTATAACATCGTCGACGTCGTGACGGGGCAATGTAAGTTGCACCAAGCACTCGTGCGTGATAAACGTTTTGAAGAGATGTATCTGTTGCCTGCTGCCCAGTCTAAGGACAAATCGTCCGTCACGCCGGAACAGGTGAAAGCGATCATTGACACGTTGAAACTTGAATATGAGTTCGTTTTAATCGATTGCCCTGCTGGAATCGAGCAAGGATTCATGAACGCGATTGCGGGAGCGGATGAAGCCGTCATCGTCACGACACCGGAAAAAGCCGCTGTTCAGGATGCAGACCGAATCATCGGCATGCTCGAACGGTCGGAGCGTGAAATCGTCCCGCGTCTCGTCATCAACCGTGTCCGTTCACACATGATGGCATCAGGGGACATGCTCGACATCGATGAAATCATGCGTATCTTGTCGATCGACCTGCTCGGCTTGATCGTCGACGACGAAGAAGTCATCGCGGCCTCACACCGTGGCGTCCCTGTGACGATGAATCCGGATAATCGGGCCGGACTCGGTTACCGGAACATCACGCGGCGGATTCTAGGAGAGTCAGTTCCATTACTCGACTTAAACGAACAACCGCAAAAAGGGTTCTTCGTGAAATTGAAAAAAATGCTTGGTATGAAATAAGTTAGGGAAAATAGACGAGAAGAGCTATGTTGCTTCTGGTCTATTTTTTTTGGAGGAATTCGTATGAAATGGATTAGTGAACAAACCCCGTCGCTTGAGCGTGTTGCGTTAGTTGAAGGCGGACGGGTCGTCGAGTACCATGAGCGGATGCGAGATGAGATTCGTGTCGGTACGCTGCTCTACGCGAAAGTCGATCGGCTACATCCGACGCTTGAGGCTGCCTTTTTGATTGCGACCGATGGAACACCGCTTTACTTACCGATTAACGAAACACTGGAAACGTTACGCCGTTACCCGGATGTCCCGACAATCGGTCAGGCTGTCCAAGTCGGTCAGACCGTTCTCGTTCAGGTCGTCAAGGAAGGCACGGCACCGAAACAGCATAAAGTGACGCAAAACATCACCTATGGCGGACGCTATCTCGTCTATTTCCCGTATGGTCGGCGTGTCCGCTTCAGCCGGAAACTCGATCTCGTCACGCAGCAACAATTAGCGGAGCTGATTCAAACAAGTGAGATGGAAGGCATCTTGTACCGGACGGAAGCATCGCAAGCAGAAGTCGGTGTACTTGAGAAAGAACTGTTCCAGTTACGTGCCCGTCACGAACAAATGCTAAAGCAGGATAACTTAGAACAGGATGAATCATTGATTGTCCAGGAAGCGAAACGGCTCCCGTTCATCGAAGAAGCCTGTGTATCGAATCGAATGGAAAAAGAACGATTGGAGCAACTCGGATTACGCGTCGATCGTCCTGTATTGAAAGGACGGCTCCCGGAGATGGAGCATGTCGACCGCGTCATCGAGAAAGCGCTCGAAAAAGTCGTTTGGCTCGATGGAGGCGCCTATTTATTGATTGAAGAAGTCGAGACGATGACAGTGATTGACGTCAATAGTGGAAAGATGATTTCCGTCAAAGAGCAAAAGCGGACGTTTGACCAAATCAATGAAGCGGCAGCCGGTGAAATCATGCGCCAATTACGCCTGCGCAACATCAGTGGCATGATTGCCGTCGATTTCCTGCGGGGCTCAAGTAAAGGGCAGACGCGTGTGACGCAATTGCTAAAGGAACGCGCCGCCCAAGAAACGAAGCAAATCGAAGTCTACGGCTTTACGAAGATGGGCCTTTGCGAATTGACGCGGCAACGGCATGGAAAATCGTTACTCGAGCGTTCCATCGTACAAGGGAAGCCGTCACGGATTGCGATTCACCGGCAACTCGAACCGAAGTTGATTGAAATTGCGACCTATGCGGAAGCAGCAGTCGTCCGCGTGCCGACTGGCGGATTAAGTCCGTTGTTGCTACAAGATGCACCGGTCGAGCTGTTGATTGTCGAAGGCGAAACCGGTATCTTATTTACGGGAACGAAGCAGGAATGTGAAGAATTTATCGGTCGTCAGCAAAAACAATAAGAACGTTATTGACAATAGTCAACTTCATTTGGTATTCTGAATAACGTTAGTTCGTTTGGAAGCACCAAATGACTACAACCGCACAGACCGGGTTTTAAAGCATCCGCTGCCCGTGATGGCGAGTCTGAGTTCCTAAGAGGAGGTGCACGTAATGTACGCAATTATTAAAACTGGTGGTAAACAAGTTAAAGTCGAAGCTGGCCAAGAGATCTACGTTGAGAAATTAAACGCAGACGTCGACAGCACAGTAGAATTCGGCGAAGTCTTGATCCTTGGTGGTGACGATGTTAAAGTCGGCGCTCCACTCGTAGAAGGTGCGAAGGTCGTAGCAACGGTCATCAAACACGCTCGCGCGAAAAAGATCACAGTCTTCAAAATGAAAGCTAAAAAGAACTACCGTCGTAAGCAAGGTCACCGTCAACCTTACACGAAGGTCCGCATCGAGAAAATCGAAGCGTAAGCCATGATACGTGTTAAGATTCGACGAGATGAAGCGGATTTGATCCGTTCCATCGAAGTGACAGGACATGCCGAGTTTGCTGAGCCTGGTCTAGATTTAGTCTGTGCCGGCACTTCAAGCGTGATTTTCGGAGCATACAATGCAATCGAGTCACTACTCGGGCAGGTCCTGCTCCTTGAAATGGCAGAACAACAAGAGGGTGGCTACTTTTATGTAGAGCCGTACGCTGACTTAGCACCGGATGTCAGTGAACGCACCCAATTGTTACTGGAAGCGACATTGGTCCAACTCGGAACCATCGCTGAAAGTTACGGTGAGTATATCCAACTTGAACAAATATAGGAGGTGGATTCCACATGTTGAAACTTAATCTTCAGTTCTTCGCATCGAAAAAAGGGGTAGGTTCGACAAAGAACGGTCGTGACTCGCAATCGAAACGCCTTGGGGCGAAACGTGCAGACGGTCAAACTGTTTCTGCTGGTTCAATCCTCTACCGCCAACGCGGTACGAAGATTCACCCAGGTATGAACGTCGGACGTGGTGGCGATGATACACTTTTCGCAACTGCAACTGGTGTCGTTCGTTTCGAACGTCTTGGACGCGACAAAAAACAAGTCAGCGTTTACCCAGCATAAGTGATCGATGAAGCAGACTCTAGCCACTTTCGGGGGTTAGGGTCTGTTTTTTTAGGAGGGAACGACCGATGAAGGATGAGCAGGTACTTGATCTTTTAAAGACACTTCGTCACGAATGGTTGAATCGATTACAACTCGTTCGTTCGTATAGCGCGATGGGTGACGAGGCGGCGGTTGAATCGATTTGTTCAGTCTATCGCGAGCAAGCGTCACGAGAAGGACGCCTGACGTTGATTGAACTACCGAAAACAGCGCTCACACTTCAACGAGCGGATTGGACAGGCTTGACTGTCGAATATGATGTGATCGAGAAACCGAAGCAGATTGATGACGTACGGCTAGCGAAAATCATCGAGGCTGCGATTGATATGATTGAAGTGGGAGATGGAGAAGTATCCGTGACCTTCCATGAGGGCGTGACCATCGAGGTCTATCGGGATCTACTAGATATGTCGCGCCTTAAGAATCTAGTGACGCCGATGGAAATCGAGTCACAGACAGCCAATGAGTGTGTGATCGAAATTGAAAGTCTTCCTGTAGGGGAAGAGAAGTAATAGGAGGGATCTGACATGTTCGTCGATCAGGTAAATATTTATGTAAAAGCAGGAGATGGTGGACGCGGGCAAGTTGCGTTCCGTCGCGAAAAATATGTTCCAGACGGTGGTCCAGCCGGAGGAGATGGTGGGCACGGTGCTCACGTCGTTCTTGAAGTGGATGAAGGACTTCGTACGTTAATGGACTTCCGTTACAAACGCCATTTTAAAGCCGTTCAAGGTGAAAATGGAATGTCGAAGGGGATGCACGGACGTAAGTCGGAGCACCTCGTCGTTAAAGTACCACCAGGCACGGTCGTCTACGATGATGATACGGATGCAGTCATTGCCGATCTCGTTCATCACGGGCAACAAGCCGTCGTTGCTAAAGGTGGACGTGGTGGACGCGGAAACTCGCGTTTCGCGACACCTGCGAACCCAGCTCCGGAACATGCGGAAAACGGGGAGCCGGGCGAAGAGAAGTACTTGAAACTTGAACTCAAGATGCTCGCTGATGTTGGACTTGTCGGATTCCCGAGTGTCGGGAAATCAACGATGTTATCAATCGTCTCAGCAGCACGTCCGAAAATTGGAGCATATCACTTCACGACAATCACACCGAACATCGGTGTCGTTGAAACGGAAGACAGCCGTAGCTTCATCATGGCCGACTTACCGGGACTCATCGAAGGAGCAAGTGAAGGTGTCGGACTCGGTCACCAATTCCTCCGTCACGTCGAGCGGACGAAAGTCATCGTCCACGTCATCGACATGAGTGGAATGGAAGGGCGCGACCCGGTTGAGGATTACAACATCATCAACAAAGAACTGGCAGACTATAACTTACGTCTGACGGATCGTCCGCAAGTCGTCGTCGCAAACAAGATGGATATGCCGGATGCAGAAGCGAACCTCGAAGCGTTCAAAGAAGCTTTCCCGGACCTCGAAGTCTTTGCAATTTCTGCAGCGACGCGTCAAGGATTGCGTGACCTCTTGTTCCGGATCGCCGATCTCGTCGATGCGACACCAGAATTTGGTCTTGAAGAGCTTGAAGAAAAAGCAGCGACACCACGTGTTGTCTATGGTTACGAAGCACCAGAAGCTGGCTTTACGATTTCGAAAGATGAAGATGATTGCTTCGTCATCCAAGGACCACGGATCGAGAAACTCTTCACGATGACGAACTTCATGCGGGAAGAGTCGATTAAACGATTCGCTCGGACATTACGTCAAATGGGCGTCGATGATGAGCTCCGTAAGTTAGGTGCGATTGATGGGGACGTCGTTCGGATCCGTGACTTCGAATTCGAATTCATCGAGTCTTCGTTCTAAAGATCACGTAAATCATTCATTTAGGAAATGGAGTGTGAAATCATCGTGGACCCACTTCCCGCGATTCCGTTTATCTGGCTGCTCGTGTTATTGGTCATCTCAGCGTTCTTCTCTTCTTCTGAAACTGCTTTATCTAGCGCAAACCGCTTACGGATTTTGCATCAATCAGAAGAAGGCGACCGTCGTGCCTCACAAGCACTGCGCTTGTTCCAACGCTATGAAGAAACGCTGACCGCAATTTTGATTGGCAATACGATTTCGAACCTCGGTGTTGCGATGATTGGGGGATGGCTTGCGATGACGATGTCACCGGAGCCGTTACCACGCGTCGGCATCATTTTCGGAACGTTCTTACTGATTTTGTTATTCGGTGAATTGATTCCGAAATCTTACGCACGGGAACATGCTGAAAAGTACGTCCTATGGATTAGTCGTCCACTGCGCATGTGCCTGAGTCTCTTCAAACCGGGAGTCTTTTTATTCTTAAAGTTGCGCCACGTTGCACTCGTCCTGATTGGTGCTGATCCGAAAGGACCGCTCGTAACGGAACAAGAACTTCGTGCACTCGTCGACATTAGCGAAGAAGAAGGCGTCATGGATGAAGCAGGGGCTGAGCTTGTCCACCGTGCCGTCGATTTTAAGAACATTACTGTCGAAGAAGCGTTGACACCACGAACAGATATTCAAGCGATTGATATCGATGACAGCTTCGAAGAAATTTTACGTGAGGTACAAAAAGGCGGTTTTTCCCGTCTGCCGGTTTATAAGGACTCGATTGACCATATCATCGGTGTTCTATCCGAACGTGATTTCTTACGCGAGTTCGTCAAAAATGGAACCGTCGACATCCGTGAGTGGATTCGACCGGTATCCTTCGTCGTTCCGCAAACCCATTTGATGGATTTGTTACCTGAACTGAAAGTGAAACAGTCACATATGGCTGTCGTACTTGACGAGTTTGGTGGAACGGCCGGATTAATTACGCTTGAAGATATTTTAGAAGAATTAGTCGGTGAAATTTGGGATGAGCATGATGAATCACTTGAATATACGAAACAGATTGGTGTAAACCGTTTCGAATGTCTCGCAGAGTATGATATTGAAGATTTTTGTGACCAATTCGAATTGACGATGCCGGAAACAGAAGCCCAGTCGCTGGGCGGCTGGATTATGGAACGTGTCGGTCAAATTCCTGAAGTTGGCACAACGATGACATATGAGCGTGTCACGTTCACGGTACTTCATGTTGAAAACCGCCGTGTCCGAAAAATATTAGCAACATTCGCGTCTGAAGTTGCTGAAACGGTCGAAGAACGATCTTGATCGATTTGGAAGAGGTCTGAATACAACACGTTGATTAAAAGCCGATGATAAAAAAGAAGGGATTGCCATCTATCATGGATGTGCAATCCCTTCTTTCAGCGTGTAGACAAAGTGATATCTGAAAATAAAAGTGTCTTTTTTCGTTGCTTTCCTCGGGCGAGGCGCAAGCCGTTGCTCCTTGGTCCTCACGGCCAACGAGCAGGGTCTTGCCTGCCTCTGCAGTGCGTTCCGCGACCCTACAGCTTTGCTGTAGCGGCGCGGAAGATTGCCGCTTTGAAGACGAGGCGAGACAGGGAAGCGCGAACTGTTGCTTCTCGATATCACATTTTTACGTTTCATAAGAGTTTGTCTACAGTCTAAAAGTCGAAGAGCCATATGCAATCATCGCTTAAAAATCAAACGTAATGAAAGACGATTCCGCCCTGTGCGTAAGAAACGCCGATGTTCCCGCTTTTATGCGGAGCCATCGGCGTTTTCTGTACATACTTTTTTCGTTCATGACGGTCAGATGCATGCATTTTGGTTAGACGTCCAACTCGGAAACTAGGATGCCGAGATGATCTAACTTTTCAATTGCTGCTTCAAGCGCCTCATCACTGTCAGCTTCTAACGTATGGATGTGGACACCATCCGTCAGACTCGATAATGGGGTCGCCTGTGTTTCTTCAAGGCGTTCTATTAAAACGCGGACATCACGCCGACTTTTCAGCATCAACTCGCCCGTGATGAAACCGTAGACCGGATGTTCGACGATGACGTCAAGAACGGTGACGCCTTCGTCGACGATGGCGTCACATTCTTCTTTAAGTTGATCGTATCCATGACGGCAGACGATTTTTCGCCGTTTTCGTGAAGAATCGTTTTCTAGTTCGTTGAGTAAATACCCGCGAGCCGTAGCTACGACTGGATGACCTTTGGCTTTTAATAACGATAAATCCTGAACGATGACTTGTCGGCTTACACCCGCCTGTTTCGCAAGTGCCGTACCGGTGATCGGATGATCACTATCCTCAATAATCTGTAGGAGTAAGTTTCGACGTTCTTCTCCAGATTGTCTTCTTCCCATTGCCACTCCTGCCCTTCTTCAAAAAAATCATGTATCAAGTGTACATAAGAAATCGATACACCGCTCGACTTCCTCTTTTGTCGTATGAAGTCCAAAACTAAGACGAATCAGGCCGTGTGCTGCCGTTTCATCATACTGGATGGCACGAAGCGTAGAATTCGGTCCATTTTCGCCTGCCCGGCAAGCGCTTCCGGCTGAAACAGCAATTCCAGCCCGGTTCAGGGCAAGTAAAACGAATTGTCCATCCATCCGTTTCGTATGAATGGCACAAATCGAAGCCAGTTGATCGGGTGACTCGACGACATGATAACCCGCATGAGGAAGTCTTTTTTGTAGCATACCACGAAATTTCTGACTTGCGGCTTGGAAGCGAGGATTTTCAGATTGATAGTGCTCACAAGCAGTCAGGAAAGCGACGATTCCCGGGATGTCGACCGTTCCGGGGCGAATTCCAAGCTCGTGGTGGGCAGCGTAGTAAGGGCTAAAGAGCGGACGGCGTAAATAGACGGCACCGAGTCCTTTTGGTCCGTAGACTTTATGACTGCTGCATGTATAGGCATCAAACGAGTCGATTGAGAGGGGGTGTTTGAGAAATCCTTGCACACCGTCACAGTGAAATAAGATCCCTCTCGCCTGGCAAAATTGAGCGATTTCTTCAACTGGAAAAATGAAGCCTGTGTCCGAGTTGACGTGTTGAATCGAGACAACACCGACTTCATCCGTGCAGACGGTCTTGAAGTACGTCCAGTCAAATGAACCATTTGGAAGCAGTGGTAAGAGAATCGTGTTTGAGGCGAGCCGCTCCAGTGGCAGGAGAACGGAATCGTGTTCGCAAGCAAGTGTCAAGACAGTTGTCTTTTGACTTTGACGAAGGAGGTGCTGTATCGCAATGTAATTCGCTTCCGAGCCACTACCGGTGAAAACGATATTTCCATCAGTTTGACCGAGTAGAGCTAAGAGCTGTGTACGTGCACGTTCGAGAATTTGTGCTGCTCGATTTCCTATGTCATGAAGTGAAGAACTGTTGCCGTAAGCTTGTTCAGCCGCCAATCGATACTGTTCAATTGCACCAGGGTACATCGGAGTCGTTGCCGCGTAATCTAAATAAATCATAAATGAATCGGATCCTTTCGTCTTGTCACTCGACTAAAAATATGCCAAACTTATTGTCAAGACAATAGTAAACTAAAAAAACAGAGGTGTAAAACAAATGTCTTTACATAAATATTTCGTGACCGATGTATTGATTGTCGGGACAGGGCTTGCAGCAATCACGGTCGCACTCCACTTACCGGACAATCTGCGCGCATTACTCGTCACGAAAGGAACTAGAAGTGAGACGAACTCGATGCGGGCACAAGGGGGGATTGCTTCTTCGGCGCTCGAGGATGATCACGAGGCACATCGCGCAGATACAGTCCGCGCTGCAAAAGGATGGGTGAACCCTGAAGCCGTGGAGTTCGTAACACGCGAAGGAAGGACAGTGATTTCTGAACTCGAAGCACTGGGTGTCATCTTCGACCGTCAAGAGAATGGTGAGTACGCGGTTGGGCGTGAGGGAGCGCACGGTCTTCCGCGGATATTCCATAGCGGGGGTGACCAGACTGGGTGCCGGATGATGGAAACACTATCTGAAAAAATCACGCATCCAGTCCTTGAGCAGACCGTCATCACACAATTGTTAACGTCTGGCGGACGTGTCGTCGGAGCAGCAGGATATCGCGGCGAAGAGCGGATTGAAATTTCAGCACGTGCCGTCGTCTTGGCGACAGGAGGAATCGGCGGCCTTTTGTCGACTTCGACGAATGATACTACGATCACCGGAGACGGATTAGCACTTGCTGCTGCCGTCGGGGCAAACTTGTCTGATTTAGGGTACGTCCAACACCATCCAACGATTTTAGTCCACCATGGAAAATCCGTTGGCTTAATCACAGAAGCGTTGAGAGGTGCGGGAGCATACTTAATGACGCGCGATGGTCACCGTGTGATGGACAATCATCCGGAAGGGGACTTAGCGGCACGGGACGAAGTGGCGGCTATGATCACGGCAGTCCGAAAACAGGAATCGGTTTACCTCAACACGACACCGGTCAGACAGTTGGCGGAACGATTCCCGACATTCGCTCGAAAATGTGAAGGATTGAACATAAATCCGGAGCTTGTCGAGGTGACGACCGGCGTCCACTTTTTAATGGGCGGAATCGAAACGGATCTTGCAGGACGAACATCAGTCGCTGGTTTGTACGCAGTCGGAGAGACAGCATCAATCGGATTACACGGCACGAATCGTCTTGCTTCGAACTCTTTGCTCGAATGTTTTGTGATGGGAAAAGCCGTGGCACGGCAGTTGCAGCTCGCACCTCGGAGGGCACTCCCTGCATTCCGACCGGTCTTTGGATGTGAGGATGATGTTTTACAGGAGAAGTTGAGTGAAGTCTTAACGGTTGAACTTAAAGAAGACCGTCTTCAAGCCACCCTTGAGCAATTAATGAGCGAGTCGGTTCAGCAAACGGGGCGGCAGGCGGAACAAAATCGATTACACATCATGACGGGACGTCTCCTCCTCGAAGGAGCATTACGTCGATTAAAAGAGGAGCGACAAACGAATGAACAGATGGCACCTGCAGCAACAACTTGAAGGATTTTTAATCGAGGATATCGGACATCAAGACATCACGAGTGAACTTTGTCTGACTGGACACGAGCAAGGGACGGGACGATTCCTTGCGAAAGAGGATGGCATCTTTTGCGGCGTCGCCGTGTTGCGTGAGCTTGCACGATTGCTAGAGGTGACATTCATTCAACAGGTTGAAGATGGACAAGCAATCAAGCGGGGACAAGTTCTTGCGGAATGGACGGGCGACTTGCGTTCAATTCTGAGCGGAGAACGGGTAGCGCTTAATTTGATTCAACGGACGTCAGGTATTGCGACATTGACACGCAGTGCTGTTGACCGGGCAGACGGACGAATTCGCATCGCGGATACACGCAAGACGACACCAGGTCTACGGATGCTTGAAAAACATGCTGTTCGCGTCGGTGGTGGCTTCAATCACCGGGGGCGTCTAGATGACGCCGTGATGATTAAAGATAACCACATCACGGCAGCAGGGTCGATCACGGAGGCAGTCAAACGGGCAAAACGTGCCGTCGGTCATACGACGCCGATCGAAGTCGAAGTCGAGACAGAAGCGGAAGTCAACGAAGCGATCAAAGCCGGTGTCAACATCATCATGCTTGACAATCGTTCGCCGGAAGAAATCAAACGGTTCCGTCAAGCGATTCCGTTGGCGATAACAGTCGAGCTGTCCGGAGGCGTGACGCTTGAGACATTGCCGAGGTATTGCGACGTCGGCGCCGATTACATTTCAATCGGGGCGTTGACACATTCAGCACCGGCACTCGATATCAGTATGAAAATTCAAGGAGGAAAAAAAGATGAGCTTTGATTTATTGGCGAATCAAGGGATTCCCGGACAGTACTTAGAAAAAACAGAGGCAGAATTAATAGCAATCATTGAAGGGGTCAAACACCGGATGGGCAGTCGGTTGTTTTTGCCGGCGCACCATTATCAAAAAGATGAAGTCGTCCAGTTTGCTGACGCAACAGGGGACTCGCTTCAACTGGCGCAAATCGCGAAACAGATGACGGAGGCCGAGTATACCGTTTTTTGTGGTGTCCATTTCATGGCGGAAACAGCCGATATGTTAACAGATGCTGAACATACGGTCGTCTTACCCGATATGCGTGCCGGCTGTTCGATGGCGGACATGGCGAACGGCTATCAAACGGAACGTGCCTATGCCTATCTCGTTAATCGGCTCGGTGACTCGATTTTACCTTTGACCTACGTCAACTCGACAGCAGAAATCAAAGCGTTCGTCGGACGCCATGGGGGAGCGACGGTGACTTCATCGAATGCTGTCAAGATGGTCGAATGGGCGCTTGCGGAACGGGATATTCTGTTTTTCCTGCCGGATCAACATTTAGGACGAAACACAGCGCATGCGCTCGGAATTCCGCTCGAACAGATGGCGGTCTGGGATCCGATCAACGATCAATTAGTATTTGATGGAGAAGACTCGGACATCCGTATCATTTTATGGAAAGGGCATTGTTCGGTCCACGAAAAGTTCACGGTCGGTCAAATTGAACAGTTCCGGCTGACGGATCCGGCACGCCAGATTCTCGTCCATCCGGAATGCTCGTTTGAGGTCGTGGAAGCAGCAGATTTAAACGGTTCGACAGCGTATATCATCAATCAAGTGAAGCAGGCGGCAGCCGGCACGAAATGGGCGGTCGGAACAGAGATGAATCTCGTCAACCGGTTGGCGAAGGATTTTCCGGAGCAAGATATTGTATCCCTCAATCCATTCATGTGTCCCTGCTTGACGATGAACCGGATTGATTTACCACATCTTGCCTGGTCACTCGAACAAGTCGAGCGTGGCACGCCTGTCAACATCATCAGCGTCGATGCCGAGACGACAGAATATGCCGTCTTGGCACTGGAGCGGATGCTCGACCGATCATAAATCAGACAGCGCCTTGCCGATTAAACTCATCGGTGAGGCGTTTTTTGTCGGAAGAACATTTTGAAGCAAATCGGACTTATATGCTACAATAGCACGAGAGTTTGTAATTGGATGGGAGCGTTCTAAATTGATAGAATTCGTACGCGGCGAGGTCGCTTATGTCTGTGCGGAATTCGTGACGATCGAAGTCGGGGGGATTGGCTACAAAATCGTAGCACCGAACCCGTTTTTTTATCGGACCGGAGACGAACAGGTTATCGTATATACGTATCATTATGTGAGAGAAGATCAAGAAGTATTGTTCGGATTCCGTTCACGACGCGAACGTGCATTGTTCACGAAATTGCTTGGTGTGACAGGAATTGGTCCAAAAGGGGCACTCGCAATCGTCGCGTCAGGAAATGTTGACGCGCTTGTCGAAGCGATTGAACAGGAAAAAGAAAGTTACCTCATCAAGTTCCCGGGCGTTGGTAAAAAGACGGCGAAACAGATGACACTTGATTTAAAAGGGAAATTAGCCGAGCTCGCTCCGGATTATGTACCGAGCGAAGGGCTGTTCGCTCAAAGTAATGCCGAGTTGAACGAAGCATGTGAAGCCTTGACGGCTCTCGGGTACAGTGACCGTGAAGTCGAAAAAGTCAAAAAGGCGCTTCAAGCCGAAGTGCTCTCGACGGATCAATATGTCAAGCGGGCCCTTCAGTTGTTATTGAATGTGAGGTGAGGACAAAATGGAAGAGCGGATTTTATCAGAATCAGCCCATGCAGAAGATCAAGAAGAGTGGAGTCTACGTCCGCAAACACTTGATCAGTACATCGGTCAAGAGAAGGCAAAAGGAAACTTAAGTGTCTTCATCGAAGCGGCGAAGATTCGTCAAGAGACGCTCGATCACGTTCTGCTTTATGGCCCTCCTGGTCTCGGAAAGACGACACTTGCGACGATCATCGCCAATGAGATGGGCGTCGGTGTCAAGACGACAGCAGGACCGGCAATCGAGCGACCGGGTGACTTAGCAGCAATCCTCTCGTCACTCGAACCGGGAGATGTCTTATTCATCGATGAAATTCATCGGCTCAGTCGTTCAATCGAAGAAATTCTGTATCCGGCGATGGAAGATTATTGCCTTGATATCGTGATCGGACAAGGCGAACTGGCCCGCAGCGTCCGGATTGACTTGCCGCCGTTTACGCTCGTCGGTGCGACGACGCGGGCCGGGATGCTGTCTGCCCCGCTCCGTGACCGCTTCGGTGTGACACTGAAACTTGAGTATTACACGATGCCCGAGCTCTCAGCGATTGTTACCCGGACGTCACGTCTATTCGGATTTGAAGCAGACCGGATGGCGGCGGAAGCCATCGCGCTCCGCTCGCGTGGAACACCACGGGTCGCCAATCGCTTATTACGTCGGGTTCGTGATTTTGCCCAGGTCGCCCATCAAACAGAAATCGATGCGACACTCGCGACGAGTGCACTCGACCGGCTCCATGTCGATGCGCTCGGACTGGATGATGTCGATCACCGGTTACTCCGTTCACTCGCTGAACGGTTTGCTGGCGGACCCGTCGGACTCGAAACGATTGCCGCAACGATCGGGGAGGACGCACAGACGATTGAAGACGTCTACGAACCGTACCTGTTACAACAAGGATTTTTACAACGAACCCCACGCGGTCGTGTCTTGACACCGTTCGCGCGGCAACATTTAGGATTGAAAGAAGGAAATTGACCCATGGATGTAAACTTATTTGATTTTCATTTGCCGGAAGAACAGATTGCCCAAGTTCCCTTACTCGACCGGACGAGCTCGAAGCTGATGGTGATTGACCGCGAGACGGGAGCGTTACGTCACGAACGGTTCCATGATATCGTCTCGCACTTCAATGCGGGCGACACGCTCGTCATCAATGATACAAAAGTCTTACCAGCCCGTTTGTTTGGTGTCAAAGAAGAAACCGGTGGAAAAATCGAGCTGTTGTTATTGAAGCAGACGAGTGATGATGTCTGGGAGACGCTCGCAAAACCAGCGAAACGTGTGAAGCCGGGAACGGTGATTACGTTTGGTGACGGCTTACTTAAAGCTGAATGCGTCGAAGCGCTCGACGATGGCGGACGAATTTTGAAGTTCTCGTATGACGGTATCTTTTATGAAGTCCTCGACGAGCTCGGGACGATGCCGCTTCCACCGTATATTCACGAGCAACTCGACGATCAAGATCGTTACCAGACGGTGTATGCGCGCGAACGCGGGAGTGCTGCGGCACCGACTGCTGGACTCCACTTCACACCGGAATTGCTGAAAGCATTGACGGATAAAGGCGTTACACTAGCACCGCTCACGTTACATGTCGGTCTCGGTACGTTCCGTCCGGTTTCCGTCGATGACGTCGACAGTCATAAGATGCATAGTGAATATTATGAACTGCCGGAAAGTTCAGCAGCAATTTTACGTGAGACACGAGCGCGCGGCGGACGGATCATCGCGGTCGGAACGACGTCGACGCGGACACTTGAGACAGTTATCCGTGATCATGGTGACTTCGTCGAAGCGACGGGGTGGACGGACATCTTTATTTACCCGGGGCAGGAAGTGAAGGCGATCGATGGTTTGATTACGAATTTCCATTTGCCGAAGTCGACGTTAATCATGCTTGTCTCCGCACTGTCGACCCGGGAACACATTTTACACGCATACGAAGAAGCCGTCGCAAACGGATACCGATTCTTTAGTTTCGGTGACGCGATGTTCTTAACAAGAGAGGAATTAAACCGATGACAAAACACGCAGTAACATACGAACACATTAAGACATGTAAACAATCAGGTGCGCGGTTAGGAATCGTCCACACGCCGCACGGTAGCTTCGAAACACCTGTCTTCATGCCAGTCGGAACGCAAGCGACGGTCAAGACGATGGCACCGGAACAAATCAAGGACATGAACGCAAACATCATTCTCTCGAACACCTATCATCTCTGGGTTCGTCCGGGGCACGACGTCATCAAAGAAGCAGGCGGTCTACACAAGTTCATGAACTGGGATGGCGCGATTTTAACGGATTCTGGTGGTTTCCAGGTCTTCTCACTCGCTGACCTCCGGAACATCACGGAAGAAGGCGTCCACTTCCGGAATCACTTGAACGGGGACAAGCTGTTCCTCTCACCGGAAAAAGCGATGGAGATTCAAAACGCACTCGGTTCAGACATCATGATGGCGTTTGACGAATGTCCGCCGTTCCCGGCGTCACACGAATACATGAAAGCATCGGTCGAACGGACAAGTCGCTGGGCAGAACGTTGCTTGACGGCACATGAACGGCCGCAAGATCAAGCCTTGTTCGGGATCATCCAAGGGGGCGAGTACGAAGACTTACGTCGTCAAAGCGCACGTGACCTTGCATCACTCGATTTCCCAGGCTATGCCGTCGGTGGTTTGTCTGTCGGAGAACCAAAAGACGTCATGTACCGGGCGCTCGAATTCACGACGCCACTCATGCCGGAAGATAAACCACGTTACTTGATGGGTGTCGGATCACCGGATGCCTTGATTGAAGGGGCGATTCGCGGTATCGATATGTTCGACTGTGTCTTACCGACGCGGATTGCGCGTAACGGAACGTTGATGACATCAAGCGGCCGGCTTGTCGTCCGTAATGCGAAATATGCACGCGATTTCCGTCCGCTCGACGAAAAGTGTGATTGCTATGCATGTAAAAATTACTCACGTGCCTACATCCACCACTTGATTCGTGCCCAGGAAACGTTCGGTTTACATCTCTGTTCGACACATAACCTTCACTTCCTCGTCAAATTGATGGAGGGCGTTCGCCAAGCGATTCGAGAGGACCGTTTACTTGATTTCAAGGATGAGTTCTTCGAAGAATACGGTTATAATTTACCAAACGCAAAGAATTTCTGAGTTATCGTCTGACAAATCAATCGTTTCAAGGTATAATGAACGTGATTTGAATGAAAAGGAGCTGAGTCAGATGCAACAACTAATCACATTCCTCCCGATGATTTTGATCTTCGTGGTGTTCTATTTCTTGTTGATTCGTCCACAGAACAAACGCCAGAAGCAAGTCCGTGAAATGCAAACGCAATTATCACGCGGCGACACGGTCGTTACAATCGGTGGACTCCACGGAGTCGTACAAAAGGTTGATGAAACGACAGTTACATTAAAATCAGGGAATTCCCAATTGACGTTCAATCGTAGTGCAGTCGCGGAAGTTACAAAAAAATCAACGACTGTCATGGACGACGAAACCGTCGAATAAGGCAAGAAAAAGACGCTTTCCGAATTTCGGAGCGTCTTTTCTGTCTTTATATGAGAAAAACGATTGCTATGATTACCAATTCTTATGTAAGCTAGGATAGGATACGAAAGTTGTCTGAAAATATACTGGGGTTTAGAGAAAGGACAATGTAGCATGGTTAAGAAAGGAAAACTAGCCACGTTCTTCATTATCGTCGCCGCATTACTCATCTTGATCGGCACGACGTCGACATGGCTCTTGAAAGACACGAAACTCGGTCTTGATTTAAAGGGCGGGTTCGAAGTGTTGTATGAAGTTCAACCCTTAAAAGAGGGGGATGTCATCGATGATACAGCGATGAGCGCGACGTTGACGGCAATCGAAAACCGTGTCAACGTTCTCGGTGTATCGGAGCCGGACATCCGAATCGAAGGGAAAGACCGGATTCGTGTACAACTCGCGGGTGTCAAAAACCAAAGCGAAGCACGTCAGATTCTATCTTCGACAGCCGAGTTATCATTCCGTGATATCGACGATAAGCTGTTGCTTGACGGATCGGATTTAAAGGCGAAGGGTGCGAAAGTCGGATATGATCCGAATACGAACGAACCACTCGTCGAATTAACATTGAAATCAAAAGAGAAGTTCTATGAAGTGACACAACAGATTTCGCAAAAACAAGCGCCGGATAATCGTCTCGTTATTTGGCTTGATTATGCGAAAGGTGACACGTACGAAAAAGAGATTCAAAAAGAAAATTCAAAAATTGTATCTGATGCGTCAGTCAATCAGCCAATCAACTCGGATAAAGCAATCATCTCGGGTGGCGATATCGACGCCGAGTACGGAAAACAATTGTCATCCATTTTAAATGCGGGGGCATTACCGGTTAAGCTTGATGAAATCTACTCGACATCAGTGTCGGCGGCATTCGGGAAAGATGCGCTTGATCAAACATTATTTGCATCAATGATCGGTGTTGCGGCAGTCTTCTTATTCATGTTGCTGTTCTACCGTGTATCTGGTTTCGTCTCAATCATCACGTTGTTGTTCTATATTTACCTCGTCATGATCTTCTTCAACGGAATCAATGCCGTCTTGACCTTACCGGGTATCGCGGCACTCGTCCTTGGAGTCGGGATGGCGGTCGATGCGAACATCATCACTGCAGAGCGGATTAAAGATGAGCTACGTAGTGGGAAATCTGTTTTGTCGGCATTCAAAGCCGGGAATCGCCGTTCATTCGGAACGATTTTAGATGCGAACTTAACGACGCTGATCTCAGCAGGTGTCCTCTATTACTTCGGAACGAGTACCGTCAAAGGGTTTGCGATCATGTTGATGGTTTCGATTGCCGTCACGTTCATCACGAACGTCTTCATCTCTCGTTACTTGATGCAACTTCTTGTCAGTAGCCGTTGGTTTGATAAGAAAAAATCATGGTTTGGCGTAAAGGAGAGTGAAATTCGTGAACTTTAATCCTACGAAATTCGATTATGTAAAACATCGCAAAGTCTACTTCACGATCACAATCGCTTTAGTTCTCCTGTCGGTTCTGTTGCTTTCATTCCGAGGCTTGAATCTCGGGATTGACTTCACGGAAGGGACACGGGTCGAAATTTCTTCGGAAAATCAAATCCAGGAAAGTGAAGTCCGGTCCGTCATTGAAGAAGCGGGGATCGACGCAAAAGAAATCGACGGGATTCAGTTCGCGCAAGGCGGTACGCTCGCGAACGTCACGTTCGTCGGTGAGTTCAGTCAAGAACAAGTCGCGGAAATGAACAAAACGATTGAAGCGAAGTATGATAAAGCACCAAGTATTTCAACGGTCTCCCCACAAGTGGGTCGTGAGATCGCCCGAAATGCGATGTACGCTGTCTTGCTCGCTTCAATCGGAATTGTCATCTATGTCTCGTTCCGTTTCCAACCGACGTATGGAATCGCGACAGTGCTTGCTTTGCTCCATGATGCCTTAATGATCATCGCGTTCTTCTCACTCTTCCAAATCGAAGTCAACCTGTACTTCATCGCCGCCGTCCTGACGATTATCGGGTACTCGGTCAATGATACGATCGTGACGTTCGACAGGGTGCGTGAAAATTTAGGGCGTGCTGAAAAAGGCGGCAGAACCGTTTCGTTTGATGAATTATGCGACGTCGTCAACGAATCGATTCAGCAAACGATCATCCGTTCAATCAATACGGTCGTGACCGTCATCATGACGGCTGCCGCCCTCTATATTTTCGGAAGTGAAGCGATTCGTGGTTTCAGTCTTGCCTTGCTTGTCGGTTTGTTCATGGGGATGTATTCATCGATCTTCATCGCTGCGCAACTTTGGCTCGTCATGAAAAAACGCACATTAAAACAACCAAAACAAGCTTCATGAAGACAATCCGCGTTGGGTATCCCTGACGCGGATTTTGTCTTATAATGGGGAAGTTGATTGGAGGGATTGGATGTATCATTCAAAAAAAACATGGCTCGACAAAGCAGTCGATCCGCTAAAAATAGACGAGCTGGTCGCGCAAGCGTCCGTCTCACCGAACGTAGCCCGTCTGCTAGTCCAGCGTGGTCTCGAGACGCCGGCGCAGGCAACGGCCTTTTTAGAAGCAGGACAAATGCCGTTCCACGATCCATTCCTGTTTCAGGATATGGAAAAAGTCGTCGCACGGATTAAAGAAGCTGCCGATCAAGGTGAAATGATCTTAATTTATGGGGATTATGATGTCGATGGTGTCAGTTCGGCTGCGATTTTGTGGCATGCGTTAACTGAAATCGGGGCAATGGCAGAATGTTATATCCCGAACCGGTTCACGGAAGGATACGGACCGAATGAAGCGGCCTTCCGCTGGGCGGTCGAAGAAGGATTCGGATTAATCATCACGGTCGACTGCGGGATTTCAGGTATCAAGGAAGCAGCCGTCTTAAAAGAGTTAGGTGTCGACCTCATCATCACCGATCACCATGAGGCGAAAGAAGTTCTCCCGGACGCCTATGCGATGATTCACCCGGGTGTCGATCGCAACTATCCGTTCTCAAAACTCGCTGGGGCAGGTGTTGCCTTTAAAGTCGCACACGCACTGCTCGAACGTGTCCCGACGGAGTTGCTTGACCTCGCAGTGCTCGGAACGATTGCCGACTTAGTACCGCTCGTCGATGAGAACCGATTGCTTGCGACAAAAGGAATTGAAGCGTTGAATGCAAGTGAGCGTCCCGGCATCTTGGCACTACGCCAAGTCTGTAGTTTGACGGAAGACGAACTGACGGAAGAATCGGTCGGGTTCGCATTCGGCCCCCGGATCAATGCGGCCGGTCGACTCGATTCCGCGATGCCGGCACTTGAGATGCTACTTGCTGAGACACTCGAGGAAGCCGTCGTACTTGCGAACCAGCTCGACCAACAAAATAAACAACGGCAAGACATCGTCAAACAAATCGCGGAAGAAGCGACAGCACTTGTCGAAGAAAAATATCTAGAAGACCGTGTGCTTGTTGTTGACGCGGACAACTGGAACCCGGGTGTCGTCGGCATCGTCGCCTCACGACTAGTCGAGAAATATCACCGTCCGGTCATCATGCTTTGTCATGATGCAGAGAAGGGGACGGCGAAAGGGTCTGGTCGCTCGATTGCAGCCTTCGATTTATTTGCCGAGTTGACGCTATGTGAAGACATCTTACCGCATTTCGGTGGACACCCGGCAGCTGCCGGCATGACACTCTCGTCGGATGACGTCGTCACGTTACGTGAACGCTTGAATGCACAGGCTGCCAAACTACCGGATGAAGCCTTCATCGCGACGATTGAGATCGACTTGCGTCTACGCGTCTCTGACGTTTCAATCGGATTGATTGAGGAAATTGGTCGCTTAGCTCCATTCGGTATGGGGAATCCGGCACCACGGATCGTCATCGAAGACGCTAAAATTCGGGACATGAAACGGATCGGCCGTGATTTGACCCATTTGAAGGCGCTCTTATCGGATGGAACGTCAGAGTTAGACGGGATTGGTTTCGGTTTCGGTGACACGGTAGACGAAATTTCACTACTCGCTGAAGTCTCATTGATGGGGAGTCTGAACATCAATGAGTGGAATGGTTTTCGGAAGCCGCAATTGATGATTCAAGATTTGGCTGTCGCCGATTATCAGTTATTTGATTACCGCGGTGGGAAAAAACCATTAACGGACATTTTTGAGTTGCCCCAAGAACAGACGACGCTCGTTGCGTTTTCGGACGAGACAAAACAAAAATATGCCGAGCGTCCGCTGAATGGAGCGATTCATGAAAATATTGTGTTCCTCGACTTACCGGAGACGGAAGAAGCATTCTTACCGTACTTGAAACAGGCGGAGCGGATTTATTGTGCGTTTAAGGATGAAGGGTACTACTTCGAGGCGATTCCGTCGCGTGAAGACTTCAAGCATTACTTTAATTACTTCGCAAAATGTCCACGCGAAGAGTTGCGAATCGGACTCGTACGTTTGTCGAAAACAAGAAAATGGTCGAAACGTTCGATTAACTTTATGCATTCAGTGTTTTCGGAACTCGATTTTCTTGTTACAATGGAGGACGGGCTACCGGGTGTGAACCCTGACGCTGAAAAACGAGATTTGACGGAGGCCGCGACGTACAAGCGTCATGAAGAACGTCAACGTCTCGAGCAACAATACATTTATTCGTCACTCGCTCAGTTGAAAGAGCGTTTTGATACTTTAGTGGAAGCGGCGAAGCAGGAGGAAATGACATGGAGTTCAAACAGCATATAAAAGAGGTCGAGAACTGGCCGAAAGAAGGAATCAGCTTTAAAGACATCACATCATTGATGGAAAATGGTCCGGCTTACAAACAATCGGTCGATGCACTCGTCGATTACGCACGCAAGCAAGGGGCAGACGTTATCGCAGGACCGGAAGCACGTGGATTCGTCGTCGGTTGCCCTGCGGCATACGCGATGGAAATCGGTTTTGTGCCCGTTCGTAAAGAAGGCAAGCTCCCTCGTGAGACAGTCCGTGTCGAGTATGGTCTTGAGTACGGCAAAGATGTCTTGACGATGCACCATGATGCAATCAAACCAGGGCAACGTGTTGTCATCCTGGATGATTTGCTTGCGACAGGCGGGACGATTGAAGCAACGATCAAAATGATTGAACAACTTGGTGGTACGGTTGCCGGAATCGGGTTCTTGATTGAATTGGATGGACTTGGTGGACGTGAAAAATTAGCAGGTTACGATATTTTGTCATTGATTCGCTATGAAGACTAATGACAGGAATACTCTCCCGACGAACTTGTCGGGGGGGTATTTCTTTTTATTTTGACATCTTATAAAGATTTCACGATAATAGAAGATATATATTAGGGATTTAGGCGGAAGCAATCCCGGGGACTGGGTGAGGAAAAGGGATGACAAATAAACAAATCGTAAACGTAGAAGACCTTCTCGCTCGATGTGCGGAATACATGACAGAGGCAGAAGTGAACGATATTGAACGTGCCTACCAATTCGCAAAAGACGAGCATGATGGACAATTTCGTCGATCGGGTGAACCTTATATCATTCACCCGGTACAAGTTGCCGGGATTCTTGTCGACATCGGACTCGATGCCACGACGATTGTCGCAGCGCTTCTTCATGACGTCGTAGAAGATACAGACATTACGCTTGAAGAGTTGACGGAACGCTTTGGACCGGACGTCGCGATGCTCGTTGATGGTGTGACGAAACTCGGGAAAATTAAATATAAATCCAAACGTGAAGAGTTAGCAGAGAATCACCGGAAGATGTTCATTGCGATGGCAGAAGACATTCGTGTCATCTTGATTAAGCTTGCTGACCGTCTGCATAACATGCGGACCTTGCAACACATGGTCAAAGAAAAGCAAGTTCAAAAAGCGGAAGAAACACTCGAAATTTTCGCGCCGCTTGCACACCGTCTCGGGATTTCGACGATTAAATGGGAGCTTGAAGACATCAGCCTCCGATACATCAATCCACAGCAATACTACCGGATCGTCTCGATGATGAAACAAAAACGAACGGAACGTGAAGCGCTCGTTAATTCCGTCATCGGAGAGGTCAATGAAGTGTTGGATGAAGTACAGATTGCTGCTGAGGTCGACGGTCGTCCGAAACACATTTACTCGATCTATAATAAAATGCAAAACTCGAAAAAAGAGTTCAGTGAAATTTATGATTTAATGGCAGTCCGGATCATCGTGGATTCGATCAAAGATTGTTACGCGGTCCTTGGTATCATTCATACGCAATACAAACCGATGCCGGGTCGATTCAAAGATTACATCGCGATGCCGAAACCGAACATGTACCAGTCGCTGCATACGACCGTCATCGGACCGAAAGGGGAGCCGCTCGAAGTTCAAATTCGGACACGGGACATGCACTTCATCGCCGAGTACGGAATCGCCGCACACTGGGCGTACAAGGAAGGAAAAGAGCAAGAGGCGAAATCGGGCTTCGAAGATAAGATTGCTCATTTCCGTGAGATTCTGGAATTACAAAAAGATACAGCGGACGCGGAAGAGTTCATGGAATCCGTCAAAGTCGATTTCTTTAGTGATATGTTGTACGTCTTTACACCAAAGGGCGACGTCATCGAGCTACCGAAGGGCTCTGTCCCGATTGATTATGCTTACCGGATTCATACGGAAATCGGACACCGGACGATTGGTGCGAAGGTCAACGGACGGATGGTTCCAATCGATTATAAATTGAAAACGGGCGATATCATTGAAATCGTTACGTCGAAGCATAGTTACGGTCCAAGTAAGGACTGGTTAAAAATCTGTGTCTCGAGTCAAGCGAAAAATAAAATCCGTCAATGGTTCAAACGGCAACAGCGCGAAGAAAATGTCCTTAAAGGGCGCGAGTTGATTGAAGCAGAAGTTAAAAAACTTGGTTTTGAACCGAAGGAAGTCATCACGGATAAAACACTCGAAGACGTCACACGGAAGTTCAACTTCGGTCAAGAAGAAGACATGTACGCCGCAGTCGGTTACCATGGCTTGACGGCTGCCCAAGTCGCTCACAAATTGACGGAAAAGTTACGCAAAGATAAAGAATCTAAAAATCTTGAGTTGAATGACGCCATCAGTGAGATGAAAACATTTGACCGTCCGAAAAAACAAAATCCAGAAGGTGTGCGTGTCAAAGGCATCGACAATATGCTCGTCCGGATGAGTCGCTGTTGTAGCCCGGTTCCCGGGGACGACATCGTCGGTTATATTACGCGTGGACGCGGTGTGTCGATTCACCGTTCCGATTGCCTGAATGTTTTGAATGAACAAAATCCGGAACGCTTGCTCGAAGTCGAGTGGGAGCATGAAGGGAAAACGGTCAAGAGTTACAACGTCGAAATCGAAATCTCGGGGTACGACCGTGCCGGTCTACTCAATGAAGTATTGCAGTCTGTTTCAGCAACAAACACGAACATCGTTGCCGTCAGCGGTAAAGGCGATGACAGCAAACAAGCGAAGATTTCGATGACGATCGCGATCAATAACGTCAATCACTTACAAAAAGTCGTCGATCGGATTAAACAAATCTCAGACGTGTATGCAGTCCATCGCGTCATGATGACGTAAGGAGCGGATAGGATGAGAGTCGTTTTACAACGCGTCAAAGAAGCGAGCGTGACGGTCGACGGATCAATCATCGGTCAAATCGATCGGGGATTTTTATTGCTCGTCGGTGTCACGCATGAGGACACGCTCGATCAAGTCAATTGGTTAGCAGATAAAATTGCCGGGCTACGCGTGTTCGAGGATGAGGAAGAACGGATGAATCGTTCACTCGATGATGTCGACGGGAAGATTTTATCCGTCTCCCAGTTCACCTTATACGGAGACGTCAAAAAAGGGCGGCGTCCGGCATTTACCGAAGCCGCGAAGCCGGATCTTGCAAATGAACTTTATGAAGCTTTCAATACACGACTTCGCTCGAACGGTGTAACGGTCGAAACGGGACAGTTCGGTGCGATGATGGATATTGCCCTCATCAATGACGGACCGGTCACGTTAATTTTAGAAAAGTGACCAAAGTCTTGACAGGACTTCGGGAACGATGCAATATAAATGGTAATAGAACGATTTTAGAACCGATGACGAAGAGGAGTAGTCCAAGACCTCGTCTGCTTAGAGAGTCGCCCCTTGGCTGAAAGGGTGATCAGATGAATTGGGTGAAAGACCCTTCCGAGGTATTTTCCTGAACACTGCAGTAGGGAAAATCGTAAGCAGGCGTTAACTGCACCGAGTGGCTGATTTTTTTCAGCAACCAGGGTGGTACCACGGGATCTTCAAGTTCTCGTCCCTTTGCGGACGAGGACTTTTTTGTATTCATTTTTAAGGAGGAATTAGGATGAAATTACCACGCGGTACGTTTGATATCCTTCCAGGGACGGTTGAACGCTGGCAGTATATCGAAAATCAATTACGTGAGATCAGTAAACGATACAACTATAAAGAAATTCGGACACCAATCTTTGAAGAAACAGAACTCTTCAAACGGGGTGTCGGAGAAACGACCGACATCGTTCAAAAAGAAATGTTCATGCTCGAAAAACGCGGAAAAGATCAATTTACGCTTCGTCCGGAAGGGACGGCAGCGGTCGTGCGTTCATTCGTGACGAACAAACTGTACGGAGCACCGAACCAGCCGACGAAATTGTTCTACATCGGACCGATGTTCCGTTATGAACGTCCGCAAGCAGGACGTTTCCGTCAGCTCCACCAGTACGGCGTCGAAGCACTCGGCAGTGAAGAACCGGCAATCGATGCAGAAGTCATCAGTCTCGCAATGAGCATCTACCGGTCATTCGGTCTGAAACAATTAAAACTCGTCATCAACTCGCTTGGTGATAGCGAAAGTCGTGCCGCACACCGCGAAGCACTCGTCAATCACTTCAAGCCGGTCGCACACGAGCTTTGTCAAGATTGTCAAAACCGTTTAGAAGCGAACCCGTTGCGTGTCCTTGACTGTAAAGTCGACCGGAACCACCCGAGTATGGCGACGGCACCATCGATTCTCGATTTCTTGAACGCGTCATCGAAAGATTACTTCGATCAAGTCTTGTCACACCTCGATGCGTTAGGGATTGAATATGTCATCGATCCAACACTCGTCCGTGGTCTTGACTATTACAATCACACGTCATTTGAAATCATGTCCGAGGCAGAAGGTTTCGGTGCGATTACGACGCTTTGCGGCGGTGGACGGTATAACGGTCTCGTCGAACAAATCGGTGGACCTGCGACACCGGGGATTGGGTTCGGAATCGGAATCGAGCGTCTCTTGATGGCACTTGAGAATGAACAAGTCCTGCCGGAAATCGACGAGGCAATCGATGTCTTCATCGTCGCCCAAGGCAACGAAGAAGTCGAAAAAACGGCGACACGTCTTCTCCAATTGATGCGTCTCGAAGGACTCACGGCAGATCGTGATTATCTTGGTCGTAAATTTAAGGGGCAATTCAAGGCAGCAGACCGGATGAAGGCGCGGTATACGGTCATACTCGGTGATGAAGAAGTTGAACGTGGTGCCGCAGCGTTAAAAAACATGGAGACAGGCGAACAGACAGATGTTCCCTTGTCGGCGGTCGCAGATACGATCGTCGCAAAATTAAAGGAGGCAACACAATGATCGGACGCACACATATGAATGGACACGTGACGGAAGATGTCATCGGACAATCCGTCCAGCTAAAAGGATGGGTTCAAAAACGACGTGACCTCGGGGGCTTGATTTTCCTCGATCTTCGCGACCGGACAGGAATCGTCCAAGTCGTCTTCCAACCGGAAAACGAACAGGCACACCGCTTAGCAGAATCGATTCGTTCCGAGTACGTGCTTGATATTAAAGGGAAAGTCGTCCAACGCGAAAATCCGAACCCGAACATGCCGACGGGGCTCGTTGAAGTCGTTGCGGATGAAGTCGTCATCTTGAATGCTTCAAAAATGACGCCATTCCCAATCAGTGAAGAAGCAGAGCAAACGTCAGAAGATCTTCGTTTGAAATACCGCTACCTTGATTTACGTCGTCCGTCGCTCCAAGAGACATTCCGCCTCCGTTCGAAAGCGTCGAACATCATGCGGAACTTCCTCGACGAACAAGACTTCCTCGAAGTCGAAACACCGATTTTGACGAAGTCGACACCGGAAGGCGCGCGTGACTATCTCGTACCAAGCCGTGTCCACCCAGGTGAATTCTATGCGTTGCCACAATCACCACAGTTGTTTAAACAGTTACTGATGGTATCTGGTTTCGAACGCTACTTCCAAATCGCACGTTGTTTCCGTGACGAAGACTTACGGGCAGACCGTCAGCCTGAGTTCACGCAAGTCGATATCGAGACGAGCTTCATGGACGTGGAGGACTTGTATGCAATGATGGAGTCAATGATGACGCGTGTCATGAAAGAAACACTCGGAAAAGATATCGTGACACCATTCCCACGGATGCCGTACGCAGAAGCGATGAGCCGGTTCGGTTCGGATAAACCGGATACACGCTTCGGTCTCGAATTGATTGATGTCGCGGAAGCCGTCAAAGGGGCAGGCTTTAAAGTCTTCGATATGGCACTTGAAGCCGGCGGCGAAGTCAAAGCATTGAACGTCAAAGGGGCGGCAGACAACTTCTCGCGGAAAGACATCGATAAATTACAAGAGTTCACGGCAATTTACGGTGCGAAAGGTCTCGCCTGGGTCAAAGTGACTCCGGACGGCTTAAACGGACCAATTGCCAAATTCTTTGACGAAGCAGCGGCTGCCCGTCTTATCGCAGCGACGGAAGCAGAAACAGGCGACTTACTCGTCTTCGTCGCAGCAAAAGCGTCAATCGTTGCCGACAGCCTCGGCGCACTGCGTCAAAAACTGGCGAAAGAACTCGGTTTGATTGACGAAACGGTCTTTAACTTCCTGTGGGTGACGGACTTCCCGCTCGTGACATTCGAAGAAGAAGACGGTCGTTTCTATGCGAACCACCATCCATTCACGATGCCACGCCGCGAAGATCTTGATAAACTCGAAACGGACCCGGGCAGCGTCCTTGCTGTCGCCTATGACCTTGTCTTGAACGGATATGAGTTAGGTGGCGGATCGCAACGGATTTATGAGCGCGATATCCAAGAGCGGATGTTCAAATTACTTGGTTTCACGGAAGAAGAGGCGAACGAACAGTTCGGATTCTTGATGGAAGCATTTGAATACGGCACACCACCGCATGCTGGAATTGCACTCGGACTTGACCGCTTGATCATGTTACTCGCGGGACGGACAAACTTACGCGATACGATCGCTTTCCCGAAAACGGCGTCGGCGAGCGACTTATTGACTGCAGCACCGAGCCCGGTCTCGGACGCACAATTAAATGAGTTGTCAATCCGGACGGCTGTCAAACAATAATCATCACAACAGACTTTCTTCCTCTTTTGGAAGGGAGTCTGTTTCTTTTAGTTGAATTGGTTTTGACTAATTCAAGATTCTGATTTCCGTAAGAGTGATTGGAAGAATAGGAGGGGGCAGCAATGGAACGGAGTTTTTTTGAACGATCACCACTTGAGGTCGGCAAAGACTTGATTGGAAGTGTCCTGACGGTTGATGATGTGACGATGCGAATCGTCGAGGTCGAAGCGTATCTCGGACCGTATGATCAAGCTGCACATTCCTACAGTGGCCGTCCGACGAAACGAACGGCACCGATGTTCGGTGAAGCAGGGCATCTCTATGTCTACTTCACTTATGGCATGCATCATTGCTTAAATTTTGTCTGTGGAGAGGTCGGGCAAGGGTATGCCGTCTTACTGCGGGGAGCGGAAATCATCTCAGGTCATGAGATCATCGCCTATCGTCGATTTCATAGATCGTATCACGAACTGACGAACACCCAACTCAAAAACTTAGTCAACGGACCAGCGAAGCTCTGTCAGGCCTTTGGCTTAACGACTGCTGAGTCGGGGGAAGATTTATATCAAGAACGTTTTCGGCTCGTTGCGGGTCAAGCTGGACAAATCATCGAGACGACACGGATTGGGATTCCGAATGCCGGTGAAGCGACACACTATCCGTGGCGGTTTTATGAAGAGGGAAGTCCTGGTGTCAGTAAAAAGTGACAACAAAAAAAGACGCGAGGGACAATGAAGTCCTTCGCGTCTTGACGTTTTATTTAGGAGTGTTCGTTGTTTTTTTAGATTGTTGTTGTTTATAAAACTTATAGACGATTGGTCCAACTGTCGTCGCGAGCGTGATTAACGTTCTTAATTTTCCTTTTTTAGCCATCTGTCTGTCACTCCTTACACCGTTTTGTATTAACTATATTCCACGAAAACAAAAAGCTGAAACCTTTTCGGCATATTGCAGAGTAGGCGAATCACGAAATCCTTGAGATGATGAAACAGGACGAGGGTGAAAGGAGACGAGATGATGAGTGGAATCGTATGGTACCGTGCTGATTTACGTGTCGACGATCACGAAGCCTTAGCGCAGGCACGTCAGGCACATTCAACGGTCAAAGCTGTCTTTGTTCAACAACCGTTAAATACGAGACGATTTGAACGTGGACGTGCTCAAATGAAATTTGAGCGTGAAACGTTACAGACGCTTCAGGAGGAATTAGGACGACTCGGAATCGAGTTAACGATTTTAACCGGGGACGTCAGCGAACAGTTGGGACGGTTTATGAAGCCGGGAGACGTCGTTTACTTTCATCGGATGACGGGGTATTACGAATCAATTGATGAGCGGGCAGTGCTTGCACAATTCACGGCACACATCTATGAAACGCAGACGTTGTATCGCCGTGAACAAATCGGTAGCGACAAAGTGGCGCATGTCTTTTCAGCCTTTCGAAAGAAAGTCGAGCGGTCGGGACATTTTGAACAACCAATTGCGATTGAAGACCCTGCGGCTGCTATTACGTTACCCGCTTATGCATCAGATGCTGCGTTTCCCTTTGAAGGAGGGGAGATGACGGGGCATGCAAGATTAAAAGCATATCTGGAAGGACCCATTTTTACGTATAAGGAAACACGGAATGGTTTCGGTCGGGATGATTCCTCCAAATTATCGGCCTGGTTAGCAAACGGTTCCTTATCCCCACGCCGGGTCATGGCAGAACTTCAAAGCGTAGAAAGACGGCATGGTGCTAATGAATCGACATACTGGTTGTATTTCGAGTTACTTTGGCGCGACTTCTTTCATTTCACGATGCGTGAGACGGGGAATCGATTATTTCTTGCGCAAGGTTTACGAGAAGGGAGTAACGTCTGGCCGACGGACGAGTCAATCATTTCGATGTGGATCGAAGGACGAACTGGGCAACCGTTCGTGGATGCCTTCATGAATGAATTTCGAGAAACGGGATGGATGTCGAATCGTGGGCGACAAATTACTGCGAGTTATTTGATTCATGAGCTTGGACAGGATTGGCGCGTCGGGGCGTCATATTTTGAAAGCCAACTGATCGATTATGACGTCGCTTCAAATTATGGTAACTGGGCTTATATCGCAGGTGTCGGAAATGCGACTCGAATTCCACGCTTCAATCCTATTTTTCAGCAACAAATGTATGATCCGACAGGCACCTTCACGAGGCGTTGGACATCACTCTGAGCCGTTAAAAAAATATCATTTTTTTAGAAGCAGATTGAGTTGCAATTCGGTTAGGGGAATGCTATATTAAATGCAACAGATGGGGTTCCTGAGATGTACGAGAGCCGCCTTTTATCTTTGAGCCACTCTTTTTTGATAGGGAGTTTGACGTTCCAACTAGTAGTACATGCCTCGTAACACAGCAGGAGGACGTACGAATAGGAATCGGATAAGACACCCACCTGCACAGCAGGTTCAAAAATAAGGTATCGACACGGCACTTCGGGTCCCATCGTCTTTTTATTAAAATTAAAAATGATTAAAAAAAGACACGTCGCATGACGTTTTTTTTTATGATATAATTCCGAGTAAAACAGTATGAGAATTGTGAGGTTAGAGACATGTTACATCAATTTTCACGTAATGAATTAGCAATCGGTAAGACGGGACTTGAAGCATTGGCATCAAAGTCTGTCGCTATCTTAGGAATTGGCGGCGTCGGATCATTTTCGGCAGAAGCACTGGCCCGGAGTGGTGTCGGACGATTGATTCTCGTCGATAAAGATGACATCGATATCACGAACGTCAATCGCCAAATCCATGCCCTGCTGCCGACCGTCGGACAACCGAAGGTCGATGCGATGGCAGATCGGTTGATGTTGATCAATCCCGATTTAGAAATCGTCCGCCTGAAGATGTTCTACAATGAAGAAACGTACGAATCCTTTTTTGACCAACAACCGGACTATGTCATCGATGCATCAGATACTGTCTCGTTCAAAATTCATTTGATTAAAGAGTGTAAACGACGCAACATTCCAATCATCTCGAGCATGGGGATGGCAAATAAAATGGATCCGACACGGATTAAGATCGTTGACATCAAAGACACGACATATGATCCGTTAGCGAAAGTCATCCGGACACGTTTACGCAAGGAAGGGATCCATAAAGGGGTTCCTGTCGTCTTCTCGGATGAACCACCTGTCAAAATCATCGAAGAAGTGCGTCAAGTCGTCGGAAATGACGAAGCGGTTATTCGAAAAGCGAAGATGCCCCCAAGTTCGAACGCATTCGTTCCGTCAGTCGGTGGTTTGATTGCAGCAAGTCACGTCATCAATGAGATCGTTCGCGAAGCAGGCGTTACGATTGAACGCGTCCGTTAAAAAAAGCGACCACTTCGGTCGCTTTTTCGCATCTTGAATGGTTACGGCTGTTTTTTCCAAAACTCGAGTCGGGCTTGGAGTTGTTTCTCAAAACCACGTGGGCTCGGCTCGTAAAAGACCGGTTTCGTCCGCGCTAAGTTTTCCGGCCAATAGCTTTGTTTCACGTAAGCATGAGGGAACTGGTGCGGGTATTGATAAGCGACACCATTTCCGAGTGCTTCTGCACCGGGATGATGGGCGTCACGAAGATGCGGTGGGACCGGTCCACCATCCGAACGTCGTACGAGAGCGAGCGCTTTATCAATCGCTGTGATGACGGTATTTGATTTAGGTGCCGTCGCCAAATACAATACGGTTTCAGCGAGCGGAATCCGTGCTTCCGGAAAACCGACGTATTCACACGCGCGAGCACAAGCGTCGACAATCAACAGGGCTTGTGGATCCGATAGCCCGATGTCTTCTGCGGCATGGACGTACAATCGTCTGACGATGAAGCGAGGACTTTCGCCCGCTTCAATCATGACGGCGAGCCAATATAATGCTGCGTCGGGATCGGATCCACGGATTGATTTAATGAAAGCCGAGATGACATCATAATGGCGGTCGCCGTCTTTATCGTATTTCAATGCTTTTTGCTGAATCGATTCTTCCGCGACGGCGAGGTCAATCGTGATTTCACCGTCGACTTCCGGAGTCGTCAAGACGGCGAGCTCGAGTGCATTTAGCAAGGCGCGATAGTCGCCGTCGGATAGTTTAACGTAATGATCAATCGCTTCATCTGTAATCGAAATCGGATATTTTCCGAGACCGCGGTCTTTATCGGCTAACGTTCGGTTAAGCACGACACGTAAATCGTCTGCCGTCGGTGGTTCGAACCGAAAGACGGTCGCCCGAGAGAGTAAAGCGGCGTTGACCTCGAAGCTTGGATTTTCCGTCGTCGCTCCGATTAAGGTGATCGTACCTGCTTCAAGAGCAGGGAGCAACGCGTCTTGCTGCATTTTATTAAAACGATGGATTTCATCTAAAAAGAGAATTGTTTTTTGATCATCAAACTGCAAACGAGACTCCGCCGCCTTTAAGACGTCGCGTAATTGGTCGAGTTTTGCGGTGACGGCATTCAACTGTTCAAAAGCCGACTTCGTGTAACTCGAGATGACGCGTGCGAGTGTCGTTTTCCCTGTTCCTGGTGGACCATAAAAAATGACCGTCCCGAGCCGATCGGCAAGGATAGCGCGACGTAAGAGGGTCGTCTCTCCAATTAAATGCCGTTGACCAACGATTTCGTCCAGTGACTGAGGACGCATCCGGTTGGCGAGCGGTCCAGCAGGATATTTTGATTCAAATAAATTAGCCATAGGTAGCGTTCCTTCTTTCCACGTGGATTCAGCTCCTACTATACTAGAAAGGATGTTATTTCGCATGATGAAAATCTCGACGAAAGGCCGGTATGGTCTGACAATCATGATCGCACTCGCTAAAGGAGGCGAACAAAAGCCGTTATCCTTAAAGAAAATTGCGCAAATGTATAATCTGTCGGAGCATTATTTGGAACAATTGATTGCCCCGCTCCGAAATGGTGGGCTGGTCAAAAGTGTCCGTGGCGCTTACGGCGGTTATAAGTTAGGGCGTAAAGCGGAAGAAATCACGGCCGGCGATATCATTCGTTTGCTTGAGGGACCACTCGTAGTTGTCGAAGGGGACAATTCTGATGAAGTGACGAAACGAAAATTATGGGATAAAATCCAAAGTGCAGTCGATCAAGTACTGGATTCGACGACATTAAAAGATTTAGCGGAAGACGATGATACTGGATATATGTTCTATATATGAAAGGTGAGACGAAATGATGTATTTTGATCATGCGGCGACAACGCCGATGCACCCTGATGTACTCCAAACAATGACTCCATATATGCTCGAGCAATTCGGGAATCCGTCGAGCGTCCACGCGTTCGGTCGTTCCGGCCGGGCGGCGATTGACGCGGCACGTCGGACAATCGCGAGTGAACTGAATGCCAAACCGAATGAAATCATCTTCACGGCGGGGGGAACGGAGTCGGATAACTATGCGATTTTGGGTGCCGCGATGAAACATCAAGACAAGGGACAACATGTCATCACGACACGCTTCGAACACCATGCCGTCCTGCGTGCGTTCGAAGAACTCGAAAAACGTGGGTTTGACGTGACGTATTTAGAAGTGCCGGAGTCGGGCGTCGTCACGGTCGACGCACTCGCGGCAGCGCTTCGCCCGGATACGATTCTTGTTTCGGTCATGTTCGGAAACAATGAAGTCGGGACACTGCAACCAATCAAGGAAATGGGCCAGTTATTAAACAAACAAAACATTCTCTTTCATACGGATGCGGTCCAAGTCTTTGGCAAGCTGAGTCTCGACGTCGAAGCATGTCATATTGACCTATTATCGGCATCAAGTCATAAAATCAATGGACCAAAAGGTGTCGGGATGCTCTACGTCCGAACAGGCGTCCAGTTAGAAGTGCAGTCGTACGGTGGCGAACAAGAACGGAAGCGTCGCGCGGGAACAGAAAACGTCGCTGGAATCGTCGGTTTCGCAAAAGCCGTTCAATTGATCGTAGCAGAACGTGACATACTGAAAGCCCAGTCGGAAGACTTGCGTCGCCTGTTACTCAATCGTCTCGAGGCTAGTTCGATTTCCTATGAACAAAATGGGCATCCAGGACTGCCGCATATCGTCAATCTCTATTTCCCGCGTGTCGAGATTGAACCGTTTTTAATCATGCTCGATATGCGCGGAATTGCCGTCTCGAGCGGGAGCGCCTGTACGGCAGGTTCCATTGAACCATCTCACGTGTTGTCCGCGATGTACGGTGAAAATGACCGGACGCGGCAATCGGTCCGAATTAGTTTCGGCCGTGGAAATGATGCCGGGCAAGTCGAACTACTCGCACAAGGATTGATAGATGTCGTAAAATCGTTTCAGAACAAATAAGAGGTGAAAGCAATGAATACAAGAGCAAAAGCGCCAAGTGAGACGACAGTCGTCGTCGGGATGTCTGGCGGCGTCGACTCGTCCGTCACAGCACACTTGCTGAAAGAACAAGGGTACAACGTCATCGGAATCTTCATGAAAAACTGGGATGATACGGATGAAGACGGTTTTTGTACAGCGACGGAAGACTATGAAGATGTGATCGCGGTCGCCAATCAAATCGGCATTCCGTACTATGCAGTCAACTTCGAAAAAGAATACTGGGACAAAGTCTTCACGTATTTCTTGAATGAATATAAACTGGGACGGACACCGAATCCGGATGTCATGTGTAACAAGGAAATCAAGTTCAAAGCGTTTCTTGATCACGCCATGCGTCTCGGGGCGGATTTTGTCGCGACAGGTCATTACGCGCGTGCGGTCTATGAAGACGGGGAACACAAGTTACTCCGTGGGGTCGATACGAATAAAGACCAAACGTACTTCTTGAACCAACTGTCACAAGACCAAATTGCGAAAGCGATGTTCCCGATTGGTCACATGGAAAAGTCAGAAGTCCGGAAAATCGCGGAAGAAGCGAACTTGGCGACGGCGAAGAAAAAAGATTCGACCGGTATCTGTTTTATCGGGGAACGGAACTTTAAACAATTTCTCAGCCAATACCTCCCGGCACAACCAGGCGAAATGCGGACACTCGACGGAAAAGTCATGGGACGTCACGATGGTTTGATGTATTACACGATGGGACAGCGTCATGGGTTAGGGATTGGCGGAGACGGAGAGCCTTGGTTCGTTGTTGGAAAAAATCTTGCGGATAACGTCTTGTTCGTTGATCAAGGCTTCCATAATGAACTGCTCTACTCGGAAGGATTATATGCGTCGGACATCAGCTGGACGGCACCACTTAAAGTCGGCGATACATTCCGCTGCACGGCGAAGTTCCGCTACCGTCAAGAAGACTCAGGCGTGACTGTCCGCTTGCTTGAAAATGGACGTCTTGATGTTGCCTTTGACGAACGCCAACGGGCAATTACACCAGGACAAGCCGTCGTCTTTTATGATGGTGATGTCTGCTTAGGTGGCGCAACGATTGACGAAGCGTACAAAGCGGGCGAACGTCTTACGTATCTTGCATAAGGGAGAGAACACGATGAATTATAACGAAGTAGGATTCAGACATTTAGAAGCGGGAAATTACGAACTGGCTGCGCAAGCCTTCAACGATGCGATTGAAGAAAACCCGAATGATCCGACGGCATATGTCAACTTGGGAACGTTGCTTCAATCGATGGATGATGCAGACCGGGCATTACGCTTTTATGAAAAGGCGCTGACAATTGACCCGACGTTCGCCAGTGCCCACTATGCAAAAGGGGCATTGTTCTTTGCGGCAGAGCAACTGGTCGAGGCAGAAGATGCCTTACGGCTCGCCTTACTCCATGGACTTGATGACGCCGATCTACACTTCATGCTTGGTCTGACGTATCAAAAGCTCGGCGATCCTGTCCGGGGAATTCCTCGCTTGAAACAAGCGACGGAATTGAACGGGGTGGACGTCGAAATTGCTTTCCAATACGGCCTTGCGCTCGCACAAAACGAACAGATTGAAGAAGCGGCAGAAATTTTCGAGCAAGTCCTGTTGTTAGAAGAAACGCACACGGACGCACGCTATAACTATGCGATTGCCCTTGCATTTCTTGGTCAGCAAGAAGCGTGTTATACGGAGCTCGAGACGGTTCTTGAATATCAACCGAATCATACGCTCGCGCAAGATGCGAAAGCGAAAATGGATTCTTTGTTGAAATAAGGTCAATGAATGGGTCTGACGCATAAGTCAGACCAGCATCAAGCCGTGTGACGGATGTTTCCGTCCTTCAACAATCAAATGGCCGATGATCCCACTTTTCAAGGGACCATCGGCCATTTTTGTGCAATTTCTTATTGTTCAAGAGGGTTTAATACTTGCCTGTGTCATGCGACCGCTTTAAAGCGCGTTCCGTCTCTGATCGTTTTGAAGATTGCGTTAGTTTCCGACTTCACGTACGACGCGTTGCGGCGGACCAGAAAAGTCTTCGTACGCCTCGTCCATATTTTTTGTATAGAGCTCAATCACATTTTGTTCAGTATCTTTAAAATAAGCGGAGTATTCTTTATCATTCGAAGTTTCTTGTTCATCCCATTCTCGAATCTTAACGGCAATATCTGCTTCCCGTAAGACGTTCAGAGCGTCCTCGAATCGGTTTTTTTCAATGTAAAAGGCGCAGTGGACGTGAGTCCCTCCTTCATCATAAAGCGAATCCCACTTCGTGACCGGTAGATTTTTCACAGTCCGTTCCTCGAGTGTGAAATCTCGTTTGAGCCAGAGTCCAAGTCGCGTGTTTCCGCCAATATAGAGCCATGTCGCCCAAACGCCGTCTTGCGTCGCTTGTTCTTTACTTGGTTCCGCGTCATCTGGAGCCCATTGCTCGACAATCGGTATTCCGAGCGTCCCATGCCAAAAGTTGACAGCGCGTTCCATATCCTCTACTTCAAGTACTAATTCACATAAACCAGCAATTGGTAATCGTCCCACATGCTTCTCCTCCAATTCAATTTTTAGTTCAAGTTCACTTTCCCTGATTTTAAATCGATTAAACGAGTGCTATGATGATGAGAGCGTAGTAAATCGTAGTCTTTTAGAAAGTAGGTGGAGTGATGGAGCACCCTCATCAAGTCGTCGGTCGTGTTAAACGTGTGCTCTTCTCCTCCGAAGAAGAAGCGCATTCCATCGTATTGGTGGCTGTTAAGGAAAAAAACTTTGAATTGAAAGAAACTGAACTCGTCGTGACGGGAACGGGAGTCGGGATTGAACTTGGCGGTACGTATCAGGCGTTTGGCCGTTTAGTGGACCATCCACGGTTTGGTAAACAATTAAAGGCAGAATTAATTCGCCGTTCTGTCCCGATGACGAAGCATGCCGCTGTCCGCTTTTTGACGAATGGATCGTTTACCGGCATTGGTCCGAAAACAGCGAAAAATATTGTCGAGGCACTTGGCGAGGATGCGATTGATGTCATCTTAAAAGATAGCCGTGCCCTCGATCGTGTGCCTGGACTTAAACAAAAACAAGCTGACGTCATCTTCAGTCGACTGGCAACGCTCTATGGCGTTGATCAATTGATGTTGTTTTTGGCACCGTTCGACGTCACGCCGAAACTTGCAGCTAAAATTTATGCGGCGTACGAAGGGGATGCGATGGCGCGGATTCGTGAAAACCCGTATTCCTTGATGTACGAAGTGAGCGGGATCGGTTTTAAGACGGCCGATCAAATTGCCTCCCATCTCGGATTGATTGGTCTTCACCCGGAACGCGTTGCAGCGTCCGTCATGCACATACTTGAGCAAGAGGCAGGGGAAGGACATGCTTTTGCGACAATTGATTCATTGTTGCAGCGGGCACCCCGCCTGCTAGGCGAAGACCCAGGAGAACGACTCGAACAGGCAATCGAGTTGTTGTTGACAGAAGATAAAGTAAAACTCGAAGAAGGCTGTCTGTATCTGCCGACGATTTATTATGCGGAAGTCAGGGCGGCAAAAGAGCTGGCACGCGTCATGGCGAATGGAGCAGAGCAAGAAGTCGATGTCGCGACGATCTTAACGGCAATCGGTCAGCTCGAAGAACGTTTCGGAATGGAATATGCGACGCAACAACGAGAAGCGATTGAACTGGCCGTCAAAGCACCATTGATGGTCTTGACCGGTGGACCGGGAACCGGTAAAACGACGGTCATCAAAGGAATCTTACATGCCTTACAAGAAATCCACGATTGGCCGCTCGAAAAAAGTCAAGTCAAATCAGGTGATGTGTATCCGTACGTTCTCGTCGCACCGACCGGGCGTGCTGCAAAACGATTGTCGGAAGCGACCGATGTTCCGGCGATGACAATTCATCGGCTGTTGAAGTATGACGGCTCAAATTTTCAATTGAATGAAGATCAACCGATCACCGGAAAAGTGTTGATCATCGATGAATCATCGATGATTGATATCTACCTGTTGTCGAGTCTCCTTCGCGCCGTACCGAACGGGATGAAAATCTTGTTCGTTGGTGACCGGGATCAACTGCCGTCGGTCGGTCCGGGACAAGTGTTGGCTGATTTAATGGATACGGACGGGATTCCGGTCGTACGACTCAATGTCGTCCACCGTCAAGCGGAGGATTCATCGATTTTACGATTGGCTCACGATTTGAAAAATCGGGTCACATCGGCTGATTTATTGGCACCGTTATCGGACCGCCGTTTTTATTCACTGGCTCCGCAAGAATCATTACGCGGGATTGCCGCGTTCGCTGAAAAAGCGTTAGCAAAAGGCTACTCGAAGTTCGACGTCCAAGTCCTCGCCCCGACGTACCGCGGACAAGTCGGGATTGATGAACTCAATCTCGCGCTGCAGAATGTCTACAATCCGGAAGCACCGAAAAAACGGGAAGTGAAGCAAGGAAATCGGCTGTACCGGAGTGGAGATAAGATTCTTCAGCTCGTCAACAATGCGGAAGAAAATGTCTACAATGGTGATATCGGCGAAATCGTCAACATCTTTTTTGCGAAAGAAAACGTCGATAAAGTCGATAAAATTATCGCGCGGTTCGACCAGACGGAAGTCGAATACAATCGCAGTGACTGGGACCAATTCACACATGCCTATGCGATCACGATCCATAAAGCCCAAGGGTCGGAGTTTCCGATCGTTCTGATGCCGGTCTTCTTTACGGGCGCCTTTAAGCATTCGAGAAACTTAATTTATACGGCCGTGACCCGTGCGAAAACAAGTTTGTTGTTGTTCGGAGATCCACGCGCCTTTCACAAGGCATCACAAGAAGAAGAACCACGTCGACGGACGCGGTTGATTGAACGTCTGGGTGGTGCGACAAAGACTTGACGGAATACGTTGGATAGGTAATAATCACGTTAGATGAATGGACGCAAAACGTTGATAGAAGATAAGTAGAGTGATGCAATCATGACGAAGAGAGAGATGGATTTGCTGCAACCATCTCCATGATGAATCATTTGAAGCTCCTTCTTGAGTCGAGTGAAAACACTTGCGGTTAATCCCCGTTATTGGATTTTTCGAGGTAACATCCGTAACAGAGGATGTTGCGAACGAGGGTGGTACCACGAGAGCGATGCTTTCGTCCCTTTCCTAGGGGATGATGCATCGTTTTTTTTGCGTTCAGGATGAACTTATTAATTAATTGGGGGTATTTTCGATGAAACCATTAAAACCGTTGACTGGCGCACAAATCCGTCAGATGTATCTCGACTTTTTCCAATCGAAAGGTCACGCTGTGGAACCGAGTGCTTCTCTCGTACCAGTGGAAGATCCAACATTGCTTTGGATTAACTCAGGTGTCGCGACATTAAAAAAATATTTTGATGGACGTGTCATCCCAGACAATCCACGAATCGTCAATGCACAAAAATCGATCCGGACGAACGATATCGAAAACGTCGGTAAAACGGCACGTCACCATACGTTTTTTGAAATGCTCGGTAACTTTTCAGTCGGTGATTACTTCCGTGAAGATGCGATCAAATGGGGCTGGGAACTCTTAACGAGTGACGAGTGGTACGGTCTAGATCCAGAGTACTTGTCTGTTACGATCCATCCGGAAGACGATGCGGCACGCCAAATCTGGCTTGAGCTCGGTGTTCCGGCTGAACGAATCATTCCGCTCGAAGATAACTTCTGGGAAATCGGTGAAGGTCCATCTGGTCCGAACACGGAAATTTTCTTTGATCGTGGTCCAGACTTCGGTGACGACCCGAACGATTCAGAACTCTACCCGGGTGGCGAAAATGAACGTTATCTTGAAATTTGGAACATCGTTTTCAGTCAGTATAACCATGATGGAAACGGGAACTACACAGAACTTCCACGCAAAAACATTGATACAGGAATGGGTCTCGAACGGATGGCTAGTGTCTTACAAAACGTGCCGACGAACTTCGATACGGACTTGTTCATGCCGATCATCCATAAGACGGAAGAAATGAGTGGTAAAAAATACCGTGATGACGCGAAGCTGGATGTAGCATTCAAAGTCATCGCTGATCATATCCGAACAGTTTCGTTTGCGATTGGCGACGGCGCATTGCCATCGAACGAAGGACGCGGGTATGTCCTCCGTCGTTTACTTCGCCGGGCAGTCCGCTATGCGAAGATGCTTGGAATCGAACGTCCGTTCATGTACGAGCTCGTGGATACGGTCGGTGGCGTCATGGTTGACTTTTACCCACAAGTTCCAGAGAAGGCGGACTTCATCAAACGTGTCATCAAGAATGAAGAAGAACGTTTCCATGAAACATTACAAGATGGTCTCGCGATTTTAAATACGGTCGCTCAGACGGCTAAAAATAATGGAGAGCATACGATTAGTGGGGAAGATGCATTCCGTCTTTACGACACGTACGGTTTCCCCCTCGAATTGACAGTCGAATATGCAGAAGATCATCAAATGGCAGTTGACGAAGAAGGCTTCAAACGGGCGATGGATGAGCAACGTAAGCGGGCCCGTGCGGCACGTGAAGATGGCGGATCGATGCAACAGCAATCTGAAGTTCTTGCGACATTGACGGTACCAAGCCGGTTCGTCGGTTATACGGATGTGAAGACGGATGCAACGATCGTCGCATTGCTTCATGATGGAGAACATGTCACGGAAGTCGCAGCAGGCGAACAGGCACAAGTCATTTTAGACATCACGCCGTTTTATGCGGAGAGCGGTGGTGAAGTCGCGGATACAGGAACGATTGAAGGAAAAGATTTCGTCTTAGACGTCAAAGACGTACAAAAAGCACCGAACGGTCAAAACTTGCATACGGTCATCGTTCGGACGGGGATTGCACTCGCGGACGCTTCAGTCATCGCAGAAGTCGAAGGCGCAGCACGTAAAGCCATTACGAAAAACCATACAGCAACACACTTGTTGCATAAAGCACTAAAAGATACACTCGGCACGCACGTCAATCAAGCAGGATCACTCGTGTCAGCAGATCGTCTCCGCTTTGACTTCTCTCACTTTGGTGCAGTCACGGTAGATGAACTGAAAACGATTGAACAGGATGTCAATCAGGCAATCTGGGCATCGCTGGCTGTCGATATCGAAGAAATGAACATCGCCGATGCAAAAGCAAAAGGGGCAATGGCACTGTTCGGTGAAAAATATGGTGAAACGGTCCGCGTCGTATCGGCAGGAACGTATTCAATCGAATTATGTGGCGGGATCCACGTCAAGAACACGGCGGAAATCGGTCTTTTCAAAATTGTTTCTGAATCAGGTATCGGTGCTGGTACACGTCGGATTGAAGCGGTCACAGGAGCTGGTGCATATCGTGTCATGAATGCGCATCTTGAGACGCTCGAACAAGCAGCACGTGTCCTGAAGACGAAAACGACGGAAGTTCCGAGTCGAATCGAAGCGTTACAAGTTCAATTACGTGAGACAGAACGCGCAAACGAATCACTCCAAGCAAAACTTTCGAATATCGAAGCAGCATCACTTAAAGATGACGTTGAACTGATCAATGGTGTCCAAGTCCTTTCGAAACGTGTCGATGTGTCTGATATGGATGCATTACGTGGGATGATGGATGAATTGAAAGGTTCACTCGAGTCAGCAATCATCGTCCTCGGCAGTGCGCAAGGCGACAAAGTGAACCTCGTCGCAAGCGTCTCAAAAGACTTGATTGACCAAGGCTATCATGCCGGGAAGCTGATTAAAGAAGTTGCGACACGTTGCGGCGGCGGTGGCGGTGGACGCCCGGATATGGCCCAAGCAGGCGGGAAAGATGCTTCGAAATTAAATGAAGCGTTGGCGTATGCTTCACATTATGCGCAATCACTGGCATAATAGAAAAGTAGTGTAAATGAAAGAGGTGATTAACGTGAGTCAGATGGATCAAACGATGAAATTTAATTTTCCGGAAGACGATAGTAAAGCAGCGACACGGGAAGTGTTGTTGACGGTCTATCACGCTTTGGAAGAGAAAGGATATCATCCAATTAATCAGATCGTCGGATATCTTCTATCTGGGGATCCTGCTTACATTCCTCGTCATAATGATGCACGTAATCTAATCCGTAAGATTGAACGAGATGAATTGCTTGAAGAACTCGTCAAATCCTATCTGTCGGAGAGTGGAGACAAAAAATGAAGCGTGCGATCGGACTCGATGTCGGTTCGAAGACGATTGGAGTCGCGGTGAGTGATTTGATGGGCTGGACGGCGCAAGGCGTCGAGACCGTCAAATGGACAGAACCCGATTATCCTGTCGCCTTCAAGCGACTAGAGGCAATCATTAAAGAGTACGGTGTCGAAATCATCGTCATCGGACATCCGAAAAACATGAACGGTTCGATTGGTCCGCGAGCAGAAGCAAGTGAAGCGTTCGCGCGTGAAATCGAATCAGCGACAGGACTTTCAACAGTTCTCGTCGATGAGCGTCTAACGACGATGCAGGCAGAGCGTATGTTGATCGACGCAGATGTCAGTCGAAAAAAACGAAAACAAGTCATCGATAAGATGGCGGCAGTCATGATCCTACAATCGTATTTGGATCGGGCGAACCGGTAAAGGAGGAAATGAGATGTCTGAAGAAAAGCGCCAGTATCTCTTTCCGGATGAAGACGGTGGCGAACATCTTTTCGAAGAATGGTACCGTTATGTCAGCGAGCGAACAGGGAAAACGTATCTGTTCCTCGAAATGATAGGGAATCCAGAAGATGGCGCAGATGATTTAATCATCTGTGAGATTGATGAGTATGGAGAAGGCGACGATGATTTTGAACTGAGCCTGATCGATGAAAATGATGAGCAGACTTGGGATGAACTCGAGACTGCATTAAAGGAGCGGATGAATGATGCAACAGAATGAACCAACACGTTACGTAATTCCAGATGGTGAAGGTAATGATTTCGAATTTATGGAGCGGTTACGTTATGAGAGCCCACGCTCAAACAAAACGTATATCTTCCTCGAGCCAGTCGGTGCTGACTACGACAACGCGGAAGAAGTCGACATCTTCGTTTACGAACTAGACGAGTATGGCGACGGAGACAATGACTTCAATCTTGTTCCGATCGAAGAAGATGACACGGAAACGTGGGATGAAATCGAAGAAGTCTTCAATACATTAGAAGACGAGCTTGAATAACCGACTCGTGTATAAGGTGATGTCGAAGGAGCAATGCTCTTTCGAGGTCACCTTGTTTTAAGAGAAAAAGGAGGAACCGATGGAGAACGAATGGAAGCACAATGCTGAAATCGAAAACAAGCGCCGCCGGACATCACGCCGGATTACGCTCATCATCCTTTCAGTGTTATTCACGATTTTCTTAGTAGCAGGTGCGGCAATCTATATCTTTCTAAAAAATTCACTCGAACCCGTCAACGCGGACGCAACAAAATCCGTTAAAGTCGAAATCCCATTAGGTGCTGGAACAAGTACGATTTCAAATATCCTAAAGGACAAAGAATTGATTGCAAATGAAACGATTTTCCGCTATTACGTTCGCTATAAGAATGAATCGTCATTCCAAGCGGGAACGTACACGCTGACGCAAGCGATGACACCGGACGAAATCATCAATAAGTTGAAAACCGGTAAAGTCATGAAAGCAGCAGATGTCAAGATGACGATTCCTGAAGGGATTACGATGGATCGGCAAATCGCTGTGATTGCAAAAGCAACGGGCTTTAAGCAAGAGGCTGTTCGTAAAGCACTGACGGATCAAACGTACATCAACAGTTTGATTGAAAAGTATCCGATGTTAACGGATGAAGTGAAACAAAAAGGAGTACTCTACTCCCTTGAAGGTTACTTGTTCCCGGCGACGTATGAATTTGATAAAGGGAAAAATATCAATCAAATAGCTGAGACGATGCTTGACGAGATGGAAAAAAATTATGATGCAAATGCAGATGCGATTAAAGAATCAGGAATGACATTCCATGAAGTCCTCAGTCTTGGATCGATGGTTGAACGTGAAGCGGCAACAGCGAAAGACCGCCGTGAAATCGCTGGCGTTTTCAAAAATCGTCTTGATGATGGTATGAAACTTCAGTCGGATCCAACAGTCTGGTATGGTACGGGGGAAAACACGGCATTAACGACATTGAAGGATCTTGAGAATAACTCGAAATACAATACGTATAAATATGAGGGAATTCCAATCGGTCCGATTTCAACAGTCAGTAAAGATTCCGTACTCGCCGTACTCAATCCGAATAAAACAAAGTATGTTTATTTCTTTGCTCGGCCACCGAGTGAAAAAAATCCAAAAGGACAGATTCTTTACGAAGAGACGTATGAAGAACATCAACGTAATGTCGTAAAGTATAAACCGGAATGGGTTGAATACGAAGCAAGTAAAGAGCAATGAGCATCGGGTTGGTTTGGGACGAGTATTTTCGTTCCAGGTCAACCTGTTTATGCGGAGAAGGAGTAGTTCGAATGAATGAGTTTACAGCGTATGTTGAAGCAATGATTAAGCCACGTGATTCGCTACTCGAAGAGATGGAAGCATATGCTAAGGAACATCACATCCCAATCATTGAATTGACGGGGTCAGAAGTGTTATTATCCTTGCTGACGCTACAACAACCAAAGCGGATACTCGAACTCGGGACGGCAATTGGATATAGCGCGATTCGAATGGCACGTGCATTGCCGAACGCACGCATCACGACAGTCGAACGAAATGCAAAACGGTATGAAGAAGCAAAAGCATTCATCGCCCGGTCAGGTGTCGCGGACCGAATTGACATCGTTTTTGCAGATGCAGTAGAATTAGCCGAAACCCTTGACCAAGAGTTCGATGCAATCTTCATCGATGCGGCGAAAGGGCAGTATAAAAAATTCTTCAACGGTTATGGGCGGCTTGTGCCAATAGGCGGGATTTTATACACGGATAATCTGTTTTTACATGGTGATGTTTTAGAAACAGATCCAAAAACGTTTGATCGAAGACGACGACGACTCGTTCGTCTCGTCAAGGAATTCACAGTCTGGATGATGGAACAAGAACAATACGATACGACGATTTTTCCACTCGGAGACGGTGTTTCCGTAAGTCGAAAAATCAAGTCGGAATGATGGAGGAACAAAATCAATGCAAAAACCGGTTGTAATTGGCGTTGCTGGAGGTACGGGATCAGGAAAGACGACAGTCGCACGCTCACTCGTCGCAGCTTTCCCGAGCGAATCGATCGTCATGATCGAGCAAGATGCTTACTATAAAGATCAAAGTACACTCTCGATGGAAGAAAGATATCAAACAAATTATGACCATCCGTTTGCATTCGATAATGATTTGCTGATTAACCACATCAAATCGTTACGTGAAAACATTGCGGTCGAAAAACCTGTTTATGATTACGTTGCGCATACGCGAGCGGAGGAGACGATCAAACTCGATCCACGTGATGTTATCATCGTCGAAGGAATCTTAGCGCTTGAAGATGAGCGTTTACGGGAATTGATGGATATTAAAGTGTTTGTCGATACGGATGCGGACGTACGGATTTTACGACGGATGCAACGTGATATCAACGAACGTGGTCGATCAATCGACTCGGTCGTCGAGCAGTATACGAATGTCGTCCGTCCGATGCATCTTCAGTTTTGTGAGCCGACAAAACGCTATGCAGATATCATCGTTCCGGAAGGCGGAGAGAATCATGTCGCGATTGATCTCCTCGTAACGAAGATTCGTGCCATACTCGATTATCGAACAGCACTTGATGAAAGAGGATATTGATTCCAAAAAAGATGTGAATATACTATACTAGTGGAATAAAAAGGAGCGTGACAAAAATGGCAGAAAAACAGTATTATATGACGCTTGACGGTAAAGCGAAAATTGAGAACGAGTTAAACGAACTGAAGTCAGTCCGCCGTAAAGAAGTAGTTGAAAATATTAAGATTGCCCGATCTTTCGGAGACTTGTCTGAGAACGCAGAATATGATTCAGCGAAAGAAGAACAAGCGATGGTCGAAGGACGAATTGCACAACTTGAGGAAATGCTACGTAACGTAGCAATTATTTCTGAAGAAGAAAAGGATATTTCGGTCGTTAGTATCGGAACGACGGTCACATTCTTGATTCTTGAAGATGATGAAGAAGAAACGTACACGATTGTCGGAAGTGCAGAAGCGGATCCGTTCACAGGTAAAATCTCGAACGAATCACCAATCGCTAAAAGCTTACTCGGACATAGTGTAGGTGAGAAAGTATCGGTACAGGCTCCAGGTGGAGATTTCGCTGTAAAAATTACATCGATTAAATAAATAAAACGATGAAGCCGGAGCAATCCGGCTTTCTGTATGATGGAGGAATGAGTATGCCAATCGCTATCATTGGAGCAATGGAAGAAGAGGTCAACTTACTTCGGAATGAACTTTCTGAACGAAAAGACACGATGATTGCTAACTATCATTTTTATGAAGGTTTATTGAACAGTGTGCCAGTCGTCATCTTGAAATCAGGCATCGGGAAAGTGAATGCTGCGATTGGGACGACATTGTTACTGGATCATTTTAAACCCAGTGCCGTCATCAATACGGGTTCTGCTGGTGGATTTAAGGCAGGGCTGACTGTCGGTGACGTCGTCGTCTCGACAGAAGTCCGTCATCATGATGTCGACGTGACAGCATTCGGATATGAATATGGACAAGTACCGGGTATGCCAGCTGCTTACGTGGCAGACGAAAAACTTGTCGCGACAGCTGAAGCCGTCATCGAACGGATGGAGTCGATTAATGTCGTTCACGGTCTAATCGTGACAGGAGATTCCTTCATTCATGATACAGAGCGCTCGACACTCATTAAAACGAACTTCCCGGACGTCGCAGCAGTTGAAATGGAAGCAGCACCGATCGCACAAGTCTGTCATCAATTCGATGTTCCTTTCGTCGTAACACGTTCAATCTCGGATAGTGCAGATGAGGAAGCTTCACTCTCATTTGATGAATTTTTAGAAATTGCGTCGATTAACTCTGCGAAGATGGTCATGGAAGTTGTACGAACGCTAGCAGATTCAGAAGCGTAAGGTGGACGGAGGAGGGCCCTGATTGAAGGGACCCTTCTTTTTTCTTTGACAAAAAAGGATTAACGCTTTATATTAGTACCAGATACTAATACTAAAGGAGCGACCACATGAATATCGGGATTGTAGGACTAGGGACGTCATTACCAGAACGTCGAATTACAAATGATGATTTAGCGAAAACGCTTGATACGAGCGATGAATGGATTCGGACACGAACGGGAATCGGTGCAAGACGGATTGCAACAGACGAAGTCGATGTAACGGATTTAGCGACAGAGGCCGCTAAACAAGCATTGATCGATGCGGACCTAACAGCAGACGATATCGGATTGATTGTCGTCGGGACAGCGACGGGACGTGCCTTTCCTTCAACAGCCTGTATCGTTCAGGAACGGTTAGGGGCGCTAGGCGCGACGGCATTTGATATTAGTGCTGCCTGCAGCGGCTTCATTTTCGCTCTTCAAACAGCATCAAGCATGATGGAGGCGACGAACTCTAAATATGCGCTTGTCATTGGGGCAGAAAAAATGTCGAGCATCGTCGACTGGTCAGACCGGTCGACAGCAATTTTATTTGGGGATGGTGCGGGTGCAGTCGTCCTCGGACCAACAGAACAGCAAGGGTTGAATGCGTTTGAACTCGGAACGGATGGGCGAGGGGCGCATCTGTTGTTTAAAGAGTTGGATGGGCCAATTGAAATGAACGGACGAGAAGTGTTTAAATTTGCCGTTCGAAAATTACCAGAGATTGTCGATAAAGTCATTCAAAAAGCGAACGGATCGTTGGAATCACTTGACTTATTGATTCCGCACCAAGCAAACTTACGGATTATCGACGCGGCACGCGAACGATTAGGCATCGATGAAAAGAAAGTCATCGTCACGATTGATGAACATGCAAATACATCAGCGGCTTCGATTCCGTTGGCTTTAGAAGAAGCGCGGCGTCAAGGGCGACTACAGCCGGGAACGACACTTGTTCTCGCAGGATTTGGTGCCGGATTGACTTGGGGAGCTTCTTACATTACTTGGACTAAAGGGGAGAACATATAAGATGACGAGAAAACGAGTAGTAGTTACTGGTATGGGTGCACTAACACCGATTGGAAATGATGTGGATACATTTTGGAATGCATTAAAAGCAGGTAAAAACGGTATTCGTCCGATGGAGCGACTTGATATCGATGAGTATCCAACAAAAGTGACGGGTGAGTTACAAGGGTTTGATATTACGGAATTCATCGAAGCAAAAGAAGCACGCAAGATGGATCGATTTGTTCACTATTCACTGGTCGCAAGCATGGAAGCTGTCAAAGATGCAGGACTTGATGTCAAGTCGAATGCTGAACGTACAGGCGTATGGATTGGTTCAGGGATTGGTGGCGTGGAGACGATTGAAAAACAAGCGAAAATCTACTTTGAGCGCGGACATCGTCGTGTCAGCCCATTCTTCATTCCAATGATGATTCCGAATATGGCTAGTGGTCAAGTTTCGATTTATACAGGAGCGAAAGGTCCAAATAACTGTTCTGTCACTGCCTGTGCTTCAGGTACGAATGCAATCGGTGAAGCGTTACGCGTAATCGAACGTGGTGATGCGGATGTCATGATTGCTGGTGGGGCGGAAGCACCAATCACGAACTTAGCGTTCGCCGGTTTTTGTGCGAACAAAGCGATGTCGACAAATCATGACCCGAATACAGCGAGCCGTCCATTCGATGAGGGACGCGATGGATTTGTCATGGGAGAAGGGGCAGGCATTCTCGTCCTTGAAGAATACGATCACGCGATTGCTCGTGGAGCAAAAATCTACGCAGAGGTCAGTGGATACGGTCTGACTGCAGATGCGTATCATATTACTGCTCCAGATCCAGATGGTGATGGAGGCGCACGTGCGATGGCGATGGCGATTCAAGATGCGAACATCGAGCCAACTGCTGTTCAATACATCAATGCGCATGGTACGAGTACGCCAATGAATGATGTTTTGGAAACGAAAGCCATTCATACGGTCTTCGGAGAACATGCAGCGAAACTCGCTGTGAACTCGACGAAATCAATGATCGGTCATTTACTCGGTGGTGCAGGTGGCGTCGAGGCGATTGCAACAATCAAGTCGTTGCAAGAACAAACGGTTCACCCGACGATTCATCTCGAACAACCAAGCGAAGGCTGTAATTTAGATTACGTTCGTGAAGGTAGCAGAGCATGGGACGTCGAGTATGCAGTAAGCAATTCGCTTGGTTTTGGTGGGCACAATGCATCACTCGTCTTTAAGCGGTACCAGCAAGCATAATTCTTGAAGGATTGCGCTCTAAACCGCCTGCATGCGCGGCTTTCCGTCACGGTATTACTAAAAAAAACGTCATATTTCGTTGACTCCTACGGGAAAAAGTGTGTTTTTAACGCACTGTCAGGGGCAGGCAAGACCCTGCTCGTTGTCCGTGAGGACCAAGGAGCAACGGCTTGCGCCTCGCCAGAGGAAAGCAACGAAAAAATGCTTTATCTCCTGATAGAACTTTGTCTACAGCCTGGAGCGACCTACTGTCAATAAGACAGTAAGGTCGCTTTTTTGGTTGAATTCTGTTTGAATAATAGAGTCACTTTAAAATAAAAGGGGAAAAATATGTCTAAGCAATTTAAACTGTTTGTTTTAATGTTTTTAGTAATCGGAGTAATCATTAGTGGATTCGTTGTGTTTCAACAAAACACGACAGAGGAAGCCTCTACAAAAAAGCAACAACAGCATATGACAATCATTGAGTCATCGATGCCACGAGTACCGGATATTGCACAGGCAACAGATAATCGTTCACAAACGTTGCTTGCACAATTATATGAAGGACTATTTGTGTTTACTGGCGGTCCATCTGTCCGAAAAGGTCTCGCCCGAACGATGACTGTTTCGGATGACGGCTTGACGTATACGATTGAACTAAAAGAAACAAAGTTCGATGACGGTACACCAGTCGAAGCGCAAGATTTTGTTGATAGTTTTCAACGTGTTGCTTCAAATGAGACAAATTCACCATATGGTTTTTTATTCGAAGTTTTTAAAAATGGACAACAAGTCAATGATGGCGAACTCCCACCAAATAAACTAGGTGTTAGAGCAGAAGGAAAATCAACGCTAATCATTGAATTAAATCAGCCGGTTTCGGATTTATCACAATTACTGGCTATGTCTGTCTTCTATCCGCAGCCTGAAGTAAGCGAATGGTCGGATTTGAATGAAAATGGTCCATTTAAAATGGGTGAGATGAAAAAGGCATCCTACATGCTTGAAAAAAATGATCATTATCATCAAGCGACTGTGGTTCAGCTCGATACCGTCAAAAGTATCACTGCTAAAAGTATGTCAGATCAGGTGACAGCATATCGAAATGATCAGGCAGACATGTTGCCATTAATTGAAGGATTTGATACGAATCTTTTGATGGGGGACGAGCCTACTTATCAAAAAAGTCGGAGTGGGGTCTTTTATCTAGCCTTTAATATGAACGATTCATTATTTAAAAGTCGAAATGCCCGCCAAGCCATCTCTTCTACACTGATGAATCAACAGACACTGAACTTGCCGCTCGGATTATCAGGGAAACCGACGAATCGTTTTGTAGTAACGGCAAGTGACTGGATTTCTCCACCTCAAGAGCAAACAACGACAAAGTGGAAACAGGCAACTAAGAAAAAAGTGAAAGTTGAATTGTTGAATTTTGATGATCAAAAAGCATTGGAGCTAGGAAAAACAATTGAAAAAATTCTCGAAAAGCAGCTGCCTGGAATCGATATTGTTACTAAAAATGTAGATATCGAAGATAAAATACGCCTTGAACAATCTGGTGATTTTTCCATGACGCTGACAGGCTGGATGCCTGACTACCCAGGTCCTCTCGCATATTTAAATCAATTCGTATCCGATAATCCTTTGAATAAAGTAAATTACAATTCAAAAGAATATGACAAATTGATTAAAGAAACAAGAAATGTAAAGACAGTAAAAGAAAAAACTGCAGGTTATCGAACTGCTGAAAAAAAATTGATTGAAAAAGACGCGGTCATTATTCCACTTTATCAGACAACGGAAAACATGTTGGTAAAAGAAGGAATAAACGGCTTGACAGTGCCGATTTATGGACCTGAATACTTGCTTCGAACAGTAAAGAAATCGAATTAATCAATTAAGGAAAGACATGGGATGAACTCATGTCCTTCTTATTTTTTTGAAAAAATATTTAGAAAAATCGGATAAAAGCTTTGCAAAATTATCAGAACATTGTAAACTATTTGTAACGGAGAGTTTTGTTCGGCCAAAAAGTACTACTTTTTTTCGGACAAAAACTTTAGATTACTAGCTTTGGAAATTTTAGGGGGGTCATCGTATCATGAAAAAGAAAAGTTTTGCACTCGCTACCTCAGTAGCGCTCGTATCAAGCGCATTCCTTGCTGCTTGTTCGACGACTGATTCAAATGATTCATCGGGCGATAACGGTTCGGACAAAAAATCAAGTGAGCAGACGCTTAACCTGATCGAAAGCGCGGATATCCCGACGCTTAACCCAACAACTTCTACGGACGCTGTTTCTTTCAACGTCTTGAACAACACGATGGAAGGTCTTTACCGTTTGGATGACAAGCAACAGCCAACACCAGGTATTGCAGAAAGCCATACGGTTTCTGACGACAAATTGACGTACACGTTCAAGCTACGTGATGCTAACTGGTCTGATGGTACACCAATCACTGCAAAAGACTTCGAGTACGCTTGGAAAGAAGTGCTTAACCCAGAAAACGCATCGCAATATGCGTACGTATTCTACAACATCGAAGGTGCCGAAGAATACAACACGAAAAAAGGCGAGCGTGACGCGGTAGGCGTTAAAGCAGTTGATGATAAAACGTTCGAAGTAAAATTAAAATCACCTGCAGATTACTTCCTCGGATTGACTGGATTCGGTCCATTCATGCCGAAATCGGAAGAACTTTCGAAAGAAATCGGTAAGGGCTTCGGTACGACAGCTGACAAATCACTTTACAATGGACCATTCAAGTTAACGGAATGGACACGTGAACAAGGCTGGAAAATGGTTAAAAACGATAACTACTGGGATAAAGATAGCGTCAAATTAGACACGATCAATGTTAAGGTCGTAAAAGAAATTTCGACTGCTGTTAACCTTTACGAAAAAGGGACAATCGACCGTACAGGTCTTTCATCTGAATTCGTAGCTCAGTATCAAGATAATAAAGAATTCCAAACTAAAGGTGAATCAACAATCTTCTACCTTTACTTGAATACGAAAGTTAAAGCACTCGAAAATGAAAAAATTCGCCGTGCGATCGATATGGGATATAACAAAAAAGGCATCACGGATGTCATCCTTGCAAACGGATCACTTCCAGCAAACTATCTTGTACCAAAAGACTTCGCGAAAGATGCTGACGGAAAAGACTTCCGTGAAAAGTATCCAACATTCAACGAGTTCAATGCGGATGAAGCGAAAAAACTTTGGGAAGAGGGCTTAAAAGAAATCGGCAAAGATTCAGTCGAACTTGAGCTTCTTAACTATGATAGTGATGATGCGAAGAAAATCGGTGAGTTCTTGAAAGGCGAGCTTGAGAAGAACCTTCCAGGTATGAAAGTCACAATCAAGCAACAACCGTTCAAAAACAAACTTGATCTTGAAAACAAAGGCGACTTCGAGTTCTCATTCGCAGGCTGGGGTCCTGACTATCAAGATCCAATGACGTTCCTCGATCTCTTCTTGACTGATGGACCATATAACCGTGGTGACTGGTCAGATCCAGAGTACGACAAACTCGTCAAAGATGCACAAACACAAACGGATGCAGCAAAACGTTGGTCTGAGCTTCAAGAAGCAGAGAAAATCCTTCTTGATTCTGCGGGAATCTCACCTGTCTATCAACGTGGACGTGCGTTCCTCGTTAAACCATACGTAAAAGGTGTTGTCGAGCATAACTTCGGCGCAGACTTCTCTTACAAATGGGCTTCAATCGAAGGTAAATAAAATGTCAAGAGAGCGTCTCTATTGTAGAGATGCTCTCTTTTTTTGACAAAAGGTCCCGTACTCTTTACACATGAACTGAGCCCTAGAGTTTGGACAGTTTAATAAAAGCACCCTTAACGTATTAAGCTGCTATGAGATGGCTTCGGTATTGTACCGGAGTCATCTTTTGTAGTTTCCATTGTCTTCTTTCGCTATTGTAATAATCAATGTAAGCATCGACCATGGCACAGACCTCATCGAGGTCAGATGCTAATTTATAATCGACATAATCTTTCAAGTGCCCAAAGAACGATTCCATCGGGGCATTATCTAGGCAGTTTCCTCTACGAGACATGGATTGAAGCATTCCCATCTCACGGATGCGTGTTTGATAAGCAGGATGCGTATAATGGAATCCTTGATCGGAATGTATCATGGCTTCCGGGTGTATATTCCCTTGAAGTCGTTCTGCGAGTTTATTCGTTGTATGAAGGACTAGTTCCATATGGAGGCTTGTAGATAGATGATGTGCCATAATTTCACGTGTAGCGACATCCTTCACACAAGAGAGATAAACAGTTTGACCAGATCCAATACGGAGATAAGTGATGTCTGTGACGAATACCTTACCAGGCTCATCTTGATCGAACCGACGGTTCAAGTGGTTCGGTACAGTCTTATGTTCATATGTCGCTTTAGCGATTTTACGATAAGCGTTCTGCCTACGGATTTTCGTCACGATTCCAAACTTCCTCATGATACGCAAAATACGTTTATGATTCATCGGTCCACCAATGACATCAAGCATCTCCATGTAAAGACCACGATAGCCGATTTTTCCCTTGTGACGATCATGAACACGTTTTAGAAGTAGGTAGTCCGCATAGTCGCGTTCTTCCCGAAGGGAAACACTATCCGTACGTGCGAGCCAGGCGTAATAACCACTGCGGCTCACTTCAGCGAGCGTACATAGGTCCGTCACGAATCGGCCCGATGATTGTTTCCGTAAGACAATATTGATTGCCTGATAGCGCTCAGATGCGGTTAGTTTCGATACTTCGCCTCTCTTTCGAGAGCGTCGAGCTTTTTTAGTAATTCGTTCTCCGCTGTGAGGTACTTGATTCGTGCTTCAGCTTTCGCAAGGCGTCGTTCGACGGAATCATCTTTTTTCGGTCGACCTCCAAGATTTGATTTTCCACGTCTCTCATTCAAGAGTCCTTCTTCTCCATAAATGCGATAGGTCTTCCGCCATCGTTTCAACGCTTCGTTCGTTGTTCGCTTACCGATCATGTCCAGGTCAAAGCCGCTTTCTTCAAAGATTTGTATCGGTCGCTTACCAGCTAAATTCTCACGTACAGCGTGAATCTTAAATTCTCCTTTATATTGAATCGTACGATCTGATACCGAGGCTACGTGAAGATTCGCTTCAAGTTGTCTGATTTGATCTGGATTGAAGGTACGTCTGTTCATGAATAATTCTCCCGTCTAAATTGAATAGATACAGTATATCGATATCTTTAAACACAAAAAACCCCGAATGGGGTCTTTTATCAAGTGTCCACCATTCAGGGTTCAGTTCAACACAAAGAGCACAGGACCTTTTTTAATGAAAGAATTGATTATTTTTTGACTTTAGCACGTTTACGTTGGAGCCCCATGGCTTTTTCTACTTTAGCAAGTTTACGAGAAGCGACGAGGTCAGCTTTTTCACGGCCTTGATCTAAAATGACATCGAGTTCTTCTGAATCGATTAACTCATAATAGCGTTTTTGAATCGGCTCGAGCTCGGCAATGATTGCTTCAGCGACATCTGCTTTGAACACGCCATAATTTGAACCTTCGTATTTCGCTTCGAGCTCGGCGATGGAGATATTAGCGAGTAGTGAATAGATTTCGAGTAAGTTTGAGACACCCGGTTTGTTTTCCCGATCGAACTTAACAATTCCTTCCGAATCCGTCACGGCCGACTTAATTTTTTTACGGATACTAGCTGGTTCATCGAGCATCGTGATGTAACCTTTTGGATTCGTATCTGTTTTAGACATTTTTTTCTCTGGTGTCGTCAAACTCATGATACGAGCACCTGTTTCTGCGATGACTGGCTCAGGCATTTTAAAGGTTTCATAGTACCGGCTATTGAATCGTTGTGCTAAGTCGCGTGTCAACTCGATGTGTTGTTTTTGATCTTCACCGACAGGGACAAGTTCCGCATCATATAAAAGGATGTCAGAGGCCATTAACGTCGGATAGACGAAGAGACCTGCGCCAATCCGCTCTTTTCCTTGTGATTTATCTTTATATTGCGTCATGCGTTCAAGTTCACCCATACCTGCTAGGCACGTTAACATCCAACCGAGCTGCGCGTGTGCTTTGACTTCTGATTGGACGAAAATCGTCGCTTTTTCTGGGTCGAGACCACTTGCAATATACAGTGCAGCGAGGGCACGTGTATTGTTCATCAACTCGACACGGTCAATCTCGACTGTGATCGAATGGAGATCGACGATACAATAATAGGCATCATGCTCATCTTGTAAGTTGACAAAATGCTTCATCGCCCCAATGTAGTTTCCTAGCGTGACTGTACCGGTTGGTTTAATACCTGAAAAAATCGTTTTCATAATCGTTTCCCTCCGAAAATAGAATAAAAAAAGATGACTCGTCCCTTGAATAATCAAGGGACGAGTCATCGCGTTGCCACCCAAGTTGCTATGATAATAGCCGCTCTAAACTGCTGTAACGGGCAATCCCGTCTGACTCTACTTCACTGTTCAAGTCAGCCACTCCGAAGTCCATTCCATCTGCATCCACTATCCATTCACACCAACCATGGACTCTCTTAAAGTGACGACTCGATGTACTACTCTTCTTCACCGTGTTATTATACATGTAACTTAACAAGATTTTACCATAGACCATTGTCTAGCGTCACGAAAAATTCGTTTAAACGAATGACAAAAGCAATGAGAAAACAATGCACAATAAGCCGCTAGACAAGTATGGCCCTGTCCGGTTTAAAGAACGTTTCCGCTTTTCTTCATACACTTCGTGCTCTTCATCCTCGTCCTCGTGATACTCACCATCGATTTCTCGTAATCTTGCCTCACGTTGTTTTTTGAACCCGGCAGTCAGCCCTCTAAAAAATCCATTTGCAGACATGTTAGAAAATAATCCGATTGCCATTAAGATGAATCCTGAGATAAATAATCCACCCGAAAAGTGATAGAAAAAAGAATGGGTTGAATCCGTGAAACTCGCCCAAATGGTGTAAATAATCGATAAAATTAAAGCGATTAAAATCGGACGAAACAAGTGAAAACGCATAGTAGTCCCCCTTAATATGGATTATGAATCCATTATACGCAATGCTCCCGAAAGTTACGAATTTATTACGGTTATATATCTTAAAACAGCAAATAGTGTGACTATTCACTTGACGTTATTGTTATTCTCACATAAAATCAACTTATCACTTCGTTTGAATTTTCGAAACCAGGTCAATGCATTTTGGGGAATGCATGTGGATTCGATCCAACGTTATTGATGTCATAACTGTTTATGGCAACTTGAAAATTGAAAAGGAGATGACTCACCGATGAAGAAAAAAACTGTCGGTCTCGCGTTATCAGTCATGCTTGCAGGGAGTGTAGTCCTTGCAGGATGTTCGACGAGCGGAGATAAAGATTCAGGTTCTTCAGACAAGAAAAACTTGCGCTTAACGAGTACGTCCGATATTACGACGGTCGACCCGGCTAAAGCAACGGATTCAGTCGCATTTGATATGATTGGAAACACGATGGAAGGACTCTACCGGTTAGACAAAGAAGGTAAGGCGATTCCTGCACTAGCCGAAAAAACAGATATCTCGAGTGATAACCTCACGTACACGTTTACACTTCGTGAATCGAAATGGTCTGATGGTTCTCCAGTCAAAGCACAAGATTTTGAATTTGCTTGGAAACGTGCAGTTGATCCAGAAACAGGTTCAGGATATGCCTATATCTTTGATACCGTCAAAAATGGTGCAGCTGTCTCACAAGGGAAAAAACCAGTTGATGAATTAGGAGTCAAAGCACTTGATGATAAAACGCTTGAAGTAACACTTGAGCGTCCATCGCCGTACTTCTTGTCACTGACGTCATTTGGAACATATACACCGATTAGTGAAGATTTTTATAAAAAGAACGAAAAAGACTTTTCACTTCAACCGGATAAATTGTTATACAACGGACCATTCGTTTGGACATCTTGGAAAACAGATTCAAAACGTGTCTTGACTAAGAATGAAAACTACTGGGATAAAGATGCCGTCAGTCTTGACGAAGTAACGATTCGTGTCGTTAAAGATTCGTCAACGGTTACTAACCTGTATGAATCGAATGACATCGATTATGCTGGCTTAACATCTGAACAAGTTGCTGTTTATGAATCGAAACCTGAATTCAATACGGCATTACGTTCTACTATCGCTTATTTGAAGTTCAATAACGAAGATGCGACGATGAAAGATGTCAATGCCCGCAAAGCGATTGCTCGCGCAATTGATCCTAAAGGCATCACAGAAACGTTACTTGCGAATGGTTCGATTCCAACAACAAGCTTCATTCCAAAAGACTTCATTAAAGATGAAGCTGGAAAAGACTATACGAGTGACATTAACTGGTTCGATCGTGATGGGAACGAAGCAGCTGATCTTTGGAAAAAAGCAAATGGCGATAAGAAAACAACGATTGAACTATTATCGTTCGACAGCGAAGACTCTAAAAAGACAAGTGAGTACATGAAAGGTCAAATTGAAAGAAACTTGCCGAACGTGACAGTTTCAATCAAACAACAGCCATTCAAGAACAAACTCGATTTAGAGTCTAAAGGTGACTACCAAATGTCGTATTCACTTTGGGGTCCTGATTACCAAGATCCAATGTCGAATTTGTCGATCTTTGAATCAACAAATAGTCAAAACGATGTTAATTACGACTCATCAGCATATGATAAGTTGTTGAATGCTGCCAATGAAGAAGCAGATGTTACGAAACGTCTCGACTTGTTCAAGCAAGCGGAAGCCCAATTGATCGAGAAAGATCAAGCAATTGCACCATTGTATCAAGCAGGTGCAGCTTACTTGAGCCGTCCGACAGTTGAAAACTTCAAACGCCAATTGTTTGGTGCGGATTTCCAATACAAATATGTTGATATGAAGTAAAAAAACTGGAGCGTCCCGAATTAGGTTCAGGGAACGCTCCTGTTTTATACTACTTTTTCTGAATGTGTAATCATTTCTAAACGAAATGTGAACTATTTGTAAAAAAGATGTTCTAATTACTTTGTTAGCAAAGTATAATGGAATCAAACGAAAAATTCTGAAATATTGGTTAACTGTGAAAAAGCAGTGATCATGGGGGGCATCATATCAGGTTGGCACAAAAAAAGAATTTAAAATTTTACAACAAAATTCTTGAATGTTCCGACAATTTTACGTCATACTGGTTTTATTGATGTTTTCGAAAAAAACAGAAAAATCTTTATAGGGGGTGCCATCTATGGGCCGTTATTTAGCTCAACGCCTTACTTACGGCGTACTGACGTTTTTACTCATCGCTTCATTCACGTTCTTCTTGATGGATCTGTTACCAGGTTCACCGTTCCAAAACCAGGAAAAGCTTTCTCCTGAGCAATTGAATATCCTTCGGGATAAGTACAACTTGAATGATCCACTTCCACAACGCTACGCAGCGTACATGGTCAACTTGTTCCAAGGGGACTTAGGAGTATCATTTAAATATGATAGCCGTCCTGTTACAGATTTAATCATGGAACGGATCGGACCGTCAGCTCAATTAGGAGCACAAGCACTTATACTCGGTGTCTTTGCAGGTCTTTTACTTGGTGTCGTTGCGGCACTACGTCATAACACAGCGATTGATTACGGTGCGATGTTTGCATCAGTACTCGGTATTTCAATACCGTCGTTCGTATTTGCTTCGCTTCTTCAATACTACGTAGGAGTGAAATGGGGCATTTTGCCGGTCGCCTTCTGGGAAAGCCCAGCACATACGATTTTGCCTACAATTTCCTTGTCCTTAGGAGTTACCGCCTCCATCGCTCGTTTTGTTCGAACGGAGATGCTCGAGGTAACAGGACAGGATTATGTCACGCTTGCTAAGGCAAAAGGACTAGATGGACAATCGATCACGTGGAAACACATGGTGCGTAATGCCTTGATTCCAGCAATTACGATTCTTGGACCGATGACTGCTGCCTTAATCACAGGAACACTCGTCATTGAAAGAATCTTTGCTGTACCAGGTCTTGGTGAGTTGTTCGTATCATCAATCACGCTAAATGACTATACAGTCATCATGGGAACAACACTGTTCTTCTCAGCGGTCTTCATCCTTATGATTTTGATCGTCGACTTACTGTACGGTGTCGTTGATCCACGGATTCGTTTGGGGGGTAATGAATAATGGCAGAGCAAAATTCAAATGCAAAAACGGAACAATTCGATTCGTCACTGTTTCAAACGGTTGAGTTCAACGAACAAGCCGGAGAGCGTATCGCCGGAAAAAGTTTAAATTTCTGGCAAGATGCCTGGACGCGTCTTATTCGAAATAAAGCAGCGATTCTTTCGCTCATCATCATTCTTATCATTGCGTTACTTTCAATCTTCGGACCGATGATTTCAGGGCGCGATGCTTACACGCAAACGATCACGCAAGCGAAGCTACCACCAAAAGTAACAGGGCTTGAGTGGGCCGGATTTGATGGTATGGCAACATTAGGTGATAAAGAAATTGATTTTTACGAGCAAAAACAAGTAACAGAAAACTACTGGTTCGGAACGGATCATCTCGGACGTGACTCTTGGTCACGTGTCTGGGAAGGTACACGCGTTTCACTCTTTATTGGTGTCATGGCTGCAATCATCGATGTCATCATCGGTGTCACATATGGTGGACTTTCTGCTTACTATGGCGGTCGTGTTGATAACATCATGCAACGTATTACGGAAATCCTGACCGGGATTCCGAACTTAATCTTAATCATTCTGTTCATCTTGATTCTTGAACCGGGGATCACGACGATCATCTTGGCGATGACCATCACCGGATGGATTGGGATGAGTCGACTCGTTCGAGGACAAATCCTGAAACTTAAGAATCAGGAATTTGTACTCGCAGCACGTACGCTTGGGGCTTCTAGCTCACGTTTAATCTTTAAGCATTTGATTCCAAATACTCTTGGAATTATTATCATCTCACTTATGTTCACGATTCCTAGTGCGATTTTCTTCGAAGCGTTCCTTAGCTTCATTGGACTTGGTCTCGCTCCACCGAAACCGTCCCTTGGTACATTGATCAACGAAGGGTACAAAGAATTGAAGACGTTCCCTTACTTGCTTGTCGTGCCATCGACGGTCATCGTACTCCTAATGATCAGCTTTAACATGTTGGCCGATGGATTACGGGATGCGTTTGATCCACGTCTACGCCGCTAACGGAAATTAGAGAGGAGTTCATCCACAATGGAAACTATTTTATCTGTACGCGACCTAACCGTCGCTTTCCATACGTATGCCGGGACGGTACAAGCCGTCCGTGGCGTATCGTTTGATTTAAAAAAAGGTGAAACACTTGCAATCGTTGGTGAATCTGGTTCAGGAAAGTCGGTTACATCAAAAGCAATCATGCGACTGATTCCGAATCCTCCTGGTGAGATCACGAATGGTGAGATTATTTTCGAAGACCGTGACTTAGTCAAGTTGTCGGACAAGGAAATGCAAAAAGTTCGTGGTCGTGACATCGCAATGATCTTCCAGGATCCGATGACATCACTCAACCCGACGATGACAATTTACAAACAGATTGCAGAAGGTTTGAAACGTCACCAAGGCTTGACAGGGGATGCCGCAAAAAAACGGACGCTCGAATTATTGACGCTCGTAGGGATTCCGAATCCGGAAGCACGTTTAAAACAATATCCACACCAATTATCAGGTGGGATGCGTCAACGGATCGTTATCGCGATTGCATTAGCATGTAACCCGAAAGTTTTGATTGCCGATGAGCCGACGACAGCACTCGACGTTACGATTCAAGCTCAGATTTTAGAGCTCTTAAAAGACATTCAACAAAAAACAGGTACAGCAATCATCTTCATCACGCACGATCTCGGTGTCGTGGCGAACATGGCCGACCGCGTAGCTGTTATGTATGCTGGGAAATTGATTGAAAAAGGTACGGTTGATGAGATTTTCTATGAACCACGCCACCCGTACACATGGGGTCTTCTCGGATCGATGCCACGCCCTTCAGATGACCGTTCGCAGGACTTACCGGCGATTCCGGGTACGCCACCGAACTTGCTTCATCCGCCTACAGGTGATGCATTCGCACCACGTAATCAATATGCGATGAAAATTGATTTTGAGAAAGAACCTCCGTTCTTCCGAATCACTGATACACACGAAGCAGCAACGTGGTTGTTACATCCACAAGCTCCTTACGTAGAACCACCAGCAGCCATCCGTGACCTCGCACTGAAATATCGTCCAGATAGTACATTTGCGAAGTCGCTTTTGAAAGGCGGTCTTAAGTAATGGAAAACCGTAATAAATTACTTGAAGTAAAAAATCTAAAGCAACATTTCAATATTGGACGAGGACGTGTCGTCAAAGCAGTAGACGGGCTTTCATTTGATATTTATGAAGGGGAAGTACTTGGTCTTGTTGGAGAGTCAGGTTGCGGCAAATCGACGACGGGTCGTTCGATTATCGGACTTTACGATGCGACAGACGGGGAAGTCTTGTTCAAAGGTGAGAATGTCCATGCGAAGAAATCACGTAAAGAAAAATTGAAGTTTAACCGTGCGATGCAAATGATTTTCCAAGATCCTTACGCATCTCTAAATCCACGGATGACAGTCGGAGATATCATCGCAGAAGGAATTGATATCCACGGACTTGCGAAATCAAAAGAAGAGCGAGATAACCGTGTCTACGACTTGTTAGAAACAGTAGGTTTGACGAAGGAACACGCGAGTCGTTACCCCCACGAATTCTCTGGTGGTCAGCGTCAACGGATTGGGATTGCACGTGCACTGGCAGTAGAACCGGACTTCATCATTGCCGATGAGCCGATCTCAGCACTTGACGTTTCCATCCAAGCACAGGTCGTCAACTTGATGAAACAATTACAACGTGACCGCAGTTTGACGTATTTATTCATCGCCCACGATCTTTCGATGGTTAAATATATTTCGGACCGGATTGGTGTTATGTATCAAGGTCACCTTGTTGAGTTATGTGATGCGGATCGTTTGTACGAGAACCCAGTTCATGCGTATACGAAGTCGCTCTTATCTGCAATCCCGCTACCGGATCCAGAGCACGAACGGACACGTAAACGGATTGTCTATGATCGCCCGACAGGCGGAGCCGTTGGTAAATCGAGTGAAGATTCGAGTATCCCTGCACTTCGTGAAATCGAGCCGGGACATTACGTCTCGATGACGGATGCTGAGCTTGAAGCGTATCAAGCACAACTCGTCTAATAAAAAAGGCATTCCTGAATCGTTCAGGAATGCCTTTTTTTAGTTTTCGGAAGCGATTCGTGGAAGGTTGCTAAAGCGATGGACAACTGAATCTAATGCATCAAGACGTTTGACGGCTTCATCAAAGGGGATTTTCTCATAATGATGCAAACCACCTGGTTGCTCTTCTAACGTATCGGCATCGTGGACGAGTTGTTGGAGTGGGGTCCGGTTGATTGTACCTGGTGGGAGATACGAATCTGTGTGTAAGAGGACGGCAAGCGAGATTTCTTTTGCACGTGCAGGTTCTTCCCCTAAACGAATTAATAATTTATGGGCACGTTCTGCTCCTTTAATCGCATGAATATCATTTTGACGGTAAAGATCATAATTCCATGTTCCATCCGTATACCATTCATAATGGCCGATATCATGAAGCAGTGCTGCTTTTGTCGCCGAATCAGCATCAAGACCACGCTGTGTCGCGAGTGTCAACGCCTGTTCCGCAACGGAAATCGCATGATTGAGTCCAGAACGTTCTAAATATTTTTGGGCAATCGGGTGTTCGATGATTGTAACTAAAGTAACTGGCATAACTGAAATGCTCCTTTCAACGAGTAAGTATTTCTATATACTCTACGTGAATTTGCAAGTAATTGCAACTCTCTGCTTAAATGAACGCGACAATCTCACACATTTAATTAACCGAAGTAGGAATAGAATTTAGGCAAACGTGGTATACTAATTAATGTAGAAGATGATAATTCAGCTTTCGTTGGTTGCTTGTTCTTTTTTCGGACCGAGTGAGGTGTCGGAGTTATGAAAGAACGTGATAAGAAGAAAAAGTTGAAAAAACGACTTTTGCGGGATATTTTCGAAAAGAAATTAAAAGAAATGAAACTCCCGAAAGCAAAAGAAACGATTTCTCAACCTTTTGATCACACGCCAGCTTGCTGAAGCCACCTCGTGGCTCCAGCGAGTTTTTTTACGAAAAAGTTCTTTCATCTTAAAAAATAGCTAGGTTTTATTTGAAATTCAATGTAAACTGTCAAGTAATAGAATCATCATTAATAATTACGAAAAGGACACGTTCCTTTTTATAGTTCAGACATGATGTAAATCAGGGGGAGGATGTTTTTCAATGGTAACACTCTATACTTCACCAAGCTGTACTTCTTGTCGTAAAGCGCGCGCGTGGCTTGAAGAACATGAAATCCCATTTGTGGAACGAAATATTTTTTCGGAACCATTGTCGCTTGATGAAATCAAACAAATTCTTCGTATGACGGAAGATGGAACAGATGAGATCATTTCGACACGTTCAAAAGTCTTTTCTAAATTAGACGTTTCAGTCGAGAACTTGTCGCTGCAACATCTTTATGATTTAATTCAAGAATATCCTGGATTGTTACGTCGTCCGATTTTGATTGACGAAAAACGACTCCAAGTTGGATATAATGAGGATGAAATTCGCCGTTTCTTACCACGTAAAGTTCGCACTTTCCAATTGATGGAAGCGCAACGCTTGGTAAACGAATAAATTTTAACCAGCGCGCTGCTTCCGTGAGCAGTGTGCTTTTTGTTACCGTCAAAAAAGGTTAAAATAAAGATAACAAAGGAATATACCCTATATGGTTAAAAAGGGGTTCTTTTTGAATCCATGTTATGTGCTCGTTCGTATACTAGATAAGAGCGAGATGAAAGGAGTGGACATATTGAAAATCGAACGCGTCAATGACAACACGGTCAAGTTCTTCATTACGTATACGGATATCGAACGCCGCGGCTTTGCCCGAGACGAGATTTGGTATAACCGTGAGCGTGGAGAACAGTTATTCTGGCAGATGATGGATGAAGCGAATGAAAAAGAGTCCATCTCCTTCGAAGGTCCACTATGGATACAAGTTCAAGCATTTGAAAAAGGTCTTGAAGTGACGGTTACAATCGCTAAGACAACAGTTGATGGCGAACAAGTGGACGAAGAAGAGTTGGATTCATTACTCCGTTCAGCAATGTCTGAGGCAGAAGATAAAGAAACAGAACTCAGCCAAGACGTATTATTTGAAACGACGGATTTTGAGCATGTTATTGCTCTTAGCCAATATGCAGAAGCACCGGTCTTCAAAGATTTGAAAACAGCGCTCTATCAAAAAGATGGTGCCTACTTGCTCCACGTCCATTTTAAAGACGAAGTGGAAGTGGAAGAACAAGAAAACGTGATGAGTTTGATTGCCGAGTACTTGCAATTTAGCGAACAAACGATTCATCCGGTCGCAGAGTATGGTAAAACCATCATTGCCGACGATGTTTTTGCTGTCGTCCGTAAGCACTTTACGAACTAAATACAAATGTCACGTTAAAAGGACTGCTCCTATACAAAAAGGGAGCAGTCCTTTTTTTGTTAGCATCACGTCAATGTATATCCACCATCGACGATTAATGATTGGCCATTGATATAACTAGCTTTATCCGACAATAAAAAACAAACGACTTCTGCAATTTCAGCCGGTTGTGCTGCGTTCCCGCGAAGGTGATGTTTCATTGCCAAGTCAAACTTGTCTTTCCCACCGTATAAGGAATGGCTTAATGCTGTATCGACGGGGCCGGGGCAGATCGCATTAAAACGATACTTTCCATGAAACCGGGCCGCGTAAGTTTTCGTAAGGGTGATAAGAGCACTTTTTGAAGACGCATAAGGTAAGAGCATCGCCGGGAATTTGACATGTCCGACGATTGCGCTATTGTTGACGATTGAAGCCCCTTTGGACAATCGTTTGACAGCGAGTTGAATGATTTGTTCAGGTGCATGATAATTGACTTGGAATACTTCTTGTTGGGCATCTGTTACGCGTTCAGGTGCGACAGGTTTTCCAAAAGTTCCGGCATTGTTAAAAATGCCATCGATGGTTGGAAAGTCAGTCGCGGTGTCATCGAAGAACTGCTGAATCTCTGGTGGTTTAGCAAGATCGACCTGGAAAAAATGAATGTTGCCTTGTCCATGTTGTTCGAGTACCGTTCCTTTTTCGGTATTTCTCCCTAAGGCAAGAACGGTATGTCCTTCTTTTGCAAGTTGGAGGGTGGTCGCTTCCCCGATTCCACCAGTCGCGCCCGTTACGATGTAAGTTTTCATTCGAATACTTCCCTTCTGATAATAGAGTCGAAAAACTTGATACATAGTAAAAAGAAAGAGGAGGGGATTTCATGTTACGACGTGTTCAACTGCTGATGACGTTACTGTTGACCTGTAGCTTACTGGCGTTTTTGTCTTACTACTGGAGTGTCTACATGGTCGGTTGGTTATCAATCGTCATCATCTTGATCGTTTTAAGTGTCTTCATCATCATCTTACTTGAAAATCGAAATCCCGAGCGGACTTTAGTCTGGGCGCTTGTCATGATGGCGCTGCCCGTCGTAGGCGTGTTCGTCTATTTCACGTTCGGTCAGAACTATCGCCGTAAAAAAATGTTTCGCTTAAAAGCGATGCTTGATGAAGAGTCATACATTAAATATCGTACCCAATTTGATCATGGTATACACAATCGAGTGTTCAAACATGGATATTATGCAAAGGTTGTCAAACTTATCGATTCCATCAGCCGGCTTCCAATATCGTATAATACACATACGAAGATATTGACTAACGGAGAGGAGAAATTTCCGCTCTTGCTCGCTGAAATCCGTCAAGCGGAGCACCATATTCATTTAGAGTACTATATTGTCCGCGATGATGCGTTAGCCCTCGAGTTACAAGCCGCTTTGATTGAACGTGCTAAGGCTGGGGTCGAGGTCCGTTTCTTATACGACGCAGTCGGTTGTTTCTCTACTGACAAAAGTTACTTTAAAAAGATGATTCAGGCTGGCATTGAAGTGCATGCCTTTTTCCCTGTCGTCCTTCCCTTCATCTCCAGCAAATCCAATTATCGAAACCACCGTAAAATCGTTGTTATTGATGGAACGGTCGCATTTACAGGCGGAATCAATGTCGGAAATGAATACATCGGGAAAGATAAAGCATTCGGATTTTGGCGAGATACGCATCTTGTCGTTCGTGGAGAGGCTGTGTCAGAGCTCCAATTGATATTTTTACAGGATTGGTACTACATGACAGGAGAGCGTCTGTTCACACCTTTCTACATGGAGCCGCTCGAAGTGGTCACGGATGCAACAGGGGGCGTTCAAATCATCGCCAGTGGACCGGACGAACCGCAAGAGACCATGAAGTCGCTTTACTTCGCATTGATTACGGAAGCACGAAGTTCGGTCTACATTGCTTCACCGTACTTGATTCCGGACGAGGACTTGATGACAGCATTAAAAACAGCAGCGATGTCCGGAATCGATGTTCGAATTCTCTTGCCGAGTTTTCCGGATCATAAAGTTGTTTTTTATGCGAGTCGCTCGTATTTCGACGATTTACTCCAAGCAGGCGTTAAAATCTACGAATACAATAAAGGATTCATGCATTCCAAAGTCATTGTCGTCGATGATGCGATTGCAACTATCGGAACGGCGAATATGGATTTAAGAAGTTTTCATCTGAACTTTGAAGTCAATGCCTTCTTGTATGGTACAAATTCCGTTCACGAACTGACCCGGGATTTTTATGATGATTTTTCGCATTCGACTCAAGTTGATCGCCATTACTTCAGTCAGCGCAGTTTTTCGCAACGCTTGATTGAGTCAGTTTCACGTCTATTCTCACCTTTACTCTAAAGGGGTGCTGTCATGTTTGAAGCCGTTGATGAAACAGGTCGCCGAATCAATATCCATCTCATACAAGTCGAACAATTAAAGCAAATGACGTTGTATTGTCCTTATTGCCTGAACCGGTTACGGGTCAGGCAGGGACGAAAACGAACGCATTTTGTTCATGTCTCAGCATGTACGGGAGAGTCGAGTGCACATCAAGGTTGGAAAACGACTTTAGCGGAATACTTTCGTAGCTTAGGTTATGACGTCGCTTTAGAACAAGTTCAAGGGCAACGTCGATTTGACTTGTGGATCCCTGCACTCCGGATAGCGGTAGAAATCCAACGATCGAAGATGACCGCGTTGGAGTGGAATCGACGACGAACGATTGATCAACAAAAAGCATATGCTGTGCGCTGGATTGGCTTTCATCCAACAGGCGGATGCATCATTAAGTTAGACGGGTGGATGAAACAAGCATTATTGACGGATGGTTATCTCGATTTAATCGAACAGGGAAAAATTAACCGCTATGGTTTTGCTGTCCCTTTTACGAAACACTTAGTGATTTGTCAACGACTAGAAACTTCTTTCACACAATTTATTAGACCTACCCCCCAAGCATTTCCCCGGAAATTTTCTGCGAAAAAATGGATTCAACTCGTGCGGAAATACCGACTACGTCCTTTCTTCTCGACGATGCCAAATCATCTACTCAAAAATCCACTCTATCAAGCAGGTCTGCATGTTTTATACCTTCCAGCCCACTGTTTTTTACCCATCGAAACACTTCTCGCCTTTCCACTTCATCCTTTTGAACTTCAAATGACACTTTATTTATCCTTACAAGGAAACTACTCGAAAATCCGACTTGAACATGCGTTAGTCTCTTGCCTCGACGCATGCCGGATTTCTCATGAGCCGAATCTGCTTCGACGTGTGGTAGAGGATTGGATGAATTTACTAGCTGTCGCACGCATATGTCAGCAATCTAGTATTGCTACAACTGTAAACCGTTTTAAAGAAGACGCCGTTTTAGCAGGAGCAATTCAGTTGTTTGTCGAAAAAGAAACAGGTATAAATGAAGTAAGGGAGTGATTGAAATGGCAGAACTATTGACACGAAAAGATGTCACGGTAGAAGAAACGTGGAACTTAGAATCAATTTATGAAACGAATGAAGCATGGGAAGAGGATTTTGAATCTGTCAAAGCGATGTTACCTTTGATGATTGATTACAAAGGGCGACTTGGAAAAGATGATACAACGCTTTTTGAAGGTTTACAGTTACGTGATGAAATTTCACGACGTCTGCATAAGCTTTATACATACGCGCATATGCGTTATGACGAAAATACGGCTGATAGCTTCTATCAAGCGATGAATGACCGTGCACGGACGCTCGCTTCGCAGATTGGAGCTGCACTAGCTTTCATGACACCAGAACTGTTGACGATTCCAGTTGAAACGATTACGGGATTTTTAGATCGCAATCCGGATCTTGCGATGTATCGTCATGCGTTTGATGAACTTAATCGAGAACGCGACCATGTATTAACTGAAGCTGAAGAAGCAATTCTTGCTAAAGCAGGGGAAGTATTAGGGCAATCTGGAACGACGTTCGGTATGTTGAATAATGCTGACTTGAAATTCCCTAAAATCAAAGGGGAAGACGGGCAAGAAGCGGAATTGACACATGGTCGATTCATTACATTCATGGAGTCGAAAGACCGTTCAGTCCGCGAGGCAGCGTTCAAGGCGATGTACGAAACATACGGCAACTATACAAACACGCTCGCGTCGACACTTGCAGGATCAGTCAAAAAAGATAATTTTTATGCGGAAGTGCGACAGTTCAAGTCGGCGCGTGAGTCTGCATTACATGGAAATGCCATTCCGGAGCAAGTGTATGATGGATTAGTAGAAGCGGTCCATGAACATCTCCCATTGTTACATCGTTACGTTGAACTTCGTAAACGTGTACTCGGATTAGAAGAGCTTCATATGTATGACATGTATACACCGCTCGTTAGCGAAGTCGAAATGAAAGTCTCTTACGATGAAGCGAAACAATTGATGGTCGATGGATTGGCACCACTTGGAGATGAGTACAAGCATATCTTAGAAGAAGGTTTGACAGATCGATGGGTCGATGTTCGCGAGACACGTGGTAAGCGCAGTGGTGCCTATTCTTCTGGCGCATATGATACACAACCGTTTATCTTGATGAATTGGCAAGATAACGTCAACAACCTCTTTACATTGGCACATGAATTCGGACATTCTGTTCATAGTTACTATACACGTCAATCACAACCATATGCTTATGGTGACTATTCGATTTTTGTAGCGGAAGTAGCTTCGACGACAAATGAGGCTTTGTTAAATGATTTCTTACTGAAACGTGTTACAGATAAAAAAGAGAAACTTTATTTGTTAAACAATCAATTAGAAACATTCCGTGGTACGTTGTTCCGCCAGACGATGTTCGCAGAATTTGAACATGAAATTCACGAGGCGGCTCGACTCGGTCAATCGTTGACACCAGAATTCCTGACGAAAACGTATTATGCGTTGAACCAAAAATATTTTAGCGACGGAATCGTATTGGATGAAGAAATCGGTCTTGAGTGGGCACGGATTCCTCACTTCTACTACAATTATTATGTCTACCAGTATGCGACAGGTATTTCAGCCGCTGCCGCATTGACGACGCAAATTTTAGAAGAAGGACAACCTGCTGTTGATCGTTACATTAATAATTTCCTTAAAGCAGGATCAAGTGATTATCCGATTGAAGTCTTAAAGGCAGCAGGTGTCGATATGACGACAAAAGCACCAGTAGAAGCAGCATTACGTCAATTTGAACGTGTGTTGGATGAATTCGAAGCATTACTCGGAGAGTGACAACTCTGTGAATTTTTGCACAAAGTAATAGAAAAAAATCCGGGACTCTTATATACTAAGAATGTGAAGAGGGTCACATTCCCCTGATGATTCTCTTTTCCCCCATCCAATGGTCATGTGAATGACAAAAAAAGGTGTTTCCGCAATTGCGGAAACACCTTTTTCTTTTAACTTAAGCATGTGCTGAGTCTTTAAGGTGACGCCATACTTTACCGTCACAATAAGAAAGTGAGACACATTTTTGTTGAAGTGCAAGTTTTTTCAACTCATGTTCAATTTGCGCTTCAGATACATCGTAAATAAAAGCGATTTCTGAAGTTGTTGCTGTTTCATACCGTTTCAAGAAATGTTCGAGCGGTGGCTTTGGTTGCTTCTCAACAGGTTGATCCAATAACTCATTTAAAATGGAGACATAAATGAGGTATTCATAAGCACCTTCAGCTTTAATGGCTTCTTCATCTCCAATGAAAGCGAGGGTAGGGAGGACGCGTACGTCCCATTCTGTCACGAGCTGCGTTTCTTTTTCGAGCATGAGCTGAATCGTATTTGATTCAACATCGCGATGAAATTCCTCCAAGTCGAGACCGAATTCAGTTAAGGCTTCGGCTAAGCGGATTAAAGAAGAACGTGTATAGGCACTTTCGCCTTCTACATTATGCAACATCCGGAGACGTCTCATGAAGCGCATTCCGAATGTCTTACCTTGTAGTTCGATTGCTTTTAAAATCAACAATGGCGACATATCACACGCAGAGCGTGATGGAGCACAAGGAATTGTCGCAATCGTTCTGAGTCGGAAAAGATGACCATACTCTAACTCTAATTTCTTGAGAACGGGTATCAACCGTAAACCATCTGTTTGCGTCACATCTAGAAAATGATAAATTTCTAGGGGTTTCGTCGGTTGTTGAATTGATGGTTCGTCCAATGAACAATAAGAACCGTTACATTGATCGTGTTCCATCCGTTCACCCCCTTCTGTTGTTATCGTTACCCTATTTTAGCAACGAAAAAAATGAAAGAGCAAAGGTTTTGCTTGTACATTTGTACACGATTAGCGTGAAACCGCTTTACGCTCCATGAAACGGACAATTTTATTTTTCGTTTCACGACGTGGAATTTGATGTTTCTCGAGCAGTTGCGTGAAAGCAAGTTGACCTTGTTCGAAGGCTTGCACTTCGAATTCTAGTTCGTAGTCGGTTACGCCTAAATAGTGACTTTGATCCAGTACGAGCAATCCGTCTTTCAATTTTGTTTCAAAACGAGTTGTTTCCAAGCGTCCTAAGTGTTCAAGCGATGCTGTTAAGTTGAAGCGACTCAATTGTTCATTCATCGCATCAGATTGAATCAGACCATATTTGAATAATTCCTCTGCCTCTGCTTCCGATAGAGAAACATGTGTTTCAAGTAAACCATCATCTTTCGGTTCTTTTAAGGTCAATACGAGACCTTCTTTTTTCTGACGGATGCGTAGAGCGGCGCCATGCTGACGCAATTCAAACGTAGGTGTATCAAAATAATCATTTGCTTGCCAAATCGTTTCGTCTTGTTTGCCGTAAACTTGCATCAGTTGCTTGTATTCATCTGCTGTTAACAAGTTTTTAAATTCAATTTCCATTTCTTGTCTCATTCCGGTTCACGCCTTTCTAGTTGAATGCTTGAAAATATGATAACATGAATGAAGTAGTGGAACGAATTGAACCAACAATTTAGATTAAAAGTGGTGACGAAAACGATGACAAAAGAAAATTGGGATTTATTTCTCGCGCCGTATCAAATCGCGGTTGATGAACTGAAGGTAAAGCTAAAGGCCATTCGAAAACAATTTCAACAACGTGGGGAACATTCACCGATTGAATTTGTCACGGGACGGGTAAAACCTGTGAAGAGTATTATCCAAAAAGCGGAGCGGAAATCGATTGCGATCAGTTCGTTAGAACAAGAGATGCAAGACATCGCCGGCTTACGCATTATGTGTCAATTTGTCGACGACATCATCCACGTACTAGAACTGTTACGATCACGTGGAGACTTTAAGGTGGTCGAAGAGCGAAATTATATCACACAAAAAAAAGAGAGCGGATATCGTTCCTATCATATTATTATTGCCTATCCTGTCCAAACGATTGAAGGTGAGATTCCGACGCTCGTTGAGATTCAGATTCGGACACTTGCGATGAACTTTTGGGCGACGATTGAGCACTCACTCAATTATAAATACCAAGGAAACATTCCGGAGGAGACACGCGAACGACTGCGACGTGCCGCGGAAGCCGCCTTTTTATTGGATGCGGAAATGAGTCAACTGAAAGTAGAGATTCAAGACGCACAGCTCGTCCTACATGAACGAGACGGAAAACAAACTAATAATCCAGTAAGCGAGTAGGAGGATGACCATGCGCTTTGCGATTACAGCACGAGATGATGAACGCTCGCGAATGCTACGCGATCAATTGGAACAAGAGTTGATTGCTCGGGGGAGTGTTCTTGATGCAGCGACTCCGGAAATCATCATTTCAATTGGTGGAGATGGAACGATGCTCCAGGCATTTCATTCTTATTTGAGTCAAGTCGAAGACATCACACTCGTTGGGATTCATACGGGACATCTTGGTTTTTATGCAGATTGGCGCCCGGAAGAAATGGACGAGTTGATTCGTCATATCGCAGATGAAAATTTGGCGACGGTCGAATACCCATTGCTTGAGCTGTCGATTGATTATGCGGACGGTTCACATAATAAGTTGTTGGCGCTAAACGAATGTACGATTAAAAGTTTTAATCAGACACTTGTATGTGACTTGTCGATACGTGGAGACTACTTTGAGACGTTTCGTGGGGATGGGTTGTGTATCTCGACCCCATCCGGTTCGACAGCCTACAACAAGGCGTTAGGTGGTGCAATTGTCCACCCGGCCCTCGAAGCGATTCAAATTACTGAGATGGCTTCCATCAACAATCGTGTATATCGAACAATCGGTTCCCCGATGTTGTTGCCGAAGCATCATGATGTCGAAATACGACCGGTCAATCCGATTGATTTTCAAATGACTTACGATCATTATGCTTCTATTGTTCATCAAAACGTAAAATCGATTCGCTGTCGTGTCTCCGATAAGAAAGTAAAATTTGCCCGTTTTCGTTCCTTCCCGTTTTGGGAGCGGGTCAGAGAATCATTTTTAGCAGAAGAAAGAAGTTAAGTAAAAGAGGTAAGTGATGATGGTATTTGAATTGAAAGAAACAGTGACACATGAACAGGTCGGCTGGAGTGTCGGACATTTTTGTACGACGCGCCTCCGAATTTCCCGAAAAATGCTCGTGTCGATAAAGCATCATGGTGACATTTTGCGAAACGGACAACATGTTAACGTTAACGAGAGTGTCGATCTCGACGACGAAATCCATGTCTCTTTCCCTGAGGAACACCCAGCAGAAGACATGATTGCGACACAAGGAGAGCTTGATATCTTGTTTGAAGACGAGTGGTTGTTGATTGTCAATAAACCACCGGGGATGGCCTCGATTCCCTCGCGTCTTCACCCGGAACGTTCTTTGGCGAATTTCGTGTTGGGTTACTATAAACAACGACAGATTCCGTATGCGATTCATATCGTCAATCGATTGGACCGGGATACAAGTGGGCTTGTGATTTTTGCCAAACATGCGCTAGCTCATCATCAATTGAGTAAAATGCAACAAAATGGACTGCTCGACCGGCGTTATATTGCATTGATCGAAGGAGAACTCGGTCCACAAACAATCGATTTACCGATTGGTCAGACGGACCATTCGTTCATGGAACGGATGGTCCGTGAAGATGGTCAACGGGCGGTTACCCATATCTTGAAGAGTACGGCAGTTGAAGCATTCATGCGAACGATTTCGCAGTTAGAAATAAAACTGGAAACGGGACGGACACACCAAATTCGTGTTCATCTCGCAGCACTCGGTCATCCGTTAGTCGGAGATACGATGTATCGCGGGACGCCATTGATTCCACGCCAAGCGCTTCATAGTGCAAGCGCACGGTTTCCTCACCCGGGGACGGGAGAAATGGTCATGTTCGAAGCACCGTTACCGAGTGATTTGTTCTTAGAACAATAAAAAAGAGTTGATTCCTGCAACAGGGAATCAACTCTTTTTTTAATCTTCATCAAACATCGAGACACGTGATTGGGAAGCGATCGCCATAATAAGGCCAAGACCTACTAAGTTGACGATCATCGTCGAACCTCCATAGCTGATGAAGGGGAGCGGGAGGCCGGTGATCGGTAAAACACCCATCGTCATCCCGATGTTTTGAAAGATTTGGAACGTAAACATTGCGACGTAACCTGTCACGATATAGGTTCCGAACGGATCGGCTGTTTCAAGTGCGATTTGAATCAGGCGGTAGATGAACAAAAACAGGATGACTAAGACGACGGCAGCCCCAATAAATCCGTAATGGGCAGAAATCGCAGTGAAAATGAAATCAGTATGCAATTCCGGGACGGAAACCTGGAGTTTTCCATAGCCGACACCAAACATTTGCCCGGAGCCGATCGCATTAATCGATTGGACCAATTGATAAGATAAATCGTCGGCATACTCAAATGGTTGTAACCACGCCATGATTCGGTTCATCGCGTGTCCTGGGAAGAAGGTCGCAAGTAAATCATTCTGGAAATAAAAGAGATAAAAGAAACCGACGATTGAAATTGTAAATAAAATCACCATGCTCAGGAGCCACTTCCAGTTGAGGCCGGATAAGAGCATCGCACAGGCAAGAATAACACATAAAATTAAGCCGATTCCTAAATCGGGTTGGATGATGATTAAAGCGAGTGGAAGTAATGTTACAACAACCATTTTGAGCAGAAGTAAAAAATCACGTTCATGTTGGACGTACCGTGCATTATGTTCCGAAATGACGGCAGCTAACGTGACAATCAAAAAGAACTTCATGAACTCTGCCGGTTGGACCGTTCCGATGACCGGAAGCTGATACCAGCCATACGCCCCTTTAATGTTCGCGACGAGTGGCGTTCCGCGTAAGACGACGAGACCGATCAAAGAAATAATTCCGGCACCATATAAGTACCAATGGAATCGTTTTAACTGTTCATAATCAATGAAGATGACGACAGATAGTGCGATAAATCCGATGATATACCACTGAATCTGTTTCGCCATGAAATTGATTTCACTAATCGCGCCTTGCAAAAAAGGTTGAGCCGTATAGATTGCGATGATACTGATGATCATCAGGCAACCGAGTAAAAAAAGTAACGTGTTATCATATCGTTGTGTAAATGATTTAAAACGGTTCATTTCATCCCTACTTTCTATCTCTTTCTATATTAACGTAATTTATCAAAATCGCAATATCAAGAGGGATGGTTGACAGAAGCGTTACGTTTTTGTAACCTAGATATAGGTGTTATTACCAGGTACTAATTTTAGGGGGAGTTCAAATGAATATTTATCCTTCACTTGAGGGAAAGACGTATGTCGTAATGGGTGTCATCAATCAACGCTCGATTGCATGGGGAATTGCCCGAGCGCTTGACGCAGCAGGTGCAAGCCTCGCGTTTACGTATGTAGGCGAACGATTTAAAGCACCACTCGAAAAGTTAGGGAAAGAATTATCGCGACCAGCTACTTACTATACATGTGACGTAACGAGTGATAAAGAAATCGAGCAAGTGTTCCAAAGCATCCATGCGGATCACGGACAGATTTCGGGGATTGCCCATTCGATCGCCTTTGCCGATAAAGAAGCATTACGCGGCGAGTTTTCAAGCGTAACGCGTGAACAGTTCGCGCAAGCGCTCGATATTTCTGCATTCAGCTTAACGGCAGTCGTCAAAGCAGCGAAGGACTTTTTCACAGAAGATGCTTCAGTCATCACGTTGACATATCTCGGTGGTGAGAAGATGGTCCCGAACTATAACGTCATGGGTGTCGCGAAAGCTGCGCTCGACGCTAGCGTTCGTTACCTTGCGGCTGAATACGGAAAACAAGGTGTTCGTGTCAATGCAATCTCAGCTGGTCCAGTGCGTACGGTCTCAGCAAAAGGTGTCGGCGACTTCAACTCGATTCTCGACAGCATCGAAGAGCGCGCACCACTTCACCGAAACGTTTCGACGGAACAAATCGGTCAAAGTGGCTTGTTCCTGTTGTCACAAATGTCGAGTGGCGTGACAGGTGAAATTCTCCACGTCGACAGTGGTTTCCACATTCTTTAAGTGCTCAACCTATTTGCTGTAGTTCTAAACCGGGGGCAACCCTGGTTTTTTTGTTTTCTAAAAAGCTATTTTGGGAATAAGAAAAGTAGATGAGGAAAATAACGGCTACAGAAATAGGAGGGAAGAGATATGTATCAAATCGATTTTACAGTCGTTCAATACGTCAATCGGCAGGTTCGTGTTGAACCGGAACGAAAAACAGAACCGATTGCCCGAATCAATCCGATTGAGCGGATTCAGTCACATGATTATGAATTAGAAGAACAAGCGAATGCGTATGGAGTTTTACCGGAATTGAAACTTCCCGGCCGTAAGTTCGACCGGGAAGTTTAATGTTAGTGTTGTTTGAAGCGGAATGTTTCATAAACGCTCCAGGCACCATTTTCTAATTCATAGAGAAGTGCCATTTTCGTGACGTCTTCTTGAAAGCGAATATCTTCCATCTTTAGTCGTTCTAGAACGTCGAACAGTTCAACATCAGAAAGATCTTGGCCAATCGTAATATGTGGCAAAAAGTCGTACTTGGGTGTATGTTCGAGTCCATTTGAATGTAACGCACGATGCAACTGCTCCATTTCGTCCGTCGGCATGACTTTTAAGAACAAGACATTGTTTGTCGGGTGGAAAGAGCGTGCCCCTTGAAGATGTAGTGCGAGTGGTTTCGTTTGTTCAGCCACTTTGTTTAATTCAGAAACAATCGATTCTAACTCACTTTCATCAACACTCACGCGTTCACGCATCGTAATATGTGGCGTGATTAAAGCATACTTTGAATCGTATCTTTTTCGATACGAATTCGCGAAATCTTGTATGCGCTTCGATGGAAACAGAACTACCCCGATGTTCATCGAAAATCCCCTACTTTCCCCTAAAATGATAACGCTTTACAAAATAATCATGACGGATTATGGGCGCTATGTCAAAGATGTTTGAGAAGAGTCAGGGAATCTGTGTATACTTGTGAAGAACTTTGTCAGAGAGGTGGATTTAGTCATGAAAGAAAAAGCACATTCAAAAGAGGTCAAACAAGCAGCGATTGAAAAGCTTCACGAACGTGGAGTAACGATTCATGCCATTTCTGAAATCGTGTATCAGATGCAGGCACCTTATACGGAGGAGTTGACACTCGAGACATGTCTCAGCTCAGTCGAACGTGTACTCGAAAAACGGGAACTCCAACATGCGATTTTAGTTGGGGCAGAACTTGATATTCTTGCGGAAAAGGGTCTGTTGTCTGAACCATTATTATCCATCATTCGAAGTGATGAAGGATTGTTTGGCGTCGATGAAACGATTGCGATTGGTGCGGTCAATACGTATGGTTCAATCGCGGTCACGACGTTCGGTTACTTAGATAAAGCCAAAATCGGTATTATCAAGGAGCTCGATACGAAAGTCGATGATGGACGTGTCAATACGTTCATGGATGACATCGTCGCGGCGATTGCAGCGAACGCATCCGGACGCCTTGCACACCGTTTACGTGATAAAGAAGACTATTCAGCGGAAGAACTTGAACAACGAAAGGGAACGTACTAATGAAAACCAATCATCGGGCGTTAATCGTCTCAGGAATCGTACTCGTATTGTTTTTAACGATTGCGTTATCGATTCGCCTGACGGGTTATTTTTTGTTTGATGCCCAATTATCGAATGAAATGGCAGAACGTGTTCCAGGTAGCTATGTCTCGTGGTTCACGCGGATTGGATCAGGTGTCGGAGCTGTGACGATTACGAGCATTCTTGCAATCGTCAGTTACCTGATTTGGCGTGATAAAGTCGGTAGCATTTGGTATTTCATTGCTTGTCTCTCCGTCGGGGCGTTAAATCAAGTCGTTAAATTGATTTTCGTCAGAGAACGTCCATCATTAAATGACTTGGTAGGGGGCGTAGGATATAGCTTTCCAAGTGGACATTCATCGATGGCATTTGCCGTTTATGGAGGATTCATCGTACTTGCTTGGCGCTTTTTAAGTCGGACGGGGCGGATTGTCGTCAGCACGATTTGTACGTTGATGTTTCTCGCAATGGGATCTTCACGGATTATTTTGAATGTTCATTATTTTTCTGATGTCCTCGGAGGATTTTTATTCGCGGCCTTCGTCCTCAGCTTATCATATGCATTCGTATCACCGAGACGAAAAAAGGAGATTTACAATTAATGTTGTTACTTGATATTGACAATAGCATTTTGTTCGATGAAGCAACGATGCGGACGATGAACAAACCGACATTGCTCGTCGAGCGATTGGATGGAAACAAACAGTTCATGACGATGCGGGCGCATCTGCGCCTGAAGCGTCTAGTTGAAATCAATCAAGTGATTCCAGTGACGAGCCGAACGGTAGATCAGTTTAAACATCTTGAATTATTTCAAATCGACGCAAAACCAAAGTGGGCAATTCTTGAGAGCGGGAAAACCCTGCTAAAAGAAGGGAAATTAGATAAGCGATATGAAAATTGGCTGCGACAACATCAGCAACCTGCCACGATGTCGTCGATTTTAATCTATCTCGAAGAAGTAGAAGTGACGAACTGGCAAGCTTATCCGGCGATGACCTTATCGGAACATCTGACTCGTCCCCATGAAGGAATCTCTTCCGTAGAGGATGAATCAGCGTTATTGGAAGAACTATTTCATCGTTATCAAACGTGAATCATTAAAGTAAAAGAAAAAGCATCCGACGTAGTGACGTCGGATGCTTTTTTTTTTACTATTACGGGTATTCAATTTGGTCGAACCAATAGACACCGATAGTAGCGGCACCTGCATGTGACAAAATAGATGGGCCGAATTGAGTGATTTCGATGGAAACGTCAGATAGTTTGGATTGAATGAGACCACGAAGTTGTTCAGCTTCTTCTAACGCCAATGTATGTCCGACGTAGAGTCTTTGCTGGTGTAGACCAGAAGCCTGGACTTTTGCCACGACCTCCGTAGCCATTTCCTGAAAAGCTTTCTTCAAGGAGCGAACCTTCTTAAAGGGAACGAGTTTCCCAAGTTCATTGAACGTAACAATCGGCTTGATATTCAGCATGTTCGCAAGTAAAAATTGACTACTTGAAACGCGACCCCCACGCCGCATCGTTTCCATATTCCCGATGATCAAATAAAAGTGAGAACCGTGTTTAAACTTTTCGAGAACAGTCATCACGTTTTCAGGACGCATTCCAGAAGTTGCGAGCTCGATCGCAATCTTAATCATTTCTTGCTGGTTGGTCGCCCCTGTATAAGAATCAATGGCATACAAGGGGAAGCCAACAGCCTCTGCAGCTGCGACTGAGCTTGCATATGTTCCGCTTAAGCCACTCGTGATATGAATGGCATACCCGTAATCATATCCCTCGCTCTTTAGGCGCTCATACAACTCGACTAACTCTCCAAAGGAAGGCTGAGAAGTCGTAGGGACGGCAGAAGAATGTTGTTTCATTTTTTCATCTAGTTGTTCAATTGAAATGTCGACATACTCACGGTACGATTCACCGTTAATGATGAGTTGGGTCGGCACCACATGGACTCCGATCTGTTCTGCTTCTCCCTCTCGGAAAAAAGCCATACTATCGGTGATCCAAGCAATCTTATCCATTAAAACGACGCCTCCAGTAGAATTCCATTTTTCTCATTATACCACAGGCATGAAAGCGGAATCATCAGCCTGCTCGTTTTTGGCTGATGGAATTATGAGAAACGTGTCCAATCCATGAACTGATGATGAATGTCGCGATTGCAGGCAATAACCACGCCATGTTTTGGTCGACCAATGGGAAAGCTTTATACATGCTGCTGGCGAATGCAGGTAAAACTTTTAACGACATGAGTGAGCTGAGTAATGAGAGAAGCGCCGTTACGAACAATGTCGCACCGTAGACGATGGCTGGCTTCTTGATAGCTGAACGAATGAACGTCAAGACGATTAAGACGATGACAATCGGATAAAGGAACATCAATACAGGTACAGCAATCGACAGTAATGTCTGCAGTCCGAAAATCGAGATTGCGAATCCTAATACGGCTGTCGTGATACTTGCGACCGGGAAAGACAATCGTTTAAACAATGAAATCAAATATTCTGAAAATGCTGTCACAAGACCGACGGAAGTTGTTAAACAAGCAAGCAAAATCGCTGTTCCTAAAATGACTAAACCAACCGTACCGAACGTACTATCAGCATATTGTTGCAACAAATCAGGACCGCTGACTGAACCGACAGCACCGAAGCTGTTTCGTCCAATGAAACCAAGTCCTGTATAGACGACAGTCAATGAGACTGCGGCAATTAAACCGGCTTTTGTCACGTTTTTTAATTGTGATGTACGATCTTTAATTCCACGTGTGTGAAGCGTGTGTAAGACGATAACTCCGAAGACGAGTGCACCGAGTGCGTCGAGGGTCAAATAGCCTTGAAGAAATCCTTGAACAAACGAGTTCGTAAAACTGTTGTATGCAGGAGCTGGTGCCTCGACGGCAGAAAGTGGATTGACGATACTACTTATACTGAGAATCATAAGTGCCGTCAGTAATAACGGTGTGATGAAGCGACCGATGATATCAAGTAACTTACCCGGTCTTAAAACGAGAAACACGGTTGCCAAGAAAAAGAGTAATGATGAAATGATTAACGTCGTTTGGCTGGGTTCTCCTAAAAAAGGAACGACACCAAGTTCATACGTGACGACCGATGTTCTCGGGATGCCGAAGAATGGACCAATCGCGACGTAAAGTGCGAATGTCAAGAAAGCACCAACAGCTTTCGGCAGTGGATTTGCCAGCGTACTAATTCCGCCGCCAACCCAAGCGACTGCGATTAAGCCCGCTAACGGGAGACCGACGCCTGTTACGATGAAGCCTAGCATGGCAGGTAAGAATTGTGTCCCGGCAAGAGCACCGAGTTCGGGTGGGAAAATTAAGTTACCGGCACCAAAAAACAAAGCGAAAATCATAAATCCTAAAGCGAATAAATCTTTACGGTTCAACATATATTATGCCTCCTGATTCCTCATAATCTTACTCACTATACCATTAGAAATTAGCTGTTATAAATAAATTTTAAAACATTCGTTATTCAAGAATCGAGGAGTCGAAGCAAACGCGTTTTAACCTCTACACTTGTAAAAGAAGATCAACCGCAATGTGGAATTAAAAAAACCTATCCGTTAGATTGGATAGGCGCCATCTGTTTCACTGGACGCCTCATTCGATCCATCGAAAGGAGGGCCCAAAAACTATTTCATCGTCACATGAAATGTTTTCAGTCCCTCGCGTACAGAATAATCAGTCGGTGATTCGAAGTTAAAACTAAAGTGCTCATAATATGGTGCTCCTCTCGTTGAATTTGTCTCAGGTTATCACGGGATACATGATTAATCAATATTTTCTGACAATTGTTCCAAAAGAAAAAATATTGAGAACGTTATCATGCATATTATTACTAAAAAAGATGCGAAAAGAACCATATTATAACAAAAAAACCGGTCCTTCATTGAAGAAGTGACCGGATGTCTAATATAGATATAACGAGCGATATAAGCTTAACTAGAAGCCATGAAGCGCCCCTTTTTTTGTCGTCTCATTTTGTGGAGGAGCCAGGCGTGAACGACTTCACAAGATTGACGGGGCAACGTTAGCTCGACGAGCGGTTCCTGTTGCTGCCCTCGGATGGTGAATACTCCGGTCTCTTCATCAATCGGTGAGATTGCCATTGAGCTCGCATCATTCAGTGATAATTTAAGTTCGCCAATTGACGCATCCTTCAGTTTCAGGATATGTCCGTTCGTCGCGAATTTAGCGAATGATCCGATTCCGTTCACTTTTAACTGGTCCATAACTAGTTCCTCCTTTGTTAGCTAACACGAACAATCATCATACGTGTAACGAAAAAAACATCTGCAACTTCTAACTTATCCAAAAGGTTAATCTCATTATAACGAAGTCTCTAAAAGAAGCTAGCATTATTTTGTGTGAAAATTCAATTAATTCAAGAGAGGTATTGTATGATATTAGATTTCTTGAAATAATACATGAAAGTATAAAAAAATAAGATACAAAAAAAGCATCCTATCATTTGATGATAGAGATGCTGAAGATCATCGTACCTCAAAATCCCAGGATTTTTTGCGGTGGACGAATTCACCACGCGCGATGATGGACTCTTTTTCAGACTCGAAGTCTTCCTTGAGCACGGCCATGTCTTCGTAACGACCCGCAATATAAAGAGGAATGCTGAGTTGTCTCGTAAAAACAGAGCGTTTTATATTCGCGAAATCAATTAACACACCTTCGCTGAGCAATTGACGAATATGAATCAGGATTTCAGCCGTCAAAGGACGGGGAGATAACCCACGAAGCTCGTGACGAATCTTTCGCTGGATTAAGACTGAGAGAATTTGCTCGATTCGGGACCAATCTTTTAAATATACTGTTGCCTGAAATCCGTCGTGTTCACTGAAATAGGCGAACTCGTTCTCGACCGATGACGCGAACGGGCTCGGCATACCACGCTTCATATGCATGAGGAATAACAGCTCCGCAACTTCAGGATCAGTTAATGTATCTAAGGAATGTGAAGAGCGGATGTCGATCGCGTTCAATGGATGACGAACGACATCATTCGACGCGGAAAATTGCTCGATTTCATGTGCTTCAACGTAATTGAGCGAAGTACGAAACGATTGTTTGACGGCTTTAAAGTCTGCACCTGAGACAAGTAATGGACGTTTTAAATCTAGCGCAATCATGAAATCAGAAAATGTCACACCAGACATCGTTAAACGATGGTTTTCTGCATCTTCATAAAAATAAAGCATTGTACTTGACATAGCCATCTGCTTCCTTTCTTGACTCATCAATACTTACTATTTCAATACTAGCAAAACTTCAATCGAGCGAAAAGAATAATTCCTTTTGAAAACGGGCATAATAAAGAATAGAAGCATAAAAAGAGGTGATCAAACGATGTGGGGGTTACGAAAACCATTTCCAGAGTTGACGACGGAACGATTTGTTCTAAGGGAACTTGAAAATAAAGATGCACGTGATCTATTTAAGATTCTTTCAGACGAGGACGTCATGTACTATTACGGATCGGATCCGTTAGCGACTGTATATGAAGCAAAAAACGTCATTAGTTATTTCAAAGAACAGTTTACGCAAGGGAAGGCGATTCGGTGGGCAATTGCTGATTTGCAAACCAACCAATTAATCGGGACAATCGGCTTTCATAATTGGTTAGCGCAGTACCACCGTGCTGAAATCGGTTTTGAGGTCAGTCAAGACTACTGGAAGCAAGGTGTCGCTTCTGAGGCGGCGCGTGCTGTTTTAACACATGGATTCGAAGACTTCGCCCTCCATCGCATCAGTGCCCTTGTTGCACCTGAAAATCTTGCTTCGAATGCACTCGTCCAAAAATTAGGTTTTCAATCGGAAGGATTGCTTGAGGATTATGCCTACAGTCATGGACGTTTTATGGATTTGACAATTTACCGGATGCTTGCATCGGAATGGAAGGGATGAGTTAGTCAATGTCGAAACAAACACTCGTATTGCTACACGGATTTGCTGGAGGAACAGATTATTTTAATCGGGTGGAAGCAAAGCTTCGCTTATCGTTTGATGTCTTGCCGCTGCGACTCCCTGGTCATGAAGGAGAGGACGTCGGACCCGACACAGTGGAAGGATTTGCAGAGTGGGTCATGAAGGACTTGGAACGCCGGGAAATCGAAAATCCGATTATCATTGGTCACTCTTTCGGGGGATATATTACGGCTGCGATCGTCGAAGCTTATGCAGATAAAATTGCCGGTTTCGGTCTCGTCTATTCAACGGCGAAACCAGACGCTACTGAAGCAAAACAAAAACGGAATCAAAACATTAGTCGTGTCGAGGAAATTGGAGTTCGGGCATTCGTTGACGGCATGATTCCCGGCTTATTTGCTGAAGGGGCAGATCCGATGCTAATTTCTGAAGCAAAAGAGATTGGTTACATGATGACAGTCGAAGGTGCAATACGCGCTCTAAGTGCGATGCGCGACCGGAGAGATGTCACGAGCGCATTGAATCAAACTTCAGTTCCTGGTGTGATTGTTCATGGTGAAAAAGATGCCCTTATCTCAAAAGAGAGTGCATTTAGCCCGAATAACTCACGGATCAGCTTTGAATCAACGGACAGTGGTCACATGGGGATGCTCGAAACACCGGATGCGTTCTGTGAGATTATCGAGCGTGTATTTGCTTAAACAACATCAAAGCTCTACGGTTCGAATCGTAGAGCTTTTGCGTTGCAATTTCTTTAAAGTTTCTGAATGATGGAGGGGGAGGGATCGATATGAAAATTGTAGCAATTGAACCAACACCAAGTCCAAACAACATGAAAGTCATCGTTGATGAAACATTTTCTGAAAAGGGACAGACCTTTGAACATGCTTTTGGTGCGCCGGAGCACGTAACGAAACTTTTAGACATTCCTGGAATTAAATCAGTCTATCAAGTGAGTGACTTTCTTGCCGTCGAACGTTTTCCAAAATACGATTGGCGAACACTCGTCATCGAAATTCGCCGAGCTTTTGGTGAGAATTTAAGTGATGTCGAAAATCATGAAACAGATGCCGCATTCGAACCTGTGCATCTCTTTGTTCAATTCATCCTCGGTGTCCCGATGCAAATCAAAGGCGTCAAAGGATTAGAAGAAAAACGACAAGGGTTACCGGAAAGGTTTCGGGATGCTGCACTATTCGTCCAACCTTTTGTCCAAAATGTCATTAGTGATCGACGCTGGGTTGAACAAGCCCCACGGTATGGGGAACTGGACGATAGTCTAGAGGAAGTGGCGCAAGAGCTCGAAATCGCCTATCCTCAAGAGCGGGTTGAACGATTGAAAGTACTCGCTTCGGGTGAAGACGTTACGTTTGATGGACAAGCCCTTAGCTCGAACGACTGGAAAGAGCGGTTTGCAGCACTGGATGAATTGCCGATTGATTTAAGCTGGGTCTCGGCTTATGCGAAGATGCTTCAGGATGAAAAAATGCAAATCAGACGACAAGCAATCGTCAAGCTCGGCATGTTTGAGGAGAATCGTCAAGAATTGCTCGAATATATCACGAATGCTTTACATGACCCTTCAGGAATCGTTCGTCGGACCGCAGGGGATACAGTATCTGATTGGGCACTTCCGGAAGCGGAGCCGATGATGATTGAAGCGTTGACCGATAAAAACAAACTTGTTCGTTGGCGTGCCGCGCGCTTTCTATTCGATGTTGGAACGGAACGGGCAGTATCTCGCTTAAAAGAAGCAGCACAAGATAAAGAATATGAAGTCGCACTCCAAGCCGAGCTCGCCTTAGCACGAATCGAGAGTGGGGAAGAAGCACTAGGGACAGTCTGGCAACAAATGAACCGTTTGATTGATGAAAGTTCATAAGAACTTGAAAAAACCATGTTTGGCACAATCATTCGACAAAATCGCGCATGTTTTGTCTAGTCATATTTTACCTATAAGACTTATGTCCTGGTAAAAAAAAGAAGAAAAAACTGTAATGATTTTGAAATGTCTTTGAAATATGATGATAATCTGCATGTTTCAAAAGAAATGATTTGTTTTTTATATCATCCATTTTATGGGTTAGAAAACTGGCATAAAGTTTTGACATGAATTGTCGAATGACAATTCACCTGCTCTTTTGGACGTTTGGTAAAGTGAAATCAACATAACGGATTCGAGATTAACCGAGTGAGTTGGTTTAACTGAAATCTAACATAACAAAGGAGATGCGGGGACATGATACTTTTTGCAGAAACAGACTTAGCAGTGGGGTATAAAGAACGAACGGCTTCTGGTGTGTACGTTACAATCGAGACAGGTGATAGTCGGACCATCACACTCGTCGCACCGATCACAGCGACAGATGCGATCTGTGATGAGTTATTCGTAACGGGGATGGAACAATTATTCTCAGGTTCAACGGATGTAACAGAAATGCCTGTTGCTTAATCAGCAACTATGAAAGGGAGATGAGGGAAACCTTGTCTCCTTTTTTGTATGATAAAATGGATGAAAAGAGGGAGGAGACGTCATGAAATGGTCTCGAACACGGTTGCTGTTACTTGGATTAGCGCTCATGTTAGTCGGATGTAGTCAAGAAACTAAAAAAGCGGACCTTGCAACAAAAGTGTCGAATCAACCGATTGAAATTGCCGTGTCAGGACAGGCTGTTGGATCGAATACAATAGAGGCAATCGTACGGTTGCACAATCCAAATGACCAAAACGTGAAAATTGCGTATCCTTCATCACAACGCTTTGAATTAATGGTGCGTGATGGACGAAATCACGTAATTTACACGTTTTCGAAAGAACATCTTTTTACACAAGCGATTGAAGAAGAACAGTTTAAACCGTATGAGGAAAAGGAATATGAAGTGACGATTGAATTATCAGATACTAGCGATGTAAAAGAAATCGACGGAATGACTGTTCAACAATTCGAGGGAGCGCGTGACTCGACATCGAAGGTGACATCCGTTATTTCTAAAGGGAAGCTATGATGCTAAACTGAAACTATTGAACTTCCTCCACCTATGCTTCGCTAAAAGGTGGAGGATTCCTGAGTTATTCGATCTAATGCTCGAAACTTTATCAGGCTAACCCCGTCGTCCCGACGGTTGAACGTTAATCTTGCCCGTTTCTTTTGAGCGGATACCTACTCTGCTTAGTTTTCGCTACTTCGGTCATCCGCAAGGTGGACGTTGAAGATTTTACGTGACAGACGAACTTCCTGTCACAACCCGATATCTTCAGTTTCCAAAGAACGTGACATTTTAATTCTTCCTGATTTTAATTGTTTTCAAACGAAGAGCGTCGGACAATTGACGTGTTGGAAGACACGTCCTGTCCGACGACGATTCATCCCCCACTTGGACTAGGGCTTCGCCCTAAACGTTTAGAAGGGGGAGTATTCTCGTCTAATTTTGGTAAAAAATAGAGAATGAGGAGTGTGATGTGACAATGCAACAAGACATCATTCAAGCGACAGGAGTCAAGCCAGTCATCGAGGCGCATGAAGAGGTGGCGAACCGGATTCGTTTCTTAAAAGAATACTTACTGCACACGGGTGCTAAAGGATTTATCCTTGGTATTTCAGGTGGTCAAGACTCGTCTCTTGCCGGACGGCTCTGTCAACTCGCTGTAGAAGAACTGAGAGCAGAAACAGGACGAGATTTTCATTTTTATGCGGTCCGCCTTCCTTATGGACAGCAGCAGGATGAATCGGACGCACAACTTGCCTTATCATTCATTCGACCAGATCACTCGTTACGCGTTGATATCAAGCCGGCAGTAGAAGCGGCAATGGCTTCATTTGAAGTCGCGACAGGAGAAGTCCTATCTGATTTCAGTAAAGGCAATACGAAGGCACGTGAACGGATGAAAGTACAATATGATCTTGGAGCGCACTTTGGTTGTCTCGTCGTCGGAACGGATCATGCAGCTGAATTCGTCACAGGTTTCTACACGAAGCATGGTGACGGGGCTTGTGATTTAACACCGTTGACTGGCTTAAACAAACGACAAGGAAAACAATTGTTACGTTATTTAGATGCACCTGTCGGATTGATTGATAAAGTACCGACAGCTGATCTAGAGGATGACCGACCTGGTTTACCTGACGAACTCGCATTAGGGATGACGTATGATGAGATTGACGACTATCTAGAAGGAAAAAGCATATCAACTGCAAGTCAAACGAAACTAGAGACACAGTATAAACGTGTAGGTCATAAACATCATATGCCGGTTTCTCCATTAGATGACTGGTGGAAATGATATGACGATGCTTGCTCTTTGAGGCAAAGTATCTTTTTAAAACGACATCCTTTAGGGGTTTCGTTTCAGACTGTAGACAAAGTGCTATCGGGAGAAAAAGCGTCTTTATTCGTTGCTTTCCTAGGGCGAGGCGCAAGCCGTTGCTCCTTGGTCCTTACGGACAACGAGCAGGGTCTTGTCTGCCTCTGAAAGTGCGTTAAAAACGCACTTTTTCCCGTAGGAGTCAACGAAACATGACGCTTTTTAGCTAATACCGTGACGGAAAGCCGGGCATGCAGATGGTTTAGAGCGCAATCCGTCTCGAATCGCTTTTAAAGCGAAAAGCAATCGGTCGCGACCCTGCAGCTTTGCTGTAGCGGCGCGGAAGATTGCCGCTTTGAAGACGAGGCGAGACAGGGAAGCGCGAACGGATTGCATCTCGATACCGCATGCTTACGCTTTTTAATAGTTTGTCTACACGCTGAAACGACATCCTTTAGGGGTGTCGTTTTTTTTGTTTGGAATCGGGAAAAGAATCAAGAAAAGGGAATTGATGCTTAAAAGGAGGTGCGTCGAGTGGAAAAGATTGCAGTCGTCGGTGGTGGGTTAGCTGGTTTATCAGTGGCAGCACTTCTCGCGGATCAAGGAAAGGAAATTCATCTGTACGATGCCGGTTTACTGGGGGGGAGGGCAACTTCGCAAGTGCTTAAAGGATTTACGTTCAATTATGGAGCGCATGCTGTTTATGGGCGTGACCAATCAGCACTCCGTTCATTAATTAAACAATTGAAGCTTAATGTGACATGGCTCGATTTTTCTTCTTCTAAGGCGAAATATGAGTTTGCTGGACATTTGACTGCGGCTCCTGCGAATGCACTCGGCCTGTTGAAGACAGAACTAGTGGAAGGAACCGATAAGGTGCGTTTCACATGGGCGGTCGTTAAAACACTATTGTCACTCGAACGTGGAGAGTCGGAAGTTTCAATTGGGGACTGGTTGGTCCAAGAAAAGGTCGAAGACGATGTCTCAAGGTTAATGCTCGATTTAGCTTCGAGTAATTTTTTCACTTCCGAACCCGAAAATATTCCGTCATCTGTCTATTTTGCGTATTACCGGAAACTATTTCGTACGCGCAAACCGGTTTCATATATTGCTGGAGGTTGGCAAACCTTAATTGATGAACTCGAACGCGTTTTGACGGACTACGGGGGAGAAATCCATCGGAAAACCAAGATTACAGCGATTGAACAAAGTGGGGGAGGTTATCGATTACGCGATCGCCAAAAAAATGAATGGTCGGCTAAGCGTGTAATTCTCGCGATACCTCCTCGCGAGATGCGTAAAGTTGCATTACCATTGTCGATCCAGCACTTTATTGAACCATACGCGCAGTTTGAACCAGCCGAAGCCCTAGTCTATGATGTCGGAATCAGTCCTTACATTGATACTCCTTTTTCTTATGTATTCGATCGAGACCATCAAGTCTTCGTCACGGATTTGTCACACTATGATGCAAGCATTTCTCCGAAAGAGGGACAAGTCTTACAAGTCGTCGCATATCTTGATCATAAACAGGTCAGTCAAGCAACATATATTGAAGAAAAAGTACAGCACGCCCATGACTTATTAGATCACCACTATCCAGGGTGGCGAGATCGCCTTGTGACAGAGCGGACGATGAAACGCGCAATCGTTCAAGAAATCAAATGGAAGATGGGACAAAGGCCGTTGCCTTGCTTTTTGGAAGCGGATACGTCGATTGCTTTCGTAGGTGATTGGTGTGAAGGAGAAGGTCAGTTATCGGAATTATCTTTTTCAAGTGCCTACGCGGTGTCGAGGGAGTGGCAGTGAAACGGTCAAGCATAGTATCGGCATCGGAATGAAATGAAAAACCCGAGCATTCCTGTTATCGAAATGGAATCGCTCGGGTTTCCTGTGCGTTAATTTTTGTAGTGAGTTCTACGTGACGCATTTGTTTGAACAGATATCTGCAACTTATGCACTTTTTTTATTCGGGTAAAAGGCAAGGATCAATAAGAGGGTGAAGGCGATTAAACTCATCATTGGGATTGTCAAAAAACCGAAGTAGTTGACCCATTGAATCAGGCAACCATTCGTACAGAGTGCCTCGCCATCCGGGAGGCGTTCGAGAACAACGTGATAGGCAGCAACTGCCCAACCGATTCCAACATATAGTCGAACGAAAAGAGCATCGACGGGGCGATTCCGAAAGAGTGTAATGATTAAATAAAATGCCGTCGTATACATGAACAAGCGTTGCCACCAACAAAGTGGACAAGGGATGAAACCGCGAACTTCACTGAAGTACAGACTTCCTAAGGTCGCAATCGTTGAGACGATTAACATAAAATGATAGCGTGACATATGTACCTTCCTTCCTAACGTGTTAAACTAATGCCATCTTATATCATGAGGAGTCGAATCTTACATTGCAAGTGTCGGAAATGGAAATGTTGATAACTTTATCGGAAGAGCTGAATATGCGAAGAGCAGCCGAACGGCTTTTCGTCTCGCAGCCGGCACTCAGTCAACGATTGGTTGCGATTGAGCGCAGGTGGGCGACGAAGTTGTTCATTCGTTCTTCCCGTGGATTAAGCATTACGCCCCAAGGAGAAAAAGTCATTGGGCTCGCAAAAGAAATGAATCGAAAAGAATTAGAACTAAAAAGTGAACTGACTGCCGAAGAAGGGGCAGTCTACGGAACCCTTCGGATTGCTGTCGCCTCAATCATGGGACAATATTGGTTGCCACGCGTGTTGAAACGTTTCGTGGAACGTTACCCGCATGTACGCGTCCAACTCGTAACAGGGTGGTCGAGTGAAATGATGCGGCATATGCTCGAAGAACATTTTCATATCGGCATCATTCGAGGTAATCCGGACTGGAAGGGCGTCAAGGAACGGTTGTTCTCAGACCCGCTCTATCTTGTTGATAGTGAGTTGACGACGCTTGAACAGTTGCGTAAGACGGACCGACCATTCATTCAGTTCAAAAGTGATTCGACGTACTATCAAGAAATACTCGAGTGGTGGCAGGATCGTTTTTCAAGTCCGCCTGCGCGGACGCTCGTCGTCGACCAAATCGAAACTTGTAAACAAATGGCGTTACACGGCATTGGATTCGCGATTTTACCAGAGTCAACGATTCAAGAATCGAGCGAAGTGATGCAGATTCCGTTGAAGACGTCTTCGGGTAAAGTACTGAAACGCGATACATGGATTTTATCGACGGAATCCATGCTTGAGTTAAAACAAGTCCAAGCCTTTTGGGACATCGTAAAAGAAGAAGGGGGAAGTCAGTCAGATGGAATACGCGATTGAAATGCGAAGAGAACTTCATAAAATACCTGAATTAGGATTCAAGGAGTTCAAGACGCAAGCCTTTATTTTAAATCAGATTCGCTCTTATCCTGAAGACCGCGTCAGCTACGATACGTTTGAAACAGGTGTTTTCGTTCGTGTTAAAGGGTTGACCGGAAATCGAACAATCGGTTACCGCGCAGATATCGATGGTTTGCCGATCGAAGAAGCGACGGGTCTTCCTTTTGGTTCGGAGCATCCGGGAATGATGCACGCCTGTGGGCATGACGTCCATGCGTCAATTGCGTTAGGTCTGCTTCGTCGTCTTGTCGAGTTACCGATCATGGATGACGTCGTCTTCTTATTCCAACCGGCAGAAGAAGGTCCGGGTGGAGCGGAACCGATGATTAAAAGTCCATTATTCGAAAAATATCGTCCGAGTGAAATGTATGGTCTCCATGTGGCACCTGAATATCCGGTCGGGACAATTGCGAGTCGTCCTGGCGTATTATTTGCCAGTGCGCGGGAAGTTCACATCACGATTTATGGTCAAAGTGGTCATGCTGCATTTCCACACTTGACGGTCGATACGGTCGTTGCTCAGGCTGCACTCATCATGCAGTTGCAAACAATCGTCAGTCGATCAATCAATCCGATGAATTGTAGTGTCATCACGATTGGCAAGGTCGATGCGGGGATTCGTGAAAATGTTATTGCCGGTCGAGCTGTGCTAGATGGAACGATGCGTGCGTTGAACGGTACTGACATGGAAAAATTAGAAGAACGGGTACGTGACATCGTTCGTGGAATTGAAGCATCATTTGGCGTGAAAATTGATTTGCAATTTGGAAACCGCTATTACGAAGTCGTTAATGATCAAAACGTCGTCGATAAATTTTCTTCATTCGTTAAGATGAATGCAAATTATGTTGAATGCGACGCTGCGATGACGGGTGAAGACTTTGGATTCATGTTAAAAGAAGTCCCAGGCATGATGTTTTGGCTTGGAATCGATAATCCAACGTCCGGTTTACATCAGCCGACGTTGAATCCGGATGAAGAGGCGATCCCATTTGTGATTAATTTACTGGATCATTACTTCCGTGAATATGTGTAAACTGAATGAATCGTAAAAAGACTGTAGAAATGCCCTTTACTTCGCCTCAAATCGAAGTAAAGGGTTTTCATTTAGCGAGATCATCTAGTTTTCGAACGTTTTGTGAAGAAAATCACGAATAGATGTGAACAATTTGTTACATCAAACATTTAGAACAGACACAAATGATTATGTTCTCTATGATACGGATATAAACATATATAGAAGTACGTTTAGGAAGAGGGGGGCACACACATGTTCAATGATCCAGTTATGCTCAGTCGATTATTGACAGGGCTCACATTAGCATTTCACATCATTTTTGCAACGATTGGTGTAGGAGTTCCGTTGATGGTACTCGCAGCCGAGTACATTGGAATTAAACGAAAAGATCCAGATTATATTCTTTTAGCACGACGTTGGACGCGCGGTTATATCGTAACGGTAGCGGTCGGAGTCGTTACGGGGACGGCAATCGGATTACAATTATCGCTCTTATGGCCTTCATTAATGCAAGTAGCCGGACAGACGATTGCTTTGCCACTCTTCATGGAAACGTTCGCCTTCTTCTTTGAAGCGATCTTCCTTGGGATTTACTTGTACACATGGGATCGCTTTAAGAATCCATGGTTACACTGGTTAATCGGGATTCCGGTCGTCATCGGGGCAACGGCGTCAGCCTTCTTTATCACGACAGTTAACTCGTTCATGAATTCTCCGGAAGGTTTTAAAATTGTCAACGGAACGTTAACACAAATCGAACCGTTAAAAGCGATGTTCAATACGGCAACGCCAACAAAAGCGACACACGTCATTGTATCTGCTTACTTGACGGTCGCGTTCATCTTAGCAGCAATTGCCGCGTTCCATTTATTGCGTAAGAAAACATTGTCCGCAGCCGAGACGGCGTATCACAAAAAGGCACTTCGTCTGACAGTCATGGCTGGATTGATTTTCGCCTTCTCGACAGCGCTCGTCGGTGATTTTTCAGGAAAGTACCTTGCGAAATATCAACCTGAAAAATTAGCAGCAGCGGAGTGGCATTTTGAAACGACAAATGAAGCAGAATTGATTTTCGGTGGGATTTTGGATGAGCAAGAAGATGGTAGTTATGACATCAAAGGTGCGGTTAAGATTCCATACGCCTTGTCAATTCTTGCAGGTGGAGCACCAGATACAGAAGTCATCGGTCTAAATGAATTTGCGAAAGAAGATCAAGCGCCTTTATTCGTCCACTATTTCTTCGATATCATGGTATCGATTGGGATGTATTTAGCAGCGATTTCCGCCTTGTTCATACTTGCATTCCGACTGAAAAAGTTGAACCCGTATAATAAATGGTTACTGCGCGGTATTTTCATTGGTGGACCACTTGCCATCGTTTCGATTGAAGCAGGTTGGATGTACGCGGAAATCGGACGTCAACCATGGACGCTATATGGTATTATGAGAACGGCTGACGCAGCGACGACATCTACTGCAGTCGGACCGATGCTGATTCTATTCAGCATGTTGTACCTCTTACTTGGTACGATTTGTACAGTCGTATTGCTCCGTATGTTTAAGAATAATCCTGTCGGTAAAGAACTCGCAGACGATCACCATACTCGCGGTGAAGCGATGTTTGCGGACGATAAAGAATAAGGAGGGAACGAGTTGGACATTCAAACACTAGGAATAACCGTACTTTGGACGTTCCTCTATGGATATCTCATCGTTGCCTCAATTGACTTCGGTGCTGGATTTTACGCATTTTACTCGAAATATACAAAACGAGATCATTTGACGAATCGATTGATTTTACGTTACCTTTCGCCCGTTTGGGAAGTGACGAACGTTTTCTTCGTCTTCTTCTTTGTTGGTCTCGTCGGGTTTTTCCCGGACACAGCTTATTACTACGGAACGGCACTTCTCGTGCCTGCATCAATCGTACTCGTTCTGATTGCGATTCGCGGCAGCTTTTATGCCTTTGCGAACTACGGTTCGAACGATAGTATGTTCTATACGTTTCTCTATGGTGCGACGGGGCTCTTGATTCCGGCTGCGATGTCGACGACGTTGACGATTAGTCAAGGTGGCTTTATTCGTAAAACGAATGAAACGGTTGAGTTTTTAGGGACGAAATTGTTTACGAACTTTTATTCCTGGTCAGTCGTAGCACTCGCGATTGTCTCTGTCCTTTATATTAGTGCGATGTTCCTTTTGTTCTACGCAGATAAGGCGCGAGATGTAGGGGCGAGTGACTTGATTCGGAAATGGGCGCTCTTTTGGAGCATTCCAACGATCATCGTCTGTGGACTTGTGTTCTTTGGTTTAAAGAATCAAGCCGCATGGCATTATGAAAACATTTTGAATGGTAACTGGTGGTGGTTCGCAGCAAGTTTTGTGTTCTTCTGTGTTGCAGTCGCACTCGTCTACCTGAAGCGGAATTATGGAATTGCCTTTATTGCTGTCATGGCTCAATACGGAGTTGCATGGTTCGGATACGGTTATACTCATTTACCGTATATCTTATATCCGTACATCGATATCAATAAAGCGGTCGTTAACGAAACAATGGCGACGTCGCTTGTCGTAGTCTTTATCTTCGGACTATTATTATTGATTCCGGCACTCTATCTGATTTTACGATTGTTCCTGTTTGATAACGATTATGTCAGAGGCGAAAAAGTAAAAAAATAGCGAGATCTTAAACGCCTTCACGCACTGTGAAGGCGTTTATAGTATTTTAAGAAGGAATCGGGTACACTACTACTGACGAAGCGAAATCTGAAGGAGAGTTGAACATGAATGGAGAGTTTGCAGTAATTGGTTTGGGGCGTTTTGGTGGTTCGATCGTCCGTGAATTATCGAAGAATGGCTATGACGTTCTAGCGATTGATTCGGATGAAGAACGTGTCAATGAATACATGGGGATTGCGACACACTCCGTCATCGCCGATACGACGGATGAGAACGTATTGAAAAGTCTTGGAATTCGAAACTTTGATCACGTCATCGTTGCGATTGGGGAAAACATTCAAGCTTCGATTTTGACAACGTTGATTTTAAAAGAACTCGGTGTTAAATCGATTACTGTCAAAGCGACGAACGATTACCACGAAAAAGTATTGCGGAAAATCGGTGCTGACTTCATTGTTCACCCGGAACGTGACATGGGGGTTAGGATTGCGAACGGCCTGATGAGTTCGAATATTTTGGATTATCTTGACCTGTCTCAAGAATTCTCAATCGTTGAAATCAAGGTCAGCGATCGCATGGCAAACAAAACGTTGATTGATCTTGATTTACGAAGTAAGTACGGCGCGAACGTCGTCGCGATCAAACGGGGAGAAAATGTCATGATTTCGTTACAAGCTGATGAAGTCATTGAAAAGGGCGACTACCTTGTCGTCATTGGAGAAAACGAAGATTTGGATCGTCTCGAACGAGCCATCCATAAAGTAAAAAGCTGAGGGATCTCCTCAGCTTTTTTTGTATCCCTTTTAAATTAATTGGAATTTTTTTAAACCGTGCGCGATGCCGTCTTCAAGAATGTGTTTCGTGACGAAGTCGGCGGCGGCTTTTGTTTCGTCTAATCCATTGCCCATCGCGATGCCTGTTCCGACGTAGCGGAGCATCTCGAGATCGTTCAGTGCGTCACCGAAAGCAAACGTATCTTCACGTTTGATATCCGTTAAACGGAGGAATTGTTTAATTCCATCGGCTTTCGACGATCCGGCATTGATGACGTCCATCGCTTGTGGGTGCCAGCGAATGAAATCGAATGCTTGGTAGTTTTGCGTATAAATCGATTCTTCTTCTGCCCGGCAATAGACGAGGGTTTGGAAGATATCGTGCGTCTCGTAAGCTTCTTCATTATAAGCAGGAAGGGGAATATCGAGCGCGCCGAGTGACGTCGCGACGGTCTCGTCTGTTTGACGCGTCGTGAAGCCTTGTTTCTCGCCGAGATAAACAAGTGTGTGCCCATTCTCTTTTGCACGTGATGTTAAATGTTTCAAATCATCGACGGGTTGCGGACGTTTATAGATGACTTCATTTTGATGAACGACGATTTGACCGTTGTAGCCAATGACGGTATCGATGCCGAGTTGCTCACGGACGCCTGACAGCATTGTAGGACCACGCCCGGTAGCGATGGCGACGTAAACGCCGTTTTCCTGTAGTTGTTTGATTGCCTGTTTTGTCGATTCCGGTATGAAATGACCATCGTGAAGCAAGGTTCCATCGATATCGAAAAAGACGACTTTTTGATTTGCCATGGTTTCACCTTCTCTATTTAATTGGCTGAATAGCCGTTTACAAATGAAAGTATAGCATAGCGCCTAGGTTCAAGCAGATATCAGTTGTTGAATAAGGATGAAAAAATGAACCGTTTTCGTGTATACTAATCTAAGGACAAAAAACAATGGACTGATAAGGAGTTGCTAAGTATGATTTTTAAAGTATTTTATCAACCGCTTCGTTCGGAAGCACCAGTAAGAGAACGGACAGAGGTTATGTATGTTGAAGGAGAGAGCATTCGTGACGTGCGAACATCGATTGATCATCTCATCAAAGACATTAATGTTGAATTCATCCGCGAAGTAAGTGGAGAATTCCTAGAGTACGAAAAACAAAGTGTTGACTACAAGGTAGCGACGTTCGCATGAAGTTCGTCAAAAACCACCAAGCAGCCGTATTCGCACTCGGCGGTTTAGGAGAAATCGGGAAGAACACATATGTGGTTCAATTCCAAGATGAAATCATCGTCATTGATGCAGGGGTCATGTTCCCAGAAGATGAATTGCTCGGAATCGATTATGTTATTCCAGATTACACGTATTTAATCAAAAATAAAGATAAAGTCAAAGGTGTGTTCATTACACACGGACACGAAGATCATATCGGCGGACTTCCTTTCTTATTAAAACAAGTGAACTTACCGATTTATGCGGGGAAAATTGCCCTTGGTTTAATCAAGGTCAAATTAGAAGAGCATGGTTTATTACGGACGGCGGAACTTCATGAAATTGATGAGGACTCGATCATCAAGTTCCGGAAGACAAGTATTTCATTCTTCCGGACGACACACTCGATTCCAAATTCGTTCGGTGTCGTCGTAAAAACGCCACAAGGCAATATCGTCCATACGGGGGACTTTAAGTTCGACTTCACACCAGTTGGGGAGCCTGCTGACTTAGCGAAGATGGCAGAACTCGGGAAAGAAGGCGTACTTTGTCTCTTATCTGACTCGACGAATGCTGAAGTTGAAGGATTTACGATGAGTGAACGGGTTGTCGGTGAAACGATTTCGGATATTTTCCGGAAAGCGGATGGACGAATCATCTTTGCGACGTTCGCCTCGAACATCTATCGTCTCCAACAAGTCGTCAATGCCTCGGTCGAAGCAGGACGGAAAATCGTCGTCTTCGGTCGAAGCATGGACAAGGTCATGATGATTGGACAAGAGCTTGATTTCATCAAGGCACCTAAAGGAACAATCATCGAGCCGAATGAAATGAAACGGTATAAATCGAATGAAATTACGATTCTTTGTACAGGTTCGCAAGGAGAGCCGATGGCAGCGTTAAGCCGAATCGCCAATGGGACACACCGTCAGATTTCAATCATTCCCGATGATTTGGTCATCTTCTCGTCTTCACCGATCCCAGGAAACGTTGTTTCGGTCGGGAAAACGATCAACCAGCTGTATAAAGCAGGGGCAGACGTGATGTATGGTAAGCTCAATGATATCCATACGTCAGGTCACGGTAGTCAGCAAGAGCAACTCTTGATGCTGCGCCTACTCAAGCCGAAGTACTTCATGCCGATTCACGGTGAATACCGCATGTTGAAAAAACACATGTCGCTTGCGATGGATGCGGGTGTTCCGGAAGAGAACTGTTTCGTCATGGATAACGGTGAAGTCTTAGCACTCGATGCCAATGCAGCAGCGATCACTGGTAAAATCCAGGCGAATGCGGTATACGTCGATGGAAAAGGGATTGGAGATATTGGAAACATCGTGTTACGCGATCGTCGTATTCTTTCGGAAGAAGGACTTGTCGTCGTCGTCGTCACACTCGACTCGAAAACAAACCGTCTTGTTTCTGGACCGGACATCATTTCTCGTGGATTCGTCTACATGCGTGAATCAGGCAACTTAATTAAAGATGCGGAGCGCTTGTTGAAACGTTCGTTAGAACAATCATTAACGAACCGAAACACGAAGTGGACAGATATCAAACAAGTCATCAACGATACATTAACACCTTATTTAACTGAAAAAACACAACGTCATCCGATGGTCATGCCGATCATTATGGAAGTTTAACGAAAAAAGCCATTTCCTGAATCAGGAAATGGCTTTTTTGTTTCAAGGCGTGGAAGAACTCATGTGGCAGGTCCATATTCCTTGAATGGTTCTTTTTTATCGATTCGATCGTAAAACATGATGCCGTCTAAATGGTCATATTCATGCTGGCAAACGATGGCTTTCATACCTTTTAATCTTAATTTTACAGGAATTCCGTTATGATCGATGCCAGTAAGGGTAATACGCATATAGCGTGGCACGTGACCTTCGACTTCACGGTCGACGGATAGGCAACCTTCACCACCAGTTAAAAACGTCTGTTCGACAGAGTGGCTGATGATTTTCGGATTATAGATTCCGAACTCTAAAAGATCGTCGCCGTCTGGAAGTCGAATCGCGAACATCCGCTTATTGACACCGATTTGAGGAGCAGCAAGACCTATCCCGCTACGCAAATCGTACTTTTCAGCTATTTCATCATCTTGACTGTTAGCAAGAAACTCGCGCATCAAGCGCATCGTTTCTTTATCTTCCTCACTGAGTGGGAAAGTAACTTCCACCGATCGTTCGTGAAGCGTCGGAACTTCTTCGCGTACGATTTCATTCATGGTGATCATGAACAACACCCCTTTCATCTATAAAAATTATAGCACAAGCGAAAGGGGAAATTCATAACTAACACAGTTACAAATAGTTGAATAGTACAGAAGGAGAAACAGAAGGTTTTTGTGAAAGGCGTCACAAATGACGGTCGTAAAAAAAAATAAAACATTTCCTTTGATTTTATAGGCGTTACAGTTTTATACTTGTAACGTAATGAACAAGACATCAAATCGTGTCGAGTCATGTTAATACAGTTTACTCAACTGAATAGGTACACAGATATATGTTCAAGAAAGGTCACACGGGACTTCGATTTTTGAACACTATTGGTATGTGGGCAAATCAGTCAGAGGAATATTTCGCTGAGCACAGTGAAAGGATGAGGTGAAAAGATGAACTTAAACATGTTTAAAAACGTGGAAGAAAACTTTGAAACGTTCCGCATTCTTGACGAGAAAGGTGAAGTCGTCAACAAAGACGCTATGCCGGATCTCTCAGATGAAGAATTAACGGAATTAATGCGTCGTCTCGTATACACACGTATCTGGGACCAACGTGCAATCTCACTCAACCGTCAAGGACGTCTTGGTTTCTATGCTCCAGTAGCAGGACAAGAAGCGTCAATGATCGGAACACAATTCGCACTCGATAAGGATGACTGGATTCTTCCTGGATACCGTGATATTCCACAGATGGTCTTCCATGGCTTCCCACTCTACAAAGCATTCTTGTTCTCACGTGGACACATCACAGGCGGTAAGATTCCTGAAGGTGTGAACGTCTTAATGCCACAAATCATCATCGGTGCACAAATCGTTCAAGCTGCCGGTGTTGCACTCGGTCTTAAGAAAAGTGGTAAAGAGCAAGTAGCAATCACATATACAGGTGATGGCGGTTCTTCACAAGGTGATTTCTACGAAGGAATGAACTTTGCTGGAGCATTTAAAGCCCCTGCAATCTTCGTTGTCCAAAACAACCGTTTCGCAATTTCGACGCCGGTTGAAAAACAATCAATGGCAAAAACAATTGCACAAAAAGCGGTCGCTGCCGGCATCAACGGTATTCAAGTTGACGGTATGGACGTTCTCGCAGTTTACGCTGCAACGAAACAAGCACGTGTCGAAGCACTCAACGGTGTACCGACATTGATCGAAACACTCACGTACCGTTACGGACCACACACACTCGCTGGTGATGATCCGACACGTTACCGTACAAAAGATATGGATGATGAGTATCAAGCTCAAGATCCACTCGTTCGTTTCCGTGCGTTCATGGAAACAAAAGGTCTTTGGAACGAAGACAAAGAAAACGAAGTCATCGAGCAAGCAAAAGCTGATGTGAAAGAAGCACTTGCACAAGCTGACAAAGAACCAAAACAAAAAGTTACTGACTTCATCAACGTGATGGCTGAAAAGTTACCACAAAACCTGCAAGAGCAGCTTGATGAGTATACAGCAAAGGAGTCGAAATAACCCATGGCACAAATGACGATGATCCAAGCGATCACTGACGCAATGCGCGTCGAGATGAAACGCGACGAGCAAGTTCTCTTGTTCGGTGAAGACGTCGGTAAAAACGGTGGGGTATTCCGTGCGACAGAAGGTCTTCAAGATGAATTAGGCGAAGACCGCGTCTTCGATACACCACTCGCCGAGTCAGGTATTGGTGGTCTTGCAGTCGGGTTCAGCTTGACTGGTTTCCGCCCAATCATGGAAATCCAATTCTTCGGTTTCGTTTTCGAAGTGTTCGATTCAGTAGCAGCTCAGCTCGCGCGTCTACGTTACCGTTCAGGTGGTACGTACAGTGCACCAGTTACAATCCGTTCACCATTCGGTGGTGGCGTTAAGACACCAGAACTTCACGCGGATAACTTAGAAGGATTGATGGCTCAGTCACCAGGACTTAAAGTCGTCATCCCGTCAACTCCGTACGATGCAAAAGGTCTTTTGATCGCGTCAATCCGCGATAACGACCCAGTCGTTTTCCTTGAGCACATGAAACTCTACCGTTCATTCCGTGGCGAGGTTCCTGAAGGGGACTACACGGTCGAACTCGGTAAAGCAGACATCAAACGTGAAGGTACAGACGTTACAATCGTCACGTACGGCGCGATGGTCCACGCTTCACTTAAAGCAGCTGAGGAACTTGAAAAAGAAAACATCAGCGTCGAAATCATCGACTTGATGACAATCAGCCCAATCGATATCGATACAATCGTTGCGTCAGTTAAGAAAACGAACCGTGTCGTTGTCGTTCAAGAAGCTCAAAAACAAGCAGGTGTGGCTGCAATGGTCGCAACTGAAATTCAAGAGCGTGCAATTCTTGATCTTGAAGCACCGATTCTTCGTGTAACGGCTCCAGATACAATCTTCCCATTCGCACAAGGTGAAGACGTCTGGATTCCAGACCACAAAGATATCGTTGAAAAAGTAAAAACAGTTTACAATTTCTAAGCGTGATTCGGAAAAAGGAGAGGGGAAATTCTCTCCTTGCTTCCGTTTTAAAGATAACAATTGACTAGAAGAGTGAAATAAAAGGAGGCATATTCAAATGGGTTTATTTGAATTCAAATTGCCGGATATCGGTGAGGGTATTCACGAAGGCGAAATCGTAAAGTGGTTCGTAAAAGCGGGCGACACAGTAAAAGAGGACGACGTTCTTCTTGAAGTTCAAAACGATAAAGCGGTCGTTGAAATCCCGTCACCAGTTGATGGTACAGTCAAAGAAGTAAAAGTAGACGAAGGTGTCGTTGCTGTTGTTGGTGACGTATTAATCTCATTCGACGTCGAAGGTGAAGGTTCAGCTCCTTCTGAAGAAGCAGCTCCTGAACAACCTAAAGCAGAAGAAAACGCAAAAGATGTCCAAGACACGGATCAAAAAGTCGAAGACAAGCCGACTGAAGTTCAAATCCACAAATCAGAACGTGTCATCGCGATGCCTTCTGTCCGTAAATATGCACGTGAAAAAGGCGTCGACATCCGTGAAGTTCAAGGTTCTGGAGACAACGGTCGCGTCGTTAAAGAAGACATCGATGCATTTGCAAACGGTGGTCAATCTTCTACTGCACCAGCTTCAGAAGAAAAAGCATCTGCACAAGCATCTGCTCCTAAAGCTGAAGTGAAACCGTATGTTGCTGCTCAACCTGAGCTTGAAACACGCGAAAAAATCAAAGGTATCCGTAAAGCGATTTCGAAAGCAATGGTCAACTCGAAACATACGGCACCACACGTAACACTTATGGACGAAGTCGATGTAACGAACCTCGTGGCACTCCGCAAAAACTTCAAAGAAGTTGCTGCAGCACAAGGTACGAAATTGACTTACCTTCCGTTCGTCGTTAAAGCATTGACTGCGGCTGCTAAAAAGTACCCGACTATCAACGCTTCAATCGATGATGCTAACGAAGAAATCGTCTACAAAAACTACTTCAACATCGGTATCGCAGCGGATACAGATAACGGACTTGTCGTACCTGTCGTCAAAGACGCAGATCGCAAATCAATCTTCTCACTCGCTGATGATATCAATGATTTAGCTGGTAAAGCACGTGATGGTAAACTTTCTGGTGAAGAGATGAAAGGCGGATCGATCACAATCACAAACATCGGTTCTGCTGGCGGACAATGGTTCACACCTGTCATCAACCACCCGGAAGTTGCAATCCTCGGTATCGGCCGTATTGCTGAAAAAGCAGTCGTTAAAAACGGTGAAATCGTTGCAGCACCAGTACTTGCACTTTCATTCAGCTTTGACCACCGTCTCATTGATGGTGCAACAGCACAAAACGCGCTTAACCTAGTTAAACGCTTGTTGAACGACCCACAACTTCTCATTATGGAGGGATAAGCAATGGTAGTAGGTGAATTCGCACAAGAAACAGATTTACTCGTAATCGGGGCCGGCCCTGGTGGTTATGTCGCTGCAATTCGTGGCGCACAACTCGGACTTAAAGTAACAGTCGTCGAACGTGAAAACGTCGGTGGTGTTTGCTTGAACGTTGGATGTATCCCGTCAAAAGCGTTAATTACAGCTGGACACAACTTCCAACATGCAAAAGGTTCGGACTCAATGGGGATCACATCTGAGAACGTTGCAGTCGATTTCTCGAAAGTTCAATCTTGGAAACAATCAGTCGTTAACAAATTAACGGGTGGTGTTGGCGGCCTTCTTAAAGGTAACAACATCGAAACAGTCGTAGGGGAAGCATACTTCCAATCTGAAGATACAGTTCGTATCATCAACGAAGATTCTTCAACACCTTACAAATTCAAAAAATGTATCATTGCAACAGGTTCGACTCCAATCGAACTTCCAGCGTTCAAATGGTCTAAACGTGTCCTTTCTTCTACAGGCGCATTGAACCTTCCTGAACTTCCGAAAAAACTCATCGTCATCGGTGGCGGATACATCGGAATGGAGCTTGGTACAGCGTATGCTAACTTCGATACTGAAGTTGTCATCTTAGAAGGAACAAAAGACATCCTTTCTGGTTTTGAGCCGGCAATGACACAAGTCGTCAAGAAAAAGCTCAAACAAAAAGGGAACATCACAATCCACAACGAAGCACTTGCACAAAGTGTGGAAGAGACAGAAGACGGCGTTAAAGTAACGTTCGAAGTGAAAGGTGAAACACAAACAGTTGAAGCGGACTACGTCCTCGTCACTGTCGGTCGTCGCCCGAACACTTCTGATCTCGGTCTTGAGATGGCTGAAGTTAAACTTAGCGAGCGCGGACTTGTCGAAATCGACGATCAGTGCCGTACGTCTAACGAAAACATCTACGCAATCGGGGACATCGTTCCTGGACCACCACTTGCGCACAAAGCATCTTTCGAAGCGAAAATCGCTGCTGAAGCTGCTGCTGGACACCCGGCATACCTCGACTATAGCGCAATTCCTGCGGTTGTCTTCACAGACCCAGAACTCGCAACAGTCGGTTATACAGAAGCACAAGCGAAAGAAGAAGGTCTTGATTACCTCGCTTCTAAATTCCCTTATGCTGCAAACGGTCGTGCCCTTGCACTCAACGAGCCAGACGGCTTCTTGAAAATGATCACACGCAAATCAGACGGTCTCTTGATCGGTGCTCAAATCGCTGGTACAGGCGCATCTGACATGATCGCAGAGATGGGACTCGCAATCGAGTCTGGAATGACTGCTGAAGATATCGCACTCACAATCCACGCGCACCCTTCACTCGGTGAAATCGCGATGGAAACTGCTGAAGTTGCAATCGGTAGCCCAATCCACATCATTAAATAAGCTTTAAGCCCTTAAGCGGGGAGCCGACCGCTTAAGGGCTTTTTTTCATTATCATATGCAAGAGGCTAAGGTGTGGTCTTGGTAAAATAAAAAGTACGGGCGGAGGATTTGATATCCTGCGCCCGTACTTTTTTGAGAAGCTGTAACGTCTGCTTTCGTTTGAATCATCGAATGGCATTCGATTGTTGAATGACTTTAATTGTTTCGAGTGAATGATCCTCAAGCCCTTGGACAGGAAGACCCGCTTCGATATTTTCTTTAATATACGCTAAGTTATCCGTCGTAATCATCTCACCAGGAATGAAGATCGGGATGCCCGGCGGATAGACCATCATGAATTCTGCAGAAATCCGTCCTACGGCTTGCGCGAGCGGAATCGTTTCCGTTTCTTCGTAGAAGGCATCGCGTGGACTTAATGCGAGCGCAGGTATGTCCGGCAACATGATAGAATGAGAAGTTGTTTTCGCACCTGTATCACGGTACCGCTCAACGAGCTCGGTCATTCCAGACAGTAAGGCGTCAATCGTTTCCTCAGAGTCGCCTGAAGTGATGATTAAGAGGATGTTATTCAAATCTGATAGTTCGACTTCAATCCGGTGTTCTTCGCGTAAGAACTCTTCGACGAGGTGACCAGAAATACCGAGTCCTTTGACCGAAATCAATACTTTAGTCGGGTCGAACGCGAATGTCGCACTCGAATGTAAGTCCGATTCACCGAAGACGGCGAGGTAAGGCAACTTAGCGAGACCCATCCGCATCCGTGTCGATAGTTCAAGTGCGCGTCGGTTCATTGCCTCACCATTAATCGCGAGATGGCGCCGTGCGCAATCGAGTGAAGCGAGTAACAGATACGATGTTGAAGTCGTCGTCAACATCGAGAGGACAGTCTGGACTTTATCGGGCGAGACCAGACCTCGGCGGACGTTCAAGACAGAACTTCCTGTGAGTGATCCACCCAGTTTGTGCACACTCGTAGCGGCTAAGTCAGCCCCTGCTTGCATTGCTGATAGCGGCATATCATCGTGGAAGCCGATATGGACGCCGTGTGCTTCGTCAACGAGGACAGGGATCCCTTTCCCATGAGCAAGCTTGACGATGCTCTCAAGGTCGCCTGCGACACCGAAGTACGTCGGGTTGATGACGAGGATCGCCTTCGTATCAGGATGAAGACTGAGGGCACGTTCGACGGCACTTGGTGTGATACCGTGAGCAATTCCAAACATTTCATCAAATTCAGGGTGAATGAAAATCGGGTGCGCTCCAGAAAGAACGATAGCCGACATGATCGATTTATGGACATTTCGCGGAACGAGGATTTTATCGTCCGGACCGACGACGCTCATGATCATTGCCATGATTGCCGTTGACGTTCCTTGGACAGAGAAAAACGTTTCATCTGCATGGAATGCTTGTGCCGCCAATTGATGGGCATCTTTGATAATCGTTTTCGGATGATGTAAATCATCGAGTGGAGCGATGTTGATTAAATCGATATCGAGTGCATTTTGACCGATGAACGATCGAAATGCAGGATCCATTCCTTGCCCATTCTTATGACCAGGAATATGAAATTGAATTGGTTGACGTTTCGCATGCGCGAGTAGCGCATCGAATAAAGGTGTATCGAGCTGTGTTAAGCTTTTTGTTTGCACCAGATTTCCCCCCTTAAAACCGAATAAAAAAACAATCAAACAAGCTAACTATAACAAGTTTTCATAACGTTGCAACTGTTTTATCTTCGATTTCATTGTAAAATAAGAATCGTGAAGAAAGGATGTGTCAGGATGGCTCTTAATTATCCCATCAACCCAGACTGGTCGACGAAGGAAATCGTCACCGTCATTGATTTTTTTAACATCGTCGAAGAAGCTTACGAAAAAGGTGTGTCACGTGAAGAATTTATGCGGACATATAAAGCCTTCAAGAAAATCGTGAATGCGAAGTCGGAAGAAAAACAACTCGATCAATTCTATTTCGAAGAAACAGGTTGCTCCAGTTACCGTGCGGTCCAACAAGCAATCAAACAAGACGAACCGATTTTACGAATGAAAAAATGAAGAATGATTAAGAGAGAAAGGCGAGGATTCCATTCGGAATTCCTTGTCTTTTTTTAGTGTGCATCCTACATATATCCTGAAAGGGAAACCGATTAGTTGTTTAGAATAAAGAAAAATGGGTTATATATTACATACAAGACGATATCGTTAAACTGTAATTTTTAAAAATAGATGCTTTACATCTAAGTTGAATCGTACTATTATAGATTCAATCCACCAATTAGTCGCAATTGTCTGATAATTAAAACGTTCATTTATCTCGCGAAGGAGTGTGGTTACTGTGAAACAAGTAATAGAAGCATACAAGAGAAAAGATGCAGAAAAACGCATTCCGGTATTGCGTCTCGAAATTGATTATGAGCTCGCAACATTGCACGATGCAATCGTAGAAAGTGATGCAGAAGCGGTTGGTGCCAGTAAAGAGCGTCTCGAAAAATACCGCCAAGAAATGGTGTTATTAGAGGCATAATTCAGTAAACGATAAACTAAAAATCAAATAAATTAAATCAATCAACCAGCGAAAATTTTCGCTGGTTTTCTTTTTTTGTTACTATGGAAAAGACAGGAATCATATAAAAGGAGTGAGGCGCATGCAAGGCATAGAGTTACATGCTATCGATTTAATGAAACGAGCGGGTAAATATATCCGTCAGATGATAGACCATGCGTATCATATCGAAGAAAAAACGAATAAAAGTGACTTAGTGACGGAGATTGACAAAAATGTCGAAGATTTATTAATTGAAGGTATCCTGAATCAGTATCCAGATCATCATATATATGGAGAAGAAGGGCGTGCGGCGCGACCTGAAACATTGGGTGGCACGATTTGGTTCGTCGATCCGATTGACGGCACGATGAATTTCATTCGCCAAAAACGCTTATTTGCGATTTCGATTGCCATCATGGTAGAGGGCGAACTTCAGTATGGATTTGTGTATGACGTCATGGCGGATGAGATGTTTCATTGCATTAAAGGACAGGGCGCATTCGAAAATGGAATTCGATTAGCGCCAATTGAAGAGAAGCCGGTTAGTGATGCGATCATCTGTATGAATGCGACGTGGGTGACTGCCAATCGAAGAATTGATGCAGCATTGCTAGCGCCACTCGTAAAAGACGCTGTTGGGGTTCGGGCAGTCGGTGCCGCCTCGCTTGAACTCGCTTGGGTCGCCGCGGGGCGTGTTGACGGCTACATTACGATGCGAAACATGCCATGGGATTACGCAGCTGGACAACTGTTGATTGAGGAGCTTGGAGGGCGCGTCGGGACAATTGAAGGCGACGCGATGACTTTCCAAGAACAAACGAGTGTTCTTGCAGGGAGTCGGACATTTGTCGCAGACGTATTGACGTATGTAAACAAATAAAACGCCCTTGAACTACCTCCACCTACGCTTCGCTTAGAGGTGGAGGATTCCTGAGTGATCCGACCTGACGGTCGAAACCTGATCAGGCTAACCCCGTCGTCCCGACGGTTGAAGAAGCTAAGAGGCGTTCAGCTTCTTGTTTGAGGTTCAGTCCTGCGTTCACATCACGGTCGTGGTGGATGCCGCAACTCGGGCATGTCCATTCACGCAAGCCAAGATGTTTCACGTCTTTGTGTTGATGTCCGCAACTGGAACACAGTTGACTAGAGGCGAAGGTCTTGCCGACTTTCACGACGGTCTTTCCGTACCATGCCGCCTTGTATCCGAGCATGCGGAAGAACTCCGACCAACTGACCTCAGAGATGGACTTGCTCAACTTGCGATTCTTCTGCATGTTCTTCACTTGCAAGGTCTCGATGCCGATGACGTCGTGGTTTTTGACGGTCTCGGTCGACACCTTGTGCAGGAAATCGGTTCGCTTGTTGGCGATCTTCTCGTGGATGCGGGCGACCTTTCGCTTCTGCTTCTGGTAGTTCTTCGCCTCGGAAAGTGTTACTTTCTTGTCCAAGGCCAACCGTTGACGACGAGAAAGCTTGCGTTGCTCGCGCGCCAGCTTTTGCTCAAGCGAACGGAAGTAACGGTCGTTCTTGTATACCGTGCCGTCCGACAGGACGGCGAAGTGCTTCAATCCGACATCGACGCCGACGGATGAGCCCGTCTTCGGCATTTCGTTGCTCTCCTGCTCGACGAGCAGGGAGACGAAGTATTTTCCTGAAGCGTTACGCCGGATGGTCGCGTTCAAGATGCGTCCGACGACCTGCCTCGAGTTAGCGAAACGCACCCATTTCAACTTCGGGAGTTTTAACTTGTTGCCGACGATCGAGACATCAGGAAGTTGAGACTTACCTTGAATGTTCGTCTTGTACGATTGAACGGGATTGCTCTTCGACTTGAAGCGAGGCCGTTCGTTCTGTTTCTTGAAGAAGCGGTCAAAGGCATCAGCAAGATGTTTGACGCTCGTCTGCATAGACGTGCTATCGACTTCCTTCAGCCAGTCGAACGCCTGCTTCAACGACGGGAGTTCTTTCGAACAAGACCCGAAGGACAGTCCTTTCCCTGTCGCTTTATACGTCTCATCCCACTTCGCTAAGAAGTGGTTGAAGACGAAGCGCGAACAACCGATCGTCTTCGCGATCAGGATTTCCTGCTCTTTTGTCGGATAGATTCTGAATTTGTAGGCCTTGTGAGTCAACATGATGTTCACCTCCTTACAACGGATATACCTGAAAGAGAGGGTGGCGATTCATCTCCCACTTTCACTAGGGCTTCACCCTGATCGTTTAGAAGTGGGCATATTCTCGCCTGATTTTGATAAAGGACGTTTTAGACTGTAGACAAAGTGCTATTGGGAGATACAGCGTCTTTTTTCGTTGCTTTCCTCGGGCGAGGCGCAAGCCGTTACTCCTTGATCTTCACGGACTACGAACAGGGTCTTGCCTGCCTCTGAAAGTGCGTTAAACACGAACTTTTCCCGTATGAGTCACCAAACGCGACGCTTTTTTAGGTAATGCCGTGAAGGAAATCCAGACCTGCAGACGGTTTAGAGCGCAATCCGTCTTGAATCGCTTTTAAAGCGAAAAGCAATCGGTCGTGACCCTGCAGCTTTGCTGTAGCGGCGCGGAAGATTGCCGCTTTGAAGACGAGACGAGACAGGGAAGCGCGAACGGATTGCTTCTCGATATCGCATGCTCATGCTTCATAAGTTTGTCTACACGCTGAAACGCCCATAAAGGACGTTTAAGACTGTCTCCGAAGGCGGGCTTTCAAAACAAAACCGACGCCCATCGAAACAAATACTAGAAGTAGCGAGATGAAGACCATCAGCATGTTTTGTTCAGCGATGAAAATCCCGATCGCTGCCATCGAACCTACTGCTAATACTGCCAACAATAAAAAGACGAACCGCATATCATTTCCCCCTCGTTTTACGTGAGTACGTATTTAGTTTAGCGTGAAACGGGGTCAATGAAAAGGCTTTCGCTATAAGCTTGAATCATAGTCATTGCCAACTGCCACTCAACCTGTGCTATACTCTTAAAGTTGACCGAAAGTAATGTTGGATTATTTAAATGAATAGAAAGAGGTACACACTTATGACAACTTTAGTAAGAACTGATTTACGCAACGTCGCGATCATCGCCCACGTTGACCATGGTAAAACGACACTCGTCGATGAGCTTTTAAAACAATCTGGGACATTCCGTGCGAATGAACTAGTTGAAGAACGCGCAATGGACTCAAATGATATCGAGCGTGAACGCGGAATCACAATCCTCGCGAAAAACACAGCAATCGATTATAAAAATACCCGCATCAACATCGTTGATACACCAGGTCACGCCGATTTCGGTGGAGAAGTTGAACGTATCATGCGTATGGTAGATGGCGTTATCCTCGTCGTCGATGCACGTGAAGGCTGTATGCCACAAACACGTTTCGTATTGAAAAAAGCACTCGAGCAAGGATTACAACCAATCGTCGTCGTCAACAAAATCGACAAGCCGATGGTTCGTCCACTCGAAGTCGTCGATGAAGTCGTCGATCTTTTAATCGATCTTGGCGCAGACGAAGATCAACTCGAATTCCCAGTCGTTTATGCATCGGCAGTCAACGGCTCAAGTTCATTTGAACCTGAACTTGATAAACAAGAAGATACAATTACGAACGTTCTTGATTTGATTCTTGAGCACACACCAGCACCTGTCGATAACAGCATGGATCCACTTCAGTTCCAAGTTACGATGCTTGATTATGACAACTACCTTGGTCGTATCGGAGTTGGTCGTGTCTTCCGTGGAGAAATCAAAGTCGGCGATAGTGTTTCGCTTTCTAAACTTGATGGATCAATCAAAAACTTCCGTGTAACGAAATTATTCGGATACTTCGGCCTTAAACGCGTTGAAATCGAAGCAGCGAAAGCTGGAGACTTGATCGCAATCGCAGGTATGGAAGATATCAACGTCGGTGAAACAGTGTGTCCAACGTCACACGTCGATCCACTTCCATTGCTTCGGATTGATGAGCCAACACTTCAAATGACGTTCATCGTCAACAACTCGCCATTCGCTGGTCGTGAAGGGGATCTCGTTACTTCACGTAAAATCGAAGAGCGTCTTGAAAAAGAACTTGAAACAGATGTTTCGCTTCGTATCGAAAACACAGATTCTCCTGACCGCTGGATTGTTTCAGGTCGTGGTGAGCTTCACCTTGGTATCTTGATCGAAAACATGCGTCGTGAAGGTTACGAAATTCAAGTTTCGAAACCACAGGTAATCATCAAAGTTGAAGATGGCGTTAAAGTCGAGCCGTTTGAGCGCGTCGTCATCGATACTCCTGAAGAGTATACTGGTGGAGTCATGGAATCGATCGGTCTCCGTAAAGGTGAATTGACGAACATGCAAACAATGGATAACGGTCAAACGAAAATGGAATTCATCGTTCCTTCACGCGGTTTGATTGGTTACCGTAACGAATTCTTATCTGCAACACGCGGATACGGCATCATGAACCACACATTCGAAGAGTACCGTCCGTTCATCAACGCAGACATCGGTGGTCGTCGTAGTGGTGTTATGGTTTCGATTGAAACAGGAAAAGCGACTGCTTACGCAATCTCTGCTCTTGAAGACCGTGGAACGATCTTCATCGAGCCAGGCCTTGAAGTATATGAAGGAATGATTATCGGGGAATGTAACCGTGACGTCGATCTCGCTGTTAACGTTGTTAAAGCGAAACAATTGACGAACATGCGTGCATCTGCGAAAGATACGACAAACGTTCTTAAACGTCCACGTGTCTTCTCACTTGAAGAATCATTAACATTCTTGAATGAAGATGAGTACTGTGAAATTACACCGGAATCAGTTCGTCTTCGTAAACAAGTGTTGAACAAGAACGAACGTGAAAAACAAGACAAACGTCGTCGTCTTGGAAAAGACTGAGTTCTTAACAATGTAAGGGGGACTGGCAATGTCTGCACAACCTGCCGTTGCTTCTGATTTCTCGAAATTCGATATTCCTGCCGTCGCCAAGTTTCTTGGCGTCGGGAGTGATCCGAATAACTTAAGTGCGGGTTTCAATGCATTGATGATTACGGTCGTCATTTTGACGCTCGTCGTGTTTAAGCTAGGTTTTGCAAAGGAATTAGCTTGGTGGAAATCGCTGATCGTCTATCTTTTATTAGCTGTCTTTTCAGCGGCTTTAACACTCGTCTTTTGGACGTGGCCGATTCCTGAAGTATTGCTTGCGATGGTCGCCATCCTCGGGATTTATCGTTTCCGGATGTGGCGTGTCAAACGCGATCGAGAACAGACTGCATCTTAAATTCATTTGATTCGTCTAAAAGTCCGTCTTCCTTGTGAAGGCGGACTTTTTGTTTTATCGTTCAATCGGTAAATAAAGGAATAGAAACGAGAAAGTCAGGGGAAAAACCTTTAAGGAGTGATGAAAATGAATAAATGGAGCTGGCTCGCCCCGCTGAGTCTTACGATGTTATTAGTCGGTTGTGCGACTGATTCAAAGACGGAGGAGTCGAGTCAAACAGATACTAAACAAGAGGCTGAAGAGGGAGCCGACATCATTTTCGAGTCCCTGCAGGCACCGTGGAATGTCGAGATGTCAGGGGATACATTTTATATTACAGAACGAGATGGAAAAATCGTCGAAGGAACGCAAGGGGATTATTCGCGAACAGCCCCACGTCTGACGGAAGAAGTCGTGGCGGAAGGGGAAGGTGGACTACTTGGAATGGCCCTTGATCCCGACTTTGAAGAGAATCAGCTCGCTTATGTATACCATACGTATGAACAAGCAGGTGAGCTACGGAATCGTGTCATTTCAATCGAACGGAAGGATGGGGACTGGATAGAAAAAAGCATTTTACTGGATGGCATTCCTGGGTCCTCGATTCATAATGGCGGTCGAATCGAGATTGGGCCGGATGGTTACCTGTACGTCACGGCAGGAGATGCTGCAGTTCCCGAGAATGCACAGAAGCTATCCTCTTTGGCCGGAAAAATTTTACGGATGGACTTAACGGGAGAGCCGGTTGAAGGGAATCTGGAGGGTTACGTCTATAGTTATGGTCATCGTAATCCACAAGGTCTTGTTTTTGTCGGAAATCAGCTTTTTGCGACCGAACATGGTCAAAGCGGACATGATGAAATCAATAAAATTGAACAGAAAAATTATGGATGGCCGTTGATTGAAGGGATGGAAAAACAACAAGGATTAGTCACACCGTGGTATGAAGTAGGAAATCGCTCCGTTGCACCAAGCGGGGTGACGGAACTTAATGGGAAGTTGTATTTCGGTACGTTGGTCGGGCAGAGCCTTCGCTCGATTGAAGAGAGCACGAAGCAAGTCGAACAAGTCGTAACGGACCGTGGACGCATTCGTGACGTCATGACAGATGAAACTGCACTATATTTCCTTACGAACAATACGGACGGCCGTGGAAATCCTGAGAAAAATGATGATGTTTTTGTCCGCTTCGACCCGTAAAGATATGAAAAGCTCCTTCGACATCATCCGGATGTCACAGGAGCTCAAAGTTACTTCAGCATAGAAAGTAAGCCGTCACCATCTTTTTTTAGTAGACGCCCACGTCGGATATAAGTTAAAGTTCCCGGTTGCTTCGCGCGCAATCGTCCGTTGCTCGATACGCTCATTGCATTCATCGCACAAATAGATGCGAACCGGTTTGTTACGTAAGCGTTTTGCTGCGAAGGACCAGTCGTCGATCGTTTCGCGTTTATCGCAGATAGTACATTTTACACGCATTTCGAGGTCCTCCTCTTTTTTTACTAGTATACCATATTAAAAGATTATTCAGATGTAAAAAAGGGAATTGAATGACATGACTCGAAACTAAGTCAGTAAGATAAATAGGGGGGTGACACCATGGCAAATAAAATGGAACATCGTCTGAATCTAAAGCAACTCGAAGCGTTATCCGATTTACCACTCGTTTTTTTAATCACGCACGATCAATCGAAAAGTTGGCCCATCACCCATGCAATCAGTTGGGTTTATGCAAAAGATGAACAAACGGTCCGATTTGCGATTGAAGCCGATTCGCATATCGTCAAGACGTTGGCAGAGTATCCTGTTTTCACATTGATTTTCTTTGCCGATCAATCTGCCTATAGCTTGACGTGTACGGAGGTGAAGCGCTGGGATCCGGCAGCCGAAGTGCCATTAAAGCTTGCATTTTACGAAGGAATGGTAGAAGAAGTACGCGATATTTTATTTTACGGAGCCGCTGTATCCAATCGTCCTCGTATCGAGAAAACGTATGACGAAACGGCAGCGTTACGTCTAGATCAACAAATGCATGCGATTCTAAAAGCGTAACATTCATCAAAACTCGACTCTAAAGGGGCGAACGATGGAATGAAAAAAATATACGTGCTCGATACTAATGTCATGCTCCACGATCCATTATCTTTATTTCAATTCCAAGAACATGATGTCGTCATACCGGCAATCGTCTTAGAAGAGCTGGACGGAAAAAAACGAAACATGGATGAAGTCGGGCGAAATGCTCGAGAGACCGCGCGGATTTTGGATCAATTAAGGGAAGCGGGTCATCTTCATGCAGGAGTACCGCTCGGAAATGGCGGCATCCTCCGTGTCGACATCGGTGACACGATCAGTGACGTCTCACCGTTCACACATGAATCGAATGACAATAAGATTCTCGAGTTGGCGTGGTCGATTCATCGGGAACAGCAGGAACTACAGAGTGGACGTGACGTCATTCTCGTCTCAAAAGATATTCTCGTTCGTGTTAAGGCAGATGCGTACGGACTTGTCGCAGAAGATTACTTGACGGATCATATTGCGGATTTGACAGGGTTATATACGGGTTTCATTGAAGCAGTCGTCGACCAGGAATACATCGATGCCTTTTACGAAGACAAACGGCTCTCAGTGGATATCTTGAATGAAAAAGTTTATCCGAATCAATTCGTCATTTTAAAAAGCAATGTATCGAAAGCGTCAGCTTTCGCTGTCGTCGATCAGGAATTGCCTATCATCCGGGCACTTTCGCTTGATATCGATCAAGTATGGGGTGTCGTCCCCCGTAACGTTCAACAGCGCATGGCGTTCGAATTGTTACTTCGGGATGATGTTCCGCTCGTTACACTCGTCGGCAAGGCAGGAACGGGGAAAACATTGCTCGCACTTGCGGCCGGATTATTGCAAGTCGAAGATGAACATCGTTATAAAAAACTAGTCGTCGCTCGTCCTGTCGTTCCGATGGGAAATGACATCGGCTATTTACCGGGTGAGATGGAAGAGAAGCTTCGACCGTGGATGCAACCGATTTATGATAATTTGGAGCATTTGTTCAATACGGGTTCGGGTGATGAACTTGGAAATATCCTAGCGGGCATGAAATCGATTCAGCTTGAGGCATTAACTTATATCCGCGGGCGGAGTATGCCGGGACAGTTCATCATCATCGATGAAGCACAAAACTTAACGAAACATGAAGTGAAAACGATTTTGACTCGTGTCGGGGAAAACTCGAAAATTGTTCTCGTCGGGGATCCGCAACAAATTGATCATCCGTATCTCGATGAATATTCAAATGGTCTATCCTATGCAGTTGAACGGTTAAAAGGTGAAAAAATGACAGGGCACGTCAAACTTGTCAAAGGGGAACGGTCGAACCTCGCGCGTCTTGCGGCCGACTTGCTTTAAAAAATAAAACTGCCCTCTTTTCCTTCAGTCGTTAACGTTAGAAGGAAAAGAGGGCAGTTTGCTATTAGATGACAGTGATCCGATTGACCGAACGGACGACTTGATCTTGATAAAGTAAATGAACGGGACCATCGGTTAAGACTTTCCCGTCTTTTGAAAATTGTAAGTAGAGTTGAGGCAGTACCTCGAGTGGGAGTTCGACGGTATCGATTCCTTCAAAACGTAATTGTGAGGCATCGTCTAGTACTTCGGCATTTGTGATGAATGGAAGGAGTGGCATCGCGAACGTCCCGCGGAGTGCGTCATCTTTTTCTTCGCGCGTCATCGGTTTATTGTGATCGGTCCGACTCCCTTCCGTAATCCCCTTGTCCCAAGCAGCCCCCATTTTCGCATAGTATGCTTCAGCGGCATTATGCTCTGTCTCTTGTCCGATTTGTTCGACCGCAATCTTACGATCGTCAAAGATCCAGACGGTTGGATCAATCGTTAATGTGTACCGTACCTTACCTGTGATTGGAAAAATCATCTCTATTCCCCCTAAATGTGTGAATGCTACAAATCCATTATACCGAAACGTTGAATTGTTAGCGAAAGTAAGGTAAAGTTTATCTATAACAGGAACGCGTCATTTGATGAGGAGGGATTGGATTGTCAACTGAAATCGGGACAGTTCATCGCCAGCGCGCTCTTGAGCTACTAGAAGCGGATGCCCATAAAATCCGCCGGTTGATCGAGGTCCAGCTTGCGAATTTAACGATGCCACAATGTCCTCTTTATGAGGAAGTATTGGATACACAAATGTTCGGATTGTCACGCCAAATTGATTTTGCCGTTCGTCTTGAACTGATTGATGCGAGTGAAGGGAAACAATTACTCGAATCACTTGAACAGCAACTATCTGACTTACATGATGCGGAGACGTGCTGATTTTCTACTCAAACGTGAAATGCGGCGTTTGGGTATTTTTTTTTAGAACTAGAAAAGGGACGTGTACATATGCAATCGAAGTTTAAAGAAAGACGAGCATTTTTTGACTTTCGCTTGTTCTTTACGATGTTGATTCTGATGGCAATCAGTACGGTGATGGTTTATAGCGCTAGTGTTTGGAACGGTGGCGATTATGCGAACACTTCGTTTTTCGAGAAACAACTGATGTTTGACGGCTTGGCGATCGTGGCATTTTTATTTGTTGCGCATCTCAATCATGAAGTGCTTCGAGGTCCGATTTTTCGTTTAGTCTTGTATCTCATCACATGGGTGATGTTGATGGCGACGTTGTTTTCTGAACCGTTGAACGGGGCACGGGCGTGGTTGAACTTTGGTATCTTTTTGATTCAACCGATCGAGCTCTGTAAATTCGTCTTAGTCGTCGGATTAGCGAATTATTTTGATCAAAAACAAAAAGGGACGTTGAATGGCGTAATCGGAATCGTTCATCACTTCATCCACCGTCAAATCTCTCCTTCATCTACCGTTAAACGGATGTTACTTAGTTTGTCTGATTGGATTTTAATTCCGATGCTCGTCTTGCTGGCACCTTATGCAATCATCATCCGGATGCAACCCGATGATGGGGGATTGTTCATCTTGTTGTTGATTACGGCAATGATTTGGTTTGCTGTCGGATTACCGAGTGGTTACATCACATTAGGGTTCATCGCAATACCGTTAGTTGGTTTCTATGCGTATAATAATTTTTCAGAGAATCAGCTGAAACGAATCCATGTCATCTTCAACCCGTTCCTCGATGCGGAGGGAAAAGGCTATCAATTGATCAATTCGGTCATTTCAATTGCCCATGGAGGCGTGTTCGGCGTCGGGTTAGGGAACAGTTTTCAGAAATATGGGTATCTACCTGAACCAGAGACCGATTACATCATGTCAATCATTTCGGAAGAACTTGGATTTGTCGGCGTACTTGTCGTCCTTGGATTACTGTTTTTCTTAATGTTTCAAGGTGCGAGAATCGCCCAAAAATGTGTTTCGCTGTATTCAAGCATGATGGCGATTGGTATTTCTTCCATCATCTTCATCCAGACAACGATCAATATCGGTGCCATGTCAGGTTTGTTCCCGGGAACCGGGGTCACGTTACCATTCATCAGTTACGGGGGGTCTTCGTTACTCGTCATGAGTACGATGCTCGGTGTGCTGGCGAATATTTCCATGCAAAATAAACATCGAATAGCGTATCATAAAGAAGTGCAAGATGCACGGACGATGAGCGCAACGAGTTCATTAACAAAAGGGGGAGCATCAGTTGACAAAAATTAAAAAGATTCTTGTAGCAAACCGTGGTGAAATCGCAATCCGAGTATTTCGGGCAGCAACCGAATTAGGCATTCGGACAGTTGCGATTTATTCGAGAGAAGACATGGGATCGCTTCACCGTTATAAAGCAGACGAAGCATATCGGATTGGTGAGGGGAAGAAACCAATCGAAGCGTACCTAGACATTGAAGGTATCATCGCAACTGCTAAAAAAGCAGAGTGTGACGCGATTCACCCAGGGTATGGTTTTCTGTCTGAAAACATTGAACTCGCAAAACGTTGTCGTGAAGAAGGCATCATCTTTATCGGTCCACAAGAAGAACATCTTTATAAATTCGGTGACAAGGTACGAGCGCGTACGACAGCAATCGAAGCCGGCTTACCTGTCATTCCGGGAACGGACGGTCCGATTTCAACGATGGAAGAAGCCTATGCTTTTGCTGAAAAAACAGGTTATCCATTGATGGTTAAAGCTTCTCTTGGTGGAGGAGGACGCGGTATGCGCGTTGTCCGGACAGAGGAAGAGCTGCCGGAAATGATTGAGCGTGCGAAATCAGAAGCATTAAAGGCTTTCGGATCAGACGAAATATACATTGAGAAATTAATTGAACGACCGAAACATATCGAAGTCCAAATCATTGGCGATGCCCATGGTAATATCATTCACTTATTCGAACGTGACTGCTCTGTTCAGCGTCGACATCAAAAGGTTGTCGAAGTGGCACCATGTGTCACGCTTTCCGATGCAGGACGTAAGAAAATTTGTGACGCGGCAGTAACGCTAATGAAACACGTCGGGTACGAGAACGCAGGAACAGTCGAGTTCCTAGTGACGCAAGATGAATCGTTCTACTTCATCGAAGTTAACCCGCGTGTCCAGGTCGAGCACACAATCACAGAGATGATTACAGGCGTCGACATCGTACAAACGCAAATTCGGGTGGCAGAAGGTGAGTCGCTCCATAGTGAGCTCGTTGGAATTCCGGTGCAAGAAGAGATTCAGATGCTTGGTTTCGCGATTCAAAGCCGGATTACATCGGAAGATCCAGAAAACGGCTTTTTACCCGATACGGGGAAAATTAAAGCTTACCGCTCACCCGGCGGTTTCGGAGTCCGTCTTGACGGAGGGAATGCATACGTCGGTGCAGAAATCTCACCATACTATGATTCACTGCTCGTTAAAATCTCAACGCACGGCCTGACGTACGATCAAGCTGTCGCGAAGATGAGCCGAAACTTAAGTGAGTTCCGGATCCGTGGAATCAAAACAAACATTCCGTTCCTAAGCAACGTCTTGAAACACCATGCATTCATCAGTGGTGACTACAATACGTCCTTCATCGATGATACGCAAGAATTATTCATCTTCCCGAAACGGCAAGACCGTGGAACAAAGTTATTAACGTATATCGGCGAAGTTTCTGTCAATGGATTCCCTGGTATCGGAAAAATCGACAAACCGTTAGCACGTGACGTTCGGATTCCGAAAGATTTACCAACGACGTATCAAGCGGGCACGAAAGCGTTACTTGATGCAGAAGGGCCGGTTGGTGTTGCGAATTGGTTGAAAGCACAAGAACAGGTCTTGTTGACAGACACGACATTCCGGGATGCACACCAGTCGTTACTTGCGACGCGGATGCGGACGAAAGATTTAGTAGCGATTGCAGAAGCAGAAGCAAAACTCTTGCCAGAATTGTTCTCGGTCGAGGCGTGGGGTGGCGCGACGTTCGATGTAGCATATCGTTTCTTGTCAGAAGATCCTTGGACTCGTTTAATGAAATTACGTGAACAAATGCCAAACGTCTTGATTCAAATGCTATTACGTGGTGCGAATGCAGTCGGTTATAAAAACTATCCGGACAACGTCATTCATGCTTTCGTCAAGGAAGCGGCCCAAGCAGGCGTTGATGTCTTCCGAATCTTTGATAGCTTGAACAATCCGGAATCAATCCAATTAGCGATTGACGCGGTCTTACCGACAGGGAAGATTGCAGAAGCAGCCGTCTGTTATACAGGCGATCTGTTCGATGCGAATCGTCCGAAGTATCACTTGCCGTATTACGTCAAGTTAGCGAAACAATTGGAAGCAAGTGGCGCGCACATCATCGCAATCAAAGATATGGCGGGTCTGTTAAAGCCGGAAGCAGCGTATGCGTTAGTCTCTGCTTTAAAAGATGCTGTCGATTTACCGATCCACCTCCATACACATGATGCGAGTGGGAACGGAATCTACACGTATGCCCGTGCAGTCGATGCCGGTGTTGACGTCGTCGATGTCGCAGCTTCGAGTATGGCCGGCTTAACGAGTCAACCAGCAGGAGGAAGTTTAATCCATGCGCTGAGTGGACACCCACGTCAGCCACTTGTTTCAGCACAGAAATTCGAACAAATTTCAGATTATTGGCAAGATGTTCGTCACTTGTATAAAGCGTTCGAACTCGATATGTTAGCACCGAATCCAACCGTTTACGACCATGAAATGCCGGGCGGTCAATATTCGAATCTTCAACAACAGGCAAAAGCAGTAGGACTCGGAGATCGTTGGTCGGAAGTCAAGAGTATGTACGCTCGCGTCAACATGTTGTTTGGTGACATCGTCAAAGTAACACCGTCGTCTAAAGTAGTGGGAGATATGGCCTTGTTCATGGTCCAACATCACTTGACAGAAGGAGACGTCTTACATCGTGCGAGTGGGCTCGATTTCCCGGATTCAGTCGTCGAACTGATGAAAGGTGAGCTTGGCACACCTCCGGATGGGTTCCCGAAACAAGTGCAAGATGCGATCCTCAAAGGTGTCGCACCATTAACAGAACGTCCAGGGAAAATGATGGAGCCGCTTAACTTTGACGCCATCAAACACGAATTGTTTGAAAAGCTCGAACGACCGATTACTGAATTCGATGCGCTTGCGTACGCGCTTTATCCGAAAGTATTCATGGATTATAGTTCATATATCGCGCGTTATGGAGATGTCTCGGTCCTTGATACGAGTACATTCTTCCACGGCATGCGACTCGGTGAAACGATCGAAGTCGAAATCGAACGTGGTAAAACGTTGTACCTCAAGTTGATTCAAGTCGGACAGCCGAATGATCACGGTGTGCGAATCGTTTACTACGAAATGAATGGTGTTCCGCGTGAAGTTGAAGTCAAGGACATTAGCGTCAAGGAAAGTTCGTCCAGTCGTCCGAAGGCGGACCGGTCGAACCCGAAACAGATTGGTGCATCGATGCCGGGAAGTGTCCTGAAAGTTCTTGTCGAACCAGGAGCACGTGTCCGTAAAGGGGAGCAATTGCTCGTCACGGAGGCGATGAAAATGGAAACGACGATTCAAGCACCGGAAGACGGAGAAATTAAAGCCGTCCATGTCAACGAAGGCGAAGCAATCGCAAGCCAAGATTTATTAATTGAATTCATCTGATTCGTAGCGTGGTGATTCGATAACTTTAAAATAGAATCGATGAAAAACAGGCAGACGCATGGCGGCTAGCCTGTTTTTCTTTTTAAGCAGTATTATCGGAGGAGGAGCTAGGAATGAATATCATCTGTTGGATTAGAAGTGACTTTCGACTTCAGGATAATCAAATGTTGGCGAAAGCGGTAGAATACCTCGAGCAGGACGATCAAGCGACCGTGGAATTTGTTTTTTGGCTTAACCCGGACTATATCGGTTCTTACGAAGCGAGACAACAGTATTTCTTTCAAGCGCTGGAGCACTTTTCGGATAACTGTAAAACAAAGGGCTTGCCGATTCGTTTTATTGAAGGGGACGAAGCGAAGTTCTTAGAGGAAACAGCTATGGCAGACCATTTAATTTTTAACGCCGAATACGTCGAACCGTTTAAAACGCGCGATGATGCGATTATTAAAAAGCGTCAGCGTCAACAGACGGATCGTGTACTCGATCGTCACTTGTTGCATCCGCATGCGGTCAAGAAAAATGATGGTGGCTATTATAAAGTGTTCACACCATATAAAAATGCGTTCTTAAAAAAAGATCTTCCAGAACCAGTCCAAGTGAATCTCGAACGTCTGCAAGCCCAGTATAAAAAACACCAAAATGACAACTCGTTCATTGAGGAGTACTTTAAACAGGCTCAATCCGAGGTTGATTTTCAGGTGGGTGAAGAAAATGCGCAGAACCGTTTACATCAGTTCATCTCGAGCGGACTCGAACAGTACGAAGAAAATCGGGATATCCCGTCAATCGACGGAACGAGTCTGATGTCACGTTACCTGCGGACGGGAGAAATCAGCATTCGGACCATTTATACGCAGGTTGAGCAAGCAGCTGCTTCAAAAGGAAAACAAACCTATTTGACGGAATTAATTTGGCGTGAATTTTACTATACAATTTTGATGCACTATCCAGAGTCAAAACGTCTACCGGTAAACGAGCAGTATAATGACATTCAATGGGAAGACGACGAGACGGGGTTTGACGCGTGGAAAAAAGGTGAGACAGGTTATCCCATCGTCGATGCGGCGATGCGTCAGCTGAACACAACGGGCTGGATGCATAACCGGCTCCGGATGATTGTTGCCTCCTTTTTAACAAAAGATTTGTTAGTCGATTGGCAAAAGGGTGAACAATATTTTCAGAAGAAGTTAGTCGACTATGAAGCGGCTTCGAACATCGGGGGATGGCAGTGGGCAGCATCTGTCGGAACAGACGCCGTACCATACTTCCGTGTCTTCAATCCGACGACCCAATCGAAAAAATTTGATGCGTCTGGTGACTTCATTCGTCGATATGTACCAGAGATTAAGGACTTGCCGAATAAATTCATTCATGAACCAACAGACCAGCAACGTGAAGACTATGATTACCGAAAACCAATCGTTGAGCATGATATGGCACGTAAACGGGCGATTTCTCGCTTTAAAAAGTAATAAACTACGAACGCGGTACCGACATAAAAAAAGATGGGGCATCACAGTGAAGTGATGCTCCATCTTTTTTGACTTGTCTAATATGCTTAACGATCTTGCCTTGTCCGGAACGCGTGATACGTCATGTAAGACAGTACACCAAAGTAACATGTAATCAAGAACGCGTGTAAAAGTGGAACGTAAGTCGCGTGTCCGCCTAAAACGATCCAGGCACCTGTCGCAACTTGGCAACTGATGAAGAACGTAGCAAACGCCATCCCTTTTTGTGTCGTCCGATGCTTTAAGCGAATCGCGACGAAGTGCACATATAACGTATAGAAGAATAATAAGCCAGCCATAATGCGATGAATCATCTGGACCCATGACTCGTATGTCATCGTTGGTTGCGAACAGACGGGCCAACCGACACAGGCATACGTTGCGCCGACGTGACGGACATATGCGCCCGTATAGACGACGATCAGCGTGTAAATCAGCAGGCCGTACAGGAGTTTACGTAAGAATGCTGGGACCGTTTCCCTGAATTCTCGTCCTGGACGTTCCATGATTAATAGCGTCAAAATGAGCAAAGAAGCGAAGGAGATAAGCGAAATCCCGAAATGGAGCGCCATGACGAGGTCAGACTGTTGCCAAACAACAGCACCTGCTCCAACGATGGATTGAATCAACATGAAGATAAAAGCAAGAAAGGCAAAAATCTTCGTATCGAGACGCTCTTTGAAAGCGACGAGTGTCCATAAACATAATGCGATGATTAATAGTCCGACGACACCGGTTACGGCGCGGTGGCTGTATTCAATCATCGTTTCTACACTAGGGTTAGTCGGAATGAGCTCTCCGTGACAGAGTGGCCAGTCTGTTCCACAGCCGTTCCCTGAATCAGTCTTTGTGACTGTGCCCCCCATCAACAATACGATCATCATCGTGAATGTGACGAATGCCGAAAAAATCGAAAGCTTTCGATTCAAGACACGGACACCACCTTTCTAAAATATACAATATACAGTCATGCGCATAGCAATAGTATCGCATAAAAAATATCGAAACGCTTGCAATCTTTTAGAAGAACGCTATTCTAATATTAGGTAAATATGGTGAACTGTGAGGTTAATCACATAGATTTCACATTTTGTTCATTATGTCGAAAGTATTTTCATGCGTCACGACCCTGAATATGTGGTATCTTTTATAGAGAAAAGGACGTTTCGTGGCGTGTCTGTGTTATTTCTGTGAAGAAAATACGTGTCTCATGCGTGCAGAGAGGATACAGGCGGTTAGAAGGAGGAAACAACATGGCGAAAGTAAATGGGGAGACGCTTGACATCATGATCGAGCAAACGGATCAACCGACGTTCAAGGACTATGTCACCCTAGCAAAGATGGGAATCGTTCGCGCGAATCTCATCACCGTCTTCGCAGGATATGTCGTGGCAGCATCGTATCTAACCGATGATGTCCTGTTATACCTGTGGCAGACGAAGTTGACATTATTGTGGACACTTCTTGGAAGTGGCCTGGTCATTGCCGGAAGTTGTTACCTCAACAATTACATTGACCGTGACATCGATTATAAGATGGAACGGACGATGGGCAGACCGAGTGTAACCGGCAAGATGGATGGACAGCGCATCTTGGCATTAGGACTTGGAATACTCGCAACGGGAACGGTGCTTTTATTGATCGTCAACCATGTCGCGGCAGTGTTCGGATTGATTGGATCGTTCGTTTACGTCGTCATCTATACGATGTGGCTCAAACGGACGCATACGATCAATACGGTCGTAGGGGGTATTTCAGGAGCAGTGCCACCGATCATTGGATTTGCGGCAGTCACTCCAGCACTTCATATCGATGCCTGGATTTTATTTCTCATCATGTTTGTCTGGCAGCCGCCTCACTTCCTTGCACTCGCAATGAGACGGACGGAAGAGTACCGTGCTGCAGGTATTCCGATGTTACCGGTCGTTAATGGTTTTGCCATCACGAAACGACAAATTGTATGGTGGATTGCAGTCTTAGTCCCATCATCACTACTCTTGGCACACTATGGCATCGTCTACACGATCGTCATGGCAGCGTTAAGCGGTTACTGGCTTTACATGGGACTGAAAGGTCTCAAAATCAAAGAAAAACAAGCTGAAATTAAATGGGCATCGAAAATGTTCTTCTTCTCGCTCTTTTACTTCACAGCTTGGATCGTGACGGTCGTACTCGTTTCACTCTAAAACGATTTGACATATTCACGTACACCATTTACGAAAGAAAAAAATTGGGGAAAAGAAAGTGGGGATGGTTGTGAAAAAATCAGGAAAAATGCTCTTCCGGCTTCTTCCGATCGGTTTGATGGCATTATTGTTATCAGGTTGTGGAATTCCGGAATTGTCCGCGCTTCAGCCTCGCGGGGAAGGCGCAGAAATGCAACTTGAGATCATCAAGCTCAGCTTATGGGTGATGTTGTTCGTCCTTGCGATCGTAGCGGTCATCTATGTTTACGTACTTATGAAATTCCGTCGTAAATCAGGAGATAACACAGTTCCGAAACAAGTCGAAGGAAATCATACGCTTGAAATCATTTGGACAGTTATTCCAATCCTTCTCTTGGTTGTTCTCGCTGTACCGACAATCAAAACGACGGTTGAATTAGCCGATGCAAAAGAAGCGAAGAAAAACGAACAAATCAACGTTACGGCAAACTTGTACTGGTGGGAGTTCGAATATCCAGACAAAGGTGTTTCGACAGGACAAGAACTTGTCATCCCGGTCGGAAAACGTGTTGCTGTCAACTTGACTTCTAAAGACGTCATTCACTCATTCTGGGTGCCGGCACTTTCTGGTAAAACAGATACAAACCCAGGGCTCGATAACGAGATGTGGTTACAAGCACAAGAAGCGGGCACATACTACGGTAAGTGTGCGGAGCTTTGCGGACCTTCTCACGCATTGATGGACTTTAAAGTCATCGCACTCGAGCAAGATGATTATGATGCATGGTTAAAAGACATGAAAACTGCAAAAGAAGCAGAAACAAAACAACTCGATGCTAAAAATGAAAAAAATTGGACGACGGGCGAACAAGTTTACGCTCAAAACTGCCTCAGCTGTCACGGTGGCGGGAAAGTCGCGCCAAGCTTAACGAACTTTGGTGACCGTCAACGTATCGCAGGATACCTCGATCACGACAAAGAAAACCTCGAAAACTGGATTCGCGATCCGCAAAAAGAAAAACAAGGGACAAAAATGCCTGGTTTCTCTGAAGACAAGATTAGCGATGAAGAATTGAGTGAACTTGCAGACTACCTATTGGACAAAAAGCTCCAATAAAATTAAGGGGGAATCATAGTGGGGACACATACTATGGGTATGCCGAAGAAAAAAAGCGGCATCATGGACTGGCTAACGACAGTCGACCATAAAAAAATTGGGATTCTCTACATCATGTCCGGATTGTTCTTCCTTCTGGTCGGTGGCGTAGAAGCCTTAATGATTCGTTTTCAATTGATTAAACCGATGAACGATTTCGTCAGCGGTGAGTTATTTAACCAGTTGATCACGATGCACGGTACGACGATGATCTTCCTGGCAGCGATGCCGATGTTGATCGGTTATATGAACGCCGCGGTACCGCTTCAAATCGGAGCACGTGACGTTGCGTTCCCGTTTTTGAACGCACTTGGTTTTTGGTTGTTCTTCTTTGGTGGCGTGCTCTTGAACTTATCATGGTTCTTCGGCGCAGCACCGAACGCAGGATGGACAGCTTACGCACCACTCTCAACAGTCCCGGAATCACTTGGTGTTGATTTTTATGCACTCGGGTTACAGATTTCTGGTTTCGGTACACTTATGGGGGGGATTAACTTCCTCGTTACGATCTTGAACATGCGCGCACCAGGTATGAAACTGATGCGGATGCCTTTGTTCACATGGACGGCGTTCGTTGCATCAGCTTTGATCGTCTTCGCATTCCCTCCGCTTACGGTCGGTTTGTTCCTCTTGACGTTTGAACGTCTTTTCGGAGCTCACTTCTTCGACCCGGCAGCCGGTGGTAACATCGTCATTTGGGAACACCTCTTCTGGATCTTCGGGCACCCGGAAGTATATATCTTGATTTTACCGGCATTCGGTATCTTCTCTGAAATCATTCCTACATTCGCACGTAAACGTCTCTTCGGTTACACGACGATGGTCTTTGCGACAATGTTGATCGGTTTCCTCGGATTCATGGTTTGGGTTCACCACATGTTTACAGTTGGTCTCGGACCAGTCGCAAACGCAATCTTCGCAGTAGCGACGATGGCGATTGCCGTTCCGACCGGTGTTAAGATCTTCAACTGGCTGTTCACACTTTGGGGCGGTAAATTGACGTTCCCGGTTGCGATGCTTTATTCGGTCGCATTCATCCCATCATTCCTTGTTGGTGGTATGACAGGGGTCATGCTTTCAGTTGCTCCTGCCGATTATCAGTATCACGACAGCTACTTCGTTGTTGCCCACTTCCACTACGTTATCGTTGGTGGGGTCGTCTTCGGTCTCTTTGCGGGTCTTTACTATTGGTTCCCATTGATGTTCGGAAAACAGCTCAACGAATTCTGGGGCAAGATTCAATTCTGGTTGTTCTTCATCGGCTTCCACTTGACGTTCTTCCCGCAACACATCCTTGGTCTTACAGGTATGCCACGTCGTGTCTTCACGTACTTACCAAACCAAGGCTGGGAAACAATGAACTTACTATCATCGATTGGTGCAGGCTTCATGGGTGTATCAACAATCGTTCTTGTTGTTTCAATTGCAGCGGCACTGATGTCGAAAGAATATGTGAAACGCGATGTTTGGGGTGACGGTCGTACCCTTGAGTGGACGCTTCCTGTTCCGACTCCAGAGTACAACTTTGCACAAACACCACTCGTCAAAGGACTCGACACGTACTGGCTCGAAAAAATGGCTGGAAATAAAACAGTTTCTGTATCGGAAGAAGTCGGCGATATCCACATGCCGAATAACACGATTTTGCCATTCGTCATGTCAGTCGGCTTGTTCCTTGCAGGTCTTGGATTCATTCTTCGTCTTGACTACGGAACTGTCGGTCTTGTCATCGCCTTGATTGGTCTTGCAACGACACTCTTCGCGATGTTCCTACGTTCTTGGATTGACGATGAAGGATACTACATCCCGAAATCGGTCATCGAAGAAGATCTACGCCTTGAAGCTGAAAAGGAGGCGAAGTAAGATGGGTCATCATTCAGTACCAAACAACCCAGTGACTGGTATTCCAGATCATGTTGAAAAAGCAACACTTGAGGGTAAGAATAAATATGTAGCTTTCTGGTTCTTCCTTGGAGGAGAGACGACATTGTTCGCCTCTCTCTTCGGAACATACATCGGATTGCACAACTCAGGCGCAAAAGAAGGATTACGGAGTTACGACATCTTTGAGATGGAACTCGTCTTCATCATGACGATGCTTCTTCTGACGAGTTCATTGACAAGTGTTCTTGGGATGATGGCGATGAAACGGAATGACGTTGCGAAAATGAAGATGTGGCTCATTATTACGCTCGCTCTCGGTCTAGCATTCCTCGCTGGTGAGATTTATGAGTTTAATCACTATTACCACATCGGTCATACGTTTACGTCAAGCGCATTCGGTTCGGCGTTCTACACACTCGTCGGGTTCCATGGAGCGCACGTCTTGTTCGGTCTTCTCTGGATTTCGACATTGCTCATCCGTAACTGGAAACGCGGCATCACAGTCGTCAATGCACCGAAGTACTATGTTTCAAGTCTTTACTGGCACTTCATTGATGTCGTCTGGGTCTTTATCTTCTCAGTCGTCTACCTCATGGGGATGGTGAAATAAGATGGAAAAACACGAACCACAAGTTACACGTAACCAGTTAGAATTAGAAATGAAAGCTGATCGTAGCCGCGAAATGCAGCTACAATTGATCAGTTTTGGACTGATGATTTTCTTGACGTTGATCGCTTTCGGCGCAGTGATGGCAGAGCTTATGCCACACTGGGCTGCAGGTGGATTCCTCGTCATCATGGCAATCGTCCAAGTCTACCTTCAGTTATATATGTTCATGCATATGAATAACAAAGGGAACACATGGATTAAAGTCATGATGGGACTCGGTATCTTCGTTGCCTTAACAATCGTCGCGACACTTCGTCTTTTAATCTGGTAAAAAATTGTGACCATTCTGCTAACGTTTAGCAGGATGGTCTTTTATTTTGGAATCGTTTTATGAGAAACCTTTACAATGAAATAGGGGAACGGTAATCTTAGTTTGTAGGAAACAGGAACGGGGTGAGAAATATGTTAGGCAATTTAAGGGGTGCTTTATCGCAATTCGATTGGACCGTCTTGTGGAGCCCGTATTACGCGTTACTCTTGATCGGTCTTTACGTATTGTATGCATTCATTACTGAAAAAATTAGACGACCAGACGAGGCAGAAACGACGTTAGCTCAAAAGTTCATGATGCTAGCGGCTTTATTCGTCTACTATATTGGCTTTGGTAGTCCGCTTGATGTGTTAGCGCATATTACGTTCTCTGCGCACATGCTCCAAATGGTTTTCGTCTATATGGTGGCGCCGCCACTGTTGATGCTAGCAATTCCGGGTTGGGCATTTAAGCGATTGTTCGGCGTCCCGTATTTAGGGAAGGCATTACGCTTCTTCACGTTGCCATTGATTGCGCTCGTCGTGTTCAATTCCTTGTTTACGTTTTACCATATGCCGTTCATCTTTGATTACGTCTTGACGAACTATACGGTCCACCGTTTGTTCCACGGGACATTAATCTTCCTCAGCATGACGATGTGGTATCCAATCATCGCACCTGTCAATGAGGAGGATAGTCTATCCGATTTGAAAAAGATGGTCTACATCGTTGCGAACGGCGTGCTGTTGACACCAGCTTGTGCGTTCATGATCTTCAGTCAGAGCTTCCAATACGATGCGTATCAAGACCCAGCGACATTCGCGAAAGTCTTGGCTTACTGTCTGCCGAATAATGATGTGAGCGGCTTGAACATGGAACGCCTATTTGGGACAACAAAAGATTTACTCGAAGATCAACGGTTCGGAGGCGTCTTGATGAAACTTGGACAAGAACTCGTCTACGGGATCTTCTTCGGTTTGACCTTCTTCACGTGGGTGAGACGATCAAAAAGTACTGCTGTCGATGAAGGCATGTCCTTCACGCCAAAAGCGGATTAAGTAAATGGAGGAAGTCTGAAAATGAGTTATTTGCCGTTGATTTGTGTTTCTTTGATTGTTCTCAGTGCAATATTTGTAGCAATCGGTTGGTTTTTGATCGCGCAGACACGCCGGAATATGGGGGCGCATAAAGTCGTGATGAACATTGCGGCCGCGCTCGCGTTACTGTTCTTCATCATGTACGCGCTTCGGACGATTTTACTCGGGAATACTGCTTTCGGGGGACCGGATACGGTTAAACCGTACTACACAGGATTTTTAATCTTTCATATTTTACTCGCCACATCGGGTGGTATCTTAGGCTTAATCGCTTTGTTCTACGCCTATAAACAAAACTTTGCCCGTCACCGTAAAATTGGTCCAAAGGCATCGGTCATTTGGTTTTTGACGGCAATCACGGGAGTCCTTGTCTATTGCCTGTTATACGTTGTGTATGAGCCGGGCGAAACAACAAATGTATTTCGTGCGATTTGGAATCATTAAGGGGGGTTCGCTTTGAAAAAAAATAGTTATTTGACGGTAGCCGCCGTCGTTTTGATTTTAGTCGCCGCTGCAGGGGGGTATTATTATTTCTTTATGAAAGAAAAGCTACCTGTGATTGCTGAACCGACACCATTTGAATTAACGAATGCCGTCAACGGGAAAACATTCGATTCAGAAGATGGTAAAGTAAAAGTATTGACGTTTTTCTACTCGAATTGTCCAGACATTTGTCCTTTGACGTTAAATGACTACCGGAAACTCGAGAAAAAATTACGGGCGGAAAATCTATACGGATCCGATGTCGAACTTGTCGCCGTGACGGTCGACCCTAAAGTTGATACGCCGAAGGTCTTGAAGAAGTATGCGTCTAATTTCGAGGCGAATCCTGAAGGCTGGAAAGTTTTAACGGGGGATGAGGTCGTCATTGATCGTCTGACACGCCAGTTGAACTTCTATTATTCAAAAGCAGAAAGTGGTCTTGTCACACACGGGACACAAATGTTCATTCTCGATCGCGACAATAAGGTGCGTGCGATATCTTCAATGGCGAAGACACCTGACGAGCCGGTCGATCTCGAGGAAGTCATGACATCCGTCAAACAACTTGCGAAGGAGTGATCATTTTGGTTGAAGAATATCAGAATAAAGGTGAAGTGACGGTATCAGTACAAGCAATTGAAGAGTTATTGTTGTGTGCCGTCATCGAATTTGGTGTCGTTTGTACACGGATTAAACGTTTGCCGACGGAAGGGATTTCGTTTAGCTTGAAGGTTACCGCAACGGTGCAACAGTTACCTGCCCTCTATATGGGTTTGCGAGAACAAGTCCGCTTACAACTCGGAGACGGGGTAGTCGACTACCTCCAACTGGTCACAAAATGAGACATATAAAGGCCCCTTCCACGTCTGACGGAAGGGGCCTTTACTTTTAGGCCTGGACAAGGAGTAGCGGGGACCAGCGCACAACACACGATTTTTTTTGTAACAAACTTTTTAGCGACTGTTCCGTGAAGAATGCCTTGAAGTCTCTCGTGACTCGTCGACTTGAAAAAGCAATCAGACACGGACTCGGCAGCGCAAAGAATCGCCTGAAGAATATTTTTAGATGAAAAAAAACCGCTCCTTTTAACAGGAACGGTCGGATATAACTTATTTTTCGAGTGTTTCGAGTAACCCTGTCAAGCGACGCTCACAATCTTTAACGATCTCAGGTGGGAACTCTTCATCATACTCAACACCATGTGGATAGTAGTGTTTTCCGAGAAGTGGTGTCATCATGCGAACAATCGCGTGGCGATCTTCGATTTCACCTTGAATTGCATAAACTGGAATCCGGAGATAGAAGACCTCTCCTGTTGATTGTTTTTCGTACTTCATGTCATACATCGCACGTTCGTAATCCCATTGTCCTTCACGGACGAAACGGTGGTGGTCCATGATTGTCTCAAGTAAACCAAACTTAATTTCTTTGCCTTCGATGCCGTATTTCTCAAACTTCATGTTTGAATCCCCCTATACCCCAGTTTGCTAGTAGATACTAGTCTTTCCAAACTATCATACCATAATGAATGATTCGATAAAGTAAAAGTTGTGAAGTCAATTTGAAGAATTCATGAACTCTTATATTTTCGTTCGACATATTCTAAAATCGTATCTGGTGCATGAATTCCTAGATGGTTCAGGCCTTCTCCACCAAAGAAAACGTTGAACTCGAGTATATAGATTTTTCCGTCGCGGAAAATCAAATCAAAACCGGCATGATCGATATCGAGCCGTTTGGCAAGTGCGAGTACGAAATCCAGTGCCTCCTGCGGGATGTTCTCGAAATCAAGGACCCCACCCTGGGCGACATTGTTTAAAAATTGCGCACCGCCGACGCGCCAGTAGGCAGCAAGAACTTGATCACCGATGACGACGACACGAAGGTCTTTTTCGTTCGGGATATATTCTTGGACGTAAAACGTCTCATGGTGATCGGTATACTTCTTCCAGTCGATTTCATCCTTAATCAGGTGAACCCCTTGGCCCATCGAACTGCGGACAGTCTTCGCGACGAATGGGAACGAAAATTCATCTAAGACACGCTTCACGGTGAATTCATTTTTTCCGTAAATACCGGTCCGAGGAATATTGTCCGGAATCACGGTTTTAAAAATACGCGTCATCTCGATTTTATCGTGCCCGAGATGGAATGTCGCGGCGGACGGGAAAATCGGTTTTTTCATTCCGTAGATGATGGAGTGGATCTGCCAATATTCGGGGAACAAGACGACGTCCGCTTTGGCGATTTTATCGAGCGAATCAAAATGGTAGTCTGACTTCGCGTGATCGGTTTTAATCCCGATCGTCCGAAACATATTAAATGATAAAAATTGCATACAATTCATTCCTTCCTTCTGAACAAAGTATACACAATTCAGCGTGCTAGGAGCGAGATAAATGTTATGATATGATGGTGAAGTCAAGGAGGAGATTCGTTGTGATTTATTCTGATAAAACGATAGACCTCATCAACGCTGCGGAAGAACTGACATCCGCTCTTTTGCATAGCGAAACAGGTCAAGCATATATAAGTGCCAAACAAGCACGCGCAAATTCAGCACAAGCACAAGACGTCATTCGGGATTTTAATCGAATCAAGGAAGAATACGAGCTTGTTCAACGTTTTGGTCGATATCATCCAGATTACCAAACGATCACGAAAAAAGTACATGAAGTAAAGCGGGCGCTCGATCTGCAAGAAGAGGTCGCGACGTTTAAAAAAGCAGAAAAACAATTAGAGACGTTACTCGGACAAATTAGTCTGAAACTTGCCGGGGAAGTGTCACCTCAAATTAAGGTTCCGACGGGTAATCCATTCTTCGATCAAGGATGTGCAGGTGGATGTTCGACCGGAGGTAGTTGTAGCTGTAGCGGCTAATGCCGAACAAGGGAGGAACGGTGTTGTGATTAAGGATCGAATTGGACTGATCGTCTATGTCAACGCGATGAAAGCATCGCGTCAATTGCGCCGATTTGGAAACGTCTATTTTACATCGAAGCGAGAAAAATATGTTTTTTTATATGTTGATTTGGAACAGTATGAACGTTCGGTCGAAACGATTGCTGCATTGCCTTTCGTCGATTCCGTTCTTCGTTCGGAGCGACCATTCATTACCGAAACATATGCAAATAAAAAAGGTAAACTGCAAGAAGAAGTATAAACGTTGGAGCGATGAGGACATCCTCGTCGCTCTTTTTTGAAGGGAAGGAAAAGTCATGCGAGTCATTTCTGGGGAACGAAAAGGTACTAAAATTAAAGCGGTACCGGGGGATAATACACGACCGACGACCGATAAGGTCAAAGAATCATTATTTAATGTCATCGGACCTTATTTTAACGGGGGACGTGCACTTGATCTCTTCGCGGGGAGCGGTGGCCTTGGAATCGAGGCATTGTCACGTGGATGTGAAGAAGCGGTATTCGTCGATCAGCACTTTAAAGCGGTTCAGACAATTAAAGAAAACTTGATGACGACTCGATTGGCTGAGAGAAGTCGTGTCCTAAAAAAAGATGTCTCCGTTGCTTTGACGGAACTCGCATCAGAAACGCCATTTAAACTAATCTTTCTCGATCCACCCTATGCCAAGGAACGACTCGTCGAACACGTCACGTACATAGAGCAACACGACATGTTGACGGACAATGGCGTCATCGTCTGTGAGCATGGGTCAGAGATTGAATTACCTGATCGGATTGGTCGCCTTGAAGTTGTGAAAAGGATGCGGTACTCAACGGTCATCTCAATCACATTATATGAAATTATCGAACTGGAGGAAGAAGTATGAAACGTATCGCCATCTGTCCGGGGAGCTTTGACCCGATCACGAACGGTCATCTTGATATCATCGAGCGTGCTGCACCCATCTTCGACGAAATCATCGTCGCGGTATTAAATAACTCGTCGAAGCAACCTTTATTTTCGGTTAAAGAGCGTATGGAATTGATTTCTGAGGTGACGGAGCACTTACCGCATATCAAAGTGGATTCTTTTAACGGTCTGCTTGTCGACTATGCAGCAGAAGTAGGGGCGACGGCAATCGTACGCGGGCTACGTGCTGTATCCGACTTTGAATATGAGATGCAGGTGGCCTCAATCAATAAGAAGATGAATGACCAGATTGAAACCTTGTTCATGATGACGAGTAACCAATATTCGTTCCTCAGTTCCTCAATCGTCAAAGAAGCTGCAAAGTATGGTGCTTCCGTTGCCGGGCTTGTGCCACCGCCCGTCGAAGAAGCGTTACGTCAAAAGTATGCGAAAGGAGAATTGAAATGAAAGCATGGAAACCTGCGCTCGCTGCCATCGTCGCGGCGATGATCGTCTTCTTTGTTCCATTGCCCTATTTCATCTCGTATCCTGGAGACGCAACATCGACAGAACAAATCATTGACGTATCGGGTGCGGAAAAAGAACCGGGCGATCTAATGATGTTGACCGTTGCGCAACGGCGGGCGACACCGTATTTTCTAGTCGAGAGTTTATTTTTACCTTTTTCTGAAACATCGGATGTAAGTGACTATTTATATGACGGTGAATCTGACGCACAATACGAGAACAGACAACAACTTTACATGGAAGAAGCGCAACATAATGCAATGATTGAAGGATATGAACTGGCTGATAAAGAAGTCGAGGTCGACTTTGAAGGCGTTTATGTCTCTGGCATTATTTCTGGCGGTCCTGCTGACGGGAAGTTACGTGCCGGGGACCAGATTGTTGCCGTTGATGGAGCACCGTTAAAATCAATGAGCAGCTTTATGCAGACAATCAGTTCGAAAAAAGCAGGGACAGATGTGAAAGTGACATTCGAACGGGACAAAAAAACGAAAACAACGACGATCAAGGTCGGGAAACTAGCGAAGAACTCAGAGCAGGTCGGACTCGGTATCTATGAACCGCTTCCGATGTCAGACGTGCAGACGGATCCGAAAGTCGAGTTTAACTTAGAAAATGTTGGTGGACCTTCGGCCGGGATGATGTTCACGCTTGAGATTTATGATCAATTGACAGATGGTGATTTAGCGAAGGGACATAAGATTGCTGGTACTGGAACGATTGAAGAGGGTGGGAAAGTAGGACCGATTGGTGGAGCTTGGCAAAAAGTCGTCGCAGCAGACGAAGCGGAAGCGGAAATCATGTTCGTCCCAGCCGGTTCGAATTATGAAGAAGCAAAACCATCCATCAAAAAACTCGGGACGAAAATGAAACTCGTCCCGATCAAAACAGTTGAGGATGCACTCGATTATTTAGAAGAGTTACCAGAAAAATGAGCAAACCGACGATGTTCCTCTAGTTGGTCATACCGAGCCAAGGGAACGGCATACGCTGCCGTAACTTGGCTCTCTTTTATGAGCCAAGGGTGCGCCTCGAATGTGCTGATGACTCGAATGTGTTGCTTGATTTGCCGGAGTGCTTGTCGTCCTTTGTCATTAAAGGCAAGTGGTCGCACGTAATCGATTTGGTCAAATGCAACCGAATCGATTTCCTCCGTCATCGTCGAGGTCAGTAAATAAATGAGTGTGCGCTGTAAACTTGTCCGCGTATAGCGGCGTGTTTTGACGAAAGTCATGAAGTCGTCGAAAGTCGAGCTGTAGCGGGCGCCTTCGACGAGACGAGGTGCCAGTGACGTATCAATGCCGTTAAATTGCATGAGAACGCCTAGAGGCGTCGATAGAAGCCGGTTCCGGATAAAGGGATAGTAGAGATCAAACGAAGCAAAAGTCGCCCCTTGGAGTACGCTAGCGCTTTCTTTTGGAAGTCCTGTCAATTGGTGCGTTTCATCGTAGTGGGCACGGATTGCTGTCGCGCTCATGATATCGCCGACTGACAGGTCGTGGTAGCCACTTCCGATACGCTTTGTCGTATGTAAGGAGATGTTTGATGCAGCACGGGCATAATAATAACCGAGTGTGTTATTCGGCGTCGTCAAGTCGAGCGTCGTCGTCAATGCGCGGAATGCCTGGCTCGCTGCCATCGCGGAAGATAACCCGTTTGATAAGCCTTCTTTGACGAGTCGCTGGTACGCAGGCGTCTCTTCATTTTTTTCAGATGCTGCTAAAAGGAAAGGGGTGATGTCTCCACATTCACTCCCGAATGACAAAGACGTAGCCCCGATCATTTCGGCGATCGTGACGCCTCCTTGCGCAAAACGGTCGGCGCGTTGGACGGAAAAATAAAACGGAAGTTCTAAGACAAGGTCGATTTCGCCGCTTGCGACGGCCGCTCGTGCACGTGTCCACTTGTCACTAAAAGCAGGTTCCCCGCGCTGCATGAACGTTCCGCTCATGATGGCGACGATCAAATCGGCATCGGTTTCCTCGCGTGCGATTTTGGCTTGATAGAGGTGTCCGTTATGAAACGGATTGTACTCTGAAATAATTGCTGTCATCTTCATGAAACTTTCTCCTTTGCAAACGGAATTAAGTGCGGTAATATGGATGAAGACGTCCGAAAGTGTTCGTTCTCTAGCGATTTCAGTGTAAAGAAAAAACATTGACAAAACAAGATGTCCTCTCTATAATTCATATTGTTGCAATTGAGGTGATTCGGATGAAATGGTCCCTGATGCAATTGAATAAATTGCGCAATCTGGGTCAACTTCAGGTTAACGAGACGATCGAGCTTCCTGAGCTCATCGCCCTCCATCCGGATATCCGGGCGGTGCAACCTGTGCACATTCGTGCAAATGCATCGTTTACATCGAATCAATTAATATTCAATCTCCGGATTACTGGCGAAATGACGCTTCCGGATGCCCGGACGCTAAATGACGTCGCGTACCCGTTCGAGATTGAATCCATCGAGTCGTTCCTGCTCGAAGTTGATGCTGCTCCGGTTGATTCGGACGATATCAATTTACCGAACGGGAATACGGTCGATCTTCGACCACTCGTGCAAGAATTGATTTTACTTCATGTGCCAGTGCAAGTGCATGGGGATGATGAAGAAAATCAGTTGGTTCAAGGGGAAGGTTGGACGGTTCTTTCAGAAGAATCTCCAGAAGAAGCTGAACCAAAAATTGATCCGCGACTTGCGGGTCTCGCTCAGTTCTTTAAAAAAGATCAGGATTCCTAATTTTTTGATAAAGACGAGTGTATTTTTTCAAGGAGGTGGACAACGATGGCAGTACCATTCCGCAGAACGTCGAAAACACGCAAACGTCTTCGCCGTACTCATTTCAAACTCCGTGTACCAGGTATGGTCGAGTGCCCAAACTGTGGTGAAATGAAACTTTCACACCGTGTTTGTAAAGCATGTGGCTCGTACAAAGGTAAAGAAATCGTCAGCAAGTAAGCTGAATGATCGGTATAAAGACGACCTGTAAAATCGAGAAAATCGGTTTTACAGGTCGTTTTTTTGATATATAAAGGAGTGATTCGACGATGAGCAGAATAGGAATCATCGGAGCCGGTGCTGTTGGGTTATTACTTGCTTCCTACTTAGCAGAGCACCATCAAATTACGTTATATACGAGACAGCTAGATGACGGGACAAAGCGAATCCTGCGAGACGATCAATGGAGCCCGACCGTAAAGGTTCGACCGATTGCGCATTTCGAGTCACAAGACTTGGTGTTCGTTACGACAAAGTCGTATGATATAAAAAGTGTGATTCCTTATCTAGAACACGAGAAAAATCCAGTCGTTTTTTTACAAAACGGAATGGGACATCTTGATGCAGCACGTGCTCTGCCGCAAGCAATTTTCGGGGTCGTTGAGCATGGCGCGATGAAGACGGGTCCTTACGAAATCCGTCATACAGGAAAAGGGCGCATTCGATATGGGAATCATGTCCTGTCGATGCTGAAGCGAGATGCGTTGCAGTTTGAGCACGTAACGAATATTGAAGCAGTCATGGTGACGAAATTATTCATGAATGCTGTCATCAATCCATTGACAGCTTATTATGGGGTTGAAAATGGACGATTACTCGATGAACCGTATGCATCGAAAGCACGTGCCGTCTTTGCCGAAGTGCGTAGTGTCTTCCCGAACCACCCGATTACGTATGATGAAATCGAACAGATTTTAAAGCGTACGCGTCTCAATCGCTCGTCGATGTTACGGGATGTGGAGCAAGGACGAATGACGGAAATCGATCCAATCGTTGGGTATGTGCTAAAGCAGGCGACGCAACCGACACCGTTGTTAGCTTATTACTTTCAGGAAATTAAGCATCGAGAACAAGAGGGGGATTCGTTGTGACGGTTTTTATCATCTTTCCACTGTTCAGTTTAATTGTCCTTTACTTATTATTCCTGTTGTTATTTCGGACGCATGCCAAGGCCGTCCGGGTCGCGCTTGATCTCGGGACGTTCATCGTATTGTATGCGATTCATGTTTCGTTAATCGCATTGACGGGGCATAACTACGTGGGTTGGTTGTTGATTGCGGTATTGTCAGTGTTTGCATTAAATGCGTTATGGCAACGGATTCGACAAGTCGACATCGATTATGTCCAAATGATTCGACATAGTTGGCGAATCATCGTCTTGATTGCCCTTCCTGTACATCTCATACTGTTTGGAATTGGAATTCGTCAACTAATGATTGGTTGATCAAGTTAGAAAGAAGGGATTTTGTTTGAAGGTACAATCATTTCACGCCTTATATGAAGACAACTCGTTGATGCATAGAGCGACGGGTGAAGACTTTTCTAAATATGTAGACCACATCGGAGAAGAAGGGATGCAAGCGCGGAGCCAACGTCTTCGAGAGCGTCAGTATCCTCATCTCAGTCCACTCGTCGATGAGTTGATTCGTCAAAATCCGCAGATGACTGGAACGATTCGACAGCGTCTCGAACGGTTGCGGACGGGTGAGGCACAAGTCGTCATTACTGGGCAGCAAACCGGTATCTTCGGGGGGCCTTTATATGCAATTTACAAACTGTTAACCTGTCTAAAGGTCGCGAAGCAAGCGGAAAATCAATTGGGGTTACCGGTTGTTCCGATCTTTTGGCTCGCGACCGAAGATCATGATTTCGATGAAATCAATCATATCTATGCACCGACGGCAGAATATCAACCGCGAAAATTGACGGTTTCACCGCAAGATACGATTCAGCGTTCCGTTAGTCGGATGACGCTCGATCAAAAAGCGGTCAAACAAGTCTTACGCCAAGCCTTGAGCGTCGACCAAGAAACACAACACACAAAGGAACTTGTTTTGCTGGTGGAGCGGTTGATTGATCAAGAAACGACATATGGCGGTTTTTTCTCAGCGCTACTCGGAGAATTAGTGAATCATGATGTCATCTTTTTTGATGCCGATGCAAAAGCAGTACGCGAACTCGAAATTCCATTCTTTGAGCAGTTGATTCAAGACAACAAAGAAATTCGTCAAGCGTTGTCGACCGGGATTCAGCAAACGACGGACTTACCGGATACCTTCTTGAATGAAGAAGCAGCGCATCTGTTCGTCGAGGACATCGGACGGGATTTATTGTACCCGGGAGAAGACTTTGTAACGAAGCAGGGGAAGACTTACACGGAACTTGAGTTACTGGCGTTGCTGTATGCAAGTCCTGAGCGTTTTTCGAATAGTGTCGTCACACGACCGTTGATGCAGGATTATCTGTTCCCGACCCTCGCCTATATCGGAGGACCTGGTGAGATTGCCTACTGGACACGTCTTCGACCATTGTTCCATCACTTTGATTGGACGATGCCGCTGCTCATTCCACGAATGGGCGCCGTCATGTTACGAGCGCGGGACGAAAAGCTGCTTCGCCGGTATGACTTGTCGCTAGAACAAGTACTATCGCATGGTGTAGCGATTGAACCGTTCGATGCGACGAAGATAAATAGTCAGTTGCATCCGTCGCATATTTTAGGTACTGCACTCATTCAAGAAATTGAACAGGTCGAGCGGGCAACTTCTAAAAATTTATCAGCGACGAAAAAGCTAAATAAACAAATTCAACTCGCAATCGATACGGTCGTTACGCAAGAGCGGCGGAATTACGATCGCCTCATGCGAACAAAACGCTCACTCCAGTATCAACTTCTTCCGAATGGAGCGCCTCAAGAGCGCATGCACTCCATCTTGCCATGGCTCAATCGCTACGGTTTAGATTTAATTCAAAACCTGCGTGTACAATATGAGCAGACAGATGCTGAACAATTGGAAATTTTGCTTTAAACCTGCTGAAATGAGCAGGTTTTTTTGTTTTTTTAGCGAAAGATACCTAAAAGTGAAATAAATCAAGAAAACTGTCTCATTTTCGTAACGTTTTAAATAAGGAATGTGATACATTGAAAAAGAGTAACGTCCATCTTGGACACTGAAAGGTGAGGCAGGGCATGTTTGAACATGAAACGGTATTAAAATGGGAGTCCATTAAAGGGCTAGATATTAAACCTGATGGAGTATATGTAGATTGTACATTAGGTGGAGCAGGACACAGTGAAGAAATCGTGAAGCAATTGACGACAGGTCATCTCTATGCATTTGATCAAGATGACGTCGCGCTTGCCCATGCGGAAGAACGTCTCGCAGCGTATGCCGGTCGCTTTACGCTGATTAAGAGTAACTTCGTTCACTTGCAAGAAAAGCTAAATGAGTTAGGTGTAACTAAAGTAGATGGTATTTTGTTTGATCTCGGTGTATCCTCGCCCCAGCTGGATGAAGGGGAACGTGGTTTTAGTTATAACTTTGATGCGCGTCTCGATATGCGAATGGATCAAACGTCATCGTTATCGGCATATGAAGTCGTTAACGACTGGCCATATAATGATCTCGTTCGGATTTTCTTTACATACGGAGAAGAAAAATTTTCGAAGCAGATTGCACGGAAAATTGAAAAGGCACGTGAAGAAGGTCCAATCACGACGACGTTCGAACTGGTCGAACTCATCAAGGACGCGATTCCAGCGCCTGCCCGTCGAAAGGGTGGGCATCCGGCAAAGCGGACGTTCCAAGCGATTCGGATTGCTGTCAATGATGAATTGAATGTCTTCGATCGAGCGGTGTATCAGGCGATTGATTTGCTGGCTGTTGGGGGTCGTCTTTGTGTCATCACGTTCCATTCACTTGAAGACCGCATGTGTAAACTAGCATTTAAAGAAAAATCATCGTTACCCGAGCTTCCACAAGGATTGCCGATGATTCCAAAAGAGTTTGAACCAGAACTTCGCCTCGTCACACGTAAGCCGATTATAGCAGGAAATGATGAGCTTGATGATAACCGTCGTTCACGTTCTGCTAAGTTACGGATTGTTGAAAAAATGAAGGAAAGTTGAGAGGAGCATTCAGATGGCAGAACCACTTCGTAAACCAGTCCAATCGCTAGAACCTGTTCGTCAGCGCCCAGTTCAAGAACCGACGAAAACGGAAGACATTAATCGTCGCGTCGCCGTCCGTCCGAAGTATCGCCTGTATCCCTTTGAAAAATTCTTATACAGTGCAATGATTGGTGGTCTCGTCTTATTCGGTAGCGCGACGATTGGGGCACACAATGATGCTTACAACGTCAGTCGAGATCTTGCGAAGGAAAATCAAGTGACGCAAGAGATGAAGAAGGAAAATGAACGTCTTCAACTTGAAGTTACGAATTTAAGCTCTCCAGAACGGATCTACAAGATTGCGAAAGAACAAGGTCTTGATATGCGAAAAGGGAACATCAAGGTGATTCCTAAATGAATCCACTTAAAAAGTCCCGTGTGAGAGTAGCCATCATCATGATGATATTTGCTGCTCTCTTTTTTGTGTTTATTGGCCGGTTTCTTTATTTGTCGACAACTAAAAAGTTTCACGGAGAAGATATGATTGCCTACGCGGAAAAGAAACGCTGGGAAGCCGAGTCGACGCTCTCGGCAGAGCGAGGGGAAATTTTTGACCGTCTCGGTTCACCGATTGCGATCAATGTACCCTCTTACCACCTTGTCGCAGTCTACCGGTTAGGTGGCGTTCAAGATCCGGATGCGACAGTCGTTGACTATAAGAAGACGGCGACAGGGCTCGCGCCGATTCTTGGTATGACGGTCAAAGAGCTTGAGACGTATTTGATTGAAAATAAAGACCGCTCGCAAATCGAGTTCGGAAAAAAAGGGAGTGATTTGACGCTTGATCAAAAAGAAAAAATTGATAAGCTCGACCTTCCCGGAATCCGACTAATTGAAGAACCAAAACGATATTATCCAAACGGTGTTTTTCTATCCGATACGCTCGGATTCGTTCAAAAGATGACAGAGGATAACGGACGCGTCGTCTTAAAAGGACAGATGGGGATCGAAAAACAATATGATGATGCGTTACGGGAGTCAATTGGGTCCCGTGTCTTTGAAAAAGATCGAAGTGGCGGTGAATTGATTCAAGGTGGATCGCGTATTTCAAATGAGCCGAAAGATGGCTCGAACTTATACTTGACGATTGATCACCGGATTCAACAAGCGCTCGAAAAACAAATGCAGAAAATGTATGACGAATACAAACCTAAAAATGCGACAGGTGTCGTCATGGATGCAAAAACGGGTGAAATACTCGCGATGACGGATCGACCATCATTCAATCCGAACTTGCGGGATATGACAGATTTCACGAACTTTGCCGTTTCCTCCCGGTTCGAACCGGGTTCGACGATGAAGATCTTTACGCTGGCGGCTGCGATTGATGCCGGTGTCTTTCGGCCGAATGAACCGTATAAGTCAGGTAACTACAACTATAAAGGCACAGTCATCAAGGATTACAATGATGTTGGTTGGGGGACGATTCCAATGATTGAAGGAGTCTATCACTCGTCGAATGTCATGTTCTCGATTTTGACAGCTGAAAAGCTAGGCATCGAGCGGTATAAAGAATACTTTAAGAAGTTTCATTTTGATCAAAAGACGGGTATAGACATCTCGGGAGAAGTAAACAGTCAGTCCGATTTATCAAAACCGTTAAATACGGTCATCACGTCGTGGGGACAATCGACCGCCGTGACCCCGATGCAATTGTTGCAGGGAGCGACGGCAATCGCTGGAAATGGTGAAATGGTCAAACCACACATCATCCAAAAGGCAGATCACGTCGATCAGGCTCCTTACAAAGCAAAAACGGAAGTGGTCGGCAAACCGATTTCGGCTGAAGCGGCGAAGGCGACGCGGGAAGCACTCGATGGCGTCGTCAACAGTAAGCTTGGAACGGGACAAATGTATAAGTTGGATGATTACCGCGTCATCGGTAAAACAGGGACGGCGCAAATTTCAGAGAACGGGAAGTATATCCAAGGAAAGTTCATCCATTCCTTCATCGGAATGGCCCCGAAGGATGATCCTGAACTCATCATGTACATTGCAGTCGATCGTCCATCGAAAAATGAATCATCGGTCTCGGGTCCAAGTATCATGAGTCCAGTTTTCAAAAGCGTCATGAATACAGCACTCCAGTATCGGAGCATCCAACCCGAAACACAAAAAGAGTCAGTCGATGTCAAAGCAAAAATAACACCGAGCTATATTACAAAAACCGCTGCCGAAGCAAAGGCTTTAGCGAAGGAACAAGGTGCCGTTCCGATTATTTTAGGTGACGGGGCACAAGTCGTCTCGCAAATCCCGTCGCGTGGTCAGGAATTCGTCAGTGGTGAACGTGTCCTTCTTAAAACGGATGATACGTTCAAGATGCCTGATTTGACTGGCTGGTCGCAACGAGATGTCAAAAAGCTCGTCAGTTTGTATGATTTGAAGTTAGATGTGATTGGTAAAGGTTTTGTAACCAAACAATCAGCCCGAACTGGTACACTAGTGAAAGAAAATGGAAAGTTGACGGTTGAACTCGCTGAACCAAACGATTAAGGTAAAAGCGGTCCCTAATTTTCTGCAGGAGAACGAGGACGAACAGGAGTCATTCGTTGACTTTTGAATTCGTCCTCTTTTTCTGTAAATGAGTGGAGGAAATGAAATGGTGACGATAACAGAAATCGCAAGTTGGCTCGGATTAGATGTGACAGACGAAAGATCGCTTCGCCACTTTGCGACGGATTCGAGAAGTGAACTGACAGAAGGATTGTACGTTCCGATACAAGGCGCGCGCGTCGACGGACATTCGTTCATCGATGGAGCAATCGACCAAGGAGCCATCGCGACGTTATGGAAAAAAGGAATCCCGCTTCCGGACGCAGACATCGTCGTACTCGAAGTCGAAGACCCGTTAGCCGCGTTGCAACATATTGCAACACGTTACTTGAAACTCGTCTCACCAAAGGTAGTGGCGATTACGGGGTCCAATGGTAAGACATCGACAAAAGATATGGTCGAAAGTGTATTGAAAACGACGTATCGGACGCATAAGACATCAGGTAATTTTAATTCAGACATCGGCATGCCGTTGACGATTTTGATGATGCCTCGTGACACGGAGGTAGCGGTGCTCGAGATGGGAATGAGCGGCTTCGGTGATATCGAGTTCTTATCACAATTAGCAGAACCGGATATCGCACTTGTAACGAATATCGGTGAGTCTCATGCGGAACATGTCGGGGGGCGTGCAGGAATTGCAAAAGCCAAATTAGAAATCACAGCAGGTCTAAAGCCGGATGGTCATCTATTCCTTGACGGAGACGAAGCGTTACTTGCTGGTGTTACAGGTGAGCGGATTGGTTACCACCACGCAAACACATTTGTCATCGAGCAAGCAGAGGCGACCTTCCTCGGAACGACGTTTCAATTTGCCGGAGCAACATTCCGTATTCCGGTTCTTGGAAAACATCAAGTTCGCAACGCGGCTTATGCGATTGCGACAGCACGTGCACTCGGGGTTGCGGACGAGGTGATTCAGGCAGGGCTGGATGAAGTGAAATTGACACCGATGCGGATGGAACGTCTCGTCTATCACAAGACAGCCATTATCAATGATGCTTATAATGCAAGCCCGACATCGATGAATGCGGCAATCGAGACGGTTGCAGAGCTTGACGGTTATCCGACCCGCGTTGTTGTCTTAGGAGACATGTACGAGCTTGGGGACCAAGAGCGTGAATTGCACGCATCGGTCGGTAAGCGGATTACACTTCCAGTCTCACATGCTATTCTTGTAGGAGAGAAGGGACGGTATATCGCGGAAGGCATTACTGATCCGTCGGTAGTGGTCGAATTCGCAGAGACGGTCGATCAGGCGGCTACGTTGCTTCGTCCGTTATTGGGTGAACAAACGATTGTGTTGCTTAAAGCTTCTCGTGGAGTAGCGCTTGAGCAGATTTTAACGGATTTAAACAAAATTTAATTCTTAAAAGTAGGTGTTTGCAATGATTACATTATTCATCAGTTTAATTGTCGCTTTACTCGTGGTTCTTCTTGTCATGCCAAGAGCGATTCCTTTTTTACACCAGTTGAAATTTGGACAAGAAATTCGAGAAGAAGGACCGCAGTGGCACCAGGTCAAGTCCGGAACGCCAACGATGGGTGGAATCGTTATTTTACTCGCAATGATTGGAAGCTTGATTGCGGCGATGATTACGGGAGACTTAGAAGCGAATCACTTGTCACTCTTGTTCTTGACGCTTGCTTATGGTGCGATCGGATTCATCGATGATTACATCAAAGTCGTCAAAAAACGTAACCTTGGATTGAACTCGAAACAAAAATTAATTGGACAAATCGTTGTTGGATTATTATTTGTATGGTTGAGTGGTGGGTTTACGAGCGAAGCGACTTACTTAGCGATCCCGTTTACGTCAATGACGTTTGATTTCGGCTTGCTTTATCCACTTGTCGCGCTGTTCTGGTTAGTCGGATTCTCGAATGCCGTCAATTTGACGGACGGATTAGATGGTCTCGTATCCTTTACAGCAATCCCGACATTCCTGTTCTTTAGTTTGTATGCGTGGTTCGTTGCAGATGAAGTAGGGGTCGCGTTATTCGCGATGTCAGCAGTCGGTGCATTGATTGGATTCTTATTGTTCAATGCCCACCCTGCGAAAATCTTCATGGGGGATACAGGCTCGCTCGCACTCGGAGCAGCACTCGCCGGGTTATCCATCCTCTTAAAACTTGAATTGCTACTTGTCTTAATTGGAATCGTGTTCGTTGTTGAGACATTATCTGTGATTTTACAGGTGATTTCATTTAAAACGACGGGAAAACGTATCTTTAAGATGAGCCCGATTCATCATCATTTCGAGATGGTCGGTTGGAGTGAATGGCGGATTGTCGGTACGTTTGCTTCGATTAGTTGTATCGTAGCGTTCATTGCCTACTTGCTTGTTTAATTGAAATTTCCGGATGAAGAAAGTGAGCGATTTTAAGATGAAGAAGTCTGATTGGGTCAACAAAAAGGTCTTAGTGCTCGGAACGGCTAAAAGTGGTATCGCAGCGGCTAAGTATTTGGTCGAAGCAGGGGCAGATGTGACGGTGAACGACGGTGGAACACCCTCGGGAACAGATCAAGATACTTTGCTGAAACTCGGTGTCAAAACGACTTTCGGCGAGCATCCGCTCACGTTACTTGAAGGAGTAGAGCTCATCGTCAAAAATCCAGGGATTCCGTATCAGATTCCGCTCTTGCAAGAAGCACTGGTGCGACAGATTCCAATTTGGACGGAAGTCGAGCTCGGCTATCATGCGACGAATGCGCAATGGGTAGCGATTACAGGGTCAAACGGGAAGACGACGACGACGACGCTTGTCCACGAATTATTGAAACAGCAGACGCGTCCGGTACACTTGGCGGGAAACATCGGCTTCCCGGCGATTGAGATTGCGAAAGAAGCGGAAGATGATGCAATCATCGTGATTGAACTTTCGAGTTTCCAACTGATGGGAATGCACGCCTTTAAACCAATGAGTGCGGCTTTCTTAAACTTATCAGCGGCTCATCTTGACTATCATGGTGATCTTGAATCCTACGCGGAAGCGAAAGCACGAATTTTCCGTAACATGGATGCGAATGACCGCCTTGTCGTCAATGCAGACGATGATGTCGTCATGCGCTTAAGTGATCAGGCAAAAGCAGAGCGGTTGCGTTTTTCACGTAAGAGTCCAGCTTATGCTCGTGTCGAGCAGGACATGATTATGGTTGGTGAAACGCCGATCTTACCGGCCGCTGAACTGGCTTTAGGTGGGGGACACAATCTAGAGAACGTCTTAGCAGCATTGACGTTAGTAGAACCATTCAATATTCCGTTACAAGCGGTGCAGGACGTCTTACGGACATTCGGTGGCGTCGCGCATCGTACAGAGTACATTGGCGAATTCAAGGGACGTAAAGTCTACAATGATTCGAAAGCGACGAACAACGTAGCGACGGAAGCAGCACTATCCGGTTTTAAAGCTCCAATCATTTGGTTATGTGGCGGACTAGAACGCGGTGCTGATTTAACACCACTCGTAGAGTCGATGACACAAGTCAAGCATGTCGTCGGTTTGGGCGAGACGGGACCACGTTTTGCGGAACTGGCACGTCAAGAAAAGATTGATGCAACGGTCGTCAGCGATATGGCGCAAGCAGTACAGGCAGCATTTGATGTCTCACAAGCCGGGGATATCATCTTATTATCGCCTGCGTCAGCGAGCTGGGATCAATATAAGACGTATGAAGAACGTGGCGAACATTTTGTTCGCGCCGTCGAATCAATTGGAGGAGATGCTAAATGAGAATCGTCGTATCAGGTGGTGGAACCGGAGGGCATATTTATCCGGCGCTCGCGATGATCCGCGAAATCGAGCGACGGATGCCGTGTGAAGTGCTATACATCGGAACGGAAAATGGGCTAGAAGCAGATATCGTCCGACGCGCAGGAATTCCCTTTGAATCGATTGAGATTTCAGGTATTCGCCGTTCGTTATCATTTGAAAACGTTAAGACGGGAATCCGTTTCTTAAAGAGCGTGACCCGTGTCCGGAAAATGTTGCGAAAGTTCAACCCCGACATCGTCGTCGGGACAGGTGGTTTCGTTTGTGGACCGGTCCTTTATACAGCAGCGAAGATGGGGTATAAAACACTCGTCCATGAGCAAAACAGTTTACCTGGTATTACGAATAAGTTTCTTGCTCGGTACGTCGATCGTGTCGCGTTATCGTTTAAAGGATCAGGTCACCATTTCGGTAAAAACGAAGCGAAAACCGTTTTAATCGGTAATCCCCGGGCTTCCGAAGTAGCTGATTTGCAAGTCGACCCGGTCATTGAACGGCAACGTTATGGTTTTGAAGAAGGGCGCCCGTTAGTCGTCGTTTACGGTGGAAGTCGTGGAGCGCCAGCAATCAACCAAGCCATCATCGAGATGATGCCGAAGTTCATTCAGATGGATTGGTCGATGTTGTTCGTGACAGGTCAAGTTCATTTTGAAGAGATTAGTCGCCAAATCGGAACGGTCCCGGAGCGGATTCAGTTACGTCCGTTCGTCTATGATTTACCGAATATCTTAAAGGCGAGTCAACTCGTCATTTCACGTTCGGGTGCGAGCACGTTAGCGGAATTGACGACGCTCGGGTTACCGAGCATTCTCATTCCGAGTCCATACGTCACAGAAAACCATCAAGAAGTAAATGCCTCGTCCCTCGTCGAAACAGGAGCAAGCTTGCTCGTCCGAGAAGCTGAACTGACAGGAGAAACGTTATTCGATGCTTGTAAAACGGCGATTGCGAATCAAGAAGCGATGTCGCAGGCCGCATTCGCTTTAGGGATGCCGAATGCATCGAGTGATTTAGTGGACGAGTTGAATCGCTTGATTCAACAAAAAAACTAAACAGTTGCAGGAATAGACCGATAAGGAACTGAAATTAATCAAGTAGAGGAGGAATGAACGTGAAGGAGCGACAACCGGTAAAAGATACGGATGCCACTGTCAGTAGTCTAGAAGATAAGATTCCTTATATCCGTGAACAACGCCGGAAGAAAGCAAACCGACGTTTAATCTATGTCCTCATCCTGATCGGTCTATTGATTGCTGTCGTATTTTATCTTCAGTCCAGTTATTCGCGGGTAGCGACACTTGAGATTGACGGTGTCGTCAATGTCAAAGAAGCAGACATCATTCAGGCGTCACGGATGAAGGTGAAGGAGACACATGCTTTCAATGTGTCAGAAGAAGCTGTGCTAGAGCGAATCGAAGATGTACCAGGTATACGGGAAGCAACGATGACACAGAGTTTTCTCCATAACTATCAAGTTAATGTCGTGGAGGAAAAAGAAATTGCTTACGCGAAAGATCAACCCGGAGACCGAATCGTCTTAGCAGATGGAACAATCATCCCCGGAAAGTCGAAGGAAGAATTGTTCGATGCACCGATTTTAACAGGCTTTACAGATCAGTCCCTTGAACGGTTGACGAAGGAACTCGTCAAAATCGAACCAAAAGTTCGGAGTCGGATTTCGGAAATCGTTGCAAACGATAAAACCGATAAAGGGGGATTGAAGTTATTCATGACGGATGGCAATACCGTCTTATTGAGTACTTCAGCTTTTTCTAACTCGTTGAATGAATATGTCAAAGTGATTTCAGCCTTACCAAAAGGAAAAACAGGGACGATCACGATTGACGGGGGAATCTATTTCAAACCATATAAAGTAAAAAAATAGAAAATTCCTAGTTATGAGTCAGTAGATTGACAAACGTTTGTTTTCATTAGTAAATAAGTAGGCGTATCGTCATCAAATCGTAATCTATTAGATGGGTAAGTTAGACAATAACTTCTTTTCGTAGGGTTTTATATAGTGTAGACTTAAACGAGAAGAAGTTTATCTTGTTTCCTGAATATATATAGGGACAATCAGTATGAGTATTATGAAAGTGGAGGTGTCACTCCCATGGAAACGAAAGGTACGATTGCCGCACTAGACATTGGAACATCGGAAGTGAAACTCATCGTCGGTGAACTACTCGGCGGGACACTGAACGTGTTAGCGGAGGGTTCTGCACCATCTGCCGGTGTCAAACGTGGCGTCATCGTCGATATCGACCAAACAGTCAATGCCATTAAACAAGCGGTCGCTGAAGTGGAACGGACACTCGGTGAACCGATTGGTGAAGTATATGTAGCAATTTCTGGAGAACACATTCAAGTCAAGGATTGTCAAGGGATGACTTCAATTAAAGGCGAAGACAATGAAATTACGGATGACGACGTCAAAGACGTCTTACACTCCGCAATGGTCATGCGCATTCCGAACGAATTAAGTGTTGTCGATGTACTACCGAAAACGTTTACGGTCGACCAACAAACAGAAATCACGGATCCACGTGGTATGATCGGCTATCGTCTAGAAGTGACAGGGAAGTTGATCATTGGAGCGAAGACGATCCTACATAGCATTAAACGTTCAATCGAACGGGCTGGTCTAGAGCTTGCAGGATACGTACTTGAAAGCTTAGCTGTTTCAAGAATCGCGGCATCAATCGATGAACTGGAGCTTGGCGTCGGCATCATCGACATTGGACACGAGACGACAACATTGTCGATTTATGAAAAAAACGATCTCGTTTACTCGACGACGTTACCTTATGGTGGCGATCATCTGACACGTGACTTAACGTATAAGATGAATTGTAAGTACCAAGATGCAAAACTTGCGAAGGAAGAATACGGAGTGGCGCTTGAATCGTTAGGGGATCCTGAAGAAAAGGTATCCTACGTAACGATTAATGGGGAGCATCGTTTTGAGCCGCAACCTGAGATCGGTTTCGTTTTAGAGGCACGCCTCGAAGAAATCTTCGAGATGATTCAAAAACGGATGACGCAGGCTGGCCATCCACAAATGAATAGTGGCATCATTCTCTGCGGTGGAAGTTCTTCGCTTCCTGGAATCGATCAGCTAGGGAAACGGATTTTCAACCAGAACGTCAACGTCTACCAACCGGCCAGCTTAGGCATTCGTAATCCGAAGTACGCTGTGGCAGCCGGCATGTTACGCTATGTACTCTCAAGAAGTACGGTTTCGAAATCAGGATTTGATCGTGCGGACGAGAAGGAAGTCGTGGCGCAAAATCGTGAACAAGAACAATTGCTTACGAACCCGACACCGTCTCCAGTACGCGAAGAACGAACGCAACAGGAACAACCTCCAAAAGAGCGTAAATCATTCAGTAGTTTCTTTGAAAAGTTTTTTGGTTAATGACTAAAATACAATGAGTATAAAAAATTAGGGGGCCCCTTTTATGTTGCATTTTGATGAAATGATGGACCAAGTAGCTAAAATTAAGGTCATCGGCGTAGGTGGCGGTGGTTCAAACGCCGTCAACCGAATGATTGAACATGGTGTACAAGGCGTAGAATTCATCGCCGTCAATACAGATGCACAAGCACTCAACATGTCGCAGGCAGATGTGAAGCTCCAACTTGGTGCAAAGCTGACACGCGGTTTAGGTGCAGGTGCGAATCCAGAAATCGGTAAAAAAGCGGCAGAAGAAAGCCGTGAACAATTGACAGAGATTTTGTCAGGTGCTGATATGGTCTTCGTTACTGCAGGTATGGGTGGCGGGACAGGAACTGGTGCTGCGCCAGTCATCGCTGAAATTTCAAAAGAAATCGGCGCATTGACTGTCGGTGTAGTAACGAAACCGTTCATGTTTGAAGGACGCAAACGGATGCAACACGCTGTATCGGGTGTGCAAAACTTTAAAGAAAAAGTCGATACGTTAATCGTCATTCCGAATGATAAATTACTTGAAATCGTTGATCGTAACACGCCGATGCTCGAAGCATTCAAAGAAGCGGATAATGTGCTTCGTCAAGGGGTTCAAGGGATCACAGACTTAATCGCTGTCCCTGGTTTAATCAACTTAGACTTTGCAGACGTTAAGACAATCATGACTGAAAAAGGATCTGCCTTGATGGGCGTTGGTGTTGCGACAGGCGAACACCGTGCAACGGAAGCTGCGAAGAAAGCCATTTCAAGTCCATTGCTTGAAACATCGATTGAAGGTGCAAAAGGTGTCTTAATGAACATCACAGGTAGTGCGAACCTCAGTCTATATGAAGTAACGGAAGCTGCTCAAATCGTTCAAAGTGCAGCAGATGAAGAAGTAAACTTGATTTTCGGTTCTGTTATCAACGATAACTTAGAAGATGAAATCATCGTTACCGTCATCGCAACAGAATTCGAAAACGAGCCACTCGATTTCGAGATTCCATCTGCTCAAGAAATGATGAAAAACTTACTCAAGAAAAAGCAGGCGACTCCAACTCCTGCTGCGACTGAGGAGCCGAAACCACAAGTCGAAGAGACACCTGTCAGCTCGAATCCAGAACCAGCAAAAGGGTCAGATGTTGAAGAAACGATGGACATTCCATCATTCCTTCGTCGGAACAATCGTTAATCGATTTTTTCCAAGACACGACTGCTAGACAAAGAGGTGTCGCGTAAGCGGCACCTCTTTTTTGAAAGGGATGTGAAATGATGTTTGGTCAATGGATAAAGTGGGATACACCGACCGGTACAGTGCGTGCAGCATTCACTACAAAATTTTCAGCGCCGCATGGTATTGGCAATCTTGGATTGCATGTCAATGACGATCGCGATGGTGTCATTCAAAACCGGCAAGTCATCGCCCGTCAACTTGATTTATCGCTCGAAAATTCAGTTTGGGCAGAACAGGTTCACGGGAACCATGTCGAACAAGTGACGACGCTGGATTCTGGACGAGGCGCACTGGATTATGGAACAACGATTGAGGGTACAGATGGATTGGTGACGACGGATGCAAATGTATTACTCGCCATGTTATTCGCGGATTGTGTACCACTCGTTTTTTGTGATCCGACGACAGGAATCATTGCGAATACGCATGCCGGATGGCGTGGAACAGTCGCGAATATCGTTGAAGCGACTGTCGCCCGAATGGAAGCGGCGGGGGCAGATCGTTCCTCGATTCAAATGGTCATCGGACCCTCGATTCGTGAATGTTGTTATGAGGTCGACCAACCTGTCCTTGAAGCGATTGACGGGCTTGGTCTTGAAGATACGCCGTACACAATGAAAGAAAACGGAAAAGCGATGCTTTCGCTTCAGCAGACGAATGCTGCATTAGCAGAGCGAAGTGGATTAGGTGACATCATTGATGCAGGAATTTGTACGCACTGCCAAGCAGATGACTATTTCTCTTACCGTCATGGGGACCACCAAGGTCGTTTCGCGAGCTTGATCGTAAAGGAGTCATTACATGTCGATTAATGAAAATGTTCAACTTGTCCAACAAAAGATGCAACAAGCGAGTGAAAAGAGTTTTCAAAAAAAGCAGGTACAACTGATTGGCGTGACGAAATCAGTTTCAAGTCAAGTTGCCTCTGAGCTGTTAGAAGCAGGTATAACGGCGCTAGGTGAAAATCGTCCGGAGGGTTTGTCAGAAAAACAAGCAGCACTTGGGCGTGAAGCCTGTGAGTGGCACTTCATCGGGACACTGCAGTCGCGAAAAGTACGTCAAATCATCGATCAAATCGATGTGCTTCACTCACTTGATCGTTTGCATTTAGCGGAAGAAATCAATAAACGTGCAAAACGTCCTATCGATTGTTTTGTTCAAGTCAATGTCTCGGGTGAAGCTTCGAAACAAGGTATCTCCGCAGAAGACATCCATTCCTTTCTACATGAAATCGGTCAATATCCAAAAGTTCGTGTGATTGGACTCATGACGATGGCACCATTGACAGAAAATCAAGAGGAAGTGCGGTCCGTTTTCCGCGCTTTACGCGTCTTACGAGACGAAGTAGCAGCACGAAACCTGTCTTACGCTCCCTGTACGGAATTATCGATGGGGATGTCGTCTGATTATGAGATTGCGATTGAAGAAGGGGCGACACACGTCAGAATCGGTACGGTCCTCGTCCAATCATAAAACGTAGAAGAAGTTGAAAGGAGAATCGAAATGGGATTCAAATCGAAAATGCAACATCTGTTTCTTGGGAACACAGACGATTTAGACGAACTTGAATATGAAAATGATGCTACAATAAATAAAGGTAGAGGTACTGCAGAGCAAGAGTATGAAGAGTACTACGAGGAATCTACCCCGAGTGTTACTCAAAAGGAGGACCCTGTGCGTCAATCGAATATCGTTCCGATTCATACGAAAAAAGCAAAATCACAAGTCATTTTAAGTGAGCCGCGTGTCTTCAATGAAGCACAAGAAATTGGGGAGCATCTCCGTCAAAATCGTGCGGTCATCGTTAACATGCAACGCATGTCAAAAGATCAATCACGGCAAATGATTAATTTTCTTTCAGGCGTCGTCTTTGCACTCGATGGTACGATTACGACAATCAGTCAAAACACGCTCCTCTGTGTGCCGAACAACGTCGAGCTCGCGGGTAGTATTTCAAATCTACTTGGAGAAGATGATATCAATCATAAGGGGTGGTAAACATGGATTCACAAGTTATGTACGCGATTGGGCGTACATTGGGCACGTTACTTCAATATTATAGCTATGTCATGATTGCTTATATTTTACTTTCATGGTTCCCGAACGCACGAGAGTCAAGATTCGGACAAGTACTCGCGATGTTAGTCGAACCGTTCCTCGCGCCTTTCCGACGGATCATCCCGCCCATCGGAGGTATGCTTGACATCTCACCAATCGTTGCCTTTTTAGTGTTGAACTTAGCACAGTCAGGCATTCGAGCAATCTTCTTCTAATGAGCGTCTATGATCACTATCGCGGACATGAGCGGGAGTTCGTCGATCTTGTCTTAAACTGGATCGATCATGTCGAAGCGACCTATACGTTTAAACTGACAGATTTTCTTGACCCACGCGAACAGCAAATCACACGTGAACTCGTCGGAACGAAATGTGCCCTCTTTTTTGAGGGCGGTTTCGAAGGGGCAGAGCGACAGCGGGCACTAATTGCGCCTGATTACTACGAACTTGATGCGAGCGACTTTGATATTGCCATCTATCGTATTCATTATCCTACAAAATTCGTTGAACTATCGCATCGACAAGTAACAGGTACGCTCTTAAACGTCGGTCTGAAACGCGGCAAGTTCGGTGACGTCGTCATTCAAGATCAAGTCGTTCAGTTCGCAGTCGCAGAAGACGTTGCTTCTTATATCGAAGTGAACGTCGAGCGGGCAGGGAAAACGAAAATTCGTTTATCTCGCGTCGAACTAGAAGACCAATTGAAGATCAAAGAACAGGAATGGCAAGAAGAACTTGGATTCGTCAGTTCGCTCCGCTTTGATACTGTCGTCAGCGAAGTGCTTGGTTTTTCGAGACAAAAAGCACAGAGTTTGATTAAACAAGGGGAAAGTAAAGTGAATTATAAAATCGTCGAAGATCCAAGCTTCATGCTTGAAGAAGGCGATTTGCTTTCGCTCCGTGGAACAGGACGCGTCAAATTGACGGCTATTTTAGGGTCGACGAAACGCGACCGGATTAAATTACAGTACGGATTATTAAAAGGTTAAAAAATGCTGAGGAGGATTTCATCATGCCATTGACGCCACTTGATATTCATAATAAGGAATTTACACGTAAGTTTCGCGGCTATGACGAGGATGAGGTCAACGAATTTCTTGATCAAGTCATCAAGGATTTTGAAATGTTGTTGCGGGAAAACCGTCAACAGCAAGAAGTGATTCAAAACATGCAATCGCGTGTCGATTACTTCAGTTCGATGGAAGAGACGTTAAACAAGTCAATCATCGTTGCCCAAGAAGCGGGAGAAGAAGTCAAGGCCAATGCGACGAAAGAAGCAAGCTTGATTTTAAAACAAGCCGAGCGTGAAGCGGAACAACTGCAAGATTCCGCACAGCGTCGAGCGCAACGGACAGACTTTGAAGTCGAACAGATGCGTAAGAAAATCGAATTGTACCGTAATCGTTTTAAAGTCTTGATCGATGCGCAGATGGAGTTATTGGCAAGCCATGATTGGGACGCGTTTGATAGTTCGACCCGTGGTGCGCTTGACGAGATTCCGGCAGTTGCGTATAATGACGACGATGTCATATAACTTAAATCAATGACAAGGACACGTCTTAATCAGACTGCTGCAAGCGAATCGGGGACTGGTGTGAGCCCGAACAGTAAGTGAGAATGGATATCCCCTTCGAGTGTGAGACTGAACCATTAAGTAAGTCGCACCGATTCGCCCCCGTTATCGGGCTCTTAAGTGGTAGTTCGTACGGTTGAACTACTAGTAGGGTGGTACCGCGAGTTCAAGCCAAGCTCGTCCCTATACCAGGGATGTGTTTGGCTTTTTTTGTATGTTAAATTAAAAGAAGTGAGGGAATGCCAGATGGAGTACAAAGATACATTACTGATGATGAAAACTGAATTTCTAATGCGAGGTAACTTGCCGAAACGTGAGCCGGACATGCAGGCACGTTGGAACGAGATGAACTTATATCAAGCAGTTCAAGAAAAAAATGCTGGGAAACCAACCTTCATCCTTCATGATGGACCACCATACGCAAACGGTGATATCCACATGGGGCACGGATTAAACAAAGTCTTAAAAGATATCGTCGTCCGTTACAAATCGATGAATGGTTTCCGTTCACCGTATGTACCGGGTTGGGATACACACGGTTTACCGATTGAAACAGCACTCCAAAAATCAGGTGTCGACCGGAAGACGATGTCGGTCGCTGAGTTCCGTGAGTTGTGTGCGAAATATGCACTCGAACAAGTCGATCATCAGCGTGAACAGTTTAAGCGTTTAGGTGTTCTCGGTGACTATGATAATCCATACATCACGCTCCAACCGGAATTCGAAGCGGCGCAAATTCGCCTCTTCGGTGACATGGCGAACAAAGGCTATATCTATAAAGGAAAAAAACCAGTCTACTGGTCACCTTCTTCTGAGTCGGCACTAGCAGAAGCGGAAATCGAATACCATGATAAACGTTCTGCTGCCATCTATGTTGCGTTCCCTGTCTTAGAAGGAAACAACATCTTAGAGCCGACGGATCACTTCGTCATCTGGACGACGACGCCGTGGACGATTCCTGCAAACCTCGGAATCTCTGTCAGTGCGGAACTCACGTATGCCCGAATCGAGTACGAAGGAAAAGGTTACATCGTCGCAGAGGCGCTTGTTCCTGAAGTCATCGAGGCACTCGGATGGGAAGACGCGACAGTCGGTCGTGTCTTCAATGGAGCAGATTTCGAATACATGAAAGCCAAACACCCACTCTACGACCGTGAATCACTCGTCATGCTCGGTGATCATGTTACGGCGGAAGCAACCGGCGTCGTGCATACGGCACCTGGACACGGGGAAGATGACTATCGCATCGGACAAGCATACGGACTCGACGTCCTCTGCCCGGTCGATGATAAAGGGGTCATGACGGCGGAAGCACCGGGATTCGAAGGCATGTTCTATGAAGATGCGAATAAAGAAGTCGGTCTTGCGTTAGAAAAAGCGGGCGCATTGTTGAAACTATCGTTCATCAAACACTCGTATCCGCACGACTGGCGGACGAAAAAACCGGTCATCTTCCGGGCAACACCACAATGGTTCGCGTCGATTAAAGACTTCCGTGCGGAAATCCTCGACGAAATCAAAGATGTTCAGTGGGTACCGGCATGGGGAGAAACACGTCTTCACAACATGTTTAAAGATCGTGGCGACTGGGTCATCTCGCGTCAACGTGCATGGGGCGTGCCACTTCCAATCTTCTATGCAGAAGACGGAACAGAAATCGTTACACCGGAAACAATCGACCATATCGCGAACTTGTTCGCAGAGCACGGTTCGAACGTCTGGTATGAACGCGAAGCAATCGACTTATTGCCGGAAGGCTTTACGCACCCGGCAAGTCCGAATGGTCAGTTCAAAAAAGAAACAGACATCATGGATGTCTGGTTCGATTCCGGCTCGTCACATGCCGGTGTGCTGGCAGCGCGTCCAGAACTAGAGCGTCCGGCTGATCTTTACCTCGAAGGTTCAGACCAATACCGTGGCTGGTTCAACTCGTCGCTTTCGACAGCTGTTGCGACAACGGGAAAAGCACCGTATAAAGCCGTCGTCAGCCATGGTTTCGTATTAGACGGTCAAGGACGGAAGATGTCGAAGTCGATCGGGAATACGATTGCCCCAATCCAAATCATGCAACAATTTGGTGCAGAGATTCTTCGTCTGTGGGTTGCGTCAGTCGATTATCAGTCAGATGTCCGGGCATCGATGGACAACTTTAAACAAGTTTCAGAATCATACCGTAAAATCCGGAACACGGTCCGTTTCCTGCTCGGGAACTTGGATCAATTCGATCACACGGCACATCGTGTTGCGTTTGAAGATTTACCGGAAGCAGACCGTTTCATGCGGACGAAGCTCGATCAATTAGTCGGTAAAGTCAAAAAAGCCTATGATGCGTATGATTTCATGGCAGTTTACCAACTGTTGCATAACTTCTGTGTCCTTGACCTGTCTTCGTTCTACCTCGACTACACGAAAGACATCTTGTATATCGAACAAGCAGATGCACCGGAGCGTCGTGCCGTTCAAACGGTCATGTATGATACCGTCGTGACATTGTTACAATTGATGGCACCTGTCTTACCGCATACGGCAGACGAAGCATGGGAATTCGTTCCTGGTGTCGAGACGGCAAGTATCTTCTTGACGGATCTACCGGAAGCAGTCGACGTATCGGAAGAAGGACTTGCACTGATCGCGAAATGGAACGCGTTCCTCGTCTTCCGCGATGATGTCTTGAAGGCGCTTGAAGAAGCACGGGCAGAGAAGCTCGTCGGGAAAACGCTCGAAGCCAAACTCGAGCTCGCACCGAACGAAGCGACGAAGAACTTGCTTGCGACAATCGACCATCTTGAACAACTGCTTCAAGTCTCACACATCGATTTTGTCGACTCGGCAGAACGTAACTATGAGACGACGGCAATCACTGTTTTGAAAGCGGACGGCGAGAAATGTGAACGTTGCTGGACATATTCGACTGAACTTGGTCAAGATCCGGCTCATCCGACACTTTGTCCTCGTTGTACTGCGGTCGTCAATTCTTTATAATGAATAAGGGGAGGGGCGGCTACTGCGACTTCGTAGCTACCCCTCATTATTTTTTGATGTGGGGGAAAACAGGATGTGGCTTTACTTAGTGATTGCTGCTTTACTCGTAGGAGTGGATCAATTGACGAAATGGATCGTCGTCCAGCAGATGACGATTGGTCAAGCGATTGAAGTCATTCCAAATTTCTTTTATCTCAATTCATACCGCAACCGTGGAGCGGCATGGGGAATGCTTGAAGGAAAATTCGGCTTCTTCTTCATCGTGACGGTTCTCGTTGTTGTTGGTCTGATTTATTTTCTGTACAAAGAAGGAACAAAAAACAAAGTATTTGCTTGGAGTGTCGCTTTACTACTGAGTGGAGCGATCGGAAATTTCATTGACCGGATGGCGCGTGGGGAAGTCGTTGATTTCTTACACTTTTATCCGTTCGGCTATAATTTTCCGATCTTTAATGTCGCAGACGTCTGCTTGACATTTGGAGTGATTTTGATGCTGATTAGCGTCATGTTCGAAGAGCGTTTGACGAAGAAGGGAACGATTGATTAATGAATGAACAACAAGTATGGACGGTCGAAGCAAAAGGCGCGACAGGGCGAATCGATAAATGGTTGGCTGAACAACAAGAGTGGTCGCGTTCGCAAGTGCAAGACTGGTTAAAGGCGGGGCACGTCGAAGTAGACGGACGCATCGTGAAACCGAACTATAAGATGACGGGAACGGAAAGCATCACCGTGCATATCCCGGAAGCCGTCGAACTCGAAATCTTACCGGAAGACATTCCGCTAGATGTCGTTTACGAAGACAGCGATGTCATCGTCATCAATAAACCAAAAGGCATGGTCGTCCACCCGGCAGCAGGACACGTGTCAGGAACACTCGTTAATGCGTTGCTTCATCACTGCCAAGACCTCTCAGGCATCAATGGGGTCAAACGACCAGGGATCGTTCACCGGATCGATAAAGATACATCAGGTCTCTTGATGGTCGCTAAAAATGATTTAGCCCATGAATCGCTTGCGCAACAATTAAAAGATAAGACGACGGAACGTCTGTATATCGCGCTTGTCCATGGTGAAATTCCCCATGAACTCGGAACGATTGAAGCACCAGTCGGTCGTGATAAAAATGACCGTCAACGGATGACGGTCACGGACAAAAACTCAAAATCCGCTGTCACGCATTTCCGTGTCCTTGACCGGTATGAAGGCTTTACGGTCGTTGAGTGTAAACTCGAAACAGGACGGACTCACCAAATTCGTGTCCACATGCGCTATATCGGATTCCCGCTCGCAGGTGACCCGAAATATGGACCGCGGAAGACGATGAAGATGAATGGTCAAGCACTCCACGCAGCGGTTCTCGGATTTGAACATCCACGGACCGGCGAATGGTTGACGTTCGAAGCACCACTCCCGGAAGAAATGACGTTTGAGATCAGTCAGTTGAAAAAACTTGAATTAGAGTCTTGACGTTTTTCTGATAAAACGGTAGAGTAACACCTAGAGAGCGATGCGAGACATCAGCCTCACCAAATCGGTCGTCCGCGTGACGATCCTACAAAATTAGAACACCTTTAATCGAGTCCGGAGAGGCTACGAAAGGGAGACACCGTAACGCGTGTAAACACATGGCTTTGCTATGTACACATCTGTCTTCAACAATCTCCTGCCGATTAAGCAGGAGGTTTTTTTATGAAAGGAGAAGCCATGAAACCAGCCATCATTTTAGATGAAGCGGCAATCAGTCGTGCCTTAACACGAATCGCCCATGAAATCATCGAGCGCAACAAAGGGATTGAAGAATTGATGATCGTCGGTATCAAGACGCGGGGCGAAACACTTGCGAGACGCCTTGCCCGGCGGATTGAAGAGATTGAAGGAAAAGCCGTGTTACTCGGTGTCGTCGACATCTCGATGTACCGCGATGATCTCTCGAAGAAAAGCCTCGAGCCGGAAATCAAAGGGTCCGAGATGCCGGAAGACGTCACAGGAAAAATCGTTGTGCTCGTCGATGATGTCCTGTACACGGGACGGACGGTCCGCGCGGCAATGGACGCACTCGTCGATCATGGTCGACCAAGCATGATTCAGTTAGCTGTACTTGTTGACCGAGGTCACCGGGAACTCCCGATTCGACCAGATTTCATCGGCAAGAACGTTCCGACGTCACGCGAAGAACAAGTCGTCGTCGCCTTATCAGAAGTCGACGATGCTGATCAAGTATTCATTAAACGTTAAATCAAAAATACCTTTAACGTGGTCCAGAGAGACCAGAAAGGGAGATGCTCTCATGTCAAAACATAAAGCAATTCTTGAAGTCCGTGAATTACCGAAACATCCTCTTCAATGGCTGATGCTCAGCCTCCAACATGTCTTCGCGATGTTTGGTGCGACCGTGCTCGTTCCGTTACTTACGGGATTAAACACATCTGTCGCACTCGTCGCGAGCGGAGTCGGCACGTTGATTTTCCTCGCCGTCACCCGTTTCAAAGTCCCCACATACCTTGGTTCTAGTTTTGCCTACATCGTCCCGATCATCGCCGTCAGCGAACGCTGGGGTGTCGAAGATGCTCTTGTCGGCGGGATGGTCGCTGGACTTGTCTATGGACTCGTCTCCTTGATCATCACGTACACAGGCGTCTCCTGGTTGATGAAACTGCTTCCGCCGGTCGTCATCGGTCCGGTCATCATGGTCATCGGTCTATCGCTTGCCCCAACGGCTGTCAGCATGGCAATGAACGGAGCGGATGGCACATATAACGGCTTGTTCTTCTTCGTCGCCTTGACGACGCTCGCAGTTACGCTCCTCGCGATGACGTACTTTAAAGGCATGTGGAGTACGGTACCGATTTTGTTCGGCATTCTCGCCGGATACCTCGTCGCAGCAATTAGTGGGATTGTTGATTTCGCACCACTGCGCGAAGCAACATTCTTCCATCTACCTGACTTTACGATTCCGTTCCTCGACTATTCACCGACCTTGAACTGGGCTGCGCTCGCCTTGATCGTCCCGGTCACACTCGTCACGCTGACGGAACATATCGGTGAGCAAAAGGTCACTTCCCGCATCATCGGGCGCGAGACGCTTCTTGATCCGGGAATGCACCGGACAGTGCTTGGAGACGGGATTGCCAAGGCAGTCGCATCGATGCTCGGTGGACCACCTGTCACGACATACGGCGAAAATAACGGTGTCATGGCGATCACGCGTGTCTACAGCGTGTTTGTCCTTGGTGGCGCAGCATTACTTGCGATCAGCTTCGGATTCCTTGGATACGTCGAAGGCTTTATTAAAACGATTCCGACACCCGTCATGGGCGGCATCAGCATCCTCTTGTTCGGGGTCATCGCCTCGAACGGTCTCCGGACGATCGTCGAAAGTAAGGTCGATTTAGCAGATAAACGAAACTTGACGATCACGGCGGTCATCTTGGTCATCGGCATCGGCGGTGCAGCTTTGAAAGTGGGGAACTTCTCGTTAGAAGGAATGGCGCTCGCCACCATCCTCGGAGTTGTCTTGAACTTGATTTTACCGAAGGCGGCACAGGAAGAAGTCGACATCGAAGAAACACCTTTACAACCGAAACGAGCAGCTAACGACTTTTAAGACGTTCCCGAGAGGACGATAAAGTGGAGGCCCTTGTAGATCGCAGATGTTCATCTGCTTTCTTCAGCGCACCTTCACATCAGAAGGTGCGCTTTTTTGCGGCCGAAAAAGGAGTGAACGAGATGAAAACCCAACCAGTGAGTCCCGATTTCGTCAGTCTCGACCAGCTCTCGATTCTAGAAATCGAGCAGTTGATTGAGCGGGCGCTTGAATTGAAACATGGACAACCGTCAAATACCTTTGCGAATAAAACGATTGCCAACCTGTTCTTTGAAAATTCGACACGGACACGTTGTTCATTCGAGATGGCGGAACATCGCTTAGGAATGCATGTCCTGCCGTTTGAGACGACGACATCGTCCGTCCAAAAAGGGGAAACGTTACTCGATACATGTAAAACACTCGAGGCACTCGGGGTCGAAGCACTTGTCATCCGCCATCACGAGACAGGTTATTACCACGCGCTGATTGAGCAGTTGACGATTCCGGTCATCAATGCGGGCGATGGGAGTGGTCAACATCCATCCCAGTCTTTACTCGATTTAATGACGATGTTTGCCGAATTCGGTCATATTCACGGCAAAACGGTTGTCATCTGTGGTGACCTGCGACACAGCCGGGTCGCCCGCTCGAACGCGGACGTGTTGCAACGACTCGGGGCGACCGTCATCGGTTCCGGTCCACCGGAATGGTTTGACGAGACGATGGGGATTGCCTATGTCCCGATTGACGAGGCAATCGGGCAAAGTGACATCATCATGTTACTCCGGGTTCAGCAGGAACGGCACAATCAAGCGATGGAGCTCGAAGAAACGTATCACGAACAATATGGTTTGACACTCGACCGGATGCGCCGGGTCCGACCGGAAGCAATCATCTTACATCCGGCACCCGTCAATCGCGGAATCGAGATTGCGGACGAACTGGTCGAACATAGCCAGTCACGGATCTTCGAGCAGATGAAAAATGGTGTGTTCGCCCGGATGGCGATTTTAGAACGTGCGTTTCATCCTAACTCAACTGAAGGAGAGATTTAATATGACACTACGTATCGATCACGCAACATGGTATCAAAACGGACAATTGCAACAATCAAGCATTCGCATCGAGGATGGCTTGATTACGGATCTCGATGCTGCGCCGCGGGCGGACGAGCAAGTCATCGATGCAAGTAACCGCTTGTTAGCACCAGGCTTCGTCGATATTCATGTCCATCTCCGCGAACCGGGTGGCGAACATAAAGAAACGATTGCAACAGGTACGGCCGCAGCCGCAGCCGGCGGATTCACGACAATCTGTCCGATGCCGAATACGCGTCCTGTTCCGGATGACCGCGAGACGTTAGACGCCTTGTTCAAGAAAATCGAAGAAACGGCGTCTGTCCGGGTTTTGCCTTATGCGGCGATTTCAAAAAATCAGCTAGGACAGGAACTCGTCGCGTTTGAAGAATTAACGGATGCCTTTGCGTTTACAGATGACGGCGTCGGCGTTCAAAGTGCCGCCGTCATGCGGGAAGCGATGCGACATGCCGCAAAACTAGGGAAGACGGTCGTCGCCCATTGTGAGGACGATACGTTGAAAGCCGGCTGTGTCCATGAAGGTGCGTATAGTGAACGGGAAGGACTGCAGGGGATTCCGTCACTAGCGGAAAGTATCCACATCGCGCGCGACGTCTTAATCGCAGAAGCGACCGGCTGCCATTATCATGTCTGTCATGTCTCGACAAAAGAATCAGTCCGGGTCATTCGTGACGCCAAACGGGCAGGAATCCGTGTCACGGCAGAAGTGACACCGCACCATCTCGTCCTGACGGAAGATGACATCGAGGGGCAGGATCCGAACTTTAAAATGAATCCGCCCCTTCGGAGTAAGGCAGACCGGGCGGCACTGCTCGAAGGGTTACGCGACGGCACGATTGATTGTATCGCAACGGATCATGCGCCGCACGCAGCCGATGAAAAAGCGCTCGGCATCGAGCGGGCACCATTTGGAATTACGGGCTTCGAGACAGCCTTTCCACTACTTTATACGAAACTTGTTCAAACGAACCAGATGACGCTAAGCGACTTAGTCGATGCCTTGACACGCAAGCCGGCCGCCTTGTTCGACTTACCGTATGGTCGCTTGGAAGTCGGGGCACCGGCAGATCTCGTGTTGCTTGATTTAGAGACCGTTCGACCGGTTGAACCAGAACGCTTTTATTCAAAAGGAAAAAATACACCGTTCGCGGGGCAGTTACTGACAGGATACCCGGTCATGACACTCGTCGATGGAAAAATCGTATTCAAGGGGGAAACGGCACATGTCTAAACGGACACTCATTTTAGAAGATGGTATGACGTTCGAAGGGACAGCATTTGGCGCAACACGCGTCACGATGGGGGAAGTCGTCTTCCAGACAGGGATGACGGGCTACCAGGAAATGTTATCTGATCCATCCTATTGTGACCAGATGATCGTCTTGACGAATCCCTTGATCGGAAACTATGGCATCAACCGAGAAGATTACGAAACGACGCGACCACTTGCGAAAGCACTCATCGTCCGTGAAGTCTGCCATACTCCGTCGAACTTCCGCTCCCAATCGTCGTTAGCAGAGTCCTTAGAAGAATTCGATATTCCGGGCTTAACCGGCGTCGATACACGTCAACTGACGCGCCACTTACGATCAAAAGGCGTCATGCGGGGATTGCTCGTCGATGGTGAATTTAATCTCGCCGATCAATTAGACCGTTTGCACAACATGCCGCTCGCAACGGATCAGGTGCAACGTGCTTCGACGGAACGGGCGTACATCATCCCGGGTGCCGGTCCGCGGATTGTCCTCGTCGACTTTGGTGCAAAGCTCGGCATCGTCCGTGAACTCGTCCGCCGCGGTTGCGAAGTTGTCGTCGTACCGTACAATGTTACGGCGAAGGAAGTCTTGCGTTATAAACCGGACGGCATGATGTTATCGAACGGTCCCGGGAATCCGAAAGACGTTCCAACAGCGATTCCATTGATTCAAGAGTTGACAGGGAAAATCGTCATCTTCGGCATTTGTCTCGGTCATCAATTAATTGCGCTTGCGCACGGCGCCGATACGTTCAAGTTACCGTTCGGTCATCGCGGTGCCAATCACCCGGTTCAAGATCTTCAAACCGGTCACGTCAGCATCACCTCACAAAATCATGGCTACGCCGTCGACGAACAGTCATTGAAGGGATTCGAGTTAATCGTCACTCACGTCGCCATCAATGATGGGACGGTCGAAGGTGTCAGACACCGGACGGAACCTGTCTTCTCTGTTCAATATCATCCGGAAGCATCACCCGGTCCAATGGATGCCAATGATTTATTCGATCAGTTTTTAACAGAAATCACGAACCAACAGGAGGTCACTCATGCCTAAACGTCAAGATATCCAGAAGATTCTCGTTATCGGATCAGGTCCAATCGTCATCGGACAAGCAGCAGAGTTTGATTATGCCGGAACCCAAGCGTGCCAAGCACTCAAGGAAGAAGGTTACGAAGTCATCCTCGTGAACTCGAACCCCGCAACGATCATGACAGACCCGACTGTCGCTGACCGGGTTTACATCGAACCGCTCCAAGCGGAGTTCGTGTCCCGGATCATCCGCAAGGAACGTCCGGATGCCTTGCTTGCGACACTCGGTGGGCAGACTGGATTGAATCTAGCGGTCGAACTCGATCGACTCGGCGTTTTGGCTGAATATGGTGTCGAACTGCTCGGAACGAAACTGTCTGCGATTGAAGAGGCAGAAGATCGTGATTTGTTCAGAAAATTGATGTTCAGACTGGGACACGGTGTCCCGGAGAGTGAAATCGTTCATACAGTAGAAGAAGCGGAACAATTTTGCGCGAAAATCGGTCTGCCGATCATCATTCGACCGGCTTACACACTCGGTGGTACAGGCGGCGGGATTGCCGAAACGATGGACGAGTTCGTCCGAATCGTCGAGGGCGGTATCAAAGCGAGTCCGGCGAACCAAGTATTGCTCGAGAAATCAATTGCCGGGATGAAAGAAGTTGAGTTCGAAGTCATGCGTGACGCGACGAACCAAGCGATCATCGTCTGTGCGATGGAAAACTTTGACCCGGTCGGCGTCCATACGGGCGACTCGATTGTCTTTGCTCCAACCCAAACACTGTCCGACCGCGATTATCAAATGATGCGAAATGTTTCACTCGACATCATCCGTGCCCTTGGCATCGAAGGCGGATGTAACATCCAGTTTGCACTTGATCCGCATAGTTTCGACTACTATGTCATCGAAGTGAACCCGCGCGTTTCACGCTCGTCGGCCTTGGCGTCGAAGGCGACAGGCTACCCGATTGCAAAACTTGCGGCAAAAATTGCTGTCGGTTATGCCTTATCGGAACTGAAGAACCCGATCACGGAAACGAGTTTTGCCTCGTTTGAACCCGCACTCGACTACGTCGTTGCAAAGATTCCGCGCTGGCCGTTTGATAAGTTCGAATCGGCAGACCGGACGCTTGGGACGCAGATGAAGGCGACAGGCGAAGTCATGGCGATGGGGCGGACGATGGAAGAAGCCTTGCTGAAGGCAGTCCGCTCGCTCGAAATCGGGATGTCGGATCTCCGGATGGACCGTTTCCTCGACATGGATGAAGTGACACTCAACCAGTACATCGTCGAAGCAACGGATGAACGGTTATTCGCCCTTTACGCGGGGATGGAGCGGGGTTATTCGGTCGAACAAATTCACGAATGGACAAGCATCGACCGGCTGTTTTTAGAGAAGTTACACCATATCTTCCGGATTGAACAGGAGTTGGCACGCGAGGAGCTGACACGCGAGCGTTTATTACACGCAAAACGTTACGGCTTCAGCGATGCGATGATTGGCCGGATCACGAAGAAAAGTGAGACCGTGATTCGTCATACGCGAAATCAAGAACAGATTCATCCCGTCTACAAGATGGTCGATACGTGTGCAGCAGAGTTCGCTTCCGATACACCGTATTACTACGGAACGTATGAAGTCGAAAATGAAGCGGCACCGACGACACGTCCATCGATTCTCGTGCTGGGTTCCGGGCCGATTCGGATTGGACAAGGGGTCGAATTCGACTATGCGACGGTCCACTCGATTCAAGCGATTCGCGAAGCGGGTTATGAAGCGATCATCGTTAACAATAACCCGGAAACGGTCTCGACGGACTTCTCGATTTCGGACCGGCTCTACTTTGAACCACTGACGACGGAAGATGTTCTCGAAGTCATCCGAAATGAACAACCAATCGGCGTCATCGTCCAGTTCGGCGGGCAAACTGCCATCAACTTAGCTGAGTCGCTCGCTGACGAAGGGGTCAAGATTCTCGGAACGGCGTTAGAAGATCTTGATATGGCAGAAGACCGGAAACAATTCGAAGCCGCTTTGACAAAACTTGAGATTCCACAACCGCCCGGAAAAACAGCGGTCACGGTCGAAGAAGCGACGGCAGCGGCAGCGGGTCTCGGCTATCCTGTCCTCGTCCGCCCCTCTTATGTCCTCGGTGGACGTGCAATGGAAATCGTCTACGGGCAACAAGAGCTCGAACATTATATGAAACATGCCGTCATCGCCTCGCCGGAACGACCGGTCCTCGTCGACCGTTACTTGACGGGAATGGAGCTTGAAGTGGATGCGATTTGCGACGGTGAAGATGTCGTCATCCCGGGTATCATGGAGCACATCGAACGCGCGGGAGTACACTCCGGGGACTCGATCGGGGTTTATCCCCCGCAACGTGTCGCGCAAGCAATCAAAGATCAAATCGTTGATTACACGACGCGCATCGCAAAAGCATTCCGCATCAAAGGATTGCTCAACATCCAGTTCGTCTTCGCTGACGGGGAACTCTATGTGCTTGAAGTCAACCCGCGGGCGAGTCGGACTGTACCGTTCATCTCAAAAGTAACGGGGTTACCGGTCGCACGTCTCGCGACGAACGTCATCTTAGGCGAGACACTCGCGTCTTACGGACTGACAAGCGGTCTCCTGCCGGAAGAGAAGCTCGTGTCCGTCAAAGTACCGGTCTTCTCATTCGCGAAACTGAAGGAAGTTGATCCGTCACTCGGACCGGAAATGAAGTCGACCGGTGAAGTCATCGGAACGGACCGGACGCTCGAGAAAGCACTGTATAAAGGATTGCTTGCTTCCGGAATGGCGATTCCTGAACATGGTCGTATCTTGATGACGGTCGCTGACCAAGATAAACAAGAAATGCTGGGTCTCGCCAAGCGGTTTGCAGCACTCGGATTCACATTGCTCGCAACAGCCGGAACAGCAAGCTTCTTGACAGAACATGAGTTAGCCGTCCAGGTCGTCGGAAAAATTGGTTCCGATCAAGGGTCAATGCTCGATTTAATCGAAAAAGCAGAAGTCGAGTATGTCATCAACACGATGAGTCGCGACTCCCAAGTGACGAAAGATGGTTTCATCATTCGCCGGGCAGCCGCAGAAAACAATGTCGTCTGTCTGACATCGCTCGATACGGCAGAAGCCCTACTCCGAGTCATTGAAAGTCTCTCGTTCGAAGCGAGTTCGATTCAAGCATTCACGCATATGAAAAAGGCGGTGACGCGATGATTGAACTACTAACGGTCGTCTCAACGAAGAAGGTCGCAGTTAATGCGACAGAGTTGATTTGTCGGATGCCGGAGGTAAAAAAGATTGAACCAGGTCGCTTCATGCACCTGCGCGTTGGTCCGTTATTACGGCGTCCGATTTCAATCGCGAATGTCGAGGGCGATCTAATCACTTTTTTATTCAAAGAGATTGGTCAAGGGACAAAAGAACTCGCTTCCTTACGGCCTGGAGATCTCGTCGATGCCCTCGGACCACTTGGAAACGGTTTTCCGGTGAACTTGATTGAGCGAACGAGTCGCGTCGTACTCGTTGGTGGGGGAATCGGTGTTCCGCCGCTGTATTATACGATGCGTAAACTCGTCGAACGTGGGGTGACGTGTGAAGCGATTCTTGGTTTTGATACAGCAGACAGTGTGTTTTACGAAGAGGCGTTTAAAAAGCTCGGGCCGACGACAATTACGACGGTCGACGGGACGGCGGGTGTTCAAGGATTTGTGACGGCGGCACTGACACCAGAGCGGTTCGATACGTTACTCGCGTGTGGGCCGGAACCGATGTTACGCTCCTTGCAAACGGTCCCGATTCAAGATCGTTTCCTGTCGATTGAAAACCGGATGGGTTGTGGGATTGGTGCTTGTTTCGCCTGTGTCTGTAAGACACCGGACGGAAACTACGTGAAGACATGCTCCGATGGTCCTGTCTTTCGGGCGGAAGAGGTGATTTTATGAATCGATTAGCGGTCACGTTACCGGGATTGAATTTGAAAAATCCAATTATGCCAGCATCCGGTTGCTTCGGCTTCGGGGAAGAGTTTGCCAAGTTCTACGATTTATCTGTCCTTGGCGGAATCATGATTAAGGCGGCGACAGGCGAGGAGCGATACGGAAATCCAACCCCACGCGTCGCGGAGAGCGGAATGGGAATGCTGAACGCAATCGGATTGCAAAACCCGGGCGTCGAAGGCATCATCGAAACGAAGTTACCATTCTTAAGCCAGTTCGATACGGAAATCATCGCGAATGTCGCCGGATCAACACCGGAAGAATACGAAACGGTCACCCGGTTAATCAGTCAAAATCCGGTCGTCAAAGCAATCGAGTTGAATATCTCTTGTCCGAACGTCAAATCCGGCGGACTGCAGTTCGGAACAGACCCACGGATGGCAGCAGAATTAACGCGACGTGTCAAAGCAGTGTCGGATAAACCCGTCTACGTCAAACTGTCACCGAACGTCACGTCAATCGTCGAGATGGCACAGGCCGTCGAACAGGCAGGAGCGGACGGGTTGACGATGATCAACACGCTAGTCGGGATGCGAATTGATGTCCGGACCGGTCAACCGATTCTCGCAAATCGGATTGGCGGTTTGTCTGGCCCCGCCATCAAACCCGTTGCAATCCGAATGATTCATGATGTCGCACAAGTCGTCGAGATTCCGATCATCGGGATGGGCGGCGTCATGGAGGTCGATGATGTGCTAGAAATGATTTATGCTGGTGCATCGGCTGTAGCGGTCGGGACGGCGAACTTCGTCAATCCGTTCATTTGCCAAGAGTTGATTGCTGCTCTTCCGAAACGAATGGACGAACTCGGGATCGAACATATTTTAGACATTAGGGGGAACGCATATGGGGCAGCTTTACATCGCGCTTGATTTTCCGTCAGGATTACACGTCACTCGATTTTTAGAAAAATTCGGTCCAGTCCGACCTGCCGTCAAAGTCGGCATGGAGCTCTATTACGCCGAAGGGCCGGCGTTCGTCCGACAATTGGTCGAACGGGGACATGCCGTCTTTTTAGACTTGAAGGTCCATGATATCCCGGAAACGGCGCGACGAACACTTCGCGTCATCGGTCAGCTCGGCGTTGAGTTGACGAACGTTCATGCTGCGGGAGGACTCGAAATGATGCGTGCGGCACGGGAAGGATTAGACGAAACAGCTGCGGGCATCCGGTTGATTGCCGTGACACAATTGACGTCGACGGATCAGGCGATGGTCGAACAATTACTGATTCATGAGGAATTGGATACCGTCGTCGTCGCATATGCACAACTAGCCGAACAAGCTGGTTTAGACGGAGTTGTCTGTTCAGCACTCGATGTTGAAAAAATCAAGCCGGGTTGCCGCGATGGATTTCAACTCGTCACACCGGGGATTCGACCGGCAGGGACAGCGGCGCATGATCAAAAACGAATCGCAACGGTTGAATTTGCCCGCGATGCGGGAGCGACGGATCTTGTAATCGGACGCGCCATCACGCAGGCGGACGACCCGGCAGCGATGTACGAAGACTTACTGGCACAATGGAAGGGGATCCGACAATGAATCAATTAGCGACTGCATTACTCGAAATCGAAGCCGTCACACTTTCACCGAGTCAACCGTACACATGGGCGAGCGGACTCCGTTCACCGATCTACTGTGATAATCGTCTGACATTGTCGAGTCCGGATGTCCGTTCGATGATTGCCGATTTATTGGCGCAGCAAGTCAAATCGTTACAAGTCGACGTCATCGCAGGGACGGCGACAGCGGGTATTCCACACGCCGCGCTCGTCGCGGACCGACTCAACTTACCGATGGTCTATGTCCGCGGTAGTGCCAAACAACATGGAAAAGGGAATCAAATCGAAGGGCGCATTAAACCGGGCCAACGCGTCGTTGTCATCGAAGATCTGTTATCGACAGGTAAATCATCGATTGATGCGGCTGAAGCTTTGCAACAGGCAGGGGCGGAAGTCGTGCAGATTCAAGCCATCTTCTCCTATGGCATGAGTCGTTTGCAAGCTAATTTAACGGCAGCGAATCTGAAGGCGACATCGCTACTGAATTTTTCGGAGTTACTCGAAACGGCAGTTGCGACAAGTGCGATCTCGAGAGACGAACAGACACAACTGCTCGCGTGGTCAATTGATCCAGTTGCTTGGAGTGACCGTTTCACAGCGACGATTTGATTGAGTGAATCAAATACCAGAGTGTAAATAGAGGCTCCTTATCCGGACGGGTAAGGAGCCTTGACGATTTTAGATGAATGTTTTTTGACTTGTCGTATGGGGTGGAAACTTTTTTTGTTACACTAGTTGTAGAACAAAGGAGGTCGCTTCAGATGGTAACGCATTATCGGGATTATGAGAGTTTTAAACGCGTGGCTGTTCCTTTCCTTGAACAGCGCAGTGAGGTCCACCAATTGCCGCTCGGTATCTTGGAACGGGGGGATACGCCACTTTTGATGGCGATCGCTGAAGAAGACGAACGAAAAATCATCATCCTACAAACGATTGAAGAACAGGCGATTTTGGCAGGTGAAGCATTTTCGGATCCAAGCATGCGAAAACTTGCCCGGATTTTTGACTGTAAGGGATATGTCGGAGAACATGCGCTCGTCAAGCCGCTTCTTGCTCCGCATACGAAATACCGTGTGAAGATGGATCAAGGAATGTATGCCTTACATCACGTGACGCGACCACCGCAACTTGAATACGCTTTTCGTATCGTTGACGAACAGGCTGTCGACCAAGCCGTCTCGTTCGGATGGGACTTCATTTGCGAGACCGGTGCATTAGCCGTGACGGAGCGGAATCGTCTTCAAAATGAACAGACGATCCGTCGTCATAGTTCAAAGCAGACGTTATTTGGTCTGTTCGACGGGAACCGTCTCATATCCATGACGTCAGCTAGTCGACCGACAGCGTCAGGCGTGACCGTCTCTTACGTCTATACGCCGCCGGAACTTAGAGGGCGAGGTCTTGCTTCTGATCTCGTGGCCCGTGTCTGTACCTATTTGCTGGAGCAAGCGTACCCGATGATCACACTCTATACGGACTGGTCGAACCCGACGTCCAATAAAATCTATCAAGCAATCGGTTTTCAACTCGTCGGTCGCTCGTTACAAATCACAAAAACCGATAAATACCGGTAGTCGAGAGTCGGTCTGTTTGTCTTTGACAACGGAACATAAGCTTTTTTCCTGTTTGGTGCGGACGAAGCGAATGATTTTTTCAACACGGGATGAAAACTGATGTTGCAGTGTGACAGCTATGCATCAAATCATGATAAATATAAAAACGCCGATGCTACCGTCTGAAAAATGGAAGCATCGGCGTTTTAATTTCGGGTGTTGCCTACTTAAAACGTCGCGATGATTTTACCGCGGACGTGTCGTTCTGCCAACCGCTTTAGCCCTTCGACCAATTGATCGGCCGGGATGATGTCGGTGACGAGTGGATCGAGTTCATTCTGTTGCACGAGTTGAAGCAATGCCGATGCCATTTGACCAAGGTTGCGGATGGCGCGGTCATTTTGACTCGCGTAAGCGGCAGCAAGCGCGACTTCATGGATTGACGGCGATAGCGTAAACGGTTTGACGATCGACAAATCGGGACCGCCGGCGATATAGGCGAGTTGACCGGAAAAGGCGAGCCGTCCTAAATCGTCCGTCGCTTCTCTTCGGCCTACCGTATTCAAGATTAAATCGACGCCACGTCCATCCGTCCAGTCACGAATCACCTCGGTGACGTTCTCCAGTTTATAATCAATCGCTAAGTCAGCCCCTAGTTGTCTGACCCAGTCATGATTTTCAGTCGACGCGGTCGTCGCGACACGTAAGCCGAGACGTTTCGCGAGCTGGATGCCGAATCCGCCAACACCACCGGCACCGGCATGGATGAGAATCGTCTCTTTATCCGTCGTGTTCATCTTTTGATGGATCGCTTCATAAGCCGTCATCCCTGCGCAGAGAATCGCTGCGGCATCGGTAAAGCTGACGTCTTCCGGAATGAGGGCAAGTGCCCGTGCATCGACTGCAGCGTATTCCGCGAACGCTCCATTTTTTTGAAGGTTCGTATGAATCGCGACACGGTCTCCGACCGACAAATCACCTGCGTCTGAACCGACCTGTTCGACGACTCCGGCTAAATCGACACCGGGAGTGTGCGGGAACGTCCAAGCGGGATTGTTCGTCGCTTTGTAATCGACAGGATTCAGGGCGACGGCTTTAACACGAATCAACGCTTCATGTGCTTGGAATTGCGGCATCTCGACGTCACGGTACTGCCAATTTTCAATAGATGTTCCCTCTTGATTGAGCCACGCCTTCATGATTAATAGGCGCCTTCGGAGTACGTCAATTCATATGAGTGTGAATAGAGTTCGACGAGGTTACCGAACGGATCTTCACAATATACCATGCGGTACGGTTTTTCACCCGGGTAGTATTCACGAATCGGCATCCGTTGTTTGCCGCCGTGAGCCACAATTTTTTCGACCATGCCTTCAATATCCGGGTCTTGAATCGCGTAATGGAAAATACCTGTTTTCCAGAATTCGAAGTTATTTTCCGGTTGTTCATTGTTCGGGAATTCAAAGAGTTCGATCCCGATTCGGTCGCCTGTCGCCATATGCGCGATGCGGAATTTGCCCCATCCTGCTCCAAATACGTCCGTACACATGACGCCGATTGGGGAATCGTCTTCAACGACATCAGATGGTTCCATGATGACGTACCATCCCATAACCTCCGAATAAAACTTAATAGCTGCCTCTAAATCTGGGACCGAAAGTCCGATGTGTGAAAAATTACGTGGGTAAGTCATGTTTGTTGTCTCCTTTGCTTTTTGATTTACGCTAACGGTAACTTACGATACACTCGATTGCATAGTACGCACTTTGAAGTAACTACTTAAAGGAGAGACGAAAAGTAATGACGACAGAACAATTTCCAGTTAATCGAGCGCTCGAAATCATTGGTGGAAAATGGCGCCCACAGTTATATTGCACGTTAGAGGACGGTCCTAAACGTTTTCTAGAATTGCATCGGTCGATTCCGGGCATCTCAAGGAAGGTGTTGACAGATCAATTAAAGGAACTTGAACGACTTGGCATGGTCGAACGGATTGAATTTGATGAAGCGGTCCTGCATGTCGAATACCGACTGACAGATGCTGCGTTTACGCTTCAACCGGCGATGAAAGGTTTATGTGCTTGGGGAGAGGGGAAAAAATAACTCGTTCCGATTATTTGTTAGGGGAGGTCTTTTAAATGAAAGTGACATATCACGGACAGTCAACGGTAACGATTGAAACGAATGGACAACACATCGTGATTGACCCGTTTTTTAGTGGGAATGACAAAGCGATGACAAAACCGGAAGACGTCAAAGCAGATTTTATTCTTTTGACCCACGCCCATGCCGATCATATGGCGGATGCGGAAACGATTGCGAAGTCGAAGGGCGCGACGATTGTCGCAACACATGAACTAGCGACGTATTTAAGTTTTAAAGGGTTGAATGTTCATCCGATGAATATCGGCGGTCAATTTGAATTTCCATTCGGAAAAGTAAAAATGACGCAAGCCTTCCATTCTTCAAGCATCATTGATGAAGAGAAGCAGACCATCATGTACATGGGAATGCCGGCTGGCTTCTTACTGACGATTGAAGATAAGGTACTGTACCATGCAGGAGATACGGCGTTGTTCGGCGATTTAGCATTGTATGGGGCACATCATGACATTGATCTTGCATTTTTACCAATCGGCGACAATTTCACGATGGGACCGGAAGATGCCTTAATCGCTGCCGATATGTTGCAGGCGAACGCGGTTGTACCGATTCATTACGATACATTCGACTTAATCAAACAAGATGCCAAATCTTTTTGTGATGAGCTTGAAGCGCAAGGGCAGACAGGTCATCCTTTAGCGATTGATGAATCGCTTGAACTGTAAAGCAGATTTTGAAAAATTAGCGCTAACTTAAAAGGAAGAAGGAGAATCATTTCAGCTGATTCTTCTTCTTCCTTTTTTTTACCGCCGTTCATTCTTCCGCCCGATGCCAAGACATTTACGATTTTCGTATGATGGAGAGAGGATGTTGACAGGACAATCATAAATTCGGAATAATGGAAGTGAACTGGATGGAGGTAAACGGATGGACGATACAACGAGTAGATCAGAACGAAAACGAAAACAGTCGACGTTTACACGTTTAAAAGCAAAACGACGAAAACAAAATGATTCTTTTGAAAGAATTGGTCAGCGCAAGCCTGTTCGCCGTCCGTGGATACTATATGCTTCGGTCGGATCAGCCCTTATTCTTCTATACGCGGTGACACTCTTACTTACGACAGATTCTTTATCTCGTGGTGAGACATTCAAGACGACGAACCGCTATAAAACATTACAAATCGAAGCACCGAACGCGAGCATCAACTTCGTTAGAAGCACGGATGGGAATGTTCAATTGAAACTGGTCGATAGTGCTTCAAGTAAAAAACGCTTAAAAGTCGGGACGTCAGGAAATACGATTACCGTGACAGGACGTGACGGCTGGCTGGCCCGATTCGGAAATCGCCCGAGCTTGAAAACGGGGGATTATGAGATTGAAGTTGGTTTACCCAGCTATATGAATCGGATTGATGTCGATGCGGCCTCGTTAACAGGGATGGGCGTTTTTGCCAAGGTGATTCAGCTTGACGCGGAGACGATTCGTCTGAACAAAATTAACGCAGATGAAGTGACATTGATTGGGAGCGGATCTGTTGACATCGAGGATTTGAATGCTGTTCATGCTGATATCACAGGAAAGAGTGTCAAACTCGACGAATATGGTGTGAAACTTGATTTAAGCGTCAAGACGATTGATGGAGCGATTCGATTAAATCCTGCAAAAACCGCTGGGACAATTACGGTTGAAACGGATGGAGACGTGAAAGCTGCAAAACGTTACACGAAATTAAAAGACGACAGTGCAGTTATTTATGAGCTGTCGAAACAAGAAAAGCCGGAAGTGACGGTTGAAAGTGAAGTCGGGCAGGTGACGCTCGAGTGAACATCCAATTTCGAATCGGTCTCCGTACCATTAAGACAGGGATCGCCGTCGCGATTGCGCTCAGCTTCTCTTGGTACGTCTTTGACATCTATTCTGGAATGGGAGCCGTCGCAGCAATCGTTGCGATGCAACCGACGATTCACCGCTCCTTTAAAATGTTCTTTAATCGAGTGTTCGGAACGATTTTAGGCCTTGTCTGTGGTCTCGTAGTCGTTGCGACGTTAGGGGCAAACCCCTTGACGATTGGGTTAGCCGTTATCGTGTCGCTCGTCTTCAACTCGATGATTGGTCGGACGGACATGTCGACGTTTGCTGCCTTTGCCATCGTTTTGATGTTTGAAAGTCCGACTGCCGATTATGTCCATTATGCCTTGACGCGGTCTCTGTTGACGGTCGTTGGTGTTTTATCGGCGGTCGCCGTCAACTATATCGTCTTCCCACCGCACTATGAAAACCGTTTGATGTTGCTCGTTAAAAAAACGACGCAACAATTAATGGAGGACTGGCGGAGTCTCGTTAAGGACGACGCAAAACTGCTGGCAGTCCGTAAGCAAGTGCTAAAACATGAAGAGATGATGTTGATGCTTCAAGAAGATCAAAAATATCCGCTCGTGACGAGTGGACAAAGTGAACCGTTTATTGAACTGAAGCAGCTCGTCGATTTAGAAGATAAATTACTGTTACTGCTTGAGAGTATCGCCAGTCACCGAGATATCCCGATGACGGATGAACAAGAAAAAATGCTCGGTCAAGAGATCGACTTTTTGTTGAGTCATCATTATGATGTGATTTTTTCGCATGAACGGAAACAATCAATGTTCTCGTTTGATGAAGAAGTGAATGAAGCGAAGGATATCATCAATGGGCATCTCCTTGATTACCGTGAACAGCTCGAAAAAATCAAGTAGATGTTCTCTCCGAGCGGGCGTCTCATAATATTTTCGTAAAAGAAGACGAACACGCCAAAAAAGATGGAACGTCACTTTGAAGTGATGTTCCATCTTTTTTAGCGTGTAAATATCATTTTAGGCGAAGCGCTTGTACGAGACTCGCATCCGGAGTGACGTACAACGTCGTTTGATCCGTATAGATGACGAAACCGGGTTTGGCACCACTTGGCTTCTTGACATGACGGAGTTCCGTGAAATCGACAGGGACTTGACTCGATTCACGTGCTTTTGAATAATAAGCAGCGACGATCGCAGCTTCTTTTAATGTCGTTTCATCAGGTTCATCACTCCGAATGATGACGTGCGAGCCGGGTATGTCTTTCGTATGCAACCAGGTTTCGGAGCGTCGTCCGAATTTGAACGTCGCATAGTCATTTTGTTTGTTATTCTTACCGACGAAGAAGGCGATGCCCGTTGAAGATTGATAAGCTTCAAGTTTTGGGACGAGCGGTTTCTTTTTCTTTTTACTGCGCTCGCGTAAGTAGCCTTCTTCGACGAGTTCTTCGCGCATTTCCCGGATATCATCGGGTGATGCAACCTCGAGTTGGGCGAGTAACGACTCGAAGTAATCGATTTCGAGTTGGTTCTTCGTCAATTGTTTTGCGACTTCAACTTTAGCTGTCTTTAGTTTGTTGTAGCGTTTATAGTAACGCTGTGCATTTTCGTTCGGTGAGAAACGGGGATCGAGTGCAATCGTGATTTCTTTCCCGTCCTCATCATAATAATCGACGACGGTCGCTTCTTTCATCCCGCGTTGTAATTGATACAAGTAGGTCGTCAAGAGCTCACCTTTATGCTTCAGTTCATCCATCTTCTCAGTCGCCGCAAGGTCACGTTCGAGTTTCGTCCGTTTTAAGAGGTTCTTCTCGTATTCACTCTTAATGAAGCGTTCTAAATCCGCGGCCTGTTGTTTGACACGGTCGCGGTTCGATTTTTGATGGAAAAAGGCATCGAGGACGTCACCACTCGTCGTGAACGTTTTTTCATCGACAATCTCGCCATGCTGTAAGGCAACGGGCGAAAACCGTTCTTTCCCACTCGCGAGCCGTTGGAAATAGTACGGTCCTTCCAGTTCGTTCAAGACGGACCGGAGTGCTTCCGCGAGCGAAGTTCGATTGGCAAGCCCTGCACGCAAGACGACTTCTTCAGCGATTTGTGGGGATAGTCCACTGAACAGCCCGAGTAATTGACGGTCAATCTTACCTGCGTTCCAATCGATACGATGTAAGGCTGTTTCAATATCCCCGGTCAATGGATCGACTTTATCCTGTTGCGGGGGGAGTTGATATTGTAGTCCCGGCATGATCGTCCGGAACGTATTTTGACTGAGTGGAAGATGCTTAATCGCATCAAGGATTTTGTCCTGACCATCCGTCAATAGAATGTTCGAGTGACGTCCCATCAATTCGATGTACAATTTTTTAGCTTCTTCGTCACCGAGTTCATTGCGGGAACGGATACGCATCAAAATGACACGGTCCCGTCCTAATTGTTCAATTGATTCGATGAAGCCACCTTCTAGATGCTTCCGGAGCATCATGCAAAACATCGGGGGTTCGCTAGGATTGCTCGTCGATTCGCTCGTCATATGCAAACGTGCATACATTGCGTTCGCAGATGCGAGTAGGGTGACGTTCTTACGATCGGCCCGGATGCTAAAAATTAAATCGAGTGCGTACGGTTGATGAATCTTGTTGATCCGCCCACCGACGAGCATCTGTAGTTCGTTGACGACACGTGTCGTCATCAATCCATCAAAAGCCATGATATTACCTTCTTTCCTGATTTCGTTTCCACTTTCTAAAGGTAACAGAAACGGCTTCGTTATGGTATGATAAAGCAGTCGAGCTAGAAAAAGATTACTTGCGAACTTCCTGTCTATACTGCTAATATGAAACAATGTGAAGTTTGTTAGATGGAGGGGTTCTGAAGTGATTTTCAAAGAGCGTGGCTTATTACTCGTATTATCTGGTCCAAGTGGTGTTGGTAAAGGGACGGTTTGTCGTGCCTTACGTGAAGACGAGGACAATAATTTGCATTATTCGGTGTCATGTACGACACGGAAACCGCGTGAAGGAGAAATTGATGGTGTTCATTATTTCTTCAAAACACGTGATGAGTTCGAGCATATGATTGAAAACAATCAATTACTTGAGCATGCAGAATTTGTTGGGAATTATTACGGTACACCAGTTGACTGGGTGAACAAAATCTTAGATGAAGGCAAAGATGTCATCTTAGAAATCGAAGTACAAGGTGCGATGCAAGTGAAGGAGCACTTCCCGGAAGCGGTCTTCTTGTTCTTGGCGCCTCCGAGTCTTCAAGAATTACGCAATCGTCTCATCGGACGAGGGACTGAATCAGAAGAAGTCATCAAACAACGTCTCCTCGTTGCAAAAGAAGAGATTGAAATGATGGATGCTTATGATTATGTCGTGACGAATGATGAAATTCACAAAGCGTGTGATCGGATTCAAGCAATCGTTACTGCGGAACATTGTAGTCGGGAACGCGTTGCGTCCCTTTATAAAAAAGCCATGGAGGTTAAATAACATGTTATATCCATCAGTAGATAAGCTACAAAAGAAAGTCCCTTCTAAATACACAATCGTGACGGTCGCTGCTAAACGAGCGCGTCAAATTCAAGACGGAAAACGTGTGAAAGTCGCGAATCCGAAATCACATAAGCCAGTCGGAAAAGCCCTTGAAGAGCTCTACTTCGGAGAGGTATTGGTCACGAACCAACCGCAAGACTAATTTTGAAGCAGCCACTCCTCATTGTGGCTGTTTTTTTCAATAAGGAGGAGTTCAATATGCTAACGAATCGTAATATCTTACTCTGCGTCGGAGGTGGAATTGCCTCCTATAAAGCAGCAGCACTCGCCTCAAAACTTGTTCAGGCAGGGGCGAACGTCCAAGTCGCAATGACGAAAAATGCGCAACAATTCGTCGGGAAGACGACGTTTGAGGCATTGACACGGAATCCGGTCTATGATGATGTCTTCATCGAACATGATGCTTCGAAAATCGCGCATATCGATTTAGCAGATGAGGCGGATTTGATTGTCGTTGCTCCAGCGACAGCGAATTTGATTGCCAAACTCGCGACAGGCATCGCCGACGATTTCATCACGACGACGATTCTCGCTGCGAAGTGTCCTGTCGTCGTCGCACCGGCGATGAACGTCAATATGCTCGAACATCCGGCGACAGTCCGAAATCTCGATCAATTGATGGCAGACGGCGTCCAGGTGATTGCACCAGGAGTCGGTAATCTTGCTTGTGGATGGGTCGGGAAAGGACGTCTTCCGGAGCCTGAGGATTTAGTCGAGACCATCAAAGGGCTCTTCGAGACGAAACCACTTGTCGGGCGTCATGTATTAGTCAGTGCCGGTCCGACAATCGAACGGATTGATCCGGTCCGTTACTTAACAAATGATTCGTCCGGAAAAATGGGTGTTGCGCTAGCAGAAGCAGCACGTGATTTTGGCGCTACGGTGACACTCGTTCATGGACCGATTAAAGGCGAACTGCCGAGCGGGATGACGACAGTGGCGATTGAATCAGGAGACGAGATGCTCCATGAGATGCTTACGCGTTATGCGACACAAGATTTAGTCATCATGGCGGCAGCAGTGGCCGATTATCGTCCAACGGTTCAATATACGAAAAAACAGAAAAAAATCGATGGGCCGTTACGGATTGAACTCGAAGAGACGACGGACATTTTACGGACGTTGGGTGAGCAGAAGACGCATCAAGTGCTTGTCGGGTTCGCGGCTGAGACGGAACAAGTCGAAGTTCACGCTCTGAAAAAGCTAGAGCGAAAGCATGCTGATTTTATTGTCGCAAATGATGTCTCCCGTCCGGATATCGGATTTTCAAGTGACGAAAACCAAGTGACGGTTTTCGGGAAAAATAGTCCAGCTAGACACTACGGTCAACAACTGAAAACGGATTTAGCGAAAGGTTTACTGGAACAATTCGCTGAGGTCTTACGATGATTGCTGAAGTCATCGTCGATGTAGCAGCAGCGACCGTCGACCGACCGTTCGATTATGAAGTACCGGAATTGTGGCAGAATCTTGTCGTTCCCGGCATGCGAGTCGAAGTACCCTTTGGACCGCGTGCGTTATTAGGAATCGTCGTCGCGACAAAGGAAGAAAGCGATTTGACACGGATTAAACCGATTGTCCGTGTTCTTGATGAAGTTCCGACCTATACGGAGGAATTGTTAGAACTTTCCTCGTATCTGTCGGAGACGACACTTTGTTATCAAGCCACGGCGTTACTCGCGATGTTACCCGCGGCGTTAAAGGTCAGTTATGATAAACTGATTTTGACGGAAACTGCTCGATTTTCGAACTGGAACCGTAAAAAAATCAGTCAGTTCCCGAGTGAAGTCCAACAAGAAATCTTACTCGCTGCACGTCAAGGTGAGATTGAGCTTCACCCCGTCGTCAAAGAAAAAAAGACGACGAAAACGGACAAACGGATTCGCCTGCTCGATCCATCCATACCATTGTCGAGTCAAGCGACAAAACAAGTATTGTTGCGGGACTATTTAATCGAACAGAAAGAGACGATGTGGAGTCACGTCATGCATGAGCTTGATTTGACATTAAGCATCGTCCATACGCTAGAACGTAAAGGTGTCCTCAGTGTCGAAACGGTGGACATCCATCGCAATCCCTACGAACATTTGACGCAGGATATCTTTACGCCTGCGATGCTGACAGACGATCAACAGGCGGCGGTCGACGCGATTACGGCGCCGGACGAAACGGCGACCTTTTTACTGCATGGTGTGACCGGCAGTGGAAAAACGGAAGTTTACCTCGAGTCGATTCACGCGATGCTTGAACGGGGACGACAGGCGATTTTGCTTGTGCCCGAAATTAGTCTGACACCGATGATGGTCAAACGATTCAAGCGTCGGTTCGGGGAACGGGTCGCCGTCTTGCATAGCGGGTTGTCGCTCGGTGAGAAGTACGATGAATGGCGCAAGATTGCGCAAGGGGAAGTCGATGTCGTCGTCGGGGCACGCTCTGCCGTGTTTGCACCACTGACGAATGTCGGCATCATCATCTTAGATGAAGAACATGAAACAACGTATAAGCAAGAAGAAAATCCAAGGTACCATACGCGCGATGTCGCCACGTGGCGGGCTGCGTTCCATCATTGTCCGGTCGTCCTCGGAAGTGCGACACCGATTCTTGAGACATACGCCCGGTCGCAAAAAGGGGTCTATCAGTATTTACCGCTCAAGGAACGATTCGGTGGCGAGTTGCCTCCGGTCGATATCATCGACATGCGTAAAGAACTCGAGCGCGGGAACCGGACACCGTTTAGCTTGCCGCTGATCGAAGGAATCAAACAACGGATTGAGCGGGGCGAACAAACAGTCCTGCTACTCAATCGACGTGGTTATACGACGTTTGTCCTGTGTCGTGATTGTGGAGAGACGTTGCAGTGTCCGCACTGTGCCGTCAACTTGACGTATCATCAACAAGCCGATCGTCTCAAATGCCATTACTGTGGTTTCGAGGCAGCGATGCCAAAAGAATGTCCATCCTGTTCGTCGAAAAAAATTCGACAGTTCGGGACGGGGACGCAAAAGATTGAAGAAGAACTGGCACATTTGATTCCGGAAGCGAAAATCATTCGAATGGATCAAGATACGACGTCGCGTAAAGGCGCACACGAAAAGTTACTCAATGCGTTTGAACGACGCGAGGGAAACATTTTACTCGGGACGCAGATGATTGCGAAAGGGCTAGATTTTCCGAATGTCACACTCGTCGGTGTCATCGCAGCAGATGCGACACTTGGAATTCCTGATTTTCGGGCGAGTGAACGGACGTTCCAGTTGATTACGCAAGTCTCCGGACGCGCCGGTCGCGGTGAACTGGCTGGGCAATCCATCATCCAAACGTACAATCCCGAGCATTACGTCATCCAAACCGCAAAGCAACATGATTATGAAACGTTTTATAAACGTGAGATGCAATTACGTAAACTAGGTGGGCATCCCCCATTTTGGTTTTTAGGACTGATAACGATTTCAGCGGCGCATCCACTAGAAGCACAAGCAGAGGCTGAAGCAATTGCGGCACAACTACGACATCTTGAGTCAGACGACCTCGTCGTCAATGGTCCGCTCGATGCACCGCTCGCCCGACTGAAAAACATGTATCGGCAGCAAGTCATTATAAAACACAAAGGTCAAGAAGAGGTGCGGGAGGCACTCCGCGCGATGCTCGCATTACGCATCAAACAAAAGATCCAAGTAACAGTGGATTTAAATCCATTCGTATTTATGTGAGGTGGCAGTATGTATAAAGTAGTAGAAGTTCCAAATGACGTATTGCGTCAGACGTGTCAACGCGTCACGAAGTTTGATAAAAAGTTAGGCAAGATGATCGATCGAATGTTCGACACGATGTATGAGTATGACGGCGTCGGACTCGCAGCACCACAAATTAATCAGCCGATCCGTGTCGCCGTTGTCCATACCGATGACGAGACAGGTCCGATTGAGTTGATCAACCCGGAAATCATCGAATCAAGTGGATCGCAAATCGATGACGAAGGGTGTTTGAGTATGCCTGGTGTCTTCGGTCCTGTCGAACGATTCGACCACATCGTCGTCAAAACACAAGACCGCCTTGGACGCAGCGTCAAAATCAAAGCGAGTGGCTTTTTCGCGCGTGCAATCCAGCATGAGATGGATCATCTCGACGGCGTGTTGTTCACGGATAAACTCGTTGAGCAGGATGCGGCACCACGTGTCGTTTTCATGGGGACGCCTGAATTTGCAGCGAGTACGCTCCGTGAAGTGATTGATGCTGGGTACAATGTCGTCGGTGTCGTCTCGCAACCGGATAAACCGGTCGGACGAAAACGCGAAATTAAACCGACACCGGTCAAAGAAGTCGCACTTGCCCACGCGATTCCTGTCTTGCAACCAACGAAGATTCGCGAGGATTACCAAGACCTGCTCGACCTGAACCCGGACATCATCATCACGGCAGCTTACGGACAAATCGTTCCGTCGGCCGTACTTGAGGCTCCGAAATATGGCGCAATCAATGTCCACGCGTCCTTGTTACCGAAGTACCGCGGTGGGGCGCCGATTCACCAAGCCATCATCGATGGTGAGACGGAGACCGGCGTGACGATCATGTATATGGTCGATCGCCTTGACGCGGGAGATATGTTGTCGAAAATCGTCGTCCCGATTGAAGAACGGGATACGGTCGGCACGATGTTCGAAAAATTGAGTGACGCTGGAGCACGGTTATTGATTGAAACACTCCCACAATTATTTGCCGGGACATTAACACCGGAAGCACAACGGGAAGAGGATGTAACATTTTCTCCGAATATCAGTCGGGAACGGGAACGGCTTGACTTCTCTCGCCCGGGGGAAGAACTTTATAACCACATCCGGGGGATGAATCCGTTTCCGAGTGCCTATACATTGCTTGGCAAAGATCGACTTAAAGTCTACTTCGCTGAGAAGTGTGAAGGGACCGGAACACCAGGAGAAATCATTGCGCTCGAAAATGATGGTCCGGTCATTGCGACGGGCTCGGATATCGCCTTGAAACTCGTCGATCTCCAACCTGCCGGAAAGAAACGGATGGATGGTGCGACCTTCATGCGTGGGATTGGTCAGACGCTCGAAATCGGACAGAAAGTAGGCGAAGACGCATGAATGTACGCGATGCTGCAGTCACGACGTTATTAAAGATTGGCCAAGGTGGTGCATTTTCGACAATCTCCGTCCACCAGATGCTTGAAAAACGAGCAATCTCGAAAGCGGATGTCGGTTTATATACGGAACTCGTTTATGGAACGCTTAGCCGCGAACTGACACTCGACTATATCCTCAATCCGTTGCTCGCGTCACAAAAAAAACTCGATCCCTTCATGCGACCGTTGCTCCGGATGAGTGTCTATCAGTTATTTTATCTAGACCGGATTCCGGATCACGCCGTCATCAACGAAGCGGTCGAAATCGCGAAAACGCGTGGAAAACCGCATATCGCAAAAGTTGTCAACGGTGTCTTACGTAACGTTTTACGTCAAGGGAAACCAGACTTCTCGACGATTCCTTCAACGAGCAAACGAATCAGCATTGAGACGAGTCACCCGGAGTGGCTTGTCGAGCGCTGGATTGAATTGTTCGGGGAAGACGAGACGTTGAAGATTTGTCAAATCAACAACGAAGCGGCACCCGTCACGGTCCGCGTCAATCGGAATAAAGCGACCGTCGAAGAAGCCGTCGAATTACTCGAAGCCCAAGGTGTCTTTGCTAAAGCAGCCGCCGTCGCCCCGGACGGACTTGAAATCATCAGTGGCAGTGTCCAACAAACGGATTTACTCGACCGTGGGTATCTCTCGCTTCAAGATGAGAGTTCGATGCTCGTTGCGCGGGCCGTCGGAGCAGAACCGTCTGACCATGTACTCGACAGTTGTGCAGCACCGGGTGGGAAAGCGATGCATATTGCTGAAGGATTGACGACAGGTTCGTTGACGGCACTTGATTTACACACACATAAAATTAAATTACTAAAAAAACAGGCAGAACGGCTTGAACTCGATACGGTAGAAGCAGAAGCCCTCGACGCACGAAAAGTCGGCGACCGGTTCGATGCAGAATCGTTTGACCGGATTCTCGTTGATGCACCGTGCTCTGGACTCGGTGTCATCCGCCGGAAACCCGACATTAAATGGACAAAGCAACCAGAAAATTTAACACAGTTACCTGTCATTCAGCGACAAATCATCGAGGCAGTTCTTCCACTCGTCAAGCGCGGAGGGACATTCGTCTATTCGACGTGTACGATTGATCCAGTCGAAAATGAACAACAAACGGAATTTATCTTAAGCCAAGGGTTTGTTTTTGATGAGTCGTTCAAAGGGCGAATGCCAGAAAACGTGCAGGCGTTGATTTCAGAACGGGCAGAGCTCAAGTTGCTTCCGACGACGCTTGGGACCGACGGATTTTACATCGCAGCCTTTAAAAAGCAAGGATGACACGCACGCTGAATTTTCTTAAATGCATCAACAGTAGGTGAGATAGAAGAGGAGGACGGTCATGGAGTTAGCTTATCTGACGACGACTGGAAAAGTTCGATTGCAAAACGAGGATACGGTGTTACTCGTTGGTGATGAAAAACAAGGGCTTGCCGTCGTCGCTGACGGAATGGGTGGTCACGCGGCAGGTGAGAAGGCAAGCGCGATTGTGCATCAAGTATTTGCTGATGCTTATGCGGACATGCCAAGCCGACCAGCTGAATTATCTTCTTGGATTGAACAGCAAGTGCAGGAAGCCAATTCTCAAATCTTACAGTACTCCAAGACAGAAAACTTGGCCGTCGTCGGAACGACGATGGCGTGTGTCTGTTGGTCGGACGAACTCCTCGTTATCGGTCATGTCGGGGATAGTCGAGTCTATGCGATTGAAGAAGGTCAACTGAAGCAACTGACAGATGATCATTCTTATGTCAATATGCTTAAGCAATTAGGTGAACTGTCGGAAGAAGAAGTCGAAAATCATCCACGTCGAAACGTCATCACGCGCTCGATTGGCTCGAACGAACTCGTCGACGTCGACGTCCAAGTCCGGGATGCACCAGATTATGAAATTGTCCTCGTCTGTAGTGACGGATTAACGGATGAAGTCCCTTATGAAGTAATACAACAGCTGCTACAAGAAGATGCGCCACTCGAGCAAATCGTTGAACGATTAGTTTTTGAGGCGAATGAGCGGGGGGGAGCAGACAACATCACCGTTGCTGCCATCCGTTTCAAAGAAAGAAAGAGGGGCTGAATATGCGATACGGAGATCGATTAAATGACCGCTACCGCATAGAACGGCTAGTTGGAAATGGCGGGATGGCGAATGTCTATCAAGCTTATGATGAAATCTTAAAACGGAATGTCGCAATCAAAATTTTACGGACTGAATTTTCGCATGATGAACAATTCATCCGACGTTTTGAGCGCGAAGCTCATGCTGCGACGAGTTTGAACCATCCGAATATCGTTGCCGTCTATGATGTCGGTGAAGAGGATTCGATTTACTATATCGTGATGGAGTTCATCGATGGGATGACGTTGAAAACCTACTGTGAAGGACGACCGCTCGCAATCAATAAAGCGGTTGAAATCATCAGTCAGATTTGTGACGCGATTGATCATGCCCATGCCCATCGCATCATCCACAGGGATATAAAACCACAAAATATGCTCGTCCGAGAGGATGGTACGGTCAAGGTGACGGACTTCGGTATTGCCGTCGCGATGTCGAACGCGACATTGACACATACGATGTCCGTTCTTGGTTCAGTGCATTACTTCTCACCTGAGCAGGCAAAAGGAAAATTTGCCGATGAAAAATCGGATATTTATTCGCTCGGTGCTGTCCTTTATGAACTCGTGACAGGACACGTCCCGTTCGAAGGAGATTCACCCGTTGCCGTGGCATTAAAACACTTGCAAGATACAGCGCGGCGGCCATCCGTCTTGAATCCTGCCGTGCCGCAAGCGCTAGAAAACTGTATCATGCAGGCACTAGCGAAGGCCCCGCACGATCGGCAACAATCCGTTGCTGAATTTCGGGAAGATATGGTGACGGCCTTATCTGTTGAACGAGCAGATGAAGGGGTTCGCGGGGAAGATCCGATGGAGCAAACGATGGTGTTGAGTCCAGTCTCAGCTCCGTCCGGGACTCCGGTCAAGGAAGAAGAAGAAGCTACGGTCGCGACAGTTATACCGAAGCAAAAGAAAAAAAAGCGATGGTGGATTGTGCTCGTATTCCTCCTCTTACTCGGAGGTGCCGCGACAACGTTCGCGATGTGGCCGGATCCGACAGTCGTTGTGCCGGATGTCGCAAAAGAAGATGCGGACGAGGCTGAAAAACAACTTGAGAAACTCGGTTTTATCGTCGAATCGACTGAGCGATCGAGTGATACGATTGATGAAGGACTTGTCATCAGTCAAGCACCGCGGGCAAAAGTGACCGTCAAAAAAGGTTCGACGGTCAATCTTGTTGTCTCGTCGGGCAGTGATCCGGTCGAAGTGCCGGATGTAACGGACGAAACAGAGAAAAAAGCGACCTCGATCTTGAAGGATGCTGGGTTCTCAAAAGTAGATGTCGAAAAAGAAGAGTCGGAAGACATCAAACAAGGCAATGTCATCCGGCAATCGATTTCAGCCGGAACAGAAGTGATTGCAAAAGAACAGACGATTACAATCACGGTATCCGAAGGTTCGTCAGCGTTTGAATTGAAGGATTTGACGAACATGTCGAGTGCTGAAGCAAAAGCGTACTTGGACGCGACAGGTCTCGACGGTACATTCGAACAAGAATTTTCGAGTGAAGTCGAACTGGACCAAGTCATTCGTCAATTTCCGCAAGCGGGTGTCAAAGTCGAGCCGAACGATTCCGTGACGGTCTTTATTTCAAAAGGGGAGGAAGAACAAACCGTGACGGCGACCTTCCCGGAAAAAGTAGCCTACGATGCTGTAGGTGAAGGGGATGAAGATCCGTTGCGGCAAGTCATTCGAATCGAGACGGATGATGCTAAAGGGAAACGTACAGTGATTGAAGAGTCGATTGACAGTGATGAAACATTTGATGTTCCGGTGACGATTGATCCGGGCGAAGAAGGAAAAATCACAATTTATAAAGATGATGTAGTGTATCGCTCGAAAACGATTACCTATAAACAAGCGAAAGCAGAACAATGAGTGTGCTACGAACCGCAAATTGAAGGAGGGCATGGGATGGCAGAAAATCGTATCGAAGAAAATCGGGACGGGACGATCATTCGTCTACAAGGTGGGTTTTATGATGTCATGACGACGCAGGGCGAGGTGCGATCGCGCGCTCGGGGAAACTTCCGAAAACGTGGTATCAGTCCTGTTGTAGGAGATGAGGTCGTATTGCATATCGAAAGCGAAACTGGATACATTTTAGAAGTGAAGGAACGGCAAAATTTCCTGGTTCGTCCACCGGTCGCAAACATCGATCAAGCGTTGCTTGTCGTCTCAGCAGCAGAACCGGACTTTTCAGCCCATTTGCTCGATCGGTTTTTAGTCTTAATCGAAGCAAAAGAGATTCAACCCATCATTATCTTGACGAAGATGGATTTGTTGCAAGGAACAGCAGAAGCAGAAGTCCGGACGGCGATTGCCGGTTACCGACAAATCGGTTATCAGGTGATTGAGACGTCGAGTGAGACGCTAGAAGGGGTAGAGGAAGTCCGTCCGCTACTCAAAGAAAAAACGAGTGTGCTCGCGGGACAGTCGGGAGTCGGAAAAAGTTCATTGTTGAATGCGCTCGATGCGACGCTCGATCTCGAGACGAGCCACATCTCGAAATCGCTCGGACGCGGACGGCATACGACGCGTCATGTGACGTTAATTCCGCTTGCAGAGGGCTTGATTGCTGATACGCCAGGGTTTTCGAACCTCGATTTTCCACACGAGATGGAAATCGAAGAATTACGTTGGTGTTTTCCGGAATTCGTCGCACGGCAAGATACGTGCAAATACCGTGGTTGCTTGCATTTAAACGAACCAGGCTGTGCTGTCAAAAAATCAGTTGAGGCAGAAGAAATCATGTCCTCACGCTATACGAATTATGGTATGTTTGTAGAGGAAATCAAGAATCGAGCGCGGAGGTATTGAAATGATTAAAATCGCACCATCTATTTTATCAGCAGATTTCGCCAACCTAGAACGAGACGTTAAAGCTGTCGAGGCGGCAGGAGCAGATTACATCCATTTCGACGTCATGGATGGCCAGTTCGTCCCGAACATTTCATTTGGTCTACCCGTCCTCAGTAGTCTTCGTCAAAAGACGGACATGGTCCTTGACGTTCATTTAATGATCGATCGACCAGAAAACTTCGTCGAAGCGTTTGTAGCGGCAGGAGCGGATATCGTCACCTTCCATGTCGAAGCGACGAATCATGTCCATCGTGTCTTGCAACAAATTAAAGGGGCTGGAGCAAAGGCCGGCGTCGTGCTGAATCCACACACGTCACTGTCGACGATTGAACATGTCCTAGAAGAAGTCGACATGGTCTTGTTGATGACGGTCAATCCAGGATTTGGCGGACAAGCTTTCTTGCCGAGCGTCATGACGAAGCTGAAGCAATTAGCGATGATCAAAGCAGAGCGCGGTTTGACGTTCGAAATTGAAATCGATGGTGGTGTCAACGCGGAAACGGCAAAACTGTGTATCGACAATGGGGCAAACGTCCTTGTCGCAGGTTCTGCAATCTACAATGCACCAGACTATGCGGAAGCCATCACTAGTATTCGAAACGCGGCTCACGTATAATAGAGCCAAGACAATTAAATTTTGACCGCAAGGGGTGTCGCGTCAAGCGGCTGAGAGAAGTGAGTAGACTTTAACCCTTCGAACCTGTTCCGTTCAGACGGACGTAGGGATGTGGCGCACGCAGGCAGTACGGCGTCCGTCGTACTGCCTTTTTGTTGTCATCATTATTTTATTTTTAGGAGGAACACAGTATGAAACGATTACAAATGTTAATGGAGATTGCGATTTTCGCGAGTCTCGGTGTTGTATTTGATTTATTGATTCCGTTCAAAATGCCACAAGGCGGATCCATCAGCTTAGCGATGTTACCGATTTTCGTCATGGCCTTTCGTCACGGCGTCGTTGGTGGTGTCATCACGGGTGCGCTCGTCGGAACGATTCAATTGATGTTCGCTCCGCAAGTCTTGACGGTCGTCCAACCGCTGCTTGACTATACGCTTGCATATGGTGTCGTCGGTTTGAGTGGAGTGTTTGCAGGCCAAGTCAAAAAAGCAGCAACAGAAGGTCAAAAAAAGCGTCTCATGACGATTGTCTTGTTTGCGACCTTGTTAGGTGCAGGTCTACGTTACATCTGTCATGTCATCAGTGGAATCGTCTTTTTTGCAGAGTATGCCAAAGGACCTGTCGTTCCATACTCGTTCATTTATAACGCGACGTATATGGCTCCGTCGTATGTTTTATGTGGGGTCGTTGCAGGTATTTTGCTTACGACAGCACCACGTCTTTTACGTTACTCCGCTCGCGGTATTTAAAGATGAGAGTTTTAATCGTTGCGGCAGGACCGGCAGAAGACGTCCCGACGCTCGCACCATTCGTGAAAGACAAGACGATGATTATCGGTGTTGACGGCGGGATTGCGACATTAGTGGAGCAAGGACTTGATTTTGATGTGGCAATTGGTGACTTTGATTCGCTCGGATACGTTCCGGATGGTGGATTGCTTCATCCGGCAGAAAAAGATGAAACGGACTTAGAACTAGCGTTACGTTACGCTACCGAACAGGCTGCAGGTGCTGAACTACTCATCTTTGGTGCGACGGGTGGTCGGCTCGACATGACGCTACAGAACGTCTATTTGTTAAAACAATTCCCGACAGCACGACTCGTGACGAAACGTGAGGATGTCCGGTACTGGAAAACCGGTCAGTACGAACTCGCGTCTGAAGGGTATCATTACCTGTCATTCATTCCCCTTGTCCCGTCGAACTTGACGTTACGCGGCGTCAAATACCCTTTGACGGAGCATCCTGTTCCGGTCGGTGGTTCGCTGACGGTCAGCAATGAGTGGGTTGGTGTTGCGCAAGTGACGGTCGTCGAAGGGGAAGTCCTCGTCCTGCGCACGCATGAAAAATAAAAACGCGATAGACGCGATTCCATCATATCTCGCTGATGCGACCGGGACATGCGTTCTTCAAGTACACGTCATGAACAAAAAGATAGGTATGGCAAACGCCGATGACTCCGTATGTGAAACGGAATCATCGGCGCTTTGATTTTTTAGCAGCTTATTTAGTTAGCCGCCTGTTTGAGATTAACCCGGTGTATCCAGGGTCCGATAACAAGTTACCGATTGTCGTGAAGTGTCGAACTGGCTGCCTGTTGTTCGCTTTTGGCAGCAATATGTTTCCCTTTGACGAAGAGATGGTAACTCGCCCATGTCAGTAGGAAGAAAGGGACGCCGAGATATAAGGCGACGCGTTGATCGGCTTGAAAACCTAAACTGATTAAGACGAGCAGATTGAGTGAGAATGAGAGGATGGGTAAGACTGGGAAGAACGGTGTTTTGAACTTCAGTTCGTCAAGCGTGTGTCCTGCCTTGATGAATTGGCGTCGGAAAGCGATTTGCGAAGCGGAAATCGAGATCCAACCGACTTGTGCTCCGAGACCGGCGATGGATAATAGCCAGATGAAGACGGTATCTTCTGCGAAGAATGCCGTTAATAAGGATAACATCGCGAACAGCATCGTGAACGTTAAGGCGCGCATCGGCACACCCCGCTGATTGACGATGGCGAGTTTCTTTGAAATCATGCCTTCTTGCGACATCGACCAGAGCATGCGTGTCGCGGCATACAGTCCAGAGTTTCCGACGGATAAGAGTGCCGTCAAAACGACGATGTTCATCAAATCTGCAGCATATGGGATGCCGATTGCGTCAAAGACCATGATGAAGGGACTGCTGATGCCGCTCGCTGACTCATACGGAATTAAAGCTCCGATAATTGTAATCGAGAGGACGAAGAAAATAAACGTCCGCCAAACCGTATTACGAATCGCTTTCGGAATCGATTTTTCTGGCTCACTCGATTCCCCGGCAGCGACACCAATCAATTCTGTTCCTTGGAAAGCGAAGTTGACGGCAATCATCGTCGTCAAGACGCCGAGAGCCCCGTTCGGAAACCAGCCGTTCGCCGTGAAGTTCGCGAACAACGTAGCTGGTCGTTCAGCCGCCATATCAATCCATCCGAACCATGCGGCTCCCCCGAGTCCGATGAAGAACAGGATGGCGAGTACTTTAAGACTTGAAAACCAAAATTCTGCTTCCCCGAATGCTTTCGCAGAGATCGCGTTCAATCCGAATAAGATGACGGTAAATAAGGCGCACCAGATGACGACGGGAACCTGTGGAAACCAGCGATCCATCAGACTACCGGCAGCTGTGATTTCAAGAGCGACGGTCACGGCCCAGCCGAGCCAATAAATCCAACCGACGGCAAAACCGATGCCTGGACCGATAAAACGTGTCGTATACGTTTGGAATGAACCGGACACAGGCATGTGGACAGCCATCTCTCCTAGACAGAGCATCGTTAAGTACATGATTGTTCCGCCGACGATGTAACTGAGGACCGCCCCGAGTGGTCCTGCTTGCGAAATCGTCAACCCTGAACCGAGAAATAACCCCGTCCCGATAATACCACCAAGCGAAATCATGAATAGATGTCGGCTTGTCATGGCTCTTTTTAACTGCATGATGAATTCCCCCTTGAGCAATAAAGTAACTGCCAACTTATTGTAAGCGTTTTCAAATGCTGCGACAATTACTTTAGGAGAAAAATAAAAAAGACGACAAAAAAACCGGAAGGGAAGATTCCCGTCCGGTTTTTGCGCCTTATACGCGTTCGACTTTACCTGATTTAAGAGCTCGAGCTGAAACCCAAACCTTTTTAGGTTTACCGTCAACGAGGATACGTACTTTTTGTACGTTGACTCCCCAAGTGCGTTTCGTTTTGTTCAATGCGTGTGAACGGTTGTTTCCCGACTTCGGCGATTTTCCAGTAACGTAGCATTTACGTGCCATGCGTTCCGCCTCCTTTTATGTTGTTTTGCGTTCGTCCTAATAGACACTTTGCTATCTTAGCATGGTGTCAGGACGGTTGCAACATAAAAAAAGTAGCTGACAAGAAAAAAACTTGACAGAGAACCTCAAAATTTAAAATAATGGATGAGGATGATGGTAAAAGTTCATTTGACCGCTACTATTTTTCACTTATTCATTGTATAGTCAGTACGGCGACTTTTCAATAGTAGGTCCTTATAGTAGAATTACGAGAAGAACACAATTAGTTAAAGGGGGCTACTCAGGTGGCAATCGAGATGAAAACGACCTATGGAAAGATTGATGTAGATAATGATGTCGTCGCGCAACTGGCGGGCGGAGCAGCAATGGAATGTTTTGGTGTCGTTGGTATGGCATCACAATCACAAATCAAAGATGGGCTAGCTGAATTATTGAAACGTGAGAATTTTGCACGTGGCGTCATCGTTCGACAATCTTCAGAACAAGTTCACATCGATATGCATATCATTGTGAGTTACGGTACGAAAATTTCTGAAGTCGCGAACAATGTTCAAAGCCGTGTTAAATATACGTTGAACCAAGCGTTAGGGTTAGAAGTGACATCTGTAAATATTTTTGTCCAAGGAGTCCGTTTGACGAATGTCTAAGACGGAAATAGAGGAGGAAACTTTAGTGAGTGTAGATCGTTTAACAGGAGCCCAATTAGTCAAGATGATTCAAAATGGCGCGGCAAATCTCTATCAAAATGCAGATTTCGTCGATTCACTGAACGTGTTCCCTGTGCCGGATGGCGATACAGGAACGAACATGAACTTGACGATGACATCTGGATCGAAAGAAGCAACAAACGCAACATCTGATTCTGTCGCAGACGTTGCATCAATATTCGCACGAGGTCTTTTAATGGGGGCACGTGGGAACTCTGGTGTTATCTTAAGTCAATTATTCCGTGGTTTCTCGAAATCGATTGAAGGAAAACAAACAATCGATACGAAGGAATTCGCAGATGCCTTGCAAAAAGGTGTTGATACAGCATACAAGGCCGTTATGAAGCCAGTCGAAGGGACGATTTTAACAGTTGCTCGTGAAACAGCAGTCGCTGCGATCGCACAATCGGAAACAACGACGGACTTACTTGAATTGATGCGCGGGATTGTCGAAGCATCAAAAGTTTCACTCGAAGGAACACCCGATCTTTTACCGGTCTTAAAAGAAGTCGGTGTCGTCGATTCTGGTGGACAGGGACTTGTTTGTATTTATGAAGGCTTTCTTGCGACACTCGAAGGAAAAGAACTTGAAAAACCGCATGCTCCTGTCATGGAAGCACTCGTCGAAGCAGAGCATCATAAATCGGCTCAAAGCTTCATGTCGACAGAGGAAATCCATTACGGTTACTGTACAGAAATCATGGTTCGTTTCCAAGATGATAAGTTAGCGAATGCACCGTTCAGTGAAGAAGCATTCCGTAACGAATTATCTGAGTTCGGAGATTCACTGCTCGTCGTCGCAGATGAAGAGTTGCTCAAAGTTCATGTCCATGTCGAGACACCAGGTGATGTCATCAACAAAGGACAAAAATTTGGTGAGCTCGTCGCGGTTAAAATCGAAAACATGCGCCAACAACACTCAACGATTTTAGAAGAAGAAGGCGTCAATCACGTAACAGCTCCAGTTGCAACGAAAGCGAAAGCGAAATCTGCACTCGTCACGGTCGCAATGGGCGAAGGGATCAGTGAGCTCTTTAAATCACTCGGTGTCAGCATCGTCATCGAAGGTGGACAGACGATGAATCCATCGACGGAAGATATCGTCAAAGCGATTGAAGACGCGCATGCGGAGCACGTCTATGTGTATCCGAACAACTCGAACATCATCATGGCGGCTGAACAAGCAGCATCTGTTGCATCATGCGGCGTGACGGTCGTGAAATCAAAAACGGTCCCACAAGGACTGGCTGCGACAATCGTCTACAACCCGGAAGCGACAGTCGATGAGAACGAGCGTCACATGATGGATGCGATTGGTGCTGTCAAGTCAGGACAAATCACATATGCTGTCCGTGATACGAGTATCGATGGTGTCGAGATTAAAAAAGATGATCACATGGCGATTGCGGAAAAACAAATCGTCGCAACGGATCACTCGAGTCTCGGTGCAGCGAAGAAACTCATCGATACGCTCGTCACGGAAGATGACGAAATCGTAACGATTTTATTCGGAGAAGGCGTAGCCCAAGATGAAGTCGACGAGTTAGTCGCTTACATCGAATCTGTCAATCCGGACGCTGAAGTCGAAGTTCACGACGGAAAGCAACCGCTCTATTCATATATTCTTAGTGTTGAATAAAGAATAAACGTGAAGTTACCTTTTCACGAATCCCACCATCTGCGATAATAGAGGTGGGATTTTGTTTTGTTTAAAAGAGAGGGGGAAATGAAATGAAGTATCGTAGTGTATTTGATATCATCGGTCCTGTCATGGTAGGACCATCGAGTTCCCATACGGCAGGAGCAGCACGAATCGGTTTGATGGCGGGTAAGTTGTTCGGGGAAACGCCAACAGACATTTATATCACGTTTTATGGATCATTTGCCGATACGTACCGGGGGCACGGAACCGACGTAGCGATCATTGGTGGAGTGCTTGGTTATGATACGTTTGATGATCGGATTCCTGAGTCGATTAAAATCGCCGAAGGGAAAGGGATTCGGATTCATTTTGAAACGAGTGAAGCACTGACGGACCATCCGAACACGGCGCGAGTCCATTTGACTGACGGAGAAAATCAATTTGAACTCGTCGGCATTTCAATTGGCGGAGGAACGATTGAAATTACAGAGTTGAATGGTGTACCGTTGCGCCTCTCAGGTGGCGGGCCGGCACTTGTCGTCCTGCACCACGACCGTTTCGGGGCGATTGCGGCAGTCACAAGTATTCTCGCAGACTATGAAATTAACATTGGTCACATGGAAGTGTCGCGCCACGAAAAAGGACGTCAAGCCTTGATGGCGATTGAAATCGATGATCGGATGCCTAAAGAAGTGCTTGAAGAAATTAACCGGTTACCACAAGTCGAACGATCCGTCATGATGGGAGAGTGAAGAAATGTTTAAATCAGTAAAAGAACTCGTAGCACTCGCTACGGAAAAGAATGTCCCGATTTCAGAAATCATGATTGAACAAGAAATGACGGTCCGCCACTTAGAGCGTGATGAAGTATACGCAATGATGGAACGGAATTTACAAGTCATGGAAGAAGCTGTCGAACGGTCATTGACAGGCGACGGTGTCGAATCGGTCACCGGTTTGACAGGCGGGGATGCAGTCTTACTGCAACGATATCGGGCGTCAGGGAACGGATTATCGGGAGATCTTTTGTTAGATGCCGTCAGCAAAGCCATCGGAACGAATGAAGTCAACGCGGCAATGGGGAAAATCTGTGCGACACCAACAGCAGGGAGCGCGGGCGTCGTCCCAGGGACGTTGTTCGCCGTCAAAGAACGGCTTCAGCCTTCACGCGAGGAGATGCTCCGATACCTTTTCACATCGGGTGCGTTCGGGTTCGTTGTTGCCAATAATGCGTCCATCTCAGGTGCGGCAGGCGGATGCCAAGCGGAAGTAGGTTCGGCGACAGCAATGGCTGCAGCTGCCATCGTCGAAATGGCAGGAGGCACACCGGATCAATCGGCGCATGCGTTTGCAATTGCTTTAAAAAATATGCTTGGTCTCGTCTGTGACCCAGTCGCTGGACTTGTCGAAGTCCCGTGCGTCAAACGAAATGCGATGGGAGGAGCAAATGCGCTCGTCGCAGCAGATATGGCACTGGCTGGCATCACGTCACGTATTCCGTGTGACGAAGTCATCTCGGCAATGTATGAAATCGGTCAAATGATGCCTTCTGCCTTACGTGAAACGGCGAAAGGCGGTCTTGCGAATACACCGACTGGACGCTGGCTCGAGTCGAAGATTTTTGGAGATTTATCGAATGAATCCATCAAGTGAGGTCACGGCACTTAAGGGAGTCGGGCGTGATTTGGCAACTAAGCTTGCAGAAATGGATATCGTAACGATCTCGGACGTGCTGGAGCACGTCCCATTTCGTTACGATGATTTCGTTACGGGGAGTTTGACGGAAGCCATCCATGAAGATAAGGTCAAGTTCACAGGTCAAGTTCAATCAGAACCGCTCGTTCGTTATTACGGAAAAGGTAAGAATCGGCTAACGTTCCGGTTACTTGTCGAAGAACGGTACAGCGTCACGGTGACGATGTTTAACCGTGCCTTCTACAAAGCCCAGTTGAAGTTAGGGGAAGAAGTGACGGTCAGCGGCAAGTGGGATTTGCACCGGATGACGATTTCAGCGACGGAACTTCAATTCGGGGCGATCGAAGGTGAACTGACACCCGTCTATTCCTTAAAAGGTGACATGCGGATGAAGACGTTCCGCCGTGTCGTCGAACTCGCTTTCGCAGCAGTAGAATCAGTCGGGGAGCGGGTGCCCGATTCGATTCGGACGGCGTATCGTCTTCTCGACCGGATGACGATGCTGAAGGCGCTACACTTCCCGACGCATCGAAAAGAATTGACGGCGGCGAGAAGAAGTTATGTGTATGAAGAGTGCCTCTATTTTCAGTTAAAGCTTCAGACATTACGACTTGGAAAGCGGCAGGGACAAGGCATTGCTTTACCGTTACATCAAGCAGCCGTCGACGAGTTCATTGCAGGACTGCCATTTCCGTTGACAGGCGCTCAAAAAAGAGTGACAGAAGAAATTTTGAGTGATATGCATCGAGCAGAGCGAATGAATCGGTTGCTGCAAGGAGATGTCGGAAGTGGGAAGACCGTCATCGCGGCGATTGCCCTGTTCGCGACGATTCGTGCGAACAAGCAAGGTGCCTTGATGGTTCCGACTGAAATACTAGCGGAGCAGCATGCTTCGTCACTTGCCCCGTTACTCGAACCATTCGGGATTAAAGTCGGTCTCTTAACGAGTTCTGTCAAAGGAAAGGCTCGTGTGTTATTGCTAGAAGCCTTACGGCAAGGAGAAATCGACATCCTCGTCGGCACCCATGCCTTGATTCAGGATACAGTCGTCTTCAAGGACTTACATTTAGTGATTACGGACGAACAACATCGGTTTGGTGTCGAACAACGGAAGCGCCTCCGAGCAAAAGCAGCGCAAGCAGATGTCCTCTATATGACGGCGACACCGATTCCGCGAACACTTGCGATTTCTGTGTTTGGCGATATGGATGTTTCGATCATCGACGAGATGCCAGCAGGGCGTAAAGAAATTGAAACGTACTGGGCAAAACCAGAACAGATTGAACGTGTCTTTGGTTTTGTTGAGAAGGAATTACTTCTCGGGCGGCAAGCCTATGTCATCACGCCATTGATCGAGGAATCTGAATCGCTTGATGTTCAAAATGCAATGGAATTGCATGCCGTTCTCGTCGAACGTTTCCGCGATCATCAAGTTGGTTTGATGCACGGACGTCTCGGCTCATCTGAAAAAGACGAGGTCATGCAAGCTTTCAAGGACAATCAGGTCCAAGTCCTCGTCTCGACGACTGTCGTCGAAGTCGGGGTGAACGTCCCGAATGCCTCAATCATCGTCATTTACGATGCAGAACGATTCGGTCTCGCGCAACTGCATCAATTGCGTGGACGTGTCGGACGAGGGGATGCGCAGTCATATTGTATTTTGATTGCTGATCCGTCGTCTGACACCGGGAAAGAGCGAATTAAGACGATGACAGAGACGAACGACGGCTTCAAATTAGCGGAAAAAGACTTAGAACTACGCGGATCGGGTAATTTCTTTGGGACAGAACAAAGTGGATTGCCACGTTTCGTCCTGACAGATCCTGCTCTCGATATTCAAATCATGGAAACAGCCCGGAACGACGCCGTCCGTTTGTTACGTTCGGATGCCTTTTGGCAAACATCGGACTACGACGTGTTACGCCATTATATCGAAGAGCAAGGACTGCTTGACGGAGAAAGAATTGAATAATACTTGAAAGTGAACAATGGGGGATATATACTACTATTAGTACCAGGTGATAATAGTGATTATCCTTCTTGTAGGAGGAACGTACATGCGGGTACCTAAAAAAGAACGGCAAGTAGAACTACAGCATACGATTGAACAAAACCCATTCATCACGGATGAAGCACTTGCGCTTCATTTTAACGTCAGCATTCAGACGATTCGGCTCGATCGAATGGAATTGAAAATCCCTGAATTACGGGAACGGATTAAACACGTCGCGACAGAACGACTCGATGACGTGCGTACTTTGACCGAAAGCGAAGTCATTGGTGATATGATTGACCTGAAACTTGATACATCTGCGATTTCGATTTTAGAAATTTTGCCGGAACACGCTTTTAGCCGGAACGCGATTGCACGCGGGCATATTCTGTTCGCTCAAGCCAATTCGCTCGCCATCGCGTTAATTGATGACGAGTTAGCATTGACGACACGAGCAAACGTGCAATTTACACGATCTGTCCATGTTGGAGAACGCGTCGTCGCGAAAGCGTTCGTCAGTTCCCATCGACAAGATGGACGATCAGACATCAACGTCGAAAGTTATGTCGGTGATGAGTGTGTCTTTATCGGTGAGTTTACGGTGTATCGTAGTAGTAAGGAGGAATCATGATGATTTTAGCAGTAGATGCAATGGGTGGTGACAACGCCCCCCGTGCGATTGTCGAAGGTGTGATCCAGTATTTAGGGGAGCGCCCGAAGGCGGACATTGAAATTCGATTGGTTGGAGATGAATTGAAGTTACGTTCTTACGACATCAAGGATTCCCGTGTGACGATCGTTCACGCGGCGACTGTCATTACTGGAGAAGACGAACCGGTCCGTGCGATTCGACGGAAAAAAGATAGCTCACTCGTTGTGGCTGCAAACCTGGTGAAAACAAAAGAGGCGGATGCCTTGATTTCAGCAGGCAACACGGGAGCACTGATGACTGCCGGATTGTTTGTGATTGGTCGAATCGAAGGGGTTGACCGTCCTGCGCTGGCCCCGACTTTCCCGACAAGAAACGGAAAAGGTGTCGTCATCTTAGATGTCGGTGCTAATCCGGATGCAAAAGCAGAACATTTGCTTGATTATGCCATCATGGGATCAGTCTACGCAGAACAAGTTCGTGGTATCAAACAACCGAAAGTTGGTCTGCTCAATATCGGCTCAGAAGCTGGTAAAGGCAATGCACTGACGAAGGAAACATATCCCTTACTTGAGACTGCCCCTATTCATTTTATTGGGAATGTCGAGGCGAGAGAAGCGATGAGTGGTGATGTGGACGTAATCGTCACAGAAGGATTTGCAGGGAATACGTTGTTGAAAAGTACGGAAGGTGCTGCAAGCATGATTATGGGTGTCATGAAGGAACAGTTCATGAGTTCATTCAGTTCGAAAATCGCGGCGTTAATTTTAAAGCCGAAACTTAAAAAAATGAAGCAATTGCTCGCGTACGAAGAATATGGTGGGGCCGGGTTGTTCGGAATTGCGGCACCTGTCATCAAAGCACACGGCTCGAGCAATGCCTATGCCTTCAGTCGTGCGCTGGCACAGGCTGAAATGATGGTCGAGCAACACGTCGTTGCGAAAATCATTGAAGCGAAGACAAAATAGAGCTAAAGGAGTGAGCGAGATGGGGAAAACGGTATGGATGTTTCCGGGGCAAGGGTCACAAATGCCCGGTATGGGACAGACACTTGTAAGTGAGGAAGAAACTAAACAAACGTTAGTCGATCTCGGAACACGAATCGGCCTAGATTTAACAACGCTGTTAACGACGGGTACAAAAGAGGAACTAAAGGCGACGGAGCTTGCTCAACCCGCAATCGTCGCACATAGTACACTTCTCGCCACTCGTTATGCGGCACTCGGTAACAAACCGGACTATGTCCTTGGGCATAGCGTCGGGGAGTACAGCGCGCTTGTCGCAGCATCGGTCCTTACGCCGAGTGAAGCCGTTTATCTTGTCCATGAACGTGGTAAGTTGATGAACCAGGTTTCAGGTGGAACGATGGCTGCCGTCATCGGATTAAACGATGTCGAAGCCGCACACCATGCCGTCGAATCGATTGCGGCGACAGGTGAAATCGTGCAAATCGCGAACTACAACTGTCCCGGCCAATTTGTCATCTCAGGGCACGTCGCAGCCGTCGAATCGGCGACAGCGAAATTAAAAGAGCTCGGTGCAAAGCGTGTCTTACCACTCGATGTCTCCGGTGCGTTCCACTCCTCTTTAATGACACCGTTCGCACCACGGTTCGAAGATTTCCTTGCTTCTTCACCATTCGAAGCGGCGCAAGCGAAGTTTATCTCAAACGTGGACGGATCGTTTCACGATCAACCGGACGACTTGAAACGTCTGCTCGTTCAACAATTGTATTCACCTGTTCGCTTTGAGGCATGTGTCGAGCAATTGATTGAAGAGGGTGTCGATACCTTCATCGAATTCGGACCGTCTTCACCACTTAGTGGGCTTGTCAAACGTATCAAAAAAGACGTTAAAATCATTAGTATCACGACACTTGAACAACTAGAAGCGGAGGGAATTCGTGGATGAGTAAGGTAGCACTCGTAACAGGCGCCTCACGAGGAATCGGTGCGGCGATCGCAACACGTCTCGCGGCAGATGGTTTTAAAGTCGTCGTCAACTATGCCGGTAGCACTGAAAAAGCAGAGGCCATCGTCGCGGATATCATCGCGACTGGTGGTGAGGCAATCGCCATCCAAGCCGATGTTGCGAACGCTGATCAAGTCAAGGCGTTGGTTAAACAGACTGTCGATGCATTCGGTCAACTGGATTGTGTCGTCAACAACGCCGGTATCACACGCGACAGTTTGTTGATGCGTATGAAAGAAGCCGATTTTGATGCTGTCGTTGATACGAACCTAAAAGGGGCGTTCCTCGTCACACAAGCGGCGTCACGCCCGTTGATGAAGACGGGTGGTCGCATCATCAATATCGCTTCGGTCGTCGGCATCACGGGTAATCCGGGGCAAGCGAACTATGTGGCCGCGAAAGCCGGTTTGATTGGGTTGACGAAATCGGTCGCCCGTGAACTCGCAAGTAAAGGGGTCACAGCGAATGCGATTTGCCCAGGATTCATCGAAACAGATATGACCGATGAATTGACGGACGATCAACGGAATCTGTCACTTGGACAAATTCCATTGAAACGGTTTGGGCAAACGCAAGACATCGCAGCACTCGTCAGCTTCATCGCTTCGGATGAAGCCCGTTACATCACAGGGCAAACGCTCGCAGTTGATGGCGGCATGACAATGTAACTGAACACCGGTAGTACTTTGCCAAATCGGCAATCATCTTATATACTCAACTCATGGAGGGATTTCAAATGACAAAAGAACAAATTTTAGTAGACGTACAAGAGGCAATCGCAGAAAAATTAGGTAAAGAGCAAAGTGAAATCACACTCGATAAATCGTTCAAAGACGATCTCGGTGCCGATTCACTTGAAGTAATGGAACTCGTTATGGATCTCGAAGATAAATTCGAAATCACAATCGAAGACGATCAAGCAGAAAACTTGAAGACTGTCGGCGATGTCGTCAGCTACATCGAAACACAAGTCTAATCATTGACGCTGACCCACCGCTCTTTTGCGGTGGGATTTAGCTGTTTAGGAGGAATTATGACGAATCAAAAAGGACGTCGTGTCCGAAAAGGACCTTACGTAAAACGTCGAAAAGATGCGCGGACGTTTGCTCAAATCGAGCAAAAATTCGAAGAGTTACAAACGCGCCTTTCGATTCATTTTTCGAATGTCGAATTGTTGAAGCAAGCGTTTACCCATTCTTCGTTCGTCAATGAACAACGTGAATCGGATGGGGATAACGAACGACTTGAATTTTTAGGGGATGCGGTCTTAGAATTGACGGTCTCAAGATATTTATTTGAACACTACCCGGAACGTTCCGAGGGGGAATTAACAAAACTGCGCGCAGCTATCGTGTGTGAACCATCGCTCGTCCAGTTTGCCAATCATTATGAATTCTCTGACATGATTTTGCTAGGTAAAGGGGAAGAACTGACAGGCGGACGAAATCGGCCAGCATTACTTGCTGACGTATTTGAAGCGTTTATCGGTGCACTTTATCTTGACCAAGGCATTGAAGCAGCAGAGCGATTCCTCGCCGAAGCGGTTTTTCCGAAAGTGGCATCTGGTTTCTTCGAAGAGCAGACAGACTTCAAGAGCCAATTACAAGAAGCGATCCAACGGGTCGGACTCGGACAAATTGAATACGAAATCATCGAAGAGCGTGGTCCCGCACATAGCCGGGAATTCATCTCGCGTGTTCAAGTCCCGGATAAGCTTGAAGGAATCGGGACCGGTCGTTCGAAAAAAGAAGCAGAACAGCAAGCAGCGAAACAAGCCTTGCTTGAGCTGAAAAAACAATTTTAAGTAAAAAAACCATATAAAAAAAGGCGCCCGATTGGGAACGCCTTTTTTTATATGGTTTCTTACACCGTCTTCAGTGATTTTAGTTCATCGACGATTGCATCGACCTCAGCGAGTGATAACGATTCACGCATCATGACGAACTCATAAATTTCTTTTAAGTCGTCATTTTTCGTGCCGTCGAACTGCTCGGCTTTGATGACGCCTTTATTAATAATATTTAATTTATCCAAGATTGCTTCAATCATTTGTTCAATTGTCATATCGTTGAATTCTCCTCTTCACGTCTTTACCGTTAACATTACCATAAAACCTACCATTTTGTAGACCTTTCGGCTATGGTAAACTAAAAGAAAATTAAAAGAAATTTAAACATACGGGTGGTAAAGATGTACTTAAAACGAATTGAAATCAACGGCTTCAAATCTTTTGCGAGCCGGACAGAACTTGACTTCCTACCGGGAGTGACGGCAGTCGTCGGACCGAACGGTAGTGGGAAGTCGAATATATCGGATGCAGTGCGCTGGGTGCTCGGTGAGCAATCGGCTAAATCATTACGCGGCGCGAAGATGGAAGATGTCATCTTCGCCGGCAGTATGTCAGAACATCGAAAGCAGTTCGCAGAAGTAACGCTTGTCCTCGATAATGAGTCGGGAACGGTTGCGTTACCTTACCAAGAGTTGAGCGTGACGCGACGCGTCAGTCGAAATGGAGACAGTGATTATTTTCTTAATAAAAAACCATGTCGCTTGAAGGACGTCCTTGATCTCTTCATGGATACGGGACTGTCCCGTGATGCCTTCGCAATCATTGGTCAAGGACGTGTCGAACAAGTCATCTCCGGGAAACCGGAAGAGCGGCGGTCCGTCATCGAAGAGGCAGCGGGTGTCTTAAAATACCGGCACCGGAAAAAACAAGCGGAGCGGAAGTTGAGTGACACGGAAACGAATCTCTCACGTGTCGATGATATTTTATTTGAACTCGGTGGACGAATCGAACCGTTACGAGAACAAGCAGCGCTTGCAAAAGAGTATCTGATTGCCCGCGACCGGTTCGACTTTTTAGAACGTGGCATCATTGCAGAAGAAATTCAAAACTATATGGAACAAATTGCCCGATTGACGACGGAAATCGAAACGTTTGAGCGTGAGTTGTCAAATGAACAGGCACGTCTTGAGAAAACGCAAACCTCGAGAGAAGAACAAGAAACGATGCTTGAAAACATTCGCCGGACAGAGACAGAGATGCAGGAACGGTTACGAACCGTCTCGACGACGCTCGTTGAAATTCAAGGTTCGCTGAACTTGGCAAAAGAACGTGAGAAACATGGGACGCAAATGAAAGAGCGTTTAGAACAAGAAGTGGCGACACTTGAAGCGCGCGTTTCCCTAATTGAGGATGAGGCGAAAAAAGCAGTTCGCTTACGAGACGAAACGAAGCAAACATACGAGGAAACTGTCAAACGTCGTGAACAAGCAGATGCCGCATTAACGTATTCGGACCGTGATTTTGAAAAAGAAGCAGAGCAACTACGGTCTGAAGCGTTTGAAGTAGCGAGTCGGCTGGCGGCGACGAATAACGCCTATAACCGAGCAAAACAAGATTTACAGAGTGCGGAAGAGTTACGCCGGACGTTCGCGGAAGGGACAGGGTCGAAACAATCGGCGCAAACAGCTTATGCGGCCGAGGTCGACCGACTAGAAGCGAGCTCTTTAAACGTGCGGCAACAGCTCGATGCCTTAGTAGCGGAAGAGACGCAAGTTGAAACGAAGCAACACGAACAGCGAACGATGATGACGCAAGTCGAACGATCAATCGTCGATCTCCATCGCCGGCGTGATAAAACAGAGGACCGGATTGAATTTTTGGAGTCCGTCAAGGCAGATTACAGTGGTTATTTCGGTGCCGTCAAAACGATTTTGAAACAGCGTGATCACATTTCAGGAATATATGGAGCGGTTGCCGAATTGATTTCCGTACCGGCCCGATATGAAGCGGCGATCGAAACGGCACTTGGTGGAGCGATGCAAAACGTCGTCGTCGATACAGACGCGACAGGACGGACGTTGATTCAGGAATTACGCCGTCTAAATGCGGGACGGGCGACGTTCATGCCGCTCAGTTCGATTCAACGGCGCGATTTGAATCAATCGGTTCGCAATCAACTATCTGCGATGCAAGGATACATCGGCGTTGCGAGTGAACTCGTGACGACGACCGATGAGCTGACGAAATTAAAACAGAACTTGCTCGGGACGACGCTTGTCGTCGAATCGCTTGAACAAGCGAACGCGATTGCCCGTGCAACGGGACATCGGTATCGGCTCGTGACGCTCGACGGAGATGTCGTCAACGTCGGTGGTTCGATGACAGGGGGGAGCCGGAAAAAAGGGACGCCACTCTTTAGTCAATCACGGGAGTTAGACGAACTCCGCGAAGGGCTGACGCAAGGACAGGCGGTCATTCGTGAACAAGAGCGCCGCCTCGCGGAGATGAAAGTAGTAGATGAACAATTGAACGTTACGCTTGAGACGCTTGCGCAAGAAATGAAAACGACGCGAACGACACTTGAATCACTTCGGGATGAATTGACGGAGGCGAAACATGGTCTCGCAATCACAGCTTCGGAACTGTCCGTCCAAGATGGCCAGTTGCAACGGTTGGCGGAGCAAGAACGGGAAGCGAAGGCGACGATTGAACAAGCTGAGCACGATATCGCGAACTTGACGAAGCGGCAACAAGAACTCAGACGTGATCTCGATCAGCTAAAAGAGGCACAGGCACGGGGTGCTGTGACAATCGAAGACTTGAAACAACAACAAGCAGATGCCTTGCTCGAAGAACGGACAATGATCTTGAAGTTAGATCAAGTCAATCGTGAAGTCGAACGAATCGAAGAATCGTTGAATCATGCGAAACTCGAACGGAGTCATAAGCGGCGTGATTTAAAACATGTGCTCGAAGGGTTTGGTGAAGGTCAAATCGAAGCATTGCATGCAGAGCAGGCGCAGATGCTTAAAGAACAAACAACGGTTGAACAAGAATTGAAAGCAATCACGGACCAAATCCAACGTGACGGCGAAAGTTTACGACTTCTACGGATCCGTGAAGCGAAGCTGAAAGAGGAGCAACAGTCGGCGAAACAACAAGTCGATCAAGCGCGCCTCAACCACGGCAGAATCAGTACACGTCTTGAAACACGTCAAGAAATGCTCGACGAGATGGGGCTGATTCTCGAATTGATTGAACCGCTGACGATTCCATTCGAAGAGGCGAAAGAGGAAGTACACCTGCTCAAGCGTCAATTAGAAGAAATCGGAGTTGTTAATATCGGTGCGATTGAAGAGTTCGCTGAAGTCGATCAACGGTTTACGTTCCTCTCGACGCAACGTGATGACTTAGTGACGGCGAAAACGGATTTATATGCCGTCATCGATGAGATGGATCGTGAAGTCGTCCGACTCTTTAAAGAGACGTTTACGGCTGTACGGGAACACTTCCGTGAGACATTCCGCGAATTGTTCGGTGGAGGAGAAGCGGACTTGATTCTTGTCGATCCGAGCGACCTCTTGACGAGCGGGATCGACATCGTCGCGAAACCACCGGGTAAAAAACTACAGAACTTGTCACTCTTATCTGGTGGGGAACGCGCGTTGACGGCGATTGCCTTGTTGTTCGCGATTTTGAAGACGCGTCCCGTCCCGTTTTGTGTCCTTGATGAGGTCGAAGCAGCTCTTGACGAAGCGAACGTTGCCCGGTTCGGTGAGTTCGTTCATCAGTTGGCGCGTGATACACAATTCATCATCATCACACACCGTAAAGGTACGATGGAGTCAGCGGATGTTTTATACGGCGTGACGATGCAACAAAACGGTATTTCGGAAGTGTTATCCGTTAAACTAGAAGAGGCACGGCGAACATTGACTGAAGAAGTAGAATCAAAGGAGCTAAAACAATGAGTTTTTTTAAGAAACTAAAAGACCGGTTGACGACGTCGACACAAGAAGTCACGTCTAAGTTTACGGAAGGGTTGTCGAAGACGCGTGACGGGCTTGCGAGTGCCGTCAATGATCTCGTCTACCGTTTCCGGGAAGTCGATGAAGAATTTTTTGAAGAGTTAGAAGAAGTGCTGATTCAAGCTGACGTCGGTGTGACGACGACGATGGATTTGGTCGAAAAATTAAAGATTGAAGTCAAACGAAAAAATGTTAAAGATACAAAAGAAGTCCGTGATGTACTCGTCGAAGTCGTCGCCAACATGTTGATTGAAGAAGAAGAAACGGAACTTGATTTAGACCACGACCTCAGTGTCATCTTATTCGTGGGTGTCAACGGCGTCGGAAAAACGACGACGATCGGGAAACTTGCGAATCGCCTGAAAAATGAAGGGAAAACGGTCATGCTCGCAGCAGGGGATACATTCCGAGCAGGCGCCATCGATCAGTTGCAAGTCTGGGGCGAGCGCTCCGGCGTACCGGTCATCCGTCAAGGAGAAGGATCAGATCCTGCTGCCGTCGTCTTCGATGCTGTTCAAGCGGCAAAAGCGCGGAAAGTCGATGTCTTGATTTGTGATACGGCAGGACGTCTGCAAAACAAAGTCAATTTGATGAATGAACTCGAGAAAGTCAAACGGGTCATCGAACGTGAAATTCCAGGCGCACCACACGAAGTCCTGCTTGCGCTCGACGCGACGACCGGACAAAATGCGATGGTGCAAGCCAAAGCGTTCAAACAAGCGACGAATGTCAGCGGCATCGTCTTGACGAAGCTCGACGGGACAGCAAAAGGTGGTATCGTTCTCGCAATCAAAAACGAACTGGACCTACCCGTGAAGTTCGTTGGATTAGGTGAAAAAATTGACGATCTCCAACCGTTTAATGCCGAGCAATTCGTCCACGGTCTCTTCGGTGACGTATTCGAAGAAAAGCAAACGACGGACGAGGCACCGGAAGAGGAATAAGCTAGGTTTGCTTGTAAAGAAAAAAACTTGACAACACACTGTGAGGGCTGTACTATACTATCTGTAAAGGAATTTCACTTAACAACCGTGGAGGTGCTCGGATGACACTTGATAAAACGAACCGGATGAATTATCTGATTGACTTTTATCAGGAGCTTTTGACGCCGAAACAACGAAATTATATGTCACTCTATTATTTAGATGATTTTTCGTTAGGTGAAATCGCCGATGAGTTTGAAGTCAGCCGACAAGCAGTCTACGACAACATAAAACGTACGGAAGCGATGCTTGAGCAATATGAAGAACGACTTTCCTTGTTTCAAAAATATGAGCAGCGAAAGATCCTTCTTGATGAACTGAAGCAGCTCGACCTTCCAAGCGAGGCACTGGTGACGATTGAATCACTGGAGCAATTAGAGTAGGAGGCATCATCAATGGCATTCGAAGGATTATCGGAACGGCTTCAAGCCAGTCTCGCCAAAATGCGAGGTAAAGGTAAGATTTCTGAAGCGGACGTAAAGGAAATGATGCGTGAGGTCCGCCTCGCGTTATTAGAAGCCGACGTCAACTTCAAAGTAGTGAAACAGTTCGTAAATGATGTGAAGGAGCGCGCCGTCGGTCAAGATGTGATGACGTCTCTAACACCCGGTCAACAAGTCGTCAAAATCGTCCATGACGAATTGACGAAATTGATGGGGGAAGAAGTATCTCCGTTGACGCTCGCTAACCGTCCGCCGACAGTCATTATGATGACTGGTCTTCAAGGGGCAGGTAAAACGACGACAACCGGAAAACTCGCCAATCATTTACGAAAAAAACACAATCGCAGTCCACTGCTCGTCGCAGCGGATATTTACCGTCCGGCTGCGATTAAACAACTTGAGACGCTAGGAAAACAACTTGAATTACCGGTCTTCTCAATGGGAGATCAGGTAAGTCCACAAGAAATCGTAACCGGCGCGCTCGACTATGCAAAAGAGCATCACCACGATATCGTGTTGATCGATACGGCGGGACGCTTACATGTCGATGAGGACCTCATGCAGGAACTTGTCGATGTGAAGGAAATCGCCAAGCCTAACGAAATCTTCCTTGTCGTCGACTCGATGACGGGTCAGGATGCGGTCAATGTCGCACAAAGCTTTAATGAAAAGCTCGGCGTGACAGGGGTCGTCCTGACGAAACTCGACGGAGATACTCGAGGCGGAGCAGCACTCTCCATCAAGGCAGTCACCGGAGCACCGATTAAGTTCGTCGGTCTTGGAGAGAAGCTAGACGCAATCGAGCCATTCTACCCAGAGCGGATGGCGTCACGGATTCTCGGTATGGGAGATATGTTAACGCTGATTGAAAAAGCAGAGTTCCAAATGGACGCAACACGCGCCAAGGAGCTCGAAGGCAAAATGCGCGATGCATCGTTCACGTTTGACGATTTCATCGAGCAGTTGCAGCAAGTGAAACAGATGGGTCCTTTGGATGAGTTGTTAGGAATGATTCCGGGTGCCGGTAAAGGAAAGATGAAGGGCTTGAAAAATGCTCAAATCGATGAGAAGCAACTTGTTTATGTCGAAGCGATTATTCAATCGATGACAAAACGGGAGCGGACTGAACCGGAAATCCTCAATGCGAGTCGTCGGAAACGGATTGCGCGCGGCAGTGGTCGTAGCATTCAAGAAGTGAACCGGTTGATCAAGCAATTTGAAGACATGCGGAAGATGATGAAACAATTCTCCGGCCAAATGGGCAAAGGGAAAAAGAAAGGCGGCTTTGGCCTCCCATTCTTCTAAAAGTCTTTTCTCTTTTGCTGTAACGTTGTATACTAGTGAAGTTGTCAATTTGACTAAACCAAAAAACTATTTAATATCTGGAGGGACTTACGAATGGCAGTTAAAATTCGTCTTAAGCGCATGGGCGCAAACAAATCACCTTTCTACCGTGTGGTAGTAGCAGACTCACGTGCACCACGTGATGGTCGTTTCATCGAGCAAATCGGATACTACAACCCGGTTGCTAAACCAGAAGCAGAAGTAAAACTTAACGAAGAGCTCGCTCTTAAATGGCTCGCTGAAGGTGCTAAACCATCAGACACAGTTCGTAACCTCTTCTCAAAAGCTGGTATCATGGAGAAATTCCACAACGCGAAACTCGCGAAGTAAGACATTTGGAGGTGAGCGAAAGCTTACCTCCTTTTTGTTGCAGAAAAATAGAAGAATGACGATTTTAAAGGAAGGAAGTGAAGAAGATGCAATGGTTAGAAGTCGCGAAAATCGCGAATACACACGGTCTAAAGGGAGAATTGAAGTTACTTGCGAGTACAGATTTTCCGGAAGAACGCTTTAAAGTCGGAAATGACGTATTTCTCGAGATGGAGGGGACGTATGTACCGCTGACGGTGAGCAGTTACCGGAAACATAAACAATTCGTCATGGTGACCTTCAAAGGAATGCATCACATCAACGACGTCGAAAAGTATAAAGGGATGAAACTTTTCGTGCAGCCGGAAGTCTTACAAGAGCTCGGAGAAAATGAATACTACTACCACGAAATCATCGGTTGCGACGTCTATGACGGAGATGAGAAAATCGGGGTCATCTCGGAAATCTTAGAGACCGGAGCAAACGATGTCTGGACGATTAAACGTCCGGGAAAAAAAGACGTCTTGATTCCGTACATCGAACAAGTCGTCGCGTCGATCGATGTGCAAGAAAAGCGGATTCAAATCACACCATTACCTGGATTGATTGAAGGATGAACATCAAAGTCTTGACGCTTTTTCCAGATATGTTCACAGCACTCGATCATTCAATCGTCGGACGGGCACAAGAAGATGCGCGGATACATCTCGAGTACATTAACTTCCGAGACTATTCGACGAATCGACATGGGCGTGTCGATGATTCTCCTTACGGGGGTGGTGCTGGGATGTTGTTGACGCCGCAACCTGTTTTTGACGCTGTTGCGGCCTTGCCGAAAGCGAACCGTCGCATCGTTGCGATGACACCGACAGGACAGCGTTTTGATCAAGCAGTAGCGGAAGAATGGGCGCAGGAATCGGAACTTGTTTTCTTATGTGGACATTATGAAGGATTTGATCAACGGATTCATGACGAACTGGTGACGGATGAAGTTTCGCTTGGAGACTTCGTTTTGACGGGAGGGGAATTAGCTGCGATGACGATGATTGATGCCGTCGTCCGTTTGTTACCTGATGTCCTCGGCAAGTCGGCCAGTCATGAAGACGATTCATTTTCGACCGGATTGCTCGAATACCCCCATTATACCCGTCCTGCCGACTATAACGGATTAAGGGTACCGGACGTCTTATTATCCGGGAATCATGCAAAAATCGAGCAGTGGCGAAGACAGCAAGCCTTGAAGCGGACGCTCGAGCGACGTCCTGATTTACTCGAGACAGCCGAGCTGTCCGCAAGTGATTTAAAGTACCTTCAGTCAATTTCAGGATTGTCAAAAGAATGAAATTGTGATAAGTTAAAACATGTGGCAAAAGCCACCTATTAACGATGTTCCGCTGTTGGATGCAATAAGCAAATGAAGATAAGAACATTGGTGAAAAAAGGAGAAATCATTCATGAACACACAACAATTGTTCCGTGAAATTACACAAGAACAAATCAAGTCAGACGTCCCTTCGTTCCGTCCTGGGGATACAGTCCGTGTACACGTTAAAGTCGTCGAGGGTACGCGTGAGCGGATCCAGCTTTTCGAAGGCGTAGTCATCAAACGTCACGGTGGCGGCATCAGTGAAACTTTCACAGTCCGTAAGATTTCTTACGGAGTTGGCGTAGAGCGTGCTTTCCCGCTCCACTCACCACGTGTTGCACAAGTCGAAGTCGTTCGTTACGGTAAAGTCCGTCGTGCGAAACTTTACTACCTCCGTAACCTTCGTGGTAAAGCGGCGCGTATTAAAGAAGTTCGTCGTTAATCATGTGAAAAAGTGGCTTGTCCTCGGACAAGCTTCTTTTTTTTATCGTTTATGCGTATACTAAGTCTAGGTTAAAGATTTAATCAAAGGAGTGGAACGCGTGAAGGAGTTATTTAGTTGGGTAAAGGCGCTTGTCGTAGCGCTCGTGATTGCGTTCATCATCCGAACGTTTCTATTCGTCCCGGTCATCGTGGACGGCGAGTCGATGATGCCGACACTGCACAATTCAGACCGGATGGTCGTCAATAAGGTTCCCTATTACTTTAATGAACCAGAGCGTGGCGATATCGTCGTCTTCCATGCGACGGAAACACGTGACTATATTAAACGTGTCATCGCTGTCCCAGGCGATACGCTGTACTACAAGGATGATATGCTGTATATCAACGATAAAAAAGTGGAAGAACCATATTTAAAAGAATTTAAAGCGCAAATGAATGGTGTTCCGTTGACGGAAGACTTTACATTAGAAGAACGGACCGGCGAAACGAAAGTACCCGCCGGTAAAGTATTCGTCATGGGGGACAACCGTCAAAACTCAAAAGATAGCCGTGACATCGGGTTCGTCGATGAAGATCAAATCGTCGGAACGACAAATTTCGTCTTTTATCCGTTCGGTGATTTACGATCAGTTGATTAAAAAATCATGGGCGCGTAGTAAGGTGAGTCTAGCAGAAACAGCTCCATCAACCGTGCGTTTGATGGAACAAGGTCAGGAATTGAGTAGTGTCCGCACGACACTACTTCTTTTCTTGGCTTTTTTTGCGTATACTAAGGGATGGATCGTTTCTTGAGAACGAAGTGACGGTAACTGAAGCAGGTCTTACCGCGTCACCCAACATGAAGTTAGCAGTCCAGTAATATGATGAGTTGAGGTGGAATATATGACGATACAATGGTTCCCTGGTCACATGGCGAAAGCACGTCGTGAAGTCCAGGAAAAATTAAAATTAATCGACGTCGTCATCGAATTGGTCGATGCACGTCTCCCGATGTCGAGTCGCAATCCGATGGTCGAGCAAATTACGGCAGGAAAACCGCGGTTAATCGTCTTGAACAAAGCCGATATGGCTGATGCGCGTTTGACGGAGCGCTGGATGAAGGCCCTTCGTAAGGACGGAGTCGATGTCATCGCTGTCGATGCGAAACACAATAAGGGTCTTGGACAAATTCATGAAGGTGCGTTACGCCTGATGAAAGAAAAACATGATCGCATGCGTGAAAAGGGACGAAATCCGAGTGCGATTCGAGCGTTGATCATCGGCATCCCGAACGTCGGGAAATCAACATTAATCAATCGCCTTGCCGGACGAAACATTGCCATCACGGGTGACCGCCCGGGTGTGACGAAACGTCAGCAATGGATCAAAATGAAGACAGGTGAGATGGAGTTGCTCGATACACCAGGTATTCTCTGGCCGAAGTTCGACGATCAGTTGGTTGGCTATCGTCTAGCAGCAACAGGTGCAATCAAAGATGATATCTTAAACATCGATGACATCGCGCTGTTTGCCATCCGTGAGCTCAAATCGCGTTATCCGGAGCAATTGATGGAACGCTATCGCTTAGACGATGTGTCCGGTGAAGCCGTTGATGTACTAGAAGCAATCGGGAACAAACGAGGGTTCAATTCAGGTGGATACGTCGATTTCGAACGGACGAGCGAGATGTTGTTACATGAGCTACGGACGGAAAAAGTCGGACGTGTGACACTTGAAACAGTCGAAGAATGGGCAACAACAGCAGAATAAGACGAGCTTGGAACCTTCTCTAGAAGGTCCAAGCTTTTTTCGAAATAGGAGTGAATGTCAGATGAAGATTCAAGACTTAAGAGAACGTCTCAAAGGGATTTCACGCGAACAATTCGCAGCCATCGAACAGGATCTGATGCATGATGAACGAAAAGGGATCAGGCTGTTATTGAAACAAACAAGCCGTCGCCTCGATCTCGAAGAACAATTGCGCCTCAGTTTTATTGAACGCTCGCAGTTCGAAGAAGCTTACCGGGCACAGGGGTGGGAGAAGATTGCTGGTGTCGATGAGGTCGGGCGAGGTCCGCTTGCTGGACCTGTCGTCGCGGCAGCAGTCATCTTACCAAAAGATTTTTATCACCCCGCGTTGACGGACTCAAAACAAATGTCAAAAAAACAACGGCAACTGGCGTATCAGCATATTCGTAAAGTCGCAGAGGTCGCCATCGGCATCATCGAACCAGCAGAAATTGACCGGATCAATATTTACCAAGCCTCGAAACAGGCGATGTTACAAGCGGTGAATGGCGTGTCTGCCGAGGCATTGCTCGTCGATGCGATGGAGCTTGATCTCAATTTACCTCAAACGTCACTGATTAAAGGGGATGCGCGTAGCATCTCAATCGCAGCGGCGAGCGTCATTGCGAAGGAAACGCGTGATGCGATGATGGAGGACTATGCGAAACAGTATCCGGGATACGGGTTTGAGCAACATGCAGGGTACGGGACAGCACAGCATTTGCAGGCACTCGATACATACGGTGTGACACCGATTCATCGCAAAACGTTTAAACCGGTTCTTGATCGACTCTAGGAGGTGAATGCGCGTGCAAATCGAACATCGGGCCTTACTTCCCTTTAAGATTATCGACCAAGCCAACATGCCGTTACGTGAAGGGGCGAATGTCGTCGGCAAAGTGCTGAAGCTCCTCCCCGATGGTTTGATGGAGTTACAAGTCGGACAACGGGTTTTAACTGCCGGAACGACGGCCGACTTGAAAGAAGGGATGTCGTACCGGTTCGTCGTGACGAGTACGGAAGGGCAACCGGTGCTGAAGATTTTATCGGAAGCTCCACAAACTGCGACTAAACAAATCCTGCCTTCGATGCTTGAAAGTCTCTTGCGCCCGACCTCAGAGGGGCTCCCTCAGACGACACGTGCGCTGTTACAACAACTCGGTCAACGCGCAACAATGGAGGGCTCAGGTGAGACGCTGAAGCAGGCAATTGTCCAGCTCATTCAGTTAGCACGAAATGCAGAGGCGGATGGGCAAGGGACGCTCGACCGAAAGACGAGTGATCAAATCTTGACGCAACAACTCGTTCAAGCGACGAATGAACCGGGACGCGGCATCTTTATGTTGCAACTACCACAGTTTGGTCCCTTTGAAGATGTCGATGTGACGATGGAAGCACCGTTCGACAAAAAAGAATTCAACCCGGACCATGCCCGAATCGCTTTTTATCTCAAACTGCCTCAGTTGGGCGAAATTGCGATTGACTTATTAATCACTGATCGAAAGATGGCTGTTTCCGTCTTTCATCCGGATCAACGGATTAGCGCATTCATGGACGCTTATCAACCGATGATAGAACGACGCTTAAAGGAGCAGGGATATGAGTTGATTCGTTTTGAATTGGTCGAACAAACGAAAGAGCGGGTGCCTATCGATTTGACACGTCGGAGTGGAAGGGTGGATTACCAAGCATGAAAAAAGCGATTGCTTTATCTTATGAAGAACAAATGGCAGCTCCAAAAGTCGTCGCCAAAGGTTCCGAAATCGTCGCCGAGCGGATTTTAGAAGAAGCGATCCGACACAACATTCCGATTCGGCAAGATCAGACATTGGTAACATTACTTGATGCAATCGAGGTGTCTGAGCAAGTTCCGCCGGAGTTATACGGGGTCATCGCCGAGCTGTTTGCCTTTTTGTATCAGCTCGATCATGAGGGAATCACGAAAAAATAAATGCTTTCGGTCGATAACGATAGACAGCGCTTCCAATTTTAACTACAATGAAAGAGCCGAAACTAAAGGGGTTAAGGGGGATTTTTTCATGAATGTACATGAATATCAGGCAAAAGAGTTACTTCGTTCATACGGTGTACCTGTACCGAACGGAATCGCAGCATTTACGGTCGAAGAGGCTGTCGATGCAGCAGAACAATTGTCAGGCCCAATTAAAGTTGTCAAAGCACAGATTCACGCAGGGGGACGCGGTAAAGCTGGTGGTGTCAAACTAGCAAAATCGCAAGAAGAAGTAAAAGAATTCGCGACGGAGTTACTCGGCAAAACGCTCGTCACGCATCAAACAGGACCAGAAGGTAAAGTCGTTCAACGTCTTCTCGTCGAAGAAGGTTGTGCGATCGATAAGGAATACTATCTCGGGATTGTCCTTGATCGTGTGACAGGTCGTGTCGTCATCATGGGTTCAAGTGAAGGCGGAATGGATATTGAAGAAGTGGCAGAAGCGACTCCTGAAAAAATCATCAAGGAAATCGTTGATCCAGCAGTCGGACTTCAAGCTTTCCAAGCACGTAAATTAGCGTTCGCAATGGGTGTACCCGTTAAACTCGTTAACAAATTCGTTGGTATGGTGACGAAACTCTACACGTTCTTCGTTGAAAAGGATTGCTCAATCGCTGAAATCAATCCACTCGTCACAACAAAAGACGGTGATGTCGTTGCACTTGACGCGAAGTTGAACTTCGATTCGAATGCGTTGTATCGTCATGCGGACATCGTCGCACTCCGTGATGAAACGGAAGAAGATCCACGTGAAGTCGAAGCTTCAAAAAGCGATTTGAACTACATCGCGCTTGATGGGAATATCGGCTGTCTCGTTAATGGCGCAGGTCTTGCGATGGCAACGATGGACATCATCAAACACTTCAGTGGCGATCCGGCCAACTTCCTCGATGTAGGTGGCGGCGCGACGAAAGAGAAAGTAACGGAAGCGTTCAAATTGATTCTCTCAGATGATAACGTCAAAGGAATTTTTGTCAACATCTTCGGCGGCATCATGAAGTGTGATGTCATCGCGGAAGGGATCGTTGCAGCAACAAAAGAAGTCGGCTTAGAGTTACCACTCGTCGTTCGTCTTGAAGGAACAAACGTTGACGCAGGGAAACAAATTCTCAAAGATTCAGGTCTAGCGATTACAGCAGCTACATCAATGGCAGACGGCGCAGAAAAAATCGCTGCGCTCGTGAAGTAAGGGGGAGCTAAGGATGAGTATTTGGGTAAACGAATCAACAAAAGTGATCATTCAAGGAATTACAGGTAATCAAGGAATGTTCCACGGTGAACAAATGATTGATTACGGAACGAACCTCGTCGGTGGTGTTACACCAGGTAAAGGCGGAACAGAAGTGCTCGGTGGCGTGCCTGTCTTTGATACGGTTGCGCAAGCAGTCGCTAAAACAGGGGCAAATGCATCGATTATCTATGTACCACCAGCATTCGCTGCGGATGCAATCATGGAAGCAGCGGATTCAGACATCGCTCTCATCATCTGTATCACAGAAGGAATTCCCGTTCTTGATATGGTAAAAGTAAAACGTTATCTTGACGGAAAACCAGTTCGTTTGATTGGTCCGAACTGTCCTGGCGTCATCACACCAGGCGTCGCGAAACTTGGCATCATGCCTGGTTACATCCACACACCAGGTCATGTCGGAATCGTTTCACGTTCTGGGACATTGACGTATGAAGCGGTGCACCAATTGACGACGGCTGGAATCGGTCAATCGACTGCTGTCGGTATCGGTGGTGATCCTGTCAACGGGACAGACTTCATCGACACGCTCAAAGCGTTCAATGAAGATCCTGAAACAAAAGCGGTCATCATGCTTGGTGAAATCGGTGGTACGGCAGAAGAAGAAGCGGCTGAGTGGGTCAAAGCCAACATGACGAAGCCGGTCATCGGATTCATCGGTGGACAAACTGCTCCTGAGGGCAAACGTATGGGTCATGCGGGTGCCATCATCTCAGGTGGTAAAGGTACGGCATCGGAAAAAATCAAGACACTTCGTGCAAATGGTATCGAAGTCGCAGACTCTCCGGCAGTCATTGGTGAAACGTTAATTCGTGTCATCAAAGATGCTGGTATCTACGATCAATGTGTCACGGGTTCAACGGTCAAATAAAAACGTCGAGAGCTGTCCTGAAGATTCAGGACGGCTTTCTTCTATATAAAAGGAGTGTATGTTAATGGAGCGAGAATGGTACGTCCGATTTGCAGCCTGTCGTGTTCCTTATCCGATTGTCGCCTTAGTAGAACAATATGGTATTTTATCGGTCGCTGATCTTCCGACAAATGCCGAGAGTAAAAAGCGATATCAAGCAGCTCTTTCACTCGAACACCTCCCGTCTCAGTTACTTGTTCCGACCGATCCCGAGTTCCCGCAACAATTACTCCACATACCACGACCGATTTACGGTCTGTATTACGTAGGCGATTCGTCGCTTCTGCGTCATCCTTTAATCAGCATCATCGGTAGCCGAACCCCGTCCCCGTCCCATAAAGAACGTCTATCGTTCTTACGCCCGTTTTTTAATTCCCCGTTCGTCACTGTCTCTGGTGGAGCTTACGGGATTGATTCCCTCGTCCATCGCCTTTCCTTGAAGTATGACCAACCAACCATCGCCGTCATGGCAACAGGACTCGATTCTCTTTATCCGAAACAACACGCGGCCCTCTTTGATCGTATCGCACAAGCTGGTTTGTTGCTCTCCGAGTACCCTCCTGAGACCCCCATTCAAAAATTCCAATTTTTAGAACGTAATCGCATCATCGCTGGATTATCATCAGCCCTCGTCATCGTCGAAGCAGCGTTGAAAAGCGGAACGATGAATACAGCAGGGCACGCTCTCGACCAAGGAAAAGACGTCTATTGCTTGCCGGGTTGTCCGACTGAAAAAATGTTTTGTGGAACGAATCAATTGATTGCGGAAGGGGCGATTCCGCTCCTGAATCCGGAAGAAGTTTCAAAAAGTATCTTGATGGACGTTGACAAATGGGAATCGAGACTACTATGATAAGTGAGATTAAAATACGAGTACGCCTCTAATAGGGAGCGATTGCAATGGCAAAATATTTAGTAATCGTCGAATCACCTGCAAAGGCAAAAACCATCAAACGTTATCTCGGTTCGAACTATACCGTGAAAGCATCGATGGGGCATGTCATCGATTTGCCAAAAAGCCAAATGGGTGTCGACGTCGAACATGACTATGAACCAAAATATATTACGATTCGTGGTAAAGGTCCGGTCTTGAAAGAATTGAAAACTGCTGCTAAAAAAGCACAAAAAATCTATCTCGCGGCCGACCCTGACCGTGAAGGGGAAGCGATCGCTTGGCATTTAGCGAAAGCCCTCGGTGTCGATGAATCGACAGAGTGTCGGGTCGTCTTCAATGAAATCACAAAAGACGCCATCAAGGATTCGTTCAAGAAACCCCGCAAGATCAACTATGATCTTGTCGACGCGCAACAAGCGCGGCGTATTTTGGACCGTCTTGTTGGGTACAGCATGAGTCCGTTACTTTGGAAGAAAATTAAAAAAGGATTGTCTGCGGGACGTGTTCAATCGGTTGCCGTGAAGATGATTATTGATCGGGAACAAGAAATCAATGCCTTTTTACCAGAAGAGTACTGGACGATTAAACTTGAGCTTGATGCGAACGGTGAAAAACTCGAAGCAAACTTTTATGGCGTCGACGGTAAAAAACGTGAACTCCATTCTGAAGAAGATGTCAACGAGGTGTTGGCAAAACTTTCAGAATCCTTTACGGTCGACTCGGTAACGAAGAAAGAGCGCAAACGTAATCCAGCGTTACCGTTTACAACGAGTTCGCTCCAGCAAGAAGCGGCACGTAAGCTTAATTTCCGGGCGAAGAAAACGATGATGATTGCCCAACAACTCTACGAGGGAATCGAGTTAGGGAAAGAAGGGACAATCGGTTTGATTACGTATATGCGTACCGATTCGACACGAACGTCTGAAACAGCGAACCTCGAAGCGCATGGTTTCATCGAAAATGCGTACGGAAAAGAATACATCGCCAGTGAAAAACGTAAAGAGAAAAAAGCGGCCAATTCACAGGATGCTCACGAAGCAGTTCGTCCGACGTCAACGATGCGTGACCCACAACTCGTTAAATCGTATTTGTCGCGAGACCAGTTCCGACTGTATAAACTCATTTGGGAACGATTCGTCGCCAGTCAAATGGCACCGGCGATTTTAGACACGGTCAAAGTTGATTTGAATTCGAACGATGTCATGTTCCGGGCGAACGGTTCGACCGTCAAGTTCCCTGGTTTCATGAAAGTCTACATTGAGGATACAGATGATGAAGCAGTGACGGACGTCAAAGAAGGACTCTTACCACCACTCGAAGACGGTGAAGTCTTGCAACAGGAATCGATTGACCCGAAACAACACTTCACGCAGCCACCGCCACGCTATACAGAGGCACGTTTAGTACGAGCGATGGAAGAACTCGGGATTGGTCGTCCTTCGACATATGCTCCAACACTCGACACGATTCAAAAACGAGGGTACGTGACGCTCGAAGAAAAGAAATTCTTACCGACTGAACTCGGAGAGCTCGTCATTGATATGATTAGTGATTATTTCCAAGAATTCATCACGGTTCAATTCACGGCAGACATGGAAGCGTTGCTTGATGCGATTGAAAAAGGCGACATGCAGTGGACGGAAGTCGTCGATCCGATTTATAAATCATTCGCGAAACGTTTGACGCGGGCGGAAGCAGAAATCGAGAAAATTGAAATCAAAGATGAACCAGCCGGAGAAGATTGCGAAGTATGCGGTCATGCGATGGTCATCAAGATGGGACGGTACGGCAAGTTCATGGCGTGCTCAAACTTCCCGGAATGCCGAAACACGAAGCCGATCCAAGTCGAGATTGGGGTCAAGTGTCCGACATGTGGTACAGGGGACATCGTCGAACGTCGCAGCAAAAAAGGCCGGTTGTTCTATGGGTGTTCAAATTATCCAGAGTGCGAATTCGTCTCATGGGATAAGCCGGTCGAAGAGCCGTGTCCCGTCTGTAGCAGTATGATGGTACAAAAGAAAATCAAGAACGGTGTAAAAGTAGAATGTACATCTTGTGGACATCATGAAACGCGCATCGATCAAGAGCAAGAGGAGGAGTGACCGTTGAAACGAGTAACGGTAATTGGCGCCGGGCTCGCAGGCTCTGAAGCAGCATGGCAGCTTGCGAAGCGAGGCGCCCAAGTAGATTTATATGAAATGCGACCGGTGAAGCAGACCCCTGCCCACCATACCGATCAATTTGCAGAGCTCGTCTGTTCGAATTCCTTACGTGCGAATCAATTGACGAATGCAGTTGGTGTATTAAAAGAAGAGATGCGTCAATTAGACTCTCTCATCATGAAAGCGGCTGATTTAGCGAGTGTCCCTGCAGGGGGCGCACTCGCTGTCGATCGGCATGACTTCGCAGGCTATGTGACAGAAACACTGAAGAATCATCCGAACGTCACGGTCCATCATGAAGAGCTTGAAGCGATTCCGGATGGTCCGACGATCGTTGCAACTGGACCACTTACGAGTGCTGCGTTATCTGAATCACTCAAACAGTTCACGGGAGAAGATTATCTGTATTTCTTCGATGCGGCAGCACCGATTCTCGATGGGGATACGATTGATCGAGACAAGGTCTACCTCAAGTCACGCTACGATAAAGGAGAAGCCGCGTACTTGAACTGTCCGATGACAAAAGAAGAGTTTACGCATTTCCATAATGAGCTGATTGCGGCAGAAGTCGTTCCGCTGAAAGAATTTGAAAAAGAAATTTACTTCGAGGGCTGTATGCCATTTGAAGTACTCGCTTCACGCGGACCAAAAACATTGTTGTTCGGACCAATGAAACCGGTCGGTCTTGAAGACCCGAAAACAGGCGAACGTCCTTACGCAGTCGTTCAGCTTCGTCAAGATAACTCGGCTGGAACACTCTTCAACCTCGTCGGTTTCCAAACGCACTTGAAGTGGGGCGAGCAAAAGCGGATCATCCGTTTGATTCCTGGTTTAGAAAATGCCGAAATCGTCCGATATGGTGTCATGCACCGGAATACGTTCGTCAATTCACCGAACTTATTGCAAGCGACGTATCAAACACGGACACGACATGATTTATTCTTTGCTGGTCAAATGACAGGGGTCGAAGGATATGTTGAGTCAGCAGCATCCGGTTTGACGGCAGGGATCAATGCGGCACGGTTAGTGAATGAAGTAGAACCAATCGCGTTCCCGAAAGAGACGATGATGGGGGCGATGGCGCACTACATCACGACGACGGAAGGAAAGAACTTCCAACCGATGAACGCGAACTTTGGACTTGTGCCAGGGCTCGTCGGTCATCCAGTCCGAATGAAGAAACCTGAGAAATATGCGCTCCTCGCAGAACGAGCGTTAGAAGCCATCAAAGACTTTACCGATATGTAAAGAGGATGGGGGAAAAGCCGCAGAAACAGCGGACTTTTCCCCCATTTCTTAATTTTTCATAAAAGCGTGATAATTTCGTCATTTTTTCGGTTTTTGGTCTATTGTCAGACTACTTGCGGTGTGCTATGCTAAGGTCGATTCGAGAACACATGGTCAGGAGGAGGCTCGGAAATGGGATTAGACTCAGAGTTTGAGCGGCTGCGGAAAGACTTTTTGCGGTACGTGCATATCGAACGTCAACTATCTCCGAATACGGGTCGCTCATATGATCAAACCCTTCGACAATACGCCGCTTTTTGCCTCGATCATCAACTACGATCGATTGAATTGGCAACTGCACGGCGTTATTTGTATGCACTCTACGAGCAACAAGCTTCAAAATCGACAATTGCCCAAAAAGTATCATGCTTGAAGCAATTTGGTCGCTTTTTGACGCGCGACACGGATGCAGTCAACCCGTTTGAAGGATTGAAAGCGCCCAAACGTGCCCAATCGTTACCGACCTTTTTAGTTCCATCTGAATACGAACGATTTTTAGAAGCCTTTCGAACGGAAGATACACTAGGCAACCGAAATGTCGCAATGATTGAACTGCTCTATGCGACCGGGATGCGTGTCAGTGAGTTGGCAGGACTAAATCTTCAAGATTTAGATCAAGACTTAGAGTATGTCCATGTATATGGAAAAGGTCGTAAGGAACGCATCACGCCGATTGGTTCTTTCGCTAGACGGACGTTGCAGGTTTACTTGCAAGAGCGTCGAGGAAAAGATGAAAAGGAACAGGCTGTGTTCGTTTCGAAATCGGGACGACGACTGACGACAGACGGTATTCGTAAAATCTTAAAAAAAGGCGATCATTTGCTTTCGAAACATGTGACGCCGCACGCACTTCGACATAGCTTCGCGACAGACCTGTTAGAGAGAGGGGCGGACCTTCGGGCGGTTCAGGAACTCTTAGGTCATGCCTCTCTATCGACGACGGGACAATATACTCATGTAACGACGGAGCGGTTGCGTCATGTTTATCAGCAAGCGCATCCGCGTGCCTAAGGGAGGAAACGGAATGTTTCATGCAACGACGATTTTTGCGATTCAACATAATGGTCAATCCGCGATGAGTGGAGATGGTCAGGTGACATTCGGTAATCAAGTCATCATGAAGAAAAGTGCAAAGAAAGTAAGACGCCTTTATGGGGGAAAAGTGATTGCAGGATTTGCAGGAAGTGTAGCAGATGCCTTTACGCTGTTTGAGAAGTTTGAAGCGAAGCTAGAGATGTATAATGGTAATCTCCAACGTGCCGCAGTCGAGCTAGCAAAAGAATGGCGCGGCGACAAAATGTTACGTCAACTCGAAGCATTGCTACTCGTCATGGACGGGACACATTTACTGCTCGTTTCCGGAAATGGTGAAGTCATCGAACCGGATGATGGAATTCTTGCAATCGGTTCAGGTGGTAATTACGCGCTTGCTGCTGGTCGAGCATTGGCACGTCACGCTGGACAGATGTCAGCAGAAGAAATCGCACGAGCCGCTCTTGAAACAGCTGGAGAGCTCTGCGTGTTCACGAATGATCAAATTGTTTTAGAGACGATTGGAGGAAGTGCAGATGCATGAATTGACACCAAAACAAATCGTAGCCAAATTAGATGAACACGTCGTTGGACAATCGGATGCGAAACGCGCCGTCGCAATCGCACTTCGTAATCGGTACCGTCGCCAATTACTCGACCCGGCATTACGCGACGAAGTAACACCTAAAAATATTTTGATGATTGGACCGACTGGAGTCGGAAAGACGGAAATCGCAAGACGTCTAGCAAAACTCGTTCGCGCACCATTCGTTAAAATCGAAGCGACGAAATTCACAGAAGTCGGATACGTCGGTCGTGACGTTGAATCAATGGTTCGTGATTTAGTCGAAGCTTCACTCCGTCTTGTCAAAGATGAGAAGAAAGAAGCGTTAAAAGATCGAGCAGAAGCCGTTGCGAACGAACGGATCGTGGATGCGTTAGTCGGGAAAAAATCGACGTCGGGTCTTGGTGGTGGAAGTAATCCATTCGAAATGTTGTTTGGTGGTAATCAAGCACAACCTGAACAAGAAACAGCGAATGATACGGCGGACCGCTCAGTCATTCGTCAACAATTAATCAGTGGTCAACTAGAAGACCGCATGATTGATGTCGACGTCGAAGAGCGCCAAATGGATTTATTTTCGGGACAACAAGGGATGGAAGGCTTATCAAACCTACAAGATATGCTAGGTCAAGTCATGCCGAAGAAAACGAAAAAAAGACAACTGACCGTCAAAGAAGCACGACCAATTTTGACTGCTGAAGAAGCGGAACGTTTACTTGACTTAAACGAAGTCCATGACGAAGCCGTTCGACGTGCGGAGCAAATGGGGATCATCTTCGTCGATGAAATCGATAAAATTGCAACGAAAGGTCAAGATAGCGCTGGCGTTTCACGCGAAGGTGTCCAGCGAGATATCTTACCAATCGTCGAAGGCTCGACCGTCGTGACGAAATACGGCTCGGTCAAAACGGACCATATGTTGTTTATCGCCGCAGGAGCGTTCCATATGGCGAAGCCGTCTGATCTCATTCCAGAGTTACAAGGACGTTTCCCGATTCGAGTCGAGTTGGATAGTTTAACGGAAGAAGACTTCGTCAGGATTTTGACAGAACCGAATCAAGCGTTACTGAAACAATACAAAGCGTTGCTTGGAGCAGAACAGGTCCACGTCACCTTTACCGAGGATGCGATTCGTCAAATCGCGCGGATTGCTGCTCAGGTCAATGATGAAACTGATAATATCGGTGCACGACGTTTATATACAATCATGGAACGGGTGTTAGAGGAGCTATCCTTTGAAGCGGCAGATATGCCAGAGTCGGATGTTACGATCACACCACAATATGTAATGGACCGAGTTGGAAAAGTAGCAGATGATCGTGACTTAAGTCAGTTCATCTTATAAGTGGAGGAAGAAAATCATGAATTTATTGGCAAAAACACGAAAGCTTAATACGATGTTACAACAGGAAGCTAGTACACATGTAGACTTTAAAATTATGGCGGAACGGTTAAGTGAAGTCATGGAGTCGAATACATTCATCGTTAGCCGCCGTGGGAAATTACTCGGTATTGCCATCAAGCAACAAATTGAGAATGCACGAATTCGTGGATTCCTCGAAGAACGTCAATTCCCAGAAGACTACACAAAACGTTTATTTAACGTCATGGAAACGACAGCGAATATTACGATTGATAGTGAACATACGGCATTCCCGATTGATAATCGTGATACGTTCGAATCATCTAAAACAACAATCGTTCCAATCATCGGAGGCGGCGAACGCTTAGGGACACTCGTCCTCGGACGAATGGTCGATGATTTCGACGAAGAAGATCTCGTCCTAGCTGAATATGGAGCGACTGTAGTCGGTATGGAGATTCTTCGAGAGAAAGCACATGAAGCTGAGGATAAAGCACGTAAAAAAGCTGTCGTCCAAATGGCAATCAACTCGTTATCATATTCAGAGCTTGAAGCAATCGAGCATATTTTTGAAGAACTCGACGGCAATGAAGGATTACTCGTCGCATCAAAAATTGCAGACCGTGTCGGGATTACACGTTCCGTCATCGTCAATGCACTGCGCAAGCTTGAAAGTGCGGGTGTCATCGAATCGCGTTCACTCGGTATGAAAGGGACGTATATCAAAATCTTAAACGATAATTTCCTTTATGAATTAGAACGGATTAAATCAAACTAAACAACGAAAACTGGAATCAATCAAGAAGACCTAGTAAATACTAAGTCTTCTTTTCTTATATAGGTATTATTTATCATTTTTATAAGAAAAGGTAATAAAAAACATGAAATTAACATCTCATTACCCTGATTTTCAAAAAACTTCTTTCCATACATTGACTTATTTGTTTCAATTATTTCAGAAGTGTTACTGAAGATTACGAAAAAACTAAATACTCGATATAAAATCAAGTGGAGGTTAAGGGATGAATTGGTTAGGCTCAGATTATTCACTCATGACACAAGCCGTCGATCGGACGGTTGCAGCTCAAAAAGTAATCTCAACGAATATTGCGAATGTGGATACACCCGGATACAAAGCAAAACGCCTCGTTTTTGGTGATGTATTGAATTCAGAGATGAAAATGAGTTTACAACGACATGCGACGATTAATACTTCAGGAACTGTCGTCGAACAAAGCACATCGATGCGAAATGATGGAAATGGAGTCGATATTGACCTTGAGATGTCTGAATTATCACGAAATCAAATTGAATATGAAGCGCTAGTCGAACAATTGAATCGTAAATTCTCTGGCATTCAATCTGTTATTCGAGGAGGGCGATAAAGATGACGATGTTCTCAGGATTTCATACATCCGCTACAGGATTAACAGCGCAGCGGCTCCGACTCGATACAGTATCAGCAAACATCGCCAATGCTCAAACGACACGAGGCGAACTCGTGAATGGAGAATGGCAACCGTATGCACGAAAATTAGCCGTATTAAAAGAAACAGGTAACGGCGTCACAGTCAGTGAAATCCGGAAGGATCAAGAACCGTTTAAATTAGAGTACAATCCAAACCACCCAGATGCAGACGAACTTGGCTATGTAAAAATGCCGAACGTGGATTTATTGAAGGAAATGGTCGATATGATGGGCGCGACCCGCTCGTATGAAGCAAACGTCACGGCGCTGAATGCGACAAAGGCGATGTTAGTAAAAGCGATGGAAATCGGTAAATAACGAGGAGATGACATCATGGCAATTCAACCTATTCAAGGGATGCAACAAATGGTCTTACCATCACAATCAGTCGCTAAGGCGTCCCCAGGAGATTTTAGCGATGTGCTAAGCCAAGCCATTAACGGCTTGAACGACGCGCAACAAGCATCCTCACAAGCACGTGTGGACCTTGCGACAGGGAAGACAACGGATCTACATAACATCATGATTAAAACAGAAGAAGCATCGCTTTCTATGCAACTCGCCATTGAAGTCCGGAATAAAGGGATTGAGGCATACCAAGAAATGATGCGTATGCAACTGTGACTGCTAAGGAAAGCGTGGGAGATGTTTGATGAACGAACGGCTAAAGGCGCGTTTTAGCGCAATCAACACGACATGGAACGAATGGTCACTCACAAAAAAAGCGACCATCATCGGTATTACCTTAATCATTTTATCAGCTCTTATTGCTGCCATCATTTGGTTGTCGACACCGACAATGACGCCATTGTATTCAAAACTATCACCGCAAGAGGCTGGACAAGTCACTGAAAAATTAAATGAAGATGGCGTTCGTTCGGAAGTTGTGACAGCTTCAGACGGAGTGACGATTCTTGTGCCGGAGGCGAATGCGGAAAATTTGAAAGTAGAGTTGGCTACTGCTGGCATACCGAAGTCCGGTCAAATCGATTATTCATTCTTCAGTGAAAATGCCGGGTTTGGTACGACTGACAAGGAAATGAATATTTTAGAGCGCGATACGATGCAGACTGAACTTGAGAACTTGATTACGCAAGTAAACGGGATTGATGCAGCGAAGGTAATGATTACACTTCCTGAAAAAAGCGTCTTTTTATCAGACGCCGAAGAGACGTCAACCGTATCGGTTGTGTTAACGTCAAGCGCTGGGAGTGATTTGAATCAACAGACTGTACAAGGTCTTTACCACCTAATCGCAAAAAGTATTCCTAATTTGAAAGAAGAAAATATTACAATCATGGATCAGTACTTTACGTACTACGAACCGGGCCAGGGAACACAGACGGCTGGAGGCGCAGATCCGATGCAATTAAAGAAAACAACGGAAAATGATTTACGAAAACAAATTCAACAAATGTTGTCCGTCGTTCTCGGACCACAAAAAGCGCTCGTGTCAGTCACGGCAGACGTCGATGTCACACAGCGCCAAGAAGAACAAAAACTAGTCGAACCCGTTGACCCTGATAAAATCGAGGGGATTGTAACTTCGGCAGAAAAGGTTGCCGAAGCCTACACGGGTGCAGCGAATGAAGGAACAGCCGGTACTGGTGAAAATGAGACCATCAACTTCCCGGCCGGTACAGGAACGACAGGTGATACGAGTGAGAAAACGCACGATATCATCAATTATGAAGTAAACCGGATTACGAAACAGATTACGGGAGCACCTTATGAAATACGTGATTTAGGTATTCAAGTCATCGTTGAACCACCAAAAGGTCAAGCTCAAATCGATCCGCAACTTCAAACGGACCTTCAAACGATGCTCTACTCGATTATTCGGACGTCCATCACGAAAACGGATGCAAAAGCGACGTTGACGGATGCGGAATTGACGAACAAGGTCGTCGTCATGTCCCGACCGTTCGCTGAAACACCAACACAAAAAGCGACGACTACAGTCACGCCGATGTGGGTTTGGTTCGCGCTTGGTGCAGCAGCACTGATCGTCATCGGCGCCATCTTCATGATGATGCGACGACGTCGTACGACGGAAGTCGAAGAATTAGAAGAATGGACACCAATCGAAACAGAGATTCCAGAACTATCGACAGAAGATACGAGTGGCGGAGCAGTCAAACGGAAACAGCTTGAAAAATTAGCATCCTCAAATCCAGATGAATTTGCGAAGTTATTACGCACATGGCTAGCGGAGGATTGATGAGATGAAGAAACTAGATATGAATAGTCGTGAGAAAGCAGCGATCTTGATGATTTCGTTAGGTCCAGAAGTGGCGGCGAACGTCTACAAACATTTGACTGAGGAAGAAATGGAATGGTTGACACTCCAAATTTCGAGCATGAAACGAATTGATCCTGAAGAGAAACTAGAAGTACTCGAAGAATTTCATGAGTTGGCAACGGCGCAAAACTACATTACGCAAGGTGGTATCGGCTTTGCGAAAAATGTGCTTGAAAAAGCATTAGGTGAAGAAAAAGCGATGGAATTGATTCATCGATTAACTTCGACCTTGCAAGTCCGGCCGTTCGAGTTTGCCCGTAAAGCAGATCCTAAGCAATTATTGAACTTCATTCAAAACGAACATCCACAGACGATTGCACTCGTCTTGGCACATCTCGACCCGGGAAAGTCCGGTCAGATTCTTTCGGAGCTTCCAGCTGAGGCGCAATCGGATGTAGCACGACGAATTGCAACGATGGACCGAATGAACCCGGAAATCATCAGCGAAGTCGAACAGATTCTTGAGCGGAACTTATCTCAAGCCGGTATGCAAGATTATGCGCAGTCTGGTGGTATCGAGGCAGTCGTTCAAGTATTGAACGGTGTCGATCGGACGACGGAACGGACAATCCTCGATACGCTCGAAATTCAGGATCCGGAACTCGCCGAAGAAATCAAAAAACGGATGTTTGTCTTCGAAGATATTGTCACACTCGATGCACGAGCAATCCAACGAATTATCCGCGAAGTTTCAAACGAAGATTTGTTGCTTGCGCTTAAAGTCTCTTCGGACGATGTCAAAGAAATGGTGTACCGAAACATGTCTCAGCGAATGGTCGAATCGTTCAAAGAAGATATGGAATTCATGGGACCCGTCAGATTGCGCGATGTCGAAGAAGCTCAAAGCCGAATCGTTGGAATCATTCGTCGCCTAGAGGATATGGGTGAAATCGTCGTCGCACGTGGTGGAGGAGATGATATCGTTGTCTAACGTCATTAAACGACAAATTGTCATCGAAGGTCATCAGCGCACAATTCTTCATCAAGAAGAGCGAGCGATCGAACGGGATGCCGAGCCGAGTATTTCTTATGAGGCGTTGATGGCAAAAGGTCAAAATGAGCTCGACGAGCAACTTCAGCTGATGCGTCAACAAGAAGAAGCGCGTCGACAGGCTTTTGAACAGGAACGTGAAATGGCTTTACAGGAAGCGAAGGAACAAGGCTATCAAGCGGGTTATGAGCGAGGGCAGCAAGACGGACTAGACGCTTATGCACGAAAACTCGAGGAAACGAATCAATTTGCAATGCGTCTTGAGCAGATGCAGACGGACCGCTTGTTAGCGATGGAAGATGAATTATGTGCATTGTCACTTCAAGTGACCCATCATTTTTTAGAAAAATTACATGATACAGATGAGGAAGCACTCTATCAATCGATTCACCAATTGATTATTCAGTTCCGTGACCGTGAAAAGATCATTGTTTACACGTCTGCAGAAGATTTTGAACGGGTTGTATTACTGGATGAACGTCTACATACGATTTTAGGTGGTGCTGCGACAATCAGCTTACGGATTGATCCGGAACTCGCGCCTCGCGATTTCCGTATCGATTCAGAAAATGGAGCGATTACGGGCGGGCTTACTTCTAGTTATGAGGCATTGATTAACCAGGTGACTGAGGTGCTACAAGATGTATAACGTGAAGCAGTTGCAAGCGGCCGTTCGAGATATTCGGACGGATGACTTAGTCCGGCATTCCGGTAAAGTCGTGCAAGTAATCGGTTTAATGATTGAATCACGAGGACCGACGGCAGTCGCAATCGGGGAACGGTGTTTGATTCAACTGCACCGAGGTCAAGAAATCGAAGCAGAGGTTGTCGGCTTCCGAGAAGGGCACGTCTTATTGATGCCTTACGGTGAAACGACAGCAATTGCACCAGGATCAATCGTCATCGCAACAGGAAAACCACTTCACGTACCCGTCGGTGAGGAACTGATCGGGAAAGTATTAGATGGATTAGGTCGAGCACTTGATGGTGAGGAGTTGACTCACCTCCGGACAACATCAATCGTGCGAAAACCACCGAGTCCACTTGAACGACCACGTATCAATGAAGTGTTGTCGACAGGTATCCGCGCCATTGATGGTCTGTTGACAGTCGGTCAAGGGCAACGCGTCGGTTTGTTTGCCGGGTCTGGTGTCGGGAAATCAACACTGCTCGGAATGATTGCAAAACGTTCGACTGCTGACATCAATGTGATCGCCTTGATTGGAGAGCGAGGGCGGGAAGTGAAAGAGTTCATCGAAGCGGAGTTGGGCGAAGAAGGGATGAAGCGTTCCATCATCGTCGTCGCGACGAGTGACCAACCACCGCTTGTCCGTTTAAAAGGAGCCTATACGGCGACAGCAATCGCAGAATACTTTCGGGATCAAGGTAAGAATGTCGTCTTAATGATGGACTCCGTTACGCGGTTCGCGATGGCGCAACGTGAAATCGGTCTGGCGACAGGAGAACCGCCTGCTTCAAAAGGATACACGCCGAGTGTATTCGCTCTACTACCTCAGTTACTCGAACGAAGCGGAAAGACGACAGCCGGGTCGATTACAGCTTTTTATACCGTACTCGTCGATGGAGACGACATGAACGAACCGATTGCGGATGCAGTCCGCGGGATTTTAGATGGTCACTTTGTCCTTGATCGAAGTTTGGCGAACAAAGGGCAGTATCCGGCGATTCATGTTTTACGTTCGATTAGCCGGGTTATGAATCAAATCACATCGACGGAACATAAAGACAGTGCGATCGTCTTTCGGCAATTGCTCTCGACATACTTAGATGCAGAAGACTTGATCAATATCGGTGCATATAAAAGTGGGACAAACCCTGAAATTGATCGTGCCGTCGAAAAATATCCGGAATTAATCGGCTTTTTGAAGCAACGTGTTGAAGAAGGAAGTCAATTTGAAGAAGCCATGAACCGTTTAATCACGACGATTCGCTAAGGAGGAAAAGGCATGAAAACAATATATGAGCGAATCATTCCTTTAGCCGAGGCGGAGAAAGATCGTGTATCGAAACAAACGGCTGAAAAAAAGAAACGCTACGAGATTGAAGTCGAAAAGTTGTATCACCTGCTCGTTCGTTACGAAACATTTTTGAAGGCACAAAATGAGACGGGTACCGTCGAATTACTCGCTTCTCAATACCGTGAACGTGCGCGTGACGTCGTCAAACAGCAAATCGAACGTCAACAATTATATGTCACTCAAGCAAAAAATCAGTATGAACGCGCACAAGTCGATTTAAAAGAAGCGATGATTGAGGAAAAGAAGTTCACGCGTCTTCAGGCGAATCAACTAGAAGAAGCACGGCAAATCAATGCACTACTCGAACAAAATCAATTAGATGAACTGGCACTGTTACAGTTTGGAAGAGGGCGGACATCATAAGTAATTCAAAATCATCGAAACAATGGATTTTACCGTTGTTGATCATTCCCTTGATCTTAATCTTAGGTACAGCCTATCTCGTGCTCAATTATGCTAACGGTCGTCCGATGCTTGCACTCCCGTTTTCGACAGAGGAAACGTCGAAACAAACGAAGGGAACGCCTGGTAAGGAAACGTCTGATTTAGAAAATCGATTAAAAATAGCGAATCAAGAAATTAAAAAATTGCGAAATGAAGCGACGGAACAAGCGGATACCCTCAAAGTGAAAGAACAAGAGATTACGCGATTAATCGCGGAGCGCGATCAATTAAAACAAACGCCTTCCCCAGATAAAACAACCGAGGAAGACAAGAAGACAACAAAAACGGCAAGTGTGACCGATGTTTATGCAGAGATGTCGCCGAAAGAAGCAGCGACAATCTTAAATGAACTCAGTCCGACAGAGGTCGTTCCTATCATCGAGACTATCGATGCGGAACAACAAGCAGCCATCATCGCAAAGATGGATGCGAAAAAGGCTGCGGCATTGACGCAACTACTCGCGACGAAATAGAGGTGAGCGAACACGATGAATTTGACAGATGTGCAACAAAATCAAACAGTCAAAGGTACGGCGAAATCAGTCGGGCAAAGTGCTCCTTCGGCTGAAGGCATGGGGAGCTTTGCTTCTTTGCTACAACTGTTCACGACGCCAGAACCGAGTCTTCTGCCTGAGAACACCGTCCCTAGCACGACGATGCCACAATCAAATGAAGGTCAGCTGGTGAAGATGCTCACAGCACAACCCGAACAAGCCTTGCTTTTACTGGATCATCCACAATTAGAAGCACTAGAGCAGGATCCAAAAGGAATGACGGAGCTCGTACAACTCGTAAAAACGATCCAAGAAGGAGATGCGGAACAAGCAACGGCGGTGTTGCAACAATTACCGGCGTCCGTCGGTCAATTGATTACGGCGACAATCGTGTCGATTCTTGGTGTTACAAAACCGGTAGCAGGTCAACTGCAACCAGTAGCGGATACGCCCGTCGGAAAAGGTGTTAAGACAGCGGAAGGTGAATTGAAGACGGGGAGGGTCGTGCAGACGGTTCTTCCGGTGACACGACAAGCCGCCATGGCTCAAACCTTACCGGCTTCGATGAAGTTAGGCGAAGGCTTGACGCGTAGTGAGCCGTTGAAAGGAACAGTTGATTCGGAAGGGACGGCGTTACCGCTCGCCTTTTCTTCGACACTGTTCGTGAAAAGCGATCGTACCGTTACGATGCCTCCCCTCGTTCCGCAAAGTAATGTCGATGAACAATTGGCAAAACGAATCGAAGCAGCACTCCAACAAGCCCCGTTCTTAAAAGGAGCAGACGGTTCGACACGAATGTCGATTCGTTTATACCCAGAACAGCTAGGTGAAGTCGTCGTTCAACTCGAGCGAAAAGAAGGTGTGTTGACAGTGAAGTTGTTTGCGGGCACCGAGCAGGCAAAACAACTGATTGAGCAACAGCTAGGTAAATTACAAGGTTCGCTGCAACATCAAGCGCCGCTCGTTAAAATCGAGACGGGATTACTTGCCTCGACCGTAAAAGAGTTTGATACATCGACACCACAAGAGCGGCAAGAGACAGCGCAAGAGGAACAACCGAAACCTCAAGATGAGGAGTTAGAGGAGGAAGAAGATGACTGATTCCATTAATGCGGCATCGTCCTACCAGTTGCCGGATAAAACGACAGCTGTCCCGAATAATTCGATGGACAAAGACATGTTCATGAAAATCTTGATTGCCCAGTTATCGAATCAAGATCCGACTGCACCGATGGAAGATAAAGAGTTCATCTCACAGATGGCACAATTTTCTTCCCTTGAACAAATGCAAGCGATTGGAAAAGGAATGGACACGATGGTCTTGAATCAACATGCGAATTCCTTGCTGACATACAGTAATTTAATCGGGAAATCAGTTAGTTACGAAGCAGATGGAACGGTTGAGGATGCGACGGGAACGGCGACGGGCGCGACGGTCAAGGAGACAGCGGACGTCATAAGCGTCAAGCGAGACGGAATTGACGTCATCGCGGAACTCTCGAACGGGAAGCAAGTCAGTGTCTATGAATTAACGGAGATTAAAACAAAGGAGGAAAAATAATGTTACGTTCAATGTATTCAGGAATCAGTGGGTTAAAGAACTTCCAGACAAAGCTTGACGTCGTCGGGAATAACATCGCAAACGTCAATACGTTCGGTTACAAAAAAGGGCGGGTTACCTTTAAAGATCTCGTTAACCAATCAGTCGGTTCAGCTTCAGGAGCAGGTGGCGGTGTCGGTGGTACAAACCCGAAACAAGTCGGACTCGGAGCATCGATGTCGACGGTCGATAACGTCTACAACCAAGGCGCACTTCAAAACACGGGACGGACACTCGATGTCGGGATTTCAGGCGAAGGGTTCTACCAAGTCATGACAGCAGAAGGTGTCCGGTACTCACGTTCAGGTAACTTCTATACGGATTTAGACGGTAACATTGTTACTGGCGACGGAAACTACGTTGTTGGTACTGGAACAGCAGCTGTACCTGTAGGTGCTGTTCCTAATAATTTACCGAATGGTTCTGTGCCACCTGCATTGCCGACAGCAGGATATCAAAAGTTGAAAATTCCTACCGATGCACGTAATTTATCTATTGGGAAAGATGGTTTGGTAACTTATGTGAATAACACTGGCGCGTTAACTACAGTAGGATATATAACATTAGCAAACTTCCCAAATCCAGGTGGTCTTGAAAAATCTGGAGTAAATTTATTTGCCTCTTCGCAAAATTCGGGTGCTGCAGCAACGGGAACACCAAGCACGAACGGACTTGGGCAACTGACGTCTGGGACGCTCGAAATGTCGAACGTCGACTTATCGGAAGAGTTTACGGAAATGATTATCGCGCAACGTGGATTCCAGGCAAATACACGGATTATTACGACATCCGACCAAATCTTAGAAGAACTCGTTAACTTGAAACGATGATTACACTGACGACGTTACGTCAAGCACCGCTCGTATTGAATGCTATATTAATCGAATCGATTCGATCGACACCAGATACGACGATTCAACTCGTTGGAGGGCAGACATACATCGTCAAAGAATCGTTAGAAGAGGTAAAAGCGGCAACAATCGATTTTTACCGACAAGTCGGACTAGCGGGCTTGAACAGCATTAGGAGGCTCGAAGATGGCAGAAGAAAAGAAGAAGAGTAAGTTAAAAATACCGTTGATCATGGTTATCGTGGCCCTCATGATGATCGGCGCAGGGTATATGCTCACAAAGTATTGGTTAGTCGGAGATGAGACGGAAGCAAAAGTTGAACAACCGACAGGTGCCGAGCTCGAAGAACGAAGTTTTCAAACAGATGACTTGACGACGAACATCGCAGACGAACGGTTTTTGAATGTTCAGTTTACGATTGTCACGGATGATGTGAAAACGAAGGAAGAGTTAGAACTACGTAAGTTTCAAATCAACAACATCATTCTTGGTGATTTAGCATCGATGAAAAAGCAAGACTTGGATTCAAAACAAGATATGGCAAAGCTTGAAGAAAAATTACGTGGTCAATTCAAAAAACTTCTTCAAGAAGGCGATGTTCAACGCGTCTATACGACGAAAAAAATCATCCAGTGAGGTGGCAGCATGAGCGAAGTATTATCACAACATGAAATTGACGCCTTGCTATCAGCCATTTCGAGCGGAGATATGGAAGTCGAGGAGATACGAAGTCAAGAAGAGGAACGGCGTGTCAAAGTGTATGATTTCAAACGGGCACTTCGTTTCTCAAAAGATCAAATGCGGAACTTGACTCGAATTCATGAGCAATTCGCACGTGTACTGACAACACACTTTTCAGCGCAGCTGAGAACGTACGTCCAGTTCACGGTCAATACGGTCGAACAGTTGCCATACGATGAATTCATCCATTCCATTCCGAACATGACCTTAATCAATCTAGTTAACCTGAAACCGCTTGATGGTAAAGTTATCTTTGAAGTCAACCCGAACATCGCCTATGCAATGCTCGATCGTCTCCTCGGTGGTCCTGGCGAAGGGATGAATAAGATTGAAAATTTGACTGAAATCGAGACACGCATTTTGACACAATTGTTTAAGCGGGCATTCGTACAATATGGCGAAGCTTGGGAGTCAATCACAGAACTAGAAGCAGAGTATGACGATTTAGAAATCAATCCGCAATTCCTTCAACTCGTTTCGCCGAATGAGACGGTAATCCTCGTCTCGATTTATGTGACGGTTGGAGAAGTCAGTGGGACGCTCAATGTCTGTCTTCCGTTCGTCACACTCGAACCGATCATTCCGAAGCTATCGAGTCATTTTTGGATGCAACAAGAAAAACGTAAAGCGGTCGATAACCAAGAATCTGAACAGATGCAAACTCAGTTGATGGGGTCAATCGTCGATTTAAAAGCTGTGCTCGGCCAAACGGAATTGTCGTTTGGAGAATTGTTACACCTCGAGGTAGGCGACTGCCTGTCCCTGAAGACACGTACATCCGACCCGGTTGAATTGTTTGTTGATGATCGGAAAATGTTCAAAGCGCGACCTGGTCTGAATGGGAAGCATCTCGCTTTACAAGTCATACAACGAATTGAGGAGGAATAACATGAGCGATATGCTTTCGCAAGATGAAATCGATGCGTTATTACGCGGGACCCCGTCGGACGATGAGCCGACTGATACAAGTTCGGACGATGGATTAGAAGAATTAGACGAGATGGAAATTGATGCCTTAGGTGAAGTAGGAAATATTTCACTCGGGAATTCAGCAACAGCGTTATCTGCATTACTCAACCAAAAGGTCGAGATCACGACGCCACATGTGCGGATGATCACGATGGAAGAATTACGCAGTCGCTATCCGATTCCGCACGTTGCTTTGCGCGTCGGGTACACAGAAGGCTTCAAAGGTGAAAACGTCTTAATCTTGACGCAACGTGACGCATCTGTCATCGCGAACTTGATGATGGGCGGCGACGGGATGGTCGAGGAAGACCATGAAATGGAGCCAATCGCCCTTTCTGCCGTTCAAGAAGCGATGAATCAAATGATGGGAGCAGCGGCGACGTCGATGTCAACGGTCTTCTCGATGCGAATCGATATTTCGCCACCAGCCGTTGAAATTTTCGACTTTTCGCAAGAGAAAAGTATTGTCGACAGCTTTTCTTTATGGGAAAGCATGGTCATCATCGAATTCGATTTAAAAATCGGGACGTTGATCGATTCGAAAATCGTTCAGCTTGCACCACTCGAATTTTCAAAGCAGTTGATTCAGAAATTATTCAGCGCAAGTACGACGACGACTGAAGAAGCAAAAGGTGCGACGCATGAACCGGTTCAACCGTCGCCACAAGTAGCACCGCAACAAACGCAACAAATGCCCCAGCAGGAACAACGTTATGAAACGCCTGTTGCACCGAAGAAGGAACCGGTAGGTGTCAGCCCGGTCCAGTTTGGTCAATTTGAAGAAGTGCAACAAGAAGGCGTACCGGGTAACATCGGGATGTTGTATGATGTACCACTGAATGTAACCGTCGAACTCGGCAGAACACGTCGCTCTGTACGCGACATATTGGAATTGACACAAGGTTCAATCATCGAACTCGATAAGTTGGCTGGAGAGCCGGTTGATGTTTTTGTCAACAATACATTGATTGCGACAGGTGAAGTCGTAGTCATTGAAGAAAACTTTGGAGTACGAATTACAGAAATCGTAAATACAAAAGAACGTCTTCGGATGTTCTAAGGAGGAAATAAGATGAGTGCAAAAGTATTGATCGTAGATGATGCAGCTTTCATGCGAATGATGATTAAGGAAATTTTATCGAAGAATGGATATGACGTCGTCGGTGAAGCAGAAAATGGCCGCGAAGCCGTAGCGAAATACAAAGAATTAACACCGGATCTCGTCACGCTCGATATCACGATGCCGGAAATGGATGGCATTTCGGCTCTTAAAGAAATCAAAGCGTTTAACCCGGCAGCTAAAGTCATCATGTGTTCAGCGATGGGGCAACAGTCGATGGTCATCGATGCGATTCAAGCCGGTGCAAAAGACTTCATCGTCAAACCGTTCCAAGCTGACCGTGTACTCGAAGCCGTTTCGAAAACTGTTTCGTCATGAAAAGACTGACCTTCTTGACCTGTCTCCTGTTGTTCCTGCTCTCAGCACAAGTTGGGGCAGAAACAGTGGAAGAGAATTTGAATCCATCTAAGAAGAGTGAACCAACAACTCAACAGGTCGATGGGTCGTCGACGATTGTGACGGTCATTAAAGTCATCGTCACGCTCGTGGTCTTAATCGGGGGATTTCTCCTGGCTGTCCGATTGATCAATGATCGGACGCGAGGTGTCCGCCAATCCAATCAACTTTCCCATCTCGGAGGTGTGCCGCTCGGAAAAGATCGATCGGTGCAACTCGTACGCGTCCACGATAAAGTTTACGTCGTCGGTGTCGGGCAAAACATTGAGCTACTCGACACGCTCGAAGCGGATACGGAATGGTCGACTGAAGAGATGCATGATATGAAACAGTCGACGAGCGAATCGCCTTTCTTGGAGTCGTTCAAGCAACAACTTGATCAATTCCAGAAGAAACGAGGTCGTTCATGACAACGATTGAAAGTCTGATTTCTTTAGACACACCATCAGGAACAGCGACATCAGTTAAGTTACTTGTCTTGTTGACTTTATTATCCTTAGCACCCTCGTTATTGATTTTGATGACATGTTTTACGCGCGTTGTCGTCGTCTTATCCTTTGTACGCTCGGCGCTTGGGACGCAACAGACACCACCGAACCAGTTGCTAGTCGGTCTTGCCTTATTCATTACATTATTCGTCATGTCACCGGTGCTGACGGAACTCAACACGACGGCACTTCAACCATACATGGGTGAAAAAATTAGTCAGGACGAAGCGTTTGATCGAGCAGGTGGGACGATGAAACGTTTTATGTCAAAACATACACGTACCAATGACTTAGAATTATTTTTGAAGTATGGAAATTACGACAAGCCGGAAAAAGTCGAAGACATTCCGCTTGTCGCGTTAGTTCCTGCTTACGCCATCAGTGAGTTGAAAACGGCTTTTCAGATTGGGTTCATGATTTTCATTCCATTTCTCGTCATCGACATGGTCGTCTCGAGTGTGTTGATGTCGATGGGGATGATGATGTTACCGCCTGTCATGATTGCTTTACCGTTTAAATTATTACTATTCATCCTCGTCGATGGTTGGCATTTAATTGTCGAGTCATTGCTTGTCAGCATGAAGTAGGGAGGAACGATATGACGCAGGAAATGATTATTCAACTAGCGAGTTCGGCCGTCTGGACCTTGTTAAAGGTATCGGCACCGCTCTTGCTCGTCTCACTCGTTGTTGGTCTGCTCGTCAGTATTTTACAAGCGACGACGCAAATTCAAGAGCAGACCCTCTCGTTCGTCCCGAAAATCGTTGCTGTATTTTTAGCACTCGTCTTTTTCGGACCGTGGATCATGGAAGAATTAAAAACGTTTACGATTGAAATCTTTAAACAGATTGCTGAGGTTTCAAGGAAATGACGTTATTGTCTTTTGTCAGCGTATTTTTACTCGTATTTGGTCGCATCGTCGGATTTTTGGTCGCGGCACCGTTGTTTTCATCAAAACAATTGCCGGCCCAACATAAATTAGCCTTAGCTGCCGGTCTTGCCTATTTTGCGAGCTATGCCGTCAAAACGACCGTTGAAGTCGATGATTTCAATTTTTTCTTTCGGATGGGTACGGAAGTCATCGTTGGATTATCGCTTGGCTTGTTAGCTAGCTTCCTTTTATTTGCCCCACAAATCGCCGGTTCCATCATCGATTTACAGATGGGACTCGCGATGGCATCAGCTTATGATCCGATGTTCGGTGGTCAGTCACCAATCATTGGCCGGTTTTATTACATGTTGACACTACTTGTGTTACTTGCCTCCGACATGCATTTGATTTTACTCGATGGCATTTACACCAGTTTTCAAATCTTTCCACCCGGCAGTTCGATTGCAGTTTCAGGGGAGGCGGGTATGAGTCTTGTCGTTCGAGTCGTCGGTCTGGCGATGTTAACGGCACTTCAAATGGCGATGCCGCTCATCGTGTCCTTGTTCCTGGTCGATCTTGCACTTGGATTTTTAGCAAAGACAGCACCGCAATTCAATATTTTTGCGATTGGTTTTTCAGTCAAATTACTAATGGGCTATGCGATTTTATTTTTACTTGCCGGTTCGACGATTACCGGGATTTCAAAGTTCATTCCGCTACTGCAAGACGTTTTAGCGGATGCCATTCGATTACTGGGAGGTTGAGATGAATACATATCGTTTAAAACTCGACCTCCAGTACTTCGCTGGTGAAAAAACAGAGAAAGCCTCACCGCGTAAGCGAGATGATTCGAGAAAAAAAGGGCAAGTCGCAAAATCTGCTGATTTAACGAGTAGTTTAATGTTATTCGCGATGTTCCTTGTCTTGTTTTTCTTTGGACCGTTTCTCGGCAAACGTTTCGTCTTGGTTTTAGAAAATGGATTGAGTGCAAGGACCGTCCTTGTTGCAGTAGAAGAAGGGCGTGTCGAGCAGATATTAATTGAGATGTTAGGGCAAATGGCGATTCTCGTCGCCCCGTTTTTTTTAACGGCTGTCACCATCGGGATTTTAGGAAACTTCGTCCAGATTGGTGCTTTACTCAGTGCGGAATCGATTCAACCAAAGTTAGATCGAATCAATCCACTCCAAGGGGTCAAACGCATCGTCAGTATGAAAGCACTGATCGAATTTTTAAAATCTGTTTTTAAGTTACTTGTCATCGGGATGACGAGCGGGACGATCTTATGGAACAACAAGGTCGAAATCTCACGCTTGACGTCTGAGCCGATTGGAGATGCGTTAGCCATCATTGGTCATTTGACCTTCTTACTGGGTCTCTCGGTCAGCATCGCGTTGATTGCACTTGCCGTTTTAGATTTTGCCTATCAAAAGTTTGATTTCGAAAAATCGATTCGGATGAGTAAACAGGACTTAAAAGACGAACATAAGAACACGGAGGGTGACCCTCAAATCAAAGGTAAAATCAAACAGCAACAACGGGAGATGGCGATGCGGCGGATGATGCAAGAAATACCGAATGCAGACGTCGTCATTACGAACCCGACCCACTATGCAGTTGCCATTCAATACGATGATGGAAAACACGCGGCACCAATCGTCGTCGCAAAAGGTGTGGATGCTGTCGCATTCCGTATTCGGGAGAAGGCGACAGCAGCTGACATCCCGATCATCGAAAACCGTCCGCTCGCGCGGGCCTTGTTCGCAAAATCAGAGATAGGTATGGCAGTGGATGAATCATTTTATCAGGCACTCGCTGAAACACTCGCCTTTGTCTACCAAATGAAACAAGCAAAATGAAAGGATGAAGCATCATGACTATTTCAACAAGAGATCTTTCCGTACTGCTAGGCGTCATCATGATCGTCTTCATGCTGGTCATTCCACTGCCAGGCTTTTTACTCGACTTTTTAATCATCATCAACATCTTGATTGCTTTGATGGTCTTACTCGTTTCGATGAATGCCAAAGAAGCATTGGAATTTTCAGTTTTCCCAACTTTATTGTTAATCGTCACCCTGTTTCGTCTCGCATTAAATGTCTCGACGACCCGCTCGATTCTCTCGAACGGGAATGGGGGCGAAGTGATTGAAGCATTTGGGAGCTTCGTCGTCGGCGGGAACGCACTCGTCGGGTTCGTCGTCTTCTTGATTCTCGTCTTGATCCAGTTTCTCGTCATTACAAAGGGGTCGGAACGGGTTTCGGAAGTATCGGCCCGATTTACACTGGATGCGATGCCAGGGAAACAGATGGCGATTGATGCCGATTTGAACTCCGGCATGATTGATGAACTCCAGGCACGGACACGCCGGCAAAAAATTCAATCCGAAGCCGACTTTTACGGGGCGATGGATGGGGCGTCAAAGTTTGTAAAAGGAGACGCAATCGCCGGCATCATCATCGTCATCATTAACTTGATTTTCGGGATGGTCATCGGAGTCGTCCAACAAGGGTTACCGATGACAGAATCAATCAACTTATATACGCTCTTGACAGTCGGAGATGGATTAGTCAGTCAGATTCCAGCGCTGTTGATTTCTGTCGCCACCGGGATTATCGTCACACGCTCGACGTCGGACGGCAATCTAGGTGAAGACATCATCGGTCAGTTAACGCGGACGCCATTGCTCGTCATGATTGGTGCAGGCGCGATTTTCCTACTCGGTCTGTTCACGGCGATTCCAGACTATGTGACAATTCCTGTCGCAGCAGCAGCCGGCTTCTTTGCTTGGCAACTGAGACGGACGCCAAAAGCGACCACGGAAGAAGTCGCCGTCGAAGAAGAATCGACGGAAAACCTACGCTCAAGTGAATCGGTCATTTCGCTTTTAAATGTCGATACGATTGAGTTTGAATTCGGTTATGGATTGATTCCACTTGCTGACGAAGCACAAGGTGGCGATTTACTCGATCGTGTCGTCATGATTCGTCGCCAGTTAGCATTGGAACTTGGTTTCGTCCTCCCGACCGTTCGGATTCGCGACCACTTACAACTCCCGCCGAATCATTATCGGATTAAGATTCGCGGCAGTGAGATGGCGACGGGAGAACTCTTGCTCGATCATTATTTAGCAATGAGTCCCGGAGTCGATGATCCTGAAATCCAAGGCATCGAAACGGTCGAACCAGCATTTGGAATGCCGGCGCTTTGGATTGATGAAAAGACGAGAAGTCGGGCAGAAATGTCTGGTTATACGGTCGTCGATCCACCATCGGTCGTCGCAACGCATTTAACGGAGTTGCTTAAAAAACATGCTGCAGACTTGTTGGGACGAGAAGAGACGAAGCAACTCGTTGATCACTTGAAAGAAACACATCCAATTTTAGTCGATGAAGTCACGCCGCAACTCTTAACGATTGGAGAACTGCAAAAAGTCTTCGTTCAATTACTAAAAGAAAAAATATCGATTCGCAATTTGCCATTGATTTTTGAAACACTAGCTGATTATGCGGCCGTGACGAAAGATAGCGAATTGCTTGCTGAATACGTCCGCCAAGCCTTATCACGGCAAATTACGGAACAGGTGCTGCAAGGGGATGTCTTACACGTCGTGACGGTATCGAGTGAAATGGAAATCGATATTCAGTCCGCGATTCAAAAAACAGAGTTCGGAAATTATCTTGCGCTTGACCCGGAAAAAGCGACACGGTTCATCGAGTCGTTTAATGAACTGTCGTCAGAGTTCGAACGTTATGGAGTACAACCGATCATCTTGGCCTCACCAAGCATTCGGATGTTTGTTCGTCAGTTGACGGAGCGCTATTTCCCAGATGTACCTGTCCTGTCATACAACGAATTAATTCCGACGATTGAAGTCAAGAGCATTGGGGTGATTTAACACATGATGGTTAAAAAAATTATTGCAAATTCAGTCAGTGAAGCAATGGAACTTGTCAAACGTGATTTAGGCGAAGAGGCGATTATTTTAAACACACGACATATCAAAGTGGGTGGACTCTTCGGATTGTTTGCACAAAAAAAGGTCGAACTCGTTGCTTCTGTTGACGAACATCCAATCATTCATGAAAAAGATGTCCAGCAACCGGCTCCTAAACGGACCCCGCAGCTTAAGAAAACGATTGAAATGCCAGTCCCGAAAATCATTTCGTTTTCCTCTCGACGTTTACCGGAAGAGTTAGGGGCATATGAAGCGATTTTGTCCGAACCGGCTTTACAGGCACGGGTGGAGCAATTGCACGACGTTTTGTTATCGACGTATTACAAAACAGACGATCTTGAACAAGTTCAACAAGCGTTCGCCAAAACGATTGAACATGAGTTACAAGTAACGACCGTGACATCACGTTACGTGATGTTGACAGGACCGACAGGGGTCGGCAAGACGACGACAATCGCTAAACTTGCTGCTTACTACCGATTGACGGAAGGTAAGACGGTTGGATTGATTACAACGGATACGTACCGGATTTCAGCAATCGAACAGTTGCAAACCTATGCTGAAATCATCGATGTTCCGCTACATATCGCCTACGATTTAGCAGAGTTTGAACGAGCGAAAGAACAATTAGCAGATTGTGACATCGTTTTGATTGATACAGCTGGACGGAACTTCTTGGACGCAGGTTATATCACACAGCTTGAATCACGTCATGATTTTTCAAATACGGATGTTTTTCTTGTTTTAAGCTTAACGGCAAAATACCGGGACTTAGAGCAGATTAGACGACGTTTTGAACAAGTTCCACTCAACGGGTTTATCTTTACGAAAGCAGATGAAACGACGGAGTTTTGGTCCATCTACGGTCTAGCCGTCGAAGCGAAGCTGCCGGTGCTCTGCATCACGACGGGTCAAGAAGTACCAGAAGATATCACGTGGGTCGATCAATCCGACATGTCTCGAATGATTGTAGAAAGAGGGGGCAGGTGATGCGAGATGATCAAGCACGTGTCTTACGTTCAAAAGTGTCAGTCAAAGAAACAAAAACGATTGCGATCGTCAGTGGTAAAGGGGGCGTTGGAAAAACGAACGTCGCCGTAAACTTGGGTGTCGCCTTATCGCTTCAAGAAAAACGTGTCCTCATCATCGATCTTGATATCGGGATGGCGAACGTCGGGGTGCTGTTAGGAAAATCATCGAAGACGTCGCTCATGGATTGTGTCAAGCGTCGTGAATCCTTGGCAGATGCAGTGGTTGAAGCTTCACCAACCTTACATTTCATCCATGGTGGAAGTGGTTTTACTGAATTAACGAATTTAACGGATCCGGATGTTGCGTTCATGATGAAAGAATTTCGTTTTTTCTATGAATACGACTTTGTCATCCTCGACCTGGGTGCTGGAGCAACACACCAGACATTCGATTTCATTAGTAGTGCCGATGAAGCCTGGCTCGTTGTTACACCAGAGCCAACATCGATCATGGATGGTTATGCGTTCGTTAAATTGTCGCACCATCATGCAACGGAGTTACCGATCGGGGTCATCGTCAATCGTGCGATGAACGGTGAAGAGGCACTCGAAACATTTGATCGTCTCGAACTGGTCAGTAAACAATTTTTGAACAAACCTTTACGATTCGCTGGGTTTTTACCAGATGACCCAACAGTCGTCAGAGCCGTCAAAGCACAAAAACCGTTCTATCTTTTTGATCGGACGAGTGATGTTAGCTGGCGACTCGATCATATTACCACCGCATTAACAGGTCTTCGCGTGCAGGAACGGAAATTTTTAGATCGATTGGTAAGTCGCTTGAAAAATCGAAACAATCGTGTGCGCTAATCATGAAGGAGGGTATCACCAATGGATTTAAATGAATATTTAGGATTGTTTCTAGACGAATCGATTGAACATTTGCAAGCTATCAATTCAAGTCTGCTCATTTTTGAACAGCGTCTCGATGATGAAGCCGTCATCGATCAGATTTTCCGCTCTGCCCATACATTAAAAGGAATGTCCGGTACGATGGGGTACGATGCCATCGCGGATTTAACACACGAAATGGAGAGTGCGCTTGACTTAGTGCGCTCAAAGACGCAACCTGCTACACCAGAGCTGATTGATGTTTTGTTCATCGCGGCGGAACAACTCGAAACGATGGTTGAGGACATCAGTCAAGGTGGAACCGGAAAGCTCGACGTGAAAGAAACGGTCGTACGATTAAAACGATTCATTCAAGCAGAAGAAACTGCTGTAGAGACGACTGAAGAAGCGACGGCTGTGGCGACGAAACGTAATTTTGAATGTGATGTCTATTCAGAGTCTGTCGTTAAACAATCGATTGCGTCCGGTTACCATGCATACGTCATCACGGTCGAACTATCGGCAGATGTCATTTTAAAAGCGGCGCGTGTCTACATGGTGTTCGACCGTCTTCAAAGTCTAGGCGATGTCATCCTTTCGAATCCGACTTCAGATGAATTAGAGCAAGAACAATTCGAAACAAGCTTCGATGTCTTGTTCGTCACGATGAAATCAGAGGAAGAAGTGACTGAAGGCATCCAGTCAGTGTCGGAAGTGGCACACGTCTCGATTCAGCCTTTTGAAACAACGATAGAAGCCGAAGTTGCGACATCCACGTTAGTTGAACCTAAATCAACAGTCGAGTCAGAAACGAAAGTCGTCAGCGAAACAACAGACGTAACAGCACCAGTCGCCTCGAAAACGATTCGTGTCAACTTGGAACGAATTGACCGTTTGATGAACTTATTCGAAGAATTCATCATTGATCGTGGTCGTTTAGAACGAATTGCTGCCGAAGTCGGTTCATCTGAATTGACGGAAACCGTCGAACGCATTAAACGCGGCACGAATGAATTACAATCGCTGGTCTTGACGTTACGCATGATGCCGATTGAACAGGTTTTCAATCGTTTCCCACGGATGGTCCGATCGGTTTCAAAAGATGTCGGTAAAAATATTAAATTGCATATCACGGGTGCAGAGACGGAGCTTGATCGAACAGTGATTGACGAGATTGGTGATCCCCTCGTTCACTTAATCCGTAATGCCGTCGATCATGGCATTGAAAGCAAGACGGATCGAATTTTGGCCGGGAAACCAGTCGAAGGCAATCTGTCGTTACGTGCTTATCATTCTGGAAACCGGGTCTTCATTGAGATTGAAGATGACGGGGCAGGAATCAACCATGAGCGGGTCACACGGATTGCGATTGAGAAAGAGTTGCTAACGGAAGAAGAAGCTGCTGTGTTAACACCGGAAGAAGCGTCGATGCTACTATTTGCACCAGGCTTCTCAACGGCAGAAACAGTAACCGACTTGTCGGGACGTGGCGTAGGTCTTGACGTCGTCAAATCGAAGATTGAGTCGCTCGGTGGCGAAGTTTTCGTCGAGACGAAACGTGGCGAAGGGACAATCTTTAGAATCAGTCTTCCATTGACGCTCTCAATCATTTCCGCGATGCTTGTTGAGCTCGGTCAAGAAACGTATGCGATTCCGCTGACGGCAATCATCGAAACGACATCGTTGCGACAAGATGCCATCTTACAAGCGCATCGTGAAAAGGTGTTTGATTTCCGCGGACAACTCGTTCCATTGATTTCATTGAATGAAGTGTATGGTCTTCCACAAGTAGAAGCAGAAGCCTACTCAGTTGTCGTCGTTCGAAGTGGTGAAAAATTAGCTGGATTGATGGTCACTGAATTAATTGGTCAACAGGAAATCGTCATGAAGCCGCTCGGAAGTTATTTGGAAGGAATTCGCGCGATTTCTGGCGCAACGATTCTTGGGGACGGTCAAGTCGCGTTAATCATCGATAGCAATGCACTGCTACGAAAGTGAGGGAATAGATAATGGAACAAAAATGGGTCGTTTTTCAACTGGAACAAAATGCTTACGGGATTGATGTTCAATCTGTCCGCTCCATCGAACGCGTGATTCCGATTACACGAATCCCGAACGCTGCACCTTACGTAAAAGGCGTCATCAATTTGCGCGGGGTCGTGACACCGGTGATTGACTTACGGACACGTCTTGGTTTTGAGGAAATCGAAGGAACGGAAGAAACACGAATCATCATCGCGACGCTCGAACATGGAGATGCCGGGTTCATCGTCGATCGGGCGAATGAAGTCGTCGAAGCAATCGATGTCCGGATTGAACCGTTGACTGATCAAAAACAAGAAGAAACCAATTATTTGACAGCAATCGCTAAAGGGGAAGATCAATTGTTCTCCTTACTTGAGCCGAACCGTTTATTCGAGGACATCGTTCATGCTTAATCGGATGGAACAGGACATTTTCAAGGAAGTCGGAAACATCGGGGCAGCGCATGCAGCTACGGCATTATCGACACTTCTTGGACAGCCTGTTGAAATTGAAGTACCGTCAGCAGAACTCGAACACTTTTCGACGATTATTGATCGTGTAGGCGGAGCGGAAGCTTACACTGCCGGAGCCTTACTTCGCTTTACAGGAGATATCAAGGCGTCTCTACTCTTTTTGATGCCGCTCCAAGATGCGGAAAAACTGATTTCTCAGTTGATGCAACAGCCGTTTCAGTTTTTTTCGGAACATCATGCAATCGGTGTTTCCGCTTGGGAAGAAATCGGCAATATCTTAATCGGCGCTTACGCTCGCGCGATTTCTGACTGGCTGGATTTATCCGTTCATGTGACGGTTCCTGCCTCCGCTTTTGATATGGTTGGAGCAATTTTGGAAGTTGCCTTACTTGAGTCGACAAAATTTGGTAACATGGCAGTATACATCGATACGCGTCTTTCAAGTTTAGGCAACGACTTAAACGGTCATTTATTATTACTGCCAGAAGCAGATGCTTTTGCAGCGGTCTTTCAACGATTGGGTGTGGAAGTTGATGGATGAAGTCATTCGGATTGGAATAGCGGAATATGCCGTTAGTCGAAAACCGGTCGTCCTTCGTACTGCAGGATTAGGTTCCTGTGTCGGCGTCATCATTTATGATCAAGAACGTGGTCTATCGAGCATGGCACATGTCATGCTTCCAGACTCGGCAATCAGTCGCGATATCACCGTTGAAGTCGGGAAATTCGCAGATACTGCAGTAACTGAGCTTGTAAAGCGCTTACGACAAGGTGGCGCGATTCGGTTACGGGCAAAGATTGCCGGGGGAGCGCAAATGTTTCAATTCAAATATGAACATGAATCGATGCGTATCGGTGAACGGAACATCGCTGCTGTTAAAGCAGCATTGCAACAAGCGAAAATCCCACTCGTCGCGGAAGATGTTGGTGGAACGAACGGTCGGACGATCGAGTTCCATTCAAGCTCTGGTCGTCTCGTCATTCGGACGGTCAACGTCGGAACGCTGGAAATTTAGAGGAGGAATGGTCATGCGTGAGGAACTGCAACAACTTTGGGATAAATGGCTATCGACGCGCGATATAGCGGTAGCTGACCTATTACTTCTGAATTATGAACCTCTAGTTCAATACCACGTTCAACGTCTTAGTGCGACACTTCCGAAAAGTGTCGATCGTGATGAGTTAAAAAGTCTTGGTATGATGGGTCTTTACGATGCACTGCAAAAGTTCGATCAAAATCATAACAATAAATTCGATACATACGCAGCCTTTCGAATTCGTGGAGCCATTTTAGATGGATTAAGAAAAATTGACTGGCTGCCACGCTCTTTGCGTGAAAAATCGAAACGTGTCGAGGCGGCCGTCGAAATTCTCGAGCAGAGCTTACAACGGACGCCGACGCTTGATGAAGTATCGTCCATCGTCGAAATGAGTCCGGACGAAGTCAAGACGGCGCTTGCAGAAAGTTACTTTGCGAATGTCCTCTCGATCGACGAGGCGGTGACGCTCCAAGATGAGGGAAAAGCAATGGCTGTATCGTATCTCGACCCGGAAGCAGCGACGCCGGAAGATACGTTACTGATGCGTGAATTGATTTCGAAGCTTGCAGAAGAAGTCGAGCAACTATCGGAAAAAGAGCAATATGTTGTGTCCCTTTTCTACTTTGAAGAACTGACGTTAACGGAAATCGGAGAAGTGCTAGGATTGTCGACTTCACGGATCTCACAAATCCACTCGAAGGCGTTACGTAAATTAAAGCAAGCGCTAGGAAGTGCCTATTTGTCTGATCGTGTCGCGATGTGAAAGGAACTACTATGACAATTTTTTATATTTTACTGGCGGCGGTCGTTAGTTATGGTCTGTTGCTTCTATTTAAACAACAAGCATTGCTAAAAGATCGTGTGACCGATCTTGAACGTCAAAAACAAGAAACGGAAGAAATCTTGCTTCGCTTCATGGAACAAGTGAACGGATTGGCAGAACGCGAGGAGCAACCGACTGCTGAGGCTGCTCCTACCCAGTCCTCATATGAAACGGTCGTCAGTCCTGATGTAACAGAACTCCCACAGTTCGAACAGGCGCAGGAAGAATCGGCTGAATCCGTTCAGCCAGTACTGACAGATGTGAAAGATCAACTTGCAGCAGGGGCCGATCTGGATCAACTCGCGCGTTCTTTAAATCGAGGAACGGGTGAAGTGGCATTGATTGCGAAACTTTCTTCAAAAACGAAGGTTGCCCGACGGTAAAGTTTATGCTATATTAGTCTACGGTGTTAATTACGCACGCATGTATCGCCGGCTGCGGTGCCTTTAATAGGTTAGCTGGGACAACGATCATCGCGGAGGACATCCAAAACCCAAAAGGAGGAATTCATCATGGCAGTAATCTCGATGAAACAATTGTTAGAAGCTGGTGTACACTTCGGTCACCAAACACGCCGTTGGAACCCAAAAATGGCAAAATACATCTTCACAGAACGTAACGGAATCTACATCATTGACCTACAAAAAACGGTTAAAAAAGTAGACGAAGCTTACAACTTCATCCGTGAAGTAGCGTCTGAAGGCGGAAACGTTCTTTTCGTTGGTACGAAAAAACAAGCTCAAGACACTGTGAAAGAAGAAGCGATCCGTGCTGGTCAATACTTCATCAACGAACGTTGGTTAGGTGGAACACTCACGAACTTCTCTACAATCAAAAAACGGATTAACCGTTTGAAACAACTCGAAAAAATGGAAGAGAACGGTACGTTCGAAGTTCTTCCTAAAAAAGAAGTCATCATTCTTAAAAAAGAAATGACTCGTCTTGAGAAATTCCTCGGCGGTATCAAAGATATGCCAGGCGTTCCAGATGCACTCTTCATCGTTGACCCACGCAAAGAGCGTATCGCGATTGCAGAAGCACACAAACTCAACATCCCAATCGTTGCGATCGTTGATACTAACTGTGATCCAGACGAAATCGACTACGTCATCCCAGCGAACGACGATGCGATCCGTGCAGTCAAATTGCTCACTGGTAAAATGGCTGACGCAATCCTCGAAGTTAAACAAGGCGAAGATAACGTAGCACCTGAAACTACTGAAGAAGTAGTAGCAGACGCTGAGTAATTCGTGATGCCAGGTGATAAAGGGAATTGACCTTTTATCACCTTTTTTTTGAAAATAAGGACGTTATAAGGAGGAATATCGAATGGCTATTACAGCAGCAATGGTAAAAGAACTTCGTGAAAAAACAGGTGCAGGTATGCTCGACTGCAAAAAAGCGCTCGTTGAAACGGATGGGGATATGAACGCGGCAGTTGATTTCTTGCGTGAAAAAGGGATCGCAAAAGCAGCAGCTAAAGGCGATCGTATCGCAGCAGAAGGTTTGACAGCAGTCGCAGTTGACGGAAACAAAGCAGCACTCGTCGAAATCAACTCAGAAACAGACTTCGTTGCAAAAAACGAACGTTTCCAATCACTCGTTCAAAACATCGCGGATGCAGTTCTCCGTAACGGTTCTGAAACGGCTGAAGCAGCTCTCGCTTCTGAATACGAAGCGGGTAAAACAATCGAAACGTATATTTCTGAAGAAGCTTCTACAATCGGAGAGAAAATTTCACTCCGCCGTGTAGCACTCTTCACGAAAGAAGACAACGCAGCGTTCGGTTCTTACCTCCACATGGGTGGACGTATCGGTTCTGTCGTCGTCATCGAAGGAACAACAGACGAAGCGGTTGCAAAAGATGTTTCGATGCACATCGCAGCGGCACGCCCACTTTACGTCGATCGTTCTTCTGTAACAGAAGAAGAAAAAGCACGTGAAGAAAAAGTCTTGACAGAGCAAGCAATCAACGAAGGCAAACCTGCTAACATCGTTGAAAAAATGATTGCTGGACGTATGAACAAGTACTTCGAGGAAATTTGCCTCGTCGACCAAACATTCGTTAAAGACCCAGACTTCAAAGTTGGTAAATACGTAGAATCTAAAGGCGGAAAAGTCGTTTCATTCGTACGCTTCGAAGTTGGAGAAGGTATGGAAAAACGTGAAGAAAACTTCGCTGAAGAAGTTATGAACCAACTTAAAAAATAAGAATCAGGATTTCCTGATGACAAGAGAAGGAACACGTATGCTTCAATCCACTTTCGTGTGGAAGTGGTTCGTGTTCCTTTTTTACGGAATTTAGCAAGGAGGACGTAGTCATGCAACCGAAATATAACCGGATTGTGTTAAAATTGAGCGGAGAAGCGCTCGCAGGTGATCAAGGGTTCGGAATCAACCCCGCAATCGTCAATTCAATTTCTCAACAGATTCGCGAATTGGTAGAATTGAATGTACAAGTTGCCGTTGTTGTAGGTGCAGGTAACATTTGGCGTGGTAAAACAGGGGCAGAACTTGGAATGGACCGGGCAAATGCCGATTATATGGGGATGCTTGCGACGGTCATGAACTCGCTCGCATTACAAGATAGCTTAGAGTCAGTAGGCGTTGAAACGCGCGTTCAGACTTCAATCGAAATGCGACAAGTTGCTGAACCGTACATTCGTCGTCGTGCGATGCGTCACTTAGAAAAAGGTCGGGTCGTCATTTTTGCGGCCGGAACGGGAAATCCGTACTTCTCGACAGATACGACAGCAGCGCTTCGTGCCGCTGAAATTGAAGCTGAAGTCATCTTGATGGCGAAAAACAATGTCGATGGTGTGTATTCGGCCGATCCGAACGTAGATCCGGATGCGAAAAAATTCGAGACATTGTCTTACCTCGATGTATTAAAAGACGGCTTGCAAGTCATGGATTCGACTGCAACGTCACTCTGCATGGATAATGATATTCCGCTCATCGTTTTCTCATTGATGGAAGAAGGAAATATTAAACGCGTCGTCGTTGGCGACGAAATTGGAACACTCGTAAGGGGGAAATAATATGTCACAGCAAATCATGAAACAAGCCGAAGATCGGATGGAAAAAGCGCATCTTTCACTTAAAAAAGAACTTGCGACACTCCGTGCGGGTCGTGCGAACGTTGCAATCCTTGACCCTGTTCATGTCGATTACTACGGTTCACCGACACCACTTAATCAAGTCGCGAACGTGAATACACCGGAAGCGCGCCTCATCTTAATCACACCTTGGGATAAATCGATGGTTACAGAAATCGAAAAAGCAATCCAACGTGCAGATTTAGGATTAGCCCCATCTTCAGATGGTACGGTCATTCGCTTAGCGATTCCGCCACTTACGGAAGATCGCCGAAAAGAACTTGTTAAGCTCGTCAAGAAGTATACGGAAGAAGGAAAAGTTGCATTACGTAACATTCGCCGTGATACGAACGAGCAACTGAAGAAAGAAGAAAAAGATGGAGCGTTAACAGAGGATGACTTACGTGGTTATACGGAAGATGTCCAAACATTGACGGATAAATTCGTCAAAGCGCTTGATCAAACAGCGACGGATAAAGAAAAAGAAATTATGGAAGTATGACGCGAATCGTCGTCATGTTGGGGACTCTTTGTCACACGAAGAGTCCCCTTCTTCTTATAAATGAATGAGGGGAGGAAGAAGTACATGTTTCAATGGTTAAACCAGACAAAAGAAGTGATCGAACAACACGTACCTGATCACATCGCGATCATCATGGATGGAAATGGACGTTGGGCAAAAAAACGAGGACTTCCCCGCATCATGGGGCATCGTGAAGGGATGAAATCAGTTCGCGAAGTCGTCCGTGTCGCTAATGAGTTAGGGGTAAAGAGTCTGACCTTATACGCTTTCTCGACTGAAAACTGGACGCGTCCTGAAGAAGAAGTCAGTTTCTTGATGAAGTTACCGGCTCAATTTTTAGAGTCGGATTTAAAAGACTTGAATGAACGCAATGTCAAAGTAGAAGTCGCTGGTGAAATATCGCGTTTACCCGTCTATACACGGGAGGCAGTTCAACAAGCGAAACAGGATACAGTTGACAATACTGGACTACGGTTAATTTTTGCATTAAATTATGGCGGGCGAGATGAAATCGTTCAAGTCATGCAAAAGATTGCTGAAAAAGTACAAGCCGGACAACTGCTTCCGACTGAGATTACAAATGAGGTCATCGAACACGAATTGATGACGGGTTCCATGACAGATGTCGATCTCGTCATACGAACGAGCGGAGAACAGCGGTTATCGAATTTCTTGTTATGGCAAGCAGCCTATGCGGAGTTTTACTTCACCGATGTCTTGTGGCCGGAATTTCGACGGGAACAATTTTTGACAGCAATCGAGGATTACAATCAACGGACACGCCGATTCGGCGGCGTCTGACTAAACGAGGACATAGCTTATGAAAACGCGTATTATTACAGGGATTTGGGCAGGTGCCATCTTTTTAGGGTTACTTTACTTGGGTGGTCTTCCATTTCTTGCCTTCATGGCAATCTTAACAGTGATCGGTTATACAGAACTCGTCAAGATGAGACAACTGAGCTTTTCGTCGATTCCCGTTCTCTTGTTCGGGATTGGGACATTGCTTCCCTTCATTCGTGTCTATGAATTAACGAGTGAACAAACAGTGGTAAGCGGATTATCTCCACTTGCTTGGGGAATGCTGATTATTTTAGTCGGTCTATTTTGGACTGTATTTTCAAAAAATGTGTTCACGTTTGACGACGTGGCTTTTTTGCTACTAACGAGTGTTTATGTCGGTGTTGGTTTTGCATCGTTCGCGTTCATCCGTTTACTGGATAATGGCCTGACGTTATCGCTGTTAATCATTCTTTTGATTTGGTTCACAGATTCAGGTGCCTATTTTGTCGGGAAACGTTTCGGCAAAACAAAACTATGGCCGGCAATCAGTCCAAATAAGACGATTGAAGGGGCGGCAGGCGGAATTTTACTCGCGGTACTTCTTGGTGTGATTTTTGAAGCGATTACACCGACAATCGGGTATGCGGAAGTCGTTTTATTAGCACTGATCGTAGCTGTCGTCGGTCAACTGGGTGATCTCGTACAATCAGCATACAAACGACATTATGGCGTGAAAGATGCCGGAAGTTTACTTCCGGGGCACGGTGGGATTCTTGATCGTTTTGATAGCATGTTAATCGTCTTTACGGTATTGATCACACTCGGCATCTTCAGTTGAGGAGGAAGTTACATGAAGAAAGTCAGTATTATTGGGGGAACAGGTTCAATCGGGACACAGACGCTGGACGTCATTGCCGCCAATCCTGAACAGTTTCAACTCGTCAGTTTTGCGTTCGGGAAAAATATTGACGTTGCAGTTCCATGGTTGAATCGTTTACGTCCGATGCTTGTCTCCGTCATGGACGAAGTGACGCGCGGACAGTTGCAAAAGCTACTCGACTATCGTCCGACAATTTTGACGGGCGATCAAGGCTTGATTGACGTCGCAACAATGGAAGAAGCAGATATTGTCATCACGGCAGTCGTCGGTGCAGTCGGTCTCCGTCCGACGCTCGCAGCGATTGAAGCAGGAAAAACGATTGGTCTCGCGAATAAAGAAACCTTGGTTACTGCTGGACATCTTGTCATGAAAAAAGCACGTGAAAAAGGTGTTGCTATCTTACCTGTCGATAGTGAGCATGCAGCGATTTTCCAATGTTTGAATGGAGAACGACGTGAAGATGTCCGTCAAATTATTTTAACGGCATCTGGCGGTAGTTTCCGTGACATGACGCGCGATCAATTGGCGGATGTTACGGTCGAGCAAGCGCTGAATCATCCGAACTGGTCGATGGGGGCGAAAATTACGATTGATTCTGCAACGATGATGAATAAAGGGTTCGAAGTCATTGAAGCCCACTGGTTGTTTGATGTTGCGTATGAAGAAATCGATGTCGTCATTCACCGAGAGTCAATCATTCACTCGATGGTCGAGTTCAATGATGGTGCCGTCATGGCACAGCTCGGTATGCCGGATATGCGTGAACCGATTCAATATGCCCTTACATATCCGTCCCGCCTTGAAATCAAAGGGGGAGAACGGTTAAACTTAAAAGAAATCGGACGCTTGAACTTTGCTGAAGCTTCATTTGAACGCTATCCCTTATTACGCCTCGCTTTTGAAGCGGGTAGTGCGGGGGGTTCGATGCCTTCAGTACTTAATGCCGCGAACGAACAAGCCGTTGACCGCTTTTTAAAAGGGGAAATCAGCTTTTTAGAAATCGAAGTGAGTGTTGAAGCTGCGTTACGGGCGCATGAACTGATCAACGATCCGTCTTTGGATCAAATTTTAGAGGCGGATCGCTGGGCACGTGCGTTTGTCGCGTCACTTTCACTCGCTAACTAAGGATGGGATAGCAATGACGACCTTTATTTCGATCGTATTGATGTTCGGTGTACTTGTTGCCGTACATGAATGGGGTCATCTCGTAATGGCGAAGCGCGCTGGAATCCTTTGCCGGGAGTTCGCGATCGGCTTTGGACCGAAAATCTTCTCGTTTTTCAAAAATGAGACATTGTATACAGTTCGCCTCTTGCCAATTGGCGGATATGTTAAGATGGCTGGCGAAGAACCAGAGTTCGTTGAAGTCAAACCTGGTCAGGCTGTTGGCTTAGGAATGAACGAGGGCCTTGTCGACGCGATTTATTTAGATGCAAGCCATCCGAAGGCAGACCAAGTCGTGACGGTCGAACGGATTGATTTATTGCACAAGTTAGAGCTCGTTGGGTTACAAGACGAAGTCTCGACACGATACGATATTTCAAAAACCGCCTTCCTCGTCGAAGGGCAGACACGAACACAAATTGCGCCGTACGACCGGACATTTGGTTCGAAATCCGTTTTTAAACGGGTACTTGCGATTGCTGCCGGACCAGCGATGAACTTTGTTCTCGCCTTCCTCATCTTATTTGGATTAGCGTTATACAACGGTTCTCCAACGGGTGAAAGTGTCATCGGGACCGTTCAAAAAGATTCGCCGGCGGACCAAGCAGGACTCGTCGAAGGCGACCGGATTGTTTCCGTCAACGGAGACGAGACGACAAAATGGGAAGACCTTCGTGCTGGCTTCCAAGATGAAGCTGGAAAAGAAACGACCGTCGTCTATGAGCGGGATGGTCAAGAAACAACAACACAAATTACGCCGAAAATTCAACAACAAGGCGATCAAAAAGTCGGAATCATCGGTGTGACGAACGAGACGGAAAAGTCGTTCGGGACGGCACTCGAAACGGGTGTAACGGAAACATGGCGGATGTCGACGTTAATTGTCGGCGCAGTCGGTGACTTAGTGACAGGGGTCGTTGGTGTCGATCAACTATCAGGTCCTGTCGGAATCGTCAAGATGACGGACCAGGTAGCGGACAGCGGATTTTCGATGCTCTTGACGTGGACAGCTCTATTGTCCGTCAACTTAGCGGTCTTTAACCTATTACCACTACCCGCGCTTGACGGTGGTCGATTACTCTTCCTCTTCCTCGAAGCGTTACGCGGCAAACCGGTCGACCCGCAAAAAGAAGGGCTCGTGCACTTCGTTGGATTTGCACTGCTCATGCTCTTGATGCTCGTCGTCACATGGAATGACATCCAGAAGTTCTTTTAATCTTTCAATCAAAGGGGTTCACGACTCATTATGAAACAATCGAAAATGTTTATGCCAACATTGCGTGAAGTACCATCAGACGCAGATGCTATTAGCCATCAACTTTTATTACGTGCGGGTTTTGTCCGTCAAAATGCAGCAGGAATTTACTCATACTTGCCACTTGCGAAACGTGTCTTAGCGAAGATTGAGACGATCATTCGTGAAGAGATGGATGCGGCAGGAGCACAAGAGCTATTGATGCCAGCTATTCAACCGGCAGAGCTATGGGAAGAAACCGGGCGTTGGGACATTTACGGACCAGAATTGATGCGCTTGACAGACCGTCATGATCGACGGTTCGCGCTCGGTGCGACACATGAAGAATTAATTACGTCAATCGTTCGGGATGAGTTGAACTCGTACAAAAAATTACCGGTCAATCTGTTTCAGATTCAAATGAAGTATCGTGACGAACGTCGTCCACGGTTCGGTCTCTTGCGCGGACGTGAGTTCATCATGAAAGATGCGTATTCGTTCCATGCGACACAAGAAAGCCTAGATGACGAATACCAAAACATGTTTGAAACATACAATAAAATCTTTACGCGTGTCGGATTAGAGTTCCGCCCTGTCGTTGCCGATTCGGGTGCGATTGGTGGAAGTGGCACACATGAATTCCATGCACTTGCAGCAATCGGTGAAGATACGATTGTTTATTCCGATCAGTCGGATTACGCAGCAAACCTTGAGATGGCAGAAGCTGTTGACGCGTACGACGTACAAGGCAAAGCACCGGAAGCACTGGAAACCGTTAATACAGGAGAAGCGAAAACGATTGAAGCGGTAGGCGAGTTCCTGCAGGTACCGGCAACCGAATCAATCAAGACGGTCGTCTTCAAGACGGAACAAGGTCTCGTCATGGCCCTCGTCCGGGGTGATCACGAAGTCAATGACATTAAATTGAAAAACTACCTTGGTGCGCTTGATATCACGATGGCTTCTGATGAGGAAATCGAACAAGCACTGCATTCGAAACCGGGCACGCTCGGTCCGATTGGAGCAGACATGCAGGTCGTGGCGGATTATGCTGTCCGCGCTTTGACGAACGCAGTTTGTGGAGCGAATAAAGCGGAAACGCATTACATCCATGTAAATCCAAGTCGTGATTTCGAAGCGGAATATACAGATTTACGCTTCGTCGAAGAAGGCGATGCTTCACCAGACGGCGAGGGGCACGTCAAGTTCGCCCGCGGTATCGAAGTCGGACAAGTCTTCAAACTCGGGACACGCTACTCGCAAGGAATGGGTGCGACGTTCCTTGATGAAGGTGGAAAAGCGCAACCCCTTATCATGGGTTGTTACGGCATCGGTGTTTCACGGACACTTTCTGCCGTCGTCGAACAGCATTATGATGAGCGTGGTATCATTTGGCCGAAAGCGATTGCTCCGTATGATGTGCATTTGATTGCCGTCAATGGGAAAAACGCTGAGCAAATGGAAGTGGCAGAAAACGTCTACCGTCAACTGACGGCTGCTGGATTCTCTGTTCTGTTTGACGATCGGAAAGAACGGGCTGGCGTGAAATTCGCAGATGCTGATTTAGTTGGCTTACCTGTTCGAATCAACGTCGGGAAAAAAGCGGCAGACGGAATCGTTGAGCTGAAAGCACGCCGCGGCGGCGAAGCAGAAGAAATTGAACAAGGAAATCTCGTTCAGGCTGTTCGTTCGCTGTATGAAGGTTTAGAATAAGTAATGGGAACGGTCACTTAAAACGTTTAAGTGACTGTTTTCTTGTCTCACACCCATTCGCCCCTTGGGCAATCTGCAAGAGGAGGAGGAGTTGCTGTCACGGTGTGATGCGATAGGACAGCACAATTGCGAGTGGATACACAACAACGCATGTCGCTTTTAATGAGTGATTTAGATTTACCGACAGGAATTACTGAAGAATATTTTACGGGGGCTACCCTTGAGAAGCTCCGTGTCAATAAAAGCAATTCAACGTGGACGTTCCAAATTCGAATTCCGAAGATTTTGCCGCAAAACGTCTATCAGATGTTTTTCAGTCGTTTGACGAGTCGTTATCAACAATTTGCGGAAGTCAAATTAAACCTCGTTTCGGACGATCGTCCGGAAAGCAAACTTTTCATCGACTACTGGCCGTACGTCGTTCAGGATTTAGCTGATGCGTCTGCAGCAATGCGGACCCAGCTCAGTCGTGTTTTGCCAGAGTTTAGGGAAAATAAACTCTTCATCCCTGTTCGGAGTGAACCGGAAGCTGGTTTTTTAAAGAATGATCTGTGTGGAGAGATGCAATTATTATACGGTGCCTATGGATTTCCGAAGTTTGTTTGTGAACCGATTGTCCAGATGGATCAATCGACGCAAGAGGCATTACGCAATCAAGTCAAACAAGAGGACATCGAGGAAGCGAAACGGATGCTCGAGCTTCAATTCAAACGTGAGCAGTCGCGCGATGATGATGAGGGACCGGTCGACATTCGGATCGGAAAACCGATTCAAGATGAAATCGTGCCGATTAAGACGATTCAAGATGAAGAACGTCGGATTGCGATTCGGGGACTTGTCTTCTCAGCAGAGAGCCGGGAATTACGAAGTGGAAAAACGATCTTTACGTTTAAATTGACCGACTATACCGATTCGCTTGTCGTCAAGATGTTTGCACGAGATGAAACGGACGTCAAAGTCCTATCAGCAATTAAAAAAGGCATGTGGATTCAAGTGGCTGGACGAGTCGAGTTCGACACCTTCCTCCGCGATCTTTGTATGATGATTGCACAATTGTCTGAAGTGAAGGTTGAACTTCCGGGTGACCCTTGGACAGGTGAGAAGCGTGTCGAATTGCACGCGCACTCGCAAATGAGTCAGATGGATGCTGTCATGAACGTGACGAAGTACGTCGAACGTGCTGCTGCTTGGGGACACCCGGCCGTCGCCATCACAGATCACGCGGGAGCGCAAAGCTTCCCGGATGCCTATTATGCCGGAAAGAAAAATGACATTAAGGTATTGTATGGAATCGAAGCGAACGTCGTCAATGATGGTGTCCAAGTTGCTTATAACCCGGTCGATCGCAGTCTTGAGGACGCGACGTTCGTCGTCTTTGACGTCGAGACAACCGGATTATCAGCGATGTATAACAAAATCATCGAATTAGCTGCCGTAAAAATTTATGACGGAGACGTGATTGATAAATTCGAAGCATTCGCTGATCCGAAACACTTATTATCTGCGACGACGATCGATTTGACGGGCATCACCGATGACATGGTCCGTGGGAAACCGGATCCGGAACAAGTCGTCAAGGAATTCATGGACTGGGCGGGGGATTCGATTCTTGTCGCCCATAATGCGGCCTTTGACATCGGGTTTTTGAATGCGACGCTACGTTCTGGTGAACATGACGAATCGACATTGCCCGTTATCGATACGCTTGAACTGGCACGTGTCTTGATGCCGACGCTGAAGAATCACCGATTGAATACGCTCGCGAAACGGTTTGATATCGAACTGACACAACATCACCGTGCGATTTATGATGCGGAAGCAACCGGTTACTTGATGTTGAAGTTATTGCAAATGGCAGATGAGATGTTCAACATGACAACGCACTTGTCGCTCAACCGGGAGATGGGAAAAGACATTTCTCGGACGCGTCCATATCATGCAACCGTCTATGCTAAAAATCGGACGGGGCTAAAAAATCTCTACCAGCTCATCTCGCTTGCGCATACGAAACACGTCCATCGTGTCGTTCGGACGCCACGTTCGCAGCTCGTTGCGCACCGGGAAGGTTTAATCATCGGCTCTGCGTGTGACAATGGGGAAGTGTTTGATGCGGCGCTCAATAAATCGGATGAAGATTTAGCGAAGGTCATGCAGTTTTATGATTTCATCGAAATTCAGCCGCCGGCGATGTACGGTCATTTAATCGAGCGGGAAATCGTTCAAAATGAACTCGAACTTCGTGAGTTGATCAAAAAAGTCATCCGGGTCGCAGAAGAAAACGACATCCTGCCGGTCGCGACAGGGAACGTACATTATCTCGATCGCCATGACGCGACGTACCGTGAAGTTTTGATTCGGACGCAAGGTGGGGCAAATATGCTCAACATGCGGAAACAGCTTCCCCCGGCTCATTTCCGGACAACGCAGGAAATGATGGAAGACTTCCGGTTCCTTGCACCGGATCTTGCAGAACGTCTTGTCGTCACGAATAGTCAGAAAGTCGCTGAGATGTTCGAAAACATCGATATCATCCCGAAAGATCTCTTTACTCCTAAAATTGACGGTGCTGATGATGAGGTTCGCAATCTGTCCTACGACATGGCACATAAAATTTATGGGGAAACGTTACCGGAAATCGTCGAAGCCCGACTCGAAAAGGAATTGAAATCAATCATCGGCCATGGCTTTGCCGTCATCTATTTGATTTCGCATAAACTCGTAAAAAAATCGCTTGATGATGGGTACCTTGTCGGATCGCGTGGTTCTGTCGGATCGAGTCTCGTCGCGACGATGACGGAGATCACGGAAGTTAATCCATTACCGCCGCATTACGTCTGTCCGAACTGTCAAGAATCCGAGTTCTTTGATGATGGGTCGGTCGGATCCGGATTCGATTTACCGGATAAGGAATGTAAGACGTGTCAAATTCCATTGACGAAAGACGGACACGACATCCCGTTCGAAACGTTCCTTGGGTTCAAGGGGGATAAAGTACCGGATATCGATTTGAATTTTAGTGGGGAGTACCAGCCGAAAGCCCATGCCTATACGAAAGTCTTGTTCGGGGATGATTATGTCTATCGTGCAGGGACGATCGGGACGATCGCCGAAAAAACGGCCTATGGGTATGTGAAGGGGTATCAGTCGGAAAATGATTTAAATTACCGTAACGCGGAAGTCGACCGGCTCGTCAGCGGGGTGACAGGTGTCAAGCGGACGACAGGACAGCACCCCGGCGGTATCATCGTTGTCCCGGACTACATGGACATCTATGATATCAGTCCGATCCAGTTCCCGGCGGACGATATGGGATCGGAATGGAAAACGACACACTTTGACTTCCACTCGATTCACGATAATCTACTGAAACTTGATATTCTCGGACACGATGACCCGACGATGATTCGGATGCTGCAAGATTTATCCGGTCGTGATCCGAAAACGATTCCCGTCGATGACGCCGAGGTCATGAAAATTTTCAGTTCGACGGAATCGATTGGTGTCACACCGGAACAGATTGATTCGAAAACCGGAACGCTCGGGATTCCAGAGTTCGGGACGAAGTTCGTTCGACAGATGCTTGAAGAAACGAAACCGACGACGTTCTCGGAACTCGTCCAGATTTCCGGTCTGTCGCACGGAACGGACGTTTGGCTCGGGAATGCCAGTGAGTTGATTTATAACGGAACATGTGAACTGAAAGACGTCATCGGCTGCCGGGATGACATCATGGTCTACTTGATTTATGCCGGTCTTGAGCCGTCGCTTGCCTTTAAAATCATGGAATCCGTCCGTAAAGGGAAAGGGCTCTCGATTGAGATGGAAGAAGCGATGATTGAAAACAGTGTACCCCTTTGGTACATCGACTCGTGTAAAAAAATCAAGTACATGTTCCCGAAAGCCCACGCTGCAGCTTACGTTTTGATGGCGGTCCGGATTGCTTATTACAAAGTCCACCATCCGATGTACTACTACGCATCGTACTTCACGGTCCGGGCGGGTGACTTTGACATCGGCGCGATGAACAAAGGAACAGCTGCCGTCCGAAAAGTTTTACAAGATATCAAAGATAAAGGATTCGAGGCGACGGCGAAGGATAAAGGACTCTATACGGTTCTTGAAATTGCGCTTGAGATGATTGAACGCGGCTTTACGTTCCAAAAAGTCGATTTGTATAAGTCGAGCGCCAGTGAATTCTTAATCGAAGGCGATTCGCTGTTACCACCGTTCGACGCCGTGACAGGGCTCGGAACAAATGCGGCAAAACAAATCGTCGAGGCCCGAAAAGGTGGCGAGTTCCTGTCGAAAGAAGATTTACAGAAACGTGCCAAATTATCGAAAACGATTATCGAAACGCTCGACAATCTTGGTTGTCTCGAAGGTCTTCCGGACGAGAACCAGCTTTCGTTATTTGACCTGTAAAGCCAGGCGGAGACTTGCTTAGAGCGGTTCATTATGCTATATTGAGTGAGGAAATGTTTTTTATACTACGACTTGGAAGGAGTAGGGGGACCTGCTCCTTTCTTGTTTGTTTTTTGAAGGAGGATGAAGATGACGAACGTAACTGAGAAGGTCGAGGCGCTCGCAAAACCAATCGTGGAACGAGAGGGGATGGAGCTTGTCGACGTCGAATTCGTCAAAGAGGGGGCGGATTGGTTCCTACGTGTCTCCATCGATAAGGAAGGTGGCGTTGACCTTGAAGATTGTGTCAACATCAACGAACAGTTATCGGAAGCATTGAATAATGATGATCCGATTGACGAACCCTATTATCTAGATGTTGCCAGTCCAGGTGCAGAACGACCACTCAAAAAAGCGGAAGATTTCGAAAAGGCGATTGGTAAACATATCTACGTCAAAACGAATGATCCGGTTAAAGATGCTACCGAATTTGAAGGAACGTTACTTGCGTATAACGACGAAATGCTTGAAATCGAAGTCCGCGTAAAAACACGAAAATTGAAAATTGAAATACCGGTGACCAAGATCGCGATGGCGCGACTTGCGGTACTGTTCTAAGGAAAGGAAGAGAACGATGGGACCACAGTTACTCGAAGCAATCGAGCAAATTGCAAAAGAAAAAGAAATCGATAAGAACATCATCATCGATGCGTTAGAACAAGCATTGATTTCAGCTTACCGCCGGAACTTCGGTAAAGAGTCGGAGGCAGTCAAGGTTGAGTTCGACCAAAAAACAGGAGAGATTCGTGTCTTTGCACTGAAGGAAGTCGTCGAACGGTTGACACAACCGGAAGAGCAACTTTCGCTAGAAGAAGCGCATGAAATCGATCCGACCTATGAACTAGGAGACTTCCATAAAGTTGAAGTCACACCGGGAGATTTCGGACGTGTCGCGGCACAGACGGCAAAACAAATCGTCACACAAAAAATGCGTGAAGCAGAGCGCGAGCGCATCTACAATCACTTTGCGGATCGTGAAGATGAAATCATGACGGGGATGGTCGAACGCCAAGACGCACGTAACCTCTATGTTAATCTCGAGGGAATCGAAGCGGTTCTATCAACACATGAACAAATGCCGAATGAACGGTTCGGTATTCGGGAATACATCAAAGTATATGTGACGAAAGTCGACCCGATGGTGAAAGGGTCTGGCGCATCGATTCTTGTATCACGGACACACCCTGGCTTACTCAAACGCTTGTTTGAGATTGAAGTGCCGGAAATCGCTGATGGCGAAGTCGAAGTGAAATCTGTTGCGCGTGAAGCCGGAGATCGCTCAAAAATCGCGGTCGCGTCAGATGATATCGACCCGGTTGGTGCGTGTGTCGGTCAAAAAGGGGCACGTGTTCAAAACATCGTCAACGAATTGAACGGTGAAAAAATTGACATCGTTCGCTATTCCGATGATCCGAAAGAATATGTGGCCAATGCCTTGAGTCCTGCTCAAGTCGTCGGCGTGTATGTCAACGAACCGGCGAAGGCGACAATCGTCGTCGTGCCTGATTTCCAATTGTCACTCGCAATCGGGAAACGCGGACAAAATGCACGTCTTGCGGCGAAACTGACGGGATGGAAAATTGATATCAAGAGTGAGTCAGAAGCAGAATCGATGGGTCTTCGTGATGTGTTCCTTAAAGATGAAGCAGTTGACGTGGAAGCGGTCCAAGTCGAAGGCGAGGAATAATTCGTGCAAAAGAAGGTACCTTTACGTAAATGCGTCATCACACAAGAAATGAAAACCAAAAAAGAGCTAATTCGCGTCGTTCGAACACCTGACAGTGAGGTTGTCATCGATCTTAATGGTAAGATGAATGGGCGAGGTGCCTATTTAACGAAAGATGTAGCTGTCATTACTAAGGCGAAAAAGAAGCGAACGCTCGATCATCATTTAAAAGTCAAGACGACAGATGAATTATATGATCAATTGCTTGAGATCGCGGGAGGTATACATGAGTAAATGGGAATCGCTACTTGGTCTCGCGAACCGAGCGCGGAAAGTGACGACTGGAGAAGAACTCGTGCTGAAAGAAGTACGGGGAGGACAAGCGAAGCTTGTCCTCTTAGCAGCAGATGCGGGGGCTGCCACGCGTAAAAAGGTTACGGATAAATGTACAAGTTATCATGTCCCATATCTTGAAGTCGGGGATCGTTCGATTCTTGGCCATGCACTAGGGAAAGATGCGCGTGTTGTCGTGTCAGTCAATGAAGCCGGATTTGCGAAAAAGCTAACTGAACTCCTCTCGAACGACTAATTGGAGGTGGATCCTTTGGGTAAACGTGTATACGAATTCGCTAAGGAACAAAACGTAACAAGTAAGCAGGTCATCGCACAGCTTGAAAAGCTTGAGAAACCCGTCAAGAATCATATGGCAGTATTAGATGAACAGACAGTACAGCAACTCGACAAAGTATTTAATCCCGAGAAACATCGGGCTCAAAAAACGGAGGCTCCAAAACAAGTGAAATCAGACAATAAACCGAACAGACCAGGAACTACTACTAATAAACCAGCAGGCAATCAATCACGTAATACAAAAGGCGGACGTCCAGAATTCGGAAACCGCAACAACCGCGGTGGAAAACGTCGTCCGAACCAGAAAAAAGCAGAACCACGCAAGTTAGAAGTCGCTGACCCGAACTCGAAATCAAGTCAACGGAAAGCAGCACGCCGTGCACAAGAAGAAGCGATGGCGAACGTCGTTCAATACGCGGATAACTTGACGGTCGGTGAACTTGCTGAAAAAATGGCGAAAAAACCAAACGAACTCATCATGAAATTGATGGGCATGGGCGTCATGGCGACAATCAACCAAGATCTCGACGATGAGACGGTTGAATTGTTAGCATCAGACTTCGGTTTCGAAGTTGAAAAATCAGTCCAAGTCGACGAAACGGATTTCGATGCGTATGAACTCGACCTTGATAACTACGAACTCTCGGAACGTCCTCCTGTCGTTACGATCATGGGTCACGTTGACCATGGTAAAACAACACTTCTTGACTCGATCCGTAATACGAAAGTAACAGCGGGCGAAGCAGGTGGGATTACGCAGCACATCGGAGCATATCAAGTTGAAATCGATAACAAAAAAATCACATTCCTCGATACACCAGGTCACGCAGCGTTTACAACGATGCGGGCACGTGGTGCAGATGTGACGGATATCGCAATCATCGTCGTTGCAGCAGATGATGGTGTCATGCCACAGACGGAAGAAGCGATTAGTCACGCTAAAGCAGCAGGCGTACCAATCATCGTTGCCGTCAACAAGATGGATAAAGAAGGAGCGAATCCGGACCGCGTCAAGCAAGAATTGACAGAGTTCGAACTCGTTGCGGAAGATTGGGGCGGCGATACGATTTTCGTACCGGTTTCTGCTCTTAAAGGCGAAGGAATCGATGAGTTACTCGAAATGATTCTTCTCGTCTCAGAAGTTCAAGAATACAAATCAACACCAGAAATGCACGGGCGTGGTACGGTCATCGAGGCGAAACTCGATAAAGGTCGTGGACCGGTTGCGACGTTACTCGTCCAGCACGGGACACTTCGCGTTGGAGATCCAGTCGTCGTAGGTCATACGTTCGGTCGTATCCGGGCAATGGTCAACGATATCGGTCGCCGTGTGAAAGAAGTCGGTCCATCAACACCAATCGAAATTACAGGCTTAAACGATGTACCAAAAGCCGGTGATCAATTCTTCGCGTTTGAAGATGAGAAAAAAGCGCGTCAAATCGGTGAAGCACGTTACCAACGTGAAATCGAAGCACAACGTCGCGATTCGGCGAAAGTCAGCCTCGAAGATCTCTTTGATCGTATCAAAGAAGGCGAAGTCAAGGACTTAAACATCATCATCAAAGGTGACGTTCAAGGTTCAGTCGAAGCCCTCGCTGGTTCACTCAAGAAAATTGATGTCGAAGGCGTTAAAATTAACATCGTTCACTCAGGTGTTGGTGCCATCACAGAAGGTGATGTCATCCTCGCTTCAGCAGCGAACGCGATCATCATCGGTTTCAACGTCCGTCCAGACGGCAACGCGAAATCAATGGCAGATCAAGAAAAAGTTGAGATTCGTCTTCACAAAATCATCTACAATGCGATTGAAGAAATCGAACAAGCGATGAAAGGGTTACTTGATCCTGAATTCGTTGAGAAAATCATTGGACAAGCTGAAGTCCGTGACGTCATCAAAGTTTCGAAAGTCGGAACGATTGCTGGTGGTTACGTGACTGAAGGTAAGCTGACACGTGCAGCAGGTGTTCGTGTGGTCCGTGACAGCATCGTTATTTATGAAGGGAAACTTGATACACTACGTCGCTTTAAAGACGACGTCAAAGAAGTCGCAACCGGCTACGAATGTGGAATCAAGATTGAGAAATATGACGACATCAAAGTAGATGACGTTATCGAAGCCTTCATCATGGAAGAAGTAAAACGGAAGTAACAGAACGGAGAATATCCGAACTGGAGGGAATTCACATGAGTGTACGTTCAAATCGTGTTGCAGAACAAGTTCGTAAAGAGATTACGCAAATGCTCATCAAAGACGTCAATGATCCCCGTGTCAAAGCGATTACCGTAACAGGTGTCGAAGTGACGGGTGATTTACAGCAAGCAACGATTTTTTATTCAGTGCTTGGTGATGAGAAAGTACGCGAAGAGGCACGGATCGGTCTTGAAAAATCAAAAGGATTCATGCGTAAAGAAATTGGGTCACGCATCCGGTTACGCAAAACTCCTGAATTGATGTTCGAGATTGATACATCGGTCGAGTATGGATCGCGGATTGATGAGTTGCTCCGGAACTTGAACAAAGATTGACACATGAACAGGGCAACCACAGGCGTGGTTGCCCTTTTTTTAGGAGATGATGAGAGATGGAACCGATTGGTGTACTACCGTTAGACAAACCAGCGGGTATGACGAGTCACGATTGTGTATTTAAATTGCGCCGTTTGTTTCAAACAAAGAAAGTCGGACATACCGGCACGCTTGATCCTGAAGTCACAGGCGTCTTACCGATTTGTTTAGGACGGGCGACAAAACTTGCGCGGTTCATCACGGATGAAGGAAAACGGTATGTAGCGGAAGTGACGCTTGGTTTTTCGACGACGACAGAAGATGCCCATGGGGAAACGGTCGAGACGACTGGCGTGATGCAAGGGGCAGTGACGGAAGCGCAAATCGATTTAGTTCTCGGGCAATTGACTGGGCAAATCGAACAGACCCCGCCGTACTACTCTGCTGTTAAAGTCAATGGAAGAAAGCTATACGAATATGCACGAAAAGGAATCGAAGTCGAACGACCAACGCGCGTCGTTGAGATTCACGAATTAAAACGAACGTCTCCTTTGACGTTCGATCACAACACGTGCCGCTTTCACATGGAGATTGCCTGCGGAAAAGGAACCTATATCCGGACGCTCGCTGTTCAAATCGGAGAGTTGCTCGGTTATGCAGCGCACATGAGTCACTTGCGACGAACGGCGTCGGGTGCGATTGAAGAGGGTGATACGGTCACACTTGCGATGCTCGAAGGCTGTGAGACGGTCGAGGAGCGGATGGCGTACGTTTTACCAATTGAACAAGTCATTCAAAAGTGGCCACGGATGACTGTTGACGCTGAAACGGCAGCTCGGGTTTTAAACGGAGCAAAGCTTGCAAGCATTCCGGATGAATTCGAACTGTTTACTGTCTATAATGAAGAGGACGTACCGTTAGCGATTTATCGCCGAGACCCTGAAATCAATATGGGGCGTGTCGAGGTCATGTTACAAATCGATTAAGATCGGAGAGATAGGGATGGAAATCATTCATTTAACATATCCGGAAAAACCGGTAGCGGAGTCGGGAGTCATTGCACTTGGATTCTTTGATGGGGTTCACCTAGGGCATCAACATGTCTTGCAAACGGCAATCGAGAAAGGCGAGGAGCTCAATCTCCCTGTCACTGTGATGACGTTTGACCCGCACCCGAAGCAGGTCCTCGGAAAAAGTGACGATCAAATCCGTTACATCACCCCGCTTGATCGAAAGCTCGAGAAGATGGCGGACCTCGGAATCGACCGGGCTTACGTGATTGAGTTCACGATTGCGTTTTCCGAGTTGTCCCCGCAAGAGTTCGTCGATACGTACTTGATTGCGGCGGGTGCGAAACATATCGTCGCCGGATTTGACTATTCTTACGGACGATTCGGAGCTGGAAAAATGGCAACACTCGATTTCCATAGTCGCGGTCAATTCACACATACGACTGTCGCTGAACAGCAAGCAGATGATGAAAAAGTCAGTTCGACGCGGATTCGAAAGCTGTTAGCGGCTGGTGAAGTCGAAGCGGCAGCCAGTTTACTCGGGGAACCGTATCAAATTAAAGGGACAGTCATTCATGGAGATGCACGAGGAAGACAAATCGGCTTTCCGACTGCTAATATCCGTCCGGAGTTTGCGTATGTCATTCCGAAACTCGGGGTATACGCGACACATGTCCATTTAGAAGATGGACGGACATTCCCCGCGATGACGAACATCGGACGGAGACCGACCTTTTATGAAACAGGAGAAGTCAGTGTGGAAACCCACTTACTTCAGTTTGACGAAGATTTATACGGTCAAGAATTAAAACTGGAGTGGATCGCCTATTTACGTGACGAACGGGCATTCGACGGGATCGAGAGCTTAAAAGCACAACTCGCTCAAGATAAAATCGAAGCGGCACGTCGTTTAAACGTTTGACAGAAGAATAGCGGTTCGTTATGATAAGTCAGTACGATCACGTACAGCCGATTGACTTGGCATCAGGTCTCACCATCCGATGCTCGGCAATACGGTCATTCAAAAGATGGAGGTGGAGTGACAATGGCACTCACTAAAGAACGTAAAAACGAAATTATCGAAGCTTATGCTACGAAACAAGGCGATACTGGTTCGCCGGAAGTACAAGTTGCTGTTTTAACTGAACAGATCACAACTTTGAACGATCACTTACGTACACACAAAAAGGATCACCACTCACGTCGTGGTCTCTTGAAAATGGTCGGTCGTCGCCGTAACTTGCTCACATACCTTCGTAACAAGGATGTTGCTCGTTACCGTTCATTGATTGAGCGTCTTGGTCTTCGTCGCTAATCCGACTAAAAGGACAAGTGGAAGCAGGAGCATTGTCTCCTGTTTCTTTTTTTTGCCGATTCGTGGACATTTGGCGCAAGAACCTACATAATTAGATTTGAATGAAAAAACGGATAGTAGTGAGAGGAGATTTGTGCATGTCACAAACAAAACAGACGTTTTCGACCGAACTCGGTGGACGTACTTTAACAATTGAAATCGGTCAACTGGCCAAACAAGCGAACGGGGCAGCGATGATTCGCTATGGCGAGACAGCCGTCCTCGCAACAGTCGTTGCGTCGAAGCAACCGAAAGACTTGGATTTCTTCCCATTAACAGTGAACTATGAAGAAAAATTATACGCAGCAGGTAAAATTCCAGGAGGTTTTTTAAAACGTGAAGGCCGTCCTGGAGAAAACGCGATTTTAACATCACGATTAATTGACCGTCCGATTCGTCCACTCTTCCCAGAAGGATTCCGTCATGACATTCAAGTCGCGACGACAGTTCTTTCTTCAGATGCGGACAACTCGTCAGAAGTCGCAGCGATGATTGGTGCTTCGATTGCCCTTTCCATCTCGGATATTCCGTTTGACGGTCCAATCGCTGGTGTGACGATTGGTCGCGTTGATGGAGAGTTCATCATCAACCCAACGGCAAGTCAGTCGGAAGCAAGCGACATCGATTTACAAGTCGCAGGGACAAAACATGCCGTCAACATGGTCGAAGCCGGTGCGAAGGAAGTACCGGAAGAAGCGATGCTCGAAGCGATTCTTCTCGGACATGACGTCATCAAAGAATTGATTGCGTTCCAAGAGGAAATCGTTGCTGCCGTCGGGAAAGAGAAATTTGCCTACACGGTGTCATCATTTGATGAAGCACTTGTTGCGCGTCTGAAGACGGAAGCATTAGCAGAAGTCACGACAGCGGTTCAAGTCGAAGAAAAACAAGCGCGTGACGTCGCGATCAACGAAGTCATCTCAAAATATATTGATCTTTACGCAGCCGACGAGTCGGTCACGGAAGCACAACTTGCTGAAGTTTCTGGTGTATTGAATAAGTTCGTCAAAGCGGAAGTTCGTCGTCTCATCACAGAAGATAAAGTACGCCCGGATGGTCGTGGACTTGCTGAAATTCGTCCGCTCGACTCAGAAATCGGTCTCTTGCCACGTGCTCATGGTTCTGGACTCTTTACACGTGGTCAAACACAAGTCTTGTCTGTCGCGACGCTTGGTGTCGCTGGAGACGCACAAATCATCGATGGACTTGGTTTGAAAGAAGAAAAACGTTTCATGCACCATTACAACTTCCCGCCGTTCTCAGTCGGGGAAGCGCGTCCAATGCGTGCACCAGGTCGTCGTGAAATTGGTCACGGAGCACTTGGAGAGCGTGCCTTACAGCCTGTCTTGCCATCAGAAACAGATTTCCCGTATACGATTCGTCTCGTCTCGGAAGTGCTTGAATCAAATGGATCTTCTTCACAAGCCTCAATCTGTGGATCAATCCTCGCGATGATGGATGCCGGTGTCCCGCTTAAAGCACCAGTTGCAGGAATCGCGATGGGATTAATTAAAGAAGGCGAAAATTATTCAATCTTAACAGACATTCAAGGTATGGAAGATCACCTCGGCGACATGGACTTTAAAGTCGCAGGAACAAAAGATGGTGTAACTGCTTTACAAATGGATATGAAGATTGGCGGCATCACGCGTCAAATTCTTGAAGAGGCGCTCGAACAAGCACGCCTTGGCCGTTTGCACATTCTTGAACACATGAATTCGATCATTGCAGAACCACGTGTCGAGTTGTCGAAATATGCACCGAAAATCGTTACCCTCAAAATCAATCCGGATAAAATCCGTGATGTGATTGGACCCGGCGGTAAAGTCATCAATGCAATCATCGATGAAACAGGCGTCAAGATTGATATCGACCAAGATGGTACGGTCTTTATCGCATCGACAGATCAAGATGGCATTAATCGTGCACGTCAACTCGTCGAGGACATCGTTCGTGAAGTCGTCATCGGTGAAGAGTTTGACGGGACAGTCCGCCGGATTGAGAAATTCGGAGCGTTCGTTGAGTTGTTCAAAGGAAAAGACGCACTCGTCCACATCTCTGAGCTTGCACTTGATCGTGTCGGTCAAACGGAAGATGTCGTCAAACTCGGCGACAAGCTGAAAGTCCGTGTCACAGAAGTTGATGATAAAGGTCGTGTCAACGCCTCACATAAAATCCTTCTCGTTGAAGGAATGAGCGCGGAAGACCGTGCAGCATACGATGAAAAGAAAAAAACAGAGCGTGACAACCGCCCGCCACGTCGGGATACAGGATCTCGCCCACCACGTGACGGACAACGTCCACCACGTCGTAACTAATGAAAACAAGGTGGCTCAACGGTGCGGATTTCGCAACGAGGGCCACCTTGTTTCCGATTCAGGAGGAAACTATTATGGTCGAACGGATACAGCTACAAAACGGAGTACGAATCATCATCGAACGGATGCCGAGCGCGCGGAGCGTAGCAACAGGAATTTTCATCAAGGCCGGCTCACGAACAGAAACGCTTGAGGAACATGGAATCAGTCATTTAATCGAACATATGGTCTTTAAAGGGACAGAACAGTTCTCGGCGAAAGAGATTGCGGTTTACTTCGACCGACTTGGTGGAAATATTAATGCATTCACAAGTAAGGATCAAACGTGTTATTACGTTAAGACATTAGATGAACATGCAGCGACGGCATTTGATGTCCTAGCGGATATGTTCCTCGACTCGACGTTCGACGAAGAAGAACTCGAAAAAGAGAAACGGGTCGTCATCGAAGAAATCAAGATGTACGAAGATACACCAGATGATCTCGTCCATGAACTGCTCGCGATCGCAGCCTATGGCGAGGACGTCATGGCGCGACCAATCCTTGGGACGGAAGAGAGTGTTCTTAAAATCAATCGGCAGATGATTACGGAATACATGAAACAGGCGTATGCACCGGACCAAATCGTCATCTCGATTGCGGGTCACGTATCGGATGCTTTAGTGGAACAAGTGAAGGAGCGGTTCAGTGTCATGACACCGAGTGAAACCTCGCGTCCGATTCAGCTTCCCGAACTAAAAAATGATGTAATCCGTAAGGAAAAGGATACAGAACAGGTCCATCTTTGTTATAATTTCCGTGCAATCGATTCTACGGACGATCGTTTACCGGGACTTGCATTATTGAATAATGCCTTTGGAGCGACGATGTCTAGCCGCTTGTTCCAATCCATTCGTGAAGAACGGGGACTGGCGTACTCTGTCTTTTCGTACTACACGACATTTGACGACCATGGGACGTTCACGATTTACGTCGGTACTTCACACGAAACACTGAAGGAAGTCGAAGATGTCTTAGAAGCAGAAATCAAACTGTTGCTCGCGAATGGTTTGACGGATAAAGAAGTTGAAGATGGCATCGAGCAACTGAAAGGTTCACTCATTCTCGGGAATGAAGGAACATCAAGTCACATGAACCGAAATGCACGAAATGAACTTCATCTGGAAAAACACCCGACGTTAGAAGAAGTCATCGAAGAGGTGGAGCGCATCACTAAAGAAGATATTCAAGGATTGATCACACATATCTTCGAAGAACCACCAGCAAAAGCGTATATCTTACCGGAAATGGAAGAAGAAACCGTGTGAGAGAAGCTCTCAACTAAAAAATCATACAGAAAACATGTTGTCGAGAAAGAAGGAATACCCTTGAATTTAGCTGAATTAATCGAAGCCATCCAAATTCAAAAAATTGAACGGATGGTAGATGCGGAAGTCGTCTCTTTGACGACAGATTCACGTGACGTGAAGCCTGGGACATTATTTGTCGCGATTAAAGGATATACAGTAGATGGACACGATTACGCTCGACAGGCTGAATCGAGCGGAGCCATTGCAATCATCGCTGAACACGCGCTCGATGTGACGATTCCTGTCATTCTTGTCAGAAGTACGACGCGGGCAATCGCTGAACTTGCAGGGAAATTCTATGATTATCCTTCCGAAAAAATGCGGATGATTGGCATTACAGGAACAAACGGAAAAACGACGACGACGACGATTGTTCGTGACGTCTTGGCGCGCCTAGGGCGTAAGACAGGAATCATCGGGACTGTCGAAGTGAAGATTGGTGACCGTGTCGTTCCAAGTCGGAATACGACGCCACAAAGCTCGGAACTGCAAGCATTTTTCCATCAGATGTACCAAGAGGGCGTTGAAGACGTCATTATGGAGGTATCGTCGCATGGATTAGAGCTAGGACGTGTCACGGGCGCAGATTTTGATGTGGCAGGATTTACGAACTTAACGCATGATCATCTCGATTTCCATAAGACGTTCGAAAACTACGCCCGCGCAAAAGGGTTATTGTTTGCACAACTCGGACAGCGCCTATCGGATGAAAAGGTAGCCGTCTTGAATGCAGACGATGCGACAAGTGAATTGTTTGAGATGATGACGGGTGCGCGCGTGTTAACATATGGCATTGATCAGCCCGCGGATTTGCAGGCACACAACATTACACAGACACTTCAAGAGACGACATTTACGATGGATTATCAAGAAGAGTCGATTGAATTGACGGTCCAATTCATTGGTCGTTTTAACGTCTATAACTTGTTGCTCGCAACAGGTATCTTATTATCACTCGGCTATCGTTTACCTGAGATTTCGAACGCGATCACTCAGATTCAGCCAGCCCAAGGGCGGATGCAACGTTTACCGATCGACGGGTATAATGTCTATGTCGATTACGCCCATACACCAGATGGAATCGAGCAATGTCTGAAGGCTCTCGTCGATGTCCCGAAAGAGAAGATTATTTTCTTGATTGGAACAGGTGGAAATCGGGATGTGACGAAACGTCCGATGATGGGACAATTGGCATCGACCTATGCCGGGACGGTCATCGTCACGACGGATGATCCGCGCTTTGAGTCTTATGAGTCGATCACATCAGGGATTGCGTCAGGGATGCTTCATGACCAATTCGTCGAAATTGGCGATCGAGTCGAAGCCGTTCGATATGCAGCAAGTCTTGCACGTCCCGATAATATCGTCATTCTCGCAGGAAAAGGGCATGAAAAATATCAAATCATTGGTGACGAAAAAACACCACTCGACGAAGAACAAATCGTCAAAGAGATGATACGCCAATTGGAGGAAAAGCAGTGAATTATCAACCACTTGAATTAACGACAGAACGATTTGAAGCGTTTGTTAAAACACATCCAAAAGGGGACTTATTACAGTTACCGGCATGGGGAGACGTCAAACAGGCGACAGGATGGACCCATCAGCGGATTGCTGTTGGAACGCCGGACGGTCAACCAATCGGTGTCGCTTTACTCTTATTTAAGCAAGTGCCGAAACTACCGTTTACGTTATGTTACGCACCGCGTGGATTTGTCGTCGATTATGCAAATAAAGAAGCCGTCACAGCACTGCGTGATCTCGCGATTAAGGTGGCAAAACAACATAAAGCCATCGCCATCAAATTGGATCCGAACATTGATCGTGATGAAGACCCGACACTGCTGACAGAAATGATGGCCCTCGGATTTAAGCATAATGGTTTTGGTGGCGGCTTCGATCATGCGCAACCGCGTTTTACGATGGAGACGAGCCTTGAAGGAACGGAGAAAGAAATCTTTGATCGGTTTCATTCAAAGTTTCGCTACAACGTCCGACTGGCTGAACGAAAAGGAATTGTTTGCTATGAAGCGAGTCGTGAAGAACTGAAAACGTTCGCGAAGTTGATGGTCGAAACGGGCGAACGGGACGGGTTCTCGATCCGTGGTCTTGACTACTTCGAAAATCTCTATGATCATTTGCGTCCGAACGGGGATGCGGCACTCTTTTTAACAAAGCTTGATGCGGCGAAGGCACTTGAAAGCACGGAAGCATTATTGTTACAAGCTGATCGCGAATTAGCAAAAATCCACCGACAGCTTGAAAAGGAGACGACGGAGAAAAAAATCAAGAGTCTGAACAATCGTCTCGAACAGACGACAGCACAAATCGACAAGGCTGAGAAATCAAAAACTGAGTTGATGGCAATTGCCGCGAAGCATCCGGACGGCGTCATTCTCTCAGGTGGATTATTGACGCTTGCCGGTCGTCGTTCTTACTATTTATATGGTGCGTCGTCAAATGAGTATCGTGAGTTCATGCCGAATCACTTGATGCAGTGGACGATGATGCAATATGCCAAAGCGCACGGCGCCGTATCGTATGATTTTGGTGGCGTCAGTGGATCGACGGACCCGGATGATCACTATGCAGGGTTATACGCGTTTAAGTCGGGCTGGGGCAGTACGATGATTGAAAAAATCGGAGAATTTGATTACGTTCTCAACAAACCTCTTTATCTTGTGCTTGAAACAGGTCTACCGATTCTGAAGCGATTACGGAAGAAGTTCCGCCGCTAATGAAGAGAGGGACAATCTTTGCCTGGATCTTGTTTTTATTCGCGATGTTCGCGGTCGGGTTGTTTCTTGCCGCTTCAACAAATCGTTTACCGTCTGTTCTACTAGACCAACCAGATTTAGGAATTGACAGCTGTCCCCGGGATGTAGCAGGGGAGAACCGTTTGATTAATGCTAGTCGCGACAACCTCAAACAGCTCCACCCGGCCGTCGAAGCAGGGGCGGAGGATTTGATTCGAATTAGCCACTCTTGCTACGATATCGATATTCGAATCACGCAAGGTTATCGCACTGAAAAACAACAGGATGCCCTCTATGCACAAGGTCGTTCAACGTCTGGTGACATCGTAACAAATGCGCGTGGCGGGGAATCAATGCATAACTACGGTCTAGCGATTGACTTCGTACAAATGATTGATGGCGGGATTTCATATGACATTGACTACGATGGCAATCAATCAGGCAAGAGTGATTGGCGAGAGGTCGCCGATGTCGGTAAAGCCCTTGGATTTGAGTGGGGTGGCGACTGGAAGCGTTTTGTTGATTATCCGCATTTCGAGATGAATTTCAATTATTCTTTAAGTGAATTGAAGTCCGGTGCACGACCGAGTAAGCAAGAAAAGGCCAATCGAACTGAGGAAATCGAGCACTTGCTTGAATCCTGATGAAGCGTCATACCGGACATGTTCTGATTCGGTATGACGTTTTTTTTTTAATTTTCCTAGTCCCGTTGTTGGCAGGAAGGCAAAGTTCGGCTAGAATAGTGATAGTGATAAGTGGACGGCTCACGAAAAGTGAATACAAATAGGAGGTCATGTTGTGTCAAAGAAAAAGACGGAAAAAGTAAGCGTCTTTGCTCTTGGTGGGGCTGGTGAAATCGGTAAGAACATGTACGTCGTCGAACTCGACGAGGACATCTTCGTAATCGATGCTGGCTTGATGTTCCCAGGAGATGAGATGCTTGGAATTGACAAAGTCATTCCAGACATAAGTTATCTGAAGGAAAACAAAGAACGGATTCAAGGGATTTTCATCACGCACGGTCACGAAGACCATATCGGCGCACTCAGTTACGTCTTACGTGACTTGAAAGTGCCTGTATACGGGACACGCCTGACACTCGGATTGATTGAAATCAAATTAAAAGAAGCCGGTTTATTGAAGAAGGCAGATCTTCGTCCAATTGATGCCAAGACGAAATTAACCGTTGCGGGACATTTCATTACGTTCTTCCGCGTCAACCACTCGATACCGGATGCGGTCGGGGTTTGTATCCAAACATCACAAGGAGCCATCGTTCATACGGGGGATTTCAAGTTTGACTACACACCAGTCGACGGGAAACAAGCAGATTTCGGTAAGATTGCAGCAATCGGGCAACGGGGCGTTTTATGTCTTCTATCTGATTCAACGAATGCAGAGCGACCAGGGATGTCCGGTTCAGAGTCGACGGTCGGGTCCGAATTGAACGACGTCATCTATGAAGCACCAGGTCGTGTTATCGTTGCATCGTTCGCATCGAACGTTCACCGCTTGCAACAAGTATTCGCAGCGGCCGAAGCGAATAACCGGAAAGTTGCAGTCGTCGGACGAAGTATGGTCAACATCGTCGAAGTCGCGCAACGTTTGAACTATTTACGGTTTAAGCAAAAAACATTGATTGAGTTATCAGAAATCAATCGCCTCGATGATAACCAAGTCGTCATCTTGACGACCGGTTCACAAGGCGAGCCGATGGCGGCATTAACACGGATGGCACGCAATGCACATAAACAAGTCAACATCCGTCTTAACGATACAGTCGTCGTCGCAGCGTCACCAATTCCAGGGAACGAGAAATCGGTTTCGAAAACAATCGATCTGTTGTTCCGTGCCGGGGCGAACGTCATTTATAACCAACGTAAAGTTCACGTGTCTGGTCACGGTCACGCAGAAGACTTGAAGTTGATGCTCAACTTAATCAAACCGAAGTTCTTTATTCCGATTCACGGAGAATTCCGGATGCAAAAAGCGCATAGTCGTCTCGCACAGACGGTAGGTGTCAATGCAAACAACATCTTCATTATTGAAAATGGTGATGTGGTCGAATTTGAAAAACGTAAAGCACGCATGTCACGTAAAGTGAATGCCGGAAATGTGTTGATTGACGGGATTGGTGTAGGAGATGTCGGGAACATCGTCTTACGTGACCGTCGTCTCTTGTCTCAAGATGGTGTCGTTCTCTGCGTCATCACGATTAGTCGGAAGAACAAAACGATCGTGTCAGGCCCAGAAATCATCTCACGTGGATTCGTCTACATGCGTGAGTCAGAAGATATGATCAATGAGGCTAACCGAATCGTCGCGAAACAACTCCAAGGAAAATTAACGGGAGAACTCGATTGGACTGAAATGAAGTCGTTGATCCGAGATAAGCTGAGTTCTTATCTATATGAACAGACAAAACGTCGTCCAATGATTTTGCCGATCATCATGGAGATTTAACAAGAAGAGCGACTCAGATCGACCAATTCCTGGTCAGCTGAGTCGTTTTTTTATCAGGAGGTAGTATAGATGGCGACGACAAAAAAGAAACCTGTTCGCAAACAAACGACGGCACGGAAACGACCGCCGGCTAAAAAACAACGCCCTCCGATTCAATATCGTACATATGTAGGTGTTTTCGCTGTTTTGTTATTACTAGCCTATCTTCTTGCGTTAGGAGAATTTGGACGAGTCGGTGAGAAGTTCGCCGAGTTCGCTTTTGATACGGTCGGTCAATTCGGCTCGTTGCTTTATGGTTTGTCAGGGAGTTTGCTCCTCTTGTTCCTATCGCAACTCGAGCGACAAAAAAAATGGGCGATCAGTTTACTCGCAGCCGGTCTTTTAATTTGGATTGATTTAATATTAGGAGAGCCGAGGGGTACATTAAATGCTTGGCTCTATCAAGGATCGGCCTATTACATTTCGAGTTTTGGTGCCTTCTTGATTGGGTTGTTTTTAATTGGCACAAGCGTGCACCTGCTTCATCCGTTATTCTTCAGTGAACTGGCGCATGGAATGCTCGAGCGGGTGGAAGCGTTTCGAAATCGTGAGCGATCTTTACCTGAACGCAAGGAGCGTCCTGTCAAAGAGGCTAAAAAACAAAAAGAACGTAAACCACTCGAACGGCAAGCAAAACCAACAACAGCTAAACAGGAGACTACTGTGCCGTCACTTCCGGAAAACGAACCAGAAGATGCAGTGGAGAGTATTCAAGACGTCCCGATCATCGGGTTCGCGGACCATGTCGAACCGCAGGCGGCTGAACTACAAGGTCCGTTGACGATGACTGAAACACCGGACGGATACCAATTGCCTTCTCTTGAATTATTGATGGAGCCGACATCAAAAGATTTATCAGGAGAGAACAAACGCCTCAAGGACAATGCAACGAAATTGATTGCGACCTTAAAGTCGTTTGGGATTGGGGCAAAGGTCTTAAAAATTCATTTAGGTCCAAGTGTCACGAAGTATGAAATTGAACCGCACCAAGGGATCAAGCTCAGTCGGATTACGGGACTCGCAGATGACCTGGCGCTCGCGCTCGCTGCGAAGGACATTCGAATCGAAGCACCGATTCCGGGAAAGGCAGCGGTCGGGATCGAGGTGCCGAATCGTGAAGTGGCGATGGTCTCACTTCGGGAAGTCCTCGGAGCAGAAAGCGTTCAAGCCGATCCTGATCGATTACTTGTCGCCCTTGGACGGAGTATCTCGGGAGAGACCGTGACGGCGAAGTTAAACAAAATGCCACACGTGTTAGTCGCAGGATCGACGGGATCCGGAAAGTCAGTCTGTATCAATGGGATGATCGTCTCGATATTGATGCGGGCACGGCCGGATGAAGTCCGCTTGATGATGATTGATCCGAAAATGGTTGAGTTGAATGTCTACAATGGCATTCCGCATCTTCTCGCACCCGTCGTCACCGACCCGAAAAAAGCGGCGCAAGCCTTAAAACAAGTCGTTTCAGAGATGGAACGGCGGTATGAAATCTTCAGTCAGAACGGCGCCCGCAACATCGAAGGCTACAATGCATTGATTGATAAGATGAATGCGGAAGAGAAAGTCCATCAACGCCTACCTTACATCGTCGTCATTGTCGATGAGCTAGCAGATTTGATGATGGTCGCTTCAAACGAAGTCGAGGACGCCATCATGCGTCTTGCTCAGATGGCACGGGCAGCAGGAATTCATATGGTGATTGCGACACAGCGGCCGAGTGTCGATATCATCACGGGTGTCATCAAAGCGAACATACCGTCTCGGATTGCTTTCAGCGTATCAAGTGGAACGGATTCTCGCACCATCCTCGATACGAGCGGGGCAGATAAGCTACTCGGACGAGGAGACATGCTACTACTTGGAAATGGGATGAATAAACCTGTTCGTGTCCAAGGGGCGTTCTTATCAGACGAAGAGGTTGAAAAAGTCGTCAACCATGTCATCAGTCAACAAAAAGCACAGTACGTGGAAGCGATGATTCCAAAAGATGTTCCTGAGGGTGAATCTGACGTCGACGATCCGTTATATGATGAGGTTGTTCAGTTCATCTTGACGCAAGATACAGCCTCGACGTCAATGATACAGCGGAAGTATCGGATTGGTTATAATCGCGCTGCACGACTGATCGATGCATTAGAAGAGAATGGCCTCGTCGGTCCGTCAGAAGGATCGAAACCACGCCGAGTCATCGGACGTTAAGTAATAACAGAGAACCAGCGTTCACATAATGAGCGTTGGTTTTCTTTACGTGTAAGAAAATATTAAAAAAAGTCTAAATGAGAACGATTTCAGGAAAATAGTTGTCAGACGTCTGTTGATTTTATACGCATGTTTTGTCATACTCAGTCATATGAGTTGACCTACCTCTCACAGAGGTAAGTGAGCGACTTTTACACAAATAGATAATGAAAGCGCTCACATAAATGGAAGAGGAGATGAATGACAATGAAGAAAAAACAAGTACTTGTGTCAGCAATGACGGTAGCAACAGTGGGACTCGCAGCATGTGGAGGATCAGATGATAGTGCAAAGGGAAACAAGGACGAGTTTTCTGTCGCAATGGTTGCCGATAAAGGCGGAATCGATGATAAATCGTTTAACCAGTCGGCGTGGGAAGGTCTGCAAGCGTATGGAAAAGAAAACGACCTTCAGAAAAATGAGGGTTACTCGTACCTTCAATCAAAATCGCAACAAGATTACCAACCGAACTTATCGCGTCTTGCACGAGCGGGAGAAGATTTGATTTTTGGGATTGGGAATACGTTTAATGAAGATATCAAAACGGTTGCCGATCAGTTTAAAGATACACAGTTTGCAATCATCGATAACGTCGTCGAAGGAGACAACGTGACATCGATTACGTTTAAAGAAAACGAAGGTGCCTACCTTGCGGGAATCGTTGCCGCGATGGAAACGAAAACAGATCACATCGGCTTTGTCGGTGGAATGAAGATGGATGTAATCGAACGCTTCCGGGCAGGCTTTGAGGCTGGGGCAAAATCCGTTAATCCGAACATCAAAGTTGACGTACAGTACGCAGAAGATTTCGCTGCACCTGAAAAAGGACAAGCAATCGCAGCAGGCATGTATGGTAAAGGGGCAGATATCATTTTCCCGGCAGCCGGTGGAACAGGAAACGGCGTCTTCACAGAAGCGAAAAACCGGAAGAAAAATGGAGAAGAAGTTGCTGTCATCGGTGTCGATCGTGACCAACAAGAAGAAGGCATGCCAGAAGATGTCACGTTGACATCTGTCATCAAACGAGTGGACTTAGCGGTCAAAGATACAGCGAATGAAGCGAAAGCTGGAAAACTCACAGGTGGAGAGACGATTCGTTACGGTTTGAAAGAGCAAGGCGTTGATATCATTGAGTCAGAAAAAATCTCGAAAAAGACACTCGACATGCTCGAACAAGCGAAAGAAAAAGTCATTTCAGGTAAAACAGAAGTACCTGAACAATAAGCGTCAAAGGAAGAGAGGGCATTCTTAGGTAGAACGCCCTATTTTCTTCCAACAATAGATACGATATGAAAAGGGTTACAAAAGCGCCAGAAGTCAGACTTCTAACCTGTTACAAAATGATTGCAGGATTGTGTTCGACGTCATATACTTATCTTGGCTGGAGTTCTCATACGTCAGAAGTCTGAGCACTGGTTACAACTAGATAGAGGATGGAGATGCGTCATGTCGATTAAATTAGATCATCGTTTGCTTTACTTACGAGTGATTGAAAAGATTAAGTCTGACATCGATGACGGCGTTTACAAGGAAGGCGAGAAACTACCTTCAGAGTTTGAACTTTCAAAGCAACTTGGCGTTAGTCGAGCGACTCTTCGGGAGGCTTTACGAATTCTTGAAGATGAGAACATCGTCATCCGTAAACACGGTGTCGGTACGTTTATCAATGCAAGACCACCATTCACGTCGGGGATTGAAGAATTGTACAGTGTGACGGAGATGATTGCGCGCGCTGGGATGATTCCAACGTCTGAAGTCTTATCTTCAGAAATGGTCCAACCGACAGAACGTGACCGAGAACGTTTCCAACTTGGTCCGGATGAACTGGTTTATCGAATCGAACGAATCCGACTTGCAGGAGATGTTCCTGTTGTCTATTGCGTCGATAAGATTCCAAGCCATTATATTAAAAATGAAGAACAGTTTACGTCCTCGACTTCACTGTTCGACGCACTAGAAAAAGAACTAGGTCGTCGGGTCACACATGCGGTGACGCATATCGAACCTCGAATCGATCCGAAAATCGCTGAACAATTACATACGGACCAACCCTTGCTCGCGTTGCGACAAACGCATTATGATGAGCTCGACCGATCCGTTCTTTATTCAGCGAACTATTTCCGTGCGGATAAGTTTGATTTCCATGTCATCCGTAAACGTGTATAATCGATTGTTTTAGGAGTTTTACTGAAAGCGCTTCCGCCAACCTACGTAACGCTCCTCATCACCAGCCTCAGGTGCTTGACGTAGTCAGGAACTTTGTATGACCATATTCGAAAGGGGATTATTTCAGATGAAAAAGAAGTCACTTCTCGCATTAGCAGCAACAGGTTTAGCAATGAGTTCGGTACTCGCAGCATGTGGTAGCAACGATGATTCTAAAGATTCAGGAAGCGGCGAAAAAGACGGCTTCAAAGTAGGTATGGTCACAGATACAGGCGGTGTTGATGATAAATCATTCAACCAATCTGCATGGGAAGGCATTCAGAAGTTCGGTAAAGATAACGATTTGGAAGAAGGAACTGGTTACAAATACCTTCAATCAGCAAAACAATCGGATTATCAACCGAACTTACAACAATTAGCACGTGCGAACTACGACTTGATTCTCGGAATCGGGTTCTTGATGGCAGAAGACATCGGTAAAGTAGCGGATCAGTTTGACGACAAGAACTTTGCACTCGTCGATATGGTCGTTGATAAGCCGAACGTCGCGTCAATCGTCTTCAAGGAAAACGAAGGTTCGTTCCTCGTCGGTGTCGTCGCGGGTCTTACTACGAAAACAGATAAAGTCGGATTCGTCGGTGGCGTAAACTCAGACTTAATCAAAAAGTTTGAAAGTGGATTTAAAGCAGGCGTCATGGCTGTCAACCCAGATGCAAAAGTTGAAGTTCAATATGCAGAAGATTTCAATGCTGCTGAAAAAGGACAAGCAATTGCTTCAGGGATGTACGGTAAGAAAGTTGACGTGATTTATCACGCAGCTGGTGGTACAGGACAAGGTGTCTTCACAGAAGCGAAGAACCGTAAGAAAAACGGTGAAGATGTTTGGGTCATCGGTGTTGACCGTGACCAAGTCGAAGAAGGTATGCCAGAAAACGTTACATTGACGTCAATGGTCAAGCGTGTTGATACAGCAGTTGAACAAGTTGCGAAAGATACGAAAGATGGCAACTTCCCAGCAGGTAAAGTCGTAGAATTCGGTCTTAAAGACGGCGGCGTTGATATCGCACCTTCACAAGACAACATTGAAAAAGACGTCTTGACGAAAGTCGAAGACTACAAAAAACAAATCATCGATGGAAAGATCACAGTTCCAGGAACTGACGATGAGTATAAAGAGTACGAAGCATCACTTTAATAAAATGGAAGCGGGGGTCGCTAGCATTGCGGCCTCCCCTTTTAAACTAAACATGGGAGTGGATTTTCTTGGAATACGTCATTGAGATGCTAAACATACGAAAAGAGTTTGGCAGTTTCGTCGCAAATGATAATATCACGCTCCAGCTTCGGAAAGGTGAGATTCACGCTTTACTTGGTGAAAACGGTGCCGGAAAATCGACGCTGATGAACGTCTTATTTGGTTTGTATCAGCCTGAGGCTGGAGAAATTCGTGTACGCGGTGAAAAAGTTAATATTACGAGTCCGAACGTCGCGAATGATCTTGGAATCGGCATGGTGCATCAACACTTCATGCTCGTTCAAAATTTCACCGTCACGGAAAACATCATTTTAGGTGCAGAACCGAAATCGGGTCTTAAAATCGACCGCGCAACTGCCCGGGAGAAAGTACGCCAAATTTCGGAGCAGTATGGTCTTGCGGTAGATCCAGATGCAAAAATTGAAGATATTTCAGTCGGGATGCAACAACGTGTCGAGATTTTAAAGACACTGTATCGTGGAGCTGACATTCTCATCTTCGATGAACCATCGGCTGTATTGACGCCTCAGGAAATCAAAGAATTGATTCAAATCATGAATCGGTTGATTGCTGAAGGTAAGTCGATCATCTTGATCACACATAAATTGAAGGAAATCATGGAAGTGGCAGATCGCTGTACGACGATTCGTCGTGGTAAGTACATTGGTACAGTTGATATCGATGAAACGATGACACAGTCGAGACTCGCTGAAATGATGGTTGGCCGTGAAGTAAACTTTGATGCGGAGTATTCCAAGGCAAATCCACAAGAACTCGTTCTCGATGTAAAAAACCTCGTCGTTAAAGACGGTCGTGGGATTAAAGCAGTCGACGGACTGAACTTAGATGTTCGAGCCGGCGAAATTGTCGGGATTGCAGGGATTGATGGGAATGGTCAAACTGAATTGATTGAAGCAATCACAGGATTAAGAAGAGCCGAAAGCGGAGAAGTATTCTTAAACAACAAATCAATCAAAAACCTGAAGCCGCGGAAAGTGACGGAAGCGGGCATCGGTCATATTCCTCAAGACCGTCATAAACATGGACTCGTTCTTGATTATTCAATCGGTCATAACATGGTCTTACAAACGTACTATCAAAAACCGTATTCAAAAGCAGGCATCATGAACTATAAGCAGGTCATGGAAAAAGCTCAAACGTTAATTGAGAAGTTCGACGTCCGAACTCCAAGTCCTGAAACATTTGCTCGCGCCTTATCGGGCGGGAACCAGCAAAAAGCCATCATCGCGCGTGAAGTCGATCGTTCACCTGACTTATTAATTGCTGCGCAACCAACACGTGGACTCGATGTCGGTGCAATTGAATTCATTCATGAGCAGTTAGTACTTGAACGGGAAAAAGGACGCGCTGTCCTCTTGATTTCGTTTGAACTCGAAGAAATTTTACAAGTCTCAGACCGCATTGCCGTTCTGTATGAAGGACGGACAGTAGCCTTTCTCGATCCTAAGGAAACGAATGAAATTGAACTCGGCTTCCTGATGGCTGGCGGTAAGAAAGAGGAGGTAGGTCGTTCATGAAACTCGAACGTTTTTATGGGATTTTGATTCCAATCTTGTCAATTATCCTCGGGATGGTAGTTGGTGCCATCGTCATGTTGATTGGTGGTTATGACCCAATCGCTGGATTTGATCAACTGTTTTACGGAATCTTTGGTGAACCGTATAGTATCGGAGAAACGTTGCGTGCAGCAGCACCATTGATTTTTGCGGGTCTCGCCGTCGCCTTTGCCTTTCGAACGGGATTATTTAACATCGGGGTTGAAGGTCAAGTTTTAGTCGGTTGGATGGTCGCGGTCTGGATCGGGATTTCTTTCGATCTCCCGACAGCAATCCACTTGCCACTCGCGTTAATCGGAGCGGGTTTAGCGGGGGCACTTTGGGCTGCGGTTCCAGGTATTTTAAAAGCGCGTTTCCATGTCCATGAAGTCATCACGTCAATCATGATGAACTACATCGCGTTGTATGTGACGAATGATATTTTACGTCACGTCATCGGAATCAAAAACGAGCGGACAGATTCAGTCAAAGAAACGGCTTCGTTGGCTTCACCATTCTTGCAAGAGTTAACGGATTTTTCGCGTTTGCACAATGGGATTTTCATTGCCATCGTCGCCGCACTCGTCTTCTGGTTCATTCTTTGGAAGACGACGCTCGGTTACGAGTTACGTGCAGTTGGATTTAATAAAAGTGCTGCAGAGTATGCCGGTATGGGTGTCAATAAGAACATCATTCTCTCATTCGTCATCTCTGGTGTATTCGCTGGATTTGCTGGTGCGATGGAAGGGTTAGGGACATTCCAAAACATGACGCTAAACGCATCCTTTACGGGTGTTGGATTTGACGGAATCGCCGTCGCCTTACTTGGTGCGAACAACCCGATCGGAGTCGTTCTGGCCGCGTTATTATTTGCCGGACTCAACATTGGCGGATTGTCGATGCAACAAATCGGGATTCCACCAGAACTGATTAAAATCATCATCGCCTTCATCATCATCTTCGTCGCTTCCGGTTACGCGATCCGTCTCGTCATCGAAAAGCTGACGGTTAAAAGAGCAGAAGGCAAAAAAGTGAAAGGAGCCGATAAATAATGGGCTTTCTAGATGTACTTTATATTATCGTACCGATCGCGCTTGCCTATTCGGCTCCATTGATCATTGCAGCGCTCGGTGGTATTTTCAGTGAACGTTCTGGTGTCGTCAACATCGCGCTTGAAGGCTTGATGGTCATGGGTGCATTCACGGGTGTTGTTTCAGCCCTGACATTATCGAAGATGGGATTCGGCGCTGCTAGTCCATGGATTGCGATGTTAATCGCTATCGTCATCGGAGCAATCTTCGCTTTATTCCTTGCAGTGCCTGCGATTTTGTTCCGTGCCGACCAAACGGTACTTGGTGTCGCGATCAATATCTTAGCAGTTGGTCTTGCGATTTTCTTAGTCCGTGCCTTCTATGGAAAAGGACAAACAGACTCGATTCCGAACCGGATTTCGAAAGAGAATGTGCCGTTCCTATCTGATATTCCTGTTATAAAAATGTTTTTTGCAAACGTCTACTATACTTCGTACATTGCGATTATCTTAGCAGTTGTGGCATGGTTCGTCGTCTTTAAGACACCATTCGGTCTTCGTCTCCGTTCTGTCGGAGAACATCCGATGGCAGCAGATACGATGGGGATTAACGTCACGAAGATGCGCTTTATCGGAGTCATGATTTCAGGCGGATTCGGTGGCCTTGCGGGTGCAGTTTATGCAACTTCGATTTCATTGAACTTCAGCGTGACGACGATTCTCGGGCAAGGTTTCCTTGCGATTGCCGCGATGATTTTCGGAAAATGGAATCCGCTCGGTGCAATGGCAGCTGCCTTGTTCTTCGGTTTCGCTCAAGCGATTTCCATTATCGGACAACAGTTACCATTACTCGATCAAATTCCTCAAGTCTATCTTTTGATTGCGCCTTACGTCTTAACGATCCTTGCACTTGCTGGTGTCGTCGGTCGCGCCGATGCACCAAAAGCTGTTGGTGTACCGTACATCAAAGGGAAACGATAACGATCATTCAGGTATTCTTGTTAAAAAAAGCTGTACGGATCGACCGATTGGGTCGAACCGTACAGCTTTTTTGATGTATGGTCATAAAAAAAACAGCATGGCGTGAAGCTACCATACTGTCAAATACTTATTCGTATTTTAATGCGTCGCCTTCGAATGATTCGTCTGCCACTTTAATTGAATCAGTTGGGCAACCTTCGAATGCGTCAATCATGTCATCGAACAATGCTTCCGGGATTTCTGCTGTCCCTTTGTTATCGTCTAGAATGACGTATGCTAAGCCCTCGTCATCATAGTCATAGATATCAGGTGCTGCGGCACCACAAGCGCCACAAGCGATACACGTGTCTTTATCGACAATCGTAAATTTAGCCATTTTGTATTTCTCCTCTCTATTCGAAAACATGATTGATCTAGTATTGTTCTCATCTATATGTCATTGTATCGGACTCATGCGTTCTTTTCAATGAGGAAGCGGTAGAAGTATTCAAACAAAGTAACAGGATGCGATGGAAATAGTCGGGTAAGGCGCAGTAGGTGCGTTAATCTAAGAAAGAGGTTTGGAAAGGTCAAGCTAATTATGCTATACATATAAACGAATGAAGACGATACTTTAAATATAATCAAACCGATCGAAGTTGAGGGGGAGTGGATGAAATTGACTGTCATCAATCAAGTTTTGTTAGAAACCATTAGTCGTCTCCGGGGTGAACGGACAGATCGTAGCCTCTTTCATATCCTTCAAGGAAAACGTTCGGCAACATCACTCCAGGATGCACATTTCTATGAATTAGAAACTGTCTTTGGGGTGCTGCCCTTTCGACGAGAAACATTCGATCGGCTACTGCTTGAGCTGGAACAGCAGGGTTTCATTGAACGAGCGGAAACGTTGCGCATCACGGAGCTTAGTGAATCCTCGATCAAAGTACCGTTTTTAATCGATGACATGGGCGGTGAATTGCGTGGATTTCCAATCATTTTATGGAAACGCTTAAGCCTTTTGATTCAAACCGTCGTTTGTCTCGAACAAAAACGATTTTTCGTACCGGTTCAGCAAGACGTCGCGATAAAGGACTGGGTCCGGCGATACGTCAAAGGGATGCCGCAGCGTACGCAGTGGATTGATCAGGTGTACCATGAATTACGAGAGGCGTTGCGTCAGCTGTCGGTAAAAGAAGCGACGCTCATCAGCTACCGCTTGTCGGGGTTGAAAACAGGTTTGTCTTACCCGCAACTTGAAGAGAAACTTGACAGTGACGTCTTGTCGCTCCGCTTGGAATTTATGATGGCTTGGCGAAAATGTCTGCGTCACTTGGATGAAGCAGGACTGATTTTACGTCTTGGTGAAGATATTGATCAATCGAAGATGACACAATCAGCACAGAAAACGTGGGATATGTTACGTAACGGATTTGCTTTGAATGAAATCTCCGAGCGGCGCCGCCTGAAGAAGAGCACGATGGAAGATCATCTCGTCGAAATTGCGATGTACAGTGACGTATTCCCGCGGAGCCAATTCTTATCGGATGCACAATTTAAAGAAGTGATTGAAGTAGCAAATCGAAACGAGACATTTTCGTTGAAACGAATTAAAGGTGAATTGAAGCTTGAGACCGATTATTTTCAAATTCGTATCGCGTTAGCGCGAAAAAGATGGGAGGAGAGATGATGGAGACTGTCTTAAAACGTTATTTTAAGCATGACCGCTTTCGAGCCGGTCAAAAAGACATCATTGCGTCCGTTTTAGCAGGTCGCGATACGGTCGCCATCTTGCCGACCGGGGGAGGGAAGTCGATCTGTTATCAACTTCCGTCCTATTTGTTGACAGAAGGGTTGACCGTCATCCTTTCGCCGCTCTTATCGTTGATTGAAGATCAAGTCATGCAAATCAAAAGTCGCGGTGAACGTTCCGTCGCTAAATTGACGTCGCACGAAACAAAAGACCAAAAAGAGCAGATTTTACGTCACCTGAGTCAACTTCGGTATTTGTATTTGTCACCGGAACAATTGGCGATGCCGAACGTCAAACAACGGCTTCAGCAAACAAACATTAATTTATTCGTCGTGGATGAAGCGCATTGTATTTCACAATGGGGTCATGAGTTTCGCCCCGAGTACGCGAAGCTTGGAATCGTAAAGAAACAACTCGGAAACCCGACTTGTTTAGCTTTGACGGCAACAGCAACGAAACAAGTGGAACAGGATATGTTAAGAGGCTTAGAGCTGTCGGACCCGACGATTATCCGGCATTCCGTCAATCGACCGGAAATTCAATTTATCGTCGAAGACGTTGAGCCTGATCAAAAAGATCATGTGCTGGTAAACTGGTTAACGAAGGTAGAACGTCCGTGTGTCATCTATACGACGACAAGAAACGAAGCAGAGCGTGTCGCACGTCTAATCACGAAGGCGACATACTACCATGCAGGACTCGAAGCAGAGGATCGTCAATTGATCCAACAACAATTCTTACATGATGAGATTGAGTGTCTCGTCTGTACAAGTGCCTTCGGCATGGGGGTCAATAAAGGGAATGTCCGGACCGTCATCCATTACTCGATGCCGGCGACGATTGAAGCCTATATGCAGGAAGTCGGTCGGGCAGGGCGAGACGGAGCGCCGTCGACAGCGCTACTGCTCTATGCAAAGGGGGATCACCGTCTACAGCAGTTTTTAGTCGAAAAGCAGTATGCCCCTGTGCTTTGGATTGACCAATTGTTAGCGGGCATGGCACGTCAGGAACCGCTTGAAACGATGGAACGGCGTTTAGGGTTAGATGTCGAAGATCCGGCGTATCGGTTATTAAAATCGCAACTCAGTGATCGCTGGTCGCGTGAGGACATCATCGCTTGGCAAGAAGAGCGAAAAAAGATACGTTTACGTGAACTTATGCAAATGATAAATTATATTCAAAGTATAACGTGTCGACGAACGTTCATCTTGAATCATTTTGATGAGCAACCGATCGTCCAGGACCGGTGCTGTGATATTTGTGGTAATACGACAACACAATCACCGCAAAAAAGGCATACGATTGAAATTTTGGATTGGGAACAACGACTAGAAGAGGTCTTTTTTTCATCAGCCGATTCAGTGTAAACTAGTATTATCCTTATTTTTAGAAAAGGTGATGAAATTGAGTAAATACGATCAACGAAAGAACCGACAAGAAGAACCAAAATCAAGCTTACCACCACGTTCTTCACGAATTGAACATGTGCGGAATGAACGGTTAAAGCAACCCTTTGTCAAAAATCCGTTAGCCATCACGCTGACGATTCTTATGATTACAATCATTATCGCCTTCGTTTCCCTCGGTTTCATGATGTAAGGGCACATTGTGAACAGAGATTATTTTCCTTTACGGGTATACTGAAAAGGAGAAGGAAGGAGGCACGGTGCATGGATCGTGGGAAATATAATATCAAAGCAGTCGCTGCATTAGTAGGGCTCAACCCAACGACCATTCGTGCTTGGGAAAGGCGATATCAAGTGCTTGATCCGGACCGGAGTGAATCTGGGCATCGCATCTATAGTGATAGCGATGTCGCGAAGCTCCGCTGGATTGTAGACAAACAAAAAGAAGGACTATCTGTTTCGAAAGCGATTCAACTGTACGAAATGCCTGTCAGTCGCACGGAGCTTCCACTTGATTATGGTGTTGAACTACGTGAACAACTGTTTGAGGCATTAACGACATTTGAGGAACGACATGCCCATGACATCATGAATAAGGCATTCTCGATGTTTAGTTTCGATAAGGTGATTCAAGATATCGTCGGACCGTTGCTGCACGAAATCGGCTCGAAGTGGGAAAATGGTGAAATTACGATTGCGCATGAACATTTTGCGACAGCCTTTTTACGGGCCCGCCTTTCGACATTATCGTTGCAAATGCCGATCAATCCTTTTTTACCGCGCATTTTATGTGTATGTGCGCCAGAAGAAGAACATGAATTGGGATTGTTATTTTTTACGCTATACTTACGCCAATCCGGCTTCGATGTGATTTTTCTTGGGGCAGGAATTCCCGTGTCAGATCTTGTGACGGTGACAAAACAATTAGTACCACGTGCTGTCGTCCTTTCGTGTACGATTTCTGACCACCTCAGTCTTTTAGATGAAGCGCTTGCCGAACTACGACAGGCTGTACCGAACGTCGAGATTGGTCTAGGTGGTTATGCCGTCGAACAGCTCCCTGAAAAATACGCGGATCATCTCCTCGGGACGGACGATTCCTCCTGGAAAAGGTGGTTAAGTCGACTCACTCCGACAACTGGTGTATAGTGTGATTCATATCGAACGGAGAAGTTGTTTTTCTCCGGCATTGACTGGAGGAGTCTTAGATGAGATTTGAGACATTTAAACAAGGGCATTTACGTGTGTTTATTACGAAGCAGGAACTATCCGTTCACGACGTTCGACCAGAAACACTGGCAGTTGGAAAAGGACAGGACCTATTACGTAACCTGTTAGAAGAAGCAGAATCAAATTTTGGATTTCATGCGGTCGGGACACTCGAATTTTTTGTGACATTCTTTCCGAATGACGGGATGTTGGTCGATGTACGACGAGAAGGTGAATTACCAGAAGAAACGTTTGATGAATTTGATCAAGTAGAAATTCGGATGACCGTCGATATCGTACATCATGTCCTGTATCAACTCGAAGAATTCGAGGACGTCATTCAAGCGAGCCACGGATTGCTTCGCCACGTTCCGATGACGGAAACGGGTGGAGCGCTGTACTACTTCGAAGGACGGTATTACTTGTATTTCGAGGAACGGATGGCAGAGGCGCTTGAACGGACGATTACGACCGTACTGTCTGAATATGGCGTACCAAGTGCGAAAAGTCCGCTCGCGATGGCGGAATACGGAAAAACACTTCAGCGTTCGGATGCAATCAAAATGATCGCCGGGACATTTTCCGTGTAAATGATGATTTTTAACGAATCGGCACATACGACGATTCTTTTTAAGACCACTGACCGGTTTCTGACGGAAAGTGGTCTTTTTCATGAGGAATCATCAGTTAACACCATTTTGTATTTTTTCGTTGAAAGAGTGATGGTATGATAAACAGTGAACGTAAGATGAAGGAGTGAAGAGTATGAGAGTGGCAGTATTATATGGTGGGATTTCTGGAGAACGTGAGGTTTCGTTAAGTAGCGGGAAGTCCGTGATTCAAGCATTGGAGGGAAAAGGGCACGAAGTCGTTGCCATCGATTTCCATCCGGAACGTGCTGAAGAAATTTTCAATCTGGATGTTGAAGTCGCCGTCATTGCTCTTCATGGAAAATATGGAGAAGATGGTCGTGTTCAAGCATTACTAGAGTTAGCGGATATTCCGTATACTGGATCAGGTGTGTTGGCTTCCGCTTTAGCGATGGACAAAGCACGGTCGAAGTTGCACTTTGAGAAGGCTGGCATTCGGATTGCGCGTGATGTCTTGATTGAACGCGGTGACGACATCGCAGATAAGGTCCGGCAGTGGGGCGGTGAATTCCCTTGTGTCGTCAAACCGGCTCAAGAAGGATCGTCAAATGGATTGACGATTGCGATGGACGACGCGATGTTACGAAGCGGAATCGAACTCGCTTTTCAGGCAGACGATGCGGTTTTGATTGAACAATTCATTAAAGGGCGAGAAGTAACCGTACCGGTGCTCGGCCAAAAAGGTGCTGAAAAAGCGTTGCCCGTCATCGAAATCATTCCTAAAAATGAATTTTATGATTATGAATCAAAATATGCAGTCGGTGGATCAGAGCATATCTGTCCTGCTGATTTTGATGAGGTGACGACACAAAAATTACAAGAGTGGGCAGTCCTCGCCCATCAAGTCCTCGGATGTTCGGGCTATTCCCGTTCTGATTTCCTGGTGCCTGAAATCGGTCATCCCGTTATTTTAGAAACCAATACGCTACCTGGTATGACAGCGACAAGTCTATTCCCGGACGGGGCACGGGCAATCGGGATTGATTATCCAGAGCTAGTCGAATCGTTTATCAATCTAGCGATTACACGTCATCAAGCGACTTCGAACAACATAAAGTAAACGAAAAAGAGTAGATGATAGAAAGCGCTTACAAATATAGTAGGAATCCCTTTCATTACACGTCGGAACAAGGTATACTTTATCCGAACAAGGAAACGGCATAGGGGATGCCACTTATGGGGAGGAACGTTGGAATGATCACTGACCAACAACATGCGAATCATCGGAAAAACGTACTTGAAGCAACACAGGAAATCGTAAAAGAAGCTCTTGAGAAGTTGGGTTACCCGGACGAAATGTATGAATTGTTAAAAGAACCGTTGCGAATGTTAACGGTTCGGATTCCAGTTCGGATGGACGATGGGTCAACAAAAATCTTTACCGGCTACCGGGCGCAACACAATGATGCTGTCGGTCCGACGAAAGGTGGAATCCGTTTCCACCCGAACGTAACGGAAGTCGAAGTCAAAGCGTTATCAGTCTGGATGAGCTTGAAGGCAGGAATCGTCGATTTACCATACGGTGGTGGTAAAGGTGGAATCATTTGCGATCCACGAGAGATGAGTTTCCGGGAAATCGAGCGTCTGAGTCGTGGCTATGTCCGTGCAATCAGTCAAATCGTTGGTCCGACAAAAGATATTCCAGCACCTGATGTCTTCACGAACTCACAAATCATGGCCTGGATGATGGATGAGTACAGCCGGATTGATGAATTCAATTCACCGGGCTTCATTACAGGAAAGCCGTTAGTACTCGGTGGTTCCCACGGGCGTGAGACTGCGACAGCTAAAGGGGTCGCCATCATGATTCGGGAAGCTGCTGCGAAAAAAGGGATTACATTAGAAGGAGCCCGCGTCGTCGTTCAAGGGTTTGGTAATGCAGGGAGCTTCTTATCGAAGTTCATGCATGATTTGGGGGCGAAAGTCATTGCGATCAGTGATGCATATGGCGCTCTCCATGATCCGAACGGACTGGATATCCCGTATTTACTTGATCGTCGCGATTCGTTCGGGACGGTGACGACGCTGTTCAAAAATACAATTTCAAATAAAGAACTGCTCGAATTAGAGTGTGACATTCTTGTTCCGGCAGCGATTGAAAATCAAATCACGGAAGATAATGCGCATGACATTAAAGCGCGAATCGTCGTCGAAGCAGCCAACGGTCCGACGACGAATGAAGCGACGAAAATTCTCGCAGATCGTGAAATCTTGATTGTTCCCGATGTCTTGGCTTCAAGTGGTGGCGTAACGGTGTCCTACTTTGAATGGGTTCAAAACAACCAAGGGTATTACTGGACGGAAGAAGAAGTGCATGAAAAGCTTGAAAAAGTACTCGTGAACTCGTTTAATCAAGTGTATCAAACATCGCATACACGAAATGTTGATATGCGCCTCGCTGCCTACATGGTAGGCGTTCGTAAAATGGCGGAAGCCTCACGCTTCCGTGGATGGGTTTAATTTGAAAAAGTTCACTTCTTACAGGAGTGAACTTTTTTCATGTAACTTAAATTCTTTCTTCGTTTGCTCATGTTTGCTAAGATAAAAAAAAAGCACGTGGAAGAGGAGAAAAGATTATGCTGGATTGTCTCATCATTGGTGCAGGACCGTGTGGGTTATCGGCAGCGATCGAGATGCAAGATCGTGGATTAGCTGTCGAAGTCATCGAAAAAGGAAATATCGTCGAAGCGATTTATCAATATCCGACGCATCAAACATTTTTTTCGAGTAGCGAAAAATTAGAAATCGGTGGTGTTCCGTTTATCAACAAGGAACTTAAGCCGAAACGCCAAGATGCACTCGTCTATTACCGTGAAGTCGTTAAACGGAAAGAAATCACGATTCGTCCGTTTGAGACGGTGGAACGAATCAGTAAACGTACGGATGGTGAAGGGTTCGAAGTCGTATCGTCGCGAATGGAGGAGACGGTGACGCGTCAGGCACGGGCACTCGTCTTAGCGACAGGCTATTACGGATTGCCAAATAAAATGGACGTACCAGGTGAGGAATTACCGCACGTTTCTCATTATTTTAAAGAAGGTCATCCTTTCTTCGGACAAGACGTTGTCGTCATTGGTGGAAAAAATTCGAGTGTCGATGCCGCGATTGAACTTGAGAAGGCAGGTGCACATGTCACGCTGTTATACCGTGGTGAAGCGTACAGTCCGTCAATCAAGCCATGGGTCCTCCCGAACTTCGAAGCGCTCGTACGGGCCGAGAAGGTCAAGATGGTGTTTAACGCAACGATCGATTCCATCACACCGACGCACGTCCATTATAAAGAACAAGGAGAAGCGACCTCAATTAAAGCAGATTTTGTTTTTGCGATGACAGGTTACACACCGGACGTTGGTTTGTTCGCGGATGCCGGTATCATGATTGATGGAGAAACGGGAGTTCCGGATTTCAATGAGGAAACGATGGAGTCAAACGTTCCCGGCATTTATATTGCGGGTGTCGTCGCTGCAGGATATGACGCCAACAAAATATTTATCGAAAACGGTCGTTTTCATGGAGAATTGATTGCAACGAGTCTTTCAGATCGACTTGTTCGTGAAACGACGCGATAAGCGCTCTTTTCGATCGCTAAAAAAATAACCGTTTCCCTCCCCGGGAAGCGGTTATTTTTAGTGACAGATCATTCGACTTGAAATGAAGTCTCAAGTTCAGGGTGTGTAGCCTCGATTTCGAGCTCAATCATCAATTTCAAGCGAGCTTTTTGTGAGTTCAGACCATTCGAGAAAATCAGACCAAGTTCTTTTAATTGTTGTCCTCCGCCTGCATATCCGTAGACATCTTGGACGATGCCGTTAAAGCAACGACTGACGATGACGATTGGCATTTGTTCAGTCAGCTGACGAATCGCATCCATCAGACTCGGTGGCACATTTCCTTGCCCGAGTACTTCGAGGACTAGACCATCATAACCAAGTTCACCGACAGCAACTAAAAGGTCGGGGTCCATCCCGGCGTAAACTTTTAGGACGGAGACACGCTTTGTTAGTTTCGTCACCATGTGCGTTGGTTTTAAGACAGGTGTATTGAATAAATAGACATGATCTTTCGTGACCATCCCTAAGTTACCGAAATGAACAGATTTAAAAGTATCGACAGAAGAAGTATGCGTTTTCGTGACGTTAAAAGCAGAGTGGATTTCTCCGTTAAAGACAACGAGAACCCCTTTTCCTCTAGCTGCATCACTGACGGCTACACGCAATGCCGTAATCAAATTGAACTCACCGTCTGAACCGACTTCATTTGATGAACGCATCGCACCTGTCAAGACGATTGGAATTGGAGCACCAATCGTCAACTGTAAGAAATAAGCCGTTTCTTCTAACGTATCCGTTCCGTGCGTGATGACGACGCCATCATACCCTGCCTGCAGTTCTTCTTTGATGAAGTGTGCGAGACGGAGCATGATGTCCGGTGTGATGTGTGGTGAAGGAAGGTTCGCGAAGTGGCGTGTCGTGATGTCCGCGATGTCGGTCGCACGTGGCAATGAAGCATCAAGTGGGTTGATGTCATTCGGCAGAACGTGACCGGAATGATTTTGTGCCATCGCGATCGTGCCTCCGGTATGGACTAATAGTAATTTTTTCATAAAGAGCCTCCTGTCTATTCGTTCGATAGTCAGACACTAAAAGCTGACTATTCATTTTCATCCATAATTGTACCTTTTTTTTTCGGATATACAATGGACTCGGTTTTCTTTTCCAGGAGAAACCTTTATCCTTAAGGAATAGGAAGGGGGCAAAAACGTGTTATCGATCGTTTTCTCAGGAATTGCCCCGGGAATTGCACTACTTACTTATTTTTATCTCCGCCATGAACATGAAGCTGAACCCGTCGGTTATATTTTACGGAGTTTCATTTTTGGCATTTTACTTGTGTTTCCATTGATGTTCATCGACTACGTCGTTCAGACTGAATTTGGGGGAGATGAATCGATTCGTCTGTTTCGAACGGCAATTACGGAAGAATTTGCGAAATGGTTTATCGTTTTTTATACCGTATATATCCATCAACGTTTCAATGATTATTATGATGGTATCATTTACGCAGTCGCCTGTTCGCTCGGCTTTGCGACGCTTGAGAATATTTTATATTTAATGGTCAATGGGACGGTTGAACACATGATATTCAGAGCGTTGCTTCCTGTATCGGGTCATGCACTCTTTGCTGTTCTAATGGGCTTCTTTATGGGGCGTGCAAAATTTTCAATTTACCCGAATCGTTGGCTAAGTCTGTCCTTAATCGTTCCGATGATTGCGCACAGTATGTTTAATTTGTTAATATTGGAAAATGGTGGTATTTCCTTGCTGCCCATTATTTTTATGGTGATTTTATGGGGAGTCGGCCTTTACCAAGTTAAGAGTGCGAATCGCTTGAATCATCGATACAAAAAAAATAGTAATTGAATAGAATGGATTGGGAGAGAGTGACATGATGCAAACAGGTGATTTGATAATGGTACGCAACAGTGAAGATCGACAAGGTCGGACGAAGGTCACGGCTGTGACGAACCGTTTAATCTGGATGGAAGCGCCGAGTGAGGCGGACACGCTAAAAACATTTATTTTATCGGAAGATGAATCGATTCACGTTTACTTTTTTAAAGAAAAGGGACGGTTGTATGGCTTTGAATCGGAAATCGTCGAACGACAAAATGATCCGCTTCGTGGACAACGATATGCAATCAGACGCCCGACCGACCAACAGATTGAGCGTGTTCAACGTCGTCAGTTCGTACGTGTGCCGTTACTTTTGGACGTCGCACTTCATCCACATAAAACTAAATTCGAACCGTTCACGACGGTCTCGCTTGATTTATCAGCAGGTGGAATATTGATCTTAGCGAATCATTTACCGATTGAACTAAAAGACGAGGTTGAATTGACGTTTTTACTACCGGCCGAACATGGAGGAACCCATACACTTGATGTTTTAGGTGAGTTAGTTCGCGTCGATCGACGCGAAGAACGTTACGAACTCGCCTTTCAATTTACACAAATTCATGATCGAAGTCGTGAGCTCGTCTTACGGCACTGTTATCAGGCGCAAATGAAAAATTCGCGGAGTGGCACGAATTCATTCACCTAAGTCTATTTTTTTGCTATGATAACGGTCGATACTATGAACCGCTTAAAAATGGTTCAAACGGAAGGAACGAAAAACATGACTAAAATTCAAATCGCACTTGACGGACCAGCTGGTGCCGGAAAAAGTACAATTGCTAAACAATTAGCAGCACATCTTGACTACGTCTACATCGACACAGGGGCGATGTATCGGGCCGTAACGCTCGCAGCACTTGAGCAAGGAATCGATCTCGAGGATGGGCAACGGTTAGGTGAGTTAATGACATCACTTGATATTCGTTTAACACCAGGTGAAAACGGGCAACGTGTCTTTATTGGCGAGCGCGAAGTAACAGAGTCGATTCGGTCGAGCGAAGTGACGAACAATGTCTCATTCGTCGCAAAACATGCTCAAGTACGTTCGGCACTCGTCGAGATGCAGCGCCGCTTAGCAGAATCGGGCGGTATTGTTATGGATGGGCGTGACATCGGTACAGTCGTCTTACCAGATGCTGAACTGAAAGTCTTCATGACAGCAACAGTCGAAGAACGTGCGAGTCGCCGGCATCGTGAAAACGTGTCTCGGGGGATGGACAGTGACTTAGAAGCACTTCAAGCAGAAATCGCGTTGCGTGATAAACGTGATAGTGAACGGGAAGTGTCTCCGCTCAGACAAGCGGACGATGCCATTTATCTCGATACAACCGTCATGTCGATCGATCAAGTCGTCCTCCGTCTGACAGAGCTTGCGGAAGGGGTATTAAAATGAGTCGAACGGACTCCGTTTATCGACTAGCGCGATTCGTCGTGCTCGTCATCGCCAAAACTGTATTTCGTCTTCGCGTGACAGGGAGAGAAAATCTTCCGAAGGATGGATCCGTTCTTTTATGTGCGAATCATAGCTCGAACTGGGATCCCGTCTTTCTAGTTAGCGCGATTCCGACGAGTCGCTCGGTTCGTTATATGGCAAAAGAGGAACTGTTTAAAGTCCCTGGATTAAAACAATTGATGACGGCAGCGGGGACGTATCCCGTCGGACGCGGACAGGGCGATCGTCAAGCTTTAAAACGAACGATTGAATTATTGAAAACGGACGAAACCGTCGGAATTTTTCCAGAAGGAACACGGTCTGCTCCAGGTGAGTTCACGGCAGCGCAACCAGGTGTCGGTTTTTTTGCACTCCGATCTCCGGCGCAAATCGTTCCTGTCGCGATCATCGGCAACTATCGCCCGTTTAAGCCGATGCGGGTCGTAATCGGAAAACCAGTCGATATTGAAGATTTACGCGATCAACGCGGTGCCGCGAAAGCGATTTCAGAACGAATTCTCGAAGAAATCAAATCGGTCTACTACAATCATGTGTAAAACCTTGACAAATAGTCAGAATTGTAAGAAGTTAAAAGAAGGATAAACGTATTTTATTACGTTTCTTGTACTCATCGTGAGGAGGTTGTGTTGGAATGGTCGAAGAAATGAAAGATATGCCTGATTTTGAAATTCATCGGGACCAGGTAGTTACTGGGATGGTCGTGAAGATTGAAGACAAGCAAGCACTCATTGATATCGGATATAAGACAGAAGCAATCCTGCCGATTAGCGAAGTCTCAAGTCTCCATTTGGATGACATACGAGGTGTGCTAAAAGTCGGTGATGAATTACAAGTAAAGGTGAAGAAGATTACAGACGAAGAAGTCGTCGTCTCAAAACGTGAGATTGATGCCTTGAAAGCATGGGAAGAAGTCGAAGCGAAATATGAATCGGCTGAAATATTTGAAGTTGTCGTCAAAGACATCGTCAAAGGGGGTCTCGTCGTCGACATCGGCGTACGTGGATTCATTCCAGCTTCACTTGTCGAACGTCACTATGTAGAAGATTTTTCTGACTACATCGGCCGGTCGATCGAAGTCAAGGTCGTTGAGCTCGACCAAGAAAAAAATCGTGTCATTCTTTCACATAAAGCGGTCGTCGAAGGCGAGCTTAATGCGAAGAAAAAAGAGACGCTTGAAAACTTGGGAGTGGGTCAAGTCCTTGAAGGAACTGTCCAACGCTTAACGGATTTTGGTGCATTTGTCGATATCGGTGGTGTTGACGGACTCGTCCACATTTCTGAAATGGCGCATCATCGTGTCGAACGACCGTCTGATATCGTAACGGAAGGGCAACGAGTCGAAGTGAAAGTACTTGGTGTCGACCGCGATACAGAAAAGGTCAAGCTATCAATTAAAGAGACGCAACCAGGTCCATGGCAACAGATGGAAGGGAAAATCGAAGCGGGTGACATCGTCAAAGGACGTGTCCGTCGTCTCGTTCAATTCGGAGCATTCGTCGAACTTGCACCGCAAGTCGAAGGTCTCCTCCATATCTCTCAAATCGCTAATCGCCATATTAGTTCGCCGTCGGAAGTGCTTGAAGAGGGACAAGAAATCGAAGCGAAAGTTCTTGAGGTTCACTTAGATGAACACAAGATCTCCCTTTCGACGCGTGTCTTAGAACAAGAAGAGACGGATGAAGATGACTACTCTCAATATACGGATCAAAATGAAGGGTTTTCGGTAGCGGACCTCGCTGATAAAGACTCGGATGCAAAAGAATAAATTTTGACAAAAAGTGGACACGATTCGTGTCTGCTTTTTTTATGTTTCGGTTAGATGTGGTATAAGCGCGCTTGATTTGATACAATAGAACGGCTATGAAGCGAGAGAAGAGAAAGAAGGTGTTGGGATGGCAATTCCAGTAGTGGCGATTGTAGGTCGCCCAAATATCGGAAAGTCGACGATTTTTAACCGGGTGATTGGAGATCGGGTTTCGATCGTAGAAGACAAGCCAGGTGTTACCCGCGACCGTATATACGGAACTGGAGAATGGCTCAATCGTCATTTTCATTTGATTGATACAGGTGGAATCGAAGTCGGGGATGAGCCCCTACTTCAAATGATGCGTCATCAGGCGGAGCTTGCAATCGATGAAGCGGACGTCATTATTTTCATGGTCAATGGACGCGAAGGGATTACGGCTGCCGATGAAGAAGTCGCCGGCATGTTGTTCCGTTCAAATAAACCAGTTGTTATCGCGGTCAATAAAGTCGATAACTTTGAAATGCGTGATTTAATGTATGAATTTTACTCATTAGGATTCGGCGATTTATATCCGATTTCCGGAACGCATGGTCTAGGACTCGGAGACATGCTTGATCGTGTCCTCGAACTAGCTCCAAACAAAGAAGACATCGAATACGACGAAAATACAATTAAGTTTGCCTTGGTTGGTCGTCCAAACGTCGGGAAGTCGAGTATGACGAACTCGATTCTCGGTGAAGAACGTGTCATCGTCTCAAGTGTCGCTGGTACAACCCGTGATGCAATCGATACACCGTTTACACGTGACGATCAAGAATACGTCATCATCGACACAGCAGGTATGCGTAAACGTGGGAAAGTCTACGAATCGACAGAACGCTTTAGTGTCATGCGTGCCCAAAAAGCCATTGAGCGAGCTGACGTCGTTTGTGTCGTCCTCGACGGTGAAGAAGGTATCATCGAACAAGATAAAAAAGTCGCCGGATATGCCCACGAAGCCGGACGTGCGATTGTCATCGTCGTCAATAAATGGGACGCTGTCGAAAAAGATGATAAAACGATGAAGAAAATGGAAGAAGAAATTCGTGAAGAATTCCGCTTCCTCGACTATGCACCAATCGTTTTCGTTTCTGCGAAGACGAAACGTCGTCTTCAAACATTGCTCCCTGTCATCAATCAAGCGGCGAAAAGTCATGCCCAACGCATTCAGACAAGCGTCTTGAACGATGTTATCGTCGACGCAGTCGCGATGAATCCAGCGCCGACGGATAAGGGTGTTCGTCTACGGATTAACTATGCGACACAAGTGGCATCGCGTCCGCCTACATTTGTCTTGTTCGTCAACGATCCAGAGCTCTTGCATTTCTCATACAAACGGTATCTCGATAACCGAATCCGGGAAGCATTTGATTTTACTGGAACACCGATTCGGATTTTGGCACGTCAAAAACAATAAGGCAGGGTGAAAATCATGATGAAAAAAATTGCAGTCATTGGAGCTGGAAGCTGGGGAACTGCGCTTTCACTCGTTTTAGCAGATAATGGTCATGACGTCATTCTTTATGGCCGTGATCAAAAAAATGTTGATGCCATTAATGAAAATCATGAGAATACAGAGTTTCTGCCTGGTGTGGCATTGCCTTCTTCTTTACGGGCAACAACAAATTTAGATGATGCTTTAGCAGGTGCTTCGCATATTTTGATTGTGACGCCTTCGTCAGCGATTCGTGGCGTCGCACGCCAGTTAAATGAACGATTAACAGAACCCGTCGTCCTCATTCATGCGTCGAAAGGGATTGAACCGAAGACGCACTTACGATTGTCTCAGTTGATTGAAGAAGAAATCGATCCCGCAAAACGTTCGGCGGTCTGTGTTTTGACAGGACCGTCACACGCAGAAGAGGTTGCATTACGTAAACCGACGACGGTGACGATTGCTTCTGAAGATTTAGAAGAGGCCGGTCGTGTCCAAGAACTCTTCATGAATGAAAACTTCCGGGTGTACTTGAACGCGGATATCATCGGAGCAGAACTTGGTGGCGCCTTGAAGAACATCATTGCCTTAGCTGCAGGAATGACGGACGGTTTAGGGTATGGAGATAATGCGAAAGCAGCATTGATTACGCGTGGAATGGTAGAAATCGCGCGTCTCGGTACATTGCTTGGTGCTAAACCGATGACGTTCACCGGTTTGACGGGGATGGGTGATTTGATCGTGACCTGTACATCAGTCCATAGTCGGAACTGGCGAGCCGGGAATGCCATCGGGCGTGGTGAAAAACTCGAAACCGTATTAGAAAACATGGGGATGGTCGTTGAGGGAGTTCGTGCGACTCAAGCTGCTTACGATTTGGCAGAAACGAAACAATGCGAGCTTCCAATCACGACGGCACTCTACCATGTCCTTTTCGATGGTCACACACCGGAAGAAGAAGTACGGAAGTTGATGCAACGCCCGCAAAAAAATGAAATTGAACATCTGTTTACGACGAAAGATTAACGGAGTGGGGTGGAAACCTTGAGTCCTGGATTATTAAAAATGTGGATTTCGTTTGGCGGGATCGGGTTATTTGCGATTAGCGTTCTATTCGTCACGATCAGTCGAACGAAATTGACAGGGGTTTGGCAGTTCCTACTCTCGACCCTTGCCTTCCTATGTTTTATTGTAGCTTCCATTATTATGGTGTTCATCGTCATGGCAGGTCCGAGCGCATGAAGAAGCTAGTCGTTCTTTTCATGTTGCTGCCTGTCATGTTGTTATCGGGATGTCTCTTCCCGGATAGTCAAAAACCTTCGAACCGGATACCCTATCCGCAACAAATCGCAACGGTTCAAGGTGCTGTCGACGCGTATCAAAAAGATACCGGTGTCTTACCAATCAAAACAAGAGACGCAGATACGCCTTTGATGGAGCGGTATCAAATTGAACTCGGACGCTTAATTCCTCGTTATATGAGTGATCCTCCACCGAATAGTTTCGAAGGTGGTGGAACGTTCATTTACTTGTTAGTCGATGTGGAAGAGAAACCGACTGTAAAGCTGATGGATTTACTCGTTGCAGAAGAACTCCAAAAGCTACAGGTGCGCATCGATACGTACCGAAAGAAAAATGAAAAATATCCATTTAAAGGTTCGATTGGTAAAAATCAATTCACAATCGACTATAAAAAGTTGTTCATTAAGGAAGAACCGAAGATTCCGAGTCCTTATTCCGATACGGAACTGGACATCTATGTCGACGGTCAAGGGCAGTTGTATGTCAACTATCTTCCTGAATTGAAGAAAGCCGTTGAAACTGCGAAGAAAAAACCAAAAGTCGGTCAAGATATTCGTCATTTACTGTATGATGATCAACCTTTTGTCCCGGCATACTCTCAAAGCTATACAATTAACGAAAAAGGCGAACCTACGTTTTCTGAGGAATCGATCGAAGAATCAGAAAATTGAGAGGGATTATGACGAAAATGTTGTAATAGCAACGTTTATAAGGTATGATTAGCCTCGAAGAAGCGATTGGGAGGGGGTGAAAGTAATGAACAAAACTGAACTCATTCAAGCGGTTGTCGAAAAATCAGGTCTTACAAAAAAAGACGTGACTAAAGTTGTTGAATCAACATTCGAATCAATCACTGAGACACTCCAATCTGGAGAAAAAGTCCAATTGATTGGTTTTGGTAACTTCGAAGTCCGTGAACGTGCCGCTCGTAAAGGTCGCAACCCACGTACGAAAGAAGATATCGAAATCCCAGCAAGCAAAGTGCCTGCCTTCAAACCGGGTAAAGCATTGAAAGATGCAGTCAAGTAATTTGGCTACATAGTCGTTCGAGGAATTCCTCGAACGGCTTTTTTTGTGGGTATTCAAAGGCGTGAAAAAGCGATGATTATGGTATATTAAAAAAGAAGAACATCCATCAACGAGATGGCACTGGAGATCGGGGGGTAAAAGCATGGACCAACGAGAGCTATTCATGACAGAAATCATTACTGCGCTCAACAACAAACAGACGACTCAACTAGCTCGACATGTGGATTTCCCTTCCATCGATCGTGAACAGATCAGTTGGTTGATTGATGTCGCTCAAAACGAGACATTGGATTGGCAGGCGCTCGTAAAGGGCGTACATTTTGCGAAGGTTGCACTTGTCTTACACGAACGAGTAGGTGAAACGAAACGAGGATCAAAAGAAAGACAATTGCTCGTATTGGCGGGAGATCTTTTTTCGACTTACTTTTTTGAAGAGTTAGCGTCGCTTCCCCAAACGGCACTCGTGACGTTAGGACGGACCGTACAGCGTGTAAATGAAGCAAAATGTTCGATCCATGAGCGAAATTATACGTCGACAGAAGATTATGTCTTACTCTGGCTGACGGCGGAATTTGGACTCGTTCAAGGTTTGGCGGCAATCAGCGGTCAAGATTGGTTAACACGAGAAGGGCAACGCATCATTCGGAAACAGGCCGAGTTGCTCGATCACGAAGCGCAACAACTACTATTATCACATTTAGAACAAATGGCAGTAGCGTAATATTCTTGAAAGGGTGAACTGCGTGCAGACACAAGAAAAAGAAAAGAAAGTTTATGAAGTGTTTCAATCAATTTCGACAAATTATGATCAGATGAATTCCATCATCAGTTTCCGCTTGCACAAATTATGGCGAAAAGAAACAATGCGCCGGATGGATGTATTTCCGGGGGCGAAATGTCTTGATTTATGTTGCGGAACGGCTGACTGGACAATTCAACTCGCGAAAGCGGCTGGTCCGACCGGTGTCATCAAAGGACTCGATTTCTCTGAAAACATGCTTAAAGTCGGAGTCGATAAAGTCGAGGCGTTAGGGATGAAAAACGTCGAATTGATTCATGGCAATGCGATGGATTTACCTTTTGGTGATCATTCCTTTGACTACGTGACAATTGGGTTTGGACTACGGAATGTTCCGGACTATCTCCAAGTCATCAAAGAGATGCATCGTGTCTTAAAACCAGGTGGAACAGTCGTATGTCTTGAGACGAGTCAACCGACGGCACCAATTTTCCGTGAGGCCTACTCGTTATACTTTGGTAAAATCATGCCACAAGTCGGTCGTTTGTTTGCAAAATCGTTTGATCAATATAACTGGCTTCAAGAATCGACGGAAGTGTTCCTCGATCGTGTTGAATTAAAGCAATTATTTGAGCAAGCTGGCTTCATGCAGGTCGAAGTAAAGGCGTTTGCAGGTGGGGCGGCTGCAATGCACCTCGGGAAGAAGTGGTGAGATGTCACTGCATTCAATTTATCGAGATGTAACGAAAGAAGTGAATTTAGTCGACCGATTCTTAACAAATCATATTGCGTCCGAAGAACCGACGATTGATGCTGCGGGACAACAACTCTTGAAAGCGGGGGGGAAACGGATTCGTCCGGCTTTTGTTTTGCTCGCTTCGAAGTTTGGTCAAGCAGACCGGGATGAACTGGTCCGTGTCGCGGCAAGTCTTGAACTGGTCCACATGGCATCACTCGTGCATGATGATGTCATCGATGATGCCGAACTGAGACGTGGAAAGCCGACCGTCATGCAACGTTTTGATGAAGAAGTTGCATTATACTCAGGTAACTATTTGTTTGGTGAGGCAGTCAAATTGATTGGAGAAATCGGGAAACCGGAACTCGTCCAAGTCATGGTCCATGCGATGCGCGAAATTTGTGAGGGTGAAATCGAACAAATTTATGATCAATACGATTGGAATCAATCGATTAAACGATATATTAAACGAATCGAGCGGAAAACGGCGATCTTGATTGAGGCAAGTTGTCATCTAGGAGCCATCGTCGCGAACTGCTCGGAAGCGGATACGAAAGCATTGCGGCAATTTGGGCGTGACATCGGTCTTGCTTTTCAAATTGCGGATGACTTACTAGATTTCACAGCGAACCGGGTCGAGCTTGGTAAACCGGTCGCAGAAGATTTACGACATGGGCATAAGACGTTGCCAGTTTTCTACGCCTCAGAAAATCCAGCTTTTTTCAAGGAACTCGTCAAAATTCAGGAGATGCCCTCCCACGAAGAAGTCGCGCCACTTCTTGACCGTCTGCAAGCGTCTGACGCACTTGAACGGACACAACAGACCGTCGATCTTTACATTAAGCGAGCGATTCGTCGTTTAGAGCATTTACCGAAGTCTTCTGCAAAGCGTTCACTTGAAGAAGTCGCACGTTACGTTGGAAAGCGAAAAGGATAAAAAACTGTTAAAAATTTCTTGCCGCTCAATCCGTTTACGAGTAAACTTACTATGTAAGCGCTTTTCTAAAAGCATTTCATAGGGGGACTCAAAAATGGAACAAACATTTTTAATGGTAAAACCTGATGGTGTCGAACGCGGATTGATTGGGGAAATCATCGGCCGGATCGAACGAAAAGGATTTGTTGTACGTGAAATGAAAATGATGCAAGCGTCTGAAGAATTGGCGAAAGCACATTATGCAGAGCACGCAGAGAAGCCATTCTTTGGAGAGTTGGTCACTTTCTTAACGTCTGGTCCTGTCGTCGCACTTCGTGTCGAAGGAACGGATGTCGTATCTGTTTCACGTTTGATGATTGGAAAAACAAAACCGACAGAAGCACTACCTGGGACGATTCGGGGAGATTTCGCGAACACGATGAGCGAGAACGTCATCCATGGTTCAGACAGCGTCGAGAGTGCGGAGCGTGAACTTGGACTTTGGTTTCAAGGGCAACCGGTAAACGCATAATGAAACGAACGGCAAACAGACGATTGAGCAATTGCTCAATCGTCTGTTTTTGTATTTTGGAAAGGAAATGGCTTTATGCTACTATAGAGAATAAGATAGGGTCATAAAACGTGTATGACCGATGATAGAGAGGACCAGTGAGGTGTACTATGGACGATTACGAGCTTTTCATCCAACGTTTCTTAAAAAAGTCAGGAATTGATTTAGGACAATATAAAGAAGCACAAATGAAACGACGTTTGACGGCTTTGCGCGATAAAAAAGGACATGATACCTTCGCCTCGTATATGCAGGCAATGGAAAAAAGCGAGACCTTATATGAAGAGTTCTTGGACCGGATGACGATCAATGTTAGTGAATTCTTCAGAAATCCGATTCGCTGGCAACAGCTCGAACAAGATATTCTTCCGGTGCTGCAAGCACGTGCGCATGGTCGGATTCGGACATGGAGCGCGGCTTGTTCAACGGGGGAAGAGCCCTATTCGCTCGCGATGATTCTTAATGAGATGATGGACCCTGCCCAATTCACGATTCAAGCGACCGATTTAGATGAGATCGTTCTTGAAAAGGCGAAGCAAGGTCGATACGGCATTTCAGCCTTAAACGAAGTCGTCGAATCAAGGAAAAAACGATATTTCATCGAACAGGATCAACAATATGAGGTCGCTCCAGAAATTAAACGGCTCGTCCGTTTCAGTAAACATAATTTGTTAGGAGATCGCTATGACAGTGGATTTGATTTAATCATCTGTCGTAACGTACTTATTTACTTTACAGAAGAAGCAAAAGCGCACGTCTATCGCTCTTTTGTGGATGCGTTAAAACCGGGCGGCATTTTATTCGTCGGCGGAACGGAACAAATCTTTCAACCGGAACGATTTGGTCTAAAAATGAAGCAAAGCTTCTTTTATGAAAAAATTTAACGACGTGAAGGGATGAAGCGTATGCGCTACATGACAGCTGGAGAATCACACGGAAAAGGACTTTCCGTCATCATCGATGGTGTTCCTTCCGGACTAACAATCGATTTCGAAAAAATTCAATCTGAAATGACACGACGTCAGGGTGGTTATGGACGTGGACGGCGGATGCAAATCGAACAGGATGCGATTGATGTTCGGGGTGGAATTCGTCACGGTTACACGACGGGGGCGCCAATCAGTCTGTTTATTGAAAACAAAGACCATACGCACTGGAAACAAGTCATGCAGGCGGAACCGCTCGAGGAAGCGCTTGAACGTCCGCGGACATTGACACGCCCGCGCCCAGGACATGCGGATCTTGTAGGTGGCTTGAAGTACGGTCATCGTGATCTCCGTGATGTCCTCGAACGTTCCTCTGCTCGAGAAACGGCGGCCCGAGTTGCAGTTGGGGCAATCGCGAAACAATTGTTGGCACAGCTCGATGTCGATTTGTTTTCCCATGTACGATCAATCGGTGGCGTTGATGCTGAAGCCGTTGATCCGACGACGCGGCGTGAGTTGATTGAAGCTTCTCCAGTCCGTTGTGCAGATGAAGCAGCGACTGAACAGATGATGCGTGCGATCGATCAAGCTAAAAAAGACGGCGACACACTTGGTGGTGAAGTCGAAGTCGTCGTCACGGGACTTGTTCCGGGGATTGGATCATTTACGCAAAATGACATGAAGTTAGACAGTCGGATCGCCCAAGCTGTCATCAGTGTCAATGCGATGAAAGCGGTTGGATTTGGTGATGGTTTTGATTTGGCGCGTCGTCCCGGTAGTACGGTCCAAGATGAAATCATTCATAGTGAAGCAGGTTACTCCCGCAGAACCAATCACCTAGGCGGAATTGAAGGTGGGATGTCGACAGGAATGCCGATTCGGGTTCAAGTTGCGATGAAGCCGATTCCGACATTGTATCAACCCCTGCAATCGGTCGATATTGAAACGAAAGAGCCGTTCACGGCCCAAATTGAACGCAGTGATGCTTGTGCTGTGCCCGCAGCAGCTGTCGTTCTCGAAGCTGTCGTCGCATTCGAAGTCGCAGCCGCGATTCTCGAAATGTTCGGGAGTTCAACGATGGATCGATTAAAACAAACGATAGCTGATTACAAGGAGGAGGTGCGTCTGTTTTGACGCATCTTTGCATCAAAGCGAGTCGCCCGTATCCGGTTCACATCGAGCCGGGTGCGTTGCGACGCCTGGCGGAAGTCGAAGAAGCACAGGTAGCAGATCGCTTTTGGATTATCACCGATCAAACGGTCAGTTCACTTCATTTAGAGACATTGATCAAACACGTCACGACTCTTTTTCCGAAAACAAACTGGATGACGAGTACTGTCGTACCAGGTGAGAGCAGTAAATCGCTCGAAACGTATGCAGACTTGCTTCAAGAAGGCATTGAACGAGGGGTGACCCGTCGTACGGTCATCCTGGCATTTGGTGGTGGAATGATTGGAGATCTCGCCGGTTTCGTTGCAGCAACGATTCTACGGGGCATTCCGTTCATCCAAATTCCGACGACGTTACTCGCGCATGACTCGAGCGTCGGCGGGAAAGTCGGGCTAAACCTATCGCTCGGTAAAAACCTCGTCGGGGCGTTCTATCAACCGAGTGCCGTTCTCTACGATGTATCTTTTCTGAAAACATTACCGGACCGCGAGTGGAGAAGCGGTTTTTTTGAATTGTTGAAACATGGTCTATTGGCAGCGGAACCGTTTGCTGATCAACTGATGGATTTAAAACTGTCCGATATGAAAGAGTTGCCACTCGAATCCTGGATTGCGAAAGGGATTTCCGTCAAACAACGAATCGTCGAACAAGATGAACAAGAACAAGGCATCCGTGCCTTTTTAAATTATGGGCATACATTTGGTCATGCCGTCGAGTATGCGAGTGAGCGTCTCGCGCATGGTGAGGCAGTCGGAATCGGTTTAGTCTTTGCCAAAATGTTAGAGGGACAAGTCGAAGAAGGAGATCAACTGGCTCAATTGTTGACGCGTTTAGGTGTCGAACTACCAAAAAGGCAATCGTTCGAGGTCTATTTCGACTATATGAAACGGGATAAAAAAAATAATCAGTCGATTCGATTCGTCTTAGCAGAAAACGGGAAATTTAACTTAGAGGAAATTCCGGTGGGACGATTGCTGTCCGCCTATGACATGACTGTGAGGTGCTTGAAATGGGATTAAAGGGAAAGGTACGAGTACCCGGCGATAAATCAATGACACACCGTGCTTTTTTATTTGGTGGGATTGCAAACGGGACGACGACGATTTCGAATGCACTCGAAGGAGCGGATTGTCTCGCTTCACTGAAGGCGGTTGAGGCACTTGGTGCGAAAATCGAGCGTTCTGAAAAAACGATTCAGATTACAGGGACGACTGCATTAAACGAAGCAAAAATCGATTGTGGGAATTCCGGAACGACGATTCGACTACTAAGCGGTATTTTAGCTGGTAGCGAGGCGGCGTATGAATTGACAGGCGATGATTCGTTAAAAAAACGGCCGATGGATCGGGTGACGATTCCACTCAGTCAGCTTGGTGCGAAAATCGAAGGGAACTACGCTCCGTTACGGATTCAGGGGCAACCGCTCGTCGGAACGACGTATACCTTACCGGTCGCAAGTGCTCAGGTGAAAAGTGCGGTCTTACTAGCGGGGTTATTTGCGACAGGTGAGACAACGGTGATTGAGCCGATCTTATCACGCGATCATACGGAACGGATGTTGCCGCAATTCGGCGTCGATGTGACGATCGATGACTTTGAAGACGGACGGCATATTCGTGTCGAAGGTCCTGTTCAACTTACGGCGACGACGGTCGATATACCGGGCGATCCGTCCTCGGCTGCATTTTGGTGGACGGCGGCGGCGATTGGCGAGGACAGTGTCATCACGACGGAACGCGTACTCATGAACCCGACCCGGATCGGATTTTTACAAGTATTACGACAAATGGGTGCGAGCGTCAAAATTTCGAACCGGCAGGAAGTGGCAGGGGAGGAAGTCGCGGATGTGACGGTAGAATCGACTACCCTGCAGGCGATGACGATTGAAGGAGAACAAATCCCTTCATTGATCGACGAGATTCCGCTCCTCGCTTTACTCGCGACGCAAGCGGAAGGAAAGACGATCATCCGGGATGCAGCGGAGTTACGCGTCAAAGAAACGGACCGGATCGAGACGGTCGTCGCGTCACTACGAAGACTCGGAGCGTCGATTGAAGCGACGGCAGACGGGATGACAATTGAAGGCCCGACGTCATTAAAAGGGGCGGAGGTCGACAGTGCCGGTGATCACCGTTTGGCGATGATGTTGACGATTGCTAAGACATTGAACGAAGAAATTCAAGTGAACGGGAATGAAGTAGTTGAAGTCAGCTACCCAACGTTCTATGATGATTTAAAGAAACTGCAAGATAACGGGAACGGATAAGTTCCGAATTGAATTTAGAAAGTGAGGCGTTTGCCTTGAACGAACAGGTATTAAAAGAAATCGTCGAAGGGCTAGAACACGGCCATACGTCGGAAGCGTTAGCTTCACTCGAACAACTTGAAAAGACAGGGACCGATGAGGATCGCTTAGCTGTCGCAGATCTTTACATCGAACTCGGACTCTCGGACCGGGCAGTCGATATCTTATCGCCTCTTTACGTCGATTATGCGGGGAATGCTGGCGTCGCTTTATTGCTTGCCGAATGTTATATCGATCTTGATAGAGAAGAAGAAGCAATCACTGTCCTTGAACAAGTCGATAAGACGGATAGCGAAAATGGACCTCGGACATTAGTTTTGTTAGCGGACCTCTATCAATCACAAGGACTCGACGAAGTCGCGCTCGCGAAATTAAAAGAGGCACGGTCACTTGCGCCGGATGAACCGTTGCTCGCTTACGGACTGGCTGAACTCTATATGACACTTGGAGCATTTGATCAAGCGGTCCCATTGTTCGCTGAAATTGCAGCTGTTCCGGCATTAAGAGAAGAATTGCCACTGGATGCCCTGTACGCCGAGTCGCTCGCAATGATCGGTGAATTCGAAGAAGCGATTCCCTTATATGAACGTGCAGTCGCGGAACGGTCTGACTTGCATACGCTGTTTGGACTTGCGATGACCGCCCACCGCGTCGGACTACACCAAAAAGCGGTCGAAACGTTCCAACAACTGATTGCCCAAGATCCAGATTATACGTCGGCTTACGTGCCTTACGCCGAGAGTCAAGCAGAACTCGGCTTGACGAAGGAAGCGTTGAATGTCATTAAGCAAGGGATGGAGCGAGACGATTATAATGATGAGCTCCGGACGATGGAAGCTTTATTCCTCTTGAAGCTAGGAGACCGCCAAGGGAGTGTCAACGCCTTACGTGAAGCTCTTGCCCTTAACCCGGAATCCTTGCTCGCTGCGGAACGTTTACTTGCGCTCCTCGCTGAAGATGAGGACCATGAGGCGACGATTGAAACGATTTCAGCAATCGAAGAACACGTCACGGCACCAATCTTGACGTGGTACCGTGCTCGATCACTCTATGCGCTGGAAGATTATACGAATGCGATGAAGCAGTATGCTCAAGTTGAATCTGCATTCGCGGATGATGCCCTCTTCTTGAAAGAATATGGTTTCGCATTGGTTGAAGAAGGACGACGCGAAGAGGGACAAGCATTGTTGCGTCGAGCAGCGATGTTCGCTCCAGAAGATGCTGATCTCGTCGATTATGTCGAACGGATGGATAGTTGATTCGATTGGAGAAGGGAGTAGGATTGAGATGACAGAGAGAAAACAGCGTTTCTTGCGCCGCATCTTGACCTATTACACGTTGAAGCGTCGGGAATCCAAATGGATCCTTGATTATTGGCTTCGTAATGATGCGAAACTGGATCAAGTTCATTTTGTTCAAAATGCGATGTTCGCGCCAAAAGCAATCATCATGACGACATACGGGTTTGACGCTGAACCGTTTCTCTTTAAAAAAGGTGAGGTTAAAACGACTGACCCGGAAAAGGCATATCACGACATCCGATTAACGGACGAACCGATTTATATCGAGTTAAATTTTCAAGGGATGATGATGGATGATGAATACTTGTCTCTACTTGAAGAGAACCCGTTTCGACCGGAGGTCACTGTTGAACCACGATTAGCGGACGAAGCGATGAATTTCATCGCGGCGACGGTCAATCGGCAAGAGGAAGAGCGATTGATTCGTTTGATTGATGAAGCACTTGATGCACGCGATCGGAGTCGTTTTCAATCACTCTCGGAAGAATTGCGGACGATTCGGAGCCAACTCCAATAACTAAAATACACTTTTCAATCTTCATACGCGTTTGTCTGCAGTCATCCTCTTCGGATAAAGAAGAGGATGATTTTATTTGAGTTTGAAAAAAACCTAAATATGAAGAAAAATAGAATGGAATTTCATAAAACGTTCACATTAAGCGAGCAGTAATAAAAGCGGATATGATACATTAAATGTGACGAAATGTAAGTGAACAGGAAAGGGGGAAATGATTTGCGTTTCAAACCATCCGATGTTCAAAGGACGAGAAACGAACAAGCGTATATCGATACGTTGGTCGTCCCATTGATACCGATCGGATTTGATGAATCGATGCATGCTTTTGCGGAATGTGCTGACATGACACTGACGGTTGCGTCAGAAGTCGAACGGCAACTGTCCGGTCGGGCGATGCTCCTTCCAGCAATGACGTATGTCGGTATACCGTCACTCGATCAATTGAACGGTTGGCGGGAAGCGGCATCTGCCGAGCAATTCCGTTTTGTCACGTTCATTACGGCAGATTTACGCTGGAAAGACACAGCGGTCGACGACATCGTCTATGTTCCACGATTATCGCTCGAGACGATGAGTCGCGACCAGCAAGGTCAGATGGTCGGGAATTTTGTAGGACAAGTTCTCGAACAGTTAGGAAACCGTTGGACCGCGCTATGAAGCGGTTGACGCGATGATTTTATTAAGATACTATTACCATGTGAGAAATTTGTGTGAAGTACAGTGGTCTTGGGGCACGGCGTACATCACAAGGGGGGATCGATATGGCTCAAAACGGGTCTAACGTAACACGTCGTCAATTCTTGACGTATACACTGACTGGAGTCGGTGGCTTTATGGCAGCGACGATGGTCATGCCGATGGTCAACTTCGCAGTTGATCCGGTCCTGAAGAAATCAGGATCAGGCGATAAAGTAAAAGTAATGAAGTTGTCGGACATCACAACAGAACCAAAACGGGTCGACTTCAAGAAGCAAACACAGGATGCTTGGTATGATTTCGAAGAAACATTATCAGCATGGGTCTTCAAAAATGATAAGGGCGAAATTCTCGCACTATCACCGATCTGTAAGCATTTAGGATGCCAAGTCAGTTTCGGAGCAGATCCGACGCACCCAGAGCAATTCTATTGCCCATGTCATTTCGGACGGTACACGAAAGATGGCGTCAACGTACCAGGAACGCCTCCGACGAAGCCGCTTGATGAATATGAAATGCAAGAGAAAGATGGTTTCCTCTACTTAGGTAAACCAGTCGAAAGAGGTGCGTAAGCGATGATGCAAAAAATCTATGATTGGATTGATGAGCGGGTTGATATCACTCCGCTTTGGCGAGATATCGCCGATCATGAAGTTCCAGAACACGTAAACCCTGCCCATAACTTTTCAGCATTCGTTTATTGTTTTGGCGGGTTGACGTTCTTTACAATCGTCATCCAGATTCTTTCAGGGATGTTCTTGACGATGTATTACGTACCAGATATCATCAATGCCCATGCGTCAGTGTACTATCTTCAAAACGAAGTCGCACACGGTCAAATCGTTCGTGGTATGCACCACTGGGGCGCATCAGTCGTCATCGTAATGTTGTTCTTACATACATTACGCGTCTTCTTCACAGGATCATACAAAAAGCCACGTGAATTGAACTGGGTCGTCGGTGTCCTCTTGTTCTTCGTTGTCTTAGCACTTGGTCTAACAGGATACTTGTTGCCTTGGGACATGAAAGCATTGTTCGCGACGAAAGTTACGATTCAAATCGCGGAAAGCATACCGGTCATCGGTGGCATCGCGAAGACGCTCCTCGCGGGTGGAGAAATCGTCGGTGCAAGTACGATTGCTCGATTCTTTGCGATTCACGTCTTCTTCCTTCCTGCGGCATTGTTCGTCTTGCTCGGGGCCCACTTCATGATGATCCGTAAACAAGGGATCTCTGGACCACTTTAAACCGACAATCAACTTAGGCAACCTAAAAGGGGGAGAACACGATGCATCGTGGTAAAGGAATGAAATTCGTCACCGATTCACGGGTGTCGATCAATAACCGGATGCCGAATAAGTCGAAAGACTATTCTGAGTATCCAGGTCGGACGGAAGCGTTCTGGCCAAACTTCTTACTTCGCGAATGGATGGTAGGAGCGGTCTTCTTGATCGGCTTCATGACGCTGACAATCGTTGAAGCAGCACCACTACAAAACATAGCTGACCCGACGAATACGTCGTACATTCCACTTCCGGACTGGTACTTCCTATTCCTCTATCAGCTCTTGAAATATCAATTTGCTGCCGGTCCGTACATTTTGATGGGAACTGTCATTCTTCCAGGTCTTGCTTTTACGGCGTTACTCGTAGCACCGTGGCTCGACCAAGGGATTGAACGTCGCCCGGCAAAACGTCCAGTCGCAGTCAGCATGATGTTACTCGGAATCGTCTCAATCATTTTCTTGACTTGGGAATCTGTTCAAACAACGCACTGGGATACGATCCATAAACAAGGTGAGTTGACGATGAACGAAGGTCCTGAAATCGATACGACGGCAAAAGGGTATGAAATTTACTCGAACCAGTCATGTGTCAACTGTCATGGTAAGAACCTCGAAGGTGGAGCAGCCGCTCCTGCCCTCGTCGGGACACAAAAGACAGAAGATGAAATTTATGAAATCGCAGATAAAGGTGTCGGTGCGATGCCTGCTGGACAGTACAAAGGTTCAGATGCAGATCGTAAAGAACTCGCTAAATTCATCGCTTCTTACGGTGAAGGCGGAGAGAACAATAAATAAGAGAAGAGCCGGGGGAATGATTCCTCCGGCTTTTGTCTATCATGAGGTGAATGAATGTGCCGTTTTTGCAGATTTTAAAACATAAAGCCCTCCTTTGGCCGCTCGGATTAATCAATCTAGCGGGAACGTTATACGGCTATTATTGGTATCAACCGCAACTCGAGACGGCGAAATGGTACTATTATCCGTTCATCCCGGACAGTCCGACGGCGTCGCTATTTTTTACGATCATCGTGTTTTTATGGATCTTCAATCGTCGTTCCCGACTGTTTGAAGCGCTCGCGTTCGTCACGTTGATTAAATACGGTGTCTGGGCCGTCGTCATGAATGCCTTGATGCTTCAAGAACTCGGGACAGGTAACAGTTATTTGACGGCAATGGCACTGATGTTGATGGTCTCGCACGGCGCGATGGCATTCCAGGCACTGCTTTACGTTCCATTCATGACGTTTCGCGTCAAGGAACTTGTCCTTGTCTCGATTTGGGTCATCCATAACGATGTCGTCGACTATGTGCTCGGTCAGTGGCCACGCTATCCGGCGCTCGCGGAGCATATCCAGTGGATTGGCTATGGTTCGTTCTGGTTGACGGGATTATGTATTTTGATGGGATATTTCTTTGTCGCACGCGATTCGATTGACAATAAGGTCGCTTGAACGTAAAATAAGGGTATAATCTTTTAGGAAAGGACAGATGTTACATGGCTAACTATCTGATTTACCTCGCCATCATCATCATTGTTCCCATCTGGGCACAAATGCGAGTCCGAAAAACGTATAAAAAATACCAAGAAGTTCCGATTCATAGTGGGGTGACAGGCGCTCAAGTCGCTGACTTCATCATGAAACAGAATGGGATTACGGATGTCCGTCTCGAAGCAATCGGCGGAACGATGTCCGATCATTACGATCCGACGAATAAAGTCGTTCGTCTTTCGGAAGATGTGTATCATGGTTCAACGGTTTCTGCCGTTTCGATTGCAGCGCACGAAATCGGGCACGTCATCCAAGATGCGACGGACTATAACATGATGCGTGTCCGTCACCGGATTGCACCGGTTGCGTCAATTACGTCGAATCTGTCATTCCCGTTATTACTCGTTGGTTTCTTCGCTGGGATGACTGGTCTTGCGATGCTTGGTGTCATCTTGATGCTCGGTGCCGTCGTCTTCCAGCTCGTGACGTTGCCGGTTGAGTTCGATGCGTCGAAACGGGCGATGGCTCAGTTAACGGAACACGGGATCATCGATGCGGAAGAAGAGCGTGGCTCACGCCGTGTCTTGAACGCCGCCGCCTGGACTTACGTCGCTGCGACACTCGTCGCTGTCGCCGAATTCCTCCGCCTCGCTTTGATGGTCTTTGCACCGTCTGACGAGTAATTCAAGAGTAACGCGTACAAATTAATAAAAAATAAACACCCGGCTGGTTCGATCTTCTTCTTCAGAATCGAATCATACGGGTGTTTATTTTTGTTTTTACGTTTCCTTGATCGGAACACGATTTTCGTCGAACGTAAATCCTTCGCCGGTTACTTCATACACATCATGGAGTGTGATGAAAGCATGTTGGTCAACTGTTTTGACGAGCGTCTTCAACCGGGTGATTTCATTGCGGGCGACGACGACATACAAGACTTCAAGGTCGCGACCGGAGAATCCACCTTTCGCGAGTAACCGCGTCGTTCCGCGGTTCATCGTCGCGTGAATCCCGTCGGCGATCTCCGTCCGGTGATCACTGATGATCATCGCGGCTTTACCAGCATACGTTCCTTCCTGCATCCAGTCGATGACACGGGCCCCGACGTAGACGGCAAGCAACGTATACATCGCCTGTTTGTAGTCGAGATATGTCAATGAAGCGACGATGACGAAAAAATCAAAAATCATGAACGTCCGACCGATCGACCATCCGAAATACCGCTTCGTCAGTCGGGCGATGATATCGACCCCGCCCGTCGTCCCGCCGTTGTTGAAGATGATGCCGAGGCCGACACCGATGAAGACACCGGCGAACAACGAAGCGAGCACCATATCATCTTTCAACATGATTTCAAGCGGTGAATATTTGGCGATTAAGCCGTACCAAAGAGAAAAGCTGAACGTGCCGATCAAGGTATAGATGAACGTCGTCCGCCCGAGCATTTTATAGCTGACGAAAAATAACGGGACGTTTAAGACGAGGTTCGTAATCGACGGGGATAAACCGAACAAGCCCTTTAAAATAAGGGTGATTCCCGTGAATCCACCCTCAGCTAACTCATTTTGAACATTAAAATGATAAATGCCGAACGCAAAGATAAATGATCCGATTAAAATCCAAAAAATATTTCGGAAGCGAATCGGAAATTGAAATGGGGGTGCCATATCAGGTTGCTCCTCTCTAACAAGACTCTTTCTCTAGGGTAACGGTAGACGTTGAAAAAGACTAGCTTTTCTACGGAAATCTCCTTGAAAAGTGGTCGATGTAGTTTTTAAGAGGCGTTTTGTTTACAATTGAATCGAGAAGACAAGCTTAACCTAATTAAAGAGAGAGTGATCTTATATGAAAAAGTCGATTGGAATCCTTTGTTACCCGTCCGTAGGCGGAAGTGGTGTCGTCGCGACGGAACTCGGGATGAAACTTGCGGATCGTGGGCATGATGTCCACTTCATTACATCAAGCATGCCGTTTCGCCTGACGGAATATCGTCCGAATATCACGGTTCACCTCGTAGAAGTCAACCAATATTCTGTATTTAAATATCCGCCTTATGATATTACATTGGCTTCGAAAGTCGCAGAAGTCATCGATGTGTTCGATCTCGATATCATCCATGCCCACTACGCCGTCCCGCATGCCGTCTGTGCAGAGCTCGGACGCAATATGGCGAAGAAGAAAGGCGTCGCTGTCGTGACGACTTTACATGGAACGGACATCACGGTCATCGGTCAAGACTTAGAGATGCAGCCAGCCATCCGTTACGGAATCGAAAGTTCGGATGCTGTGACCGCCGTCTCGGAAAGTCTTGCTCTTGAGACGAACATGACGTTGCATGCCGAGTACGATATTGACGTCATTGCGAACTCGATTGATGAGAGTGTGTATTATCCGATGCGCGACGAACGTCTAAAACGACATTATGGGATTGAGCCGGGAGAAGTCGTCGTCATACATATTTCGAACTTCCGCCCCGTCAAACGCATCGATGATACGCTCGTCGCGTTTGCAATTGCTGCAAATAATCGTGACATGCGGTTATTACTCGTCGGAGATGGTCCGGAGATGGGGCAGACGCGCCGCCGGGCAAAAGAACTCGGGGTCTATGAAAAAATCATCTTCGCCGGAAAACAAGAACATGTCGCCCAGTTGCTCGCAATCAGTGACATCCATTTATTGTTGTCGGAAAAAGAGGCGTTCGGACTCGTCGTCCTTGAAGCGATGGCGGTCGGAGTTCCGAGTGTCGTCTCGAATGCCGGTGGCTTACCAGAAGTGATCCAAGACGGACAAACCGGATTCATCGTTCCGACGTATGATGTCAAGGCAGCGGCGGAACGAATCGGCCAGTTAGCCGATACACCCGAGTTACGCGAACAGATGGCGGATGCCGGAATTCGCGATACACGGCAACGGTTCGATTCAAATGAAATCGTCCGGAAGTATGAACAGGTCTATGAACGGGTGTGTGCACGATATGAAAATGTCTGAGCTGGCGAATACGATCATTGAAACAATCGAACGTGCAGGTGGCGAAGCGTATGTCGTCGGTGGAGCTGTTCGCGACACGTTACTCGGACGCGTGCCTGGCGATTATGATTTAGCGACGTCACTCTTACCGGACGAGGTCATCCCGTTGTTTCCGGTCGTCATCCCGACCGGACTCGAGCATGGGACGGTGACGATCGTCTTAGAACACGTACCGTTCGAAGTGACGACGTTTCGTTCCGAGTCAACCTATAGCGACCGCCGTAGACCAGACCACGTGACGCTTGGCGTCTCGCTGGAAGAAGATTTGATACGACGTGATTTTACGATCAACGCGATGGCGTTAAAACCAACCGGGCTCGTCGATCTCTTTGGCGGACAAGCCGACCTTGCGAGCAAAATCATTCGAACGGTCGGCCGGCCAGAAGAGCGCTTCGAAGAAGATGCCTTACGGATGATTCGTGCCTTTCGCTTCATGAGTCAGCTCGAGTTCTCGTTAGACGGTTTGACGGAGCGGGCCATCGCGAAGCAAGCGGAGACGATTCAACACGTCGCAATCGAACGTGTCGCGATTGAGTTCGAAAAACTACTCCTTGGACCGGGGCGTGCTGCAGCGTTACAAGCGATGTTACGCACAGGACTCGCGACCTATCTTCCACACGTCACTTCAGAAGTGATGGGACGATTAGCACAATCATCATTACAGGGTGTCTCGACAGAAAATGTGTGGACGCTGCTGCTCGACGCCGGGTTTCCGCAAGAACGGTTACGTGTCTTTAAACGTTCGAAAAAACAGGAGCAACGGGCAAAACGACTCGTAGCGCTTGTTCGACTGGAGCAACTAACGGACTGGCAACGGTATACATTGACGGACGAGGAACTGCTCGTCTTAAATCAAATGACAGGTCGGAGTCACGCAGACCGGACAACTTTAGCGATCCGTTCGTTAAAAGATTTACAAGTCAGCGGACGCGACATGATTGCTGCCGGGCTGAAAAAACAAGAAATCAAAGAAGCACTCCACTATTTGGAACAGCATGTCGTAAACGGACACCTTGAAAATCAACGTTCGATTCTGTTAGAGGAAGTGAGCAAATGGAAAAATCAACACGAGACGTAATTTTGCAACGATTGATGCAGACGGATTGGATTTCAGGTCAAGATTTAGCTGACCAGTTAAATATTTCACGTACCGCTATTTGGAAACAAATTGCGTCTTTAAAAGAAGCAGGGTACGCGATTGAATCGAATAAAAAAAACGGGTACCACCTCATCGATCGTGGTGATCATTTAACGGCACTTGCAATCGAACAGTACTTACAGACGAAATTTTTCGGACGCGATATTTTTCATGTCGAGGAGACGGAGACGACGCAACGGATTGCGCATGATTTAGCACAACAGCAGGTCAAAGAAGGGAAACTCGTCGTCTGTGACTACCAGACGAGTGGGCGCGGACAGCTCGGTCGTGTTTGGCACGAGACGAAAGGAAACGGCATTGCGATGAGTTTGATAGTAAGACCAGACGTCCCGCTCGATCAAGCAGGACAATTAACACTCGTGTCTGGCATTGCCCTAGCGACATCTTTACGTGAGTTCGACGTGCCAGTGACAATCAAATGGCCGAATGATTTATTGATTGATGGTCGAAAGGTCGCAGGGATTTTGACGGAAATGCAGACGGAAGCAAACCGGATCAGTTCGGTCATCATTGGAATTGGAATCAATGTCCACCATGACGTCTTCAGTACGGCAATCGCTGATCGGGCGACGTCCCTTAAACTCGCGACCAATCGAACGTTTCGGCGGGCAGAAATCGTTGCATCCTTCTTAAATCAGTTTGAGCAGATGTACGAACGATGGTTGGTCGATGGATTCGGCTCTTTTGTCGAAGGGTGGGAACATCTTGCGGATAAGCTCAATCAACCCGTTACACTACGCTCGCGTCAACAAACCTTGTCTGGTTATTTGCGCGGAATTCGCGCCGATGGAACGCTGATGGTCGAAACGGACCAAGGAATGGAAGCATTCCATTCGGCGGAACTCGTCTACTGGACAGAAAACTAAAATCCCGACGTTTGCAGTTGCCAATTTGAATCATGTATAATAAAGCGAAGGATGATAGCCGTTAGGAGTCATACCGGTAGAAAACTTTTTTTATCGCTAGTACGACCTGCCTTGATCCTATTTCGGACAGGGACAGAAGGACGATGTTGCACTTATTCACGCCTTCTTTCCTATGGGTATTTTTAGGAAGGAAGGCGTTTCCTTTTGTCCTCTCTACACTAACGAAGGAGAGAACACACATGCACACAATGACACCTTTACTAAAAAAACAAGCAACGGGAGAAAAACTCGTTATGTTGACGGCGTATGATTATCCGTCAGCGAAATTAGCAGAAGCAGGAGCCGTCGATCTCTTACTCGTCGGTGATTCACTTGGAAACGTAATTTTAGGATATGATTCGACGATTGCCGTGACGGTTGAGGACATGATTCATCATGCACGGGCGGTCCGCCGTGGGGCACCGAAGACATTCATGGTCGTTGACATGCCATTCGCAAGTTACCACGGTTCGTTCGACCGGACGCTTGATGCTGCGGCACGTATTTTTCAAGAAAGTCAGGCCGATGCCTTAAAACTTGAAGGTGCTGGGGACATCTTGACGACGATTCGTCGCTTGACGGACGCAGGGATGCCTTGTGTCGCACATCTTGGATTGACACCCCAATCAGTTGGCGTACTCGAAGGTTTTAAAGTACAAGGAAAATCGCTTGCAGCAGCGGAACAGTTGATTGCAGACAGTTTAGCAGCGGAACAAGCCGGTGCGAAGATGCTCGTCCTGGAATGTGTCCCGCACCAACTTGCGAAACGAGTCAGCGAATTACTTCAGATTCCTGTCATCGGGATTGGTGCCGGCGTTGATGTCGATGGACAAGTCCTCGTCTACCATGACATCCTGACATATGGTGTCGGACGTCTACCGAAGTTTGTTAAAGCGTATACGGACTGGAATACGTCAGGGACAGCAGCGATTGCTAGCTACGTCGAAGAAGTAAAACAAGGTGTATTCCCATCTATTGAACATACGTTCACGATGGATGAACAATTGATCGATTCGCTTTATGGAGGCGGTAAAGAATGAAAGTCATTCAAGACATCGACGAACTACGGCAAGAATTAGCAGCCTATGACTCGATTGGTTTTGTACCGACAATGGGGTTTTTGCATGAAGGTCATGGTTCGTTACTCGAACAAGCACGACGTGAAAATGAGATTGTCGTGTTGAGTATTTTTGTCAATCCGACGCAGTTCGGACCAAACGAAGATTTAGAACGGTATCCACGTGACGAACAACGCGATCAACAACTGGCGCGTGCGGCAGGCGTCGATTATGTATTTTATCCGACGAATGAGACAATGTATCCGCTCGATATGGCGCGCGTGACGGTCAGAACGGGCGACGACGTCCTTTGTGGTGCATCACGACCAGGACATTTCGATGGCGTCTTGACGGTCGTCAGTAAATTATTGAACATCGTCCACCCGACACGTGCCTATTTCGGACTGAAAGATGCTCAGCAGTTAGCCTTGATTGAAGGGTATGTCGCAGATTATTTCGTTCCGGTCGAGATTAAACGGTGTCCGATTATCCGGGGAGCGGACGGTCTCGCAAAGTCCTCACGAAATGTCTATCTGTCTGAGCAAGAACGCAGTCAAGCACCGCGTTTGCAACAAGCTCTACAGCAAGCAAACGCGTTACTTGAAGCAGGCACAGCCGTCGAGGAAGTCGTCGAACGGACGAAAGATGCCTTGCGTCTTGAAGGAACGGCGCTTGATTATGTCGAAGCGGTCGACTATCCGACGCTCGGACCGGTTACATCAGAAACGAAAACGATTTTATTAGCCGTCGCGGTTCAGTTTGAATCAGCGCGCTTGATTGATAATTTACTTTATACGAGAGGAGCATGATTTATGTTACGGACATTCATGCACGCTAAACTACACAAAGCTCGAGTGACGGAGGCGAACCTCCATTACGTCGGTTCCATCACGATTGATGAAGATTTGCTTGATGCGGTCGGAATCTTTGAAAATGAAAAAGTTCAAGTGACGAACAATCAAAACGGTGCCCGAATCGAAACATATGCGATCAAGGGTGAACGTGGCTCCGGTGTCATTTGTTTAAATGGTGCGGCAGCTCGCCATTTCCAAGTTGGAGACGAAGTCATCATCATGGCATATGCACAATTGACGAATGAAGAAATCCTCGTCCACGAGCCGAAGGTGGCTGTTCTCGATGAAACGAATAACATCAAACAGATGCTTTCTCAAGAAATCGCGCATACGATCTTATGAAATTCAGAGACCCGGAACACATTCGGGTCTCTATTTTTGTTAAGATGAAACATGAGAAGTTCGAAACGTAACAGATGGATGGTTAAAGGTGGAGATAAGTCGTGGAGAAGAAGTATGTGGTGATCGACCTAGAGACGACAGGTCATTCGATTAAAGCTGGAGATGAGATGATTGAAATCGGCGTAGCGGTCGTCGAACAAGGGCAAGTGACGGAACGTCTGTCGGCTTTCGTTCGACCGAAAAATCCGATTCCGCCGTTCATCTCGCAATTGACAGGAATATCCGATTCAGATGTAAGGGACGCAGACACATTTGATGTCATTGCACCGCGCGTCCTCTCGATGTTAGATGGTGGAGTGTTTGTCGCGCACAATGTCCAATTCGATTTAACATTTTTAAATGAAGCGCTTGAAGAAGAAGGTTACTTACCGTACACGGGTCCCGTCATCGATACGGTCGAACTGGCACGGATTCTATTACCGACGGCAGAGAGTCACTCCTTATCGCACCTGACGGAAAGTTTACAGTTGACGCATCAAGAAGCACACCGGGCGGGCAGCGATGCAGAAGCGACGGCAGAATTATTACTCGAACTGTTAAGTCGACTTCGCGAGCTACCGCTCGATACATTAAAACAGTTGCGTCGCTTAGCCCCGAAATTATTCAGTGCGATGGAAGAAGAGATTGATTTTGCGATTCAAGCCGTCGGCATCGAGACAGACGATCGGTTCGATTCGTTCCGAAAGATTGCGCTGAAAAAACGTCTTGATCCGGAACTGATGCCGAACCGGTCGGAACTCCAGCCATTCGGACCGTTCGTTGATCACTTGAATCAAGAGATCTTTCCGAAGCTGTTCAGGGGCTATGAGCAACGAACCGGTCAACTTGAGATGATGCGCCATGTCTATCAATCACTTGATCAAGAAGTACCATTGCTCGTCGAAGCTGGGACGGGTACCGGAAAATCTCTTGGCTATCTTGTTCCGGCGACACATTATGCGATTGAACACGAGACGCCGATTATCGTCAGTACACATACGATTCAACTGCAAGAGCAACTGTTCGCCCGTGATTTACCGCTGTTGCGTCAACTGTTCGATGCCCCAGTCGACATTACATTGCTCAAAGGGCGGAACAATTATATTGATTTACGTAAATTCGAGTTTTTCCTGAATGAAACAGAAGAACCGTATAATTTTACGTTAGCGAAAGCAACATTGCTCGTTTGGTTGACTGAAACGACGACGGGAGACTTGGAAGAAGTCAGTCTTCCCGGTGGAGCAGCACAAGGGAACATCGCCATCAAACAGTTGATCCAGTCGGATAGCCAGTCGCAACTCGGGCGGTTCGATCCGTGGTTTAGCCGTGACTTTTTCCAACATGCCGTCCGTAGAGCGAAGGACGCGACGATCATCGTCACGAACCATGCCTTATTGTTTAGTGATATTCAGTATGAGGCGGGTGTCTTACCGAAAGGCTGCCCGTTGATTTTAGATGAGGCCCATCAAATCGAGGAAGTCGCGAGCCACCATTTCGGACTTGTCTTCGACGGGCATTCATTCGACCGGATTTTTAGACAACTCGGATTCTCCGCGGATAAAAAATTGTTGACGCGTCTCGTCAACCTCTCCGATCAGTTTGATTTGACGGAGATGGTCGAAGCACATAGTGAAGTGATTGATGAGACGATGACGGAGCTAATCGAAGAGGCAGATAACCTGTTGATGATCATCCAAGCCTATGGACTTGATCTCTCTTCCCGGAAAGAGCGACGGGAAGGACGTGTCACGGTCCGCTTCAAACGACTCGATCATTCGATGCGGGCCGTTCAGGAAAGTGCGAAACGGGTCGAATTGGTCTTACGTCGATTACGACAAGCGATTCGGGCGATTCATAAATTATTCCACGATCAACGCGAACACATGAGTTACCGGGAACGGTCCGTCGTCGCGGATCTCAAATCCGTGATCGGTCAAATCGAGGATGTCGAGAATGCGATTTTTGAGACGATGCTCGCGCCTCATGATGAAACAGTATCCTGGATTGAGACGACTGCAAAAAATCGGAAGTTGACACGGATTTATACGCAACCAATCGATATTTCAGAACGCTTATACCGGGATGTTTTCTCGAAACGGACGAGCATTTTGACATCCGCGACGTTGACGGTCTCGAATAAGTTTCAATTCATTGAAAAGCGGCTTGGTTTAAGCGAACTCGAGACACGGCGGTTCATTGTCCCGTCACCATTCGGGTACGCGGAAAAAGTCCGGCTGATGGTTCCGACGGACTTGCCGTTACTGCAGGACGTTCCACCTGCGAAATATGCCGAAACGATTGCGGAAGCAATCATCGAAATCGCTGAAGTGACGGAAGGGCGGATGCTCGTTTTGTTCACATCCAATGACATGTTGCGACAAACGCATGATGCGACGAAGCAGGCACTTCCGGCACGATTTACGTTGCTGTCGCAAGGAATCACACAAGGATCCCGGCAGCGCTTGATGAAACAGTTTAAGCAACTCGATGCCTGCATTCTTTTTGGGACTGCGAGTTTTTGGGAAGGGATCGATGTTCCGGGTGACGACTTAAGTTGTCTTGTCATCGTTCGTCTACCCTTCGCACCGCCTGACCAACCCATCGTTCAGGCACGATCGGAACAAATCGAACAACAAGGTAAATCTTCGTTTTTTGAATACAGCTTACCGCAAGCGATCATTCGTTTTAAACAAGGGTTCGGTCGTTTGATTCGAACGACGAATGACCGTGGTGTCGTGTTCGTGTTTGACCGTCGAATTGAGACGACACGTTACGGAAAACGTTTTGTTTCAAGTTTGCCAAATGTGCCTGTTTTATCAAAACCACTTCAAGAATTGACGGCAGAACTCGAATTGTTCTTGAATGATACGGATTGAGTCTATTAAAATAACCATTATCGCATTATAATAGGTTAAGAAAAATGAGGGAGGATATAAGATGGATTCGAAAATCGAGACACTCGCAACGGTCAAGGTCAATCGCCATGACGATACGTACAAAATCGTAGACTTATTGAATCGCACGTTAAAAACGGAGGACTTAATGTTTGGTTTAGCTCTAGATGAGAAAGACAAGGAGCAGATGGTCTTCACCATCTACCGCACATGAAGTGGAAAATCGCCATCGGTTTGATTTCGGTCGTTCTTTTGATTACGCTAATCGGTACAGGAATCTACCAGTTAACGGTTGGTGAAGCAAAGGGGCGAGAACAAGAAGTCGTCAAGCGGGCAGAAAAACGTTTAACACAAGAAATAGCCCCGGACGCCGTGACATTCGAAAATGTCTTTAACGGAAAAGACCAGTACACCGTCTTCTCGATTAAAAAAGAGGGAGAGGCGTTACGCGCTTTTGTCCCGTCAAAAGGTAAGATTGAGACACGTCCGGTTAAAGACGGCATTAAGGTGGATGAAGTCATTCGTCAAAGTGGAGATCAAGAAAAAATCGTTTCCACGAAATATGGTTTCGAAGATCGCGCCTTAATTGAGATCGTCGCGGAAACCGAGACGGGCTATGAATATTCGTACTATACGTATCAAGAGGGATCTTTCATCAAACGACTACGGATTAACTAAAAGGAGTGTGCGACATGTTATCAAAACGCGTACAACAATTGACGCCTTCTACAACGCTTGCCATCACGGCGAAAGCGAAGGAACTGCGGGCATCCGGTCAAGATATCATCGGTCTTGGGGCTGGTGAACCGGATTTCAACACGCCGGAGTTCATCATTCAAGCGGCGTTTGCGGCAGCAGAAGCAGGCGATACAAAGTATACGCCTTCAGGCGGAACGGTTGCGTTGAAAGACGCGATTATCGAGAAGACACGTCGCGATTTATGGGTATCGTATGATCGCTCGGAAGTCATGGTCGCGTCTGGTGCGAAACATGCTTTATCGACACTCTTCCAAGCCATTCTCGACCCGGAAGATGAAGTCATCGTTCCTGCTCCGTACTGGGTCAGCTACCCTGAGCAAATCAAGTTGAGTGACGGCGTACCGGTCGTTTTAGAGACGACGGAAGCGTCACGTTTTAAGGTGACACGTGAGTTGCTCGAGCAACACATCACACCGAAAACGAAAGCAATCGTCTTGAACTCTCCGTCGAACCCGACAGGTATGGTCTACACGAAAGAAGAGTTAGAGATGGTAGCAGAGATGGCGATTCAACATGACATTCTCGTCATCAGCGATGAAATTTATGAGAAATTACTGTATAACGGTGTGACGCACTTATCGATTGCGACACTTCCAGGAATGCGGGAACGGACAATCATCATCAATGGTGTCTCGAAATCGCATGCGATGACGGGCTGGCGGATTGGTTATGCGATCGGACCGAAAGCAATCATCGGCGCAATGACAAACCTTGCGAGCCATTCGACGTCGAACCCGACGTCAATCGCGCAAGCTGCTTCTGTCGCGGCCTACGAAGAAGGGGATGCCCCGGTCGAAGCGATGCGTGTCGTGTTCGAAGAACGACTCGAACAAATTTACGAACGCTTGATTCAAATTCCTGGTTTGACGTGCTTGAAGCCGGAAGGTGCCTTCTACTTGTTCCCACATGCCTTAGAGGCAGCGAAGATGTGTGGTTATGCAAACGTCGATGACTGGTGTACAGCCGTCTTGTCAGAAGCAAAAGTAGCCTTGATTCCAGGTTCAGGATTTGGTGCGCCGGAATATGTACGTCTATCGTACGCAACAGACCCGAAGCGTGTCCTAGAAGCGCTCGATCGGATTGAAGGATTTATCGCGGCTCGTACAGCCGTTTAACTTAGAGAGGATGTTGACTTTTGAAAGCAATGATTCGAGATGTAGCAAAACATGTGGGAGAGGAAATCACGATTGGCTGTTGGTTAGCGAACAAACGTTCAAGCGGTAAAATCGCCTTCCTTCAGTTACGTGACGGTTCCGGCTTTATGCAAGGTGTCGTCGTCAAAGAAACGGTCGGAGAAGACTTATTCAAAACAGCGAAAGGTCTAACGCAAGAATCATCACTTTGGGTGACGGGAGTCATCAAATCAGATGGTGAGCGGACAGCACTTGGTCATGAGATGGAGATCACTTCAATTGAAATCATCCATGAAGCAATCGACTACCCGATTACACCGAAAGCACACGGAACAGATTTCTTGATGGACAACCGTCACCTTTGGTTGCGGTCAAAACGCCAGCATGCCGTCATGGTCGTTCGAAATGAATTGATCCGTGCGACATATGAGTTCTTTAACCAAGAAGGGTTCATCAAAGTCGACCCACCAATCTTGACGGGCAGTGCACCGGAAGGAACAACTGAATTGTTCCAGACGAAATACTTCGATGAAGATGCGTACTTGTCGCAATCGGGTCAACTCTACATGGAAGCGGCAGCGATGGCACTCGGAAAAGTCTTTTCATTCGGTCCGACATTCCGTGCTGAAAAATCAAAAACACGTCGCCACTTGATTGAGTTTTGGATGATGGAGCCGGAGATGGCGTTCTACGACCACGAGATGAACCTCGAAGTCCAAGAAAACTATGTCTCGCATCTCGTGCAGTCCGCCTTGAAGAACTGTAAAGCGGAACTTGAGTTGCTCGGTCGTGACTTAACGGTTCTTGAAACGATTCAAGCACCATTCCCACGCGTCCGGTATACGGAAGCAATCGATATGTTGAAAGAACAAGGATTCGACGACATCGAATTCGGAGATGATTTTGGTGCACCACACGAAACAGCGATCGCAAACAGCTTTGCCCGCCCGGTCTTCATTACGCACTGGCCGAAAGCCATCAAACCGTTCTACATGAAAGAAGATCCGGAAAACCCGGGATTCGTTCTGTGTGACGACTTGATTGCACCGGAAGGATACGGCGAAATCGTCGGTGGTTCGCAACGTGAAGAAGATTACGACAAACTGCTTGCTGATATGAAAGAACACAACTTGGATGAGACAGGTGCCTACAAATGGTATCTTGAAACACGCAAGTATGGTTCAGTACCGCACAGTGGCTTTGGTTTAGGACTTGAACGGACCGTCGCTTGGGTCACGGGCGTCGAGCACGTTCGGGAGACGATTCCATTCCCACGTCTACTCAACCGGTTGTATCCGTAATTTAGACTGAAATCGACCCATCGTTTAGACGGGTCGATTTCTTGCTTAGACTAAAGAATCGAGGAAGTGTCATGAATCATAATTTAATCCAACTTTTCGAAGAAGGGACCGTCGTGCTTCCGAAACGATTGTTCACGGAAGCGAAGCGGCTTGGAATCAGCTTCGTCGAGTTTACGTTAATCGGTCAACTGTTCGCTTGCCGTGCGGAAGGGATGGAGATGCCTTCACCGGAAGAATTGAGCAATCGTCTCGGGCTGTCCGAGACAGAAACGATTGAGACGACGCTCGGTTTGTTACAGAAGGGGTTGCTGGCGATGGAAAACGTCGCCGGATCGGAACGCTATTCGTTAGTTCCACTCTATGAAAAATTAATGGCACCACCGGAACAAGAGGCGCCGAATTTCGATACGATCAATCCATCGGTCTTCCAACAATTTGAGCGGGAACTCGGAATGATGTCGCCGTTTCAAATGGAACAAATCATTCAGTGGCTGACGATTGAAAACATCGCGGAAGAGCTAGTGCTTGCCGCGCTTCGCGAAGCCGTCTACCATAACGTCCGGAAGATGACCTATATCAATCAAATTTTGCGGACGTGGGAACGCGAGGGTATTAAAACACTCGAAGATCTTGCGACGCGGGGAGGGTGAATCATGTTACGAGTAGCTGAAATCGACCGGATTGAACGGACCCTCGAAGAGATGTTTCCGGACGCTTTTTGTGAACTGATTCATAAAAATCCGTTTGAACTCGTCGTCGCCGTCGCCTTGAGTGCGCAAGCGACGGACGTGCTCGTCAATCAAGTCACGCCGGGATTGTTTGCCGCGTATCCAACGCCAAGCGACCTGGCCACTGCACCGGTCGCTGCCATCGAAGAGAAAATCAAACGACTCGGTCTCTATCGCAATAAAGCGAAAAACATCAAAGCACTCGCGGAACGCCTCATCACGTTGCATGAAGGTGAAGTACCAACGGACCGTGCCGGACTCGAAGCATTACCCGGCGTCGGGCGAAAAACAGCGAACGTCGTGTTATCGGTTGCATTCGATGTCCCGGCATTCGCAGTCGATACGCATGTCGAACGGGTCTCAAAACGCCTCGGTATCTGTCGCTGGAAAGATAATGTCACACAAGTCGAAGCGACGTTGATGAAACGATTCAAGCGGGAACGCTGGTCGAAGCTTCATCATCAATTCATTTTTTTCGGACGGTATCACTGCAAGGCGCAACGTCCGCACTGCCTTGAATGCCCATTACTCGACATGTGTCGGGAAGGAAAAAAACGGACGAAAGGGACAATCATCCCTGTCGATTAACGACGAACCATTTAAATGATGCTTGAAAGCAAAAAAAGGATAGCGCGTTTCCGGAAGAAACCCCGGAAGCGTGCTATCCTTTATTCGTGCGAAATAAAATGTCTCTTGTCCATCATACGCGCGTATGTTTAACCATTCCAAGGCGTATCGGACCATTCCCGACGCTTTTTCGTGATCGGAACTTTTTTGAATCCCCAGTTTCGGAAATCTTGATCGGGACTATCGCGACGAATGTAAATTTTTTCTTTGATTGCTTTAAAGATTCGGTTTTCGTCCCCGTAATGGACAAACCGTGGTTTCACCTCAATCACGCCACGACGTACGCGTGAAAGGGGAAGACAGACGAGGTCAGCAATCTCAAGACCGGATTGGTAGAGGTCGCTATCCTTTTCAGCAAAGATGAAGCCTTTGATTTTTTGACGACTTTTTTCGACGTCAAGGTGGACAGTCCCCGAGTTAAAGATATCGAAGAACGCTTTTTGAATTAATAAGTTTTGATAATCATCACGACTTTCGAGGACGACACGAGCACTCGTCGCTTCCGTTTCCTCTAAAAAAGCGTAAAAGGATTTCATCAAGTGGGCAAATGCGACGACGTAAGGATCTTTTGGTGTCGAATAAAAATCTTGCAGCTTCTGTTTATCGACTTCGACACTGACAATCGTACAGTCGATATCGACTAGGAAGTCAGGTAATGCGACCCAAAAATGACGTAACATATCAATCGTGATCCCGTCTTCTTTACCGTAAGGATGCTCCGCCTTTAAAATTTCTTTTAAATGGAGTGGAATGTGTGGATCTTCAAACACACTCGACTTAAATTCCATCAAGCGTTTCCGCAAAGGGCTCGGTTCACCCGTTTCGTCCGAATCGATGGCATATTTGTATTCCATCAAGACACCTGTCAAATTAAATTGCGTATTCCCTTTAGGTGTCCCCGTCTCATCGACGAACATGACGTATTTTTTCGCAGTGTTGTTCGACGCTCTAGGAATCATTTTTGATTCATGGCGCGAATTCGATTTAGGTGTTGCCAATCAGATTCCTCCTCGCGCGGTTCTACAGGACCAGTTGTAACTGTCTCCCACACTATACTGTGTACGACAAGTATACCAAGATTTCCTGCTAAAAAAAGTAAAACCTTAAGTGAGAGAAATCACTGCATCAGTTGATCGATATAGCGAACAGACTTAATCGTTTCATTGAAACGTTTTAAACTTGTTTTTGGTTGGAACGCCTGGACTGATAGTTGTTTCAGTTGATCGACGGCACTCTCGACCATCGCCGGGCGTAAATAAGGGCTGTTCTGCGCGTTATGTTGCCAATCGGCGATGAGCACATCTGCTTGTTCGACGAACGGAATGACATCCTCGTTGAAGTCATATTCTGTTCCGGCGCGACCTGCTTGATAAATTTTTTCGATTTCTTGAAGTAACGGTTCAATTGTCATTTGTTTTTAACTACTCCTCTCGGCCGATACGATACAATCACATATCATGGTACAATAAACGCGATAGGAGGGGAATCGTTTTGAATTATCCGAACGGTAAAAAATTTCAAAAGCCTCTCGAACCTCATGGAACGACGATAAAAAAAGCACGCTCACAAGCATCGACGTTTTCTAATCGGGGGATGAAGCTTGAAAAATTGATTAATGAAAGCAATACGTTTTACTTGACGCATAATCGGGCAATTATTCACAAGAAGCCAACCCCCCTTCAAATCGTTCAAGTCGATTACCCGAAACGTTCTGCGGCTGTCGTGAAAGAAGCCTATTTCAAACAACCGTCGACGACCGATTATAATGGTGTCTATCGGGGAAAATATATTGATTTTGAAGCGAAGGAAACGAATCATAAAACCTCTTTTCCACTCAAGAACTTCCACCCCCACCAAATCGAACACATGCGACAATGCGTAGCACATGGAGGAATTTGTTTTGTCATCATTCGGTTCAGTATGTATAATGTGCAATATGTGCTTTCAGTCGAGCACGTGTTCCCTTGGTGGGAGCAATTGGAAACGGGTCGTAAATCAATTCCGCTCGACCAAATCGAACAACATGGTATAAAAATCAAGACAGGTGCGTTCCCTGCGATCGATTATCTCGAAGCAGTAGACGAATTATATTTCACTTGAGAAACTTACGGATTGAAGGAGAAGGATAGCATATGGAAAGAAGTCGTGTCGCACGTCGTGAAGAAACGAAGACGTCAACTAAACAATCGAATCGGACGAAACGTCCGAAAAAAAAGAAGTCCGGTGGTTCAGGTGGATCTGGAAAAGGTCCACTTTTTAAAAAGCTATTAATGATTGCAACCGGCTTATTCATCATCATGATGCTTGTCGGAGGTGGGTTTGCTGCGTATGCGATTGCCACTGCTCCGGAACTCGATGAGACGAAACTACGGGATGCGCTCCCGCTGAAAATTTATGCGAGCAACAAAGAGGAAATCAAACAGGGTGGAACGAGTCGCGAGTACGTCTCGATTAAAGAAGTTCCTGAAGTCGTCAAAGATGCCTTCATCGCGATTGAAGATCGACGTTTTTACCAACACAAAGGGATTGACTTCCGTCGTCTCGGTGGAGCGATCATCGCGAACATCACCGATGGGTTCGGCTCGGAAGGGGCATCAACAATCACGCAACAGGTCATCAAACAATCGTTTTTAAGTTCTGAAAAAACAATCACACGGAAAGTACAAGAACAGTGGTTAGCGATTCGTCTAGAACAAGACTACACGAAAGATCAAATTTTAGAAATGTACTTGAATAAAAACTACTATGGTCAGAATTCGTTCGGAATTCAGACGGCTTCAAAAGCCTATTTCAATAAGACAGTCGATAAATTAGATTATGCAGAAGCAGCGATGCTTGCCGGATTGCCACAGCGTCCGACAGCATATGACCCGATTAAAGGGGATCCGAAGTTAACGAAGGGGCGTCAAACACAAGTATTAGATGCGATGTTGACGACAGGCGTCATCACGCAAAAACAACGTGATCAAGGAGTCGATCAACCGATTTCTAAATTGATTGATCCCGCTCCAAAATCGACGACAGATGCTTCGTACGATAGCGTCATCTTTGATATGGTCTCAAAAGAATTAGAAGATGTCTTTGGTCTTGAAGGAAAAGACATCTATGGCCAAGGACTCAAAATTTATACATCGATTGATAAACCGATGCATGATTATATGAATGAAGCCATTAAAGAAGACAAAGTCGTACAATTACCAGATTATGCCGAAGCTGCGGCCTCTGCCGTCAACACAAAAACGGGTGAAGTCTTAGCCGTCGTCGACGGAAAAAATCCAGGGGAAGACACGGCACGCCGTAACTACGCGAATGAACCGCACCAACCGGGTTCTTCTGCGAAACCATTCTTCGCGTATGGTCCAGCGATTGAAAATGAAAAATGGTCGACAGCAAAACAAATCACGGACCAAGAAACGAAGATTAACGGCAAGACGATTCAAAACTATTACGACGGTTACAAAGGAACAAACACGATTCGAAACTGGTTGAAGATTTCAGCCAATACGCCGGCAATCCAAACGTTCCAAGAGATTGGTGGCGATGCGGTCGAATCGTTTGCTGCTAAATCTGGTTTGGCATTAGAAAAAGATGAATCAATTTCTCCAGCGTACGCAATCGGTGGGATGAAACACGGATTCAACACGACTGAGATGGCGGGCGCTTATGCGACACTCGGAAACGGTGGCGATTATGTGGAGCCACACATCATCAAGTCAATTGAGTACAGTGATGGATCAAAAATCAAATCACCAATCAAATCGAAAAAAGCGATGGAAGACTATACAGCTTATATGTTGACGGACATGCTTCGTGACGTCCTGAAGCCGGGCGGTACGTTCCCGACGGCTGGACTTTCATTTGATGCAGCAGGAAAAACCGGAACGACGAATGCCTATAAGGATGTTTGGTTCGTTGGTTATACTTCTGATGTCTCCATTAGTGTTTGGACAGGAACGACGACATCTGGAAATAATAACGGGATCGGCCTCGAAGGGCAAACCGAGAGTAGAATGGCACAAAACCTATGGAAAGATTTTGTGACCAAAACACGTGACCGGACACCAGCGCCGTTCGAACAACCAAGCTCGGTCCTCAGTATCGGTGACGAACTGTATGTGAAAGGAACGAAGGAGCCGGTCGTCGAAAAAAAGGCCGTACCAGCTCCGACTGGATTGCAAGCTTCTTACGATGAAGAAGCGCAGTCAGGTGAGCTGACTTGGAATTACAACGATTCAGCGTTGCGGACGAACGGATACGATAGCGTAACATTTGAAGTATCGATGAAAGATCCGGATGGCAATACATCGGTTCTTGGGACGAGTTCAACGAATCGAATCGGTATCAATGGTCTAAAACCAGGACGAACAGAGTTCACACTCGTCGCGAAAGCATCAGGAGAAGAGTCAGGTCCTGTTGCGACGTCAGTCACAGTCGCTGAACCAGAGACTGAGGAACCAGTGACGGATGAACCGACGACGGATGAACCGGCGACAGATGAACCGGCAACGGACGAACCGGCAACAGACGAACCGGCAACAGATGAACCGGCAACAGACGAACCGACGACGGACGAACCGACGACGGATGAACCGACGACCGATGAACCAGTGACGGATGAACCGGCAACGGACGAACCGGCAACGGATGAGTCAGTCTCTACACAATCAACGGATGAAAAAGAAAAAGAAAATGATAAGAAAAAACAATCCGATAAAGAAAAGACGGACAAAAAAGAGGATTCCCAAAGCACGGAATAAGAAACAGAGGAATGAATTGAAGGTCAAGACTGAAGTGGCGAACCTGTCGCTACAGTCTTACCTCTTTTTTTTTGTATAATGAGTGAAGAAGGAAGGAAGTGAGTCGATGGAACCGAGACAATCACTCGTTACCTATTTAGAGGAATTAAAAGCTGATCGCGCCTTTATGGAGCGCGTCACATATATGAAGACGATGGAAGCTACAGCAGGACGGTACTCACCTTTTCCGGAACAGATGCCAAAACGATTACAACAAGCCATCAAAGCACGTGGCATCGATGCCTTATACCGGCATCAAGCATTAGCATTTGATCAAGTCATGGCAGGGAAATCGACGGTCATCGTCACGCCGACGGCTTCCGGGAAAACATATTGCTTTAATTTACCGATTCTCTCGCATCTACTGGAGCATCCGAACGACCGGGCACTGTATCTCTATCCGACGAAAGCTCTCGCACAAGATCAAAACAGTGAACTGCTCGAGTTGATTGATGAGCTCGAAGCACCGATTCGTTGTTTTACGTATGACGGAGATACGTCACCGACGATTCGGACGAAAGTCCGCAAAGCGGGGAACATCGTCATTACAAATCCAGATATGCTTCACTCGGGCATTTTGCCGCATCATACGAAGTGGATTGAACTGTTCGAAAACCTGAAGTATATCGTCATCGATGAGTTGCATACGTACCGTGGCGTCTTCGGGAGTCACGTCGCAAATGTCATCCGACGGTTACGCCGGATTTGTCACTATTACGGGAGTGACCCTGTCTTCATCATGACGAGCGCGACGATTGCCAACCCACAAGAACTGGCGGAACGGCTGATTGAGAAGCAGGTCAGTCTGATCGATGACAATGGTGCTCCGACCGGGCGAAAACATTTCATCGTCTATCAACCACCAATCGTCAATGCCCAACTCGGAATTCGACGTTCGGCGACACTCGAAACCAAACAACTGGCATCCCGATTCATCAAAAAGAAGTTTCAGACGATCGTCTTTGCCCGCTCACGTGTCCGCGTCGAGGTGTTGCTGACGTATCTACGCAGTTTGATTCGCCATGAACTCGGTCCGAAATCGATTGAAGGATACCGTGGTGGTTATTTACCGACGGAGCGACGTGATATCGAACGGCGTCTAAGAAAAGGTGAAATCACCGGCATCGTCTCGACGAATGCGTTAGAACTGGGCGTCGATATCGGTCAATTGCAAGTCTGTATCATGAATGGTTATCCCGGAACGATTGCTTCGCTTTGGCAACAGGCCGGGCGTGCCGGAAGACGGCAAGATGATGCGTTAATCATCCTCGTCGCCTCGTCCGGGATGCTCGATCAATACGTGGCAGAACGACCGGAGTTATTTTTAAATCAATCACCAGAGGCGGCACGACTCGATCCCGACAATTTAATCATCGCCGTCGACCATATAAAATGTGCCGCATTCGAACTTCCGTTTCGGCAAAGTGAAAGATTCGGCACACTCGAGACGGAGGATATTCTCGAGTATTTAGTCGAAGAACGTGTCCTGCATCAGCGGGGAGAGCGTTTCTATTGGATGAATGATGCGTTTCCGGCACATGAGATCTCGTTACGCTCAAGTGATCAAGAAAACGTCGTCATCGTCGATCAGACGGAAGTCCCGAATCGGGTCATCGGTGAGATGGATACATTTAGTGCGATGACGTTACTTCACGATGAAGCGATTTACTTGCATGGGGCGGATCAATATCAAGTCGAGACACTCGATTTTGAGGAGAAAAAAGCGTTCGTCCGTGCCGTTGATGTCGATTATTATACCGATGCTAATTTTTCAGTCGATTTGTCTGTCCTTGAAGAAGATGAAAGCTATTCGAATGATCTGTTTAGTGTGGCCCGTGGTGATGTCAGTGTTCGTGGGATGGCGACGATGTTCAAAAAAATTAAATTCGGTACCCACGAAAACATCGGGTCTGGTCCGATTCATTTACCTGAACGGGAAATCCATACGACAGGAGTCTGGTTTACGTTGCCTGCTACATCTGCTTCTAGTATGGAGCTCGAACAAGTACTGGAAGGGGTCGCGAACAGCCTACGGCGTGTGGCACCTCTTTATTTAATGTGTGACGCGAGTGATGTTTTTGTCGTGCCGCAAGTCAAGGCGACACACACGCAGAAACCGACCATCTATTTGTATGACCGGTATCCTGGAGGGGTCGGCTTAGCTTCTTCAATCTATAAACAACGGAGCATCATGTTACGGGCAGCACGCGACTCGATTGAGACATGTCCCTGCCTTGACGGTTGCCCGGCCTGTATCGGCATGGTCGGTCTCGCAGACGAAAAGGAGCGGACGATTCAGATGTTGGCTGAGATGGAAAGGGAGTTAACATGAAAAATAAATTAAGACGAATGTTAAAACCGACGAATCAGGAGAGTGAACAACGGCAAACGATAGAAAAGACTTCGACGCACGCCGTCGATCCGAAGATTGCGAACGAGCAAGCCGCCTGGGTGGAGAAGGGGGCAGAAATTTTAACGTTCGAAGATGAGTGGATCGTTCGAATCGATCAGCGCTATCCACTGACAGAAAGCCATGGACACCGGACGTTTGGTGCCGGGTACGAATCACTTCAACTACCGCATCCACCACTCGCGCTCGATGTCCCGCTCGAACAGATCATCTTTTTCGATACGGAAACGACCGGTTTACGTGGAACGGGGACAACGATTTTTTTGATGGGGTTCGCCCGTTTTGAACAAGGCGAGCTATTGATGCGGCAATACTTCCTGCCGCATCCACACTATGAAGCAGCTTTTTATCATCACTTTTTGACTGATATCGGAGAAGATGTCCGTTTCGTCACGTATAACGGAAAAAGCTTTGATTGGCCGCAAATCAAGACGCGGCATGTCTTCGTCCGTGAACGTGTACCGCGTCTGCCGAAAGTCGGTCACCTGGATTTACTCCATGTCTGTCGGCGAATTTTTAAAGGGTTATCCGATTCGTACCGTCTGACAGCGATGGAAGAGCAAATCGGATTTGAACGAGCGGGTGATTTGCCAGGATTTTTAGCCCCGATGCATTACTTTCAATACGTCGAACATCAAAATCCGACCATCATGGATGGTGTCCTTGAACATCACCTGCATGACTGTCTGACACTTGTCAGTCTGTACGATGAATGCAATCATCTCGTGACCCATCGAAAAGAGGTATCACCTCAAATTGGAGAAAACATTGCCGTCTGGTTAGCCGATTTAGGTATCAATGAGCAATCGGTCGAGCATTTTCATCAGGCAAACGATCTATCGGCAGAGGGCTGGTTACGGCAAGGACTTCTGTATAAAAAAATGAAACGGCATCAGGAAGCAGTCAACTGCTTTGAAAAGAGTGAGACATTCCGCGGATACATCGAGTTGGCGAAATGGGCGGAGCACATTGCAAAAGAGCCACAGCTTGCTTATGATTATACTGAGCAAGCAAAACAACTGTTAGAAGGACAGGTGTTACTAACAACACGGCGGGAACGTTTGACCGCTGAACTTACACATCGGAGCAATCGGTTACAAAGGAAGTGTCAAGAATGAAAGTCGTTGCCATCACGGGTTATAAGCCAACTGAACTAGGAATTTTTGATCAAAAACATCCTGGTATCCCGGTTATCAAAGCGGCGTACCGCGAACGCTTGATTCGACTCATTGAAGACATGGGGACGACATGGTTCGTAACAAGCGCGACTCCAGGCTGTGAACTGTGGGCCTGTGAAGTCATCTTAGAACTAAAAGCAGACTATCCGGACATTCGTCTCGGGATTTTATTGCCCTTTTTAGAGCAAGAGGCTAAATGGAAGGAACCTGTACAAGCTCAGTATTTAGCGGTACTGAACCAGGCGGACTTCGTCGATGCAATCAGCCAAAAGCCTTATGAGAATCCGAGTCAGCTTCGTAACAAAACGGAATTCATGATTGAAAAAAGCCAAGGTCTGTTATCCGTTTTTGATGAAGAACACGGTGGCTCAGCGAAGTATCTCGTCGAGCGTGCTAGAATAGAGATGGAACGGACCGATTATCAACTGTTCTTAATCACACAAGATGATTTATCGATGATGGAGCAGGAACTGAACTATAATGATCAGTGGGAGTGAAGACGATGTATAAACCCTTATTGACAGCAGATGATATTTACAAAAAAGAATTTAAGACGGGCCTACGCGGTTACGTGATTGAAGAAGTGGATGGATACTTGGATCAAGTCATCAAAGATTACGAAGGATTCGAGCGCGAAATCGAGCGTTTGAAGAAAGAACTAGAAGCAGCAAAAGCGACGGCGCCGAAACCCGAAGAGCGAATCGTTGAGGCGGAAGCCCCAGTGTCTAATCCATCGAATTATGACATGCTACGCCGGATTTCAAATCTTGAAAAAGCTGTTTTTGGACGTCCTCACCAAGAAAATCAATAAACGTCAAGACATCTACTTAAACAGAAGTGGATGTCTTTTTTTGTTACGAAATTCCCCTGATTTTGAAAGCGCACACCGCTTGTGCAAAAGGATGGTAAACTAACTAATAATACATAGACGTAAGGGGAGACAATATGTTACAGGTGATGGCAACAAAAATGACACCTCTAGAAGAGCGGCGTTTCTTTTCCTTTAAACGTTCAGTTCCAAGTAAGGTGAACGACTTAGAACTCGTCTGTGATCAAGTGCGACATATTTGTCGCTACGATTGGATGTTATTTGAAAACGTCGAGCTCGACCGCCGCATGAAGATTGAATTTGCCTTAATCGGGCCAAAAGGATTGTTTTTAGTCCTTGTCAATCAAGAGGCTGCTGTATTGCTAAGTGATCAAACCTATCACGTCGAAGACGAGCAACGTGTTCAACGGGTTGAACAACGGCACCCAGTAATAGAGGCACAACGCCTCACGAAACATGTCAGATCGCTTTTAAAGGCGGAAGGCGTGTCGATTCCTGTTCACACGATGATAGTATTCAAACAAGCGCCGAAGTTGCGTATGACGCGGGTTAAGTTTCCGATCGGCCAGTCTTTTGCTGCCATCAAGCCATGGATTGCAAGACGACAAGGAACTCCTGTCACGGAGAAAGATCGTAAACAGGTTGCTTTTATACTGGCAAACCATCAAAAATAAGCAACCTCTCAACTTACGGAGAGGCTGCTTATTTTTTAACGTCTTTTTTTAGGTTGAGTGAGAAAACGTTCGACACGGTCAATATCTTCTTTAAGTGCATAAATTGCAACACGATCGGCTAAATCTTTACTGAACCTTCGGAAAAAGATAGAGGTTTTAACACCTCGTTCGAGCCGGACTTCAAAACCGGCATCCGCTAGTAGCTCGTAATCTCGATGAAGCTGTTCGCCTTTTTCTCCAAATTCTTCACCGACGAGGACCCAACGCAAAGACTCTTTTGTGCGACGGGCGACGATGATGATGAACAGAACAATTAGAACGATGATCAAAAAGTATCGTATATTCATAAACTCCATGGATTTTATCACCTCATACCTATCATACGTGCTTACCGGGCATAAAGTAAACGTTCAAGGTAGCGAGAGAAAGGTTTAATCTTCAAGCCTTGCTGACGATAAGCGATGTAGCCGTCTGGACGAATCAAATACAGACCACATTGCTTAATCCCGAACTTCCGTGCGAGTTCTCCCCCCTGGTCGACGACCCCGTCTTCTTTTAGCTCTTGATGAATCGAGACGGTCTCAAACAGGTCCGGATAGGAGTAGGCGAGTTCTTTATAAGGGGTCAGTTCTGATTCATCGGACTGACGCGGTAAAAAGAGCAGCAATAAGAAATTTCGATCAGCGCGACGTAGCAGTAACTCATTTTTTTTCGTCCGCGGATTTACAACTTCGCTGTACGGCATCGGTTCACCCGGTTTCGGTGCAAGTAAGCCAAATCTCCCTTGCGTGACAAACGTATCGGATGGATGATAGTTACTATTCAATTGAGCAATCCGGTTCGTCACGTAATGATGAAGCGGTGTGATTTTTAAACTGTTCCGAATGACTTTTTCTTGCAGAGGTAGTAAAAATGGTACATTGATTTGCAACAATTCAGTCGCAAGGTTCGTCGAACGTAAAATTCCACGTGCCGCTTCCCGCCGTTCCGTACTATAAGAGTCGAGCAACGGGAAACTTGCTTTAAACTCATGCACACACCAAAGCTTCCAGGCTAGATTCATCGCGTCTGCGATTCCCGTATTCATCCCTTGTCCGCCGACAGGCGAGTTGATATGCGCTGCATCACCGATTAAGTAAATCCGGTGGTGACCAAACTTTTCGATGATTCGATTGTGGACACGGAACATGGAATACCAATGGACTTTTTTTAGTTTAAAGGGTACTTTCGCCCGATTTTTAAGAAAGTCTTCAATCGCCGCATGATCCGTCGGCACGACACCGTCCGTTAAATTGCCCGTAATTCGAAATAAGTTTGATTGTAATGGGAACGACTCGATTACTCCATGATCGGAAAAGAAAATATGGACTTCTTCTGACGAAAGCGGCCAGTCGACTTCAATATCAGCAAGCGCCCAAGATTCCTTGAACGACTTGCCACTGAAGGGAAGTCCTAGTTCACGCCGGACGAAGCTGTTCGCACCGTCTGCGCCGACTACGAACGAGGCATCGACTGTCTCGACGACATTGTTTTTTCGAATCGATGCCGTGACGAATGTTGGAAATTGAGCGAAGCCGGTCAACTCGGTATCCCGTTCGACACGATGTCCGTAATCAAGTAGGCGTTGTTCAAGAATTCGTTCCGTTTCACTTTGAGGTAAGAGTGTTACAAATGGGAATGGTGTATTCAAATCCGTAAAATCAAGTTTTGCTTGCCAAGCTCCATTCACATAGAGATTTCCTTGATTAATCTTAATCGCTTCTGCCATCAGTTCCTCGGCAACACCGAGACGGGCAAACAATTCAAGTGAGCGTGCTTGAATACCGATTGCCTTTGAGACGACAGATGGTCCGCTCGCTCGCTCGATGATCCGGAATGTTAAGCCATACCGTGAGAGCGCGAGTGCAAGTGTCAATCCGGTCGGTCCGGCCCCGATAATCAATACATCTATGTTTTTCTTCACGAATAAGCCCCCCTTATTTTACTTCTTAGCCAAAAGTAGCTACCATTAAACTATACACCTAGCGGCTAACCGCAAGAGAGGATGAGTCGGTTGAACGAACAGTTATTTACAGCAGACCGTTTAGTAGCGAATTTCAAAGAGTATATTCGACAAAATGAGGCATATATGACAAAGACACAAGCATTGAATGCGTATTATAAAGTCGTTTCGGGCTCGATTCTTGCAGACCGAATCGCGAAGAACGCCGATTTGATTGTTCGGATGCGTCACTTAGAGGAAGCGTATCAGAGAGTTTCGCAGGAAGGACGATGAATAATCCCGTATTCGATCAAATCAAAGATGTATTCAAATCGACAAGGGACAGCCTTCCGCGGCAAGCAGCAGCAGTTCTTGTCCCGTTAGTCGAACGCGACGGGGAAATCTGCCTCCTCTTTCAAGTGCGGGCAAAAACGTTACGTTCGCAACCCGGAGAGATTTCTTTTCCGGGTGGACGAATCGATGCCGGAGAACAACCGAAAGAAGCGGCAATCCGGGAAACGCGAGAAGAACTCAATGTGACAGTGGAAGAAATTGAAGTCATCGGGACGTTAGAACCGCTCGTGACACCGAACCGCTCCATCATCTATCCATACGTCGGAATCATACAAGCGAATCAAATCGATCCCTCTCCGGATGAAGTCGATCATATTTTTTATGTCCCGTTAAACGCACTGTTGAACGCGCGTCCGATTGAAGGAGAGATGGAATGGCGAATTCGCCCGGGGAAAGCGGTTCCGACAAGTCGGATGGCGAATCGGGAAGCTTATCTTGATCGGACGTACAAAGTCGTCGAACATTTTTATGAGCATGAGGACTACTTGATTTGGGGATTGACGGCAAAGATTCTTCGCCAAGTGTTGAGTATGATTTCACGATACTAGCTTTTTTGTGAGTTCTTTTATATGATTAGTACTATCTGAACGTGTCAGGAGATGATTGAGATGGAAGAAACAGAAGAGTTATTTGATTATATCGTGGGCGATATGGTCAAAACGAAAGAAGGATGGGTCGCGGAAGTTACGGCTGTATTAACAAATACGGTTGTCGGTGATCTCTCGCATACAAAAAACTTTGAATCACTTGGATTCGAATTTGAAAAACAAGTTCTCCTCAAATCAGAGATTGAATTGTTAGAACGTAAAACAAAATAACACGGAACCCGACAACATATTGTCGGGTTTTTTGTTTGATTGAACCACCTCCACCTCCACCTCCGCTTCGCTTAGAGGTGGAGGCTTCCTGAGCTGTTCAATCTATCGGTCGAAAATTGATCAGGCTAACCCCGTCGTCCCGACGGTTGAACGTTAATCTTGCCCGAAGACGATTCATCTCCCATTTACACTAGGAGTTCACCCTGAACGTTTAGAAGTGGGAGATGAATCGTTTGATTTTGAATAAATATTCAAAGCGTAGGTGAAAAGTTCATTTAAATAATAAGCAAATCAGTCATTTGATCGCTGAATCGATTGGATGACCTCAATTTTAAGAATAAATTAACAGAATTTCATGAACAATCGTAATCATTACAAAGACGTTACAAGAATAAAAAGATGACAGAACGGTAACAATCATAGAAATGGCTTGATATCAACGATAAGAGCATATTTTGAAAGCGTGTAACCATTTCGTTACTTTTTGACAGATATATTTCAAATGACCTTTTAGGGTTTTCATCCGCAAATTCATCATGGTAAGGTGTTCGAGCCGTTAAAGGCCGGAAAGGTTGTTTTGAAAGATGAAACTAAAACAGATCGTACTTACAATCATTTTTACTTTTACAGGACTTATTCTTTTACCACATATGCATACGGAAGCCGCACAAATTGGAATCGGGACGGAAAAGAAAATCGTCCAAAATCCGCTCCAGATGAAACGAGAGGCTATTCGATTGGAAAAAGAGAAGCAAGCAGCAAAACGAGCTGAAGAACAGGCGAAACAACGTGCTGCAGAACAGGCAGCGCAACAAGAACGTGAACGCCAGGCGAAAGCCGAGCAGGAAGCAAAGCAAAAAAAGGAAACATTAGAAAAGGCAGAAGCACAGAAAAAACAACAAGCACAAGACGAAGCAAAACGTAAACAACAGGAAAATCAAAAAGAAGCGGCATCGACTGTCGAACCAAAAAAAGTAGCTGCCAAAAATGAAACTGGTGGGCGCCAAGAGACATTTGAGACGACGGCTTATACGAATGATGCAGCGCTGAATGGTTCATATGATGGAAAAGTTTTAACGGCTTCAGGCTATGATGTTACACATACGATTCATTTTGAAGGCCGACGGATTGTTGCGGTTGATCCAAGCGTCATCCCCCTCGGTACGAAAGTGCATGTTGAAGGATTTGGAGATGCGATTGCTCTCGATACGGGAGGCGTCATCCATGGGAAAATCATGGATTTAATGATGGAAACGGAACAAGAAGCAATCAACTGGGGCCGACGTTCGGTCCAAGTTACGATTTACGAATAAGACTAAAAGAGCCATCTCGACCGAACGTTTCGGTCGAGATGGCTCTTTTTTAATGAAACTGCTAAAAAATCAGGTTTTGGAAACACTGATTAAGGGGAATTTTACAAAGATAATAAAACAATAGGAAACGGAGGGATCGTCTGTGATTGAATTTAAAGAAGTCGGAAAAACTTATACCGACGGAACAAAAGCGGTCCAAAATTTGAATTTTACAGTGGAAGAAGGCGAAATCTTTTGTTTGATTGGTCCATCTGGTTGTGGAAAGACGACGACGATGAAGATGGTCAATCGATTGATTGATCATACAGCAGGTCAGATATGGATTAATGGAGAGCCGATCATGTCGATTGATGAACATGAACTTCGCCGGAAAATCGGCTATGTTCTGCAACAAATTGCACTTTTTCCCCATATGACGATTGAAGAAAATGTCGCTGTCGTGCCGCAGTTGTTAAAGTGGGACAAGAAAAAAGTTGCAAAGCGCGTCGACACATTATTCGAGTTGACGGGTCTTAATGAAAATTTAAAAAAGAAATATCCAAGTGAACTATCGGGTGGACAACAACAACGCGTCGGCGTCATGCGTGCGCTCGCTGCAGAGCAAGATGTCATTCTGATGGATGAACCATTTTCAGCCCTTGATCCGATTTCTCGAGACCAACTTCAAAATGACTTGATCCGATTGAACGGTGAACTCGGTAAAACGATTTTGTTCGTCACCCATGACATGAATGAAGCGCTGAAGCTCGGCAGTCGCATCTGCTTGATGAACGAGGGCGAAATCGTATTTATCGGAACAAAAGAGGAAGTCTTAGCGAGTGACGATCCCTTCATCAAAGAGTTCATGGGACAAGTCAGGGGGACGATGTGATGAACGGTTTAGTCGAAACGTTTCAAAATCGAAAAGAAGAATTACTGCAGGCATTAATCGAACATATTCAACTTTCGGTCATTTCGTTATTAATCGCATGTTTGATTGCCATTCCTTTAGGCGTTTACTTATCACGAAATAAAAAAATTAGTGAATGGTCGATTGGTGTGACATCCGTCATCCAAACGATTCCTTCGCTCGCACTACTCGGACTGATGATTCCGCTTGTTGGAATCGGAACACTCCCGTCTGTCATTGCACTTGTCCTATATGCTCTTTTACCAATCGTCCGGAACACATTTACGGGATTAGCAGAAGTCGACCCTTCAATTAAAGAAGCGGCCCGTGCCTGCGGAATGACACCGACGCAAAGTTTGTTGAAGGTTGAGTTACCGCTCGCTTTACCGGTCATGATGGCTGGTGTTCGGACAGCGATGGTTCTTATCATCGGGACGGCGACGATTGCTGCCTTGATTGGGGCAGGGGGACTCGGATCGATCATCTTACTCGGAATCGACCGAAATGATAACAATCTCTTATTATTAGGAGCTATTCCGGCAGCCTTACTCGCGTTATTGTTCGATTTTTTATTACGTCAGACGGAAGTCGCCACAAAAAAACGGCAAACGAGCCGGATGGTCGTCGCCCTGGCCTTGATTGCGACACTGATTATCACGCCGTTCGCACTCGGACGGACGGAACAACCTGACTTGGTCGTCGCCGGGAAATTAGGGGTCGAACCAGAAATCTTAATGAACATGTATAAAATCGTCATCGAGGATGAAACGGACTTAAACGTCCAAGTCAAACCGAACTTCGGGAAGACGACGTTCGTCTATAAAGCCTTGCAATCGGGTGATATCGATCTGTACCCGGAATTCACAGGGACGGTCCTTGCTAGCTTAACGAATGAAAAACCGGTCTCAAATGATGCGCAAGCGGTTTACGAGCAAGCACGAGATGGATTGGTCAAACAGGACCTCGCGCTGTTACCGCCGATGGACTACAATAACACTTACGCCATCGCAGTTCCGAAAAAAATCGCGGATCGGTATGACTTAAAAACGATTTCCGACATCAAGCGGGTTGCGAGTCAATTAACGGCAGGCTTCACGTTAGAGTTTAAAGATCGTCAAGATGGTTACAAAGGGATTCAAGAAAAATATGGCGTCAATTTTAAAGAAGTCGTGACGATGGAACCGAAATTACGATACAAGGCAATCGAATCAGGAGATATCGAAGTCATCGATGCCTATTCGACCGATCCAGAAATCGCGAAATATGACATGGTCGTCTTGAAAGACGATCAACAACTGTTCCCTCCGTATGAAGGGGCACCTCTGTTGCGCCAAGAGACACTTGATGAGTACCCGGAAGTCGGGGAAGCATTAAAGAAATTAGATGGAAAAATCACGGATGAAGAAATGTCTAAAATGAATGAAGAAGTCGCCTATGGTGGTAAAACTGCCAACGAAGTGGCAAATAATTATTTGAAGAAAGAAGGAATCATTCAATGAAACTATTGATGATTAGTAATCCTTCCGCCGGGACGAACCGGAGTGGTCTTCTAGAAGATGTCATTAGTCCACTTGCGGAACAATTCAATGAAATCGTCATTAAGCAAACGAGTCGGGCAGGAGATGCACAGGACTTTGCAGAAGAAGCGGGAGACTTCGATGCCCTTGTCGTCCTCGGTGGAGATGGAACCGTATTTGAAGTCATTAATGGATTAGCTAAACTGGAGACGCGTCCGATTCTTGGCATCGTGCCAGGGGGAACGTGTAACGATTTTGCACGGACACTCGGTTTACCGATGGTGCCGCGTCTTGCTGCAGAGATGATTGCGACCCAACAAATCGTCGAAGTCGATCTTGGACAAGTCAACGATACGTACTTCCTTAACTTTTTGGGTCTCGGATTAATTGCTGAAGCATCAATTGGCATTGATACAGAAGAAAAAGTCCGACTTGGGAAAATGGGGTATTATCTTTCAACCATCCGCTCAAGCTTGGATGCAAAACCGTTTGCCTACGAACTTGAATTAAATGAAGGGCAAAAAATGACAGGAGAAGCCGTTTTGATTTTAGCAGCGAATGGCGAGTCGCTTGGGGGGATTGAAACGAATCTTTCGAACGGTGCATACAATGATGGGAAACTGGATTTAGTGATTGTCGATGAAGTCAACTTAGCGACAATCCGTGACGTGATCCTTCAAAAAATCGGACTGGCAAACGACCCATCTTTCACGCACATCTTAACGAGTGGTTTTACCTTAAAAACGGATTCTCCGAAAGTCATCGATACGGATGGTGAGAAGGCGCTGAACTCGCCTGTCGAGGTGAAGGTCTTACCGGAATTCTTGAAAATGTACGCTGGACAAAATCGTAAACTGAATCGAACTTAAAAAGATAGTATCAGGAGAGACAAAAAAGATTCGAAGAAGAATCAATGTCTCTCCTTTTTTAGTGCATATGATTTTTGTTTTAATACAAACATGCGAATATGCGGTTATGCTTTGACGCTTTAAAGAAAATGTTTGATAAAGGATGACTTCTTGATTTAACTTTTGTACAATAAGGAAGTATTTTTGAAAAGGAGGTGGAGTACCATGAAAAGCAATGCATGGGCTTCAAAAGTCGGGTTTATCTTAGCAGCAGCAGGATCAGCGATTGGACTCGGTGCGATATGGAAGTTTCCATATACGACAGGAACGAATGGTGGAGGCGCTTTTTTACTACTATTTTTAGTGTTCACCTTGCTCCTCGGTCTCCCGGTATTGATTGCAGAATTTTTAATCGGTCGAACGAGTGGAAAAACGGCGTTGCGCGCTTTCGAAGAGTTGGGGCATAAGAAATTCACCTTCATTGGCGTGTTAGGTGTCATCACCTGTTTCTTACTCTTATCCTTTTACAGCGTCATCGGGGGATGGGTATTGATTTATACGGTTCTTGGTTTTTCCGGAAATTTGACTTCCATGAGTGGGGATCAGTTAGGAGAACTCTTCGGAACGATATCCGCCTCTCCACTCTATGCGATTTTAGGCCAAGTCGTATTCCTCATCATTACGGGATTAATCGTCTTACGAGGTGTTCAGTCGGGAATTGAAAAAATGAGTAAAATCTTGATGCCATTATTATTCCTTTGTTTCATTATATTAGTGAGTCGGTCATTGACCCTTGAAGGTGCAAGTGAAGGGGTTCGTTTCTTCATCGAACCGGATTTCTCAGCACTGAACCGGACATCGGTCCTGAGTGCGCTCGGACAAGCCTTCTTTTCATTATCGCTCGGCGTCTCCGCAATGTTGACGTATGCCTCGTATATGAAAGAGCGTGGTCAAATCAATCGGTCAGCAGGATGGATCGTCTCTTTAAACATCGTCGTGTCACTACTAGCCGGATTCGCGATCTTCCCAGCGGTCTTCGCTTCAGGTCTTGATCCTGCTGAAGGTCCTTCACTCTTATTCATCGTGTTACCAACAGTATTCAGCCAAGTCCAATTTGGAACAGTCTTCTTAACGTTGTTTTTCTTACTCTTTGCTTTCGCGTCGATCACTTCTTCAATCGCGATGCTAGAAGTTGTGGTTTCATCGATTACTGATCGAAAAGAAGATGCGACCGTCCAAAATAAGAAACGTAATACCATTATTACGACAATCCTTGTCGCAATAGTAGGTGTTCCATCAGCACTCTCCTTTGGAGTCGCGAGCGACATCATGTGGTTCGATAAGACAATTTTTGATTGGATGGATTTCCTCGTATCGAATATTTTGATGCCAATCGGTGCACTCTTGATTTCAATATTTGCTGGATTTAAACTTGATCGGGCGATTGTCGAACGTGAGCTAGCGACAGGTCCCCTGTTAAAACGAATGATTCCATTTTGGCGCTTTAGTGTATGCTACTTGAGTCCGCTCGCCATTTTAATCATTCTGATTTGGCCACTCGTATTCTCTTGAATGTTTGATTGAATCAGAATATGATTACGAGCACTAGCTTTCGTTTGGATTAACGGAAGCTAGTTTTTTTGATGAAAGTGATTTTTGAATAATCGAAAAATCTTATGCGTATATGTTACTCGAGAAAAGTAAAAAGTAAAAAGTAGATGCAATCCATTCAGCATCGTACATCTAGAGACGGATGCGGCCGGTGAAAGATTATGGTGAAATAAAGAGTAGAGAGGACTAACATTTATCGAAAACGGGAAACTTTTTGTTAAGACATCCGTAATGGTAAGATATAAGAAACAGTAGATTCATTCATGACACAAATAGATGGAGTCAAATAGAAAGAGGGGATGACATGAAATCTTCTACATGGTGGATTTTCGGATCGATTGGTTTGATGTTCGTATTTCTTCAGATAGCAGATACGTTAAACTTTTCCGGAATCTTCGTAGCGCTCGGTTTATGGTTCATTTGGAGCGGTTACCGGGCGAAACCCGGGAAGCGGTACCGGACAGAACGAAAATCAACAGAGATAAAACGACAAAATGTCAAAAAGAAATTGTTACTCGATGATGATGATCAATTTGTCGGAAGCGTCATCTTAAAGCCTGAACAAGCGACGCGCAGATTTGATGAAACGGATGATTTGGAGTTGCAAGTCTTGCAACGGACCGTCGAAGAAGGTTTCGTAAAGTTACAGGCATTCGATGGCATTATCCCATCGATCCGAGACAGCGAAGTACGTTCAGATATGCGAATCGTCTCGCGCGAAGCACATGTTTTATTTGAAGAATTATTTAATGCACCACGTGAAGTAAAAAAAGTACGCGACTTCTTCACGTTTTATCTCGATTCCTTATTATCGATTTCAGAAAAATTCGCAGATTTAGAACGACGTGGGGCTCAAGTGCAATTTGATACACGCGAACAACTGCAAGCGAACTTGAAGATGATTGCTCAAAAATTAAAACAACACCAATCCTTGTTGTTAGAAGGAGATACGGTCGACTTAGAGCGTGAACTTTTAACGATTGAAAAAGTTTTGGCACAAGAATCGGAACAAAGAAAACAGGAGGAGAGTTATAAACATGACCCATTCTGATAACAATTCATGGCAAGAGTGGCCGGACGAATCCAAAACAGAGGAACAGGCACAACCAACGATTTCTGATCCATCAGTTGACCTGAATCTTGCGGAAACACCAAAACACCGGACGCCAGTTCGTCCGGTTGAAGAAATGATTCCAAGTGACGTTCCAGCTGAACAGCGTCAAAAAATCGAACGTTTACTTCAAGTGATTGATTTGAATAAATCCGATGCCGTCATGCAATTCGGAGCACCGGTTCAACGGGAACTCTCGCAATTTTCAGATCAAGTGTTAAGCGAAGTCAAAATGAAAGATGGTGGCGATGCCGGAAAACTGTTGTCGGATTTAATGCAACGTGTCCGTCAAATGGACCCGGATTCGTTACAAGAAAAGAAAAGCTTTTGGTCAAACGTTCCCGTCATCGGACGGGCGAAGAAAAAAGCGGAGACCTACTTCTTACAATATGAAAAGATGAGTGCTTATTTAGAAGAGGTCGTCCATAATTTAGATCGTTCGAAGTTCGGCTTAATGAAAGACATCACGTTACTTGATCAAATGTATCAAAAAAATCGACGTTACTTCGAGGAACTAAATCTTTACATCGCAGCGGGTGAGACGAAGATTGCGCACGTCAGAGAAAATGAGATCGAACCGCTTCGGACAGAAGTCGAGGTTTCACGTGACCAGACGAAACTACAAGAATTAAATGATTTGATTCAATTGACGGACCGGTTCGAGAAAAAAATTCACGACTTAAAGTTATCACGTACGATTAGTCTTCAAATGGCACCGCAAATCCGTGTCATTCAGCAGAATAACCAGATTCTTGCTGAAAAAATTGAATCTGCAGTCGTCAATACGATTCCACTTTGGAAAAACCAAGTCGTCCTCTCACTCAGTCTGTCTAGGCAAAAGAGTGCTTTGCAGATGCAAAAGGATGTTACAAATACGACGAATCAATTGCTCGAACAAAATTCACGTCTCTTAAAAGATTCATCGATTGAAATCGCAGAAGAGAATGAAAAAGGAATCGTATCGGTCGAATCGTTAAAAGTCGCGCATCAAAATTTAATCGAGACGCTTGATGAGACACTGCGGATTCAACAAGATGGGAAGCAGAAACGTCGCGATGCAGAGCATGAGTTAGAGCGGATGGAAAATGAATTAAAACAAAAAGTCATTGAAGTCGCTTCGAAAAGTCGCGAATTACCAAATCAACGATACTAAGGGACACGTTTACGTGTTCCTTCGTATTGTTTAAGGAGTGAACGTTATGGATCCGAAACAAGAGAAATGGGATACGACCTGGTTACTGTTTGCGCAGATGATGGCAGAACGTCATTCGAAATGTGCCTCGAAGTCTGTCGCATGCGTCATCGTCAAGGATGAAAAGCCAATTTCGATTGGAATCAATGGAACACCGAGTCAGCATGTGAACTGCAACGAAATTTTTTTAAAGCAACACGGGGTTTTCTATAAATCAATCAATGAAAATGTGCTGGAATCTGATACTACTATACATAATGGCGAAGTTTTTTATCGTTGTAATAACCAACAAGAACATCATGAATGGTCAAAGCAACATGAAATTCATGCGGAGATTAATGCGTTAGGAAAACTTGCTGCGGATTCGACGAGTGCGCGTCATGCGACGGCTTATGTCACGCATAGTCCGTGTCACGCGTGTAGTTTAGCTTTAATCGCTTCAAAAATTGATCGCGTCGTCTATACGACGGGTTATGAATACGGCGATGGATTAAACTTGATGCGCCAAAGCGGGATTGAAGTCGTACATTTGCCATTAACAGAACAATATTTTCTTGAGAAAATTTTAGATAAAGGCTTGTAAACGCTTCCATTGCATTGTATGATGAAATCAAGCATTGCCATGGTAATTATTCACTCTTCCATTCGGGTTGATTTCTAACGAGATCAACCCACTTTTTTTGAAAATCAATTGACAGAACCTCCAATATCTGTGATGATGATTATAGAATATGACGAAGCGGAATGCCGCATTTTCATAATATACACCTTTCAAGGAGCTGGAATGCCAGGTCGTTGAAAAAAAGTCCTGACTCACTCGAGTCAGGACTTTTTTAATGAGAGTAGGTGACGCGGGTTGACTCTTGTAGTCGACGTGCCCGAATCGAACACTTTTGTGCTGCTGCACCACACAGAACACGTTGTAGCCGTTGGCAAATGATATCGACTTGTGTCTGATGGAGAAAAAGTTTTTGGATGAGACGCGCGAAGATGGCATCGTATGAAGACAATTGTCTTTTGATTGCATTTGGTGTCATACTGTTCAGTTCTGCGGTGCTAAATCCCGCATCACTACTGAAGGCGGACAAGACGAGTAACTTGACGAGGTCGGATTGAACGTCGAGTCCGGCATGCTGTACTTGAATGCAACATAAGTGGAGCTCCTGTTCGATTAAAGCCTGTAAAGGTGATTCATCTTTAGCCGTTATGCCATAGGCGACGACGGCCTGCCTCAGTTGAGCACGTGTTGCTGGATCGACTGTATCTCGCGCTGTGCGCATCACGACATCATAACTTGAAGAGAGTGAGCGAAGCATCATGAAAGTCCTCCTTAATTGGAAGTATTGTACATATGCATTCATCATAGCTGATTAAGTAAACGCTTACAATCATTCTTTTGGTTTGTACAGGTGGTGAGCGACTTTGATATGATGGACAATAGAGATGAGAGGAGTGATTCGGAAATGATTCGCTTATTTAAAGCAATTCCAGAGCAACAGATGCCACCTTACCTTGGGGATGAATTTGTGGTTGACGTATCAAATGCGTCAGGCGGCTTTTTGATTGAACGTCACGTTCCGGGAGAACAAATCGAAGAGACACTTTTAGTCGCTTCTGCGGAAATCAGAACGAGTCAGACAGGGCGTGAATGGTTACAGTTTACATTCAATTCATCGAGTGGTTCTTGTAAAGGAAAACAATGGTTGAATCAAGGAACGGCGGAAGAGGCGATGCGTCCTTATCTAGAGACGCGGATCGTCCACGTTACTGCCAAGATCGAGGAATATCCCGTCGACTCAGGCAATAAGTCGTTGACTGTTCAACGCGTCAAGGCCGTCCATGATGTCGCTGGAACGACGTTGTTACCTCAGATGCCGATGGAAGAGTCTGCGAGCGATTACCGGGATCAATTGATTGGTCTAGTCGAGCAAATGCAACAACCTTACCGCCAGATTGCCCTGCGTTGTCTAAACACGTATTGGGATGATTTTTCGACGAGACCAGCGGCATTGTTCCATCACCATGCCTATATTGGTGGGTTGATGAAGCACACTGCTTGTATGATGACGATCGCGGCAGGAATCTGTCAATCGGAGCGACCTTATTTGACGTTACTCCAGTGTATTCAAGAAGCAGAAGCTGATCATAAAAACGATTTATTTCAAGCTCCTGAGCGAGCGACACGTCAATTTGCCTGGGACGACAGCTTCGATTCTCTTTATCAGGCGGCACGGTCGATTACGCTTCTCGATCAAGAACCGAATCAGGATGAACTCTTGTTAGGTGTCTTGTTACATGACATCGGAAAGATTTGGGAGTATAATCATCTCGGCGCAACACCAAGTCGCTTCACGGACTTACTGCAAGTCGATGCGGCAGAGGAAACGTTATCCGGTATTGCGATTGATCCGCTTGGAAGTCTAGTCGGACATATGCCATACGGCTGTTTTGTGTTCGAACGCGCGTTGCGTGACGAGGCACTCCGGATTCCGTTAGACATGCATCATCGGATGATGCATCTCATCTTATCGCATCATGGAAAAAAAGAATGGGGTTCAAGTGTCACGCCACAAACAACGGAAGCCTGGTATTTGCATGCGATTGATTTACTGGACGCACGAAAAGAGAAATGGCGAACGGCACAACTGCTGTAAGGAGTGAAAGTTATGCAAGAACGAATTAAAACGACATTGATTACGGGTTTTTTAGGAGCGGGAAAAACGACACTGTTGAATCATATTGTCTCCCATCCGACCGAAAAGGTGGCGCTGCTCGTCAATGAGGTAGGATCAGTCCATATCGATGAAGCTTTGATTGAACGAAGTGACGAAGAGATGATTGAATTGACGAATGGATGCATCTGCTGTTCGATTCGTGGCGATTTACGAGAGGCGTTATTACGGATTGCTAAAAAACGACGCGCAGGTGAGATGGTATTCAATCGTTTATTGATTGAAACGACAGGAATTGCTGATCCGGGCCCAATCCTCCAAACATTCTACTTTGAACCGGCAATTGAACAACAATATCAACTCTCGAGCGTCATCACGGTCGTCGACGCATACCATCTCGAACGAGAATTGACGTTTGAAGAGAATGTCAGACAAATTGGCTTTGCCGATGTTTTGTTACTGAATAAAGTGGATTTGGTACCGGATGCTGCACGAACCGACATCATCGCCCGGCTCGAAGTCTTGAATCCGACGGCACATATCATTCCGACAGTCGAGTCACGTGTCGAGGTAGCAAATTTATTTGAAACGTTCCATTTTCCAAAAGCGGAAGAAGAACGTTTATTACAGCAAGATGATCGCTTCGAACGAGCGGCAGATTCGTTCACGGCATTGACGATTACGGAAGTGCAGCCGTTGAATCGGAATCGTTTCGGTGCCGTTTTGCGTGAAGTACTCGAAGCCTATGCGGAAGATTTATACCGCTATAAAGGAATCATTCATTTCGCGGATACGGATCAAAAGACGATTCTTCAAGGCACCGGAATGATTTACGGAACAGCAGTACGTGGAATGTTCGAGCAAGAGAAACAAACGACGCTAGTTTTCATTGGAAAAAATTTAGATGAACAAGCAATCCGAAAAGGTGTAAAGGCGGCGATTGAACATGGTTGAAATGTATTTTGATGGGGCTGTTCGGCCATCGAATGATGACGCGACGGTAGGAATCTTCTGTAAGAATTCCGCAGGAGAAGTCATCGAACGAACGTTTCGGATTACCGCGGTCAACAATCATGAAGCGGAATTCCAGGCGTTTGCACGAGCGGTCGAATTAGCGGAAGAGTTATTGAACGCAGGAGAAAGTGTCTTTTCGTTCCGGACGGACTCGGAAGCAGTTTCGTTAGCGGTCGAACGCGAGTTTGCCAAGAACAAGCGCATTCAAGTTTATTTTGATCCGGCATTCGAACGGTATTCACAATTACCACTGGCATTCGTCAAGTGGATTCCGCGGTCTGAAAATAAAGCGGACCGTGTGGCACGTGAAGCATTAAATGAGTTTTAATTTAAAAACGACCTGTTTGTCTGAGTAGCTCGGTGCAATCAGGTCGTTTTTCTGATATTACAAATCAGGAGCGGCTTTTTCGATTAAGACTTGATCGATGCGACGTCCATCCAAATCAACGACTTCAAAACGATAATCGGCGATCATGACGTGACTGCCACGCTGTGGAAATTCGCCGAGTGTATATAAAATCAGTCCAGCTACCGTATGATACGCATTCTGGACTTCACCCGGAAGTGGTGTCGTCAAACCGAGCGTTCGTTTCAAATCATCGATATGCAACAATCCGTCTGCTAAATAGGAGCCATCACTTCGCATGATCAGCTCTGGTTCTTCCTCGATCGTTGAAATTTCTCCGACGAAGGCTTCCAATATATCAAATAATGTTATCATTCCTAAAAAACCACCGTATTCATCGAGGACAAAGGCAATCGAGACGGTTTCTTTCCGCATCCGCTCGAGTAAGTCTGTTGCTTTAAGCTGTCGAGGGACAATAAGCGGTGTCTGGATGTAGCGTTCAATCGTCAAGGCGGGAGTATCGGATGCTAAGACTTCTTTCGCATCGATATAGCCCACAAAATGATCCAAATCATCGTGTCCGACGGGCAAATTCCGGTGCTTCGCCCGACGTAAATCATTTAAGATTTGTTCATGTGAATCGTTTAAATCAATCCACTCCGTGACGGTCCGGGGTTCCATTAATTCATAGGCGTATTGATCGTGGAACGCAAAGACACGAGAGACTTGTTCGGCTTCCGAATCTGCAAAGATTCCTTCCTGGGCACCACGAATCAACAACTGTTTCACTTCATCTTCTGTCTCATCTTCGCTTTCGAGACGATCGAGGCCAATCAATCGGAAAATGCCACTCGTCGACTTACTCAAAATGTAGATGAACGGACGAAGGAGTGTTGAAAAAAAACGCATCGGTTGGGCGAGCCACATCGTGACACGTTCCGGACTGACGAGAGCAATCCGTTTCGGGACTAATTCACCGATGACAAGTGAAATATACGTGATGATTGTGACGACGAAAATATATCCGAGCGTACTGGCATAGGCTTCAAGCCAAGAAAATTGACCGAGCCAGCGGATGACAGGTTGCGATAAAGCAGCGCCGCCGAACGCGCCGTTGACGATTCCAATCAAAGTGATGCCGACTTGGACCGTCGATAGTAAATCCGTCGGACGATCTAAAAAATCAAGTGCGATTTGGGCTGATTTTTTTCCTTCATCCGCATACTGTTGCAGTTTCTGGCGTTTTGAAGACAACAGCGCAAGTTCGGTCATTGCAAAAATCCCGTTTGCGACGATTAAAAGTAAGACAATCGTCAGATTGATAAACCACATACTGCATTCACTCCTTTTCGATTAACAAACTATTCCCCAAACAACGCTCTATCATTCCCATTCAACGTTTTTTCCGTTAAACTGATAAGGTGTAAGATGAAAAAAAGGGGGAAACAACAATGGAATATCGTTTAGAGCGAGACACGATGGGGGAAATTCGTGTTCTGGATTCAAAGGAATGGGGCGCACAAACACAACGGAGTTTAGAGAACTTTAAAATCGGTACAGAAAAGATGCCAATCGAAATTATTCGTGCCTTTGCCGTCTTAAAAAAAGGCGCAGCGTTAGCCAATCGAGACCTCGGTGTACTCGACCGGGAAAAGGCAGACGTGATTGCAGAAGTTTGTGACGAGATCATCGCGGGGCAATTCGATGAGGAGTTTCCACTGGTCGTGTGGCAGACGGGGTCCGGCACACAATCGAACATGAACGTCAACGAAGTGATTGCACGCGTTGGGACACGTAAGTTACAAGAACGTGGCAGCGACTTGACGATTCATCCGAATGATGACGTCAATAAATCACAAAGTTCAAATGATACATATCCGACGGCGATGCACATCGCAGCCAAAACGGTCGTCATTGATGACTTGTTCCCGGCGATCGAAGCCATTCATGCGACGCTTGACGAAAAAGCGAAGGCATTTTCGGACATCGTCAAGATTGGACGGACACATTTACAAGACGCGACACCGATTACACTCGGTCAGGAAATCAGCGGTTGGGTCCGCATGCTCGACTTATCGAAAAAAATGATTACGTTGACGCTTGATCCATTGACGGAACTCGCGATTGGAGGAACGGCTGTCGGGACAGGGATCAATGCGCACCCAGAGTTCGGGGACCGGGCTGCTGAAAAAATGAGTCAAGAGACAGGAAAAGCATTCGTCAGCGCTGAGAACAAATTTCATGCCTTGACGAGCCATGACCAGCTTGTCTTCGCGCATGGTGCCATTAAAGCGCTCGCGATGGACGCGATGAAAATCGCCAATGATGTCCGCTGGCTCGCGTCAGGTCCACGAGCAGGAATTGGTGAAATCACGATTCCTGAAAATGAGCCGGGTAGTTCAATCATGCCAGGGAAAGTCAATCCGACACAGAGTGAAGCGTTGACGATGGTCGCGGCACAAGTGCTTGGAAATGATGCGACGATTGGATTTGCTGCGAGCCAGGGAAACTTTGAGCTGAATGTCTTCAAACCGGTCATTATGTATAATTTCATTCAGTCCGTTCGTCTGTTGACGGACGCGCTCCATTCATTCAACGACCACTGCGCAGTTGGTATCGAGCCGGAACGAGCAGTCATCGATGAAAATGTAGAGCGCTCGCTCATGCTCGTCACAGCCTTAAATCCACACATCGGGTATGAAAATGCAGCGAAGATTGCAAAAGCTGCACATAAGAATGGAACGACGTTAAAAGAAGCGGCATTGGCGACAGGATTATTGACAGAAGAACAATATGACTCCTGGATTGTTCCAGCCGATATGATTAGTCCGAATTTAAAGGCTTAATTTGAAAGTGAGGGTGCCTCCCTCGCTTTCTCTTCACTCGAAACAACACTGCTTCGGTTGTAGAGAAAGAGGGGGAGGATGTTTTGAGAAATAAACAAATGCAGTTGGAGAAACAAATCAATCAGACGATTCTGATGGTAGAACGTTTATTGCGGATGGAATCCGTCCCGACAGCGGAATTACTAGTGTTCGCCAGTTGGCTTGAGCGGCTCGGTCAACAAGAAAGCATGGAGTTCTTTGCGCGACAAGCGACGCAGCTTGAACAAGAACTTCCTTCAGAAGAAAAAACGATTGGTCATGAGGTGGTAAAACTTCAATTACGACCTGTCATCGACTATTTATCTGCATATGGTCGTAAAAAAATGGTACGAAAAGAATTAATCGTCTCAATCACGAAACGGTTTCTTGATAATGTCCAGTGGAAAAAGGCGTTAGAAAACGAACGTTACATGACCCGTTTTTTTGGATCAGTCGAAGATATGCTTGAGGTCGGTTACGATTTACCGACGGATGCATTGTTGATTGACTATGAACTTGTCCGGGCCTCAAAAAAGGTACAGCTAGATAAGTTAATCAAAAAATTAGAGGCGACGTTCACCCCTTTGATTATTATCGGAGAGGAAAATCAACAGACGCGTCAATATTGTTACCAGCTCGGAGCAGATGATTACTGGGATGAAACGGTGACGCTCATCGAACGACAAATCCGGTTGAAACGGCTACTACATAAGCTGCGAATTGTCTCATCTACGATTCTTGTTGATGAATTGACCGGGGCGTTCAATCGTAAATACTTACAGAATGCTTTTCAACGGCGTGTGTCACGCCTTGCGCGTGACGGTCAATTATTTGCACTGGCAATCTTTGATCTCGATCATTTTAAGCGGATTAACGATTTACACGGACATCCGACAGGGGATCTCGTGCTATCTGAGCTTGCATCTTTAACGAAACAAGCAATTCGCCAAGAGGATGAAATGATTCGATTTGGTGGAGAGGAATTCATGTTGCTCTTTAGTACAGAGCATGTGGAAGCTGCGTGTGTAACGATGGGGAAAGTTCGGGAACGAATCGAACGGCATACATTTCCTAACGGTCTAAAGGTCACCGTTTCAATCGGTGTAACGCTTGTCTCTCAACCATCGTTCGACCTTGAAGAGATGACGTCCGAAGCAGATGAAGCACTTTATCAAGCTAAACGAAAAGGACGGAACCGTGTCGTGGCGTACTCGGTCGCAACGGAAAAAGAAAAGATTGAAGGCTTGATAAAAATTGACGGAATGCCTTTGCAGAACTTGAGTCAGCTTGACGTACCGGAGCATCCAAAATATCATTTCCGTGTGTTACCGTACGAGGATCCGGCAGAGGCTGTAATGCAACTTAACTTTGTTCCATTATCGATGATTGCGGAAGCGGATTTCCGTCTGCTCGATCAATGGAAACACGAACGCGAACATACGATTGAAACGATTGTTACTGTCATGGAGGAAAGTACGTTGCTTGGAGAAGCATTACAACGGGGTGTCGTCGATTACTGTTTACTTCCCCTTGAATCGAATCAAATCGAAGAACAGATTCGGCAATGGGTGCTTCGTTTATCATGATGAATAGTGTAAAAAAACGTCCTCTTCCTTAGTTTAAGGAGGAGGACGTTGGAGTTTACAGACCTAAGTGAATTTATTTAAAGACTGACGATTAAAAGAATCCTGTTATCATTCCTGTTCATAACATTTTATCGAGAATGCGAATGTATTTTCTTTGTTAGCCGGATAAAATGCTTCTTCTAGTAAATTGAAATGCGAGGGGATGGAGGGATAAAAAACATCCCCGTCGATCTCGGCTTCAATTTCGGTCACGTAGAGACGTTTCGCAACTGGCAAGGTTTGACGGAACAGTTCGCCGCCCCCAATCAAAAAGACTTCTTCTTCTGAATTAATCATGGCAGGGAGTGAATCGAGATTGTACCAAATCGTGACACCGTCTGCTTGAAACTGTTCATCCCGCGTAACGACGATATTTTGTCGCCCGGGTAACGGACGTCCGATTGATTCAAAAGTCTTTCGCCCCATGATGATCGGTTTGCCAAGTGTCACGCGTTTAAAATGAGCGAGGTCAGCTGGAAGATGCCAAGGCATCTCATTGTCACGACCGATGACACGATTTTTCGTATAGGCGACGATATGTGAAATCATACGGCGACGACTCCTTTAATGTGTGGATCAGGATCATACCCTTCGATGATGATATCTTCGAAACGGAAGTCCTCAATTCGAGTCACTTCGCGGGCGAAACGGAGCCGTGGGAGTGGTTTAGGCGTCCGACTCAATTGAAGATTGACTTGATCCATGTGATTGGAGTAGATATGTGCATCTCCTAACGTATGGACAAAATCCCCGACTTCGAGGTTGCAGACATGTGCGACCATATGTGTCAATAAGGCGTATGACGCGATATTAAACGGTACTCCTAAAAAGACGTCTGCCGAACGCTGGTAGAGCTGACAAGAAAGTTTGCCGTCGGCGACGTAGAATTGAAACAAGAGGTGGCACGGCGGTAACGCCATCTCGTCTACTTGTCCCGGATTCCAGGCGCTGACGATGAGGCGGCGAGAATCTGGATTTGTTTTGATTTGCTCGATGACATTTGCGAGTTGATCAACTGTCGTTCCGTCTGGCTTAGGAAAGGAACGCCATTGTGCTCCGTAAACCGGGCCTAGATTCCCGTCTTCGTCTGCCCACTCATTCCAAATTCGAACTCCGTTTTCTTGTAGGTAAGCAATGTTCGTGTTCCCAGAAATGAACCAAATCAATTCATGGATGATTGATTTCATATGTAATTTCTTCGTCGTGACCATCGGAAACCCGTCCTTAAGCGGGAACCGCATTTGATGACCGAAGATGCTCGTCGTCCCGGTTCCCGTCCGATCTTCTTTTTTTGTCCCGTTCGTTAGAATTTCATGGCATAGGTCGTGATATTGTTTCATTTGCAAAACTCCCCCTCTAACTCTCTATTCCCTTATTGTATCTGAAATCAGGAAGATGAGCTAGAGACGTGACGGCGAAAGAGATAGCTGAACAGTCCGAATAGCGGGAGGAAATCGCGCCACATCAACTTTTTTTCATCGCGTGAGCGAATGCGGTATAACATAAAAATTTGTAAAATATAAAACATCACGAGGTCGACGGCCATCGTTCGGACGAACTGATTCGTCATGAAGTAAAGCAAGAAAATCGACCAGTCGGAACGGGCTAACGCAATCCAGATGATGCACGCTGAAAGGACAGCTAACAGAGGAACGGCAATCAATATCCAAGTGCGCCGACGAAACGGAAGAAATGTCTGTCGCGGAATGGCGAGTGCGAGGTAAGGCATCAAAACGAACGATCCGAGGACGAAGGCGCCGATACTTGCTAACATCGGTGAAGGTTTTAAAAATCGTTTTTCGTCTAAGAACATCATAAAGAATGCAAGCGGATAAATGCCTAGCAGTGTAAACAGGCTCAGGGCTGACGTATCAAATTGACTTTGATCAAACCGAAGAAAAGAAAATAAAAAACCGTCCGGAAAAACACGATTGTTTCCGAAGGATAAAATAAAGACGATAGCGACAATCCAAATTAAAAATAAAAAATAACGACGATACACGATGAAACGCCTCCCTTCTCAAATTATTTTCCTCAATCAGTATACTTTAAACATCAAAAGTCTGTGGAAACGGATGTAAAGGTACTGTTTAAAATATTGGAATTCACTTGTTTTAAGTCAAAATGACATGGTACGATGGCGATGAAGTCGTTGGAAGCGCTTAACCGAAATGTGCAAGCGTTTGCCTAAAGCAATCATGGAGGAGTGGTGACAAAGTATGGAACAAAAATGGTGGCATGATAGTGTTGTCTATCAAATTTATCCGCGCAGCTTTAACGATTCGAATGGGGATGGAATCGGGGACCTCGTCGGAATCATTGAAAAACTGGATTACTTAAAATTACTCGGGATTGACGTCATCTGGTTGAGCCCGGTCTATGATTCGCCGAATGATGACAATGGATATGATATTCGGGATTATGAAGCGATCATGAATGAGTTCGGGACGATGAATGATTTTGATCAATTGCTTGATCAAGCGCACGCACGTGGAATTAAGATTGTCATGGATTTAGTCGTCAATCATTCTTCAGATGAGCACGCTTGGTTCGCAGAATCACGAAAAAGTAAAGACAATCCGTATCGGGACTATTATATTTGGCGGGCAGCGAATGACGATGGTACATTGCCGAACAATTGGGGCTCAATCTTCTCCGGCCCAGCGTGGGAGTTAGATGAAGCGACGAATGAATATTACTTACACCTCTTCTCGAAGAAACAACCGGATCTGAACTGGGAAAATGAACAATTGCGTCATGAAATTTATGCGATGATTACGCGCTGGTTAGACCGTGGAATCGACGGGTTCCGAATGGATGTCATCAACTTGATTTCGAAAACTCCAGGCCTGCCGGATGCGGATGTTGCACCGGGGGCATTGTATGGCGACGGGGGACAACACTACGTCAATGGTCCGCGGATTCATGAATACTTAAAAGAGATGAACGATGCGTCGTTCGGGAACTATGATGTCCTGACCGTCGGGGAAATGCCAGGGGCGACGACGGAAGATGCGATTTTATATACGGATCCAGCGCGTGACGAGGTCAACATGGTCTTTACGTTTGAACACATGGATTTAGATTCAGGTCCAGGTGGAAAGTGGGACGTCTTACCGTTCGACTTACAAAAATTAAAGGACAATTTCACGAAATGGCAAGTCGCGTTACACGACAAAGGCTGGAACTCACTCTATTGGAACAATCATGATCAACCGCGTGTCGTCAGTCGCTTCGGAAATGATACGACGTACCGGGTCGAGTCGGCGAAGATGCTCGCGACGTTGTTACACTTGTTAAAAGGAACACCGTACATCTATCAAGGAGAAGAAATCGGGATGACCAATGTCGCCTTCGAGACAATTGAAGAGTATGAAGACATCGAGATTCGGAACATGTGGAAGGAACGGATGGCCCAAGGAGCAAATCCTGAAGCATTACTGCAAGCAGTCCACCAAAAAGGACGCGATAATGCACGGACACCAATCCAGTGGAATGCAGAGCAGCATGGAGGCTTTACGACAGGAACACCGTGGTTGAAAGTCAATCCAAATTATCGTGAAATTAATATCGAACGGGCGTTAGAAGATCCGAATTCGATTTTTTATTACTATAAGAAGCTGATTCAATTGCGTCATGAACACGATTTGGTCGTCTACGGGAAGTATGCGTTGCTCGAAACGGCTAATGATATCTATGCGTATTCGCGGACTTATGAAGGAGAAACGTGGTACGTGTACTGTTCGTTTGCAGAAGAGGAGACAACAGTCGAGGTCGCGCACGATACGTCGGATATCATAATTGGAAACTATGCCACTGCCCCGACGAATACAGATCAAGAAGTCGTTTTGCGTCCATATGAAGCGGTTGTCTATCGAACGGAATAAAAAAACAGCCCTTTTCTCATTGAGAAAGGGGCTGTTTCATCACACTTAACGTTCATTTTTAGCGATATGTTTGACGGCTTGAACAATCGATTCACGGTCTTGTTTTGTCGTGTGTAGATGTAGTCCGTATAACCGCTCCGTTCCAATCCACTTTTCGTGTAACAGTTGCCCTTCAATTTTTAAAGGTTCCGTATTGGCAAGCAACGAAAACTCGACGATGATTGTTGTCGTTTTCTGTAAAGGTAACTTGAGTGGGGTCGTGATGGCGATACCACTTGGAGAAATATTATGGATGTGCATCAATCCAGCTGGTGTGCGGCGTCCGTCTTTAACGAGGTAAAACTCACCTGTGATCGGTTCTTTAAAGGTATAGCGAAAAGGTTCATTCCGTTTGATTTTCAATCATACCACCTCCCACTTACCATTATCCGTTAATTCAATAAAATCTTCCATCCTCGGTTTGATGAATGAAGTCATTGGATTTTTTGATGTCAGGCTGCGAGATCCGTCGAATCAGCAGGCGGGTTCATCCGTTTCGCGATATACATAAATGGTGTCGCGAGCCATGCGATGACGAACTTCGCAACATACGTCGTCAAAAAGATTTGCCACCAAATATCGAACGGGAGACTGTGAAAAGCAATCGCGCAAAACGTCAACGTATCGAGCAATTGGCTGATGACTGTTGAACCAGTTGTTCGGAGCCATAATTTTTTTTCACCCGTCTTTTGACGAATCTTCGAATACATGAAGACATCAAATAGTTGTGAGACCAAATAAGCAGAAAGACTACCGAGTGCAATCCAAGGTAATAAACCGAATAATAAGTTCATCGATGAAGACATGTCCTTCGCGAAAGCATCATTTAGAGGTGAGTAAAGGAGACTGTATTGCATGAGGATGGTCGTAGCAATCAAAGAGAAGAATCCTAAGAAAACACCTTGACGTGCAACTTTTTTACCGTATTTTTCATTCAAAATGTCCGTGGCAAGATAACAACTTCCATACACGACATTTCCTAATGTGAAAATGTACGAGTAGATATCGACTTGTTGGGTTACTTGGATATTGGCGATGATTGTCGCGATCGCAATCCAGACCATCAATCCCGTTCTACCAAAAAAACGATAACTGAGTAATAACAATCCCATCGTTAAGATAATCGAGGGGAACCATAACCATTCATTCATAAATAGTGTGCTCCTTTCTAGGTCATACAGAGCAGAATTTTACGCGTAATTTTAAAATATGTCAAAAAAAAGACGCTCGAGAGCGTCGGTGGTCAATCGGGACGTTGAAGCGAATAACGTTTTCGACGGCCTTTGACGAAGTACCCGTCTGATTCCTGAAAGTCATTGGAAAGGAAAATTTTCCGTGCAATCTGTTCATGAGGTGATGTCGGTAAGACGCGAGCACGTACTTCGTATACTTCAAGGACGTTCGATGTATGCAAGGCGGACTGAACAGCCTTTGTTCCATAACCGTTCCCGCTGTATGAATCAAAAATCATCAAATCGAGCTGGAAGTAATGACCCATTTTTAATAACAAGACACGACCGACGACTTGGTCTTCGACGATAATGTCAAAATAGAAATCCTCCGGGTAACTGTGTTCGAGTGAATCAAAGGCACGAGTGGTCCCGAGTTCCTGATCGTAGCCTCGAATTTCTTGTTTCGTCAGTCCGTAGGCCGGCTCGCCATATTTTACGAAATGTTCGAATTCCACTTGGTCTACATGTCGTAGTGTTCGACGTTTTAAATCCATGACGTTATCCTCCTCTGATAGCAATTACCTGTGCATGTTCATTATAGCGAGTAAAAGAACGAAAAAGCAAAAGATAGCCGATGGGAAGGGAGGAAGGACATCTTTAAAAAAGTATTCGGAAGCACCTGTAAACGGAATGTCGTTGTATCATTTGACGTCGAATATGGTAAAGTAATGATGTAGACATATATGTATTGGAAGGAGATGGAAAAATGTTCACTGAACGAGATGGTATTAAATTACGCCTCGAGCAAATCGAACGATTGTATGCTGATTTGAATCGTGAGGCAAAACAATTGACAGAACGCTTACGTCAGTTGGATGAGCAAGGTGATGATGTACGACATGATGTTGCGTTAAATAAAGAAGATCGGGATCATTTGAAATCAAGTATCGATGAGACGTTGCAGGCATTATTGCAACGGACGACAGTCGACGCAAAAGTCGAGCAAGAAAAACAGGAAGATTTGATTTCTAAAAAAGCACTCATCGAAGATATCGAAGGGTTATTGAAGAAAAAAAAATAAGCTGGCCTGGGCTAGCTTATTTTTTATCTAAATTAGGCGAGAATACGCCCACTTCTAAACGATCAGGGTGAAGATCGAGTGAAGGTGGGAGATGAATCGCCACCCTCTCTTTCAGGTATATCCGTTGTAGGGAGGTGAACGTCATGTTGACACACAAGGCCTACAAATTCAGAATCTACCCGACAAAAGAGCAGGAAATCCTGATTGCGAATACGATCGGTTGTTCGCGCTTCGTCTTCAACCACTTCTTAGCGAAGTCGGATGAGACGTATAAAGCGACAGGGAAGGGACTGTCCTACGGTTCTTGTTCGAAAGAACTCCCGTCGTTGAAGCAGGCGATCGACTGGCTGAAGGAAGTCGATAGCACGTCTGTGCAGACGAGCGTCAAACATCTTGGCTTGCGTGAATGGACATGCCCGAGTTGCGGCATCCACCACGACCTTGATGTGAACGCAGGACTGAACCTCAAACAAGAAGCAGAACGCATCCTAGCTTCTTCAACCGTCGGGACGACGGGGTTAGCCTGATCAATTTTCGACCGTTAGGTCGGGTAACTCAGGAATCCTACACCTCTAAGCGAAGCGTAGGTGGAGGTAGTTCAAGGGAGTGAATCAAGTGAAGAAAGAACAGGTGTTGTTGACAACATGTTTAAGACCGACCGCTGCCGTCGAAACACGCTTACATCAGTTGATGCAAGAGGGAGCGCTAGACTTTCAGGTTGTCGAACGTAAAAAACACAGCATTCAGTCGTTACAACAAACCCACCGCTTACCCCTTTTAGTCGTCGACAAGCAACGGTTGGAATATTATCCGTTAGATGAAGAAGCCTCGTTTTTCTTTCATCCGTCTAGTGCGGTCTTTCGGATAAAACAATTTGATGCATCGGGTCATGATCCATTAATTGCAATCGCCAAGCTTAAGCCGGGAATGACCGTTCTTGATTGCACGCTAGGATTAGGAGCGGATGCAATCGTCATGAGCCATGCTGTGGGTGCGAGTGGACAGATTACTGCGCTAGAAAGTAAAAGAGAGACGGCCTTGATTGTAGCTGAAGGTATGAAGCATTGGAAGGAAGACTATCCGCCAATCAATGAAGCGATGTGTCGGATAGAGGTCCTTCAACAACAGCATAGTACCTATCTTAAAGCGTTGCCGGACAATGCGGTTGATGTCATTTATTTTGATCCGATGTTTGAAAAGACTGTGACAGAGTCAACACACTTAAACGGACTGCGGACGCTCGCTGATTATGAACAATTGTCAAGCGTAGCAGTAACGGAAGCACAACGAGTCGCCCGTCAACGAGTCGTCGTCAAGGCGCATTTCGAAAGCGAACTTTTCGAGCGGTTCGGCTTCGAGCGTGTTAAACGGAAATCATCGAAACTGCATTATGGTGTCATTGAACTGACGTGACCGTAGATGCAGAAAAAGCCTACCGTGATTTATGGTTAAAACCAAAATCACGGTAGGCTTTTTATTTTTATTGTTGTACTTCTTTTAATTCTTCTTCCATATCATCAAACTTGTCTTGTACAGAGTCAACAGGTTGTTTCGTAAGAAGGCTGACGACGACTGTAAAGAGAAGACTTGTAAAGAATCCTGGAACCATCTCATAAAGCGTATCGCTAAAGTTGAGTTGGACCCATAGAATGACTGTGACGGCACCAGAGATAATTCCGGCAAGTGCCCCTTGTTTCGTCATCCGTTTCCAGTAAAGTGAAAGCAAGATGATTGGTCCGAATGCAGAACCGAAACCAGCCCATGCGTAACCGACAAGTGAAAGAATCGTTGCTGAAGGGTTCCAGGCAAGGAATGTTCCAATCACTGCGATGGCTAAAACTGCACCACGACCGATTAAAACAAGTTGTTTGTCTGACGCTTCTTTATGCAAGAACGTCTTATAGAAGTCTTCCGTCAGCGCACTTGATGTAACGAGCAGCTGAGAAGAAATCGTCGACATGATTGCTGCCAAGATGGCTGCCATCAAGAAGCCGGTGATATACGGGTGGAACAAGACATCAGCGAAACGAATAAAGACCGTTTCTGGGTCACCGAGTCCATTACCTTGTCCTTCAAAGTAGGCAATCCCGACAAGACCTGTCAACATCGCACCTAAAATTGAGAAGAACATCCAACCAATCCCGATACGACGGGCTTTTTTCAAGTCCTTAACAGAACGAATTGCCATAAAGCGGACGATGATGTGGGGTTGACCGAAGTAACCAAGTCCCCAAGCGAGGAATCCGATGATTCCGAGGACAGTCGTTCCTTTGAACGGATCAAATAGCGTAGGATCTAAGTTGTCCGCATAGTTGAATGCGCCGTCGACACCACCAACATCCGTCAATGCGACGATTGGTACGAGGATGAGAGCGACGAACATGATACAACCCTGGACGAAGTCGGTCCAACTGACTGCGAGAAAACCGCCAAAGAGTGTATAGGCGACAACGACCGCGATCGTCAAGAGCATACCATAATGATAATCAAAGCCAAATGAACTTTCGAACAATTTACCACCCGATACAATACCGGCTGAAGTATAGAACGTAAAGAAGACGATGATGACAATCGCAGAGACCGTCCGTAAGATACGTGATGTATCTTTAAAACGATTCTCCAAGAAGTCTGGAATCGTAATCGAATCGTTTGCCATTTCCGTATAGAGACGAAAACGTGGAGCGAGGACGATATAGTTGATGTAACATCCGATCAATAAACCGAGTGCGAGCCAAAGAGCCGAGACGCCAGTTGCATACATGGCACCAGGAAGACCCATCAACATCCAACCACTCATGTCGGAAGCACCAGCAGATAATGCTGTTACGCCCGGTCCTAAGTTACGACCACCTAACATATAATCTTCCGTGTTTGTCGTTCGTTTATACGCGATGTAACCGATGGCAAGCATCATAAGCAGATACAAGCCAATTGAAATCCATTCTTGCGACATAAAAATAAATCCTCCCATGCATGTAGTTGTCATCGTCTGTTGTCTGTTCAGATATAGTCTGTTGTCTGTTCAGATATAAAAAAGTTAAAAAGTGAACGCCGATGACTTATTTGTTCCCAACCTTACAGGGGCTAAAACCACATTGCAAGTCCTTGCAAACAGGTGAAAAATGGCTTCAAGCCTAGTCTATCAAGGGATTGGGACACTTTTCGTCCCTGTTAAAGTTCTAATTTTCTGAATTTTGACATTAGATTGTAATGTTTATATTTAAGTTTTATGTTTTTAAAAATAATTAACTGGTGTATAATGCCCAAAAATAAAAACAGACTAGCATGTGCTAATCTGTTTTTTGTAAAAATCATTTACATCAAGCTGAGGTACGCCGCATGCAGCCGGTCGAGTGCTTCGTCTAGTTGGCGCCGCGGGCATCCGAAGTTTAAACGTTCAAATGTCACGCCGTTCGTTCCGAATGGTTTTCCATGGGTTAAGGCGAGGGATGCTTGTTCGACGAGCCAAGTCGCACGGTCATCTTCTGTCAATCCGAGGCGCTCAAAATCAATCCAAAGTAAAAAGGTTGCATCGGGTTTGACGACAGATAGTAGCGGCATCTCCGTTTCGATTCGTCTGAGAGCATGGTCACGATTCTGCTCTAAATATACGAGAAGTTGGTCGAGCCATTGTTCGCTCGCCTTATCCTCATAGGCAGCAATGATTGCCGTTGAGGCAAGCGCGTTCGGATGAACAAAGTTTGCTTGCTGGACACGTTCGATTTCCAAACGAATGGTTTCGTTCGGAACAACCAGATAAGAAGCATAAAGTCCTGGAATGTTGAATGTTTTTGAAGGTGCACTGACGAGAATTGCCTTCTCATATGAAAATGATGAAATCGGATGGTGTTTGTTACCGGAAAAAATCAAATCAGCATGGATTTCATCGGACAGAAGATAAACGTCATATTTCTTGGCCAAATCAACAATCGTTTCAAGTTCACTCCGATTAAACACCCGACCAGTTGGATTATGGGGACTGCATAAAATCATCATTTTCGCAGTTTTCATCTGTGCTTCAAGACTCAAGAAATCAATTTCATAACGTCCTGCAATCAAGCGGAGCGGATTTTCAATGAGCGTTCGATTGTTCGATTGAATGATTTGGTGAAACGGGGGATAAACAGGAGTTTGAATGATGACCTCATCATGCTCATCGGTCAGTGCCAGGAGACTGTGTGCTAGAGCAGGGACGACGCCACTTGAATAAAGGAGCGATGATTGTTCAATCTGTTGATTATAACGTTTCAAAAACCAGTTTTGAATGGCTTGTTTGGCTCGATCTTCGAATAGGGAATAGCCGAAATGACCGTGTGCAATCCGTTTTGTTAATGCCCCGACGATTGAATCCGCTGGTCGGACATCCATATCGGCGACCCACATCGGAATTAATTCTTCTGCTCCATATAAATCTTTTAAGCCGTCCCATTTGACCGAACCTGTCATTTTTTTATCAATGATTTCATCAAACATGTCATCTTTCATATGCCTCGACTCCTTCGTAAAATATGATTCATATCTTCACCTTAGCGAACGGATTGAAATTCAGCAAGTTGAAAAAATGTAGGTTTTAGAGTGTACGCTTTTGGGAAAAACCATAATCGTACACAAAAAATAGACGGGGTGAATAAGATGTTGCATTCAAAAGTATTGGTAGGACGTACGCCTGAGGAGTTAGAAGAACGAATGAATCATTTCTTCGAAGAAAACGGAGTCGGTTCAAATTCAATCATTACACTTAAGTTTTCTACATTCGTTGCATCAAAAGCAGACGAACATTACTCAGTTCTTATCGTGTTCGATAATTCGCTAACAAAAACCGTATTATAAGTAAATAATTCTTCTAAATTGGCAGACTTGTCAACGTCTGTCAGTTTTTTTATTGAAGAAATGTTTTATCTAAGCTATACTGATATCAGAAATATGTACGCTTCCGTAGGTTAATGGCAGACCTCAGCAATGGTAATGCTGCAGTGCGAGTTCGATTCTCGCCGGAAGCATCGAATAAATAAGTCTTCCGTAACAAGTAAAATTAACTTGGGCGGGGGACTTTTTTTTATGAATATCTGGAAGGGATCTGAGTGAAAAAGTTATGAAGATATCACATCATTCAGTTGGAAAAAGAATAAAACAAAAACGGATTGAAAAAAAATTAACGCAAAGTGAGTTAAGTGATAATATTTGTAGTCAAGCGGAGTTAAGTAAGATAGAAAACGGTCTAAATTCACCAACGGTTCAGTTGCTAGGCTTAATCGCGAAACGACTAGGTACTTCAATGACTACTTTACTTGAAGATTATGAAATGACTGATCGTTTTCAAAGTATTGATCATCAGCTTCTTAGTTTAATGAGAGAAGAACAATATTTAGAACTGTTATTATTGATAGAAAATCGCTTCTCCCTGGAGAATGATGATGAAATCAAACTATTACTTAGATATCATCAAGTAATAGCGGAATATAGATTACGACGAATTGATTTTCGAACAGCATCAGTGATTTTATTGCAATTGGCTAACTCTAAAGATTTGGTATATGATGCACCGATGATGTATATAAGAATAAAAATGGCGATTTCGATTTTTTATGCGGAAAACAAGCAATTTACACAAGCTGAAAAAATATATAAAGAATTAGAAACTACAGATTTCTTATCTGTAACAATGAAAGAACAACAACTCAAAGTTCTGTATAATCACGCCAAATTAGTATATAAAATCAAGGGATTTAAAAAAGGCGTTTTGATTTGTACCACGGGAATTGAACAAAGTGTGCAGTTGAATCACTTATCGTATATCGCCCATTTCTATTATCAACGTGCAGAATGTTATGAAGAAATGTATGGTTTCGATAATCGTACCCGAAATGATTACACGATGGCTTACGAATTGTTTAAAGCATTAGAAATGAAGCGTTATGTAAAAATTGTTGAAGATACAAAAAAACAATTTTTAAAACAGTATCATCATAAACCAAAATAAAAAGAGGAAGATGATCATATGGCTTCTTTTTCGAAATTAGTAGGAAAGCAACTTAAGTTATTGCGATTTGAGAAAAATATGACACAACGGGAACTATGCGATGGAATTTGCAGTCAGGCTGTAATCAGTAAGATTGAACATGGGAAAATTTCAACTACGATCGAATTGTTGCAAGAATTAGCAAAGCGTTTAAATGTTCCGATTTCTAGATTGTTTGATCGTGATGCTGAGTCTATTTCTTTTCAGAAATATGATCGGGAACTAACGCACCTTTTTCGTACTCATCAATTTGATGAGTTAATTTCACGCTCGAAAAAACTCATTGAATTAAATGAAAATAAGGACATTGTGTTATTAGCTAAGTACTTTGATTTAGTTGCCTTAGAGGGGAAGAAAAACATTGATTATCGCACTTGTATTTCAGAATTATCATATTTGACCGAACAAGAAGCGATTTGGTATGAGTCACCTTTCATGTATTTGAGAATTAAAATGGCGATCGCAAACTATTATTACTTAAATCAACAATTTGTTCATTCTAAGAAGGTATACGTTCAACTATTGGAAATGGATTTTAATACGACTGAATTAAAGAAATTACGAATAAAAATTCTTTACAATCACGCGCAACAACTTTTTTTTCAAGGTGATTATAAAGAAGGTAAGTTAGTGACAGAAAGAGGAATCAATGAAAGTGTGCAATTATTTGACACTTCATTTTTAGGTCATTTCTATTATCAGAAAGCAAATTTCGATGAAAAGCTAGAGAATGATGTAGCGCAAATTGAATATGATTATACAATGTCTTATACACTTTTTTCTGCAGTAGAACTATCGAACTACGTAAAAATTGTGGAAGATGGAAGAAAACATTATTTATTATTTACGTTTTAACTTAATAGAAATAGATTTTGTTAGCTAGGGGAGTAGGTAGATGGATACTACATTACCAAAATCAATCGGAAACGAAATTAAACGAATAAGAAAAGAAAAAAAAATGACACAAGCAGCTTTATGTGACGGAATTTGTAGTCAAGCAGAAATCAGTAAAATTGAAAATGGACGAAATTCTCCGACTATCGATTTATTACAACAAATTGCGAAGCGTCTTCGTGTACCGATATCATTATTGTTTCAAGATCAACATCAAAGCGAACAGTTCCGAGAAGTTGATCGTCGTCTAACTGAATTATTTCGTGATCAAAATTTTGACGGACTGTTAATCGAGATAGAAAAAATCAAACAAACAGTTTTTAATAATGAGATTGTGCTCTTAGCAAGGTACTTTGAAATAGTAAGTGCTGAACGGTCAAAAAAGGTAGACTATCGCTCGAGTATTTCGCAACTCGCACATTTAACGGATAAAGAAGACATCTGGTTTGAGTCTCCCAAAATGTTTCTTCGAATTAAAATGGCGATTGCAAATTTTTATTTTGAAAATGATCAATTCATTCACTCTGAAAATGTATACGAGGAAATTTTAGGGTTAAATTATGATACGATAGAATTGAAAAAAACTCGCCTCAAAATTATTTATAACCATGCGCAACAGTTATCTTTTCAAGGGAATTATAGGAAGGGATTTGAAACAGCGAACGTGGGAATAAAGGAAAGTCTCGCATTGGATGATGGATCATTTTTAGGTCATTTTTATTACCAACGTGGCTATTTCAATAAAAAAATGGGTGGTGATATTGACGAAATAAAGAAAGACTTTACACTTTCTTATACGATATTTAAAGCATTCAACATGCCTAACTATGAACAGCTAGTCATTGATAGCCATGTCGAATACTTGCTCTATCGCATCTAAAAATCCATCCCAGCCTTCTCACATGCAAAGAGGGCTTTTTCGATTAGTTCTGCTGCTTGACTCGGATACTGTTGGTGCCCTTCGAGAATGATGGATCCGACATCCGTGATTCCGAAAAATTGCAGAATGTCCTGCATATACCGTACGGCATGGTCGGATTCGATTTTATCAGGCGTTGAATAGTCACCTCCACGAGAATGTAAGAGTAGTACACGTTTACCAGTCACAAGTCCGACGGATCCTTCAGCAGTGTAATGAAACGTTTGCCCGGATTGCGCGAGATAATCCATATAGTTATGCAAGGGGGCAGGAACACTTAAATTCCACATTGGAAAAGAAAAAACGATTTTTTCTGATTCTAAGAAACGATTTAAATACTCTTGTAACCGTTCCGCCTGTTCGGCTTCCTCTTGATCGAGCGTTTCCCCTCGAAATAGTTTCGCGGCAGATTTAGCGAGACGTAAATCAAAAAAAGGAAGGCGTTCTTCAAATAAGTTTAGGATGGTAATCTCATCTTCTGGATGTTCCTTGCGATAGGAAGTAAGAAATGCGTTATTCATCTGTGAACTAAGACTTTTCGATTGATGTGTACTATCATTGGCTTCGATAAACAGCAGATGGCTCATCGTTAAGCTCCTTTCTTAGCATATAATTAACACTTCTTTTAATGAATACCCGTTTCTCTTTTCATTTAGACGTTTCCAACTAAATCATTATTTTAGGAAAAATTAGGTTTTATAAGTATGATCTAAAGGAAAAAGACAATTGGATAGAACAGAAAAGAGGGATTCCTATGAAAAATCAGCAGCGACCTTCTTCCGCCAGTCTTCAGTATAATCGAGAAGCAAAAGCGAACTATCAATTGTTTGGCTCCATCATTTTAGTTCTGACGAGCTCGGGTGCGATTTTGTATGTGCTTGCTAGTTTACTCAGTACATCCGGCTTGAACAGGTATGACCTTTTACGTGCAGGTCTTATTTTTCTCGTAGGCATTTGTCAATTTCTGCTTGGGAAAAGTAATTTGCCGGATCGTCTTAAACCCCACGTGATGTCGAGTGTTTTTTTACTAATTCCATTCATCTATTATCCCTTCCTCGAAAGTGGTGCTCAGACCGTTTGGGCAGCTGCGATTCTTTTTTTACTGAGTTCTCTTGTCGTCATTAATCGAACGATGCTCGTCTATGCGACGGGGACGACGATCATTTCGCTCTTATACATTTGGTTTAATGCACCGAACGTCACGTCCGTTACTAATACAGCAGATTATATCGCACGAATCGGCTTAGTCATCATTGCTGCGCTGATCAGTTTATTGATTCATCGTCAGTACGTGACACGATTAGAACGTAATATCGAGTATCTTTCACGCTTACAAGAGCAAGCCTTTCTTGATCCGGTAACAAAACTCGCTAATCGATCTTATTTCGTTCTTGAAGTCGAAAAAATTTCAAGCGAAGGAGATGCAATTTGTTTAATTGATTTAGATGACTTCAAAACGGTCAATGATGCCTTCGGTTACCGGACGGGAGATCGCACGTTGCATATGGTTGGGAGTAGACTCATGAATCGTTTTCCCGATTGTTTAATTGCCAAAGCAAGCGGAAGTGCTTTTTTACTTCATGCGAAAGGTCATGCTGGTATTGAACTGCTATGCGAGGAGATTTTAACATGTGTCGCTGAACGCGTACAAATTGATTTCAAACAAATCAATGTCACAGCGAGCATCGGTGTTTCTTTTATTTATGACGAATCCATTGATCATGTCATCAATGATGCAGAAATTGCATTGTTTACAGCTAAATCGAACCGAAAAAACACGTATGCGATTACGGATGCAGAGACTCAAAATCAGCGTAAGCGAGCGCTTCAGCTGACACGCGATTTGTACGATGCAGAACTCAATCGAGATTTTTTTGTACTGTTTCAACCGCAAGTAGAAGCAGACAGTCACAAAATTACTGGAGCGGAAGCACTTGTGCGTTGGAATCATCCCCAGTATGGAATGATTTCCCCTTTAGAGTTCATTCCGATTGCGGAGCGGACGCGTTTTATTGAAACGCTAGGAGGATGGGTGATGCGCCGTGCTTGCGCGCAAGGAAAGACGTGGTTGGATCAAGGTCATGGAGCGATTACGATCGCAGTCAATGTCTCCCCGTGGCAATTAAGGCAACCCGACTTTACCGAAAGAGTACTGACGATTCTTGAAGAGACACATTTTCCGGCATACTTGCTTGAAATTGAAATGACAGAACACATTTTTATCGAAGGAACGAATCAGATTATCGAGACCTTAAACGAACTTCACCTTCATGGGATTCGGATTGCGCTCGATGATTTCGGAACAGGTTTTTCTTCAATGCAAACACTCGTAGAATTACCGTTCGACCAGTTAAAGATTCTTAAAGAAATCGTTCAAGAAGCAATCCGTTCAGATGAAAAGCGTGCAATCGTCGAGATGATTATTCAGTTAGGAAGACGGTTAAACATGACGATTGTTGCTGAAGGGGTCGAGTTAGTCGAAGAAGCAAGGTTATTAAATCAGTTAGGGTGCCATACGTTGCAAGGTTATTTGTTCCATAAACCTCTCCAAGCTATACAAATCGAACCCTTTTTAGCTAAGAATTATAGACAAGGCTAAAGCACCGCCTGCTTGACGAGGAAAGTCGACTCGTCAAGCAGGCGGTGCTTTTTCGGTTAAAGATAACGAGCAAAATGACGCTCTAGGACTTCTTGTACAGCTGCAATCAAGGCGCAAATTCCCCAATAGATGAAGGCGATTACGAAATAGACCGTCATGTAATCGAATTCGCGTCCACCGACGATTTTTGCACGTTGAAAGATTTCTGGGACGGTAATCATCGCAGCTAAAGAAGACGCTTTGACTAAATCGAGTAAAACGTTCGATAAAGGTGGGATTGCCAAACGAATCGCTTGCGGGAGAATGATTCCGACTAGGACGCGATAAGGAGAGAGGCCGAGAGACTGGGCAGCCTCTCTTTGTCCTTTGTCGACAGACACAATGGCGGAGCGAATGATTTCTGCCATGTACGCAGCACTGTTGAGACTGAAGCCCGTTATCGCTGCTGTTAACGCATCGAGTTCGATATTGATCACAGGTAACCCGAAGTACAGCATGAAAAGAATCACGAGGATCGGTACACCGCGCATGAATGAAATATAGAGCGTCGCAGTCAGGCGTAAAAAACGAGACGTTGATAAACGAGCAAGTGCAAGCAACAAGCCGAATATCAGACCAAATCCCATGCTTGCGAATGCAATCCATAATGTATGTCCAAGTCCTCCTAAGATATAGGGAAACGCATCAACCGCTAACTCAGGATTAAACACGGAGCGCCAGTCGACATTGCTCAATTCACATCCACGATCGTCGTTTTGACGTCAGGCATTTTTGAAACATCTTTGTTGGCGTAATATTGTTTTGATAATTTTGCGAGCGTACCGTCTTTTTTCATCGCCTCGATTTGAGCGTTAATGTTTGATTGGAGCTCTTTATTATCAAGATCCATGATGAGACCGACTTGACTCGGATTATAGGCGATGTCCGGGTGGATCGTGATGTCGAAGTCTTTGAAGAAATCGACGGCAAGGCTTTGAAGATAATAGTCATTCAAGATGACATCCGTTCGACCATTCGAGACGTCGCGGAGGTATTGATCGTTCGTTGCATTATCATATGTGACTTCTTTTGCACCATATTTTTTAGCGATTTGCATGTAAGTCGTTGTTGCCTCGCCGGCTGCTTTTTTACCTTTTAAATCCTCAAGAGATTGTATGTCAGATAAATCACTTTTACGAACGATGGCCGTTCCATACGTATACTTGTAAGGTTTTGAAAATGCGAATTTTGCTTTCCGTTCTTTTGTGATCGTAATATCGTTTGCGGCGAGATCGACTTGTCCAGTATTGACGCTCGTCAACATACCATCGAATGACATCTCTTTGAAGTTTACTTTTAGATCGAGTCGTTTTGCGACTTCTTTAACGACTTCGACGTCAAAGCCAGTCAACTTGTTGCTCTCTTCATCATGAAACGACGTTGGGTAAAGTGTTCCAGCAGTAGCTACTGTCAACGTCCCCTCCTTAACGATTTTGTCATATGCTGTCGTCTTCTCTTCTTCCTGACCACAAGCGCTAAGAAACAGGGTAGTTCCTGCAATCAAGAGCCCTGTCCACTTTACTGAATTTTTCATAACGTACTTCCTCTCTAATCAAAATAATAGATTTCTCTTTATTAAAAATACCACGCTTGAAACACTCGTTGCAAAAAATAAAATTTAAACGAAAATAATTCTTCTGAAAAAATAATTAGAATGATTATTCATCTCTGTGTAAGCGTTATCATCGTCTAAGCTTTGGGAATCATAAGTAATTTGGATATAATGGTTTCGTTTATACATAGTGGCGAATAATCATAAAAGAGTGTAAAGTATATTTTAACTGAATATACAGAAAATTTAGAACGTGTTAAGGAGAGTGAAATTATGTCATTTCATCAATTGCCTGAACGGCAAGGTTTATATGATCCGAAGCAAGAACATGATGCGTGTGGAATCGGAGTCTATGCGCACCGAACCGGGAGACCGAGCCATGAAATCGTCGAAAATGCACTCGCGATGCTCTGTCAGATGGAGCATCGAGGCGGACAGGGGAGCGATGCGAAAACAGGGGATGGTGCCGGTGTCTTGACTCAAATTCCCGACCGTCTCTTTCGGGAGACATTTCGGAATGTAACCTTACCGAAAAAAGGAGATTATGGTGTCATGATGATGTTCCTGCCTCGGGAGGAACGGTCGAGACAGCGACTCGAACGCGCTGTAGAATCAATTATTTTATCAGAAGGACAACGGTTGATTGAGTGGAGAACGGTACCGGTCTCGAATACAGTGATTGGTGAAAAAGCACGTCAAACAGAACCGGTCATTCGCCAATGCTTCATTGAAGCGAAGGACATTGAAGGGTTGGCCTTCGAACGAACGTTATTCATGATTCGTCGTTCTTTTGAACGAGAAGCAAATCGTCTCGGAATCGAACAGTACGTGCTCAGTAGTTCGAGTGAGACAATCGTCTATAAAGGACTTGTCACTACAGATCAGCTCGGTCAGTATTTTGATGATTTACGTGATGAACGGTACCAATCGGGGTTTGCGATTGTTCACTCGCGTTTTAGCACGAACACCTTCCCGAGTTGGAAACGAGCTCACCCGAACCGCTATTTGATTCATAATGGAGAAATCAATACGTTACAAGGCAATATTCAAGCGATGCGTGGACGCGAAAAAAGTCTTGCGAAAACGACGTATGGTCGCCGTGCAGATGATGTGCTCCCAATCCTCGATGAATCAGGAAGTGACTCGTCGATGCTCGATAATGCGTTTGAATTTTTATACTTGTCTGGTTTGACGTTAGCGGAAACGGCTTTAATGCTGGTTCCAGAGCCATTCGAGCATGCGGAAGTGCGACCGGCGAAACGTGCTTATTACGAGTATCACAGCAGTATGATGGAACCATGGGACGGTCCGTCTGCCATCGTATTTACGAATGGGAAACAAATCGGCGCGACACTTGACCGAAATGGACTCAGACCTGCCCGTTATATCATGATGCGCGATGGTCACTTTATGTTGTCTTCAGAATCAGGTGTCCTCCCGATTCCAGAAAAAGAGATTTTGTATAAGAAACGTTTGATTCCTGGTGAGCTCCTCTTGCTTGATTTTGCTTCCGGTCAGCTGATTTCTGACGAAGAAGTGAAACGGGATCTTGCGATGCGTCATCCTTATGCCGAATGGTTATCAGAAGAACAGATTCAATTACCGACGTTAATGCACTCAGAAACGATTGAGGAATTAGGTACGACACAACGCCTGTTTGGATACACGCGAGAAGATATCGAGCAATACTTGATTCCTCTCGTCGAGGAAAAAAAAGATCCGCTTGGTGCGATGGGAACGGACATCCCGCTCGCTGTATTAAGTGAGCGACCACAATCGTTGTTCCGTTACTTCAAACAATTGTTTGCCCAAGTCACCAATCCGCCGATCGATGCGTTACGTGAACAAATCGTCACGTCAACGATGACCTGGCTCGGGCGTCAAGGTGAACTATTGACCCCGAACCGGAAAAACTGTCGTCGGGTCCGCTTGAACTCACCGGTGCTAGTTCCGGCTGAAGCGCATGCGCTCAGTCAAACAAAATTGAAACAAAAAACGTTATCAACATTGTTTACGAATCAAATGGAAGAAACACTTGAAACGCTCCTCGAAGAAGCGGTTCATGCCGTCGAATCGGGTTGTGAGTTGTTGATTCTTTCTGACCGGAACATTCGACCTGGGGCCATACCGATGCCGATCCTGCTCGTGACGAGTGCCGTGCATCACCATTTAATCCGTAAAGGGCTTCGGACGAACGTCAGTTTAATTATCGAAGGGGGAGAAGTCCGGGAGGTGCATCACTTCGCGGCGCTGCTCGGTTACGGAGCTGACGCAATCTACCCGTACCTTGTATATGCGACACTCGATGAAGCGATTGGTGAAAAACACGCGGACAATGCCGTTCGTTATCGTGACGCCGTGACGGAGGGGGTCGTCAAAGTCATGTCGAAGATGGGGATTTCGACCGTCTTCAGTTATCGGGGGGCTCAGATTTTCGAAGCCGTCGGGATTTCGACGGACGTCATCGATCGCTACTTTACGGGAACAGTCTCTCAGCTCAGTGGTCTGTCGCTCGCTTTGATTGAAAAAGAAGCAAAGCGTCAACATGAGGAAGGGACGAAACGGACGTTCTTGGAATCAGGTAGTGTCTTCCGGTACCGTAATGACGGAGAACATCATGCGTTCAATCCGGCGACGATTCATTTGTTACAACATGCTTGCCGAACTGGGGACTATCAGTTATTTAAACGGTACTCAAATCAAATTGCAGAAGAACCCGCAACCTTCCTGCGTCATTTGTTGACGTTCAAGGAAACGACACCGATTCCGCTCGAGGAAGTCGAACCCGCGAGTGAAATCGTCAAATTCTTTAAGACCGGTGCGATGTCGTACGGTTCACTATCGAAGGAGGCTCATGAAACACTAGCGATTGCGATGAACCGTCTAGGTGGTAAGAGTAACAGTGGTGAAGGTGGCGAAGAAGAGGAACGGTATCAACTCGACGAAAATGGTGACTCACGGATGAGTCGGATTAAACAGATTGCATCAGGTCGGTTCGGCGTGACGAGTCATTACTTGACCCATGCGGACGAACTCCAGATTAAAGTCGCACAAGGCGCGAAGCCAGGCGAAGGGGGACAACTCCCAGGCGAAAAAGTGTATCCGTGGATTGCGCGGGTCCGTGCTTCGACACCGGGTGTCGGTCTGATTTCACCACCACCACATCATGACATTTATTCAATCGAAGACTTGGCTCAATTGATTCACGATCTAAAGCGGGCAAATGACGAGGCGCGGATCAGTGTTAAGCTTGTCGCAAAAGGAGGCGTCGGAACGATTGCTGCCGGTGTCGCCAAAGGACTTGCCGATGTCATCGTCATCAGTGGGCATGATGGAGGAACGGGGGCTTCCCCGAAGACGAGTATCCAACATACGGGCTTACCGTGGGAACTGGGACTCGCTGAGACGCATCAAACGCTAGCCTTGAATGGTCTGCGGGAACGGGTCAGCTTAGAAACGGACGGTAAGTTACTAACTGGACGCGATGTCGTCATCGCAGCGATGCTCGGGGCGAACGAATATGGATTTGCGACAGCACCATTGATTGCCGTCGGTTGCATCATGATGCGTGCCTGTCATCTAGATACGTGCCCGGTCGGTGTCGCGACACAGGATCCGAAGTTGCGTGAAAAATTCACCGGATCTGCCGATCACGTCGTCCATTTCATGACGTTCGTTGCGGAAGAAGTTCGTGAATATTTAGCTCAACTCGGCGTCCGTAGTCTAGCGGAACTCGTTGGACGGACGGATCTTTTAGTGACATCGGATCGTTTGACGAATCACTGGAAAGCAGCCAGTCTCGACTTTTCTCGACTACTTGTTCAACCAACATATGATTCGACGTCGACACAAGCACAAGATCATGCTGTCGCGAAGTCGTTTGACCACCGTGAAATCGCTCCGTTGCTTAATCATGATGCGTTTACGGAAAAACAAACATTTGCGCTTGCGATTACGAATACAGACCGGGCAATCGGTACGAATACCGGATCACGTCTGACACGGATGTTCGGAGAAATGGGCTTACCATCCGATCGGCTAACATTGAACCTGACGGGATCAGCCGGACAAAGCTTAGGTGCATACGTACCTCGCGGAATGACGTTGAACGTCGTCGGGGATGCTAATGATTACGTTGGAAAGGGATTATCTGGAGGAATTCTTTCGGTTCGTCCTGATATGAAGACGAGTTTTGTTTCTTCAGAGCAAGTCATCATCGGTAACGTCGCGCTTTATGGTGCGACGAGTGGGGAACTGTACGTCAATGGACAGGCAGGCGAACGGTTCGCCGTCCGAAACAGTGGTGCGACGGCAGTCGTCGAAGGAATCGGGAATCATGGCTTGGAGTATATGACGGGCGGGAGTGTCGTCATTCTCGGTGACGTCGGAAAGAACTTTGCTGCCGGTATGTCAGGTGGTGTCGCCTACGTCTTACCGAAAGACATCGCGTTGTTCCGCTCGCGCGTCAATCTCGAGCTCGTCACGATGGGCGCAGTAACAGACACGGAAGAAGCGGCACGCTTAAAAACATTTATCGAACGTCATGTCGCACGGACGAACAGTGAACAAGGACATGCGATTCTTTCAAACTGGGATCATGTTTTGAGTTCGTTTATTCGTGTCATTCCGACGACCTATCAAGTCGTCACGACATTGATGGCCGATTATGCGAAAAAAGGACACAACACGGAAGAAGCGATGTTGTTAGCGTTTGAGACACACCTCGGACGCGGAACGGGAGGTCAATAATGAAAAGACGCGATAAATTCATGAGTGTTCCTCGCCAGTCCGGACGAGAGCGCGCCAGTACAGAACGGATTCAAGACTTTAATGAATATAAAGAAGCATTTTCTGAAAGTGAGGCGTCGGAACAAGCCAGCCGCTGTATGGATTGCGGAACCCCGTTTTGTCATGTCGGCGAGACCTATGGACATGTCAAAATCGGTTGTCCGGTCTACAATTTGATTCCCGAGTGGAATCTCCTCGTCGAAGAAGGAGACTTTAAAGGAGCGCTCGAGCGCCTGCATCAAACGAACAACTTCCCGGAGTTCACGGGACGTGTTTGTCCCGCACCGTGCGAAGGTTCATGTACGTTATCGATTAATGAACCGGCCGTCGCGATCAAACAGATCGAGCGTACAATCATCGATATCGGCTTTGAAAAAGGATGGGTCGTTCCGCGGATGCCATTGAACCGGACGTCCCATCATGTGGCAGTCGTCGGTTCTGGTCCGGCAGGGCTAGCCGCGGCCGATCAATTGAACCAAGCAGGGCATCAAGTCACCGTTTTTGAACGGGAAGATCGTATCGGAGGTCTGTTGACGTACGGGATTCCGGCGATGAAGTTATCAAAAGATATCGTCGAGCGTCGTGTCAATCTGCTCAAAGCAGAAGGCATTCTCTTTAAGACCGGCGTAACGATCGGTCTTGATGTGACGCTGGACGAGCTTGAACAAGCGTTTGATGCCGTCATTCTTTGTGTCGGTGCAACGGAACCAAGAACGCTTCCAAATCTTCCGACGAGCGGTGTCGGTTACGCGATGGACTATTTAACAAGCGTGACGCGCCATCTGTTGTCGAATCAATCCCTGCTTGAGCAACACGATACGCGAGGTAAAGATGTGCTCGTCATCGGTGGCGGAGACACGGGAGCGGACTGTGTCGCGACGGCACTCAGACAGGGTTGCCGTTCTGTCGTCCAGTTCGGGAAGCATGAAATGCCAGGTCAGGTCCGGGCGAACGACAACATGTGGCCGGATACACCGAACCTCTTTACACTTGACTACGGCTATGCAGAAGCATTCGATCAATTCGGACGTGATCCTCGCGAATATTTGATCGCGATCACACGTTACACGACAAGTGATTCCGGTCGCTTGACAGGGGTTTGGACGATTCATAATGAAAAAGTAAAGCAAGCAGACGGGACAGTTGAATTCCGAGCAATTGAAGGAACAGAAAAATACTATCCGGTCGACTTGATGCTGATTGCAATCGGCTTCAGCGGAGTCGAGCAGACGGTCTTGAATCAACTCATCGTTGAATCAGAGCGAGGGAAAATCAAGACGAAGGGATATGCAACAAATCGGAAAGGTGTCTTCGCTGCAGGGGACGCACGGCGCGGACAGTCCTTGATTGTCTGGGCGATTCGCGAAGGGCGAGAAGTGGCGGAAGCAGTCGAACAACATCTGTCACTGATGACTCGAACGGGATAAATGACTAAAAGTCAAACAGGGAAACATTTAAGTTTTCCTGTTTGACTTCAGGCTGTAGATAACGTGCTATCGGGAGATCAAGCGTCTTTTTTCGTTGCTTTCCTCGGTAGAGGCGCAAGCCGTTGCTCCTTGACCTCACGGACAACGAGCAGGGTCTTGCCCGCCTCTGAAAGTGCGTTAAAAACGCACTTTTTCCCGTAGGAGTCAACGAAATGTGACGCGTTTTATAGGAATACCGTGACGGTAAGCCGGGCATGCAGACGATTTAGAGTGCAATCCGTCTCGAATAGCTTAGAACCGCGAAAAGCAATCGGTCGCGACCCGACAGCTCTGCTGTAGCGGCGTGGCTGATTGCCGCTCGATATCGCATGTTCACTCTTCATAAGAGTTTGTCTACACGCTGAAGTCACACAGGGAAACATTCAAGTTTCCCTGTTTGACTTTTTTTGTTGATAATTTTTTTTCTGTCCATCACTTGGGACAATTATCAAAAAAGAACTGTCGAAAAAGTCTTGCGAAGTTAACACACACAAGAGGACATCGGCTAGGATAAAAGAAAAGGGGTGGGTAATGACGTGAAACGTTTTGAAATCGGATTTGTCTGTGATTCTGGGTTAGTAGGAAGCGTCCTAGGAGCGAACGTGCTACGAAAGCGTCTGCGACAGGAGCAGTTGCAAGTCGATGTCCGGAGTTATCGTCTGAAGGATGTACCTACTGAAATACGTCTGATTGTCGGACCTGAGAAGATCGTCCGCCAAGTGACATGGGTGACGGATTGTCGCGTATGCATCGTCAATCATCTATTGTCTGAAGCGGCTTACGATGAAGTGATCACTGTATTAAGAAAAGAGTTGATTGAGGGTGATTGAGTTTTCCACACGAGAACGTGAAGTCTTATTTTATTTGTTGACAAAAACAGAGCCTGTTCAAGTCCAAGAAATCGCAGAAACGCTTGGAACGTCCGAACGGACCATTCAGCGCGAACGAGAACCGATTGCTCAAACAATTGCTTCTTTTCAGTTAGGACTGGATTATATTCGAGGAAGAGGATTAGTGATTGTTGGAGATGAGAGTGACAAACGGAAGCTCCGAGAAGCCTTGTTATTATCACATAAGTCACTACCTTCGACGGATGACCGGCAAGTTGAGCTCACTTATCGTCTCTTACAAGAACCGGGCATGATTAAATTACAGGCACTCGCACATGCGATGTACATCGCACCGAGTACGATCAGTCAAGATTTAGAGCGGATTGATGAATGGTTTCAACAATATGATTTAGAGTTGAAACGGAAGAAGGGAATCGGAGCCGAAGTCATCGGCGAAGAAATCAATAAGCGTCGTTTATTGCTTTCGCTTATTTTCACGCAATGGGATGTATTGTCCTTTTACCGGTTGCTTCAAGGGGATCTTAATCAATTACCCGATCTTTTGCATCCGGTGCGTAATCAGTGGGTCGAAGCAATCAATCAATCCTATGCAGTAATCGCTCCCGTAATAAAGCAACAGGAACTGAGCGACCGGTCAATTATGCGAGCCACACTTAGTTTAGCGCTCCAAGCGATGCGGATGGAAATGTTTCCGATGCGCTATGAATTGAAAACGTACCCGGTCGAAGTGCTTCAACGGGTCGATGTCATCGGACGACGTCTACCCTATGTGTTGACAGTTGCGGAGCGTCAATGGATTTCAGAAGAACTACGCAATTTTCAACAAGATCAACTAGACAGTTCCGAAGAATTGGTCATTCGATTGCGCGTCAAGCGATTGATTGAGGAAGTCTCTCTTTTATATGGAGAGCAGTTTACAGAAGACAGTGCCCTTGAGCGGGGACTTGTTTCCCATATCATGTCCTATACGCGACAAAACGTCGTCAATCCGTCTTATGTCATCAAGCAGATTGAAAGGGAGTATTCACGGTTGTTCTATTCGGTTAAACAAGTGGCGCAAACCGTCTTTTCGGATCAAGCGTTTGCCGATCATGATTTAGCATTTTGGGTGATGCATTTTGGGGCGGTTTTGAGTAGACCTGTCGTAAAAGTTCCGTATCGCGTTCTGGTCGTTTGTTCAGCAGGACTTGGCTCTTCCAAATTATTAATGAACCGGTTGCGACAAGAGTTTTTAGAACTTGATCAAATCGAAAATTCTTCCTTGTTCGGGATTGATCGTTTGAATTTAACTGATTACGACTTTGTATTATCGACGGTTCCGTTGCCGGATATCAGTCAACCACATTTGCTCGTCAACCCCTTACTTCCGCAAGATGAAGTCGATCGCGTCAGAAAACTGCTTGTCTCGCTTCCGAAATCATTTAAACCACCTGTCCGGAAAGCGGTACAGGGGTGGTTAGATTTAAAACGATTAGAACAACTCGTGAAAACGGCACGTGAATTGACGGCACTTTTTTCAATTGAGTCGATTGCTTCGCAGTCAGAAGGGCTAGAAGAGCTGCTTCTTGAAGTAAGTAATGTGATGGTTACGAAAGATATCGCGCATTCAGCGGTCCAGCTGTCGACACAATTGTTGCGGCGGCATGAAATGTCAGGCCTTGGAATTCCGGGGACACGGCTCGCGTTATTCCATGGACGTGACAGTTCAATCAAACAGGGCGCCTTTTTAATGTTTGAGCTGAATCAAGCTATCGATTTGCTCGGAATGGATCAAGTCATCCATCCGGTTGAGCGGATTTTAGTACTTGTCGCGCCCGAACAAGCACCGGATGAACTTCTTCAATTGCTGAGTTCAATCAGTGGTGCAATCATTGAAAGTGAAGAACGGACGACTGAGTTTGAATATGGCGATGAACAACAACTGGATGGTGTCCTCAATGAAACGTTCCGCAAAGTCATTGAACGGGAGTTGAACGTTACGGAAGTTTGATGTGATGAATGAATCGAATAGACAATGAAAAATGGAATTCGTCATGAGACGAATTCCATTTTTCATTGTCTGCCGTACTATCTTTTTTACTTGTCCAACTACCTTGCCAAAACGCGAACTAGGTAAGATTGAGTAAGCGTTTGCAATCAATATACAATAAACATGTAGCAAAGAACGGCTAATTGAATTTATTGAAATGGAGGCTATAGAGATGGCAACTGCAACTAAAGGAATCCGTGGATTACGGGTACAAGTACAACGATTCGGGAGTTTTTTAAGTGGGATGGTCATGCCGAATATCGGTGCATTCATCGCTTGGGGAATCATTACAGCACTATTCATTCCAACCGGTTGGGCTCCAAATGCAAGTTTAGCGGAGTTAGTAGGTCCGACAATCACGTATCTCTTACCGCTCTTAATTGGTTTTACTGGTGGTAAATTGATGCATGACGTTCGAGGGGGTGTCGTCGGGGCGCTCGCGACGATGGGTGTCATCGTCGGGACGGAAATTCCGATGTTCCTTGGAGCAATGATCATGGGGCCTCTCGGTGGATTCGTCATCAAGAAATTTGATCATTTCATCGAAGGAAAAGTGAAACCAGGTTTAGAAATGCTCGTTAACAACTTCTCTGTCGGCATCATCGGTGGTTTGTTGATGATTGGAGGATTTGAAATTTTCGGTCCGATCATGACTGGGTTGGATGATGTTATGGCGGCAGCAGTTGGTGCAATCGTCAGCGCACAATTATTACCACTTGCGAGTCTCTTCATCGAACCCGCAAAAATCTTATTCTTAAATAACGCCATCAACCACGGAATTTTAAGTCCGCTTGGTCTCGATCAAGTCAGTGAAGCAGGAAAATCCGTTTTGTTCTTACTTGAAGCGAACCCGGGCCCAGGGCTTGGATTGTTACTCGCATACTCAGTCTTTGGTTCAGGAGCAGCGAAAAAAACTGCGCCAGGTGCTGCATTCATCCAGTTCATCGGTGGGATTCATGAAATTTACTTCCCGTACGTATTAATGAAGCCAGTTCTTCTTCTCGGTATGATCGCGGGTGGAATGAGTGGGATCTTGACATTCGTCATATTTGATGTCGGTCTTGTCGCTCCGGCTTCACCAGGTAGTATCATCGCTGTTCTTGCGATGGCAGCACGTGGGTCATATGTCGGCTTGATTGCGGGTGTTCTCATCTCTGCAACGGTCACGTTCGTAATTTCTGCTGTCCTACTCAAAACAAGCAAAGCGAAGGAAACGTCACTTGAAGAAGCAACGGCGAATGTCGGTGCAATGAAAGGTAAGAGTTCAATCACGTCATCACTTGTCGCAGCAGATTCTAAAAAAACACTCGCTGAAGTCGAACACATCATCTTTGCGTGTGATGCTGGTATGGGGTCAAGTGCGATGGGAGCTTCCGTTCTCCGGAATAAGATCAACAAGGCTGGCTTGCCGATTAAGGTGACGAACACGTCAATCAGTAACCTGCCAGCAGACGCAGAGTTCGTCATTACGCACCAAGATTTGACGGAACGTGCAGTCGAACAAGTTCCGGATGCAGAACATCGCTCGGTCGAAAACTTCTTGAATGCTGCCTATTACGATCAGCTCGTTCAAGAAATTGAAAAGGCACGTAATAAAATTTCTTAAAAATTAGAGGGGGATTTACAATGGCGACAGCAATGAAACTCACAGAAGATATGATTTTACTCGATCAGCGATTCGATTCAGAAGAAGCGGCAATTCGTGCGGCGGGGAAACTCCTCGTCGATCACGGTTTTGTCCGCCCGGCCTATGTGGACTCGATGTTAGCACGAAACGAAATGTCGAGTGTATATATCGGAAATCATGTGGCGATTCCACACGGTACGGAAGAAGCAAAAAGTGAAGTCGAAAAATCAGGATTATCGATTCTTCAAGTCCCGGGCGGTGTAACGTTCGGTACTGAACCAGCAAAATTAATCATTGGGATTGCTGGTGTCGGTGATGAGCATTTGGAGATTTTGTCAAATATCGCAGTAATTTGCTCAGATGAAGACAATGTCGAGCAGTTGATTCAAGCGAAAACGAAGCAAGAAATCATCGAACTGTTATCGATGGAGGTGTAAAAATGAAAGCCGTTCATTTTGGAGCAGGTAATATTGGACGTGGCTTCATCGGATTACAACTTGTGAAGTCAAACTACGAAGTTTGTTTTGTTGACGTCAACACGACCGTGGTAGACGAGTTAAAGTCTCGAGGCACATATGAAGTCGGCTATGCAGCTGAAGGAATGGCAAATGAGACCGTGACTGGTGTTACGGCACTCAATAGTATGACGGAAGCAAACGATGTCATCGCAGCAATTGCAGATGCAGAGATTGTCACGACGGCTGTCGGACCAGCACTGCTTTCGAAAATTGCACCCCTGATTGCTAAAGGGTTAAAAAAACGAACAAAAAATCACCCCATTTATGTCGTCGCTTGTGAAAACATGATTGGTGGATCGACACACTTACAAACAGAAGTGGCGCGTCATACGACGTTAACTGAAGCTACAAGTTATTTTCCGAATGCAGCGGTCGACCGTATCGTACCGCTTCAGCGTCATGAAGATCCGTTGTATGTTGAAGTCGAACCATTTTTTGAATGGGTGATTGAAACGAAACGATTGCCGGCAGATTATCCAGTTTTAGAAGGCGTAACATATGTCGAGGAAATTACACCATTCATCGAACGAAAGCTGTTCACTGTCAACACAGGTCATGCACTCACATCGTATCTAGGTGCATTATTCGAAAATGAAACGATTGCCCAAAGCCTGCAAGATCATCGTGTCCGACGTGGGGTCCAGGCGGCTCTTTACGAAACAGGATGGTTGTTACTAGAAAAATACGGGTTTGACGCGAAAGAGCATAGTGCTTATATCCAAAAGAATATTCAACGGTTCGAAAATCCGCGGATTCATGACGAAATCGTTCGTGTTGCCCGTTCGCCAATCCGTAAACTCAGTCCGAATGATCGCCTTGTCAAACCAGCGCGCGAATTGATGGAGCGTGGCATCGAAGCGAACGGACTAGCACTCGGAATCGCAGCGGCCTTAACGTATTTTGACCCGAATGATTCGGAATCTGTTGAATTGAAAACATTTATCGAAACAAAGGGGATCGAAGAGACTTTAGTGACGTATCTTGGCCTTCAGCCGAATGAGCGTCTCGGTCAATTAATCATCAGCCAATATAATCAAATCAATGATTCAATCAATTCGCTTGCTTAAGTAGTTAGGGAAGGGTAAAGAAATCTGGCGTGCATCACTGAGGATGCACGCCAGATTTCTTTTTAACGATGTCTATTCTTAACATAAATGAACTAGAATTTGTATACGAGATTTGGAATATTCGAAAACGAATATTATTTCCATCAAATAGATTGTACGCTATAGAAACGGAACCTGTCTGTTTCGATTTTTACTATAAGAAGGTGGAAACATGCTGAATTATAAAGTGAACGTCTATATGATCAATGGTTCTCGACCAAAGAATGGGAAATCGGGTAGTTTCAAAAACTTGATTTATACGAGTCAGTTTCTTTCCTACACACCTGTCGACTTATTGCATCAATTGATTTTAAATAGATTGATGATTGAACAAGATAAAAATACAGGATTGATGTATACACTTGAAGTCAATACCGTGATTGATCAATATGTCGTCGATGTCCGTGTTTATGCAGAAAAGACGGTTGATCCGCAAATCGAGCGTGATTTGATTGAAATCATTGAACGTGAAGAAGTCAGACACATCCCATCCCTTGAAATCGGAAAACCAGACTTTGCGGAATTCGCGCATCTCGTTCTTCATGTTAAAGAGTCAAGTTTACGGTTTACCCAAGACCGTGTACAAAGCATCTTCGACGAGTCTGGCGTTCGTGGAAGAATCATTCTTCAAAAGGAACGGATCGATAGCCATGAACCTTCGCATTCAATCCAATTGTTGATCGGTGGTTCGGAAAAAAGTTTATATAGTTTATCGCAGTACCAACTCGATCCGTTGTTCCGGAAATATGGTCTCGTGATTCAATCATTGAATTTATTGCCATTTGACTTATTTTCGATTCGGGAAAAAGTAGCGATGTTATCTTCAGCAGACGAATCACGACTATGGATTGATGATATCACGACTTCTAAGAATGGCAGAAGCCATCAAATTTGTTTTCATGATGGGCAGGAATGCATGACCGTCATCTGTGATTATCGTGGGTCGATTCGTTCGTACAAATGTTCTTGAACTACCTCCACCTACGCTACTCTAAGAGGTGGAAGATTCCTGAGTTATCCGACCTATCGGTCGAAACTTTATCAGGCTAACCCCGTCGTCCCGAAGGTTGAGAGTTAATCTTGTCAGTTTCTTTTACGCGGATGCCTACTTTGCTTGGTTTTCGCTACTTCGGTCATTCGCAAGGTGAACGTTGAAGATTTTACGTGACAGACGAACTCCCTGTCACAACCCTATATCTTCAGTTTTCAAAGAACATGACATTGATTTTATTCCTGATTTTGAGTGTTTTTAAACCAAGAATGTCGTGCAGTTGACGTGTCTCAAGACACGTCGCATACATAAGACAAACCCTCATATCCACTTGGAAATGAGGGTTTGTCTTATGTATGCGTAAAAAATATGACACTCCATTAGGATTCCGACTGGAATCACATGACTAATTGGCCAATTTTTTGAGGTTCAGGGCAGCAAAAGTGAGCATGGTATGCATCGTTACTTTTTTAACCCGCGGTAGCGAGTCCAACGCATGCCATGCTTTTCTTTCGCGTCCGCAAAGACACGTTCGATTGTCTCTTTTCGTCGGGCATACAGCTGCCTATTAACCGGTGTGTGGCGAAGGCGCTCGACTTCGTCGATTGCATCTTGCCAGACATGCCGATGAATCACTTTCTGCATCGTCTGACTTTTCGTACACCGTTCTAGAAATGGACAAGTTTCACAGATTTTTGGATCTGATACGTACTCCCGTCTCCCTTCCCGTGTAGTTGTTCGATAGACAAGCTGCTGATTATTTTCACAGAGATAGCAGTCGTAATACGCATCATTATAAAAGGCATTCGTTTTGAACATACCTTTCACCCCTTTGGGGCGAGTGTAGGGGAAGACTGGCAAAATACACTGTCTGAGAAGTAAATGTACGATGGGGGCGGTTTTATAGGCGGAGTCTGCGACGACTGCAAACGGGACGGTAAAACGGTGGATGATGAGCTCGAGCAAGGGATTTAAAATGATACTATCGTGAATATTACCTGGTGTGACAATTGTCCCGAGTACAAAGCCATTCCGATCACACGCTGTATGAAAGGAATAGGCGAACTGCTTTTCACGCTCCCCCTTCACGTAATATCCTGACTCAGAATCCGTGGTACTCTCCTTCGTCAAACGTCGATCATTCTCGTCCTTCTTCTTGGGGGTAAAACGCTTTTTTCCGTGCGCCTCACGATCATCATTGATTTCTTGTTCCAGTTCATCTTGATAAAAACGTGCTGCACGACGAACATGTTTCTTTTTATATTTCCGCTTATTCGCATTTGCTTTGACGTGTGTCGAATCGATAAACAGGACCACTGGGTCCACGAATCCAGCATCGACGCCTTGGGTCAGAATTTTGTAGAAGATATCTTCAAAAATCGTCGTGTCTTGGAAGCGTCGGACATAGTTTTTTCCGAAGGTTGAAAAATGAGGAACCTTTTCATCCAATCCAAGTCCTAGAAACCAACGATAGGCGACGTTCGTTTCGATTTCTTGGATCGTCTTCCGCATAGAAGGAATACCGAATAAATATTGAAGGAGAGCCATCTTGATTAAGAGAACAGGATCCACGCTAGGTCTTCCGTTATTTTCACAGTACAACTTTTCAACCAATGGATAGATGAATTGAAAGTCCATCACCTGATCGACCTTGCGGACCAAGTGGTCCGCAGGAACCAATTGTTCGAGTGTGACCGTGATGTTTTCAGAACGATGGGGTTGATTTCGTTTTCCTATCATGGGAAACCCTCCTTCGTGGTATATTTCTTTTACTTTATAATATGAAAGAAAGCTAAAAAAGCCTCGATTTCCGATCTAATCGCTTCCTAGTGGAAAGCAAACAGGAGCGACCCTGCAGCGAAGCGAAGCGGCGCGATGTTTGCCACAGGAAGACGATTAGGGAGGAAAGAGAGAGCAAAAAAAGATGGGAGATCACATTCAAGTGACCTTCCATCTAGTTTGTCTACACGCTGTGACGTGTCTCAAGACAAGTCTTGCCCGAAGGCGATTCATCTCCCACCTGCGCTGGGCTTCGCCCTGAGACGCTTAGAGGTGGGAGTATTCTCGCCTGATTTTGATAAACGGCAACTAAACGTTTAAGATACCTCTGATTCGGCTAAAACATAATTAGAGCAGAATAGAGAATTGGAGATGATGAACATGTTGTCAGCGAAACAAATCGAGGAATTCAAAGAACGTCTACTTAAGGAAAAAGATAAAACGGAATCGAACATCGAGAACCGTGAAACAGATTACGACGAAGGCGCACTTTCAAGTTATGATAATCATCCTGGAGATTCAGGTGACGAATTATTCTTACGGGAACGGGATCAAGCGATCACGGATTTAGAAACAGACATGTTATCTGACGTCGATCTTGCCCTAAAAGCAATCGAAGAAGGCACGTACGGAATCTGTAAGGTATGTGGAAAAGAAATCGAGCTAGAGCGTCTCGATATCATTCCTGAAACACTCTTATGCATTGATGATGCGAAAGAAGAAGCTGAAAAAAATAGCTTGAATGAGCAACAACGTCCGGTCGAAGAGGATGTACTCGATCCATCTGTTACAGCGACGGGAAAAGATATTGATGGAGATACGGATGGCTTTAGTAAAGTCAGTGACTTCGGAAACTCAGACTCGCCGTCAGATAATGAAGATGGCATCGACACGACGCGTTCATAAGAGGTTGATTAAGAGATGCAAGACAGGGGGCGATAATCGTTTCCTGTCTTGCATTTTTCACTCAAAAAAGTTAACGGAAAATTTTGACTTTTCATACTTATTTGTTAGTATGTACATGAGGGGTTTTTTACGGGGGACCAAAATGAAAGCGCATACAAAAAAACTTCTCGGGTTGACCATTTTATTTGAGGGAGGAAAACAGTCATGATTTACGAGATTCCAAACACACAAGGGTCAAAAGTACAGTACAGAGATCGTTATGAAAATTTCATCAACGGGAAATGGACGGCACCTGTCAATGGAGAATATTTTGATGACATCACACCGGTCACCGGGAAGGTATTATGCCAAGTCGCGCGTTCGACAAAAGAAGATATCGAATTAGCACTCGATGCCGCACACGCAGCCAAAGAGGCGTGGGGAAAAACATCGGTCACGGAACGGTCGAACATCTTAAATAAAATCGCCAATCGGATGGAAGAAAATTTAGAACTTTTAGCCTACGCCGAGACGCTAGAAAACGGGAAAGCCGTCCGCGAGACGTTAAACGCAGATTTACCACTGGCGATTGATCATTTCCGTTATTTCGCCGGTGTCATCCGGGCGCAAGAAGGATCTGTCGGGGAACTTGATAACGATACCGTCGCCTATCATTTTCATGAGCCGCTCGGCGTCGTCGGTCAAATCATTCCGTGGAACTTCCCGATTCTGATGGCAGTCTGGAAACTAGCACCGGCATTAGCTGCCGGAAACTGTGTCGTCTTAAAACCGGCAGAACAGACACCGGCAAGTATTTTAATCTTGACTGAAATGATTGAAGACTTGCTCCCGGCAGGCGTCTTGAATATCGTCAACGGGTTTGGCTTAGAGGCAGGGAAACCACTTGCGTCGAGCAAACGGATTGCGAAAATCGCCTTCACGGGTGAAACGACGACAGGTCGCTTAATCATGCAGTATGCGTCACAAAACATTATTCCCGTCACACTTGAATTAGGTGGAAAATCTCCGAACATCTTCTTTGAAGATATTATGGACGCCGATGACGCCTTTTTCGATAAAGCAATCGAAGGGTTACTAATGTTTGCCTTGAATCAAGGGGAAGTCTGTACCTGTCCATCGCGGGCGTTGATTCAGGAGTCGATTTATGAACCGTTCATGGAGCGGGTACTTGAACGCGTCAAAGCAATCAAACTCGGAAATCCACTTGACGGCGACGTCATGATGGGTGCACAAGCATCGAATGAACAAATGGAAAAAATTCTATCTTATCTAGAAATCGGTAAATCAGAAGGCGCAGAATGCCTGATTGGTGGAGAACGCAATCAGATGGACGGCGATCTTGCGGACGGTTTCTACATCCAGCCGACGATCTTTAAAGGGCACAACAAGATGCGGATTTTCCAAGAAGAAATTTTTGGACCGGTTCTGTCCGTCACGACGTTCAAAACGGATGACGAAGCGCTTGAGATTGCGAACGATACGTTATATGGTCTCGGTGCCGGTGTATGGACGCGCGACATGAACCGTGCCTATCGCTTCGGACGGGCGATTGAAGCAGGACGTGTCTGGACGAACTGTTACCATCAGTACCCTGCCCATGCGGCATTCGGCGGTTACAAGATGTCCGGGATTGGTCGAGAAAATCATAAAATGATGCTCAATCATTACCAGCGGACGAAAAACCTTCTTGTCAGCTATAGCCCGAACAAACTCGGTTTCTTCTAAGCGAAGAAAGGAAGTGTCCGTATGGTTGAACGTGTCCTTGCTACAGCGGCGACGCTCGAGTTGATTGACAAGTTACGAGCAAAGCATGGACCCCTCATCTTTCATCAATCCGGGGGGTGTTGTGATGGCAGTTCACCGATGTGCTTTGCGGAAGGGGATTTATTTCTCGCAGATCACGATTTATTGATTGGGACAATTGGCGGCTGTCCATTTTATATTCATGAAGATCAGTATACGTATTGGAAACACACGCAACTCCTCATCGATGTTGTCGATGGGCGCGGTGGCATGTTTTCGCTTGAAGGGGTCGAAGGGAAACGTTTTCTGACCCGATCCCGTGCCTTTACGGATGAAGAGTACGCTACACTTCAGACTGACACTAGATGATCCCCTTTAAAACATCTGAAATTGCTTCGCGTGAGAGATGTCACCGAAGCAGTTTTAGGTGTTTTTTCATTTGCTGTGTCACGGGAACGCTAGCACGAAATTTGGTTTCTCTATGCGAAGAGCGGTATAATAAGAGCAACATTTTTTAAAAGGAGGTCTTGTTGATGGTTGAGTTTACACGATTGACGTCCATTGATGCCGTGCAGTCCTGGTATTCGGTTCAGGGTGCTAGTTTTTTATACGTCTCAAGCCCGAATTGTTCCGTCTGTGAATCCTTGTTCCCACAAATCGAACCCATCATGTTGGAACACCCAGAAATTCGATCGGCGCGTGTCGATGTATCGGACGTTCCCGAAATTGCAGGAGCGTTATCCATTTTCACCGCCCCTGTCTTACTTTTGTTTTTAGACGGAAAAGAGATGCACCGCGAGGCACGAATCGTCCCAATCGAACGATTCCGTCGACGTGTGGAGCAGATTGGTGAATTTGTAAAATCAGAAATCATCGATTTAGAAAATTAATCGTTAATTGAAGGAGGAAGAAGATGAGGTATCCATTTTTCGGCTGGACAGGGCAAACGATTGGTATAACAGCATTATCTTCCGGCTTACCTGATGCGCTCCATCCTTTACTCGAAGAATCCAAGTTACGTTTAGAGGATCGTCAGATGGAGACGATGATTGGTGATACGGTTTGGACACAAAAGAAAGCACAGAGTACAACAGCATCGGTTCGGGCATCTGAATTGATGCAGATGTTCCAAAACCCAAATATCGATGCGATCCTGCCGCCGTTTGGTGGCGAACGTGCCCTGGATGTATTACCGCATCTAGACTTTTATGAGCTGCCGGTGAAATGGTTACTCGGATATTCAGATACGAGTACGGTCTTGTTCGCAATTACCGTAAAAACGGGGATTGCGACAGCACATGGTCCGAACGTGCTTGAGTTGAGAAGTGAAGAATGGGACGAGACGACAGCTGCTTGGCGTCGCGTGCTTGCAACACCGCGTGATGGTTCCGTGACCCAGTGGATGTCGACAAGGTTTCAAACAGCCTGGAATCACGACGTGCGCCCTGAGCGCTTTATGTTCCATTTCGATCAACCGACGGAATGGAAAACCCTGAATCCATCCATCACTCAGGTGACGGGTCGACTTCTCGGAGGATGCCTCGAAACCGTCCGTCATTTAATCGGTACGCCTTATGGCGATGTCCGTGCATTTCAAGAACAACAACTCGGGGGTGAACCGATTCTTTGGTACTTCGAAGCCTGTGAAGCCAGCGCGACTGATCTTCACCGTTCCTTGATGCAGATGCATCTTGCCGGCTGGTTTGATAACGCAACTGGTATTTTGTTTGGTCGAACAAGCGCAGGGCAGGCAATCGAAGATTATGCATTACTGGATGTCTACCAAATGATTGCAACAGAGACAGGACTGCCGATTTTTTATGATTTAGACATCGGTCATCAGCCGCCCCAATTGACACTCGTCAACGGTGCGACGGCAACAGTGACGCTTCAAGGAAAAGATTCACGGCTTGATATGACATTCAACTAAGGAGATTTCATATGGCGACACGACATTTTCAATCGCTTGGTGCATATAAGCGAATCTACATCAATCCGGAAACACGCCGGATGACGTTACCAGAACCTTTTTATGATGCACTCGGACTGACGGATGAAGTAATGATTGCGCAAGTCGGACAAGTCCTCGTCATGCGCAATCCAGACGAGATGGTCGAGATGGAGACCGAATTATTAGCGCAAATCGTTGAAGAAGGATTTGCGGGGCAAGAGCTCATTCGCGAATTCGCTTACCGGAAGGCGCAGCATGAACAACGGTTGCGCCAGCACATATTACAAGATGATCATCCAGAGTCGTCAGCTCAACTAGAAATCGAACTATAACAACAAGGAGTGAGGACCGGATGCGAACAGGTACAAAAATTGGTTTAGGCGTGATTGGTTCAGGGATGCTTGCAGCAAGCTATTACTTTTACGAAATGGCGATCGCAACGAATCCGAAACCCTTCTTGACGAACAACCGTGATTTAAGTGACGAGATGGTCCGATTGATGCAACCGGGTCAGACATGGATTAAGGAACAACCGTTAGAACTCGTCGCGACGCAAGCACATGATGGATTGACCCTTCGCGCACATTACTTACCGCCACTCGTTGCGTCCGATCGAGTCGTCATTCTCGTACATGGTTACGGTGGTGTCGGAACGGACTTAGCAGGATTCGCCTATCTGTATCATCAAGCGGGTTTTCATGTGTTGATGCCGGACAATCGTGGTCACGGAAAAAGTGACGGAAATTACATCGGTTTCGGTTGGCATGACCGGCAAGACTGTCTGCGCTGGATCGACTATTTAGTCGGACGTGTCGGAACGGATTCTTCCATCTTTTTACATGGTGTATCGATGGGGGGGGCGACGGTTTTGATGACGAGCGGAGAAACATTACCTGCTCAAGTCAAAGGCATCATCTCCGACTGTGCTTATACATCAGTCAACGCAGTCCTCGCCTATCAGATGAAACGGATGTATCGTTTGCCGCACTTTCCGTTCCTTGCGATGACGAGTTTATTGACGAAATTAAAGGCTGGTTACTTCTTCAGTGAAGCTTCCGCACTAAAACAAGTCAAAAAGGCGGCGGTACCGATCTTATTCATTCATGGGGATGCAGATACGTTCGTTCCGACATCGATGGTCTATGAACTGTATGATGCTTGCCAAACGAAGAAGGAACTCGTCGTCATTCCGAATGCGGCACATGCAATGGCTTATTTTGAAGCACCCGATCGATACGATGAAGTCGTCGAGGCATTTGTTCGGCGCGTATTGTCAGCATGACAAATGAAAGTGTATGAAGCGGAAGGAATGGATTGACAAAAATCAGTCCATTTCGTATTCTACAATCATATAAGTCATGTCGTCGTGGCGGAATCGGTAGACGCGCTAGACTCAGAATCTAGTGGTGGCAACACTGTGGAGGTTCAAGTCCTCTCGGCGGCATTTCCATAAGTTGAAGACCTGTTAGTAGGTCACAGACTATAGACAAACTAGATGGAAGGTCACTTGCATGTGATTTTCCATCTTTTTTTGTTCTCTCTTTCCTTCCTAAGCGTCTTCCTGTGGCAAACATCGCGCCGCTACAGCGAAGCTGCAGGGTCGCTACTGTTTGCTTTCCACTAGGAAGCGGTTAGATCGAAAATCGCGACTTTTTTAGTTTTCTTTCAGATAATTCAGTTTTTTTACTAAAACATGTTTCAAAGGGACCATTATTAAGGAAAATATCCTAATAGAGGGCCGTGCCTTCAAAAGAAGGGGGTAAAAAGGATGAATAAACGTTTTTCTATCTTATTTTTATTGATGGGATGTCTGTTCGTATTAAGTGCGTGTAGCATCGGTTCAAATGATGATTCATCGTCAGAGGACAAAACGTACAAAGTCGGGATCGACGTCACCTATCCACCATTCGAGTACAAGGACGGGGATACGTACAAAGGAATCGATATCGATTTGATTCAAGCGATTGCAGACGACCAAAACTTCAAGATTGAATTTGAAGCGATGGACTTTAGCGGAATCATTCCTGCTCTGCAGGCGGATCAACTCGACATCGCGATTGCCGGGATGAGTATCACACCGGAACGTGAAAAAGTCGTTACCTTCTCTGACCCATATTTTGAAGCCGGACTGATTCTTGTCGTCAAAGACAACAATGATGACATCAAGTCGGTTGATGATTTAAAAGGGGAACGCGTGGCAGTTAAAAAAGGGACGACGGGGGCAAAGTATGCAACGGATAACGCGGATAAGCTAGGCATTAAAGTTACACAATTCAATGATAGTCCAGCGATGTTCCAGGAAGTCAAAAATGGGAATGCAGCAGCCTTGATTGAAGACTATCCAGTCATCTCGTATGCCAACAAACAACAAAACCTTGGTCTGAAACTCGTGGGAGATCGTTTAAATGGAGATAATTACGGGATTGCCGTCCTTAAAGGGGAAAACGAAGACTTGATGAAAAAAATCAATACAGGTTTAGCGAATTTAAAAGACAGTGGCGAGTACGACAAAATCGTTGATCGTTATTTAAAATAATCACCCGATTGAGTGAATGATGAGGGAGTTGAGCTGCTGATGGAAGTAGCAAAAGCTGCATTTCCGTTTTTCTTAGATGGGTTACAAGTTACCTTATATATCTTTATCATCGCCGTCATCGCAGGATTCTTGATTGGTCTCATCGTTGCCTTGATGCGCTTGTCTCCATTAAAACTTTTAAATGGGATCGCGATCGTTTATATCGATGTGATCCGTGGGACACCGTTCATCGTTCAACTGTTCTTCATTTATTTTGGTTTGAACTCACTCGAATGGTTATCGATGGACCGGATGTACGCGGGGATTTTGACGGTCGCAATCAATGCGGGGGCCTATTTTGCAGAAATCATCCGGGCCGGCATCCAGTCGATTGACAAAGGTCAAACCGAAGCCGCACGATCGCTCGGGATGACGGGCCGTCAAACGATGGTCCAAATCATTTTACCGCAAGCTTTTCGGAGAATGTTGCCGACCATTACGAACCAATCGATCATTAGTTTAAAGGATACTTCGTTGCTCTCGATTATCGGCATCGCCGATTTGACGCAACAAGGACAAGTCCAGCAAGCGACGACGTTTGAACCGTTCATCGTCTGGTCCGTCGTCGGCTTAATGTATTTCGTCATCATCTATCTGCTGTCGATGTTAGCGAAATTCTTGGAACGGAGGTTTACGCTACGATGAGTATCATTCAAGTAGATAACTTAAAAAAGTCATTCGGAAAAAATGAAGTCCTAAAGGATATCTCCGTTGAAGTAGAAGAGAAAGAAGTAGTTTGCGTCATTGGTCCATCTGGTTCCGGGAAAAGTACGTTTCTTCGTTGTCTGAATCGTCTGGAAGACATTACAGGTGGGACAGTCATCATCGATAAGCACAATATTACGGACCCGAAAGTCGACATCAATAAAGTCCGAGAAGAAGTCGGGATGGTCTTTCAACACTTTAATCTCTTTCCGCATAAGACGGTTTTAGATAATGTCATGCTCGCACCGATTAAAGTCCGTAAAACGGAAAAGGGACAAGCGAAGGAACGTGCGCTTGCATTACTTGATAAGGTAGGGCTCCGTGAAAAAGCGGACAACTATCCTGGAGAACTCTCGGGAGGTCAGAAACAACGGGTCGCGATTGCCCGTTCACTCGCGATGAATCCGAAAATCATGTTGTTCGACGAACCGACATCGGCACTTGATCCGGAGATGGTCGGAGATGTCCTTGAAGTCATGAAACAATTGGCGATCGAAGGGATGACAATGATTGTCGTGACACATGAAATGGGCTTCGCCCGTGAGGTCGGAGATCGCGTACTCTTTATGGACGGCGGCTATATCGTCGAAGAGAATGTTCCGAGTGAACTGTTTGATTCTCCGCAACATGAACGGACCCAATCGTTTTTAAGTAAAGTGTTGTAAATGAGGACGCCGGTGCCTGAAAGATAGGCATGGGCGTTTCTTTTCGTGTGCAAAATTGACATTACCGTGAAAGAAATGTTTGTATCATAAATCACTGATGCTGACATCATAAGAAAAACTTATACATTTAGCACAGAGAAATTGGGAATTCGAAACGCACTGAGGCTTAAGAAGTAGTAAGATAATAACTAAGGCAAACACTTTGGTATAAACGCCTTCAATCGTGGTCATCCCTCTCAATTCATAGAGGACGTGCCACTGTTGATTTTTTATGCCACTATATTTGAAAGCGCTAACAGGTAGAGAGCTGGGAACGGGCTGTGTTGAGCAGCTCAAAGGGTGAAATGAATGAAACGGGGGGAACCGTACATGGCAAGCCGGGAACAGGAGCAACAAGCATTTTATGGACCGAACCTTGGGTACATCATCGAGATGTACGAACGATTTTTAGAAGATGCTTCTTCGATTGACGAAGAGACGCGTGCTTATTTTGAGACACACGGTGCTCCGGTCACAGAAACTGTCACACCAGTGCACGTAGAAACAGGGGATTTCGAAAAATATTTAGCCGCGCATCGTCTCGCAGAACGCATTCGGGCGAAGGGTCACCTTGCGGCAGATATTTATCCGTTGAAAGATCATCCGCGTGAGAACGAATTGCTTGAATTAGAGCAGTTCGGATTAACGGAGGCAGATTTACGGACGATGCCGGTCTCACTCGTTTGTCCAGATCCACCTGCAGGTCTTTCGGACGCATTCGAAGCAATCGAGCACTTAAAAGCGCAATATACGGGAGCGGCGGCAGTCGAACTCCAACACGTTGATGATTTAGACGAAAAGAAATGGTTACGTCAAAAAGTCGAACAAGGTGCATTGACGGCGAAACTGACGAATGACCAAAAGAAACAACTTTTCAAACGACTAGCTGAAACGGAGTTGTTCGAGAAGTTTCTTCATAAAACATATGTCGGACAAAAACGTTTTTCAATCGAAGGACTCGACGCGATGGTTCCATTGCTTGATACGATTATCGGTCACTTGATTGCGAACGGTTCAGAAACGATCAATATCGGGATGGCTCACCGTGGACGCTTGAACGTGCTCGCTCACGTGCTCGGGAAACCGTACGAAATGATTTTCGCAGAGTTCCAGCACGCGCCAAATCATGACCTTGTCCCGTCAGAAGGGTCAATCGGAATTACGTATGGTTGGACAGGCGATGTTAAGTATCACCTCGGGCTCAATCGCAAAATGGAACAACAATCGACGAACGTCCGCGTGACACTTGCGAACAACCCGTCACACCTCGAGTTCGTCGATCCTGTCGTCGAAGGGTTCACGCGGGCGGCGCAAGACGATCGCTCCGGCAAGGGGATGCCGACGCAAAGTCAAAATAAAGCAGCCGCGATTTTAATTCATGGTGATGCTGCCTTCCCTGGTCAAGGAATTGTCGCAGAGACCTTGAACATGACGAACTTGAAGGGGTACAACACGGGCGGTACGATTCATATCATCGCCAACAATACGATTGGCTTCACGACAGAGCCAACCGATTCACGGTCGACACGTTATTCGAGTGACTTAGCGAAAGGTTATGAGATTCCGATCTTCCACGTCAATGCGGATCAGCCGGAAAGCTGTTTAGCAGTCGCGCTCTTAGCAAGCGAATACCGTGCGAAGTTCAACAAGGATGTCTTGATTGATTTAATCGGATATCGCCGGTTTGGTCACAATGAGATGGATGAGCCGATGAATACGAACCCGGTCCTGTATGAGTTGATCCATAACCATGACACAGCGCGTGTCCTCTATGCAAAAGATCTTGTCGAACGCGGGGAAGTATCGCAAGAGGAAGTCAAAACGATCGAAGCTGAGATTAGTGATGTGATGAAAGCGGCGCGCGAAAAAGTACCAAACGTCGAAAAAGAATACGGGGGCATCATGCCGGATGTCGTATTCAAAGGGGTTCCGTCGATTGAGACGGGGGTCGAGAAGGATAAATTGATTCATTACAATGACCAGCTACTCGCATGGCCGAGTGGGTTCACGGTCTTCCATAAGCTTGAAAAAGTCTTAAAACGGCGAACGGATGCTTTAACGACGAACAAGGGAATTGACTGGGGACATGCCGAAACGCTTGCCTTTGCTTCAATCCTGTCAGATGGCACACCAATCCGTCTCAGCGGTCAAGATTCGGAGCGGGGAACGTTTGCACAACGTAACATTAACTTGAATGACGTGAAAACAGGGAAATCGTTCTCACCGATGCATGAGTTAGAATCAGCGCAAGCATCATTCGCCGTCTATAACAGTCCGTTATCGGAAGCTGGCGTACTCGGGTTTGAATATGGATATAACGTCTTTGCGCCAGAGACACTTGTCTTGTGGGAAGCGCAATACGGTGACTTTGCAAACTCAGGGCAAGTTATCTTTGATCAATTCATCGCCGCAAGTCGCGCGAAGTGGGGTCAAACATCAGGTCTTGTCATGCTCTTGCCACACGGGTACGAAGGGCAAGGTCCAGAACACTCAAGTGGTCGCTTGGAACGTTTCCTGACATTGTCCGGTGAAAAGAACTGGACCGTCGCAAACGTCACGAGCGCAGCGCAGTACTTCCACTTGTTGCGTCGCCAAGCCGCCATTCTCGGCAAAGACGAAGTCCGTCCGCTCGTCGTGATGACGCCGAAAAGTTTACTTCGTCATCCGCTTGCGACATCTGACTTGTCGGAATTGACGTCGGGTTCGTTCAAGCGAATCGTCGAACAAGAGGGGTTAGGTCAATCACCGGAACGCGTCGAACGTCTTGTGTTCGCAACGGGTAAAGTTGCGATTGATTTAGCGGATGCACTCGCGAAGTCGGACGAGTCATATGACTGGCTGCATATCGTCCGCGTCGAGGAAATCTATCCGTTCCCGGCGAAACAGTTGAAAGAGTTAGTCGCGCGTTATCCGAATGTGACAGAAGTCGTTTGGGTCCAAGAAGAACCGAAGAACATGGGCGCGTGGTCTTATATCGAACCACGCCTTGAGTCCGTCGCACCTAACGGAATCACACAAGTCCGTTACATCGGTCGTAGACGCCGGTCGAGTACAGCTGAAGGAGATCCGACCGGTCACAAAGTCGAACAAGCGCGTATCATTCATGATGCGTTGACTCGGACAGCAGCACGGACGGAGAACGAACAAGAAGCGTCGAATACGAACGCGTAACGAAAGCGATTTAGCAGAGATTGAACCATAGTCATAGGGGGACAAAAACGATGGAAATCAAAGTACCAGAACTTGCCGAATCAATTACAGAGGGGACGGTCGCTTCGTGGTTGAAACAACCGGGCGATCACGTAGAAAAAGGGGAAGCAATCGTTGAACTGGAAACGGACAAAGTAAACATCGAAGTACCGTCAGACGAAGCGGGAACATTATCAGAAGTGATGGCAGCAGAAGGGGATACGGTACGTGTCGGGGAAACAATCGCCATCATCACGGTTGGTGGAGAAGCGGAAGCGCCAAAAGCAGAAGCGCCAAAAGCAGAACCGAAACAAGAAGAAGCGAAGCAACCTGAAAAAGAACAACCGGTCGCAGTCGCAGCAACTGAAAAAACATCAGCGGCTGATCGTCCGATCGCTTCTCCGGCGGCTCGGAAATTGGCACGGGAAAAAGGAATCGATCTCGCACAAGTGGCGACACAAGACCCACTCGGTCGGATTCGTGTCCAAGATGTCGCGACGTTCGAAGTTTCACCTCGTGAGCAGGCACCTGTAAAGGAAAAACAAGCAGCACCGGCACAAGCAGCTCCAGGTAAACCGGAAGAGCGGATTAAAATGTCACGTCGTCGTAAGACGATTGCCAACCGTCTCGTCGAAGTGCAACAGACGGCAGCGATGTTGACGACATTCAACGAAATCGATATGTCGGCCGTGATGGCATTACGGAAACGACGCCAAGAAAAATTCGTGAAAGACAACGATGTCAAACTTGGTTTCATGTCCTTCTTTACGAAAGCAGCCGTCGCAGCACTGAAAAAAATGCCGTACTTGAATGCTGAAATCCAAGGCGACGAAATCGTCCTTAAGAAATTCTATGATATCGGCATCGCCGTGTCTGCTCCAGACGGACTCGTCGTTCCGGTCGTCCGTGACGCGGACAAAAAGAACTTTGGTGAGATTGAAAAAGATATCATCAGTTTGGCTGTTAAAGCACGCGACAATAAATTAGGTCTGTCTGACCTAACGGGTGGGACGTTTACGATCACGAATGGTGGGACATTCGGTTCATTGATGTCGACACCAATCTTGAATGGTCCTCAAGTTGCGATTCTCGGGATGCATGCAATCAACTTACGCCCCGTTGCAATCGATGCAGAACGGATGGCAAACCGCCCGATGATGTATGTCGCACTTTCATACGATCACCGGATCGTGGACGGAAAAGAAGCCGTGACGTTCTTGAAACACATCAAAGATTTACTTGAAGACCCAGAGTCGTTGATTTTTGAAGCGTAAACCTTAAAAATAACAGGCATTCTCCTAGGGAATAGGGGAATGCCTGTTTTTTAGACTAAATCATGTCATCCGAAGAAAGATTCATTCTTCCCGTACTGCCCTCAGACACGAGGAGCAGGGTCGGCACGGTTCGAACATTTCACAGCTCGCCGCTCAGTTCAACTAGGATTTTAGCTTGAGACTTGTCATTGCTTAAGGTCTCGAACCCTTTTTCGACAATCTCTTCTAATTGAATCTGATCCGTCACTATACCTTGTGGTTTAAGTTGACCTGTCCCCATCAAATCGACGGTTTGTTGGAAAGTAGTTGGGGAGTAAGCGATAGTTGAAGTGATTTTAACGCCACTTCCGGTCAGTTGCATCGGATTCCATTCGATAGGACCTGCAAAAATCGAGACGATCACCATAGTGCCTCTCGCTTTTGTCGCATCAATCGCCTGTTTGAAAGTGGGACCAACTCCTGCTACTTCAAAAGTAATAGCGACACCCTCTTTTTCTAAGCCCTTAATCGCTTCGATTGCATCTACTTCACCTGGATTAATTGTATCTGTTGCCCCCATCTCTTTCGCTTTTTCTAGACGAGTTTCTGAAAGGTCAAGAGCAATGATTCTGCTTGCTCCAGCAGCTTTTGCAGCTACGATCGTTACTAAACCAATCGGACCAGCTCCAAATACTGCAACTGTATCACCAAATTGTAAACCAGATTCTTTCACAGCTTGCACGGCAACGGCCATCGGTTCTACTAAAGCGCCATCTTGAAGGGATAACGATTTAGGCAAGATATACACGTTATCTTGTGGGACGTTCGCAAACCGAGTAAATCCGCCATTTCCATGTAATCCAATAAAACTGAACCCATCATATATATCTACATCTTCATGTTTGTTGCCGTGTGTCAAAGTCGGATTAATCGCAACACGGTCACCTGGATTGATTCCAGAGACTTTTGCGCCGACTTTTTCGACTACTCCAGCGAACTCATGTCCCATGGTTAATGGAGTCTTCTGACCCGTCAACATATCTTCTGTTTGACTAGGCATGAAAACGGGACCCTCTTCATACTCATGCAAGTCACTTCCGCAAATCCCAGCCCATGCGACCCTTACTTGAACTTCGTTGTCTTTCATTTCTGCTAATTCAACTTCTTCTACTCGTAAGTCTTTTCGCCCGTACCATACTGCTGCTTTCATACTGGAGCCCTCCTTGAGTGATGTTGAAGTTACAGGGAATAATTCCCTATTCAAAGTGTACCATACAAGAAGAGCACGATTAGAAGTGCGCTTAATAATTGACAGAGATATTCTTTTTTTAGTATTACATCGTTGTCATCGTTTCTAAAAGCTTCTTCATCCGCACTACATGTTTCCTTCACAGTCACAGCGTAAGATTCAGTCTGTAAGTTACTTTTAAGGGGGAAATACAACATGATGAAACAGATTGGCGTTACCGTACTTACAGGAGCACTCGTTGCAACAAGTTTTGGAAGCATCGATGCTTCGGCACATCAACAGAAACACGGGTTACTCGATCCGGATCGAGTCGTCAACATCGCCCACCGCGGTGCTTCTGGTTATGCACCAGAACATACGATGATGGCGTATCAATTAAGTCATAAAAAATTAAAAGCCGACTACATCGAAATCGATTTACAGATGACGAAAGATGGTAAGCTGATTGCGATGCACGATGAGACGGTCGACCGGACGACAAACGGAACAGGCGCCGTCAAAGACAAGACGCTTGCTGAAATCAAACGCCTCGATGCAGGAAGCTGGTTCAATACCGCGAACCCTGAATATGCGAAGGCTGAATATAAGGGACTGCAAGTTCCGACACTCGATGAGATTTTTGATACGTATGGCAAACATGCGAACTATTATATTGAAACAAAATCACCTGAAGTCTACCCGGGCATGGAAGAAAAACTACTGAAAACATTACAACGCCATGGTCTCTCAAGCGATCGCGTTAAACCGGGGCAAGTCATGATTCAATCGTTCAGTCAAGAAAGTTTGTTGAAAGTCAAACAGCTTGATGCACGTCTTCCACTCGTTCAATTGATGGATGCAGCGACGGTCAAAGCGATGACACCTGAAGCACTCGACGAGCTACAGACGTACGCAGTCGGACTCGGACCGTCCTTTAAAGGATTGACACGGGAAAATACAGCGATGATTCGGGAGCGTGGGTTGTTGCTCCACCCCTATACAGTCAACGAAAAAGTCGACATGGAACGGATGCTTGATTACGGGGTGACGGGTGTCTTTACGAACTATGCGGACCGGTTCAATGAAGTATTACACGAGATGAAAAAGAAATAACGGATGGTTTATCGAAGATGGGGTTGACGTAAAAGTCAGCCCCATCTTTTTTGGTTTCATTTTAAAAAAATAGCAATCCGATTTCAAATCGAATACGTATGCTCACTAATTGAACTACCTCCACCTACGCTTCGCTTAGAGGTGGAGGATTCCTGAGTCATCCGACCTAACGGTCGAAACCTGATCAGGCTAACCCCGTCGTCCCGACGGTTGAAGAAGCTAAGAGGCGTTCAGCTTCTCGTTTGAGGTTCAGTCCTGCGTTCACATCGCGGTCGTGATGGATGCCGCAACTCGGGCATGTCCATTCACGCAAACCAAGATGTTTCACGTCTTTGTGTTGATGTCCGCAACGGGAGCACAGTTGACTAGAGGCGAAGGTCTTGCCGACTTTCACGACGGTCTTCCCGTACCATTCCGCCTTGTATCCGAGCATGCGGAAGAACTCCGACCAACTGACCTCCAAGATAGACTTGCTTAACTTACGATTCTTCTGCATGTTCTTCACCTGCAAGGTCTCGATGCCGATGACGTCGTGGTTTTTGACGATCTCGGTCGATACCTTGTGCAGGAAATCGGTTCGCTTGTTCGCGATCTTCTCGTGGATGCGGGCGACCTTCCGCTTCTGCTTCTGATAGTTCTTCGCCTCGGAAAGTTTCACTTTCTTGTCCAAGGCCAACCGTTGACGACGAGAAAGCTTGCGTTGCTCGCGCGCCAGCTTCTTCTCAAGCGAACGGAAGTAACGGTCGTTCTTGTATACCGTGCCGTCCGACAGGATGGCGAAGTGCTTCAACCCGACATCGACGCCGACGGATGAGCCCGTCTTCGGCAGTTCGTTGCTCTCCTGCTCGACGAGCAGGGAGACGAAGTATTTTCCTGAAGCGTTACGCCGGATGGTCGCGTTCAAGATGCGTCCGACGACCTGCCTCGAATGAGCGAAGCGCACCCACTTCAGCTTTGGAATTTTGATTTTGGTGCCGACGATCGAGACTTCTGGAAGTTGAGACTTGCCTTGAATGTTCGTCTTATACGATTGAACAGGGTTGCACTTCGACTTGAAGCGGGGTCGTTCGTTCTGCTTCTTGAAGAAGCGGTCAAAGGCATCGGCAAGATGTTTGACGCTCGCTTGCACAGACGTGCTATCGACTTCTTTCAGCCAGTCGAACGCCTGCTTCAACGACGGGAGTTCTTTCGAACAAGACCCGTAGGACAGCCCTTTACCTGTCGCTTTATACGTTTCATCCCACTTCGCCAAGAAGTGGTTGAAGACGAAGCGTGAACAACCGATCGTCTTCGCGATCAGGATTTCCTGTTCTTTTGTCGGATAGATTCTGAATTTGTAGGCCTTGTGAGTCAACATGATGTTCACCTCCTTACAAAGGATATACCCGAAAGAGAGGGTAGCGATTCATCTCCCACTTTCACTCGGGCTTCACCCTGACCGTTTAGAAGTGGGCGTATTCTCGCCTATTTTTGATAAAGAAGCAACTGGTTTGCAATGAAATCGTCCATTTCATGTTAGAATTTCAATCAAAAAATGTTACGCTAAACAAAGTGAATCAGGATGAGCATGATAGTTGATGCATCATCAGCGGAAGGAGTGCGCGCATGCGGGTTACACAATACACAGATTATGGATTACGGGTCTTGATATACCTTGGTGTACATCGGGGCCAAATTACGCCGATGCCGGCGATTGCCAATCATTATGGCATTTCGGCAAATCACTTGATGAAAGTCACGCAGCAGCTGACGAAACTGGGATATGTCGAGTCGACGCGGGGACGAACGGGTGGGCTGAGACTCGCGAAGGATCCGGCGGAGATCAATATCGGGCAAGTTGTCCGTGAGATGGAGCCGATGGACATCGTCGAATGTTTTTCGGCAGAAGGACGATGTGTGATTGAGCCGAATTGTCACTTAAAAGGGATTCTTGGACGCGCTTTGCGTGCGTTTCTTAAAGAACTCGAACAGCATACGTTAGCAGAGCTCGTTGAAAATAAAGAGGAGTTAACCTTTTTATTTTCATCAGAAACGACATCCGTTCAATCGTAAACACGTGACGACGTTCACGAAAAAGGACATCATCTCCCGTAAAAAATCGGAGGATGATGTCCTTTTTGCGTTGAATTAACGAGAATTAGTTGTCTCGGTTGATGCGTTTTTTCGGCATGACATGTTCTTTGTTTTTCGAGAGGTCGTCTTGAACGGATCCTTTCCATAAGGGAACATCACTGTAGTAGGCAGCACGGGCGATTAAATGACTTCCGATCGGTGCTGTCGTCAGAACGAACAAGATACCTAAAAATGTTCGTGATGAAAAGAGTCCTTCTTCTGTCACGAAGAAAATGATGACGCTGATTAGAATACTCATGACGCCGAGTGTGGCGCTCTTAGAGGCTGCGTGTGCGCGTGTATAGATATCGGGTAGACGAATCAGCCCGAGAGCCGCGACGATGCTGAAAAAGGCTCCAATTAAAGCAAAGGCGACTACGAAGATTTCATTTATTGCGATCACGTTCGATGATCTCTCCTTTCTCAATGAATTTCGAGAAGGCGACAGTCCCGATGAAAGCTAAAATACCGATTAACAAGATGACTTCTAAATAGTCACTTGTCCGTAAGAGAACGGATACTAAACCGACGATGGAGATTAAACTGATGCCGATTGAATCAAGTGCGATGACGCGATCAGCAATCGAGGGTCCTTTGATGACGCGGTAAAACAGACCGAGCATGGAAATGAAGACGCCTCCGAGTGCGATATAGATCAGCATTTCGAACATTATCGACTCACCTCCAGAATCGCTTTTTCAAAACTATTCCGGATGGCAGCGACAGCTTCATCCGCTTCTGGCATATGAAGCGCGTGGATATACAGTGTTTTATTATCATCTGAGATATCGACGACGAGTGTTCCGGGTGTCAACGTAATCAACATAGAAAGTAACGTAATCTCCCAGTTTTTCTTTAACGTCGTCTCGTACGCAAAGATACCGGGCTGAATATCGAGTCGCGGTTTTAAGATGACGGCCAGAACTTCGATATTCGCGACGACCAATTCATAAAGAAACCGAATCGAGAGGCGAACTAGAGCGATGACCGGACCGAGGTAAAACCGACTACTGAAACCACGACGCATCGCGAACATCGCAATCAACCCGAGTAGATAACCGACGATGAATGACGAAGTCGTGAAGGAGTTCGAGAGAAACATCCATAAGATGGCTAAAAAAGCATTGAGCATTAATTGAAATGGCATCGATTAGCCCTCCTTCAGTACAGCTTGAATATAGAGTGATGGATCGACGAGCGGATCAACGGCTTGGGTGATGAATGGACGAACGGCTTCTGCCCCGACCCCATACGCGACGGTAATCATTACTAAAAGAATTGATGGAGCGAGCAATTGTTTGACGAGATGACGTCGTGAACCCGTATACGTCTTCGGTGTACCCCAAAATCCGCGAATGAAGATTTGCATGACGGAATAGAGGACAAGCAAACTTGACGCAAGGACGATGAACGGTCCGACGAGGTCACCCGCTTCAATCCCGCCACGGACGATCAATAGTTTACCGATGAACCCGCTGAACGGTGGAATACCAGCCAAGGACAAGGCAGCGATGAAATACGCCCAACCGAGCAACGGATAGGCCTTAATCATCCCGCCCATGCTTTTAAGACGGCTCGAGCCCGCAATTCCGACCATGATACCGACGAGCAAGAAGAGAGCTGCTTTGATTAACATATCATGTAACAGGTAGAAGACGGCTCCTTCGAGCGACTGACGAGTCATGACGGAAACGCCGTAAAGAATGACGCCGACGGCAACGATGATGTTGTAGATTAAGATTTGTTTCGCATCTTTTGTCGCGAGGGCGCCGATGACACCGATGATGATTGTCGCCAGTGCCAATCCCCCAAGAAGCGAGTGGATGATCCCGATTTCGTTCGAAAAGAACAAACTATACGTCCGCAAGATGCCGTAGACACCGACTTTCGTCAAGAGAGCGCCGAACAAGGCGAGGACTGGTGTCGGTGGCACTTGGTACGAGCCAGGTAACCAAAAATAAAGTGGGAAAATCGCTCCTTTTAAGCCGAAGACGACTAAAAATAAAATCGCGATGACACTCAAGATTCCGGGCTGATTGATTTCAGAAATCTTTTGCGAGATATCTGCCATATTGAGCGTGCCGATGATGCCGTATAAAAAAGCGACCGTCATGACGAACAAAGCAGATGAAATGACATTGACCAACAGATACTTCAACGACTCGCGTAACTGCGCCGGTTTACCACCGAGCACAATCAAGACATACGATGAAATCAAGAAGACTTCAAAGAAGACGAACATGTTGAAAATATCACCGGTCGTAAAGGCACCATTGACACCGACGAGCAAAAACTGAACGGCGATGTAGTAATAAAAACGTTGATGCTGCTCCGACAGATACGTCATCGAATACCAAATGACGAAGAAAACGAGCACGCTCGTCGTCAAAACGAGTAAGGCGGATAACATATCTGAAACGAGTGTGATGCCGAACGGTGCCGGCCAACTGCCGAGTGTGACCGTCAAAATCCCGTTTGCCTTGACTTGAGAGACGAGGTAAAGCGAGACACCAATCGTCAACAGCGTCGACAAGAAGGACACGATACGTTGCATCCACAGACGTTTCGTGAAAAACATCAACAAGACACCAGTCAGCAGTGGAATTAAAATCGGTAATAGCGGTAAATTAATCATTCGTATCGGTTCCTTTCATTTCCTCGATATTATCGGTCCCAAGCTCTTGATACGCTCGGTAGGCAAGAACGAGGAAAAATGCTGTTACCCCGAAACTAATGACGATTGCGGTCAAGACAAGCGCTTGCGGGAGTGGGTCGGTATATTTCGTCACTCCGTCTTCAAGGACAGGCGCAGCACCAGTCTTCAGTCCACCCATCGTCATGACGATTAAGTGGGCAGCGTGACTGAGCAAGCCGGTTCCGATGATGATGCGTAAAATACTTTTTGAAAGAATGAGATAGACGGCACACATCGTCAAGATGCCTGCAGCTATCGCCATGATAATCTCCATCTGTTAATCACTCTCCCCAATCGTTTGAATGATCGTCATCGTGACGCCGACGACGACGAAGTAGACACCTAGGTCAAATAACATGGCCGTATGCAAAGACGTTTTTCCGAACAATGGTAAATCAAAGTACCCATGGGCGTGGGTGAAGAACGGTACATTAAAGAGTAAGGCACCGGACGCCGTCAAAACAGCGATCAACATCCCGACGGCTGTCACCATCTTGTAGTCGAACGGCAGGATTTGCCGAAGCGTCTTGATGTCGAAGGCAAGCAAAATCAACACGAGAGCAGACGCAGTGACTAGTCCACCGATGAATCCGCCACCTGGCGTATAATGTCCAGCGAAGAACAAGTAGACGGCAAACAAGAAAATAATGAAGGTGATGAACGTCGTCGCCGACTCTAGAATGACGTCATTCGTATTCTTTTTCATTGGTTTTTTCATTTGTCGATGCCTCCTGTCTTTCTGAAGTGAATCATCGCGTAGATGCCAAGACCAGCAATGGCAAGCACGCTGATTTCGAACAATGTATCAAAACCACGGAAATCAACGAGGATGACATTGACCATGTTTCCGCCAGCTGCCAATTCATACACGTTATCAATATAGTATTTAGCAATTGAGGCAAACGAGCGTTGACTGAGCGATGACAGGGCGACGAGCGTCACGCTGAGACCGACCAATGCTGAAATCGCAGCATTTCCTAGTTTAAATTTAATCCGTTCTTCTTTGCGACTGATTTCCGGCATGTGGTAGAACACAAGCAAGAACAGTGCGACAGAAACCGTCTCGATGACGAGTTGCGTCAAAGCGAGATCCGGTGCCCGGAACAAGACGAAGAACAAAGCGACCGAATAACCAGCGACACCAAGCAAGATGATTGATGTCAAACGCGACCGAGCGAACGTGATCGAAAGCGCACTGCTGACGAGGACAAGTACTAAGATGATTTCGTAAGCGGAAATCGAGCTTAGGGGATCGACGTCGAAGGCAAAGGCATCGAAGAAAAACAGGCTCGATAATACGAGGAGGACAATGAATCCGAAAATATAAACGAGATAAGACCGCATATATCCGGTCATGACCGCATCGTGAATCGCCGTCGAAACTTTTTCCCCGCGGCGTAACAAGCCATCGTATTGATGGTTCAGCGAGAAACTTTTCGGCATCCGATTATAGAGTGACTGCCATTTCGGGAAAGTCTTGAACAAGATGAACCCGACCGTAATGATGATGACGGTGAAGAGAAGTTCAAGATTCAATCCGTGCCAAAGCTTAATGTGGACATCAATTTCACCACCAGCAGCTAGGACCTGCGGTAAGATCGCTTCGGCTGCCGGACGGATGATCGTTTCCGACAACATATTCGGGAAAAGACCGATCAAGATGACGAGTGAAGCCAAAATGATAGGTGAGATCAACATCCCGATTGGTGCTTCGTGTGGTTTTTTTGGTAACTGATCATGCTGTTTTGGTCCAAGGAACGTCCGGTAGACGATCAGTAAACTATAAACAAACGTAAAGATACTTCCGACGACGGCGAAAAGTGGGAATAAGAAGCCGAACGTTTCGAGATGGAATAAGCCGGATTCAGATACTTCGTTGACTCCAGTCAAGAACATCTCTTTACTCAGGAAACCGTTGAATGGTGGGACACCTGCCATCGACAACGTTCCAATCATCGCAATTGTAAACGTGACCGGCATCAATTGTGATAGACCACCGAGCTTACGTAAATCGCGTGTTCCGGTTTCGTGGTCAACGATTCCTGCCATCATGAACAAGCTTCCTTTAAAGGTTGCGTGATTAATCAAGTGGAAGACGGCCGCGACGGTCGCGATCGTATATAAACTGTCAGGCAGTGCCTCGACCTGCAAAGCAGCAGCTCCTAAACCGAGGAGCGACATGATGAGACCGAGCTGAGAAATCGTCGAGTACGCTAATATTGCTTTTAAATCGACTTGTTTGACAGCGTTGAGAGATCCCCAGAATAGCGTGAACATTCCGACGCCAGAGACAAGATAGAACCAAAGTGGCGTCTCGGCAAAGATCGGACTCATCCGAGCGACGAGATAGAGACCGGCTTTGACCATTGTTGCCGAGTGGAGGTAAGCACTGACCGGTGTCGGCGCTTCCATCGCATCCGGTAACCAAATATGAAACGGGAATTGAGCCGATTTCGTAAAGGCTGCCAATAAAAAGAGGACGAGTGCAACAAGAAACATCGGATCATTACTGTACGTACCGAGTGTACTGAATGACTCCCGGATACTAAAGGAGCCGGATAGTAACGAAAGAATCGAGATCCCACCGAGCATTGAAAGTCCACCAAAGACGGTGATCAACATTGATTTTTGAGCACCGTAGCGGGAACGTTCCCGTTCATACCAATACCCGATCAACAGGAATGAAGAAATCGAAGTCATCTCCCAGAACATGTACATGACAATCATGTTGTCAGAGAGGACGATTCCGAGCATCGCCGTCATGAAAAGAAGCAAGTAGACATAAAAATTATGCAATGCCTCTTTTTTTGCATCAAGATAATAGACGGAATAGAGAACGACGAGCGTCCCGATTCCTGTGATCAACAGGGCGAACAATAGTCCGAGACCATCGATGTAAGCGACGAAGTTGATTCCGAGTGACGGGATCCACTGCATCGATTGCGTGACAGTCTCCCCAGCCATCGTCTGACTGATGTATTGACTAAAGTAAAGAACGAGCGAAAGAGGGACGAGCAAGACGAACCATCCCGTATGCACGGAGCGAAACTGTTTGTACAAGAATGGGATGAAGATACTAGCAAGTAATGGCAACAAGATGGCCAAATGAAGCAATGACACAAGATTCCCTCCTTTGAAATGAACCGAATAAATGAAAGAAGGACTTCGTACGCAAGCGTTTGTTCTGCTTGGGACTTGTCCTCTCAGCCATATTCATTCGATTTTATGATTGAGCACCTGTTAAAAGTATAGCGTACATTTGCCGTCTCTGCATGACTAGAACCCTCATGAAGCAAAGGAGACCAGTGTTTTTAGATTAAATTATTAAATATGTAGAAACACGGGTGAAAAGGATTGAAAAAAATTTTTAGCCTTGGTTAGAAAGTGATTAATCTGCAATCATTGAGGGAACAATATTCAAGTAATGTCATCTACTATGGAAAGCAGGGGGAACCAAATCATGAATACTACATTAAAGCGCAGTCTGGTTGTAGGTAGCTTAGCCGCAGTGTCTGTCTTCGGAATCAAGCAATACAAACGTTCATGCGCGAAACAAAATCAAAGCATCAGTGATTCAGCTGAGCTCGATCGTCGTCCGAGTGTCGATCAAGGTCAAGATGAATCGGAAGTCGGCTTAACACAACTCGATTCCATCCAAAAAGCAGAGTGGCAAGCGAATGGTTTCCCGCAAACACATGCGGAACGTGAGCGTCTAGAAAACGAAGAAGTGTAAAAAAAACAGCGCGTCCTGTAATGGGAGGCGCTGTTGACATGTATTAGAAAACCACTTAAGCACTCGTACTTTCGAGGGCTCGAATTCGTTCGCTATGGGCAGTATAGGATGAAAGATGTTCGAACTGATGTAACGTCAGTGTCGTCATCCGGCGTTGACCGGTGCTTGATTCGAGGAGTAAATACGCCTCGTTTTGATCTTCACCACCACCGTCGAAACGGATGTGGGCAGTAATTAGGCGACCATCGTTCGTCTGCATATAAATATCGTAACCACCAAAGTCGACCCGATTAAAGCGAGTAGCCTCGTTGACGATGTGTTTAAAAGTTTCAATGACTGGATATGACATGATTGTTCCTCCTTCTTCTCTTACAAAACAAACGGGCTATTCCAAAGATTAACCGTTCCGATTAATAATTTTCCCATTAAATTGAAGAACTAAACATAAAAAAAGAATCTTTTTTTTGCTTGTCATGAAACGCGTTTCATAATGTATTTTGTAAATAAGGTAGCGCGTAATTGGAAGCATAGTTAAACCAAGCGTCAGCTAAAAAAAGGAAAAAGCAGCCAAAAGGCTGCTTTTTTATCGTTTAAAGTTCAACGTTATGATAGACCTGTTGCACATCTTCTAAATCTTCGAGTGCATCGACCATTTTTTCGAATTGCTGCACATCTTCTTCAGATAAAGCGACTTCGTTTTGAGCGAGCATAACGAGTTCGGCAACTGAAAATTCCGTCACACCGGCATTTTTTAATGTTTCCTGGACCGTGTGGAACTGATCGGGTTCAGCATAGATGATAACGGCTTCCTCTTCTTCTAGGATGTCACGGACGTCGATATCCGCTTCCATCATCAATTCAAGAACATCATCCGCCGATTTTCCTTCAAAAGCAAAAATGGCAGTCGCGTCAAACATATAGGCAACGGAACCACTGACACCCATGTTGCCTCCATTTTTCCCAAAGGCAGCCCGCACGTCTGAGGCCGTCCGGTTGACGTTGTTCGTTAATGTCTCGACGATGACCATCGAGCCGCTCGGTCCGAATCCTTCATAACGGAGAACATCGAAGTTCTCTTCCGCGCCGCCTTTTGCTTTTTCAATCGCCCGATCGACGATTGCCCGTGGCACGTTATACGTCTTCGCACGCTCGAGAACAACTTTAAGTGCTTGGTTTGATTCAGGATCCGGTTCACCTTGTTTCGCAGCAACATAAATTTCACGACCGAATTTCGCATAAATCCGGCTGGTGTTTTTGTCTTTCGATGCCTTTTTTTCTTTAATGTTATTCCATTTACGACCCATCAGAATCCACTCTCTCTTTCACATGACTTCGATTTTAGTTGGAAACCAGACGGCTTCCTCTGCGTTATCAGTATACATCAAAAACAGCCAGATATTGAATCAAAATGGTGAGGGAATGGCTGACTTTTTGCGGAAAAACGTTTATAAGTAGTACAAAGTCGGGAACAGGAACTAAATCTACAGCTATTCTGAAGGAGTGACGGATTATTAATAAGCAGGCCGTTTTTCACCGGGCGATGTCGCCATATGTCTATAAGTACGATCAAGAAACAGTCCATATCAGGTTGACGACCGCAAAAGGAGATGTCGACCGCATCCGTCTGATTCATGGCGATCCATACGAATGGGATGCAGAACGAGAAGAGGATCGGGACTGGAACTTTGATCCGGATAAAGAAAAGTTTTGGAAAACGCAACAAACACCGATGATTCGGACAGGTGCTGACGCGACGCACGACTATTGGTTCGTCGCCATAAAACCGAGTCGAAGACGCGTCCGTTATGGATTCGAGTTGTCGACTGCTGAGGAAACGGCAATCTACACGGAACGGGGATGGTACGACGAGATTCCGCTTGACCACCCCGGTTATTATTTTGCCGTTCCGTACATCAATGCAGTCGACGTATTCGATGCACCGGCATGGGTCAAAGAGACGGTCTGGTATCAAATTTTCCCTGATCGGTTTGCGAATGGAGACGTTACGAACGACCGACAAGGAACGGTCCCGTGGGCGTCGGAAGCACCGGCTTACGAGAATCACTTTGGTGGCGATTTTCAAGGTGTGATTGACAACATCGGTTATTTGAAAAACTTGGGGATCAACGGGATTTATTTCTGTCCGGTTTTCGCTGCACCCTCCAATCATAAGTACGACACGCTTGACTATTTGAAACTCGATCCTGCATTCGGGACGGAAGAGAAGTTTCGTGAGATGGTCGAATTGTTACATGCGAACGGGATTCGCGTATTACTCGACGCCGTCTTTAATCATGTCAGTGTCGACCACCCGACGTTCCAGGATGTCATCAAGCGGGGGGCTGATTCAGAATATACCGATTGGTTCATGATTGATTCGTTTCCGATCGAGATGGACCCGCCGAACTATGAAGTATTTGCTTTTGAAGCCAACATGCCGAAGTTGAACACGGCGAATGCAGATGTCAAAGCCTATCTGTTGAAAGTCGGGCGATACTGGGTCGAAGAGTTTGGAATTGACGGCTGGCGGCTCGATGTCGCGAGCGAAGTCGATCATGCCTTTTGGCGTGACTTCAGAAAAGAAGTACGTACGGCAAATCCGGAAGCCTATATCGTTGGAGAATGCTGGACGGATTCGCAAGAGTGGTTGTTTGGAGATCAATTTGATGCCGTCATGAACTACGGACTGACGGAAGCGTTCTTGACCTTCTTTGCGACGCGAGAAACGACAGCCTCTGAATTTAGTTATGCCGTCGTCCGGAACTTGAACGGAAACGCGATGAACGTCAACGAGGTGATGTTTAACTTAGTTGGCTCTCACGACACACCACGTGCATTGACACGAGCGGGTGGCGATAAGGAACGGATGCGACTGCTTTTATTATCGCTCTTAACCTTCACGGGAAGTCCTGTCATCTATTATGGTGATGAGATCGGTATGACCGGTGGGCAGGATCCGGCAAACCGGAAATGTATGGAGTGGGATCAAGAAAAACAAGACACAGAACTGCTTAGCTACGTAACGGAATTGATTGCGTTACGAAAAGCCCATCCGGCGCTCGCGAATGAAGCATCGTATGTCTTTGAGCAAATCGATGACGAAAAAAATCAGTTCGTTATCCGGCGCTCCTCACCACATGGGGACTATCTAATCCTCATCAACAATGGGGAGAAAGAAGCGCGGTTCGAATTTTCAGGACGTGCAGTCGACTTACTGGACGGAACGGAGTGGGCTGGTGAAATCAACGTAGGGCCAATCCATGGGACGATCTTACAAATAAAGAATGGATAAGAAAAAGGATTGGCGCAATTTTTGCGCCAATCCTTTTATATTGTCAGCTGAAAAAGCGATGAATCAGTAAACCGCTACGCAGTTTTGGTTCGAACCACGTCGATTTTGGCGGCATGACTTGATTTGCATCCGCGACTTGCATCAAATCCGTCAAGTCGGTCGGGTGTAAGTGAAAGGCAACTGCCATCGTCCCGTGATCAACGAGTTGTTCTAGTCCAGCATACCCACGGATGCCACCGACGAATTGAATCCGTGCATCGGTCCGAGGATCTTCAATTCCTAAAAAGGGTGTCAAAAGTTCATGTTGAAGGATAGAGACGTCAAGATTGTCTTTGACAGTCGTCTGTTGCGCCGTGTAATCGAGCGTATACCATTGTTGCTTAAGATACATCTCAAACCGGTGTTTTTGCGTCGTCTCAGCACGACCAACCGTCACGGTGAAGCGTTGACTGATCCGTTCGAGTAATTCGTCGACCGATTGTCCGTAAAGATCTTCGACAGCGCGATGATACCCCATGATCTTTAATTGATCACTTGAGAAGGAGACAGCAAGGAACAGTTGTGCCTCTTCGTTGTCCGGATGTAATTTTGCAACTTTTGATGCCGCTTCTGCCCGGTGATGTCCGTCCGCGATGTACAGTGCGTCATGACGAGCGAACTGACTCCCAATCGTCAGCATGTCAGAGCGATTTGTAATTTTAAAGATTGTATGTTCAATCCCGTCCTCGGTGGTGAACTGATAGAGCGGGACATTCGTACTCTGTTCTGCAACGATTCGATTGAGTTCATCATCCGGTTGATGGGCGAGTAGGATGGGACCGGTATGTGCCTCTAACGCATCGATTTGACGGACGCGATCTCGCTCCTTATCAGGACGCGTAAATTCGTGTTTACGGATGAAGCCGTCGTCGTAATCAGATACGGACACGCAACCGACAAAACCTGTTTGGACATGTTCGCCATCACGGAGACGATAGAGGTAATAGCATTCGTCTTCGTCAAGCTTTAGGATTTGACTATCGCGTGCATCCTTGAAGTGGAGGGCAGCTTGTTGATAAACACGCATGTCGTGCTCATCGATTAGATCAGGTAGCGTCACTTCAGCTTTGTCGATCCGAAGGAATGATAAAGGGCGACGGCGTACCTCGACCCGTCCTTCAGCCCGGTTGAAGACATCATAAGGTAGCGAAGAGAACGTTTCTGCATATTTGCTTTGTGGTCGTAGTGCCTGGAAAGGTTCGAATGTTGGCATGAGATCACTCCTTTAAAGTAGTCGCGTTTTTAAGATGCCGGGAATCGCATCGAGCTGTGTCAAGGAAATCGTTTCGTCAAGATGGTTATCGATGTCGATGATCGTATAGGCAATCGGCCCTTTGCTACCGTTAATCATGTTCGCGATGTTAATACGCTCCGTCGCGAGGACAGAAGCAATCTGACCGACCATGTTCGGAATATTTTGATGGGCAATCGTCAAGCGACGTTTACCTGAATCGGCGAGTTCAACTGACGGGAAGTTGACGGAATGACGGATGTTGCCGGTCTCAAGAAACGTTTTCAGTTGATCGACGGCCATGATGGCGCAATTTTCCTCCGCTTCAGCCGTCGATGCCCCGATATGCGGCAACGGGATGACGCGCGGTAATGATAAAATGAAGGCATTCGGGAAATCGGTCACATAGTTCGCGAGGCGACCAGATTTCAGGACGGTTGCGAGTGCAGCTTCATCAATCAACTCACCACGCGAAAAATTAAGTAGCGTCGCACCTTGCTTGACTTTCGACAATAAGCGTTCATCGAGCAGGTGATGTGTTGCATCGACGAGTGGAAGGTGAAGCGTGACATAGTCACTCGTCGCAAGAAGTTCTTCAAGATTCGTCACCCGATGAATTTGATTTGAGACCCGCCATGCGGATTCAATCGACATATGCGGATCGTAACCGGAAACGGTCATCCCTAACTCATGCAGCGTATTAGCAAGATTTGCCCCGATTGCCCCGAGGCCAACGATGCCGATTCGTTTACCTAACAGCTCTGTCCCGACAAATTGCCGCTTGTTGGCTTCGATCCGTTCCGGGATGTCTGGTCCGCGTAAATTATTCGTCCAAAGGATACTCGGTATCAATTTTCGGGCTGTTAAAAAAAGACTGGCGATGACGAGTTCCTTAACGGCATTCGCATTCGCACCGGGCGTCGAAAAGACGGGGATTCCACGATTTGCGAGTTGGTCGAGCGGGATCGTATTGACACCGACGCCAGCACGGGCGACCGCCTTCAAGGAGTCGGCGAACTGCATCCCGTGTAAGTCCTTGCTTCGAACGAGGAAAGCATCTGGTGCCTCAACTTGGCGATGGACGTGGTAATCGTCCGTAAAGCGACTCAGTCCTTTTTCAGACAAATCATTCCACAACTGGATTTGGTACATTTAACGTTCCCCCTGTTCAAATTTACGTAAGACGGATAGTAAAGCTTCGACACCAGTGGTCGGCATCGCGTTATAAAGGCTAGCCCGCATACCGCCGACAGAACGATGTCCTTGTAGGTTCACTAAGCCGTGTCGTTCGGCGTATGCGATAAAGGCATCGTCTAAGGCTTGTTGTCCTGTCGAAAACGGGATGTTCATCAAACTTCGATCTGCGTGAGCGACTTGATTCGAAAACAGGTTGGAGTGGTCGAGCGCATCATAAAGCGAGGCGGCTTGAGCACGGTTGCGTGCCGTGATTGTCTGTAATCCGCCCTCTTGTTTTATCCATTCGAGAACGAGTTTCGTTAAATAAATACTATACGTAGGTGGTGTATTGTAGAGTGAATGGTGTTTCGCATGAACGTCATAACGTAAGTATGAACCGAGAGCAGAAGGTGTCTGCTCGACTAAACTTTTTTTGATGATGACAAGTGTCATACCGGCAGCACCGAGGTTTTTTTGGGCGCCTGCATAGATGACGTCGAACGCGCTGACATCAATCGGTTCTGATAAAATTGATGAAGAAAAATCAGCGACGAGCGGGACGTTGACACGTGGAGCTTCCTGAAAAGTCGTCCCTTCAAGCGTGTTGTTCCATGTCACGTGTAGATAATCGGCATCCGAAGTAAAAGGACCGGCCGGAATCGACCGATAGTGATCGTCTCGGGAAGAGGCGATGATGCGTGTCGATGCATAAGGAGCAGCATCGGCAATCGCCTTTTGCGACCAGCCGCCCGTATCGATGAAGTCGACACGATGAGTCGTCGCAAGGTTCAGTGGCAACATAGAGAATTGGAGCGTTGCGCCACCCTGTAAGAATAAGACATCATAGTCTGACGGCACTTCAAGCAGTTCGCGGACGAGCGACGTTGCATCGTCTAAGATTGCTTCGAATAGGGCGGAGCGATGACTGAGCTCGAGGACAGACTGATGGGACCCTCGATAATTCAATAATTCCGATTGTGCTTTACGTAAGACAGGTTCAGGTAAAACGGCTGGACCTGCGGAAAAGTTAAAAACAGTCATCCAATTCCTTCTTTCTCGTTAATTTTCAGAAAATACATGCAACTTCAGTGTAACGGAATGAAAACGGATTTTCAAATTGCTTTCAGATAGATTTCAAGTACCGAATTCGAATAAACAAAGAGGCTGACTCAAAAGTCGCTCCAAAACCAATTGTAGTGACGGACGGTTCCGGTTTCACACGGCTATACAGAATAAAACGGAAGAGCTCGCACCGTCAGATACAAATAGGCCCGTTTCCCTGTCCATAGTGAGCAGGGAAACGGGCTTTTGTCTCACCCGAGAAAAGTGAGAGAGCCATTCCTTGTTAAGGCCGTTGATCGTCATCGCAGTAAATGAGAGGAGTGAATCCATGTCATTTAATTTTGATCAAGCGACGTCGCTTGCGAAAAATGCCACTTCCAGCCTGTGTCCGTCAGTTGATAAAGGGAGACGATACGAAAACGTCCTACATAAGACGTCGTCCCGTATTGAAACTGGTCTTCTGTCAATGTTTGTACCAAGGCAGTCGTCTCAAAAAGCTCGACAGTCATCGATTCATCTATAGAAGAAACCCATTTTATCAAATCAACGTCAACATAGTGGTCTAAATAAGTTTCTGCGTCGAATTGTCGTCCAAGTCCATCGATGAACGAGAAACTAGGAGTTAAAAGTTCGTTCATCGCTTCTCGGTTTCCAGCCATCAAATGGTCGTGTCTTGCTTGTAAGACATGTTGCAGTTGTTCTTGTGTTGAGAGTTGCATGGAAGTTCTCCTTTCCTTTCTATACGTATGAAGTTTATCATGAATGAAATTAAAAAAAAGACCTTGCATCAGCAAGGTCTTAAAAAAATTAAAGTTTAGTAACGTTAGTTGCTTGTGGTCCGCGTTGGCCTTCTTCAACTTCGAAAGAAACCTCTTGACCTTCGTCAAGTGATTTGAAGCCATCAGTTTGGATAGCTGAGAAGTGAACGAAAACGTCGTCGCCGCTTTCACGTTCGATGAAGCCAAAACCTTTTTCTGCGTTAAACCATTTTACTTTACCTTGTTCCATGTGTGTTGCCTCCTGCGTGTGACTGAGTCACACTGATTATTACTACCGTGATCAATTTCATCGAGTTAAAAGTGTAACCTTCTTATCTCCACCGAACAACAATAATTACTTAATAATATACCATGGATCGATTGAAAAAGAAAGGGGAGATAAAAAAGAATTAAAAAAGAGGATTTGCATCAGCAAATCCTCTAAGGAAATTAAAGTTTAGTAACGTTAGTTGCTTGCGGTCCGCGTTGACCTTCTTCAACTTCGAAAGAAACCTCTTGACCTTCGTCAAGTGATTTGAAGCCATCAGTTTGGATAGCTGAGAAGTGAACGAAAACGTCGTCGCCGCTTTCACGTTCGATAAAGCCAAAACCTTTTTCTGCGTTAAACCATTTTACTGTACCTTGTTCCATGTGTGTTGCCTCCTGCGTGCGACTGAGTCACACTGATTATTACTACCGTGATCAATTTCATCGAGTTAAAGCGTAAACTTTGTATCTCCACCGAACAACAATAATTACTTAATAATATACCATGCTCATCGGAAGAAAGAAAGGGTAATTTCAAAAAAAATAAAAAAAGAGGATTTGCATCAGCAAATCCTCTAAGGAAATTAAAGTTTAGTAACGTTAGTTGCTTGCGGTCCGCGTTGGCCTTCTTCAACTTCGAAAGAAACCTCTTGACCTTCGTCAAGTGATTTGAAGCCATCAGTTTGGATAGCTGAGAAGTGAACGAAAACGTCGTCGCCGCTTTCACGTTCGATAAAGCCAAAACCTTTTTCTGCGTTAAACCATTTTACTGTACCTTGTTCCATGTGTGTTGCCTCCTGCGTGCGACTGAGTCACACTGATTATTACTACCGTGATCAATTTCATCGAGTTAAAGCGTAAACTTTGTATCTCCACCGAACAACAATAATTACTTAATAATATAGCATGCCTTCGAAAAAAAAGGAAGGAATAAACAGAAATATCGTTAACTTTTGTTAAAAAACTTGAAATGACTTCAGATGTACTTAAATTTTAAAGGGTTCGGCGTCGACCTAACGAATAAAAGTGGCAAGGTCTGTTTGTAGTCAATGGACAGGCTGATGAGGGTGTCGGACGTGCTTAATTGCTGCCATGACATAACCGTGAATGGAAGCATGCCGGCGTGGCTCCGTCCAAACGGCTTTAAAAATATGTGTCAACGTCCGTTGAATCCGTGTTTCATCCGTTGTCACGCGTCTAAGTAGAATGTAAAGAGAAGTTTCATACCGATCGTAAAGTAACTCGAGGGCATGACTATTTCTTAATTCGATTTGTTCGAATAGTTCTTGGTCTGTCTTCATGCTCTCCTCCTTAATGTCATGTAGTTAAATGATTGTCATTGAATTGTCATCTGTTCTGCTTAGGTTGTTTTCCCCAAGACATAATAATCAAACGTTTAAACTGTTTAATTTCAAGATATTTATAGGGCGTGTTACTTTAAAAGGAGCTGTTTAAGGATGAGTCGTGTTTTTATTAGACCTTATATAGAAGAAGATGCATTAGAATTGCTGGAACTGAACGTACGAAACCGGGGGCACTTTGAATTTTGGATGCCACTTAAGCCGAAAGAAGATCAATATTCACTTGGAGCCCACCAAGAACGGATTCGTCAAACATTACAAAAGATGCAAGATGATCGTTACTATGCGTTTGGTGTTTTCCTGAAGGAGAACAATACATTAATCGGCGAAGTATCTGCTTCGTTCATTGAACGGTTTCCGGCTGAAACATGTATGATCGGCTATCAACTTGATCGAAATTACAATGGTCAAGGATTGATGGCTGAAGCGGTCAGTCAAGCAGTTGCACTGCTCTTTGACAAGTATGCATTTCATCGGTTACGAGCGGAAGTGATGCCTGAGAACATTGGATCGATCCGTGTTCTCGAAAAAGTAGGCTTTCGAAGAGAGGGACTTGCTAGGAAAAGTCTATATATAAATGGAAACTGGGAAGACTTCACGATGTTCGCACTATTAAAAGAAGAATTTTTAGAGTGAGGAGAAAATGATTGTTGTCGATGTCGACGTATTATAGTGCATGGTGCAAAAAACTAAAACGCCATTACTTTTTAGTCTTTTGTCGTCGCGATCATCCGCGGGTACAATCGAATAAGGTGAACCTTCTGTGTATGCAGTCATTCGCACATTATATGAAGAAACCGAATTATTCATTCGACTAACACGCCTGATTGGCTGTTTTAATGGTGAATCGCTTGAATGGACGTACTTTCATCTTGAAGAACGACTATCATTCGCCAGACTGTGGACAACGAGCAGGGTCTTGCCTGCCTCTGAACGTGCGTTAAAAACGCACTTTGCCCCGTAGGAGTCAACGAAACATGACGCTTTTCAGGTAATACCGTGACAGAAATCCAGTCATGCAGACAGTTTAGAGCGCAATTCGTCTCGAATCGCTTTAGACCGCGAAAAGCAATCGGTCACGACCCTGCAGCTGTGCTGTAGCGGCGCGATCGGTTGCCGCTTTGAAGACGAGGCGAGACAGGGAAGCGCGAACGGATTGCCTCTCGTTATAGCCTGTTTACGCTTCATAAGAGTTTGTCTACACGCTCATTCGCACTGCATGATCTAACATCGATTTTCATCCGAAAGTCAAAATTAAGATATTTTGACTGTTGAAAAGACTGATTAGAGCAATTGAAGCATAAAAATGAGTGGAAAAACGAACGATAAATCATTTTTAAGATAAAAATATTTGTTTTTAGGTGATAAATTACTCTAAATCCTTTGACATGACATTCTGCATTCGATATAGTGTTCAAGTACGAACGATTATAAACAATAGTTTAAAAAATATTCGTTATTTGGAGTGTTGAAAATGGATGTAGTATTTGATTATGAAGATATTCAATTGATTCCCGCAAAGTCAATCGTTGGCAGTCGATCTGAGTGTGATACGACGGTCGAGTTTGGTGGAAGACGATTCAAACTACCGGTCGTCCCGGCGAACATGCAAACCATCATCGATGAATCGATTGCGACGTACTTAGCCGAAAATGGTTATTTCTATATTATGCATCGCTTTGAACCAGAAAAACGACGGACGTTCGTTGAGACGATGCAAGCGAAAAACTTAATCGCGTCGATTAGTGTCGGCGTCAAGATCGAAGAATACGCGTTCATCGAAGAACTCGCACAGGCAGGGCTAGTACCGGAGTATATTACGATTGACATCGCGCATGGTCATTCAGACGCAGTCATTCAAATGATTCAGCACATTAAACGATTTTTACCGAACAGTTTCGTCATCGCTGGAAATGTCGGAACGCCGGAAGCTGTCCGTGAACTTGAGAATGCAGGTGCGGATGCGACGAAAGTCGGAATCGGACCCGGGAAAGTCTGCATCACGAAGATTAAAACAGGATTCGGAACAGGCGGTTGGCAACTGGCAGCACTTCGCTGGTGCGCTAAAGCTGCGAGCAAGCCGATCATCGCGGATGGAGGAATTCGGACACACGGTGATATTGCGAAATCCGTCCGTTTTGGTGCGACGATGGTCATGATCGGTTCATTGTTTGCCGGGCACGAAGAATCGCCTGGTGAGACGCATGAAGTCGATGGTGTCCGCGTCAAAGAATACTTTGGTTCGGCATCAGAGTTCCAAAAAGGTGAAAAAAAGAACGTCGAGGGGAAAAAGATGTTTGTTGAGCATAAAGGGAGCTTAGCCGATACATTGACGGAGATGGAGCAAGATTTGCAATCGTCGATCTCGTACGCCGGAGGAAATAAACTGCAAGCGATTCGGACGGTCGACTATGTCGTCGTCAAGAACTCAATCTTTAATGGGGATAAAGTATTTTAAGGCAATTAAAAGTAGAAAAAGCAGACGGTCTCGACGACGTCTGCTTTTTTTGCATACTTCCTATAAAACTAGGGTAATAGTTAAATGGTTATTTTTTCAGAAAATTCCATCAAAAGGGGTGTCATAGCATATGAACACAGAAACGACAACGTACTTAATAGAAAAGTTTACGCGAGTTCGTGATAAGACAATTGAATTGATTGATCCACTTGAACCGGAAGATTTCGTAATCCAAGCAAGTGCTGATGTAAGTCCGGCGAAATGGCATATCGCGCATACGACATGGTTTTTCGAACGGATGATTTTACAGGAATACGATGCAGCGTATCAAGTGTTTAATCCACAGTTCAATTATCTGTTCAATTCGTATTACAACTCAATCGGTCCGTATCAACCGCGCCATCAACGAGGTGTCTTGTCGCGACCGACTGTAAGTGAGATCATCGCCTACCGCTCGTACGTCGATGCGGCAATCGATACGTTCTTGAGACAAGATCGCGACGCGGCGAGTCAAAAGAAAATTGAAGGCTTGATTGAGATGGGGTTACAACATGAACAGCAGCATCAGGAACTTATTTTGATGGATATGAAATTTAACTTGTTCGTCAATCCCTTGTTACCGGCCTATCAAAATAAAGCGGTCGTGCCAACTGCTGAAACCAATGTCAGTCCTGCTTACAAAACATTCGATGGAGGATTGATTAAAATCGGTCATGATGGGACCGGCTTTGCGTTTGACAACGAAAGTCCTGTCCATAAAGTATGGTTGAATCCATTTGAACTGGCAACTGCGCCCGTGACGAACGGGGAATACTTAGCTTTCATCGAAGCTGGAGGTTATGAGACGTCTGAATATTGGCTTTCTGACGGGTACCAAGTCATCAAGCAACTCGGCTGGAAAGCACCGCTCTACTGGATGAAGGATGAGTCCGGGGACTGGTCTGTCTTCACATTAAATGGTGTCGAACCACTCGCACTCGACGAACCGGTTTGTCACGTCAGTTTTTATGAGGCGGATGCTTATAGTCGCTGGAAAGGAAAACGTCTCCCGACGGAAGCGGAGTGGGAGCATGCGGCAAAAACGGTCGCAAGACAAGGGAACATGATGGGACGCGGAACGTATCATCCGGCATCGGTTGTTCGGGCCGAGCACGAATTGACAGGAATGTTTGGTGACGTTTGGGAATGGACGGCCAGTGCCTATTCATCATATCCGGGCAGTCGACCGCTTGAAGGAGCACTAGGTGAATACAATGCAAAGTTCATGTCTAACCAGATGGTGTTACGGGGTGGCGCGTGTGTGACGCCGGACGATCACATCCGTGAGACGTACCGTAATTTCTTCCCGCCGGATAAACGGTGGCAATTCAGTGGGTTCCGTTTGGCAGGTGACCTGTAAGATGAGTCAGCAGGTGAAAAGCTTTGATTTATATACGAAGCAGCAAAATATGTTAGAAGAAGTCATAGCTGGTTTATCGAAACCGGCTAAAACGCTTCACGCCAAGTATTTTTACGATCAAACGGGGTCGGAACTGTTCGAGCAGATTACGCAACAACCGGAATATTATCCGACGCGCACTGAACTCGAGATTTTGACGACGCACCAAACGACGATTGCAGATAAGATTGGTCCTGTCCATACATTGATTGAGTATGGGAGTGGCAGTAGTCGGAAAATCAAAAGTCTGCTCAGTTCGCTGCACGGGTTGGAAGAATATGTCCCAATCGATATCTCGAAGGACTATTTACTACAGTCGGCGGCGGAGTTGTCAAAAGATTATCCGAATCTCTCGATTAAAGCGGTTTGTGGCGACTATTCGACACCGATCACACTACCGGTCGACCGCGCACTGAAAAAAGTTATCTTCTTCCCGGGATCGACGATTGGTAACTTTGATCCGGCGGAGGCGATGGAGTTCTTGCGCCATTCATCTCATTTACTCGAAGTGGGAGACGGCTTTTTAATCGGTGTCGATACGAAAAAAAATCCGGACATTCTTCATCGGGCGTATAACGACATGGCCGGCGTCACGGAAGCGTTCAACTTAAACATCCTGACCCACATCAATCGTGTATTAGATGGAACATTTGATCAAACAAGGTTTGAGCATGTAGCATTTTATAATGAGGCGCAAGGTCGAATCGAGATGCACATCCGCAGTCGGATTGACCAGATCGTACAAATCAACGGTCAGCCGTTTACGTTCCAGGAAGGTGAAACGATTCATACAGAAAATTCGTACAAATATAGCATCGAAGAATTTCAGCAGTTGGCAGGTAAAAGTGGCTTTCGGGCCGTCACTTACTGGACGGACGCAAATCATCACTTCAGCGTCCATTACCTTGAGAAGACGAACGGCTAACGCAATCATGACGATGGAAGAAGGGCTGACACACCGCTAACTGATGACAAAATAGAAGGGATTGCCATCTTAAAGTTGATGGGCAATCCCTTCTATTTGCGTGTAGATAAAGTTGCATTGGATTTTCCGCTTGAAACTGTTTAACCGAAAAGACGCGGCATGCAGAACTATCAGGCGAAGTCTCAGCTGACGCGACTTCCGTCCGGAATTGGATGTTCCGGACATACGAGGACGGGCATCAGTTGATCGAGCGGACCGAGTTCAAGGATACGACCTGTGAAACCGGCACGTACGCCCTCGACGTTCAGGATCGCGATGGCTTGTTTCCCTAAAATTTCTTCATAGTCGAACCGGGTTTCGACCCAGTCGAGTAAAAAAGAGTGATCGTGTCCATCGAAGTCGACCGTCACGTTGAGAAGGTGTGTTTCATTCTCGTCACGGATGAGAGAACGAATCGTCCCGACACGGATATCTAACGCGGTAAAGGTTTCGACGGGTACAAATGGTTTAATCGGATCCATGGGTCATCTCCTATCGTCAAACAAATTAGTTGTGATAAGTCGGAACGTAATCACTTAACGGAATCTCGAGCGGTTGATTTAACGCCAGTTCTGCGAGCTCGCGTCCGAGATAAGGGCCGATCGTCAATCCGGATGCACCGAGGCCGTTCGCGATGAAAACGTTCGGGTGAGCATCGAGTGAGGCGATGACCGGTAACGAATTACTCGTGTAGGGACGTAGACCAACCCGCATTTCATGGATGTTCGTTTCTTCGAGTCGTGGTGCGACAGGGAGGGCACGCGTTAAGAGCGCATGCATCCCTTTGACGGTCGGTTGTAAGTTGTAATCAAGTTGTTTTTCATGGGTCGAACCTAAAGAAAGGCGACCATCTTCCGTCGACACGAGATAGAGTCCACGTTGCCCCATGATGACGGGCCAATGTTTCGTTTTCATTTCCTCTAAATCAAGATGAAGGATTTGTCCTTTTTCCGTCCGGATATCGAGTTCGAGCTTGAGCGGACGTAACAATTCATTGATCCAGACCCCAGCCGTCAAAATCACGTGCTTCGCGTAATGCGGTTGTCCATCGATTGAAATACCTTTCACTTGTCCTGTTTCGATGAGTAATTCAGCATCCGCATCAATAACGGTCGCCCCGTAATGGATTGCCGCCCGCTCGAGTGCGCCACGCAAGGCACGACCATCGACGCGAGCCCCGCCGGAGACGAACAACGCGTCTTCGACAGTATCGATCAATGGAAATAGAGATTTGACCTGAGAAGCGTCGAGTCGTTCGATGCGTCCGATGCCTGGGGCTTCCGGGAATCGATTTTCAGCAATCGTATTCATCTTCTCGATTTTTGATGATTCATGTAGCGCGATCGTGCCCACTTTTCGGTACCCGGTCGCGGTTTCGCCAAGCGCTTCCAGTTCTTCGATTAACGTATCGTAATAGTGAGCGCCATTATTTGCTAAGCGGTACCAGGCTTTATTGCGACGTTGTGTCATCCAGGGGCAGATGATGCCGGCTGCTGCATCGGTTGCGCGTCCGCTTTCTTTTCGGTCAATCAAAAGCACGGTCGCCCCTTGTTTTGATAGGTGATAGGCTGTCGATGCACCGAGAATACCGGCGCCGACGATGATGTGTGTGTACATGTCAATTCAACTCTTTTCTAATGACGGTCTTTCTTTAGTCTAAAGAAAAAAGGGCAAAGCGACAAATCTAAATTCAAATGTGTCATTGAAGTGTGGGGAATGATGGGAAATCGAATCTTTTTTTCGGAATATTTCGTATACTTTACATACGGACGCGTATAATTGCAAAATAGACGATTAGAAACCGTCCAATCAGGAAAGATACCCTTATAGGCATCATGTCCCGACATCAATGGCTTAGCACTCAGTCACTTTTGAAGGAGGGGAAGGCAATGAACATTAGTCAAACCATCGTACGCAAACGCTACACGGACCACACTTTGTTTTATTCCGCCATCCTGATCTGGAAGTTGCTCTTCTTCTTACCCTTATTGATGTTCATGAATAGTGGCTCCGACAAGGTGTTCCAACTTTATTTCGTACCGTACTTGACCGTGATTGTCTTATTTCGGGTCATGACATATTACGCGACGTATAAAGCTTCCTTCATGGAGATGACGGAGATGGGGCTGTCTGTCTTCCTCATCATCGCCGATCTTTATATCATCGCGCTCTTCCAAATCCCGCTTCCATTCGGAATGATCATCATGTTATTGTCGATTCTCCACTTTAGCGCCGCATTTAGCCGTTTTCGTTGGTTTCGGCGCCGTATGTGGTTGAACCGCCATCTTGAAATTCTCAATTACTTGACGGATCATGGTGAAACGCCGATCAAGATCGCTGTCGTCTCGGAAGATGAGATGCTCGTGACAACGAAAAGTGGGAAAGAATTCACATATCGCCAAGTCTACTGGAGTGGATTTTATTTTGAACGCGGGTGAACGATCAAGGACTGTGCTGCTGATTGGCGCAAGTCCTTTTTTTTGATGATGGCTATTTTAAATGGCTTTTGACATACTGAAATGAGAAAAGAGAGTAAAGAAGGTGTTTTCATTGATTCGATCAATCGTCATCACGCAGGACAATCAAGTGTTTATCGATAGCAATCTCGAGCGACTGAACCGTTCGGACGTAAAGTGGTACTTCGTAGATTTCGACCAACCGACAGAACAGGAGAAACAGTTACTCGTCTCCGCGTTTGCCTTCCACCCGCTCGCAATAGAAGATTGTTTTCAATATTTGCAACGACCGAAACTCGAATATTATGACGGGTACAGCTTTTTTGTGTTGCATGCGGTCGAGGAACCGTCGTTAAAGGGAAAGGAAATCAATCTATTTGCGAGTGAACAATACGTCATTTCGTATCATGAGCAGGCGTCACGGGAAGTAGACTTCGTGTTTCGGGCATTTCAAAAATTGACAGGGCATGAAGAACATCTAACGGTCGAAGTCGTCCATAAAATCATGGATAAAATCGTCGATGGCTATTTTCCGATTGTTCATAATCTGGAGGATCGCATTTTTTCACTCGAAAGTCGTTATGAACAAGCAGGCAATGATAAACAAATCATGGAAGATATCTTTGACATCCGCTCAGACTTACTTGAACTCGCACGAACGGTCTTACCGATGCGGGATTTACTGTACCGGGTCATCGAATCGAAACGACTTGCGATTCATCCGAACAAACAAGCATTTTTCCGTGACATTTATGATCATTTGCTGAAACTCAACGACATGATTGAATACAATCGGGCGATGACGTCAGAATTCCGGGAAAACTTCATTTCTTTAAACTCTTACCGCATGAACAACATCATGAAGACGTTGACGATCTTTACGACGATATTCATGCCGTTGACGTTCATCGCCGGCATCTACGGGATGAACTTTCAATACATGCCCGAGCTGACGGTCCGTTATGGATACTTCGTTACGCTGGGCGTGATGGCGCTTGTCGCAATCGGGATGACGCTCTATTTCATCCGAAATCACTGGTTTGAAGAGTAGGCGTGAGAAACCGTCGTTCTTTTCTTGCCGGTCACACCAAAAAAACGCCGATGTTTCCGTTTCATCCACGGAAACATCGGCGTTTTCTATGTCTATTCTTCTCATTCACGACGCATGGAAGCAAATCCGAAAGCGGGAGTCAGCCCGTTGTTTCAGTGAACCGATTGCTCGATTAAGTCATGAAGTTTCGCTTGGGCAGCCTTGAATGAGTCCAGTGGATGCGCATCCGTCAAAGTCGAACGTTCCGTCTCAATTTGGCTCAATAATGTCTCTGTCCATTCGGCATAGAGTGTCGCGAAGACCTCGTCGAGATGTTGCTCCGTTAGATGACGAAGGCGCGACTCTTCGCCTTCGAGATAACTAACGGCATCCGGTTTCGTCAACGCGACCAGCGCGTCTTTTAAGTGCTCCTTCTCGTTCCGTTCGAAGAAAGCCTTTGCGTTCCGGAAGTAGCTTTTGACGGAACGGTATTTCGTGTCATCTTGGAACGGACCGCTGAACGTCATCGGAGGTAGCGTTGGCGGATCGAGTGGTGATAGTTGGAACGACGGGTTCAGTTTCGCAGCATACATCGCCTCTTCGTCAAGACGCTTTGCGATGGCACGTTGGATCCAGCTATCGATCCGGAAATGAGTGACACGCAATTCTTGTTCAAAATCATACCGCAAAAATCCGAGTAATTCGATGAGTGCTTGTTGTAAAGCGACTGCTTTCGTCGCGTTCGCAAACCGGACCGGATGATAGGCTTCCTTGAAAAAGTCTGGGAAGCGGTAATAGATGCGTTGATTGACGTGATGTAACAATTCATGAATCTCAGCAAATAGCTCATGGTGAACGAGTTCGACCCGACCGTTCGAGAAGTGTGCCGTGATTTCTTGTTCGAGCGCATCGAGTTCCGTCAATCGGGCATCTTTTCTGGCGATGTTCCGTTCTGTCTGATCAATCAATTGATTGAGGCGGTGGATTGTCTTGTCCGTCTCTTCCGTCAAGGATTGAAGCGCGAGCCCTTTCAAATCATGGTTCAAGAAGTGATGGAAGGCTTGTTCGAACGAATCGATGCCGGATTGTTCATCAATCCCTTGTTGTTTCTCGGCAAGGGCGTTGAGGCTCGAGACGCCGAACAGACGTGGTGCACGGATGCCGAACCGTTTTAGTTCCGTGCCGACATAGTGTAGGACATCTTGCTGTTCCGCTGTCGAAGTTGCGAGATCAATCGCATTGACGACGAAAAACATTTTGTCGAGCTCGAATGCATCCTTAACCCGGCCGAGTTGAATCAAAAATTCACGATCGGCTCGGGCGAAGGCGTGATTGTAGTAGGTGACGAACAGGATCGCATCCGCATTTTTAATGTATTCAAATGCGACGTCCGTATGCCGGGCATTGATGGAATCAGCACCCGGTGTATCGACGAGCGTGATTCCGAGACGTGTCAACGGGCTGTCGAAATACAGGTCGATTACATCGACGAAACAACTGAGGTGTTCCTGCGCGACATACTCCTCGAATGCCGATTGATCGACGGTCTGTTCTGTACCGATGAAAGGTTCGACCGTCGGATATCCTTTTAGGAACGCGCGTAAGAAAGAGGCATCTTTCAAGTCGCTTGTCGTCCGTTCGCGCAACCATGTGACGACGGCAGTGACTGACGGCATCGTTGCGTCAAACGTTTGCAGGGCTTCGTTCAAGTCGTTGAGAAGGTCAGTCTCCGATTTAAACCGGATCGTTGCGGTCCCGTGGACATGCGTCGCCGTGACCGGTTTAATCCGATTGATGGATGCCGTCGTCGGGTTCGGTGAGACCGGTAGGACACGCTGACCGAGCAAAGCATTACAAAACGAAGATTTGCCGGCGCTGAAAGCACCGAATAAGGCAATCGTAAAGTCGCTTGTCGTCACGCGCGCAAGCTTTTGTTGCAAATACTTCGTAGCGTCCTCGAACCCGCGGACACCGGAGAGAATGGTCTGGATTTGCTGCATCTCTTCTAATGTATAACGGGATGGGACAGCTTGAAGCGTTTCTTCATGCGTAGTCTCCATCTCTTGTGTCACGACTGGATTGATCCCTGTAAACGTCTCAATGTCGAGCGTCGCCTGCGTAAGCTGCGTACGCCACTGTTCTAGTTGCTCACGTGCCGCTGTCATATCGTCAGTGGTCGGTTCGTTCGCCCGTTCGAGGTAGCTTATTAACACCTGTTCCGCATTCTTGAAGGCAGTCATCACGTCACATTTTTGTTCGAGCGTCTCAAATTCAGCTTGAAGCGTCGCTTTCGCAGGGATGTTTTCATGCGTCAACTCCTGGCGGACCGCTTCTCGCCAATGGTTCGTTTCCTTGACGTACCAAGCACTGACCGATGCAACGACCCGATTCGTGAATTGCAAGACCGATTCCCCGGTAATCGTGATGCCGTCTTGAAGTGCTTCCTCAATGACGGCTAACGGTGGATCAAGTGGGAGTTGATCGATTCGTAACGAGTGCTGGTCAGACAGCAAATCAATTTCCGCTAGCGATTGTTTCATAAGTTTTCGAAGGTGAAGCGCAATTTCAGAAGCAGTGACAGACTGGAGTGCGCGCAGGACATCGTCAGCGATGACTTGTTGTGCCGCCTGTGTTTTTTTAGCGCTCCGGAACAATCCGACCTTGAATGCAGGTTGCCGGGATTCGAGGAACGTTTTCATCTTTTCGCGCAATTCAAACGGCATCAGCGTCGCATTGCGAAGTAAACTTTCCCGGTGTGCCGAAAAACGGCTGCTCCATTGTTCAGGAGCAAACAGGGTCAATTGATGTTTGACTTGTGCATGCCGGTCAAACAAACGCTCCCCTTCTGCGCGTTCGGTCGCCGAGACCGTATCCCGCATCGCGTCAGATGCTTCTTCAATCATGTCTTCTAAATAGTTGATGTGTTCCTGGTGTAAGACCTCGAGCGTCGTTTGAGCGGATTCGATCAATTTCGGCTGGGCGTCACGAATGCTTTGGTCGACCAATCGCTTGACGGCAGAAAAGTCGTTCCCCGCGAATTCCGGCTCACGCAGGCTCGTGAAGAAAATGCCTTTCGGCTGAACACCATGCTCAGCAAACGATTTTTCGACGGATCGTTTAAAGGCATCGAATGACAGCTCGGATGTTTGGTGTTTGTCGATTTGATTGACGATTAAATAGAGTTCAGGAACAGAAGCGAGTAAGTCTTTTGTGACGCTGAAGTTCAGTTCAGATTGGACATGGTTATAGTCCATGACATAAAAGATTAAGTCGGCGACATGTAACGCCGATTCAGTCGAAATCCGGTGGGCGTCATCAACGGAGTCGACGCCTGGCGTATCCATTAGGACGAGACCAGGTGGTAAAGTGGATGTCGCATGGGTGATGTCGATTTGTTGGACGGTGCCGTCACGGCCGAAATGGCGTAAGTGTTGCAAATCATCTTCCGAGGCTAGACGGACTGCTTTTCGATCATGGAAGGAAACAATCGCTTCGTCGGTCTCGCCTTGACGAAGCGTGACGATATTTGCACTCGTCGGAATGGGACTCGTCGGGAGAATGGATTCGCCCGTCAAGGCATTGATCATACTGGATTTACCGGCAGAAAAATGACCGGCGAAGGCAATCGTATAGTCGCGTCGTAATAACTTCTTTGAAAATGTATCTAATTTATCGAGTCGGAGCTGATCGCGTGAAGGTTGAATCAGTGTCGCGAGAAGCGCCGTCGCTTCCAGGTGGTTCGTCAATCGTTCTTCAAATGAGCGCATGCAAATTGTAACCCCTTTCTTACAGTCAATTGTAAGTGTATCATGTTTATTTTGCTTTCGTCATCTTACGGTTGCACACGAAAAAAGAGGCGCTCACGAATCGTGAGAAGCCTCTAAAAACAGTGCTGATTCAGTTCGGTTCCGGAACGATCATTTCTGATTCGTCCGGCTGTTCTTCTGTCGTCTGCATCAAGCGTAGCAGGTGCAGTTTAAAGAGATACATGACGATGAGGTGGACATTCGCCTGGGTCGTTTTATAGAGCAACCATGGTAATGCGGGAACATATTCATGAATCGCGATGATACACTCTTGCGAACCCGGGATTTGCCGGAACTCGATGCGTCCATTGCTATCTTCTTTAACTTGAGCAAACAAGCCGCCCGTAATTCGGTACGTTGCCTGTTGATCGTCTTCGAATGGTTCTTTCGTCAGTTCAAGCAACGGGGCGTCAAGCAACGGAACATGAATCCGAACGACCGTTTCTTCCGCTGTCTTCGATGTAAGAAAAGGTTTCGCGAACGTCGATAACCAATCGACATAATTGTCGGCAGCCCAGTTCGCGTTCCGGTCGTCTGGAAGACGGACACGTTGGACGGACCGGACATCAAGCGTTTGTGATTTCTGGTGCGATGAAGAGCTTCCTGATTTTTTTGATTTCGACTCTTCTTCTTCTTCCATCGCCATCCGTACGGATTGCTCGAATGAAATTTTTCCGTCACTGATGCCCTCGACCATCTTGTCGGGATCCGCCACCATCTCATGGACCATACTTTCGACGAGCGGATAAACGGTTTCTTTCGGTTCTCCGGAGACGAGTGTCACCCAAAGCCGCGACAATTTGACGGTCATCAACGGTAAGTCGAAGGTCGGTTGTTTTTTGTCCATTACTTCCGCCGTCTTCAAAATCATTTCCTTGTACGTCATCGCTTCCGGACCGCCGATATCGATGGCACGATCCTTGAGGTCCTCGCGGTCGACGCTAGATCCGAGCGCATGAATGACGTCCGGTAGCGCGACGGGGTGTGTTTTGTTACGCGTCCAGCGCGGGAGCAGCATGACGGGAAGTCGTTTGACGAGTTTTGACAGAATCGGGAACGAAGACCCTTTCGGACCGACGATGAGCGCAGCGCGGATCGTCGTGACCGGTGTACCGTATGCACCGAGGACGCGCTCGACCTCAAGGCGACTTTTAAGATGACGTGATAAATTTTCCGTCTCGTCCGGAATGATGCCACTTAAGTAAACAATCTGCTGGATGCCGTTTGCTTTTGCAGCGCGTGCGTAATTGTCGGCTAAAATCAAGTCCATGTCTTCAAATGAGCCTTGCGTCAACTTTGCTGACGGCATCATCGAGTGGACGAGGTAGATGGCGATGTCTGCTCCTTTTAATCCGGCTGTCGTATCCGCTAACGAAAAAAGGTCACACGAACGCCATTCGACATTCGCTTCATCTTCCTTGTCGTCACCATTTCGAGACAAGGCAATGACGTCGTACTTTTTCTTCAATTCATTTAATAGGTTATGTCCGATATATCCTGTCGCACCGGCAAGTGCCAGGCGTTTACGTGGTTGCGTCATGTCAATTCCTCCTCATTAGCTGCTTACTACAAAGATTTACCCAAACGACCTGCGATTTAATCAAACGAATGTTATAGTTAAAAACAAATGCTTCATCTTTTTAAAACAGGGAAAACAAATAAAGAAGATTTGCGCACTGTTTTGGAGGGATGGACAGTATCATTTTTTAGGGGAGGGAGACGGATATGAATGCTGTCTGTTTTTTGGACGAACGTCATCATACACGTTACCAAATGATATTGAAGCGATTGAATGCACGAAACCGTAAAAAGTATTCTTTTCAATCAATCTTATTTTTAGCGACGGGTAATCTAGCGCTTATGCAATTGTTCAGTGACTATTTTTTTCCGGAGACGGGTGAATTTTTTTACCAAGAATTATTAGCGGAACCTGTCGAAGATTTAACCGTCGATGTCGAACGTCAATTACTCGTTCAGTTGTATAACGGCAGGACGACGTTGACGATCATGGAGATCATCGATCAGTTAGATGAAACGGAGTTAGAGCTCGTCCTCGGAGCCATCCAAATCCGGTCATTCGGAAATCAAAACATGCAAGTACACTAAAGAAGGTAGCCGTTGTCAGATGGACTTCGGTTATCTTTTTTTGTCATTTCAAGGACCGTTAACTTACATTTGTGAACTGAAGTTATTAATGTAAAACAGCATCTAAATAAAAGCTAAGCTTATGCCTTAAGATTTGGTTGTCTAGCGGCAGGACTGGAAATAAGATGTAAGTAACAGAGAAGGTGTGGCGACTGCTGACAAGTCGCGCGTTGAATGATGAGGAAGGGGAGTGAACATATGCAACTTAAAGAATCGATTTATTTCCATTCACCGATTTTCATTCAGAATATCCTAACGACGCTTTACGGACGGGTCTTGTACCAGGAACGTTACGGGTCCGCCTACCGTAATCGGTTCGAAGAATTGAAGCGGAAAGAACGGCAATCGATTGATCCCGAGCAGGAGCAATTATCCCGCCTGAATCAGTTTTTACTGTTTTGTCAGGCCTATAGCCCGTACTACAAAGAGTTGTTCGATAAGAACCGGATTGAGCTTCCGCTTGCGCAGTTGTCAGAGTTAAAACAAATTCCCTTGCTCGATAAGGAGACGCTACGGACAAGGAATGCCGACGTCCATGCGCGGATTCATGCGCCGATTCTTGGAAAGACGGGCGGGACGACCGGGAAATCGATCCAAGTGCATTATACGAGAGAGGACATGCAAATTCGGATGGCGCACCTCGATTATTTCAAATGGACGCATGGAATTGAACAGGGAATGCGCCGGGCGAGTTTTACGGGACAGACATTAGCGGCAGAACAACAAAAGTCACCCGTCTATTGGCGGATGAATAAGGCGATCAATCAAATGCTTTTTTCAATTAAGAATATTAACCCGTTGACGATCCCCGCTTACATCGAACAATTGAACCGGTTTAATCCAGTGTCGATTGATGGTTTACCGTCGGGAATGATTGAGGTTGCACGATACGCCAAAAAACATGCCGTCGACTGTACATTCCGTCCGAAGGCGATTTTTCCGACGGCTGAAATGTTGACACGGGACGAACGTGCTTTAATCGAGGAAGTATTTCATGCACCGATCTTTGATCAGTACGCCTCGTCTGAAGGTGCACCGATTGTCGCCGAATGCCGCTACGGTAAAAAACATCTCCATTATGAAATGGGTATCATCGAAGTCGAAGCAGACGGTCAAATTCTCGTGACGAGTTTTGATACACATGGTACGCCCCTTGTCCGCTACCGGATTGGTGACCGGATGACGCTTAGTCACGAGACGTGTCCATGTGGGCATGGTGGTCCGATCATCGCATCGATTGACGGACGCGGACGAAGTTATATCCAGTTGAAAAATGGGCATCGGATCTTTGAAGGGGAACTCGCTGGAATCGTGCGGCGGTTCCCGAATTGTATCGAACGAGTCCAGTACATCCAAGAAGACGCGGATGAAGTTGTGATGTTGTACGTACCGGACGAACGTTGCTTTAAACAAGAGCATGAAAAGGAGTTATACTTCGTGTTAGAGCGTTTGTTCGGTGGACAAATGGATGTCCTCTTAAAAGCGGTCCCGGAAATTCCGAAAGAAATCAGTGGGAAGACGTTGTTGATTAAACAATTGATTCCAGAGAACGAACGAGCCAATTGATTGGACTAGCCGAAATCAGAGCTAGTCTTTTTTTTGTATAAAACTTCAAGAGGAAACTATTGAATGGGAGTTTTTATCATGTTCCTGTCAGAAATGCCGGGTAAAAACAACCTATCAAGAAATCGTGCAGAAGGGCTCGACGCATCGTGGTGAATCGTTATCAGAAAGGACGTGTAAGGATGGGAATCAAGGAACAGGTTTATATGCACGCACCAATCTTCTTACAAAACGTATTGACGACACTTCATGGGTATCACTTGCAACGGGAGCGGTACGGTGCGTTTTATCAAGAGCGCTTTCAGGAACTGATTGCAAAAGAGCACCAAACAATTGATGTGGCGGCAGATCAGCTAAGACGGCTGAATGCTTTTTTGGCGTTTTGTGTGATGCACAGTGACTATTACCAAGAGCTTTTTAAGCGGCACGGCGTCACCTTACCCTTGACGGATCTCAATCAATTAAAACAAATTCCTGTGTTACGAAAAGATACGTTACGGCACCAAATCGAACGAATTCGCACCGATGTCGCAGCCCCGATTCTTGGAAAAACGGGTGGGACGACGGGACAATCGATTCAAGTCCACTATACGAAAGCAGACATGCAGCGGCGGATGGCACATTTAGATTATTTTAAATATACGCACGGCGTCAAAAAAGGGATGCGGCGGATTAGTTTCACGGCGCAAGTGTTGGTTGCTGAACACCAACAAACACCGGTCTATTGGCGGATGAACCGGGCGTTGAATCAATTACTGTTTACGGTCAAAAAGATTAATCCGGCGACGATGACGGCGTATTTGGTAGCAATCAATACGTTTCAACCGGACTCGATCGATGGTCTGCCATCGGCGATGATTGAACTGGCGCGGCACGCGAAACGCAGCGGCATGGAGATGACGTGTCGTCCGCTGGCGATTTTCCCGACGGCTGAGATGATGACGGAAGCGGAGCGTCAATTACTGGAGGACGTGTTCCATGCGCCCGTCTTCGATCAGTATGCCTCGTCGGAAGGGGCACCAATCATCTCCGAGTGTCGGCTCGGTCAAAAACATTTGCATCATGAGATGGGCATCGTCGAACTCGACACCGATGGCGAGGTCCTCGTCACGAGTTTTGATACACACGGAACCCCGCTCGTCCGTTACCGGGTCGGCGACCGGATGACGATCAGCGGCAAGACGTGTTCCTGTGGTCACAAAGGACCGGTCATCGATTCGATTGACGGCCGAGGGAAAAGTTATCTTGTCCGACCGGACGGACAAAAAGTGTTCGAGGGACAGCTCGCGAGTGTCGTCAAAGTGTTGCCGAACAGTGTCGAACGGATTCAGTATGTCCAAAAAAATAACCGGGAAATCATCTTGTTATACATTGCGGATGCCGCACGTTTTTCAACAAACGATGAAAAACAACTCGGTCATTATTTGAAGCGGCTACTCGGAAGCGACATGCTGATTTCGCTGCAGGCGGTCAGTAAGATTCCGCGTGAACGTAGCGGGAAGACGTTACTGATTAAGCAGATGCTGACTGGGTGAATGCATTTGAGCTACCTCCACCTCTAAGCGAAGTATAGGTGGAGGTGTTTCAAATGTCTTGAGACAACCGAATCATGTCTGTGCACCGGATACCGTTTTCTACAATCTCCTCTTCGTAGTGCCTCAAGAAGAAATTCAAGTCGACTCCGACGATCCGAAATCCACATTTTTGATAAAGCGCCAACTGCCCGATGCTTGAATTTCCTGTTCCGATTTCGATGGTTGTATAGCCCATCGCTTGTGCAGTTTGGATGGCATGTCTTAAAAGACGTTTTCCTATGCCGTTACCTTGATGTCTCGCCTCTACTGCAAGATTTACAATTTCAATCGTTTGCGGTCTTGTCGGGAGAAGCACATACACGCCAATCCGTTGATTCCTAGATTCAGCTATGAAACATCGACCTCTCTTCAAGTATTCATCAACTATTTTCTGAGAAGGGTCTGCTGCTAACAAAAGTTCCATCGGAGGGTTCTCATGAACGGACAGTTGACGGATGTTCATATTCATAGACGGATACTCCTCGCGGACTAATTTTGACGTGCTTCCTTTTTTAATTCCTTTAAATTCACTGAGCTGACATGAATCGGTTCAGTTTTTCTGCCGGATTGAATCTTTCGGCAAGTGTATGGATTCTGCATCGCAGTTCGTCTTCTCCTTCTACTTGGACGGAAGTCAGGTCGAGTCGCCTCTTGCAATCAGCGAGAGGTCTATTTTAACGAAACGGACTAGGATTAGCCTCCTGTTTACAGTAAAATGGAAATAGTAGAAGGGGGAGGTATCGATGGCACAACGCGCGACCGTATTACTCGTCGGGACCGTTCATTTGGACTGTCCTGATAACGGAGACTTGTTTCGTCCGCGCATCTTCGATGTGTTTTCAGACGAACGGCAGCGGGAAATTCAACAGGTCGCCGAAGTCCTGCAAACATTTCGTCCGACAGAAGTCGCGCTAGAGACTTTGCCTGAGCAGGCGGGTGCACTGAATGCCGACTATGCCGCTTACCTCAAGCAAAGCTTTACGCTGACGGCGAATGAACGCCATCAACTCGGGTTTCGAGTAGCGCGCTTGGCAGGTCTGGCCGGTCTGCAGGCGGTGGACTGGAATCAGACGGTGGAAGGTGTCCCGAATCTTGCGGAACTCGAACAGCTCGATCCGGTCGCGTTTGACCGCTTGATGCGTGCCGAACAACAAAAATTTGAGTCACTCGAAGCGACATTGCTCGAGCAGGCCTACCTCTCGTTCCTTGAACAACTAAATGACAAACAGGCGGTCGAAGCAAGTCACCGGACGTACCGGCAACTCGCCCGGCTAGATCCGGCGACGCACGTCGGGGCGAGGTGGGTCATCCAGTACTGGTACTACCGCAATCTGTTGATCGCGAACCGGATTCTTGATTTGGCGGAGCCGGGGGAACGGATTCTCGTCCTCTATGGTGCCGCCCATTTACCGCTATTAAAACAATTTTTAGACGACAGTGGGGGCGTCGATGTGATGACGTTCCCTGAACTGATCGCGAAGGGGAGTAACGCCGATGTTGTTTCATTATCATCTTTGGACGCCGAACGTTGAGGCGACGGAGCAGTTTTATGAAAAATTAGGCTTTGCGGTCACACAACGGATCGGAAAGACCGACGGCGCGTTTACCGCGTTTGATCCGCCGTTGACATGGGATGACTTCCGGGGCGACGGGATCCGCTTTCGAATCATCGAGATGAAACGCGGCGCCATCAACGTCACGTTCGGTCACGGGAAAGCCGTCCGCTTCGACCATCTCGGTTTTCTTGTGACACCTGAACAACGGACGCTGCTTCTCGAACGTGCACAACAGATGGACTGGACAGTCCAAGCGAACGACCGGCGGACGTTCATCCAGACCCCGTACGCCTGTCGGATTGAACTGCAGACGCATCACGATGCGATTTTATCGGACGGTCCTCATCTGAAACGGCTTGAACTGGCGACGAAACAAGTCGGCTTCGAACAGGAGTTGAAGCGGTTATTCGGCCATGCAATCGATGAAGTGACGACGGTGCCTGGTGATCATACCGTCTTACAGCAAGTCATTTTTACGGGGGAAGACAGGGAAGCCGTCGATCCGAACGGCGTGTCTGTCAGACAAACACGGTCACCGGTCGTAGCTGACAAACACTTTTAACGGTTTTGCACCTGCCTGTAAAGCCTCGAAACATGGAATCAAGTCCGACCAATCGACTGACTGTTCAAACAGCTTGAGTAAGGCAGGTGTCTTTCGGGCGACCGGCAAAAACCAGTCCGCATGGGCGCGGTAATCGATCCCGTCACTCGATCCGACGATCCGTAACTCTTTTGCATAGAAGCTCGGACAGAGCGACAAGACGTCGTAATTGCCGTCAGAGAGAATGCAGAGCTGACCATGGGGGACGAGTGCCTCCTGAAGATGCGCAAACGCGGTTTGCCGTCCCGAACATTCGAGGGCAGCGGCATAGGTATTCAGCTCGAGGTCGTTTCCGGACGTAACCGTGCGGGTTGCCCCGAGCTGTTTTGCGAGTGCATGTCGCCTTTCGTCCGGGTCGACGGCGTCAATGCGCGAGAGACCGAAGTAGTGGCGTAGATAAAAGACGGTTAATAATCCGATCGTCCCGAGCCCGGTCACGACGACGGCATCCGACGGACGGGGATTAAGTTTATGGACGCCTTTTGCGGCGTCACACGATAAAATCGTCAACAAGGCGAGTTGCGGCGGGAGGTCGCGCGGGACGGGAATGACTTTTGCTGCGCGGACGATGGCGATGTCGTGATGACCGTAAAAAGCGACGACACGGTCGCCGACACGGATATTTGAGACATCCTCTCCGATTGCCAGCACTTCCCCGTAACTCTCGTATCCCGTTTCCTTCGGATAGGTCGGGGCGAGCTCTGACCGGTCAGTCGCCATGACTTGCGGCAATTCCGCGCCGATGCTGATCGCTCCATGTAATGTCTGGATGAGTAGTTCATCTACTTGCAAGGGCGCTAAGGGTTGCTCGACCCACTGGAGCGTCTGGGGGGCCGTCAATTGCAGTCTGTGTGGCATGCGTTCAGTTCCTCCGTTTTCTTAACATGAATATCCTGATAATGGAATTATAACATGAGGGTAAATCAGTATATGACAATTTTGTAAGGTTGAAAGAAACATCGATTGCCCGATTTTTAAAGTGTTTTCTGCTATGCTGAAAAGGTAGAGCGGAGCTCACGAGTATCTAAAAAGGAAGTGGCGAACATCGAGCAGATTGAGATGTCGATCCATCGTGGATTAGTGGAATTAAAAATGTTAGATAAACGGATTAAAAAAGGTCAGCTTGGTCACTTTATCGGATTGCATACGGGAGACAAACCGCCTGTCGGTTTTCCGAACGTCGAACAGTTCGCGACGGAAGCGGCGGCAAATCTCCAGTCGATTCGCGCATTGATTGAGCGTCGAAATCAAATCAAAGCAGCGATTACCGCATCGAATGCCGTGACGCGTGTCCGAATCGCCGGGACCGAGATGACGGTCGCGGAAGCGATTGATCGTCGCGATACGGGTCTTGACTACAATCGCCAATTGTTACAAACGCTCAAAACACAACTGCATGAAGTGGAGCAGACGATTGAACAGGAACGTATCGAGATCGAGCGGCGTGCAGAAAATCATATCGAAGCGACATACGGTGCGCGTGAAAAAGGGGACGCGGAAGAAATTGAAAAAACGCGTCGTCTGTTCATCCAACGATTAGAACCGAAATTGATTGACCCCTCCGGTCTTCGGCAAGTCATTCAACAGTTAGACGAGTCAATCGACGCATTTGATGCCGAAGTCGATTTCAGTCTATCTGAAAGTAATACACTTACGAAAATATTAATCTAAACCTACCATCCTGTTTGTCTGATGATTTCATAACCGAACACGCGTCGTCCGTGCGATAACGGACATCTTCTAATCGGTTGACCGATTAGCATCCAAGATGGTCCTTGCGACCGTCCGGTCAAAGCTGAATGTTCAACGATCAAAGGACAACGCTGACGCTTCAACACTCAGACAGATTACTGTTCAAACATCAACGGTCACCGTTCGATTAAATCCATGAGAAAACGGGAAAAGAGAGGGGATGTTCGTTGCCTCTGAAATCACCGCATGGCTGGGCAGACAGGACGTTTCATCGTTTTGCATGACGCCACTTCTTTTTTCAGAAAGAGAAGTGGCATTTTTTTTATTCAAATCGAGAAAGGATGATCCACATGGAATCCCTCACAAAACGAAGAATCGGGGCGGCTGTCATTAATTTGATGGTGAACGCTATCATTGTAAATGTCCTTGAAGAAACAGTTCTCAAACGGAGCAAACGTCCCGTCATCCGTGGCATCGTCACCCAGTCGGTCGTCGATGTCGTCATGGAAACGGTTCAATTACGCTTGACGGATGGCCGAACGGTCGGCAGTCGTGTCATGGGACTCCGTGTCGTCAGTCAAGACGACCAACCGTTGAAAACGACACAAATCCTTAAACGGATTGCTTACCGTGAAGTATTCACAGCAGGGAAATTCTTTAAGGACCGTCAGCGTTATCTGGAGGATGCCTCCGTTTTACCGGAAGATGAGTTTGCGAAAACACGTGTCATTCGTGAAAGACGGTAAGATTGCTTGTTTCATTGACCCATGCACGCTATAACCCGTATCGCGCTTAGTCTGTTGAAGCGATGCGGGATTTGTTCGTGTCTTGAGCAAACTGTAGAGATCACAAGAACGCAGAGGAGGTGAATGGCCAATGAATCCTTTCATGACGATCGAAGACATTAATGACGCGAATCTGGCCGCGGTTCTCGGATTAAAAGTCGCAGCCGCGCAGCGCGCATATATCGAAACGAACGCGCAGTCGCTTCAGGAAGCGATGAACGACCACGACCACGACTGGCGTTGTTATGCCTTATGCGAAAACAGGCAGCCGGTCGGGTTCATGATGATTGGTGCGGAAAACCGGACGGACAAGTACATCTGGCTTGACCGGTTCATGATCGGTCAGCAGTATCAAGGACAAGGGCTAGGAACGCAGTTTTTAAAACGAGCAATCGGTTTCATCGAAGACCATTTCGAAGTCGATGAAATCGTGTTGAGCTTACACACAGAAAATACGCATGCCAAGTATTTTTACGGGCAAGCGGGCTTTACTGATATCAAACGGATCGATGAAACGAACGGCGAAGAAATTTGGGTCTATCGTCTGACGTGATATCAACGATTCGTTAACTTTCGCTAAGCCTTGGGCATCTGTCGAACCTTCTCGCTGTCCGCGCGGCAACCGTCCCTGCTACACTAGAAAAAACGACCAAAAAGGTGAGGTGGAGTGGTGTGGCAGTCATTGAATTTAAGGATGTCCAGTACAAATCGATACTCAAAGGGATCTCCGGGACGTTTCGGGAAGGAAAAATCACGACGCTCGTCGGACCGAGCGGTGCCGGGAAAACGACGTGTCTGAAACAAATCAACGGATTACTTTCCCCGGACGCCGGGACGATTTATTTTAAGGGGACCGATTTAAAAGACATCGATATGATGGAGCTTCGAAAAAAGATTGGCATGGCCTTTCAAAGTGCCCCGATGATTGCGGGGACTGTGTATGACAATTTGAATCTTCCAAAAGCGATCTTCAATCAGACATTGGAACAGGAAGAGGCAAAACGACTGTTGGAGCGGGTCGACTTGAAAGAGGTCCCGTTGACACAAAACGTCAAGGAACTGTCGGGTGGCGAAAAAAGCCGCATCGCGATCGCGCGGACACTCGTCAACCGACCGGATGTCCTGTTGCTCGACGAGATCACGGCCAGTCTCGATTACCGGATGGTCAAGGAAATCGAGGCGCTCGTCCGAAAAGTTCAACGGGAATTCAACGTGACGGTGATCTGGATTACGCATGATCTCGAACAGGCGCGCCGTGTCAGTGATGACATGTGGTTCTTAAAAGACGGGCAATTGATTGAACAGGGAACGATTGAATTGATTGAGGGCTCGGATAATCCCGTCATCGAAGCGTTCGTCAAGGGGGTCGACCAATGAGTTACGTGCAACTCGCTTCCGCCTTAGTCTTCATCTTGATTCCGTTAGTGCTGACATATACGTTAAAGCTTGGACTTGGCAACGATATTTTGATAGCGACGGTCCGGTCGATCGTCCAGTTGTTGATTGTCGGTTATATCTTGACGTTCGTTTTCGAAAGTGACAGTAAAATTTACATCGGGTTGATGATTCTGTTGATGATTGTCGCGGCAACGCTCAACATCATCAAAAAAGGTGACGGAATTCCCGGGATTACGGGCATTATTTTACTGACGTTAGTCAGTGTCGAAGTCTTGACGATGGGCATCATGCTCGGTCTTCAAATCATTCCGTTCGAAGCGCAGGAAGTCATTCCGATCAGCGGGATGGTGATCGGCAACTGTATGATTTTGTCGCTCCTGTTCCTGAATAAGTTCAAGGATGAGGTCGAGCGGGGCGATGAGGTCATTGAGCTGATTTTAGCGCTCGGAGGTTCACCGAAAACAGCGATTGACCGAAGTTTGAAAAGCGCTATCCGGACGAGTATGATTCCGACGATCGAGGCGCAGAAAACGATGGGACTCGTCCAGCTTCCCGGCATGATGAGCGGTTTGATCATCGGTGGGGCCGATCCGATGGAAGCTGTCATGTACCAGTTATTAATCCTGTTCCTGATTTTGACGAATGCTGCCGTGTCTTCCGTCATGGTCGGCTACCTGTCCTACCGGAAACTGTTTAATCAAAAAGCCCAGTTCCTTGGGTTGACCAATCGAAACGACTGAGCTACCCTAGAAAAATACGTAATGACGCTAACAGATTTCGGGAGTTTCCGAAGTCTGTTTTTGTTTACTAACATAAAGAAGCATCAAACTGAAGATGAAACAGCGACGTGCTACTAAAAGGGATGTGAAGAAGAAGTGATGACGATTGAACAAGTAATGGCGATGTTACCGGTTGAGGAAGAAGAAATACGATTGACAGATGTCGATGGATTGCCACGTTATGCATGTGTTCATCCGGTTGATCTGTTTGAGGAATCACAAGCGATTTTTCGGAGTATCATTGAAGTCGAACACCATCAAGCGGATCGATTAAAATCATGGTACATCATCGGATACGAAGACATGGATGGGGACCTGTTATGTGTGGATCTCGTAACGAGTGAAGTGATGGTCGTCGGTCATGAAACACTGGAACGCGAAGAAGTCGTCGCTCCGTCCTTGACTCAATTTTTGCAAGGATGACGTCTGATTCGTATGCAACATAAGAAAACGAAAAAGGTCACCGGACATCATCGTCCAGTGACCTTTTCGTTCGCCGACTAACGGATTATGCCATTATTGACGGATGAAGCCACCTTCCGAATGCAGGATTTGCCCGGTGATCCAGGCACCTTCGTCACTGACGAGAAATGAAATCAGGCGGGCGACGTCGTTTGGTGCCCCGATGCGGCCAAAGGGAAATTTCGGTAGCAGGGCGGAGCGGATCTCATCCGTCATCCAAGTCGAGTCGGTCGGACCGGGGTTGACGGCGTTGACCGTCACGCCGAACGGGGCAACTTCCTGGGCGAACGTCTGCGTAAAAGCAGAAATCGCACCTTTCGTCGCGACATAAGCAAGTTCACCCGGCATCGGTCCGCGTTCCTGGCCGGATGTCATGTTGATGATCCGTCCTGAAAGTAACGGTGACGCTTGCAGCTGGCGGGCGAACTCGACCGATAACAGTAACGTCGAGCGGATATTGACCGCATAATGAGTGTCGAGCGCTGCGGCGTCGAGCGACAAATAGTCGGTCTGCGTCGAGTGAGCGGCGTTGTTGATTAAAATCGACGGTTGGCCGAGCGTCTCAACGACGGTTTGATGGACAGTTGCCGCCGCCGCCGGATTGGCTAAGTCAATCCGGAATCCTCTTGCCCGGACACCGAATGTTGCTAACTCCGCTTCAAATGATGGGATCCAGTCGGCTTCCGCTTGCCAGGCGGTGAAAAAAATCTCGATGCCTCGTGCGGCAAGCGTCCGACAGATCGCTGCCCCGATATCCCGTTCGTGACTGGCACCGGTCACGAGTGCGATTTGTCGTAGTTCAATCATGTTGCATCTCCTCCTCGAACTCCATTGTTTAACATATTTTAACTCATTTAGATAATCCTTACTATCGTTATCGTGCTAGTGTACACTAAAATCATCAAGAGCGTGCTATAGATAAAGGAGACAAGAATGACGATGGGTGAAATGCTGTTATTGTATGGGTTATTGACGATTGGGATGGTCATCCGCTTCCTCTTAACCGGCATGTTCAGTTGGCTGGAACTTGGTTTAATTTCGTTGTTGCTGCTTGCAGCACTTGGTGGCGCGCTTCTGGATTACTGGCAAATCAAACGCGACATGCGGTACGGGGGACGCGCGAACACGGTAGCGACACGGTGCGTCGAACGGACGACACGACGACCGAAATACGTGCTGGAAGGTGCACAGCAAATCGGGTCCTATCGACGGAGCTATCCAAAAGGATGGCAGTTTTTATTCGTTCAGCTCTCGGCAAAACTGCGGGGGTGGTTCTTGAATCTGAACTTCAGTTTTTCGGACCGTACTGTTTCTTACGTCGAACAACGGAGTTCTCTCCTAGCGCGGAATCAAGAGTGGCTCGTCTACGAAAACGGTGAAGTCGTCGGAACGGTCCGGACCGACGCGTCGCTGAAACGGATGAGTACGTTTAAAGAAGTCATGCTCCTGTCCTATCAAGACGTCGAGTACGAAGTCACGTCCTCGACGTTATCTTCGAAGATAGAAGTGCGGCGGGGGGCTGAGGTGATTGCGACGAGTAAAGCGAACTTGCGGTCCGACGTAACGTTTAAAGTCAAGGAGCAGCAAGATCGGTCCCTGATTTTGTCGGTGCTCGTATTGTTCCATTATCATTTTCAATCGTAAGTAAAGGCACAAAAAAGTGTTCATGAAGCACATGATCATTCATTGGTGTATGATTTAGAAACACTTCAGTGAAAGACGGGAGGCGCCAAGATGGATAAAACAGATGGCTGGATCATCGTCAGCGTATTGGTCGGATTGTATTTCGGTTTATTCGCTAAACCGAAACGCGTGAGCGGAAAAAAAGCAAAGTGACAAAAAACCATGGAGGTCGTCCTCCATGGTTTTTTGTCAGGTGCACATCAGGGCTCACGTTGCTACGTTCTTTTTATATAGCAGAGGTCCATTATCGTGCTTTTTTGAAACACTGCCGTCCACAGTCCAGTACGACCGAAAGTCGTCGCGGACGCCGGCATCATCAGCATCGGTCTGATTTCAATCACGTCGAAGTCAGCGAAAACCAACCGTAACTTCTCTTCCGTGAATCCTAAGCCACCGTTTAAGCTGCGTGTCCGGTACACTTCCCAGTCGGAGATGTCGGATCCGCCGAGCTCACCGCCTTCGATAAAACAAGTCAGGGCGAAATGTCCGCCATCCTTTAAGGAATCGGTGACGAGCGTAAGATAATCGCGTCGGCGGTGTGGGGCGATATGATGGAAGCAACCGGAATCGTATACGATGTCATACGCCTCTTTAGCAAGGGGGAAATCAAAGATGTTCCGTTCGATGAAGTCGACGTCGAGCTGCTCCTCCTGCGCCCGTTCGCGTGCCCAGTCAAGCGACTCGCGCGACAAATCGACGGCGGTCACGGTACATCCCTGCCTTGCAAAATACAGCGCGTTGCGTCCCGGCCCGCAACCGAGTTCCAAAACGTGACCCGGCGCGAAGAGGCCGCGCTCAAAATACCGGACGAGATTTTCGTCCGGTTTATTGACGAAAAAAGGAATCCGTTTGTCCCGGTCGGCGTAAAAGCCGTTCCAGAATGCTGTCGGTTCACGCAGTAAATCGTCAAGCATGTCAAGTAAATCCGCGTGCGTTTGAATCATTTCTTTCATCTGTCGACCTACTTTCAAACAGGGTATGAATTGCTTTTCATCTATCTTAATTATACCAAAAAATGTATAACGAAAACGGATGGATTTCCTGTTTCAGTAGTCGAGTTATGAAGTGAATCAGGAAAAACGCTACCGTATCTCATCGTTCATAAGATACGTTACCGCTTCATCTATCTGCGTCACCCGGTATTACGGTGTGACTCGAACATCCGCCGTTTATAAATGTCCGCCACCGTATTCAAAAAGGACTCGGGCAGCTTTTTCGGAAAATACGATTTGCTATAAAAGTAATCGTATGCCCGTTTTAAGTCGTCCCACTGCGAACACGGTGCTGTCTGACGGAACCGTGCGACATCGATGATCCGTGTCCCGTCGTTCGTCAGCATGATGTTGCGCAAATGGATGTCGGACGGATTCAAGCCGACCGATCGTGCTTCCGCCAAGGCGTAATCGACAACACGGATGACGTCACGTGAAATCATTGTCCCGCTGACGAGACAGTCGAACAACGTCTGTCCTTCGATGTATTCGATGACGAGATAATCCGTCCCGTAGGCGTATTGTTTGGCGTACGTCGGAAAGGGGGCCAACTGTTCATAAATCGACCCTTCGAGTGCAGCGAGATGACGATGGCTCGGGAAAAACTTTTTGATGACGCGGTCCGTTCCTTGAATCCGAAACACGAACGCACTCCGTCCTGTGCCGATCCATTCTAATTCGTTTGGTTGATTAATAATCGTATACGTTTGTCCGTCCGATCCGATGTCGATAGCAGACGCCAGTTCTTGATCTGTTTTCACGTATGCCCCATCCTTTCTTTGATAGCTTGATTATACAATTTATACGTTCAAATGACCACAAAGGTTTCAAAGGGTATTCCTGTATGAATGTTTTGAACATTTTGTGATATGCTAAAAAACGTATACCACTACATACTTCAAGGGGGATTTTAGAATGAATACATTACAACAATGGCGCGACCACTTTGACGCACTCGGTGCCTATGAGGAAGCAGTCGCTTTACTCTACTGGGACATGCGGACATACATGCCGGAACAATCGGCAGCGAACCGTTCGAAATCACTCGGTTTCTTATCGACGGAAAGTTTCCGTCGCCGGACAGGCACACAGTATCAGTCGCTGTTAGAAGCGATGGGGCAAGAATCGTTGACGGGACTCGATGCGATTTCGTACGAAAAGGCGAAACAGGCATTTGACCGGGACTCAAAAATTCCGGAAGCGGAATATCAAGCCTTTGTGACATTGATTTCGGAAGCGGAAAGTGTTTGGGAAAAAGCGAAGGATGCGAATGACTGGGCGATATTCGAACCATTCTTAGAAAAAATCGTCGCGACAGAGCGGAAATTCGTCGAGTACTGGGGATACGAAAATCACCCGTACGATGCATTGCTCCATGACTATGAGCCAGGAATGACGGTCGCTCAGCTCGATCCATTGTTCGCGGAGCTCCGTCAAGCAATCATCACGTTGCTCGCCGATCTTGATGGAAAAACATTCCCGAAACTCGATTGGTCAGCAGACCGGGAGACACAAATTAAGCTCAATCACGAGTGGCTGAATGATATCGGTTATGATTTTACAGCAGGTCGCTTGGACGAGACGGTCCACCCGTTCCAAACGACAATCAACCGCAAAGATGCCCGTGTCACGACAAAATATGATGAAGCGGATTACCGGAACTCTGTTTTCGGGACGATGCACGAAGCCGGTCACGCGACGTACGAACAGGGTATCGATCCGGAACTCGACTCGCTTGGTCTTGGTGAAGGGGCGTCGATGGGGATTCATGAATCACAATCGTTATTCTTTGAGAACTTCATCGGACGCAACCGTGGTTTCCTCGAAGCACGTTATACAGGGTTGCAAGCTGCGATTCCTTCATTGACGGACGTTCCATTCGAAACATTTTATGCTGCCGTTAACGAAGTCAAACCATCGTTGATCCGGATCGAGGCGGACGAACTGACATACGCGATGCATATCATCATCCGCTACGAACTTGAAAAACGTCTCATCACGGGTGAACTCGAAGTCAAGGCACTGCCAGAGGAATGGAACCGCCTCTACAAAGAATACCTTGGAGTCGATGTCCCATCGAACGCACAAGGTGTCTTACAAGACGTTCACTGGTCAGGTGGTTCGTTCGGTTACTTCCCGAGCTATGCGCTCGGACTCGTCTACAGTGCCCAGTTGAACGAAGCGATGCGTCGGGATGTTAAAGACATCGACGAACTGATTGCAAGCGGTTCGTTTACACCGATCAAAAATTGGTTAAAGGAAAATATCCATCAACACGGAAAAGCGAAGACGCCGGCCGAATTGATTGAAGCAGCGACCGGACAATCGATTACGGTCCAACCGTTGATTGATTACTTGACGAAGAAATATACACGCGTCGTCGAAACGCTGTGATGCAATGGTTTGCCCACCGCGGCGCAAGTGACGCGTTTCCGGAAAATACGCTCGAGGCGTTCAAAGCAGCTTTACCGGACGTCGATGGCATCGAATTCGATGTCCATTTCTCAAAAGACGGCGTCGGAATCGTCATCCATGACGAGACCGTCGACCGGACGACGGACGGAACAGGGCGCGTCGTTGATCTTACGCTTGCAGAACTCAAACAATTGAATGCGGGAGCGCGCTTTAAAGGTACGGGACCGCAGCGTGCGATGATTCCGACACTTGACGAAGTCTTAGAGCTCGTGGCGCCAACGCAAATCGTCCTCAACATCGAACTGAAGACGGATACGATCCGTTATGAAGGTCTCGAGGCCTACGTCGTCGAACGGTGCCGTGCCCATCAGCTTGCACCAGATCGATTAATCTTCAGTTCCTTCAATCATTACTCGATTGATACGATTCGTCAGCTTGATCCGTCGCTCGAGACAGCACTGCTCTATCCGTATCCCTTGTTTCACCCGGAGCAACAAGCGAAGCAGCTCGGGGCGAAGGGCATTCATCCGGATTATCGTCGCGTGACGGCAGAAGACGTCGCACTGGCTCACGCAGCAGGAATTTCCGTCCGTGTCTATACTCCGAAATCGGCAGAGGATGTCAGACGGATGGAGGCAATCGGCATTGATGCCGTCATCGTCAATGATCCAAAAGGATTCAAAGCGCGCCTGTCGATCGACTAAGGAGGAAGCGTCATGCGGAAGGGGTATGTGTTGACAATCATAGCTTCACTGATTGCGCTTGGCATCGGTCTCGAGATTGGTTTTCAAAAAATACCACAACCGCAACCGAAACAAGTTGCACAGTCAGCGACACGACCGGATGACTTCCAAGCAGGACTTCAAGACGCAAAAACCGAATTAGAGACCGTACAACGTTTTTCTTTAAAGAGTACGATTGAACATGACCTGAAAAGCGAGACGTGGATTTATGCGACACCGACACCGGAACGTATTGCCGTCGACTGGTACTACGTCGCAAGCTATCCGGAACAACGTGTCCAGATGACCCGAAATGACGTCGCGCGCATCATTGAATACGATCGGTATCTCGTCGTCATCCGTTCGATTTACGGGGTCGTCGACGATAGCGAACTCGAACAATTCGCGCTGCGTGTTTCGGGGTATTTCATGACTAGGCAACAACAAAAGGAGGATGACGATGTCAGGTAAAATCATTCTATTGATTGGTGGATCGGGCAGCGGGAAGTCGTCCTTAATCAAACGATTACGACACGAGTATGAACATGTCCGGTTCATTCCCTCCGTGACGACACGACCGAAACGCCCGACCGAACAAGACGGGGAAAGTTATCATTTCGTCGACGTGAAAACGTTCCAACAATTGATTCAAGAGACGGGGTTCATCGAGTACGCCCATGTCCACCGGGCGTGGTACGGAACACCCCGACAAGCGTATGAGGACGTCCTGACGACGAACGGAATCGTCATCAAAGACATCGATCCGAAAGGTGCGGCAGCATTCAAGGAATTGTTCGAAGACCGTGTCATCACGATTTTCGTGTCCGTTCCACCTGATCTGATGAAAGAACGTCTGTTGATGCGCGGGGATACACCGGAGTTCGAGGCACGGCTCATCGATTACTCGGAAGCTTGGAGAGACCGGGACCACTATGACTATATGATTGAAAACATTGATTTTGAACAGGCCTACGCGGAGTTACTCGGGATCATCTCGGAGTATATCCCAGGACAGCCATCATCGTAAAAAAGCAGGGAGGCACATGCTTCCCTGCTTTTTACTTTGTCTAATCTCAGGACTAGCCATGCAAGGGAGGAAACAGGATGGACCGGGAAGAGATCAAACAAAACATCGGCTGGTTAAGGAGTGCGACACGCATCGAGCCATTGACGATTGGTTATTCGTCTTACCCGAAATTCTACGTCATCAACGGGCAAAGGGAGTACGTGTTACAGCTCATGGATGGAACACGGTTCGCTTGGCAACGGGAGTTGGCGGAAAACGTCCAAACGATGAGTGCAGACGGACTGCCGGTCGTGCCTTTTGTTGAGGTGGGACGGCTCTCAGCACATTCAGCTTACAGCATCAGACCGTATTTTAGGGGAAACGATGCAAGGACGGAGCTCGCGACGGCAGACGAGGCGACAGCGTACAAGCTAGGTATCGAGGCGGGACGGGTACTGGCAGCGTTCCACGGATATGTTGCACCTGCTTCGGTCGCACCTTGGGCAGAGCGGTGCCAAGCAAAACATGAGCGGTACGTCACCGGCTACAGGAGGAGCGGAGTGGAGTTTGAACAGGCGGAACAAATCAATGCATGGGTCGAGCAACAGATACCGCGACTCGCCAATCGTCCGAACCGATTTCAACATGATGACTTTCATCCAGGCAACCTGATCGTCCGGGACGGATCACTTGTAGGTGTGATTGATTTTGATCAAGCGGATTATGGTGACCCGTGGCATGATTTTGTCAAACTCGGGCTTTTTACCGTCGAGACGAGTGTTCCGTTCGCACGGGGACAACTGGCAGGCTATTTTGACGGCCCGGTCCCGGAGGCGTTCTGGGACGTCTACAGCGTTTATATGGCGATGGCCCTGTTCTCATCCCTTGTCTGGACGATCCACAATCATCCGGCTGAAGTCGCTGAGATGACCAATCGCCTGGTGCGCATTCTCGCAACACACGAAAACTTTTCGCAAAGGATTCCGATCTGGTATCCGGGCGGAGCGGAGTGATAGTGAGGACAACAGTAGTTAAACCAAACAAAAAGCCGAGTGATGGATGTGACAAACAATCTACATCAGCGGCTTTTTGGATTGTTTAAAAAGATTGACGCTCTAGTCTTGAGTCATCTTACGACCCTCTCCGTACGGGGGAAAGGGTATCTCCGTCGAGCCGTGGGGGCAGGCAGACGTTGCAGTGATAGGAAGTTCCATCCGCATCGAAGTCGATATTGACCGTAAACGGCGCATTCAGGGGATAAAACTCAAGCGACTGTGTCGCGTAGGTAAAGGTCTGTCCCCGTGTGTGATGGACCAGTCTTCTGCCTGCTTGTCCATGGACGAGCACGTAGTCGTCTGTTTTTACGAGCATGTTGCCAGTCCACTCGTAATGGGGGCGGTCGGGATACTTATAGGCAATGATCGTCAGGACTGACGGTTGTGCCTCTGCTGGTCGTTTCATGAACAAGCTCCTTTCGCGCTAAAAGAGGAAGAGAAGGAATCATTGAACGGTTAAGCGGGCAGACGGTTACGTCTCGGACACGTCATGTAAATGGTCGCGGTAATAGTGGAGGGCTTGTCTGTACGCATGGACGTCGGAGTCCGGCGTCATCGTCGTGATGACGTCAAGTAACTGTTGCATCGCTTCCTCATGCTGCTTGAGATTAAACAATGTCAAGGCTAAAAACGTCTTCAATCCCGTGCTGTCGGGGAAACGTGCTAAGCCTTCCGTAAAGGTGTCATGCGCAGCAGCGTATTGTCCGAGCGCCCGGTATGTACTGCCGAGCCCGATGAAGGCGTCCGTCAAAAACCGTGTGTCGAGGCCGTTTGCGATCGCAAACTCATAATGTGGAACGGCAGCCTGCTCCTCGCCGAGGTTATCGAAGCACCAGGCCATCTGGAAATGGTAGTAAGGGTTCGTACGATCGGTTTCTAACAGCTGACGCATCATCTGTTTTGCTTGCTCGTATTGTTTCGACTGACGGAGCGCCGTCACCTGCTCTAAAGTAGCATGCGTCATCTCATCATCCTCCAATTCGGTTGCTGGTACAAAAACCCCTCCAGCTCGGTCAGCTAGAGGGGGAAATGTTAATCCTGTTGCTCGAGTTTCGTCAAGAGTGTCCGGAACGTATCAAGTTCTGTATCCGAAAACGCGGAGAAAACGTCCGAGAGATACTCCATCTTCATTGCTTCAAGTTTCCCGTACAGTTCAATCCCGTCCGGTGTTGCCCGGAGCTCGACGACACGACGGTCGAGTTCACTGCGTTCGCGTGAAATCAAGCCTTTTTTTGTCAATTCGTCAGCAAGTGCGGTAATCATACTTGCAGAGAACTGGAATTCATTCGACAGGGCGGATGCGATTTGTGGACTTTGCCCGCAAAGCGACTTCAAAATGAAGAATTCATTCCGTGTCAAATAGGTCGTGAACATGCTGCGAACATCTTTTTTGATGGCGCGGTAGTTCATGCGGAGTCCTTTTTCTGTATCGACGATCAATTGATCGCGTTGTGCTACTTCGATTGTTGTTGCCATGTTTAGCTTCACTCTTTCCATACGATAGTTTCGTTACCCGCCATTTAGTATAGTGAAAAATTTTAGTTTAATCAATATTTTTCTCTTGAATCATCTCATCATGCGACGGCTGAACTTTTGTAATGATTTCCGTGACGTTCCGAAGTTCCGGATAGAATCGACGGAAAAAGTAATCGATCCGGTGTGTGTCGTTCCCGGCAATCGTCACGGCCATGCAGATGTAGGCGATACCGATGCCTTGGCGCGGCAAAAAAGGATTCGGCATGACTTGAGCGCACTTTAAGGCAAGGGTGCTATGACTCGAGACGGCATCGATCAGTTCACCGTAATTGCGGATGTCGACGTAATGGAACATCCGGATCAACTCATTAATCAGTTGCTGGTCGGAATCGAGCATCATTTGTGACGTGACGAGTCGCTTGTCGAGCTCACTGATGACAGGGGAGTGGTCAATGAAATAGTTTAAGTTATCGGACGTGATCCGGACTTTATACGGGTCCGATAAAATCTGTTGGACGGTCTCATCCTCGAATTGTTTGAGTTGCTTTTTGATGTTGACGAATTCTTGATCGGCAATCTCAAGCAGTCCGGCGACGCGGCTGAAACTGCGCCGGACTTCTGCCGGGACGCTGTTCGGATTTTTATACCCTAAGTCATGTTCAATCTCTGCCCAGGCGTGTTGCAAAATCGAACGGATTTGAATTTCTGCCGTATGCGACTTGAAACGGCCGTATTCACTTAAGGCCAGGCGTTGCTCACTCAGGGCGGCGACGAAGTGGACAGACAAGTAGCCGAACTCCGTCGTATCGAGCAACGTCGATTTATCGACCGATTGATCGCGGTCGATCGAAAATTCATTTTCAATGATACGGGCAGCTTCCCGGACGTCGTCGTGGAAATAGGTAACGATCCGGATTCCCGTCAAATCATGGACGTCCTTGAGCGATCGGTATTTGTTCGGTTGCCGTAAGACTTTTTGGTAGAGGCTTTCCGAATCCTTCGTCCGTGAGACGATCGAATGGTATTTGATTCCGGCCGCGTCGAGCAGCTCGGATAATAGAATTTTTAGTTTATCTGCGAATGCGTCATAATCTTCCTTATCATTGACGTATTCGAGCATCATCGTATTCAAGTCTTGTGCGTGCAAGCGAATCACCTTCCTCATCGTGGTATTATCTAGCTGTATTGTATCATTCGTATTCCGTAGACGCACGAAATGACCTTGTTTCAAGCGGGACCAATCGTGGGAAAAGAACAGTAGAACATGCTTAGGAGGGGTGCACAAGATGGAAATACTAGACGCGCGTGCGTTACCAGCGGATCACTCGGACATACTTCATGTCACGCCATCTTCGATTTACTTCAGACGAAAAGTCAATGCCGAACAGTACCATATCAGCCGGTTCGACCTCGAGGATCAAGAACAAGTTGATTTGTCGCAAGACGTTTTGACGGATCACGGACCGACCCGTCCGTTCGTCAAACACCAGAAAGTCTATTGCTTGAACGAACACGACCGGGCGAACGGGGGAGCGACGGAGTTATTGACGATTGATCTCTTATCCGGGAAGACGGAACAGGTCGCGACGTTCAACGTCCCGGGTGATTTGTCACTGTACTGGGTCCTCAATGAACGCTACATGGTACTGCTCCACGTCGACCGTGTGACGTCTGCCTTTTTATATGACACGAAGACGAAGCAGCAACACTTGATCCATGATCAACGGCTGTACGGGATGACGGAAAATTACCGGGAACTGTACTTTTTCCTCGTCACACTCCAAGACGTCGATTATATCGTCTGCAACACGCGCCTCGACGAATTTTCCTTTTATGATGCCCTCGAAAGCGGCTTGATATCTCCGGAAGATCCAATTGATCACTCGGAAGGGTTATTAATCGCTTCACTTGAGACGATCGTTTCGGAAATTGAACTAGGGACAGAAGTCCTGTCCTTCAAGACACTCTTACGCCTTGACGGGGAAGGGGATACGGTGCAGTACCTCGGGGAACAAGCCGGGTTTTTGATTTTCAGTGCCTATACGGACCGTTTGAACGAAGAAGTGTTTTATCAAATCCGTGACGAAACGGACGTGACGGAGCTTGAACGGATCCGCTGGAGTGATTATGAAGCATTTGATTTTACGTATGATGACGTCGTATCGACGATCTTTATCGTCAACGACCGGTCGGAGCAACACCATGAAGTGATTAATTTACGGACGGGAGCCCGTTTTTTAGACCGGGATCCGTTCGAACGCGTCTTGCGTGATCGCTTTTATGTACATGAAACGATCGGAGAAGATGCCGAGCCGATGGTGACGATTTTTGACGCCGAGCGGTATGTTCGGCACCGGTTCGATGATGCCTATTACGTGATTGTCTCCGGCGAGTTGGTCATTTTATCCGTCAACCAACTGTAAACCGAACAAACGAAGAAAACACACTGTTAATAGAAGTGTGTTTTCTAAAATAACGACCTGTTTATTTCATTTACCGTAATCATTTATTAAATTTTTAATACAAAAAACAAACGATACCTCAAAATAAACCATAATGACAACAAAAAATACCCCTTTCTAGTAGATTTCACTAGAAAAGGGCAGACAATGTTATGCTTATGCTGCGTCAGTCGTACGTGTGAAAACATCGACTTGGATGTTTCCAGCTGTTGCGCGTGAGTAAGGGCAAACTGTGTGTGCGATTTTTGCAAGTTCGGCAGCTTGTTCTTCCGATACACCACGGACGAGAACATCAAGTTCAACAGATAAAGCGAATCCGTCTGCTGCTTCGTTCAACGTAACGTGTGCCGTTACTTCGCTTCCATCATGTTTGATGCCTTGTTTACGTGCAACAAGATTTAATGCAGAATCAAAGCAAGCAGAGTATCCAGCAGCAAACAGTTGCTCCGGATTTGTCGCTGATTTTTTAGATCCTGGGACTGGCATGGCGAGAGCGACGTCTAAAACGCCATCTTCTGAAACGACGCGTCCGTCGCGTCCTCCGACTGCTGTAGCTGATGATGTGAACATTGGTTTCATAATCAATAACTCCCTTTCGTTGATTCCTTATTATTAAGTAGCTTACAATTAGATTGTATACAATTTAAAAAAGAAAGCAAGTACTTTGCTCCCGAGGAGGACTATCATGTCAAACCCATTATCGTTAGATGAACAACTTTGTTTTCCCTTTTATTCGATTTCGCGGGAAATCACGAGACGTTATCGTCCGTTGCTCGAACCACTTGGACTGACGTATCCGCAATATTTAGTGATGCTCGTTTTATGGGAAGAAGATCAACAATCCTTGAAAGCCGTCGGCGAACGGTTGCATTTGGATTCGGGGACGCTAACCCCGTTATTGAAAAAGCTCGAAGCGTCAGAGTTAATTCGACGCGTCCGCAATAAGAAAGATGAACGACATATCCAAATCACGTTGACAGACAAAGGGCATATGTTGCGCGAGCAAGCGGAACAAGTTCCGCTCGCCTTAAAAGAGACACTGGGCGTGTCGGAAGAGGATTTAGAACGTGTCAAACAAACGTTAAATCAATTGGTTATAAAAATGAACGGAACTGAATGATTCAGTTCCGTTCATTTTCGTTATTTACGGCGGAAACCCTCTTCTTCAAGATAGTTTGCCGCTTCTTTGTATGAATTGAAGGCACCATCGAGCAGGTCGCCTGCATAGACGAGCCATGTATCGAGGTCTTCATTCAAAAGTGTGAGTTCGAACTGGTTATCGTTGACCCACGTTTCTTCGAGCGTTTCGACCGTCTCGACCGTCGATAACGATTTGATTGCATCTTCAAGCAAAAGAATCAAGGCAGGAGCAGAAAACTCACGGATGTTGACGAGTCCTTTGTTATCGACTTTGTAGCCCGGTAATCCGGCGGCATAGACGAATCCGTTCCCGTTCGGATGAAGGTGATAGACGACGATTTTTTTCTCAAACTGACTTTCAGGAAAGTGGAAATTGACACGGTTCAGTGAAACATCTTTTCGGACGAGTTGTGGAAACGACTCAATGATGTTTAATTTTTCTTCAAATGTTAGCATGGTACCTCCTAGAATTACATTTCTACTCTTCTATATATGCGATGATTTCGGGTCAAATGTCAATGTTCGATTTAAGTCGAGTGAAACTTATTGACGATGGACTCCGTAGTTTTAAGAGAAAGGAAGTGGGAACAGATGCAATCTTCAACCTTAGAAAGTGGCTGGCAACGGTTATCACTCGACTCCGTCAAAGTCGAACGGGAATATGTGGCGATACGGTTTAGTTTGTATGCGCTTTTGATTGCCGTCATGACAACCGTCCAAATTGTGTGGCTCGACTTATCTCCGTGGTGGATGTGGATCGTGACAGGACTCGTGGCCGCGTTATTCATCTTAAAGTTTTATTACATACCGCGTCTGCGTTACGACTATTTCCGTTATCAGGTCGATGAAGAATTTTTAGGCGTCAAGTCAGGCGTCATCTTCCGTAAAATCGAAATCATACCACTCGTCAAAGTTCAGTTCATCGATACATCGACCGGTCCCTTGTTACGTCGCGCCGGCTTGATGAACATCAAAGTCAATACGGCATCCGGATTTGCGGAAATCCAGCGTCTCGAAGAACGACGCACACTCGAATTAAGACGCCATATCGAACGCTTCGCGAAACTCGAGGAGCAAGAGGAGGAATCCTTATGACACGTCGCGTCCACCCGTTATTCATCTTGATGTCGACGCTGACGCATCTCCGGTCGACGGTCATCCCACTCGCTTTTTTATTGTTCAATGATTTAAAGAACGATGGATTCGGTTGGTATACAATCATCGGCTTTAGTGTTTTTTGTCTCGTTCTTCTCATTTCTGGAATCACTTCTTGGTATTTTTATACGTTTACGATTGATGACCAAGCGATTCGTGTCAACAAAGGCGTCTTCCGTAAAAGTGAACGGACGACACAACGGCGGCGGATTGAATCCGTCGGCATCAACCAAAACCTGCTCGAGCGTCTGCTCGGTTTAGCGACGCTGTCCGTCGAAACGTCTTCTGAAGGCGGTGAACCGGAAGTCGAATTAAAAGGTGTCCGGCTCGCGTTCGCTACTTCCTTGAAGTCGACGATTAAAGAAGAGGACGAACAGATAGAACAAACAGAGACGATGGACTCGTTTCGTGTCAGCTTGTCCGACCTGTTTTTTGCCGGCGCCTTGTCCGGTCGTCTCGGACTGGCGCTAGTCGGTTTCTTTGCAGGGTATCAACTGATTGATCAATATATCGAAAAGTATGTCGATCGTGTCTTTAATGAATTGGCGCATTTATCACTCGTCCTCCTGATTGGAATCGGGTTGCTTGTCTTGCTCCTCGCCTACATCGGATCGATTGTCGTCTACGTCGTTCGTTACGGTTCGTTCGAAGCGACACTTAAAGATGAACGGCTGACCATCCGTTACGGATTACTGAACCGGACGGAAGTCATCTTTCACCAGGATAAGGTCCAAGCCTTATTCATCGAGGAAAACTGGATCAAACGACGGTTCAAGCGTGCCCACCTGTCACTCAACGTCATATCGGCGAACGGGAAGGAAGAGCAGATGTTGTTCCACCCATTCATCCGGGAATCGGAAATCGACGCCTTCCTCGACCGGTTTCTGCCGCGCTTCAAACGTGTAAAACCGATGCATCATGCGACCGACCGCGGATTCTTCTATGTCATCCGTTGGCGGCTCGTCCGGTATATTGTCTTGTTTTCAGCAGTCAATGCCGGACTCGTCTATTTTTTGACGAGCCCGCTTAAATGGATCGGCATGCTGTTGTACCTGGTTTTACCGCTCTATTACGTTGTTGCCCGGACGGGGTACCGCAATACGTGTTACGGGTTCGAACAGGAGTTGTTCGTCTTACGTCGCCAACTCGTCAACCGGGAAACGATTTATGCACCGCGTTTAAAAATCGAGGCTTTGTCGGGGCACGTCTCCCGTTTTCTCGAACAAAAGGACTTGCTGAAGTTTGAAATCAATCTGCGTGGTAAAGGACATTTGAACGCGGGTTATTTTACACATAAGCAATTTGAGGACGTCCGGACCTGGTACCAACGCTCTTTTCTGAAAACAGACCGTGCAGAAGCAGGGGACATACGGTATGATAACGAATAACGCGTTATATAGGAAAAGAGAGGAGTTCATGTTGTGCGAAAAGGACTAGCAATCGTACTCGCGATACTACTCGTATTCATCGGATTAATCAGTTTTGATGGATACCGCATTCAAAAAACATTAGTCGGCGAGTCGGAAGCGTCACCGATTCTTGCGGGTAAACCGGCTGATGAATCAAGTGACGCCGTGACCAAGGCAACCGAATGGTCTGCTGCCCAACCGTTCGAACAGAAGACGTTCGAGACGGATGGACGCGTTCATCGCGCAGACTATCTACCTGCAACAGAATCAACAAACAAATCGGTCATTCTCGTCCCGGACGAGGAACAAGCGACGCCGGACGGGGTTGCACCACTCGTGCAGCTGTATCATGAACAATTCGGCTACAATGTCTTAGTCGTCGAACGACGGGGGCAGCCTGAAAACGGTGGGAAAAAGAATTACGGCTGGCTCGATCGGCTTGATTTGATTGAATGGACGAAACGACTTCTCGAAGAAACAGGGGACGAGAGTCACATCGCCTATCACGGGCTTGGTGTCGGCGGGTCGACGGCATTACTCGCAGCTGGAGAAGAAATGTTACCGACACAAGTCAAAGTCGTCATCTCTGAAGGTGCCTACGCCCGATTTGATGACTGGCTCAATCATTTAGCGGATCAACAGATCAGTTATCCCGCAGGACCGTCACTCGCGATGGCGAGCACGTTCAATAAATTCGAACAGGACTTCTTTTACGGTGACGTGTCGGTGACACGACAAACAAGCAAAATCATGATTCCGACACTGTTCATCCATGGGACGGACGATCAACTCATGCCATCGCGGATGGTTTATGAACTGTATCAAGCAAAACCTGGATTGAAGCAGTTGTATCCGGTCCGAGGAGCGGGTCATGGTCAAACGTATCTCGAAGATCAAGTCAACTATCAAAAACGCTTAAAATTATTCATCCAGCCATTCATGACAACGAATTAAGCCGCATCCCTCACGTCACTACAGCCGTAGTCGAAGTGAGGGACTTTTTTTTGGATTAATGAAAGGGAAAATGTTCCAAATGACAGCAGGTGTGGTATTCTCGATAGAACAGACAGAATAGGGGGAGTCAGGCATGTTTAGCTGGGTCGGAAGTGAAGAAGCGTATGTCGATCAAATCGACATAAGGCAGGTGGGTCCGGTCGTTCTCGGACGGTTCGGTGGCTGCTCGACGGCGGGTCAAACAAAAAACGAAGATGGTTGTCTCGTCATGACGGGGACGGACTGGGAGTTGACCGTCTTACTCGATGCCCATAATTCGGCAGAAAGTGCCGAACTCGTGGCGGAGCAATTTTTGACGTATCAAGAGCGGTTGCATCAGCAACTCGAACAAGCAGCCGAGTCAGTCCTTCCGACGTTCGAACACATCATCCTCGAACTGTTGACGGAAGACACATTTCGCGCACGATGCGAGACGTGTCGGGGGGAGACGGCTTGTTTAGTCGTCGTCCGGAAAGGAAACTATGTTTTTTGGTTGTCGGTTGGAGATTGCATCGCGCATCTGTTCCATCCGGAGCTTGCCGGGTTAGGTCAACACAGTCTCAATCAACGGCAATTCTTTGAATGGATCGGACAAGTCAATACGTTTGCGTTACCTGTCCCGTGTTATACCCGCGGCATCCGTGAACTGCGTCAGGGACACAACCGGCTCTTTTTGACGACGGACGGACTCGTCGAATGTCCCGGTGAACCGTTCAGCGATACGACGGACATCGGTCGCGCGTTTCGCGGTACGGAGGCGCAGGATGCCGTTTTGACCTTGTTGACGACGATCAAGCACCATGCTGTCCGGGACAGTACGACGATCTTGACGTGGTCGATTGATGTTACAGGTGACGTGACACAACCGAGTAATGCTTAGGCATGAACAATTACGTTCGAAAGGAATGAATACAAATGGGTTTTTACATCATGTTGCTGTCATTCATACTAGGAATCTACTTGACGATTCTCAGCGTTCCTACATATTGTTTCTCGTCCCGGGGATCCTTCTGGTCATCTTTGCCGTGTATCTCGCAAGACCGCATTAAAAAAAGGGAGATGGATTTCCGGGGCGAACACCGGAGAACCGTCTTCCTTGTTTTTTGTTAATCGAGAGACGTCCTTACGGTTAAGGCAGTCCCGTTTAGGGTGTTTGCTCATCAAGCGGTTCGATTTGTTCCGTTTCGACAGGTGGATCCAGTTCATCTGCTTCGTTCGTCAAAGGAAACGCGATCCCGGCACTGGTCAATAGCGTGATGAGTGCGGCATTCGTTAGTGTTTGGCGCATCGTTGCTCACTCCTTCTTTTGTTATCCTACGAAATTGAAAAAAGAAAAGTTACACTTTTTGATTATTCTGAACATTTAAGTGGGATTCGTCAAGTAATCGTCATCTTCACCTAAGTATTTTTCCCGATAAACCGTTATACTTAAACATGGAAAAGAGGGATGTCGCTTGAAATTAACGAAAGCTAACACACGCATTTTTGAATCATTGTTACCCCGTTTGAACGTTAACGCGGAAGAACCGGAGCGAACGGACATCGAACGTCAACTGCAGGCTGATTTGTATGAAGCGCAGCGGCAACAACGACCGTTCGAAGAAGTCCATGGGCAAACACCGGAAGCGCGACTCGACACGATGATCGCAGCGATTCCGGAACAGCGTCGTGCTGAGACACAAAAACGCTGGACACGAAACTATGTCTCAAGCATCTTGATGTATATTTTCATCGAGGGAATCGATGGCGTCTTTCAGTTCGCACTCGCCGACTATTTGTTGTTCTCGATCATCGCCTTGTTCTTGATTGACGCGATGTCGATCTTAATCACGTCACCGAAAATACGTGACGTCAAAGGACGTGTCTGGGGACAGTTCATCATCAGTTTCGTTTTATTTGCAACGTATAAAGCGGTCTTGATTACGTTCGTCCCGAATCCCGATGTCATCTTCCAAGTCAGCGGGACACCCTCTTACATCATCGGAGTCGGTGGTCTGATTGCGTTATACCTCTACTGGTCGAAGAACCCGCTACGAAAACGCGCCTAAACGAATCGAGAGAGGAGTGGACGGATCATGGAATTTACGCACTGGAAAAGACGCTTACAGGATCACTTCGAACGAATGGGCTTTAACTTACGGATTGAACGCCTTGCCATGCAAGACATCATTAAGCTCGAGGCGACCCACGGAGCCTTTTTGTTCTTCCCCGTGACGATCAACTTATATGAACGGATGGGCTGGAAAATGATTGCGATTGAATCGCACCATCCGGATACGGTCGAGGATGCGTTCGCCGAAGCACAAATCGAATCGTTGTTCCAACTGACGATGGTGACATTCGAAGAAGAAGAGCGTGAGTTTTTACTCGGCTTCTATAGCAATACCGGTCGTTATTTGACGGACCGTCAATCTCCGACGGGGCAGTTGCTCGCGGCAATCGAACGGGAGTGGTATGACGGAGAAACGATCCGGATTGAAACGTTCGAGGAATTTCCTGGACTGTTCGTGGCACCACCGTTCGCACATCAAGCGTACGCATTCGCTGCAGCGGAAGGCAAATGGCACATGTTCGTCGGGCGGACGGGACGCCCTGCGAACGATTACCGGTTCGATGGAGCAGTCCTGATGCCGCACCGGATTGCCGATAATGAACTGTTCACGATGACGCCGCTTGCGGTTGCGATTGATGATACGGCAGGATTGCGCGACCAATTGCATGAGGAACGGTCAGAAATCAAACGATTCCACACACAAGCGATGGAGACGATTCGTGACTACGATCCGTCGTTCGGCTTCGCTTGGCGCGGGACGGTCACATTCTTTCATGGCATTCCCGTCGACCCTTTTGCACAGCGGTTATGGCTGGAAGACGGACAAAAACGGTTCCGGATCATGCAAAAAGCATCCCAACGGATTTTAGCACTCGGCGACACGTGTACCGAAGCGATTCATGCGCTTGACGAGGCCGTAAGCGCCGGTGAACCGGACGGGACACCCGTCAGTGCTGTCGGACAACTCATCCTCGGGATTTGGCAACAGTTTGAGTCCGATGAACGGACCTACTTGACAGAGGTCGTCTGTACCGGGATTTCACGGACACAGGCGGAGAACCGGATCCGGCATGGCTTAGCGCGCCAAGAGACAGTCAATTGGATTGAACGTGCACAAAACGGACGTGACCAGTTCCAGTTCGCAGGACTATCCATTACATTACCGCACCGCCCACCCGGAACGATCGAGATTAGACGAGAAGAGGAACAACGATGAACGTCAGCTACACTCGAGAAACTGTCTGATACGACTTCACGCATCAGACAGTTGACGGACCACTTCGATGTCCGGTACATTCGTCAGCAGGAACAAACGCTGGTAGAAAACAAGTAAATTCTATTGAATGAGGATCGAACCCCCGATGTCTTCGCCCTGCGAAAAAACGTCGGGGGTTTTTCCTCATAAGTTAACGGTTCAATCGATTCTGACGCCTGTCAAGGCGAAAAAGTTCGTAAAAAATAACGGAGATAACAGGAGAAACATATGGAGTCATACCGATTTGATCAGATTTGTGTATTGTTTGATTTAGGCGAACGGACGGAAGATCCACGCCCCCTCTCCGGCGGTTTCATCCATGACATGTATGGACTGAGGACGACAAAAGGACATTATGCGGTAAAATGCTTGAATCCGCAGATTATGAGACGACCTGACGCGTTTGCGAACTTCAAAAACGCGGAAGATTTTGCATTGCTTGCAGGTCGGCACCTTTCCGCTCTTCCGGCAAAACGGATACGGGGGGAAGCGGTGCAACAGATAGCTGACGAGTACTTTCTTCTTTTTGACTGGGTCGACGGCAACCTGCTTTCCTTGAAGGAGATCCAGCCATCCCATTGTAATACCATCGGGACCTATCTGGCAGGCTTACACCAACTTGATGCTGGCATGGTCCCCGCAGTGGTTGGAACGATTAGCCACGACTGGACAACTTATCTCAAAAGAGGCCAAGCAATCGACGCCGAGTGGAGTGTTGCCCTAAGCGAAATCACCGAGGCGTTAAAAGTGTGGAACGAGCGAGCCGTGCGAGCAGAAGCGTTCCTATCCAACGCTTGGGTCATGAGTCACCGCGACTTGGATCCTAAAAATGTCTTATGGACGAAAAACGACCTGGTCGTCATTGACTGGGAATCGGCGGGTCCGATTCATCCTGTCCTTGATGTCCTTGAGACGGCGCTTTACTGGTCAGAGGATGAGACGGGGCATCTGAACAAGCAGAAGTTTCAAGCATTTTTTAGTGGCTACACAACGAAAAATAACCTAGGGGATGCGAAATGGTCGGCTGTAATCGCCTGTAGCTATTCGAGCAAACTTGATTGGCTCGCTTATAATATCAGCCGGACATTCAGTGCGGATAAAACGGAGCGACGAATCGGTACAGAACAGGTGAAACAGACGATCCTCGACTTAAAACGCCACACGGACCGGATGGAGACGCTGAAAGGCTGGCTGACTTAAACGTCGCAACAACATCCATCTGGGATAGGACTCTTACGTCTGAACAAAGTACCGGACATTCCCGTCTAACATCCATCACAGGACCGATGATCCCGCTTTTTTCACGGAATCATCGGTCCTTTTTAACTTTAAAGACCAAGCGAGGCAATCAGCTTTCGAATCCGTTCTTCCGATTGTTTCGGCGTCAGAATCAGGAGTTGATCGCCACCAATCAATCGTGTCTGACCGCGGGGGGTAATGATGGCATCGTCACGAATGACGGCGACGACGAGCAAATCCTGCGGCATCTCAATCTCTTGCAATGTTTTCCCGTCAATCCGACAGAACGACGGGACACTGACCTCGACGATTTCAGCATTCGGATTTGCGACCGTCATGAATTGAATCAACGGCTCAATCCCGATCGTTGGTTTCACTTCGAGCTTCATGACACGGACAATCCACGGTAAGGCCGTTCCCTGCAGTAAAGCCGATGTCATGACAGTGAAGAAGACGATGTTGAACAAGAGATAGGAGTTCGCAAGTCCGCTCGAAAGAGGATAGGTCGCAAGGATGATTGGTACGGCGCCGCGTAGTCCGGCAGCCGTGATGACACTTTGCTCCCGGTAATTGTAGTGAAAGGGAAGAAGTGAGATGAAAACAGCGAGTGGTCGTGCGACGAGAATCAGCGTCACGACGATGATGCCTGAAATGAGCAGCATCTGCGGATCGAGCAGTTGGCGCGGGAAGACGAGCAGTCCGAGCATGATGAACATCCCGACTTCTGCCAGATGCGACAAGCTGCCGCTGAAACGAATCAAGATGTCGCGGTAAATCATGTCGTGGTTACTGATCCAAATGCCTGTCACATAGACGGCGAGGAAGCCACTCGCATGGATACTCGTCGCGATCCCGTAAGACAGTAAGGCGCCGCTGATCAAGAGTGTCGGATACAGGGCCGATGCTTGAAGCTGAATCCGGTTCATCAATTGCGTCAAGAACCAGCCGATGCAGAGACCGACGAGTAAACCGATTCCCATTTCGTAGAATAAAGACAGGACGCCACTGATAATCGAGAAACTTTCCGGATCGAGCGCAAGTTCTGTAAAGAGAATCGTCAAAAAGACAGCCATCGGATCATTTGTTCCAGACTCCGCTTCCAGTGTATGTTTGACCTTCTCATCGACAGGACGTCCGCTCAGTAAGGAAAAGACAGCCGCTGCATCGGTCGAGCCGACGAGGGCGCCGACGAGTAACGCCATCGGCCAGCTGAAATCAAGAATGAAGTGGGCGACGAGTGCAATCAAGCCAGTCGTGATGACGACGCCGACCGTCGCAAGCGAAAGGGCAGCAGGGAGGACTTGCCTGAAATCGCCCCATTTCGTGTTGAGACCGCCATCGAACAAAATGATGACGAGGGCGATCGTTCCGAATAGACGCGCTTGTTCAAAGTCAGAAAAAGCAATCCATCCTGCGACATCCGTTCCTGCGAGAATGCCGACGAACACGAATAAAATCAAGGTCGGGACGTTGAGGCGAAAGGAGAACTTGGTCGTGATGATTGCGAGTAGTAACAAAATACCGGCAAGTAGTAAGACGGTTCCTTCATGCACATGCATACCTCCTCGAATCGGGGCAGGGTTCTCTTCTGTTACGTTTAGTATACGCTATTCACCTCTTTTGCAGGCGGAGAAGTCTTTTTTTGAAATGATGTGTATAAATCGACGGAAAAAGGAAAACACTCAATATATATGCATGTAAACGAAGAAAGCGTAACTAGAGGAGGAAAATGGAAATGAACATATGTATCGTGACAGGCGCAAACTCAGGGATGGGAATGGTGACAATCCAAGCTTTGCTTGAACGGGGGGACCGCGTCATTGCGACCGTCCGCTCAGAGAAGAAAGCAACACTGCTCGTCCAAATGTTACGTGAACATGGGGTTTCGCATACGAATCTTGAAATCGAAATCGTTCAACTTGACCAACTGGAATCCGTCCGCCGGTTTGCAGACCACTTGTTCGATAAGATTGGTCGCATCGATCGCCTGATTTTAAATGCCGGGGTCATGGTCCCGCCGTATCATTTGACGAAAGACGGCTTCGAGTCCCAGTTCCAAGTCAACTACCTGAGTCACTTCTATTTGATTGAACGCTTGCTGCCGCTCCTTCAACACGGAAACGATCCACGGGTCATCTCGATTTCATCGCTCGCCGGGGAAGGCGGACTCGTCCGAACAGATATCGAACTGGAATCGATTGCCCATGTTAAAAAAGAACAATACAACCCGATGCGGTCGTACCGCGAATCGAAATTGCTACAGATGGTCCACATGCGTGAACTCGCGGAGAAGTATGGGGACGATGTGACATTCGTCAGCGTCCATCCGGGCATCGTCAATACCGACTTGTTCTATCGTGGCAAGTACGGCAAAGCGATGAAGGTGCTTTTAAAGCCGATCGCTCAAATCGGTTACTGGACCGGGAAACTGTATACGCCGGAGTATGGGGCGAAAACCGCACTGTACCTCGCGACGACGAATGACCGGCTCGACAATGGTGGCTATTACGCCGATTCCGCACCACGTCTCAGTAACCCGGTCGTCGAGGATACGCGCTACCGTGAAGATGCGCGCCGTCTATCGAAAAATTGGGTCGGACTCGACTGAAGACAAAAAAAGGCCTACCGGCTCGTGGGAAGCCGGTAGATCCACGTTGTGAAGACTGGGGGTCTGATCACGTTTTTAGAATACGATATTTAAAAATAAAATTGTAGAATATGAAAAAAATCACAAAATGATGCGTTTTTATGATTTTTTTTAAGCGATGCGAGCAAAACGGTTTTCTTCTGGTGCAGTTTTCGTTAGGATAAAGAAGAATTTTTGCTTACAGGAGGTACAACATGATACGACTAGCTACATCACAAGACGTTCGAAACATCGCAACACTACTCGAGCACAAGGCGCTCGCACTCCAAGCGACGGGCAGTACACAGTGGTCTGCCTACCTTGAACAAGACATCGAAACACTCGTCCAAGAGGATCTTGATGCCGGAAGACTGTTTGTTTTTGAAGAAAACGACCAGTTGCTCGGTTCCGTTGCCCTGCTTCCTTCGATGGAATGGGATCGCTCGTTATGGGCAGATACAGAAGGTCTTTATATCCACCGGATTGTCGTCAGTGATTTGGCGAAAGGACGCCGCGTCGGAAAACAACTTCTTGATTATGTAATCGAGTTGACGGATTACGAAGGGGAAACACTTCGCCTCGACTGCGTGGCGTCAAATGCATTTTTAAACGACTATTATACGTCGGTCGGTTTTACGTACCAAGGAACATATGACGGATTTTCGACATATGAGTACGAACGAATCGAAGCGACGGCATAATCGGTCATTTGTTCAAGACAAGTCGTAGCCGCTTTGTTAAGGTAAAAGAAAAGTAATTGCGAGGAGTGATAGGATGCGACTTCAGATTGGCTTCATCGGCTTCGGTAAAAGCACGACCCGTTACCATCTGCCTTACGTCATGATTGATCCCCATTTCGAGGTGACGTGGATTTATAATCGGACGGCAAAACCGGAGTTAGAGGGAAAATATACGGACAAGCTTCCCGTAGTCCAGTTCACGACGGACCTCGACAAGATGTTGTCGGACGAGAAGCTTCAAGTCGTCGTCATCAACACACCCCCTGCGACGCATTTTGCCTATGCCTTGAAGGCGTTGCAACAGCAGAAGCACGTCCTCGTCGAAAAACCTTTTACCGTGACAGAACAAGAAGCGGTGCAACTGTTTGAGGAAGCACGTAAGCAAGGCGTCAAGCTACTCGCCTATCAAAATCGGCGTTTCGATAGCGACTTTCAAGCTGTCGCCCAAGTCATTGCGTCCGGAAAGCTCGGTCGCATCGTCGAAGTCGTCTCGCATTTCGACTTGTATCGTCCGGATGCGAAGCCGGCGAATACGGCGAATGAGAACGGTGCGCTCTATAGTCTCGGTGTCCATACGATTGATCAAATCATTGCCTTGTTCGGAAGACCGAACCAAGTCGCTTATGACATCCGAACCGTCCGGGGTACTGCGATTCCGGACGATACGTTTGCGCTTGATTTTTATTATAACGATTTCAAGGCGAGTGTCCGAACGAGTCATGTCGCACTGGCACCCGCTCCGCGCTGGATGATCCATGGGACGAACGGGACGTTCATCAAACAGCATGTCGATCGGCAAGAGCTTGACTTAAAAGCAGACTACTTCCCAGGAGAAGAAGGATTTGGGGAAGATTCGGAAGATGATTTCGGTCGGTTACTCTATCATGATAACCACAATCATCTTCAAAATGTCCGGATTCCGAGTCCGATTGGTGACTACGGTAAATTATATCGAGCATTTTACCGGAGTATCGTTGAAGATGCCCCTCTTCCAGTGACGGAAGAAGAGACGACGTTCGTCGCCCATGTGCTCGAGCAGGCGTTCACTCAACCGTCACCGTTTATCGTCAATATTAAAAATTGAATTTCATTTAAAAAGCTAAAGGGTCGCGACCGATTACTTTTCGTGCTTTAAAAGCGATTCAAGACGGATTGCGCTTTAAAACGTCTTCATGCCCGGCTTTTTTGGTCACGGTATTAGCTAAAAAGCGTCATGTTTCGTTGACTCCTACGGGAAAAAGTACGTTTTTAACGCACGTTCAGAGGCAGGCAAGACCCTGCTCGTTGGCCGCTAGGATCCAAGGAGCAACGGCTTGCGCCTCGCCCGAGGAACGCAACGAAAAAAGACGCTTGATCTCCCGATAGAACTTTGTCTACAGTCTGAATCTTCTTGTTGTGCATATACAACAGGAAGATTTTTTTGTTACAAAGAATGAAGATATTGCTATTTTTTTAGAATTTTCTTTTGAAATCATGATTATTATTTCAATAACTTGGGAAAAATGGTGTATATCATCGTATTGTCATTCTGTTAAGGGGGTCTATCATGAAGAAGTTTTTCTCAAGTGTCATCGTCGCTGGTGTTCTGTTTGGCGTATTCAGTCCGTCGCTCGTCGCACATGCCGCAACGAAGCTGACCATCACGACCGCAGTTTTACGTGTCCGTGAAAAGCCGACGACATCAAGCAAGATTCTCGGGAATGTCGTCAAAGGAAACGTCTATACGTCAAAAGGAACATCGGGAAGTTGGTACAAAATCACCTATAAATCACGGACGGGGTACATACACAAAGATTATATGAAGACATCGACGACGTCCTCGAAATACACATCGACCGGCACGAAGTATACGACGGTCGGGACGTTAAACGTTAGAACGGGCCCGAGCACAAAATACAAATCCGTCACCCAGCTCAGTAAAGGGGTCAAAGTCGCAACGTATGGCACGTCAGGTAGCTTTACACGTATTTTGTATAGCGGGAGCTACCGCTATGTCTCGACACAGTACTTAACGAAAACGAAGCCAACAAGCAGTACGACTAAAAAATTAAATGTCCCGTACTACAATCAATACACGTTAGGTTATCCGTCAGGTTGCGAGTTCGTCTCGTTGAAGATGGCGCTCGCCTACAAGAAAAAGTCTGTTTCGGCTGCGTCGCTCTATAAACAACTACCGAAAAGCATCAGCAATGCGACCTACAAAAATGGAAAATACTACTGGGCCGATCCGGAAAAAATGTTTACGGGTGATCCGGCCGGGACGCTCTCTTACTACAAAAACTGGGGCATCTATCCAAAAGGCATCCTCCCACTCGCTAAAAAATACCGGAGTGGCGCCGTCGACATCTCCAAACAAGGTGTCAGTAAGATTGAACGTGAAATCCGGAGCGGGAATCCCGTCATCGTCTGGGCGACCGTTGACTTCAAAAATCCATATGGCTACTTCTCTTGGATCAAGCCGGACGGCAAAACGTTCACCGGGTACCGTAACTATCACGTCATGCTCGTGACGGGTGTTTCAAGCAGTTCGTTCTACGTGTCTGATCCGTATCGTGGGAAATACGCCGTCAGTCGCGCACAGTTCACATCTGTTTATAACACGACGGGACAATATGCGTTATCCGTTCGTTAACTGGTCACCTGACCAAACGACTTTCACCTTTTTCAAAAGGGCGGAAGTCGTTTTTTTTCGTTGAATCGTCACCTGACGTTTCCTTATTTTTGAAAAAATAAGAAAAACGCAGAAGAAACAGGTACACTAGTACCATCTAAAATAAAGAAAGGGTGGAATGATGGAAGAACAACGAATCACCCAACTAGAACAGGAACTCGAGGCGTTGAAGTTACGTGTCGCGCAACTCGAACAGCCGCATCCGGTTCCGCATCCTAAGTCGACTCCGGAGCAAAGTACGGTCGTGACACCGAAAAAACGACCCGCCTTCGTCAAAAAAGACGACACGTTTTCACCAAAAATCAAACAAAGCCGGACGCGCGATGAGTGGGAACACATGATTGCGACCATCTGGTTACCGCGCATCGCCGCAATTTTTGCCGCGATTGGGGCAATTTTCTTATTTTCTTACGCCTCGATCTCCGGCTGGGTCAATCCAGCAGTCCGAGTCGGCAGCGGAGTGCTCATCGGATTGCTCTTAATCGGAGTAGGCGAGTATCAGTATGAGAAAAAGCGACGGGAACTCGGCGTCGGGCTCGTCGCGACGGGGACAATCGTTTCTTTAGCCGCCTTGTTCGCCGGCATGGCGTTGTATCAATTCTATTCGCCGGGTCTTGCCTTCTCGCTCGAACTCGTCATTTTATTCATTACGTTCGGATTAATGTTATGGATGGCGTCACGTGTCCTCCTGATTCTCGTCTCAATCACCGGATTTTTACTCCCGTTTCTGCAACTGGCGGACGAAGCGAACGTTTCGTTGTTTTTACTGTATGAAGTGATATTGTTCGCCGCCTTATTCTATGCCGCGATTCGCTTAAAAACGATTCTCGGTTTCGTCGTCAGCTGGGGATTCCTGACGATCGCTCTCGTTACAGCGATGAGCATGGTCGGCTTTTCACCACCGTCCATGTCTGACGAAATCTCACTGCTTGCTGCGTCGCTCATCAGCTACATCGGGACCGTCTTCACTGGGCAACGTCTCCGGATGAAGTGGAACTATCCGAGTTACGGGGCCGGTCTCATTGCGATTGCGAGTCTAGCCGTCATCGATTGGCAGTGGGGGACACTGATTGCCCTCGCGCTGGCAGGGCTTGCCTATAGCATCGCTAACTACTCGAAAGATGCCTGGCACAATGCAGTCGGTCACGTGACAGTGTTCTACGCGATCACGCAAATTCCCTATGACATACTCCGACTGAGCGAGCAGTTCGAAGCCCTGTTGTTCGCCTGCATCCTGATTGGCCTTTGGTTCGTCAAACGCCAGCACATGCCGTACCAACGGATGATCGCTCTCGCTTTGTATGTCTACTTCATCTTCGACCAGATTACGCAGTCGGGTATGTACGCGGCAATGAACGACTCGTTTCGTCTTTCGGTCGTCGCTTTAGTACTTGCGACGAGTGCTTTAATTTATTTACTCGTGCAACAACACCGCGCGATGGTCGAGGACGGGACGTTCCAGATCAGTCTAGTTGTCGCAGCCGTCGGCGTCCTGACGACGTATACGTTATTCGTCATGGAACTGCCGTTTTATGACGGACTCGACGAAACGAATCGCAGTACGACATTATCGGTTGCCTACATTTTACTTGCCTTGCTTCTCGTCACGATTGGTCGGATCCGTAATTTGTCCGTCTGGCGATTATCCGGTCTGTTGCTACTTAGCGTCAGTGCGATTAAGCTGTTAGTGTTTGATTTATCGTTCTTGACGCTCGTCCAAAAAGCGTTTGTCTTTATCGGGTTTGCAATCGTGGCGTTCATCATTTCACGGACGTATTTTAAAAAGCGAAAAAACAACTAAATGAGCAAAAACCCGTCCTGATGACGCTCGTCAGGACGGGTTTTTCATATTACCTCTAAATTTATATTGATAACGATTATCATTATCGTCTATACTAACAACTGAACTTACTTAACGATTTGGGGGAAATGAATCATGTCACATAAGAAAATCCTTACGGCGAGCATCTTGTCACTCGCGACCTTGTTAGCTGCTTGCGGGGAACAAGAAACAACGACAAAAGCGACACCGAAAACAGCGGACGGCCAATTCGATCAGGTCGTCGCCGATTACCGCGATTATGCAATCAATGAACTCGATGCCTTCACGAATAAAACAGAAGCCTTTACGACGGCCGTCAAGGAAGGGGACCTTGAAAAGGCGAAAGCGCTCTATGCACCGGCGCGGATGCACTATGAACGGGCGGAACCGATCGCGGAAGTTTTCGGTGACCTCGATCCGAAAATCGATGCCCGTGCAGGTGACGTCAAGGAATCCGAGTGGGGCGGTTATCACCGGATCGAACAAGGCTTGTTCGAAAAGGGAACAACAAAAGGGTATGAGCAATACGCAGAGCAATTGATGCAGGACGTCCACCTCTTGCGTGCAAAAGTCGAAACAGTCGACGTGACGCCGGAGCTTCTCGTGACGGGGGCGACGGATTTATTGAATGAAGTTTCGACTTCGAAAGTGACAGGCGAAGAAGACCGCTATTCACATACCGACCTTTATGATTTTGCAGCGAACGTCCAAGGGGCGGAAAAAATTTATCAGTTATTGAACCCGAGCCTGATGAAACAAGACGAAGCGTTGTCAAAAGAGATCGCAGCGCGCTTTGAGGATGTCAATGCCTTATTAGAAGCGAAGAAAACGGAAAAGGGGTACGTCCTCTATACGGACTTATCAAAAACCGACGTTAAACAGTTGAGTCAAGCCATTAACGAACTGGCAGAACCGCTGTCGAAGATGGGCATCGTACTGGAGGGATAATCATGACACGACCAACATTAGAGGCTGGCATGACGCGACGCGATGTTTTAAAAGTCGCCGGCCTGACCGGTCTCGGTGCAGCTTTTTATGCAAGTGGTGTCGAACGCTTCTTACCGCGCGCCTTGACGGCTAAGGCGTCCGATCAAGTCCCGTTTTACGGCACCTATCAAGCGGGCATCATGACGCCGGCCCAAAATCATGTCCAACTCGTCGCTTTTGACGTCAAGACGGATCGCCGCGACGAGCTGATTGATTTATTGAAGCGCTGGACGCGGGCTTGCGCGCGCTTATCAGCAGGACTATCGCTCGGCGAAACAGATAGTGCCTACGTCCCACCGGACGACACCGGTGAAGCAGAGGGGTTATCTGCAAGTCACTTGACGTTCACGTTCGGTTGCGGAATTAGTTTATTTGAAGGGGATCGTTTCGGCATCGGCCATAAACGCCCGGCACTCTTACGAGATTTACCGACATTTGATTTGGACCAGCTCGATGAGAAATGGTCCGGCGGTGACTTGATCGTCCAAATTTGTGCGGACGACCAGCAAGTCGTCTTCCACGCGTTACGCAACTTGACCCGAATCGGACGGGGGATCGTCAAGATTCGCTGGACGCAAGCCGGTTTCCAGCGGTCGAAAGTGGCAGATGCGACGGGCGGGACACCGCGGAACTTGTTCGGATTCAAAGATGGGACAGGCAATCCTGACGTGACGAAAGCGGCGACGCGGGAGAATACGCTGTTTTATCAATGGCGTGATGGTTCACCTTGGCTGACGAACGGGACGTTTCTCGTCGTTCGCCGGATTCAGATGCACCTTGAAGTCTGGGACCGGACGATTTTGAAGGAGCAGGAGCGGACATTCGGGCGTGAACGGGCGTCCGGGGCACCACTCGGTTCAAAAGATGAGTTCGCGTCCGTTACACCGACGAAACGGATCGCACGGGGGGAAGCAGAACTACCGGCAGACTCGCATACAGCAGTCGCGCATGGTGAAGGAAAGGTGCAACTGCTCCGACGCTCCTACTCCTACCAGGATGGCGTTGATGAGACGACAGGCGCATTAGACGCCGGTCTGTTGTTCCTCTCGTATCAGCGATCGCCGGAGCAGTTCATCACGATTCAAGAACGGCTCGCAACTTCTGACCGGATGAATGAATACATTACTCATCGTGGAAGCGCGCTGTTCGCATGTTTCGGCGGCATTCAAAAAGGAGGTTACATCGGTGATGCGCTCTTTGCTTAAAGCTGCCTTACTCGTGTTCCTTATATGTAGCACGCTCATCCCCCATGCGGGTGCAGAGGCGAAAACCGATGCCCTTTACGTGTCGATTGGTCAAGCCATCTCAGCCGTAAAGGCGGAAGATCGCGATGCACTTTCAAAACGAATCGCGATGTTAGCTAAACAATCAAAGGAACTGGCTGACTCAGATGAAAAATCCGTCATCTTAAAGCGTTTATCGACGCTAAAACAACATCAGGATGCGTCGTTCGCGACAATCAGTGCGGACTTGACGGCACTGTCGACGGCCGTCCGGACGCTCGAAGAAACAATGCGTCCCGCGCAGGATGCGACGGCCCGGACCCGTCTGCTTGATTTACATGAAGTGACCAAGCAAATGCGGCAAGCGGATGCGAGTGAGCGAAAGACACTCGAACAGACCTTGTTAAAGGAATGGACGGCCCGTGAGAGCGTCGTCCGGGGAGAAAGCATCGGTCACTACGGAAAAGTCGAGATGGCGTTATCTGCGATTCGCATCGCACAAGCACGCCAGACATTCGACCAGACGGAATGGAACGAGGCCCTCGACCAGTTTGATACAAGCATCGACTCATTCGTCGAAGGGGACATCGTCAAGACGGCATCAGTCGAATTGACTGATTTGATCCGTTTACTCGATCAGGCGTCGGATGCGCTCGTTGCAAAAGACCTCGACGGGGCGCGGTCGACTTTGACGACGTTCATCGCCCAGTGGCCGAGCGGAGAAGGGGCGGTCCGGACACGAGACAGTGCTTTATATACGCAAGTCGAGACGGACGTCCCCTTATTGCTCGCCCGCTTAAATGACGAGACGCGGAACGCGACAATCACTTCGTTACAGGAATTAAGCGCATCGCTCGGACAACTGACCGACCAGACGAGCTATACGTTCGTCGACGCGATGCTCGTCATGGTCCGGGAAGGACTTGAAGCGTTGCTGATTATCAGTGCGCTCGTCGCCTTGACACGTAAAGCGAACTTACGGGGGGAACGGCACATCTGGTTCGGAGCCGTCCTCGGGCTTTTAGCGAGTGGTCTGCTTGCGCTAATCATTCAATTTTTCTTCTCGACTGCGCTCGCAAGTGTCGGACGAGAGCAAATTGAAGGATGGACCGGCTTGTTCGCCGTTCTCGTGATGTTACTGGTCGGAAATTGGTTACATTCGAAAACGGCCATTACTTCCCGTCAAACGCAACTCGTGTCTGACCTATCGCGGACTTCACTCTTCATCGTCAGTTTCTTGACGATTTTCCGGGAAGGTGCGGAGACGTTACTCTTTTATGTCGGGATGGCACCGGCGATGACGCCACTCGCCTTAGGTGGAGGCATTTTGGCAGCCATTCTCTTCATCGGACTCGTGTCAATTGCAGTCATCTATTTCGGTGTCCGTTTGCCGATTCGCCGTCTATTCTTAGGCGCGACCATCTTAATCTATGTGATGGCCTTTAAGATACTCGGTGTAAGTCTGCACGCGCTCCAACTGACAGGTGTATTGCCTGTCCATCCACTTGCGTTGCCGCCCGTCGCCTGGATCGGATTTTATCCGACGATTGAAACCGTGGTGCCGCAAGTGCTGGTAGGCCTCATCATCATCCTGACGGTACTTCGTAAACAACGACGCGGCACGTCACTAAAGAAAGTTTCATAAGCAGTTTTTGAAATCCATGTTTTATTCATTATGTTTCGGGAATAACTTTATATTGAGACAGCCAACTGAGGCTTAGTATGAAGGAGATGAACGAACATGATTGAAACACGTATTGTCCGTGACATGACTGGCGTCGATGCAGAAATAACGAGTTTAAAGTCAGGCGGGTATTCAAATAAACAAATTTATATTTTTGCAAAAGACGAGGAACTGGCAGAACGGATTGCGAACGATACACAGACGCTTGCTTACCGCGTCACGAAAAAATCTTTTTTTGAAACATTGATGGCGACCGTCCGTAGTAATCGAAAAGATCGTATCGCCCAACTATCTGAACTTGGCATGACGAAAGATGTTGCAGAAAGTTTGGAAGATGAAGTCCGCCATGGCCATATCGTCATTGTCGGATCGAAGTCAGACTTAATCAACCCGGCCTATGCCGCATCTTACGTCGCAGATGAATCGAAAGATTATGGAGCGGGTGTACCGAAGCTTGAAGAAGAGGAAACGACGACAACCTTGCCTGCCGACCAAAATGTGAAGCTCAAAAACGACTAAACAGTCAAAAGACGCATTTGCGATTGCAAATGCGTCTTTTTTTGTCCTATACGACTTAACGAGAAGGCTCGATCGGATTTAAGGGAGTGGAGTGAGAATCAAGTCGTGGTCGCACGACCCGTATTTCTTCATCCGTTTGAAATAGCTGTTCTAGTAAAACGATATGATTGCGTGTCTTAAGTCGTTTCCACTTGCGTTCATTGCGTTTTTTCGACTGTAACATCTATCGCCACCTCCGATTAGTCTGACTACAGAATGGAACTAATCAAAAGATTCCCTTACATAACTTTCCTTAAACGTACGCTTTTGACATTTTTTCTCGGAACGCATCAATCTCTGCAAGGGCGACCGTATCGCGTTCGACGTCCCCCGGTGCATTCCCTTCCGCGAGGATCGCCGTTTCAAGACGGGCTCCTAAAAAGGTCGCGATATGGTCGAACTGTGTCACAAGGGCGCGTCCTTTTTCTTTTGGATCATCGCCGCCGACAGCAATCAGGTGGAATCGCTTGCCTTGCATCCGCTCACGGAAACGTAAGTCTTCATCACGCAACGATTCACTGAAGCGGTCGATGAAGAGCTTCATCTTCGTGGACATCGAATACCAGTAGATCGGCGTGATGAACACGATGTCGTCATGCTCGAGCATTTCTTCCACGATCCGCCGGTAATCATCGCCAATCGGTAAGAACCCACCATGATGCCGCCGGTCTTCCACAGGTTGAATCATCATATTGGCTAAATCGACCGACACATGAGGAATGCCTTCGAATGCGCGGACACCGAGCCACTCACTGTTCCCTTTTCTAGAACTGCCGTAAATCGTATACATCTTCGTTCCATCTCCTTTATTAATCGCTATTTGTCCATTGTAAGACAAAGGAAACGTTGAAATAAACTGATTTGCTTCTAAGAATGGTTTTGAAAACCGGAATTGCGGAAAAAGACTATCAGCACACCAGGAAAAGAGGAGGAAACGTCTGATGGAAAGAAGTATTTTGATTGCTTTAGAAAAACACCTTTATGCGATGCACCATGATTTAGACGGTCTCGCTCGTCTCATCACGAAAAAGTTCGTTCAGCTCAGTCAAGTCGCAGCGTCCGTCGAACATTTTCGTCGGATGAGCTTTGATATCTATAAATCACGGGAATCGTTGGCTCAAATTTCGCCGCAAGTCCTCTATGAGACGGCACTTGATTATGAGGACTGGCTTGAAGAGGAGTTTGATCAAATCCCACCGAGCTGGATGCTCAGCCGTGATGAGGAACACGCACTTGATCAACTTTGGTGGTTTGAATTTTTCCGGATTCAAGCTGAACTCGAGGAATGGCTCAGCCTGTACTTAATTCGTCGGATCCGTGAAGACATTCGGTATGTACCCCCTGTCATTGAAAAGAACGCCTATGCATTATCGGACGACGCCCGTCATGTCTTTTGGCGTTTGTTGCAACGGTCCGTTGCCAAACCTTCGTCTAAAATCAAAGCGAATCAACTGTCCTGTCGAATGGGCATCGCAGAAATCGCCCGCTGTGCCCGCTTGAACGAAGAACGGACGGAGCAGGCGATCGACGAATTGACGGCCCGGGGAATCATCTCGATTGTCGAGGAAAATGAAAAAATGAAGCTACATGTTCGTTTACAGGTGATTTAATGTGATGAAGCGTTCAATCATTCGTTCATCTCGTCGTGCTGAAGGACCAATCCAAATCAAATGACCCGGACTTTTCGATTCGATGAACTGGGCATGGGGGATCAGACGCTGCGTATAGCGGGCATGCTCGAACGGGACAGCGCGATCGGCTTGTGAATGGACGATTAGGACTGGGCAGCTGACCGTTTCGAGTGTCTGTCGCTCAAGCTGCTGAGTGATGTCGAACAAGACGCCGCGCCCGGGACCGTTCTGTAGTCCGACGGCATACAATAAGCGTTCATCCTCATGCGTCAAGAGTGACCGAATGTCACTACGTTGCAACAGGCTCGTCATTTCGACCATCCGGACGGACGCCTCTTCAGGAAATTTTTTTAACTTATCTTTGACATACGTCCATAATACCCACTGAATGAAGTGGAGTGGACGTTGCAAGAGCGGTTGAATCAATACGTTCTGGTATGGAAGTGAAATTTGATGAGACATCGCACACGCTAAAACGAGTGAGCAAGCAGCATCGTTTTGGCTCGCTAGGGCGATTGCTGTCGGACCGCCTGCTGAGATGCCGTAGATGGTATAGCGCGTAAAACCACGTGCCTGCATCCAACCTTTATAAAACGCAGCTAGCTCGACAGGGGACTCCGCTAACCGCAGCGGGGTTTTTCCGTATCCGGGACGTGACGGGACAATCACGCGGTACCCGGCGTGAATTAATTTTTCGACATGATAAATCTCCCGGTAATCGGACTGTGTACCGTGGATTAACAGAATGATGGGACCTGTTCCGCTATCTCGGTAATCAAATTGTTGTTCCTTCCATTCAGCAATCAAATGCATCCAAATTCTCCTAACGATATAAATTTTACCAATTTATTGTTAATATTATTATTTATTTACGGTATACTCGAAGTATAATCAAATACCGTAACGATAGGAAATGAGGATGTACCGTGCCTACTGAAAAATTATCAAACCGTGATCGCTTACTGGCTGTTCGGGATATTTTTGAAAAATACTCGGACGAAGAGGAGACCTTGACGTTAGAAGACTTGAGTATCGCTTTATCAAAACGAGGATTGATTGAAAAATTATCACGAAAATCGCTGAAGGACGATATCGAGGCCCTTGCGAAATCAGGGTTTGATGTCGTCAAAGAAGAGACGAAAAATGGACTGGCGACGCCATATCATCTCGTCAGCCGGCGGTTTGAGCACCACCAGTTGCGTTTACTCGTCGACGCGATCGCAAGTGCGAAATTCATTTCGGAAAGTGAGACGAAGGCGCTTGTTCGAACGATTCAATCATTGACGAGCGAGCGGTTGGCGAAGACGTTGAACCCCGTCATCCATACGGTCAAAAAACCAAAAGGAATGATTCCGTTCTCGATAGATACGATTCAAAAGGCGATTACGGAACAAGAAATCATCAGCTTCCAGTACCAAGGGAAATTTAATGAACGGACGCGGAAGTTCGAGCTCCGCCGAGATGGTGATTTTTATCTCGTCACACCAGCGCACCTAATTGTCGATAACGGGAACTATTACTTAATCGGTCGTGATGAACGTGTCCAGCAGATTCGGACATATCGTGTCGACCGGATCGTCCAGTGCAGTGTATTCGAACCGGCAGAGACTCCGGTCGAGGTGGATCCTTCCTACTTGAGTAACATGTTCAACATGTACGGAGGGGAAGATGAGCAGCTGACGTTAAAATTTCACGAAAGCGTCATGCCGACGGTCGTCGATCGATTCGGGACGGATATCCGCTGTCGACGAATCGACGAGGAATGGTTCGAGGTTAAAGTCAGTGCCCTCTTCTCGGAAGGCTTCATGATATGGTTGATTCAATTTGCTAACCAAGCTGAAATCATCGAACCGAGCATCCGTCGTGAAACCTTTAAAGAGAAGGTCCTTCAGTTGGCGCGAATCTATCAGGAAAGTTCTGTTGTAAACTAATGCTGCGAAAAGTGTCCTTGCAAGTGAAAGGACACTTTTTGTCGTTTTTTGTCGTATATTCATATTTGAATATTTTCGCGTATCTTTTCCGTCTACTATTAAGGGTATCTGATACTTATGTAGGAGGAACGTCATGCAACAGATGGAAAATCGCCGTACACGGGGCTGGATGGATGGACTATTGTATCTATTCTTCGTCTGTCTTTCCTATATTTCCTGGTACTTATTGTTTATTTTCGCTTTTAACTTACTTTTTGCGGAAGAATTATTAGAAACGATGGATATCGTCATTTTTGGTTTTAGTCCACTCTTTGCACTAGCCATTACAATTTTTTCGATTCGTCTCTTTAAACGTCGTGGTCAACTCAAACATATCCCGGTAATTCTTGTCGTCTATTCGCTTGCAACAAGTATTTTACTGTATTATTCAATCGCTTATTCGGTCTTACCGCGGCTGTAACGAGACTTGCATCATCCCGTTATTTGGAATATGCTACGCTTATAGCTCATGCCAATAAGGGGGGATACCATGAACACACAGTATATCCTCGACTGGATGCCGTTAGTGCTTCCTGTCGGTGCGATCGTCTTTATCGTCGTCATCGCACGTAAAGCATCGAAAATTGATTCAACTAAATGAAAAATCTCCATTCTCTGTTACAGAGATGGAGATTTTTTTATTGTTCAATACGTTCCCGAACCTGACGACGGAAAACTTGCAAATCATAGGCGGGTTCACTTTGACTAAACTCGATTCCGTCAATCAAGCGGGCATTGCGCTCGACTTCCGGGAAGGCGATCCGCTCAAGCCATTCGTATGTCGTCTCATCGCGTTTGCGTGGAAAGGCTTGCTCCAGTTGCGAGGCGAGTTGGAGCAACGGATGCTGACTGTGCTTTTTCGCGGCCTTCGTCCGCTTTTTGGCGGTTGGTCGGACGATCTCGTCCTGCTCCACCGTGACGACGCGTCGTTTACGAAGAAAATAGAACATCAGTCCGACGACGAGGAGAGCCAGTCCGAGGGCGGCATAATTAAACACCTGGACCGTCGCGGCGTTCATTGCCCCTTGTTTGATGGGTTCGACCGCTTCCATGTTGCCGAGGCTTGCACCAGTCTGCGTTTTTTCATCGACCTTTTCCGAAAGCGGAATCGTCCACGTAAAGAGTGAACCGAATGCCTCGAAGGCGGGGCGCATTAAATTTGCGACGGATCCGAACAATGCTTCCTTCATCAGGCGAAGAAGGAAGACGAGCAAAAAGCTAAGTCCGAAGGCGAGCGTGACGCTCGTCAAAATCCGGCGCCACTCGACGAGATGTCGTTTTAAGAACGGCGTCAGGACGAGTAGACCAAGCAAGACATAGGCGAGGAGCGGTGGTGTCAGTCCGGGGTACAAGAAACAAATCCCGACGAAGACAGCACCCGTCAAAGCAAAGCGGTACTCGAGTTCGATCGTCTCGAGGAAAGCACCGATCGCAGTCGCCAACAATAAGAAGATGCTGATCAATGGTGATACATAAAACAGGGCGAGCGCAGCGATCACTTGCAGAAGAATCCGGACTTTCCGAACGGGTAGGACGGCAAGCAGCGCGAAGGCAAGCAACGGGAGTGCCATCGTCTGTAAGAGACTGATGATGAGTAACCACCAGAGCAACATCATGCGCTCACCTCCTTTTGCCGATGACCGAGGTGGATTGCGGCAGTCGTCGACGGGACGGCCCGTTGGAGACGTTTCATGAAGTAGCGGCGCTCAAGCGGTAAGTCGTACTCTGACAGGCGCGCCAAACACTCCATCGTCCGTAAAAACTGTTCCTTTCCTTTTCCGGACGGAACATGGTACCACTGACCATCCCGATTGACCATCGAAATCCAAAGACTGTAAGAGGCACCTTGTTTTTCAAGTTCCCGGATGATTGTCGCACCACGGGACAGCAGTTTTTCAAAGTCACTCCGCAAGGACAATCCGTCACCGGACAGACCGTCGATGATGACGGCATAATCATGATTCCGGACACGGTCGTATTGATAGGAATAGAGTTCGCTCGTCTTCGCATATGCTGACCAGTAAATTGTCTTGGCGTCTCCCGCATACGGGACGACGGAATGAAAGCTCGACCGGTCCGTGAACGGGCTCGACCGATCAACCGTCTCACCGGGGATTTGCCGTTCGTTCCATTCGACGGAAGCAGGGGCGAAGTCCGGGAAGACATGCCCGAGTTGTTGAATCGGTAATGTCAAGTAGACCGTCATCGTATGGAACGGATCTGAAATCATCACATCGAACGACTGAATCCGAATCGTTCCGCGATGTGCGGCGATAACGTCAATTTCGAACGGAACGATTTGATTTTTACCGACGAACAGGTGATGCCGCCAAAATTGACTGCCTGCACCATCGATTCGGACCTGGTCCCCGAGCAAGCCGGATACAGTGACTTTACCGAGCGAAAACCTTGCCCGGTTTTCTAAAGCAAACGGGATGGCGAGTTCATCGTCACGAAAGGCACGTGTCGTTTCGACCAGTCGGACGTCGATCTGATTAGCTAAGTATTCGAGGCACTTCGGCATATACCAGCCGTAGAGGACATAGGCGACGAATAGACTGGCGAGGACGAGTGAACCATATAGGGCGCAAAAGACACCACTTACCCCGACGAGAAATAAGAAGATGGGATGGAATGCTTTAGGTGTAATCAATTGCATGGTTACACCTCAGTCGGTACAGTCAAAGATTCGAGTGTTTGTTTGACGAGTCGTTCATTCGTCATCTTCAACGTCGCTTCAAGGGTCAAGACGAGACGGTGGGCGAGCAAGGGGGTGGCCAAGCTCTTGATATCTTCCGGCGTCACGTAATTCCGCTCATGCATCCAGGCGCGTGCTTTTGCCGCTTTCAGCAAGGCGAGCGTCGCCCGCGGACTTGGACCGATTTCGATGTCACGGTGCGCTCGTAGGGCGTCACATACATCAAGGAGGTAGTCCTCGACCGTATCTTCGATGGTTACGGCTGCGACTTCCTGTTTCCAGGCGTTCAATTGCTCGAGTGGGAGATGAAGATCCATCGCCTCGAGATGTGCGCCTCGCAAAAGTGCTTTTTCAGCAGTCCGGTCGAGTGGTGTGAACGAAAGTTTGAACAGAAAACGATCGAGCTGAGCTTGAGGCAACGGGAACGTTCCTTGTCCATCGAACGGATTTTGTGTCGCGATGACAAAAAAGTGTTGCGGTAACGTATAGGACGTGTCACCGATTGTGACTTGTGCTTCCGCCATCGCTTCAAGGAGCGCTGACTGGGTGCGCGGGGTCGTCCGGTTGATTTCATCGACGAGTACGATGTTGGCGAACAGAGGACCGAATCGTTGTTCGAATGAGCCGGTCAACGGATTGAACAACTCCATTCCGAGTAAATCGGTCGGTAGCGTATCGGCTGTACACTGGACACGGGAAAACTTCGCATCGAGCGACTGCGCCAATGCCTTAGCGAGTGTCGTCTTGCCGGTACCCGGTCGATCTTCCAGTAAGACATGTCCTTCGGCGAGCATGCCGATCAACAGATGATCGATGACATGGTCCTGCCCGAGGACGGATTGTTTTAAGGATGTACGTAGTTGTTGAAACATAAAATAATTCCCCCTTGTTTTCTTCTTCTCACTAAAGTGTACGAAAATTCAGATAAAACCGCCAGTAATTCTCGATGTTTCTTCTAATTAATTCCATTAATCCGTAAAAAAAGCAGACACGCTGTGTCTGCTTCCTGCGTCAATCCTCAAACAGTTCATCCATCAACTGGTCGATTTCCTGGCGACGCGCCACCGTCTCGGTACGTAAAATCCGGATCGAGCGCCCTTGCCATTCCAGCCGATCGCCGACTTCTGCTGCGACCGGCAGTCGTTCTCGCGGGAGTTGAATCGTTTCCCGTGCTTCCGTCTCACACAAGGCGAATGCTTCCTCGAAAGCTGTGACCGTCATCTTCATCGTCATGCCTCCTTAGTTCGGACGGAAGTCTCTGCGACTTGTGACGGTAATCGCCGTCCCATCCGATGTGTATTCAATCGTCCCCATCCGGTCCGTCCGGTCGATTGTGATGCTCTCTGCTGCTAAGGCATTCATGACTGTCGGCCGGGGATGGTTGTAGGCATTTCCTTCTCCCGCTGAAATTAAGGCACGTTCAGGGTGAACGGCTTGCAGAAATGGAATCGACGACGATGTATCGGCACCGTGATGACCAATCTTTAAGACATCTGCCTTGACGTCAATTCCGGCTGTTAGTAATTGTTGCTCCGTCCGAGTCGGCGCGTCCCCCATGAAGAGGAACGTATTCTCCTCGTGCGTCATCTTCAGGACGGCACTCCAACTGTTTAAATCACGGGTCCCGTCCGTCAAAGGAGCGATGATCTCAAAATCGGCTGATTCACTCGGGATGACGACGCCGGCTTTCGCCGTTTTGATTGTCACCCCTTCATTTTTGACAGCAAGCAAAAAGTCACGATAGGTATCGGTCGTGTGATTGACACGCGGGGCGTAGACTTGGTCGACATCAAATGCTTCAAGGACGGTGTCGAGTCCGCCGATGTGATCGGCGTCAGGGTGGGTCGCGATGACGGCTGTTATGCGTGTCACCCCAAGCGCTTTTAAGTAGCGGACAACGTCATCTCCTTTCCCATTGTTGCCACCATCAATCAAAATCGCGTCCGTCTTCGTCCGGATGAAGGTGCTGTCACCTTGTCCGACATCAAATCCGTATACCGAGACCGTCGTTTCGGCGCGGTCGGTGCGTAGCGCTTCGTCCTCCCGCGTCATATAGAAAATGATGATCAGACCGAGGGCGAGCAGAATCGTCGAAGCCCATTTCATCGTCTAACCTCACTCTTTTCAAATTGATAGAGCATCCCGTTGCGCGGGTGACGGAAGCGGGGGCCGGTGTAACCACGTTTTTTCAGTGCCGTCCGCATCAATAACATCATTCCGCCGTGGCCGACGAGGAGAACGCGTTCATTATTCTCGAACGCCAATTGATTCAACAACACTTCAATGCGTTGGTTGGCATCTTTAATCTGCGCCTGAATCCGTTTGCTGAACGGAGCGACGAGCCGACCGATGATCGCCCAGGCGAGGAAGGGGAGGCGAATCCGGGAATTGATCGTCGGGAACGGCACTTCTCGTAAGAGATCGGTCACGATGATCTCATCCTCATAGACACTCTCTGCTGTCTGGATCGCCCGCGGCATACTGCTCGCATAACAGATCGTCCAGTCCGTCTGTCCGAGTTCGACCGGTTTGACATCGATCGCCGAGCTATCGTACCGTTCAATCCAAGCTTCGATATCGGAAGCGCTAATCCAACCTTTCGTCGGATATCCTTCTGTGACCCGGTGGTGTCTGACTAATCCAATCGTTTTCATTTTTGTTCGACGGTCTTTCTGGTAAAGCCAGGAAGCCGTCTCACCTCACTTTCTTTCTCGTTCTATAATACGAAGCGAATGGCGATTCCACAGAGGAGTGCGCTCAAAATACTAAGTAAACTGCCGATGATATAATATTCCGCAAAACGGCGGTCTTCAAACTGCTTGAACCGCGCCAATGCTTTGAGAGCGATGATGAAGCCGATTGCACCAACCGCATTGACGGCGACGAGAATAACGATGATGGCCCGCTCGACGAGACCGATATAGCGACCAACGCCATTAATCTCTGTCGTGTAACTGCGGGCCGAATCCTCAACCTCGTGGGTGACGGAACGGCTGATCCCGTTCAATTGTTCCTTACGAGTCACTTTCCGCTCGAAATGGGATTCAATCAATCGGGGAGCGAACGGTAGCAGCAAGGGGGCGATGCCGCGTCCGACGAGTTCCGTCGCAACCAGGCTCCACATGATGATCCAAAGCACTTGGAAGGAGAGGGTGATAGCACTTGGCCAACTGATCGGGAACATCACCGCAATCAGACCAATGATGATGCCGATATGTAACAGTTGATCAATCCAAAAAGCCGGTGCCGGTTTGATGATCCGCTTGAGTTGCGAGCGGTCAATGACGGTGTGTGATCCGATAATCGCACTGAAGAGATACAGGGCACTTATGAGCTCGATTTGTCCGGTCAGGTAAAAATAACTTAAGACAGCCGCTGTACAGAGGCTATGTATCCCGAGATGGACGAGCAGGGGGCGAAGCTTCCGGTGCTTGTGCTCCGCGATCCGTTTACCTTGCAGCGGGAAATCGGCAATGAGATGGGCAATCAGAAGGCTCAACAGTAAATTCATCCAATCGCCTCCCAGACTTGGAGTTGCTCGAGCGCTTGTATAAAAGCCGTTTCGAGTTGCTTCCGTTGTTTACGTTGCGAGCGGGCAACAAGTTTCGCGACGTTAATTCGGGCATCTTTTTCTTGAAAACCCATTTTTAGTCCGATTTCTTCATACGTTGCGTCCGGGAATCGGTCCATCAGTGTATGGAGCTCGACTTGACGATCTGTTTTCCCAAAATAAGCGGGATACAGCATATCGACATAGCCTGTTAGTAAAGCAGCCGGGAAATAAGGGGGGCCGGCGAAAACGATTTGATTGTCTGATTTTTTGGCCGCCTCTTGCGCTTCGAATGCAAAAATGATGGCGCTACCGTTCGCTTCGTCGGCTTCTGTCGTCGAAAGCGTTTCATATTGACCAAATCCGACGCCGACATAACCGTCGAGCGGACCATTAACGAGTTCGAGTAAAACAGGATAACAGACTGGGTAGCTTTGGAAAACACCGAGTAAGCTGTCTCCAGACTTAATTTGAAACGGGACGAGTGCGTCTTTAAACTGGTCATTTAATTGCTCCGCCAACGTCCGGAGTGTCTGCAATAATTCTTCTTTGTGCGGAAAAGTGCGTGAATTTTTGACGTCAAATGAAATGGCGACGGCTTGCATCAAATTCCTCCTTTGTTACTGATATTCCGGTTACAACCGAAATGTTACCGTTATAAAGGTAACAAATGATTTGTTACTGTATTTAGAGTAACAGGGGTGGAAGTAAAAAACAAAGGGGCAAACTGACTATTTTTTATGGGGGACATGCAAAAAAAATATTTTTCTTCACAAGTTAACATAACATATATTATCAATAGTTAAATAATCTTGTCTCATAAGTAAGGTAAACTCAATATAGTGAGACAAAACAAAAAAACACGACATTAGCCGTGTTTGCGACAATCATATGGTTGATTACGTTCCAACCGATGAATGAGCCGATCAAGAAAAATATGATGCCGGCGTTCGAGCTGTGTGATGCGATCAAGCGGCAACCAGGCGAAATGGAAAAAATCACCGCAATCTTGACCGTCACCCGCAACACAATGCGTCCATCTGTTTTCTTGGCATTCGATATGGGCATGATAGAAATATGTGTAATGGACCCGCATCCGCTCTGGGTAACGCATCTCTTCTTCGCCAACGTATTGAACGGTCGCAAGTGATAGACCACTTTCTTCCAACGTCTCGCGGACGGCTGCTTCCTTGGCGATTTCTGCGTCTTCAATCGTCCCGGCAGGAATCTGCCAGTCACTATCTGGAGCTGATTGTGGATGAAAAACAAGTAGTTCCCATCCCTCTGGTTGTTCCCGTGTGATATAGATTGCTACTTTTTCGCGTCGTCTGAATTTCATCTTCATCACCTCTCCAGTTAGGCAGATGGCACAAAAGCAGCTAAGGACGGATCCGTAGCTGCTTGAGAAATACATATAAGCTACGCTTCGAACCGCTTCGCGTCTGATGTGACATGCTTGACCTGACCATTTTCTTTTATTGTAGCGGTTATTGGTCACTCTTTCAATTTGTAAACTAAAGATTCACCGATAATTTGTGGAAATAATCTAAAAAAATGATTAAAAAGACGACATTTCCTACAAAAAGACAGAAAAAAAGACGTCCCCCACACTTCATCGTGAGGGACGTCTGACCGTCAAACGGTATACCAGTCAACGAGTGGACCGAATTTTTCTTCATCATACGCAAACGAACCATTCGATAACCGATCGAGATAAGACAAGGAACCGATTTGAATCGATTTTTCCTGTTCTTTTCCGATCAAAACGAGTTCTTTTTGATTCGTTACATCAAGTAGTGCCGCTACCTGGTGCGGTTTTGATTTTAAATCACGCAACAATTGCTGACCGCGTAAGGCACGATTCGTGATTTGGAACTGATCGGCGAGCCGCATCTTCTTCAAGGCGCCCCGCTGTGTCAGTAAGACGATATTCGGTGCTTGCATAAAGGCAATCGCCCCTGCGACGACATCATCATCCTTCAGGTTGATGGCTTTGACACCTGCTGCCCGAACGCCGACGACCGGTACATCGTCTTCCGTGAACCAAAGACCAAAGCCGTTTTGCGTTGCGAGGAACAATTGTTTCTCGCCAGTCGAGACCGCAGCATAGAGGACTTCGTCATCCGCTTTCAGACGGACGCCTTGCAGTGGTTTCGACTTCCGCTGGGCATTGTAATCACTCAACTTCGACCGTTTGACCATCCCTTGACGAGTGACGAACAGACAGTGTGCTGTTTCGTCGAACGTCCGGACGAGATCGATTGAGAGGACACGGTCGCCCGGCTCAAGTGGCACGAGATTCGCGACGTGTTGTCCGCCATCTTTCCACTTCGTGTCTGGAAGTTGGTGAACGGGAATCAACAAATAGTTCCCGCGTATCGTCCAAACGATGACGTGATCGGTCGTCATCGCTTGCCCTTGATAGAGCAGACGATCTTGTTCTTTCATCTCCGGAAGGTCGTTCGAGGCACCGAATGACCGGAGCGACGAACGTTTGATGTAGCCGTTTTTCGACATGAAGACCATCGTTTCTTCGACAGCGATCATGACTTCCGTCTTCAGCTTCAGTTCTTCGACTTCTGCTTCGACCGTCGAACGGCGTTCATCCGCGACTTGCTCCTTTAAGATGCTCAATTCTTTGATGATGAGGCGGTTCCGCGTCTTCTCATCGTTCAAGATTTTCTCGAGACGCGTGACTTCCTTCTCGAGTTTTTCCGCCTCTTCCTGCAATTCGACGATGTCCGTGTTCGTCAGGCGATACAGTTGGAGCATGACGACAGCTTCCGCTTGGCGGTCCGAGAAGGCGAAGCGTTCAATCAGGTTCTCTTTTGCTTCCGCTTTGTTCGTCGCAGCCCGAATCAGACGGAGTGTCTCATCGAGTACGGAAATCGCAGTCATTAAGGCAGAGACGACTTCCTGGCGGCGTTTCGCTTGATCGAGATCAAACGTTGTCCGGCGGATGACGACTTCCTTAACGTGACTTAAATAAGCATCCAGTAAGGCGAGCACACCCATTTGACGCGGTGTCCGCTCATGGATGGCGACCATATTGTAGTTATAGGCGACTTGGAGGTCGGTTTGTTTGAGGTAAAAATGTAAAATCCCCTCTGCATCAGCCTCTTTTTTCAGTTCGATGACGACACGCAGTCCATCCCGGTCCGTTTCATCGCGGACTTCAGCCACTCCTTCGACCTTACGGTCGAGGCGTAATTCTTCCATCCGTTTGACGAGATTTGCTTTGTTGACTTCGTACGGCAGTTCCGTGATGACGATTTGCTGACGTCCCCCGCGGAGTGTCTCGATTGTCGCCCGCGACCGGATGATGACTTTCCCGCGTCCTGTTTCGAACGCTTTTTTGATCCCGTCGAGCCCTTGCACGACGCCACCAGTCGGGAAATCAGGTCCTTGCATGTGTGTCAGCAGATCGTTGACGTCGTTGACGGTGCCTGAGATGCGACCGATTGCCGCGTCGAGGACTTCGCCCGCGTGGTGCGGTGGAATCTCTGTCGCGTACCCAGCAGAAATTCCGGTCGAGCCGTTCATCAACAAGTTCGGTAACAACGAAGGTAAGACGAGTGGTTCTTCCGTCGTATCATCAAAGTTGAGTGTGTAATCGACCGTCTGTTTATTGATGCCGTCTAGAATCAAGCTTGAGACTTTCGAGAGACGTGCTTCCGTATATCGCATTGCGGCAGCACTATCGCCGTCAATCGATCCATTATTCCCTTGCATGTCGACGAGCGGGTACCGTAACTTCCACTCCTGACTCAAGCGGACCATCGCCTCATAGACAGACGAGTCGCCGTGCGGGTGGTAATTGCCGATGACGACCCCGACCGTCTTGGCAGACTTCCGGTACGCACGGTCATACAGGTTCCCTTCCGTATGCATCGCATAGAGAATACGCCGCTGGACGGGTTTGAGCCCGTCGCGCGCATCCGGTAAAGCCCGGTCTTGAATGATGTATTTCGAATAACGTCCGAACCGGTCACCGACGACCTGTTCGAGCGATAAATTTAAGATGTTTTGTAGATTAGACATGCTTTGTCACACTCGCTTTCGTCACGTGTTCATTTTCAATGATTGAGATGTCTTCCGCGAGTCCGAACGCGACGTTATCTTCAATCCATGACCGGCGGTGGCCGACGTTATCGCCCATCAAGACGGAAACACGTTTTTCAGCAACGGCGGCGTCGTCGATCGTGACGCGAATCAATGTCCGGGTCTCAGGATCCATCGTCGTTTCCCAAAGTTGAGGAGCATTCATCTCACCAAGTCCTTTGTAGCGTTGGATCATATAGCCTTTACCATACTTTTTCGTTGTTTTCGCCAGTGTGTCTTCATCCCAGACATACTCGAACTTCTCCGTTTTTCCCTTGCCTTTCGAGACGCGATACAGCGGAGGTAAAGCGACGAAGACTTTCCCGGCGTCAATCAACGGACGCATGTACCGGAAGAAGAACGTCAGCAGGAGGACTTGAATGTGGGCGCCATCGGTATCGGCATCGGTCATGATGATGACCTTGTCGAAATTACAGTCGGACAAGTCAAAATCTGCCCCGACCCCGGCTCCGATCGCATGGATGATCATGTTGATTTCTTCATTCTTCATGATGTCCGCGAGTTTCGCTTTTTCCGTATTCAGGACTTTCCCGCGTAACGGTAAAATCGCTTGGAACGTCCGGTTCCGTCCTTGTTTTGCAGAACCGCCGGCAGAATCTCCCTCGACGAGGAACAATTCATTTTTGTCGGCATTTTTTGAAGCGGCCGGTGTCAATTTCCCGTTTAAGATGCTGGAACGTTTCTTTTTCTTGCCGTTGCGTGCTTCTTCCCGGGCTTTGCGGGCTGCTTCGCGAGCTTGTGCCGCACGAATGGCTTTTTTAATGAGTAAAGTTGCCGTTTGCGGGTTTTCTTCGAGGTACGTCGACAGACGACGGCTGATGACGGCGTCACAACTCGTCCGTGCTTCAGGAGAACCGAGTTTTGACTTCGTTTGTCCTTCGAACTGGAGGAACTCTTCCGGAATCCGAATCGAGACGATCATCGTCAAGCCTTCCCGAATATCATTGCCGTCGAGATTTTTATCTTTTTCTTTTAATAAACTATTTTTACGGGCATATTCGTTCATGACGCGAGTCATTGCCGTTTTCGAACCGACTTCATGGGTTCCACCGTCACGAGTCCGGACGTTATTGACGAACGACAGGACGTTTTCCGAGTAGGCGTCCGTAAATTGGAACGCGATATCGACTTCGATTTCGTTTTCGACGCCTTCAAACGCGACCGTCGGATGCAGGACATCCTTGTCGTCGTTCAAATAACCGACGAACTCGCTGACCCCTTCTTCGTATTGGAAGACATCTGCTTTGTCGGACCGTTCATCCGTCAAGGTGATTTTCAAACCTTTTAAGAGGAAAGCGGATTCACGAAGACGTTCAGCGAGCGTTTCATAGTTGTATGTCAAGGTACTGAAAATTTTCGCATCCGGCTTAAAATAGACAGCCGTTCCTTTTTGACGCGTCGCTCCCGTCTCAAGTAACGTCGTTTTAGGCATTCCGCCATTTTCAAACGTTTGCTCGAACTGTTTTCCGTCACGATAAATCGTCACCTTCAAGTCTGTTGATAAGGCATTGACGACGGAGGCGCCGACACCATGCAATCCACCAGACGTCTTATAACCGCCTTGCCCGAATTTTCCGCCGGCGTGGAGAACGGTGAAGATGACTTCTGCCGTCGGTTTCCCCGACGCGTGCATTCCCGTCGGCATCCCGCGCCCGTGGTCACGGACCGTGATGGCGTTATCTTTATGGATTGTGACATCGATCTGTTCCCCGAACCCGGCAAGGGCTTCATCGATTGCGTTATCGACAATCTCATACACCAAGTGGTGGAGACCACGGTGGTCAGTCGATCCGATATACATACCTGGGCGCTTCCGGACAGCTTCGAGTCCTTCGAGCACCTGGATGGCATCGTCATTATAATTGTTTAAATCTGTCGCCATAGTTTTCACCTCATATAGAAAAACGCCGATTTTCCAAACATTCGTTCGTTTTTCTAGTAGTCTGTATCTAATTGTAGGCATCTTCTTGCTATCTGACAAGAGGGAACGTAAAAAAGACACTCACTCGCGCTTGAGTAAGTGTCTTGATTTGATTCGAAATCATAAGTATTGGTGTTCGATTTTGATGCATCGATTTTCGATATACGGGATTCCTGCCCCGAGCGCTAAACTTTCCGCTTCGACGCTCGACAGACCGAGCTGGTTCCAAATCATCCCGACGTCGCCATGGGCAACCGCTTCTTTTGCAGCGTCCGCTAAAAACTCGGAGCGACGGAACACGTCGACGATATCGATATGACCCGGGATGCTATCGACCGTCGGATAAACTTTTAATCCGTTCCATTCGTCAAGCGTCGGATTGACGGGAACGACCTCGTACCCGTGCTGCACAAGGTAATCGGCGATCCAGTTCGCAGTTTTCCCGGAATCACTTGAAATCCCGACGACGGCAATCCGTTTCGCTTCTTTTAGTAATTGGCGTGCTTGTTGATCAGAAATCATTCATTTCTCCCCCTATACGTAATTGAGTCAATCTTCTTGTCTATACCCGAATCACTTTCGGTTAAGCCGTGTTTCTAAAAGTTCGCGACAATTTCGAGAAAAAACGAAAAACGTTCTGTACGAAAATGAGACGACCAACCACCTGTCGAAGTCATGTTCGATGCAACTGAGAGCGAAATTGGTTTTCAAGAATATTTTTCTGAATTCGTTCTGTCAAGGTGACATAATACAATTATTGTTCTGTTTGATGTAAGGAATTACACCTTTCGTTGATTTGCATCGAGTTGACCAGTCGCCCGTGAGTCGGAAAGTCGATGCAACTGAGGGCTCCCTGTCTGACAATTTAACATTGCGTGAAATAACTATTTCACGCAAACTAGTGTACCGTCTACCAACGTTTGGTATAGTAAGGTCAGAGGGGGAATAGACTGATGAGTTTATTTAAAAATCTAGGAAAAACCGTTAAAACCGTCCAAATTCCGGCCCATACCGTTGATCTACCAGGCTATCACCGGATGCCGGAATTTATTCGCGATTATATCGACCACTTAGCTTCAAAAAATTTCTCAAAAGCAACGATGCGTCGTTATGTGTATGATTTTGATTCGTTTTTTAGCTTTGTCGCCGCCGCGTCAGGGCAGGATGTCCGGGCGATTGATATCACGCAAGAGGCGTTCCTTGAGATTGACGGCGCGGGAATTGCGGCTTACGCAGAATACTTAGCCTTGACGAAAGGCAATGCGCCGAGCGTCATCAACCGGAAGTTATCGGCGTTACAATCGTTATTTCGCCATTTGATCGACATCGGCGTCCTGTCGGAAAATCCGGTCGCAAAAATCAACCGTCCGAAACAAGCGAAACGCGATCCGGTCTACTTAACGAAACGCGAATGGGATGAACTGATTCAATTGCTGCCGTCGAACATTGAAATGAATCCGCGGGAGGCGGCCCATTATGAGCGTGACCGCGTCCGTGACGTGACGTTGTTCCAGCTACTCGGCTATAGCGGGATGCGTCTCAGTGAGATGACACAATTGACGTGGAACGATCTCGATTTTCATGAAGGGACGATTCGGGTGATTGGTAAAGGCAACAAGGAGCGGGTCATCCCACTTGCGCAACCGGCACGCGTCGCCCTCAGAAAGTACGCCGCGCACTATCAGTTGTCGATGCGTGGGACGGACGCTGTGTTCGAGAAACAAGGGAAACCGCTCAGCCCGCGGGCGGTCCAACATATATTAAAGCGGCATACCGATCGGTTACGACCGGTCTTACCGTTTTTGGAACGAAAACAAATCACACCGCACAAGTTACGGCATACGTTTGCGACGCGTCTCGCGACAGGTGGCGTCGATGTCTTGACGATTCAGCAATTGCTTGGGCATGAGTCCGTCGCGACGACTCAAGTCTATGCCCATATCGGCGATCAAGAGAAAAAACGGGCGATTGAATTATTTGATGGTGAACGATAATAGTGTTATGTCACCTTATAGTAACTTTATAGTAAAGGAGACCACAGATGAATTTTGGATTAAGTGAACGAAAAATCAAACAAATGTCAGATACCTATGCCTTTCGCCGCGGAAAACGGTATGTGACGGCAAAAAAAGTGACCTTACGCAACTACACACCGGGTGATGTATTCGTCGAGGCGGAAGTTGCCGGTGAAACACGTTTTCATGTCCACGTCCACCTCCGGGAAACGGGTGTTGACGCCGGATGCAACTGTCCGTCACTTGCGATGGACGCCTCATTTTGCGGGCATATCGTCGCGGTGCTGTTAGCCTTACAACAAATTCAAGCCTACGGGACGCCCGGACCGAATCGTCCGGCCATCACACCGTTTTCAGCGCAACCGACAATTGAAGATGCCGCAGCTGCAACCTATCTTGCGGCATTGACGCGCGAAAATAGAGCGCAACTCCGGTTTGACGTCCGCGACGGCGGGGGTGCACTCGAAAGCCTGACGACACAGCGCAGTTATCTCTTGTCCCTGCCCTACTTCGACCGTTTACTGAACGACCGCGACTGGTTACGGGAACGGGCAGACATCTGGATGAGCGCCGCTGTCCGGGGCCGACTCGTCAGCGGGTCCCCTCGCGTCAAATTGGCTCTCGACCGGATCAATACCCGGCTGGAAGTCGTCGTCACGTTTGATTACGACGGCAAAACCGTCAACCCGTTGACTCCGACACGCTGGATTGGGCGTGACTTGTCGACGGAGCGGGCGGTGACGCGTTATTTGGAAGCGACAGGACTCTGCGCGGATCAAGCCCGTTATGTAGTAGAAGGAGAAAGTAATCACTACGTTGTCTTAAAAGGTTTACTTGACCCGATGGTTGCCCTCGGTCAACTCGAGTTATACGCGACGGCGAGTATCAAAACGGCATTGCTCCCCGGTCCATTCCATCCGAAAATTGAAGTCAACGTGACGAAGCGACTCGATTGGTTGACGTTCAAGTTTTCGATGGACGGGATTTCAGAACAAGAACTGTCGGCGGTCCTTGCGTCACTCGTGACGCAAAAGACGTACCACCGTTTACGTTCAGGACAATTGTTGTCGCTTGAAGACCGTGCCTTCACGCAAATCAAACGGCTGTTACGGGAAGTCGAAGCGACGGAACAGACGTTACTTGAAGCGGAATTGACCGTTCCTGCCGTGCCGAACTTGGCCCTGTTGACCCCGGCTGCTTTCTTGACGGTCCACAGTCAACTGAAGGAACGATTGCTCGAGATGAAAGCCGGAAAAACAGAACGACTGGCGTTACCGGAACCGCTCGCGACACAACTTTTGCCGTATCAGCAAGACGGCGTCCGCTTCTTCAAGAGTCTTGCGGCACACGACTGTCATGGCATCTTAGCGGACGAGATGGGACTCGGCAAAACGATTCAAGCCATCGGTTATATCGAAACGCTCCCGAGTGCACGTGTCTTGATCGTCGCCCCGGCGTCACTCCTCTACAACTGGGCAGCAGAGCTGCGCCGCTTTGCCCCGACACGCACCGTCCGTGTGCTCAGCGGGAGTCGTGCGTCGCGCTTACGACAGCTCGAAGACTTGCCGGACGACGTCATTCTCATCATCTCCTACCCGTCGCTCCGGCTCGACATCAAAAATCATCAAACGATCCATTACGATTGTATCTTTTTTGATGAAGCACAACATCTGAAGAATCCACGGTCGCAGACGACGGTCAGCTTAAAACAACTGTGGGCGACGCGGCGGTTTGCCTTGACGGGGACGCCGCTCGAAAACAAGACGCTTGATCTTTGGTCAATCTTTGACGTCGTCTTTCCGGCACTCTTGCCGGACCGGCAACGGTTTCTTGACTGGTCAGCACGGGACGTCCAACAATTCGTCGAACCGTTTTTGCTGCGCCGGACGAAAAAAGATGTTTTGCAACAGTTGCCGGCGAAACAAGTCGTCCATCAGTACACGGAACTGACGGCGGGTCAGAAAAAACTCTATGCCGCCCACTTGGCAAAGTTACAGCTCGAGACGTTACAGCATCTTGATCAGTCAAAACCGGAAGAACGGATGAAGTTACTCGCCGGATTGACCCGGCTCCGGCAAATCTGTTGCGATCCCCGTCTGTTCGTCGAAAACTACCGTGGCCGGTCGGCGAAACGGGACCGGTTGCTCGCCTTGATTCAAGAAAAACGGGCAGCAGGCAAACGGATCTTAATTTTTTCACAGTTTACAAAAATGCTCGATTTGATTCGGAACGACCTGCATGAGTTACACCTTCCCCATTTCGAACTGCGCGGGGATACACCGATTGCGGAGCGTCTCGAACGCTGCGACCGTTTTAATGCAGGCGAAGTCGATCTGTTTTTGATTTCACTGAAGGCGGGCGGCACCGGACTGAACTTGGCGACGGCGGATACCGTCATCTTATATGATAGTTGGTGGAATCCGGCTGTCGAACAGCAAGCGGCTGACCGGGCACACCGGATGGGACAAACACAGACGGTCGAAGTCATTAAATTAATCACGAAAGGCACAATCGAAGAAAAAATCATCGAGCTGCAGGAGCGGAAGGCGACACTCGTGACGGACATACTTGAACAACCGGCGTCACTTGCGTTATCGGTCGATGAGATGGTTCAATTGCTTGAATAAGAGGAAAGGCACCGATTTCTTTACATGATGTAAACCGTTGCTGCTCTAGGGAGAACAGGTTTCTGGCTATCGTTTTTTCGCCGGTTGATGTTTAGCTTTTAATGTTACGGGGGTATAACTATCATAGCACCGCATCAGCGAGTTGCTTTTACAACCACATGTTTCTCAATATCAGCGTAATGACCTGGGAGAGAAATGCTAACCACTCACTTCGATCTTCATTTTTTATGAAATCAATTTGAAATAGCATTCGATGCACTGTCTTGATCCGGAACGATTCGTTCCACTCCTTTCTTCATTACCTTTTGAGGGCTATACCAAATTCAAGGGGGAAATGAACATGTCAGTAACATTAAAAGTAGAAGAACGCGAAGTACGCCCACGCTCACTTAGAAAGCAATTACGTCATGAAGGAAAAGCTCTTGGTGTCGTGTATGGTTACAAAGTGGAAAGTACACCGATTGCCTTTGACGAAAAAGCATTGATCAAAGTCGTTCGTGAACATGGTGAGAATGCACTTGTTGCACTTCAAATCGGTGGTAAAAAAGTCAACACACTGATCAACAAACTCGATATGGATATCTTCACACCAACAATCAAGCACGTTGAATTCATCGCTGTTAAAATGGATGAAGAAACAGAAGTCGAAACAGATATCGTCCTCGTCGGCGAAGCGGCTGGTGCAAAACTTGGTGGATATCTTTCACAAACACTCTTTAAAGTAACAGTTGCAGCTACACCAGATAAATTACCGGAACGCGTCGAAGTCGATGTGACAAATCTTAACCTCGGTGATTCTCTATCGGTTTCGGATTTACCGGAAGAAAAAGAATACCGTATCGTTACGGAAGGTGACATTCAAGTCGTTGCCGTCGTCGAATCGACACTTGAAGCGGATCTCGAAGAAGCAGATGCTGAAGAACCAGCTGAAGCGACAGAAGAAGTTTCTACTGAAGAACAAACGGAAGAAAAAGAATAATTTTTCTTACCCTCCCCTCGCGGAGGGTTTTTTTATCTGTATTGACAACTGTCAGTAGAGTCGGTACAGTAAATAGCGTACACATTATATGCACATCCACTAGGGGAGCCCATTGGCTGAGACGATTCACTTCGGACCCTTTGAACCTGATCTAGTTCATACTAGCGTAGGAAAGTGGAGCGGTAATTCGTTCAATTTTTCTGCATGTTTGCAGATTCAGCGACCGCTCTCTTTCATAGAGGGCGGTCTTTTTGTTTGTCTGGTGGTTGTGCCAAAGGGAGATAGGAACATGAACAGTTGGAAAATGAAAGAAATCATCGTCATGATGATGTTGTCGGTTGCTTGCGGGGTACTCTACTTAGGGTGGTCGACATTGTGGTTACCGATTTCCGCGATCTTCGGACCGGTCGGATCGAACTGGATGTTCGGGATTTGGGTCATCGCGAGTCCGCTTGTCGCCTACATCATTCAAAAGCCCGGGGCAGCACTGATTGCAGAAGTCGTCGCCGCGGCTGTCGAATTATTCACGGGGAGTCACTTCGGATTATCGGCCTTATTGATTGGTTTCGCTCAAGGAATCGGTGCCGAAATCGCTTTTGCCCTCTTCGGATACCGGAAGTTCAACACAATGACGTTAGTTCTATCCGGAATGTTCGCCGCAATCGGCAGTATGGTCTATAGTCTTGTCGTCAATGGTTTCGCCTACTATACGACGACGACACTTCTGTTGACGTTTTCCCTTCAACTCGTCAGCGGTGCATTGCTCGGTGGATTACTTGCAAAAGTCATCGTCGATGCGCTCGTCAAGACAGGGACGTTGAACGGTTATGCGATCGGGCGTAAGCGGCAGAAACCGGATGCGGCATGATTCATTGTAACGACTTGTCTGTCCGCTATCCGGGGCAACATGACAACGTCCTGCACCACGTGACGGTGACGCTACACGAAGGGGAAACGACGTTGCTCGTCGGACCGAGCGGCAGTGGGAAAACGACGTTTTTACATGTTCTCGCCGGTTTATTACCTGACGCGATTGAAGCCGATGTCAGCGGCCACTGCAAAACGAATGGGACGGTCGGAATCCTTTTTCAAAATCCGGACGACCAGTTCTGCATGCAGACCGTCGGAGCGGAAGTTGCCTTTAGTCTTGAAAATCGCTCAGTCGACCGCAGTCAGATGGATGACCGGATTGACGCCGTACTGGCACGTGTCGGCCTGGACGTGCCGCTGACGACACCGATTATGCAACTGTCAGGAGGGATGAAACAACGACTCGCCCTCGCCTGCGTCCTAGCCCTTGAGCCGGATATTCTATTGCTTGACGAACCGACGGCGCAACTCGATCCGGCAGGACATCGGGTTTTGATGCAGCTGATTGAGGAACTCCATCACGACCGGACGTTGACGCTCGTTCTGATTGAACATCAGCTTGACCGCTGTGTGACGTTCAGTGACCGGGTGCTCGTCTTCGATCACGGCGGAACGATTTTACGCGATGGTCCGCCGCTTGATGTCTTCGGTCAGCATCGCGATGAACTTGAACGACGCGGCATTGCGACACCGCTCCTCTACCCGTATGAACTGGAAACCGTGCCCCCCGCTTCTTCCCAGGCGGGGCGGTTACGAAAAGTGACTAACATCCGTCCTCCGGTTCGGCACGACAATACGTTCGCGCTGACGCGTACCTCGTTAGGACGCCGTAAGCAAGTGATTGTCGACGACCTGTCGCTTGCAACACACGGCGGAGAGTGGATCATGGTTGTCGGATCGAATGGTGCCGGGAAAAGCACGTTGCTCGAAACACTGGCGAAATTGATTCCGGCGCAAGGCGGTACGGTCCGCTTGTTCGAAAAAGAACTGCGGGCATGGAAAAGTCGGAGCTATTACCGACACGTCGGATTCGTCTTTCAACAGCCAGAGCTCCAATTTCTCAAGCAGACGGTCGAAGACGAGCTCGTAATCAGCATGGATGCACCGACGCCGGAGCGGATTGAAACGGCGTTGCAATCCTACCGGTTAACCCATGTCGCCCGTCAGTCGCCCCTCGCCCTGAGCATGGGTCAAAAGCGACGGCTCAGCGTCGCGACGATGTTGTTAGAGCCAAAAGACGTCCTGTTGCTCGATGAACCGACGTTCGGTCAAGATGCCGAGACGACAAGTCAACTCATCGAGATGTTCGAGCAGGCGCGATTAAACGGGACGACGCTGATCATGGTGACGCATGACATGGAGCTGGTCCACCAGTATGCCGACCGGGTCCTCGTCCTTGGTGACGGGCGACTTCAGTTCGACGGCACACCGGACACTTTGTTTAAAGACGAGACGTTACTCGAGCATAACCAACTCTCTCGTCCGTTATCGTATTTGTATCAGCAACTCGAGGAGGTGAAACGTCGTGCAGGAAAACGACTCCCCGCTCGCGCGTATTAATCCGGCACTCAAGCTCGGTGCCCTCCTGTATGTGATGGTGCTTTTGATTGCGGCACCGACGTTACGCGAAACGATAGCCTTACTTTTACTCGCTGCGGTCGGATTGGGCTGCTCCGGTTGGTCACTGTTGATGCTCGCCAAACGGGTCTCCCCCTACCTCGTCTTGTTCTTGCTGACATTTTGGATGATGGCAGCCTTCGGAAAAGGCAGTACGGAAGTTTGGTCATTCGGTTGGTTTCGCGTGACGGAAGAAAGTATCGGTCACGCCTGGTTGATCGCACTGCGGATGCTCGCCTTCGTCTTCCTCAGTTTGACGTTCATCGCGACGACCGACCAAACCCGGTTCGTCATGAGCCTGATTCATCAGTGCCGCCTTCCAGACCGTCTCGCATACGGCTTTTTAGCAGGGATTCGTTTTATTCCGATCTTCCAGCAGGAAATAAGAACAATCTGTCAAGCACGGCGGGTCCGCCAACAGCACTCGATTTGGCCATGGCAGACGTTTTTCGCCATCAGTTTACCGCTTTTTACGAACAGTATCATGCGTTCGGAACAAATCGCGATTGCGATGGAAGCGCGTCGGTTTCAGGCCGAGCGGACGTATTATGTTCGTCCGGTCGTGACGCGTCACGACCAAGTGTTTTTTTGTCTGGTTTGTCTCGTGGCGAGCCTGCTTCGGATTGTCCTATGACATTCATTAGATTAACGCAGACGGATTCAGGGAATCATAGTTTCGGAAGCAGTTAATTTAAAGAAGTAGGTGAAGGTTTGAAACGAATCGTATTAGTCGGGGCAGGTCATGCCCATTTAGAATGTATCAAGGAAGGAACGCATCCGGATGTTGAATGGATCGTCATCAATCCGTCCCGTTATCAGTATTATTCAGGAATGTTCTCCGGTCTTGCGGACGGCACGTATCGACTCGAGGAGACCCGGGTCGATGTCAAAGCACTCTGTGCGCGTCACGGAAAGACATTGATGGAGGACCGTGTCACGCGCATCGATCCGCAAACGAAACAAGTCTTCTGTCAGTCAGGCGAAATCATTTCTTACGACGTCGTATCGTGTAACATCGGTTCGAATGACTGGAATGTCTCAGATGCAACGTCACGCGTCACAATCAAGCCGAATTATCAAATCGATCAGGCGCTCCGTCAGTTTAAAGAGGCATCGTCGCCCGTCATCGTCGGGAGCGGTGCTGCTGCAATCGAGATGGCCGCCTCATTCCAATCGGACGGTTGTCCGGTCACACTCGTCCATGATGAATCGCTCCTCGCAGGACACCCGGCAGAAGCGAGCATCCTTGACCGGTTGGATACGCTGGGCGTGACACGCATCGTCGACCGGTTCCTCTCTCTTGATGAGCAAACCGTCCGGCTCCAGTCGGGCCAATCATTTAAAGCAGATGCCGTCCTGTTTTTAGGTGGCGCGTCAGCGCTGGATTTGTTTAAGGCATCCGGCCTCTATTGTGATGAGCGCGGGTTTTTGCTCGTTCACGAGACGTTCCAGTCGCTCGAGGACCCTTCTCTGTTTGCCGTCGGGGACTGTGCGACGCTCGCCGCATATCCGAACACACCGAAGAACGGTGTAACCGCCGTCCGGCAAGCACCGGTCTTGCTTGAGAATCTCCTTCGTTTCGTCAATCAGGAACGTTTGCGGACGTTCCGGCCGCAAACGCGTTACTTGACGATTCTTTCGATGGGACATCAGCAAGGGACCTTGCTTTACGGACGACACTATCAGACGAATCATTTGAGCTGGCGTTTGAAACAATGGATCGATCGCCGGTTCATCAAAAGTTATACGACATAAGAACTCGAATTTCGAATGAACTGGGTGTTCGGTTCAAGGCGAAACGGGCACTAAGGTGTCTGCATGTGGAACCTCCTAAAACAGAGAGGTATTCATTCCTCAATCTAGACACAAAAATATGCGATGGCTGTTTTTGTGTTTAGACAAACTCTTGTGAAGCATGAACAGGCGATATCGAGATGCAATTCGTTCGCGCTCCCCTGTCTCGCCTCGTCTTCAAAGCGGCAAACTTCCGCGCCGCTACAGCAAAGCTGCAGGGTCGCGACCGATTGCTTTTCGCTTTAAAAGCGATTCGAGACGGATTGCGCTCTAAGCCGTCTGCATGCCTGGATTTCCCTCACGGTATTACCTAAAAAGCGTCACGTTTCGTTGACTCCTGCCTCTGAAAGTGCGTTAAAAACGCACTTTCAGAGGCAGGCAAGACCCTGCTCGTTGTCCGCTAGGACCAAGGAGCAACGGCTTTCGCCTCGCCCGAGGAAAGCAACGAAAAAAGACGCTTTCTCTCCCGATTGCACGTTGTCTACAATCTGAAACAGCCATCGCATACTTGCGATGGCTGTTTTTCGTGTCTTTGATTATTTTAAGAAAGCAAGTAATGTATCGTTGAATTTTTCGCGTTCATCGAGTACTGTCCCGTGCCCGCTCTCTTCAAATGGTTCGATCTGTGAGTTCGGGATTGCTTTTTGCATTTCTTCCGCAAATTCAAACGGACAGACTTTGTCTTTTTTACCGTGAATGATTAACGTCTCGACGTCAATCTGCGGCAATTCATCCCGTAAGTCTTCGTCGCGCAAGGCGATTGCCGATAAAATCGTGCCGTGAGAAGAGGCTGCGACACTTAAGTTGTGGAACCATTGTGTCATCGGTTCTGAATGGTCTTGTTCAAAGAAGATTTTTCCGAATCCTTCAAGCATCGCCGGACGGTCTTTTCTCGTATCGGCAATCAAGTCATCGACTTCGTCTTTTGTCATCCCGTACGGGTACCCTTCCCGTTGCGTGAAGACCGGAGCTGCAGCACCCGCAAGAATCAATTTCGAGATTTTGCTTGATCCGTGGTTGAGCAGATAGCGTAACGCAATCCCGCCACCCATGGAAAAGCCGAGTAACGCTGCGTCTTTCAGTTCGAGCTGCGTGATGACTTGATCGATGTCAGATGCCATCGTTGCATAATCATATCCGCTGGCTGGAGCATCCGATTTGCCGTAGCCGCGGTAATCAACCCCGATGTAACGGTAGCCGGCGTCGAGCAAGGCATTCTTTTGATATTCGAACATGTTGTTATTCGCTGGCCATCCGTGTAACATGACGACCGGTTGTCCTGAACCGACATCTTCGACATAAATTTTAGTTCCGTCAACTGCTTGAATGAATGTACCCATTTGAATAACCCCCGTGTAGTAGTGAAATCCGTGCATGATTGAGTATTACCCCGTTCTGATAGATTATTAACATCTTAAGGTTAAAGTGAAATGAAAAATAGATAAAATATGGAAAAAAGATATGGTAAAATAAGTAGAAAACGACGGGGGGGATTGTCATTAAATCATGGTCACTGGCATTAGGACTGGCCTGCAGTCTCGTCTTGACCGGGTGCGGTCAAGAACGTTTATTGAAGCTTGAGTCCGTACCGGCGTACTGGTCAGTCGAACGTTTTACCGATCGGCAATTCGTAGACGATGTAGCGACGAAAGAGAAAAAACAATTGTTAAAAACGTGCAAGAATAAAAAGACGACGGCACTGCCCTCATCCTACCGGATCCTTAATACATATGAGATGTACTTTTCCTTAAAAACGCTTGAAATGTATGGAGCTCAAACCGAGGTCTTTTATCTCGCTGAAAAAGAAAACCTGTACCTCGCCTGCCGGTCGCGGGATACGCATCAATTAAAAATTCATCCGGTCGAAGCGAAAGACCATCCGTGGGTGAAGGTAGACCAAGGAACGGACAAAACGCCCTTGCAGACGCCGACATTTTTCCCGGTGACGGAAAAACAACTGACACGCCATGCGAATCAAAATCGTGAAGCGAAAACAGAGGGTGATTTCAGCCGTCGTCTCGCACCCTTCCATAACTTACATATGCCGATTGCGGGACAGGTACTCGTCATCCTGACAGAGAACAACAAAGAGCACGTGCTCGTCGATGTCCCGACTTCGTTCATCAACCAGACGACAGACTTTTATTTGACGACGCGTCCGAGCGGGAACGGAGCAAATGCGATATATCATTCGATTACTTTCGAAAGTCCCGGTTGGTACCTGCAGGACCGGATCGTAATGACGACATATGATCAGGAAAAAGTCGACATGACGTATCATCCCTTACCGGAGACACTTACGGCGAATCAAACGATTCCGTATGTGACGTTACGCGCAAAAAATGAGCTGGGCGATGTAGAAGAAAAAACCTTGTCCTTACGATATCAACCGGTTTATCAGAAGGTGAAGTTATTCGAAATGGACGATGAAGAACGCAATGACGGAATCGAAGGTTTCCTCCACCCGACGATCGAGTCCCTGCAAGAAGGCAATATCCGCAAAATTGGTATCATGCCGGATGAATTATCACTTGCCCTCGCGAACGAACTGAAACAGGTCACCCTCGAGCAACCGCAAGGAAATAAACCGTCGCTTCAGTATTTAACACTCGTCGACAAGGGGAAAACACAAACGTTCACCGTGTATTTAAAAAAGCGTGCCCAGAAAACAGATGTCTACCTGCAAGACACAACCTCGAAAAAAGGTACAAAATTGTCAGGTGAGCTGGCTGCACAGCTCGCGGAACAGATTGAGGGGGAATGAGATATGCGCATACGGTTCGTGTTGGCCCTCTGCCTAGTATTCTTGAGTGGCTGTGCTGAAGATCCGGAACCGGTCCGGTTCAGCTATGTACCGGACCTTTACGATACGTTAAACGTCAGCGACTTCAAAAGTGCCGATCCGAAACTGGGGAGCCTGATTCAAGAAGTCTGTCATCAAAAAAAGGTCAAGCCACCAAAACAGTATACCGTGGGTGACCATTATTACGTCTCGCTCGTCAACATCGGACTGTTCATCGAAGGGACGCGGGCGACGTATATCGAGGCGGACGGTCAACCATACCTTTATTGTGATGACATGCGGCATCTGCCGACGTTTCATTCGTTAACGAAAAAACAAAAATCGTTTTCAACTTCAGCCTTGAAGAAACCGGTGAAAAAGATTGAAATCAAGAACATTGATCCGAAAAATCGTCAACTGTACAGCCATCTGGTCGATCATGTTCGCAAGTCGCAAATGCAGTTGACACTGCCGACGACGGGATACCTCGTCATCCGGGCGACGAATGATCAGACGAAAGAAACAACCGTCACGAATGTGATGGAATTGACGCCGTTTGCTCACGGGATACCGCACTTCGTATTTATTGATAAGACGTACATGGACGACCGACATCAGATTCGTCCGCACCTGCTGACGGATGGGATCAATCTTCTTTTTGAAGCGTCGATTATCGAGGCGGAAAAACCAGTCAAGGTACGCTTTACACCGGCAGAACCGAACAGTCAGGGTGAGTATGGATCGCTACAGGTAACAACGACATCAGGAGAACGGTCGCGCTATACGTTGACCGTCAGACAGGAGTCCGAGCTACCGCCAGGCATCAAGCTGCTACCGGATGACGACGACAGTTCGGAGTCCCCCCGCCATGCCGTTTTTCATGACCGTCCGTTTCCAAAGGTCGACTACACACAAAAAACGCCATATGACGAATTGAGCGAGCAGGAATTCCTGATGACATCCGTCGAGGAAATGAAGACGTTGACCGGATTGATCAAGCAGAGTCAGGTCGCGGAGAAAAAGGGAAAACTCGCAGAGCGGTCCTATTTGATGCTCTTTAACGGAGATCAAGCACAACAGTATCGAATCTATCTCGACCGACGTGTCAAAAAGACGGATATCTACCTTGAAGACCGGACGCGGAAAATCAGCTTTAAATTGACGCCGGAAGCACGGGACTTACTGCTCGATTCCTATCAGATCAACTGATTAGAATAAAAAATGCTGGGTGACATAAATGAGACAACATACGAGGATGAAGACAATGCCTTCTTGCGACCATTCTGCACGGGACAGCGGTTCCCGCAAAAACGAGGCACAACCGATCAGGATGGCAAAGAAATAAAGATAGACGAATCCGCCTGACAGTAAAAAACCGAGAATCAATACCATGCCGAACACTACGGTCATACCGGATACAATCAGTTTCCGTCGCGTCATGCTGTCTCACCTCTGTTGTCCGTTTTAACTCTTTTACCCATTTCTGCGAAAGAACATGTAAAATGCCTAACATCCGAAGAACGGGTGTCAGGCATTTCAGACTGTAGACAAACCCTCATATCCACTTGGAAATGAGGGTTTGTCTTATGTATGCGTAAAAAATATGACACTCCATTAGGATTCCGACTGGAATCCCATGACCAATTGGCCAATTTTTTGAGGTTCAGGGCAGCAAAAGTGAGCATGGTCTGCATCGTTACTTTTTTTAACCCGCGGTAGCGAGTCCAACGCATGCCATGCTTTTCTTTCGCGTCCGCAAAGACACGTTCGATTGTCTCTTTTCGTCGGGCATACAGCTGCCTATTAACCGGTGTGTGGCGAAGGCGCTCGACTTCGTCGATTGCATCTTGCCAGACATGCCGATGAATCACTTTCTGCATCGTCTGACTTTTCGTATACCGTTCTAGAAATGGACAAGTTTCACAGATTTTTGGATCTGATACGTACTCCCGTCTTCATTCCCGTGTAGTTGTTCGATAGACAAGCTGCTGATCATTTTCACAGAGATAGCAATCGTAATACGCATCATAGTAGAAGGCATTCGTTTTGAACATACCCTTGGGCGGGTGTAGGGGAAGACTGGCAAAATACGCTGTCTGAGAAGTAAATGAACTGAACCCTGAATGGTGGACACTTGATAAAAGACCCCATTCGGGGTTTTTTGTGTTTAAAGATATCGATATACTGTATCTATTCAATTTAGACGGGAGAATTATTCATGAACAGACGTACCTTCAATCCAGATCAAATCAGACAACTTGAAGCGAATCTTCACGTAGCCTCGGTATCAGATCGTACGATTCAATATAAAGGAGAATTTAAGATTCACGCTGTACGTGAGAATTTAGCTGGTAAGCGACCGATACAAATCTTTGAAGAAAGCGGCTTTGACCTGGACATGATCGGTAAGCGAACAACGAACGAAGCGTTGAAACGATGGCGGAAGACCTATCGCATTTATGGAGAAGAAGGACTCTTGAATGAGAGACGTGGAAAATCAAATCTTGGAGGTCGACCGAAAAAAGATGATTCCGTCGAACGACGCCTTGCGAAAGCTGAAGCACGAATCAAGTACCTCACAGCGGAGAACGAATTACTAAAAAAGCTCGACGCTCTCGAAAGAGAGGCGAAGTATCGAAACTAACCGCATCTGAGCGCTATCAGGCAATCAATATTGTCTTACGGAAACAATCATCGGGCCGATTCGTGACGGACCTATGTACGCTCGCTGAAGTGAGCCGCAGTGGTTATTACGCCTGGCTCGCACGTACGGATAGTGTTTCCCTTCGGGAAGAACGCGACTATGCGGACTACCTACTTCTAAAACGTGTTCATGATCGTCACAAGGGAAAAATCGGCTATCGTGGTCTTTACATGGAGATGCTTGATGTCATTGGTGGACCGATGAATCATAAACGTATTTTGCGTATCATGAGGAAGTTTGGAATCGTGACGAAAATCCGTAGGCAGAACGCTTATCGTAAAATCGCTAAAGCGACATATGAACATAAGACTGTACCGAACCACTTGAACCGTCGGTTCGATCAAGATGAGCCTGGTAAGGTATTCGTCACAGACATCACTTATCTCCGTATTGGATCTGGTCAAACTGTTTATCTCTCTTGTGTGAAGGATGTCGCTACACGTGAAATTATGGCACATCATCTATCTACAAGCCTCCATATGGAACTAGTCCTTCATACAACGAATAAACTCGCAGAACGACTTCAAGGGAATATACACCCGGAAGCCATGATACATTCCGATCAAGGATTCCATTATACGCATCCTGCTTATCAAACACGCATCCGTGAGATGGGAATGCTTCAATCCATGTCCCGTAGAGGAAACTGCCTGGATAATGCCCCGATCGAATCGTTCTTTGGGCACTTGAAAGATTATGTCGATTATAAATTAGCATCTGACCTCGATGAGGTCTGTGCCATGGTCGATGCTTACATTGATTATTACAATAGCGAACGAAGACAATGGAAACTACAAAAGATGACTCCGGTACAATACCGAAGCCATCTCATAGCAGCTTAATACGTTAAGGGTGCTTTTATTAAACTGTCCAAACTCTAGGGCTCAGTTCAGACTTTCTTTTTCTTGTTTCATTCTAATAAAAAAGTGATGTTCTCGATTTCGAAAACACCACTTTTTTTATGTTTTATTTAAAAACGAAAGATTGACTAAAATGAACGGTTTTTTCTTCCTATTGCCGCAAAGACCATCAAGGGATTTGAAGATAAAATCGTCTTCAGTGGCTTTACATATTTTTGTAGAAGATACAGGAACACACTCATGATACAAATGGATAGATGAATTGAAAGTCCATCACCAGATCGACCTTGCGGACCAAGTGGTCCGCAGGAACCAATTGTTCGAGTGTGACCGTGATGTTTTCAGAACGATGGGGTTGATTTCGTTTTCCCATCATGGGAAACCCTCCTTCGTGGTATATTTCTTTTACTTTATAATATGAAAGAAATCTAAAAAAGCCTCGATTTCCGATCTAATCGCTTCCTAGTGGAAAGCAAACAGGAGCGACCCTGCAGCGAAGCGAAGCGGCGTGATGTTTGCCACAGGAAGACGATTAGGAAGGAAAGAGAGAGCAAAAAAAGATGGGAAATCACATTCAAGTGACCTTCCATCTAGTTTGTCTACACGCTGAAATGCCTGACATCCGAAGAACGGGTGTCAGGCATTTTTTAGAGATGCGGATGATCGGCGACGACGGCATATTCCGTCACGGCATTGGAGAGGACGAGCGGTTTGACTTCAGAAGTCCCAGCGTCTCGTTTTTTGTGGACGCCTTTATATGCTTGGCTCGCTTGCCAAGCGTGGAAATCTGCTTGTTTTCCCCATGTCGTCATGATCGTCACGACATCGTGTTCGTCCTGACTAATATCGACGAGCACTTGCATCCGGATAAATCCTTCCATCTGTTCAATCCCTTTTGTCGTCTTAAAGCGCGCCGCAACTTGATCGGACTTCCCTTTGACGACGCGTAGTTGATTCATTACAATCCACATACCGATTCCTCCCTTGTTCACTGCAACTAGTATACCGAACGAGAAGACGAGTGCCCACTCTTGATGCTTCAGTCGATGCTGTTCGACAGGAAGCGGAACCGTTCTGCGCCTGAGGCGTCCACCGCGTGGAGATCAAAGAACAGTGATTTCGGAAAAGCTTGTGGGAGCTTTTGCACCGTATGGAACCGTTCCTTCGTTGCGACGTCAAATGTACGCGTCATCGCTTCGATGGCACGGGTCTCTTCTGCCCCGTTCGTGACTGCAACCTTGAATGGTGCTACCGTCAAATGATCAATCAGGCGACGGTGATTTTCACCGACGACAATCAGGAAACGGCCGGCGTCCGTATCGATGACATCCGCTTCCGCCCACTCTTGTCCGTCGTGTACGGTACGGCGTGTGACGTGAGTGACGACGTGCGTTGCCTCGTTGCGCCGTAACACAATCAAATAGCGCGTCGTCTGCGTCTCTGCATAAGCGATCGCTTGCGTGTCGCTTAATGTTTCTGTCCAGTAGACCTCTTTCGTCGTAAGCTGAATGGTCGCATCTTTGTTGAAACTCGCGACGACCGCTTGCGGTGTCAGTTCTGGGACCGAATCCTGGAACGCAGCGGAATGGTTGTCGTGTTGTAAAAATAAGAAACAACCGATCCCGACGAGGAAACTGCTGATGAGCCATACAAGTTGTTTCTTCATGCAATTCTCTCCTTGTGTAAGCGACGGTCCGTTCAACCGATTGATGGTTTCGTCTAGTTCTTTAGCATAACAAAGACCTGCTCGTCGCAACAAGAGCAGGTCTTATGTCCCGATGGAAAATCCATCAAAGTGTCGTCCGCCATGTTGTGTTAGCCACGTCTCGATCAACTGAATGACCGGTTGTTTCTCATCATGACGGAAATAACGTTCGAAAGCATCCGTGAATCGGTCAGCATCTGCTTGACTGAGGGCGGCGAGTTCACGCGGCAACCATTTTCCTTGACCGAGCCAGCGTCCGGATGCCGTTAAGTGAAAGGCAGCTGCTTGATCGAAAAGACGTGTTGCGATGGCAAGTCCTTCCGTCCGGTCCTCTACCCCGATGAAGTCATCGAGCAGATCCGTCAAAAAATAGCGATTCAGATTTAATTGTTCAACCGTCCATCGCGTTGGTCCGGCAAGCAATTGGCGCGACGCTTCCGTTTTCAACCGGTCGACGAATGGATGCACCCGGACCGGCACCGCTTCCGCGACCATCCGTTGCAGCGAGGGGCGTCGACGTGCGCGATCCGCTTCGAAAAAGTCGGCAATCGTCGCTTCCGTGTAAATGAACGCTTCGACGGGGTATCCTTCATACAGAAACGACTCCCGGTAGGTGCGTGCTCCTGTTGGCATGAGGACAATCAGGTCGATGTCAGACGTTGTTGTCGCCCGTCCGCGGACATGACTGCCGGCAATCATTGCAGCTAAGGATTCAGGGAATCGTTCAGCCACCAAATCATTCGTCAGTGTAAGAATTTCTGGATTCATATCACTCCATGACCCGATCTTGGAATAAGGCGTTATCACTGGCGAAAACGGCCACTTCATCTCCCGGTACAGCGACGATTGAGGCCGTCGCTTCGGCGTTCAACCGTAAATCGACTGTCCAGGAATCGTAATACGTGTCCGAGCCGTTGACGACGAGTGTCTTCCCGGAACTGAATGTCAGAAAAAGGTGCGGAATCGTTTTTCCGATGCGTACACCAGTGATTCGTTCAGTATGTAAGGTGACGATCAGATGCAACATCTCTTCTTTCGTCATATGACGGACGACCCAATCTTTTGATGATTCGACGTCTCCGTAATAGAGGCGATCGGTTTCAATCCGTAACGAAATTTCCGGGTTCATCGCATCGTAGAGATTAATGAAATCCAGGCTGACGAAACTAGCCAAGTGAATCGTCGAGAGTTGGGTTCCGGTTAAGTAGGTCGTTAAAAGTTTTCTCGCAAGTTGGTGGTCTTCTTTGTTCATCTGTACACACCTCTTCATGTAAGTTTTAAGTCAGTTCAAGATGATTTCTAGTCCATACATCACCGTCATGAGTAAGGTCATCGCGAGCAGCAGACATACTAACACGATTTGCAGGATGCCAGTATGAACGTGTCGCACTTGACTGAGTAGTACTATCGAACATGCCGACAACAAGATCCCCGTGTAAAACAACCAACTGAATGGATGGGTAACGACGGTTCGGAAATAGCCGCTCAGGACGAGACTCGAGACAATCAAATAGAGGCTCGAAGAGCTGACGACGACAGGGCTCAACTGACGCAATACGCGATTCAAGGGTGTTCCTCCTCTTAAACAAATGTTTCTTCCAACAAATTTACCACATATTAGTAAGTCATGGGAGTCCTAAAGAAAAAGGAATCCTATCGGTAACGATAGAACCCCCCCTTCAGACCGACTCAGTCTGCTTTCTTTAAGATGTTGAGTAACCATTTTTGCAGGTCTTTTCCACCTTCGTAAAATGAACTGTCACGTAGTTCGAACGTGTGTCCACCTTGCTTGATTGCTTCGTTAAACGTATCACCAAGATCGCGGTTTTCCCACTTGCGTTCATCATTCAAATATTTAAAGCCGAAATTACATTCGACATTAAAAATGATATGGAATGGTTCTTTAAATGAATTGACGGCCCGAATCATCTCGAGCAGAATCATCCGCTTCGGTGTCGATTGTTTGATGGTGTCGATCGTCGTCGTCCGACGCCCGTGAAACTCGACGACGCGGACGGCACGTCCCTGGTCTGCTTTAAAATCATAACTTGTCCGGATGGAGACGATAATTTCTCTCATGCTTTCTGTCATACGCTCTCACTGCCTTTCTCTCGCTTTCGAGTATACCACCCCACTCCACCTTCCTTGAAGAAAAAATTTTAGTATTCCGTCCTGAGACGGATTGAATACTACCATATTTTGTATTAAAATGAAGTAAATGACGAAAGGGGCCTTGTTTTGAAACCGTTATTTTCCATTATCCTGACTGTTTGTTTAGTCTTCACAGGGTGTTACTGTTCCCTTGAAGCACGAACAGACGACCCGCACTTCAAATCACGGACACGTTCGATTTCGACGTATCATACATTCGACATTGAATTTTCACATGGACTCCGCGCTGATCAAGTTTCGAACCGAACCGTTACCGTCACGGATTCGACGGGGGAACGGATGCAAAATGAACTCGTTGTCATCGATGGGAAAGAGTTGCGGATTAAACCGCCTCGCTCTGGGTATCGGAAAGGACGACAATACATTATACATATCCGTGACTCGATTGATGCCCGGAAACAATTGAAAACAACGACTGTCCGCGAACGGATTTTTACTGTTGATCGTTAACAGTGAGATTCGTTTTTCTTATGTATTTTATTAAAAAATCGGACTGAACAAGCGTTATTTGCTTTCGGACAAATTAAAAGATGACGGGGATGTCCGTCATCTTGATTACGCTACAGCCCATTGCCCTATTATAGTATATGCTCTCGTCTTATCGGCCTAATAGGCACTCCATCCGCCGTCTGCAACGACGATTGCCCCATTGATGAAACTCGCGTCGTCTGATGCAAGGAACAAAGCGAGCTGTGCGATTTCGTCAGGCTGTCCGGTTCTGGGGTTCAAGCCCATCCCGAGCATCGTCCGTCCCATCCCGAACTCACTGATGTTCGTCATCGATTGTCCGATGTTCGTCTCGACGGCACCGGGCGCGATTCCGTTACAGCGAATCCCTTCTTGTGCATACATGAACGCCGTGTTTTTCGTCAGACCGACGACAGCGTGTTTGGAGGCGGCGTACGCAGCACCGGCACGCGCTCCGTTTAGTCCACCGATTGAGATGTTGTTGATGATGTTTCCGGAACCTTGTGCACGAAATAAGGGAATCGCGAGCCGCATCGTCCGCATGACGGCAGTCGTATTGATGGCGAGAACGCGGTCCCAGCGTTCATCGGTCAGCTCGTCGACCCCTTCCATCCCGTCCATGATTCCGGCATTGTTGACAAGGATATCAAGTTGTCCGTAAGCCGCTAACGTCTCGTCAAACAGTTGTTTGATCGCTTCAGCAGACGTGACATCCGTTTTGATGGCGGTCGCCGTCCCGCCGGCTGCTTCAATCGCCGCGACTACTGCGTTTGCCCCGTCCAGCTGAATGTCAGACACGATGACACGTGCTCCTTCTGCTGCAAACCGCTCCGCGATGCTCTTGCCCATTCCGGACGCCGCCCCGGTCACGATGGCAACTTTGTTTTCGAGTCTCATGTTTTTTCATCCTCTCTGCTTAAACACGACGATCTTACTCGTCTTTACCCGTTTCGACGTGTCATTTCACTTCAATCACGAAAGCCGAGTTCCCGTCCCCTTGCTCCCAATCAGCGAGGACATGATACACATAGATTCCGCGCGCATCAGGTGCTTTGAGTTGTTCGTCTTGCAGCGGAACCGTCTGAATCGTCTCTGCATCTTGCCACTGTTCGATTTTTAAATCGTCCGGCGCAGGACCGTCATGAAAGGCAATCGTAATCGGTGACTCCGGTCGGACCACGGTCGGCTTCAATTTTTCTGTCATTTCGAGCGGCGTCGTATAGACATAGTCGACACATTGTCCCCGTATGAGACCATGCCAGCAATAGGACCCTTGCTGCGTCGGGATCGTTTGGTTTCCGACCGACACGTCAGGAAGCGGCGGTTGATTTCGGAATGGTTCGATGATGAAAATCAATCCAATCACAAGTAAGATGACGATTAAACGAATCGTCCGTCGTTTCATACGAACCAGCTCCTTTTTTCATAAGTGTCATCCGAAGGTTTGTCCTGCAGCAAAACAGGCAATAACTCAACAGTGAGCATAAATCAGTGAAGCAACTACTACAGGAGGTTATCAATCATGGCTGAAAACAAAGTCGTCATCATTACAGGTGCATCAAGCGGTATCGGTGAAGCAACAGCGAAGTTACTTGCGAAGAACGGTGCAAAACTTGTCCTCGCAGCACGTCGTGAAGATCGGTTGCAAGCATTAAAAGAAGAAATCGAGCAGCTCGGTGGTCAAGCGGTCTATCAAGTGACGGACGTGACGAAGACGGAGCAACTCGAGCAACTCGCGAAACTGGCTCAGGAGACGTACGGATCAGTCGACGTCCTCGTCAACAATGCCGGTCTGATGCCGTTGTCGCAACTCCATAAAAACAAGCAGGATGAGTGGGATACGATGGTTGACGTCAACATCAAAGGGGTTCTTTACGGAATCGGGGCTGTCCTTCCGTACATGCGAAAACAAAAATCAGGGCATATCATCAACATCTCGTCCGTCGCAGGTCACGAAGTCATGCCGTCAAGCGCTGTCTACAGCGGAACGAAGTTTGCCGTGCGTGCGATTACGGAAGGTCTCCGGAAGGAAGAATCAGTCGACAATAACATTCGCGCGACAATCATTTCACCGGGAGCCGTCGATACGGAGCTAAAAGACCACATCACGGATGAAGACATCAAACAAGGGATCGGCAACATCCAGGCGATTGATGCCGACGCGATTGCTCGGGCAATCAACTATGCGGTCAGTGAACCGGATGATGTGTCAATCAATGAAATCCTGATCCGTCCGACATCACAAAAATAAGGAGTATACAAGAACGGCCGACACATCGTCGGCCGTTTTTTAGTGCTGTATCATCTGTTCGGCGATCAACCGGTACGATTCGAGCCGTTTGTCTTGGTCGTAAGCATTGTTGATTAACAAAAATTGATTCGTCCCGTACCGGGTTGCCAACTGTTCGAGTGCTGCTTCAACTTCCGTCGCCGTTCCGACGATAGTCCGGCGCCGGTCGTGTTGGATCCGTTTTAATTGTTCCGGGTTCCAGTCCTTCGTCCCGACGGTATCAAACGACGGGACGATCGAGTTTCCGAGCCGGATCCCTTGAATCCAGGCATCTTGTGTCGTCGCCAACTGTTCTGCTTCTGTTGTCGTTTCGGCACAGATCGCAAACACACAGACGATGACCGTCGGCTCCTTGAACTGCGCACTCGGAATGAACTGCTCGCGGTATGTCCGTAATGTCTCTTCCCAGCGGTCCGGATTGATGAAATGACCGAAGACAAGCCCCATCCCCCGCTCTGCCGCGAGCCGTGCACTGTTCGGTGACAGGCCGAGCAGGTAGAGGGGTGCCGTTCGCGTGAGGCGCGGCGTCGTCTTGACGATGCGAAACGGATGTTTTGCGGACAACGAATCAGTTAAAAAACCGGACAATTCATCCATCAAGCGTGGGAACTCAGAATACTTATTCGCTTCCCCGTCCGTCAAGGCACTTCGTGTCCGCTCACTTCCGCCTGGAGAGCTTCCGATACCAAGTTCAATCCGTCCCGGATAAAAGGCTTCGAGCGTCGAAAAATTTTCCGCGACTTTTAACGGGCGGTACTGCGGTAACAGGACGCCACCCGTCCCGAGCTTAATCGTTTTTGTATCACTCCCCATCCGGGCAATGAATAATTCAGGCGCTGCGCTAAGTAAACCGTTCGTATTATGGTGTTCGGCGAACCAGTAACGCTCATAACCAAGCTGTTCTGCTGCTTCGACGAGTCGTTTCGTTCGAATCATCGTGTGTTCGATCGTATCCCCTTCGTGGAGCGGGACTTGATCGAGTATGCCAAGTCGCATCATGCGTCGCCTCCTTTACTGATAAGTGTAAAGGGTCAGCCGTCCGAAAACAAAATCGGTGCTCCGTCAGACCGTGACGAGTCGCGAATCTTCGATGACAAGTCCGTCCTTCATCTCGATTTTTCGATTGGCGCGGTCAGCAAGCTCCGGGTCATGGGTGACGAACAAAACGCCACATCCTTTTTCAGCGTTCAACCGTTTTAAAAGTTGAAAGATGATTTCCCCGGTTTCCGTATCGAGGTTCCCCGTCGGTTCATCCGCGAGGAGCCACTTCGGCTCATGGACGAGTGCCCGGGCGACGGCGACACGCTGCTGTTGTCCGCCGGAGAGCTGGGACGGCAACGAGCTGGCTTTTTCTGCAAGACCGACTTGGTCGAGTAAGGCAAGTGCCCGCTCCTTCTTATCATAGGAAACTTTGCGTCCGAACAATGGAGCCATCACATTTTCAAGTGCCGTCAACGTCGGAATCAAATGAAACTGTTGGAAGATAAATCCGACGTTCTCGAACCGGAAATCAGACAGTTCTTTGCTCTTCAACTGATTGATCGGGCGGTCGCCATACAATAGCTGCCCTGTCGTCGGTCGATCAAGTGTCCCGATCAGACTGAGTAACGTCGATTTCCCTGATCCAGACGGTCCGATGATTGAGATGAAATCACCTGCGTCGAGCGTCAGATTGACGGCGTCAAGTGCCTTCGTTTCGATACCGTCCCCTGAAAATGATTTACCGATGTCCTGACACTGAAATGTATCCTTCATCTGATTTCCTCCTTAAATTCATCTTGTCCTGAATGGAATTCGTGATATATTTGGAAAATCCTGCAAAACAAAAACGACCTTTAAAAAAAGATCGTTTTACGTCGAGACAGAGGGACGTTTAACCCGTTTTGCACAGACTTCATACGGAATCACATAAAACAGACAGGCGATGACGGCAAAGCGAACGATTCCGAGCACGTTCAGTTGGATATCGATGGATGATTGACCAAACGCTTGATAACCACCGATAAACAAGAGAATGGCGAAGGTCAACGTCGTCAGATAAATCAGGAGACGTAACGGTAAAGGGTACCGCCCGGCAATCCATAACATGGGAATCCCGAACAAAAATGAAAAAAGTGTCACGGCAAACGTTCCAAATTGATAAAGAAATTCATTTTCTAAGTTGTTTAACAGCGCATAACCCGTAAAACATAAAAACGATAAAAGGACACTCACAGCAGAGTAACTGACTAAGCGCATCGTTTATCCTCCTTTGAATCCGTTTACAAATCCAGACACGACCACCATCATCTCGGAATGAGACGATGGACGACATCAGCTAACGTTTCTGCTGCGAGTTCTGCTTCTAACGCCTGTTGAGCCCGGCTGAACGTCGTCTCGAGCGCGCCTTGAATCTCGCGGCCGATCGGACAATTCGGATTCGGGGACTCATGCATCATGAATAAGTCTTCTTTCGGCTCAACAGCACGATAGACCATCAGCAATGTGATGTCTTCCGGCTTTAGTGTCAGGATTGCACCGGTCCGTCCCGCCTGTGTCTTGAGCAGTCCTGCTTTTCGCAGGAGACCGGTCAGGCGACGGATGACGACAGGGTTCGTATTGACACTCCCGGCAATGATTTCGGAAGACATCGGTTGTTCTTCACTTGAACTGATTAAAGCGAGTATATGCACTGCGACCGCTAGTCGACTATTGATCATTGTTTTCACCACCAATATCTTCAGTTTAGTGAGGGGATGTTTTTTTGTCAATTTCCTTGACAGAATAAATTTTTGTAACTAAAATGATTACAAGTGTCATGCTACATAAACTTAAAAGGAGGAGATGTGAGATGAAAGTTGCGATCATCGGTGCAAGTGGGAAAGCAGGACGAACCATTTTAAAAGAATTAGCAGAAAGAGGTCATGCATTAACGGCAATCGTCCGTAATGTAACCCGGACGACACACGACTCCGTCCTCGAAAAAGACGCGTTTGCATTGACGAAGGACGACCTGTCGGGATTCGATGTCGTCATCAATGCCTTTGGCGCGGCGCCTGGAGATGAACTGCAGCATGTCGAACTCGGTCGCCATTTGATGGAGGCATTGTCAGGAACGGCAACGCGTTTAATCGTCGTCGGTGGCGCCGGCAGCCTGTTCGTCGACCAGGAACAAACGACACGTTTGGCAGATACACCGGATTTCCCGGAAGCATACCTTCCGACGGCGAAAAGTCAGACGCTTAACCTGATTGATTTGGAACAGGCGACCGACTTACATTGGACGTTCGTCAGTCCGGCAGCCTTCTTCGATCCGGAAGGTGAACGGACAGGAACGTACCAACTCGCTTCAGACGTCTTGACCGTTAATGCAGCAGGTGACAGTTACATCAGTTACGCCGATTATGCCGTCGCCATTGCGGATGAGGTCGAACACAATCGCCATGATAAAGAGCGCATTTCAGTCGTCTCGAAGTAACAGATAACGCCCGACGTCCTGTTCAAAAGGACGCCGGGCGCTTTTTTTGTCATGCTTGGTTTAATCCTTTACTTCAAAAGAGTGATGTAATTCCCAAATCGCGGCACCTGACTCCTGTAGTAGGGCATGTGCCCGTTTTTCGATTTTTTCCGGGAGCGCATCTTGACTGAAGTATGCCAAGTCAAAACTTTCGTCATCATTGATTTGTAATGTCCCCGTGACTTCGTGCGCGTGGAACAGGTTGATCACACTATCCGTCTGGTCTCCGTTCGGATATGTGAACTGGTAGCGCGGTCCGGAAAAGACGCCAATGAGTTTGACCTTGTCCGTCACAAGTCCCGTTTCTTCATATAATTCCCGGATCGCGACTTCTTCTAATGTTTCCCCGAGTTCCATCGAGCCCCCCGGTAATCCCCAATCGTTTGTATCGGAACGGTGTTGGAACAAAAGTTGTCCTTGTTCATTGATGACGAGGATTGTCGCACCGACGCTGATAATCGGTCGACTGCCGATGAATTTTCTTAATTCTGTTATGTATCCCATTAGTTGTCCTCCTTCGTTACAATTGCTTCCAATTTCACTGTACCCTCTTTTGTAAAATATTGTATGATATGAAAGTTAGTTCATTTTACCAAAGGAGTGGATTTTAGTGAAGTCGTTTCCTGAAGAACTAGATCTGTTGTCCTTATTTTCAGTAAAACCGGATGAACCGGTTCCGCTCTTCTATTACGACGAATCGACGTACCGCTTTCAGAATGCCGTCGAACAGTTCATCGTTTGCCTGACACCGTCAAGCGGTCAGTTTTCCCTTCAAGTCAATCAGCGTTCCGACGGTCGGTTGGTATCGCGTATCTCATTAGAGGTCCTTTCGTCATTTGAAATCATTCAAGACGACCGGGAAGCTGCACGGATTTTACTGACTCTGGAACAAGACGAAGTCATCCAAACGGTGGAAATCGACGTTCGTCCGAAGTTTCGTCTCATCTTTCAAGAACAATTAACGCGTTAAAAGGAGCAGATCATGTCGTATTTCGTATTATTGGGGACTTTTTTGCTGGCGACGCTCCTCCATGAACTCGGGCACGTCGCAGGTGCCAAGCTCGTCCGGATACAGGTCCGCACCCTGTCAGTTGGGTTCGGTCCCGTTCTCGCGCGGACAACATACCGTGGAGTCACCTACCAGCTTTGTTTGCTGTTACTCGGAGGTTATGTCTTACCGGTTGATCGCTGCTGTCAATCGCGCTAGACGGATCGTCTTCGTCGCTTCGGGACTAATCATGAGCATCGTCCTCGTCCCGCTTGCTTGTCTCTCGGTCCTGCAAATCATGAATCCGGCACAATCTCTAGTGGCCGGGTGGTATCACCTGATAACACCGTGGGTCACGTATCCGGTTCACTTCCTGTTTGATAGTCTGCCGTCTCTTTTGCCGGACGGTCCTTACACCGTGACGGTCCTGCTTCAGTTACTCGCTGCGACGAGTCTCTTTCTCGGATTGACGAACTGTCTTCCGCTGATCATGCTCGACGGCGGACAACTGCTTTTGCTGCTGTTTGAAGGTTGGTTTCCCGTGTTGCGGCAACAAGAGCGCAGATTACTCAAAATCAGTTATGTCCTGCTCGGCCTATTGATTGCCGTCCCGATTCTCATTGTATTCGTCAAACACATCGAGACGACGTATCCGATTCTGTTGGTCGGTGCCTTCATACTTTACCGCGTCGTCAATCTGTCTCCGGGCATGCGCCTTTAAAATCAAAAAACAGACCACTTTGTGTGCAACGGCAACAAAGTGGTCTGTTTTTTGTTTAGAGCATATCCCCTCGTCCGGTCATTTGACGATCATGACGGGGCTTTTAACGCGTTTCGCGACTTTATGGCTGACGCTGCCGAGGACCATTTCCTGAAGCGAGTTCAACCCGCGGCTACCGATGATCGTCATATCCGTCGGCTGCTGATTCGCATGCTCGACAATGGCCGGCCCCGGTTCCCCGCGGAGGATTGTAACGTAATAGGACACCCCTGCCGCTTCGAGCTTTTCTTCGACCGGTCCGAGCTTTCGTCGCCGTGCGACTTCTAGCGCTCCGCTCCCCTCCGAATGCAAGACTTCTTCGCGTGCTTTCGCGAAGTCCGCGACGAAGACGACCTCAATCTTGCTCGATTCGTTCAAGCGTGCGAGTTTAATCGCCTCTTCCGCTGCACGGACAGAATGGTCAGAACCGTCGACGGCTAATAGAATATGATTGTACATACAAATCACTCCTTCAGGTTAATGGGGTGAGGACTTCGAATCCGGTCGGTTATGAATCGCCAAGCGATCGACGAGACGTTTACTTTCCGGATTCAATCCAAGGATCGTGATACTATTCTGATTCGACATCAAGCGTAACATTACCTTGTCGATGGCACCGACTCCTGAATCATCCCAAATTTGTGTCGATGAGAAATCGATGATGATCACAGTATCGTGGACCTCATAATCAAAAGATGCGATGAAGTGATCGACGGAAGCGAAGAAGAGTGGTCCCTGGACGGTATAAATCGTCTGATCCTTCTCCTGTCGCTTGATGACGTTGATTTTTGAGACTTTCGCGACAAAGAACAAGGCGCTCAAGATGACTCCAGTGATGACTCCGATTGATAAATCATGTGTTGCGACGACCGTGATGACCGTCGTCAACATAACGATTGCATCGGCTTTCGGCGCCTTTCGGATATAGGTGAAGGACGACCAATCAAATGTTCCGATTGAAACCATGATCATAATCCCGACAAGAACCGGCATCGGAATTTGAATGACCCAGTTGCCAAGGACGATGATTAAGAACATTAAGAACAGTCCCGCGACGAGCGTCGAAAGTCGACCACGTCCCCCGGATTTAACATTGATGACGGATTGTCCGATCATCGCACATCCAGCCATCCCTCCGAAAAATCCGGTGACGAAGTTCGCGATCCCCTGCCCCCGTGCTTCGCGGTTCTTTTCGCTCTCCGTTCCCGTCATGTCGTCGACAATCGTTGCTGTCAGCAAGGATTCGAGCAATCCGACGATCGACAAGGCGAGTGCGTACGGGAAGATGATGCCGAGCGTCTCGAATGTGAGCGGGACGTCCGGTAAGAAGAACGATGGCAATGACCGCTCAATCGTTCCAAGATCTCCGACCGTCCGTAAGTCGAAGCCGAAGTAAATCGTCAGTCCCGTCAAGACGATGATGGCAACGAGCGGTGCCGGAACCGCGTTGAACAAGCGCGGCAACAAATAGATGATGGCGAGTGTGATGCCGACAATGACATACGTCAACGTTGAAATCCCGACGAAGTGCGGGACTTGTGCCATAAAAATCAAGATTGCCAGTGCGTTGACGAAACCAATCATGACGGCTCTCGGGATGAACCGCATGAAGCGGGCAACCTTCAAGATACCGAATACGAGTTGAATGACACCGGTTAAAATCGTTGCCGCTAATAGATAATCCAGTCCGTGTTCCTTGACGAGCGGGACCATCAGGAGTGCCATCGCACCGGTCGCTGCCGATATCATTCCCGGACGTCCGCCGACGAAAGCGATGATGACGGCGATACAGAACGAGGCATACAAGCCAACCATCGGATCGACACCGGCAATGATCGAGAAGGCGATCGCTTCCGGAATCAATGCGAGGGCGACGACGATTCCCGCTAAAATATCACCGCGGATGTTTGAGAACCACTGTTCCCGGAGTGTCAAATTCATCAATTTCGTTCCACCTTTCCTTCCACCCCTACAGGGTTTCCCGTATACTAAGGGGGACCCGAATGGATGGTTTCGTTGAATGTCCGTTAAGCGTACCACTTAAAGTATCATAATGGAACTGTTTTGGGACGATTGATTTTACGACTAGTGTACGATGTGAGGAGAATTTTATGATTATCAGTTATATGCGTCCGTTTTATGAAGATCCGGAATGTATCCTTCAAATGGAAGCCGTTCAAGCCTTCAAACCCGAACGCCAAGTCATCGAAGAACACGCTTCGTCCAAACGACGGGAAGCGCTCGAACAGTTAATCGCTTCACTGGCGACGGGGGATGTGGTTGTCGTCTCGCAACTTTATGTCTTGGCTGACTCATCACGCCATTTGATTGAATTGCTTGAACAAATCGAACAAAAGCAAGCATACCTCGTGACGATCCGGGAACAAATCGATACCCGCGAACCGCTCACGCACTCGTTTCGAGAACTCGTCGAACATCTTGTCGCCCTCCAAAGCGATGTCGTCAGTATGACGACACGCCAAGGGTTGACGAAAGCGAAGGCGGACGGGAAACAGACGGGCCGCCCGCGTAAAGCAGATGCCAATGTCAAACGGGCGATCGAAATGTATCAAAGCAAACAGTACAACCTCGCTGAAATCCGTCAGGAAACGGGGATTAGCAAAAGTACGCTCTACCGCTATTTGGAGCAATGACTAGAGAGCTGTTAATCAAATCCGTGTTTCCTTCCGAAGTGACAGGAAACACGGATTTTTCATATCTTACAGTGAAAGTGGGTATACTGACTGTAACGAGTAGATGAAGAATGGAGGTACTCCCCATGACTGCAACGGAAGAAGAACAGACATTACTGAAACAACTTGAAACCCGCTTCAAGGAACAGATGCACCGGCACCCGAATGTCGACTGGGCTAATGTCGAAAGACGCTTACAGGAACAGCCTGATGCCTTAGCGGTTCTCAAACGAATGGAACAGACCGGTGGTGAACCGGATCTCGTCACGGACCCGGACGCACCCGATGACTTAACCTTTTTTGATTGCGTCAAGGAAAGTCCGACGGGTCGCCGCAGTTGCTGTTATGACCAGGCTGCCCGCGAGAAGCGTAAAAAAAATTCACCTGCGACGAGTGCGCTCGAACTGGCAACCGAGATGGGGGCCAGCTTATTGACAGAAGCGCAATACCGAATGCTGCAAGCACTCGAACCGATTGACCTCAAAACATCAAGTTGGATTGCAACGCCATCATCGATTCGTGACCAAGGAGGTGCGCTTTATTGCGATCGCCGGTATGGTACGGTATTCATATATCACAATGGAGCGGATTCCTATTATGCGAGTCGTGGCTTTCGCGGGTGTCTAACGCTTTAATCTCTGGTGAACCGGTTCGGTATATGACCGGTAAGAACTATAAAAATTGTGCCCTGCCCTCTCCTGGAACCTTTTGATGAGGGCAGTTTTCTAATGACTCCAATTACTTCTTTCATCACGATGCCGAATACTTGATTTATCCTTCGAGAGGAGCACCGCGATCATGAACAACTGGCAAATCTGGATGGACCATTATGGGTATCTCGGTGTCTTTCTCGCCCTGTTCGCCCACTTTATCCCGACCGAACTGATCATGAGTTATGCCGGCTTTTTAGTGGCGACGAATCAGCTCTCCTACGTTTTGATGCTTGCGACGGGCGTCATCGGATTCGTCCTGTCGCAACTCGTTTTGTATGGTCTCGGCTACTTCGGCGGTGAACGGCTGCTGCATGTGCTGACGAAGTGGCTTCACGTACGTCCGGACCGTTTGCAACGCGCCGAACACAACTTACGCCAGTATGGTGGCTGGTACCTGCTCTTGTCCCCGCTCTGGAAAACGGTTTTTGCGTTTGGTGCCGGGACGGTCCGGATTCGCTTGACGACATTTTTACTTTCAACGGCACTGTCCTTTACGGTCTGGTCCTTGCTTTTCATGACGAGCGGTTACTATCTAAAGGAACGCTGGGATCTCGTTGCGACATTTGCCATGAAACACGTCTCTTGGATTGTCGTGTTCGTCGTTCTTTCTGTTCTCGTGATTCGTTACTTCATGCGGAAAAAGGAATAACGCTTCAGCCGATTGATTTTTGAAAGACCCAGTAATTTTGTCCTAAAAAGTTCAGGACCGTATAGAGTACCATCCCGACAAGAATCGCTCCCGTCCCACCGAATGTCGGGAAGAGGACCAGAATGAGGGTCAGACTGAGCCGGTAAGCGATGAAATAGCTGACGACGACGACCGTCAAAAATTTCAGCCAGTACCGGGGACCCCCTGCCTTGACGGCGAACGTGTACCGGCGATTGAGGACATAACTGACGACGACACCGGACGCGTTGCCGAGTGCCGTTGCGACCCAGTACCCGGTCTGTAATCCGTGGTACAACAAAAAGGTCACGCCGAGACCGACGAACGTGTTCACTAGACCCACCAGTAAAAACCGGAGGATTTTCCCGCTCATTCGAGTGTCTCCTCGACCGCATATTGCGGACGTCGTTTGACTTCACTATAGATTTTTCCGATATACTCTCCGATTAAGCCAATCCCGAACAGTTGTAAGCCACCGATGAACCAAATCGACATCATCAACGACGTCCAGCCACTCATCGTCTCGCCCTCGAACCGACGATAGAAGGCATAAATCACGAAGACGCCTGAGACGACGAGCATGATGAGCGATAAGAGGAACAAAAGTTTAATCGGACGGACGCTGAACGACGTGATCCCGTCCCAGGCAAGTCCTAACATCTTCCCGAGCGGATATTTCGATTCGCCGGCCAGGCGCTCGGACCGTGTATAGGAGACGCTCGACGAGTGAAACCCGAGCGTCGGAACGAGTCCCCGTAAAAAAAGGTTACGTTCCGGATAACGACTGAGTGCTTCAACGGCACGGGCACTCATCAGCCGAAAATCCGCATGGTTGTAAATCGTCTCGACACCGAGCCAGCTTTCGATCCGATAAAAGGTTTGAGCCGACGTCCGTTTGAACCAAGAGTCACTTGTCCGGTCCGTCCGGACGCCGTAGACGATGTCGTCCCCTGCTTGAAAACAGTCTAAAAAACGTTCAATCGTTTCGACGTCGTCCTGTAAATCGGCGTCGATCGAGACAAGACAGTCCGCCTGTCGGTAACTTTCGAGAAGACCTGCGAGTAAGGCATGTTGATGCCCGACGTTATGGGCGAGCTTACATCCTTTAAAGCGGCGATCGTTTTGATGGATTGATTGAATCATGGCCCAGGTGGCGTCGTTACTGCCATCATCGACGAGGACGATGAACGACTCTCCTGAAATCAATTGTCGGACTTGCCACGTATCGAAGTACGCTGTCAACGTGTCGACGGTTCCGGGTAAGGCGTCGACTTCGTTGTAACACGGGATGACGAGTGCCAGTGTCGGGAGCGACATATCTAGTTCCTCCTTTAAGGGGTGACACGATACAGATGAATGATCCAAGCCGACTGCGCGTCGCGGAATGTTTTTTCTTCGACCCATCCGAGCGCCGCCGCATTGTCGACTTTAACGGCGGAAATGACATAATCACCGCCCATCTGTTTGAGTTGGCGGCTATCGACGTGAAGGGACTGGATGGTTTTCGGGTGCGCTTTCGTATAGTCGTATTGCTTTCCGAGTTCGTGTGAGAAAAGATAGACGCGGTTGCCCCAGTGGTCATAGTATTTTCTCAGTTCGGCGTCGCGTTCCAATTCGCCGGCGATGATTTTCCGGAAGGCCTTTTTATACGTCAGTGGATAAAAATTGACGTAGCCGTCAATCGTCCGCATGCCATTGTACTGGGCAATCGCCGGATGCATGCCGAGCGAGACGACGGCATAACGATTTGTCGGACGACCGATATAGGTTTTAATCGCTGCAAATTGCCGTTCGGCGTAAAAGGCTGCATAACTCAGTTGCTGACGGTAGATGACTTCCGGATTCCAGAGAATCAGGACAATCGTTTGCATCAAGACGCCCGTCAAAACGACTTTCCGTAAACCTTGCTGCCACAGCCAGTCGAGTGCCAAGGCAAACAAGACATACCAAATCATCGGCTGAATGAAATGAAAGCGGGCGAAATTGAAGGTCTGTAAGAGATGCACCCGTTCCTTAAGCGGATTCCAACCGACATAAAACCAGAAGGCATACCAAAGTGACAAGGCAAGTAGAAAGACGGTCAACCGCTTTATCAATCGGCTAGGCTCTTTCTTTAGCAAAATCAGGACGAGAACGCTTAGGACAAAGAGTAAGATGATGGGTGTCTGTGCCGCTTCTGCATGCGTATGCCCGAATAAGAGATGTTTTCCGAACAAGCGGATTGTGCGCAAAACGCCATTGTGTCCAAGTTCGAACTGATCGCGGCTCGTCGCCTCCCCCGCCCATAACATCGAGTAGACGAGTCGGTATTCAATCACTACGTACAGGATCGTCTGACCAAGTACGGCAAGCCAGAATAAGAGATGCAAGGTCCGCTTGCGCCACTCAAGGAAAAGACTGACGCCGGCTAAAACGGCTAAGAAAAAGACGATCCCCAGGACGAAACTTGAGTAAAACGGCACGAGCAGCAGCGTCAGAAGACTGACGCCGATTCGCTTGCTGTGCCAAAGATTGAGATAGGCCCACAGTAACAGCGGCATCCCAAGCGTACTGAGCATCCCGGACGGCCAAAACGGTGTCCACGCGAACAGGACGGCAACCCCAATCAGTAGAAAGCGTGGCAGCTGAAGCGACAGATGGTCGCGGAGTAAAAGATACATGCCTAGAAAAGCGAACATTCGGACAAGGAATTGACTGATGATATATGCCGCAAAGGGAGGGAATGCTTGATAGAGCCAAATGATTCCCGTCCACTCACTAACGAAGGCATTCCGGGACACGACACCGCCAAGCAAGTTCGGGACCGTCGCGTCAAGACCGGCATAGACGGTTTGCGAGTCGACTAAGTTTTTATACCAGACGACGTTCGAGTCCAAGTTATCGTGGATCCGGACGTGCGCATCTTGTCCGAGTAGCAGGAGTGGTGCAAGGTAACAAACCGTCAGTGCCAGTCCGAGCCAAATCCACTTCCCTTCATCACGATTCATTGGAGACACTTCCTTCAATTCGAATCGAGATTTGTTTAATCAAGATTGCGACGAATAAGATGAACGGGAAGAATTGGAGTGGGAACAAAAATAATAACAACGTCGCCGTGACGAAAGGTTGTTTCAAAATGACGGTACAGCTCGCAGCAACGGCGACGGCGACGAGTAACCCGGGTGTATACGGAAACAAGACAGCAAACGCGAAGCCGATGGAGGTACTCGAGAAAATCGCCGGAAAGATTTTCCCGCCCCGCCATCCGAATGAAAAACAGATATTCGTCAGCAAAGCTTTTCCGAGCGCAAGCAAGACTAAAAAGAGAATGGATTGATCGAGCGCTTCTTTTGAGAAGTCTAATAGTTCATGTTCACCGGAAAATAAAAAATACGGTGACCAGATACCAAACAAACCGATGGCGAGTCCGGCGCTGATCGCGAGTCCGAGCGGTGATGGATATTTGATTGCAAGCTGGTCCGTCCATCGACCAAGAAGAAGAAACACTGCTCCGAAACCTGCCCCGATGAGGATTGCCGGGACTAAGAAGTAAAGGACTTCCCGCGTCCAATTGACTTCTGGGGTACTGATACCGAATACGGAAGCACTCGGGAAGAGGCGATTCAACAACGTAAACGCTAAAATCCCGCATGCTGTCGTAATCCCGTACAAGAGGGCTTTCGTCAGTTTTGATTGAAAACGACGTTCTGCGATTCCCTCTTCGATCGCTTCACTGACACCGACGAATGGTGCATAAAATATCGTCGCTAACATCGCCCCGATCCCGAGTTCAAGCAATTGTTCCTTTTTATGAATCGTCCACGTCATCCGGTCGCCGATCCACGTCATCAATCCTCCCAAAATACTGACGAGCGCCGCTTCCGGACCAAGACTTGCCCCGAACGTCAAGACAAGTAGTGCCGCGCTACTGTTTTTGATAATCGCCCCTTCATACGTAACCCGTCCTGTTTCCTGAAATTCATGTAACGTTTCGTGCATCGTCTTCGGATAATCCCCGATGTATTTCTGGAACAGTCCAATCAACACCCCACCCGTCGCTCCCATCCAAAGCGGGTACCAGGTGCTGTCAAACGTTTCCGGTAATGTCGTCCACACGAGATGAATCAATGCGTTGACGACGCCTAAAAAAAGTGACGCGACTACACCGACGAGAATCCCGAGTAAGCAACTGTAGAAGATAAAAACCAGATTGAACTTCACATCATTCCCCTCCTCCTTTAGACCTCATTTCGGCTTCCGTTTCGTTTGATGAAATTCTTTTAACGCCCGATTGAAGTTGGCAATGACGGCACTGAGGACCCCGATGCCAAGCAACACGTAGACCATCGAAAAGATTTTTCCGAGTGGCGTGATCGGATGAACGTCACCATAGCCGACCGTCGTCAATGTCATGACCGCTAAGTAGACGGAATCGAGATACGTCAATTTTTCGACGCTATGATAGAAGAACATTCCGACCGCGAGTAAGAAGACGACGGAAAACATGACCGCTTTCTGTTCTTCTTGGCGAAACAGGATTCGGACGACATGAAACATGTTTCGCATCAATATGAAAAAGGCAATCATCGAATCAGTCCTTTAATTGGAATGGAAGTTCATCAAGATTGAATGACCGGTTGCTGAACCAGCTGGATTGACGCAACCGTTCTTCGAGATAACGGTTCAGGACGGCTGCTGCTTGTTCGCCCGTCAAGGCGTTGATGTCCGGGACCTGATTGATCACCAAGTCTGTATCCGCTAATCCATAGTCCGGTAAGCTCGATTCGATTGCCGTCACCTCTTCTTGAGACAGGCGTTTCCCGGTGACCGTCACCGTCAATTGTTCTTTTTGTTCATCATAGGACTGGTCAATCACCACGTTTTCCGCGAACTGCTCATCGATTAACGACGTGATCCCGGTACTGATGACACTTTCCCGGACTAATGTCACGGCAGAAAAAATACTGGGGATCGTAATCAGGATGGACAGGACGGCAAGTGCAATGTTAATGCGAGGGTTTTGACGTTTATTAGCATTCACTGCAGAAGCAATGCCCATGAACCGAATACCGATGAACGTCGCAATCGTGATGAAGCCGCAATTGATGACGAATAAATAACTCGATCCTAAAAAATAGTCCAAATTCATCGTCGCAATCGAATAGCCGACCGTACAAAGAGGCGGCATTAAAGCGGTCGCAATCGCGACACCGGGGACGATGTTATTGCTGACTTTTTTTCGCGCACCGATGATACCGGCCGTCCCGCCGGCAAACGCAATCACGACATCCCAAATCGTCGGTGACGTTCTTGCAATGATCTCATTACTTGCATACGTGATGGGTGAAATGGAAAAGTATAACGTTGCCACAATCAGACTGACGGACACTTGGACAATCAATAATTTCGTCGCACGTTTGAGGAGTGTTAAATCGGATACGGATAATGCAAATCCGACACCTAAAATAGGGGTCATCAACGGCGAGACGAGCATCGCGCCGATGATGATTGGAATGGAGTTCATGTTCAGACCGATTGAGGCAATGAAGATTGAACACATAAGAATAACGGAGTCGCTCGGTGTTACTTTTAAATCGGCATACATCTTATCTTTAAATTCACTCGGCGAATAATGATGATCCATTATTTAATCAACTCCTTTAAAACAAAAGGACAGCTGTCGTGAACGATGCATGATGTTGTTCCATTTAATTAATGGTGATGTGAATGAGGTGCGGCACTCCCCTCGAGTTCACAAAGTAAGGCATCACTATGCTCGTGATTGGCAGTCTCGATTTGAATCGTCGCATGATGGATATGTTGATCTTCAAGCTTATGCTTGATTTCCTGAAGTAACGCCTCCCCTTCAGCAATCGACATGTCCCCGTCCGTGACGACGTGACACGACAGGGCATTCAATCCACTCGTGATCGCCCAGACATGTAAGTCATGGACGTCGTTGACACCCTCTGTCCCTTGAATCGTCGCGGTGATTTCTTCGAGATTGACGTTCTCAGGGACACCTTCCATCAAAATATTGACGGCTGATTTCGTCACGAAGTAACCACTTCGTAAGACGAGCAGCGCTACGATGATACTTGCGAGCGGATCGGCCCAGTTCCAACCGAAAAACATGATGAGCAAGGCTGCGGCAATCGCACCAATCGAGCCGAGCGTGTCACTCAAGACATGGAGATAGGCACCTTTCATGTTCAGGTTTTCTTTGACGTCCCCACCACGTAACATGATCCAAGCGACAAGCAGATTGACGAGAAGACCGATGACACTGACAATCAGCATCCCTGTCGAGGCAATCGACGTCGGCTCTGTAAAACGACGAATCGCTTCATAAAAGATATAGAGCGAAATCCCGATTAAGGCGACACCGTTGATGACGGCAGCCAGGATTTCGAAACGTCTGTAACCAAATGTCTTGCTGCCGCTCGCTGCCCGTTCCCCGAGCTTAAACGCGACGAGCGAAATCGCGAGTGACGCCGAGTCACTTAACATATGTCCGGCGTCAGCGAGAAGTGCCAAACTATTCGTCAAGTATCCGCCAATCACTTCAACGATCATAAATAGTGTGATGATGGAAAAAGCAATCAATAATACACGTTTGTTTCCAGTGTGTGCATGGTCGTGCCCGTGGTCATGTCCCATTTCATTCTCTCCTTTAAAAAGTGTTGTCTGCAATTCGGACAGTCGATTGTCCGTAGATGCACGCGGAAAGGATGAAGCAGCTTCTTGTTTAAAGCAGATTGCAACCCGTTCAATTCCTCGTATATTGCAAGTAGTTCCTATCAAGACCATACCCGAAAAAGTCTGGAAAGAGTCACGTGTTTCCATTTTGTTTGAAAACAAGTCTTCTTTTAAAAGAGAGTGATTAAAACTAATGTTTCATCTACTAATTATTTAAATCCCCATTTACACATAAAAAAGTAAAAAAATTGCAAATTACATGGTACGATATAGGGCATACAGATTAGAAGAAGGTGACCTTGTATGCTTATTTTAGGAATCGGTATCGGTATTCTTATGACCCTCGGATTGATTAAACTCCAAAAAATAAACGAAACGCCTCAGCCGTCAGTCGAACTGATTGGCCACCATACGAAAGATATCGTCTATGTCTTCGAAGTAAAACCCATTCAACGTTTTCGCTACATCAGTCCGTCGCTTGACGAACATCTCGGTGAAGGCATCGTCGCTGCGAGTTACGCCGACCCCGCTGTCTGCTTCGAACGGGTTCATCCGGAAGACTTCGATCTTCTCGTCGCAAAAGCATCGGGAACAGGAAATTACGAGACACCCTTTTTGCAACGGTGGCGGACGAACGAAGGACATTATATTTGGTTCGAAGAATACTCGACCCCGATTTATGAGAATGGACAGCTCGTCGCTATTCAGGGAATCATTCGCAATGTCGAACGGGCGATCTCTGAAAAGCAAAATCTGGAACAACGCTGTCGGACCGATGCTTTGACAGGACTCTATAACCGATATCAATTTGATACTATGGTACGGGAACTCGTGACGTGCGAACATGTTCCGCTCGGCATTCTGTTATTCGATTTAAACGACTTGAAGATTCGAAATGATCATCACGGTCATGCTGCTGGAGATGGTCTACTCAAAATGACGGCTACGATTTTGAAAAATCACAGTCAAAACGTCTACCGCATTGGTGGTGATGAATTTGCACTCATTGAATCGCACTTGTCGTGTGACGAAATGGAGGCAGTCCGCTCAGCTATTCATGCTGAGATGGATGCGTCCCAAATTGCGATTGCCTCTGGTCTCGCGATGGGTGTTGCAGACGACATTCAGCAGCTCATCGCACAAGCTGATTCCGCAATGTATGCCGATAAATCAGCACAAAAACAATTGTCATGAACACGACATCACTCCTTCGGAGGAATTGGAAAAAACAGCTACGGTAGAAAGCACCTTAGCTGTTTTTTGATGTAATTCATGATTGTTTAACTTGTAGGAGAAAAGTGCTTTAAATATACTTGTTGCTTGTTTACTTATTTTTATTAAAGTATTACGGTAATTGAAATTAATAAGTATTTTTGTCGTGCAACGTTCTGTTCGTTTTAATCACTTCCGCCAATCGTTCCAGGCACCGTGACACGGATTGTTCGATGTACTGGATGATTTCGGAATCATCATCGGCATATACCTCTAGTGGTTCTCGTGATAGCGTTACATCGTGTTGAAAGTCGGCTTCTAATTCCGCGATGAGTGTCGGCAGATGGTTTTTAGCATACCCGTCGATTTCAAATGCTGGAATCGTCAGGGGTTCGTTCGTAAGTCCATACTGTTTGATGATCCGTCCATTCAAGCGCTGAAAGTCACGGTAGGATTTTTCTAAATCTGTTTGCCATTGCCCGCGCGAGCTGTACGCGACTTTTTCCAAATAAAAATCCAACCAGACTTGATCAGACATCAAATGACAAAAGTAGCCGAGGTAAAACGGTTCCGCTAATCGTGTTTCATATGTACGCAAAAAGCGGTCCAGGTTAATCCGGTTCTTCCCTGTCTCATCCACGTCCTTGAAATGCGTTTTCCCTTTCGGTACGCCCATCAGACCGTGAATGTCCGGCGCAATCCCACCCAATAGAAAATCACTCCGGGGCTCCGGTTTCAGCTTATCGGCAAGCAATGACGCAATACAATAATGCATGATCCGTGATCCCATATGTCTTCGCTCCTTTTCGTTTAATCGTTCGCGCGCTCATCGATTCGGCGGATGGTGTCAAGGACTGGGCCCGGCCGGTCCAGATGAATCGCGTGACTCGCCTGCTCAACAAAAAGTAGTTTGCTTTGAGTCGACAGGTCGGCCTGTTCGCAAATCAATCGTTCCCATGTGTCCTCAAGCAACCGTAACTCCGCTTCCGGCAACCCCTCTTCGATTCCGCTGTTCACGGCCAGTTCCTTATCGCGTCCGAGCACGGCGAGCGGAAGATCCGCGAGACGACCGCGCCGTTCCAACGTAAGGGCGTCGTCCTGCCACTGTTCGATGGCTGTGGCCATTTCACTGTACAGCAACGGATCGGTTTCGAAGTCGAGCAGCTCTTGTTGGACGTTTATGGGTAACTGTTGTTGCTCCTGCGTCAGTTCCGGCTGGATGGCTTCGCATAAGGCGTGACGTGTCATTTCCGCATAACTTCGGCACTTGTCAAGCCAGACCTGATCGGTCGACAAGGCATCGAGGACCGGTAACGTCAAGGCATCCAGTTGTCGCAAGCGGACGGATGTCGAGTCGACGAGCACGAGTCCGCGTACATGCTCCGGGTAATCGTGTGCCATCTGTTGCGCACACAGCCCTCCGTAAGAATGTCCGACAAGCAGGATCGGTTCCGTGACGCCTATTGTTTGAAGTAACTGTTTGAGTTGCACGGCAACCCCCGCCGTGCCGCGTTCAGTCGTGTTGTCCAATTCATGGCGGTGAATCGAGATGACACGAAACGTTTGTTTTAATGCTTCGATGATCGGATACCATTCGTGATAGCTGCAGCCAAGACCGGGCAGAATGACGAGCGGTCGTCCCGGCGTTTTTGTATCGAAATGAGCCATGACTTTTCCTCTCCTACTTAGATGAATTGTCGAAATAACTTTCTCTTGTTCAATTATTCCATTAATATGGAAATGGGTATACGGTTTATTCATCTAATTGGTGGTGATTGAAATTAAAAATATAACAGCAGTTGTGTTTGATTTAGACGGGACGCTTTTAAATCGGCAGCTGTCCTTAAAAAATTTCATCATTGGACAGTATCAGCGTTTCTTTAACGACTTCCAACCCGTTTCACTGCCGGACTATTCGCGTCACTTCATCACACTGGACAACGATGGGTATGTTTCAAAAGATATCGTGTATCAACAGTTGCTGCAGAAGTTCGAGATTACGACGGTGACGTGGCGTCAATTACTCGACGATTACTTTGTTTCCTTTCCGAACCATTGCCTCGCCTATCCGGGTACGGCGGATATGTTAAAGGCGTTAAGAAAACAAGGTTATCTGATCGGACTGATTTCAAATGGTCTGTCTGATTTTCAGCGTACCACGCTCGAGGCATCCGGGCTGACGCATTATTTCGATCACACCCTCATTTCGGAAGACATCGGAATCAAAAAGCCAGACCCGTTCATTTTCAACTACTTTTTAGAAGAGTGTGCCCTTGACGCACATGCGACCGTCTACATTGGCGACCATCCCGTAAACGACGTCTTCGGTGCGCAGCAAGTCAGGATGAACGTGATTTGGAAAAGAAACGGTTCGGCGCTACTCCCTCCTTGTACGGACTGGATCGACGACTGGGACGAATTAGGCACAGTGCTTCAAAATTAACTTATAGAACAGGAGTGTTTACCATGTCAGAACGACAATACCAAATCCGTCCCTACACGGAACAGGATTTCGAGGCGATTCAACGGTTAAATGCGGCTGAAGGCTGGAGTAATCTCGTCGCCCGTGCTGACGAAACGAAACGCGCCTTCGCGGCGTCGAACGTCACGTACGTCGTCGTCATCGACGGAACCGTTTCCGGCTACATCCGCGGCATGACGGATACGGCGATCACGCTCTACATCTGTGAGCTGTTAATCGCAGACAGTGCCCGCGGACAGGGACTCGGACAAGCCTTGCTCGGACACGTCCACGCCCAGTACCCGGCGACACGGCTCGAGATTCTCGCGAGCGCCTCGTCCCACTCGTTTTACGAACAACTCGGCTATCGTCCGTTTTATGGCTTCCGAAAGACGATCGATGCCACCGTCACAATGCCTCCCACATCGCCTTGAAGACGACCGGATCGACCTTAAAGAAGACACCCAGTTGATGATAGACGACGTAGCCGCCTGCAATCAGCCGCAGGGACACCGTGATGCCGTCGGCTTGCGTCACGCGTAAGATCTTCATTCTGTCGGAATGCATGTAGTCCGCGGCTTCTTTTGGGACTTCTTCGCGGATCATCGCATCACTTTGATACAAGGCATTCAGGAAGGCCCGGTACGGACGGTCGACAGTCACCGGTCGTGCCGTTTCGGTGTCATTCCACTCGTCAAATGTCTGATAGGCGAAGTGTTTAACCGGTTGATCAAGATGTAAATCTTTAAAAAAATCGTTTCCCGTAGTCACCGTAAAACCCGTCTGGCGTTCGAGTAGCCAGACTTTTTTTCTGCCTTCTTCCTCCCCTACGGCAAACAGGCGTACGGACGGCTTGTAACCGTCGACCCGATACAAAGTGACCGGTCCGAGGTTCGAGGCATTTTCGATGACGTCGTCACCTATTTCCTCAAGTGTTGCCGTCACGCGCTCCAGCCGTTCCCCTTGCAGGATACGGACGTCATCCGTCAGAGGTGTCTCCATCGCCAGATACAGCTCCTGCTTGTAGACGAGTCCCGGGAGCATACTGCCCGCGGTCGAATCGCCTTCGACTTGTTTATCCTGCGTCCAGTTCGGAACGACGACGGCACCGTCTGTCCGAACGATTTCTGCCGCAGGTGGTGTCTCTTCCAGTAGCATGCCGCCACCGACCGCCAACAGGAGTGCTGCAACCAGTCCTGTCGCGACTTTACGACCGGAAAAACGCGGACGGCGTGCCCGCTGAACGCCGGCGAGCAATTGACTGCGGACCTGTCCGCGGGGCACATCGATTGAATCCACTGCGCGTTTGACCTGCTCTTTCATTCCGCCCCGCCCCCTTTCACCTGTTTGGTCTGAACCTTTTGAATGGCCCGGTAGAGTGTACTTTTGACCGTACTGACCGGTATTTGCAGGAGATCGGCGACGTGCTGCAGTGTGTAGTCCTCGTAATACCGTAAAAACAGGATGGTCCGTTCCGCTACGGTGAGCACTTCGAGCAGCTCCTGCAAGTAAAGATCATTGACGAGTCGCTCCTCGAAAATAACCGGTTCGGCGACATCCGTTGCCACTGCCGTGTAGTCGACTCGGATTCCTTGGGTTTTCTTTAGCATGTCGAGCGCACAATTGATCGCGATCCGCGTCAACCAGGTTTTGGCGATTGTCGCGTCCAATAACGTATGGCGGTGTTTCCAGGCGCGATAGGCGACTTCCTGCACATTTTCGAGCGCATCCTGGTCATTTTTTAAGTAGAGGTAGGACATCTTGTAAAGATAGGTATCATGACGCGTCAAAAACATCAGAAACGTTTCATCGTCAAACGCGGGTTGCCGCTTGTTTCGCCGACCGATCATCCGCCCGTTCTCCCCTTTCTGTCTGTCACTACCTGTTAGACTGCACAACCGACGGATTTCGTTTCAGCAATTTAAATTTTTTTCACTCAAGTTGATTCATTCTCCGCTTCATGGACACCCGACCAGTTCTTTCCCCACTGTTTTTCCTTCAGCCGTTGCCGGTAAATCAAATGCCGTGCCGTCGCCTGGAACAGCGGCGTCGGCCGCAGCCGTTGCTGCAACAGATCACCAACGCCGTAGGCCGTGAAAAATTCGAGCTGGTCCGCTTGTAGCGTCAGACCGATCGCCGTCACCGTCTCCGGAAACTGTGCCATCGCGTCGCGCGACGACCGGTATGGCGGTAAGTCATTTTTGGTATGCATCCGTGCCTGATTTTTAACGGACCAAGGATAATCCGGCAATTGTGCATTCAATCGTTTTTCTAACATCCGGTCAGTCGCTTCCGTCGTATCGGAGGCGTCAAAATAGATGACATCGATATCTGCGACCGCTGTCGCTTCCTTTTGCTCTAACACATCCCAAACCTTCGCCCGGACATACCCGGCACAAATCCACCAGTCCGGTAAGTCGAGTCTCGCGACCGCCTCAAGAAGTATTCTTGTCTCCCGGTCCCGTTCAAACATTTGGACGATATCTGTTTCCGTCTTCATTTGCACCACTTCCCCCATTGTTATTCGAACCACGTCACACCATGCTGCTTGATAAAGGCAAGTTCTTGCTCATAATGCGCCGCGTGCCCCTCCTCAATCATCCGCTGAAACGCCTCCTCCCCGTCGGCTGCTTTACGATGAATCGTCAACAGGAGGGCTTCAATCCGTAGCAGTAACGTATCAAACAATTGCTCCTTTAATTCCGGCATCCCGTAGGCCGCTAAAAAGATGTCGATGCGCCGTTTGATCCGGTCTGGTCCCGTAACGGGGTCATAGTCGACTTGTCGCCCGTGTTCATCATGATGAAGCCGACTGAGCGGGACGAACGTATACAACGTGTAGGCGATGTCCCAAATGCGTGGGCCGGGTGCCGCTAAATCAAAGTCGATCACGCCGATCGGTTTTTCGTCCTTAAAAATGACATTATAGACGGCAAAATCATTGTGACAGATGACTGCATACGGCAACGGCGTATTATCGAGCGGCTCCCATGACGCGGGTACTTCGAAGTCTGCCGTGGCATCATGAAACTGACGGAGTAACCGGGCCGTTTCTTCTAATACGGCCTCCGACCACATGTAGGCCTTGAGGGGATAGTTTCCCGCCTCCCCGTCAAGATACGACAGGATTTCCCGATTTTGCGGATCGATTCCGAGAAACCGTGGACTTGCCGGATACTCTTTTTTCTCGAGGTGCACGAGCAGCCGGTGAATCCGCGGACTGTCCGGCGTTTGTTCCCGCCGGACCGTGTCGCCTGCGCGACTGACAGCAGAAACGTTTCCCCCTGCTAACGGTTGTTCCTGTTCGTCTTCCTTTGACATGATGTAACCTCCCTATCGTTTCGAATCAAACTTGGGTAAGAAGACGATGATACCTGCACCAATCAAACACATGATGACATCACTGAACGTAACCGCTCCTATCTCAAAATCAAGCATCGTCCTGACAAGCTGCCAGACGAGAACGAGCGTGATTGCTAAAGGAACGGTCCGTTTCATCCAGCGGGGTATGCGAATCCATTCCCGTAATAACCGTGCTCCCCATTTCTTCAACACGTCCCCCACCTTTCACTAGCGTTTAATCCCATATTTTCCCTATCCAATTTCAGTATAGCATTATCGGAAGGCGTGATACACTGGTTAAAAAGAGTTGTCAGAGAGGGTGGATGCTCGGTGAAAGCAATGACGATTGAAAAATATGGAAACGTACCACTCGAACTTACGGAACAGCCCCTTCCCGTTGTCTCCGCACATGATGTCTTAGTCGAAATTCATGCCGCGAGCATCAATCCGGTTGACTTTAAGATTCGGGACGGCAAGGTCAAGCTGTTGATTCCCTACCAGTTCCCGTTGATTCTCGGCAACGATTTTGCCGGCATCGTCACGAGGGTTGGTTCCGCGGTAACACAGTTTCAAGTCGGCGACGCCGTCTACGGACGGGCCGAAAAACAGCGGATCGGGACGTTCGCTGAATTCATTGCGATTCATGAAGACCTCGTCGCACGAAAACCGGATGCGTTATCGTTCGAAGAGGCGGCGTCGATCCCGCTCGTCGGTTTGACGTCCTATCAGGCACTCCACGACGTTCTACAAGCGACACCGGGTCAAAAAATCTTGATCCAGGCCGGTGCCGGGGGTGTCGGGACGTTCGCCATCCAACTGGCGAAGGCGATGGGACTGTATGTCGCGACGACTGCCAGTCCTGCCGGCCATGACCTTGTCAAAGCACTCGGTGCCGACGAAATCATCGATTACCGGACCGTTGCGTTTGATGAGGTCTTACATGACTTCGACGGCGTCTACGATACGATTGGCGACGACACGCTCAGACGGGCCTTTAAAATCGTCCGGCCCGGTGGACAAATCGTCTCGATTTCCGGATTGCCGAATGGCCGGTTCGGTAAAGCGTACGGGTCCGGGGTTTTAAAAACGATGTTATTTCGTCTCTTGACGGTCCGCGAGTCCTTTCTCGAGCGGAAATACCGCGTCACATACACGTTTTTGTTCATGAAACCGAGCGGACGACAACTGCAGCACATCACGGAATGGATTGAGACGGGGCAAATCAAACCGGTCATCGATCGGGTCTATCCGTTTGAAGCGGCACAGGAGGCGCTCGCCTATTCGGAATCCGGTCATGCGAAAGGGAAAGTTATCTTGAAGGTGAAGTAAGCGAATTAAGTTTTTTTGACAACCCATGCTGAAAGGAGCAGACGGATGCAGTTTTATATCGGTTCAAGCTTTGCAAATATCACGAACGTCCGGATATTACGGGATAAACTGATTGATCGCGGATTTTCGCTGACGTATGACTGGACCCAAAACGAACGGGCAACGAGTAAAGCGGCACTGCAAACGATTGGTCATGCTGAAAAGCAGGCCATCACGCTCTCGGACTGCGTCATCATTTTGCTGCCGGCAGGTAAAGGAAGCCATATCGAACTCGGAATCGCCCTAGGACAAGACAAGCCGATTTTTCTCCATTGTGTTGATCAGACATATGACCGGTTCGAGACGACGAGTACGTTCTATCATTTGCCGGAAATCATCCCCTGCAGTGGGACGCTTGATGAATTGACCGAATTGATTGTGCAGCATCACCAGCGGATGTCTATTCGTGGATTGTAGAGGGTCCTCCTCTGCAATCTTTTTTTATCGTCAACTACTGCATCTGGATTTTTTTGTAAATTACACTAGCTATTTTTCGCTCCTTCCGCTACAATTCGTTTTAACAGTTAACTTTTATTAACCGGTTTATTTAATGATGAGAGGTGTTGGAAATGATGCAAAAGTCGATTTTGATTTTAGAACACTATGAACAGCTGAAAGTCATCAGTGACCCGATGCGGACAAAGATGTTGATGCACTTGATTGAACAACCGCATACGGGTCACCAATTAGCTCAAAAACTGGATGTCTCCCGGGCAAAAATCCTGTACCACTTACGTGAACTCGAAAAGTACCAGCTGATAACGTTAGTGAAAGAAGAGATTCAGGGTGGAAACGTCTTAAAGTATTATCAATCCGTCGCACGCGGTTTTATCCCAGCTGATCATTTGCTTAATTTAGTTGAGACACAACAAGCGACACGTCAGTCTTATCTTGAAGTGCTTGACCGCGCGAAAACACGTGTCCTCACTGCGCCGGACGACTCCTTTCAACCGCGTTCTTCCGACGTCGAAGCGTGGACCAGTTTGTCCGTCCAAAAAGAAATCGCGACGACCCCGCAAAAATTTTTAGAATTCACGAAAAAATACCGTCAGCTCCTGGCTGAGTTAGAAGATCAACTTGAAACGAAAGACGACAACAAACTTTTTTATATCATGGCGACCGGGTTTGAAATCGATGAGGCGTTATTCGAGGAAAAATAACGGAAGGAGGAACGCTGATGTATGAACGCACGGTGAATGAAAATCATGCCTTTTTTCGAAACCGCTCCTTTCTTAGTCTTTGGCTAGCGAGTACATGTTCTTTTCTTGCACTATCGACTTACCTCTTTGCTGAACAATGGTATATCTTACGTGTGCTGCAGCAAGAGGCTTACCTTGGTATCGTCCTGATGTTGACGCTTCTTCCGCGAATTTTTCTCATGTTGATCGGCGGCGTGATCGCGGACCGCTTCAAAAAGGCGATGATCATGCGCTTTTCCAGTCTATTCCGGTTAGGTTTCGTCATCGCCCTTTTGTTTGTCTATCAAAATGATGCCTTAGGAATCATTCAGTTGTCACTGTTCGCATTTCTATTCGGCTGCATCGATGCGTTTTTTTCACCCGCCAGCTCCTCACTCCTTCCGTTACTCCTGTCATCCGAAGACTTCACACGGGCAAATGCCGTTGTCCAAACGTCGAACCAACTCGCCTTATTTTCCGGACCGCTTCTCGGCGGGATTCTTTTAACGACCTACTCGTTCACTCTTTTATTTGTTGTCGTCGGCTGTTTTTTGTCCGTGACGTTCCTTTGTTCCTTATTCATTAGCGAACGCCGTGTTGAACACCGACGTTCAACGTCTGCAACGGCTGAACTTATCGAAGGCGTCCGTTATGTTTTTTCTGAACCTTATTTACGAAAGATCCTGTTCATCTTAATCATCATCAACTTTTTCTTTTTCGGTCCACTCTTAATGGGAATCCCGTTATTAGTCGATGGTGTGCTGCACGGGCAAGCCCTCGATTTAAGTTATCTGCAAGGAGCGTATCAAATCGGCATGTTGCTCGGTGCTGCCTTGATAGGACTACGCAATATCAAAAGTCAGTCGATCCGCTTACTGCTTCTACTGATTGGCGGATTAGGCATCGGGTTAGCCGCACTGGGTCAAATCTCAACGGTCTTTCAAGGTGTCGTCCTGTTGCTTACAATGGGGTTACTGTCCGCTGTCATCAACGTCTTACTCTTGACGACCATTCAAGCGACGAGCCAACAGCCGATGATGGGACGTGTCATGAGTTTAGTGAATGCGGCGTCGAACGGCTTAGTCCCGCTGTCGTATGCGTTAATTTCACTTTCGCTCTACTTTCATTTCACCATCACATGGATTCTCTTGTGTTGCGGCATCATGATCGTGACCACTTCCTGTTTTTTCTTCATCCGTTCAATGAAAAAAGATTAGAGATGAAGGTAGATGTTACCTACCTCTGCCGTTCTGTCGCGCCGTCCTGTCTCAATTTGACTGTATAACGGCAATCTTCCAAATCGGATCAAACGGAATCCTTGATGATTTTAGTTGGTAATCCTGCTTTAATTGGATAAAATTAGAAATAGCAATCGTAGTTCAAGAAATAAAACGAATAAAGGAGTCTTTCCATGATCAGTTATAGAAATAGTACGCGGGAAGTGGCCGCCAGTGAAACAACGATTGCGATAATTTCGGTTGGTGCGACGGAACAGTTTGGTCCCTACCTGCCGATGCACCTCGATACGTTGATTGCTGAAAAATACGCCGAGGCGTTCGGTGAAGCGCTACATGCCTATGTGCTTCCGACCCTGCCTTTTAATACGTCGGAAGAACATGCCGACCAAATCGGTACCGTCACCGTCAGCCCGACCGTTCTGATGGCGATGCTCGAAGAAATCATCGTCAACCTGCGGCGGCAAGGTTTTACTCAATTTGTGTTATGCAACGGTCACGGGGGAGCTTACTGGGAAGCAGCCTTCGTCAAACAGATGAATTACAAACATCAAGACATCGTGTTAATTACGGCCGATCGTCACCTGGCGTGGGAAGAGGCTCTTCAGGAGGTCGGTCTAGCAGGATTGAACGAACGGCATGCCGGGCTGTTATCCGTCTCTGCCGCCATGTGGTTGTGTCCGGAACTCGTTCAATTGAAACCGATGGGAAGTGAGGTGCCGACGTCGAACATTCCATATTCCGATACTGTCTTTTGGAGTCAGTTAACGACAGACGGGTGCTGGGGAAAGTTTGATCCGGCGGACTATACCCGGGAAGAACTGACAGCGATCGGCGAGACCTTTTGGACAAGCTTCATCTCAAAACGGAGCGAACACTTAAAAGAGACGTTAGCGGCAACACGCAAATTAAAATTAGGAATTTAAAGGAGAATCATCTATGCGACGTCTACTGATTTTAACGGTCGGTAAAACCCATACCGGAAAGTCAACATTTGCACGTACGTTAGCGGAACAGCTCCCGAACAGCCTCATTATCGATCAAGATTACCATGCCGCTTTCTTGAACACCCATTATCCCGAACTTGTTCCAACATGCGGAACGAACGACGTAAAACATGCTTTGACCCAGTTCATCTCTTCGATCGCGAACGAACGAACGGATGCACATCTCATCGTCTGTAATGCGAACTTATCGCGGGGAAATCGTCTGTGCTTGCTGAACGAACAATATCCACCGACTGTGTTTCACCGGATCATTGTCTTTTTTGATATAAGCGACGCCACCGCCTTAACTCGGATTAAACATTCTGACCGGAGTTCCGTCGTGATCCGCGGGGAGATTACATATGAAGCACTTATACAGAAGCAGGCAGTAGAACCTCCCGAAACGGACGAAGCCGATCAACTCTATGTCATACGGGAACCAAATGATGTCGCATCTGTCATTCAACAAATTAAACAACATCAATCCGTCGAATAAATTGAAGAATCGTCATCAGCCCGGCTCGTTCAGCTTGGTATTCAGAACATGAGAGGATACAACAGATGCTAACATTACAAAACATTTCGAAGACGTTTGGTGATCGGCTTGTCTTATCAGATATGTCGTTCACGATTCCACGGGGAAAAGTAGTCGGCTTGATCGGTCCGAACGGTGCCGGGAAAACAACGCTGATTCGAATCATGAACGGTGTGATCTCCCCGACGCATGGTACGGTCCGTTATGATGATCAGCCGATTGAAGTCCTTCGCACGAAAGCTGGCATCGTCACCGAAAGTGCGGGGTTGTACCCTGACATGACGGCACTTGAAAATTTAACTTTTTACGCGTCTTTATACGCTGTCAGAAATAAAGATCATTTGCTTGAACTGTTGAACCAGTTCGACTTGGCACATGTCCGCGATGTCTATGTCCATACGTTTAGTACCGGTATGAAAAAGCGACTCGCGCTCGCTAAAGCAATGCTGCATGACCCGGAAATTTTATTTCTGGATGAACCGACGAATGGACTGGACCCTGATGGCATTCGCCAGGTGCTGGATATGATTCGGTCCGTAAATCAAACGAAGGGAACGACCGTCATCATCACGTCGCATCTCCTCTACCAATTGGAGAGTGTCTGTGACGCCTACATCTTCATCGAACAGGGGCGTTTCATCGATCAAGGGACACTCGCGGATTTACTGAAGCGTCACCAAACTGCGATTCGCGTCAGAATCCGGACAAACCTTCCGCCAGGTTCCGTCCGCACGATGTTCGAAACGGCTGTTGCACCTGTTGCTCCTGACGTGATTGAAGTATCGTTTAAAGACGAAACGTGCATCAGCCCTTTTTTGAAACAAATCATTGATCAGGGCTACGCGGTGTATGAGTGTCAAGTAATCGACCGTGATTTAGAAGGTGTCTATTTTAAGTTAAGGGGTGAAACGAAATGAATTTACCACTCGTGCTTGCCGTGATTAAAAAAGACAGCATCCAACTCTTCCGAAAAAAGATCTTGCTGTTCACGTTGATTATCATCCCGGTCTTGATGGGGCTCGTCCTTCCGATCGGATTCGCCTGGTTCATCATCGAGCTTGATTCGTCCACGTTAACCGACCCGGAAGTGCTCGATTTACTGAATCGTTTTTTGGCGACTACGGCCAGTCCAGATGTCCTGACACTGACGTTTAATGAACAATTGCTTTATTTGTTCCTAAACTATCCGCTCGTGACGTTATTTTTGTTAGTTCCGGTCATTACATGTTCCGTCATCGCTGCCAATAGTTTCGTCAGTGAAAAGGAACAGCACACATTAGAAAGCCTATTGTTTTCGCCAATCACCATCCGTGATTTGTTTTACGGCAAACTGCTGATCTCGATTGCCTCATCCTACCTGATTTCCGCCGTCTGCTTTTTGATAAATCTGCTCGTCATCAACACTTTGATTTCCGTCAACGACTTTTCAGTCAGCTTTCCCTCGACCCAGTGGTGGGTGTTACTCTTTCTGCTGTTACCGATTCTTTTATTGACGACGGCGTTAATTAATTTATTGATCTCGACACGGGTCAGTACGTATCAGGAAGCACAAAACTTGAGCGGTATCATCATCTTACCGTTCATCGGATTAATCATCGGTCAAATCAGCGGATTATTCTTCATCAATACGCTGTTCCTGATTCTGTTATCGATCGGTTTACTGATTCTAAACGTTTTCCTGTTAAAACTCGCGTTGCGCTTCGGGACACGCGACCAGCTGTTTAATTCCCAAATGTCATGAATCGGATAACTTATGAAAAAATCGGCCCTGTTGAAGTTTTGCACCACGGTTTTAATGCAGCTGTCTGTATAAGGAAGTAACAAAAAACGCCTTTCAGGATTCAAAAAGAATCTCGAAAGGCGTTTACTTTATAGCCGGATCAGGACAATTCCGCCGATCATCACGAGCAAACTGAGAATTTGAACACCGGTAACCGGCGTCCGGGCTGCCCCGAACCAACCGAACCGGTCAATCAAGAGACTCCCCGTCAACAGACCGATCGTGACGATGATGATGGCGACGCCGGTGCCGACGAGCGGGACGATGAACGCATTCCCGGCAATGAACGTCGCACCAATCAGACCGCCGATGAACATCCACCACGGTTTTGGCGCCGTCCGGTCTATTTGTAACTTCGGTCGCACGAGCAACAACACGAGCAGCAACGTCAGCGTCCCGATGACGAAGGAAATCAATGCTCCTTTAATCGCTGAATCGAGGACACTTCCGAGATGCCCGTTAATCGCTGCTTGCATCGCACTCATCATCCCCGTTACGATGCCGAGTAAACGCCAACCGGTCAAGTTGACTTCCGCAGAGTTCTTCGTTTCCTGTTGTCCGTGATGCCGGCGTTTCGCTAACCAATCGCCTAAGGCGACAGTACCGACGACACCAAGCAGGACGAGCACGGCACCGATTAACCGGGTCGGCGATAACCGGTTGACCGCTGAATCAAACCATCCGAAATGGTCAATCAACAGCCCCATGATGACTTGTCCGAAGATGGGCATGATGACCGTCTGGACCCCGCCTAGTTTTGGAAAGAGTAAGATGTTTCCCGTCAAGAAGATGACCCCGAGAACACCACCGAACCAAATCCAGCGGGGTTCCGTCGTCCAGAGGGCTTCGTTCAATGTGAAGTCCCCTTCGACGATCAGGGTCAAGAGGACTAAAAAGACCGTCCCGATACTAAACGAGATGAAGGATGCCGTAAACGGTGATCCGACAACTCCACGCAGCCGCGTGTTGACGCTCGTCTGCACCGGAACGATGATGCCGATCGCTACACCAATGATAATTGCTAACATGACGTGCCTCCTCTAACTACAAACAGATTCCGTCTCATCATACGGCAACTGTTTGCGAAAAGGCGATTCCTCTGCCTATATGTTCAGACGAACTCATGATGAGAGGCACCTCTCTGTTCCTTAAATGAGCTGCGTGATCGCCATCAGGTCATCGACGATATACTCGGCCGTCGCGAGCTCCGCTTCCTGTGCAAAATCAAACCGGCAGCCGATCGCCGACCAGCCGTTTTCTTTCGCTGCCGTAAAGTCCGATTGCCGGTCGCCGACGACGACACCCGACTGTAATCCGTGTTTCGTGCGAATCATCCGGACGAGTTCAGATTTGTCGAGCGAATCAACGTCTTCAATGCTGTAGATGCCGGTCAGGTAACGGTCTAACGCAAACTGCTCGACGATCACCGCTAAATATGCCGGAAGTCCGTTACTCGCGACATACAGGTCGTATCCGGCCGCGCGGAGTGTTTGCAATACCGTCACCGCTTCCGGATACAAGGCGCCTTGACCTGCTTGAATCCGCTCGATCAAGGCTTGTTGAAACCAGTCGTCCATCTGCTTGCGGTCGGTTTCCGGATGTGCCGGCAAGAGGGTCGCCCAGACTTGCGGTAACGGGACACCCATGATTGTTTCGTATGTATCGAGCGGTGTTGCGTCATGCCATTTACCGGCTTGCCGTAACTTGGTAAAAGCGACTTCTAAAGCCGGCCCTAGAATCCGGTGCGTCTGAAATAACGTTCCGTCCATATCAAAGATGATCGCTTGTTTCATTGGTCTCCCCTTCTGCTTGAGCGTTTATACGCAGCCAGTCGCTCCAGTACATCGTTCCCGTGATGCGGTGCGGATTGGCGACCGGACAGATGAATTCAAGACTGTTCCCGTCCGGGTCATTCACATGGATCTTCGCGTGCGCGTGGTGCGCCAGTGCGATGACGAACGGTTCCGTCGGTTCGAACCCGAACGCTTTTCGTGGTGTGTAACCGCGCGCCGTCAACCAATTAACGGCATCCGTCAATCCTTCCAGTTCGACCTGGAAGGCGATATGCCGGATGGACGGGTGATAGTCGAGTTCGACTTGATTCGCGACCCAGAGGCCGAGCCAACTTTCTTCTTTGACGATCCAGAGGAACGCCAACCGGTCGTCGACGATATGATCGAGTGTCAGCCCGAGTCCTTCGTAAAAGGCAATCGACTGTTGTAAATTCCGGACCGGGAGATGCGCTTCGTATAGTCCCTTAATCATCCGTGCCGCCTAATGCATCGATGTAACGCGTTGCCGACCGGGCAACTGCACCCGCTGCGTCGTTTTCGACGATGCGGTGAAAGGCATCATACAACTGGTTAAATGACAGCGTGCTGAGTTGCGACGCCATCTGCGCTACTGTCGTTGCCGGTAACGGAATCAAGTTCGGGTAACTGTACATGAAGCTGACCCACGCCCGGTCGGCGACGACACGGACGATATCGCCCGTCAACAGGACACCACGCCCCGCGTCTCCCTGCGTCCATTCAAGGACCGTCGCTCCGTCAAAGTGTCCACCGATCCGGTGCAGGACGAGGTCATCTGCCAGTTCCAACCGGTCGCCGGACCAAAAAATAATCCGGTCGCTCGGTCGCGTCACCCACTGTTCGTCCGCCTCGTGGATATAAATCGGAACATCAAACGCTTCTGCCCAGTCGACTTGTGTCGCATAGTAGTGCGGATGCGATAAGGCGATTGCGTCGAGTCCCCCCTGTTGGTTGATTTCATCGATCACGGTCTGATCGAGATAAGTAATGCAGTCCCACAATAGCCGTTTTGACCCGGTGACCAGATACGCCGTTTGCCCGATTCCGAATTGTGGTGATGTCACGAGGCTCATCAGCCCCGGTTGCTCCGGTGTTACCGTCGTCCGGTAGTTCTTGGACGCGACCATCGCCTCACGCGTCGTCCACGATTGTCCGTCCGGATTGACGTATTGCCGTTCATCACTGCAAATCCGGCAGGTCGTTGGTTGAACCGCCTCCTCATCCGTCTGCACCCCGCAGGTCGTACAAATCCAATAACTCATTTCTTTTCCCCCTTATTTTAACCAGTTACGCGTGCCGCTTCTTACGTGCTACGGCACTGATGCCCCCTAACAGGAGTGCTCCGCCGACGAATCCGAGAAAAACACTCCAGTTGAACTCGCCTTGTACGCTGTACATGATTGTTACTCCAATCAAGGCGCCGATTGTGATCGCGATCAGTCGCGCCGCTATGGATGACGCGCGGTTCTGTTTGTTCATCTTGGTTGCCTCCCTTTTGGTTAAAACTCGTGTCATAACATCCGTGGTGGACTCGCCATCGCATTCGCAAGAATCATGTAGATGATGAGGTTGACCGGCAGTGGGATAAAAATAAATATCAAGCGGATGGCGAATGACGACAAGCCAAGCTGTTCCGCAAGTCCGCCGCAGACGCCCTGGATTGATTTGTCCGTCGCTGATTTCTGTAATGTTCTTGCCATTTCGATGCACTCCTTGTTGAATATACATATTCGATTTACCTGAACCTCCAGAAAAAAACTGGAGAACCCGTCCATCTGTTACAATAATTAGGTACTTCACCAGTCTACACGTTTTGGTATCGTTTTTCATCTGATTGACGATTTTTAAATCTACTTATAAAAGGAGAATCCTTCATGTACACCAAAACTACTTTCGCCGTCGCCGCACTCGCGCTCGCCGTCACGAGCGGATGCACGAATGACACCGCATCGTTTACGCAAAACTCATCTGCCGTTAAAACGGAAGCTGCTTCACAGGTTGTCGCGAAACCGGTTTCAAGTGAAAATAAGCCGGTGGCATTATCAAAAAAGGAAGCACTTGTTTCAATCGGTACGACGCATTCATACAACCTATCGCCTTTTTTTGTCGGGCAGACGGTCCAGGTTGCCCCGGAGTATCTGTATGAACACGAGATCTATTACACGCACTTCATCCAGACGAACGAAAACAAGGTCAGCAGTACGATCTACCGCTATACCCCGGGGTCGAACACGAACGAAGTCATCCAGACGGTCGATCAGACGATCGGCTCATTGACCGGTGTATCCCATTACCTGTTCTGGGTCGCGTCAGCGCCGGCAGAAAACGGGATTGCCTGGACGATTCATAGCTTCAATCTTAAAAACGGAAAACAGGATTTGCTTGACCGAGGGGTCAGCCGCTTCGATGCCTCCATCCCGGTGCTTGATGCTTCAACGACTCGCCTCTCCTGGCTGATCCATGACGCGACCGCGAAGAAGACGACAACGCTGATGAAGTCCTTTGATGTAGCCGCCGATACAATCATCGTCCACGAACAGTACGACCTAAACAAAAGAAAACAGGACGGCATCTTACCGTTTGATTTCCGGTCGGGTGACGCCGGACGCTTGATTCATACCCGCACGTTCAAGGACGGGACTAAAACCTCGCGCCTTGCGAGTGATGACGGCAGGTTCCAACGACCGATTGATGGATTGATTGATTTCGAGTACGGTGCCGATTACGTCGCAATCGGTGAAGAGGGACACGCTGCTTTTTTACCGCTTGATTCAAAACAACCCGACTTCACTTATGAATTATCTGATCGGCATTCGACCGCTGATGCGTTTCGTTTCTTGTCCCGCGACCGGGTAATTTTCCGTGAAAACACGTCGCAACTCCTCTATGCCGACTTGACGCGCGGAACCGTCACCCCGTTGACCGAAATGGAAGACACGATGTCTAAACCGATTTACGTCAATGGGACGATTGCCTATGCCGTTTCGGACGGTCAGGATGTGACGTTTCATGTCATCGACGTCACTCCGTAACCGCTACTCCACCTTGATCTTTTCTTGAACGGGTGGAGTTTTTCGTCTGCATTGAAACGGTTTAAAATATGCTAAACTGACATATAGACTAAACAACGGAGCGCCGGTTGCGGTCCGTTTCGAAAGGACGTCCTTACGTTGAAACAAATCCATCACCTCTGTATCCAAACGGCTGATTACGCGGCCTCTAAATCCTTTTACGAAGCACTCGGGTTCGAACTCGTCCAGGAATCACCTGACTTTCATACACGTGCGTTCAACAGTTGGCTCAAGCTCGGCGACTTTTATATTGAACTCCAGACGAACAAAGTCGACGAGACTTTGACGCCTTATACGAAACATACGTCTGGTCCCGTTCATTTCGCTTTATACGTCGACGATTTAGCGGCGGAAGTCGCACGGCTCGAACAACGCGGTGTCACCTTCCTGCCGAAAAGCGGCGGGAACATCTATTTCGTCGTCGACGGACACCTCAGTAAATTAAAAGCACCGGAAGGGACGATTGTCGAGCTTCGCGATACATTTGTCATTTCCTGACCGCTCAATCATTGACAGCCTCTCTGTTTTAATTTAAAACAAGATTTATATTTTTTTGGAGGACTTCTAACATGCGCATTCAAATCATCGGTGGATCCGGCACCGGCAAAAGCACGCTCGGCGAGTGGATCGGGCAACAAGAAGGGATACCTTGGATTGATAGCGATCGCTACTTATGGACAGATCAAACGTTCACCAAAAAACGGTCGGTCGACGAACGGTATACCTTATATACGCAGGACATCGAACGCCATCAGCAGTACATTGTCTCCGGTTCCGTCTTTTCATGGAATCCATACGGCTTCCCGGACCGCGAGCTGCTCGTATTTTTAACGTTGGACGAAGAAACACGGATGAACCGGTTAATCAAACGGGAACAGGCACGCTATCCCGATTTTTCAGGGTCAAACGATTTCCTCGATTGGTGCAGGACGTATTTGACGGAGACGGACCCTGCCAAGATTGAGACATTGGCAGAACATCAGCTCCAGATGATCCTTTCAAGGTCACCTGTCATCCGGATCGATGCCGCACAATCGACGGACCAGATGTATCAACAAATCAAACAGCTGTATCACGAGCTGTGTCCGACAACGTAGTGCCGCGCTTTTTTTTGATATAAAATATACGAATCATAAGGAGTGAGAAAAATGGGGCAACACCGGCTGTACACGACAGCGTTCTCAAGCGTCTATCCGCTTTACGTCAAAAAAGTGGAACGGAAAGGTCGGACGAAACAGGAAGTCGATACAATCATCCGTTGGTTGACCGGGTACTCGGAACAACAGCTCGCGCAACTATCGCAAGATGCGACGACCTTCGAAACCTTTTTTGCGGAAGCACCAGACATGCAGGAACGGCGATCACTCATCAAAGGTGTCGTCTGCGGCGTCCGGGTCGAGGACGTGGAGGACGACTTAATGCGCGAGATCCGCTATCTCGACAAACTGATTGACGAACTGGCAAAAGGAAAAGCGCTCGAAAAGATTTTACGGTGACCGTGGGGAATGCCTCATGTTGGCGACTCTCGCTTCCATCTTCGGTGCAACATCCCTTATAACCAGCCGCTTCTAAAGAAAAACCGGGCCCCTGAAGAGGAGTCCGGTCTTCTGAACTGTTAAAAGCGCTCACCCAACCAGTTCAAAACGTCTGCAATCATGTCATCTGAGACAGTATGGTTGATGAATGGATATTTGAGGAACGTCAAATCATTTGTAGTTGAGACAGTTTGTTGCACAAAATGCTGTTGTGTCGCAATCGGAATGACCTCATCGTCCTCTCCATGTAACAATAATGTCGGCGTCACCTGCTCTTGCGACAAGGGATCATACTTTCTCAGGCGTTGTTCTTCTGAAGTCGACAACGTCGTTCTTTTGTCGCGGCTTCGTAAAAGCTGTTCCGAAAAGAGGAAGGAACCAGACCCGTTGATGTTAATCAATCCTGCGCTTCCCTGTTGTTTAGCCGCTGCACCGCTCGCGATGAATCCTCCCATCGAGACGCCGAGCCAAATGATGTCCTCTCTTGGAACGTTCAGCTGTTTTGCGAGCGTGTCCGATTCTTCAATGCTTTGAAACACCACTTCCCAAAAGTGCTGTTCGACGATGCCTTGATCAAAATACGCACTTAGCGCATTGCGGCTGTCATGCAGAATCAGCTCCGGCACAATGACGGTAAATCCTTTACCGGAAAGCATCCGCGCGAATTCATCATATTTGGTCACACTGGATCCCCACCCGTGGTACAGACAGATGATTTTGCGGGAAATTGGACGTTGCGCCGTAAAGGTCCGAATTGGAAAATTGGAATCAGTTAACAGGTTCATAAAACGAATCTCCTTTATTAATGTCTAAATGAATCGATGACACTTATGTAAGCTGCTTGTAACATCCATTTTTTGCTATGTTTATGGACGAGAGGAGGAAGAACATGGGTTTACTTTGGTTTAATCTAATCATGCTTGCCTTTTACTTTCCGAGTCTGATTCTGCACGAATACGGGCATGCGCTCGTCGGCCGCCTGATTGGTCTGAATCTAAAATCAGTTTCGATCGGGAAAGGAAAACCCTTCTTACGCATCGGTCATTTTTCCGTCGCTCGAAAGCAGATATGGGAAGGCCTATATCAACCACATCCTCCAACGGTTCCGCTTCACCGTGGACAAAGAGCTGCCTTGTTACTTGGCGGGATTTGCGCCAATTTTATAGCTGGAACATTCGTTGCCGGATTAAGTCAGCTCTTTCCAAGTCCGGTCATGCATCTGTTGGCTCCACCGTTTATTCAGTTGTCCACCATTTTCATTTTATTTAATCTGATTCCAATCCGGTTGACCAGTGGCTTTCCAAGCGACGGACTGCAATTAAAACGGTTGTTCTTTAACAAGAACTCACGAACCGACTGACAGGAGATGATTTCATGATGAGAACCTTATTGCTCGCCGGATGTGTTGCTGAGCAACCGAAAACTGTTCCATGGGGTGAACATACACCGGCTCAAACGGAAACGGCTAAAAGCCAATGACATTGAGTTTATAGTCAAGGGCGATCAATTACTGATTTCGCAAGATCAGGTCGATCAAGCGACAAGGTGTTGTACTTAATAGAAAAAATAATCAAGATGGCTATCTCCTCTTAATTTTCAGAAGATAGCCGTTTTTGCTTTTCAAACGGTTCAATAAAATTCATACAATCCGTCATCGAAATAACGGAATGTTTCTTCTGAGATTGGTGAAAATCCATATCCCGAATAGAACGCATCGAACATCTTGATATCCTTCCGAAAAGATCGTGTCGCCAAGGCTTCATCGTAGCGGGAATCGCCGACCTTCATTCCAGCTAGGTCAATGAAAGCAACGATTTCGTTGTCTCGGACCAATAGATTGTCTGTCGTACAATCCCCGTGTATCCACGTCGCTGGAACAGGTTCCGGCTGCTTGGTGGATAATGCGTTAAGCAACTCGCGTGAACCATTTGTCCAGCCCTGTTCAATGTAGCGATTGGCTTGAAGCAGCTGTTTGCCCAGCCAGTCTTTTGAAGAATGGGTAGGGCTAGTCCCGCTCGTATGAAGCTGTCTGAGGAACCGTCCGAATGCACGAATCAGCTCAAAACGTTGCAGTTCGGAAGCACCCGCTAGTGCCGCTGTCAACGTCTCACCGGCTATGTAGGACATCAGTAAATAATCCTGTTGCGCGTCTTCGATATAATCAATATAAGTCGGGATAATGATGTGTTTTGACTTGAACGTCTGCATCACTGTCGCTTCCTGCGCCAACCACTCGCGGTATCGGGGTAAGCTTGCCTGCTTGAGGATATAGGTACCGCCTAACGTTTTCACATAGTAGACGATGGCTGTTCCCCCCTGCTCGGGAACGGGATGGACCGAATCGATCACACCGACTTTTTGTTCGATTCGTTCTTGGATAGAAACGTTCATATCAAAATTCCTTCCCCGACCGTAAACGCCTTAAACGCAACCGGCGACGACAGACGAATCCAGGTCGACGGTTTTCCGTATTCCATCGAAGCATCGATAAACGCTTCCAGTGTCTCGACTGTCGGCGTGTACAGTTTGACCATGAAATTAAACGTCCCGGCGAGCCGGTGGCACTCGACGACATCCGGATGATCTTTACAAAACGTGATGAACGCCGCACAGCGTGTCTGCTCGAACAACAAAATCGCCATGATTGTTTTTTCGATCGCGACGGGATTGATGACGGCGCGGTATCCTTCAATCACTCCCCGATCTTCCAACTTCTTGACCCGTTCGTTGACGGCGGGGGTTGAAAGGCCAACCGTTTTGCCGAGTTCTGTCCAGGACATCCGTCCGTCCGCCTGCAACGCATGGATGATGGCGTAATCAATTTCGTCCATTTTTCACTCTCCTAATATTATGAAGACATATCTTTAAATTACCATTGATTCTTAGGCGAAGCTACTTGAAAACAAGGAAAACCATCTGTCCGGTCATGCCCTTCTTTCGTACAATTAAGACAGATCAAACGAGACGTGAGGTGAACGACATGCAGGCAACAAATTGCACCCGCTGTGCGGAGACATTTGAAGAAGGTCAGGAAACATACCACTGTTCGCACAACTGTACCTTTTGCAAAGAGTGTACCGAGACGATGAATTCGATTTGTCAAAATTGCGGAGAAAGATTGGTCCGGGTTGAGCGATAAACATAAGCAAGGGAGCGGATTGTTGGAATCCGCTCCCTACGTTCGTTATTCACGTGTCGACACCTTGCGTTCTGCCAGCCGGTCTTTCGCCTGTTCCTGATGTTTCTGAATCGTACTTTCTCCGACCGCTTTCGCCAGTCCCCGTGTCGGCAGATTGACATACATCGTCTCATAATTGCTGATTTCAAACGTCTCATGGAAAATCCCGACGGCGTTACTCGCCCGCGACGACTGATTAAACTGTTTCCACGCGGTCAGGTGACGGTTGCTGTGCGAGTAGGCAATTAGAGCGTCGGAGGAACGCCAATACTGAATCAACGTGACTGACCGCCAACCGACGAGCATCTCATGCGACAATAAACCGACCTGCTGCTCATAACATTCCTTAATCATCGGGGTCATCGCCTGAACGGCCGGTAACCATTTCCGGACCGCTCGCAGACGGTTGATCCGTAACCCGATGATGAATACGACGACGCCTTCATTCGGTGTCGCGATCACGCGTTTCATCGTCTTTTCCTCCTTCAAGTGTCTGAATCGACGCAGCACACCATTCGAGCAAAGCTTGTGTCTTCCGTTTACCGTAATCGAGCGTCAAGAGCCAATACATCGCTTCGTTTGTTTCAGGATAGGCACGAATCGTTTGTTCAATCATGTTGTACGTCTCGAGCCGTTCCCGGAGCAGAACGGCATGCTGATCGATTTTTTGAATCGTCGTTTCTTTTGACTCATGACGGGCAAAATAAAGTTTCAGCAACAGTTCATTCCGCTGGACCGGCAGTTCGCTCGTCGGTTCCTCGACCCAGCGCCTGAGTTCTTCCTCTCCGTTCGGGGTCAAAATGAACGTCTTCCGGTCGTCCCCTTCACTCGTCTCTTCAATTAGTCCCTCTTGCGTCAACGTCTTCAACATCGGATAGACCTGTCCGAAGCTGATTTTCCAAAAATGATTGAGACTTGTATCAATCGTCTGCTTCATTTCGTAGCCTGACGTACAGCCGCTTGCAAGTAGCCCTAAAATCGCATACCGGGTCATGTTTTCTTTTGGCATAAGTCGCTCCTATATCTTTTAGATAGTATCTTTTAGATATATATTCCCGGTCTTTTAGTAAGTAAACGAATATTCGGAATTTTTACGAATGAAATATCATCTTACATTCTTGTAAGTTCTCCTTCTTTTTTAGGGCAATGGATTTGTTTCGCTATACACTTATAGAGTTTTCATTTTCCTAAAACAGAACAGGAGTTTTCCGCTATGCCTTATCTTTTAAAACTCAGCTTATTCAGCCTTGTCCTGCTGCTTGTAGGATGCAGTCAACCGGAATCGGAACCAACGCCCCCGGTTCCAGCAACAAAAGAATTGATCCGAAGTGAGACGTTTTCGCCGCTCGGACCAAGCAACAGTTATGATTTAACGGCTGTCCATCAGCGGTATCCTTACCTGTCCGGTCCGAGCCACATCGATGAAACCGCTTTGTATTTTTACGCCTCAAACGAGAAAAACAGCTTCATTTTCCATTATTCTTTAACGGATCAAAAGCTGCACAAGTTGTATACGACGAAGCAATCCATTTACAAACTGGTCGGTGTCGGACGGCAGTTATTTTGGATCCGTTATCAAAATCATGCGAATGACAGCACATGGACAATGGAGACCATGGATTTAGCGACCGGTTCCATCCAACAACTGGATCAAGGAACCGAGCCGGAGCATTTTTATCCGGATTTGCAGACGACAGCGACGCATGTCTCCTGGATCAAACATATGAAAAAGAACCGTCAGACACAGTCGCTCGTCCAAAAATATGATGCAGCGACCGGGTACGTCACGACACAAAAAACACTGACATTGAAGGAAACAGCAACCTGGACCGGAGCATATGCGCAACATCTCCGGGACGGAGACGGCGGAATTCTCCTCGATCAAACCATGTACAAAGCGGATGAAAAAACGACCGCCTACACGACACTTTCTGGAAAAACGATCAAAAAAGCCACGATGCCGCTTGATTTTGCTTATGGACAGCACTATCTCGCAACGGGTGCGGAAGGAAACGCTCTGTTCCAGTCGCATGGATCGAACCGGACATCGTATTACTATACGACGCCAGAACCGTATGATCTGGTTGATGCCTTTTGTTTCCTGTCAGCCGATCATGTCGTCTTCCGGGAAGAACAGCATCAACTCCTTTATGTGGACCTGATAAACGGGACAGTTGTCCCACTGACGGACGAGGAAGGCGAGTACTCGAAACCGGTTTTCACGAACGGTCGAATCGGTTACAGTGTGATCCGGGATGACGGAACATTCCATTTTCACCTCATACAACTCAAAAAATAAGGAAAAACACAAAAACCCGTCCTGTCATGGAACGGGTTTTGTCGTCTTCCTTCCATTCACTGTTGCTCCGCGTACGCTTTAAAATGTTCAAGAATCGCCTGCCAGCCCGCTTGTTGCATTTCAGGCGGATTCGTCGACTCCGCTTCAAATGTTTCGACAACTTCCGTTTCATCACCATTCGCCGTAAACAGAATCGTCACGTGGCGTCCATCGTCGATCGTGTACGCTAATTTTTCATAAAGAATCACCTCTAGGTAGACACCGGAAAAATCAAAGCCGACACTTCCATCCTTTGCCGCCATGTGACTAGAAAAACGACCGCCTGCCCGGACATCATTCGTCGCTTCCGTCGTGTGCCAATCGTCCGATGCCGCATTCCATGCCTTGATGTGCTCCGGTTCAGTCCAGTACGTCCAAACTTCTGCGACGGGTCGTTGAATTACGGTCTGGATTTGAATTTCTTGAGCTCGGTTCAAATGAATCACTCCTCTGTAAGTTCAGAATCTGTTCTTTGCTTAACGTTCTGCTTTAACCGAACAAATCCTTCTTTTATAAAGGTAGTTTATTTTGTCAATCCTTCAGCCGTACTAGCCTTACAGCTAATAAAAGTTAACCGATTACACTAGTAGATTTGAACGTGTCAAGGAGAAAGTCCGAGGTGGAAAAGTATTGATTTTTTCAGGCTGTCGTCCGTGGGTTCATCCCTGCTGAGTATCTTCTGAATCTTTTCGAGACAAAACTTACACCCCTGTTCCTCTGACGTGGAGGACTGGGAAAGCCTGTCGTCCCAACAAGAACTCCAACTTTCATCCGAACAATTTTTGCCGTGTACGAAACAGTTCCGTGAACTGTTGCAGGACATCGAACAGGATCCGTCATTTCACGCAAACTTATCGTTTCCCGGGTCAGATCCAGTACAAGCCAAGAAAAAGGTAAAACAAAATCGCACCTGTCATTAGCCAACCATTTTGGCGATTTGTCCAAAGAAACAGAAGCAACATTCCAAATAAAGAAACGAACGCGGCAATCAAAAGTCCTCTGGCTCTTCCAGTACCATCTTCTCGATCGAGATAAAAAAGAAATAAAAATAGCGCGATGTCGAACAAAATAAAATAGACTGTTTCTCGAAGCCGGACATCCTCAATCCATTTCATGTGACCACCTCTTGTACCGTTTAATTATTTTTGCCTTCTTTCGTAATCTCGCAGCACACCTTCAACCAACTCATACAATTTCACGTCATTCTCGAGCACAATATATATCAAATGTTTCCGCCTGATTGAAATAGGTTACACAATCCGAAAGAACCCGTTTCGTCACCGAGACGAGATATGCCGCCTGTCCGATCCCGAACTTCGGCGTTGTTACCAGACTCATAAGCCCCGATTGTTCTTCCGTAAGCGTCGTCTTGTATGTTCCGGACGACCTCATCTTCTCAAGAGTTGTCCATGATTGCCCGTTCGGATTGACATATTGCCGCTCGCCCCTACAAATCGGTCAGATTTCGTCTGATGTCGTGCTTGGGTCCATCTGAACGTCACATGTTGTACTTATCAAGTAAGTCGTCACAGTTCCCCCTTAGCTGTTCAAGATTTTCTCACACGCACCCAAATGATGTTGATCAGAGCGAAAATAGCGGCACCGGCACGAATCCTAGCAGGACACTGACGTCAAAGATTCATTTCGCTTCGTAAACAATAAGTAAGCCGACGATTGCGCCAATCAAAATGCCTAACACACGAAGTACAATCTTTCCGTTTGTCATCGTCATAACCTCCTTTTGTTCATTTGTTTTACAACGTTTTTGGTGCATCCGCCATCGCATTAGCGAGAATCATGTAAATGATTAAATTAATCGGAAGCGGATTGACAATAAAAATCAGCCGAACGGCTAGTGACGAAATACCGAAGTGTTCCGCGAGTCCGCCGCACACCCCCTGAATCGAGCGATCTGTTGCTGATCTGCGTAATGATTGTGCCAATCGTCTCCCCTTCTTTCTTCGATTCCATTTTGGCTTATTCATCCATATGTTACAATAATTAGTATAACGTAACAGAGTCCGATTTTGCAGGGGACAGCCCATTCGAATCGAAATCTGACAGAAAGGACGTGAGACGTTGGATATTTTTTATTTGATTCAGGAACGGGCGTTACCGTTCTCGATTTTAGCTTTACTGATGATGGCCAGTGCCGTCGTCGTGTATGTCGTCTGGAAAAGACAGGTCAGCTTACCGTTGCTGTTGCGCATTTTTACGACCGTCATCTGCCTGACCTGTATCATCGGTTCGGCCGGTATGATGCTTTTCACACTATTCGTCGGTTACAATACGTGAAACAAATGTGATTCCGTTAATCAAACAGACGTCATTCTCTCCCTTTAGGGAAAATGACGTCTGTTTTTCATTCATTGAGCGACTGCCCGTTCAAAAGCGGACTGAGTGCGGTATTCTCGATCTTGCCATATCCAACGCTTCGCTGTCCCTTTCGCCAATCGATAGGTGTTCTGTTCAAATTGATTCCCAGAACTCGTTTTGAAGAAGTTCGCGACAAACAAGTTATCCCGCCCTGTCGTAAATGCATTATGATCAATCCGATTATCACGGACATCATGTTGGACGAGGAGTTGACCGCCTTCAAGTCCCTTCGTGTCATTGCCGGTGACTTGATTGTCCGTAATCCGGACCCGTTTCGTGCCACCGCGCTTCTTATCGTAGCCGCCAATCGAAATGCCGGTAAACCGGTTTTGTTTAACCAGATTGCTACGGACCGTAATGTCTTCTGCATACTTCTTCGCATGTTCACTCGTCACTTCAATCCCGATATCATTCCGCTCGACGGTATTGTGTTCAATCGTCAGCTGTTTCCCGCCATCGACATAAATCCCCGCCGCATTGTAGTCCTTGCCGTAGACCGGATTGCCGTAACTCGAACTGTCGGAGACATGATTCCCGGAAATGATTCCATTACGGACGTAATCCTCCAATTTATTCGCCGCGACTCCCTCATAGCCGATCAAGTCGATGCCGATATTATCGTTACGGCGGACGATGTTATCCGTGACAGAAAACCCGTCGATGTTGCCGTTTAAGACAAGTGCTTCGCTCGCACCAAGCCGATTGTCTTCGACCCGGTTGCCGCGGACGGTGATTTGCTTCAAGCGACCGGTTCCGTAAATCGCAATCCCATGGGCATTGCCGTCTTTCGCATTCGTCTTAATGCGCCGGACCTGATTATCGATCAATTGAATATTCCGTCCGGTTCCGGTGACAAAAATCCCAATCGGTGTCTCATTGGTTCGTGTCGTTTTGATGTCTGCGACAATCAGTCCTTGAATCGTCACGTACTGCCGGTCTTCAATTCGGATGAGCGTCGTCTCTCCGTCCTGCTTCTTCAACGCCTTCCCACTTAAGACGACTTTTTCTGTTTGGTAATTCCGGAAGACGACCGGTGCCTGTTTCGTTCCGCTGTGCTTGACCGTCAACGCTTCCGTGTATGTTCCTTGACGGAGATACACCGTCGTCCCGGCTTTCGCAAGCTGACTGGCCCGTTTCAGTGTTTGGAGCGGTCGTTTCAACGAACCGGAATTCGTATCCTTACCGGCCGGCGCAACATAAATGACTTTTTTTGAAGCGGTCGATTCCGCCTGTTCCTGGTTCCATGTCGCTAAACAACCGAACAGTCCGAGCGACAGCAAGAGAATAAAACGTTTTTTCATATAACCCTTCCTTCCTGTGACACCTAATCCAATTGTAAATATCATCCATTCCACTTACACTGAATATACTTACAGATGAAGGAGTGACGTGGATGTTGAAACAACTTCTTGTCTATTCACTATCGGCACTTTTACTTGCCGGTTGCAGTTCGGAAGAGACCGTGTCGAAAAAAGTCGTCAAACCGATGGAGTTGCCGTTGACACTCACACTCGATACGACTAAAACTCCATCAGATTCGGATAAAAATGAGGCTGTTTATATCATGACTGGGAAAACCGACAACCTCCTTTACCTGACCGGAATTGAGTATTTTGCATCCGGCGAACAAAAAAATTGGTTTACCGAAACCATCAAACCCGGTCACTATGATGGGGAAAAACTGACACTCGGGCAAGTGTTCGATACGACAAAAGGCTACCGTTCATACATGTTTGACTTAGATGGTCTCATGCAGGAAAAATCCGAGGAGTCAGATGATTTAAAGAAAGTCATGATGAGTGGCGTCGAGTTTCGTGATACGTCATTTCGCCCATCTGAATACGATGTGTTGATGTTTGAGAAATCAACCGTTCAGGAGTCGATGGGAACAGACTCAATCGACGCCATCCATTCTCCTGAAGATATCCAACTCAAAAAAGGCGAGCGCGCTTTTACGATTTTTTTATCGACAACTCCTGTCGGCAGTTCGAGTGACGATACATTATGAAAACAGACCTGCCCCTTAAGTCAAAGAGGCAGGTCTGTTGTATTCACTTCCGTTGATGCGGCAAGGGAATCGTCAACGGCTTGAAGTCCGGTCCGAGCAGGATCTTCATTAAAAAAATCAGCTGTCCGGTGTGATAGGCATAATGCGCGAGTTGCCGTTCGATTGCGTCAACGACGAGATGCGGTTCCTCGCGAATCAAAACGGTCCGTTCCAAATCGTCCGGTGTCAAGGACGCAAGCGTTGATTCGACGAGTTGCCAGCCGTCATTCCACAGTTTCAGCAACGTCGCTTTGTCATGTCCCTGGTCGATGAACTCAGCGTCCCGGTTGCGGTCCGTTTTTTCGCCGTCCGTCGTCAAAAAATCGGTCCAGCGTGACGTCATATTGTTCGTCATGTGTTGAATCAGTAACGCGGCGCTGTTCGTATCCGGTGCCAGTATCTGATGAAACTGTTCCTCGTTCAGCCAACCGAGTGCCTGCTCTGCCGGTTCGCGGACCGCGCGGAAGCGTGCTTGAATTGCTGTCAAATACACCTCTTCAAAAGCCATTTCCCTCACTCCTTCTGCTGTTAATCGATCACAAAGTCCACGCCATTTGCTCCACTGACCGGTATCGTCCGTAACATTTTTAAGTTGTCATCCGTGACGGTCAACCGGTATTCACCAGAAGATGACATGTCCGTTTCCGTGAAGTAGGAAGTCTTCTTATACGGATTCCGATACAGGTAACGGTAATGATTCCCCTGCTTCCAAAACTTCGGTTGAACCTGTTCAACCCGGAACGCTTGTCCGAACGTCCACTTGACGAGCCGTTGATCAGTATCATTTTCACCGGTATTGATGATTTGATAACCAGTCTGTTTGTTGATCATCCGCATCGGTTCCGTCGCCCAGTAGTTGACATCATCCAATACTGAAAATGACTTTTGTTGCATCGTTCCGTCCGTCTTCAGCTTGATCATCACGCCGTCGGTCGTTGCAAAATACGCTGTGTCCTTCGCGCCGTATAAAGCAGTATAAGCATATGGTTCAACCGCTTTTCGAATGACACGTGATTTTCCGGTCGTCTGGTCGAGCAGGACCATTCCGGCCGCCCCTTCTTGATCATCCTCGGTACCGTTGTTGGCGTAAGCAATCGCCTGATCCAGTTCAAGAATCGGTGAATCAACGACTGGCATCAACCGGTCTTCAATCGGATACCGTTTGTCCGTCCGGACGTTGATTAATTGAATCTTTTCCGACGGCTTTGCAGCGTTTGATGTGACCCAGGCATCTTTCCCGTAATGGGCAACGGATGTGATCGATGTATTCGGCACCTCGTGTTTCTTGAACGTCCCTCGTTTTAAGTCATACGTAAAAAAGTGGTCAGTTTCGATACCGTCCGGGTGATGGATATAAATATGCCGCGGGTCCGTTCCCTTTTGTGAAAATGCCATCCGATGCAAATCTGGATCAGCAATCGCTCCCGTCTTTAATTCTGTTCCCGTTTTTGATAATGTCGTCATCAGTGCCGGCTCTTGCGGATCACCCTGTGTTTCTTTAGAACGGTTGATGTCGCTTCCAGACAGCAGGATGACCTGACCGTCGTTCGGCTTGAACGTCATCGTCGTGACATCTTTTGATATGACCGGGTAAGAACTGGCTTTGGGTTTTTCAGGATGCGCGCCGATATAGAATGCACTCGCACATCCAGCTGCTGCTAGTCCAGCCGTTCCGTAAATCAATCGTTTTTTCCATGATTGAAGCAAAATCATTCACTCATTTCATTTGTCATTTCGTCCTTCCATTATACCGCTTTTTTGTAAATAAATTCTTTTGATCACAACCTCTGTTACTTATTGACCAAATATTTCATTAAGAAAAGACACTGTCGCATTAACAGTGCCTTGATGTATCCTCAGTTATCTTGCCGTGACGCCACTGTCGAACGGAAGACCGACGCCTGAGATATGGCTCGCTTCATCCGTCGCGAGGAACAGGACAGCATGCGCGATCTCTTCCGCATTCCCGACATGACCAGGCGGAACCACCTGTTGCATCCCGCGAAACACACTGTTGACGTTATTGAACGTCAACATAGTTTCTTGTTATTTCTCACTAAACAAATAGAGAGTGCACGGTGCTAGCCGTGTCACTCTCCTATACTTTATGAAATTTGTTCAGCCGATTGATTCGCTCCGTTATTGACTTTCTTTTGACCGACGAATACAAATGCTGCCAAGACGAGCAAAATCAACGGTGTCATTGCGACTGCCATGCCTTGTCCTGCATTTAAGTGTGTCAAAACGGCGCCTGCCATGACGAGTACAAGTAGCCCGCTGAAGACTGGAATAAGTTTCTTTTTCCAGTAACCAATCAATAAGCCGATGGCTGCTACCACTTCAATTGTTCCAACAAAATACATGAACCCTGTTCCATAGCCGTACACGTTTTCAAACGAGTCGACCATTGTCAGATCTGCACTCAGTTTCATAAATCCAAATAATAAAAAGCCAACTACTAACACCCCTTGAATAATACGTACACTCCACTTCATTTTTACAACCTCCTGTTTTTTCTGTCTCTTACTCTCTTATCGTAAAGTCCTGTTTGTGAACTGAGAAGTAGGCACATTAATGTGGTTAAGTATCAAAAAGGATACTACGCATAATCAGCAGGCACTGACGAGCCAAGGCTGTCTCAGTTTTTAACCCGATAATAAAAAGAACAATAGACAAAATTTTCAAATAATTTTATAGTTGAGTTACCTTATTTTGTAAAAGGAGCGTTCGAATGGATATTTCCGTTAATCACCTCTCCCATGCGTTTCAATTAGACGGGAGTCCATCACTCGTCTTAAACGACCTCACGTGCCAGTTCTCAGCCACCGAAGTGACAGCAATCGTCGGTGCCTCGGGTTCCGGCAAGTCGACCTTTCTCAGTATGATTGGTTCACTCGACCGTCCGACATCCGGACAAATCGAATACGACGGCCAAGACATCAGCCGTTGGAAAAATCGCCGCCTCTCCGCCTTCCGGGCACAGGAAATCGGCTTCGTCTTTCAACAGTTTCACCTTCTGCCTGCTTTGACGGTCAAAGAAAACGTGCTCGTCCCGCTCTTAAAACAAAAAACGGACTTCAACAAAGAAGAACGGATTGCCCAGATCCTCGAGAAAGTCGGCTTGCTTGAAAAACAACACGCGTTACCGGCCCAACTGTCCGGGGGTCAACAGCAACGGGTCGCGATCGCACGGGCGCTGATTAGTCGCCCGCGCTGGATCCTTGCCGATGAACCGACCGGAAATCTTGATTCCGTCACCGGCGAGACAATTTTTCAATTGTTGCTTGACTTGCACAGGGAAGAGAAGTGCGGCATTTTGTTCGTCACCCATGACGTGGCACTTGCTGAACGGGCGGACCGGATTCTGTTCATGCAGGACGGACAAATCATTGAAGATCGTCGTAAGAAGACCATCCAAAGCGGGTAAACGAGACATCACAGCTCTTCTTATCGGCAGCTTTACCAAATGCTCCACGGCTCACCTCACTACTCATTACAACATCAAGGAGGATCCAGATGCTACGTTTCGTTTTGAACCACTGGCGCCGGCAACGCTTTAAATTCATTTTGACGCTTGTCGGTGCCCTGATTATCAGTGCCGGACTCAGTTTGATGTTCAACCTGACCGATTCAAGTCAAGGTACGGTCGAACAGACATTACAGAAAAAATGGTCGTCCGCTTACGACATCGTCGTCCGACCGAAAGGCAGCCAGATGGCGACCGAAGCGAGTGACCTGCTTGAGCCGAACTATTTGAACGGCATCAACGGTGGGATTTCCTTTCAACAGTATGAGGACATCAAACAGATGAAGGAAGTTGATATTGCCGCACCGATTGCTGTGATCGGATATGCCAATACAACCGTAAGTTTTAAGAATGCACTTACTTTTCCGAAAGATTCCGGTATTTATCGTCTAACATCAACTAGCTATATCGAAACAGGATTTGGCAGAGAACGGCAGTTTCAAGAATCTATTCACATTGCTCAAGGCAGTAAAGTCAAAGTCCCTGAAAATATATCGTTTTCAACCCGTTCAACTAAAGATTTTCGTAATGCCAATGCGAGTAACCCCGCTCTTATCGTTGCCATCGATCCGTCGGAGGAAGCACGACTCGTTGGGCTCGATCAAAGTGTCAGCAAAAAAAACCAATCGCGATATTTTTCAAGCCTCGATCACTTCGAGAACGATAAAAATCGCGGGGACGTCATTCCTGTGCTCATCAATCCGAATTCCTATAATCAAGGAAATTATGAATATACAATTGAAAAGTTAGACGTCCCTTATGACACGGAACAAGATCAAAAAAAGCTAATCGATACCTTAATCAAAAAACAACCAGACGGTGATATTGTCCGTTCAATTCTCTCGACCTATCCTGCAAAAGTTGTCAAGCAGTTGGACATTCCAACCTCTAAAGTTGAGGAAACCTATTTACAGACATTGATTGATAAAATAGGAATGATTCCTTCTTCAGATCCTGCTGGAAATGAGGGTGCTCAATTGCTGTATCAATCAGGTCCATTACAATTCGAGGAGACGAAAAGTCCGTATCCAAGCCGATGGACGAATGCCTACGAAATTCATTCGTCTACGATTAAGCTTAAGAACTGGTATTATTCAAAGTCTTCGTACCCCGCAGTTGGATATCGTTCGCTAACTTCGACTGGTAAGAAAAATCCTAATTCAGAACCTGATATGATTCCAATTGTACATCCATATTTAACTTTCAAGGTTGTCGGTTTATACGACCCGAATAAAATCAACGTCTCAAAAGATCCGCTCAACGAATTACCGATGGAAACATATCGTCCGTCGTCCGCTGATCTTGTCCTTGACGCCGAAGGAAAACCGATCAACCCGGCTAAACCGATTGATACGTCAGGAAACCCGGTTGGTCTATTGACCAGTTCACCGAATATCCTGACGACGCTTGACAGCGCCTTAGCAGTTAACGGGAAACAAGCGATTTCATCCATTCGTTTAAAAGTCAAAGGAGCAGCGACCGTCAGCGAACAGTCGGAACAACTGCTGCAAGACGTGAAAAAACAAATTGAACAAGAGACCGGTCTCGTCGCGACGATCACGAAAGGCTCCTCCCCGCAACCGGTCGTGACGAAAGTCGTTGATGACGGGAAGACACTCGGCTGGATTGAACAGCCGTGGATCCACATCGGTGCCGCGATGACGATTTTCCGTGAGACGAGCGTCGGCTTCTCCGGTGTCATCTTCGCGATGCTTGCCGTCGCCATCGTGTATGTCCTCGCGACGAGCTACGTCTCGATGCTTGCCCGCCGGAAAGAGTTCGCTGTCTTGCTCGCACTCGGCTGGCGGACGAAAGATCTTTACCGGATCGTCATGATTGAAGCCGTACTGCTCGCAGGCTTCGTCTCGCTCGTCGCCCTGCTCGTCGAAAGTATTTTCTCGTATGTCCGCAATGAGACGATGAACGTACTGAGTCTCGTCTTGATCGCCGGGTTCAGCTTACTCATCTACCTGACTGGTGCTGCCTGGTCCGCCTGGACGATTCGTCAGATTTCGCCGTACGAAGCGATTAAGACCGGTGAATACGCCGCATCCTCACACATCAAACTGGGTCTGCGTTCGACCTTTACACTGGCGTTAAAGGAAATCTTCGGTAAATGGAAACGCAATGCGTTGTCGATTTTGTCGATTGCGTTACCGACAGCACTGTTGACATTCTTCCTGTTCGTGACGTTCCACTTGCAAGGTGTCCTCTATACGTCCTGGCTCGGCCAGTTCGTCGCGCTTCAAGTCGGCCCGATGCATTACGTGACGATGGGCGTCGCGATCACGATCGCCATCTTGACGACCGGTGAAATCATGTGGCAAAACGTCACCGACCGCCGCGCCTCCCTCGCCATCCTCAAAGCTGTCGGTTGGACAAATCGTTCGATCCGCCAATTGATTCTGCTCGAAGGGATGCTGATCGGATTCGTCGCAGGGCTGGTCGGTCTCAGCATTTCCTATCTGACGATTTACGTCCTGTATGATTTAGTCCCGTGGGACGAACCGCTCTTGATTGGTGTCTCGCTTGCTTTGCCAATCCTGTTCGGGACAATCGCTTCACTGCTGCCGGCGCAAATCGCGGCACGGGTCAATCCGTATCAAGAGTTGAAAGATGCAGGTTAATCGCACCTAAATACAAAACAGGCATGATGGCTCGCGGCCATCATGCCTGTTTTGTGATTCATTGCTTTGGAATCGGCAACGTCTCTGTCAGTCCGAGTTCAATCACTTTATTTTTCTTTAAGCGGTACAACATGTATTGATCCTGCTTGTACGCCTTCAGCTTGACGGCGATTTGGTGGCGCCGCTCCTTACTTTCGTCCGTATCAGCATATGCCGGACGGACCTCGACGATTTGTGCTTTTCCATATTGTTTTTGGACATATTGCGTCACTTTTGCTTGTACCATTTTTTCATAGGCGACGTCCGGTCCCCGGTTGAGGACGACATAGCCGACGCAACCAATCAGTGTCAGTAAAAAGAATGCTAAGATAGACTTTTTCACAATGTTCCTCCTCGGCCAAGCGATTCGTTTTTTTGTGAAACGCGTTTCGTACGGCAAACATTTTACAACTTGTTTGACTTGAGCGATACAGCGTGCGTGGTGATTATTTACGGAGTTTCAAGACGGGTGAATTTTCTTTTAACCGGAAGTCATAATCCGCGGCATTGACATATAACGGATCTGTATACAGTGACGTCGCATCACTGACTTGTTTATTAAATGCAGCAAACGACAAGGCGTCCTCTTCCCAAATCCAGTCACTCGTCTTGCCGGGCTCTTTTTCATAGACGTTGCGTGCGAACTGATTCGTCGAACCGCTCGACACGTAATTGGCGATCATGATGCGGGACGGACCCGCCGTCACAGTATTTTCCTCGAAGCGTGTCGTTTCCACATAGTGCTGGACCAATAGTTGTCCGCCGTCTTCGCCCTTCGTATCGTTCCGGTAAAGGACATTTCGTTGAATCACCGTCTGTCGTGTCCCGCCCCGCTTGCTGTCGTAGCCGCCAATCGCGATGCCCGTGTAGTTGTTTTCATACACTGTATTCCCGACGACGTTAATCTGTTCAGCATATTTTCCGCGATGCTCGGATGTCACTTCGATTCCGATATCACTTCGATAGACGGTATTGTTGATGATGTCGATATTTTTCCCGCCGTCAACGTATATCCCGCCGGCAGCATACGCGTCCCCGTAAGCCGGGTTCCCGTAGGACGAGATGTCGTGGACGATATTGCCGGTGACGATTCCGTCCCGAACGTAATCTGTTCCGCTCGTCGCGACGCCCTCGTGCCCGATCAAATCGATTCCGATGTTATCATTTCGGCTGACCCGGTTCTCTTTGACGGTGAAGCGTCGGATGTCCCCGTTTAAGACAATTGATTCACTCGAACCGAGCCGGCAATCTTCGACACGATTTTTCGTAAGCGTGATGTCATGCATTGGTTCCGTCCCGTAGACGGCAATCCCATGTCCGTTTCCGTCCTTCGACGACGTTTCGATCCGGCGGACGGTGTTTTGCTCGAGCGTCACGTCGTGGCTCGGTCCCGTCAGGTAAATACCGATGATCGTTTCATCGGCACGCTTCGTTTTGATGTCCTCGATGATGAAGCCGCGAATCGTCACGTAGGCCTTCCCGTCCATCGTGATGAGCGCCGTTGTTCCATCTTGCGACTTGAGTTTTTTCCCGCTTAAGATGACTTCATCATTCCGGTACGGTCGAAAAACGACCGGTTTCGCCTTCGTCCCGCTGTTTTTGACGACGAGCGGTTCCGTGTAGACGCCGGCATGGACATATACGGTCGTCCCAGGTTTCGCTAACGCAGCTGCCTGTTTTAGCGTCCGGACCGGGTTTTTCCGGGATCCGTCTTGTACATCGTCACCGTCCAGTGCGACATGAATTTCATTCGCCCTGAGACTCGGGTTGATCCAGACGGTGTAGAGAAAAACTCCTGCTAGAAGGAGAAACAAGAGAATCATGTAACGATTTTTCACAAGCTTCACGTCCTTTAAAAAACGATCTGACGTGCAATCGTTTCGTCTCTTCTTTTCATTATACTTGATTTTCAGAACGGTCTCCTAAAAAAAATCAGAAGCCGCTTCCTCGCTCCTGACGAATCGTTTAGATAATGGTCGTGAATTTTTTCGAAGTTTGATTCAAGGTCTCGGCCGCATGACTGACTGTATCAAACCGGCTTAACGTCTCTTCCATGACGCGGACGCTTGACGAGGCATCTTCGTTCGCCCGTGTAATCCCGGTTTCAATCCGGCTTAATTCCTTGTTCATGTCATCGGTCGTCGTCCGGACGTTGACGACGGCGAGTTCGACGAGTTTCGAAAGGTTTCTGACTTCCATCGCAACGACGTTAAATCCACTCCCGTGTTCACCCGCGCGCGCTGCTTCAATCGAGGCGTTCAAAGACAGCAAGTTCGTTTGGGCGGCAATCTCTTTAATCGTCCCCGCGATTTTTGTGATTTCCGACGATTGTGCCTGTAAGTTCGCCAACGTCTGCAAATTGTTTTTGGCGTCCGTCGCCATTTTTTCAATCGTCCGCTTCAATTCTTCACTTTCCTGCTTTCCTTGAAGCGAACGCTCATCGAGATGTGTCGCGATTTGTTCGAAGGATGTTGCATATTCTGCAATCGTTTCCTGACGCGCCGTAATGTCTGACGCAATCTTGACGACGCCTACGACCTGGTCATTTTCGTAAATCGGCATATACGTCGCTTCGAGCCAAATCGCATTGCCTTGCGAATCAATCCGCTTGATTTTGTCAGCGGCACTAAAACCGCTCAGTAATTTTTTCCAAAGTTCCTGGTAAGCAGGACTGTTGACGAATTCCGTTGGACAAAACAGATGATGGTGCATACCGATCATTTCGTCGCGTCGGTATTTCATCGTCTTCGCGAACAGATCATTGACGTCGACGACACGACGTTGTACGTCAAACCGGATCATGGCGACATTTGTTTTTAAGGCTTCCAGGACATGTGTAGATGAGAGTGTTTTTTCATTTGAAAGGGGTGTAGTCAAGTGGGTGGTCTCCTTCGGTTGTACCTTAACCGATTGCGCTAGATTTTTTAATTCATCTATCAGAGGTATCGAAAGGTGCAGGTTGTTTGTTTTTTAATTTTTCAGTTGATTAATAATCAGATTTCAAAATATCGTAGATATTAGGAACTAGTTCGTTATAGTTATATATCCTTTTGATATATCGTTTAAACCTATTTTTAAGTAATTGATTCGTTCTAAGAAGACTTAGAATAGCAAGTCTTATGATGTGATAACATTTTTTTGCTCACTCGCTTTAAAATATTGACTCGAAATCAAAAAAAACGCCCCCGTCGACGTTTACGAAAAGGACGTTGAAGCATTGTTCGATTGTCGTCATGCAAAACAAACGCTGGGAATTTACTCAAAAATGAGATGACCGTCTGCCTTGAGCAGTTCAACCGTTCGCTCGAGCGTGACATCTTTGACGAGAATATAGTCCGTATCATATGTGGATAAAGCAAAGATACTGATTTCATGTGCTGCAAGGGGACGAATCAGTTCAGATAAAATACCCGTCAATGCAAAATCAAGTGGACCTTCGACCTTGATTGCCCGAAATCCGGACTCGATTTTTACGTATGTCTCGGCTGTCGGAATTTTGGATGTCTCGCAGACGACCGACAGCTCATCACGTGTTTTCATGATGTTCCAAAATGATCCACTCTGAAAAATCCATTTCGGTACTATGGCTTCAACCGCATAGCGGACAACCGATAATTTTTCTGGTAAGACTGTTAAGTTCAATTGTTTATCCCCCTCTTACCTGAGATGCCATAAGAATACCTCCGAATCTTAGCCTTGTACAGGTCCAGATTTCGGAGGTGTTTTTTACGCCTTCGTCCAATTTGCGACAAGGGTGACGTCCGCTGCGACGAGTGTCGTCGAAATCGGACAACGGGCATCGACGATTTTTTGCAATTCCTGGACCCGTTCTTCCGTTTCCGATGTCGTGACCTTCGCATGGACCGTGACCCGCTTGAATTGTGTCCGGACAGACGGGTCACCCATCATGCCGCGCGGGTCGATTGACCCTTCGACTTCAAAGTCGATTCCTTGTAAATCAAACTCAATCTCTTTTGCGACGAAGTTCGCGACCGCATTTTCACAACCGACGAGGGCGACGAGTAATGTCGCGAGCGGATTCGCTCCTTGATCCCCTCCGCCCATGCTTTCCGGTTCATCAATCCGAATCGTATGACTCCCTGCCTGACCTTCCGTGTACATTCCTTTTGAGACTGCCGTTACTTTTTCAATCACAATCAACCGCTCCTTTTAATCGTTTAGTTTTTCAATATGAAAGTAGATTATTCAACGACGTTGCCTTCAGCCGGGATCGGGTGAGCATGCAGCAGCTTCGCGAAGTGCATCAAGTTGTAGGCCATGACTTTCGCGTGCCCTTGCGTGAACGCGTTGTTTTTTCCGTTTGCTTCAATGAAGGACGGACCGGGTCCCGCTTCACCGACCCAGTACGTATCGACGTTCGGCGGAATCGTAAAGCCGATATGTGATAATCCGTAAAGGATGGACGCCGATGCATGCTTCGCCCCGTCCTCGTTCCCCGTAACGATGACTCCCCCGACTTTGTTGTAATAGATGTATTGCCCTTTCTCATTTGTTAACCCGCTGCCGCCATACAACCGTTCAATGACTTGCGTCGCGATGCTGCTCTTCTCACCGAGCCACAGTGGCGTCCCGATGACGACGATATCCGCCTGTTTGACTTTTTCAAAGATTGCCGGCCACTCGTCCCCGTCTCCCTCGTCAGTCGTCACACCATAGGCGACATTATAATCGACGACACGGACAATTTCCGACGCGATGTCAAAGTCTTGATAATAAGCCATCACTTCGTTGATTAAGGCTTCCGTATTCGATAATTCGTCTGACGATTTTAATGAACAATTCAAAAATAGAGCTTTTGTCATCCGTCCCAACTCCCTTATCGTCTAGCATCCACGTACTTTTTTATAATTCCTTTGTTTTTGATTCGTCAAACCTGACCGTCCTGCATTTGAAACCGTCACAACTTCTCCATTAAAAAAATTGAACTTTTATTTTAAAACCTCGAAAAAATAATTTTCAGACCGATAGTATATATATCACTAACTAGAAATCCACCAGGAGGTCCATCTATGACTGAAGCAAGAACCCATTCCATTCGCACACGTTTGTTACTGATCGTCAGCTCCATCCTCATCATTTTTTTCCTCTTTAGTAGTGCCGCCCTTTATTACAACACGAACCAAACAGCGGTTTCGACGCTTAAAAAAACAGCGGAACAAGACGCACTCCGGATCGCTAAAACATTCGATACGGCTGCCTACGCTGAATTTTTAAACAATCCGACCGCTTCCGAGAATTATGAAACGCTTCGTGAATCGCTCGATACGTTACGGCAGCAAAACGGTTTACTGTATGCCTATACGGCAACGGTCGACCAAAATAAAGTCAACTTGTTGATTGACGGTCTACCGAAAGCAGAAGCGGCAGCCATCAACGACCCTGCGACCGGTGCCGTCGCAAAGGATATGAAAAACGTCCTGAACGGTGAGACCCATACGACGGACGTGATTGATGATCCGGAATACGGACAATACGTCAGCGTTTATGTGCCGCTAAAAGATGCCTCGACCACGATCATCGGCATATTAGGTGTCGACATCGCAGCAAAAGACGTCGATGCGCTAACGACCGCTTTACTAAAACAAAACTTACCGCTCTTCATCGGTTTATTACTGATTTTACTTGCACTCACCTTAGCTGCCTTGTACTATATGCTCGGACGGAAGCTCAAACCGCTCGAGACGCTCCAAGCCGTCTCAGAAAACATCGCGGCCGGGCAACTTCGGCAGGCGGATACACAACTGACCCAGCTCGAAATCAAATCGCGGGATGAGATTTATTCGCTCGCCCACTCGATTAAACAGATGAATGACATGTTACGGACGATGATCACTGACATCTCGCAGACGTCACTTCTCGTCCACAAGACGAGTCAATCGATCGACGACAGTACAACGGAAGTCCTCGACGGTTCAACACAAATCGCACAGACGATGACGGAAATCGCGACCGGGACCGAAAGTCAGACCCACGTCACGTTATCATTGACGGATGAAATGGATGCGTTCTCGAAATTAATCGGGGCGACTTCGACGGAAGGTGAACAGGTCCAGATGACGGTAGCTGAGATGCGTGACATGACTCACGCCGGACGTTCCCAAATGGAACGGTCGGTCGGTCGGATGGAAACGATCCATCAACAAGTTCACGCTTCAACAGACCAAATCCAGCAACTGAAACAACAATCGACGGAAGTCCAAGCGCTCGTCACAATCATCCGTGACATTGCGGCGCAGACGAATCTACTTGCACTGAACGCCGCGATTGAGGCAGCACGTGCCGGAGAACAAGGAAAAGGCTTTGCTGTCGTCGCGTCCGAAGTCAAAAAACTGTCGAACCATGTCGCAAGCAGCGTCAATGAAATCGCAGCAATCGTCCAAAGCGTCCAGGAAAACACGCAGCAGATGGAAAGCAGTTTTGCTTTGACGCTGCAAGAAACAGTGTCCGGACAAACGGATATTAAAGAGACGGATGCTTCGTTCCGCCACCTCGCTGAACACGTCACAAGCGTCGCCTCGTCGATGGCACAAATGACCGATCAGATGACGCAAGTCACGCAATCGGAACAAACCATCCGCAGTGCCCTGCACGAAATCGCGACGGTCGCAGAGGGTCATACGGCAAACAATGAGGAAGTCGCAGCCGCTTCTGAACAAATGATTGCGACGATTACGGACCTGCATACGCTTGTCGCGACCCTCAACACAACTTCTCGTCACCTGGAAGATCAAACGAACAAATTCTCGTTATAATGAAAACCGCGCAGTGCCCAAATGGGATACACTTGAAAAAGTGAACCGTTTGGGTTTTTCTATTGTGAGACGCCACTCGCCGGTACCGTGTAATCATGATTGGACTACCGTAAAATCAAATTGACACCTAGAAAGTGAGGCATCTTATGGTCATCAAACTATCACCGCTAAAACCCGTCTATTATGAAGGGGGTGAACGCGCCGTTCTCCTCTTACACTCGTTTACGAGTAATCCGAACGACATGAAACCGCTCGGACGTTATTTGCAGCAAAATCAGTATTCGTGTTACGCCCCGGTACTTAGTGGTCATAGCCTGCCGGCAGAAGACCTTCTGACCTATGGACCAGCCGACTGGTGGCAGAATGTGCGCGACGCTTATCAACTGTTGCAGGACAAAGGATTTGAAAAAATCGCCGTCGTCGGACTTTCGCTTGGCGGTGTCCTTGCGTTAAAACTGGGACAACAACTGCAGGTCAACGGGATCGTGACGCTGTCTGTGCCGATGTACAAGAAAGCCGGTTCCCTGCAAAAACGACTGTTATATTATGCCAATCGTTATAAACAGATTGAAGGGAAGGAAGACAAGCAAATCGAATCAGAAATGGAAGCGCTCCGGCATCTCCCCGTTGATTCATTGGTCGATTTTGAACAGCTCGTCAACCAAACACGGGACAACTTGGTGCAAATCGATTCTCCGATTCGCATTCTGTACGGAGAATTAGACGCGCCCCTGTACAAAGAAAGTGCCGAGGAGATTTTTAACCGCGTGGCGTCAGATCAAAAATCAATTAAGGGGTTTGCCCAATCAAAACACTTGATGACGTTAGGTCAGGACAGAAACGACATCAATGAAGAGATTCTTACCTTCTTAAACGAGCTGACGTGGTAGAAGACAGGCATTGAAAGCAAGTTCATTTTTTTAAAAGGCACCCTGTACGCTACGGGATGCCTCTTTTTATATCGTCAGCATGCAGAGAATCAAAACGATTGACGACGAAATCGGCAGGTGTTATATTTATCTCGAATTAAAGATATTTGAATCAAAGACAAATTGAGGTGAACGACATGGAACAGCCGAATCCGAACTTAAAAGCGTTGACCGTCATGGTTCGGGCCGTCGATGCGCTTCATGAAGTGATCAAACAGGATGTTGCGAAGTCCGGACTAAATCCGACTGACTTTTCCGTCCTTGAGTTGCTGTACCATAAAGGAAGGCAACCGATTCAACTGATCGGTAAAAAAGTCTTGATTACGAGCAGCAGCATCACCTATGTCATCAATAAGCTTGAAAAAAAGAATTACGTCGTCCGGCAGGCGTGTCCGACTGATCGGCGCGTGACATTTGCCGAACTGACCACAGAAGGCCGAGAATTAATGGACACGATTTTTCCGGAACATGAGAAAACAATCAATCAGGTGTTCGAAGGAATTGACCCGTCTGACATCGAAGCGTTGATTAACACTGCTAAAAAAGTCGGCTATCAGGCACAAAACCATTAATTTTTTTAATAGATATCTCGATTTCGAGATAATAATCAAAGGAGCGATTTTCATGAATGAATTAAAAGGGATCCACCACGTCACGGCAATTACCAGCAGTGCCGAGAAAAACTATGCGTTCTTCACAAATGTCTTAGGGATGCGTCTCGTCAAGAAGACCGTCAACCAGGATGACATCCAGACCTATCATCTATTTTTTGCCGACGACAAAGGGTCAGCCGGGACGGATATGACATTCTTTGATTTCCCCGGCATTCCAAAAGGAACACACGGTACAAATGAAATCTTTAAAACTGCTTTTCGCGTCCCGACGGATGCAGCGCTTGACTACTGGATTAAACGGTTTGATAAATATGACGTCAAGCATCGCGGCATCAAGGAACAGTTCGGGAAACAGACGCTCTCGTTCGTCGATTTTGATGACCAGCAGTATATGCTGATTTCAGACGAGTTGAACGAAGGCATCGCCTCCGGAACCCCGTGGCAAAACGGTCCCGTTCCATTAGAATTCGCGATTACCGGTTTAGGTCCGATTCACATCCGGATCGCGGAATTCGACCGGTTAAAAGACGTCTTGGAAAAAGCGATGCTGATGCGGGAAATCGATCAAGCCGGTTCCCTGCATCTGTTTGAGATGGGTCAAGGCGGAAACGGTGCCCAGGTCATCGTCGAGCATAACCTGTTACTGCCGAGTGGACGTCAAGGGTTCGGCACCGTCCACCACGTCGCGTTCCGCGTCGAAGACACGGCTGCGTTAACTGAATGGATTGAGCGGATGCACCAGTTACAATTCAACACATCGGGCTACGTCGACCGGTTCTTCTTCGAATCGCTGTATGCACGGGTCGCCCGCGGTGTCTTGTTCGAATGGGCGACAGACGGTCCCGGCTTCCTAGGCGATGAGCCGTACGAAACGGTCGGAGAAAAGTTATCCTTGCCACCATTCCTCGAATCCCAACGGCAACAGATTGAACAAATGGTCCGTCCGATCGATACCGTCCGAAGCACACGGACGATTGAAAAAGAATATCTTTAAGAAGGAAACACTACTTTAAGAGGAGGAAACGATCATGACAAAATTAAACATCGGCATCATCTTAGGCTCAACACGGGAAGGCCGTTTAAGTCCGCAGGTAGGCAGCTGGGTCAAACAACTGGCCGACCGACGCGGTGATGCCAACTATACGATCATCGACATCGCCGAGTACAAATTACCGCTGCTTGGTGAAAAGGACGGCGACGCAACAGGAGCAGCCGCCTGGTCTGAAGCAATTGCGGCGCAAGATGGGTTTGTCTTCATCACCCAGGAGTACAACCACTCAATCTCCGCTTCCTTAAAAAATGCCCTTGATTACCTCCGGGTCGAGTGGCATAACAAAGCGGCAGGGATCGTCTCCTACGGCTCAGTCGGCGGTGCGCGTGCGGCAGAACATTTGCGCGGCATCTTAGGTGAATTGATGGTTGCCGACGTCCGGGTCCACCCCGCTTTATCGTTGTTCACGGATTTTGAAAATGGAGCTGTATTAAAGGCGGCATCCGTCCAGGAAACTTCCGTGAACCAGATGCTTGACCAGGTCATCCCGTGGGCGACCGCCTTAAAAACGATTCGCTGAGCACCGCATCGTGGTGAAACACCTATGCAAGCGCACTAAAAAAGCGACTCCGGCACGATACCGAAGTCACCTGATTGCTACTCTTTTATAAACGTAAGGCGCAGTTCCGAAGCAGGAGCTGCGCCTTTTAGTGCGACACTTTTGTCATAACGTCGTTGCGACTTCCTGCAGGTCATCCGCCGTCTCGGCAATCGATTCTGCGACGGTCCGCATTCCTTCGATTGTTCCGGCGACATCCTGCGTATCGTTCGACAAGTCGACGAGTTGTTTTGAGACATGGATCGTCTGATTCGAAATCACTGTGAAGGCCGCGACGACACGGGCGAGTTCGCTTGTCGTCTGCGTGACTGACTGTTCCGTTCCCGCCATCTGCCCCGAGACCGTCATCATTTTCGACGTGATTTCCTGCGCGATATCGGACGCTTCCGCGGCTGACCGTTTACTTTCTTCCGCTAATTTGCGGATTTCCTGAGCGACGACGGTAAAACCGCGCCCCATCTCACCGGCCCGTGCCGCTTCGATTGAAGCATTCAGACTCAGTAAATTCGTCTGATCGGAAATTGCCGTGACCATCGCAGCGATCCGCTCGATTTCTTGCGACAGGAACGCGAGCTGGGCAACTTGTTCCGTCGTTGCCTTCATGTCCGTGACGACGGCTTCGAAGCGTTGTGTTTCCGCTTCGACCAGTTTGCCGCCGTCTTCCGCTTCTTTGACGGCCTCTGCCAACTGACTAGAGATTTTCTCCGTCGTCATCGAAACGTTGTTCGCATGCCGCTCCATCTCCTGGAAACTCGCTGACGATTCTTCACTCATCGCCGCCAGTTCCTCGGTCGATTTTTGGACAGCGACACCGATCCGTTGTTTCGCGTCCATCACGTCCTGCCGTTCCCGGTCGACAGTCGCTTCATACATCGTCAAAACGATTTGTTGTTCGAGATTGAATAACTTCCCGACAGAACGCAACATTTTCATCTTTTCGAGCTCCGGCCAAGTACTTCGTTCGACCTGTCCGCTAAAGACGTTTAATACATTCTGAAAAGCGGCGATGTACCACTTATTATGTAGGCCGATCTGAACATGACGCATGGCAATCCGTTGCCGCACCGCAATATAATCTGTCGTCACTTTACCTTCGAACATTTGTAAAATGTGCGTCGCGAGCGTCCCTTTTAACCGCTCAAGTGTCGAGTGCCGTTCAATCAGTTGCTTGAGTTCCGGCACACGGACGAGTTCTGCATAAAAGGCATCGACCATCTGTGGCATCCAGTCTTTGACGTCATCACGGATGACCCGGACGTTTTGTAAATCCTCGACCGTTAAATCAATCAATCGGAGTTGTTTCACCAAGTCTGTCCCGAGTTCGAGCTCGACTTCGCTTGCGACCGATGCACGTGCTTTCTCAAAGTCGGTTCCTTGTCGGTTCGCTGACCACCATTTCATCATCCATTCCCCCAGTCATTCGTTCCCTCCCTAGTATCGGTTCATTTTCCAGATATTAAACGCTTTCAACACACTTTTTTCTTTTCTAGAACAAAATCATATGGATGATCGGCTTATCGTAGTCGTTGATTAATTATTTCCTTATCTTACGGTTTTGTTAGTTAACGAACCCGTGACGAACTGCTACACTAGATTTAAGTTTTTCACCACTTTAAGGGAGACTCCGCTATGCGAAAGACCACTCACGCACTTCAACCCGATTTGACGGATTATCAAAAAATTATCCGCTTGATTCAAGGACTCCATCATATTCACCCAGAGCCGATGAGAGCAGCACATTATCAAAAGCTCGCTGCCTATCTTCCCTACCCGCCACTCGAAGAACTCGAACAGCGTTTTGACTCCTGGACGAATTTATTGCAGGAAGCGGGTGTCATCACGGAAGGACAACTGACACCGGCAGAACTGTCGACATTGAACCGACCAAAACCAGGAACAGGACCAAAAAAGCGCTGGACGGTGGAACAAAGCATCGCTCATTACGTCGAGACATACGGGACGCGCGTGACGATTAAACGCTATTCCGACTTACGCGAGACCGAGCGTCGTATGGTCAGCAGCAATACGATCATCCGCCATTACGGGACGTGGAAAAATGCGTTGGAACAGTTTGCCTTGTCCTCAAACGGCTGTTTTACGAACGAAGACTGTCTCAATGGATTACGGCAAGCCGCGGACGAATTAGGTGATCGTTTGACGAGTCAGACGTATGCACGGTGGGCGCGCGAACACCATGCGCCTTCATTAACATTATTGATTGAACGGTTTTCGAGTTGGCGGGAAGCCGTCCGGTATTATGAAGCTCATGATTTCGAAGCGTGACGACCGTAAAAAAAGGACCATCCCGCTCGAGGATCGTCCTTCTTCGACTTATCATGTGTTTACGTTGACAGCTAACCAGTGGTCAAGCCGTTCTAATTGTGACGTGAACCCTTCTTTCATTCCCATCTCAAGAACTTGACGGACGGCTTCCGCTGACCCGAAGTCAGACCGGAAGATGACCCGCGTCTTTCCGTCAAGCGCTTCGAATGTCGTCTCATTTTCGCTTCCTGGTAAGGTTTCAGAAATCGTTCCTGCCTCGTCCGAAAAATAGTCGGCATGGGCATAACGGACCGGGGCGTCGATACTCCGGAAGATTGCTTTCCCCCATGACTCCATCCCGTAAAAGTCTCCTTGTGCCGGATCCAGACACCGCATGCAGTAATGCCAAACGCCGTTCGGGACAAACTCGAACTGTTTGATTTCCGTCTCCCAGCCGGCTGGTCCCCACCATGCCTCGAGGTGATCTTTTTCTGTGAATGCAGAAAAGACCAGGTCACGCGGTGCATCAAACGTCCACTCCATGATTAAGGTTGATCCGTCAAGCGTCGTTTTCAACTTTTCAGTCATCATCCGTCACTCCTTCAGTTGGTTTTTCCTGCAGCTCTAAAAGATACGATTCAAGGCGTAACATCCGTTCCTCGACTTGTTGTTCGAATGATCGGCTCCACGCTGTCAGCTTAAAAAAAGTTTCCGGGCGCAAATGATAGATCCGCCGATTACCGAGCGGTTTTACCTGGACGATCTCAGCATCATGTAGCGTCCGCAAGTGTTTCGAGACTTGCGGTTGATTTAAACTCAATCGCTCCGCAATCTCTCCGACCGTCAACGGTCCCCGTTTCAACAAGTCGACGATCGCAAGACGGTTTGCGTCTGCTAAGGCGACGATGATCTGTAACATCGGTTCTGTCATGGCTGTCACCTCTTCTATACCTTATATATACCCGAAAAGGAATATTCCAAACGAGGAATATATAAATTTGAGCGAATTGATTGTCGCCACGAGCGGTTCTGCTGTATCGTCAATCACAGTGAACGACGAAGAAAGCGTGGGATTTCAATGAAAACGGAATGGTTGGAAGCATTTCAGATGACGGCTGAAACAAAAAGTTTGACGAAAGCGAGTGAGCTGTTACATCTGACACAACCGGCACTCAGTAAACAGATTAAGAATTTAGAACACGATCTCGGTACAAACGTCTTTCACCGCTCGGCGACGGGGGTCGCTTTGACGCCGGCCGGCGAAATCGTTTATGCACAAGCCTTACAGATTTTGTCGCAACTGAGCGACATGCAACGGCAAATCGACCAATTGCAGGGGCAGGTTACGTTCACACTCGGGTCATGGCCGAGTGTCGCGATGTCCTACTTGCCGCAACACTTGGCGCTCCATCCGTCGGCAAACGGTCCGGAACTCAAAATCAAGACGGCCCATACGTATGTCGAGTTGATGGCCGGACTCGAGCAACACCATTACGACGGTGTCCTGCTCGACGACCGGAAAATCGACCATCCGTATCCGTCGACGCATCTTTATACGGAACAGTTTTTACTCTATTTCCACCGTGAAGATGAACGGTTTACGGGTTGCGACGACGTCCGGTTCGACCAGATCGAGGCAACTTCGTTTCTGTCGTTACCGACCGACTGCGACTCGACGAACATCTTAAAGGCAGCGTTCCAGGAGCGCGGTGCCACTTATACGGCTGCTTCCGAAATGGAGTTCGGGTCAAGCGTGCTCGGTTTCATCCGTGCTAAGCTCGGGATTGCCATCTTACCGGAGATTTTCCAGGACGGACTTCCCCCGGAAATCCGGACATTGCCGATCACAGGGTTCGATGTCAAACGTGAATTATCGCTTCTGACGCGTGACGCGACGCATCACAAGACATTGCTCGGTTTGATTGGTCACAATTAAAGCAATCTTTCATTCACAAAAACAAAGCTCGAGTTTCCGTTGTGCTTCGGGAAGTCGAGCTTTGTTTTTACATATAACCCGGCAAGTGGCCAATTTGACCTTAAGCCTCCTAGACATCAAGCAGCGGCCGCACTTCCATCCGCCAGCCGTACTGTTCCGCTTCCGCAAGTTGCGTCGTCGGATGGAGCAGCGCCAAGTCGACGGCCTGCTCCAAATCATCTGCTTCAAAAAGGATCAGGCTGCCGATTTGCTCCGGTTTACGCGTATCCGGTCCATCCTGCCGTTCAATCTGACCATCAAGGAGCCGGGCTTGTTTCGTCTCTTCCCCCGGACGCCATTCATACAAGACCTTCGTCTTTTCAAAAAAATCTTCAAGTGGTGGATTACACCGTTCCATGACGGCATCGAGCTCTTCTTGCGAGGACTGATTCATTTTTTCTGCATCGTAATAGCCGATGAATAGAAAGTACATCCAATCCCTCCTAGTTCTAAGGCTTCCCTGACACGTCGCTCTTTAAAAAAATACCCTGATTTGAGTTGACTTACTCGCTTAAATCCCCTATTTAACACAAAAACCCCTTGTCTCCCTGACAAAAACAAAGGGTTTCTTATTTATTTGCAATCTTGCGTAACAGATACAGCGCGTACACCATTGACGGAATCGCCATGACGAGCACCACGATACGCAACAGTCCATAAATGAAATTCAATTCTATATTATCCGTGCCTAGATCCTTCTTCCTATTAGTAATCAAGCGACTTCGCGACGACCTGCCGTGTTTTTTCAAAACCGATTCGCTCGTAAAAGACATCGACCCCGTCGTTGCTCATCCAGTAATCGAGTTCAACCTTATGTATTCCCTGCTCACGTGCCCGCCGTTCAATGTCTTCGAGCAACAGGCGACCGTAGCCGTTCTGCTGTTTCGTATCCATGATACAGAGGTGATGGACACGGACTTTTGCGTCAGCAAACTTAAATGCACTCTCAGCACGTCTGACGTACTCAATCCACGCGTAACCGATTGCTTCATCCTCCACTTCGAGGACCAGGAACTGATACAGCGCTTCCCCGGCGATTTTCGTAAAAAAAGCACGGACGGCATCAACGTCGTACGGCTTAAAATGATGCGGTTGCTGACGCACATGCGGCTCATGGACGTACCGGTTGAGTCGTGCCAGGACGTCGACGTCCGTTGTTTCGATGATTCGCATCGAGTACACTCCCGTCTTAATGTGTGATTTGCCCATTGAAGATATACGGCACCGTTTGTTGTTTCGTCAAGATGTGTTCATATTCCGGCTCGAGCTGCATGTAGCGGACGGCGTCCGGAATCGCGACCCATGTGATGTCTTCGATTTCATCCGGGAAGACGGTCCCGATGACACCACCGACGATGTCCGCCGTGAAAAAGAAGAACAGGCAGTGTTCGTCGACTTGCGGGAAAAAGGCTTCACTGACGTGTAACAGGTCTCCGACTTCGACGTCAAAACCGGTCTCTTCCTTCGCTTCGCGAATCGCGGCTTCCGGTAAAGTCTCACCTGCCTCGACCGTCCCGCCCGGTAACGTGTAATACGAATACGAGGGTCCGATGTTTTTGACCATCAACAGCTGATCCCGCGTCTCATTGAATAAGACGTTATAGACGATATTTTTCCGTAAAGTCATTCCTTACTCCCCCCATGAACAGATGGTATTTTTTAACTTAATCACTATAACATATTCCATTTAAAACAAGATAACTGCCTTATTAAATTGTATTATTCGAATAGGTAAAGCGAAACTAAGACTGAGCGACCACTTACTACCCCTAAAAAATGACTCCGCTCAATGGGAAAATTCGCTAAAAACACCTTACCGTCTCCAGCTGTAATGCATCAACTGTATCCGTTGACCGTTGAATTCCACTTCTTCTTTCTTGTCTGTACGCTCAAATCGGTTGTGCGCTAATATTTTTTGTGAAGCGATGTTTGCATCCGTCGTTTTGGCCTCGACTTCATCAATGTCGTGTTCCCGGCATTGTCCGAGTAGCAAGCGGACGGCTTCTTTTGCGATTCCTTTTCCCGCATGGACTTGTCCAATCCGGTAGCCGAGTTGGGCAGTTTTTTCGATTTGGTTCCGGTCGACCAGATTGATCCGCCCGAGAATTGTGCCGGTCTCGTCCTTGATCAGGTAAAAAAACGAACTGCCGTCTTGCTGTTCCTGCAGGAGCGCCGCGTGCCGTTCCTTAAACGTCTCCGGCAAGTAATAGGCGTCGCCCCGTGAAGGGATTGATTGTTCAAAAAAGAGACGGTTTTCGATTTCAAAGGCATATAGTGCTTCTATGTCTTTCGCGGTACAGATCGTCAGTTGGATGTTCATGTCATCCCCTCTTCATCTCAAGAATTGTTGCAACAAAAACACGAGCAGCCACAGTAACAGAAGCCCCGTTGTATTGACGGCAATGGTTTTAGACAACGGATCTTTCGACGTGTCCCGGAAACTGAACACATACAGGACGAACATCGTCACGTACAGGACAAAAAACCACTGCGTGATTACAAAAAGAAGCATTCCGGTAATCGTAACGTTTGTCGCCAGGCCGTTTTTTTGTCGGTTTTCGATTCTTGTAAACATCTAGTGTCCTCCGTTCATCATCATCTCGCTTTTTCCTTAAGTACATTATTCCTTGTTAAGAAAATCCAATTATTCCTTCCTATTCCGATATTTTCTAATTATAATCATATAGAATGCCGTTCCTCATCATCGCTCAAGTCAGGAACCTTTATGTTTATCAAACGAAAAGCAATTGATTTAGTCCGTCGCTGTTGTGAGATCCCGTCTGCTAACAAAAAAGACACAGCACTAAAAATTACTGTGTCTTCGATGACTTTTGCTTTTTTCCGACAAATACTATCGCACACAATAGGAAAAGAGTCCCTAAACCAGTACCGACGAACATCGCGGAGTCAAACAGGTTACTCAGTCCAAGTCCCCCCGTGATGGCGGCAGCATACAGCAGGAGAAACATGACTGTATAATTTTTCTTCAATTTGAATCAACCTCCTATATCGCTAGTATACTCGGACATTCATTCATTTGAATACACATAGCCTCAAGGAATGGACGTGATTCTAGTCTTTTACCGCAAAATCATTGCCGGATCGCTTACAGGCTCACTATATGCAATCGTACTCGGGCTGTTCGTTCCTTATCCGAGTGCTGATATCGGTTATTCAATCCTGCGCTATCTCTCGACCGTGATCATCAGTATTCCTGCCTATTTGATGTACAGCTTTCCGGTCATCTTCCTTTATGGTGGGACGACATCGATTTTGAGTGAGACATTCAGTCGATTCATCTACCGAAACCAAGCAAAGAATAGAAAAGAAGTCGTCCTTTCCGGCATACTCCATGTATCGTTCGGTCTCGTTTTTCTTATCATCAACCCACTTATCGCTTTCCTCAGCGTGATCGCTGCCGTCCTGTTCTTTACGGTTGATTGTTATTTACGAAGAAGACAAGCGACGTACCGATGGACGCAGGCATTGATGAGTCTTGAAATCCCGCTTGCCGTCTGGATCCTGTTCTCGGGAACCGACTATCTTATCGGTCTGTTCCAATCCTTGATCACCCTCTTGCAGCATACTATCAACTGAAAAAGGAGTCGTTACATATGTCAGTAACTACCTGCCATCGCGCGTTTGGCGTCTATGGCTTACTCGTAAAAGACCATCAATTATTAGTCATCAACAAAAATGGCGGTCCGTACATTAATCGCTATGATCTCCCGGGAGGCAGCCTCGAAGCGGGCGAAGTGTTAGCCGATGCGATGCGCCGCGAATTCCGCGAGGAGACGGGGCTCGAAATCGAACTCCTCCAAAACATCGGCGTGATTGACTTCAAACTGCCGTGGCTTTGGCGAAGTTTCACCGACGTCCACCACATCGCCGTCTACTACACCGTCAAGGCAATCGGCGGTGCCATCACGGTCCCGGAACAGTTCGACGGACAGGACTCGCTCGGGGCTGTCTGGGTCTCGGAACAGGATGTGACGCCTGACAATGCATCACCGCTCGTCCTCAAAGCCTTTGACTGGATCCGGTCGGCGCAGTTAGGAATCGAGGCAGAAACGTATGATGCCTGGACTGTTTTGAAGTAATGTTTTAAAACACTGCTTTCAATTCTTCCCCGCCTTCGAATAATTCACCATCTACATCCACATATTCGACTTGAATCGTGCCATGCGGGAGGTGGTTGTTTGACTGCAGTGTTGTACTCAAGTTGTTTAAACGCTTTTTGTCAGTCGCTTGTTGCTTGCGGTGAAGGGTGATACTGATTGTCGGTGGAATTTTCGTATCACGATAATCCACCTCGGCACCCGGTTGAAGATTTAACGCCATCACGCTTTCTTCATCAAAATGGACAAGATAATCCGCATCGTTCCCGAACACCGCTCCAACAGACGGCTGGATGACCGCGACCACGTCGGCTGTCCACTGTTCGACGTAATAGGTATCCACAACTTTGTTTGTCGACTGATCGAGATAGACTAAAAACTCAATGCCTGTTTTGCGATCGATGACTTGCGCCGCGTAATCAAATGCTACATGATTCCCCATGTTGTCAAAGTAGACGTCTACAACTTCGGCCTCTTCATAATATTGTTCCAGATAAGCTTCTGCTTGGCGTTTGACGATTTTTTCTTGCTCCGCGTCTGGTTGCATCGACCGGATGAAGAGGACTCCGAGTATTATAGTAGTTCCGAGAATTAATCCAAAACCGAATGACATACCTTTTACGAATCGACTCATCTGTCTCCTCCTGTAGTGAGCGTTATATCCATACGGAGCAAAATTTAACGTGATGCCATTTCTTAGCTAAAGAAAGTGTAGGTGGAATCCTTGAAATACAAAATCCAGTTCTTGTTGGTTAGTTGCCTGACGTCATTCGTTTTATGTGCCTGTTCGGCAGACGACGCCTATGTCATCGTCGACATAGAAGGAGACCAGATTTCTTTAGGACCGGACGAACAGGACCCGGACGCCTCCTATGCGTTGACGGAAGTCACGGTTGACCGGAAAACACGGATTTATGGCAAGCGGGACAACCGATCCGCTTTAAAGAAACATGACGTCATCCGTTTTGACTTCAGGACGGATCAGGAGCCGCTTGTCGAAACGATTGAGCACGGCAATTAACGACAGAAAGAAGGTCATCCTTATGGAAATTACAGGAAAACGAATTCTCGTCACCGGAATCAGCGGAACATTTGGCCCACGGGTCGCCCGCCGTTTTATAGAAGAAGCAATTGAAGTCCGCGGACTCGTTCGAAGCGAAGGACAAGCCGACCGTTGCAAACAACTTGGGATCACGCCCGCGTTCGGTGACTTGACGGACGCCGCAGCGCTTGAAACAGCGATGCAGGACATCGACATCGTCGTCCACTGTGCTGCTTACCTCGGCGACGACATCGAGCTTGCCGTAGCAGCGAACGTCACCGGAGTCGAACACCTCGCGGCTGCCGCGCTTGCCGCGCACGCCTTGTTCCTCCATATCTCGACGACTTCCGTTTACGGCGAACCGACGGGCGGTCTCATAACGGAAGCGACGCCACTGAGCGACGATTACCCGGCACCGTACATCTTGACGAAAGTACGGTCCGAACGGATTTTACAACAGTATGCGGCTGACGGACTTGACGTCATCATCCTCCGTCCCGGTGCGATCTGCGCCGAAGAAAATTCTTACTGGGGCGACCGGCAAGTCAAACGGATGCAGGAAACAAAAGTCGTCACGTGGGTCCATCCGGACGATGTGGTCAACTGGGTTCACGCCGATAATTTGGCGGAGATGGTTCACCTTGCCGTCCGGCGCGCAACACCGGGAGATATCTTTCATGCAGTCGACGCCAACATCCCGGAGACCGAATTTCGGATGCAACTGATAAAGGCGTCCGGTAAACCCTATCAGGTGCCGGACCGGTCGGTTGAACGCCCTCTCTACACAACGGATAAAATTAGGACGCACGGCTACACACCTGTTCGTTCGTTTTCGGAGACGATGCAGCGATTGATTGAGTTGTTTTAAAGGAAAAACAGGATTTAAAAAACTAACCTTTGATTTTACCGTATAACTGTAAGAAACCAATCATCGATTCTTAAGAAACGAGGTATCACTTTATGAAACGTATTCTCTCACTTGCCCTCGCAGTCAGTCTCATCCCGTTAAGCGGCTGTTCCGACGACACGACACGTGTTTCGACGACTGATACAATCGCCGCAGAAGCCCGTCAAAACAAAGATGCCGACTTAATCCGAATCAAAGACCGTGTTTACCAGCTATCCGATGCACCCGTGACGCTTACACAGGCAGACGTCAAATCGTTTGCGACCGTCACGAAACAATTGACCGCAAACGAGCCCTTAGCGGAAGGGATGGCGACAGACTGGCCGGCAGGAACGAAATTGTACCGGGGCGACACGACGGGTGTCATCTACATTTTCGAAAAAAATCAAACGTACTTGTATGAAGCGATTCCGGAAGGCTGATTTACTTTCCGAGTTCTGCTGCCGTCGCTTCGAGTAACGGATGATCTTCTCCTTCGGCACAATCCGTCAACAGATAGACGTGCGTTTCACCTGTTTGGTCTTTTTTCAACGCTTGACAGTTTTCCCCGTCCCGGTCGTCCGCTTGGCTGCCGAACTCATCCTGCGACGAATCAAGTGAATAACTGAACTGTTTTCCGTCATACGTGACGTCCTGAAAAATCGGGTCACCTTCTGTCGTGTAGGAAGTGATCCGGATGCTGTCCTCGCCTTTTTGATCAACTTGGTTCAAAAATGTCTGGAACCGTTCCACATTCTCACGACTTGGCGTCGTTACAATATCACCATTTTCGATTGCTTGTTCAATCGGATAACTTTTTCCACATCCGACAAGAACGACTACCAAAACAAGACCTACCCATCGTTGCTTCACCATTTGTCTGCCTCCTACCATAATAAGCTGTCACCACGCACAGTACCGTGCGTTAATTTTCTGGATGACGCCGCAACTGTTGCCGTAGTATATCGACGTCTGCCTGTTTAAATAATGTCTCATCCTGTTCCCCGTACCGTACGAGATGATAGAGCACCGGATCAACTGTCAGCCCGATCCGCTCTAACCATTCCTTCATCGTCTCTTCCGGTCGACGCCTAGATGAAGCGGGAAGGCGCTGGTCAAATATCTGAATCAATCGACGGACTTCAGAGACATTGTTTGATTGGTAAGAATGTGTATCATTACTCGGCGACGTTGACGGTTTTGGTAAGATGTTCAGCTCCTCTTCAAAAGAGGTATCACCACTTTGTTTTACCGTTCGTTTGTTCCGTTTCCTCTTCAACACAGACGCCAGTAAAATCAACAGCCCGATCGTCACGATGGCGCCGACTGAAGCGAGTGCTTTCGGAAATGTCACATCAACGAAATGAGGCATCGGACCAGCGGGAAAAGGTTTCCCCCTCAAATCTGGTGAGCCGAGTGGCTTACGTGGTTTGATGTCGTACTTAAACGCATAGTCAGCCGGTTCATGAATATATGTCGTGTAGAGATACTGCCCGAAGACTTGAAAAGAGGCTGCTAAAAAACAAACGACCAAAATAGCTATCCCTACTTTCCGTTTCATCTCACCCCTCCTTTTTTCCCAAATAATAACATTAAAATTAAGTACTTACAGCATTTTTCTTTCTTTTCAGTCAATTTAGACGTACAGTAAAGACAGACTTTTTTTAAGATAGGATGTGTGGCTAGATGTACTTACCGACGTTTCGACTTGATCAAACAACAGCCCTCGTGACCGGAGCCGGACGCGGCATCGGACGGGCACTTGCCATCGGGATGGCAGAAGCTGGTGCTGACGTCATACTCGTCGCCCGGACGGAAGCGGATTTACGGGAGACGGCAAGCCGGATTGAAGCACTCGGACGACAGGCGTTCGTCCTGACGTGTGACGTGACCGACCGGACGCAAGTCGTCGCGACGGTCGAAAAAGCCTATACGCTCGTCGACCGGATTGATACGCTCGTCAACAATGCCGGGATGAACATCCGCTCGAAAGCGCTCGACGTCACGGAAGACGAATGGGAGACGATCCAACAGACGAACTTGAAGTCGGCCTTCCTGTTTTCGCAGGAAGTCGGACGCCGGATGCAGGACACGGGTGGCAACATCATCAACATCGCCTCGGTCGCAGGTCACGTCGCTTTGCGGACCGGTGTCGTCTACGCGACGACGAAGGCGGCCTTGATTCAGATGACGAAAGTCCTCGCCCTCGAATGGGGTCCGAAAAATATCCGTGTCAATGCGATTGGTCCGTGGTATTTCAAGACGCCGCTGACGGAGCCGTTACTGGCGGATCCCGCCTACTTAAAGGACATCGTCGACGTGACACCGCTCGGACGGGTCGGTGAACTGACGGAACTCGTCGGTCCGACGGTCTTCCTCGCGTCGGACGCCGGATCGTACATCACCGGTCAGACACTGTTCGTCGACGGTGGGATGACGATTAAAGGGTTTTAAGTAGGAACGAAACGGGACTTTCCGATTGTAAATCGTGAGTCCTTTTTCGTCGTGTTTTTATAGATTCTCTAATTTTTATAGTCATTCCATTCCGTTATGTCCCCCCTCCAAAGCGGAAGTACACAAATGCGCCTTCCGGGTGTTTAATTAGGAACGTAATGAAAACACATGGAGGTGCAACACATGATTGAAAAAAATGTAGTGAACGGACAATGGTACGAAACAGAACAAACGATTCCGGTCTTTAACCCGGCAACAAAAGAATTACTCGGGCACGTCCCAAGCAGTTCGGTAGATGACGCTCTACGGGCAGTCGACGCGGCGAGCGATGCTTTCGTCACCTGGTCTAGCTTAACGGCGGATGCACGTGCCGATAAAATCGACGCCTGGTACCGCTTGATCAATGAACACCGCGACGAAGTCGCTGACATCATGACACGCGAACAAGGGAAACCGTTTGTCGAAGCACTCGGTGAAGTCGATTACGGCAATCAATATGTCCGCTGGTATGCAGAAGAAGCACGCCGGATATACGGGGAAACGATTCCGGCATCGGTTCCGGGGAAACGTCTGTTCGTCGAAAAAGAACCGGTCGGCGTCGTCGCCGCGATCACGCCGTGGAACTTCCCCGCTGCGATGATCACACGAAAACTCGCCCCGGCTCTTGCAGCCGGTTGTACGGTCGTCTTAAAACCGTCGGAAGAAACACCTTTCACAGCCCTTCGCCTCGTCGAACTTGCTGAAGAAGCAGGCATCCCGGCTGGTGTCATCAACGTCTTAACAGGTGACGCCGCAACAATCAGCGGTGTCTGGCAAGCCGAACGCCGTGTTCGCAAAATCACGTTCACAGGCTCTACTGCCGTCGGTAAATTAATCATGCGTCAAGCAGCCGATACGATGAAAAAACTATCGCTTGAACTCGGGGGTCATGCACCGTTCATCGTCACGGAAAACGCGGATATCGATAAAGCCGTCACACAAGCAATCCGCTCAAAATTCCGCAACGGCGGCCAGGCCTGCGTCGCAACGAACCGCTTTTACGTCCAAGCCTCTGTGCTCGACGCGTTCACGGAGAAGTTCGTCGCGGAAGTGAACAAACTAAAAGTCGGGAACGGTCTTGACGCCGATTCAACGATCGGACCCTTGATTAACGCAAAAGCCGTCGAGAAAGTCAAAGCACACATCGACGACGCGGTTGCGAAAGGTGCAACGATCTTAACAGGCGGTACGATCGATGACTCGGTCGGTTACTTCGTTACACCGACAGTTCTCGCGAACGTCACGGAAGACATGATTTGTATGCAGGAAGAAACATTTGGTCCGCTCGCACCGATCTCGGTCTTCGAGACACTTGACGAAGTCATCGAACGGGCGAACAACACACCCTACGGTCTTGCGGCTTATGCGTTTTCTGAACGAATCGATGAAGCGCTACTACTCGGTAAAAAACTCGAGTACGGCATCGTCGGCTTGAATGACGGCGCACCATCAGCTGCCCAAGCACCATTCGGCGGCTACAAAGAAAGTGGACTCGGCCGTGAAGGCGGCGTCTACGGCATCGAGGATTATCTCGAAGTCAAATACTTGTCACTCGGTTAAACCAAAAAGTCCCGCTTCTGAAACAACAGAGGCGGGACTTTTTTAGTTAATCGACATATTCATAGAGGACGACGCTTTCGATGTAGTGGATGAAACGACGTAACTCTTTTTCTTTTTCCGAAGAAAGGTCCCCTTCCTTCGACATTTCGGCAATTTCTTGCCGCTGGACTTCAATCGCCCGTAAGCACAGTTCTTCTTTTTGCTGTTCGACGTCGCCCTTACTGCCGACCGGTGACGCCCACTGCGTATGTTTGCCGCGGAGGCGGAAGTAATGTCCTTTGACGCTTTGGACGACTTCCGTCGGATACTTGTCACGGCACGTCTCGAGCCGGTCGATGATGTCGCCAATGACATGTTCGTAGAGAGCATGTTCCATCTCAGTCAGACGAATCAATTCATCCGGTGACAACGTGAACCGTTTACGTTTTCGCATCAGCTTCCGTAACGGCTGATAGAGCCGGACCGTCGATTCGGAATGAATCGCCCGGCGCCGGTGTTCGATCGAGGCAACCGTTTCTTTTTTCAGTAAATCCGGCACGTCATGGTTCTTAAAGAACGCTTTGACGAATTCCGTTTCCCACGCGACGGCTTCAAGGCGCAGTTCCTTCAACTGTTCGTTGTAGACGTTGAGCTCCTGTTCGCTCTTCTCTTCGGCACGCAGCAACCGCAACATGACATGGTATTCGTTCAGCAAATCAAACGCGACCGGGGAATTATCGGAATTCGTCGCCTGTTTGACTTCCTGAATCGCCCGTAACATCATTCGTTGCTTTTGAGCATTCAAGTCAAGATCCGTTTGGCTGACCGAGCCTTTTGGACTCAATAGCGGTAAGGCAATCGTCGCGAGCACTAACGTAAAGATGATGACGCCCGCCGCGAGGAAGATGATCAACGACCGTTCCGGGAATGCAACACCAGCATCCGTCAAAAACGGCAGCGATAACACACCGACCATCGTGATTGTCCCGCGCACGCCGACGAGCGTCGTGATTAAGTCGCGCTTGAACGAAGGTGGCCGTTGCTCCTCTTTACGAAGAAAGCGATGATCAAACCAATTAAAGAACAGTGTCCAGACTAAGCGGATCCCGAGGATGACAAGACCGATTAAGCTGACGTACCCGAGTAAGCGCCAGTTGTTGATGGCGTCATCAATGAAGATGGCCTGCGTCGCTCCGGGCAATGTCAAACCAAGCAATAAGAAAATGACCCCGTTCAAGATATAGGCAATCATCGTCCAAATGTTATCCGTCAAGACTTGTTCCTGGGCAAAGAACGTCTCTGTCCGTTCCTTAATTAAGGCATGAAGTAAGCCACCGGCGACGACGGCGATGACGCCCGACGCATGAAGCAGTTCTTCCGAGACGAAAAAGATGATGAACGGCGTCAAGATTTGCAGGAGTGCATAAAAGACGACATCATCAATTCCTGACCGGCGGAGCCGAATCTTCAGCCAGTTCATCACGACGATGATGACAAGGCCGACGACGGCACCGACAGCAAACATATAAACGAATTCAAACGAAGCTTCACGTAATGAGAAATAGCCTGTCATGACGGCCGTGACGGCATAACTAAAGGCGACGAGTCCCGACGCATCGTTAATCAACGATTCTCCCCGGACAAGATTTAAAATCGGTTCCGGAAGTCGGACACGTTTTGCGATCCCGTTGACCGCGACCGGGTCAGTCGGCGATAAAATCGCGGCTAACGCAAAAGCGGCAGCGAGCGGAATGACCGGCAACATCCAGTGGATGAAGTATCCGCCGATCACGGTCGTCAATAAGACGAGCACGATGGCGTTGCCGAGAATCGCCCCGCGCATCTTCCATAGTTGTTCCCGCGGAAAATGCGAGCTGTCGTTGTACAGTAAGGGAGCGATGAACAACAGTAAAAACCATTCCGATTCGACTTCAATCGACAGTTCTTTGATTGATAAGGCAACGAGCGTACCGACGATGATTTGAATCAGGGCCGTCGGAATAAAACGGATGTAATGTCCGATGACGTTCGTCAACAAAATTAAAGCCAGTAACAATAAAATTAATGATAACGTTTCCATAGTAAATCACTTCCATTCTTTCACTTTTCTCTAGTTTTATCGTACCATAATTTCTTGCTGGCATAGGAGAATCACTCCTTTTTTCAGGCATCATAGGACGCGAGCAACGCTCTCGCCTGTTTCAGGATATCTTCCTTTAGTGATGACGGTTCAAGGACCTGAACGTTTTCGCCCAGTCCAAACAACTGGCGTCCGAGAAACGGTAACTCCGCCACCGGAACGGACCACGTCCGTTGTGCGTTCAGCGGTAAAATCCCTTCAAGCAACCGTTCCCCGAGTGACGAAACTTCTAGTCGGACCGTCACCTGTTCACCTGACTTCCCCTGACGTTCTGCCTCCTCGAACGTCATCAATCCGGACGGGATGGTCGTCGGTAAGACCTGCTCCATCCGGTCGACCCGGTACTGCCGCAATCCCCGCTCTGTCTCGGCGAGCAGATACCAGCGATTGCGTTCAAACGTTAAACCGATCGGATCAATCAAAATCGTCCGTCGTCCGTTTGTCGTCCGGTAAGTGATTTCCCCTTTGACTTCCGCTTCCAACAATCGCAACACATCCCGCGTCAACGGGGATGGTGGGGTATCAGGTCGGGCAAAACGGACCCGTCCTTTCAGGCGGTCCATCTTCGCTTCAAGGTCCGGCGGCAGTTCCTGGAGATACCATTCAGCAAGATCCCCCCGTAACGGACCGAACGGCAGATCGGGAATTTGACCGACCCAGTCGAGCATTAAAAATAAAGTGATCGCTTCCTGTTCCCGTAAGGCAAGTGGCGGCAGCAAACGGTTCGGCAGGACCCGGTATCCGCCCCCTGCTCCCCGCTCGCTGTAAATCGGATATCCGTTTGCTTCAAGTTCGAGTACGTCCCGTTGAATCGTCCGTAACGAGACGCCGCACGCTTCCGCCAGTTCCCGCGCCGTCAACAGCTGTTGCCGATTAAGCAGACGCATCAGTTTCAAATGGCGACCTTTCATACAAAATCCCCTCTCTAATTACGACATCTTTTGTCATAATTATAGCGTAGACTAGAGATAGCTCGAACAAAAGGAGGAGTTATTGATGACTAAAACCGTTTTATATATCGCCTGTAGTCTCGATGGAAAGATTGCCCGATCAAATGACTCGCTCGATTGGCTGTTCGCTGTCGAAGGGGACGGTGATAATGGGTACGCGGCGTTCATGGAAGACGTCGATGCCGTCATCATGGGTCGAAAAACCTTTGACGAAGTCTTGGTCCTCAGTGAGGACTATCCGTACAGTGGACTCGAGAACTACGTGTTGACCCGGCAGAACGATCAACAGTCCGAATACGCGACCTACACGAATGAGCCACTCGATGTGTTGATTGACCGGATTAGTCCGACCATCAACGGCAAGATTTGGCTCGTCGGCGGCGGTGAGTTGATTCAGGAAGCCTTACGGTTACAATTGATTGACCAGCTCGAACTGGCGATCGCGCCGGTCGTCCTCGGCAGCGGGATTCCACTGTTTCCGGAAGGGACGCTTGAGACACGGTTCCGGCTGACCGGCTGTCGTCCGTCCGGTCAGTTCATCATGGCGACGTATGATGTCTTGAAATGACGTTTCACGCAGACAAAAAACACCTTTGAAACGCTGCAGGCAAAGGTGTTTTTTGTTCTACTTTGTTTTTTGCGTCAGTCCGACGGTGTCCGTCATGACGATGTGGCATCTAATCCGTTTTACCGGAATCCTCCACGACCGACACGATGACATTGCCGTATTTCCGCCCGGAATCGACGTAACGGTGGGCAGCGACGATCTCTTCGAGCGAATATACCGTATCGATGACCGCTTTGATCTTCCCAGTTTCAAACCACTCATTCAGTAGTATCAAATCTTTTTTCAGCGCCCGCGCGACGCCTTGTCCGGCGACTGAACGAAACGCCCCTTTCGCTCCGACGTGCTTACGTGCGGCTCGTTTCTCCACCTTTCCGGACGCGTCAAATACTGCGTCATACGTCGTCAGGTGCGCATCATATCCTTCTGCTGTATAGTCGACGACAACATCCGCGCCAAGACTTTCCACCAACTCAACGTGCCGTCCGCTGCAGACCGCCGTCACATGAAGTCCGTATTGTTTGGCGATTTGGACGGCAAGCGAACCGACGGCGCCCGAGGCTCCGTAAATCAAGATCGTTTTCGCCTGCTTAAGGTTCAGCTTCCGGAAAAAGTGGAGGACGGTCGTTCCGCCAAACGGAAGACTGGCTGCTTCCGTGAAGCTTGCATTACGCGGCATCTGCCCGACACAGCTGGTTTCCTTGATACAGGCATACTCAGCGTAACCACCAAAGCGCATCCCGGTCAGGGCATAGACACGGTCGCCGACTTTAAAATCCTGGACACGATTGCCTGTCGCGACGACTTCGCCGGCTAAGACAACCCCTAAAATTGGCTGTCTCGGTGCTTTAAACCCGATGACGACACGCATTGGAAGTTTTCCTGCTGCCGGTACATCGAGTGCCCGCAGACGACGATCACCTGAATGCACGGCGGAGGCATGGACTTTTATCAGCAACTCAGATGCTTTCGGGACAGGCTGTTTCACTTCTCGCAGCTTCAGTACATCCGGCGGACCATATGCAGTACAAATGACGGCTCTCATCGTACCCCTCCTCGAGCTTATTTGTTACTTAAGTAATACGACAGATCGGTACAAAAAACCTGCACGATTCAGGCATTGTGAACCCTGTGATCCTCCGATATACTATTGGTAATATATGTCTACAGAAAGTAGGTGGATTCCCCTTGTCTCGTGCTACGACGCTCCTAGCTTCATTCGGCATTTCGCAATTCGGTGACTTTATTTACCTTGTCGCAATCAATGTCTACCTCTATCAACTGACCGGCTCCGCCACCGCTGTCGCCGGACTCTGGATCATCGGTCCGTTTGCTGCCCTGTTCACGAAATTTTGGGCCGGCAGCCTGATTGACCGGGTCGATGTACGCAGGTGGTTGATCGGGACGGACTTCATCCGGGCGTTGCTCGTCGCGCTGATTCCGTTCCTGTCGACACTGCCGTTGATTTATCTGACGCTGTTCGCCCTCGCCCTTGTCAAAGCGTTTTTTGAGCCTGCTGCGACGACCTACCTGACACAACTCGTGCCGGACACCGGTCGGAAAACGTTTAATGCCTATCGGGGTCTCATCACGTCGAGTGCCTTTTTGATTGGTCCGGCTTTAGCCGGTCTGCTGTTACTCGTCGCGACCACCGATGTCGCGATTTGGATCAATGCCGGCTCGTTTGTCGTTTCCGGGGTTCTACTAGCTTTCCTGCCCTCCGTTCCCCGTCCACCCACTGTCGAGAAATTACGATTCACCGACGTCGTAGCGGACTGGCGCACCGTCGCCCGATTCAGTCGGGTCGAACCGGTTTATCATCGTGATTTACGTCATCGGATTGTTGACGATGAGCCTCGCGCTTGCGATGGACGCACAGGAAGTCGTTTTTCTGCAGACCGTCGTCGGACTATCGGTAACCGATTATGGACTATTGATCAGCTTGACGGGCATCGGTTCCGTGCTCGGCGGACTGACCGTCGCCCGCTTCTCGCGTCGCCTGTCGCTTAAAACGTTGCTCGTCAGCGGATACCTGTTCGTCGCACTCGGCTACTTGATCTATGCGACGGCCACTTCTTTTTTACTCGTCGCGACCGGCTTCATCTTGCTCGGCTTTTTTAACGCCTTTTCCGGGACCGGCTTTATGACGTTTTATCAAAACAATGTGCCGGATGAATTGATGGGTCGGGTTACGAGCCTTTATGGACTTGGGCAAAGCATGCTCCACATCGTGTTGATTTTATTCGTCGGTTTTACGGGTGACCTGTTCCCGCTCCGCTTCACCGTGTTGACGGCCGCCTGTCTGTTGGTCGGGCTGAGTCTGCTTCAAAGCATCGCTGTCCTCCTGCCGGGTAAACAACTATTTTTTAAAGAAGATTTGCCGGCGAAACACATTTCCTAAACCAGACAGCATGACTTCCTCTTCGGCAATTGGAAAATCATGCTAAAATCAAGTCAGCTACATAGATTTATTAGACCATGATACGAACGGAGCGAATGCCACATGCACATTTTGATTGGACAACCGAAACAAGAAACAGACTTACAACAGTTACGACGAGACATTACCGCCTACCCTGACATTGACATCGTGTTGTATCCGGAAGGCTACTGCCGGCAGACAGATCTCGTGACGCTCTGTCAACTTGCAAAACAGTATACGACGATGATCGTCACCGGGTACCGGGACGCCGATCGGTTAGACCGGGCATTGATCATTAACGAACATGGGGAAATCCTCCTTGATCGGGCGAAAACGCCGGAAGCTGGTCCACTCTATCAACCGTCGACCGTCGACGATGATGGACAACGGTATGGTTACTTGCTCTGTCGCGAAATCTTCTTAGGACTCGATGGGCTGAAGAACGATACCGTTGAAGTGATTTTCAATCCGATTGGCGTCGGGATGTTCAGTCCGGAACAGTATGCCGAGTGGTCCGGCGAAGCAGCGCGCATCAGCCGTCAGCAATCCGCCATCGTCATCGGGACGAGTCATGCCGACGGGTCTTACCGCAACTGCGGTTTTTCGATTCCGACGGCGTTTGCGTTCGACGCGACCGGCGAAGCAATTTTCCTGTCAAAAGACGATCGACGGACACGGATTCTCGATACGGTCACGAAAACGGTTAACGTCATCGATTCGTTGATTGAAAACAGAACGTAATCAAAAAGTCCCCAACCTATTCAAAACGGCTGGGGGCTTCATTCGCTTATTGATGTTGTTTTTCGTTCTGTCCCGCTGCCTGACGTTGCGTCACGTACTCATCCCGTAAAATGGAGTACATCTTAACATCGTGAAACGTCCCTTTGATGAAAATCAAGCGGCGTAACGTGCCTTCGTACGTCATCCCGACTTTTTCCATCACCCGTGCTGAACCGACGTTCGGCTCCATGCACCGTGCCTGAATCCGTTCCAGCTGTAACGCCTCAAAACCGAAGTCCAGCACCCGTTCCACGGCTTCCGTGACGATGCCTTTTCCCCAAAATTGCCGCGATAAGGCGTACCCAAGTTCTGCTTGTTTGTTCTCATCCAGCAGCAGATGAATGAAATCGATTGTGCCGATCATCTGTCCCGTCGCCTTCCATTCCATTGCCCAAGGTGCCTGTTTCCCCTGTTCGTAGTTCGACAGGACGTGCGTCAGGAATTGCTGCGCCTGATCTACCGTCTGATTTGCATTCCACGTCACGTAACGCGCCGTCTCCTCGTCCTGGGTATAGGCGAACAAATCGTCTACGTCCTCCCGGCGCATCGGCCGTAACAGCAGACGGTCCGTTTCAAGTGTTGGTAACATCTTGTAAAATTGTTCAGTTGTCATCAAGTATCCCTCGTTTCTTTTTTACATTATATACAAATAAAGTTTCAAATCTATACATATTTTATTTGTTTTCGCTTTTTCATTTCTAATCATACAGGAACATTATTTTTAAATTGGAAATAATATGCAGTATATTCAATCTAATTTTCAAGGGGGTTATCCTCAAATAAAGCAGGAGAATCACCTTCATGAATAAGTGGGAACGAAGAATCTTTACCGATTCATTCAAACAACAGCTGGTTCAACTTCATTTGAATGGAAACCACGCAATGGCATCATTTGAAAAATATGACTTGACGCCTTAAGCATTTAATCGATGGATCAACCAAAGTAAGACGACTGAATCATTTAAGGAAGAAGATAATTTGTTGGATGAAGCGCTCCGGAGAATGGTGCTTTCGCATCGGTGAATATCGTCTAATTGCTGACATCCAAGAGAAGAAAATAGTGATTTTGATTCTTGAAGTTGGTCATCGTTGGGACATCTATAAATGATCGTTACGAAGAATACTGACTAGTTAACGTAGCAAACAGCTTAGTTAATATAAAAAGAAGTCCACATCATTCCTCAGATGTGGACTTCTTTCCTTTCATTTTGCTTGTCTTGACGCAATAGTTGTCTCTATTAGCATGTAACACTAGCCAAATACCTACTTTATGAGCATGAACGAAGATATTCATTACTTGAAGAGTAGAATTGATGTTTTTTTACCAAAACGGATTCATTTTCTGAAAAATTAACTTATTTTTCAGAAAATTATGTTTTTGACGGTTCCAAAGATTTGAATTCCTGTTATAATTAGGTGATTAATGGTTCCCATTACATAATTATGGGTTTTTAAACACTATCTTCAGGAGGTATCATGTATGGCTTATTCGTTCACGTGCAAAAATATCAATAAATCGTTCCAGACAGGTGAAAGTAAGACGTTTGCGCTACAGGACATCCAACTCGACTTCGCTGAAGGAGACTTCATCTCGATCATCGGACCTTCCGGTTCCGGAAAGTCGACGTTGCTTAGCATTCTCGGGACGCTCGACACCCCTACCTCGGGAGAGTTGTTATTCGACGGGAAAAATATCTCCAAGTTGAACGCGAAACAGCTCTCGGACTTCCGGTTCGGGAACGTCGGCTTCATCTTCCAGCAATTCCATCTCATCCCGACGCTGACGGCACTCGAGAACGTGCTTGCGCCCCTCTTCGGCCGCAAGGTCGACTACGATAAGGAAAAACGGGCCATGGAGCTACTTGAGGAAGTCGGTCTCGCGGATAAAATTCATTCCCTTCCTTCTCAACTCTCCGGTGGTCAGCAACAACGTGTCGCTGTCGCTCGGGCACTCATCCATCGCCCGAAGTGGTTGCTTGCTGATGAACCGACCGGGAATCTCGATACAGCGACCGGCGAAATCATCTTCAGTCTCTTGACGAAACTGAACCGCGAGAATGCCTGTGGCGTCTTCTTCGTCACACATGATCCCGAACTCGCAGCGCGCGCGAACCGGACAATCACGATGAAAGATGGTCGGGTCGTCAATCCGTCGGTGGTTTCTGCTTATGCTTAAGTTCATCTGGAACTCTTGGTGGCGCAACAAGGAGCGGTTCATTCTGCTCCTCGTCGGCGTCCTGATCGTCAGTACCGGACTGAGTTATTTAATTGGTACGACCCAAGCGAACAACGGGACTGTCGTCGATGAACTGCAAAAACGCTGGGGATCATCGTACGACATCGTTGTCCGACCAGAAGGCAGCCGCAGTGTGACGGAAGACTTGAAGCTCCTTGAGCCAAACTACATGAGTGGTCTCGATGGTGGGATTACCCGCAAGCAATACGAGACGATCAAAAAGATTGCTGATGTCGAGGTTGCGGCGCCGATTGCGATGATCGGTTATACATCGACATCGAGTAGCGTTGGGACACATACGATTAATGAAGAAGGCATCTACCGCTTGAAAATCAAGGACTCTCAAAACACTGGGCTCCAAAAAGAATCTTATTCCATGTCAACGTTTCTCGCTGCCGGCTGGGAACCAATGGGTGATGCAAGACGCACAGGCGTCTCCCCTTTAAAACTCGGCGAACAGCCCCTTTATGATTACGGCTCACAAGTCATGATTGCAGGAATCGATCCTGCAGCTGAAGACCGGCTCGTCGGTTTGAAAAAAGCGACTACAACCGGAACATACAGCCGTTTCTTTACCGAAACCGATTTGCCCGCTTCGTACGGAGACCAGGCGACACAGATTCCGATTTTGTTGAATTCTCGTGAATACGTCGATGCGACACGCACCTATACATATGAAAGAGTAGAGGTGCCGTTCTCCTCAACTGGAATTGCAGACATGGTCCAAAAGATTGAACAAAAAGGTGGGAAAGCATATCTTAGTAAGCTACCAGTAGAGGAACCTACCTCCTATACGATCACGACTCAAGACGTCCAAAAGAAGCTCGTGGACGGTATCCTCAAAAATACCTTGCCAACAGGTGAGACGAACAATAGTAATTCACTATCCTCCATTTCTTTAAAGCCTTCACCGGTCGAATACAAAACGATTAAAAGTCCGTTCGGCTCCCGTTGGCCCTTTACCTACCAGGTTCAACCAAAAGAGGTCGCCAAGGAATCATTACTCTTCAAGCGAAGCATGTATCGCGAAGCACGTGAATTCGAAGGTGGCTTTAAAGGCTGGAAACAAGTCCATCTCAACTTTATCGGTGTCTTTAACCCAGGGAAACTCGATGTTTCAAAGGATCCCTTGACTGAACTTCCAATGGAGACTTACTTCCCTGCAAAGGCGCAATGGGTCATGTATCAAAACGATCGTCCGGTCAATCCGGTCCGAGACGTCAAGCCTGCCAACGATGCATATGACTTCCTGACGAAACCACCTTCGATGTTGACGACGCTCGACGCTGCCTTTAAGTTGCGCGGGGACAAAGCGATTTCTGCGATTCGCGTCAATGTCAAAGGAGTCGAGACGATGAACGCGGCAAGTGAAAAAAAATTGCAAGCCGTCGCACAAGAAATCGAAGACAAGACAGGATTGATCACTGACATCACACTCGGTTCCTCCCCTCAACTCGCCTTGACTTATTTACCAGGTCTAAAAGGAGAATCGGCTCTCGGCTGGGTTCAACAACCTTGGATCAAGCTCGGCTCGTCGATTGCGATTTTTCAAGAGGCAAAAGTCGGGATGAGTGGCATCATCGCGAGTGTCATTGCTGTCGCACTCGTCTATGTCTTCAGCTCGAACATCATCTTACTCTATGCTCGCAAAAAAGAATTCGCGATCCTGCTATCGCTCGGGTGGCGACCTCGACAGTTGTCTAAACTCCTCTTCCTTGAGGCGACACTTCTCGGTACACTAGTCGCACTCATCGCTTGGGCGATTCTCGGATCATTTTGGATAACAGCTGATCACCCGATTGCTCTCGGACGCATCATCTTGATTGGGCTATCCGGACTTTTGATTTACTGGGGCGGTACGGTCGTGCCGACATTACTCATCCGCCGGATTCAACCGTTTGAAAGCATGCGCTCCGGAGAAGTTTCAAAAGGACGGCGTTTCGTTCGTGCGCAAAGTGTCGTCGGAATGAGCATCAACCAACTTGCGACCTATTGGCAACGCACACTACTGTCTGTCATCGCGATTGCCCTACCGACGAGCTTGTTCATCTTCTTCCTCTTCATCACCTTCCGACTGAAAGGCGTATTATATGCGACTTGGCTTGGTGAATATGTCGCGCTCGAAGTCGGTACGATGCATTATGTCGCGATGGGAGTCGCTCTACTCATTGCCATCCTGACGACAACAGAAATCATGTGGCAAAACGTCAATGAACGAAAGAATCAGCTCGCTGTCCTCAAAGCAACCGGTTGGCGCAACGGTCAAATCCGTCTACTCGTCTTAAGTGAAGGACTCATGACTGGACTCTTTGCTGGAATCGTTGGTCTACTTGTCGCTTTAATGATGATTGGTTTCGTCTATAATCAGTTCCCGACCAGTGAACTCGGTTTCTTAAGTCTTATGCTCCTGATTCCAGTGACGACAGGCGTCTTCGGTGCCTTGCTCCCTGCCCAGCGTGCTGTACGCATCACACCGAATGCTGCCATCGGTGGCGTAAACGATAATCAACAATTGACCGAACGTCGCTTCAAATGGGCACTCGGTAGCATCGCTGCTACGCTCGTCATCGGGACGACGAGTTTATTCCTCCTCGCTGCACCTGAAACGAGAACGGCTCAAAAAGAGATGACGACACCAAAAGTACAAACGACCGGACAAAAATTAAAAAATCTCACTCAAGATCCTGACGATAAGAAGCATACTGCCGAAGACAACACGGTACTGGAGCAATTGATGAACACAGGCGCTATTCAGACGTACCCGGGTGACCCTGAAGCGAAGAACTATGACTTCTCTGTTAAAAAACTCGTCTCAACACCGAAAGAGTTAAATCTCAAGGAGAAGTCAGGGTATCGTTTTGTGACGATTCCAGTTTTCCTTCATAACCAGGATGAATTAGCTGCAGGTTCGTTTTCGTCGTATCGACCGCAAACCTTCCCGTTGATCGCTCTTGACGGAAAGGAATATACTCCCGTCGACTATGTCAATCATGATAAAACGGCTTGGAAAAATGCGTTCCAATACATCAATTCGAAAAAATCATGGGTCGATCTCGTTTACCAAGTACCGGTTGACCAAAAAGTGTTCGTCTTGCTTGCAAAAGATGAGGCAGTCGAACGAACGACGACCGTCAAGATCACGCTAGACGATATCGAAAAAGCGAATACATCCGCTACTACCCTTTCAAAAGATGACACCAAAAAATTAAAAACATTGATGATGCGTGGTGTCACGCAAACAACTCCCGGGAATCCGAAACATCAATCTGATAGTTTTCATGTCGAGGCGTTGATTGACACACCAAAAGAACTGAACCTGAAACAACGTGCTGGTTATCGTTTCTTGACGATCCCCGTCGTCATGCAAGATACGGGAGATGATATGGGTGGATTTATCATCTATCGTCCTAATCGGTATGCTTTGACAGATTTGAATGGCACGGATTATGAACCTGTTGATTATGTGAATCGCAATGAGAAGGCCTGGAAAAATGGCTTTCAATATTTCGCACCCTACAAGTCAAGAGTGGAATTGGTCTATCAAGTTCCAATCGATCAAAAGCGATTCGTCCTATTCGCTTCTGATCCAGCGTTCCCTAAACCAACGACCGTCAAAATCGATCTGACGAAACAATAATTTAATCACTAGGAGGAACTTGACATGGATCGTCCAATCATTGAAAGGAATCGAGGTCTTGTCGATGCTTAAATTCATTTGGAATTCCTGGTGGCGCAACAAGGAGCGCTTCATTCTGCTTCTCGTCGGCGTCCTGATTGTCAGTACCGGACTGAGTTACTTGATCGGTACGACGCAAGCCAACAACGGTACCGTGGTTGATGAACTGCAAAAACGCTGGGGCTCATCGTACGATATCGTCGTCCGACCAGAAAGCAGTCGAAGCGTGACGGAAGACTTGAACCTGCTCGAACCGAACTATATGAGTGGGCTTGACGGTGGGATTACCCGCAAGCAGTACGAGACGATCAAGCAGATTGCCGATGTCGAAGTCGCAGCCCCCATCGCGATGATTGGCAATTATAATACTTATGCCGAGTCGGAGACGTACGATTTCAAGGATCAAGGCATCTATAAGATTACGATTCAGGACACACAAGATACCGGTTTAAAGAAAGAGAAGGAGACAACCACTTCTTTTGTCGGTGCAGGCTGGTTCCCTCCAGAGAGTGACGGATTGAACCGTGATATCAGTCCACAAGCATTAGGAGAACATCCGGTCATCGGTTATGGGAGTTCAACGATGCTTGCCGGAATCGATCCGGAAGCAGAAGCCAAGCTTGTCGGACTTGACAAAGCGACTAAGAAAGCCACCCATAGCCGTTATTTCACGAAAGACGATGTCGTAAACGATTATGGAGATGACGTATGGGGTATCCCACTGATTCTGAATAGTCAGGAATATGTCGATGCGACACGGACTCTACGTTACGAGAAAGTCGATCTACCAGTCATTAACGACTCGATGGTCGATACGGTACGAGGCGTCATGAAAAAAGGTGGTGAATCCTATCTCCAGACACTTCCGGTAGATGATTCGAAGGAATATCACGTGTCAACTCAACAAGCTACTAAGCAACTTGTGCAGAATATTTTGCAGGATAAATTTCCCGAGAGACCCCCGGGAAGCTTTGAATGGTTATCTCTAAAGCCATCATCTGTCGAATATCAAACGATTGCTAGTCCTTTTGCGAAACGCTGGCCATTCACTTATCAAGTAACACCTCAAGAGATCTCGAAAAACGTCCTGATCTCAAAACGATCGATGTATCGAAAAGCACGATCCTTTGGCGATACCTCCATCAACATGGATGCCGTTCCCAAGATGCGTGTGAACTTCATCGGTGTCTTCGATCCGAAAAAATTGAACATCTCGAAGGACCCGTTGACGGAACTGCCGATGGAGACCTACTTCCCGGCGAAAGCCCAGTGGGTCATGGATAAGAACGAGAAACCCGTCAATCCGGTTCGCGACGTCAAACCGACGAACGACCCGTATGACTTCTTGACGAAACCACCATCGATGCTGACGACACTTGATGCCGCCTTTAAGTTACGCGGTGACAAAGCCATTTCTGCTATCCGTGTCAACGTCAAAGGTGTCGAGACGATGAATGCGACAAGTGAGAAAAAGATGAAAGCTGTCGCTCAAGAAATTGAGGATAAGACCGGTCTAATCACGGACGTTACACTCGGCTCCTCACCACAGCTCGCCTTGACCTATTTGCCTGGACTAAAAGGCGAATCAGCTCTCGGATGGGTCCAACAACCGTGGATCAAACTCGGTTCGTCGATGGCGATCTTCCAAGAAGCGAAGGTCGGGATGAGCGGCATCATCGCCAGTGTCATCGCTGTTGCGCTCGTTTACGTCTTTAGTTCGAACATCATCTTACTCTATGCCCGCAAGAAGGAATTCGCGATCCTACTTTCGCTCGGTTGGCGTCCGCGTCAGCTCTCAAAATTATTATTCCTTGAAGCGACTCTACTCGGCACGCTCGTCGCCTTGATTTCCTGGACGATCCTCGGTTCGTTCTGGCTGACGACGGATCACCCGATTGCCTTATCACGGATCATCTTAATCGGACTTGCTGGTCTCTTAATTTACTGGGGCGGTACGCTCGTCCCAATGACGCTCATCCGACGGATTCAACCATTCGAGAGTATGCGCTCTGGTGAAGTCTCAAAAGGACGACGGTTCGTCCGGGCACAAAGCGTCCTTGGGATGAGCATCAATCAGCTCGCGACGTATTGGCAACGGACGATCCTCTCGACGATCGCCATCGCTCTGCCAACGAGTTTGTTCATTTTCTTCCTGTTCATCACCTTCCGATTGAAAGGTGTCCTGTACGCGACATGGCTCGGTGAATATGTCGCGCTCGAAGTCGGTACGATGCATTATGTTGCGATGGGCGTTGCTTTACTCATCGCCATCCTGACGACGACCGAGATCATGTGGCAAAACGTCAACGAACGGAAAAGTCAGCTCGCTGTACTAAAGGCAACCGGCTGGCGCAATGGTCAAATCCGGACGCTCGTTTTAAGCGAAGGACTGATGACAGGACTTTTCGCTGGAATCATCGGCTTACTGATTGCCCTTGCGATGATCGGTTTTGTCTACAACCAGTTCCCGACTGGTGAACTTGGTTTCTTGAGCATCATGTTACTGATTCCGATGGTGACGGGTGTTCTTGGCGCCCTCTTACCCGCTCAACGGGCTGTTCGAATCACACCGAACGCTGCGATCGGGAGTGTTGCAACGAATACAAAAAAAACCGAACGTCAATTTAAGATTGCACTCGGTTCAATCGGTACGGTATTAGTCGCAGGTGTAGCAAGTTTATTCTTCTTTGCAGCAGAAGAGACGACAACGACGACAGTTCAACCAAAAGCTGAACCAACTGTCGTGACGACCGGGCAAAAGTTACAAGATCAACCGAGTGAACCGGTTCAAAAGAAACAAGCGAAGAAAATAAAGAAAGACGTTATCGAAGAATTGATGGACAAAGGCCGTCTTCAGACTTATCCTGGCGATAAAGACTTACTGAAGCAACGTGGGTTCATGGTCAGTTCGGCGAAACGTATTCAACTTAAGAATCTTCCAAAAGATAAACAAGCCGTATCCATCAGACTTGAGATGCAAGTAAAGGGTGAGGATTCAGCTGACTCTTATATTGACTATAAACCATCTACCTTCCCATTAATGGATGGTCAAAAGAAAAGCTACACGCCAGAAGAAACGATCAACCTGAACAAAAAAGCCTATTCAGAAAGCTTAGGTTACTACGCTCCTTTGCACTCAAAAATCGATGTCATCTATGTCGTACCGAAGACTGAAAATACCTTCGTCATGAACGTAAAAACAGGATTTACCGGTTTTGTCTACACTGTAAAAATCACACTATAAAAAGAAATTTTCTCATTCTATTTCGGAAATAAGCAATCTCATTTCTGAATAGACTTAAGGATTAATGATTTTTTAATTATTTGTAGAATAACTAAATTAATCAAAAAGTATATGATTTTGGAGGTATATAAATTGTCCTATTCTTTAGAATGTGACGAATTGTAATATTAAGTGCAACACCTAACTGAAAGCACAAAAAACCCATAACGACCTCGTGTAGAATAAAGCTACCACACCACATTCAACGGAGGATTCGTTATGAGCTATGTTCATCTTACCACATCAGAAAGAGTCAAAATAGAGACGCATCTCGAGTTAGGCTTCTCCATCCGAAAGATTGCCGGACGCCTTGGGCGTCAACCTTCTACGGTTTCACGAGAATTGAGACGGAACCCACACTACAGCGCTATCCATGCCGACCAACGTTATGTGGAACGAAAAAAGAAGTGCGGTGCACGGACGAAGTTCATGCTAGAAAAAGGAGTCCTCATCCTCGAAAAGTTACGGAAGACGTGGTCCCCCGAAAAGATTGCCGAAAGTGCATTCCAGGAAGAAGGACTATCGTTCAAGACAATTTATCGCTGGATCTACACGGGCCTCGTCGAGGCCAAATCTGGACTCCTTCGCCAAAAGGGAAAGCGTCAGAAACCACGTGAGATGCGTGGACGCTTCAACATCGGGCTGTCAATCAGTAAACGTCCATCCGACGTCAAAGGGCGCCAAACGTTCGGGCACTGGGAGCTGGATACCGTCGTCTCAGGCAGAGGGAAGTCCAAGGCCTGTGTCGCGACGGGTGTCGCCCTGCTGATCGCCATCTTGACGACGACGGAAATCATGTGGCAAAACGTCAACGAACGGAAATCACAGCTCGCCGTGCTGAAAGCGACCGGCTGGCGTGACGGGATGATCCGTCAACTCGTCTTGCTTGAAGGGGTCATGACCGGTCTGTTTGCCGGATTGATCGGTCTTGCCGTCTCACTCGGATTGATTTACAAGATGTACAATCAATTCCCGACGGCCGAGCTCGGATTCTTGAGTCTGACGCTGTTGATTCCGATTACGACAGGGATCATCGGTGCCTTATTACCCGCCTACCGCGCGGTTAAAATCACACCGAATGCAGCCATCGGGAGCGTCGCCGTCAATGCCAAGGCGACGGAACGCCGCTTCAAAGTCGCGCTCGGAACAGTCGGGACCGCGCTTGTCGCGGGTGTCGCCGGACTATTCTTCTTTGCGACGACGAGTGAAGTCGAGCAACTGAAACGACGACAGGGACGAAGCTCGCCGATTTGACCGCCAAAAAATCGACCGCGTCACAACCGTCGAAACAGGAAACGGCAAAAATCGAAAAGCTGATGAATCAGGGGCTGCTCAAAACGTATCCCGGTGACCCGAAATTAAAGGATGCCACCTTCCGTGTCGGGAAACTGCTAGACCGTCCGCCGGCTGAACTCAAACTGACCCAGCAAACCGGCAAACGATACATCACGCTCCCGTTGTTCTTACATGACCCGGATATTTCAGAAAATGAGATCGGTGCCTACAGTCAATATAAACCGGACCGGTTCACGATTCAGGATGGGAATGGGCATGTCTACGAAACGGTCGACTATGTCAACCGCAATGAGAAAGCCTGGAAAAACAGTTACCAGTACTTTGCTCCTTATAAATCAAGAGTCGATCTCGTCTACGAAGTACCGGAAACCGAAAATGTCTTCGTCATGTTCGCGTCAAGTGATGCATTCGCAAAACCGACTACTGTTAAAATCGAACTCAACTAAAAAACAGTACTTCTACCCGTTGCTTGATGCGCGAGTAGAAGTACTGTTTTAGTTTGCCATCCGTGTTTTTTTGCGTAGATCGTCGTCCGTCGGGTGACTCGGATCAGTCCGCATGATCCGAAATTCCAGATATTGTTTCAAAAAGGCAATCAACAGCAGAGCCAGCAGAAGAACGATCGAAACGGGTGTACTCAAGTAATCAGGAAACCGTGCCAGAAGAGCAATCGGCAGAAGAATGGGAACGAGACAGAATTCAACCGTGTAACGTAAACGAATCAGCCGCCGTGCTGCTTTGATACTTGATAGGGCACTGATCCGCCTTGCCTTTCCGAACAGTAACAGTCCATGGATGAGGACGAGGATGACGAGCAGTGGGACAATCCATTCGTCAGCTCCCGTTTGAACCAAGCCATACAAACAAAGTGCGACGACTACTACCAATACCAATCGTTTCAAAAAATTTCGCTTCTTTTCCTGCTGCATGATTAGAATTTTCGTTTGTTTTTCCATTTTGTTCATCCCCTACTTAAAGTCATCTGGCTTTCAGTTCAGGTATTTTACTGCGTAATTCTTTTTTTGTCGGTTGCAGCGGATCAAGAGTCTGCACCTTCCGCTCCAGGTACACATCAATCAGATAAAAAAGCAGCAGGCCGATAAAGTAACCGATGAAACTTGGCACAAGCGGCAATTCTAACCCGATTAATAACGGGAAGAAAAATGCGATCAGTCCAATTAACGCAAAATCAACCGCGTAGCGGAGTCGGATCAGATTGCGCGCCGGTCGGCTGTTTGAAAATGCTCCGACCCGTCTCGCTTCAATCCAGTGCAGGCATCCGTGTGCGAGAAAGCTGACTCCGACCAGGATTTTCGGCCATGTCGCCGTATCATACTGAATGAATGAAAAGACACCCAGTCCGAACAGTACAGCAAAAATAATGCGAAAGAACGCAATCCGGTCTTTTTCTTCACGGATACGTTGAATTCTTCGTCGTTTTTCCATCATACTCACCTCATGTATACTCTACGTCAATCGGCAAAAAAAGTTCTAATTTTTTACAAACTTTCGACTAAAACATCAAAAATTACCCTTTATAACCCTTTTCCGCCTTGCGGATCGAATGTCAACAAACGCTCTATTCCCGTGATGAGCGGGCGTGCCTGCTCAATCAGGCGCCGCGTCGCCGGAAGCTCGAGTGACGCCTTGTGCGACGCTTGATTCGTCCAAATTTCGTGGACAATGACCGTGTCCGCTTCTTCTGATACGCTGACGATATAATGGAGACATGACGGCTCGTCTTCAAGCGAGTCTGCTGCTTCAAGTAACAGCTCCACCAATTTTTCTTGCTGTCCCGCCGTCGTCGTAAATTTCCCGAAAATCCCGTAACTCATCCTGTTTCCTCCTTATTGTTTCTTGATTTTCGACCGGAATCCATTCATAACTTGAAACATTTTTTCTTGCCATTCCGTAGAACAGACTAGCATCGACTCACTTCCAGGAGGACTTACTTTGACGACACGTACGAAACGAATCGTATCATCACTCTACATACTTTTGTTCGGGATGACCCTATTTAGTATCTTCTTTGAACAGACAGGTGTTACCTTCTTTTTAGTCATCCAACTCGGCGTCCTCAGTTATTTTTATTTTGAATTACTGAGTCAGAATACGCACCACTCCAGTCCATCGAAAGAACAGGACATCATTCACCGGAGTACACGGCTCCGTTTTCGGATCATCCAGATTTTATTATTCCTGTTGATCGGCATCGATTATTTATTTTTCGGGCAGACCGATTTGTTGCTCGTTGGCGCTTTTTCGATTTCGATTGCGGTACCAGCCATCATCCGGTATGACCGTTTGCGGATGAGCGACCACTCAAAGGAGGAGAACGATGTCTAACCGCAGTTCGCTTGTCAGCTTGACGACCATTCTGACCATTATCCTGATCAGTTTATTTTTATCAAAAATCAGGCGAGAATACTCCCACCTCTAAGCGTCTTGGGGCGAAGCCCAGCGTAGGTGGGAGATGAATCGCCTTCGGGAAAGGCGTGTCTTACGACACGTCAATTGCCCTACATTTTTTTGGTTTAACAACAAGCAAAAGCAGGAATAATTAAAATGTCACGTTCTTTGAAAACTGAAGATATAGGGTTGTGACAGGAAGTTCGTCTGTCATGTAAAATCTTCAACGTTCACCTTGCGGATGACCGAAGTAGCGAAAACCAAGCAGAGTAGGCATCCGCACAAAAGAAACGGACAAGATTAACTTTCAACCGTCGGGACGACGGGGTTAGCCTGATAACGTTTCGACCGATAGGTCGGATAACTCAGGAATCCTCCACCTCTTAGCGTAGCGTAGGTGGAGGTAGTTCAATGGATGCCATAACAACACTATCGTTTTTAATATTCTTCATACCGCTTTCGCTTTGTATGCTGATCCTTGGCGTCAGCGAACTCCGACACGTGTTACGTGAAAAGTAGGATACTTTTTTCCTATATGCTGTTCCACTTCGTAGACGAGACGGGGGTAGATTTGCATTCCCAAACAAAATCTTTTATCTTCATAAAAGTTTTGCTACAAGCTGAGATGACACCATGTCATCTCTTTTTTTGATTTTCGTCCGAAATGACTGCCGGTTGTAGTGATTTTGCTAGGTTTTCTAGTTTAAATCATGTCCACCTCTCGATTTTTTAGAGCATCTTGCCGATAAAAAGATATAGGGAAAAACTATCTTTAGACAACTCGCATAGAGGAGGACAATCAACCATGGTCTTCAAAAACATTCTTGTGCTATTGACGATCGTCGTGTCTGCTATCTATCTGATAAGCAACACATTCATCTCGACAGCTAGCACCCGGATACTGCTGTCGAACGGTGTACAATTCAGCATTGGCATCATCAGTTTCTACTGGCTGTGGCAAGTTTATCAACAAAAAACGACTCGATTAAAAACATTTTGGCTTCTCTTATCACTGGGTGTATTTTTCTCGACATTCGGGACAGCCATTTGGTTTTACTTAACTTTGATTAATCAAGAGATCAACACCCCTCTTCTGTCTAATTTTATCTGGGTCCTCTCATACGTTTGTTACTTGAGTGCCTTGATTTATAAAATCCGCACGAACGTCGTTGACTTTTCGAACAAATCGTATTTTTTTAATACAGTCATCTATATGATTGCTTCCATTTCAATCAGTTATCATTATTTGCTGTCACCGCTGATTGCCTTAAGGTATTCGACTACTTTATCAATCACTTACACTACTATCTTTTTAGTGATTGACCTGGCATTACTTTTTTTAGTCATCACCCTGTATTATTTGCTTCATTTTGAAAAAGAGAACAGGAGCTTATTTTTCTTAGTCACGGGATTATTACTCCAACTAGTCGGTGATTCCTTGTTCTCTTATTTTTCTACACAACAGACGTATACGGCTGGCGGGTTCGTCGATTATATTTGGACAACTGCCTTACTCTTGATTGGATTTACGGGTTATCGCTATAGCCGAAGCATCTCGTCGCATGAACCGAAGAAAAAGCTTCCACTCCTTCAACGCGAATTTTTATTTCCCTACTTAAGCATCATTCTTTTGACGATCCTGATGATTGAAAGCTACGACTGGCGAATCAATTCGTTAAGTTTTGGTTGGTTTTTAATTTTCGTGATGATTATTGCCCGTCAATCCTTCGTCATGGTTAAAAATAAGAAGCTTTTTACGGAACTCCAACATTTAGCTTATTACGACCCTTTGACACAACTCGGGAATCGTCTGAATTTTATCAATACCGTTGACCGCTATTTAAAAACTGAATCTACGACACGCTTTGCTTTAATCTTAATCAATTTAAATCGCTTTAAAATGATCAATGACGCACTTGGTCATCGGATGGGTGACGATGTCCTAAAAGAAGTCGCTTCCCGGCTTAGTCTGACCCATAATGGCAGTTTGCCGGTGTTCCGGATCGGTGGCGATGAATTCGTCATCTTGGTAGAAAATGACTGTGCGGTCGCTTATCAAGATTTTACGAGTACCATCATCCAGGAATTACACGTCCCATTCATCATGTCTGATCATGAATTTTCTGTAAAAACAAATATTGGTATTAGTATTTACCCTCAGCATGGAGAAAGTGCGGAAGACTTACTCAAAAATGCAAGCACGGCCCTGCACCATTCAAAAATCTCAGGCAAAAACGATTTCATCATCTACAGTGAACGGCTAGAATCGGATGTCCTTCGAAAAATGGAACTCGAAGTTCAATTACAAAAAGCAATCGAACTGAATCAATTGTCCGTCCACTACCAACCGAAAGTGCATTTACAAACGAAGACGATTGTCGGGATGGAAGCGTTAGTGAGGTGGGAACATCCGCATCTCGGTATGATCTCCCCTGTTGAATTCATCCCGATCGCTGAAGAGACGGGTTTAATCAATGAGATTGGAGAATGGGTCTTACGGACAGCTTGTGCGCAAAGTAAACAGTGGCAAGCGAGTGGCTATCCACCACTGTTACTTTCCGTCAACGTGTCCGCTCTTCAATTCCAGAATCGTCATTTCTGTGAAGTTGTGTCGTCGATTTTACTGGAAACCGACTTGCAGCCGAACCATCTCGAACTCGAGATTACGGAAAGTATCGTCCAAAATATTACGGAGAGCGTCTCCATCTTAAAAAAATTAAAGAAAATCGGTGTCAAATGTTCGATTGACGATTTTGGGACAGGCTATTCTTCCTTAAGTGTCCTTGAACAATTACCCATCGATACGATAAAAATTGATAAATCCTTCATCGACCGGTTAAGTCGAAGCAGTCGATCGCCAATGGTCAAAACCATCGTCGAACTCGGTTTGAATCTGCAACTGAATGTCGTCGCCGAAGGCATCGAATCATCCAGTCAGTCGACGATATTAAAAGAGTATGGCTGCTCCATCGGACAAGGGTATCTCTTCTCTAAACCAATCAATGCACAACACTTCACGGAGTTGCTGGATGCCCTTTATCAAAAAAATGAATTCGTCTTCTAAATGGCGTGTATTATTTTACATGAAAGTAGTTCATGCACGGACTGCTTTCATTTTTTTATCCATCCGCTTCATTTTTTTGTATTATTCTGTTTTTTTAGAAGACATTGTTTACCATTCTCTTTATACTTGTAGTTTAATGTCTGATTCATTCATGAAGGAGTTTGGTCTATGGTTAATCGTAAGTTACCATCCTATTCGTTGTTGTTTCTCTTTGTATTTACATTGAGCTACTACAGCTGGATTTATTACTGGAGAGAAGACGCCTATATCCAGCAATTCGGGGGTAACCTCTTTTCTTTGTTAGGTATGGCGGTTACTGTCTGTTGGACGTTTATGACTGTCCGACAGGTCGCAAAAAACGAGAAAATATTTTGGGGGATCCTGTTAGCTGCGAATAGCAGTTACTTGATTGCTGAAATCTATTGGTTTTATTTTGAAAGCATCCGACAAACGGGTGTCAGCTATCCCGGAGTTTCTGATATTTTCTACTTAATTCAAGTCTTCACGATTCTTGTAGCACTTTTATATAAGATCGTGACACAAACAAAAAATCAAGAACGGATTCCGTTTGTCTTTGATACTCTAATCGTCATGGTCGTCGCGACGACATTATCCTGGCATTTCATCCTTACACCCATCTTGAAGTCCGATACGGTTTCGTTGCTCTCACTGATTGTTTCCTTAGCTTATCCGATCGGTGATTTAGGCATCTTGATTGCCATCGTCTTCATTTTATTCAGTACATCAAAACAGTCGAATACATCTTACTTACTCATTTTGTTTTTTGCTTTATTCATTCAAACTGTTGCTGATTCGGTGTACTTGTACTTAATTTCATCCAATGATTACACGTCCGGAAGCTACATCGACCCCCTATTCATCATTGCCGGTCTACTGATTGGTATAGCAGGCCGACTGACGATACATTCAGATTCGACAGAAGAGCAATCACCGGAATCGGTCAAACGATTGACGATTTTTCAAATCGTGACGCCTTATGGCGGTGCCTTGATTTTATTTATTTTTATGGGACTTCACTCGGAAGGAATCGATATCATCACAATCGGGTCCGGCATCTCGATCATCCTTGTCTTCATCCGGCAAATCACGGTCATTTTCGAGAACCAACGGCTGTTCAAAAAATATTACATCAAGTCGCAACAACTTGAACAAAGTGAAGAACGCTACAAATGTTTATTCGAAAATCATCCCGATCCGGTCTATTCGACGAATCTTCATGGCCAATTCGACAGTGTCAATGCCTCTTGCACACAGCTTCTCGGTTACAGCCAAGAGGAATTGTTACAAAAAAGTAGCCTTGCCTTCGTCGCACCGTCCGACCGCCCCTTCGTGTCACGCGAAGTCAAACAAGTTTTTACCGGCACAGCACGACATTATGAGGTCGAAATCGAAAGCCGTTCCGGAACAAGATCGTTCATGCACATTACGAATGTACCGATCATCGTCCAAAAACAACTAGTCGGTGTGTTCGGAATCGGGAAAGACATGACGGAAATCAAGGAGAAGGAAAAACGGATCCATTATCTCGCGTATCATGATACGTTAACCGGACTAGCCAACCGCTCGTCCTTCGAAGAAATGCTAGAGCAAACGTTACGCGCACCCTCGACGAGACGTGCCTCACTCTTGTTCATGGATCTGAATGATTTTAAAGACGTCAATGATACGTTCGGACATGACATCGGTGATCAACTCCTCGTATCTGTCGCCATGCGCCTTCAAGCCTTTAAAGAGCGCTTCACGATTATCGCCCGACTAGGTGGTGATGAATTCACGTTATTGTTAGTCAATCGGTCGTCCGATGAGGTAGAACAGCTGACGAAACAGGTCTTCTCCACACTAAGCGAACCTTACGCGCTGGCGAACCAATTGATTCATTGTCCCCCGAGTATCGGTATCGCTTCCTATCCCGATCAGGCACGGACGGGTGACGAGTTGATTAAATTTGCTGATTCCGCCATGTATCAAGCAAAAACGATTAGACAAGGACATTATGCGTTCTTTGATTCGACTACATCGATGTGATCGTTTTTGTACGAATTTCGCTTAAATAGAGAAAAAGGCAAGGACGATTTTCCGTCCTTGCCTTTTACTTACTTCTCCCCTTCACTTTTCCCGTCAACGACAACACCAAGAATACTGCTTAATACCCCCACCGAGGAAACGACTAAACCAAATGTTATTCCAGATGAATCCGCTAATCCAGATGAGCTATACGCGATGACAATCGTCATCCCGAATAAAATAATACCCATTCCTAATAAAATAAACTTCATTTTTTCAGCTCCTATTTAACTCAATTAATTTAGGATCTTTCCGCATAATTCAAGAAAAATTCATGTCCTTCTAGTAAACCTTTTTAAAATATACCATTATTTTCTTTTATTTTTACAAAAATCATCCAATTCTATTGACAGCTATATCGGACTTCGATACATTATATATCGGGAGGCGATACATTGAGCCGCGATACATTAGTACTTACAGAAAGCACCTACTATATTTTATTATGCTTAACGACACCGAAGCATGGTTATGCGATGATGCAGCAAATCGAGCAATTAACGAATGGACGCGTCACGATTGGACCGGGGACGATGTATGGCGTTTTAAAAAATTTGATTGAAAAACGCTGGATTAAAGTCGAAGAAACGACCGGACGTCAAAAAATCTACGCCTTAACAGAGGAAGGGCGTCATGTTTGTCTCCAGGAAAAACAACGTCTCGAAGAAGTCTTACACCATGCAAGCCAACTTTTAAAGGAGGGATACTGATGAAAAAAATTAGGTTTTTTATTGACGATCAAAAAGAGGAAACATGGGTCAATTCGATGAGTCAACAAGGTTGGGACTTAGTTAAGTTTTCCCCTTTCGTTTACACCTTTACAAAAGGAACGAATACGAACTATGTGTATCGGAATGAGTTTGTTGCTTCACATCACGATTTAGCGGACTACTTTTCATTTTTAGAAGATAACGGAGTCGAAATTGTCCATACGAACAAAGTCTGGGCGTACTATCGGAAAGAACAACAACCGGATGCTCCTTCTTTTTCACTATTCACGGATTCATCCTCCATGCTTACATACCTAAAAAAGCGTTTAAATCTTTTCAGTTTTCTTGTTTTTCTGTATCTGTTTCTGTTCGTCGGACTCGTTGTTAATTCACTGGGAAATGTCACAGATGAGTCGGTCTTCATGAATGGCATCCTGTTCACGATTTTAATTTTAATCGCTACGTTAGTAGTAGTATTCGGCGTCATGTCATTACGACTCAAAACAAGAATTGAAATTTTAAAACAGATGATTCATTAACACGTCGAAAGTGCAAAAAAGTTATCCATACCCGCGAAAACTTATGAGGAGGAATCGTTTCATGAACCGATCTTGTACACAATGCGACACCCAACTGGTCGAAGACTGTGAAGTCCACGTCAAAGGTGCGATGTATGGCTTAAAGATTAAAAAACCGGGTCGTTTTTTCAGTAAGGCATCTGCTGAAGCGAAAGCTGCCGTTTGTCCGAAGTGCGGATTGGTCCAACTATATGTCGATCAACCAAACGCCTTTCTAAAAACATAACAATACTTTAAAAGAAAGGAACGTTTTAAGTGAGTACATACCACATATCAAGTATCCGCCTACTTCTAATCATGATTGTTTTTACGATTTTCTGGTATTATTTTTTAGACTTGCCGCTTGGGTATGGAATTGTCATCCTTCCTGTCACAGTCGGTTATACGATTTATCGCAACTTCAAAGCGGCTCAGTCAGAAAAACAAGAGTCTGAACAAAATTAGCAGCCGATGCACTAAGCATAAATAAGACGCAGTTTCGAGATTTCATCCGAGACTGCGTCTTTTTTGTCATTAAGCTTTTAGCGTTGACGGTCAGCAGACAACCAACCACTAATGTTTTCATGCGTCGCCCCTCCTGATGTTCTAAATGAATCGTGTTAGATAGTCACTGAATATTTTGCGCATCACTTTTGGCGTATTCGCTATGTAGACGTTGATTTGTTCCTCGTTCGACTGGACCGGATCGCGGTCCGTCTCGTCCGCCGGAAAATCGGAGATGCCTTTAATGATGATACATTCGCCCCCGTTTTTCTGACAGATATAGGCGATTGCGCCGGCTTCCGTATCGGCGACCGTGATGCCATTTGCTTTCAGCTCCAAGTAATCGTTCCACATCACGACGGCCCGGTCTGCCGTACCGATCGTTCCGGTGTGACACTCCGCCTGATAGTCCGCGACGTCGAGTTCAACGATGAAGGACGGCTTGATCAACGGCTCGACTTCTTTCACCGTACAATCATATTGGACCGCCCGGTTTGGCACGATGATGTCGAGTACGGCAAACGACTCGTCGATGCCGGCACTGGTCCCGGCAACGATGATTTTCGTAAGCGGGAACTGCGCCATCATGTACTGATTGGCCCCGACCCCGTTTACTTTCCGGACACCGGTGCTGTAAAACAACACACGTTTTCCGGCAATCGTCCGGAAAAAATATTCACCGTACGGGTACTTAGTACGTTCTGATTCTTCTACATCGAAATACGCGAGCGTCGCTTCGAACTCCCATATCGTCGCAATACTGACACCAATCATTCATTCATCCCCTTAAACGTCCCTCGTCACTTTTGGATAATATATACATTCTCATCATCGCTTGTTTTCATATTTCAAGCAAGCGTGATTTGACAGACAACAAACAACCTCCACCCGGTATAGGTGGAGGCTTATCGATTTACTGTTGTGTCGCTTTGTCGTACGACAACTCCTGTCCATTCGTCGCAATGACCTGTTTATACCAGTCGAACGAATCTTTTTTCATCCGTTCCATCGAGCCGTTGCCTTCATTATCGCGGTCGACGTAAATCATCCCGTAGCGTTTTTTCATCTCACCCGTCGTGAACGAGACGATGTCGATGATGCCCCACGGTGTGTAGCCCATCAGTTCGACGCCGTCCTCCGTGACCGCTTCCGTCAACGCTTCGATGTGCGTCTTCAGGTAATCAATCCGGGCTGCATCGTGAATCTTGCCGTCCTCAATCGTATCGACGGCCCCAAAGCCGTTTTCGACGATGAAGAGCGGGAGCTGGTAGCGGTCATATAATCGGTTCAGGACGTAGCGGAGTCCGACCGGATCAATCGCCCAGCCCCAGTCGCTTGACTGGATGTATGGATTCTCGACACCGTTCGCAAGACCGCCGTTGACGATGTTACCGGTATTGTTGACCGTCGCATCGTGCTTGACGGTCGTCGACATGTAATAGCTGAAGCCGATGTAGTCGACCGTTCCGTTTTTCAGGATTTCGTCGTCGCCGTCGAGAATCGGAATGGCATATCCTTCGCGTTCAAACTCTTTTAAGGCATAGTTCGGATAGTAACCGCGCGCCTGAACATCCGGGAAGAAGTACCGTTGACGCATCGATTTTTCAGCCAGCATAACGTCTTCCGGATGCGACGAGTAGGGATAGATCGGGACGTGGGAAATCATCGCCCCGATCTGGAAGTCGGGATTGATCGCTTTTCCTTTCGCGACAGCAAGAGCACTGGCGATCAACTCGTGGTGACCGGTCTGATACATGACTTCCATCGCGTTTTCGCCCGGTTCTACTTTGACACCCGAGTTCGTCCAAAGGAACAGCGGATTCTCGACATCCATCTTATTGTTGATTTCGTTAAACGTCATCCAGTACGTGACTTTATCTTGGTAGCGCGTGAAGCAGACTTCGGCAAACCGTTCGAAGAAGCCGGCAACTTTGCGGTTACGGAACCCGCCGTATTCGCGTGCGAGGTGGAGCGGCATTTCAAAGTGCGATAACGTGATGATCGGCTCGATGCCGTGCTTAATCAATTCGTCAAAGACATCATCATAAAACTGCAGTCCCGCTTCGTTCGGTTCCGTTTCGTCCCCGTTCGGGAAAATCCGGCTCCAACCGATCGATGTCCGGAGACACTTCAATCCCATCTCGGCGAATAGCGCAATGTCTTCTTGATAGCGGTGATAAAAATCGATCGCCTCATGGTTCGGGTAAAACGTCCCCTCTTCAATCGTATCGGTAATGCGGCGGGCGACGCCATGCGCGCCTGCTGTCATGACATCGACGACGCTCGGTCCTTTGCCGCCGGCGTTCCAGCCGCCTTCAAATTGATGGGCAGCCAGTGCGCCGCCCCATAAAAAGTCGTTTGGTAATGTTTTCATCTTGATTTCCTCCTTTTATTTAACGACTGTCACGATCGGTTCGTTCGCCGCAATCGTTTCAGTCTGTTCGATGATCAGTTTGGCATAAGCAGACGCATTGGTGACGATGACCGGTGTAATCGTTTTGAGTCCACGTGCTTCAATCATCGTCATGTCAAACTCGAGCAACCGTTGTCCGACTTCGACGGTATCGCCTTCAGCAACGAGGACGTTAAACGGTGTCCCACCCAAATTGACGGTCTCCAGTCCGACATGGATTAAGATTTCGACTCCCGTCGTCGAACGGAGTCCAATCGCATGTTTCGTCGGGGCGACCATGACGACCGTTCCGTTAAACGGCGCATCGACCTGCGGTACGGTCGGTACAATCGCAAATCCGTCACCCATCGCTCCGGAGGCAAACACTTCGTCCGGGACGTCCGTCAGACGGACGACTTGACCTGACAACGGCGATACAATCGTTTCTTCGTTCGTCAGTGTCGCACTGACTTCTTGTTCATGGACAGCCGGTACTGCTTGTCCTGCTGGAGTTGCCGCCACCGTTTCTTCACCAAACCCGAGCACCTGGATCAAGACGACCGGTAAGACGAGGGCGATTGCGGCGCCAATCAAGAGACCGATGATTGACGACGGATAATCGGAACTGATGCCGTTGACGAGTGTTAATGGTCCCGGTAGACCGGCATAGGCAAAATAATACGGTTTAAAGAAACTAGCGACGACGGCTCCGACCGCGCCCGAGATACATCCGTAGATGAACGGTTTCTTAAACCGTAACGTCACCCCGTAAATCGCCGGCTCCGTGATCCCGAAAATACCCGTCAGACCGGCCGAGACACCGACTTTCTTTGTTTCCTGGTTGCGTGTTTTTAAGATGACTCCTAGGACGGCACCGACCTGAGCGATGACGGCGATCGTCTGATACGCTTGGAACGAGTCCCGTCCATACTGTTCGAAATTCGCAAGGACCATCGGCGTGACACCCCAGTGGACACCGAAGATGACGATGACTTGCCAAAAACCGCCAATCAAAAGTCCGGCGAGTGCCGGTGCGTGATCGGCGAGGTAGTTATACCCGTTGGCAATCCCTTCTGCTCCGAGTGTCGTAATCGGACCAATGACGAGAATCGTCAGCGGGACCATGATGACCATACTGAAGAACGGGGCGAACAGCGGTTTGATGACATCATTGATCGTCCGGTTCAGGAACCGTTCCAGATACGATAAGATCCAGACGAGAAACAACGGTGGCAAGACCGATGACGTATAGGTCGTACCGGATAACGCGATGCCGATGAAGGAAATCGACTCACCGGCGACAACACGTGCTGCCATGTCAGCCCACGAAGGACTGACGAGTGCCGCGCTACAGGCGACGGCGATGAAGGGATTGACTTTAAAATGATTCGCTGCCGTGATGGCGATGAAAATCGGTAAAAACGTAAACGGTGCCCATGAGATAAAGCTGAACACTTCATAGGTTCCCGTTTTTGCGAAGTCCTTAAACAGTAAAGAAATCAGGATGAGTGCACCTTGCAGAATTCCCGCCGCGGCCAGGATATAGACAAACGGAGCGAAGACGGCTGACATCGTCGCGATGATCCGGTTCAAGATGGTACCTTTATTCGCTTGTGCGTCTTCAGCCGTATCATCGAGCTGAACCAGTTTCGAAAAAGCTTCATAGACATCACCGACATGCTGTCCGATGACGACCTGGAACTGACCACCGGATTCGACGACCGTGATGACGCCTGGCAGTGCTGCCACTTGTTCCTTTGCCGCTGTGTCCGACCGCTTCAAGACGAGCCGTAACCGCGTCGCACACCGCGCTGCACTGATGATATTGTCTTCCCCTCCGACCGCATCTAAGATCGATCGGGCAAGTTTTTCATAATCCCGCACTTTACTCATGTAAGAACCTCCTTTTTATGATAACCCTTTCATGCACTCTTATTGTAATTGTACATGTACAATTAATCAATACATATTTAATTTAAAAAGACATGTTCGCAAGTATCAACCTTTCATTATGATATAGTTGTGGTATAACAATTTTTACGTAAATGAGGGTGAACCATGCTGAAATATCAACAAACGGCGACGGAAATCGAAGCCTATATCGAACGACATGCGTTACAGCAAGGCGATAAATTACCAGTCCTCGATCAACTGATCCGCCAATTTGAAGTCAGTAAGACGACGATGACGAAAGCGCTCGAATTGCTGGAGCGAAAAGGGATCATCTTTCAAGTCCGGGGCAGCGGGATTTTTGTCCGGAAGACAAACCGGAAAGGCTACATCGAACTGTTTTCGACGCAAGGCTTCAAACAAAATCTGGTCGCACATGACATCCAGTCGAACGTGTTGTCGTTTGAGTTGATCCCGTGCCCGGAAACGATTGCCGAAAATCTCGGTACTACACCAGGCGACATGGTCTATTTCGTGAAACGGATCCGCTACATCGACGGTAACATCATGTGCCTTGAAGAATCCTATTACCGGCAAGCGATCGTGCCTTACTTAAACCGGGAAATCGTCGAACAATCGATTTTCGAGTATCTTGAGACGGCCCTCGGACTGAACATCGGCTTTTCCGACATGTACATGCACGTCGGCAAATTGCCGGAGACAATCGCGGAACATTTGGAACTTGAAGCCGGTGATCCGGCATTGACGGTCGAGACAATTTTCCACTTGACGAACGGTCGACCGTTCGATTATTCCGTCATCACCTATCATTACGAACACTCGCAATTCGTCGTTCAGGCGAACGGGTTGTATTTATGAGGGGACTTCGCACATGAATGAAGAAGTGCTTTTTTATTACTCGATTCTCGCAGGCGGTATCATCTGTATGGTGCTGAGTGTATTGTTATATTTCTGGCTCCGTGAGGACAACGGAATCGAATTTTCCCTGTTTTTCCGACTCGTTTTACTGTGCTTATTCGGTGTGGGACTAATTTGGTATACGGCTCCGAGTCTCAAGTATGTCGTTTCTCATGACTATGCGACAATTAAAGGAATGTGTACGGTGGAATACGATGATCAATCTAGCCCGCGGACGATTGATCTTTATTACGATGAAACAGGCGACTATTTCAGTTTCTTGGATCGGGCAGACCTCGGTGCGTACGGACCGGATGTCCCGTATACCTGTCACGTTACAACGACAAAAGATCATGAATTTGAGATTTCTTACCGGATTTATGATGTCAAGACGGATCGGTTGTTGTATTCGTCTGAATGACTGGTCATGTTAGAGAAAACTACATGATTGCAGATTTGATGATTTCCGATTTGTAACAGCTTGAGACCATCCGTTTTTCTTGTCTTTATGAACACTTGCAATGTTCAGGCGAACGGGTTGTATCTGTAAACGCAAAAAAGCAGACACGATCCAAGTACTTTTTGGACAGTGTCTGCTTTTTGATTTTCTATTTAATCATCGTTTATGCCGCTTACTCAAGAATATGGTCAGCGGATAAATACCGATACTTTGGACAATCAACGACAGGACGATGACAGCAAACGATAAGGAAATCAACACATCATATTGCGCTGACACCGTTTTTTCGAGCCACAGTAACAACGCGACAGACATCGAACCTTTAATCCCCGCTGCCGTAATGATTGAAATCGTCGAAAAGTCGTCATGAAATTCACCTTTCCAGGGCGGTACGGCATAAATGAAGCCACCGACCATGATGAACCGTGCCAACAAGGTGAGACCAAAAATGATCAACGCCAGTCCCCATTGTGAAAAAACTAAGTATCCAGCTGCTTGAATCCCAATCAGTAAGAATAAAATCGATAAAAATGTTGGTTTGATGATGTTCCAAACTCCATCCAATGATGCTTTAATTCCCTTCTCCTCATCCGCTTTTTCGATTTCGTAAGACAAGAAAATCCCCAAAATGACGGTGGTGAGAACACCTGAGACACCAAGCGCTTCCGCAAGATAAAATCCACCGTACGACATGACGATACTCAACATCACTTGATATTCTTTTTGCTTCGTCAAGTGAATGATTTTACTTAAAATCCATCCGAGCAGTAAACCGATCAGAATTCCGCCAAACGAAACAAGCATAAATTGTTCGATGAAGGTCGTGAAATTAAAACGTTCCCCCGTTTGAAACATCGATAATAAAATCGTAAACAAAACGATACTCGTCCCGTCATTGACCATCGATTCTCCTTCCACGATATCGGCAACTTGTTCGTCCCCTGTACTTTTTTTGATGATGGACGTTACCGAGACCGGATCGGTCGGAATCAAGATGGCGGCAAGGAGCAGCGAAGCCGTCAGCGAAAGTGAAATGAACAGATTCGAGATCCAGTAAATTGAGACACCGAGCAATAAGGCCGTCACAATCAACCCAATCGTGCTGAACGCCGTAATGATACCCCAATTATTTTTCAACTGTTTAATCGGAAACTGATACGCTGCCGTAAACAGGAGCGCTGGCAAAAACACTTCAAATACGATTTCCTTTGATAGATGAAGCGAAGAAAAATAGGGGATAAATGAAAGACCCAGTCCAATCACGACGAGCACCATCGGAACAGGAATCATTTTTTGTTTTAAATCGATTGTGTAAATTACGTAGCCGATAAGTAGTAGAATCAAAATTTGATACGTCATACAGTCACCCTTTCCTTACATGTCGCACTAAAATATTCTATGTGCCCTTATACCTTTTCAATAATTAGTTAAAACAAATCCTTCACTCGATTTTCCAATCTGTCAGGTAATACCTCATCCAAGAGAATGTAATACTTTGCAAAAAACATTAACTGTTAAAAGTAAATCTATGTTATTCTATTGTCAAATAAATTAGACCGGTCAAATAAAAAGGAGTCTTCTCATGAAATCCATTTTAACGCTAACCACTTTAAGCCAATTAAAGGCGCTGAGTGTTCCGATCCGAGCTGAAATCATGATGCGGTTGATCGAAAAACCACTCACGGGTCAAATGTTGTCTGAAAAACTTAACTTATCGCGTCCTAAAGTACATTACCATTTAAAAGAGCTCGAAAAGAATCACTTGATCACGTTAGTCAAAACGGAAGAAAAAGGCGGAATCATCCAAAAGTTTTATCAATCGGTGGCACGGGGGTTCACACCATCACTTGAGCTCTTGCCGCATATGGAAGACGTCAATGAATCCAATCGGCAATTGCTTTTTCAGATGGCCGAAAAAACAAAGCAAGTTATTTTATCTGCGCCCGAGCATGCATTTACCCCTCAACGAGCCAGTGAATCGCCTGCTGACTGGAATCATGTCGGTTCAATGTGGCAAATCTCTGCGACGGAGGAACAGTTTAACGATTGGATGAAAAAATATTTTGAATTGATGGAGGAGCTTAGGCACCTCTCAAAAGAACCAAGTGAAGAAACTGCTCAAAAACTTTATTTCTTTTCTACGATGGCGTTTGAAGTGGATGAACTCATCATGGAAACGATTGAACATGAGGATGAAGAAAACAAGGCTTGAACGTATAGCCTTTTTCTTTACCCGTCATTGTCAAATTAAATTGACCGGTCAAAATAATAAATAAACTGGAGGTTTTACGCATGATTGAACTTTTGAAAAACCGTAATTTCATATTTTTACTGTCCGGCCGACTCGTGACGAATATCGGAGACAGTCTTTATTACATCGCCGCGATGTGGCTTGTCCATGACATTGGACAGAGTGCATTTTATACAGGGCTCGCCGGGTTTCTGATTTTATCACCAAAAGCCCTGCAATTTCTTGCGGGTCCGCTGGTCGACCGCTGGAGAATCAAAACGACGTTAATCGTCACCCAAGTCGTGCAGTCGATTTTGATTTTGATCATTCCACTCGCTTACCTGCTCGATTTTTTAAGCATCACTTTAATTTTATCCGTCATGCCACTACTCGCCTGCGTCGAAGAGTTTGCCTATCCGACGCAAACTAAAGCCCTCCCCTTGTTTCTAAAAGAAAAAGAACTGCTGCAAGGAAATTCACTTTTTGCATTTGCTTATCAAGGCGTTGATCTTGTCTTCAATTCATTGGCAGGATTAGCAATCGCCTTCTTTGGTGCCGTCACGATGTTTTTAGTCGATTCAGTGACATTTGCGCTCGCCGCGATGTTTTTTTCATTCCTCAACATGGATTTTGTAAAAATACCAGCTCCAAAAACGCAACACTCCTTAAAACTCACCTTCATAGACTATATCGATGATTTAAAAGACGGCTTCGCTGTCGTCTTCACGTCATTACTTTGGGTCTTTCTGATTGGTTCGTCTGTCGCAAATTTTGCGATTGGGATGACGGTCGCCGTCCTTCCTGTCTTCGCGGATCAAATCGGCGGTGTACAAACATACGGTATTCTGTTAGCCGCTATGTCAGCGGGTTCGTTGCTCGGTGCACTCCTCGGTTCGACCCTCGGAAAACTGCGCGTCGGCATCGCCACAAGCGTTTGCTTTTTAGTCGGATCCATCTGCTGGGTATTTGCCGGGTGGCTCTCAAGTCCACTGGCTACACCGATTTTATTCGGTATCGCCTGGATTCCAATCGGTGCCGTAAATGTTTTGTTTGCCGGTGTTACGCAAACCATCATCCCGAACCAATTACTCGGGCGCGTAAATTCAGTCGCGTATAGCTTAGGAATTGCCGCGATGCCGATCGGTTCATTACTAGGTGGGTATGTAGCGACCTTTGTCGAACCCCACTTCATTTTCATGTTCGCCGGACTCGGTATTTCGTTTATTGCATGTGTTTGGTTCTTCCATCCCGATCTCCGAAAGTTACCACAGGTAGAACAAATGACTGCTTCGACTTTTAAAATCAGTTAAAGACGCCCCCGATCATCGAGGACGTTCATGATAAACATTGTGCGTGTCACAAATCACCCATGCCGCATCGTCCATTCGGCGACGACCCGCTTCGCCGACCGGAGCGCGCCTTCGATATGGCCACCAAACGCACTATCCGTTTCCGTCCCGGCAAGATAAAGCCGTCCTTGCCAGTTCGCGTCGACTGCGATGGGTCCATACTGCGGAAATTCTGTTAACGGACGGCTATCTGCAGGCGTTGCCGTATCGGGGTCTTGTGCCCAGTCATAATAGAACACTTCCCGCGGATGACGGGCTGCTTCGCCGTACATCGTGATCAGTTGGTCGAGTATACGGGCTTTGACCGTTGCTGCGCCAAGCGACTGACGCTCTTCTGCCGTCAACCGCAGGAAACCGAACAAGGCACCGGGGCCATTCTGCGGTGATGCATCATGAATCTCCTGCAAGGCACCGACCCAGCTCATCCCGAACCCGGACTGCCCTGCTTCGCGCCAAAACGGCGTGTCATAGACGACAAGTGCTTTTGCTTGTCCGGCCATCCAGGTCGGGGTCGTTTGCAGTTTCTCCCGAGTCGTCTCGGAAAACGGCGGTTCGATTGCGACTCGCTCGACAAGTCGGGGTGGAAGGGCAACCACGACACTGTCATACGTTTCTGAAGTCGTCCGCCCGTCTTTGATTGACGTAACGATTACTTGCTGTCCCGTCCGCTCAAGTTTCGTGACGCGTGTCTGTAAGCGCAGTGATGCCGCCGGGAGTTCTGCTGCAATCGCTGTCACGAGTGCTTCCATTCCTCCCGCTAACCGCTTCGACGGGACGATCCTGTCCGGTGCCAGCAGATGATGTTCGATGGCTCCTGCTTGCCGTTCGAGTACCATCGCGCCTGTCGTGTGTTGGGCGAATGCTGTCAGACCGAGTTCGGTGATAAGATCCGTGATGACCGTTTCCGTATCCGGCCAGTACCATGTCGGTCCGAGGTCAAAGCGGTCTGCCTCATCTCCATGCGTACCCGCCACGCTTAAAATACGTCCGCCGATCCGGTCCCGTGCTTCATAGACGGTGACTGCTTGCCCCATCTGCTGTAAAAGCGATGCTGTATAGAGCCCGCTGACGCCTGCTCCGATAATTGCGATGGATTGTGTCATCTTGATTCTCCTTTGCTACGGACAGATCAATTGCTCCTGTTCTTACTTACTGTAGCAAGTGTACCTTGTTCCGACTCAATCCTCCAAACGCTCGAACTCGACGAAATGAATTGGTTTAACAGACACTTCCTCGTCGAACGTCGTCAGTGAAACGAATGTCTCGCCTTTTTGATAGAGCGCTTCCGCTCCTTCTTGATTCACTTTTTTCCAGCCGTCATGCTTCAAGCTGCATACAGGAGTCCCGGTCCATCTGTTTCTGAAGCAAGTTGCATCGCGTAGTGTTGACCGTCCGTAGCGGTTCGCTCCGTCGCAAAACGCGGAATTGGGAACGAACTGACAGATGAATCTTCTTTAAACAACAGGGACATCATCCCGTAATACGTTCCAGCTAAAAAAAGAACGGTGAAGATGGTAGATAGTATTCTTTTTTTCATACGAATAGCCTCCTACTCACTCGGTTAACATGACATCCATCACTTCAGATGTCTCTTCAAAATCAATCTCCAATAATATCCATTATTGCAACTCCCTTAATTTTACTCAAGTCATTCTTTAAGGCATTTTCCTGTTCAAGCAGCAATCCAGATGCTAGAGTGTCTTTATAAACTAACGACCGTTAGGAAGGTGAATAAATTGAAAGCTGCACAATTAATCCCGACCGCTTTGCGCCACTTCGCGAGTCACGGCTACGAAGGGGCCTCCTTAAACGACATCGCCCAGGAAGTCGGTATCAAGAAACCATCCATCTATGCCCACTATTCCGGAAAAGACGATCTCTTTTTGAAGACGATGGCGTACGCGCTCGGTGAACAAAAAAAACACCTCGCGTCCTACTTCGTCGAGACACGGCAGTTGCCGCTCGAAGCATCGCTAAAAGGATTTTTCGACTGGTTCATCGAGGAAAGCAACCAAAACGACCAAATGAAGTTCATCCTTCGCATCGCGTACTTCCCGCCCGTCAAACTGGAGCATGAAGTGACGGCGTTGATCAATCCGTTTTTCGATTCGATCCATCGTCATCTAGCACGCTTGTTCCGCGAACGCGACCGGACGGAGCAGATTCTCTACTCCGAAGACTATACGAGCGGCGCACTCGCCTACTTGACGGTTGCGGAAGGGACGATGACGGAACTCGTCTATAACGGGATTGATGCCTATCAACAACGACTCACTGCCGTCTGGCCGATTTTTTGGCGCGGACTCGTCCGTTAAGAAGTCAAATCAGAAACTGAGGTTCAAATCATGCAAAACAACAAACTCATTTTAGGTACACTTTTACTCAATCTGTTCATCGCCTTTTTAGGGATCGGACTCGTCATTCCCGTCACCCCGACGATCATGAATGAATTGAACATCTCCGGCTCGACGGTCGGCTATATGGTGTCGGCGTTCGCCTTTGCCCAACTGATTCTCTCGCCGCTTGCCGGACGTGCCGTCGACAAGTATGGACGCAAGCCGATGATCATCATCGGCCTGTTCATCTTCAGCATGTCGGAACTACTATTCGGTCTCGGACAGACGGTCGAAGTCCTGTTCGCTTCGCGCATCCTAGGGGGAGTCAGTGCCGCCTTCATCATGCCGGCCGTGACGGCGTTCATCGCCGACATCACGACGAACGAGACGCGTCCGAAGGCGCTCGGCTATATGTCGGCCGCCATTTCGACCGGCTTCATCATCGGACCGGGAATCGGCGGATTTCTCGCTGACATCGGGACACGGGTTCCGTTTTTCTTTGCCGCGACGTTCGGGATGATTGCGATGATTTTGTCCGTCTTCACGTTACGTGAACCGGAACGTCATTATGCCGATGCGCCGACTGTCAAACAAGCGAACGGCTTCTCAAAAATCTTTTCACCCCTCTATTTCGTCGCTTTTTTGGTCCTGTTGATTTCGTCATTCGGCCTCGCCTCGTTCGAATCGCTGTTCGCCCTGTTCGTCGACCGGAAGTTCGGCTTCACGGCGAAGGACATCGCCCTCGCGATTTCCCTCGGAGCGATTGTCGGTGTCGTCGTCCAGGTCGGCCTGTTCGACCGCTTGACGCGATGGTTTGGTGAGATTCGCCTGATCCGTTACAGCTTAATCGTCTCGACCGCCCTCGTCCTCGTCATGACGTACGTGACGAGTTACCTCGCAATCATCCTTGTGACGATGGTCGTCTTCGTCGGATTCGACTTGATGCGTCCTGCCGTCACGACCTATCTGTCGAAGATCGCCGGCGATGAACAAGGTTTCGTCGGCGGAATGAACTCGATGTTTACGAGTGTCGGGAACATCCTCGGACCGATTGCGGGTGGACTCCTGTTTGATGTCAACCTCAACTACCCGTTTTATTTCGCGACGATCGTCCTGACGGTCGGCATCATCTTAACGTTCTTTTGGCGTCAACCGAAACTGTCGGTCGACTCGGGCGCAACGAAACTGTCATCGTGAACATGAAGAAGTGTCCCCCTGAACTAAGGGGGACGCTTCTTTTTCATGCATTAAGATGATTGCTGATAACTAGTATTCGATAAATTATCTTCGACTGATCTGACCCACTCGACCGGGACATATAATGATTTTGCAATGGCTTCATCCGTTTTTCCGAGCTTCCGTAACGTTTTGACGATGCGCATGCGGCGTGAGAGCTCCCTTTGATCCGGAATACATTCAGGCAACATTTAATTTCCCCCCTTTTTCTGTCCCGATGCCGTCGAAGTGATAAAGTACATATTACCCGAAAGCTGTCAGACTATTCTGTTTTAGTCAGACTCCACGAATTTTCGATAAATGAGACGAAAAAATAAAAAGTATAGTCCGCTTTACAAAATGTAAAACAAACTATACAATCAAATCATCGAAGAAAGGAGTGTCCCGATGAAACTCTCGAATCGCGTCAAAGCATTACGGCGCCAAACGGACTGGACGCAAGAACAATTCGCTGACTTGATCGGTGTCACGCGCCAGACCGTCATTTCACTCGAAAAAGGAAGCTATACTCCGTCATTGTTACTGGCGATGCAAATCGCCAAAGTTTTTGACCGACCAATCGAAGACATCTTTTATCTGGAGGAGGAATCACCATGAAACGTGTCATCATTCAATCAATCGCTAATGTCCTGTTGTATGTCTTAGCTGCTGTCTTACTCAGCTCCATCGCCCGTCAGCTTGTTGTTTTTCAGGACGATCCGCTTAAAGGAACAGGCTTCAACTTGAGTCTCGACCTGTCGATCATCTTACCGATTGTTTTGTTGCTGATCTTATTGACCAGTCTCGGTTATTTTTCACGGACGAATAAAACGCTTGGTTTTTCACGCTGGTCGACAACAACATCAGAGTTTTCCGATAACGATGAACGTGAGCGCTTCATTACAGGTCAGGCGACCCGAATTGCTTACGTCTCATTTTTAGTCTCGATTCCCGTCGTCATGGTATCCTTCTTAGCCTATCCTTATTTCAGCGCTCGTTTCCCCACTTTCCCGTTTTATGCACTGGCGGCTGTTTTGTCAGTCGGTACACTGTCCTATATGTCAGCCTGGATCTACTACTATAAGAAATAAGGATCAACTCATTTAAAGTAATTTTTTGTAGAAGTATTGCGTCATCCCTTCGACCGGATGATCGTCCAAGCGACCGTATTCGACGTACCCGTTTTTTTCATAGAAGCCGGGTGCCTGAAAACTGAACGTGTCGAGGATGACTTTGCTGCAGGCACGTTCTTTGGCATAGGCTTCGACCATACTCAATAATTTGCTGCCGTATCCGCCGCCTTTGACGGACTCGTCGAGCCATAAGAAGGAGACGTGAACGTGGTTCCAGCCGTATTCTCCTGTCAATCCGCCTTTAATCTCGCCATCTTCCTTTAAAAGAAAACAAATTTGTTCTGTCTCATGTTGAATCGACGACGGAACTTTTGTTTTGTTGAACCTGATTAATTGTTCGCGTATGTATTCACGGTCCTCCGTTGAACCGTTTTGAATTATCTCCATCTCCATCCATCCTTTCCAATCTATTTCTAGTCTATCATGTGTCAATCTAGACAATCTTTGTTTCTCTTAATGGAAATACTTTACATTTTTAAATTATTTATGGCATCCTTAAGGGGAGCGATTTTGATTCTACTAGTTTGGAGGCGAAGATGATGGATCCAATTGACGCGAACATTCAATCTGTAACGTACACGATTCGTCCGGCAGATCCTACGGATGCACGACAGCTTGCTTTACTGCGCGCAAGACTCGATGCAGAAACGGACCACTTTGACCGATTCCCGGGCGAAGACGTACTTGATGAAAAGGGATTTCTGCAATTGATTCAGCATGAGACCGGTATTCCCCACTCCCTGCTCGTCGCTGAAGTGGATCGACAACTCGTCGGTTATGCCCGCTGTGTCGGTTTCCCCTTGCGTCGGTTCGCACATAAAGCCGACTTCGGCGTCGGGGTCGTCCGTGACTTTTGGGGGCAAGGCATCGGGCGGGCTCTCTTACAGACGACACTTGACTGGGCACGGACGGTCGAACTGCAAAAGATTCAATTGACCGTCGTCGAGACGAATCAAGGGGCCGTTCGTTTGTATCAGACAACCGGGTTTCAAGTCGAAGGACGACTCAAGCACGACCGACTGCTTACGGACGGCTTGTATTATGATACGATTTTGATGGGCTTACTCCTCGTTTAACACGCTTCACACTAACTAGCCGGCGGCTTCGCTGACTAGTTTTTTCGTAATTTGTTTCGTAAGACATACTAACTTCTTTTTCTTAGCTCCTTGTCATTACTTCTTCATAATTGTTTACAATTTTCTCATATTCCGTTCATATTCTTTCAGTAGGATGATGAATGTAGGCAATACATACTTTACTTTAAATGACCAAGGAGGAATTATCATGAAACTGAAACGACTTGTCCCGATCCTTGCCCTATCGACCTTATCGCTCGGCACGATGGTATCGACACCGGATGCCGATGCCAAAAGCAAATACAAGAAGACGCCGGAAATCCGCAACGTCATCTTTTTAATCGGTGACGGGATGGGTGTTTCCTATACGTCGGCACACCGCTACTTAAAAAATGATCCGACGACGACCGTCGCCGAAAAAACAGCCTTCGACCAGTACCTCGTCGGTCAGCAAATGACCTATCCGGAAGATCCGGCACAAAACATTACTGACTCTGCCTCGGCTGCAACCGCGATGTCTTCCGGCGTCAAGACCTATAACGCAGCGATTGCCGTCGACAACGATAAGTCTGAAGTCAAGACCGTCCTTGAAGCGGCGAAAGAACGCGGTAAATCAACGGGACTCGTCGCGACGTCAGAAATTACCCATGCGACACCGGCTTCGTTCGGCGCTCATGACGAAAATCGGAAAAACATGAACGCGATCGCAGATGATTACTTTAAGGAACGGATTAACGGGAAACATAAGATCGATGTTTTACTCGGCGGCGGTAAATCCAACTTCGTCCGTCCGGATGTCGATTTGACGAAAGCATTCAAAAAAGACGGTTACGGATACGTGACGGATCTTGACGAATTAAATGCCGACCGCAACAAACAAGTCCTCGGTCTGTTTGCCGATGGCGGTTTAGCAAAACGGATCGACCGCGAAAATACCGTTCCCTCATTGGAGCAAATGACGAATGCGGCGATTAAACGACTCGATACGAACAAAAAAGGCTTCTTCCTGATGGTCGAAGGGAGTCAAATCGACTGGGCCGGACATGATAACGACATCGTCGGCGCGATGAGTGAAATGGAAGATTTCGAACGGGCGTTTAAAGCGGCAATCGCCTTTGCGAAAAAGGACAAGCATACGCTCGTCGTCGCGACGGCCGATCATTCGACGGGTGGCTATTCAATCGGGGCAGACGGGATTTATAACTGGTTCGCCGAGCCGATTAAAGCAGCAAAGAAAACACCCGACTTCATGGCTGAAAAAATCGTTTCCGGCGCCGATGTCCGCAAGACCTTGATGACGTACATCGATCAACAAAAATTGGCTTTGACGGAAGAGGAATTCACTTCGGTCGAACGAGCTGCTGCCTCTAAGAACGTGACAGACGTCGATAACGCGATTGAAGAAATCTTCAATCAACGGTCGCACACGGGTTGGACGACGGGCGGACATACGGGAGAAGACGTTCCCGTCTATGCCTATGGACCGGCTAAAGACCGGTTTGCCGGACAAGTCGACAATACGGATCACGCCAAAATCATTTTTGATCTCTTGAAAAAGAATAAATTTTGATCTCTTGAAAAAGAATAAATAAGGAGGTCCATCATGAAGCGACTCCTGCTCTCGATCACGCTTGGAACCATCCTCGCCGGATGTAGCGATTCTTCAGCTGATCAACAAGCCGTGCCGGCACCACCCGTCACACATACCTCCGTCGCACTTGAAAAGGCGGACGTCTATGTGCCGAACCCGCAATTGCCGGACGACCGGATGTTGACGAAACGGAATCAGACGGTTCGTGACGATAAAGGTGAATTGACGTTACAACAGATCCAGTCCGTCAAACAAACTCACTCGATTGGACCGATTGAGATGACGATCGAGGAAGTAAAAGTTATTCAGACCCGTCCGAGTTACGCGATGATTGATTTCTTTCACGGCTTCACCCATGAAGAAGCGTTCGACATGGTGAAGACCCGCGTCACGATTACGAATACGAGTACGCAACCGGTCACGTTCAATCCGGTTGCTCATGTAAAAATCAATCAATCGACAGAAAAAACAATTGATGATGACCTGTACCTCGAAGCATTGGCCGGGACATATGATCCATCGGAACAGCGCAGCGGCAACCTTGGTTTCATCACGGAACGTCCCGTTGAAAAACTGGAGTTTTTGACGAGTGACGTCCTTGATGCGCAGCAGCAGGTCATTAAAAAAGGTCAGCCTTTCACAGTGACGCTACACGATTAAATCAATAGACAAGACAAAGAACCACGTTCCGACTAGCGGAGCGTGGTTCTTGCAGACTGTAGACAAAGTGCTATCGGGAGATCGCGCGTCTGTTTTCGTTGCTTTCCTCGGGCGAGGCGCAAGCCGTTGCTCCTTGGTCCTAACGGACAACGAACAGGGTCTTGCCTGCCTCTGAACGTGCGTTAAAAACGCACTTTTTCCCGTAGAAGTCAACGAAACGTGACGCTTTTTAGGGAATACCATGACGGAAAGCCGGGCATGCAGGCGGTTTAGTGCGCCGCGATTCTGCTCGAATCGCTTTTAAAGCGAAAAGCAATCGGTCGCGACCCCGCAGCTTTGCTGTAGCGGCGCGGAAGATTGCCGCTTTGAAGACGAGGCGAGACAAGGAAGCGCGAACGGATTGCCTCTCGTTATCGCATGTTCACGCTTCATAATAGTTTGTCTGCACGCTGAAAGAACCACATTCCGTCAGACGGAGCGTGGTTCCTGTTTATGCGATTTTTGCGCTTATTTCTTAGAAAAACAATGCTTCAGGTGCTGATAGTTCGTATTTCCACCGGACAAGTTACAGACATCCGTAAACCCGAGATTCTTGAGCACGTTTTGCGCTGCATTGCCGGTGACGCCTTTATTACAATAGACGACCGTCGGGATGGATGGGTCGAGTTCCGCAGCCCGCGTCCGCAGTTCGCCGAGCGGGATATGAACCGCGCCGTCGACATGATTCTTCTCGAACTGTTTTTTCGACCGCGTATCGATGATTTGAATCGATTCTTCCGTCGCTGTTTGCTCGACCAATGTTTCCGGCGTCACTAAGCGGGCCGTCTTCTTAATCGCATTATCAAGTGCCATCCCCGTGTAGAGGACGGGATCTTTTGTCGTCGAGAACGGCGGGGCATAGGCAAGATCGAGGTGGAATAAGTCTTCCGCTTTCGCCTTGAACGTGATTGCCGTCGCGAGGACATCAATCCGTTTGTCGACGCCTTGCGGTCCAACGATTTGTGCCCCGAGGACCCGTCCTGTTTTTCGGTCAGCAATCGCTTTGATGACCATGTCCTTTCCGCCCATATACTCGGGACGGTCCGGTTTAATGTTGTGTAAAATCTCAATATCGAATCCGGCGGCAAGGGCTTCTTTTTCCGTCAAGCCGGTTTGGGCGACCGTCAAATCGAATGCCTTGAAAATCCCCGTCCCGAGAATGCCGCGATGTGCCGCCTCTTCCCCGGTGATGACCATCCCGGCAATCCGACCCATCTTGTTCGCTGTTGAACCGAGCGGCCGATAGATTGCTTCTCCCGTAATGACGGAAAAGCTCTCTGCGACGTCTCCGACGGCGTAGACATCTTTCACGTTCGTCTGCATTTGCGGATTGACGGCAATCGCCCCCGTCTGACCGAGTGTGACGCCGATTTGCGTCGCCAGTTCCGTGTTCGGTTTGACGCCGACCGAGAGGATGACGAAATCCGTCGCAATCGATTTTCCGCTCGCGAGTTCGACTTGCGTGACTTCGCCTTCGCCCGTCAATGCCGTGACGGATTCATTTAACAACAGCCGGACCCCTTTACTTTCAAGATGATCACCGACACGCGATGCCATATCAAAATCAAGCGGCGGCATGACTTGCGGCAGCCGTTCGACGAGCGTGACGGCAATGCCGCGATACGTCAATTGTTCCGCCATCTCAAGTCCGATGAATCCACCACCGACAATCGTGACCGTCTTCGGATCGTGTTGCTCGATGTACGTACGGATCGCACCGGCGTTCTGGACGTTCCGGACGGAAAAGACGTTTGGTGCATCAACACCGGGAAATGGCGGAATGATGCTTGAGGCCCCTGTCGCGAGGACCAGCGTATCGTACGTATCCTCGAAGCGTTCACCCGTTACGCCATTTAAGATGGTCGCCGTCTTCGTCTGATGATTGATTGATTCGACTTCATGTTGGGTCTTGACGTCGATGTTGTAGCGTTTTTTAAAGAACGCCGCGTCCCGTGGTGTCAAGGTATCGATGTCTTCAATCTCGCCACCGACGAAGTACGGAATCCCGCAACCCGAGTACGAGATGTTTTGATCGCGGTCGTAAATCGTAATTTGTAATGATTCGTCGTTCCGACGGGCTTTCGCGCCGACCGATGTTCCGGCAGCAACTGAACCGATGATGAGTAGTTTCATGAATAATCCCCCTTAGTAAAGTAACAAGCTGATGTAAAGACCAAGTAAGGTGATCGCAAGCGTCGGAACCGTTAAAATCGTTCCAATCTTAACGTATTGTCCCCACCCGATTTTAACACCTTTCGTCCGTAAGACGTGTAACCAAAGTAACGTCGCAAGACTCCCGATCGGCGTGATTTTCGGACCTAAGTCGGAGCCGATGACGTTGGCATAAATCAAGGCCTCCCGGATCGATCCTGTTGCCTGACTGAGATCGATCGCGAGTGCATCAATCATCACGGTCGGCATGTTGTTCATGATTGATGACAAAAGGGCAGCGAGGAAGCCCATCCCGAACGTCGCGGCGGCGAGATTTGTCGCAAACCCATCGATGATGTCCGCTAAAAATTGAGTCAGACCGGCATTTTGCAGACCGTAAACGACGATGTACATCCCGAGTGAGAAGAAGACGATTGCCCATGGTGCACCGGCAATGACTCGTTTCGTCGGGACACTTGGTGATCGGCGGGCCATCAGTAAGAAGAACAAGGCGATGACGCCGGCAACGAGACTGACGGGAATCACGATAAGATCACTCGTGAAGTAACCGACGACAAGCAGCACGAGGACCACCCATGATAATTTGAACATTCGCTGATCTTTGATCGCCGCGCGTGGTGCGACGAGTTGTGTCACGTCATAAGTCTTCGGAATACTCTTACGGAAATAAAGATAAAGTACGAGTAAACTCCCGGAAACCGCAAAGACGTTGACGAAGACCATCCGCGCCGCATAGTCCGTAAAGCCGATGTCAAAGAAGTCGGCCGAGACGATGTTGACGAGGTTCGAAACGACGAACGGCAGACTTGCCGTATCGGCGATGAATCCGGACGCGAAGACATACGCGAGGACGACATAATCCGGTAACTTTAAGTGCCGGACCATCGCGAGGACGATTGGTGTCAAAATCAACGCGGCGCCGTCATTTGCGAACAAGGCAGCGACCCCTGCCCCAAGCAGCGTCATGTAGATGAACAATTTCAATCCGCCGCCTTTGGCGATTCGTGCCATATGTAAGGCGGCCCATTCAAAGAAGCCGATCTCGTCTAAAATCAGCGAGATGATGATCAACGCGATAAAGGTAAACGTCGCGTTCCAGATGATGCCCCAAACGGTCGCGACATCGTCAAGTTTGACGACGCCGGTCAGCAAGGCGATGATGGCCATCCCGATCGCCGAATAACCGATCCCGAGACCTTTCGGTTGTTTGATGATTAAAAATAACGTGATTAAAAAGATTCCAATCGCAAGTACGTGTGTTCCAGTCAAAATCGTCACTTCATTTCTATAAAAAATTTTAATTTCAGCAACTTCACATAACAACCTTGTTATATAAGAACGCTGTCGACCAACCGAAAAGTGACCTTTCCGGTCAGCACATATTTCCTTCCGTCAAGGACGGTCGTTCGAGTGTTGCTAAAATCGTCACGAGCAATGCATAGTGTGAATGGTCCGGATTAAGCCGAAAATGAATCCACTGACGATCGCGTCGTTCCAAGATGATGTGCGCTTGCCGTAATAATTTCAAATGCCGGCTGATTGCCGGCTGGGATATGCCATACACATCGACGAAATCACAGACACAGTGTTCACGCTCTTGCAGGCGATTCAACATGTCAAGCCGGATTCCGTCACTCAGCAATTTCAAATAGGCACTGACTGTTTCGACGTCTGTGTTCAATGGCCCCTCGCCTCCTCCTCTTTTCCTATGCCACGTGTTCTAACATAACCAGTCTATTATATAACTAGCTCGTTATTCAATGATTTTTAAAAGATTATTTTTTGTTCTGTGTAAAGGATGTGAACGCCGGTAGATTGACGACCAAAAAATAAAGCGCGAATGCAATCAAAAAGAAGACGGTGAAGGACAACAATTTTTCATCATGTAAAAACAATGTCCGGTCGATGTGCAGGTGCCCGGTTTTATCAATCGCGACCGGCATCGTCACCAGTGTTAAAAAAATACCGCCCATCAGGAAAAGTCCAAGTATGTTGAAATACCGTTGCGGTGTTTTCATGATTTCACCACCCAGTCCGGTTGAATTATCGAAAACAAACACCCATCATGCGAACGTCCACCTTGATAAAGATAGCCGCGTAACTTTCCTTCTTGAACGAATCCTTGTTTTTCGAGGAGACGGATTGACGCGACATTATCCGGGAAGGTGACGGCTCCGACACGGAATAAATCAAGTTCTTCAAACGCATACCGCAAAATTACCCGGACCGCTTCCGATGTATAGCCTTTCCCCCAATAAGCGGGACTTAATTCGAAACCGATTTCTGTTTTCTTGCTGTATTCACTCAAGTGATTAAAGCCGATCGTCCCGATGAACGCTCCGGTTTCCTTTTCGACCATCCCCCAGCGGATGCCGCGTCTTGTTTTATAGGTGTCGTCGAACGACTTGACGATCATGGTTCCTTGTTCGGCAGATGTCAACGGGTCCATCCCGTAAAAGCGCGTCACCGCCTCGTCCGATAAGAATTCAAATAATGCTTCCGCATGGTCGTCTGTTACTTCGACGAGCTGTAATCGCTCCGTTTGTAAAACAGGAAAAGTCATGTTCATTCCTCCGATTTTCATTTACTGTCCTTAAATGCATATTACGGCACTCCCACTCAAAATCCCTGCTTTTTCCACAAAAACAATGTTAATTCCTAATAATGAAAGACGAATGAGTTTTTGTTGTGTTATCCTATTTTTGGTCTTTTATTCCCATTTCACAGATTCAATAGTCTAGGAGGTAGATGTGCTTGAATACAAAACTAGCATTCATCTTATGCCCCATGCTTGTAGCTGGATTTCGCGTCATCCATCTGTTTGATTTGCCTTATTTGATGCAGCAATTCTATGGTGTGTTTTATCTTATCGCGACAGGAATCATCGCATTCATGTTATGGAAACAAAAAAGACGAAACGCGTCCAATCTTAAGGGCGACGATTTATCAATCTAAAGGAGAATTATATGTCAGCCATCTCATTTCCCGTTTTCACCTTGTTCGGACTACTCGGATTATTAATGTATGCTGGATTTGATTTCAGAAGACAGGCATTTAATCACTTAGTAAAAAGAAGTATCATGTACAGCTTTCTCGTGTACGCGATTGTCGTCGTCCACTTGACAATCGGTTTCATTTATTTCCCTCCGCAAGCAGGATCAATCGAAATTCAGTTGCGCCCTTTCCACTTTATCAACGATTGGATGATTGCAGGACAGCAAGGCAATTGGTTCTTTTGGAATTCAGTAAAGTTGACTGTCTATAACTTCCTTTTGTTCCTGCCGCTCGGCGTCTATCTTGTCTTCCTTTTCAAAATACGGTTCACAAAAGGGTTGCTGTTCCTTTTTCTGACGAGCTTTGTGATTGAGACGCTGCAATTTGTCTTCAGTTATGCCGGTCTGCTGTTCCGCCGTACCTTCAACGTTGATGATTTATTGCTGAATACACTCGGTGGCGCGCTTGGGATGCTCATCGCCTATAGCGTCATCCACTTCATGCCGACGAAATTCAACCAGTTCCCTAAGCAAACGGACAACACTAAGATTTCGTAACCCATATAAAACGACGGATGCCTTTCGCTGTAACAGCGTCGCATCCGTCGTTTTTGTATGATCTTATATTTCACGATCCAAAATCGATTCAAACTTGAAACCGGTCCGCTAGTCCTTTTAAATCCTCTGCCATCGTCGCAAGCGACTGCGAGGCCGATGAAATTTCCTGCATCGATGCCATCTGTTCTTCCGTCGACGCTGAAATGTTCTCTGTTCCGGCAGCAGCACTTTCCGTGACGCCCTGGATTTCCCGCATGACGGCCGCGATCTGTTCGCTGCCAGCTGACATTTCCTGAACGGCACCGGATACTTCTTCGACTTGATCCGTCACGTCGACGATCGAGCGCTCGATTTCCTTGAACGAATCACTCGCTGCTGCGACGACGTGAATCCCGCTCGTCATCTCGCCTGATACCTTCTCCATCGAGACGACGGAATGTTCCGTCTCCCGCTGAATGACTTGAATCAATCCTTCGATTTGCTTCGCCGCAACCGCCGATTGTTCGGCGAGCGCCTTGACTTCTGCTGCGACGACGGCGAATCCGCGCCCTTGCTCCCCGGCACGTGCCGCTTCAATCGCTGCATTTAAGGCAAGTAAGTTCGTTTGCGCGGCGATGCCCGTGATCGACGCTGTAATCTGCCCGATTTCTTTTGAGCGACCACCGAGTCCGACGATGACGTGTCCAAGTTCCGTGACGTCCGTATTGATTTGTTCCATTTGTCGGCCGAGTTTGTCGACGACTTGACTGCCTTGCTCGACTTTCCCCATCGCGTCGCCGGTCACGTCAGACATCTGTTGCGCATTCCGCGCGACTTGGCGGATGCCGGACGTCAATTCCTCGACCGTTCGTGACGCGCCCGAGACCTGACCTAGTTGTTGTGTCGATCCGCTCGCGATTTCTTCCATTGTCACGGCGACGAGTTCCGTCGCTTTCGTCGTCGCTTCCGCGTTCGCACTCAGTTCGTCCGATGCTTTCGCGACGTGGTTCGACGTTCCCGTCATTTCGACGATGACATGATGCAACTGTTCCGTCATCGTATTGAACGATGCTGTTAATTGACCAAGTTCATCTTTTGAATTGTAATCACCACGTACCGTCAAATCACCATCACCCGACTGTTCCATCCAGCCTTGGAGTGAACGGATCGGTCGCGTGATTAAGCGAATAATGTAAATCGCTAAAATCGCAAACAAAAGCAACGATCCGATGAAAATTGCCGCCATTAAGTAAAAGGCTGTCTGTTTCTCTGCCTGATTTTGTTCGTTGATCGACTTCGCTTGATTCGTCATCGATTTCATCAAGCTTGCTGCCGTATCAGCGACTTGATCCCGAACTTGTTCGAGACCAGTAGAGTATGTTTGATAGGCTTCTTCTTTATTGCCTTCAATCGCTAAACTTTGAATCGTACTGAGTCCATTGTCGTAGGCGATGATGTAATCGTTTAGTTCTTCAAGCTGCTTCGCCTCACGGGCACCAATGTTCGCCGTCCGCTCGAACTTGTCGACCGCCGTCCGGATTTGTGCTTGGCGTTGATCGATTTGGCCCTCCAGTTCATCGAGACGTGCCGGATCTTTCGTCAACATCATCTCGACGAGGAACGAATCGAGCGCCCGGGTATCAATCCGAATCTTCCCGACTTCTTGAACGGGAATTAAATTTTCTTCATACATCGCTTCAGATGCATTGGCCATCTGATTTAAAAAGTAGATGCTCGCACTCGTAATCAGGACCATCGCGACGAGTGCTGTCGCAACCAACACTTGAATCTTTCTTCGTACTGTCAAATTTTTCATCCATTTTCCCCCTCACTTTTCTATATCGGTAAAATGAAGCGATGTTTGACTCTTTTTACGGAATTTTTCCAATCCATGATGTGTTACCGCCAATGCGTCGGCTACGACTTTTGTTAAGTCGTTCGGTATAATCGGCAGTACGAGAAGCAGAAAGGATGAGTCGTCATGCAACAGGTTGCTAATGAAATCACTCAGTTTCGCGGCACCCATTACGAGTTCGGTCGCGAACAAGGACGCTACGTCAAACAAAATGAATTACTCCATAACCGGGAAGACAACTGGAAGATTCGGGTTCCACGCTTTCAGGTTGACCCGGGCGAAACAAAAGAAATGTTCCTCCGGTATGTCCCGCACATGTGGGATGAAATCCTCGGACTCCAGGATGAACTTGAACTGTCGCTTGAAGACACATTGCTCCACTTTGGTCATTACCGCGTCGAAGGTCCGAAAAGCGGCTGTTCGATCATGACGGGCGATAATTTTTTAGTCCGCAATTATGATTATCATCCGATGACCTACGACGGACGGTTTTCCGTTTTCCAACCGACGGACGGCGGGTCTGCCATCATCGGACCCGCGTCCCGCGTGACCGGACGGATGGACGGGATGAACGAACACGGACTGGCGATGGGCTACAACTTCATCAACCGGAGACGCCCCGGAGACGGATTCGTCAGTTTCATGATTGGCCGGATCATCCTTGAGACATGTACATCGGTCGAAGACGCGATTTCGCTCGTCAAGGAATTGCCGCACCGCGGTTCTTTCACCTACGTCGTCCACGATAAGTCGGCGCGCTCGTTCGTCATCGAAGCGACGGCACGCGACATCGAAGTCCGGGAGACGAATCTCTGTACGAATCATTTTGATTTACTGCAACACGAAAACCGGTTCCATCTCGATGACTCGAAACGACGGATGATGGAAATGAAGTCGCACCAGCACTTGATTCAAGATGCGGAGTCTGCCTTCCGTCTACTCAACGATACCGATAAAGGGGTCTTTTCCGAGCTCTACTCCCACTGGGCCGGAACGATTCATACGTCGGCGTATTTCCCGGAGGACTTGAAGGTCTGGTTCGCGCTCGGCGGTGACCAAGAGCCGGTCGAGTTCGATTTCCGCGACTGGTTGGCCGGCAACGACTTTGCTCTGAAACGCATCGAAGGAGAACTTGAGACCGACATCCAGTTTGCGAACACGTTACAGACGTGGCGTTAAAAAAAGCGATGCAAGCGCAACATACACCCTCCGATAAGAAACCAACTATAGCGCAGGACTTCGTCTAAAAAAAAGTACGGGAGCAGATTTCAAATCTGCTCCCGTACTTTTTCTTTTAGCATAAGCCTATGTGTTTAAATCAAACCGGCTCCATTAATCCAATCGTTTTTCCATGTGAAGATCCGTCGTCATGTACCCTGACGTTTCATAGAGTGCAATCGCCCGTTTATTGTGGGCAAAGACATGAAGCCCGATGACTTTGATGTTCATCCGCCGCGCAACCTGTTCAAGCGCGACCATCGCCTGTCGTCCGTACCCTTTTCCTTGATGACTTGCGTCAACTGAAAAATCATAGATGAACGCCGTCCGTCCCTGCTTTTTCTGAACGACATGAAACCACATCATCCCGACCGGTTCAGCCGTCGATTCATCGACAAGCGAAAAAAGATAATTGTCTTTTGACGCGCGTCCATCCGGCAAGAGTTGACGAAATTCCGTCGTCGACCGCTCGATTGCTTCAGCTTCCACCCACGTTCCGGCTTTCACTTTTTCCGCGGCGTAATCTTCAATTGCAGTCGGTAAATACGTGTGATATCTCACTTCTGACATCGGTTCAAATCGGATTTTCATCTGTCGTAGCCCACTTCCATGCCGCCCGTTGGTTGACTTGCCGATTGCCAATCCTGCGCAAGCATCGCATAGACGGCGATATCATGATATGTACCATAAAGTCGCTCTGCATCCCGCAAAATCCCTTCTTGCTCGTAACCGAGCCGTTCTGGTATCTTCCGACTGCGTGTATTGTCGACTGCACATTCAATGACAACTCGATTCAAGCCTAACGTCGTGAAACAATACTCGGTAATGAAAGCAACGACAGGCGTCATCAACCCTTTCCCCCGTCCGTTTCCCGTCAAATAATAACCAATCGAGGTCTGCCGTAACGTCTGATTGATTTCGTGTAAAGCGATTGTCCCAATCAGCGCACCATCGTAATAAATGCCACAGGCAAATCCGTCTCCGTCCGCATACTGTTTCAGCCATGTCGGAATCACTTCATCGCGGTAGCTTTCAGGTCCCGTCGCTCCATCGACCCAGCCGAGCCATTCCCGTAAATGATCACGATTGGCATCGACTAACGTATACAACGCGTCGGCATCTTCCCGTTCAATTAATTTTAATCCGAGTCGTTCTGTGATCTGATGGGTAAACATGATCTTTCACTCCTTATGTACGTCTAAAGCTATACTTTAGACGTTAAACATTAAAATACCTGCTTGATCCTTTGTTTTCAATCAAACAAAGGATTTATCATTTCGACTTTTCTAGCCGGGCTACAGTAAAAATATTTCAAGTTAGTTGTCACCAATCTTATAATGTAAAAAAAAGGAACAGGCAGCTTTTAATGGAATAACTAAACAGGTAGACGACAATTCTTGAACTACCTCCACCTACGCTACGCTTAGAGGTGGGAGTATTCTCGCCTGATTTTGATAAACTAACTCATTTCTGGCTAAACATACTCATTTTGAGTGATTTTGAGTATGTTTAGCGTATTTGACTATGTTTAATGCGTTCATTTTTCTTCTAAACTGATTCATTTGTTATAAAAATGAGCATGTTTAATGGCATGGAGTGACGTACTGACTACATTCATGACGGGAGATATACACGATAAAAAACATAGAAGCCGTATTTTTAGATCAGGACGGTACCATCGGAGGCGACTCTACCATTCACTACCCGGGAGAGTTTAAACTGTTTCCGTATACCGCTTCAGAAATCAACCGCTTGAAAAAATCCCGAATCCAACTGTTCTCATTCACCAATCAGCCCGGCATCTCGAGAGGGTTAGCAACGATTGACGACTTTCAACGGGAACTGACCGGGTTTGGTTTTGATGATGTGTACATATGTCCACACCATCCACATGAAGGATGTCCGTGTCGGAAGCCTGATATCGGTATGTTATCGGAAGCACAAACAGATCATAATTTAACTCTAGAAAATTGTGTCGTCATCGGGGATCGTTGGACCGACATGCTGGCGGCTTCAAAAGCAGGTTGTATTAAAATTTTAGTACGAACAGGGGCTGGCGAAGTCTCGTTACGCGACCATCATCATGAAATGGAGAAGCTTTCCATCGATTACATTGCTGAAGATTTACCGGATGCCGTCCACTGGTTAATGCAAAATTAAAACAGGACGATTTTTTAAAGGAGGTGTACCATGACATATCCGAGACATTCACTTTCGGCAGGTGCCGTCGTTCTTGATGCACAAGGAAAAATCCTGCTCATCAAAGGACCACGACGCGGATGGGAATTTCCGGGTGGCATTATTGAGCTCGGTGAAACCATCGAAGACGGAATCATCCGGGAAGTGAAAGAAGAGTCCCGTATTGACATTGAAGTGATTCAATTTTGTGGCATCTATCAAAACGTCAGCGAGCAGGTGTGTGCGACGTGTTGGCTAGCAAAAGCAATTGGTGGTACACCGCAAACGAGCAGCGAAAGTCTGGAAGTTGGCTTTTTTAGTTTAGAAGAAATTTTAGACATGGTGACCTGGTCAAACTTTCGGGAACGAATCCTCAAAGTATTAAACGAAGCGGAACAACCCTTTTTTGTCCCTTTTTAACCGTAGCAGCATCTCCACAATTAAGTAAGGCATTCACCGCGCCGGATGATTCCGAGCGATGGATGCCTTTGTTTACGGAACAATTCTTTTGATGGCGTTAGTTAACGTTTGACGACTTTCCTGACCGCCCATCTCTGATGCGCATGAAATAACTTATCCGTATCTTGAAGACTAAGCCACGTCGGAAGATGATCCACTTCGACTGCAGCTTGTGTCAACTCGAGTAACGTCACTTCGTAAAAGAACGCATCGTTGAGGATGGTTTGCCCGTTTTGTGCTATCAAATACTGTTTGGCCCGTCCAATCGGTGCTTCGATACGAATCGTATAACCCCTCTCTTCTAACAGTTCTCTGTGAAGTGCTTGCTCCGGTGTTTCACCGACTTCCCTCCCACCTCCGGGAAGGAAGAAATGTTGTGAATTGGTCCGAACGCTTAGGTATTTTTGTTGTTCCTTATCAACGACAACAGCATAGACGCTCGCCTTGTTTTGATAATGCATCCCTTCCTGCTTCAGTCCGAAAATCGGAATCTCTTTTTTTATATTCGTTTTAGACTGTCTCATTGATGATCTCCTTTATACGTGTAATGCCATTTCAAATAGAATTCGTGATATACAGCTTTATACTAACTATAGACCATTTAAATCCGTTGAGAGGTGAACTGAAACGTGCATGATTTTTTCGAAGTACTGAATTATGTAAATAAAATCATTTATGAACCCAATCGTTTACCATTAGAGAGGGTTCAAGAAGAACCACAAAATGCGAACTATGGTGCTGGGACTTTTAAAATATTTTCCAAAACCGTTCGTTTTCGGATAGGACATGTAACGCCTACAAAACTAGGACAGTTTGTGGTCTTTTGGGAAAAAGACGACAACAATAAGAATCAGCCCTATCGATACGACGAAGCCCCTGATTTATTAGTCATCACGACTTTTAAAAATGAGACAGAATTTGGACAATTTATCTTTCCGAAAGAAGTACTTCTTAAACAAAATGTCCTTTCATCTGATGCAACAAAAGGGAAGATGGCGATGCGTGTATATCCGAGCTGGGATACACCAACAAGTAAACAAGCCATCGCAACTCAAAAATGGCAGGCACCATACTTTATCGATATGTGCGATGCTAGTGATTCGTTGAACGAGGAACTAGTTGAACGTTATTCGCTTTAATTTCCCGAAAACCCCTTTTTCATCGATTCATTTCATTTAAAGAAAATCAATTGATTCAGTACTATCAGGCAGTTTAATTAAATTTCAGACATTTTATGCCATACTAAGAAGACCGAAAAAGGAGGAGTTCAGTTGTCATCTCTCATGAAAAAAATCGCATCCCGGATACAGTTTCCACTTGACCGGCCGATTACGTTTGACGATTTACCATCTCTATTAGAAGCATTCGCCTACCACCTGCCGTTTGATAATCAGGCCGTCCTCTCGAAACGGACGTTACCTTTTAACGAAGCACGCCTTGAGCAGACGTTCGTCACCAATCAAGCAGGCGGTGTCTGTTACGATTTAAATCATCTGCTCTATGAAATTTTGCGGATCAAAGGATTTGATGTCGCGCTCGTCAAAGCGACCGTCTATGACAATGAACACGAAGTCTGGTCGGCAACCGGTCCTACCCATGTCGCGATTCTCCTTCAGCATGCAGGCGCGACGTACCTCGTCGACAGTGGGTTCGGAATCAATCTCGCCTTACGCCCTGTTCCATTGACAGGTGAGACCGTTCTTTCACCAAGCGGCAGCTTCCGGATTGCCCCGAACGGTGCCGGGTACCAGCTTGAAATGCAACGGATAGGACTCGACGACACGTTCATCATCGGCTACCATTTTTATACCCAACAGACGCTTTTGCCGGAGCAGCTCGCAGCGATCGAACAAATCATCCAGCAGCATGCCGCCTCCCCGTTCAATAAACGGAGTTTACTTGCCGTCCGGACTGAAACCGGGCACCGGATTTTGACGGAACAAGCCTTGACGACTTGGGCGGATGGAAAGAAAACGATCCAACCCGTCCCGTCAGACGAACAGTATGCGAGTTGGAAAAAGGAGCTGTTCTGATCGTGCAGGACGTACCCTACCCGTATACGCTTTGCCTGGTCCGCCAAGACGATCACTTCCTGCTGCTCAACCGGCAAAAGCAGCCGGCGATGGGAATGTGGAATGGTGTCGGCGGCAAAATCGAACCCGGTGAAACTCCGTCTGCCGCTGTCGTCCGGGAGACGTTCGAAGAGACAGGGATTACGCTGTCACAAGTCCAGTTCGCCGGTACCGCCGTCCTACGCGCTGAACAAGCAGTCGGCATCTATCTCTACCTCGCCGACTTACCGGATGGTCAAACGCTTGCGACACCGCGCGCAACGCGCGAAGGAATTCTCGACTGGAAATCACTTGACTGGATTCTTAATCCGGACAATATCGGGATTATCAGTAACTTAAAACACTATTTACCGAACATCTTAAGCGGTCCACCGCGTCAACACGCATTCACCTATAAGCAGCATCAGTTACTCGATTATTCGACGACCGTCTTACCTGCGGACGCGCTGCACCTCACATACTAAAAAAACTGCGTCCTTCATCCCGGAGACAATCGTTGTCAACAGAATGAGCGACGCAGTTTTTTAATTGAACCCGAACAGTTGAAGCCCCGTCACGATCAAGGCCACCATCACGATACCGGGCAGGAGATTGGCAACACGGATTTTTGTGATGCCGGCAAGATTCAACCCGATGGCCAAAATCATCACCCCGCCGGTCGCCGTCATCTCGACGATGAACTGTTGCAGGATCGCATCGGGAATGAACTGTGTAATCGCGACGGCACCGAGCGCAATCGCCCCTTGATACAGAAGTACGGGAATGGCGGAGAAGATGACGCCGATGCCGAGCGTCGAACTGAGGACGAGCGCCGTAAAGCCGTCAATCAATCCTTTCGTATACAATACGTCGTGATCCTGACGCAATCCGCCGTCAAGCGCCCCGAGCACGCCCATCGCGCCGATGACGAAGATCAGCGTCGCCGTGACGAATCCTTCAGCGATGTTTGACGGGCGTCCCCGGCCGATTCTCAGTTCGAGCCATTCGCCGAGCCGGTTGAGCTTTTCATCGATCCGCAACCATTCGCCAAGCGCCCCACCGATGACGAGACTACCGATGACGATTAAAAAGTTCTCACTTTTCAACCCCATCTGGACACCGAGCACGACGACGGCGAGACCGATTGCCTGGACGACCGTTTCTTTCATCCGCTCGGGAATTCTGTGAAACAGGAGACCGAGTAACGTCCCGACGATGATCAGTCCTGTGTTGACAAGTGTTCCTGTAAGTACCATCCTTGTTCCCTCGTTTGCTAAGTTATTTTTAAATTAAGGTAGTTGAAATAAAGTCAATCCGAGATGACAGTCGGACTGGCTTGCCGAAAACTGTGGAGTGTCATCCCAAGCATGACGAGGATGATTCCGAGCAGTCCGAGACCTGACGGAAATGCCGCGTGTAAAAAGACGGCTTCTCCGAGGACGGTGAACAAAATTTCGAACGATTGTGTCGCCTCGATTGTCGCGAGCCGGACGGGATCACGATGGACGAGCGATGTCGCGTAAAAGAACAAGGACGTCGCGACGACGCCGGAAAAGATTGCGACGAGTGCCGACTGTGATACTTGTGCCATCGAAGGGAAACCACTCGAACGGTATGCAAATGCCGTCAAGATGAACCAAAACGGAAGACTCGCAAGCGTCATCCCGAGAATCCGGTCGAACACGTCGAGTTGGTCGCCGTACCGCATGAGCATCTTCCGGTTCCCGAGCGGATAGGCGACCGCTGCAATCAGGACCGGGACGACACCGTACAGCATCGATGACAGGCTGACGTTTTCCGCGACGGCAAGTTGCATGACGATGACGCCGGCGACGATGACAAGGGAAAATCGTAACGCCGTCCAGGGAATCTTCTGGTGAAACAACGGCGCAAGCAACGGACCAGCAAGGATTGTCAGTTGCCACGTCCCGGCGATCAACCAACCGGGCGCATGATCGGCAGCAAAACAAATCCCGCTGTAAAAAATGCCAAAGCCGATCGTCCCGTAGATGAGCCAAAATTTCGGGTCTTCGCGGAGCGCCCGGAAGACATGTCCGACCCGCCGGCGAAAGGCGACGATTATAAACAACAACGGCAGCATAAAATAAAACCGGAGTGCCGCACTGTAAATCCAGTGCCCCCCACTTCCTTGCATCGATTGGTTCAGGATGAAGGTGACGGCAAAAAACAATGCCGCCAAGGTACCGAGTACGAGCGGACGCATTTTCACTCCTCCTTCAGTGCTGCGATGATATGGCGACCGAGCCCATTCCAGTTCTGCCTCGTCAACCGGACGAGTAAATCGACGTCCCGCTGTTCGCACGCTTGTATGATCGCATCGTGGTCATCTGCCGACGAACTACCAATCCGGCTGAACTGGGCGAACTCCAGCCGGCGGACGAGCGGCGTCAAGCGACTCAACGTTTCAGTCAGTTGCTGATTCTGACTTGCCTGTAAAAAGACATGATGAAACGCATCATCACATTGCATCGCCTCGAGGGCATCCTCCTGACCGATCGCCGTCCGAAATTCGGTATTCAGCTTGCGTAACATCGCTAACGTCTCCGGCGTAATGTGCGGAAACGCCAGTTGACTCGCGAGTCCATGGAGCGTCGCGACGATTGGAAACGTCTCGCGTGCCTGCACCATATCCAGTGCCGTCACGTTCGTCCGTGAACCGGGTTTAAAGACGACGAGTCCCTCCTCTTCCAGTTTTTTCAGTGCTTCCCGGACCGGCGTCCGGCTGACACCGAATTGTTCCGCCAGTTCCAAATCGTTCAATTTTTCACCCGGCGCCAGCTCCAAGGTGATGATTTGTTGCTGCAAGTGTTGATACACTTCCTGACTCAAGGAAGTCCGTTTGATTTTAAGAGTCTTTTTTGAGTTATCCATAAAACTAATATATTGCATATCAATGCTGATTGCACTTGTTTTTTTCAATTATCAGGAAAATTTAATTCACTACCTTGTATTACATGTTATTGAATGATAGGCTATAGTTACCTTGCAATACAAGATAGCGAAATGAGGAATCTTTATGTCATCTACTCAAATGTTAAAAGGGATTCTTGACGGTTGTTTACTTGCGTTGATCGCGGAAGAAGAGGTCTACGGTTATGAACTGGCAACGAAGCTCGCGACCTACGGCTTTGCTGACGTCAGTGAAGGAACGATTTATCCGTTATTGATGCGGATGCAAAAATTGGGTTGGATTGAAGCAACGCAACGGGTCTCACCGAGCGGACCAAAACGAAAGTATTATGCCATCACTTCGGCAGGACGCGACGAACTGACAGCTTTTTCGGCACGTTGGGAGAGACTCTCGACAAGCGTCAACCAGATTTTAAAGGAGGAATGATGGATGCATCCCTTATCCACTGAATCAACTCTTTTTTTAGACGACTTAAAGATTTATTTGTTAGCTTCCGGAAAAAATGAACAGGCGACGCAAGACATCGTCAGCGAACTCGAGGATCACTTGCGCGACGCTGAGACGGACGGCAAATCGGTCAAATCCATTACCGGCGGTAGTCCGGCTGCTTACATCCAGTCGATTTCGAACGAACTGGCCTTTGATTGGAAAGGATTGTTGCAAGTCTTCGGGCTTGTGTTAGTAGGTGGATCCAGTTTTTCGTTTTTTCAACAGCTCTTTAATGGTTCCGTCTCCTACAGCGCCATTCTCTTATTGAGTTTTGCGAGCGCAGTTGCATTACTCATCGTCTGCCTCGCGCTGATTTTGCGGTACTTGTCGACGCATCCGGTCAGTCCTGTCCGTCAAAAGGTGTTGTCCGGACTGTTCGGCGGCTTATTTTCAGTCAGTATCTTGGTGACCGTTTTTGCCGACCGCTTCATCGATTCGCCGACCGTGACGTTTTCGCTCCCTGTCAGTTATGCGATCGGATTGCTTTATCTCGTCGTCATCGTCTGGTTATCGGTTTGGTCAGGGACATGGATTATCGCCATCGGACTTGCCGCCTATTTTTTCCCACAGTTTGTTTTACATCAGACTGGAGTCAATGGATTAATCGTCATTTTGAGCAGTTATCTCATTTCGATGATCAGTATGAATCTGTACTTTTTCTTACCGATGCTGCTTACGAAACGACAGATGCAGAAGTGATTTAGTTCGAAAAATGCATAGAATCCGCTACAAACGAGTATTGCTATGAGTTAGCGATTTTTATTTGGTATTTAATTACATTTTTCAAGTAGAATGAATTAAAACCACTAGAATCGAGGTTACTTTTATGAATACCAAGATGCTGATTCTCATCTTCCTCATTGTCTATCTAGCACTTAGCCTGCCGGCACTGTTCGGGATTGGACTTGTCATCGACTGGGTCCCTGAAACCACCGTCGTTCAAAAGTTTAACGGATATGTCCTCGTGGGACTAACGGATAACTACTTATTCAAATGCGTCATGGCAGGGCTGATTAGCATCGTCCTGCAACTGGTTATGTTTAAACGACAACGAAATTAAATCAGGTAGCAAACAATGCATCGGGGGAATTATATGAAACTTTATCGGTTCACAAAAGAGACCGGAAAAAAATCACAAAATTTGACTCTGATTTTGTAATGTCGCGGATCACGCAGACAGAGAAGCCCGTTCATATAGGGTGTGTCCATTTAGATGTCGGCGGGTTAATTGGTTATCATCAAGCGGTTGTTCCCCAGCTGCTTTTAATTGTGAACGGGGAAGGCTTGGTTAGAGGTGAAGCCGATGAATATATTAAAGTTCATAGCGGGGAAGCCGTATTTTGGGATCAAGACGAATGGCACGAAACCAGAACAGATACCGGTTTGACTGCAATCGTTATCGAAAGCGAAGAGTTGATCACGTCTTCCTTGACACCGTTAGAGCGATTAAAGGTATGAAACAAACATGAGCATTAATTAAAAGAAGGCTGTCTGACAGGGAGAAAAAAGTTCCACTTCCCCTCTGTCAAACAGCCCTCTTCATTAAAAATTACTTTCTCTAATGTCGATCTTTTAGAATTAACGTTCCATAACCTGTTCCTGCTCTTGTGGGATATGGCTTATGTCTGCTTCTAGCACAATTTTAAGCTGATTCTCAACGCATTCAATAACCGACAAGGATGTATCCTTTATGAATGGAGGTGTTGACCATAATTTTTCAAGCGGTTGCTTTTTTAAAGTGGCCAACAATATTTTAATAACGACTGTGTGCGTGACAATTAGAACCTCTCCTGTTTGATGTCGACTTTTCAGTTTCTCAAAAAATGCAAGAACACGTCGTTTCAACTCAAAGAAGTTTTCACCTGTTTCTGATATATACAGATGTGGCGCATTCCAAAAGTTGAAATAGGCTTGCGGATAGTTCTCACTTAACACCTGTCTGTTTTGCCCTTCCCAGTCCCCAAAATGTATCTCTTTTAAATCCTCCTCGATCACAAACGGACACGTCCGTCCCTGCATCATCAATCGAGCCGTACATAAACTTCTTTCACTCGGACTGGAATAGACCGTTTGAAATGCAATAGACTTCAGCCTTTCACCTAACTGACGTGCATTTCTTTTTCCTTTTTCAGTTAACGGTGAATCCAACCACCCTTGTAGCTTCTGTTCTATATTCCATTCTGTTTCGCCGTGCCGCGTCAGATAAATCGTCAGCATTTTTTTAAACCCTCCAATACGCTTCGCTCACGTTCCGCTTCATACCGCTCCCGCGTCCATTGATACAACCGGCTCGTCACCGTCCGCCCGTCAATCCGCTCCATAACGAACGGTCGGTCGAGCACGTGGCGGAAGCCCATCTTTTCGATGACACGTTGCGATTGTCCGTTAAAATCAAAGTGTGCAGACCAGACGATCTCCATCTCAAGCTCCACAAAAGCGACAGCGAGTGCCGCGTCGACAATCTCCGGCATCCGACCCTGCCCCCAGTAATCAGGGTGCAGGACGAATCCGAATTCGACTTGTTTTTTGTCAGCCAGCGCCTCGACCGGCCGGCGCGCATGCATCCCGAAGCTGCCGATGACGTGGTCCGTCGTCCGGTCGACGATCGCATAACCATCATTCGCTTCCTGAAACATCGTGATGACGGTGCGGCTTTCGTCGATGGACGCGTGCGGTGCCCAGCCTGCGTTCGGTCCGACACGCGGATCTTTTGCATAGGCATATAAATCTTCGGCGTCACTCGTGCGCCAGCGTCGTAATCGGTGCCGTTTCGTTGTCAATTCCTCCATTTTATCCACTCCTTTTTGATTACGAGACGTTTCGTTTCGTCTCGACGACTTCTTTCATATAAAGTCCCGAGTACGCTAAGACTAATCCGAGGAAGACAATCAATCCGATATAGACACTCATCATGAACGGGGCTAAAACCGCTCCGAGGATGATCGTCGAGCGTGAAATAAAGTCGGCCCCGGCGTGGGACGTCCCGGCGAACGCCGAGTAGGCGCCGCGCTTATCTTCCGGCATCATGTTCGCTTTTTCAGCGTTTAACGTCGGGGAGTACAACAATTCCCCAATCGTCGCGATGAAGATGAACGTCAACAGGACGGTCATCGAATTCGCACTCGTGACGGTCATGTAACCGACCAGGTATAACGCCAGTCCGGCGATTAGCGTCTTCCGGCTAGAAAATCGGTTCGCGAGCCGTTGGATGAAAAATGTCAGACAGACGACGAGAATCGTATTCTCGATATTGATCAGGCTGACCATCCGGACACCGTTGACGAGGAGGCTACCGACTTCGACCGTCTTGAACTCGTCCGCAAGCCGGACGGCGACGTAACTGCCCATCGAAAATTCGGCGGCGAGGATACACATCGAACCGAGGACGACCTTGACGAACGGGCGGTCGCGCCAGGCGATCCGGTAACTGTTCGTGATGTCGGTCAGGACGGACCGGAACGGCTGTTTCCGCCAGACGTGTTTCGATTCGTCGAGCAGGAAATGGTACGCGACCGGTAAGAGGAGCGACGTACACGTCAATAAGCTGAACAGGAACAATCGGTTGCTGACGTAGAGCCAGCCTCCGAGTGCTGTCCCGAGTGCAATCGAGAGATTGATTAACCAGTAATCGATTGCGTAGACCGCCCGCCGGTTGTCGGGTGTCGTCGCGTCGATGATGATCGCCCCCATCGCCGGTCGGCCGATGTTACTCGTGACGGTAAAGATGGCATAAGCAATCGTGAAGGCAACCATCTGATTGACGGCAAGACTGATCGTCATCGTCAAGAACATCAAACCGGTCGCCGTCGTCGAGAGGACGAGCAGCCGTTTTCTCGGGAAACGGTCAGCGAGATATCCGCCAATCAAACCGATGAAGAAACTTAAAAAGACGGTACTGATTAAAAACAATCCGGCAATGACTTGATTAAAGGCATCGACGAACAATAAAGCCATGAACGGCATGATGGCGAATGACACCGTCCGGTTAAAAAAGGATGTTACGAGTCTGACTTTAATTGGTTTAGGTATTTCTTTCCATTTCATATTGTCACCTTCCATTCTCTACCTGTATGATAAACAAGACAGATTAATTTAAAAACGGACATCGTCGTAAATCGATGTCCCCTTTTAGGAAGGAGCAGCTGATGGAAGGTTATCTCTTTACGTTATGGAAAAAGTGCCGCGACGGGCATTACACGATTCAGCAACTGGCCGATACGATCCATTTGAGTCCGAAGCAGACGAAACGGCATTTGACACGCTGGCAAGACGACGGGTGGCTGAACTACACGAGTGGTCAAGGGCGGGGACATTTTTCGGAGCTCGTCTGGTTGCGCCACGTCGAGCGCGAACTGGCCCGTCAACTGCTCGAACGGATCGACCGCGAATCGATTGACGCCGTGACGGAGCAGCTCAGTTGGGACTGGTCGCCCGCCCAGACCGGCCGGTTCATGCGGCAGCTCGAACAAAAATTCGGGTATGACCAGACGGCATCCGACGCTTTACTCATTCCGCGGAAACGGCCCTTCTTGACGGCTCATCCGCTCGAAGCAGCCGATATCCATAGTGCCCACCTGGTCCAAAATGTCTTTAACCGCTTGTTTTGGATTGATGAAGACGGTCTGCTTAAAGGGGAACTTGCCCATCACTATGCTTGGCAAGGCAACACCTTGTCGCTTTATTTACGAAAAGACGTCCGCTTCCACGACGGTTCACTGATGACGAGTAAAGATGTCACAAAAAGTTTACGGGAACTGATCGCCTTTCCTGCTTACGCCTGGTCGTATCGCCACGTCGAACAGATTAAATCGAACGGACCGTACCGGGTCGACCTGATCCTTGATCAGCAACGGAACTCGATTTTACCGAAGCTTGCGACACTTCACACGAGCATTCATAAAGAAGGAATCGGGACCGGTCCGTTTCAGCTGACGCAACAGGATGATAAAAAAACCGTTTTACAGGCGTTCGCGAACTTTTTTGGCGTCCGGGCCTTGCTCGACCGAATCGAGTTCATCCAGATGCCGGACGCCTACGATCCGGTTTACCGGACGTCGTTATCGGAATCGAGTGCAACCGATACGATTGCGACCCAGTCGGGATTCGGACTGATTTTCTTGAATCCTCGTCCGGGCGGTGTCTTCGAAAGTGAGGAGGCGCGGCACTACATCCACCGCTTGGTTGCTTCCGTCCGCCCTTTCATCACCGAGTTCAACGAGCGCGGTACACCGAACGTCCGCGGGTTTCTCGGTGAGTTTAGTCAAGAATATATCGTTCCCGATGGACCACCCGTCACGTTCGACCGGCCGATCCGGATTAAACTGACGGACTTCACGGAAAACGTGACGTACTGGTTATGTGAGATGTTTGATCGCCAGCGCATCCCTTATGAATTCGTTCCGGTCGGGTTCAAAGAAAGTATCACCAATCTGAATGCTTTTGCTGACATCGATCTCGTCCTCCACGCAGAGGTGTTCGAGCGTAACTTGACGGTCGCGTTCCATCAGTTCTTAACAAATGAATATTCTCCGCCGGCCAAGCTGTTCCGACAGATGCCGGAGATGGAACGGCGTATCCAACTATATGACGATACACCGTTTGAAGACTGGATGCCGCTCCACCAGTCGTTCGAGCGCTACGTCATCGACGCCTCCTATTTCATCCCGCTGTTTGACGACACGCGGCTGATTCCTTATCCGATCGAGCTGCAGAACCTGGTCATCGATTCGTTCGGTTACCTCGATTTCTCAAAACTTTGGATTCCGACTTGACCGCTGACTCTAGTCAGCGGTTTTTGTCCGTTTCTTGACGAATCGATGGCACGTTTGTGACAAGATTCACTTTCTTTTTTAATCTAGTATTTTATATGTTGTATTTACGGACGAAAGCTCCAATACTGTGGGAGAACGAACTGAAAAGGAAGTGGTCATATGTTAAACGCGACAACGATTCAACTCATCAAGTCAACTGTCCCTGTTCTTGCAGAACACGGACCAGCGATCACCCGTGTCTTTTATCAACGTTTATTTGAACGGCATCCAGAGATGACGCACATCTTTAATCAGACGAATCAAAAAACAAACCGTCAGTCGCAAGCCCTCGCTCACGCCGTCTATGCGGCAGCTGCGAACATCGATCAACTCGACGTCTTAAAACCAACGCTCCTGCCCGTCCTACATAAACACCGGAGCCTGCAAATCAAACCGGAGATGTATCCGATCGTCGGGACAGAACTGTTGCGCGCGATTGAAGAAGTCCTAGGCGACGCCGCAACTCCAGCAATCATCGATGCGTGGGGACTCGCCTATCAAGAAATCGCTGATTTGTTCATGACGCTTGAAGCCGAACTTTATGCGCAAGACGAACAGGCAAAAGGCTTCACAGGATATCAGACCTTCACGGTGACGGCAATCACTGAAGAAGCGTCGGATATCAAATCGTTTACCTTGCAGCCAACACATGCCTTGACGTTACCGGCGTTTACACCGGGGCAATACGTGACGCTCCGGATCAAAACGCCGGCAGGACTGTGGCAAAACCGGCAGTACAGCTTAATCAATCGTCCCGGTGATGCGTTTTACACGATTGCCGTCAAACGCGACGGAAGCGTCTCAAAACAACTGCATGATGCAACGCACGTCGGTGATACGGTCCTGCTCAGTGCACCCGCTGGCAATTTTGCGTTACCAACCGGACACACACCCGTCGTCTTGTTCGCTGGTGGGATCGGTCTGACACCGCTACTCGCGATTGCCGACGCAGCACTTGCGGCAAGTCGGTCCGTCACGCTTCACGTCGCGATTCAAGATGATCTCGACCGTCCCTTTACGACTCGTCTCGCAAGCCTGGAAACAGCCGGTGCAACCGTCATCCGTTATGCGGAACGGCATCCACAAACAGGGACAACTTCCGGCCGTTTGATGGAAGAAATCATTCAAAACGTCGACAAGTCTGCGATCGCCTTCGTCTGCGGACCGGAAGCGATGATCCGGTTCGTCGCGTCGAACTGGCAAGGAGCGACGGAGCAACTGCATTACGAAGTATTCGGACCGGTGCTTGCGTTTGAGGCGGAAGCCGTCGGAGCAAACTAATCGAATAATCAACTGAAAAAAGACCGTTTCGACTGTGATTTTCACAGTCAAAACGGTCTTTTCTCTTTCAAATTCGGTTATCTTAATAGTAATAGCGCTATGTCCGCTGAAGACGTTAATGTTTATGTTTGTTCCCGGCTACAGCGCTTAAATAAAAGGAGACGATTACAGTATGCGTGATAAACGGTTTGTATTGAAATCAAAACAACATCTCAGTGGAGGGATTATCAAAATCGTCGTCGATACACAGACCGGCGTAAATTATGTAATGACGAGTGGTCTCGGCATGAGTGGAATGACGCCTCTTTTAGATCAGGATGGTAAGGTAGTCGTCGATAAACGTTAAGCTTCCCTATTTTTTTTGCATATGTGTTATTTAAAAAACTGACCATAGGAGGATTTAACATGCGACTACAGCATGAACGCATTTATTTACGTCCATTAACAATAAAAGACGCACCTCTACTACTAGCAGCATCTCAAGACGACGAAATCCGATATGTGACGGCAACTAAAGCAATCTTTACGTTAAAGCAAATTCAACAGCACATAAAAATTATAAACAGCGATTCAACACGTTATGATTTTGCAATCTGTCTCAACAGTAACAATAAAATGATAGGAGAATTGTCTGTTTTTGAGATAGATCAAGAAAATAAGCGAGCAGGATTTCGAATTTCCATGAGTTCATTGAAATTAACAGGAAAAGGTTATGGTTCGGAAGCCTTACAATTAACGTTGCACCTCGTATTTAACGAACTACGATTGAATCGACTTCAACTTGAAGTATATAGTCATAATGCAAATGGGATAGCAGCTTATAAAAAAGCAGGGTTTGTAACGGAAGGTGCAATCCGTGAATCGATAAATTATAATGGGATTTATTTTGATGAACTGATTATGTCTATGCTCAAAAGTGATTATGAAAAACTGACTAACGCAAAACAAATTGCATCAAAGCTGATCTAAAAACTTCCGTACGTCTCGCTTCGATGACAAAATGACGACGTTTTTCGTATGTCTCACTTCGTCAAGCTGGCGTAAGACTCCCGGTCGCCGCGCTTTCGGGTACTGCCACACCCACTTCAGGAACTGCCAGCTGAATTGTTCGATGCAGCCTTCCCCCATGTCCGGCCGTGTCCGGTTACGGTACTTCAGATTGCGTTTGATGACCCGGTACGCACAAACGGTCCGCGGCATGTCGAGAAAGATGACCGTATCGGCGGCGTCAAGCCGCATCCCGAGCGTTCCCCCGTAGTTTCCGTCAAGGATCCATTCCGGTTGTTCCATCAACTGCCGTTGCACCTCTATTTGCTCGTCCCGCGGGACGGCAACCCAATTCGGTTTCCAGAACAAGGCATCGAGATGCGACACCTTAATCCCGGTTTGTTCATGCAATTGACGTCCGAACGTCGATTTCCCCGAACCGCCGGAACCGATGATGATGATTTTCTTCATGATTCTCCCCCTAAAATTTCGCATAAAAACAGACTGCCGGCTTACGGCAGTCCGTTCATTTCTTCATATTATTCCACTTCAATTCGTCGCCATAACAGATTCAACAACACCGTCATCCCACTAATCGGAATTAAAAATAACAATGCTATCATCATCAGACCATCCATCGTCGCTATCCCCTTTTGTTCTTCTTTTATCAAGTATATTGCGAAAGAAAGCGGTTGCCCTCCACCTTAAGACCGATTTCCTTATCCTGCCTTGTCCTGACTGATATTACTAGCTGCGTGATGTGACGTAAGCAGCATCAAGAATACGGCACCGACCAGTCCTGAACCGCCGAAGAACAGAAAAACGTGTTCGATTGACAGGAAGGTCGTCATATAACCGGATAAGACGTAACAGACCGCAGAACAAAGTGTCGAGACGGCGACCATCGCCGAGCGGACCCGTCCGAGCAGTAAATCCGGCGTCGTTTGCTGGAGCAGCGTCGAAAACGGAATTCCGAATAAACTGAGGGCAGCACCCAGTAAAAAGAGCGCGATGAAAGCGAGCGACACGGTATCCGTCCAGCTGAGGATGATGATAAAGAGGCCTTGTAACAACACGGACAGCCGGAACAGTCGACCGAGGGCGACTTGTTTCGCGAACCGGGCATAGAGCAGCGACATGAGAATGCCACCGATGACGAGCGCGAGCTCCAGTACCGAAAAGGTTTTTGCTCCGCCAGCTACGACGTCTTTCGCGAACGGCGCGAGTAACGTATTCGCGGGTGTAATCATCCAGTTGGCGATGACGGCGAATCCTAAGATTTGCATCAGTTGCCGGTCTTGTTTTAAGTACGTCAGTCCTTCCGTCAAGGCGTCGATATACCGGTTCTGTTTCCCTTCTCCCCCGGGTGCAGCAGGCTTGATCGACAGGAGCAACAGCCACGCTGCGCCATGCAGGACGGCTTCCATCAGTAAAATCGTCTCGATAGAAAAGCTCGCAATCAGCACGCCGCCAATTAAGAGTCCGCTTAATGTACCGATCCGGTCAAGCGTACTTAAATAGGCATTGGCGACCGGTAACCGGTCTGCTTCGACGAGTCGGGTCACGACTTTGAATGCCGTATTTCCGCCAATCGTCTGTAAAACCGTCTGAGCAATCAATAATGCAACCAGCAGTCCGGTCGAGCCGGAAAACAGGAACAAACCGCCCGCCGTCAAAACTAATAATCCCGTCCGGACGGCAACCGTCCCCTTGAGTAAGCGGACCGGGTCGACACGATCAATCCACGGACCACTAAAGGTCGCGACGACGAACCGCGTCAAAAAGACGGCGCCAATCAACAGGGCAAGTTGAAACGCCGGCAACCGTTCTGCACTCGTCCAGTAGATGGCGATATAGGAGATGCTCGCACCAACGACGGCAAATAAATCAGACAGATAAAAATAGCGAAACACTTTAGGCACGTCGTTTCCTCCTTGATGAGATGTAACTCGATGCTTCATTTTACACTTATTTACATATCCTGTCGAAATGTTTTTTGACTTTTACAAATTCAAGACGGCGCGACATCTAGATGTCATCTAGAAGTCAAATTGTTATGTAGTTCTTACGGGACTGTAACGAGGTTTCACTATCCCTTCCTTTATACTGAAATAGAAGGAGGTGACGATCCATGAAAATGTACACACGTATCGATCCGAACGACGAAGCAACTGAAGTTCCATCAGAAACACGGCTTGGTTTCTATTTTTTACTGATTGTTTTACCGCTTGGTTTAGCCCACTTGGTTCAATCGCTCGTTCCTTCAACGGATCAACACCACTTGTTGTCGTTATCACTACTTACGTTTTTAGCAGTTCTGTTGTTTGCGATTCTCGGACATAAACATGATCGAAACGCAAAAGCGACGTTTTTCAGCTATGCCTTATTCTTAGGTGTCAGCTTACTTTCGACGCTTGCGATTCCAATCATTTAACTTTAAAAAAACGCCATTCCTAGTTTTAGGAATGGCGTTTTCAGACTCTAGACAATCTCTGTGGAAAACGAGGAATTTATACGGGGAAGATTGCGTGTCGCGCTTTCCTGTCTCGCCTCGTCTCCCCCCCTGCGCCACTGCCTAAAAAGCGTCACGTTTCGTTGACTCCTACGGGGAAAAGTGCGTGTTTAACGCGACTTGCAAGAGGCAGGCAAGACGCTGCTCATTGTCCGTAAGGATCAAGGAGCAACGGCTTGCGCCTCGCCCGAGGAAAGCAACGAAAAAAAGACGCTTTTTAGGAGGTATTGTCTAATATCATTTTGTCTTCATAGTCAAACACTGCTCCTCGTTTTGGGGATGACGTTTAAGCTGTTCATTAAGACATCATGGTTGCAGCCGTTAATCGATTTGATAGGAGCGAAACTCTATGTAAAAAATTAATACACTTTGATTTTTTTCAGATTGAGACATTACAATCAGTAGATACTGATAGATTCACAAGAAAGGATGCGCATCCCGTTGCATGAAAGTACTCTAAAAGAACTTATGCCAAAAGGAATCGATTATATCGACAAGATGATGGTCAACCGGTTTCAGGCCATTCCCATCGATAAAGACGACGAAAAAATTGTCAATGTAATGGACGACCCTTTTATACCGCCTTATAAGACGATTTGTGGTGTTTACTGCATCTATCGGCGATCCATCCTGGATGTATTGCGTGGTCATATTGCATCGTTCGAAAGCTATGAATTTAAAACCGCATTTACTGCCGATAAATTAATTGAAGAACAGCATGTGGAAGATGTTCTCGATTTTGCAACATTTGTCGTGATCGCTTCCGCGGATAAGGAAGTGATGTCACATTACTTTATCGGCGGCGACTGCGAAAAACTCAACAGCATCTTAAACGTGTGCTCCGGTTATCCTGAAGGGACGAATGAAAAAACCTTTTCTCATACGATTCAACGCTTCAAGAAGGATATTACGACAGTCGAAAACATGGGGTATCTGGAAAATATAGTGCATGAAAAGGCATAGGCATTTGACTGACTGTCAAAAGCGAGTGTAAATCGAACCCGCTTCAACAACCAAACGCAAAACCAAGCCTCCGCTCAAAAAGCGAAGGCTTGTTCTTTTATACAAATTAGTTCGAGTTCGCGCCACCGACGTACGTAAAGAGTGGTCCGCGTAGCTGGAAGGAATAATCTGCAGCGTTGACGATCCCGACGATTGCGTCACTTTCGAGCAATTGATCAAGGAACGTCGCCATTTCTGCCGCTGTATGATACTGCGGGACGTTTTTGCTGTAATCGAATCCTGCCTCACCGCGTGAACGATCCGCGAATTCTGTTTCCGTCGCTGCCGGTGCAAGGACTTTTGCCCGCAACTTCGCACCGGATTGTTGCAATTCTTGCGCGAGGCCTTCCGTGTAGGCACTGACGTAGAACTTCGTCGCACAATACGTGACCGCATTCGGCACAATCCGGTAGCCGCCGCCTGACGAGACGTTGAGGACCGTTGTCCCTTCGACGTCATGGTGGTCACGGACGTAGAGACTCGTCAGGACCGTCAACGCTTCGATGTTCAAACGAAGCATCTTCTCGATTTTTCCAATTTCGATGTCTTTGACGTTGTCGAAGTCTCCGAATCCGGCGTTGTTGATCCACGTCTCGATTTCAAGGTGCTTGACGTCGTCATACAACTGATGCACGTTCGCCATCTCCGTCAAGTCGACTGAATGAAGGATGATATCAAGTTCCGGATAGGTCTTCAGTAAATCGTCCCGTAACGCTTCGAGCTGATCGTTCCGCCGGGCGACGAGGACAAGCGATTTTCCTTTTGCAGCGAGAACTTTCGCCGTTTCAAACCCAATCCCTGAACTTGCTCCTGTAATGACCGTATACTTCATCTGTTTTTCCCCATTTCGTTTTGGTATAGTGAGAGTCTACTCCTTCGAGTGAACTCTAAGTCAAGCAGAAAAGGTGATGTTGATGTATTCCATCTCAGAAGTCAGTCGATTGACTGATACGAGTGCCCACACGATTCGTTATTACGAAAAGGAAGGACTGCTATTTCCGGACCGGACGGCAAGCGGCGTCCGGCAGTACGATGACAAGCACATCGACTGGCTCCGGTTCGTCCTCCGCCTGCGGGCAACACACATGCCGATCGACCAAATCCGGCAGTATGTCGCGTTGTTCCGCGCTTCTTCAAGCGACCATGATACGACGCTTGATCGGCTCGCCCTGCTCGAACAGCACCAAACCCTTGTCCGGGCGCAGCTTGCCGAATTACAACTGACGGAACAGATGATCACCGAAAAAATCAGCAGCTACCATCGCCTACATCCGTACATTCCCGGGAAACAGCCTTCTCAATCCCGTTAAGCTGAAAATTCTGCCGTCAAGCGGGTGATCAACTGTTCGAACGCCTCGTTTGAGACGGCGTCGAAGGCGTCACCGAAACTGATTTCCGTCGAACAGTATCCGTCGTGTTCGACGAGGTATCCGACGAGGCCAAGTCCAAGTTCGTCTTGGATGCGCGTCAATCGTGCAGCGACATCTGCCACCTCACCATTAAAGTGGAGATGGAACATGTTCGAGACCGGAACGCGCGGTGTCGTGAAAATGTTGTCGATCGCGTTCAACCGCTCGGCGACGTGTTTTGCCTGCTCATAATAGTGCCCCATCCGGTCCTTGCGTTGCTCATAATAATAGTCGGACGAAATGACATAAGGGTAGAGACTGATCAAGTCGCCGCCGTAACGCCGTTTCCAAATCCGTGCTTCTGTCGTAAACGCCTTCGGACCGGCAAGGATCGCACCGGCAATCCCGCCGATTCCTTTATAAAACGATAAGTAGACACTATCGAACAAGCTCGCGACGTCGCTTGCCGGTTTGTCATAATACGGCAACAGTTCCAGCAGACGGGCACCGTCAAGATGAAGACGGATCCCCTGCTCCCGGCAGTAGGCGACAATCGCTTCTAACGCGCTGAATGGTGGCGCGACACCACCGAGTTCGCGGTTCGGCAGTTCGAGTAACAGGCAGGCAATCTCCGGTAAGGCTTTGATGTCGTCTAGCGTCATCATCTTGTCCCGTTCACCGACGAGGATCGGCTCGATCGGATGAAGCTGCCGTAAGCCATCCTGTTCATGCAGCTCTAAGTGACAGAGCGGATGGTAGGCGACGTGCCGGTTGTTTCGGTCATCGGACCAAATCCGTAACGCGATTTGCTGCGCCATCGTTCCGCTCGGGAAAAAGACGGCTGATTCATGCCCGAGCAACGTCGCGATTTTTTGTTCGAAGTCGTTGATGACCGCTCCGTTCCCGTAAATGTCACTGCTCGTATCGTCGGCGACGTTTAGCAAGGCGTCTTTTAAGACACCGACGTTCCGCTTGCCGTGTCCACTGACTTGATGCCGCGCTGCTTGAAAACTTCTTCGTAATTCTTCCATGACCGAAAACCCCCTATTATTTTTGTAAATAATGACTATATTTTGAAAAAAACAAATAACAGACTGTACTTCTTTTGCTATACTCTTCCTAAAGATTCATCCCGTTCAGCTCGAGAGAGGAGTAGGTCGATGCCCCGGTCATTTCGTTTAAAAGTCTGTTTGTACATCAGTTTGACGTGTTTCCTTGTTTTACTCGCCCAATCCGTCCTCCCGTCCGTATATTCTTCGACTTTATCACTCTTACATAAAAAAACTGATTCCTCGTGCGTAGCGCGTTGCGGCGATCAAGGGGATTCGTCCATCGTATCCAGCGGCGAATCGTTCAACGTGGACAGTGGTGCTGTCGCCGACGTCGAATCGATCACGCCGGAAAAACCGCTCTTTCGGACGAGTTTCGACTCTTCCATCTCGGCTCCACCTTATATTCTCATCTTAATCGTTTTAAGCTTCGCGACGCTCGCCTTTTTTTATTATTACATCAAGATTTACCGACCGAACCGGTTCCAACTCGCGGGGTTCGATTATGAGCATCACGTCACCGTCATCATCCAGCCGGATCGTGACGTATCTTCCGAACAGATTCGCGAACATATTCAATTTTTTAATTTTCGGCTACCGAAACATCTACAACGTTATGGTCATGAAACAATCACGGAATGGTTTGAGCGGATTGGTTTCCCTTCCCCCGTCGATCCGGGTTATTTCGAGGTCCGTTACGGCAACACGCATCAACTGAAAATCCATCAATTTACGTTTTTCAAACAAGCGACTGATGATTTTTTACGTAAACAACATCTCTAAACATTAATTTAAACGAAGCAAGGCGTGAGCACGACTCCTGCCGCTTCGTTTTTTTAATTTCCCAATCCTCATCAATTTTCATTTTCTGTCGCTTTTCTGATATTTTCCGATAAAACTGGGTAATAACTACTATATAAGGCAAGCCGATTTTTTTATCCAGGTTTGGACAGGTTTTTTCGCAAGAGAGCGAGGTGAAACGGGATGATTTCAGCACAGGAAGCATACTTTATTAAAAATGGATTGAATGAGCAATTTGAGGACCCCCGAATCGACTGCGATTTTTCTATTTTCTCGCTCGAACCATTCCAACTCCTATTACACGTACATGATGCAGACATGGATGAACTGAGTACCGAGATTCGTTATGGGCTAAGTCGTAAAATCCGTTCACAGCTCCATCAACTCGATGCTAAACTGGGTGGAACACCGATCAACGTCGTGTTTGTGGTTTCTGCACCGTTAATCTCTGACAATTCGTACTGTGTGATTTTACATTGAATTCATTCAAAAAAGGCAGCAGCTTCTGCGGAAGCTGTTGCCTTTTACGATTACGATCCATATTCAACTCGCATCATGACGGACGAGCTGATTTTTCCCCGCTGCTTTTGCCGCATACAGTGCCATGTCGGCGCGATCAATTAAATGAATCTCTGTTAGCGCATCATCCGGCTGAACGGTCGCCATTCCTAAACTGACACTGACTTGGCACAGGGGCGCATACCGTTCATGGGGTAACTTCAAGTCAAGAATCCCTGTCCGGATCCGCTCGGCAACGAGCTCACCTTGTGCCGATTGCTCCGAGAGAACGACTGCAAATTCCTCACCGCCGTACCGGGCGACGTGTCCGAATGGTCCAGCCTGTTTCTTCAGGACACTCGCGACCTGTTTCAGACAGGCATCCCCTTGTAAGTGCCCATACGTATCGTTATAGAGTTTAAAGGCATCGACGTCGAGCAGGATGAGCGTCACTTCTGAAGCGGAAAGCCGCGCCTCTTCAAAGACACGCTCGAGGTGTTCGTCGAACGCCCGCCGGTTCGGGATCCCCGTCAAACTATCGTGTAGCGACCGGCGAATCAACGCACGTTTACTGCGTTCGAGCCGAAACGTCTGCAAAAAGGCGAACAAAATCAAGACGGCGACACTTAACACGATGACGATGACCCATTTTGCAGAGGATGAGGCCGCTTTTGACCGGTTCGTCGCTGCCATGACAATCTGTTCGATTTCAGCCCGGATTTTAATGTCGATCGGGCGAAATTGATTGATGTACGCCATGCCGTCATAACGATTCCGCTCGGCTTCGATCAGATTGTCTTGTTGAATATACGTAAGCTGCTGTTGATAAAAGGCATCGGTCTGTTGCAGGAGCGGCACTGCCTCCTCCTGTAAAATCCGGCGCATCGTCGGGTCACGATCGTCGAGCTGCTCTAACGCTTCAAGCGACGCCTGCAGGTTCGCGCGCGTCGTCTGGAATTGTTCGAAGTCTTGCTGACGTCGTTCCAGGTAAAAGCTCCGCACCGTTAATTCTTGATCGAGTAGTAAAGGAAACAATTGGGATGCTGTATTCGAAATCGGAATCGCTTCTGCAAGAATCCGGTCGTTCTCCCGCTCGATATTAGAAAACGCAGTGTAACTCCAAATACTTGTAAACATCAATGAAAACAAAGCCGTCATTAAGAACCATTGCAATGCGGAAAATTTCACGTCCAGTCAGACCTCTCTCTTTATACGCTCTCGCAAGAATCGAGAACGATTCAATTCATCACCTCTTTATCGGCATCTCGACTTCAAAGTATTAGCGTTCATCGCACATTCAGTCCGTCGGAACACTGCGCTTGAGTTCGTCAAGCAACGCTTGCGCCTCTTTTGCGGCCCGGGTGACGTTATTGTTTTTCCACCAGGCGACGAGTGTACCCAAAATGCCGACGAGCGTCGTCACTGCGAGATCGACGGCTGTCTCTGCAAATGGTAACGGATCATACCCGCTCGCAAGAAGCGTCAAATTGACAATCGAATAGAGGGGGACGATCAGTCGCAAGGTTGCTGCATATCGCTCCGTCATCCGCGTCCCTCCTGAAACAAATGACGCCATGTCACAGGGCCAACGATTCCGTCGACTGTGATTTTCACCTGTCGCTGAAAGTCTTTGACGGCACGCGTCAGACCGTCATCAAACCGGCCGCTCGCCGGAAGACGTAACTTCATTTGAATCAAGCGAATCGTCTCCTTGTCCTGACTCCCTTTCGCTAGAGCACGTCCTAGATAAAGCGGGGCAAGGTGCGGCTTCTTCTTCCCGTTGACGGCGTCGAACAGTTGAAAGTGCGGATAATCCCGAAATGGTGTCCAGTCCCCGCCCCATTCCATCTGTCGCTGCTTCATCGCCGCGACAATCCGCGACAACCGTTTGTCCGGTGGTGCTAAAAATTCAGCGCGTGTTCCGTCAGAAGAATAACAAAAGAGATCGACGGCGACACCGAAGTTATGATTCGACTGTCCCCCGCGCGCGTAGGTGACGATTTTTCCAGGGCGTGTCCGTCCTACAGCATACAAGGCATCCTGTTCCTGTTTCGTCCGGTAGCTTTGCGCGACGCCGACGTAAATCTGTTGTTGTGCGAGTTCTTTGATGACGCTCCGCGTGATCGTGACGACATCCGCGTCCATTCCCTTGACGGATAATTTCCGATCGGCGCGTTCGAGTAGCCATGCTGTGCTGATAGTCATCTGTGTATCCTCCTTTATTTTTTTAAATCAATTGGGCGAGCAAGTCCGTCAGTTCGGCTTCACCCGGGATTGATGCTTGTAGTGCCGCTTGTCGCTTTTCTTCGAACAGCCGCTGTTCTGTCCGCTCCATTTCGACCCAGGCCGGTAACACGGCTGACGAACGGTGCTTCGTCCGTGCCGGTCGTTCCGCCCGTCTCGATTCATGACGCTTGATTTGTTCACCTGACGTGATTTGGCGCGCATGTAACTGATCGATGACGGCTTTGACGTATTGCCACTTGCGGACATTCGCCGCTGCCGCTTGTTCGATTGCATGGACGACGACGTCATGACTCGTCTTTATCACGGCTTGCGCCAGTTGCTGTTTGATCCAAGGGGAGGTGCAGCCAATTTCTGCTTCGAACAACGTGAAGACGGAGGACGCCGTTGAGGATGGTTCTTTTTTTAAAGACTGTTTCTTCAAGACAGGTTCTTCGTCGTCATCTCGCGCCGCCCCGGTAGTCGGCTCCTGCTCCCCCGGTAGTCGTACCGCGTCCGGAACCGATCGGACGTGATATTCATTTGATGTTTGTCCACCGTGTTGATTGAAGCGTTCCTCCTTTTCAATCAACCCTTTTTCAAGTAACGACGCAAGACACGCTTTGACGGTCGTCTTGCCGCACGGGACGGCGTCCGCAATCGTCTGGTGCGACGGAAAGGCACTCCCGGATGCTCCGGCATAACTCGCCAAAATCAAATAAATCATTTTTTCATGAACCGATGAAAACTGTTGTCCGTCGCGCAGGACACGGTGCTCGACTTGTAAATAAGGGTGCATCGTTGGTTCCTCCTTTGATATGCAAAGGAGGTTCGCCTCCTTTCTCTTAAGGATTAACAGGACCGTTTCGACAATTGTTCGAAAAAAAATAAAAAAAACGTGCGTCAGCTGATTAAAAAATCAGTGACACACGTTTCGTTAGTCTTCACTCGAACCAGAGACTAAACAATAAGGGCAGCAGTCCCGCGAGTAACACGGCCCCGATCGACGATGAGACGGTCGCGAACACGAACAGTCCTTTTGAGATTTGTTGCCGCCGGTAAGCGATTGACCCGGCCCGGATGATCGTAAAGAGCATCCCACCCGCAATTAAAAATGAACCGATAAGAATGATGAGTTGTTCCAAGACACTACCTCCACGTTACTTAAATATCGTTAGGATAAACGGTAAGGCGAGCAGCAGAATCGCCGTCGTGAAAACGATTTTGTAAGTTGCTTCCCGATCCGTATTCCGCTTCTTTTTTTGTATGTAGACGACGCCATAAATGATTGTGACGAGCATAATCAATATGGCGAGTAATGAACCGATTGTCGTACTCATCTGTCTCCCCCCTTCCCTACTGACACTACGCAGCGGTCAGTGGAAAAGTTTCAGTTCTTAACGCCTCCTATCCCTTAATCATCAATCATAGCCTGTCCATCCGCGCTCAGTTTATTGATAGCCTGACGCATCTGTTCGATCTCAGTTTCCGAATGCCGTGTCCACTTGCCAAGCTCTGCCACGATTTTCAACGGCGCTTTCGAACGGTAGGACCGGGTCGGATTTCCGGGAAACTTTTTATCAGTCAAGTTCGGGTCATCTTCATACGGTCCAGTCGGTTCGACGAGATAAATATGTTCGTCCCCGTCCGAGCGGGCGAGCTCCGCTCCCCATTTCGCAGCGTCCAAAGTTGCCGTGAAATAAATATGATTGGCACGCTTATCCTGATAATTTGATTGGTTCCCGGCATCCAGTACTTGACCAATCTCTAAGCTCGCTTTTGTACCATGAAAAAACGGTCCGGAATCAAGTGGTTTCTCCATCGTGTTCCCCCTCTTTCTTTTTTGGTGATATGTTCGATTATAAGTGATGCTTTCATGTATTGGGAGTCTATTCATCATTGTCAAATCAAGGTAAACTTAAAGTAGACAGTAACATCACTTGCTTTTACGTTTTCTCTCCACCTTTAGTCAAAACCGCTCTTTTATTGACAACTTTTGTCAAAGTGGTAATGTGAAAGTATCATGCGCAAGGATGTGAAAACCATGTTCATCGTCGAACTGCTCGTGAATGCCTGCATTGCCTTCACAGGATTTTATATCATTTCGAAAATTATCCATTCCACCCATTTTGAATCTTATGTCGTCAAGTCAATCATCGTCGGCCTTTTGACAGGAGCGCTCGGCGTGTTATTGATGTTCAAAGGGATCGCTGTCAATGATTCGCTCCGCATGGATTTACGTCATATTCCGCTCATTCTACTCGCCTTTTACGGTAGTCGTTTCCCCCTCATCATCGCGACATTGATCATCGCCTGTTCCCGCTTTTTATTTGGTGTGACGGAACAAGCTGCCGTCGCCTTCGTCGCCGTCCTTTGCATCAGCATCGGGATGCTTGCGATTCACCGGAGACTACTCAATCGTCCTTTTCTCCAAAATATCTCGATGAATGTTTGGGCACTGATGATGATCACCATCGCCGTCCTGATTAACTTAGGCTGGAACGAAACGGCATTTAGTCTCTTGTTATCGACATGGACAATCGGCTTGACGGTCGGTGTGCTGTCCAGTCTGCTGACACTCGATTTCCAGCTGTTGAACCGTCAAGTCGATATCTATAAAAAGTCAGCCGAGCTTGATCATTTGACCGGTCTCTACAATCGCCGCGTTTGGGACGCTCGGACAGCAGGACTTGAACAAGAAGGTCGAATCTATAATATTCTCGCACTCGACATCGACCACTTCAAGCACGTCAATGATACATACGGGCATGGCAATGGTGACCTCGTCTTACAACAATTCGCGAACATCTTAAAAGAAGAGACGCGCCCGCATGACATCACGGCGCGGATCGGTGGCGAAGAGTTCATGATTTTGATTTATGATTTAGCCCCACAAAAAGCGACCAAAGTCGCAAACCGGATTCGGCAACGGATTGCGTCGCAACGCTTTCAAATCGACGGTTTCCCGGCAATCGATGTGACGACATCGATCGGTGTCGCCCACGGGAAGAACATTCATATTCAGCGGATGAGTGTCATCGCCGACGAAGCGTTGTATACCGCTAAGCAGCAAGGGCGTAACCGGACGATTTTGTTGGATAGCGAAAGTGAACAACATGTCGCAGCAACTGCGAGCCGGGAGACGGTTCGCTCTTGATTGGAGGTAAAGTATGCAAGAGAAGAAACTTGATTTCATTACGACGGCAGAAGCGATTCTATTCGTCAGTTCACTGTTCATGTGGATTTACGTCGCCCATACCTTTGTTTTCATCGATTCCTTTGCCTCGTTGTTTTTCATGCAATCGTGGTGGCTTCTGTTACCAGTCATGACATTCCTGATGTTTTTGACATCGTTCATCAGTCGCCGGACAGAGTGGCGCTGGAGTAATCCGGAAACGGAAGAGTTGAACGAAAAAAGAAAAGCCTGACTGAAACAGAAAAAGAGCACGAGCATGTCCGATTACCTCGGGCGACGCTTGTGCTCCTTTTCGCACACCCCGACGGACTAGTCGCGGGATTTATGTACTTTTCGATTAAAGAAATATTCGATTGTAATCAAGACGAAAGCAACACCGGTTAAGATGACGAACGCCAGCAAGGAATGGAGCAGCTTTTTATCGACAGTAACGTACATCGACAAGTAATAATTGATTGTGACAATCAATCCGAAGTAAATCAGGTAACGCATGTATTTCATAGTGGTTCCTCACTCTCTTAATAACTGATTTCTTAATTTTACTCGATAAGTGTGAATCATTCATTGTATATTAGGAAACTTCTCCCATTTTGAAACGTAGGTATGATTAGGCGATTGTCAAAGGAGGTAGCTTCATGTTCGAATACAAGTTCGTGCGGATTGATTTTAAGCGATTATCTGGTAATCCGAAGGAAGATTACCGGGAAGTAATCACGACACATCCCGCAGACGGCTGGCGCTTCGTACAAATTTTCGCTCCAGATTTCGTCACGTCCGGTGTTGCCGTCGGTACTTACTATGAATTGATTTTTGAGCGAATAAAACGGTTCGAAATTACGGACACGAAAACATCTTAAGGAGACTCAAACGCATGCACATCGAGACAGCTCGATTACGACTTATTCCTTTTACACAGGAACAGCTTCCGGTTATTACCCGTCAAAACTATCGGAACGGTCCCGAAATTTCGAATCATTTAAAGGCATTGGAACAGGATCCGTCCTTATTATTCTGGGGAAGTTGGTTAATCATCCGCCAGGCAGATGATGTCATCATTGGTGATGCCGGTTTTAAAGGGAAACCGGATCGAGACGGAGAGGTAGAAATCGGTTACGGTTTGCTCGAGCACTACTGGCAGAATGGATACGCAACAGAAGCTGTCGCAGGGTTGATTCAATAGGCGCGACAGACAACAGCTGTCTCAAACATCGTTGCCAAAACGGATGCAACCAATCGAGGATCGATCCGCGTATTAGAAAAAGTGAACATGGAACGATTACAAGAAACGGATTCAACGATTTATTGGGAAATACAAACAAATCCGATTAACTAGTTCCACAACACCATGTGGTAGCGATATTATTGTCGCTACTTCTTTTTTCGTGTCGCTTCAAACATTTGATTGCCTTCAAACAAACAATCGCGTAACATCAAATGTAATAAATTTCTATTTCAAAATAAAAAATTGGTTATTTACAACCAGAAGGGAGCGCCCGACTATGAATCGTACAGCTTGGAAATACCCTGCTTTGCTCCTGATCGGTGTCGGAATCTCGAACTTAGGCGCCTGGGTGTACTTCATTGCCCTCAATTTGATTATTCTTGATCGAACAAGTTCTGCGTTCGCGGTATCACTTTTATACATGTTAGTTCCGGTCGCTTCTTTAATAACGAGTTTATGGTCCGGTTCTTTGATTGATCGGGTCGATAAACGCAAATTGATGATGCTACTCGATTTATCACGTGCACTCTTCATCGCTCTTCTCCCCTTCATCGACTCGTTGTTCTTCATCTATACAGTCGTCTTTCTGATCAACGTTGGTAGCTCCTTGTTTGAATCAACATCGATGATTTATATGACGAAGCTTGTCTCAAAAGGTAATCGTCAACGTTTTAATGCGTTGAAAAATTTCATTCAATCGTGCGGTTTCATTGTCGGTCCGACGATTGCCGGTCTCCTGTTCATCATGGGCTCACCGTCCCTTGCGATTCATATCAATGCTGTCGCGCTCGCCATTTCTGCCCTTATCTTATTTTTCCTGCCCGCTTTAGAAAAAGAATTGACCTTTGCGCAGGCAGAACGATTGAGTCTTCAAATGATTATCAGCGACTGGAGAGAAACGTTGCGCTTTACGAGCCATCACCGTTACATCACGCTCGTCTACAGTCTCTTTTGCGTCATGATGGTTTTCATGTCGGGTCTTGATTCACTCGAGGCTTCGTTTGCGACACTTGTGCTCGGTTTCTCGGAAAGCACCTATGGATTTCTTGTCAGTATCGCCGGGATCGGGATCATCCTCGGTTCCATCATTAATGCGACCTGCACGAAATGGCTGAGTCTTCGCTTTTTGATTGGCTTCGGTGCAGTCACTACGCCCATCGGCTACCTTCTATTCGCTACTTCCGATAACTTCATGGTAGCTTCCGCCGGCTTTTTCCTACTGACATTCGCTCTATCGTTTGCGAATACGGGCTTTTTATCGTTTTACCAAAACAATGTCCCGGTCAATCTCATGGGCCGCTTTTCAGGAGTCATCAATGTCGCCGAGTCACTCTTCATCATTCTCTTGACGGCGACAATCGGTTTACTCGCCGAAACCTTTTCCATCCGCGCGACATACATCATCTTTTCAATTGGTTTTTTACTCATCGGTTTACTCACGATACCGCTCGTCTTTAACCGTTCGAAGCAAAATCTTTATGAGCAGCCAATCGAAGAGAAGATAAAAGTCTCGTAAGAAACAACAAACCGTTTCCTTCATCCCTTCCTCATTTCCAATGTTTCTGACGGTTGTAAACGCGGCGCCGTCGCCTCGTACCAGTGATAACAGAGAATGATGATGAGCGCGAGATCAACGACATCTCCCCCGTAATACATCAGCATGGCCCCTTGTTCCGCTTCCGCCTTCCCTACTCCACCGGGTGGATGAGCGTAGAGATATTTCGAAAGAATCTTATGCCCCGCTAATGCCAGTATTAAGATACTTGCCCGGTAGACGTGACTGTAGCGGTGCGGCGTCAAATCGATATAAATCAGGGCACTTGTAAACAAGTAACCGGCCAGGAAGACGTGGAGATGGATCAGCGCATAGAGTGCAGTTGACTGATGCATCATCGGATAGAGTCCTGTCGTATAAAGCAGGTACAAGCCGCCGATGTTTAAAACCGTTGCCGTCATCGGGTGCGTCAAGAGACGAAGCGGCTGACTGTTCAAGACGCCCGTCACCCGTCTTGCCGCCTGCACGGGTAGCGTCCGTAACAATAACGTCACCGGCTTCGCAAACACGAGCAGGAGTGGTGCGAGCATCCCGAGTAAGAGATGCCCCGTCATATGTCCCGTGAAGTTCATGTGTGCCCAGTCTGCAAGCGGACCGACGAGTGCAGCACCGGCACTCAGTACCCCGCTTCCCCAAAACACGTACCGATGGATTGGCCAGCGCCGGTAGTGATTGTTCGTTTTCCAGGCGGCAACCGGATACACGAGAAGTAAGACAAGCACGAGGAGCGTCACACTCGTTTCAAAACCGTTTCCCATGCCTTCATGCGTATGCATCACTTATTTCGCCTCCCCTGTCGTCCGCATTTGTTTCCCGGTCTGCAGGAATAACACAATCCCTCCCGCTAAAATAAGCGCAGCGATCGCATTCCAGGCGATATCATACGGAAGAAGTTCCACACCGTAACGAATTTGATGAATCGCAAAGACTTTGTGATTGATCAGACCATCATACAATTGAAAAAAACCTCCGCCGATCATCACACCACTGATCCACCGCTTCATCCAAAAGGCGGATCGTCTCCGCAAGTCTGCAACTAGAAAAAGAGCTGCCACTGTCGCGAACCAACTGAATGCGTGAAACAGACCATCAGAAAACAGTCCGACCGCGGTCGTTGATTTGTCATAAAAATGATGCCAGCCTAACAATTGGTGAAAAATGACTTCGTCTAAGAATGCGACGAGACCCAGACCGAATAAAAAACCGGATGCGAGGTTGCGCAACGCATAACGCTGTTGATTTTTCTGCATGAACGGACACTTCCTTTCTTAAGATAGACGCTTCAAAACAATTTTTCCCTGTTGTCGTCGCAGTAAACGTGCTTCATTCGATGTACATCTTGAACATTCTATTAAAAATGCCGATCGACAAATCGAACTTGAGTAAATAATATTAACATTATTCGTTTAATATTTTTTCCAAAAAGTGTATATTTAAAGCATTAGTCAAAAAGGAGGTTCCATGCATACCATGAAGTTCACCAGAACACCTCGGACATTTGAATTGAAATGGATTCCAGAAACCGACTGGCGTGACGTTTGTACACGTCGCACGCTCATTATCCGAAACCATCCGCAGGAATCGCTCATCGGATTAGCCTATAATAATGAAAACCAAGTCGTTCAAGTCACACGGAATAGTCATAAATCACATGCCCTTTATTACGTCACGTTACTAGAAAATCAGCAATCGAACCGGGCACTCTTATCAACCCGGTCACACATGACCGTCGAGTACGTCAACACACGCCTATATGACCAGATCGAAGTCGCCGAGTACAACTTACTCGACGTCCACGTCCGTCAAGAAGGGCTTGGCGAGCGCGGCCTTTTATTGGAGGCCTTCATTCAGGATGTGCAAAACAAACATCGGCATTACCGAGTCAGCGGCAATTTCGAAATCGTCACCCATCACGGGCTCGTATCAAAGGATTGCTTTACCCGGTACGGTTTTAAGCTACATCAACATGCTTTAGTCCTGCAGAATTTCGATAGTCCGCTTTTAGTGACATAACAGAAGAATCAATACCTCAACTTTTTAAAAAGATTGCGGGGAACGATGATGCATCCGATTCAGCAACTCTTAAAAAAAACGACTTATATGACGGGGTTTTGTTTACTCGCCGTCGCCTGTATCGATTTGTTTAAGCGTCAGCAGACACGCGGACCGAAGTGGGTTTGGGGTCTCACCATTTTCAGTGTCAATTATATCGGGCCCCTCCTTTATTTAGCGTGGGGCCGTCACCCGGCAGGCGAGGTAAACGAGCAACGCGCCGATTGAAAACACATCGCTGTACAACGCCTGTCCTGCTACTGGAACAAGCCTTGTACGGCGATGTGTTTTTTCCAAAAATAAGAGCTAGTCCCGCCCCCTTTTTTGTGTTATTTTGTATCTAATCAAATCGTACAATCACTTTAAAACAAGAGGTTACATATGCAACCCAATACAGAGACATTACCGATCGCATGCTGGAACACGATTACGACGTACCACAATCATCAAACGAAACAAGTCAATGCCTTCTTAAAGACGTGGGACCTCTCGCACACGATGTTCGAGGTCTTGCGCTGCTTAAAGTCGACGACATGTACAAGTCAAAAAGAAATCGCCTGCCTGATTCATGTCACGGACGGGACGATTTCTCAAGGGATTAAAAAGCTGTTCGCCAAGCGCCTGATCGAAAAACAACGTCACCGCAAGGTCAACTATTTCCATCTGACACCGGCTGGAGAACGGTTTTTAAACGAAGTCTTACCGAAATACGAACGTTTTCAAGCGAATCAATTTCATGCCTTGACCGCATCGCAACAACACGCGTTGCATCAACTTGTAACGCAGCTCCATAGTACACAACAACAGGAAGGGGAAGTTCGATGAATCCACATGCTGCCTTTTCATCGATTGGACACTGGCAATCGATCCAACGCATCCACAATCGTTACGTCAAAGAAGTCAATGATACGTTAAAACAATGGGAACTCTCGCGTTCTCAATTCGATATGCTCTATACGTTGTACCAACTAGAGAGCGCGACACAAAAGTCGCTTGAGACGACACTCGAGCTCTCGAGCGGATCGATTTCACAGACGCTAAAAAAACTGATGCAAAACCGACTCTTAACCCGTAAACGGATTGACCGTGAAAAACGGATCGTTCTGACGGCGGACGGAGAAACACTCGTCCAGGCATCCGCGCCGGTCATCGAAGTCATCGACGAACGTTACTTCCAGTCCTTTACGAAAAACGATCATCAAACGTTTGATCAATTGTTGAACAAAATGCAAAACAGTCAATTTTGATAGCAAAAGGAGGCCGGCCTGCATGATTCTCAGACACTACACCCATCGTCAGTTTTTACCGGCAATCGTTGCCCGGGGCGGCATCTCTACAAACCTTCACACGGAAAGTCCGCATAGCGGTTATTTACTGTTTGAGCTGAACCCTACAACAAATCAACTCGCACAGACCGTCCATCAGTTCTATTCGAACTCAGAACCCCCTTGGGACGAGACGGATACGGTCGTCCTCGATTTTGACTTCGTCAAACTGCAGGCTGCCGGCATCGAGGTGCACAAGACACCGCATCACTTCGCTGACGACCTGGCGCCGAATCAACCTGCGGATTCTTTTCGCTTCGTCCAAAGCTTCTTATCGCTCGGTTATTTAACGGAAGCGTCACGAGAGCAATTATCCGAATATTACTGATAAAACAAAAAGAACAGGCGCAAGTCGCCTGTTCTTTTTGTTTTATCAGTTGCGTCGACTGTACACAAACATCATTACCGGGAAGGTCATGACCTGAATGACGAGTACACACAACAACGCTGTCATGAGATCGTCAACGACTTGCCACTGAACGAGCATCAGCACCACAAACACATAGAGGATACTCAAGGCATATGACATGTGACCACTTTTCATCTTGATTTCTTCTTGTCGTTCATCATAGGGTTCAGCAGCCGGGAAGACGACATCGGTCGCGAGTTGACTAAGTCCCGCTAATGTCAAGATTATACCGAGTGGATACGGTCCATCGAACAGCGTCAGATAACCGCCGTACAATAACATAATAGCGGCGAGTAAACGATTGATCACCGGCAGATGTTTCATAATAAATTCTCTCCTTTTTTCTTCGATTCGGGTACAAAAATCGCTTCAATCGGACATTCGAACAGCGATGCAATTGAAAAAGCGAGCGCAAGCGACGGATTATACCGCTCCTTTTCAATCGAAATGATCGTCTGTCTCGACACGCCTAATGCGTTCGCGAGCTCACCTTGCGACCAGTGGCGTCCCTCCCGTAACAGCTTTACCTTATTTTTCATTTCAACCACCCTTCCATTTCCAATAATATGTAAAATTTAATTCGCTTGTCAAGTTTCCTTTACACATAACATAAAAAAAACAGACACCGGTATAGGTGCCTACTTTCGTATCGTCCGTTCTCGGGGATGCGTTGCGAGCATCGCATCCTTGATTGAGGAGACATAAGGATCCGTTGCCTGATCAAACGCTTGGGGTGTCGGATATTGCCCGACAATTTGACCCTAATCCAAAATCATAAATTGATCACTGAGTGCTTGGGCTGCCTGGACATCATGGGTAATAAAAAGGTATGCCAAATCATATGTTTCTTTTAAATCACGTAACAGCTTCAAAATCATCGCCTTATTGACCATATCGAGACTGCTGGCGGCTTCGGATTTGTCGCGATTGCGCGGGCGGTTGTAACTTCACTTCACTTCACTCCGACATAAGAACGATGCTGACGGAATCGGTTGAAGTAAGGCGTGACCAGTCATCCGGTTAAACGTATAATACGTATTGTGCCAAAATTCGGTACCGCCTTCTGTGTGTAGTAAATTTCAATGGGTGCTGCCTGTCGATTTTATTCGGCTGATTGAGCCAGTTAGAGTCGTGCCTCATTTGGATTTCTCCTGTTTTGAAACGTTTGCGTTGCAACCTCCTATACGTTTACGGTTCATCTTTAAACTGTTCGAACTCGAGGTGTTTCGGCTCCCGGAAATCAATAGACGCTTCGGATGGATCTAAAAAGTTGTGTCCTAAGTATACTGCATAGTAATCTCCGTTAGTTTCTCGAACGTTAAAGTCATACGATGTCCGAGGTTCGTCATGTAAGACGAGAATATAGTCGTAACCAAACTTCGAGAAATAACTTTTTATTTGATACTCGTCTTTTTCCAGTCCGTACTGCTGTTCGAGTTGGTCCTCCAAGTATAATTGACGCAGGATTTTCTGATGAAAAGTATAAAAAAAACACGAGATCAACACGAGCAATATCCCGATTAAAACCATTCGTCCGACCCGCCACTTGCCGTTTGCTTTCCAAAAGTTCGTCATCGGCTGTCCTTTCCTGCAGTTGAACCTACAATACTTCACAAATAATAAAGCGATAGTGATTTTTCATGAAATGGTCGAGAACACTTTTAAGCGACCCAAGCTTCTTGTTCCTCACGCTTTTTGAAGGAAAATACATAAAGCGCATGTTGTTCTCCTACATAACACGTTTATATAAGAACAGCATTGCCGGGTACGTAAGCATTTGCAAACTAAACATGATCAATAACGCCGTCATGACATGTTGAATGAGATTAAAGTGAACGAGCGCTAAGAGAGCGAACGCATACAGAACACTTAAAGCATAAGATGTACTGCCACTTTTCGACTGGACGGACCGTTGCCGCTCATCAACCGAATCGTTCTTCGGAAAAACTAAATCAACCGTTAACTGGGTAATCCCCGCTAAAATTAAAGCGATGCTGAGCGTGTCCGGTACTTCAAATACAGCTAAGTATCCTCCATACAATAGAAAAGCAGTAGCTAGAAAACGCCTGAACACATTGACTCTTTTCATGATTCACTCTCCTCTTTTAGACGTCATTAACATATTTTTAATCGCGTAGACACCGTTCTACCTCTTATTTACGATGCAGCACACCCTCCCGATCAAGTCGGACATGCATCTGATTATCGATCTCTAACTCGAGCGGACTCGTCAGCGCTATTTTCGGTGAAAATAACCACGGCCGTCCGGCGCGCCCGAGCAACAGATGGGTCCCGTCTTCCGGTTCTCCGAGGAAGTTCAGGAAATCCGGTTTGATTGGCTGACGATCCCGCCGAACGATACCGAGTTCAGCAAATCTTGCCCCGACACCGGCGACGTCCGGCGTCGTCACGTTCATTTCACCGATATCGAGTATATCCTGTACGCTAAACGTTGAAAGCGACTTATCCGGATTGACGGCATGGCGGGCAATCAATTCGACGACGTTCTCGTCCGGATCGTAAAAGTAGACGGAATGGGCATCGATGTTTTCAAAATAAATTTCGTCCGCACCGTCCTCGATCAATAACGGGAGGCGTTGCCGCAACCAATTCTTCGCCAGCTGAAACGCATCCCCCGGAATATTGAACGCAAAGTGATATTGTTTCGCTTGCTGCGTCGTGTCCAGTTCAAATCGAAGCTGACTCGTCCCGATTTGAACCGTAAAGGATGTTTCCATCTTCTCGACGAGCGGAAAACTGAGTGTCCCAGTGTAAAAGTCCTGCATCGGTTTTAATTGATTCGTCCAAAGTGTCGCCACTGTAATTTTCATTCCACGTTCCCTCCATTTTGATTCCGTTACATTTAATAGCTTCAGTATACAGCATTTGATGTATAATACTGGTTAAAAAGTAAGAACTCACCTATCGAAACGGAGGAAGTCAAATGAAACGGTATAACATTGAATGCGCAGGTACCTCTACACAGGTCACCGAATGGGGCGAACCGGACCGTCCGGTGATTTTTTGCCTGCACGGCCTCGGCGGAACAAGCCTCAGCTTCATTGAACTGGCTGATGCCTTGAAACATGACTACCGGATTGTTTCGATTGACGCCCCGGGTCACGGAAAAACGGAACCGTTCGCAGACGAAAACGACTACCGGTTTGCCCGCTTCTCCGATTGGCTGAACCAACTGTTTGAACTTCTACATATCCAAGATTTCTATTTTCTCTCGCACTCCTGGGGTAGTTTCATCGCGCTCTTTTATCAGAAGGAACAGCCGGAGCGGGTCCGCGGCTCGATTTTGATTGACGGCGGGTATCAGAGTAAACGATTGCGCGGCACACCGCTCGAGCAAGAAGCTGCCTTTTACGAGACCGACTTCGAAGAATCGGTTGCGACACTCGAAGAGTTTTTAGACGTCGCTGTCTATGGACCGAAGATGCGCCGGTCGCCGTTACTTGACTTGGCCGGACAAGATTTTGTCCGGATGCAGGACGGACGATATTACTGGCATGCCCGTGCGAAAACGGCGCGTGCGATCCTGGCGGCAATGTATCAGGACGAAATTCTCGACTTCCTTGACGACGTCCCGGGGGAAAACGTGCTGTTGCTGCGGGCGACGTTACCCGTCTCGGATGAACCGTTCCGCCAAGAAGCGATTGCCATCTGGCAGGAGAAAACCGGTGGGACGGTAATATCTGCTCAGTCAACTTCCCACATCTTGCACTGGGATGATCCGGAGGTTGTCCTTGAAGCGATTCGGAAAAACTGGTCAACGGATGATGTTTCCGCCCCCTTCACGAGATAGATGACATGGAGCTAATCATGATAGCTTGCACAAAAACAACAAGAGACGTCCCACGCCGAGCATATGCAAGGCATGGACGTCTCTTCTTACGTGACCTGCTGTTAGGCCACTACAATCAGCACCATTCGATTTGAAAGCGTCCACCGGGTCCAATCTGTTGCAGCAACGGCCAATCCGCTTCAATCACGCGACCGACGACATTGATCCGTTCGTCGGCAGCAAGATTCCGTTTCGTGACTTGCAATTCGCCGGCGTACCGTCCGTACTTAAGATTGTCGATCGTGACCGATCCGACAGGCCGGTCTGATAAGGTCGCGGGTTCTAATAATCCATTGCCCGGCCGACCGGAGCTACGCGACTCGACGGACCGGATGACGTCGCGTGCCGGATCCAGTCGATTCGTCTGTACGCGCGTCAACAACGGATCATCGCTTTGACCCGTCGCCCGGAGGACAATGATTCCCTCCTGATAGGCAGCAAACTGTTTCATCGTGCTCGCCGACAAACCCGGGTCTCCAATCAGAATCCGGTCGACGGATGCTTGAAGCTCGAGATAACAGGCAAACGGTGATCTTCTGCGGTGGTCTTCGAGCGTCGGTAACGTGGCATGAAGCGGACCACGCAGTTGTCCGTCTCCCGGAATGAACGCTTGGACACGGATTCCCTGCCCACGGAGCCATTCATTTTTATCATTGAACCAGCCCAGATCGAGTCCTGTTTCCGGTCGCGGATAATAGTTGTGCCAGGCCTCGATCTGCTCAAGGACAAGCCCCTCCGCTTTCATCGCAGCGAGCTCCTCTGCCGTCAGCGTGCTGGCGTTTAAGGCGACCATCATCTGTTTTGACAAGTCCGCGACCTGCTTCGGCGTGATGCCATAATCGACCCGCAGACCGGTCACGCCCCATTCGATTAAGCTAGCAGCATCGTCCCACGTCTTGCCGAGTGCGGCAAGCGAACTCGGTGCGATATCCGCGACGAGTTCCATCTCGAGCTCCCGAGCGAGCGCCCCGAGGTCCCGCAAGCGCTCCGTATACAGCGTCGGGTCGTCTTCCGGAATATGTAATGAGGTAAAGATTGAGGTAAAACCAATTGTCCGCATCTGCCGGATGTTGTCTTTCGCTTCATCAATCAACGGTTCACTTAAATAAACGGCGAGTCCTTTCATCTGCTTCACTCCTCTTGATTGACTGGATATTTGCTCTTAACGAATTGTTACTAAAGTACCAATATAAGAATTTTTTAGGAGGTATTCTACAAATTATGATACCATGAGGAGGAGATACTTAAAGGAGCGATTATCAATGAAACGAATTTTAATCCCATTGCTGTCGATTGTCTGCCTCGTACTGATTTGGAACGGCTACAGCCAACGTGCTGATTCAAAGGTGGACCTGTTCCACTACAAACATACTTATGTCGGCGATAATAGTGCTGTCGGAACGATCGTCAAGCAATTGGCACACCATCAAGAGTTGCGACAAATCGCTCTTGAAACCAAACAAACACCGTACGGAATCACTTTAGACTATAAAGAAATTGAGACAGAAGAAGTCGAACAAGAAATCAAAGAAACGGTCTTGTATAATGCAACCTATCTCTTTGCACTTGTCGACAATGTCGACCACATCACCTTTTCGTTCCCGGACTATACCTTCAAGGTGACGCGGGAACAGCTTGACGGGTGGTACAACACGCAACTCAGCACAATCGAACAGGAAAAAGACTTGAAAAAGCTGATCCGGAATCAGCTGAAGTCCGATAAATCAGTGAATCAGTTTTTTGCTCATTGATTTTAAATGGGCCGGGAGTCAAAAAAAAGATGGAACATCACCTCAAACGTGATCTTCCATCTTTTTATTTCTTCTGAAATCCTCTATCCCCGTTAAATCCCGTCTGCCATTTCCTCCTTAAAGCCAAACCAATACGTAAACAGGAATCCTGCCGCGTACGAGATGATAAGACCGGCGATATACGTCAAGTACATCCCGTTATCAATCAACGGTGTCAACGACAGACCGGATACACCGATTCCAAGTGCCGTCGTCTTCATCGTCGCCTGGAAAGCTCCGCCGACAGCTGCTCCCATACACGCCGTCAAGAATGGACGACCGAGTGGTAACGTGACCCCGTACAGTAACGGCTCACCGATCCCGAGGAAACCGACCGGAATCGCCCCTTTAATAATGTTACGTAAACGCTGATTGCGTGTCTTGACGAAAATCGCCAGTGCCGCCCCGACTTGACCCGCACCTGCCATTGCGAGAATCGGTAGGAGTGGCGTATCGCCAATCGTGTTCAGGAGCTCCAAATGAATCGGTGTCAAGCCATGGTGGAGACCGACCATGACGAGCGGCAGGAAGAATCCAGCGAGCACGGCACCGGCGAGTGGTCCACCGACTTCAAGCGTCGCATTGATGCCTAACATGATGCCGTCGGACAAGATACCGGCGACCGGCATGATGGCATACAGTGCTGTAAAGCCGACGATCAAGACGGTCAAGAGCGGTGTAAAGATGATATCGATCGAGACCGGCATGAAGCGGCGGATGTGTTTTTCAAGATAGGTCATCAGCCAGGCGGCAAAGATGACACCAAACAGTCCGCCCCGACCGACGACGAGCGGTTCCCCGTATATAACGATGTCGACGAGTAACGGATTAAATAAAATCCCGCCGGCAATCGCTCCGAGGACAGGTGTGCCGCCAAACTCCTTCGCCGTATTCCAGCCGACGAGGATCGCTAAGTAGGCAAAGACGGTACTTCCGAGTAACAATAGAATCTGCATCCAGGTCACTGTTGCATCGACTCCGGCATTCTTCGCGAAGTTCGCTCCGCCGTTGATGATTCCGGACGCGACCAGTCCCGGGATGAGCGGGATGAAGATGTTCCCGATCCGGCGTAAGAAGCGCTTGAACGGGGACTTTTGTTTCTCTTTAACTTTTTGCCGTTCGATCGCGGCCCGTTCCTCGAACGTCAAGTTTTCGTCGACCGATTCCTCACCGATTGCAAGTCCTGTCGTGCGGCTGAGATGATCCGTGACCCGGTTGACCGTCCCCGGTCCGACGACGAGTTGTAACGTCTCGTCATCGATGACACCCATGACACCGTCGATTTGTTTAAGTGCCTCGATGTCTGCTTTCGTCGGGTCTTTCAGCGACAACCGGACCCGGGTCATGCAGTGGGCGAGTTGCCGAATGTTATCCGTTCCCCCGACCTGTGCGAGGATGGCTTCCGCCAAGATTTCTTCTTTTTTCATCTTTTATCCCCCCTTAAAGTGCATCACGGACGAATCCGTTTGCGCGGTGCAAGCGTTCGACTGCTTCATCATACGATATGTCGGCTAAAATCATCACGATCGCCGTCTTGACGTGACCGTTCGCCGAAGTGAAAGTACGCGCTGCCGTCTCTCCGTCAACCCCGGTCGCTTCGACAATCATCCGTTTCGCACGGACTTCTAACTTTTCGTTCGTCGACTGGACGTCGACCATCAAGTTTTGATACACCTTTCCGACGCCGATCATCGCCGCCGTCGAAATCATGTTCAGGACAAGTTTTTGTGCCGTGCCCGCCTTGAGTCGAGTCGAACCGGTCAAGACTTCCGGTCCGGTTTCGACTTCAATCTTGTACTGCGCGTGCTTACTGATGACCGCTTGTTTGTTACAGGACAGGGCAACCGTCGTCGCACCGACTTCGTGTGCATAATCCAGTCCGCCGATGACATACGGTGTCCGTCCGCTCGCCGCGATGCCGATGACGGTGTCGTTTACGTTTACTTCGAGTGCCTGTAAATCTTCAACGGCAAGCGTCTGACTGTCTTCCGCCCCTTCGACGGCTTGAATCAGTGCCCGTTCCCCACCCGCAATCAGTCCGACGACCATGTCCGGCGAGACACCGAACGTCGGCACACATTCCGCCGCGTCGAGGACACCGAGTCGTCCGCTCGTCCCGGCTCCAATGTAAATCAGGCGCCCACCGGCCTGAAACGACGTAATGATCTGTTTGACGACTTCTGCAATCATCGGAATCTCTTGTCGGATGATGCTCGCAACCGACGTATCTTCTTCATTCATGACACGCAGAACCTCTTCGACCGCCATGTCGTCCAGGTGCATCGTTCGTTCGTTTCGTCGTTCTGTCGCTAATTTATCTAACATCGTCAACACCCTCTCTACTCACTATGTAACCCTTAAAAAACTTTAGTTTACTCCACTTAACAAATCATTAAAATTTTATTGCAAAAAAAGTCAATAGCGAAAGCCCAATCTGATTGATTGAGCTCACCTATTCCCTTCACACTTACCGGTTCCAGTTCCGGAACCCGTCTCCAAACTCGAGATGAAGCGCCTCTTTAAACAGACCGTCCTCAAATTTCGGGACATCGACCGGCAGTTTTCCCTGTGGTTTCACTTCACCAAAGATGGCACGGATTCCTGCCGGTAAATTCGGTCCGGCCGATTTCGTGTTCCCGGCTTCCGAGTCGGGTCCGTTCGGATCGCCCTTGAAACCGTAGACAAGCAGTTGCGCTTTCGCGTCCGGTTGCACGGCGACATCATACGGATTCCGGAGACTGAGCAGGACGGACGGTGTGTTGGTCCGTTTCGCCTGACGGAAGACTTCCGCCGGTACATAATGATCCGCCGCCGTCGCTTTCAGCTTGTCACTGTTGTTGACGTTTGAGCCGACGATGATGTAGTCCGCCGCATCCAGCTTTTCCTGCAGATTCGGATTTTGATCCAGGTGCGGCGTCGACGCCGTATAATTTTCCGTCACGATGTTGACGTGTTTCAGGTTACCGGCGTTTTTCTCAAGCGACCGGATCGTCTTGACCATACTGTCCGTCTGATCTTTTGCCGGTGACAGGACGAGGATCGTCTCGCCTTTCTTTGGTTTAAGAGGCAGTGTTTTCTTATCATTCTTGACGAGCGTGACCGCGGCTTCCGTCATTTCTCGTTCAAGTGCTTTATGCTCCGGACTGCCGACGACCGTTTTTGCTTGTACGAGTTTTTCGTCGAGCGTCGCCGCGTCGACTGTTTCGTTCCAAATGCCGCGCGTTGCTTTTAACGTCAAAATTCGTTCGACGGATGCGTCAATCGTTGCTTCAGATAATTGACCGGCTTCAACGGCTGCAATCACATCGTCAAAAATCGTCTCCAGTTTCGTCACATCGTTCGAAGATCTTAAAATCGTCGGCATCAAGGCGATATCGACCCCGGCCTGAAACGTCTTGATGACGGCTTCCGACTCCGTGAAGTTGTCGGCAATCGCCTGCATGTTCAAGGCATCGGTGACGACAAGTCCGTCATAGCCGAGTTCTTCGCGCAGGACACCGGTGATGACGTCATCCGACAACGTCGCCGGTAACGGGAACGTCCCTTGTTTGGACTCGACGACTTCATCCTCGATTTGCGGCATCCCAATATGTGCCGTCATGATCATGTCGATGCCTTCCGCAATCGCCCGTTTAAACGGAATCAGTTCAAGCTGTTGTAATGCTTCAAGTGATTTGTCGACGACCGGCAGACCGTAATGCGAATCGACCGCCGTATCGCCGTGTCCCGGGAAGTGTTTCGCCGTCGCAACGACACCTTGTTCCTGGATGCCGCGTGTCATCGCCGAACCGAGTTCCCCAACCAGGTTCGGATCACTCGAAAACGAGCGGACGCCGATGACCGGATTGCCCGGGTTGTTGTTGACGTCTAGGACCGGACCAAAGTTGACGTTGATGCCGAGGGCCTTCAACTCGGACCCGATGATACCGCCTGCCGCTTCCGCATAAGCCGGACTGCGGGTCGCCCCGATTGCCATGTTGCCCGGTAAGTTCGTCCCCGTACCGAGGCGTGTCACGATGCCGCCCTCCTGGTCAATCGTCACGAACAATGGGATATCGTTGCTTGTATCCTGCTCGACGACCTCCTGCAAGTCATGGACCAATTTCGTCGTCTGCTCCGTCTCACTGACGTTTTCCGCAAATAGGATAACGCCCCCTAAGTCAAACCGGTCGATGACCCGACCGACTTCCGGTGCCAGTTGCGTATGATTGACCCCGTCCCATAACCGGAAATCCGGCATGATCATTTGTCCGATCTTCTGCTCAAGTGTCATCTGATCCAGTTGTGCGTCGACCCGTTCCGTGACGGAGGGTGACGTTTCCGCCGCGACCGGTTGCATCGGCAGTGACGCGGCGAGTAGCACCGTCGTCAATCCGAGTGTTGCCGTCCAGTTGAGTTTCTGTCCCATATGCTCAGCTCCCCTTTAATGAAATCATTGACCGTTATAAGACAATGTAATATAAAAACATCGTTTTGACTGTACATCGCTCGTTGATCCGTGATTCGTGCGCAAGTTCCCCGTGTTCACCAACAGTATAGCAAGTCCTCATTTAAGAAACAATGTTTTAATTGAAAGCGTAATCAAATTAAAACAAAATTACTGAAATGAAATAAAAAAACCTACCTCGCTAAAGGTAGGCAGGTTGTAGAACAATTAAAAATCTGGTGTTCATGAATGTTTAGCCGCTCATTTCATTCTTTTCTCAAATCGCCTCTTAGCGCCAATCTTGTACGCCGCTACGCTACGATGCAGGGCTGGTTTTGGTTACCCTTTCCCTTAAAAGCGATTCATGTCGGAAATCACGTCAATGCCCTCGCTATCAAAAGTAAGAATTGTAACTGACATTCCAACCACTGAAGCAGCGGGCTTCCTAGCCATAAATTCTGTGAAGACAGACATCTAAATAAGGAAATTAAGTTGAAGCAATGATTTCGTTGACGATATCTGATAAGCGCTCTTTATATTGTTCGATTTCATATACTTCATTAATTTTATGTCGCACATTCGGTTCATCACGGAAAGTTATATATTTATTTGTTAATGAATTAAGGTGCAAACGACAGACCCATTTCCGATTACTATCATCAATCAGAATGTTAAAGTAGCTCGCGTTATCCCGATAAAAAATTCGATTTTTATCGACTGTCGATCCAAGTAACACCTTTACGGTTGCATACCCCTCAATTTCTTCTTGTGTGGTTTCAATCGAAGGCTGTGATGGAATATCTATACCCGGTTCATCGATGCTATTTTCTGCTTCTAACTCTGATGAGGAAGGAACAGAAACCGTCGATGATTCCGAGTCTCCTGAAATCACATGTTTGATTCGTTCATTCATATTCTCATTCATGAACTGTGTAAACGCTTTTGAAACGATAGGTCTAAACTTATCAACCACAGTTTGCGTTTTAATCCCTTGATAGCAGTCTTGAATCAGTAATCTAATAAACTCGTCGCTCGGTAACTGTGATTGTGTTTTTAACTGTTCTTTAATCGCACTTAAATATTTTAGTTCCTCTGCTGTAGAGAGAATCGTGTTGACGTTAAATTCTTGTTTTTTAAATTTGTACAGCTCTTTGATTTCATTATCCTTAATGGTAGACAGTGTAATTTCAAAGAATGGAACAGTATCCATTACGTTGGGTGTTTCTAAATCCGTGTAGAATCGATAAGTATCGCCATTCGTTAAAATAGCAAACTTAGCTTGCGTCGTTCCATAGTACCTAAACAGTTGCGAATCATGTTTCGTGAGAGGTTCTCGGATTGATTTAGCTTCAATAAGAATAGTCGGCTGTCCCTGATCCATGATTGCATAATCAACCTTTTCACCCTTTTTTATTCCGACGTCAGCAATATACTCCGGAGTGAACTCTGCCGGATTAAATACGTCATAACCCAACGTTTGAAAAAACGGCATAATTAAAGCGGTTTTAGTAGCTTCTTCGGTAGAAATCGAATGTTGAATTTGCTGAATCCTTTGAGAGACCAAACGAATATCTGAAGAAAATTTTTCCAATATAAAAACCTCCTCATTTCATAGTTCATTAAAAATGTATTTAAAGTGAACTAATGTTAATTCACATTATACAGGAATTTCCATTTACCACCAAGTAAAAACAGAAATTAACGATATTTAATCAGAAATTATCCGATTAGCTTTATTTAACTTAGTTTGACGTGTAAAAATGATAATTACATAACTCGATTCACGTAAAGGAGTACTAAAGACATGAAAAAATTCAGAGGCAAACGGCGCTACTTCCGAAATCTTCAAAAAGAACAACAACTCAGCGCCCATCCGCTCGATTTCAGTCCTGACAGCTGGTTCGATTTTTGGCACGTCCACCTCGATTTTGACGGACACGGAAACGGTCACCTTAAGATGCGAACAGCACATGTCCGGGCCTTGTTTCATCTGATGGATGAGTTAAACACCGCTCTTCAAACGTGGGGACAACCGTACCAGCTCTGGATCGAACTGTCCCAGCTGGATGCAGGATTGGACGCCGTTTTTATCCATACAAATAATCCGAACGACGATAATTTTCCGTTTACCGATCCAACGTTAACGGAACCGACCGAAAGATTGCCGGACTATTTGCAAACCATCGAGGGTTTGGAGCAATACCAAATCCGGTTGTCCGAACGAATCACGTATGATCCGTTCGACGACGAACCGGAAGAAATCACGGATCACATTCTCGTCATCGAACGACGAGGGAGTCGTCACCCTCTTTAACCACGTACATACGGACGGTCCTATGAAAGGAACAGTCCGTCGATTGCAACTGACCTTTATATTCTTTTGAACATCATTTTCGAACCGGCAAGGAACATGATCAGAAGTACGCCGCCGAATATGAGATTGATCAGCCAAGGTAATGTTCCCGTGAATACTTCTTTAGCCGCACCGTTGAACCAGTAAGCTAGAGCCGCAAACAACACCACGCTCATCAGCAGGATAAACGAAAAGCCACTGTCCTGCTTCTATGTTTTCTTGGCAATCCCGCAACCGATGAGAAAAACAACCACTGCTCCAATTGCAAAATAAATGTAAAACCATGCCTCGACAGACAGCATAAACGGACCAGCTCCTATTAAGAAATGAATTTCCTTAATAAGGAATTTTCCGTTTTAATCTCTAATCCTTTCGCACGGTCAAACACTTCAATCGTACTAACAAAAACGACCGCCTGAAATCAGGACGGTCGTTTTGCTGTGCAGTATGATAGTCCGCTTTAAGAAGAAACGACTTCCTCACCCGTCAAATCGATATGTCCTTCGCCCCACGCACACATGGCGTCGAGAATCGGACGCAATGACCAACCGTAGTCGGATAAGGAATAGATGACTTTCGGTGGGACTTGTTCGTAGACGGTCCGGATGATGACACCGTCCTGTTCAAGCTCGCGCAGTTGCTGCGTCAACATTTTTTGCGTGATGTTTGGCATCAGCTTCTTCAATTCACTTGTCCGTCGTTCTCCTTTGATGAGATGGCACATGATGACGACTTTCCATTTGCCTCCGATGACTTGCAGCGTCGCTTCGACCGGAATGTTATAGGCCATGCTGATTCTTCCTTTCGATTCTTGGAGTACAGCGGGACAGGTACTTTTTAGTGCCTATCGTACTTAAAAGTGCGTACTTCTCAAGTGCATTTGATGGGTTCATGATAACAACTGTCAACAGAAAGTACAAGTTGCTTTCGTCCATTGATTTGATAATAGTAGGTAAGGTACTTTTTAGTGCCTATGGTACTTGAAAGTGCGTACTTCCTTAATTCAACTTGCCACTCTATGATGGAATGCAGAAGCTTCTCCTTTTCATCAAGCAGACTGGGCCCGGTCTGCCGGCAACAAACTGTTTTCTATTCATTTCAACCTTAGGAGGAATTATCATGAATCAATTAAACCCCCGTTCCGAACAGGAACAGGTTCCTAAAAACGGTCGCCTCGCCCTGCTTGCCCTTGCAATCAGCGCTTTCGGCATCGGAACAACAGAATTCGTCCCGGTCGGATTGCTTGCTGCCATCGCCGGTGACTTAAATATCGGCATCACTCTTGCCGGGTTAATCATTTCCGGATATGCGATCGGCGTCGCCGTCGGTGCCCCGATTCTGACTGCTTTAACGAACCGGATGAACCGGAAAACGTTACTGATGGCATTGATGGTCGTCTTTATCGCCGGTAATCTCGTCTCTGCCGTCGCTCCCAGTTTTGAACTGTTGATCGTCGCCCGTTTTATCACCGCTTTCTCGCACGGTGTCTTCTTCTCGATCGGTGCGACGATTGCCGTTCAGCTCGTACCGGCAGATAAAAAAGCCAGTGCCATCGCCTTGATGTTCACCGGACTGACGGTCGCAACGGTTACCGGCGTCCCGCTTGGTACGTTCATCGGTCAAGCGTTCGGTTGGCGCGCGACGTTCTTCGCAGTAGCCGCATTAGGTCTTGTCTCAATCATCGCCAGTTTCTTCTTAATTCCAAAAGACTTGAAACAATCTCCACCAGCGAAGTTTTCCGACATGTTTAAATTGTTGACGAACGGGCGTCTGCTGCTCGGTTTCTTAATCACTGCGCTTGGTTACGGTGGAACGTTTGTCGCCTTCACCTACTTGACGCCGATCATGCAGGACGTGACGAAAATCAGTCCGAGCCTGATCAGCATCATCCTGCTCGTCTACGGCATTGCCGTCGCGATCGGCAACGCAGTAGGTGGAAAACTCGCCAACGGCAACCCGATTAAAGCGTTGTTCTATATGTTCATTTTGCACGCCATCGTCATGATCGCCTTGTCATTCATGATTCCGTTTAAAGTCGCCGGCATCATCGGCATCATCTTGATGGGACTTCTTGCCTTCATGAATGTCCCGGGACTCCAGCTCTATATCGTCCAATTGGCTGAGAAATATGTCCCGGCTGCCGTTGATGTCGCGTCTGCGTTAAACATCTCCGCCTTTAACATCGGAATCGCCCTTGGTGCAACGATCGGCGGACTTGTCGCCGACACGATTGGACTCGTTCACACACCGTGGGTCGGTGGCATCATGGTCATTCTCGCCGTCATTTTGACTGCTGTCTCCCGTCGTCTTGAACGCCTGTAAAAATGAACTTTCATATTTACAGATGACAAAACCCGATAATCGTCAAACAAACCCGGCATCCGTAAATGGATGCCGGGTTTTATGTCGTCGCGACGAGCGTGAATTCCCACGGGATGTTTTCGCCGTTCCAACCCCGATGTTCGTCCAATTGTGCGAGGGTGAAGCCGTTCCGGATGACCGTGTTTACAATCTCACTCATCGTATAGTGCCGCAGCATCACCTTCGGAAATTCCGTTTGTTCAGCTGGATCAAAATGTGATTGATAGGCGATTTTGTCTTCGTACATATCCTGATCGAAATAGCGCGGGATGTACTGTGACTCCTCATCAATACAACGTTTGATCGGGTGATAGTCGCTTAAAATCAGTTTCCCGCCCGGCTTGAGCAAGGCAAACAAAATCGACGTGAATGCCTCCAGGTCATGAAAATAATGTAATGTCCCGCCTTCAAGATACAAGACATCGAATTGATGCCGGTACGTCTTCAAATTAATTTCATAGATATCTCCAACGATATACTCGAGGTGCGTCCCGGCACAGGCGGCAAGTTCCAGTGCATAACGCCGGTTTTCTTCCGAGATGTCGAAGACCGTGACGTCAGCACCGAGTAACGCCAGCGGAACCGCTTTGCGTCCGTTCGAGCCGCACAAGTTGGCAATCCGCTTGCCATTCACTTCCCCAAAATAATGCTGATGTTTCTTAAGACTCGCTTTTGGATCGGCCAGGATTGCTTTCGCCTTGTCCGCCGGCGCCCCGTCGCGTTGATTCCAAAATTCATAAGCGCGGTATTCCCAGGCGGTTTTGTTGATGGCACTTGTTTTTTCCATACCAGTCTCCCCTTTTGACGTCCCTTTTGATTTTAAGGCAAAAAAGTGTCTGATTGATTTTTTAAACAAAAACAGCACACTCCCTTCTTTACTTTAAGTTCATTTGAACCTATAATTGAAATATGAACAGAACACATTTTAAAGGAGGAAGCGCTGTTGACACTATTGATTGTATTTTTAGCGATCGTCTTCATCATGCTCGCATTGGACCTTGGCGTATTTCACAGGAAAGCTCATGAGGTTTCGCTCCGCGAAGCCTGGACGTGGACGTTCGTCTGGATCGGACTCGCCGTTGCCTTTGGTGGTTGGTTATTTTATGCGCAAGGCAGCGACGCTGCAATTGAGTACACGAGCGTATATTTCATCGAAAAGGCACTTGCGATTGATAACGTCTTCGTCTTCTCACTCGTCTTTGCGTACTTTGCGATTCCGTTGAAGTATCAGCACAAAGTCCTGTTTTGGGGCATTCTCGGTGCCATCCTCTTCCGCGTCATCTTCATCGTCGCCGGGGTGTCGCTCCTTGAGAACTTCGCCTGGGTCTACTACATCTTCGGTGCGTTCCTCGTCTACACTGGTTACATGATGTTCAAGAACATCGGGCAGGAAACGTCGCTTGAAGAGAACAAGACGGTCCGTTGGCTTGAAAAACGTTTGCCAATCACGCAGGACATCTCGTCCGGTAAGTTCACGCAGCGGATCAACGGCAAATTGTTCTTCACACCATTACTGATTGCGTTGATCTTCATCGAAATCTCGGATATCGTCTTCGCCGTCGACTCGGTCGCAGCAAGCTTTGCCTATTCGCGTGACCCGTTCATCATCTTCTATGCGAACATCATGGCAATCCTTGGTCTCCGCAGTCTCTACTTCGTCCTCGCGAACCTGATTGACCGCTTCTACTACCTGAAGCACGGACTCAGCTTCATGCTCGTCTTCATCGGGGCGAAGATGATTCTCGGTGATGTCTACAAAATGCCACTCTGGATGTCGCTCGGTACGATCGTCCTCGTCATCCTGATCAGCGTCTTCTACAGCTTCTATAAAACAAAGCCAGGAAAATAAGGTTGTATTGGCCAAGCAGGGAGTGGGTTGAATGATCCACTCCCTATTTTTGGACAGTCGCACTTTTTAGACGGATCGCTCCAGTGTTTAAAAGAATCGATACATGTTAAATAATAATAATAAAATAGAATAGCGATAATAAGGAGCGCTTAAGACTGAAGTATGTTTCATTGGACTTAGCCAATTGCTACGAAAAAAGGTTAAAACACATCCCATACGGGTGGTTTTAACCTTTTTTGTAGCATCACCGATATTAGTTACAATCGAGTCAGCTATTGACGACTTTTTCAGTTGTTTCTGCAGCCATGACCGATCGGTTGATTGACAGTTGTTCCCCTTCTTTTAAACGTTTTTTGAATTCAGCTGTCGCCGTAAACAGAACGTCTGTCGAAGAGTTAAGACCTGTCTCAAACGAATCTTGCAAGACTCCGATAATGAAACCGACGGCTACAACCTGCATCGCTATATCATTTGAAATACCGAATAGACTACATGCGAGCGGAATCAGGAGGAGTGATCCGCCTGCGACACCGGAAGCCCCGCACGCACAGACCGCAGCCAGGACGCTTAAAATGATCGCTGTCGGAAGATCGACTTGGATGCCTAACGTATTTACCGCTGCGAGCGTTAAGACGGATATCGTAATTGCCGCGCCGCCCATGTTAATTGTCGCACCGAGCGGAATGGAAATCCCGTATGTTTCTTTATCAAGGCCAAGCTTCTTACAGAGTTCCATGTTGACCGGAATGTTTGCTGCCGAGCTCCGTGTGAAGAAAGCCGTAATGCCGCTCTCACGAAGACATTTGAAGACAAGCGGATAAGGATTTTGACGAACATTGATGAATACAATCAGCGGATTGATGATCAGTGCAACAGCGAGCATCGAACCAATCAAGACGAGTAATAAATTGAGATAACTAAGCAAAGAGCTGAGACCATTTTCCGTGATCGCTCCGATGACAAGCCCCATGATACCGAGCGGAGCGAGCTTGATGATCCATCCGACCACTTTAGCAATTGCGTCCGAGAAATTCGAGATGAACGTCTTCGTCGTATCCGAAGCATTTTTAAGCGCTAACCCTAAGACGATGGCCCATGCTAGAATACCGATGTAGTTCGCATTGATTAACGCGTTGACTGGATTGTCGACGATGTTCAAGACGAGCGTCCGGAGAACTTCGACGGCATTCCCTGGAGCAGTCAGTTCTTCTGTATTTTGAGTCAGAGTAATATCTACCGGGAACAGGAAGCTAAACACGACTGCCACGATTGCTGCTAAGAACGTACCGAGAAGATACAAAAAGACGATTGACTTCATGTTCGTCTGCTGTCCTTTTTTATGCTGGGCAATCGACGCCATGACGAGGAAGAAGACCAGGACCGGTGCAACTCCCTTCAACGCGGAAACAAACAGTGTCCCAAAAATCGTTAAGGATTTTGCGGCTTCAGGAATCGATACAGCTAAAATAATACCAAGAATCAAGCCGATTGCAATTTGTTTCACTAAACTGATTTGGTTCCACATCTTCAACACTTTCATACTTTCCCCTCCAGGCTTAAAGCAAATAAATTATTTAGAATTTGAAAAACGACGATTTTCTCTTTTATCCAAAAAATTAGATAATCTATTCGTTCATTTTTCTAAAAATTCTCTCAGTTTGTTGTCCTCTATTTTTACACAAAACCTAAGAAATAAAAACTAGTTTTTTGCAAGAGAAACGATTCATTTAATCTGCTGCTTTAATCGAATACGGATGCAATCGGTTGCATAAATACAAAAGGAAGACCCTCTCGTTACGAGACATCCTCCTTTGGCTTTTCTTTTTTTTCGTTAAATTTTGCACTTAATATTAAAATTCGTCATATACTAAAAGAAGAAATGAAAGACGAAAGGAAGATTTGTATGTGGAAACCACTTTTATTTTTTTCTGTTTGGCTCAGTATTACCGTCCCACTTCTGTTAATCGCCGTCTTTACAGTCTTCCAATCGCTTCTTACTTTTGATCAGAGCGGCATCATCATGCTCGGTATCCTCTTTGTCGTCACGGTCGGAAATGTGTACCTCGGCACCCGGGTTTGGCTGTGGATTGAAGATAAACTGTACAAACGAAAGCATTTTATGTAAAAACGCAGACCCTCCTGTTCACTGAAGAACGGAGTATCTGCGTTTTCTTATTTCCTTTACGTCACGTGATGGAGCCCAAAACTGGCTATCTTGGCATCATCTATATCAAACTTTACAATACGACACCTCTTCACAATGATTACATCGAACAGACAAGGTGCAACCGTAACTGAACTAGGATGGTTTTAAAAGTTTTTCATATTTAGTTAACACTTATATTTTCTTCAAAGATGTTAATGATGAAGTGATTAGCTCTTCGCTTTCTATAACGATTGCAGTCAACCCCGTATCTGTTTTAGTTTCATGCCATTCATCTTTATCCCAGAATACGGCTTCCCCACTATGAACTTTGATATATTCATCCGTCTCACCTCTGACCCAGCCTTCTCCGTTTACAACTACAAGAAGCTGAGAAACAACAGCCTGATGATAACCGATTAATCCATCCTCATCTAAATGCACACATCCGATATGTGCTACTTTGTCTGTCTGTGTAATACGTGACATCACAAAATCAGAGTCGAACTTTGTAATTTTCTTACCCACTTCTTTATTAAATTGATAGATTTCCATATAATCCTCCCTGACCAACCACTTTTGAGTACGACGGCTTTGCGAAGATCAACCGCTACGTTTACGAGCTTTACAACTTTCAAGTATCATGTCGTTTCACGCACAATCAGTTCGAGTGGCATCGGCTGACTGACGGGAAGTTCTTTTCCCCGAGCCAACTGATCGAGCAATTGGACCGCTTCTTTTCCGAGTCGTTCAATCGGTTGGGCAACGGTGGTCATCCCCATTGCCTCCGCAATCGCCTGATTGTCAAAACCGGTCACAGCAAGCATATCCGGAATTTTAATACCTTCTTGTTTCGCCTGATGAATGATGCCGGCAGCGACATGATCGTTGCCGACAATCATCGCCGTTGGTCGGTCTGTGAGCGTCAACAACTGATTCATGACCTTTTGTCCATCGGCAAAGGAATAGTTCTCCTCAAAATACCAATCCGGCGAAACGAGTAGTCCGTGTTCCTGAACGAACGCTTCGAAACTATGACGGCGAATCAAACCAACTCCGCTCGCCGGATTTCCGAGACACAGTCCGAGAGAAGAATGCCCCCGTTCCACTAAATGAAATAACACTGCTAAGACTCCGCTTTGATGATCAACAGCGACCTGCGCGAGACTTTCTTCCCGCTGTTCGCAGATTACGACCGGACCATCGCGTCGAACACGCTCAAGTACTTCCGGCGGACTGACTGACGATCCGATGATCAGCCCGTCGATTTGTTTATGCCGCAGTTGTGTAAACGACAGCTGTTCCTGTTGCCTGTCATTAAACGTTTGATGAATCAGCATCGAAATGTTCTGTTCGGCACAGGCAATACCGATGCCCTCGATCAGTTGACTGAAAAACGGATGGTTGATTTGCGGAACCATCACACCGATGACATTTGTTTTGCCACGCGACAAATGAACCGCATTTTGATTCGGCCGATAATCCAGTTGCTTCATTGCCCGTAAGACGGCCTCACGTTTCTCAGCAATGACATACGGCTGATTGTTCAACACACGGGAGACCGTCGAGCGGGAAACGCCGGCTGCCTTTGCGATTTCAGTAATATTTGCCATCCTGTCCTCCTTTATGTCCGACTTGAATCGAACAGAACGTTTCTAATGCCATGGCAACTCCATCGTCATCATGATGTCCTGTCTCGTCCGTCGCCAGTCGTTTAACGGCGTCTTCCGCATTCCCCATCGCAATACTTGTCCCGGCAACCCGAAACATCGGCAGATCATTGTGATGATCGCCAATCGCTACGGTTGCTGTCAGTAGAATTCCCAACCGTTCAGCAAATTGTTGCAACGCCATTCCTTTATCGCTTCCGTTCGCCGTTACCTCGAGGTTAAATGTGCCAGAGCTTGTAACAGTGCAGTTTCGTGACGACAAGTCATTTTGAATCTGTTTAAGTACGACTGCTTTCGGACTGACAATCATGAATTTCATGACTTGCGTGAAATTGACATCAGAGAAATCCGTTACTTCCCGGACGCCATACTGCGTCAATTGAGGGTGCACGGATTTAAGGAATTTGTCAGCTTGAAACGACGGATTGGTTCCTTGTTCTTCTTTGATTTTTTTCATCAACTGATCCGTCGCGTCATACGTCATCAGAATTTCATCTTCCAAGTAAATTTGAAGATATACGTTCTGCTTCAGCAAGCAGTTCAAGATGGCTTCACTCTCATCAGAGGGGACATAAACACTTTTTCGTATCGTTATTTCTTTGTGTTCTGTCCGGAGTTCAGCTCCGTTTGAACCGATAATTGGACAGTCAAGCTGATGAATCCGTAACAGATGCGCCGCGTCAAACGCTGCTCTCCCTGTCGTGATGACAACGATGTCTCCGTTCTCCTGACATCGCTTGACGGCTGTGACATTTCGGTCTGAAATCATATGAGTCGAGTCTAACAACGTGCCGTCTAAATCAATGGCAAATAAGCGCATGGTGTTCCTCCTTGCGGGATAATGTACTGTTCGTTTCCAGTCTATCTTCTGAAACGCATCCCAGAGCAACCCCCTATTACGGGCAAGCGACCTCAATCCGTATTTTCCAAGAAAGTCGACACACATGGGTGAAGTTCCATTTCCTGATGATAATCATTCAGACACGTTAATAATTGTTCCGCTTCTTTCGGCAGCTTTCGTTGGAGCGCTGCAAAGCCGATCCATATGATTTTGTCCGGTAAACTGGCGTCTTCCGGATCGGTGATGACATCCCAAAACGCATCCCAGTTTTCGCCATAATGTGAAGGAAAGTTTAGTTTTTGTTTTAAGAGCCGGTGTAACTCGCTTCCTGACCGGATTGCGGTAACATCCATTTCAACGGTCTTCATGATTTCTCTCCTTCCGGTAACTTTTGTTTTACTTGGTATAGGTCAAAAATAAGGTCTCTTTTTTGTGACCATTCCACATGACGCTGATACGAAAGATATCAGTAGTCGTGGCGACACGATAACTTTCTGTCGTCTCGATTGTCGAACCGCCCGGGAAGGTGCCGACCATTTCATTGAAATGGCTTACTCGATTCGGTGAGCCATTTATACTTGAAAGAAGACTGTCCACTTCCCATAGAATAGGTTGTTCCTTCTTATATAACTCTTTCACATCTTTACCGATGTACTGAAGCGCGTAGCATTCACTTGTATAATAGGAAAACAGACCGTTCTTTGCCTGCTTTACTTCGATTACACCTTCCCATGAGGCACTTTTCGCTTGATAGACAAAACGGGTTGGTTTCTCCATCGTCCATCGTTCATAATAATCAACAAGGTATGCACTACTTATCAAAACAACAAAGCCACGACCTATAAATTTTGTCCGTTGTGACAGCTGCTTCACCTCTCTTGGAACTCCAAAACCGAATCTTACCTAATTAAAGAAAAGAGGTTCTTCCAATGACTACTATTTATCTCGTCCGCCACGCCGAATCTCCGAAAACCGATTTGAGTGAGCGAACACGCGGGTTAACCGACGCCGGACAACTTGCCGCAAAACGCGTCACACGTTTCTTAACAACTGAAAAAATCAATTTATTTTACTCCAGTCCCTATCAGCGCTCGTTATTGACGATTGAAGGCGCAGCTCGCTATTTCGGGAAAGACATCTTGATTGACGAAGACTTACGGGAATGTGACTTTTCCGGACAAAACCAGACGATGCCGCAAGCTGACGTCTATCCGCTCGTCCAACAGATGTTTACTGATCACGATTTTTCTCGCGACGGCTCGGAAACATTTCAATCCTGTCAGCGCCGCGGCGTTCAAGCATTGACCGTCATCTTGCAAAATCATCCTGGGAAACGAATCGTCATCGGCACGCATGGTTTCATCATGACTTCGATTTTTCACCACTTTGATGCTATGTACGATTTTGATTTTCTACGGCAGACGACAAAACCGGATATCTATCGACTTTCCTTTACCGGAACAGAACTCGTAACTGTGTCACGGATTACATTGCCGCTTTATGATTGATGCGACTTAATGAACTCGAGCAAAATCGGATGTTCCGGCGGATTGATTCTGTCCGGTAAATTGTCGAGACGGAAGAACGTTAAGAGCAAGGCTTCTTAGTCGGTTTTTGTTTAAGATCGTTGCCATAATCGAATACCCGACAATCCGGCAAAAAGGATTGTCAGAACACCAACCCGTTGAACTTTGGATTGGTAAAGAGGATCGGTCAGATTATCATCGAACTGAAAAATGTGTGGCCATGGCATGAACTGTCCTTTTGTGACGATTTCTAATAAGGTGTACATCAAGATTAAAGCGAGCACGTATTCAAACTTCTGAGTCCACAACATCAGACTCATCCCGACAAATAAAAATAACAACAGCAACAAGATATGATGAACATATACAAGAAATGGCAAGGCGCTAAAATCTGATTCGAGAATTGTCGCCATCAACACGATGTATCCACCAAAATAAACGAGGACAAATCTGCCTGCATCTACCCAAATCCACTTTCGATACTGCAAAACTAACGTATGATACGCTCCTTCTTCAAATAGAGGGTGGAGGTGTAACATAATGGTCCACGCCACACACGGAATAAACACGGTATGAACGATTTGAATTCCGGACGTCAGGGCATCCGATAACGCAGACACCTCTAGCACAAGGAAGACCAGCATCGGAAGCAATGCAGCGATACCGTGCAGTTTCCAATCGAACATAAATAAGTGATGGAGAATCCGCCCTTTCTTCATGTCGCACGTCGCATGACCATCGAGTAGCCATCCATTAACTTCGGTTCGATTGTAGAAATGCCAGTCGCCTCATCTTCTAAAAAACGAACTTCCACGACATCACCTTTTTCATTTAAATGTACGACACGCTCATCCTGCATCCACCTTCCAAGATCATCTGCCATGATGTCAACTTGTCCGAGGTAGCCAACCGCTTGTGCTTTTAACTCGGACGGAGTACCTTCAAACCGGACGGAGCCACCTTTGATAATCCCAATCTTTGTACAGAGGAACTCGATGTCCTCGACGAGATGCGAGGAAACGACAATCGTGTGCTCTCCCCCCAACTCACGCAACAGATTACGAAAACGAATCCGTTCTTCGATATCTAAACCAGCTGTCGGCTCATCAAAAATTAAAATCTCCGGTTTCCGTAACAACAGTTGCGCAATACCGACCCGACGGCGCATTCCTCCGGACAACTCACTCATCCGTGTTTGTGCTTTGTCTTGCAGATTGACGCGTCTCAATGCTTCCTCCACCCGTTCCTGCCGCTGGTTCATCTCCATGATTCCTTGCAATAAAGCAAAATGAAGAAGTACTTCTTCCACTTTTAAAGTCGGATAGACATTAAAATCTTGTGGTAGGAAGCCGACTCGATCGGAAACATCTGCATATTTTCTCCGGACAACGGATTGACCGTCAATCACAATCTGTCCGCCGGTAATCGACGTCAATCCACAGAGCATTTTCATCAAGGTCGTTTTCCCGGCACCGTTTGGACCAAGCAATCCATAGATGCCTTCGATTTCAAGCGAGACTTGATGCAGGATGTGTTTTTTGCGGTAAGACTTGGACAGATGTTGCACTTCAATCATCCCTGTTCCCTCCCTTCTGCTTGGCATTCAACTCACGGTACCATTGCTGTAACAGCACCAACTGCTGGTCATGACTGCGATCAGAAAACGTTTTGATCCAACGGTTAAGTTGCTTCATATCACGTCCGGTTTGTTGAAGATAAAATGAATCAATCTCAATCGGTTCGAGTTTCAGTTCGATTTGCAACCAGTAGGCAAGTGCGGCATTAAACAACTTCCATTTTGGATCTGTTTTGACGTGGCTTGGTGCTTCCGACCACATCAAGCCCGGTACATAGGCCGCAATCACTTCATTTAAGCTTTGATCCAGTCTAAGGTTAGTGCCTACTTGCAATAGTAAATGATGACTATCATAGAAACTGTTTCGCTCAAGATTCGGCGAAATAAGCACCACCTTATCCGGAAAAGTCACTTTTTTCCCAAACGTGCGCCGAATAACTGTATTTGTATGTTTCAGTACCCGTTCGACCGGCGACCAATAAGTCGAAGGATTGGACCAGGAAGAATCCGTTACGATCTGGATCCCTCTAGCTTCATAGGTCGACAGGTTACCGCGAAGCAACGTCACACCTGATACTCGTCCTATGTACGTATTTTCATCCTGTCTTGTTAAATTCGATACGAGATCATTCGGCAACTCACCTGTGATTCGCACGTTCATCAGATTAGATCGGTCAACAATCAGATCAAGCGTCTCCACGCCTAAACGATTGATGGGCTCAACTTGGCGGGCCGGGTACCAATTTGTCGTCGCCGGCAGATACCATTCTTCCTCCGTCACCGGAAAATGAGGACTGTTATGGAGTTGATAACGAATCGTCACGGTGTGCGTTCGTGCCTGCGGAGGAAGCGACATGCTAATAAAGTCGCCGTACCGTTTATACTGCAACTTTTTTTGTCCGGCTGATACGGATGTGATGCGGTACTCGTGCCATAAAGACAAGACAATATGCGCCTGATCTGACTGGATGTTCAGTTCCGCCTCCGTCTCTATCTGATTTTCGACAGGATTTAAAGTTAAATTCATCTTTTGAATCGTATAGTCCAGATTTTTATAATTCGGCTGAAACCGATACGGTGTTTTATAATGTTGGGCTAGCTCAGTATCGTGACTCCGGTCAAAGCTCTGTTGGTTGTTCGCTAGTGCATAAGGTGAGATTATGATCAGCAGGTAAAGCACGAGTAAGGACATGACTGCTGTCATCCATTGTCGAGACAATCTGAGGTGCCACTGACCAATTAACAGAAACAGAATGATACTTTGAAGCACGATATGAATGAAGATTTTCAACAGTAATGCTTGGTTTCCAAGATATCCAACGAGCGGCACATATACACTACCAGGTTGCAAAGGACCAATAAACAGAAAACTGCGGTCTCCTTCCAATCCACCTTCATAAAAATAAGCAGAAAAGAACTCGGTATTCAGAGGTCCGAGGAACACCCAGATGAGAACCAATACAAGCATTCCGACTTTTTGTTTCCCGAAAATCATCGCACAATTTATTCCCCATAAGGCTGCGAGGACAAGTGGAAGAAAATAAAAAATCAAGATGTGCCGTAATATGTCCAGTTGGAAGCTGGACCATGGAACTTGTTCCTGATGAAAATAGACAAACATTCCTGTGGCACCAAACAAAAGAGTCATACCGGTAAACAGAGCATGATTCATGAGTATTGCTATCACGCGTTGATACTGAATCCGGACGATGTCTGGAAAAAGAATGCTTTGTCGGTACTGGATCTCATCCGCTACAAGTCGGTACATATAGACGGCAACCAATAACATGATTCCCTGCATCGGGATGACGAGCCCATCCAGTAAACTAGCAAAGTCCATATAGGTATAGGTTTCACGAATATCGGCAACAACTTTCATGAGAATACTAAAAGGAAACACCAGTAATGCCCCTATGTAAAACAGGCTCGTCCCCATCTGTTTTCCATAAAATTTCAGCAGTTCGCCTAAGATGATTTTTTTCATGATTGCCCCCCTCTTATTACATAAACACCATGGTAAAGAGCAGGATTTTTCTTTTTATCTCGTATCTATTTTACCACTATATGGTTTTAATCTTAATCAAATGTTAAAATGATGGAAATGTTTTTTGGTCGCAAAATCAATACATATTTTCAGAACAGGAGTCGAGACAAGTGATTGATCATAAAAAACAAATTGAAGTCCTGCTGTACGGAAATCCATTACAGTTCGCCTGTGAAACACTTGGTGTCCCGAATATGCGAAATCATTCCTACGCAGACGTTTTTACTGTCAGTCGAGCGGAAGTCTTGGCTTATACGGCGGTACACGGTATACCTGAACCATCTTCGACCGAATCCAATCGTTTGCTGGACGGATTTCATTATTATGAAGAATACGGTACGTGGTACACGTTTTTTCGGGAACGTGGCATGACGTTTGACCAAAAGAAGTTCAGCGACGAAACAATCGCCAAAGAATACATTGTATCGATGCTTCTGAAGCTGACCATGACCGGATTATATTAAATCCATGGAAGGAAGGGATTACTTTGACTACTTCTCCATTCCCCATCCTGCAAACCACAAGACTGACGCTCCGCGAGGTGACACCGCTCGACGCTCCGAGTCTACTGACGTATCTCGCTGATGAACGTGTCGTTAAACCGATAGGGCTCGCTCCCTTCCAAACGGAAGCCGATGCGTTGGACGAAATCAACTGGTATCACGCCATCCGAACAGAACAGACCGGTCTCCGCTGGGGCATCACTGAACATGCGACTCCTGACATCATCGGCAGTTGCGGTTTCTTGAACCGTTCTTCCCGGCATCAGCGGGCGGAACTCGGCTTTGAACTGAGTCCTGCTCACTGGGGTAAAGGACTGGCACAAGAAGCCGTTCGAGCCGTACTCGCACACGGTTTTAATGAATGGAACTTAAACCGGATCGAAGCGCTTGTTCTGCCGGACAATACGGCCACTCAACGGTTGCTCGAACGGCTTGGTTTCAAGCGGGAAGGACTGTTGCGTCAATACGAGAAGACACGCGGACAGTTCGATGATTTGTATATGTATTCCTTGTTGAAGACAGAATGGCAGGACGGCTCAATCCACAATAAAAACACGTCCTTATACTAGCGACGTGTTTTTGCGTTTACCCACGCGGCGGGAACGGATCATTGCCGTATGAATCTTTATCGCGGATCTGACCTTCCTTGTTATGAATGATCAGCTCGAGCTGTTGTTTTTTCGCAATTTCCCGTCCGGCTGCGATCGCTTCTATTTGTGTCGGAAATCGCTTCGTTGCTCTCGATGCCCCTTCCGCAATGACCTGATAACCGCCATCCGGATGTGGTGTAACATGCTGATTCGCCATGCGTTCACTTCCTTTTGAGTGGATTGTTTTATTTTGATTCTATCTTTGATACCCTTAACTGGAAATCTTCATTCATCCGGAGACGTTCTTAAATATAATAGGAAAGTACACAACAACTGCCAAGGAAGGAACACTTTATGAAACTAAACGATTATTTCCACATTCACTTCGACAATCCAGATGTTTTGGAAGAATCTTTTGCGGAGCGTCCACTGACACTCAGTCTCGACTTGCAAAAAGGACTTTACCAAATACAAGAGGATTCCGACGAATTGAATATGGCCTACTTTGAGAAGGTCTATCAAAAATCCCTCGCCTTGTTTGAAGATCTGTTTCAGGAAGACGACCGTCTGTACCTCATTGTACGTGTCAGAAAAGAAGTCCAGTCTCCTCCGGCGAAAAGTACGGAGATCTTTGAGCGTTATCTTAAAAATAACAAGAATCGATACGCGCTTGAGTTCGAAAAAAAGGCTGTCCGCGATGAGGAAGAAGTCATTTACCAATACGCCCGCTTATTACCGAGCAGACAGTCCATTCGCTATAAAAATTTGCTTCAAGCAATCTGCAATCAGGACTTTCCTGAATTGTATCCCCGCTTTAAGGCGAGACAGACGTACTATCCTGAAATTTTTTTCGTCAACCCTGCCAAAGACATCATCCTGTATATTTTTGACGACCGGGGTTGTTTCATTCTGCTCAATGAGAAAGAGACCTTTTATCGTCTGCACGAAAAATATAAATCTGACCAATCAGAAGGCTTTCTTAATTGCTTTGACACGCAGTAAGTTCATGTATTGCACAACTCAGTAATCCGACCTAATGGTCGAAAATTGATTAGGCTACCCCCGTCGTCCCGACGGTTGAAGAAGCTAAGATGCGTTCAGCTTCTTGTTTGAGGTTCAGTCCTGCGTTCACATCACGGTCGTAGTGGATGCCACAACTCGGGCACGTCCATTCACGCAAGCCAAGATGTTTCACATCTTTGTGTTGATGTCCGCAACTGGAGCACAGTTGACTAGAGGCGAAGGTCTTGAGTCCGACATCGACGCCGACGGACAAGCCCGTCTTCGGCATTTCGTTGATCTCCTGCTTCAACAACGGGAGTTCTTTTGAGCAAGAACCGTAAGACAGTCCCTTACCTGTCGCGTTATACCTCTCATCCCACTTCGCTAAAAAGTGATTGAAGACGAAGCGCGAACAACCAATGGTTTTCGCAATCAGGATTTCCTGCTCTTTTGTCGGATAGATTCTGAATTTGTAGGCCTTCTGTGTCAACATGATGTTCACCACATTACAAAGGATATACCTAAAAGATAGGGTCGCGATTCATCTCCCACTTTCATTCGGGCTTCATCCGGATCGTTTAGAAGTAGGCGTTTTTCCGCCTAATTCTGATAAAGTATCCTCTAGTTCTCCTTTAATAATTGATAAGCTACCGTCTGTTTCAAGAACAACAGCTTTCACCTCATCTAATCCCCCGATTCCTTTATTACGCATAGCTTGTAAGATTTCGTTCTTGCTGATTCTTTCTTTTTTCATAGCCCTTTCAAGAAATTCGCCTCTTAAATATAGCAATCGTGGTTCTGACTTAATGAGTTTATTGAATTTTTCAAAACGAACAGCTATGAATGTCATTATGAATTGCATTAAAATTAATAGAGTAAGTGCAGTCAATCCTTCTAATAAACTGACATCCTTACTAAGTAAAATAGTAGATAAAGTAGAACCAAGTGCGACTGTAATCACTAAATCGAAAGCGTTCAACTTAGTTAATGTCCGCTTCCCAGAAATTCGTAAAAAAATTATTAGACTGATATAAGCTAAAAATCCTACAGTGGTAATGCGTATAAAACTCTCTATTGTTATTGAAAACATTTAGTCATCCCCTGTCTTTTCAAAATTTCATGCTACTGAACCGTTAGTTCAGTCTGTCGTGGAAAGGCTCAAATTGAACTACCTCTACCTACGCTTCGCTTAGTGGTTAAGGTCTTGCCGTACCATTCCTCTTTGTATTCGAGCATGCGGAAAGTTTTCCTTTCTTGTCCAAGGCCAACCGTTGACGACGAGAAAGCTTGCGTTGCTCACGCGCCAGCTTTTTCTCAAGCGAACGAAAAAAAACGGTCATTCTTGTACACCGTGCCGTTCGACAGGATGGCGAAGGTCTTGAGTCCGACATCGACGCCGACGGATGAGCCCGTCTTCGGGAAGTTGAGACTTGCCCTGAATGTTCGTCCTATACGATTGAACAGGGTTGCACTTTGACTTGAAGCGTGGCCGTTCGTTCAGCTTCTTGAAGAAGCGGTCAAAAGCACCGTCAAGATGTTTGACGTTCGTTTGAATAGACGTGCTATCAACTTCTTTCAACCAGTCGAACGCCTGCTTCAACATCGGAATTTCTTCCGAACAAGAACCGTAAGACAGTCCTTTTCCTGTCATTTTGTATGTCTCATCCTACTTCAATATGTCTCATCCCACTTCAATAAGAAGTGATTGAAGATGAAGCGCGAACAACCAATGGTCTTCGCTATCAGGATTTCCTGTTCTTTTGTCGGGTATATTCTGAAGTTGTAGGCCTTGTGTGTCAACATGATGTTCCTCTCCTTGCAACGTATATACCCGAAAGAGAGGGTGGCGATTCATCTCCCACTTTCACTCGAGCTTCACGTGTTGTGCTCTCTGATAATAATGGTAAAGAACTTGGTCGATATACGAATATATTTGGTGCAGACCCTGTCGATTTTGAAATCAACGTCACGAACGTCAAAGGACTTCGGGTGACGGCTGAAGGACTAGATACGGTGTCTACAGTCATTTCACCCGTGTTAACAAAGTAATTCTCCTTTCATGCACCATGAGCTCTCATCTTTGAAGTATTTCTTAACTTTAAGTGGCGCACTCAAAGGAGTTCACACACGAAAAATACTGCACAATAAAGCACGTCCAGTTTGTATGGACGTGCTTTATTGTGCAGTTCTACCAAACGTTCGTCATCCACGTGGCGGAAAAGGATCGTTTCCGTACGAATCCCGATCGCGTATTTGACCTTCTTTGTTATGAATGATTAACTCTACTTGTTGCTTCTTCGCAATTTCACGACCTGCGGCAATAGCTTCTTTTTGCGTCGAAAAACGTTTTGTGGCTTTGGAGGCCCCTGCTGCTTTGACTTGATAACCACCATCCGGATGTGGCGTGACATGCTGATTTTTTTTCGTCATGAGTTCACTTCCTATCGTTAAAAATTCTCTTGAAAAAAATGCTTTTATAGAAAGTACCCTTTAAGTTGAATTTTTATTCAGGGAAAACTCGCAGTAATGTTGCGTGTCTCTCCTCTCGCTTACTTTTTTAGAGGACTGCAGCACACGATTGGGATTCACCAAATTGACCAACCATCGCCCGACAAGTGTTAAGATGTTTTATGGAAAAGGAATCATTTCAGTAATTGAAAAACTCTTACATACAATTTCAACCACTGTTATCCTCCTTAAACATCGGTCATTCCTTATCTATTGATTTCACCCGTCTAAGAAATTAAATTTTCTCCATCGTCTTTTTTGCTTCCAGTTGTTCCTTCTTTTTTGCCTGCCGCTTTACATCTTCTTGCCACCAGCCGTTGATCAACAGGACACTGCCAATAGCAAGGGCAATGATTGGGAAGTACATCAAATGATATGCCCCGAGTTCCTCACTTGCATAATCCGGTGACAGCTTTATGTAGGCACTGAATAGTTGAACGATGAAAAACAAGAAAAAGCTGACAATCAATGCCCACGTACCGTAACGATAATTTGGATTCTTCAATAGGTGTTCCTCCTGGATTGAATTATTTTAATCGAATTTCGCCGTCACCGGCTGTAGCTTCCCCTATGTTGTCACGGACGATGTAGTCAATGTCGTACACACCCGCTGGAATGGCACCGGCTTCAACGGTTTTCTTCAGTGTCACCGTTGTATGCGGTTGAACTTCTTTCGACAACCGCTTCGGCTCCACCTCTTCATACGAGTCGTAGACGACTTTTTGCGAATCGTGCTTTCGGACCTTGACGTTGAGCAGATGACCGGCACGGGAGGCGACTTTTACCGGATAATCGCCGGTATTGGTCAGTTTGTATTAAAACGTAAATCCCTCTTTGACACTGCCTTGAACACGGTTTTCGACTGTTGTACTGCTCGGTTTCGTATCGAGGGACATGCATCCGGCTAAACTGAACAATAACGGGACGATGAGTAATTTTTTCATTTCATGATGCTCCTTTTCAAACGTGATTCTTGCTTATTCCCAGCCCGGTAAAGAGCGTGGCAATTGATTTGCAAAGGCACGAAATCCATCGTACCTGTATCCTTCACGCTGTGGTTTCTCGTTTCGAACGAGCGGGTCTCCTGACAAATCTTCATTCGCCCAAAACGAATGTTCTGTCTGGAATACTTGAATGGAAGAATAATGATATTGTTCATAAGATAAATGATCACGGACGGATTGGATGACCTTCTCAAAACCGCGTCCTTCGTTGTAACGCATCGCTAATTTCTCCTGCTCAAACTTGCCTACATACATCGAAATCGTGAAAGAGGAACCGTTTTTTGAAACCGGATATTCAATTTCGACCCGGACCGCGTCGACAAACCAGATTGGTACCGGATGGCTCACCTTTTCTTCTGTCGTTTCCTCGACGAAATAATCATCGGTCTGAATAATGAAGTTTTTAAACTCCCAAAACGTCTCTCCTTGGGCAATGATCGAGTACTCCAGAAATGTTCCAAAATTTTGCCCAATCGGATCAGCTTCTTCGGTCGACAATTCATGGAATACCCAGTACATGTAAGGCGTGTCGTCTGTTTTTGCAAACTCCCGGTTAATTAACAGATACCCCTCATTGATTTCCCCGATCACCCAGTAGTGGTCGAAGTCCTCATGAATCACCTCATATTCAATCGCCTCATTCGTTGCTTCGATCACTTTATCGAGAGCGTGCAACACAAGCCCGAAATCGTCCAAAATGAACAAATCTGCTCCGTCGTGCAGTTCGAGAAACGTTTGGTATTCACTCGGTAATTTTTGATTGAATTCGGCCTCAAATGCTGCAAGCGATTCTGCTGTCACCGGTTCCGGCAAATTAAATTTTGCTTGACCGATTTCATTGTAACGCCGTTGAATGAACGTCGATCCATGACTGATTTTTTGTTTCAATCCATCCAGTACTGCTGCGATTTGATTCATGTCATCCTCCCCCTATCATGCTTTTTCCCAGCCCGGTAACGGACGTGGCAAATCATTAACAAAGGCCTGATAGCCGTCATACCGCATGATTTGGGTTTGCGGATGTTCGACTCGTTTCGCGATCTGTTCACCGGATGCATCTTCGTTTTGCCAAATCGGTGCTTCTTTTTGGAACACAGTGATTTCTGTAAAATGGAACCGCGGTTCCTCCAAAGTGCTCACAAGAGAACGATGCACTTGTTTCATCGTATCGTAGTCAAATTTCCACCTTGAACTACCTCCACCTACGCTTCGCTTAGAGGTGGAGGATTCCTGAGTGATCCGACCTAACGGTCGAAAATTGATCAGGCTAACCCCGTCGTCCCGACGGTTGAAGAAGCTAGGATGCGTTCAGCTTCTTGTTTGATGTTCAGTCCTGCGTTCACATCACGGTCGTGATGGGTCCCGCAACTCGGGCATGTCCATTCACGCAAGCCAAGATGCTTCACGTCTTTGTGTTGATGTCCGCAACGGGAGCACAGTTGACTAGAGGCGAAGGTCTTTCCGACTTTCACGACGGTCTTCCCGTACCACTCCGCCTTGTATCCGAGCATGCGGAAGAACTCCGACCAACTGACCTCGGAGATCGACTTGCTCAACTTGCGATTCTTCTGCATGTTCTTCACCTGCAAGGTCTCGATCCCGATGACGTCGTGGTTTTTGACGATTTCGGTCGATACCTTGTGCAGGAAATCGGTTCGCTTGTTCGCGATCTTCTCGTGGATGCGGGCGACCTTCCGCTTTTGCTTCTGATAGTTCTTCGCCTCGGAAAGTGTTACTTTCTTGTCCAAGGCCAATCGTTGACGACGAGAGAGTTTACGTTGTTCACGTGCAAGCTTTTTCTCAAGCGAACGGAAGTAACGGTCATTCTTGTACACCGTGCCGTCCGACAGGATGGCGAAGTGCTTCAACCCGACATCAACGCCGACGGATGAGCCCGTTTTCTGCATTTCGTTGCTCTCCTGCTCGACGAGCAGGGAGACGAAGTATTTTCCTGAAGCGTCACGCCGGATGGTCGCGTTCAAGATGCGTCCGACGACCTGCCTCGAGTTGGCGAAGCGCACCCACTTCAGCTTTGGAATTTTGATTTTGGTGCCGACGATCGAGACTTCTGGAAGTTGAGACTTGCCTTGAATGTTCGTCTTATACGATTGAACGGGGTTCCGTTTCGACTTGAAGCGAGGCCGTTCGTTCTGCTTCTTGAAGAAGCGGTCAAAGGCATCAGCAAGATGTTTGACGCTCGCTTGCACAGACGTGCTATCGACTTCTTTCAACCAGTCGAACGCCTGCTTCAACGACGGAATTTCTTTTGAGCAAGACCCGTAAGACAGTCCTTTCCCTGTCGCTTTATACGTCTCATCCCACTTCGCCAAGAAATGGTTGAAGACGAAGCGTGAACAACCGATCGTCTTCACAATCAGGATTTCCTGTTCTTTTGTCGGATAGATTCTGAATTTGTAGGTCTTGTGAGTCAACATGATGTTCACCTCCTTACAAAGGATATACCCGAAAGAGAGGGTAGCGATTCATCTCCCACTTTCACTCGGGCTTCACCCTGACCGTTTAGAAGTGGGCGTATTCTCGCCTGATTTTGATAAATCAGGTCTTCCATTTTCATATGTATAAAAAGAAACAATAAACCCTCCCTGGTGGTAAATCGGATACTCGATTTCGATCCGGACCCGTTCCTCAGATGCAATCGGAATGCTCGCCTGCACGTGCTCGGTTTCTTCTTCGACATAGTAATCAGTTTCCCGGACATCAAAAATGTTGAACTCCCAGTACATGTCGCCCTGGGCGATAATCGACCGTTCGAGGAATGTACCGAAGTTTTGACCGATGGCGTCGGTATCCTCGGTTGACCCTTCATGATACTTCCAGTACATGTATGGTGTATCTTTCGTTTTTGCATGGTCCGTATGAATCAGAAGGTACCCTTCGTTCACTTCACCGATGATCCAGTAATGATCATAGTCTTCATCAATTAGCCCGTCATCCTTGGCTTCGATCGTCTTTTCAATTACTTCTTAGAGTGGATACAAGACCAGCCCCTCGTCACCTAACATAAACAGTTTTGCTCCGTCATGCAGTTCAAGAAAAGTCTGGTATTCGCTCGGTAACGGTTGCTTGAACTCGGTTTGGAATGCTTCCAGTGTTTTCGGTCTGACCGGTTTTGGCAGATGGAACGTGGCTTGACCGATTGAATTGTAACTGCGCTGGATGAATGTCGATCCGTGGTTGATTTTCTGTTTGAGTCCATCTAGGACAACTGCGATTTGATTCATGATCTCCATCCTTTATGTATCTCTATCTGAAGCTTGCTGATACGTCTTCCTCGATTCTACCATTTACCAATAATTTGGGTGATTCGTCTTTCCTGTTTCTGTGGTATTCTTTTTCTAATCATAACGGTGCCTGTATCACATCAGTCACCGATTCATTTGGAGGTGGACCATGCAGAAACAATCGTCGATGTTGCTGATTGTACTCGCAGCAATGCTGTGGGGCACGACCGGCACGTCGCAAGCCTTTGCGCCGGAAACGACCCATCCGATTGCGATCGGTGCTATCCGCTTGGCGGTCGGCGGATTCTTTTTACTCAGCCTCGTCATATTGACCGGAAAGCTGACATTAAAAGATTGGCCGCTACAGACAATCTTTCTAGCCGCCCTCAGCATGGCCGCCTATCAGCCGTTGTTCTTTTCCGCTGTTCTCATGACCGGTGTCGCCGTCGGAACGGTCGTCGCGATCGGCAGTGCGCCGATTTTTTCCGGAGTCATTGAATGGTTGGTCTTAAAAAACCGTCCCGGTACGATTTGGTGGCTGTCGACGTTAATCTCGATTACCGGCTGTTTGCTGCTCGTCATGAATCAAGCGGCAGTCTCGGTCAATCCGCTCGGCATTTTGCTCGCTCTCGGTGCCGGACTGTCGTTCGCCGCATACACGTTCGTCAGCCGCGATCTGGTGAAAACCCATCCGCCGCTGTCGGTCGTCGCCGTCGTCTTTACGCTCAGCGCTCTCTTGTTGTCGCCGCTCCTGTTCCTGTTCGACCTGTCATGGGTCTTCAGTTTGCGCGGTGCCGGTATCAGTCTGCATCTCGGAGTTTTTGCGACTGGTCTTGCCTACCTCTTGTTCGCAAAAGGGCTCGCGTATGTCTCGTCTTCGACTGCCGTCACGCTGTCGCTTGGTGAACCGTTGACCGCTGCCTTACTTGGAGTCTTTGTCCTCGGGGAAACGCTCAGTCTGTTGTCTTGGATCGGCATTTTACTTTTATTCTGCGGCATCGGATTACTCATTTGGTCGTCACGGCGGGTGCGACAGCCGGATATCCTCGAACTCGCCAAGGAGAAGCACTCTTAAGGAGGAATAGTCATGCACATCACATTTGAGAAACTGTTGTACCGGGAAGACTATCAGATTGCACTTGATCACTTAGTCATAGATGAGAAAAACAGCGATCGGTTAGCACTTTATTTTCGCGGCCATACGGACGAAATCATGGTGCTCATCGGTGACTATTCCTGCAATTATTTTGAACTGTTGTTTGAAGCAGATTGTGTCTTACTCCGGTCGTCGGATTTGCATGAACTGGATGACGGACTGGAGTTCAGTACGGTTCCGCTCACCCTGTATCAGGACTCGGCACTTCTGACCTTTGCGACGGCCTGGATGGGCTTGAAGCGGGATCCGTCGCGAGACTGGACCCACTACGCCATCCGGGCATTCGAACAAGACTTTCATGTCCTGTCCCCGCGTCCGCCGGTCTTTACGGACCTTGGTCATAAGATGAGTGATTTTACCGTCAGACATTCTTTTAATCTGCCAAAGCAGAGTTGACATAAAAAAAGCCCTACCTCGCCAAAGGTAGGGTGATGCGATACGCCTGTCCGACGGCTTGCGCCGGACAGGACGTGGTTTCATTATACATAGCGCGCCAGTGTTTTTTCAATCGTCTGGATTGAATCGACCGGGGCAAACCGCTTAACGACCCGCCCTTGACGGTCGACGAGAAACTTCGTGAAGTTCCATTTGATGGTTGACGAAAGCAGTCCTCCCTGTTGCTGTTTCAAGTACGTATACAACCGGTGTTCGGTCGGTCCGTTGACGTCAATCTTCTGAAACATCGGGAACGTCACACCGTAATTCCGCTGGCAAAACTGCATCGTTTCCGCTTGATCGGCAAATTCCTGACGGTTGAACTGATCACACGGGAAACCAAGCACCTGAACGCCTTGCTCGGCATACGTGTCGTACAACCGTTGCAAGTCTCCGAGCTGACCGGCGAGCCCGCATTTGCTCGCTGTATTGACAATGAGAAGTACCTCTCCCGCGTAATCTTGTAATGAAACGGTCTGTCCGTCTGCAGCCTGTACCTCAATCTCATAGAGTGACGGCATCCCGTCGCGCCCCCTTTTCCGTCAGTATACGCCGCTAAAAACCCCTCGTCTTTTCTGAACATGCAACCAGTTGATTACCAGATGTGTTCTTCCCGGTCACTCAGCTTGATGACGAACGGCATAATCAAAACAAACAACAGGCTGACATATCCGAGCGACAGATAATGCTGCGTATCTTTTGAAAGATACTGCTTCTCGCCACAGTTCGGGCATGGCTTGCCATGCTTCGCAAAACCGACAGCCAGTACATCTTTCGTCTTCCACTTGTAGTCACAATTCGTACAGCGTACCATCTCATCATCCCCTTTGCTCTCTTCTACTTCTTCTTCTCAAAGCAGGTTTCACGATTTCGGTAATTTCTTATTCGATTAGTATTCAAAACAATTTGATACGTGATACTTTTTTGTAAATAAAAGGAATTATCGAAACCATATGCAACGCTCTATCGTATAAAGTCATGTCGCTTCACTGCAATGGACTTACGCACACTGAAGCGTTCATTCCTACATATTGACAACATACTAAACACTGATGGAGGTCACCCCGTTGAAAAAAGTAATCGTTCCTTTGCTTTGTGTCCCGTTCCTTCTATTATCCGCATGTTCAGATGAAAAAGAAAAAGCAGTGACTCATGAAGAATCCACAGCCTTCCGACCGGAAACCATAAAGATTGGCAAAGACAGTGAACTGACAATCGTACCGCTGTACGCGCCTTATCAAACATATTTGAAGGCATCGCTTAAGAAAGATGACTCAGCGATGGACGTAAAAAATTATGCAGAATATGTCCTCGGCTACATTGACACGATCGGGGAACAGGAGAACTTCAATACAAACAGCCTAAAGAGCTTTTTCTTGTTGCAATCAACAATCAATGAGCAGGATCTGCTCGATCGTACGAATGAATTGGCGAAACGGAATGACGAAATCAAAGAAATCATTACGAACAGCTACCTCGCTTCCCATAAGGTTCTCCCTAAAAAAAACAGCACGATTTTCATCGCACCGTCCAATCCGGAATTTTGGTCGATGATTGATCCGTTAGGAGGAGTCGGTGGAGCAGCTTTTAAAGATTCCATCCTCTTTAATCTAAATCCCGACTTCGATCAGGACGTGCTTGCCTATACGGTCGCACACGAATACCATCACCTGGTTTTGAATGATACACCCGAGTTAAGTTCAATCGATACGTCCCTCGACTCTGTCATCTTCGAAGGGAAAGCAGATGCCTTTGCCGATCGCATCATTAAAGATGTCAAGCCGCCCTGGGATAAACCAATCGATGAGGCAGCGAAGAAACATGTAGCGCGTCTGATTGGGAACGGTGAAGCCGATTATCAGGAGATTACAATGGGGAACACTGAAAAAGACATTCCTTTATGGAGCCGTTACTCTTTAGGTCGCGATATCTTAACACATCATCTGAAAGCAAACCCTGATCTCGCCATCAAAACATGGACTTATGAAGAGAACGATGACATCTTAAAGGACTACAAGTATCAGGATCTTCTTAAGTGATGCGTAATATGTGATTTTGACATTACCCTTTGAAAAATCCTAATTCTAACGGTATACTCGTACTTTCGAAAGCAATCCATCCTTTTAAGGAGGTACACTATGGGTGAATTAAAGGAAACGTACGTTAAGCTGGACGGATACGTCGTTGTCAAAAAAAATGGCGGGCACGTCCCCCACAAAGAATTTCTCCACGAATTTACACGGTGGTTGGAATCAAGCGGTCATGGCTGGACCGGATCTTCTGTTCAAGTTGATCAAGATGGAAACAGCATTGAAGACATCGGCTAATTACATAACGATGGAACAAAAAAAGACCGGGCAGAGAATTGATTCCTCTGTCCGGTTCTTGTTTTGGATAAAAAATTGCTTTAATTAAAGAAAGATGATTTAACATTATGAGAATTTCTCTTATGTATCATTTAATGAATCAAAGTGTTTTTAATATTCCAAAATAATTAAATTCCATTTTTAATCCATATATGATACTTTATATATATATTTGATGAAAGGGGCATAAAATAATGGAATCACTTGCTAAACCAAAGAAAAAATTTTATAAAAAGTGGTGGTTTTGGTTAATCGTATTATTTATTTTCGTTGGAGTAGGAAATAATTCTGATGATCAAGCAACTCCAGCTAAAAATGAAAGCCAATCCGAATCATCTTCTAAAAAAGAGGAAGATGATAATAAAACAGCCGCACCTGAATTAGTTGAGGAAGTCGAGGCTGACGAAGAAACAACAGAAGAAGAGAATACAACTCCAGACGTACCGACGGAGTATTTATCGGCACTTAACAAGGCGGAATCTTATGCTACTACCATGCACATGTCAAAGGCTGCACTAGCAAATCAACTTACTTCCGATTTCGGGGAACAATTTTCAAAAAAAGCCGCGGCTTACGCACTAGAAAATATGACATTTAATGATTGGAAATCGAATGCATTAAAGTCAGCTGAATCATATTCTGAAACCATGAACATGTCGAAAAAAGGTATTTATAATCAACTTACATCAGATAGTGGCGAACGCTTTACAAGTGACGAAGCTCAATATGCCGTCGACAAGCTGAAGGCGGACTACAATCAGAACGCACTTCAAAAAGCTAAAGAATATCAGGAAACGATGAGCATGTCGCCCGAATCAATCCGGGATCAACTTACGTCGGATTATGGCGAACAATTTACCGCTGAAGAAGCTAATTTCGCAATCAGTCAATTAAAATAAGCTTTACCTTCACCCTGTGCCAATACCGACAAGGGTGTTTTTTAACGAAAGCCCACATTTTTATATGAGGTTTCTCTGACTTATGCTTGCGGATGTTTCCGGCACAGATTGTAGTTATTGTTACTATTGTCCAAAATAGCGCGCCGACGAGAACTTAAAAAGAAATGACAGGCCTCCCTGTGTTCCTTTTCTTTAATTGTAAGAATCATAATTTGACTAACTTTAACCAAACCAAGCATAATGATAAACAGCAAAGCGTTACACAACTCGCTCTGCAATGAAAGGATGTTGGTTATTATGTCATCAAAAAAAGTCTGGACGGTCGAAGGTTATGAGGAAAATGGTGTAGAGAAGCATCAAAAGGCAACTATGACGGAAACGTTTACGAATGAAGCCGATGCTCGTAAAGCTGCTAAAAAAATAGCGGATCACCACGATGACCTTGATGTATATGTCATCTATACGAATACGTCAAGCGGTAAAGCAGAAGAACGCTTCTTCAATTCGGATGGATCTTACAGTGAAGAAGGATATGAATGGTAACAGTTTAGCCGTCGATTTGACGGCTTTTTTTGTATGACGAATTGTATGATTAAACACAATACCTAACTGAATACACAAAAAACGCTCTGTTGAGCAGTTCGCGGGGAAATTCTTGAGGCTGACTCATATGTGGGGTATCTATCGATTAAAACGAATCAGTGTTTTTTTCGTGCGTGATTCAGTCACAGACTAAACCGTTATGAACACTACGGATTTGTACCAAAATGGCCGATATTCCCGTGAAAAGTGGGATTATCGGCCATTTGATTGATGGAGGACGGAAACGTTCATCCTCGACTCCTATGGGAAAAGGAAACGTGATTCGCGTTTCCGTCAGGAAGAGGGAAGACCCGGCATGACCGCATCGAAATGCGGGCTGTCGCGGCTTACCTTCCGCCCATGGAAAGCGAGGATGGCGGAAACGTCCGTCACAAACATAGTTTTTAGACTGACTTATATCAGTCAAATTTCAATAAAACAACAGGAGCGACTTACGCTTGCGGACGTTTCCGGCGCAATCCGTAGTACTGATAAAACTGTATATTATTTTTTTAACGTATAGTCACGTATGTTTCAGTAACCGGAGAGGGTTACTTATTTACATGATAATAAGCTTTATATAGTGACGAACGTGCAATGGACTGTGCAATGGAGGTCGAATTGAGCGACTGTGCAATCCTCATGTTTTCAAGCATTAAACAGGTGGTAAATACCTTTACATCAACCTATTGTGCAGCTGCTCGTCTTGAGAACGGGAGGTTAGCAAACGATGAAAATTTTACTGCTTGGAGATAATCAATTAGCGATTACTGGGGACATGTTCGAGATCCGACGCGTCATGGAACAACTGACGACCGGAAACCAAGTCGATTTATTGTTACGCACGGAATGCATGACCAAAATAAATGTCGTATTGTCCCATACCGAACAAGCATCCGCAGTAAACGAGCAGGTCGTGCTTAGTTTAGAGTAAATTTCCATACAACGGGAAAGGGGAGGTCCCCTTTCGCGAATTCCAGTCGCCCTTCCACTATGACTTCGCCCGACCTCTCCCTGGATTCCCTTATGGGGAGTCATAATTATAACGTTTAAATCCCTTATTTACCCATTTTAATAATTATTGTATTTTTATGGTTTTTTCATTATGTTTATTGAAGAACTACAATAATAAATGAATAGGGATTGATAGAATGCTTGAATATTACATGAATGCTATAAAATTATTTAAAGGTTATATGGATATGGATGCTATAACATTAATAGTTGCAATCATTGCAGCAACAGCTACTGTATACGCAGCTATAAAAACTGCTCACGCGGCTGAAGCAGCACGAAAATCAGCAGATATTAGTGCCGACGAATTTAAAACTCAAATTAAAGAAAAAGAAAAAATTGAACGCCCAAGGTTAGTACCTTTAAGCCACTATGTAGCTCCTCATCCTACCGATATAATAAGTGACTGGAAAACGAGTACTGAAATTGACAATACTTTTACTGAATTCAAAACGCAATTTAGTAATACTAAAATACCAATGATTAACACAGGAACATCCTATGCTCTTGATATAAAATATACATTTCAAATAGTAGGAAATCTAAAAAATGAAATAAAAGAATACAACTCTGAAAAAGTTCATTTAGTTATTGACGACTTAAATCCACGCGACAATGAGATGAAATTTAAGGTTTTTGATTTTCAAACGCAGTATAGGGACTCTGTGTATGACGAAGTTCACCATAAAGAGTTTGAGGTCACAAGTTACGGAAGATATATTTCGTTGATACAGAGTAACCAAACAGCAGAATTATACATCCCTAGTTTTTTTGTCGTTCTATGTAATCTATATTCAAAAGAATTTCCTAGAATTAATTCAAATGAAAATGAAGTAATGACTAGACCACGTTTGAGATTAATAATTACTTACAGAGATCAGTATGATAACGAAGTTTTGGATGATTATATTATGGAACTTAGTGAAAGACAATTCATAGGTAATGACTATAATTTCAGATTAGATACTTGGATTGAGTTTAAGCATCAAGGAACTACTGTTAATCAGCAAGCATTAATTAGAGATATTTTAAAATACTAGCTCACGTAAAATATACCCCACCAGTGACGGTGGGGTTTTCCTTATAGCTTCTTCGAATTCGTCTAGTTTAATGAATCAGAACAACGTGTTCCATGATGCAAGCCCAACGACACCGTCAACCTTTAATCCCTTACGTTTTTGATAAGCGCGGACGGCTTTCGTCGTTGCAGCGTCGAATTTTCCGGTCACTGGTACCTTGACCGCATTTTGAATTTGCTTGATATTCTTGATATTCATTCCTTTGGCGCCTTCATAGAGCGCCGACCCTGGGTAGTCGATAATCGCTTCCTTCGACGCGGGTTTAGCTGCTGGTTTTACCGCCGGCTTTTTCACGATCAGTTCCTTGCCCTTAATGATGACCGTCCCGTTGAGTCCATTCCATTTTTGGAGTTCGTCCACAGATGCTCCGTATTTCTTCGCGATGCCGATCAATGTATCTCCATCGACGATCTTATGCGTGGACATCTTTCCGGTAACAGGTGCCGATGTTACTGGTTTTATGGTACCATTTTTGGTATTTAGTGGCTTATTACCTGCTCGGAGCTGGGCAATCGATAGTCCGAACGTGTATTCCAAATGCGGTGCATCACGGAATCCACGCCAGTCACCACCCCACTCGAATCCGAGTTTCTTAGCAATCTTAACGATTTCCTTCCAGTCCGCTTCTCCGTCCCGATCGTAATCCGCTGACTCAGACCACGTGACTTCCTTTCCGCTTGGCGTATACAGTGCAAAATCAATTGCCAGTCCATAGTTATGATTCGAGTAGCCGCCCGGTGCATTGGTGACAATGGCGCCGGCTTTCGTTCGGCCTTGTGCATACAGCGCATCCTGCTCCGCTTTCGATCGATAGGCTTGCGTGATACATACGGGTACCCCTTGGGCATGAGCAAGTTTGACGAGTTGTTTCCCCATCTCTCGGACGACCGGATTAAGTCCCGGATTGTCGAGTTTTCGATTGGCTTTTTCTTGCACGAATTGAAGTGATACTGTCATGGGTGTGTCCTCCTTATAATGCCTTGTCTTGTTCTTTATCTTCTTTGATCTCCGCGATACTGAGTTCACTCGAAATTGGTTTGACTTGCTCTTCTTGCGTGGCTGCCGTCTCGATGATTGTGTCGACAGCTCGCGGCTCTTTTTCCCCTTGCAGCTGTGTCAATGCATCGATCATTTGTTGTGGCATCGGTACGTTCAAAAGCGCCAGGTTCTCCGTGACAGACAATCCTTCACGAGCGATGTAGTAATAGAGTGCAAGCGTCCGGACGATTGGTAAGCCTCCATTGATTAATTCATCGAGCAAAACAGCGATGATAATAACGACAAAAACGATACCTTTTCGGATACCGCCCCAGAACATCACGTCACTATTGACACGCTTGTGTTTATACGCCGCTAAAAATCCGGTCAAATAATCGACGATCATTAAACATACTAGAATTTTCAACGCGGCGTCCCATCCTCCAAATAGTGCTGTCACTACGGTACCCATTACTGCAAACGCACCTTCGATTAAATGATGTGTTCTCATAAATAACCTCTTTCTTATTTAAAATAAAAAGCGCCCCGAAGGACGCTGTGGAAATAGAGTGACTTGAGCTGAGATGACGCGCCGGGCAGGTACGACGGATTTCAACCCACCCGGTAAACACGTCATTTTATTCGGGTTGTAACGTGATCAAGTCTTCCCGACTTTTTGAAATCAGATAAGCATCGATACCATCTTTTAAGTCTGGACGGCGTGAAAGAACGTAATCGTAAGTGTATGCATTATCGATGATACGTTGCCCCATGTATGCTGCCATTAGAAGCTACCTCCAAAGATTAAGTCGTCAATTGCCGTTTGCATTAATGTTTGTTTGTTTTGAAGTTCTTCATTTTTCGCAATCAATTCGTCGATAGGTGACTTAGGTGCTTTACTGAGCGATTCACCTTTTAAATTCTCGTATTCTTCTTCTGTTAGGATAGACAAATCCTTATGGTCGACCTGTTTACCTGCATATTTCAAATAAGCTACATTTTCGTCATGCGGATAAACTTGAGATCCTGCCACGATTTGATCCAATTCCAAACCTTTGTACTGAGCCGTACCTTGCAAGTCAAATAAATTCGACACTTTATAGTTAATCATTATTTTTACCTCCTAATTAAATTATTGGACTACCACCGTACAACGTCATTAAGCGTCTGATCAGTTCTGAAGATGAATCAATGCCTGTATTGACCACATCATTACGCCATTGATATGTTCCAGCTGAAGGCGCACGTAACGATGTGACGTAATGTGTACTTGCGCTACCCGTACAAGAAAACACATAAAATCCTCTGTTCATTCTTAACAAAGCGGCGGACGTATTATATTGGCTTGTAGTATTTGTCGTATTCGTCGATAACTGTGTGAAAGAAGTGTTCATAACTGAACCAGATCCATTTCCCAGCAATATAATCAACCCGGTTGATGGTTCAAAATATGCCGAAAGTAAACTAGAAAAAGAACTTCCAGAATAAAGGACGGTTCCATTAAGGTCTGTAATTTTTAAATTCGCACCAAGGGTTTTATAAATGAGGTTATTTCCGCATCTACGAACAAAGGATGTTCCGTTGCCAAAGGTATCAATGTTTCGAGATGAAAGTACCGTTCCGTCGGCGTTTATTTTCTGTTCCAAAATGTATGCGTTTGATGGACTCGAAAAATACGAATAGGTATCCGTACCATCATTGAAAAAATCGACGGCAGATGTTGTATTGCCAAAAGATAACCCCGTCGGATTGATAGAAGGTAGTTTTTTGCCTGTTTCTACATTCGCCACTTTATTGACGAGTGCTGTCAGTGTTTCCGTACCTAAACTTGACTGCCCTTTTGCGGTCAGATTGGTCGCAAGCGTATTTTTGATGGTTTGCGTCTTGGTCTGCATCTGAGTAAATGTATCGCTTGATGCAAGAGGTGAGCCAACGACGTTTGACCATTTCGTTTTACCGTCATTGGCAAATGTAAAAAGCTCGTTGACCGCTGCGACGAGACTGTTTTTCGCTGTCGTATTCAATCCCGATAAAATGCCAATTTGCGTGGACAGCGCGTCCTTCGCATCCTTGACGGACTTCGGGGTGGCGGCGAGCGTTTCGCTCGTGCTGTCTGTTGCATTTGAGAGTTGCACACGTCCTTTTTTTGTTACCGAGGCATCTTCATGTGCTTCCTCTATTCCAACTTCCCATCGGTTAATGTCTCCTTCTGTAACAGGATCATTACCTTTCCAATCTGTCTTTGCCGTGTAACTCATGCCTTCACCTCCCATGTGAATTCGAAATCAATCAGCTGTTCCGCGGCAATCGCGACATCGATGATTTTCACGCTGATCAAGTTCTGATTTTCATCGTACGATTTGATTGATGTGATACGAGAGATTCCGCTTAAGCTATGCGCCTTGACCGTGACCCACGCTCCCACTGCCGTGATGCTGTCCTTTTTAACGACGACCGTATCATTAATCTTGATGACTTGTATTCTTGCGGCTAAGTCCGCGGCGACTCGAGACAGATAACTCGTTTGGACGGTCATACGACCACCTCACTTTCTGATTTCAGGATCGCTTGGCCCACGCGCCATTCGTTGACCTTGCGATACGTCCTGGCATTAATTCGGACGCGGTCGACGATTTGCAGGCTATCTGCCGATGTCAGCTTCAACACCATTTCAAGATGCGCCGGTCTTGCCTTTTGGAGCGCACGCAGCATCGCATCGTAGTTTTTCATTTTTCCGACCGGTACCATGACCCAATAAGCATATTGATCCGGGATGTTTTCGACTCGCGAGACTACTTCCTCGAGATAGCTATCAACAATCGTTTCGATCAACCGCTCATTCGGTGTCGCACCTTGACCCATTTTCGATTTCAGGCGTCGACGCCGCTCGTCAAAGGTCTCAGCATTGTTGACGATGCGATAATCTTGCTCCCAAAGCGTTAACGCCCAGGTAGCCCGCTCCAAATCCAACTGTGCTTCCAGATCTTCTTGAATCATCTCGATGAGAGCGAGTTCTTTCGATTGCGATCCATATATGGATTGCCAGACGAGCGACTCTTTGTAGATCGGATAGACATGCTCAAACAGCCGTCCTTTGAGTTCTTCTTCATTCATCGAACGTCACCACGCCTTGTCGCGCCACTTGATCACCCGGAACCCTGACATTCGCTGTCGTTCCATTCAGGGTTAACCCGCTGTAATCCATCACACCCTCGACATCGATCAGTAAGGCGCCTATTTTTGAGTAGTTGACACGGAAATCGATGACATCGATGCTCTCCCACGCCCGTTGGTTCAATTCTTCGAGATACACGGCCAACTTTTCGTTAAAGGTTGCAGTCGCAGTCGTAAGTGAGATGCCTTGTAACTGCAGCGTCGCCTCGATATTCAGCTGGAACTCTTCCGAACCGAACACGGTCACGGTCGCACCAATCGGCGCATCTCCTTTTCCGCGTCCTTCTCCACTCACAGGATCAATTTTTTCTTTGACTGCAGTAATCACTTCCGGTGTCGGTTTTTCATAGGTGATGGTCGTGATCAATACTTTGACCGTCCCTCGTCCAGCCCAAAGCGGAATCACTTTGACTTTCCCGACGCCTTCGACGCCAAGTGCCCATGCGACATAATCTCCATCATTACCGCCTCCTCGTTCTTCTGAGACGAATGCGAAGTAGCGGGACCGATAGCTATCATCATCCTCTTCCTCCGCTCCTAACGTCGCAGGAGTAGGATTCGTCACCGTATTAATACCGACGTCGGATGCCAACTGGATGGCGCCTGACGGTACTCGTCCAACTTCCCCCGCTTCGATGGCCACGACTTCAAGCGTCATCTCACCGGATGGCGGAATCGCATGGTCCAGTTGATCCAAAATCTCGAACTCGATGGCTTCTTCATCTTCACGTAGGACAACGGTCGAGAAAATCGTGTCGAACGGGATGAGGTTGCCCGGTGTTCCGGTAATCACGACTTCTGCTCGAGCGGGCTGCGCTTCGATGCGGGATAAGGTGGGCACTCGGTTCAGGATGACACGATCCAAATCGTCCCCTTCCGCCATACTGGCGAACGAAGCACGCATGATGTTTTGCATGTAAAGCCGCTGCATAGCGAGTTGGTTGGCGACAGGAGCTTGCGCATCATAGATATATGAGCCTTCCCGCCGGTCCCACTTCGGATCCGTCATGCTGAGCATACGTTCCAAGATGACTTCTTCGTCCTCTTGGAGCGGTGCCGGTAAATCAGGTAGATCCAATAAGTTCGCCATCCTGTCCCTCCTCTTCTAAATTATTCAGTGTCGTCGTCTCTCCGATGATCGTATTCATGTTGATGGTCGCTTCAAAACGTCGGTCAACCTTGATGACATCCACTTCATCGATGGAGACGATGCGGTCATCGTATTGGATGGCGTCAACGAGGCTATCTGCGATAAACAATCGTTTGACATCATCTGAGACATCCAGTCGCATATCGTCCTTTGCCTCACACCCATAATCCTCCGAATATATCGGTAAGGCGCCGCGGACGGTGAGAATAGTTTTCGAGATGACATTCTTCAATCCTTCGATGCCATCATCCACCAACAGTTCGTCGTTCGACCCTTTGACGAATTCACCGGTCTCAAAATCAAAGAGCGGCGTCATCATGCCCATGTCCGGCTCGTTCTCTTCTTCGCTGTAGACATCATCTAAATCGACTTCAGGCAATAAACCATCCGCTTCTTCTATGTTCTCCATTTCGTCACCACCATCCATTTTTCTGTTCGGTTCCGGATAGGCAGCAACAACACGTTGTCTCCCGCTGCTGTCGCCATCTCATCGACGACATCCGCCTGTTTTACACGTTGTCCGTCGACTGTAAAGTCCGCCGTATCACGCATGCCGATGTATCCGCCTTGCCGTAATGGCTGCAACACCCACTGGGCGCCACTCGCCCCAGTATCACTGATGCTGTACAAGACGACGAGCTCATCTTTTGAAAAGATATGAGCATCCATCACGAAAGCATCCGTATCCCGCTCCCCGACGCCGGAAACGGAGATGACGAGCGGTTCTGTTTGAGTGACCGTCCCGAGCAAGACGTGTTCTTGCGGTGATTGCGGCGTCATGAATAAGTTAGCAAGGCGTTTCGTCGGATCTTTCATGTCGGACCTCCTAGAAATTAATATACGTATGCGGGTTGACGGCGTTGGTCTTGCTGTAATTCCAGCGTCCGCGATGCAATTCGAAATGCAGATGTGGCCAGTCCGACCAACCCGTGTTGCCGACGTAACCAATCGTCGTCCCTGCCGTCACTTTCTGCCCGACTTTCACTTTTGGCTTGGCATGGATGTGGGCATAGACACTTTCCCACGTCTGACCATTGACTTGATGCATGATATAGACTACCCAACCATACGAACTGGACCACCCGGAACGTGTCACGACACCGTCAGCAATCGGATGCAATCGGACCTTGCCTGTTTTCGAGCGGTCGATCAATACATCAATCCCAAAATGTCCGGCAGGGGTCTTGAATTGCTTCCGCCCCATCCAACCCCCGGCCATCGGGCGTACGAACGCCTTGGATGACGGCTTGCTTTTGGTAACTCCTGCCTTGATGCGATTCCGATAATGCGATTGGATTTTACTCCACTCACCCGCTTTTTGACGGGCATCCGCTCGTCCTAAGCCTTTTTCGAGGATGCTGATCTCAATGTCGCGGCGACCGAACGGAATACATTCTTTTGCCGGCAATCCCATATCAACCCGTTTGCCTTTGATGGCACCTCCGACGTCTTCCGCGAGGTATATACCGCTGTATTGAGGTTTGGCGCGACACTTGATATAGACGACCGACCCCATCGGTATGAGTTTCGGATCGACGGCGATGCTCCGCTTGGTCTTAAACTTGTTGCCGGACGCTGTCGTCCCCGTCCCATTGATGCCACCGAGCGCGGGATTGTATGCCGTCGCCACCCAGCCTCTGCTGAATTTCAACGCGATACCTTTGACGGATTCCGTCGTGTTCCCCAGCGCGTCTGTGTTTTTTTGGACATCTGGCTTTTCATAGGAAATCGACGGCAATGAGGTACTGACGACCGCATCGGCATCCATGACGACATGATTCGGATAGATGTCGTACTTCACGTTGTCCATGTAATAGCCATGTGCAATGACGCTATCTTTTGATTTGATGTAGGCGTAATCCCCGGAAATGAAACGCTGTGCCGAGGTCGAGACGACGTGACGGAATGTTCGCGTCACCTTCGCCTTGTTGTTTTTATCAAGTGTCGCCTTTGCCTCTTTTCGGGCATCGGTATCATTCGTCGCATCACTTTTGATGTAGGTCGAGAGACGCCCATATTTCTTGATGCTGGACGAGCTCTTGGCCACTCCATCAGCTCTCCGCTCTCGGTTGCGTGCCCGGACATAGTTCTTTCGGTCTTCATTCGAAATTTCGACCTGTGCATCCGTCACGCCTTCACTGAGGACGGGCACGTTCTTCGGACGACTCCGCTCGTAAATCCGTAATCCATTGTCGTAGCGGATCCAATAGGACTTCTTCGTTTTCTTGCGGTCTTCCGTCAACAAGGAAGCAAGAACCGAGTAATAGCTGTCGTATTTATCCGCTCGATAGTCCAACGCACGTTTATGTGTGTACTTTCCATTCGGCAGCACTTTCGGTTTGATTCCGGCTTTTCGACAGACCGTATCAACTGCCTTCCGAGTCGTCGTCCCTTTTTTAAAGTAAAAGTCATCCTTGTTCTTCACGAGATAGAGCAGCGGATCGTAAGCGGTCAGGCTGATGACCCGGTCCTTTTTCTTGATGACGAAGATATGACCGAAGAACCAAAGCCGCTTACCTTGCCGCACCGAGATATGTGCCCCGTCGAAGCTTGGAAGGTCCGCGACCCGCATCAAGTCGAGTGACAGTTTGACCGAAGCTTGCGCCACGCTGTCCTCGAGCTTGATCGGGATGATGACGGCATGGCTGATGTCATACTTCGAATCGATATAGACGCGGAGATCAGCCATAATACAACACCATCCCCGGATAAAGTCGGTTCGGGTTCTTCCCGATGGTCTTCTTGTTACGGGTATACAGCGTCCGCCAGTTGACCTTCAATCGTTGCGCGATGACCGTCAACGAGTCGTTCCGCTTCACGACGTACTTCTTCGGTTTCTTGCTCGTCGACTTCGAACTGGACTTCTTCGAGGACTTCGGACGCGTCGAGGAGCCTTTCCCCTTTTTCTTTAGTTTGCTGATTTTAGGATAAGCGTACTCCTCGAACGTGACTTCGAATTCAAGATCCGCTTGCTTGGCACTTCTGCCTTGCTTCGGTTTGTCTTGCCAGGAACGATAGGACAACACCCGGCAACGCATCGTCTGCTTGGTATCCGTAATGGCTAAGGTGACGACCTCTTGCTTGGCTTGCACCCGTCGCAACGTACTATCAAGCGTGTTCGGCAGTACGAATTTACCGGTCTGATAGGTCCGCTTGGTACCGGGGAAATGACTTGCTAACGAAAAGGTCTTTAACCCCGTCGCTGTGATGAACGAGTAGGTCCGTCCGCGGATACCATCATGTGTTTCAGTCTTCTTATCGCCTCCGGACAATCCGAGCCCGGGAGGCGTGACCGGGAACGTCATCGTTCCTTTACTATGCTTGATCGTAATCAATCCAACATCGCCTCCAAGTTATGCTGCGGTAAGTTCCGGTTCAAATCTTCCATCTTGTCTGCGATAAATGCCATCAAACGCAATCCAGTCTGCTCGAGCTTCGCTGGATCGTCGCCTAAAGCGCCTAAATCTTCCGGGCGGATATGCACGTTGAAGACATTCTGCGCTTGAGAGTTTTGTGATTGATCGAGTTTGTTGGTCGTACTTTTCGTATTGAGTGTCGGTGGCAGCGGCTGACGGGACTGTGTCCGGAACGGTGCGATGACGCCTTGGCTGATGACCGTCTGCGTTAAGGGTTGCAAGGCGGGAATCCGCTGTTTCATTCCTTCTTCATGACCGCGGACGGTATCTGCACCAATCGGAATGATTTTCTTAGCCGGTGAATTAACACCTAATCCTTTTTTCATCCAGTTCGGGATCATGTCCGTCAATTCTGTTACTTTTCCGGATACCCAAGTGAACCCGCTCGCCATACCATCTACCAGTCCGCGGATGATACTTTTCCCGACAGAACTTAGGTCGACATCTTTCAAGAACCACACGGCAGCATTCCAACCATCAGAAACCGCTGTTTTTACGGCTCTCATTGCGGACGATACAGTCTTTCCAAACTCACCAAACACTTTTGTCACAATGCCAGAAATCGTTTGCGTCACCGTCCGGAAGATACTCGTGATAGTGTTCCAAGTCGAACGGATTAAAGAACTAGCGGCATTCATGATTGTTCGGATGATGTTTCCAACCATCGTAAATCCAGATCGTACGGCACTCGAAATTAAACTGATAGCACCTTTGATGATGGCGATGTAGCTTTTCCACATGTAAGAAATAAGACCACGTACTGCTGAAAGTGCGCCCGAAATATTCGTCCGGATGAAATTAAATCCGTTTGCGACCGACGCTTTGATACTTACGATTCCGCCGCTGAAGAACGCTTTTATCGCTCCCCAGAACCCTGAAATGATTCCTTTGCCGCCGGTGGCCAGAACTCTGAACCCACTGAGCACACGACCGACCAACATCAAATTGACGTAGTTCCAAATAAACTGGATAGCGCCGAAGAAAGCTTGTTTGACGCCTTCCCACATCTTTTTAAAATCGCCCGTGAACAATCCAGAAAAGATTTTAACGACACCAAGGATGACGTTCAAAGCTCCCTGAATGACACCCTTGATGTTTCCCCATACGCCTTTGATGATGAGTAAGACTGCCGGCTTGATGAACCGGATGACGCTCCAGATGCCTTGGAAGACATTTCGGACCGCTTGCATCAGTTGCGCTCCGTCACTTTGCCAAAAAGCGCGGATCTTCGAAAAGACGGATTTAGCAAGATTGACGATGGCGCCAAAAGCACTCGCAAGCGTTGAACGGATTTTGCCAGTAATCGAGAGAATCTGCGCCATGGATCCATTCGAGAGTCCTAATCGACTTAAGATGCTTTTCGAAGCTCCGTCATTTCCGACCAACGAAGCAAAGACACCTTTGATCAAGGTGCCGGCTTGCTTAAATTTCTCCTCTACGGTCTTCGCAGAAGTTTGTAAGAATAAAATCTTGTTACGGAAAGCATCAATTTGCGCATGATCAAAATTTGCGCTGATCATGATTTTTCGTGCCTTGACGAAATCGCCGGATAACATGGCTTTCAACCCTTGAATCCCACCGCGGAATTTGTCGGAATAGGTCCATGCCGCTTTAAACCCGGCGACCAGTAAGGCGAGTGACGCCACGACGACACCAATCGTTACGGCAACCGGCGCAATAAAGGGAGCGACCAATGCGAATCCCTCGACAAGCATCGGTAGCAATCCGACGAGGATGGCAATTCCGCCACCTAAAATCAAGACAACGGCTAACGTCGCCGCGCTGACTGCAATCATCGTCTTCATCGATTGCGGCAACATGTTGAAGGCATTGACCAAGCCTGTCACTAATGTCGCCGCTGATCGAATAGGACCTTTCAATCCATCTCCGAGAGCAATTTGAGCGGATTCCGCTGCACCGGTTAATTCCTGCACAGCACCTTTTAAGTTGTCTTTCATCTTAGTAGCTGCTTCTTCCGAGGCGCCGGCGCTTTCTTTTAAGGACTTTGTCATCTTATTGATTTCAGAAGGACCTGCCTTCATCAATGTCAAGAACCCAGACGCCGATTCTGTTCCGACCAATTGAGCGAGCGTGGCTAATTGTTGAGCATTTGTCATGCCCTCGAATGAATTCTTCAAGTTCTTGATCAATCCCGCCATCCCAACGAATTCGCCTGAGGCATCAGTCAGGTTTATACCTAACGTCTGCATCATTTTCCCGGTCTCTTCAGACGGCTTCAGCAAGGCAAGTAGTCCACCCCGTAAGGTCGTACCTGCTTGCTCGCCTTTCATGCCGGCATTCGTCAATAGACCAATTGAAGCGGCCGTTTCTTCTAAACTGACACCTAAAGCGGCTGCAGGTGGTCCTGCATATTTCAGAGCATACTGCATGTCTGTGATGTCCGCTGCAGTTCGGTTAGCGGTCTCGGCGAGAATATCCGATACACGACTCGCTTCTGTCGCCTTCATCCCCCATACGTTCAAGGCTGATGCAACGACATCTGCCGTTTGTGCCATATCCGCTCCGGATGCTTCCGCTGCACTGATGACGGCAGGCATAGCGGACAAAATATCTTTCGTCGTCATACCGAGTGCAGCCAACGACTCCTGTCCAGCCGCAACTTCCGTCGAGCTTTTCGAAGTCGCTGCACCCAACTCAAGTGCGGATTGACGGAGGCGATCTAATTCGCTACTGGATGCACCTGCGATGGCTCCGACGCGACTCATCTGTGCGTCGAAATCCATTCCTGTTTTGACGGCTGCGCCTAATCCCGCTGCCACTCCAACGCCCATAAGGCTCGCCGCTCCACCTACTGCCATCAGTGACCCGGAGGCACCTTGCATGCGCTCGAACGTCGTTTGGGTCTGTCTTGCCTCGTCCTGCATCCCTCTCATCGAGCGGCTGACGCGGTCTGAGACCTCGGTGAACATGTCTCGTAAGATAATCGATGCGGTCAACGTTTGGTTACTCGCCACCTCGTCATCCCTCCTCTTTGTTTTGTTGCTCTTGCTCCGCTTCCATGACGATTTGTTCAGAAGCCATCAAGAAGAGCTTGACGTTATAGGACGCATTCCAAAACGCTTCCGGATGCACTTGTTTCCGCTGCCATAAGACATGCGCCCATTTTAGATCGGAGTCCTCCCCGTCCAGGATGCTGGCCTTTACTTTCCCAGCGCACCATCCGGCTCATCGAGTCCTGATAAGGAGATGACCTCACGGGAGGCATCCGCGACGCTGATCGTCGCAAAGAGTTTCGGAATGATCATCTCCGGAGCGGCGACAGGGAGACCTAGTTTTGATGCCAATTCCATGCTACGGAACGACATGGCTGTCCGGCGGGAATCCAACGCCTTGTCAATGATCAGGCAGTTGTATTTCAATTCATCGAGTTCTTCCGTGATTTGTCCGCGTGGTCCGTTGAGTTTGCGAATCGCTTGTTTCCGGATTTTACTTTCCTCGTCTGCATCGAGTGCGTTGATCGGAATGTCGAACCATTTCCCGTCGATTGCCATCATCTTAACGCTACCGGCTCGTCGGTTCGTGACGTCGATATCAAGTAGATCCGCTAACGTGACGAACTCGTTTGATGCCCCTGCTGTTTCTTGTGTCGTACCTGCTTCATCCACTTCGTGGTCATATCGGTTTTGTTCATTCATCTATGTGTCCCCCTTTGAGTTAAAACGAAAAAAGGAGACCGAAGTCTCCCGCTCGTTTTTTATAAAAATTTGTAATCGTCTGCCGTGAAGGCTAAATCCGTTTCGCCAGTGTCTTTGACCTTAAAGCCGATCAAGTCGACCTCATCGAACGTAACGCCCATGACTGCAACCTTTTCTCCTGGAAGGTCTGGATCACGATGTTCGAAGATGAGCGTACGCGGAGCATCCGGATCATTCAAGATACTACGACGGAACTTCGCAATCTCTGCTGTCCAGTGCATCTTGATTTTGCCGCTGATTTCAGAACCCATCGTCCGGTTCCCGTCTGCCTTCGCATTTCCACGTTCGACTTTCTTCTTGTTGAATTTGACTTTTACTTCCGCTTCTGTGATTTCCACCATTGCTCGTCCAGTTTCGTCGTATACCTGCCCATACTTGCCGCGGAGTACTTTCCGCGGATCCAGTACCGGTAACTTGTCATCATAGGCTTGAGACATGTGATTCCCTCCTGTTTCGTATCAGCGACTTAGGACGCCGTGTTATTTGCATAGATTTGAGTAGCTGTCCCGTAGACCGTGAACGCGGTCTTAAAGTAGGCTTCCGTCTTGTATGCCTGTTCTGTCGCCGTCTCGCCGTGATAGCGGCTGTCTGGAACGCAATCGTAGACCGGTTCGATGACTTCGATGTTTGAACTTGCGAGTGGTTCGAGGACCAGTTGTTTGATCTTTTCGGCCACAGCATCCCGCTTGGATGGACTGTTCGATTGCGAGCGGAAGTACTTCTTAAAGACGATTTCCTGTTCTTCCGTGATGAGATCAAAGACGTTGATGGTCTGAATCTGTTGCAAATCACGTAAAGCGGCATCTGGGTCCGCTTCCGCATCGATCCCAATCAAGGCGTCAAGACGAGAGAAATCCGTCATCGAGTTGATGGGTGCATTGTAGACGACGTCCTTGCCTTCCGCTTTCAGCAATAAGTAGCCTTCTTCGATTTTCTGATTTGCGTCGACATCCGATAACTTTTCAAGATCGTCGAAAATCGTCCGGTGTCCCGCTAATGAACGGTTGACCGGAATCGAGATGGCCGCAGCTAACGCCAAGACGGCTTGTTGTGCCGGTGAGTACTCGACACCATCCTTGTATGCCTTTTGCATCGTCGAGATGGCACCATAGTAGTTGACGTCCGCTGATGCCAATCCACCGAGCGCTGTCTTGACGAACTGGCCGTTCGGACGTTGTGTCCGGACAAAATCCAAGAACATCGCTTGAATGGCGCTATCCGATACCCCGTCATGAATAATCGCATTCGAGTACTCCGTTTTTGCGACTTCAAGGAATTCGCCGTAATCGAGTGCCGTCAATGTTTCTCCGGAATGTCCAGTCGTCAAGAGTTGCGCGACGACGTTCGCCGGGAGTGCATCTGATACCTTTTCGACGCGGATATACTTCGAGTTCGCCGCAAGCGCAACAAGATCGTCGTTCGATGCGAAGGTCAGCTTCTCCAGCTGCAGGGCATTTTCCGTCAACAGTAATTCTTTCTTGCTACTGTCTCCGATAACGGGACGGACCGTCACGGCGAACTGATTGCCGCGTGCGCCTTTATAGCGGGCTTTGACCTTGATGGATGTCAAGTCCAGTACCGCTTCTTTCGCCGCTGTCGCCGCTAGACGATAGACCTTGATTTCTTTAAGAGAGACGACATTCGTACCATCTTCCCGTGCAAAGGCACTGTTCAAAAATGCATCTTGCAAGAGATAAGAGGATTGTCCGCTGCCGAATGTTAATTTCGCTTCATCCGCCGAGCGGACGGTCACGATTTGATTGATAGGACCCCAGTCAGCGCGGATGGGCATGAGGAGTGTCCCTCGTGCCGTTGATTCGACACCGGATGTCGTGGCGATATTAAACCGGACATACACGTCCGCTTGACGTTCATGACGTCCAGGAATCATTGCTTTTGCCATGGATCATTGCACCTCTTTCTGTTTAAATGCTTCGATGCGTTCAATAGCATCGGATTGCGACATCTCTGGCTGACCGAATAAGGCACCAACGACGAGATGACGCGGATAACCGAGTGCAGCATGCGCCCCAATCAGTTCTTCTATCGGATAAATCGGTTCTTCTGAAGCAATTGTTCCCGCTTCGATGGCTTGTTTACGTGCCATTCGTGTTCAACTCCTTGTTAAATAGTGCGGTATCGAGGGATGGCAGTTCAACCTCTCGCTCTGACACGTACCGCTGACCGATGATTTGAAAGTTCAAGGCATCGTCAGCGATCAACGTATTCAAAAACTCGCAATCATCCAGCTTCCCGTCCGCTTCAATCCAGTTCCCCTCAGCATCGACGCTGATCAACGGGATCTCTTGGCAGCCGACCATGAGTAAGGTCGCAATCCGTGAGACGAACTCTTGCATCTTGTAAGGCTCGTCAACGAATAGCGTACCGAGAATCATCGGTTTGTAACGATACCAACCTGCGCTGAAAATCTCAGGTGTTCCCCGCGGCGGAGCCAACACGAAGAAGGGGCGTTCTGCCCCTTGCTCGACTGGCCGGTCATATCCGCGGATGCCTGTGGTGTCCTGCACGAACTTAAGCACGGATCGTACGTCTTGGACACCTAACTGATCACTATCAAAGTAGCTCATCGAAAAATGCCTCCAATTCACGATTAATAAAATTCTTACCGTCGCTCTCAAATGAATGCCAGGCGTTTTTAAAGAAATGCTTTCCCATGACGGTCATCGGCGTCAACCACATGCCACCATCATGGTCCGGACGATATTCGAACTTGTCATTCTTCCATTCACCGGGGACGAATCGCCGGGATTGCCGGTGACCGTTCTCGACCCAGTCGGCATATTCGACGTTCGTGCCGAACACCAGTTGTATTCCTTTGATTTTTTGCACTTTAAAGATTGCATCTCCACCGTTCGAACCGCTTGCAGCGGCGACCAGTGAATTGCGTAACCGCCCGTCCATGACCGGAGCGACAGCGGACACACGATCGAGAAAAGCGAACGCAGTCAGTTTCCCGATGCGCTCCAACTCACCATCGAACTGGTCACGCTGTGCATTGAACCGCTCAAACAGACGATGGTCATCCAACTTAAACTCAAAATCGCTCATGCGCTATCCACTGCCTCGACCGGAATCTCGTAATGATGGATGCCCACGTGATCATGAACCGCGTACGGACGCCCACAAGTGAACGTCCCGTATGCATGCAATCGATCATTCGAGTAGATCTGCAGTTCATCGCCGGCTAACAGCGGCAATTTCGTATGAACCAAAAAGCGGCGATTCAATTCATTCTGCTGATAGGACACGCTGAGCCGGTTCTCTTGCTCCGCTAAACCAACTGGGATATCGTGCAAGACTTCCGTCCGCTTCGACGTCGCATTGTACTTTGCGGTCGATTGCGTCATCCGGAAGACGTCTGCTCGTTGAAACAGGAGTGATTCGTACGGATCAAACGGGTTCATAGGAACACCACACCCGATGACTCTGGTTCCGGTTCAAACGGATTAAGGTACGGTTCAAGAAAGAGTAACGCCTTGTTCAAGTATTGATTCGATGTCTCCCGTGTTTCCTTGTAATCCGATCGTTCGACACTCTTAAGTTTTGGGACCGCCTCGTCCATGACGAGATAGCAGACCGCTAACTTAATGGGTTCCGGTACAGGGAGCGGTAACAGAATCCGTTTGACTAAAAACCGCTGCTCAACCTCGATGATGGCTCGGGTCAAGGCAGCGGCTAACTCTGTTTCGGGCAGATTACTTAAGGTCGGTAGTTTCGCTATCGCTTCCGTCGTTGTCATCACGATCATCGTCGGCACCTCCGTCTAGCGGTTCGATGGCTCCAAGCAATAGCAAATCTTCCACGATTGCTTTAGCGACATCCAGTTTCGAACCAACTTTATGAATCTTACCTTTATGCTTGACGTTCGTAAGAGCTGTTACTTTCATGTGTTCTCACTTCCTTTCGAGTCGAGTGGCGCAAAAATCAAACGTTGATGTGGTAGATGGCATTCGGACGCTGGAGCGCTGGGAAAGCCGCTTCACCAACTTCGATGATTTCGTCTTTCGTCTCTTGTTTTTCCCATGGGTTGACGAAGATACCCGGTTCACCGTTCCGTTCAATGGTCGGTCCTTGTGCCGTATAACCGAGTTGGTTGTCCGTCGCCGTCCCGATCAGAACGATTCGACGTTCTGGAAGGTAACGTTTCGTTGTTGCTCCGTCCGGCATCGTCACGACCTGGTCGTTCGTCTTGATGCCTGGTAACATGTTCGCTTGCAAATAATCGTCGATGTCTCGCGGAAGCACATTTCCACCCGCTACACCTTTGATGGCGTCGACCGTACTTTTTGCTTTCATGATTTCACGAAGCTGCGCAAACGGCATGTGGATTTCAAGCGGCATCTGTCCAGCATTTTTTTCCTTGAAAGCAAGGGAGGCTTCAATCAAGTCTTCGAGCGGGTTCGCCGTATCGAATTGATCCCACTTATCCGCTCCAGTCAGTGCCAATTTGTTTTCCGCTGGGATACCAAAGTCGATATCCAGTTTGACGCCCTCGTAATCGTAGACCAGTTTTCCTTCGTAGATGGCAGCGGCACGGAGTAGTTCTTCCGTGTACTCCACACCGAGGCGGAGATCCGCGACGTTCGTCAAAGCACGTACGAGGACCGCTTGTTTCTCACGATCGTTTCGTGCGTTAGTATATTCGAGCTGATCGCGCTCGCTGAAGCGGATACGGTGTTGGATCTTTGCAACTTCACCCATCGCTTGAGCGAGTTTCTTTTTGTCGCGGAACGGTGCAGGTGCTCCGAACTCACTGAGAGCGGCAGCAGTCACACGTGTCGCGTCCATGATGTCGTACATGAAGTTCGTCGAATACATCGGCTCGAGCGGTAAGAAGGAACGTAGGACCGGTGTGAACGGCACCTCACGATTTTCGACGAGACCTAGCAACGTTTGAGGCTTGAATTCTTGCAATGTTAAGAATGTTGGCATGTTGGGTTCAACCCTTTCTATTTTTCAGATGAATTACTGGAATGAAATCATTTTAGCGGCCGTTTTGAAGCCTGCTGTGATACCGGTGCATTTTGCTTCGTTGAGGTATCCGCCGATATAGCCGATTCCGACGACGTCCGCGCCTTCGAGGACCAGTTCACGACCAAGTACAGCGGCTTTCCCAGTAGCGGCTTTCGCGTCATCCCACGGTTCTGCTTTCTTCGTTGCTGTCACGACAAGCAGTGCTACCCCTGCTTCCAGGCGTCCTGTCGGGAATTTCGTCACATCTAACGTGACGTTGATTGTTTTGGATCCGACTGTATCCGCAAGAATTTCTTTCCCTGCTGAATAGTTCTTTGTAACGGGCGTCAGTTTCATGTTTGTGTCATCCTCTCAATTTCGTTATCGTTTGTTCTTTCCGTTCAAGTTGTCCGCCAGAGACTTCCCAAGGTCGTAGCCTTCCTTCGGTGCTGGTGGGTTCCCTCCACCCGGAGGCGTCGGTGGATGTGTCGTCGATTGTTTGATGAGGTGCGGCTTCGCTGCCTTCAAGGCTTCGAGTGCCTCCTTGATGCCAGTCACATTCCCCTCGTCGTCCACTTCGATTGCTGTGCGGTCGAGAAAAACTTTCGCATCCGATGGATCGATGAATTGCATCTCGTTCGCCAAGACCTTGACTTCCGCATTGATGATGCGTTGATTCGCCTTCTCGTTCGCGGCCTTGATCTGCGCTTCGACATCACTATTCTCATCGATACCGATTTCTTTCTTTAAGATAGCAATCAAGTTATCCTTCTCTTCACCCTTGGTCTTCGCATTCGTGCGGTGTTGAGCCGCTTCTTTGCGTAGTTTTGCAATCAGCTTGTCCTTTTCGTCCACTGGTGGGTCGGCTTTCGGCGGATCGTTTGGTGGATCACCAGCCGGTGGGTCAGCTAGCGGCGGGTCCCCTGCATGTGGATCATCAAGTGGCGGATCTTCCGCGAAGAACTGAATCGGGAGTTTCAAACGATAGGTCGGTTTCCATGGTTTTGCTGTTTGCATGAGCGTTATCCTCCTAATTTGCGGCACGTGCCTGACGTTCCGCTTCATACGTCCGTCGGTACTCCTGGTACGTCGGGATGTTGAATTTTTGTTGATACTGCGCATAGTTGTCGATGTCCTGTGCGATACCGGTCGACGTCCGTCCATTGTCCAAGTAGATACGGACATTTCGACGGCTGACTTGCTCGAAGCCTTTGACGACCGGTGTATAGGTGACACGACAATTCGGATGCTCGATGTCCGGTGCTTCACTGATGGACTCCATCGGATAGATGCGACCATCAGCGACACGACAGATGGCACATGTCTTTCGGTCGAGTGTCTCGAGACGTTTCATACCTTCGATGCCGTCCGCTCCGTGATCCGTAATAAAATCTTGGACGGATTTCTTCTTCGCGGCATTACCGGCAGCGATAATCTCAGAACGTACCAGACGTTCCGCCTTATAGGCATCCGTCTCAAGTAACTCTTTCAAACGACGTGTCGTCTTCGCAACCGATTCGCCGCGCATCATCGACGCAAGTAATTCCTGCTGCAGTTGTTTGCCTAACCGTGCTGTGTTGTCCCAAATGCGGTTCGAAAATCGTTTTCCTGACCAATCCCGATTGACGAGCGAATGAATCGCTTCCTTGTCGAGCAATGGAAGAACAGGGAACCTGCCCTCTCCTTGCATCGTCAACAGATATCCGCTGAAGGCATACTCCTGCATGGTGACGGCATGTAAGATACTGTCTGTCATCGCGACAGTCATACGGGCTAATTCCTCGATGTGGACATTGGTCTGAGCAAGCAAGGCTTGGATGCGGGTTTGTTGGCTGTTGAGCTTTGCCCAGTCCCACACGAGTTGGTCTTCTCCTGATACATCGATGGCCAGTGAAGCAATCTCTCCTTTGAGTTGACGCAAGAGTGCCGCATAGCCACGGAGTAGGACTTTGATTTCCTTGTCCTTGATTTTGATCAATCGTTTTTGCTGATCGATGACCATTTGATCGAGTTGTTCCGCTGTCAGTAACATGGTTTATTCCTCGTCATCGTTCGTCGAGCGGATTTGAATCTTCTTATCCGCTCCATTGAGATAGCCATCGATGTCTTCCAAGTCCGCTTGTTTCCGGTCCGCTTGCTGACGATCCAACCGCTCTTTTTCTTCCGTCGCATTTTCGACCAGCGGATTCAGCTGCAAGAGCGTTTCGTCCGAGATGAAATCTTTCAAGCCAGTCAACATCTTGACGTACTCGTTGACGTTGATCGGGAGATTGCGATGGACCGTCCAATAAATCCAGCGCCAGTTGTAGATCGTGCTGACGTCTTGTGATTTGGCGATACGTTGCCACTCACTGACAGTGTCCTTCTGCTCGATCATCCATTCCTTGGCTTGGATGCCGTAGGTCAGGAGCATGTTCTTTCGGCGGTAGAACTCATCGAAATGAATCTCCCGGGCATTCGTCGCAATCTCAAGCGGTGCATACATCTGTTGGATGGCGACACCCGATAGATTGCCGTTTGCTGTGTCCTTGTAAATCTTCGGGAGTTGGGCGACGTCGAATAACCGATCCGTCAGCTCCTTCAAGTGAGCGACGACCGGCTTTTCATCAATCGGTGGTGCCAAGTAATCGATGGCTGCACTCGGGTTTTTAGAACCGACCGCACGGGACGAACGCATCTTCGACATGTCTTCCGGTTTGGGTATCTCGCCGATGAACTTGAGGAACGGATCGTTGAAGACGTCCATCTTATTCGAGTTATCGCTTAAGGCCCGGTTGATTTCGTCGATGATCGTGATGCTCGGTTCATCAATGGCAGAGACACCCACCGGAATATTCGATGTGGATGGTGTCTGGGCTTCGTCACCGCGGAACCAAGCGATCGGGACCAGTGGAAACTGATGATACGCGACCGGGACTTCTTTACGTGTGTCCGTGACCAGTTCGGTACCGTCTCGTTTGAGGTAGTACACATGCGTGTCGTCATACCATTCGACGTATTCGACCGTCATCGTTTTCCCTTTTTCCACTTCTTCTTTGGTATAGCGGTGAACCGCTCCAATGATGTCCCCGTACTCATTGACGACCGGGAACAAACGATTGAGCGGGTAAGACCGATACCGCAGATTAAGTTGCTGATCAAAGTAAAACAGGACACCCGAACCGCCTGCAGTCAGACCGTTCCGCACCGTCGTGAAATCCACGTGATGGTCGCTGTTCTCTTCTTGGACATCCTCAAGGATCGTCCGGAAGGCTTGTAGCCGGTTGATGTCCGCTCCATATTTACCCGCTGCACTGTCTGGGACTTCCGTACTGACTGCTTTTCCGACCATGTAATCGGTTGGGAGATTGACGATCAGTTTGGCATAGTTGATGACCAGTCGATGATTCGGGTCGTCCGCTCGTTTCGGTTCTCGTAGCAAGACGGCATGTTTCCCATCGTAGTAGGCTTGTTGCTTCACAATCGTTTGCAAGATACCGTCATGTTGGGCGATGAACAGGTTTAACCCTTCCCATTTGTTCTTCATCAGGACCTCTGTAGTACTCGTCATGTCCATGTCACTCCCTCCTTTCTTGAATAATGAGCGTAACCATTCGATGAACGAATGCCACATTAGGTTCACCTCGCTTAAAATGTACGTTCGAAGGCACTGAAGCCTTTCCCGCCGTCCGGCTCGTAAAAGCACAAGGCCAGTGCGTCTGCGCGGTCAGGCGAAGCCAAGCCCCGCTTCTTCATCTTCTCTTTTGGTTCGACCTTGATGACGCCTTTGCTGAGTACCCGATACTTTCGTGTCGTCAGCTGGGAGACAAGCTTATCGTCTTCTAGCAATTCAATGGTCGGTTCCTCACCAAGCATGCGACGTCTGAAGTTCGTCTCGAGTAAATCACGCAGATTGCCCCATAGCTGATCACCCAGTTTGTCATAGACATCCGGGTCATCTGCTGTCGATCCATTGTTAATGCCATGAACCTCGAACTTCTGCATGTTATGGGTATCCACCCACTCCTCAAGACCATCCGTGACGCCGCCACCGACGCCGGTATCATCGACCTTGAATAATACTTTAGGTGAGTGTGGGTAGCGGTTGAGCGTGTTGCGAGCAAAGCGGATGGCTTCACCCGTCGTTTCGGTCGTTCCCTTTTTACTGTGAGTATGACGGCCGACGACCTTGTTCCCGACACGGGCATACATGACGGTCTCGTCATCCCCGTAACGGGCGACGTCAATCCCGATGTGGAGATCCGCGTATTTGACCGGTGTCACTGTGACGCCCATCGCTTGATCCGTGAATTCGAGCGGGATATAGGCATCTGCCTCCGCTTTCGGGAAGTCACCCAAGACACGGACCCGGTACACATCGGAATCCTCGTTGTACTTTTGTTTGAGCATCTCGATCGTGTCTCGGGATGTCCGCGGACTATCAAGAGAACTGACCTTATGTGTGCTCCATAAATGCTTGTCACGGTTATGGGAATCAAAAAAGACCCCACTCGTTCGAGTCGGGTTTCCACACATCAAGATTTTGTTCTCGTCCCCGGTCAATGTCCCAAGGATGGCTTCCATGATTGGATCTGCGACACCAGATGCCTCATCGACGATGAAGAGCATGTAATCTTCGTGAAAGCCCTGCATGTTCTCCGGCTTCGTTGCCGTACGAGCGGTCGCGAACCATCGTTCCTCGCTCCCGATCATGTAGATTTTCGTCTTCGTCCACTTCAGCAGCCGCTTCAATAGTTCGGATTTTTCCATCCACTTGGCGATTTCCGCCCAAAGGACGGTGAACAACTGGTCCTTCGTCGGAGCAGTAGCAATGACTTTCGGATTTGGACGGCATGTCAGGTACCAAAGCGTTACGACAGCCTCAAGCCCAGTCTTTCCGACACCCTGACCCGAGCGGACGCTGACTTTGTTTCGATTCGCTAAATCATTCAGTACACTTCGTTGCCATTCGTCCGGATAAAAACCCAAGATATCTTCCGCGAAGGCAGCGGGATCATCCCAGTAGACGTCAATGATACTGGCGAGTACGTTAAACGGTTTCTCGTTCTTCATGGCGCCGGTACCTGCTTCCGTCGACGTTCGGCCGCTGCATACACCGCATCCTTCCAATCGGACGTCGTGTCATCATCGGCATCGGATTGTTTCAGGTTCTCAATCTCAAGTTTCAGTTTCTCTAGCTTCAGGACACGTTCCTCGTCACCCTTCGTCAACTTCTCATAGGAGCGGATCATCGTATCGAGTCGTCCCATCGCCGTAGCGAGGGACGCCATGAAGGTTGCTTGCTTTTCGTAAGCGAAGCGGATTTCCCATTCGTCCTTCGAATCACCGCTCGCACTCAATTCTTTTGACATGTCATCGGCGTCCTGGACATACATGACTTGCAGCGAGTTGATGATGTTCGCATGCATCAACTGGATCTGATCCCACAGTAAATCAGCGGGATGCCGTTCTTGCGTCCCCTCCATGATGCTGAGGATAGATTCCGGGATGTACTGACGGAACAAACCGTGGAGCAATGCGTTCTTATTGCCTTCTGGAGCACCGCCCCAGTTACCAGCGGCGTTCTTGTTTCCTTTTGGTGCGCCACTCTTACGTGGTTTAGGAGCGCTCCCATTCGATTTAGGAGCGCTCCCTTTGCTTTCAATTTCATGATCCCAGCGGTCTGTCGACTTCCACTTGCGGATCGCGCTCGGTGAGACATCCATTTCTTTCGCGAGATCGACCAACTTGTACGTCTGATCTTTTTGAATTGCGCGGAGCCATCGTGCACGAGCCTCATCCCGCCGGGGGTCTCTTGGTCTCGCCACTCTCCCACCGCCTTTTCCTCTTACTGGATTGTGTTGTTTTTACTGATGACGCCGCCCAATCCATCGGGTGACGTTCTGCTTTCTCACAGACTGACGCTTCGATTCTGACGCTACAATCCGATTCACATGCCAAGACATGCGCCGCTCGTCTCGTGCGTCATATCGGCTCTTAACGGCATATTTCCGCTGTTTGCTGATAGCAAATGCCTTGCGAATGTTTTCTCTGATGCGCCCGATAAATTCCTTCACTGCATTCCAGGCTCGTTTGAGGGCATCGACCGCTCGTTTGAACAATTCCTGATCGACTTGTGACTGTTTCGTCATGATTAATCTCCTCTCGTTTGTACTTTGCGACGAACCGACTAGGTCGATTCCTATCAGCTCGTTGCAAGGCACAAAAAAAGCACTCGTTAGAGTGCCACATCATTTTCCTTTAAAAACCTTGTGCCTGCTGCCATCACTCGAATATCGTCTGTAACCACAATCACTTTTCCTCTGCCGTATTCACTATGTCCTCCACCGTCAATATAACCGTAGTTTCGAGCTTCGAGCATGGCGTCAGCCATTTCCCGATTGTCCACTAGACCTATTTCGGTTGCAGTTACATTTTTCCCTACGTTTTCCCGAACTCCCTTTAAAAATTTAGCCATTGTTTCTGCAGATACTTTATCCATCCCTAATTCCCCCTGATATGTAAGTTAATTCATATCATATAGAGTTTTGGCTGTTTTGTATAACATTTGTCTTTTTTTATTCCCAACAACGTACGACCACTCCGCCCTCGTGTTTGATCCACGTTCTCTCTTGGCTGCGTCATACGCTGTTGGCAAGAAGCGAATCACTTCGCTCGACCTACCTCTTGGTTCCACAGATACTTCAGCCAGTCACTTTGCGGGATTCTCGTGACTGCGCCTGTTCGTTTGTCTTTACGATGCTTGTTGACCTTCCAACAAATCGTATACGGTTTGCTTTTCATGAGTATCACTCCTTTATATGTACAAACATCCGGATGAGATCGATAGCTGCATGGCATCTGGGGCATGATGTGGAGCTAACGATAGGCGACTAAGGGAGGTCAAATCCTCACCCGGATATTTCTGCATATAAAAAAAGACGCCTTGTCCATTTCAAGGCGTCTTGCGTGAGTATGTGTCGTACATATGTTGTGCAGAACAGCGCGACTTTCGCCGCACCCGCTTCGTCTACATTCCAAGAATATCACGGTTTTGGCAAGGATTTGTATCAAGATTGTATCAAAAGAGTATCAACACTTTTATCTTTGATTAGTCTATTAATAATACGCGATCAATTAATTTTTTATAGGTTTTTTTTCTTATCGATTCCCAGTTTTTAATCTCATTTAAAGAGCTAGTCACGTTGTCAAAAATTTTAAAGTAAGCTTGATACATCTCTAATTCATTCTTCTCTTTATCAAAAGTAGAAATAAATACTTTATACTTTTCTATTTCTGTAATTAAAACATAAATTCTATGAATGGATCTATCCTCTTTTGAATGGAAGTTTAAAGCACTTTTCAAAAAAACATCTTTATAAATCAGAGTAGAAAGTAAATTAATTTGCCTGTCTGCTGAATTGATTAAAGTTTTAATTTCTTTAAAATGGTCTTTATTATCAACATACTGAACCTTGAACATTTCTTCAGTTAAATTCATAATACCGATATTTAAAGTTCCTTCTTTTGGATCATCTAAGAAATCTAAAATACTTTCGATATGATTTAAAAACTTATTATTTTTTTTAATTTCAACTTCAAGCAATTTTTTTATATTTCTTGCGATAAATAAATTCTTTACAAGTTCGTAAAGACTTCTAATAAATATAGCTAATAACGCTGACAACAAGGCAGGAACAATAACCTCTAAAGAGAATGTAAATCCAATCAAAAAAGTTTGCTCCTTTTTGCTTTTTCTTTTAGAAAATCATGCTGAGAAATCATTTCACTAATCATTTCATTTTTATCAGTATCATTACTCAACAAACTAATTTCTTCTTCAGAAAATTCCATAGTTTTTATACTGTCAATAAAGTACATTCCCCCTTCGATTCTCTCAAAAAAAGAAGTCTCATCTTTATGTGAAGAAAGAATATTCGAGACTAAGTGAGAATCAAGTTCGAAAAATATAGGTACATCAACTGCTTCCGATTCAATTGCTTCTCTTAAATTAAATTCTTCCCCGCATCCACAATCCTCATCGCATATATAACCATCCAACTCATCTTCTGTAAGAAAAACATCAGTATTGTTTTTACATGTATAGCGATATTTTAATTCAAGTATTCTATTATCACTTATCGAACTTATATAGATAAATAAAACAAAAACTTTTGATAACTCCATTTCAAAGATATTTGAAAATCTGTATGGGTTTAAAAAGACTTTCCCATTTAAAACTTCCGAAACAATAAAATTATTTAATTTTTCAAAAGTTTTTTCAAATGGATATAGATTTTCAAGATTCGGATTTTTCCGATATAATACTTCTAAATTTGTTTTTAACATAGTCATTTACGTTTCTCCTCGCTTCAGAAACTGTTAAAGTATTTTTCACACCATTGTTAGTGTTAGCTCTTTTTTTGTTTTGATAGTAAACAAAGATTAAGTGATCGTTACTCAACGTAATCTTAATTTCTTGAAAAGACTTTTCACCTGTCGAAATTAAAGTTGAGATATGTAATCCTAGTTCGTTTATTAATTTTATACCATCCACCACTTCTTGGAGGTGCCAGTAAAAATCAGATGTATAAACGGGTAGTCTCTCTTGATTTCGAGTAGTAGATTTTGTCACAGCCCAATCACGCACAGTGAAAGAAAAAATGAATTTGTCAAGATCTCTGACAATCATCGCTTTCTTTTTTAATATAGAAAATGCCTTCATATGCTTTAAAAATTTAACACTCATACTAATACTATCATTGTCAAAATCTTTAAATTTATCCTTTATAAATATTTCGATATCACTAGTGTCCTTTTCTTCATCTTCTCCTAGTATCTTTGAAATTAAATTATCTCTGTCTTCCTTAAAAATTCTATACATAGCTAGTTCAAACGGTGATTTTGTATAAGCTTCAGTTTCCGTATTAAGAACCTGAAGTTTTTTTCCTTCAGAACTTTCGCTCTTATCTCCATCTGAATCACTCAATGTAATTGAAGCCAATTGCTCACCCAAAGAATGTAATTTGAGTTTAGATTCTACGAGCTGCTTTATTCGATCGTATAAAGTTATACTCGCTATTCCTTCGTTGAAAAATTTATCTGTAATTTTTATTCTTTTATCTTTAGATTCTAAAATTATCTTTTTTCGTTCATTAGAAGGATTACATATATCTTTTAAAGTTTTATCATTATAAGCCAATTCAAAAAAGTTATTTTCAAAATCAAAGGAATATCTAATCAATACAGATTTTGTAATATAATTTTCAGAAGGGTAAATAGTTCCTATTTTTTCATAAATTTCAATTTTATTATCTATTTTGCAAATTTTGTGAAAATGACCATCTTTCTCTTTTATATCAGTAATTTTTTGTGGAACGTACTCTCCTAAGATATCTGGGTTATATTTTTTTATTAATAATGAGTAAACATCATGAATATAACTTTCTAAATCTTTGTACCCTTCAAGGGAATAATCCATACCATACACTCTTCGAACATTAAAATGGTATTCTAAATTTTTTAAATATTGATCCTCAAAATAATCAATATATCCTTCACCTTGATTAAAAAATTCGTTTTTTAGTATCTTAATATAATCATCCGCTTTTGTACCTGGAGTAGGATATTTATTACTAATTACAAAAAATATACATTCAGTAATATTGTTTTTTTCTTTGAATCGAGTCTTTTTTAACTGCTCTACTTCATCATTATGACGTTTTAGAAAACCATCTTTATCAAGGTTAATCATATTTTTTAAAATTTCGTTCGTAGTTATATTAGAACAAACATTCAATATGTTATCTTGGATACTAATCTCCATTATTTTTTCCATCATTACGCCCCCAAAAATCAATCTACATTGATTAATGGTAAAGGTTTTTAGCTAAATTTACCTGATACTACACAAAAAATCGTATGACATTTTTCGACATTTTAGATTTTACTTTTATTATAAATATTTAAATGACAATCCTAATATATACCACAGTTACAATCAAAAATCGTTGCGCTTATTTAAACTTCAACGAAATGCTTTGATAACATTTAACACCACAATCGATGCACATTTTTTTAGTCTGTTCTGAAATATCCTCTCGCCATAATCTTTTACCTTCTCATAAAAATTACTATTTATCCGCTGAATAACTATCCACCCGCAGCAAGACACCACCCAAGTCCTCAGCAAGCTTTTCACACTCAACTTTATTGGCCGCCAAGGTGACGCACGTCTCTTTGGCGCCACCTTTTTCGTAGTAAATCCGAACCCACATCAGTAATTCGTCAGGATGCGTTCGAGATTCGTTTCTGTCTTGGCATCAAACGCTTCGATGATTTCCTGTTCCGTCACGTTGAGATGTTCTGCAATGAGTAACAGTGCACCGAATGACCGACGAATCGTCGCGGCATCGACGGCCGAGAAACAGAGCCGCTTCATTTCATCGTTTTTGCGAACGTGATGCGTATAGGCGCGATGGATCATGGCGTGATAGCCAATCGGTCCACCACTCACAAGATCAATGGCAGCGATGCCGGCGAGGAACTTCAAAGCATCGACCAGTTCTTCAATGAACTGTTTCCGCTGCGGTTCCTTGACGGTCCACCATTTCCATGCCCCTTTCAGTTCATTGATGCATTCCGCTGCTTCGACGCGGTAAGCAGTCGTCCGTTCCCAAATAGGGACACCGGTCAGTTTGTATTGTTCGAGTACGTGTTGATCAAACTGGGCTTGCTTCTCGCAAAGCAGGAGCCATGTTCCGACTTGTAAAATCATAATTTTTCCTCCTTTTGTAGTTTTTTTCGTTCGGCAAGTGTCATGAGTCTGTGTTCCTTGAACCAGTTATGGACAGTCGTCGTGCTGCATCCTTTTAGGCGTCCGATTGCCGCGAGGGACATGCCGCGTTTTTCGACCAATTGATCCAGTTCCTCACGTGGCGGGCTCAGCACGCGCGGCGGAATGACCGGTGGTTCCGGTTTCTTCGGTCGCCACTCTTCGGCGGATGGACGTTCCCGGTCTTCCGGTGGTTGCGGAGCGACTGTCTCGTCTCCGTAGTCTGGACACGGTACCCATTCGTTGTTGATGCGGTAGGCCATGCCGTATGGATGATGAAAATAGCGTTTCATTTCTTCTGGTGGACAAGGTGTCTTGCGATTGACAAGTTCAATGCATGAGTTATGTGACATTTTATTGATCAGCTGCGTGTGACCCATCGTTCGTTTCCTCCTGTGACTGGTTAATGATGTAATCTTCTGTTTGAAGTGACGGATAATGAATCGTTTCGTGTGTCGAGCGGTTGTTTTTCATGTTCGGTGGTTGCTGTTGAAACGTCCGCTTGATGTCGTTCCGTTTCACTTCCGTCTCTTGCCGCAGCCGGGTAAAAGTTTCTTCGAATGCCCGGTCATTCTTTTGATCCTGCTTTGATTTCCGCTGCATTTTTTGACCTTTCAATCCTTTTAGGAAAAGGAGTAGCAGTAAGGAAAATAAAAGTACTAAGCTGATGATTGTAAGCCATTGTGATAAATACATATTGAAATCCTACTTTCTGAGCGTTGAGTTAAAACGGCCAGGACGGTGCCTGGCCCGTTCGATTGTGTTGTCTTACGCGATGATCGTGAGTTTTTCTGTTTCGTTGAATTCGGAGAGTGCTTCCATCAGGTAATCTTCGATGTTCCGGATGGCTTCATTCTTCCAAGCGCCGCCATCTGCCTCGAACAAGGCGACACGTGGACCGTTTTGCATCCGGAGTACGAACTTGCTTTCTGGCTGATCGACTTCGACGAACGTCCGGTACGGTGCGAGCGTGACCGGGTTGACGACCTTGACGTCAGCGACAGTAGCGACGCCTGTCTTCATCGTGATCGCTTGCGAGATTCCGTCATCCCCAGCCGTCCGGACATTATCTTCTTTGATGTTGCCGACGATTTTCAGAATCAACGCTTGATCCGGATTCGGGACGAACACGGACTGGAGCTTGATGTTGACATCTTCTGCGTCGTAGTACGAGTCGAAGCGGAACGACGGGATGTAAGCTTGCGCCTCGATGTAATGGTTGCGGTTTTGGTCCCCGTTTAGCTTGCTCATGACCGTGACCGTCTCCGGATCCTTGATGTGGACGAGCAGCGACTCGTTCGTGTCAAACTCACTCTTGATGTACTCGACGAGTGCTGTGAGTGTGTGGACTTTCAAGGCGCTTGCGATTGGCGCTTTGATGGCATGGAGGTCACGGTCTGAAACCGTGCGACCGTGTACCTCTGTAGTTTGGAATTGACCGTGATCCTTGATCCAGTTGAATGCGTCTTTGAGTAATGACATATGAACATCTCCTTTGGTTTTTTAGGTTTAGTGGTTGAGTCTTAAGCTTTCGCGGAACGGTTGCTGCGGAAATCGATGAGTTTATCGTCGTTCAGTACCGGTTCGTCGACGATTGGGACACCGACGTCGTTCGCGATGTCGCCGCTCTCCGTGATCATCATCTGACCCGGCGAATTCGACTTGAGTTCCTGACCGACAGCGTTCCCGTCGAAATCGACGTCGATGATGATCTTCGAACCGATGGCCCGTGCCGGTGTCAGCGTTGTCTTGACACTGATGTCGACCAGTGCGAGGTCTCGCTGTTCATCGGCTGACAAAGTCATCGAGATGGTCACCTTCCGCTTTTTCGTTGGGTCCGTGTTGAGATCTGCGATGTTGGCGTAGACTTCTTTCAAAGCGTTGTTGACACGTTCGGCAAATGCGCCGTCCGCGAATTCGTTAAGGTTGATTTTAGGTTGTGGCATGTGAGTCCCTCCGATTGGTTGGTTGTGATAGGACGATGTCATGGATGAGAAGCCGACCGATCGGCGTCCACTTCATCGTGGTCGTGCAATCCATGCTGCCATTGCGGCGTATGAACGGGTATTCGTTGATCGTGACGAGTCCACGCTTGTGATGTGCCGTGCATAACTCCCAGTTTCCGTTCACCTTGCGCTGGATGCCCGCCGCTTCGAGCAGTTGATTCAGACGTCTTGCTGACATCCGGTAGCCTTTGGCGACTTGTGTCGTCGTCATCGAGCGTTTGTCGGATAAGATGCGTTCGAGTTCCGGATCCATACAGTCACCCTCTCCCTTTGAGTTCTAACTGCAGCTGAGCTCCGACATCCGTCCGGCGACGGAGCCAATTTGCTTTGCATGTAGGACCGATACCATCACGCTGACTGGCTTTCGTCTTCAAGCGTCTTCCGCAAACTGGGCAGTAACCGGTCCGGCCTTTCGGAATGTCCGGATGCATCTCAGACCACCGGACTTTTCAGTGTGTCGACGAACTTCATCAGGTCTTTGATCGTGTACCGCTCCGTCATGAAACGTGGTCCCGGCATTTCCTCGAGTCGTTGCTGCCACTCAATCATCACGCTGTCGATGACGTCCTGCCCGTCCGTTTCCTCGTTGATGTCATCACGACGTGCGTCAAGCTTGCTGAGCATGTCGATGAGGATTACCCGCTGGCCAGAACTGCCGCGTGCGCCGAGCAAATGATACTCGTCCTCTACTTGCCGATAAATTTTCTTGAACATGTTTTGTCCGTCCATATGTTTCGCCCCATTTCATGATTAGTAGTGTTGTGCCACGATACTCAGATAGTCGAGTAAGACACCGTCCTTCGAGACGACCTCGCTCGTCTGTTCCTCGAACCAACTCAGCGGGATCGATGATCGGTCTCTTTGGTTCGCCCAGTCCAGTGCGTCTCCACTCGAGAGATAGAACGTCTTGCCGAGTTTTTCGAAGTGGATCAACAGGAAAGACATGCCGCCGAAATCATCGATGCGTCGGAGTTCGTCGAATTGATGCGTCTCGATGTTCTTAAGCGGGAAGGACGTCGCGTTCTTTGTCGATTTCGCGTCGAACGACAGGTACCGTCCCTCGTACATGCCGGCGAAGTCCAGACCGCCCGATCGCTCGAACCAGTACTTCCGGACCTTGCCTTCCTTGTCGAGCATGAACTTGGCTTCCGGATAGGTCTTGCGGACGTGCGCGATTTTCTTAAGTCTGTAATGGCGGTTCGACATTTCGAGCATCGTCTCGAAGCGTTTGCCGCGGTTGGCGTGATGTCGCATCCTGTCCCTCCTTCCGGAATGGATTTGGTGTACGTTCTGCGAGAAATAGCGCGACACTTCGTGGTCGGGCTTGTGTGACCCGCTCGTAGCGGTATCGTTTGTAGTCGATGATCATGTCAGTCCTCCCAAACGCCAAAGCGATCAGCGACGATGCCAAGTAATTTGTCCTTCGCCTCGTAGTAAGTGTTGCGATTGCCGTAGCGCATCATCTCGATGACGACGTTGTCGGTGTATTTAAATTTTGGTCGGTACCGGAGATTCCAGATCTCATTCAAATCCGGGTCAGTCTCGTCCAGTTCTTCACGGATCCGGAGCAAGAGGCGTTGTTCCGCTTCTGCTTGCCGAAGTTGCTCGAGCAACATGACCGCTTTCTCGACACTGCTTGACGGTCGACTGTTCCGCTGCACTTCACTCGGTTGGTACCCCGCCGTAATCGATGGAGCAGACCGCGCCTTGAGCGATTCAATCCGGGCTGGTAACGTGTAAAGGCTTCTAAGTTTGTTCTCGACCAACGTCCGTTGTGCTTTGGTCAGCTTATGTGCGATAAATTCCATCCTGTGCCGTCTTCCCTTTCGTGTTAGAGTCGGAGCGGTCGCCATCCGTCCTTGATCAGTCGTTGCGTCTCGTGTTGTGTTGCATCTGGGATGTACAGCACTATGTACTGTTTCTCTTCGTAACGACTGAACAGGCGGGGCTGCGTTCCGCGGTATTTTATTCGTCGAGTCGGTCGGGCCATCGCCGTGTCACCTCATGTCTATCGATTGCGCGACCTTCGAGCGTCCACTCTTTTCGCTCCCTCGACAGCATGACGGCGATACCGATCGGTCGGAGTCCGTTTTCGACTTTGACCAATCGCCCGTCCACCAAGGTGTGTCGGCGAATCTGATTCGAGATGAGCAAGATTTCTTCTCGGTCCTGCCACTCGTGTTTCTTCCTGAAGACGAGAGTGTTCATCCATCCTCACCTCCTTCGCGTTCATCTTGCTCAGTCAAACGCACTGCCCAGTCCGCTTGGTACTCTTCCGGCGAGAGTCGCTGGATGGCTGCACGATGAAAGACATCATCTGTATGGCTGCGGACCACCTTGGTCAGATATCCATTCGCATCAAGTTCCATCCGAATGCATCCATCCTTGATCTCGTACTGAGCCCAGCGTATGTCTCTTGCAGCGATTCCTTTCATGGCATCGAAGATGTTCATGTCCTTTCAGTCCCCTTTCGTCCAAACAGTTGTTGAAGTGCTGGATCGACATGCGTTTTCCGTACAGTTGTTTCGCCGCTTCGTAGGTCACGGTGTAGATGACGTGCCCTTCACGATTCGTGCAGGTCGCGATACCGAGTTGGCACATCTGCTCCCAGTCCACATTTTCTTGCATCGACCGGTAGTAATTGCGCCATGGCTTCCGGCGCTTGTTCAACCCAAGAGCGTACCGTAACTTCCGGACCTGCTCCGTATTCAGACTGGCGATGATATCCGGAAGACTCAGCCCCTTTCCGTCGCTTTGAGCGATTGCAGGAGTGCTGCGACTTCTGCGTCGTCGGGGACGTTCGATGTGAGGGCTGCTTTCTGTTCTGCTTCGTAGGCTTGTTGTTTTTCTTTCTCTTTCGCAAGCCAGTCCGGCGCTTTCATACCGGATGATCCCTGCCGCCGATTACCACCACGTGTGCGCTGTCGTTCCCGGAACTCGTTCGTTTGGTGATGCGCTTGCTCGACGGTCTTGATGCCGGCTTGTGCCCACGTCTTTAGGATCCCTGTGACATAGCTGTACTTCCGGACGTTTGAGAGTGTCGCCGTCTCGATAGCGAACTGCACCAGTTCGACGCCGTAACTCTCGACGTCATCCAAAATCTTTTCGATCGTGAACGGTGGTGCGAGCGGTTCGATGTTCGCTTTGTAAAAGGCGATGAGTTTCGTCAGTGGATCCTGTTCCGCGCCCGCGTCTACTACTACTTCTTTTAGTAACTTTGGTTCTTTAGTACCTTCAATACTTATTAGTGGCGGGTTTTCCAGATCTGGTTTTTCCACTTTTGGTTTTTCCGTATCTGGTTTTTCCATATCTGGTGGAACCACTTTCGGATTTTCCGCATCTGGTTCTCCTTGCCCCTCATCAGCAGGTGGTTCGTCCCGTTCCGGTTCCTCAGGTGGCGGATCGAACGTCGGGAGTTCATAGACGACAAACTCCCACGACTTGAACTTGCCTTTCTCCCGGACAGCCACTCGCTTGATGTATCCGGCGTCCGTCAGTTCCTTGATGGCCGATCGCGTACTTTCCTTTCCGTCCTTTGATCGTTTGACGAGATCCGCCTCCTGGACCTTCCAGTTGTCCGGCAACCCCATCAGATAGCTATGCAGCCCCTTCGCCTTCCAACTTAGTTCTCTGTTGTTTAATGTCGTCTTATCGATGACGACATAGTTGTCTTCTTTCTTGATGCGTATGATGGACATGCAATTCACCCCAATGCTTTCTGTGACACATTACGTGTTCGTTCATTTGCTTCCGTGATACGAGTGGATGCTGCATGAATCGCATGCATCACACTCCATGCTGGCGTTCCCTCAGGTATCGCATCCGGGAAGAGTTCGTCCAGTTTTTCGACGAAGTAGCGGATCGTTTCCGCTTCCTCCTTGATGACTTCGTGCGGATCTTCTGCACGTTTTCGATTCACTTGTATGATGTTCATGGTTTTCCTCCTGTCCGGAGCGTGATACACTTGAGTTCCTAGGCAAAAGTGGTCATCGCTCTCATGAGTGGTGGCTTTTTTCTTTGTCCGCCTGTTCTCGCTCCAATTCGCGTTCTTCCCGACCTTCAAGGATGAAGACGGATACGACGACGAACAGTGAGACGATCCAAACTATTCCCAGCATGACGAATGCTTCCGGTGACATATGCTCACCTCCTTCCCTTGCGGATCTTCCGCTCATCCCACCACCAACCACCGAAAGCGATGGTACAAGCGGTCAAAGCGACACCGTAAATCAGGTATGGCGACATGGTAGCAATTGCGGATCCATGCGGACGAGATGCATGGCAAACGTATCTTCCGTGAGATGCAGGATGTGCTTTCGGTTGACCGCATCGATGACAAAGATTGAATCTTCCTCGACCATACGTTTGAAGTGGACCATGGCGTCTTGTTCCGCCTCTTCGACCATTTCGCGCGTCACATCGACGAGGATACTTGAGATGACGTCCTCGACATTGATCAACGGTTGGAGCGTCGGATTTTCGTGGAAGCGATCCACGAGTGTATTGGCTAAGGTATCGAGATTGATATAGAGCGGCATGTGATTCATCCTTCCTTACGAGTAGTGGATTTCCAAATTTCCCCGCGCCCCCACGCATCGAGGTCGACCGTGTTGTACAGCTTGAGCTTCGAGTTGAGCGGCGTATGGTATGGGATTCCGTCACGAATCGTATATTTATCGAGCGTCACGGCATCGATGCCGAGGTACATGGCAGCCGCCTGACGTTGAAGCCACCGCGGTTTTTGTTCCATCAGTTTTTGGATGGCGCGATCAGCACTCGCTTCCATTAAGTCTTCCAGTTGCATCTTCGACAACGTGACGATTTCAATCGGGTTCATGGCTAATCTCCTTTCAAACGAGCGCTGGACGCCAGTGTGTGACGTATGAGAGTGCTTCATCGAATTGGTTCTGTCGGATGTCCCGGTAGGAGGCGACAGCGAAGGCACGCTTGATGTCGCTACCAAAGCGTCCGTACAACTTTCCTTTCGTGTCGTATAAATCAGATGGTTGCATATCGAACTCTTGCCACAACTGCTCTGCCCGCTTCTTCTTGGCGCGTTCGATGGCCAACTGTTGTCCATAATCGAGTGTCATCCGTAAATCAATCTTTTCCGTGAGTGTCGTGATGGCCGCTTCTGTTTTTCCTTGGCTTTCAAGCAGCTGAGCGGTCGCGGTAAACAATTCGGCAAACGGGATACCTTTTGGCACTTCATACGATCCAGTACTGCGAATCGATGGAAGCACATCTTCCATCACCCAGTTCTCAAAAGCTTGAGCAGCGGGTAATTTTGAATTGGTGACAAGACGGTAGACATCCGGTTCGCGGATAACAATCATGTCCTGTGTTCCGCCATTTGTAAGGACGGGATGTTTCGTCCCACCCTTGCAGTGACGACTAACTGCCTTATGCGGCTCTTTGTATCCAAGTGCTTTGGCAATATCAGATGCAACAAATAGCGGAATCTTTTCACTTTGAATCATTCGAATTTCGTTCCCTTTAAAAACTTTTGTAAGTTGGTTCATTTGAGGCGCTCCTTTATGATTTTCAGTTTTAGAAATCGGGTATTACTAAATAACGCTTATTTATTGCTATTTTAGCAAGTTATCTATAAAAAAATTTCCGATTGGCTGATCATACAATTTAGCCAAGAAAAACAATTCTTCGATGGAGAACTTATATATCCCGTTCTCACGTTTCGAAAGCATCGATTCGCTCTTAAATCCAAGCTTTTCAGAAACTTCTCGAAGCATCATCTTTTTCTCTTCTCTTGCTTTTTTCAATAGAGAAGGATCAATCCTGGGTTGCTCTGAAATTGTCATCATCGTCGCTCCTTTCTGTTTTAGCATGTTTACAGGTTAATCATAATTGCTATTTTAGCAATTGTAAAGTGTTATTTTATTTCTTTTTTAGAAATTTTATTTTTTCTGTTTTAGAAAAAGTATAAACTTTAAGGTGGGGATGATATGGAGTTGACGATGATGATGGAAAAAAGATTCCGGAGTGAGCGACTTAGAGAATGTAGAATCAAGCGTGGAATGCAACAAGATGAAATGGCGCGACTATTGAAAACGAATACGAGTACGATGTCACGTATCGAGAATGGCAAAAAGCAACCCGATACGGAAATGCTGATTATGATGGCAGAACTATTCAATGTTTCCGCTGACTATTTATTAGGACTCGTTGAAGATCCACACTCGACCCATGATGAGTATTTGAAAGAAGCGCTAAAAAAATATCAGTTTATTGGTTCATTTTTTAACGAAGAGAAACTAAAAGAACTTCCCCAAGAACGTTTAGAAAATGTAGTCAAATATATGAATGAGCAGTATAAACTGGCCGAAATAGAAAAGAAGTAAACCCAGCATCAAAATGATGACTGGGTTTCATTTTTGTGTAGTGTTAAATTAAGTAGTTCTTCGATATCTTCATTTGGGAAAACTAGATATCTGTTTTGCTCCTCGTTCCACATTGCCGTGACTTCTGTCCGGATACCATGCATCACCAATGTCATCTCTTTGATCTGTCCTTCTGCCAAGCTGACCATCCTCTCATTGCGAACTTATGTTCTTATTAGTGATTACAGTATGCCCTATGCGAATTTTATTTTCAAGTATTCCCCTTATTTTTACAATATGATTTTTTCGACAAATAGTGACAAATCATAATTTTTTTCATCTGCTGTTTTTCACAAATTATATTTAGAATGGTACAGAAAAATGTCGAAAGAAAAAAAGGATGATTTCTCATCCTTTCCTTTTTCACCTCATATCTGGATGCAATGTAACAGAGCTCGCCAGTCGTTCTACATCCTTCTTCAAAATAAAACCATCAGTAGTTTGCGCGTTTTTTATATCTTTCAACGCTTCTTGATCATAAACATACTTTACTAACATCATCCCTGAGTTATCATCGAAGAAGAGCGCAAGTTGATCAATTTTTTTATCCTTGTCTAGTGACCCTTTGAGTATTGAAGCGGCTAAATGCTGAGCTTGGCTGTGAATTTGTTTCGGCGTTCCCATATCTGTTGTGACTCGTAAGTTAATAGTATGATGCGATGGATCGATCGCGGATTCATTTTTCTCAATCTTTGACGTTTTAAAAATGTAGTTGTTTCCTAACTTTTTATACAGGCTTTTTATACCATCTTGCTTAGACTTCTTTGTTTCAGATAGTTGCCCAGAATCCGGTACCCGCCTTTCTTTTTCCACTTCGATTTTCGACTTCGTTTCGGAAGCAGGCTTCGCCACCGCTTCATCGTCATTTCCTACGAACAAACCGATCACGAAGAATAGCATGAATGCATACACGCTGACCGCAATCGCGGACTTCCAGATGGACCCGCTGCGGAAGCCGACGATCCGTTGAATCGCCTTTCTCTTCTTGACTGTTACCTGTTTACGCTTCTGAACTTCCGCGCATATGGCATCCCCATCATCCGTCCGCGAAATCGTAAACACGCTGTGTTCCTCTTTCTCATCACTGTAATAGAAAGCCTTCATGAACAATTTATCCATGTAAAGCCGCTGCGGAAACTCCGACCACGATACTTTTTGGATGAGAACGAACGAATTGTCCTTTTCCTCGACGAACCGGAGCCCGTCCGCTTCCTGTACGACGAATCGATTGATGCCAATCTTTTTGTGGCCAAAGCGTCCACTTGCAACATTCAAACCAGGGTACTGTTTCTTCAGCCGCTGAATCGAAGTTTCCTGTTTCTGATCCTCGCCTTTCGCATTGTTGTCCATTCCAATCATCCTCTCCCTTTCAATCTTCTCTCTTTTATATTCGGTAAAAAAGTTAAATAGTTTCATATTTTTACTTTATTGTCTATTATTACTTATTTTATATGGGAATTACTTCTATTAATTGTATAATTAAATAAAATAAAAGGAGGACTGAAGTCAATGCTCATCAAAGATGTCAAAAAAACGCTTAAAGCTTCTCACCCTAAGGGTTATGTCACAAGTGGTCAATATCAGAGCAATTCTTATAGTGCCCCCTATTATGTCGTCGCAACTGAACAAGAAGGTCTTTACTTCTACGTCAATCAGCGCGATCAATTGGAAATGACACTTCATTTACCTTGGGCAGACGTCCCTGAAATGTTGTATCTCCGGAAGGACAAGAAAGACAAAACCTATCGAACGAAAGAAGAACTTCTCCTGACGATTTTTGTTGGTGATGCCGAAGGTAAGATGGTGGCCGAGCTGATCGAGCGTCGTCGAAAGCTTCTACCTTGGGCAAAATTCCCCTGGTATCGCAAAATTCCGGGCTATCGTAGCCAAGTCGCTTGGAAGATGGTCCTCGCTTCGATGTTCTACTTCTTCTTCCTCGGTATGTTTTTTGCGACCGCTCTAGAAGGAGAAGATGAGACCGAAAAAGTAGTGAAGCAACCCATTGTTCAAACGGAAGCTGAGGAAGAGCCAGCTAAGAAGAAAACGGAGTCTGATGCCGAGAAGAAGAAAAAGGCTGAAGAACTGGCAGCTGCTAAAAAGGCGAAGGCTGCTGAAGACAAAAAGAAAGCTGAGCAAGAGAAGAAAAAGAAAGCTGAGCAAGAGAAGAAAAAAAAGCTCGCACTGGAAAAGAAAAAAGCTGAGGAAAAACGTGAAGCGCAGAGAAAGGCAAAGATTGCAGCACAAGAAAAAGCGAAGAAAGAAGCCGCTGCAAAGTTAGCCGCTCAACAAGCTGAAGAAGAGGCAGCTGTCGCGCTTCCTGTCAGCTTCGACAACTGTGACGATCTTCGAACAGAATATCCAAACGGTGTTCCAAGTAGCCATCCTGCTTATGAAGCAAAAATGGATCGTGATAAAGATAATTTTGCTTGTGAACGCAACTAAAAAAATACTCTTTAGAAATTTTCTAAAGAGTATTTTTTTAGTTTGTTATTCACTTTCAAAACGTTCATGACAAGCTTCACATAATTCCATTTCACTTAACTCATTTGTAAATTCTTCACATCGAATACAATTTTCAATATCTGCTTCTTGCACGTGGCCACATGTTATACATCTTCCGAAATCATAAAATTCATCATGGATAGATACGGTTTGTCCATTACAATTTTCGCAATGAAATTCCCCCACAACTTTTGGTCCACCATCTAATAATTCTGCCCTCAACCATTTTTCAAGTTCTTCTAACTTATTCGGAAAATAACTTTCTACTAGTTCTTCTATCTTATTGATAACAGAGTCAATATCTATCCCACTATATTCTTCATAAGTTTCTGGCATATAACAACTTTGTTCATCATTATAAACATACTCTCCATTTACAAATGAAAAAAGGTAGCTGTCTATTTCATCGGCAGAATCCTCCTCGTCGTCAATTAAATAAATACATATACTTGATTCACTTAGACCACCTGGTGAATCATCAATTGAATATTGATCAACAAAAATTTCAATAGTGTAAACATCAGATAATTTACTATTTATAGCTAAGACACCATTTTTACTAGAAACTATAAGAGAAGTCCAATTGATAGTTTCAATATCAGACCTAAAGTATAGTGAGTCATTGATTTGGTAAACCATTGTCGATACATCTTTATCAAAAATCTCTTGAATAGTATCATCACTATATATTTCAACGCCAGCTTCTGCTTTAGCATGTTCAATCTCGTTATCTGTATATAATCGAGATAATTTTTCTTGCTCCTCAGAAGACTTATCTGTCTGTGTAAATTTATGATCCGCTTCTGCAATCGCCCTCCCAACTTCCTCTATGTTTTTTACCATTGTTCGATATGCAGCCAAGTCTATTAGCTTATTGTGAGCTATATGGTTTCTATTTTTACTGAATTCACTCCAAATAATTTTAAAATCTTCAGTAAAATAATTACTGAAAACATCATCCCATAAATCAACTTTTACTTTAAACTGTTCTTTAAGTAGTTTCTCACGGACTCTTCTCATGTCTGATTCTTCACTAGATTTTATCCATCCTTCAATTTGCGAGTCATAAAATGGTTGCCAGATTTGCTGTTTATAAACCATAATATCTTTTAAATGATTAGTGTCTATAGATAGTAATTTTGTATCCACGTTTTTATACAGCGGAGCTATTCTTCTATAAGCATCCGCTCTTTCTTTCGAAGTTTGGGAAACTTTACTCGCTACATAACTCTCCCACCATTTGATGCCTTTTCTTCTCATCATTAATAAATTTATAAAAGTTCTTAATTTATTCTCAACTCTGTATGTATTTGCATATAACTTTTCTGCAAAAGTCTGTGATTGACTATCTTCTAACCAAATACATTCATTCCAGTCTCCCCTAAATAACGATTTCAAGTTTTCTTTTAAAGAATATACAGTTTTAAAAGCCACAGAATCGATATTTGAATCTATTTCGTCGTAATGTATTTCAATATGCATCTCTTTTTTATCATTAAACGTCGATATACTAACTCTTCCAATACAAATTGGTTCAGTTTTTTTTTTAGTAATGACATCAAAATTTTCAAAAATATAAAACTGATACACTTCTTCTTCTTCTTCTTCTTCCAATTCGAAATTATAATCAAGTTCCTTAAATAAATTCAATACTGATTTGTATATAATTACATTATTTATCTCTTTTTTAGAGTCGATAAATGCGAAGTTAATCATAGACAATACTCCTTTTATGATTTAATTATTAATTAATCTGTTTTAAACTTTTAAAAATAAATTTACATCAGAGTATTTTTGATTTTAAATAATGTTGAATAACTTTTGTCTTAGTCCTGATAGAATTGTAGATTTTCATCATATAGAGAAATCTTTTGCTCTTTTGAACTTAATTCCTTATTCTTTAGTTTCTTTGGTGTGTGATGATCAAAGATGTTCCCTCAACCCAAGATTACCTATCATTAATATTAAGATCACGAAAATTATAAATATGTTTCTTCTATATAATTTGAATACACTTGTAAGATAACATATACAAAACTTTGAGCAAGTTGTTTATTAATTTTGAAGAGATTCATCAAAACACCATAATCTTGTAAATTAATGTAAAACCCTTGATAATCATATTGTTTTATTTTATATAAGTAAACAAAAATAAGTACTATTGATTGATTTTTTAAAGTTTCAAATTTGGTAGGATGGTATATAAGAATTGTTAATCGTCCAACAAGAAAGGGTGACGTCATAACGAATGTGAAAAGGAACACTTACTACTAGTAAATGAGAAGACTAAATCAGTTTTGGATTCACAGACGAGGAATCCTAATTATGGAATACATCGCCAATTCCACATCTGCACTCGCTTTGGCATTCTGTGCATTCTCTACCTTTAGTCTTCTTACTTTCTTTATTTAGACATAAAATCTCTAAACGAAATGTGCTCAGAGATATCATTTCTCCGCTATAATCTTTGTTAACGATTATTTTCTTTGTTGAATTATGGTAAATCACACTAATTTAAAAAGCATTGAATATCTATAGAAACGGGTATCATTAAAGCACCCTCTCCGGTGCTTTTTCGACAGCAAAAAATAGAACATACGTTCTTCAAAAGGGGAATTAGCATCATGAAAATTTATAAACAACCGAATGGCCGATGGAAGGTCCGTATTAATTTAGGCTTCGACGAGACGGGGAAGCGGATCCAGCTCTCTTATTCGTCTGAACGCAAGAAAGAGGTCGAGTTTTGGGTGGCAGATCAACTCCGGAAACGACGTGATGGGTCGATTCGAAAGGTGATCAACACACGGCGTATGGACGATATGTTCGTCGTCTGGCTGGAGGAGCATGTCCGATTGAGTAAAGCGAAGACCACCTACTATTCGTACCAGAACATCATCAAAGGAATCCCACTTTGGTTCAAGAGATTGCAATCAAAAGAAGTCACGCCGGCACACGCCCAGCGGTTACTGGTCGAATGGGACAAGAAAGGATTGAAGGCTTCGACAATCAATTCCCGTCGTGCCATCATGGTCGGTCTGTTTTCTTGGGCAAAACGAATGGGTTTCACGGATCATGTGCTGAATCCCTTCTCTCAGGTCGCAAAACTCAAGGAAGGCGTCAAGGATATGGCTACTTTGTCCGCTTCCCAGTTATCGGAATACCTTAGGGTCGCTAAAAGTGTTATGACGACCGGGAACTACGCTGCCGTCATGTTGATTTCGTATACCGGCATGCGGGCCCGGGAGACGACAGCCCTCCGCTGGTCGGACATTGACTTCGAGCGCAAGCGCATCATGGTCATTCGGACGGCGATCGAAACGACCGGTGGTTATTCTTTCGCCCAGACCAAAGGTAAGAAAGTCCGCGTCATCACCATCCCGGACATCGTCATCGAAGAATTGGTCCGCATCCAACGCGAACAGAAGTATGATCAAGTCCGCCTCGGATGGCGCAATACGGAAAATCTCGTCTGTACTGGTGTGACGGGTGCGTACTTGTGGCATTCCGGACTTCGCAGACGTCATCATTTGACGCTGGCGTCGGCTGAACTTCCGGCGGTCACCTTGCATGGTCTGCGGCATACGCACGCCACGTTACTGCTAGAGGTCGGGACGCACGCAAAGGTCATTCAGGAACGGCTTGGTCATGCGGATGCCAAGACGACGATGGACACGTATGCCCATGTAATTCACACTTTGCAGGAAAACACGGCTTCCCAGTTCGCGGCTTTACTGGACGACAAAAAAGCCGCTCAACAGAGCGGCTCGTGAACATTTGGCGGAAAAAATTAAAAAGTGGGAACTGAGTGGGAACTGGCGCCCACCCTACCCTCGAAAATCGCTTAAGACTGCGGTTTTTTCCGACGTAGACCATAATACTGATAAAACTGAACTTCAATATTCCCGTTATACAGCTTACGGCGTTTCGTCGCCGGGCGGCCGAACGCTTTTTCGAACTCGACGTATGACGTGATCATATAGACACTGTAATACGGGAATTCCTTAAAGGCGTTACCGACTTTCCGGTACAACTGATGGACTTCACGTGCGTCCTCGAGACGTTCGCCGTACGGCGGGTTGCCGATGATGACACCAAAGTCTTCCTTCGGCTTGAAGTCGGCCGCGTCCCGTTGCATGACGTTGATCGCGTCCCGGACGTCCGCGAGCTCAGCGTTTTGTTTCGCGAGCTTGACCATCTCGGGATCGGTATCGTTGGCATAGATTTTGAGCGGCTTGTCCCACTCGGCTTTTTCGTTTGCTTCCTTGATTGCGTCGAACCAGGCTTTTTTCGGAATCGCTGCCCATTCCTGCGAGACGAACTCACGGTTGATCCCGGGTGCTATATTGCGTCCGATCATCGCCGCTTCGATTGCCAGTGTTCCGGAACCCGTAAAGACGTCGTAGAGCGGCATGTCCGGCTTCCAGTTCGTCAGCATCAGCATCGCCGCTGCCATCGTCTCTTTCAGCGGTGCCGCGGAGTGAAACTCACGGTAGCCGCGTTTATGGAGGGCGTCGCCTGACGTATCGATCGTCAGCGTCGCGATGTCTTTTAAGAGCGCGACTTCAATCGGGAAGCTCGCTCCTGTTTTCGGCAGCCATTCGTCGCCTTTGTTGTACGCTTCCTGCATGTGCGAGACGATCGCTTTTTCCGTGATTTTCTGACAGTCACGGATTGAGAACAACTTCGATTTGACCGAGCGGCCGTTGACGACGTAGTTCGCTTCCCACGGGAGCAGTTCGCTCCACGGGAGGTCTTTGACTTGATCAAATAATTTTTCGAACGACGTCGCCTTAAATTCCGCGACGACCAGTTTGACTCGGTCTGCCGTCCGGAGCCACAAGTTCAAACGTGGAATGTCTTCCATCTCACAGTCGATGTAAACTTTTCCGTCTTCGACCGTACACTCATATCCTAAATCGCGGACTTCTTTTGCGACCAATGCCTCGATGCCCATCGCTGCCGTCGCGATGACTAAACGTTTTGCCATGATTGTTCACGCTCCTACCTGTTTTTAAGATTTCCAAAATCATTTCAATAAAAAAAGAGCCCAGTTGGACCTGGACTCTCGTTCAAAGTAAAAATAACAGCCTATGTGGTCCTGTAAGCCATGTTCTGTTCCCTAGTGTTGCAAACGGTTTGACCCTCACACGTGGGCGACAATCATCTATCTCCGTATTTACATACGCTCTCCTTCGCGTTCAGTTCCGCTCCGGAAATTCCCCTACCAAATTTGGGTTTCTCGCTCGTGGGGTTTACCTCGTTCCACCCTTACTGTTTCCAGTAAGGCTCCGTCACTGTGGCACTTTCAAGAAGTTTCGGCCGTATCCGAAGACTTAGGCGTTCCTTCTGCCGTCAGCACGACGCTGCCTACACTTATCTTTTCGTGTAGCACGATCACTACAACCATCGCAGGTTGTGCGAGCATGGACTTTCCTCAAAGCACCGAAGTGCCCCGCAATTGTCCGAACCAACATAGTCACTGCTTAACAGTGTAGCGTACTCCCCTGTTTCCCGCAAGGTTTATTTTCAAAAAGGACAATCGAAAAAGTTGCGTTTTCACGTGATTTCGCGGTATAGTACAATGGTTCAGAAGGGGGCATGTACTATGAAAAAACGACGCTCTGGTACGAACCAGCGTACCGTCCGGAAGCTGACGTTCTTGATCGAAATCGATGAAATCAAGGCGCTGCATCTCCGCAACGGCATCTTTGCCTTTTATCGTAAAGGAGAACTCATCCATGCGTTCGAGCCATTTAACGTCAAACAACCGGATGCGTTATCAAAACGAAGCTATCATTTCGACCAACACGATATTCTTTTGATGAACGAACGATTCCCGCAACAAATTCCACTCTATGATGAAGCGATGACATTACGCTCATGGGCGGAACAGGTTGAATTCGGTTTGTATCAACTAATTGATTCGGGACGCCTCTCGTTTGTCCATGAGGATGATACCGGGTATAAAATGGAAGCTAAAATCGAGTGGACAGGTGAGACGCTCACCGTGCCGACTCCCGTTTATAAAAAAGGAAAAGACCCAAAGCAAGATCTTTGAGTCCTTTCTTCGAGCCAGTTCCTCACATGAGGAATTGGCTTTTTTTATTTGATTATTTGACCGTCAGGACACGTTCGACCGTTCGTGTGTGGCGGCCGGCAGATGTCGTGAAGACGAGTTTATACGTCCCTTTGTCCTTTAGCTTGTAGGAAAACTTATACAAACCATTCAGTAATTTTTTATCGGTAAACGTTTTAACTACAGTGCCATTTTTATATAAACGCGTTCTGGTTTTTGCATTTGAATATTCATTAAAATAAAAAGAAAATGTTTGATTGGGCTTCACGACAGACGGTATTGAAATTTTTGAAATAGGAGCAGGGATTTTTGCCAAAATACCTGCATTCAACCGGCCATTCCCGTAATGAAGTGACGTATCCCCTGATTTTTTGGTTGCCGCTGCATAAAGTTTGTTCCGAAGTGCATTATTTGAAACAAATGGATTTTTTGATTTTGCGAGCGCTATGACGCCACTGACGATCGGCGTTGCCATCGATGTCCCGTCAAGGTAGCCATATTTATTCCCGACGATTGTCGAGTAGACGCCTTCCCCCGGTGCCATGATGTTCAGTCCACGTCCGTAGTTCGAGAACGATGACGCTCGACCAAGCGCCCCAACCGATCCAACTGATATTACAGAGGTCATTGATGCCGGGAAAAGTAATTTATTGCGTCCATCGTTTCCAGCTGCACCAACAACAATAATATTTTTCGCTTCTGCTTTTTTCAGCGCTGCTTCCATATATGGATCGAATTCGTATTGACCGAGCGACAGATTGATGACGTCTGCGCCTTGCGCGATTGCGTACAAAATCCCGTCACCGATATCAATCGAACTTGCGAAATCGCCGTCAAACACATCCGCGCCAATCAACTTGACGCCGGAAGCGACACCGACGATGCCTTTTCCGTCTTCTGCAGCTGCGACGATTCCGGCGACATGCGTTCCGTGGTCATCCGGTTTACGGATTCCGGAAATCGTCGTCGTCTTATAGATGACGTTCTTGAATTCCGAGTGTTTCGTATCGATCGCGTCATCGATGATCGCGACGCGGATATCTGATTTCCCATGACTGTACTTCCAGTAAGTAGGGACTCTAGATTGATCAAGATATGTTTGTTGCAGTTGTGCGGAATCAACGGCCTTTTCGACCTCTGTTACTGGAATTAAATCTGTCTCAATTTCATCCTCATCGAGGTGTGCGAGTGGCTCGACGAGCGAAAATCCGTCCTGTTTCAGCGGACGTACTTCTTTTAAGCCTTGGTCTTTTAACCAGGTTTGTTTTTGTTGGTCAGTGAACGTCGGATCGTACTGGACATATTGGGAACTAGCGAGTGCCGTCGTCGGCAGACCGACCGCAAGCGCGACAGTGAGTGATACAAGTTGCTTTTTCATATGGACCCTGCCCTTCTATTAGTACACGACGATTCGATTGATTTGCTGATTCAACGGACTTAAAAAGGAACAGTGCCACCTGATTCTTCGCTGACTTCAAATGAAGTGATTTTCCCAATCGTGACATACGCATAGTACCGTGCCAGGACGGCGCGCCAACGCGCGGCGTCAATCCCCGTCAAGTCTTCTCCGAGCGGAGAACCGTCAAATGTCTCAAACTGCTGACAAAAAAACGCTTCTTCGTCCTCGTTCCAAATCACAGACTCGCCAATGAAACCCGTTGAAAATCTGACGAAATCCGCAATCGAGGGACCGATTACTTCTGCCGGGAGGCGTTCACTCATTCTCCCGACCAGTTCATAGCGGTCGCGCTGAGCTTGATCCGCGTCTTCTAACGTCTGACAAAGTAATACTTCGCGATTGATTTCAACTAGAACGATGTAGTCACCGCTCGGTACATTGACGTGTATCATCACTACACCCCTTGGATTAAATTCGTGTAGTTTCTTGATGTGACTTGCTGTTCACTGCCTTATAATGTCCATTTTCGATCAAACATCAATTCAATCGGTTCGTTGTTCTTAGACTTTAACACATGGACGCGCGTCGTATCAATTTGATCAAGTAAATCAGACTTTTGGAGCGAGCGGATTTCAGTCGCTTCCGACTCGGCGATGCGCGCCCGGTGTGGCTCAAGCAACGCTTGTTGCTGACTTGCGAGGGCATACCAGGCAAGCCGCGCAAACGGCTCGTCTTTCGCCGTCTCAAGAGCGTAACTTTCAAAAATGTCCGGCAAGTAGCTGCTGAATTGATCGAGCGCATCAATACGTTCCGCTAAATCGAGGACCGTCAACCAGCTCGGTAACGATAACAACGATTCACTTGACCACCAGTCGATTAAATCGACGTGCTCTTTAAAGAGTTGTTGTGCTTCCGTCCGGTCGATGAAGTGGTGCATCGTTTGAATCAATTCATTCCAGGCGACCGTCCAATATTCTTCCGACGGGTTCGCCGAGATGAAGAATTGACGATATACCGTCAACAGCTCCGATACGTCACGGAGCGTTTCGACTTCCAGCCGCTGGTTGAGTCGACTGACTGCTTTCGTGAAATAACTTGGTTCTAATGTTAGCGCCATATAAAGTAATTTCGGAACATCTTTCAAATCTCCTTGATCGACAGTCTCAAATAATTCTTGAATCCACTCTGGTTGTTCGTTCCTCATAATAAATTCTCCTCTACATAGTAAATTTATTTACTATACCCGAAAAGAAATAAATGTAATCCTCTTCTTTAAAAAGCACCAATCCGTTTAGCTGTCTCTTCTCCACATAACACAATCAACAATGAGCCGGGCGGAATCGTTTCGTCGAGCCGCCGGTTCAGGTCAAGTCGCTTTCCGTCGGACAAAATCGTCACGCCTTCTTCGAGCATCGCATGGAACGCTTCACGGTACGTCGTCCACTCCGGCCGTACCGGAATCGAGAACATTCCGTCCCCGTGTTTCGTCAATAAGTTCGTCACGACTTTCGTCACGCCCGGGTGATGGGAGGCGAGAATCGCCATCCGGGAAATCGTTTCGTCCCCGAGAATGACTTCGTCGACCTTGATTTGTTCAAAGCTGTCGAGATGTTCTTCAAGCATCATCTCGACGATTGTATAAATATCTGGATTCGCGCGTTCGATACTCGAAGCAATCAGCAGCGTCCGGCCGTCCGCCAGCGCCGGTGGCATTGAATGATCGGCGAGGACGATTGCACGCGCCGCCTGTTTAACGTTCGCCCGTTGTAACGTCGAGGCGAGTGCCGGGTCCCCGTTGACATAGTGGAACCGTTCGTGACTGAATGGTTCCCGCTCCAAATCATCGACGAGGATGACATCCGTCGTCTCGAGCAGTTCCTCGATGACATGTTTCGACCGGCGGCTGTAGCCGAAGACGATCGTATGGCCTGACTCTTTCACTTGCAACAACCCTCTCTCTTTTTGATCGCGGATCACTTGGACTCCGTCGACGAGCTTCGAAATTAAACTCCCGACGATCCCAATCCCGAAAATGAATACAAAAATCGTCATCATCCGCCCGAAATCCGTATTCGGGAAGAAATCACCGTATCCGACCGTGACGACGGTCGTCATCGTCCAGTAGACGGCACGGAAATACGAGCCGAACGTCTCCGGTTCGACGAGATACATCAGCAAGGCGACGCCGAACACAAAGAAAAACGACGCATAGCCTAACGTCCGCATCTTTAAAAAGGACATCTTTCGTAAAAATCGAAACCAAATCATCCTTTTTTTCACTTCCTTTCGAACAATATCTCTTCGCACCCTGTTAATAGGGGCGAAGGAGGTGATACACATGACACAAGCGGAAGAAATCAAAACGAGTCTCGTCGTCGTCTTCGAACGAGCGGATAAAGTTTCACCGAACGGAGATGCCCTCATCGCCCGTCGTCGCTTCAACGGACTCCGTCCAGACTTAGCTCCTGAAGCTGTCGCTGCAATCGGTCAAGCCATCGGCGCAATGATTACAGGAACATACACACACAGTGAAATCAGTCGTGACTACGCCCTACTCAACGCCTAATCTTAAAGGAGGATTCTCATGGAACATACCATTTTATTGACGTTCGACACATCGACGAACAAACCGTTTCGCCTTCGGTTATCCGGTGCGAAAGCAGACACGACGGTCGCTGAGGTCAAAGCACTCGGCAACTTGATGGTCGCACACGATCCGTTTTATAACGGCATCATCAAACTGCGTGAAGCCGAACTGCAAAACAGCTCGGAATCCGCCTACGTCCTCTAACACGCACCAGTTGTCATCATCACCGATTGAGGTGATGATGACTTTTTTTTGGTATACTAGTGTTATCAACCAGCTGGAAAGGAAGTCAATTTATGGCCAAACGCCCTCTTACCCCTCGCGAATGCGAACTCGTCGTCTGTAGTCTCTATGTAATGGAACTGATTCCATTCGAAGGAATTATGGAACGACTCGAGTCGATCACGCTCCGAGACATCATCGGACCGGTCGCGACCGGTGACGCGACCCGTCAACAAGCAGCGGAGTCGCTTGATCAATACATCAAGGTGCGGCGCCGCCGTTTCCGTAACGTCCCTCCGGAACACTTATGGTCGCTCGACGACCGGATGGAGCAGGAAGCATTACGGATGATCCGTAAACGCTCCCCCCTCTCTGCCGGAGAGAAGCTCCAACCGAAAGCAATCCCGTTCGAGATGGGTGACACCGTCGAGATGAAGGTCACGGAGATTCAGGAACGCAACAGTAAAGTGACCGTCATCGGGAAAGTCGGACAAGTCACGGCAAAACTTCCCGTCGCGAACCGCCAAGCGCTCAAAGGCAGTAAAACGATAGCAGCTTGGGTGACGGGCATCGAGAAAAAACCGGCCTTGATCCACTTGTCGACTTCCGACTACGGAAAACACCAACCGTCGGCTGAAGTCCTCGCGGCATATGTGACGGCCATCCGGGGCTTACGTCAGTTTTTCGAAACGAACGAGCTGCCTTCGACAGAAGAAGTCGATTTAGCGAAGTCCCTGTTCCAACGGATGATCCGCCGCGATCAAAATGACTGGTTCACGGTCTATGTCGCAATGGGCCGTCCCCAACTCGACCATGTCCGCCGCTGGGTCAAGGTCATCCAAATGCTCGGCAAGTCATTGCGTGGCGACGAAGATGCGACACGCCAACTGGCTTCACAGGAAGATCGCTTCTTCAAGGACGCGTTACTCCGTGCCTGCCGCTCCGTCGAGAAGAATCTCGATTCGCGTACGTAACCTCTTTCGACTCTCACGCATGAAATACCTATTAAATGAAACCGATTTTCCGAAACAAAAAAATGCCGCTACCGTCGAACACTTACTTCGAGGTAGCGGCATTTTGAAATTAAGTGATGTCGAGCGTCGACTCGAGGGCCCGACACGTTCTGCGGATCGTCGGTAAAAAGTCCGTACGTTTCGCGACGCCGCCTTTAATATGAACATGATGAATCCCTTTTGTCCGTTGAATCGCCGTCAGGACCGTGACGAGTTCGACGAACCAATTCGAAATCAGTTCTACGACCTGCTCATCAAAAGCAGCCGCTCCATACACATCATACCCGTTCTCGCAGAGATGGTTCGGGAATTGTTGCTTAAACCGAAAAATTAACGTCTCCGTCGTCGGAATCGACCATTGCTGAAAGAGGATGCGTCGCTCATGATCCATCGACGTTTCAATCACCCCGTCCGTCTTTAACTTTGGCTGACTACCGATGTTCAAAATCCAACTCGTTTTCTTTCGTTCGCCAGTGGAAGTGATCGTTCGCATGGTTTCGTCCATCTCCTTTGATGTGTAAGCGTTTACTCTCTTATTCTACAAGCCGATTGACCTTTCGTGCAAGTGACAAACTAATGAAACTGAACGATGCCTTCGTCTGACGTTTAGTCTAACAAACTTTTCCGCTGTTGACGATGTCAGTAATTAACAACATTCCCCGCGTCTTGCTTTTTTTAACCGCCTGGACGCAAATCGGCAAAAAATGATCGAATCCTTCGACACTATCCGTCCCGTAAAGAAATAGCTACTAGCTCCATTAAAAATGTGATACCATTCAGTGGAATCATCGAAAGAGGAGAGAACATTATGCGAAAGTTTTTACGAGTTAGCATCTTGTTCGTACTGTTCGTCCTCATCGCCGGCAGCTTCGTCTACTGGCAGAATCGGGAACGTGTCCAAAATGAATTGTATCGTACCTATTACGGGCAATACGGCGTCCCTGCCGAGAACATCGACATCTACGAACAAGCCGGTGACCGTTATGAAATCGATTGGAAGCTGTTAGCAGCAATCCATCGGGTCGAGACGATTTTTTCGAACTCCTCCGCGATGCAGTCGTCTGTCGGCGCCATCGGTCCATTCCAATTCATGCCGAAAACATGGGTCGGTTGGGGATATGAAGGTGGTACGTCGCTTGGTGACATCGAGCACGACGGGATTGATTTGACGGATCCGGAAGCAATTGAAAAGTATGGCGGTCTTGGGGTCGATGCTGACCAGGACGGCAAAGCCGATCCGACGAACCTGACGGATAGCGCCCATACGGCAGCGAAGTACCTCAACCAGCATGACGTCACGAAAACATCTGAACGCCAGACGCTTGAGTCCGCACTGTTTGAATACAATCGCAGTGAACAATATGTCGTCGACGTCCTCGCACAATACGATAATTACCAACAGCAAGTCGAGACGATTGATGCGAACGACCTCGACTTCAAACAAAAGACACTCGACCTACTTCTTCGCGTCAGCTCACGTTTACTCAATTAAAGGAGGCACCACCATGACACAACCCGATCTTTCATCACTTCAGATCGAGGAATCGTCGATCCGCGTCAAGACGACATTTGATGCAGACAAGACGAAACGTTATTTGCGAAGCTACATCTTTGACGACATCGAGGAAGGAACGCACGTCGCCGCGATGATTTATACACCGCGGACGACGGACGCCTTCTTGTCCGGGACGACGACACAACGGGCGTATAACTTGATGAAGAAACACGTCAGTGCTCCCGTCAAACAATACGATATCATCAGCTTGATGCCTGATTTACTCGTCAGTGAAGATTTACCGTTCGCTCAGGCGAGCTATGACGAAATCAACTACCAGTTCGTCGAACAGACGTTACAGCAAGTCCGCGCCAAAAATGGTGTTGTCTTATGCGGATGGGGCTCCCCCGGTCGCTTGATGCACCACTTGCCTGCATTCGAAGATTTATTCAACGAATATGCCGACATATTATACTGCTCCGGCATCACGTCTAAAGGCGAACCGAACCACTTGCGTCTGACCGTCGACGACAGTCCGATGATTACGTATCGTGAGATGCAACAAAAAGCGAAAAAACTGCGGCGTAAATAATGCGTCAACAAAAAGGTGTTCTTCCCGGTTCTTACACACGGGAGAACACCTTTTTTTAGGACGATTAAAGCATTTACGTCTAGATGCTGTCTTGTCTCATCGGTAAAGCGGTTCGAATCACTTTTCGACTTCTACTTCCAGAATAGCTTCGATTTCTGCTTCGACTTCTTTATTCACCATCTGCGAACGTTTTTTTCTCAATTCAAGATCCATTTCTTGATCGATGAACTGGTTCGTATGCTTATCAAAACAGCTGTAACAAACCGCATGAAAGTCTTTTTCATCTGTCTTCAACGCTTTAAATTCCCACGTTTCCAGTTCCAGATAACTGACTTGGTTATTCGTTTCTTTTCCACATATTTCGCACGTCATGTTCATTCCGCTCCCCTTTTCAGACATCTTGCTTACTTTTTCCTAATTGGCGTTCTTTGATTCGTTTTAGACGTCCATGATATTTCATGATGTTCGCCTGAGATTGTTTGGCTTCTTCACTCGTCGGTTCCAAGTTCTCGATATCCCAGTATTTCACGACGACATCTAATACTTGGTCGAAGTATTGGAGTGGTCCGTAATTCGTATCGACGGCGATGGTTTTCATACGCTCGGTAAAGTCCGGCATGACGGCACCCGGCATCGAGAAGTTAATGATGACATCTTCAAAGAACACGATGAAGTTCGGATCGAGCTCAAGGTGCGCTTTCACCGTGTCGCGATAGAACGCATAGTGAAGGGCTTCGTCTTTCGCCAAACGGCGAAGCAGCGTCGCCAAGTCTTTGTCATGCGCCCCTGCCACTCTCGCGACGTTGTTATAGAAAACGAGTGTCGCAAGCTCTTGCAGTGAAGTGTAGGCCATTGTCGCTAAAGGATTCGTAAAGTCCGGGAACCAACCACTTTCAACGACGCGTCTTCTTAATTGATGCAACCGGGTCGGATTGACGTTTCGTGTCACGAGTAAATACGTTTCGAGTAAGCTCGAATGCTGATCTTCCTCCGCCGTCCACGTACGGACGAAATCATTGATGACCTCCATCGAATTTTTAAAGGTGTAATCCAAATGCGACGTGTACCAAGGTAAATTCACTTCTGTCAGCAAGGCCGTTTCGACAGCGACGATGACACCTTCCGGAAGCGTGACTTGACTTTCCTCCCAAGGAACCCGTTTAAATGACATCGCCTTGTCCCAAGGAATGAATTCGTGATAGCTCCAGTCGATATGTGCAGAGCGTTCCTTATGTAATCGATATAATTCTTGAATGCGCGGTTCTAAACGAATATCTAAATCTGAATTTAACATGATCATGTCTCCTTTAAGATGTTTTTTTAACCTTAACCCATTTAAATGTATTTAACCATTATAATGATTTAAGTCAAACTTATTTATGGCTATAACATTTTAAAGAGCAGGTCGTATTAGCTACTATAGCCATTATAAAGTGAGACACCACCCCAACCAAGACAAAAAAAAAGCCTGTATGCACGGATTTCGAAAAATCCATACATACAGGCTTATGACTCACTTGAGAAAAATCGCTAAAATGATTTGAATACTTTTCACCCCGCCGTTGATTTTCACGTCAGTACAGCATCAATTCAAGTAAACAGTCGACGAGATCCTTCTCAAGATCCAGTGCCTGGAGCTGATGCATCAAGTTGATCGGCTCAAGACGCTGCGTCAACAGACGATAAAGACGATCCTTCAAGTCATAGCCGATTTCCGCCTGATCGAGGAACTCATACAAACGTTCCATCCGGTTATCGTTCGTTGACATTTCGACTTGGAGCGATAACGTGACCGTTTCCGTCACTTCACCGAGCGACACCGTCAACGATTGTTTTTTCGGGTCATATTCGCCCGGTAATGTTTCCCCGTCACGGACGACATACCCTTCGTTGACACCACGTAAAATCACGGTGATGACCCGTTTTTCAGGCAACAGTTCTTGTTTCCCGATTGGTGCCGCGATCGTCATCGTCCGGGCGACCCAGTCGAGTTCAAATGATGTCTCGACGTTTTCCCCGTCCCGGTGGGCGACACCGACACTGTCATCCTCAAACAGCGTGAATTGGTTCGAGGCGCCAGGGAATACGTGGACATCAAGGTGTTCCGGATTATGCAAGGCGTTCGAGTGCTCGACGTGTCGACCGAGTGGAATGATCGCGCCTGCTTTCGCGAGAACCGCCTGTTCGTCAAGCTTTCGGAACAGACGCATTTGTTTCCCGCCTGTATAACGGTGACCGGAGAAGAAATCGAACCATTCCCCGTCCGGCAACCACGCCGTCGTCGCCGCGACGTGTAATTTCTGATTCATCGGTTCGACGATCGGTGCGACCATCATTTCCGTTCCGAAATAATACTGGTTCGGGACGGCATAAGCAAGTTCGTCTTCCGGATGCTCATAATACATCGGTGAGACGAGCGGCAATCCGTCGAAATGATTGCGGGCATTCATCGTGTAGATATACGGCACGAGTTGATGACGCAACCGTAAATACCGTTTCATGACTTGTTCCGCCTCGACCGAATACCGCCACGGTTCCTTCCCGTTGAAGATGCTCATCGTACTGTGCAAACGCATGATCGGGCTGAAGACGCCATATTGGAGCCAGCGCGTCGACAACTCATCATCTTTTTCACCGCGCTGGTGTCCGCCGATATCGTGACTCCACCAGCCGTAGCCGATGTTCGACGCCGTCGCCGTGAAGTACGGCTGGAACTTGAGTGATGCCCAGGAGATGATCGTGTCACCGGAGAACCCGACCGGATAGCGGTGACTGCCGGGTCCTGCGTAGCGTGAGAAGATTAACGGACGATTGCCGTCACGGGCGATATCGAGCGCATGGTAATGATTAAGCATCCAGAGCGGGTCGAGCCCTTTAATCTTCGAGTTCGCTCCCTGTTGCCAGTCGATCCACCAAAAGTCGACGCCGTCCGCCTCATGCGGGTGATGCAGTTTCGTGAAGTAGTTTTCGATGAACGTCTTGTCGGAGAAGTCGAACGGAATCCGGTCTTCCGTATCCGGATCAAGTCCCATCGCGACAGCCATCGCTTCATAAGCCTCTTCAAACCCGCGAACACCGTCCGCCGGGTGCAGGTTGAGCGTCACCATCCGGTCATCATCCTTCAACCATTTCAGGAAGCCTCGCGGATCGGGGAACAAGTCGCGGTTCCACGTATAGCCGGTCCAACCGCTCCCGTATTTTTCCGGAATGTCGGTCACGTGCCAATCCATGTCGATGACGCTGACGGAAAACGGGACGTCTTCTTTTTTGAAACGTGTCATCAAGTCTTTGTATTCTTTTTCGTTATAGCGCCAGTAACGGCTCCACCAGTTCCCGAGAACTTGACGCGGCAACATCGGCGTCGGTCCTGTTAAATGATAGAAGTCCTTCAACGCTTGTTTATAGTCATGACCATAACCGAAGTAATAAATATCTTTTGCCCCGGCTTGACGCGGTTCGACGAAATGATCTTCTGTCAGGACGAACGAAGCCGAGTCGTCAATCGCCGCGTACCCTTGGCGGGAGATGATTCCTTCTTCAAGCGGAATCTCCCCGTCCGCATGGTCGAGTGTCCGCGCCGTCCCTTTGAGCGTCCGGAGCGGTCCGCCGAATGTATAGCGGCTGTAGTACGTACTGAAGTTCCCGAGCACGTCGACATATAACGTGTTCTCAGCGAACGGACCTTTCGTATAGTGGAGGTGCACATGTTCCGTGATGATTTGCAATTCCGTATCGTCTTCGACAATTCGGAATGACGGAACGGGAAAATCGCGGTTCCAGACCGTTTGCGTCGGCCGGTCCTCAAAGCGACCATCCTCCGCGTACTCCATCCGAATCATCCGACTCGTCAAAATCGTGAAGCGGTAATGATCACCTTGAATGATTGCTTCCGGTCGTGCCAGTGGTTTCATGTCTCGCGTATAGAAATGGGATTCGTCAATTGTTCGCATACGGGATCAGGACGAAATCGTCCTTTTCACTTCCTTCCAAAAAGTAAGTAGTGCAACCGATGTACACCCTAAGTGTATAAAACTGTTTGTTCCCGTTTCAAGTTCCAACTAATCCATTATTCAAAAAAAGTAGTCCCGCCAATGCATTATCGACGGGACTACGAACTCTGCTTTTTATAATAAGGGCGAAATCAGCCGCGAGAATGATTCGAACAGACGGAAACGAAGTGACCGCTTGACATAATCATTGGACGACAACTGAATCGAAACTTCGAAGTCATCGATGAAGTCCCGCTCAAGCTTCGATGCACTTTCCGTATCATAGAGAAACGCCATGATTTCGTAGTTGAGGACGAAACTGCGAATATCCATGTTCGCCGTCCCGACGACGCCGATTTTGCCATCAATCAACACGATTTTCGCATGGATGAAGTGACGGTTATACGTATAAATTTTCACTCCGTCTTTGAGCAATGGTCCGAAATAAGACCGTGTCCCGTAATACGACGTGAAGCTGTCCCCTCGTCCCGGCGTCAAAATCCGGACATCGAGTCCGGCCCGTGCCGCAAGCCGTAGCAATGTCATCGTTTCATTGTCCGGAATCAAATAGGGCGTCGCAATCCAAATCGAGCGCTGGGCAGAGATGATTGCTGCAATCAGGGCATTACGGATCGCCGGATCTTTTGACGTCGGTCCACTCGTGACGACTTGCACCGCCCCGTCCGTCTCAGCGTCATGTTTCGGGAAGTAGCGTGCTAATCCGTCCTCGCCACCGAACGTCTCCCATGTATCCGTCCCTTCAAGATGCGCATAAATCCAGTCATCCAAAAACGTCGCCTGCAGCTCCTTGACGGCACGCCCTTCGAGTCGAAGGTGCGTATCGCGCCAAAATCCAAATTTCTTGTTTTTACCATCGTATTCATCGCCGACGTTCAATCCACCGGTAAAGCCGACTTTGCCGTCGATGACGACGATTTTCCGGTGATTCCGGAAGTTTGCCGTGAAGATGAACAAGGGACTCGAAATCGGATCATACGCGGCGATTTTTGCTCCGGCGTCACGGAGCGGACGTAAAAACCCTTCCCCGAGCATATAACTGCCGAGCCCGTCGTACATGAAGCGGACTTCGACCCCGGCTTCTAGCCGTTCAATCAATGCTTCACGGATCGCCTTCCCCGTCTCATCGTTGCGGTAGATGTAATACTGGATATGGATGTGATGCTTCGCACTCCGGATCGCCTCAAGAATCGCCGGGAACGTCTCCGTTCCGTTCGTCAAAATTTTACTTGCCGTATGGACATCGACCCCACCGCCACCGAAGTTTCGAATCGTGTTGGCGAGCTTCAGGTGATTTGCCGGCAATTCACTGACGGCAAGCGAACGGACCGGCCGGGTCGCTTGTTTGAGTAACATCCGCTCATCATGCGATCGGCGGTTCCGACGACGGCGACGCGGGTTCCGACCGAACATCATCCAGATGATGACCCCGAGAATCGGTAAAAAGATTAAGACTAGAAACCAGGCAATCGTCGATTCTGCCGTCCGATTTTCGATGAAGATGATCATGATGACGGCGAGCGGCACGACGACCGCGGAAATCGTTAATACAAAATAGAGGTAATCCAATTGATACAATGTCCAAATGATACCTCCAGCGACTAAAAACACGAGCGCGAACTGTAAAACCCGATTGCGCACTTTGCTTCCCCCTCTATAGAAACATACTCTCTTATCGTCATTTCCCTGTTCCCTTTAAAAATATAGCAAAAAAAGAAACCACAGATGTGATTTCTTCAAAAGTTGACCTGAATTTAAAAAACTTCATCGTACATCGCGCGACCCGGAAGCGGATCGGCGAGCGAGGCCCAATCAGTTTCATCCCGCTGAACGAGGCAGGCATCGAATTGTGCTTCAAGCCGTTTTTGATCCAAACCAATCCCGATCAGGACGAGTTCCGTCCGGCGATCCGCTTGCGTCTCGAACCGTCCGGCGTATTCCATATTCGACGCATATCCTGCCTGATGAAACAAGAGTGCCACTTCCGGTCGTGTCGCGAGGAACAAAAATCCTTTCGCGCGGACGATTGTTTCCGACCACGTCTCAATCAACGCAAGCAGGCGCTCCGGATGAAACGGGACCTCCCGCCGATAAACAAAGGATTGAATCCCGTATTCTTCCGTCTCCGGGACATGTTCCTCGGCATTGAGCTCACGGATCCAACCGGCACTTCCTGCCGCCTGCTCAAAATCAAATAAATCGACATCAAGAATTGCTGCCGGGTCGACTTGTCCGTAGGTCGTCTCGATCAGTTTCGCCACCGGGTTCAGTGCTTTCAAATAACGAATGACTTCGATACATTCTTCCGCCGTCAGTCGGTCCACCTTGTTCAAGAGAAGGATATCCGCAAACTCGACCTGGTCGACGAGCAAGTCAACGACTTCCCGGACGTCCTGTTCATCAACTGCCTGTTGCCGTTCAATTAGTGATTCGCCGGACTCAAAATCTTTCAGGAAACTGTACCCGTCGATGACCGTCACCATCGCATTGATTTTCGTCGCGTCGGTCAAATCGATTTGGCTGTCTTCATCGACGTACGTAAACGTTTGGGCAACCGGAATCGGTTCCGAGATCCCGCTTGATTCGATGACGATGCCATCCAGATCGCCTTGGTCGACGAGGCGACGGACTTCAACTAATAGATCATCACGAAGCGTACAACAGATGCAACCGTTCGATAACGTCACGAACGACTCCTCCGTCCTTGAAAAGCCGGCCTTTTCAATCAATGCCGCATCGATATTGACTTCACTCATATCGTTGACGATGATGGCGAGCTTCCGCCCTGCCCGATTATGTAATAAGTGATTCAAGACTGTTGTTTTTCCTGCACCAAGATAACCGGACAGGACCGTGATCGGAATGCGTGACATGTAAATCGTCTCCTTTATAAATCGTAATGATTACGTTTTAAATAGTAACGATTCCGATTTAGACTGTCAAGTCCCGAAAAATTAAAAAAGTCACGACAACGACAGTCCGTTCAATCAAAAAACGTCGTCCGGATCAACTGGACGATTCTTTCGGCAGCCTCTTTTGAAAAACCGGCAATCGTGTAATGGTTCGTATTCGCAATCAGATGGAATCTCGCATCCGGCAAACTATCGGCAAACCGTTCATGAGCTGCATTGATCCGTTTCGTCAAATCTTTGTTCAGCCATTTTTCAGGCATCCCGCCCGCCCAATCGGAAGCTGACAATACAAGAACCGGCGGCGTCACGTGCGGGACGAGCTGCAGAATCTGCTGATTGTTGTGTGCGACGGTGTCCCACTCGTCAAGCGTGCCCCGCCAGTGATGCGTCCGGCTCAACTGCCGCCACAGGGGGACACGGTCCGCTTCCGGAAGGCTTTTGAACATCCGCGCCCCGAGATTGTCCGGAATCAACCAGGCGAGGGGACGGATATGACTGAGGACATACAAAAAACGGTTCCACTTTTCCTGCATCCGCTCATACCAGTCCGGTAGTTCAACATCGACTTCCGGATGTGACGGATCGAGCAAGACGATGCCAACCGTCTCGTCCGGACGACGGCGCCCGAGTTCGAGCGAGATATAGGCACCGAGCGAATGACCGATGAACAGAAACGGTCCGTCAATTGTGAGTACATCCAGGACGCGTCCGAGTTCAGCCGCCTGCTGACTAAAAAATCGTTTCGTTTTGCCGCGCGAGGACTTGCCGTACCCGAGCCGTGAATATTCAAAGACACGTCCGAGCTGCAATAACTCGCCGCGCAACCAGCCCCACTGGTGGTGGTTCGACATCATCCCGTGATCAAGGATGAATGTGACTTCGCCCGTTCCCGTCAAGCGGGTGTCAAACCGTCCGTCAACCGTCTCAACAATCCGTTCCACTTTAATCCCCCCCCTTATTCAAATAACGCCAGCTCGATATCGTACCCGAGCAGATTTAAGTAATCAAATAATTGTGACCGGTGATGATACAAGTGGACGGCTGCTTCCATCAACCAACCGGACGAACTGTCTCTGACGCCCCAGTAGGTCGGTTCCGTCGCAAAACCACCCGCCAGCCGGTCTTGATAGTACTGCCACGACTGGTCCAAGCGGTCGACAAGCTGACCGGTCGGCACCGGGATCGCATAAAACTGCGCCATCTCCTCTGCCGTCGCGCCGGTCGCAATCCGCAAATCCGCTTCGAGCAACACGGCAAGATGGGCGGCGACTTCATACACGGACCGCTTCCCCGCAATCGGTTGCTTCTGCCAATCGTCCGGTTGAATCACTTCCATCAATCGGCTTGTCGTCCGGACACCAACGGCGACGTGCCGTTGTAACGCCTGTTGCCACTCATCCACGGGACCACCATGTGAGCGCCCGGTGTTCCATTTCTTTGACGAACGCATCCTTACCGGCGATGTAGGCACTGATGTCGACCGGATGCTGCTTCGCCAGTTGTTCCTTGATGTCGCTGTAAGCTGTCGCTTCTTGCGGATGCTGCCGTAAGTAATCGCGAAAGACGACATGACGCCTGATTTCCGGACTGCCGTCCGCATAGAGATGGATGTGATGCGTCCGCGCATCGCCGCCTTTGCGGTAGTAACGCCGTCCCGGCATGCCGAACTCGCCCATGACTTCGTAACCGAGTGCTTCCATCGCCGTGTCGAACGACTCACTCTCACCCAGCGTATCGACGACCGGTAAGATGTCGATAATCGGTTTTGCCGACAGTCCCGCGACCGATGTACTGCCGATATGATGGACGGCGCGCAACCGTTGCCCGAAAATCGTCCGCAGTTGTGCCGCTTCCGTTTCAAACATTTCTGCCCATACCTCTTGATACGGTGTAACGATGACTTGTCTCATACCAATCCTCTCCTTTGTTATTTAGTATGCCAGTTCTTTAAGCAAAACAAAACGACCTCAAGCGTGCGAGGTCGTTTTCGTTCGGTTATTTTTTCGTGATGAAGTAACGGGATTGATCGAGACGATCCGATGCCGTATAGACATTCATCTTGTACGAACCTGTCGCAAGACCCGTCCGCATTTTCAAGACGTAGTTGCCGTGGTTGTCGGCGACATCTTGAGCAATCAATCGATAGCCGCTGCTTGTTTTTTCGAACAGACGGACGATTTGACGTTTTTCGACTTTGCCCGTCAACGTCTTTTTACCTGTCCATTTTTTGACCGGGTAGGTGTTTTTAATCGTGAATGATGCTTTTTTCGTGACTTTGTGCGAGATATCCGTCGATTTGACCGTGTATGTCCCTGTCGTCAAACCGTTTTTGACTGGAATCTTAAAGCCGCTCGCTGTCGTTTTTGCTTTGGCAATTTTTGTCGACCCTTTGTACAGCGTGACATCAAGTCCTGCTGTCGCTTTACCCGTCAAGACCGTCGAACCGTAGACGGCTGATTTTTTATCGATCGCCGGTGTCGCGACGAAGCCTGTTCCGACCGTGACGGTTGCTGATTTCTTCATGAATCCGAGTTCCGAGACGACCGTCAGTTTGTCACGGAGCTTGACCGGACGAACCGTTACCGCATAGTTCCCTGCTTCGTCAGCAGTCGCCGTTCCGAGAACCGTCGTTCCGAGTTTGACCGTAATCTTCGCTCCGGCAACAGCTGTTCCTGTGACGACTTTCGCCCCTGGTTTGACGGTTGCGACGTTAACATTGAAGTTTTTCATCGGCACGTTCATTTCGAACTTCAGGAATGTTCCCGTTTCACCGGCACGTGTCACACCTGTATTCGTGATACCTTCGTAACGTTTCGTATATGTTGCTGCCGCTTCCGCTGAATCGAAGTTGACCGTCATCGGTTTACTGGCAACGAGCGACCAGTTCGCATCGGCCTTATAGTCGACCGGCTGTTTGGCTTGGATGAAGTCTGAGATGACGTTCCGTGTTTCGTACGCTGACTTGTAGACGATGTTTTTTCCGCCACCAAGACCCGGGAACGACGCACTGCCTGCACGGTAGTTGTTTGTCGCGACGAGGAATTCCTGCTCATCCGTGATTTCCTTGCCTTCGTACTTGATGTCTTGGACACGACTCGCATCCGCGTTGACGACGACGCCGTTGTAGTCATACTTCGCCGGTTTCGTAATGTCGATTTCATACGTCAATCCGTCGAGGATATCGAAGTTGTAGCTGCGGAAATCCTTGTTCAATAAATCGGTTTGTTCGCCTGATACTTCATTAAATTGACCGGCCGACATCTCGAGCCAGTTCTTGACGTCTTTGCCCGTCACCTTGACGACTTCAAGCGTGTTCGGATAGACATATAGATCGGCGACGTTCTTCAGTGCGATCGGGCCTTTTTTAATCAACGTGTAATCTGCTGCGTTGACTTGATTGCGTCCGCCCGTTTTGAATGGTGCACCGGCAGATAAGAGTGGCAAGTCTTTATATTTCGCGAGTTCCGCATTGTCTTTTAACTGTTTTTCGACGTACCATTTTTGAGCGTTCGTGACGAACTGGACCGAGTCATCATCTTGGACGAGTGCAAAGAAACTTTGGATATCGTCGTTGATCGTTCCGACTTCCTGACGGATATAGTCGAGTGTTCCTTGATGCGACTTCTCGATCAGCTTGACCGCACCGGCGTCCGCGACCGTCTCTTTCGTGACGTCAGCGAGTTTTGCAGATGACGTATCGACCGTCCACTTGCCGTCGACTTGTTTTAATTGCAGATCGATGACACCGACATTTTTCCCTTGTGTGTTCGCCATGACGACCGGTTTTCCGTTAATCAGCCCTTTTTCGGCATCGACGTTCGGCAACTTATTGAATGCCGAGTCAGCTGCCGGGAACTTTCCGTGCTGGTGACCGGTCATCAAGACATCGATGTCAGCCAGTTTCGATAACGCATAACCGACGTTTTCATCGCCGTCTTTTTGGTCGATCGTATCCCCGATTCCGGAGTGGGCCAACGCAACGACGACGTCTGCACCAGCGTCTTTTAGTTTTTTCGCCGTCGCTTTAGCGACCGGGATGATGGCTTCCGCCGTCACTTTACCGGTTAAGTTCCCCGCGTCCCACGCCATGATTTGTGGTGTGACGACACCGAAGACGCCGACTTTGATTGTTTTCGGTTGATTGTTTTGATCCATCACTTGCCGTTCAATGATTTGATAGTCTTTTCCGTCTTCATTGTATTCCGCGACGATTGGTTGTTTCGTCACGGCGTCGAGGACGTTCGAGTTGACGAACTTGATTGAACCGCTTGAAGCACTCATCGCTGACTTCAGGAAGTCGAGTCCGAAGTTGAACTCATGGTTACCGAGCGTGACCGCGTCGTAACCGAGGTATTCCATTAATTCATACATCGGGTGTTTGCCTTTGTTGCCTTGATCGTACTGATTTTTGACATAATCCCCGAACGGCGTGCCTTGGAGTGTGTCCCCGTTATCGAACAGGAAGCTGTTCATTTCGCCGACGACGTTTTGTTGCTGTTTGATGACCGTCGCTGCTTTGACGAGACCGATTGACTCATCTTGCGCGTCTTTGAAGTAATCATAATTCATCGAGTTTGTATGTAAATCCGTTGTTTCTAGAAAACGTAGTTTGACGACACTGTCATCTGCAGCGAGTGTTTTGACTTGGATGACGGGTGCTAACATCGGTGCGATCAACGTGGTAGCGATAATAATTTTTGTAGCCTGTTTCATCTGGTTTCCCCCTAAGAAATAAATGACTGCTCAATTAATTTAACACGCTTTGATTGTAGCTTATAGCTTCTTTGAATAGGTCGGACATCCGTCTTATTTAACCTTCTTAACTAATTCCACAAACTGGCTTTACATTAACCTTGAACCTTTACAAATTTACTTGTAAAAAAGAAAACCGCTCCCCGAATTTACGGGAAACGGTTTTCACCTTTCATCTATCACCATGATGCTGTCGTTTGATTGCGTACCCGATGAAACCGGTAATCAGTGCCAGTACCGTCGCATAAAGAATCGTCGTCACCGTCGCCGTCTCTTGACTGAACCGGACGAGAGCCTCGTCCTGCCATAAGAGTGCAAACGATGTTCCCGTCAGCGAACAGATGAACCAGCTAATCAAACCGGTCGCCACAGCGAAAACGACGGGATCGTATAATTTGTTAAAGGCCCGGATGCTGACAAGGAGATAGACGGCGAACGGGACAATCAGAAACAGCCAAAACGGGAACGGCTTGTCCTGTTCGACTTGATCAGCGGCCGCCGTTTGCCCGGCCGACCGGGCGTCCATCGCAAGGACGACATTCCGCGCTGTCCCGTAATCGACTGCGTCAAGCGTCAAACGTGTATTCGATAAATCGGGACGTTCGCCACCGATGACTGTCAACAATTGATTCGTGACGCGCTCGGCGTCGATTCGGTTGACGACGTCCTCCATCGATTGTTTCAACCGCGTCACGTCGGTTTCCCCGTTCAAAAATGTCACCGGGACGTTTAATCTTGCACCAAGGACATTTGCCTTGTAGGTCACTTGACTGCCGTGCATCAAATCATACCAGCCGTCACTGCCTGCGTTTAAACTCGAAACAGTCAACCAGGTCCGGGTCGAGGCGTCCCCCTCATATTTCGCTTCATCCGTCACCGTAAAGAACAGTTGTGCACTACTTGCGACCATCAGGATAATGATCGCAGCACGGGCCGCGGCTGACATACCGGACAGTTGTCGTGGATAAAACGCGAGATAAAATAGACCTGTCAAAAAGAGTAAAATGAAGATTCCGTTCCAGACGGTCGCTTGATCAATTGTCAGCACATCAATGCCGAGTGCTGTGTTGAACGTAAATGCAAACAAGACGAAACTCGCCGCTAAAAAGCTGACTGTTCGAATCGTCCAGGTCACACGCGTTGCGCCGATCCGTAAAACTAAGAATAAGATTAGGAATAGACCGATTCCGAAAATCGATAAAAAGGGACTTCCATATTCGGCGCGGAAGGACAGGGGTTCCAAGACTTGATTGAGATCGATTCCGAAAATCGATAAGATGTTCCCTGTATCATTTGCGCCAATCAGTTGATTCGTCAATCCCTCTTTGACGGCTTCCGGCAACGTGACAGCCATTCCGCTGATGAAAAACAGGAGGAATACGAGGGTCAATTCCAATGTCGTCCACGAGACATCCGCGTCCTGCATCAGTTCGACGAACGCCTGGTAATCGGCAGATTTCTCGATTTGTTGGACGAGAACGGTCATGACACCGAACAGGACGAGAAAACCAATACAAGCGAGTCCTATACCAAACAAGATATTGCGTAACATATGCGAGCGTTCCTTTCGCTGTTGCCTCCGCTCCATAAAAGCGCCTCCCCTTGACTAGATTGTTTGTATAGTTATTCCTGTTCCGGGTGATTTGAAAACGAATCTTCTGCAGTAAATCCAAAAAGTAGCCCGTTCATGACGAACGGGCTACTTCCCTGACTCCGACTCTGGTTGGCAGGAACGCTTAGTTTACGATTTTTTTCACGTCCGACTCCCCACCTGAGCTAAACCAAAGTGTTCCCGAAGCGTAGTCCCTTGATAGGCTTCTCTAAACAACCCTCTTTTTTGCAGTTCAGGAACGATCAGATCTACAAAATCCTCTAAGCTTGACGGGAGTGACGGCGGCATCAGATTGAATCCGTCTGCGATACCCATTTCAAACCAAAGCTCCATCTGATCGACGATTTCTTCCGGTGTACCTATCAGTGTCAGGTGTCCCCCACCAGCTGCCAGATAACCTAACAGTTCTCTTAGTGTAGGCTTTGTATCATCGATGATTTCAAGAATCGTTTTATAGCGTCCGACCGGTCCTGAAAACGCATCGACAGGCGGTAAGGACGGCACCGCTTTGTCAAGATCCCAATCAGAACAGTCCTGTTGCAAAAAGAAACTCAGTTGCTTCAAGGCATTCGCGACCGGTAATTTTTCATCCAGTTCGGCTTTCTTCGCCAGCGCCTCTTCCCGGGTTCGACCGACGTATGTAACCAATCCTGGAAAGATTTTAATCTGCCGCTCCGGTGACTCACTTTCTTTGATTTGTTTCTGTAGACTTTCCCGGAATGCTTTCGCTTGCTTTACATTCCACGACACCGAATAGACGGCATCCGCGTGCTTTGATGCAAGTGCAATCCCTTGGGCAGATGCACCCGCCTGCATTGCCACCGGCTTCCCTTGAGGACTACGCGGTGTAGACGAAGGACCTTTTACGTTGAAGTAGGTCCCGCTATGATGGAATGGTTGAATCTTTTCAGGATCAATTAACCGGTTGTCCGTCCGGCTCGAAAGGAAATCAGCTCGATCCCAGGATAAAAATAATTTTTCCATTACAGACGCAAATTCATCCGCCTTTTGATACCGTTCGTCCCTTGCAGGGAGCCTATCCATACTATGGTTTAACGCTTCCCAGTCCGTCATCGACGTCACCAGGTTCCAGCCGACACGCCCGTTCGTCACGTGATCAAGGCTTAACAGTTGTCTCGCCGCTGTATACGGATTTGAAAACGTACTCGATATCGTTGAAACTAACCCGATATGATGGGTTACTTGAGAAATAGCGGTTAAATTGATTACAGGATCGAGCCAAAAGGCAGGTAGTTCAGTTGCGTTTGCAGCAGGAAAAGATTGATTGTCAGCAAAAAATACAGCATCCAGGCAACCCGCTTCCGCTAGTTGAGCCAATCGCTGATAATAACCGCTCTCCCCGATTTCTTCAATCGTAGAATCCGGCATTAACCATGCCGCTTGATGATGGCCACAGCCGTACAATAAAACACCGATGTTTAACTGCTTCGTTTTCGTCATCTTTAGGTCCCTGACTCCTTTCTCCTGAGCGCTGACATCAGTTCATCGTCAATCCGCCATCTACGGTTAGATTTTGACCAGTAATGCCAGAGGCGGCTTCTGACGCTAAAAAGGCGACCAATTGCGCCACCTCTTCCGGCGTCGTCACTCTTTTTAACGGAGTTGATTGGGCAATTAAATCGAATACTTCAGCAGTCGTCACAGCACTGGCATCCGTCACTTTCAACAAGCCGCCGGAGACGACATTCACGTTTATGCCGTACTGTCCTAGCTCTGATGCAAGATTACGCGTAAAGCCGATCAACCCTGCTTTTGCCGTCGTATATTCGTGATAGGGAACTACCGGGTTTTGATACAGATTCGTGCCGATGCTGATGATGGTGCCGCTATTTCGTTCAATGAACTGCGGCAGGACACTTTGCACGACGTGGAACGCTGCTTTCAACGTGCCATCCAACTGTTTTTGATAATCTTCCCATTCCAAATCGATGAATGATTTTTGAGCGCGCGGATCGAACTTAAAATCGACTAAGGCATTATTGATTACGACATCGATTTGTTCGTAATGAGCTGTCGCTAACTGCATCAATGTCTCGACGTCTTCTCGCTTCGTGACATCCGCATACAGGGCAATGGCATGTTCTGCACCGAGCTCATTTACGAGGTCCTCTGCCGCATCCTTGCTCTTATAATAATTAATCACAACTTTAAACCCGTTGTTCACCAATACTCTTGCAATCGTCGCGCCAAGTCCCCGACTGCTTCCCGTCACTAACACTGTTCTGTTCACTGTCTTCCACTCCTTCATCGTCTTTTGCAACTTAAATAGCGAAGTCGTAAACAAAAAAAGCGCAACTCTCCAAAAGGAAAGTTGCGCACGTCTAAATAATCACATAACAAAAAACCGACAGACTGGTCTTCGCTCGTTTATTAGAGTCTACACTTCCCTACGCTAGTACGAACTAGTTCAGGTTCAAAGGGTTTGAGTATTTACTCATCTCAGTTTAGTAACACCCCTAGTGATTCTATTCAAGTTACCTTCACTTTAGCGGTCTTAGAAATATCTGTCAATAATGACAGGACAGTTTTGTCGGTGTCTCTTTCGATTACGAACGAAAGCCTTGCCTCCGTCGACCGGAAGCAAGGCTCTTTTGATTGCCATGATTTATTTCTCTGTTATACGCCTTCGTAGGCAAGTTCCATGATGTTCCGAAGTTCCGTCACGAGCGGCATTTTCGGATTCGCTGTCGTACATTGATCCTCGAATGCATCGACTGCCATCTTGTCGAGTTTTGCTTCAAAGTCGGCTTTTTTGATGCCTTGGGCTTTGAATGACATTTTGATGTTCAACTGTTGTCCGAGTTCTGTGATCGCTTGGATTAGTGATTCGACACCTTGTTCCGTCGTCGCTGCCGGTAGTCCGAGATAACGCGCGATTTCTGCGTACCGTTCATCAGCGATGAATGATTCATATTTCGGGAACGAAGCAAGTTTCGTCGGTTTCGCTGCATTGTAGCGGATGACGTGTGGCATCAGAATTGCATTCGTCCGACCGTGTGGCGTGTGGAACTCCCCACCGATTTTGTGTGCGATCGAGTGGTTGATTCCGAGGAAGGCATTGGCAAACGCCATTCCGGCCATCGTTGACGCATTGTGAACTTTTTCGCGTGCTTCGGCATCGTCACCATTCGCATAAGCGCGTGGCAGGTAATCGAAAATCATCTTGATCGCTTTTAATGCCAGTCCGTCCGTATAGTCGTTCGCGAGGACAGAGACGAACGCTTCCGTTGCGTGTGTCAAGACGTCCATTCCGGTGTCCGCCGTGATTGATGCCGGGACCGTCATGACGAATTCCGGATCGATGATCGCGACATCTGGTGTTAACGCATAGTCAGCAATCGGATACTTGACGTTTTTCTCTTTATCCGTGATGACGGTAAACGGTGTGACTTCAGATCCTGTTCCGGACGTCGTCGGAATGGCGACGAACTTCGCTTTGTTACCAAGCGCCGGGAATTTATAAGCCCGTTTCCGGATATCGAGGAACTTTTGACGTAAGTTCGAGAACGTTTCGTTCGGTTGCTCGTAGAAGAGCCACATGCCTTTCGCTGCATCCATCGCTGATCCGCCACCAAGGGCGATGATCAAGTCCGGTTTGAAGTCGCGCATCGCTTGCGCTCCTGTCTGAACCGTTGCAACCGATGGATCCGGTTCGACTTGGTCGAAAATCCGGTAGCTGACGCCTGCCGGTAAGTTGCGGATGACTTTATCCGCGTAGCCGAACTCGACCATCGCTTGATCGGTGACGATCAATGCCCGGGAGACATCTTGAATCGATTTCAAGTATTGGACTGAATTTTTTTCAAAGAAAATCTTTTCCGGTACTTTGAACCACTGCATGTTCACGCGTCGTCTCGCCACCTTCTTGACATTGAGTAGATGTTTCGCCGTTACGTTTTCAGAGACGGAGTTTTTCCCGTAAGAGCCGCAACCGAGTGTCAGTGATGGTGTCAATTCGTTATACAGATCACCAATCCCACCGTGTGCTGACGGGCTGTTGACGAGAATCCGGCAGGCTTTCATCCGCATTCCGAATGCCGTCATCAAGTCGTCATTCGTCGTGTGGATGACTGCCGTATGACCGAGGCCACCGATTTCAAGCATCCGTTCGGCGACATGGAACGCATCTTCCGTTGATTGGACGCTATACGCACCAAGGACAGGGCTTAGTTTTTCGTGTGAGAGGGGTTCTTCTGAGCCGACTTTTTCAAGTTCTGCGACAAGCATGACGGTATTGCTCGGGACGTCGATGCCGGCTTTTGCTGCGATCCAGGTTGCCGGTTTCCCGACGATGTCGGCATTGACGGCACATGTATCGGTTTTGATGACGAGCGCTTCGAGACGTTTTTTCTCATCTGCTGTACAGAAGTAGCAACCGAGTGCTTCCATCTCCGCCCGAACTTCCGCGTAGATTTCCTGATCGATGATGACCGCTTGCTCCGATGCACAAATCATGCCGTTATCAAACGTTTTGGAGAGGACAAGGTCACTGACGGCACGTTTGATTTTCGCTGTTTTTTCGATGTAACATGGAACGTTCCCTGGTCCGACACCGAGTGCCGGTTTTCCTGTTGAATAGGCTGATTTGACCATGCCGGCTCCGCCGGTCGCAAGGACCATCGCGATATCCGTATGGTTCATCAAGACTTTTGTTGCTTCGAGTGACGGTTGTTCGACCCACTGGATGCAGTCACGCGGTGCGCCTGCTTTGACAGCCGCGTCACGTAATGTTTTCGCTGCTTCGAGTGAGCAGTTTTGCGCTGACGGGTGGAAGGCGAAGATGATCGGGTTTCGTGTTTTAATCGCGATCAACGCTTTGAACATCGTCGTTGATGTCGGATTCGTCACAGGTGTGACGCCACAGACGACACCGACCGGTTCTGCGATATATGTTAGTCCGTTTTGAACATCTTCTTCTAAGATGCCGACCGTTTTTTCTTCACGGAGACTGTTATAGATATATTCCGTCGCAAACATATTTTTAATCATTTTATCTTCAAAGACACCACGTCCTGTTTCTTCTACGGCGAGTCGTGCCAGTTCAACGTGACGTTCGAGGCCGGCAAGCGCCATGTCACGGACGATCGTATCGATTTTCTCTTGATCAAATGTTAATAATTCTTGTAATGCAGTTTGACCTTTTGCAACGATTTTATTGATCGTTTGTTCGACAGGTGATACGTCTTGTTTGATTTTTTCTTTGACAGCCATGTTTGGTTTCCTCCCTATTTTGGAACGAATCTGAGTCTGCATTTCCCTACTAGATGTTAGGAATGCCAAGCTGATATTCAATAGTTTGTGCTTTCCTTCACAAATCAATCATACCGCCTTTCTGATGATTTGTGCATGACCATCCTGTGAACTATTTCACATCAATGAAAACGTTCTCATTCTCAAAAGGTGTTGTCGGACAAGGCATCCTTTTTGAATCCCTTGCCTGTGACTTTTCTCACAGCACCTATTTTCTTTGCTTGTCTGACGGACAAAACATCGTGTAATCTATTAAAAGATACATATTTATTTGTTTTGAAGGAGGAAGTTTCATGACAATCGTCAATCAAATGCTTGCGTTCAACGAACAATTCGTCGAAGAAAAACAATACGAACAATTCATCTCGGATAAATTCCCTGATAAAAAGGTCGTGATCTTAACGTGTATGGATGCCCGCTTGACGGAACTCCTCCCGCACGCGCTCGGTCTGAAAAACGGCGATGCGAAGATCATTAAAAATGCAGGGGCGGTTCTGTCACACCCATTCGGTTCCGTCATGCGCTCGATCCTCGTCGCCTTGTACGCACTCGGGGCGGAAGAAGTCATCGTCATCGGTCACCACGACTGCGGCATGAGTACGATCGATCCGGCAAACATGATTGCCGAGATGGAAGGACGTGGCATCAATCCGCAAGTCTTGCAGACACTCGAAGCATCCGGCGTCGACTTGAAACAATGGTTACGCGGGTTTACGTCAGTCGAAGAAAACGTCGGCCATTCCGTCGGTCTGATTAAAAACCATCCATTATTACCACCGGGCACGAACGTCCATGGACTCGTCATCGACCCCGGCACAGGGAAACTCGACCGCGTCGATTGCTAAACCTGTCTTTATATAGTAGAAAGGAGGTACGACCGACACCGGTCGTGCCTTTTCATGTTTTTTTCTTGACAGCAAAAAGAACGGTCTGTATGATACTTTAGTATAGTACAGTGATACCAAAAGAAAGTGTGGTTTTAAAGTTATGTTCAATGCTGTTGTTTTAGCCGTCATCCTGTTATTTGTCTTAGCCATCTTCCGTGTCCACATCGTCCTCGCGATGGTCATCAGCGCTCTCGTCGGTGGATTGCTCGGCGGTCTTGGTTTAACGAAAACGATTGAAAGCTTTTCGGGCGGCCTTGGAGCCGGCGCAGAAATTGCCCTCAGTTATGCCTTGCTTGGTGCGTTCGCCGTCGCCCTGTCGAAAACAGGTTTGCCGGACGCCCTTGCGCACAGTTTAATCGCTCGCTCAAAAGGAAGTGCCAATGCGACGTCGGTCAAGAAGTTAAAAGGGTTCATCATGTTCGCGATTTTATTACTCGCAATCAGTTCACAAAACGTCTTGCCGATTCACATCGCCTTCATTCCGATCATCATCCCGCCGTTACTCGGTCTGTTCAATGATTTGAAGATTGACCGGCGCCGGATGGCCATCATCATGACGTTTGGTCTCGTCACACCGTATATGTTTTTACCAATTGGTTTCGGTGATATCTATCTCAATCAGATTCTGTTACCGAACTTACAAGAAAACGGGATGGACACCGCTGGCGCATCGGTCATCAAAGCGATGGCAATCCCGGCGCTCGGGATGTTGTTCGGATTGTTACTCGGTCTATACAATTACCGGAAACCGCGTGAATATGAGATGCGGAACATCGCACCTGACGATTACGAGATTCCCGTCGTCACGAAATCCAAATTATTACTGAGTTCAATTGTCGTCATCGCGACGCTCGTCGTCCAGTTGACGACGGAATCGATGATCATCGCAGCGACAACCGGCCTCCTGCTCTTCCTCGTGTTACGACTCGTCCGCTTCAGTGAAGCAGACGATGTCATCACACGCGGTATGCGGATGATGTCGTTCATCGGATTCGTCATGATTTCAGCGAACGGCTTCTCAAACGTTTTACGTGAGACAGGTGATATCGAACCACTCGTCGAAAACTCAAAATCGTTGATGGGGGATTCGCAGCTCGTCGCTGCCTTCGTCATGTTATCGATCGGACTTCTCGTCACGGTCGGAATCGGTTCAAGTTTCTCGACGATTCCGGTCATCGCCGCCATTTTCGTCCCGCTTTGCATCCAGTACGGATTCAGTCTCGAGGCGACAATTGCCATCATCGGAACAGCCGGTGCACTCGGTGACGCCGGTAGTCCGGCAAGTGATTCAACACTCGGACCGACGAGCGGATTGAATGCTGACGGACAACACGATCACATGCGTGAAACGGTCATTCCGACATTCTTACACTACAACTTACCATTGTTGATTTTCGGTACGATCGCTGCCGTCATTCTTTAATGAAGAAATCATCTCGTTTTAACGACGGGATGATTTTTTTCTTTCCATTTCGCGCGGACTTCTCTAAAATGAAGGGATGAAGTGCAATTAAAGGAGTGTGGAACGTGTTATCTAGCGTCGTCAATACCGTCTTACTATATTTAGCTGACTTAGGTTATTTCGGAATCGCGCTTGGCTTGATGATTGAAATCATCCCGAGTGAGATCGTCTTATCCTATGGTGGGTTCATGATTTCTCAAGGAACGATCGGCTGGCCACTCGCTATCGTCGCCGCCGTCATCGGTGGATTGTTCTCGCAATTGTTTTTATACTGGTTCGCCCGTTACGGCGGTCGTCCCCTCATCTTGAAGTACGGAAAATATTTATTGATTACGGAACACCATCTTGATCTCGCGGAACGTTGGTTCGTCAAATACGGACAAGGTGTCATCTTCGGGGCACGGTTCATCCCCGTCGTCCGCCATGCGATTTCCATTCCGGCAGGTCTCGCCAAAATGGATCAAACAAAGTTCTCAATCTACACGATTCTCGCAATCATCCCGTGGTCGATTTTATTTCTCTATCTCGGTGAGACACTCGGAACGAACTGGCGCTCGATTAAAGACGTCGCCGCTCCCTATACGAACGGCATCTTAATCGCAGCGGTCGTCATGATCGTCTTGTACGTCGCCCTCAAGAAACGCCAACGTACGACGTAATCCGTTTACAGCCTGTCCTACTGCGACAGGCTTTTTTTAAAAGGAGTGATATCTATTGGAGACATCAAAAACCGTAACCATGCATCTGGATCGTGTCACCGCCTCACATATCCGTGGAACGCATATCGCGACGGGACTGACGATTGCCGGTCATATTCTACTCGTCGAACAAATCTACGATGAAAAACGGCACCGCCCCGTCTTGCATGTCCATCGGATTCATGACCAGTGGCGCAATACGATCATCATCGCCCAGGAAGACGTTGAATTCAGTTATGTCGAATCGTTTTCCGACGGACGGATCCTGCTCGTCGCCTCACGGTGCGACGACGATGTCGACGGATCATGGTTACCGAATGCTTTTATTTACGATCAAGTCGGTCATCTGATTGACAGTTATTGTCTCGACGACGGAATTCAAAATGTCCAAGTCGATGAGCGTGACCACATTTGGGTCAGCTATTTCGATGAAGGCGTCTTTGCTGACGCCGCGACCAATTCAGTTGGATCGTTCGGTCTCGTCGCTTTTAACGACCAGGGGAAAGTCGTCTTTAAAAATCGCGACTATCCTATCGATGACTGTTACGCAATGAACGTCTCGTCAGCGAATGATGTCTGGTTCTTTTATTACTCCGACTACCGGATCGTTCAACTGCAAGGAGGAACGAGTCAGGCGTTCCTCGCACCGAAACGGCCGTTCACGGATTTTGCTATCCATAAGGACTATCTCGTCTCGACGGATAATACGCAGACCCACGTCTTACAGCAACAAGGAAAACGGTATGTCGAGCAAGGACGGATGTCCTTCATGTCGGAGCAGGATGAACGCTTGTCCGGAACCATCAAGATGCGGAAGAATCAAATTGTGTTGACGACAGATACACGTCTTTACACAGGAAAATTAAATGATTTAAGTTTCAGAACAGTATAAAACACCTCGAATTCGAACAGTTTTTTTGTTCGAATTCGAGGTGTTTTTCATTATTTTTTGAGTGCACCTCGCGCGTTGAGTGCTGCAAATACAACCATTGCGAGACTGAGGACGAGGGCAACGGCGAGCCCTTGCGCAAAAGCCGTCCAATCAATCGTACTTCGCAGTAGGACCGCCCGCATCCCTTCCATGATGTAGGTCGTCGGGTTAATCGTCGCAGCAATCTTTAACCATTCTGCCTCAATCAAGTCTTTCGGGACGAACGTCGTCGATAGGAATATCAACGGGAAAAATAATAAGGTCCCGGCCTGCGCCGCCTGTGCATTGCGTGTTTTCAGGGCGACCCCGACCGAATAGCCGGCAAAGGCGAGCCCGAAGCCGAGCGCAAGGATGATCGTCAAGAAAAATCCGGCGGCTCCGGCTGGAATCGATAGTCCGAGTAAAAAGCCCATGCCGAAGATTAACAACGTCTGGACGAACAACTGTAACATCCCCGCAAGCATCGGTCCGAGGACGATCGCCGTCCGCGAAACCGGCGTCAACAGCAACCGTGCGAAGTAACCGCTCTCGATATCTTTGACGAGCGCCTGCCCGGCACCCCCTGCCCCACCGACTGCACCGGAGACGATTGAGACCGGCAAGATGAAGTTCAAGTAATCAACGCCGCCGAACTGGGGCAGACTCGAGATGCCGGATAATCCGCTCGTATAGACGAGCAGGAAGAAAACGCTGATGATTAAATTCGGGATGAATGAGAACGGATTCCGTAACGTCACGAGTAAACTGCGTTTTGTCAAAATCAAGGTTTCCCGCCACATGTCACTTGTCCTCCTTATACGCTTGACCGGTCAACTGAATGAAAACATCATCGAGTGACGGCTGTTTGACGACAAGCGATCGTGCTGTCAGCTGATGGTCATCCAAATAGCGGACGACTTGTTTGAGCGTCTCTGTTCCATCCGACGGCAGCAGAACGGTCTCTTTTTCAATCCGTCCCGAAAATGCCGCTCGAAACGCTTCACTGGCGGATTCGTCTTCAAGGACAACTTCAATTCGTTCAGCTCCGTTCATCGCTTTCAGTTCTGCCGCTGTTCCTTCGGCGATCAACTTGCCGTCATTGATGATCGCGATCCGGTCCGCCAGCTGATCCGCTTCTTCCAAGTATTGTGTCGTCAAGAAAATCGTCGTCCCGTATTCTTCATTCAAGCGCCGGACTTCCGTCCAAATCTGTAACCGGCTTGCCGGATCAAGACCCGTCGTCGGTTCATCGAGAAACAGGACGGTCGGTTGGTGAACGAGCGTCAGTGCCAAGTCGAGCCGCCGCTTCATCCCGCCGGAATACGTCCCGGACCGGCGTTTGCCATCTGCTGCTAAACCAACAAGCTCCAATAATTCATGGGCTCGTTCGACTGCTTTCTCTTGGGAAAAACCGAACAACTTTCCTTGCAGTACGAGCAACTCCTGCCCCGTCAAATCATTATCGATACCTGTTTCCTGCAGAGCGACGCCGATTTGGAGCCGGACGTTTTTTTGATCACGTTCGATATCGTATTGATTAATCGTCGCGTGACCGGACGAGACGGCAATCAACGTCGTCAGCATTTGAACCGTCGTCGACTTGCCGGCACCGTTCGGTCCAAGAAAAGCAAAAATCTCTCCTTTTTTTACGTGAAACGATATCTGGTCGACTACTTTTTTCCCGTTGTACTCCTTCGTCAACTGTTCTACTTCAATCACGGTCATCCGTCCTTTCTGCACTAAGACCATCTTTACGTTGCTTCATTACCTTTACCCCCTTTTGAAGCACAACAACGGGCAAACCCCAAATGGATTTGCCCGTTGCTTTGATTCTCTATACCACGTCGTGTGCGACCGAAGCGACACACCACTTGTCTTTTAATTGCGCAATCCGTTGTTTTCCTTCATAGGAGTTCATCCAAAGATTCATGACATCCAGGACTTCCGTTTGCCGATCTTGAATGAGATAACTTTTTTCGGCCGGAATCCATTTTTCCTTAATTTTCGGGGCACCTAACCGGACATCAAGCGATGCGTAATAAATCGCTTCGACGGTATCCGTGATCATGACATCCACTTCTCCCGTCGCGACTGCCGCCGGAATTGCCAAATTATCCGCATACATGACGATATGCGCCTGATCAAACGTCTGCCGGACAAACTGTTCATTTGTACCGCCCGGATTCAAGCCGATTGTCACATCGGGACGATTGATTGTTTCGATTGATGTCAACACATCGAGATCGGAAGCGCGGACAAGAGGTGTCTTTTGAAACGATAGATAGCTTTTCGTGAAGTCGCCGACGATCTCCCGTTCGATGTTCTTCGTGACGCCGCCAACGACCATATGGAATTTCCCGGCACGTAAGTCACGTGTCAGCGTCCCCCATGTCGTCGGGACGAATTCGACTTCCAGTCCGGCTTTCTCGGCAAACGAGCGGATGACGTCGATATCAAACCCTTCATATTGATTCGTCTGACGGTTCAAGTACGTAAACGGTTTATAATCCCCGGTCGTCCCGACGACGATCTTTTTCGTCATGAAGACGTTTTGTTTCCCGACACTGAACGAACCGGTGACATCTTTTAATCGTGTTGCTGCCAATAGACCAGAAAGCAACAGACTTCCTCCAAGTGCTAATCCTCTTTTATTCACTCTGCTCGCTTCCTCTCTCTGTCTGACGCTTTTTTCTGTGTAATACTCAAAACAGTATCATATTGCGTTATGTTATCCAAGATTTTTTTGATTATTTCGTCAAATCGGTTCCATTCGATGCGTTGTGCCAAGCCCTCTCGATTGCATTCCGGCTTACCGTTCTTCCATAATAAAAAAGAATCAATTAGCGAAATGGAGGAATGTAAGATGAGTAAAGTATTCATTATCGGAGCGAACGGGAAAGTAGGACGGCACGTCGCCAAACAATTGAGTGACTCAACTCATGAAGTCCGCGTCGGTCTGCGGTCACCTGACCAGTTTTCAGACTTTGAAGCACTCGGACTGACTCCTGTCCTGCTTGATCTCGAGCAGAACATGGCATCGATCCAGGACGCACTCGGAGATAGCGACGTCGTCATCTTCACAGCGGGATCCGGCGGACACACCGGTGCCGATAAGACGATGTTGATTGACTTAGACGGTGCCGCTAAATCAATTGCGGCAGCCGAGCAACAAAACGCAAAACAATTCATCATGGTCAGTGCCTTGAACGCCGATTCGCCGGAGACTTGGTCTGACAGCATGAAACCGTATTATGTCGCAAAACACTATGCCGACCGGTTGTTACGTGACAGCAAACTCAACTATACGATTTTGCGTCCCGGCGGTTTATCGGACGATGCCGGAACAGGTGCCGTCACGACTGATCCGTCTGATGCGGATACAAAATCAATTGCCCGCGAAGATGTCGCAGCCGTCATCGTTGCTTCAATCGGACAAGAAACGGCATCCCGTCAAACGATCACACTCCTCGAAGGCGAAACACCAATCGCTGACGTATTTGCATAAAACGAAAAGCGAGCGACCCCGATTCCGGAGGTCGCTCGTTTTTTCATGACGCTTGTTTCACTTCAACGATGTGTGCTTGTTCGCGACGGATTGCCGTTACGATCAACGTAATGCCTAACGTCACAATTAAAATGATTACCAGGTTAAAGGCATACTTCGAGATATCTCCATCAAAGTAAATTAATCGTGTCAGTCCTGCGACTGCATTCGGGACGGGAAGAAACTGACCGAGCGACTGATAGAACGGTGCGAGCATCGATGGTGGCACGATATTTCCTGCCGTCATCAACTGGAACGGAATCAACGCGACGTTGACGAGCGGCGCGATTGGTCCAAATATTGCAAAGTTCATTTGCGTGACACTGATACAGGCTGCTGTTAATAAGACTTGGAATCCCCAGACTTTTAAAAAGGATGCTGCACTATCCGAGAACAAGAAGGCAATCGTTACCATGACGAGTGGAACGACGACAAGAACGATGCCATGCAACAATTGTTTACTCCAAAAGAGCGACCACTTTTGATGTTGCTTCTGAAGAATTTGCGTCACGAGATTAAACTGAATCCCCATCGTCATGACAGCGATGTAAATGACGAAGCCAAGGATGATCGGTAACATCGACGTCGAGAATTCTGACACGTGATGTTCGATGATGATATCGGATGTGAACGGGACGTCTCCATTCAGTTGATTGACGATTTGTCCCGCTCCCTGTTTCAAGATTCCATTAGCGAACTCTGCATTGGCTTGGTTGACGTGGAACGTCAAGTGCCGTTCATTCGTCAAGTCGGCGACGAGGACCATTTCGACGTCGCCCTGGTCAAGTTGCTTCAGTCCGGCTTCTGTTGAATTGACTTGCGAGACGGTAAACGGACTTTCAGCTTTGAACTGTTGATAGAAGTCTGCTGAGCCTTGATCCGCCACGACCGCGACGCGTAATTGATCCAGTCGTTCCGTCGCACCCTGGTACCCTGTCATCCAGACGACGAGGAAGAGAACCGGTACGACGAGGGCGAACATCAGCCCGACTTTTGTTTGTGTGATTGCAAATACGTCTTTCATTGTCTTCATTTTTTGTATCCCCTTTTTATATGCATTGCTTATAATAGCATGTGCAACTATTTAATCAAAAAAGAAAACCACTCACGTCACATTTTTGTGAATGGTTTCAAGCGTCTGAATGAAGTGTTCAATCTCCGCTTTCGTCAGCCCTTGAAACGCTTGTTCTTGCAACGCATCAAGCGTCGGTTCAAGCAATTCAAGCACGTGGACACCCTCTTTTGTTGTCAAAAGAATGAACGCACGGCGATCTCTCGGATCAGACGTTCGCATGACGAACCCTTTTTTGACAAGCTTATCAAGAATCTTCCCAACTGTCGTTTGATCCCGTTCCGTCACGAGCGCTAACTGTTTTTGGGAAACACCTTCTTGCTTATGCAATTCACTTAAGACAGAGAGTTGTTCCGGTGTCAGACCGTGCACGTCCATCCGCTTCGTCGCCGCCCGTTTAAATGAATGATAGCTGCGCGACAGCTGCATGCCAAGCGACCAATCGACTTCCTTCACATGCTTCCCCTTCTTCCCGATAAATAGTTGCACTACTTATTATTTCGACTTACTCACTATACCGGTCAGGAAGAGGAGTTGTCAATGACCTTTCTTGAATCGTCGATGTTTCTATTTTTCTGGTTAGCGGAACGGATCCTTTTCAAAAATCCAGATATGATTAGCACGCCGAACGCCGTTCCTAATGTGTTCAACCACAAATCATCGACGTCAAAACTACGGTAATTGTAGCCGAGGAACAGACCTATTATCGCTTGAGTCGATTCAATGCCTACGCTCATCAACAACCCCAGCATGATGACGTTCCGTCGCTTCATCATCGGATAGAGAACTAACAAAAAGATTCCTAACGGTACAAACAAAAGAACATTTCCCATGACCTGGATCAAAAAAGCTTCGCCTTGTCCTGACATTACCGTATCAAGTAGCAGTTTGAACGGAATGAAGTTATGCTGTTCCCCATGCTGTTCACGAATTACATCATCAATCAAACTTCGTTGAACGGGTAATGGGAATAACGTAAGTGACACGACGCCGGCAAGATAAACGGAAAATATCATCCAGTAACTAAAGCGTCGTCCTGAAATTTTACCGTGTCTAACGCGATAAGAAAGAATAAGTAAACAGATCGTAATCATCAAAAAACAAGGAAGTTCGAAGGTCAACATGCAAAAGGTAGTCCTTTCTTTAATAAAAATGCTCATTTTATTCGATTAACTTCGACATTATAGTAAGAACGAAGTTACATTTACGACGTAAACGATTTTATCGATTCGATATGCGCGTCTTTAATCATTTGATCGACTTGTGACCGTTGCTTGAGCTCCTCGTAAACGTTATCGACTTGTGCTGGCGTCAAACGATTAACCGTCGCCAGTTTATTGATGGTCCGGCGTAACTCATTCCGCTTGATGACATGGACATGGCTCGAATCGACCGTGATTTTCTTCAGTTCGCACCGTTCACTGAAGACGATCAGTGATTTAAAAACATCTGCCTCAACCGTTTCAGACAAAAACTTTTGAAGACTCTTCAAGTGCTGTTCATTTTGTTTGATCGGGTTGTAGAATTTTTGCTTGAACCGATTCTTGAACATCTGTGTCCACTGGCGGTCCGCTTCTTTCCCGAAAATCCAGCCGCTGTAGTTTTTCGATTCGAGGACGTAAATCCCGCTCTCATGAATGAACGTGACGTCGATTTCCGTCAGGCCTTTCCCCCGTGCTTTTGGTACATATGTATTGATGACAAACTTTCCGTATCCGTCGATCTTTTCTAGTTGGCGTGTCGTCAAATACTCGCCCCACAGCCCTTTGTCACGGACCGCTTTGAGGAATCGTTCTTGTGTTACTTGCTTATATGTACTTCGTTCAAATGAGCGGCGCCGTAAGTAATACAGACTTGAGAGCGTCACGACGAAACCACCGAACATGACACCACCTATGAGGACTAACAACGGAATTAACGATACAATGATTTTTTCCACTTTTTTCATTCCCTCCACCTAAAAAACCTTTATTTACCACTTATTAAGAATAAACGTATTCTTATGACTTTTCCACTATTTGTTACATGGTACAGTCTATGCTACGGTGAACAAAAGGAGGTGGATGCATTGATGGATGCTTTATTCACATGGTTGCCCGTCTTGTTTCTTGCCATCATCTGGCAATCAATTTCACAACAACTAGCCAAGCAGCGGATCCAGCAACAGCAATTAATGAAGGAAATTAAACGTATTCAAATTCACCTTGGAATGCCGGGAGTAGATGCGGATGAGGTTAAACTCCAACATCAAGTTAAACACCTTCTTCAAGAGGATCAAATGGTGGAAGCTGTTAAACTAGTCCGAAATCAACTTGGTTATTCATTACTCGAAGCTAAGCAGTATGTCGATTCTCTTCATTTTGATTCATCAAACTAAAAAGACAGGCAAACCTTCCCTAAGTGAGTGGAAAGTTTGCCTGTTTAATTCGGTGGATAAATTATTTGCTTTACTTCAATTATTGTCATAATTTAAACATCATTATGAATTATATCCAAATGATAACGTGCTGACGATGAAACCAATCGTCGCAAAGATGAAAAACGTACAACACATCGTCAACAGAACCAACAACGGTTTTGGCAGCTGAACTTTTACTTTCCAAATTGCCACGAGGAGCAGGGCGTTCAGGAGTAGGAATCCGAATAAAAATGCAAATAGACCGAGCCGTTCCTTCATCATGAAGATTAAATCCATGTCATTCTTCCCTTCTTCGATTTGTCAGTCAAACGCGTTAGCGATTACTTTCTTCAACCTATCCATTGTTACAAAAATATCCAATGTTGACAATTTGATAATTAATTTACTTTTTTCAACTTTGCATCATGTATCTGATAGACTTCGTCACATAACAAATCGATGTCTTGTTGATGATGGCTCGTCAAGAAAATCGTTCGACCGTCATTTTTATACTGGATCAGCATTGTCCGAATTCGCTCGACACTTTCTGCATCGAGTGCATTAAACGGCTCATCGAGTAACAAGACTTGTTGATTTTCCATGATGGCTTGCGCGATTCCAAGTTTTTGCTTCATTCCGAGCGAATAATGTTTGACCTTTTGGGTCAAATTCGGTGCCAGTCCGACTTGTTCCATCGCCCGGCGAATCGTCACATCATCGACTTTATTTTGAATCCGGGCGAGTTCCTTTAAATTCCTGAATCCATCCAGTTGACCGATATAGCCCGGTCGTTCAATTAAGATGCCGAAGTCTTTCGGAAAGCGGTGTTTCCCCGTCAAGATTTGTCCGTCGACTTCAATCGTGCCCGCGTCCGGAAAGACAAACCCGCATAACATCTTAAATAACACGGACTTACCGGACCCGTTGACACCCGTTATCCCGTAAATCTTTCCCAGTTCGAACGAGGCGTTCAGGTCGTGAAATAATTCATGTCCTTTATATTGTTTGCTGACGTTCGTTAATGTAATCATCATATTTCCCCCTTAATGATTTGTCCGGACGTGTTTTTTGAAAACGAACTGGATGATGATATAAACGAAGAGGCTTGCTCCAACTAGTTGGAGACTGATCGTGTAAGCGGAATGATCGAGCAATTGAACTGTTCCGTTTCGTCCAATCGGAATCCAGTCGTTTTGAACGAGTGGTAACAGTGCGACCATCCCTCCCCCAATCCAGTAAATCCCTTGAACGGCTTCGCGCGTCCAGTACAAGACCAAAAACAGAATCAATCCGTACACGATGAGTTGGAGTGTCCCGTTGATGATCGTCTGGTAAAGAATCGTCGCGAGATCAACTGACAAACCGTTCACCTCTGTCGTCCACTCGACGCCCCGTAAAAATGCAAAAAGTGTCGCTAAACTGACGAGACCGATGACCGTCCCTGTTGCCGTCACAAAAAGCCACGCCAATTGTTTCGAAAACCATCGATTCAACGACCGGTGCCGGATGATGTGATAAAGTCCTTGATCGATGACATCTCGCTCAAAACGCTGCGTCAATAGGTATGTATAACCAAAAAATAAGACGGCATGGTTCAAATATGCCTGCAGTGAGAAACTGTCGGAACGGACACCGCTGAACACTGTCAGCAAATAATCACCATACGTTTGTCCTGTTGGCTGAACGAGCAAAATCAACAGGCAACATGCGATGTACATACTACTTGCAGTAAACTGCCGCGGCAATTGAAACGGACGATCAAGCAGCAGCAAAACGACTGTCAGGAGAACAATCAATCCTAACCAATCTTGGAATGCCTGATGCGCAATCATTGCCGGTAACGACAACAGCAAAAACAAGTTGGCAGAAATACCTGACTGAAACGCAATAGTAGTCCAGACAAAGCCAAGCACACCCGTCAGATACAGGACTTGAGTTCGTTTCGTCAGCACATAGACTAGACCGAGCAGCAAATGAATCAGCAGACCGCCGACAAATAAAAAGCCGAGTTGTAAAAAATGAGCGAGGAGCGGCGGCATGCTAAGAAACACCGAGTCTTTCGGGATGTAAAACACTTGTCCTGCCCGTGCCGCAAGACTCCAATTCGTTTCAGGCGGCGCCTGAAGTGCGAACAGATATCCGACAATCACATACAACAACAGTCCGGTCGCCCACGATTTACCGAACCGTTTAGTACTATCGAATATGGCGGTCCGCGTATTTCGGAAGCGAATCAAACGGAAGTCCCTTAAATCCGTTCGTACCCGAACAACTGCCAATACGATTACGAGCAATAAGATGTCGTACATCAATAGGTATGTATTCATCGTCACCGCCGTCAGCAAATCCCATTGATTAAACACGATTCCTTTATCAAGTGCTTCCCGTTGATCCTGATACATCCAGAAACAGGCGAAGAATGTTACTTGAAGCCAACAAACCGCGTAAGTAATCCGACTCACAGTTCCCACTCCGTTCGCTTCATCCCCGTGATCATCAGACCGAGCAACATCAACCCGAGAACACTAAACGGAACAAAAATTGTCCACAGCGGCATCGCGGTGATGTTAAATGGAAAAATCGTACTGATCGGTGAAAATCGGGCAATGCTGAGTAAACCTGTCGCAAAGTTCAACAGATGATAAAACAAAAACGGAATGCCGATCGCCATAAACAAATTTCCGAACAGAATCAATACCAAATAAGCAATCGTCGCATATACTACTGCGTTCAGTCCGACCCATCCCGCGTATGCAAGCATATAGATGCCATCGGTCGTGAAGACTTGCGTGAACGTCGTCAACGATTCGATATCCTGCTCATACGTCATCCAGTGTAACAGAGGCTCGACGTAACGTAGAAACACCATCCAGCCGAGAATCGTCACAAAAAAGACGGTAAACGTGATCAAGGCGTTGACGACTCCTTTGGCAATGAGGTAGTCCCTTAGCGAAACACGGGTCCGAGCGTACCGGATGAACTGATGGTCGATTTCACGGGCGACCGTCGGCAAGTACAGCACACAGCAGAGTAATGGAAACGTAATTGCGATAATTGTCCCAGCTGATTCTTCAAATACGCCGTGCCACGACTCGAACACGTATCCGGCTCGGACTTGGTTAAACTGCAATAGGATTATCAGCGGAAGCAGCAATGCCATAAACAGCATCCTCCGAGTCCCACTTCGTTTTAGTTCTGTCCAAATGATGTATTGCAACTGCCTCTCCTCCTTCGGTTATGGTCGTTTTTTCGTTACATAATACAACAAGATGCTGAGCGCTGGAATCACGACCGACAAGACGGTCGCCGTTCGCGACAACCGGTCCGTCCGGTGCCGCTGAATGATAATCCAGATTGCAAACAGGACATGTGCCGCGGATAACCCAATTAATGCAAGCGCCAGTCCGATGACGACTGTATCAATCACATCAAGTTCCACCTGCCATCCCTCGTCCGGTGCTGCTGTCATTTTTGTCGTGAGAAACGGTGTCAGCAAGGGTGGGAAGTATTGTTGATAACTTTGTTCTACCGTAATACGCGTTTCAGACAGACTGGAGATACGAGCGCCTGTCACCATCTTGTTTTGTTGCACGATGTTCTTGAGTGTTGCTGTATCCACGGTTCGCCATTCGTCCTCTAGTTGATACAGAATGTTTTGCTGATTCATATCCGTCATGCTACGGACGATAAATCCACTAATCCCGCACATCAGACTCAACACCAACATGATCATCCCGGCACGCAAAATCTGTTTTGCGAATAGCTTTTGCACCAGTTGCAATTCTTGAATCAACGCCTGCGACTGTTCTTCGCCACCAAAGCGCTCGATCGCTATCTTCATCGCTAATTGTTGCGCATACCCATCTGATACCAGCTCAGAAACGGTTTCTTCCAGGTGTTGCCGCGTTTCGTCTTTTAGCTCCCTTGTTTCCGGCAACTCCGGATCAGCTGTACGATAAAGCCGATCGACATACTCATTTATCATCGTTGTCCCCCCCTAAAAATTGATCCATCAATCGTTTGACGACTTGCCATTCCTGCCGTTTCGTCCGTAGTAACGCTTGCCCTTCGTCCGTCAGGTGGTAATACTTACGGCGTGCCCCACCGGCCGCTTCGTCACTCCAGTACGAGATGACGGCTGTTTTCTTTTCCAGTCGCTTCAGTGAAAGATAAAGTGTTCCTTCTTTTAATTCGAATGCATCGGCGCTTTTTTCACGAACTTCTTTTGCAATTTCATAGCCGTAACGGTCCTTGTCGACTAATAACGCTAAAATCAAGGTGTCGATATGCCCTTTTAACAGCTCTTTATCAATTTCCATCTTATCCCACCACCTCTTACATACAATGTAAAACAATGTACTCTATAATGCAAGGTACTATTTAAAAATGAAGCATGATACCCTAAATGCTTTGCTTCTCGTGACTCCTACGGGAAAAAGCGCAAGGTTTCTTGCGCTGTCAGAGGCTGGCGAGACCCTGCTCCTTGTCCGTTAGGAACAAGGAGCAACGGCTTGCGCCTCGCCCGAGGAAAGCACGGGAAGAAAAAAGCATTTGCCCAGCAACGCTTTATCAAAAAAGCACCGTACCCGTCAAAACGGAAACGATGCTCAAATTACAATTAAACGCCCTAGTGAATTCTAATACATATGATGACCACTAATATTTTTACCGTCATGGCACCTTACCAAAACCCTCAGCTGCTCGTGACTTCTATCGAAAAAAGCATTTGCCCAGCAACTTTTCATAAAAAACACCGTCTCCGCCAAAACGGAAACGATGTGTTAAACAGGTTTTAGTCACGCGCGGCTAAACGATACAATAAATCGAGTAACTCGATATACAGCCAGATGATCGTCACGATTAAACCGAACGCGGCGACCCATTCCATTGACTTCGGTGCCCGTGCCTCGACTTGACGCGAGATGAAGTCGAAGTCCATCACGAGTGACAGCGAGGCGACGATGACGATTACAAACTGAATCCCGATCGCGAGCGGCGAGCTTCCTGTCATGAACGGGAGGTCGACACCGAATAAGGCGAGCAGGAAATTGACACCGTACAAGACGAGAATAGAGAGGATCGCTGCCGTAACAGCGGAACGGAACCGTTGTGTCACTTTAATCATGCCGGTCGTATAGACGAACCACATCGCGAACGATACGACGAACGTCGCGACGACGGCTTTTCCGACGATGCCTGGGTACATGCTTTCAAACATTAAGGAAATCGCACCGACTGCGATCCCTTCGACAAGCGCATAGACCGGTGAAAGAACAGGTGCCGTAGCCGGTTTAAAGGTGATGACGAGAGCAAGGATCAGTCCGAGGACGATCCCGCCAATCAAAGCCGGGAATAAAAATTGCGGATTCGCGGCTAAAAAGAACCATGTTCCTCCAGCTGCTGCCGTGACGAGGGCGAGCATTAAGAAAATCTTACTCATCGTCCCACTTTTCGTCATCGACCGTTCGCCAGCGCGTGCCGTCTCAAAACCTCGGCGCAGCGCTGGGTTAACTTTAAATCGTGATGCCATCTTGCGTTCACTCCTTTTAATTTCTCTGTGTCTTATTACGAATCGTTCCCGAAAAAGTTTCAGCTTAACCAGCTATTTAAAGCACTCAGCTGGAACATGACGACGGGAATCGATTCTTTGGCAGAAACGAGGTGCGACGTCGCACGACCGATTTTTCCGCTCGTGACGAACGGTTCGTCCGTGAACCCTTCACCAATTGGACCAAACGGTTCACTGTCAATCAAGCGGTGCCAGTAGTGAACGAACTCTTCGTCATCGCCTCGCTTGATTTTACACCCGCTCTCGATGTCCGGACGCTCAATCCCATACTCGGCATAATGCCAGACCGTCGTCGAATCCCACGGTGAGCCGATATGCAGAATGTGACCGTCCGCCTCGATGAACCGTTCAATCGGTGATCCGGGACCGAATCCGTTCTCGAGCGTATGATCAGCAACGAACTCTGCTGCTCCTTTGCCCCAGGCTGCGACCGACCACATCGGGTGGTCGCTGCGCTCGACATCCGGAAATGTCCGGAACAATTCCGGCACTTTGCCGACGCTCCGCGTCGGCGTCTTCCGTTTATCATACGCCGGCATTTCTTGACGGACCGTCTCCCACCACTCCTCCGGTACGGCAGGACGACTCCAGTTTTTCGGGTCCGAGTTATCGGTACTTTGTGTCGCCATCATGATTAAGCCCGTCTCGGTGACGACTTCCTGGACAGCTTCGATGACCGCTTGCGCCCCGCCCGGAACCCAGCCAATCTGTTTCATCGCACTGTGCACGAACACTTTCATCCCCGGTTCGACCCCGAGCTGTTTCAGGTCGCGGATTAAATCCGACTTCGTTACCATTTGATTGACTTCCATCCGTCTCACTCCTTATTCAACGACAAGCTGTATCGTCGAGCCTGTTTTTCCTTGCGTGACTTCAATTTTAGCATCGACCCGTGACTTCAGCTCCTGGACGTGGCTGATGATCCCGACCATCCGTCCGCTCGCTTGAATCGACAGTAACGTCTCGATCGCTTGTTCGAGCGACTCGGGGTCGAGTGTCCCGAATCCTTCATCGATGAACATCGTTTCAAGGGAAACGCCGCCACTCGCTTCTTGGACGACTTCCGAGAGACCAAGCGCGAGCGCAAGCGACGCTTTAAAGCTTTCGCCACCGGACAATGTTTTGACATGCCGTGTCTGTGACGTATAAGCATCAAAAACATTCAGATCGAGTCCATACTTCTTCAAGCCTTTACCGGCTTCCGTCTTCCGCTCGAGCTGGAAGCGACCTGACGTCATCTCCGTCAAGTGGCGGTTCGCCGCCTGGAGAATCTCATCGAAGTACGCCGTCTGGACGTAGGTTTCGAACGTCATCCGTTGCGCATTTTCACCAACTCCGACCCGTGCCAGCTCCCCGATGATCCCGTACCGGGCGTCCTCGACTTCAATCGTTTGTTGGAGCGTCGCCCAGGCATCGATCAGCTGTTTGACATGGATGTGTTCCTTCTCGGCACCGACACGTTGGTCTGTCGCTTCCGCCAAGCGTCCTTCCGCTGTTTCGACAAGCGTCCGTAAATGCGCAAGATCCGGACGTGCCGCAGCATTGATTTGTTGTTTCAAGCGTTCGAGTCCTGTCGCGACTTCCTGGCGCTTGACACGATCCGCTTCAAGCATCGCTGCGAGTTGTTGCATCTCCTGCCGGGACAATCGCGCCTGTTCGAATTGTTCTAACGTCTCAAAATGCTCTTCCGACAAGGCCTGTTCCAAGTCAGCCTTCGCTTGCGTCCGCGCTGCAACATGTGTCGTCGCCTCTTCGGTAATGTGTTGAAGGCGTCCCTGTCGTTCTGCGACTTCCCGATTGAGTTGATTTTTTTGTTGATCGACCGTCACTCGGTCGGTTTCATATTGTGTCTGTTTCGCCTGCAGTGTCTGTTGTTCCTGTTCGAGAACTGTTTTCGACGCCGACGGCCCGCCTGCTTTCGTCAGCAATGCCTCGAGTCGGGCAAGCTCAAGTTCGAGTTTCCCTTGTGCCGCGAGTTGCTGATCGATTTGACTTGTCAGCGTCTCGAGTTCTGTTTCGAGCGTCCGCAAGCGTTGTTCGAGCTGACGTTTTTTATCTTGTTGCTGTTTTTGTTCTGCTTCTGCTGCGACGAGGCGGTTGATTTCCGTCCGAATCAAATCGAGTTCCGTCGGCAGCGTCTGTTCTTGCCCGAGTGTTGCGATATCGTGCTCGAGTTGTCGTTTCCGTTCGACCATTGTCCGGTACGTCGCCTGTAATTCCTGGTGGGCCGTCTGCGCTTTTAAATACAATTGATGCAACGCTTCGACGTCATCCAGTTGTGTCTTCACCGCTGGTTCCGGGTGCTCACGGCTCCCGCAAACGGGACACGCTTCCCCGTCGTGCAGATGTTCTGCAAGCTCGGACGCGAGTTGCATCCGTTCTTTTCGCCGCCCTTCCGCATAGGCCGCTTCCGCTACATCCTTCTCTTTCCGGACACGGGTCCCGCGTTCAATCAATTGTTGCCGTTCCGTTTCACTCCGTTGCCACTCGAGCCGCTTTTGTTCGAGAGTCTGAAGGCTGAAGCGCCGTTCCTGCAACGTCAGTTGCGTGTCCGAGACGTCAGCCAGTGCCGCGAGTTCTGCTTGGATGCGGGTCCGTTCGGCACGTTTGGTCTCACGCTCTGTCAGTAATGCTTGCGGGTTCAGGCGTGCGACGTCCTCCGCTAAACTTTTTTGTTTTTGTTGCAGGTGTTCCTGTTCGCGCAGTTGCTTCAATTCCGTCTCGATTTGGTCAATCCGTCGGGCCCCGTCACGGATTTCCTGTTCGCGACTCGCTAACTGTTCCGCTTGACCGGTGATTTGGTCAAGACGTCCTTGCAACGTCGTCAGTTCTGACGTCAATTGCGTTTGCGCCGTCTCCAGGCGGACGACCGTCTGCTGCTCTGACAAGAAGGCATCGTATCGTCCCGTGATGGCCGCGGCCCGTGTCGCAATCTCATACCGGTTCGCTTGTCGCGTGATGTCGGGTAACGTCACGGCGAGTTCTTGCTCGAGTCGTGACAGCCGTTCATGTTCGACGAAGGCTTGTTCGAGTTGTTCCGCCTGGCGGAAGCGTTCGCTGACCTGATTGACGTCTTGACGCGCCTGCTGTTCGACTGTTTTGGCGGCAGTGATCGTTTCATCGAGCGATGCTAACAATTCATCCGTCACGCTCCGAATCGTCGTCTCGTTTTGATTGACCCAATCGACTTCTAACGGCAATTCCTCAAGTTTTGCGAGCTGTTTCGTTTTTGTCTCCTTGATCGCGGCTGCAAGATCGAGTGCTTTCCGGTGCAAGCGTTGCTGGAACTCACCGTACTGCTCCGTCTTGAACAGTTGCTTCAGGATTTGCAGTTTGTCTTTTGACTCCGCCATCAACAGCTCCCGGAATTTATTTTGCGGCAACAGCAAAATTTGCGAAAACTGTTTATGGTCGAGCTGCAACAGACTTTGAACCCGTTGCTTGACTTCCGGGATTTTGACGGCGAGCGGTTGCCACGCCGTCCCGTCGAACCGTGCCAGTTCCGCTTCGTGCGCATAGTCCGTCTTGTTGACGGGATGCGGTTGGCTCGGTTGGCGAATCACACGATAGCGTTCACCTTTCAGTAAAAATTCCAGTTCGACTTCCGTTTTGACATCAGCTCGCGCGAAATGACTCCGTAAATCCGTCATCTCCCGTTCGCCGCCTGACGTCTCCCCGTATAGGGCAAACGTCAAGGCATCAAAAATCGTCGTTTTGCCGGCTCCCGTATTACCGGAAATGACGAACATCGTCCGTCCGGCGAGTGCCGTGAAATCAATCGTCTGTTCTTCTGCGAACGGGCCGAACGCCCGTAAGGTCAATCGTTCTGGCCGCATGTCGCTTCCTCCTCTAAGACGGTCTGCATCGCATCCGTCGGTCGTTTTTCCCGGACTGCTTCATAAAATTCACTGAATAAATCGGTTAGCGTCGCCGTCTTGACCTGGTCGCGCGATGCTTGGACGGATCGTGTGCTCTCCCTAGTAAAACCGGTCCGCTCGAGATGCAGGATGTTCGGATAAACTTTTTTCAGCTTACCCATCGGATCAATCAACGCTTCCGCGTCCGTCAAGTTGATTTTGATGTAGTCGTCCGTCGATTGTGTCGCGACGAACGTCGGATCCATCAATTCGGCGAGCGTTCCCGTCAACTCCCGTAAATCACGCCGCGGAGCAATCGGTTCAAACCGGCGGTCAAACGTTCCTGCCGCATTGAGGGTCAGGATATCGACCCCTTTGACGTGATTCGCTTCCGAAAACGAATATTTCAGCAGCGAGCCACTGTAACGAATCGTCTCGGAACGAATCGCGAGCGGGTTATGTAGGTGACCGAGCGCCGTATAGGTGAACGGGGCAAACGTACTGGCACTGATTTGCCCTGCCGTCCCGACCGACAGTTGACGCTCCGAGTCGGTCTCGAGTCCACCGATGACGAAGGCATGACCGACGAGGACGCTTGGTCCTGTAATCGTTAAGGGTTCGATGATTTTTCGCATCGCTTCGTCATGATTCCGAATCGTGTCGTCCTGATAGATGTAACGGACGATGGCCGGATCTGCGAACGGGACCGGGTAAAACTTGACGCCTTTAATCTCGATTGGTTCAATCACCGGTGTTAATTTACCGGCGAGATGCAGACCTGACCGTTCGAGAAGGGTCGTCGCGAAACTGAGCCGTTCCGCCGAATCGTGGTTACCGCTGATCGCGATGACCGGAATCCCGCGGTCGAGGACGATGTCCGCGAGTGTCGCGTCGAGCAGTTCGACCGCCTCGGTCGGTGGGACGGCGCGATCATATAAGTCGCCCGCAATGACAACCGCGTCCGGACGTTCCCGGTCGAGTAACGCTAAAAATGCTTCGAGCGCGGCGCGTTGATTTTCAATCATCGATTCGCCGTGGACGATTTTTCCTAAATGCCAATCCGCTGTATGAATCCACTTCATGTTTCCTCACCCTCACTTTACTAATATATTAAGTTTAGTTTAGCACGTCTGAAACGGCAATGACGACTCTCGTCCGCCCATAGGCTTCGATCCGGCATGCGTCTATAATCAAAAAAAAGACAGTAAAGACCGGACGCTACCGGACCTTACTATCCTTTACATTCCATGCATTCATTTCCTTAATGTTTGTGCCGCAACCGCTTGACAGAAGTGATGATGGAGACGGATCCTCCGATGATAGCACCGACTACAATTCCTGTCGTGAATTTTGAACTACGATGTTTGTTCGGTATATGGGCTGTTTGTTGTTGTTCGAAAATTTGGGCAAGAGGGGACGCGTCTGGTTCAACTTCGATCAGATGATTGGCATGTGCTTCAACATCTTCCCGTCGTTCGACGCTACAAGGTGACAGATAGAACGGATTTAAGTTCGTCCGGTACCGATTTGGATTCCAATTCGCCTGCTGAACCGGTTCAGCTGTCTGTTCTGTCCGCTTCGTCTGGTCCGATGATTGAACCACTTTATCGAATTCTTGTTTCATCCTAATCACTCCTCTTCGCTTTCAGTCTACCTAAAACGCCATTTTGTGTCTTGAAGTCTTATTTACCTCTTTTCAAAACATCTAAAACATATATTTTGAATGTTAGTTTGATTTTTTTGTGACTTTTTAACCGAAAAAGGCATGATAGAGCTGTTTTGCACGGACGAGTTCCTGTTCCCCATGAATCAGGACGCGTCCGTCACGAAAGGCGACGAATCGATGCGTCTCCGTCTTAAAACTGAGTAAGTACGGATTTTTCGCGACGATACTGACGACCGGGCTCAGATTCTGTTCAAGACGTTCTAAGTCACGCGCCTCATCTCCACGGACCTGGACGGCGTCGCGTCCACACAATGTTGTAAACTGCACCGGCATGTGCCTCAAATACGGATAAGTCCGGTTCTCGCCGCAGGACGGGCATGATGCCTTCTTCAAAGACGCGACATTGATGCGGCTCTGTTCATTCGTCCAGACGTCGAACGCGAGCAATTCCCGCCGTAACGCGTCCGTCGCACCGACGAGGAGCTTCAAGGCTTCCGCGACTTGATACGCGGCGACGAGTTGAATCGCCGGACCAATCACACCCGCCGTCTCGCACGTCGCTTGCCCGCGCGGTAAATGTTCGAGCAAACAATGCAGGCACGGGGTCTCGTCCGGGAGGACCGTATAGGTCATGCCGTAACTCCCGACGCACCCTCCGTAAATCCACGGAATCTTGTGTTGCGCCGCCACATCATTGATCAGCATCCGGATATCGAAGTGATCGGTTGCGTCAAGAATCAAATCGACACCAGGAATCAATTGAGGTAATTCGTAACGCGTGACATCGGTGACATGGGCTATAATCTCGACTTCCTGATTGATGGCATTTAAGCGGCGCTCCGCGGCGATTGCTTTCGGGACATGCTGCGCGGCATCGTCCTCCGTGTAAAGGTGCTGCCGCTGGAGATTACTCCACTCGACGTAATCGCGGTCGACGATCGTCAGCTTGCCGATTCCGGCCCGGACGAGTTGTTCGGCACTTGCCGTTCCGAGTGCACCCATACCGATGAGGAGAACATGTTTTTTTGTCAGCTCATCCTGTCCCGCCTGACCGATCGGACGAAACCGGGTTTGCCGTGAATAACGATCCGTCATCGACTCATCCCTGTCTCGGGACTGCTCGCCGTCGCGTACCGTTTCTTTTCGATTCGTCCCGCTTCAAAGCCAAGTCGTCCCGCTTCGACGGCAAGCTTCATCGCTCGCGCCATCTTGACCGGGTCTTTCGCATGGGCGACAGCCGAATTAAGTAAGACGGCGTCTGCGCCGAGTTCCATTGCATAGGCGACATCGGTCGGTGAACCGATTCCTGCGTCGACGATGACCGGGACCGTCATCTGTTCGATGATGAAGCTTAAGGCCAGTGGATTAAGGATTCCTTGTCCGGATCCGATTGGGGACGCGGCAGGCATGATGGCGTGACACCCGAGTTCTTCCAGTCTTCGTGCCAGCAACAGATCGTCTGACGTATACGGTAAGACGGTGAATCCTTCTTTTAATAATTCTTCCGATGCCCGCAACGTTTCGATCGGGTCCGGTAACAGCGTTTTATCACAGCCGATGACTTCGACTTTGACCATGTCGCACAGTCCGGACGCGCGGGCGAGTTTTGCCAGCCGAACCGCTTCTTCCGCTGTCTTCGCCCCCGCCGTGTTCGGTAATAAATGATACTGACTCAAATCAAGCGCCTCTAAAAAGTTCGGTTGACTCGCTTCGAAGATATCCATCCGGCGCACGGAAAAGGTCAGAATGTCTGCTCCCGATGCCTCGACTGCTTGCTGCTGTGTCGTCACGTCGGGGTATTTGCCCGTTCCGAGTAATAACCGCGACTGAAATGTCGTTTGACCAATCGTTAACATGATTAACCGCCTCCTACGAAGTGGACGATTTCAAATGAATCGCCTGTTTGAATGGGTGTGTTTTGGTATGCTGTCCGCTCGACAATCTGTCGATTTTGTTCGATGATGACCATTTTTTCCGTCAAATTGAGATGATGAATCAATCCGTCGATTGTCGAAATCGTTCCGTCAAGCGTATACGGTTGACCATTAATGGTGAGTTGCATTCGTGTTCCTCCTCGATTCATGTAATGAAAACGGACGAAGCTCATATTTCGGCGTGATTCCCGTTACCTCGTCTGCCAGGACGGACGCCGTGATCGGGGCGAGTAATATCCCGTGCCGATGATGCCCGGTCGCGACGAATAGGTGCCCGACTCCCGGGACCTGCCCGAGATAAGGCAATCCGTCCGCTGTTTGTGGACGAATCCCGGACCAGATGTCCACGATTTCCGCTTCTCTGATTGCCGGGAACAGTCGCGCCGCCGCCTGCAGGAGATGTTCAATCCCGCTGACGCTGACCCCTGTCGTCTCGTCACCGATCCGTTCCGTCGCCCCGATGATGATCCGTCCGTCAAACTTCGGGACGAGGTACACGTCGTCGCTAAACAACGTCTCGGTCAAGACATGCCCCGGAAGCCGGACGGCGAGGCATTCGCCTTTGACCGGTACCGTCGCGATCTCGACACCACTCGTCGCGAGTAACGCTTCTGATCCCCGACCGCTTGCGACCACGACGTTACTGGCTTCGCGCTTACCGTTACTCGTCGCAACGCCGACGACGGTCGCCCCTGCCCGGAGCAGTCCCGTGACTGTTGTCTGTTCTTCAATCACACCTCCGCGGACTTTAATCGCGTGACGGAGCGAACGCGTCAACTGGACGGGATCGATTTGACCGACGGATGCAAATTGAATTTCCTCGTGCCCCCGAATCAACCGAAAGGGATTTTCTTTATAGCCACTATCAATGCCGGTCTCATTAAACAGCTCACGGACGAGGTCGGGATAAAGCTGTCGACTCGCTGCCGCCAGTTGATGTAAGGCAGGGATCAGTTCATGATCCGTCGCAAGCATGCCGGCTGCCGCTCGCGTCGTTCCTTCGCCACACCGGCTTTGCTCAAGCACGCGTACCGGTTGTCCTCGTTTGAGCAATTCGTAGGCGAGTGTCAAACCGATTACGCCTGCGCCGACGATTAACGTCTCTGTTGCTTTCATTGATCAAGCACCTCGCGATACGCTAGGACTGCTTCGACCGGATTTGCCTGACCGAGAATCCCTGACATCACAGCGATGCCAGCAACTCCGGTCGCGAGGACATCGGCGACATTCTCCGGCTGAATCCCGCCAATCGCGATGACAGGGACTTTTGAAAATGTGACGATTTGCGCGAGTGCCGCTAGTCCGCGCGGGGCGACGTCCTGTTTTGACGCCGTCGCAAAGACATGACCATACATGACGAAGTCGCTGCCCGGCTCAAGCGCTTCCGTCAAGGAGTGGATTGATCGGCCGATCTGTAGCTCGCTGAATTGACGCCGCACGACAGCGACGGGAATACTGCATGATGTCAACTGGACACTTGCCTTCGTCACGAGGGCGACATCAAGCCGGTCATGGACGATTAGTTTTTCACGTGGAACACCGGCGCATACTAGCTCCTCGATCAATTGGACGAGTCGGTCCGCCGACCAACCCGGTTTCCGGATATGAATCATGTCGACATAAGGCACAACAGCCGGCAAGACTTCTAGAAGATGTGTCAGCTCTTTTGTCCCGGTCGTCACAATATGTAACTTCGGACGCATACCTTCTCCTCCTTGCTACACAAAAAGGACCACCCCATGAACATGATGGAGTGGTCCGAAAAATGTCTAGGTAAGACCCGAGACAGGATGATAATCAGAAGCCACTTCCCTCCGCTAGTACGAACTAGATCAGGTTCAAAGGGTCCGGATATTTCCGTCTCAGTCTGCTGCGAGACTCCCCTAGTGTAGAACTATTTAGTGTTGGTTGGTTCATTCGTAGTCTACCATGACCGCTCGCTTGATTTCTAGTCCGACTTGTCAGTTCAGCGTATCAGTGACCGCTTTGACCTGTTCCGTCAATTGTTCATGCGTTGGAATCAGCTTCGTGTCTGCTAAATCATACGTTTGTTTTAGACGTAAGACACGTGTCACCTTCGCGTCGAGGTCAGCCCGTGATAACGACTTGTCCTTGATACCCTGCATAATTGCCGCATGGACATCCGTGTAAGCACCGGCTTGCGAAAACATCGCCATGTCGGCACCACGTTCGAGGGCGAGGCGCGCAGCTTGGGCGAGACCATATTGTTTCGTGATCGCACCCATTACGAGGTCGTCCGTCACGATGACGCCATCAAACTTCAACTCTTCACGCAACAGCTGTTGCATGACCGGCTCTGATAACGACGACGGATTGTCTGGGTCGAGCGCCGGGAATAAAATGTGTGCGACCATCACCATTTCCGCTCCGGCATCGATTGCCGCTTTGAACGGGACGAGTTCCAGTTGCTCGAGTTGCGCTTTCGTCTTCGTCACGGTCGGTAAGCCGACATGCGAATCGACGGTCGTATCGCCGTGTCCGGGAAAATGTTTGATGACCGGCACGACATCTTCCGACTTAATTCCCTGCATTAACGGGACACCGAGCCGGGCGACATCATCCGGCTCAGCGCTCAGTGCCCGGTCCCCGATGATCGGGTTCGCCGGATTGCTGTTGACATCAAGAACCGGGGCAAAATCCATATTGAATCCATAAAACCGTGACATCGTACCAAGCGCCTGTCCGGTCTTTTGCATCAATGCCGGATCGTTTTTCTGACCGAGCGTCAGACTCGGAGGTAAATGAAACGCTTGATCCGGGACACGACTGACCCGTCCTCCTTCTTCATCGAAACCGAGGAACGCGAGCGCTTCGTCATCTTGTGCGTTCTTGATTGCTGCCGTCAAGGTTTTCAGCTGGGCGTCTGACGTGATATTGCCTCCGAGTAACAGGACACCGCCCAGCGCATGATTGTTTAATAGACTTCGGTCCGCGTCCGATAACGTTGTCCCGCTGATCCCGATGTATAACAATTGATCGACCTTTTCAGCAGTCGAGAGTTTGGCGAGCTGACGTTTGATGTCTTGCTCCGCCTGTTCGGCAGCCGTCGGTTCGTCGGCGACCGGCTGTTGCTGACTCGTCTTCGGTTCCGGTTTCGTCTTCGGTTCTGTTGCTGGTTCACTCGCGCATGCCGTCAAAAAGCAAGCCGTTAAAAGCAGGTAAATCGGTTTCAAAGCGGTTCCTCGTTTCGGACGCCATTGATGGAATAATAGACTTCAATTTCAGCATTCAGTGATTTTGAGACGGAACAGTATTTATCTTTTGATAACGACACGGCCCGGCGGACTTTATCGTCCGGCAAGTCGCCTTCGAGACGATAATGAATCGAAATCGTCGTAAAGCGGCGCGGGTGTTCCGTCGCCCGTTCTCCTTCAATGTCCATCTCAAACGAGGTTAACGGCAAACGCATTTTTTCTAAAATGGAGACGATGTCCATTCCCGTACAGCCGGCGACTGCGTGCAACAACAATTCAGTTGGTCGTGGTGCGCCGTTCTCACCGTTATTTTCAGGTGCTGCATCCATTGCCAGTTGGTGTCCGGACTCCGTCATGCCACTAAAGCCCATCTTGTGATTCCATGTAATCGTCGCTTGCATTTCCCTCACTACCTTTCGATTTTTAGTTCGGTGCGATTTGCTCTCCTTCATTATAGCGTAGTCTCACCTGAAGAAAATTGACATGCTATTCAAAATAATGCTTCTTTTCCTTCGACAACCGATTCCCGTTCACCTGACACGCGAATCATGCTATTCTGAAAAACGATAGTTTCGCGCTGCTTAGCGCTAGAATTGAGGAATTGATATGTCATCTACTACCCGTTTACGTAAAACGGACTGGCTTTTAATCGCCACCCTCTCCTTACTGACGTTCGTCTTAGGCACAAGCGAATTCGTCATCGTCGGGATTTTATCAGAAATCGCTTCGGCTCTCGGGATTACGATCGCGAAAGCCGGAACACTCGTCTCTGCCTTTGCGATTGCCTTCGCGATCGGGACACCGGTCACGATGTCGATCACGGGACGCTTCGAACGTCGCAAATTAATGCTCAGCCTGATCTTCATCTGGGTCGTCTTGAACTTTTGCAGCAGCATCGCCGACACCTACTCGCTTCTGCTCGCAACACGGATCGTCACCGCCGTCCTGACCGGTGTCCTGATTTCGCTTGCAATGGTCGTCGCGAGTGACAGTGTCCCGGTCGCGAAACGCGGTGTCGCCGTGTCGTTCATCTTCGGCGGCTTTACGCTCGCGAACGTCTTCGGTGTCCCGATCGGCACGTTTATCGGGCAACACGCCGGTTTTGAAGCGACGTTTTGGCTGACGACAGCCCTCGGACTGATTGCTTTTTTCGCCGTTTTCAAAGTCGTCCCGCGGCAACAGGCGACGGCGTCAAGTTCCGTTAAGGATCAACTGCGCCTGCTCGCGAACCCACGCATCATGATCGCTTTCTTCATCCCGTCGTTCGGCTTTGGTGCGACCTATGTCGTCTACACGTACCTCGTGCCGATCCTCGAATTTGAACTTGAGCTGCCGCGGGGCTGGATCAGTCCGATTCTCCTCGCGTACGGTGTCGTCTCGATTTTCAGTAACATTCTGGCCGGGAAGATCGCCAGTCATAATCCGATCGGTCGGTTACGGTTCGTGTTCGTCGTGCAAGCGTTCGTCTTAGCGGCTTTATATGTCACGACGTCATCCGTCACGCTCGGACTGATCAATATCGCTTTGATGTCACTGATGTCGATTTTATTGACGACATCGACACAAATCTATCTGATTGACTTGGCAGAAAAGTTCAACCCGGAAGCGAAAGGACTGGCTGCGTCCTTGATGCCGGTCGCAAGTAACGTCGGGATCGCTTTCGGCTCCGCGCTCGGTGGACTCGTTTACGCGAGCGGACCAATGATGAATACGGCGCTCGTCGGCGGACTTGTCGCTTTGCTTGCCGCGTTGTTGACTGCAATCAGCTTCCAACTCGACCGGCGCTCATAATCAAGTAACTTGAACAAAATGATCCAATGAACCCATATCCTATAAACTGGTAACTGGTGGTACCAAAGGGAAACTAACGTTTGAGCTTCTATTCATAGCCATAATAAAAGCACGATGCCCCTTTCTTCCAGGTCGGCATCGTGCTTTTTCGATTATTTTTCAAACTCTAAAATCGTTTGTTGCATCGGAACGCCCGACATCGGAACCGTCCGTTCGACAAACATATATCGTTTCCCGTTCACTAAAAAGCGACGATTTCCTAAGTACTCCACTAACTTTCCGTCCTGCTTTAATTTCTGCTCGATTGCTTTGACATGCTCATCGAGCGTATAAAAACGATCGTCAAACGTCATCGTGATATTTTTCTTTTTGAAGCCAAGTAAGTAACTGAAGAAAAACCAAAATGCTGCCCCGACTGCAATGATCCCCAAAATGATTTCCATCTGAACTTCCCCCTTTGTTTAACCTATTCTACGGATACCTACCTAAAAAGTTCCTGTTTTTTTGATTATTTTGTCATTTACTAAAGGCTTACACGTTTTTTTTATGAAGGGTTGAAGCGTCTGCATCAAAAAAGAGCCTTATCTACATAATGATTGAAGTCATACGTTTTTTTAACGACGTCAAAAGGACCTCCCGTCAAAGCTGGAGGTCCTTGACTATTCTTATTTCCGGTCCCAAAAACGTGCTTGGGCGATGCCATCGATGAACGAATCAAAATGATCCAAGTTATGTTCTTTGAATAAGAAGACACCCGGTTGATCCGTTTCAACACGGCACTTATCGAGCACTGAGTCATCATGGAGATGTAACGCCAGCGGTTTAGCATGTTTATACGTGTTCTCGATAAATTCGAGCACGTCGTCCGCTACTTTTGAAGATGCGCTGATTAAGAATGCGGCGTCAAACAAACTTGAATCGACCGTATCATACGTTTCTTTTACTTTCATTTCACCTAGTGTATAGGCTTTTTTACCAACGAGGCTGTAATTGATGTTATGCTCCGCCAGTTTTTCGACCCACGCCTTCACCTGATTTGCATCCACGTCCCCTGCAAGCAACAAGGCGACACTGCGCGTGTCCGTTTTTCGAATCGTATGTTCCATACTGAGGGCATCTGAGCGTTTCTCTGATTGAACCCCTTCATCCGTCGTCGGTACCGCAACGTCAATGTTCTCCGCAACCTCTTTCGCGAGGGCATGGTCGATATGATTCAGCAAATCGACGGCGTTCGCTTTGACGACATCAGATTCACACTTTCCGAGCTCGAAGCTGTAGGCATCACGAATGTGTTGTTGTTCAACAGCAGTCATGCTGTTGTAAAAGAGCTTCGCCTGTGAATAAAAGTCGAGGAAACTTTCACTCCGGCCACGCACTTTATGGCCGTCGACTTTTTCCTGGTAATGTTCAAAACCGCCTTCTTCGACCGGGACAGGCTCAGGCTGATTTTCATTCAAACCGTTTTTGTGATAGCTCGTCTGTCCTTTATGGACCGCCATCTGATGCATGCCGTCCCGCTGATTGTTATGGTACGGACAAACCGGCTGATTGATCGGGATTTGATGGAAGTTCGGTCCTCCGAGTCGGGACAACTGTGTGTCCGTATATGAGAATAACCGCCCTTGCAACAACGGATCATTTGAAAAATCAATTCCCGGAACGATGTGTCCTGGGTGGAACGCTACTTGTTCTGTTTCCGCAAAGAAATTGTCGACATTGCGGTTCAATGTCATTTTACCGACGAGTCGGACCGGTACTTCTTCCTCCGGCCATAGTTTCGTCGGATCGAGAATATCAAAATCAAACTTGAACTCATCCTCTTCCGCAATCAATTGCAGTCCGAGCTCCCACTCCGGGAAATCCCCCTTATCGATTGCTTCATATAAATCAACGCGGTGGAAATCAGGATTTTTACCAAGTGCTTTTTGTGCTTCATCCCAGACTTGCGAATGAACACCAAGTTTTGGTTTCCAGTGGAACTTAACAAAGTGTGCCTTCCCTTGTGCGTTGACGAGCCGGAATGTATGGACGCCGAACCCTTCCATCATCCGAAGGCTCCGTGGAATTCCACGGTCACTCATCGCCCACATGACCGTATGTGCAGTCTCATGATTTTGACCGATGAAATCCCAAAACGTATCATGCGCGCTTGCGCCTTGCGGAACTTCCGTATGTGGCTCCGGTTTGACGGCATGGACGAAATCAGGAAACTTGATGGCATCTTGAATGAAGAATACCGGAATGTTATTCCCGACTAAATCGTAGTTGCCTTCATCCGTATAAAACTTCGTCGAGAAACCACGGACATCACGGACCGTATCTCCTGAACCGCGTGACCCTTGGACCGTCGAAAAACGGACGAAGACCGGTGTCGTTTTCGAGGGATCGTTCAAAAAGCCCGCTTTCGTAATCTCAGCTAGCGGTTCGTATACCTGAAATTCACCATGTGCCCCGACACCTCTAGCATGGACGATTCGTTCCGGAATCCGTTCATGGTCAAAGTGTGTCATTTTCTCTCTAAAGTGGAAGTCTTCAATCAATGTCGGTCCCCGTAGTCCTGCCTTTAGCGAAAATTCATCTTCCGCCATTTTCAACCCTTGATTCGTCGTCAGTCCCGCTTTTTTCGTGTTATCGATTTGGTGCGCCTTCATTTGTTCTTCTTTTTTATTCGTCATACTGTTACCTCCCCATAAGTAAAAGCAATCGGTGTCAATCAGCTAGTTAGGTCATCGCTACCATCAATACGGTGTCGGATCTTCTTGTGGTGCATCCGGTATTTCAGTCGGTTCCGGGAACGTATCCGGCTCCGGCTGACGGATTGGATCTTCTTGCGGCGTGTCCGGAATTTCTGACGGTGGTGTTCCCGGCACTTCATTCGGTTCGTGATTCGGTTCGTGCTCCGGTACTTCGTTCGGATTCTTCTTCATAAAAAAGACCTCCTTATGATGTAATATAATCGCCGCCATTGATATGGATTGTTTGTCCCGTGACGTAACTCGAGTCGCGTGACGCGAGGTAAACATAAGCCGGAGCATTTTCTGAAGGTTGTCCCCGACGCTTCAGTAACGTGTCTTCCCCATGTGCTTCGACCTTCTCTTTCGAGAACGTCGCCGGAATTAACGGTGTCCAAATCGGACCCGGTGCGACGGCATTGACACGAATGCCTTTTTCGACGAGGCTCGATGCAAGCGAACGTGTAAGCGTCGTAATCGCCCCTTTTGTCGCCGAATAATCAATCAACGTCGGTGCCCCGCGATAAGCCGTCACGGACGACGTATTGATGATTGTATCTTCTTCTTTCAGATGCGGCACGGCAGCCTGTGTCAAATAAAACATCGAGAAGATGTTCGTTTCAAACGTCTCCTGCAACTGCTCCGGTGTGATGTCTAAAAAATCATCTTGCGGAAATTGTTTTCCTGCGTTGTTGACGAGAATATTCAGTTGACCGAATTCCTCAAGTACCTGATCAATGATTGGTTTTGCGTTTTCCGGTCGGCTGACGTCTTTCGCAAATGCAAGGGCCTTAACTCCGTACCCTTCGATTAACTGCTTCGTTTTTTCCGCGTCCTGTCCTTCATTTAAGTAAACGATCGCGACATTTGCGCCTTCTTTTGCGTAAGCGACCGCGACGGCGCGACCAATCCCGCTGTCACCGCCAGTGATGAGCGCGACTTTCCCTTTCAGCTTCCCCGAGCCGACATACTCGGGATCGTCATAAATCGGTTCCGGATTCATTTCCGATTCGATTCCTGGTTGATGATCTTGAGTTTGCCCTTTTGCTTCTTCATGCATGTCCCTCAGTTGCTTTTCGCGCATCTTACTCATCCCCTCTACTTTGATAATTGACTTCCTTAGTTAACATTCCCTTGCGATATATGAATAAACGTCATTCCACAAAAAAACCCCCTTCAAAAAAGGGGATACATACAAGTCTTACTCCAGGAACTCATTCTTTTATCAGACGGTCCCACTCACCTGTCTTGAGCATCGTTTTTAGCTGTAGGGGATAGAATTCGATCGTTGGCAATTGGTCAATCGGGACGAACCGGTAAATCAGTTCCTCGCCCTCGACACCGTAAAAATCTTCCGTCGTCACATTGATCTCATCCAACAACTCGACTTCGTAATAAAAACCGACTTCATGAAAAGCGACGTCTTCATATGTAAAGAAATTTTCGTGGACGCACAAAAAACGTTTAACTTGTGCTTCTAATCCTAATTCTTCTTTGATTTCGCGGACAACCGCTGTCTCCCCGCTCTCCATCAGTTGAATCCGCCCTCCGGCTAAGGCCCAAAAATCATCTCGAATATTCCGATGGATTAAGAGGCACCCTTCCTTGACGATCACGGCAGCCGCCCGATGATTGAATCGTTGCTTCTCAAATTTAAAGTTAATATCCAACTGTTTCACACTCCTTTGTTATGTTTCGATACAATATCACAATTTCCCATAATTGACTTTGTAATAAAAAAGTCAAACAGATGACATGGATGAACCCTCGTCTCAAGGGATTGCGTAATTATTCAAAAATAAAGATTACAATATATATTATCTAGAGATATTTTAGAAATAAAATTGAAATATCGATTTGTAAATTCCGAATGCTATACTCGGTTTGTTCGAAAGCACCACTCATTCTACTAACTCAATCTACTCTATATACAACACATCCTATTTAATGACTCAGTCATTTCATTTTTCATTAACCCGTCACTTTGTTTTCACATCAGGAGGATTTACAACATGAAACGTATTTTGACAACTATGACGATGAGCGCACTTGTCGTTTCAGGATTTGCAGCTACGGGTACAGGTAAGGTTGAAGCGGCTGGAACTTCTTATAAAGTAAAAGTCATGGCAGACGGACTTCGCGTTCGGACCGGCCCTTCAACAAAATACCGGATCATCGGAGGCGTCAACTCGGGCCAAACGTTTAAGTACCTTGGACGTAAAGGAAACTGGACGAAAATCATCTACGGTGGAGAAAAACGTTATGTATACTCAGGATACGTTAAAAAGTACAGCCTTAAGTCTAAAACAAGCACTGCAAAAAAAGCATCCGTCTCGTCTAGCTTCATTCGCCCGACAAGCGGGACTCTGACGCAACGCTATGGCAATGCAAGCGGCCGCTACGGATATACGTTCCATAACGGTGTCGACTTCGGAGCGAAGACAGGAACTCCTGTCTATGCGACAGCCACTGGGAAAGTCATCTCCTCAAAATATCAAGGCGCGTACGGAAACTACATCATGATGTCACATAAGGTGAACGGTTTAACCTACACAAGTGTTTATGCCCACCTCAATTCACGTAAAGTTTATGCGGGTCAAACGATTGCAAAAGGAACGAAGATCGGAACAGTCGGTAGCACAGGTAATGCATTCGGTGCTCACCTTCACTTCGAACTTCATCGTGGCAGCTACGTTTACAGCAGCTCTTCAGCCGCAAGCAGTGTCAACCCACTCAACTTACTTTAAACCAAAGAAAGGCACCTCTAATCAGGTGTCTTTTTCGTTTGGATTCCTATTTTGAAAACTTAAAAAATTTTTTTAAACATCAAAATTACGAAAATTCAAATTTTAAAAAATACTATTATTTCCATTTCAACTTTATCTTAAACGACCTCAACTTGTCACACTTTTTATCAATTCCCCAGTGTATGAACATTTTTTAAACATTTAAAATGTGTTGATATATATAGAAAAACCAATAAATGTCATATTCTATTTTTGGATAGCTTAAATATATTCTATTGAAACATTTTCGAAATGTTAATGTAATATTTAAACATTTTAAGTAATGTTATACTCATTTATGAAATTTAGTAGAACATATTTTCAACAAACAACTGACCTATCGTGTTGAGTTTCAAGGAGGACGAACATATATGAAAAAAATTTTTACGACTTTAACAGTATCTGCCATTGCAGTAGCTGGAATGACAACATATGCAGTACCGAAAGTTGATGCTGCGACAACGTACTATAAAGTAAAAATACTTGAAGATGGATTACGAGTTCGAACTGGTCCTTCTACATCCTCAAATATTATCGCTGGTGTCAACAAAGGGTATACATATAAATATCTCGGGAAATCTGGGAACTGGACTAAAATTCTTTATGGATCACGTGAAGTATATGTATATTCTTCTTATGTGAAAAAATATTCTGTAACGAGTTATGATAAAGTAAAAATTAATGTTGATAATCTTCGCGTTCGTACAGGTTCATCGACTAGCAGCCGTATAGTTGGATCAGTCGATAATGGTGAAAGATATCTCTACCTCGGAAAAGAAGGTAATTGGTCGAAGATTCTTTATAATGGAGAAAAACGCTATGTTTACAGTAGTTATGTCACAAAGTATTCAACTACGTCACTAACAAGTACATATTTAGCAGCGAGTAAAGCTTCAAAAACCTTCATTACACCAACGAAAGGTACTATCACACAAAGATACGGTTCTTCGAGCGGCGTTTACGGCTACACGTTCCATAACGGCATCGATTATGGTGCAGCAAAAGGAACGCCCGTCTATGCGACAGCTGCCGGTAAAGTCACGACGTCTAAAAACTACGGCGCGTACGGGAACTACATCATGATGACTCATACAATTGACGGATCTTCCTTCACCAGCCTCTATGCTCACTTAAACAGCCGGAGCGTCTCCGTCGGTCAAACGGTCTCGCAAGGACAACTGATCGGAACGGTCGGCGAAACAGGGAATGCTTTCGGAGCACACCTTCATTTCGAGCTTCATCGTGGTACATATGTCTACAGCGCAACCTCCGCTGCAAGCAGTGTCAATCCGCTCGATTACTTATAAGACAACACCCCCGACCACATCCGGTCGGGGGTGTTTGTTTTCTGACTCATTTTAATTTTGCTTGATAGGCTTTCGAGTAACGGTCCGCGGCGATGATCGCATCAGCCACTTCTTCCGCCGTCACGTCGAATCCATCATGGATTGTCTCACCATCTGCCGTCGCCGCTTCCCCGACTTTCAAGATGTCGTCGCGCGAGGCATCTTTGAGTTTGACGTCTTCGAGCGTGACCGGTAACCCGAGGTCCATATAAAAAGCGATATACCGTTCGATTTCTTCCTGGCTGTGTTGCTCAAGTGCGAGCTGGACGAGCGTGCCGAACGCAACTTTTTCCCCGTGCGTCAAGTGATGGATGTCCCCGTCGAGCGCCGTAAAGCCGTTGTGGATCGCATGTGCTGCTGCCAGACCCCCACTTTCAAAACCGAGTCCACTCAGTAACGTATTCGCTTCGACGACTGCTTCAAGAGCCGGCGTGACGACTTTCGCCTGAACCGACTCATACGCGAGTCGACCATGTTCGAACAATACTTCCTCACAGCGCTTCGCGATGGCTTCTGCCGCAATCGTCGGTCGACCACCGGCCATCGTCTTCCCATCGAAAGCGATAACACTTCTAACCTCGACCCAGGTCGCCAGGGCATCGGCAATCCCGGACGCAAAGAACCGTGCTGGTGCTTCCGAAATCAACTTCGTATCGACGAGGACAAGATCGGGATTCTTTTTATAGAAGCGATAACTCTCAAAAATCCCGGCGTCTGAATAAATGACTGATAATGCGCTCGTCGGCGCATCGGTCGAAGCAATCGTCGGCACGATGACGACAGGCACCGTCAGTTCGTCCGAGACGGCTTTCGCCGTATCCAGTGTCTTCCCGCCGCCGACCCCGACGACAAACCGGACGTTCGCTTCTTTCGCCTGCTTCGTGATCCGTTCGACTTCATGCCGCGATGCTTCGCCGCTAAAGTCGACTTGTTCGATGCCAATTTTTTCTGTTTCAAAGGAGTCATGAATCCGTTGCCCGACGATTTTAAAGACGACATCGTCTGCGATCAACAGTGCTTTATCTCCGAACGGGCTCACGTATGTACCGAGCCGGTCGATGACGTTTTTTCCTTGGACGTACTTGCTTGGGCTGATAAAGACACGTTCTGACATAATCAACATCCTTTCCGAGAAAACACGAAACAATGGCGTACACAATAGTGTTTCCCTGTTCGCGCCGCTTCTTAAACGCTGATCTGTATGACCATTACATGAATTGCAGTTGTGATTTTTCTAATACATCGCGTACTTTACGACAATCTGTTTTTAATTGTTCATCCGGACTATCACCGAACCATTCAAGACTGGCCGTTTTCAGTGTTAACGCTTGCTTCAGTTCTTCGAAAAATCTCTCGTAATCAATGATTCCATCAAACAGCGGTACCATGCCGTCACGTGTTCCACCTGCCGCATATACGTTTGCCGGATTAAAGACTTCGAATTGATCCGTCCGGGCAATCGACTTCAAGTGAAGATGTTCGATGACTGGTTCAAGACGACGGTAAGCAGTGACCGGATCAGCACCTGATTCGACGACATGCAACACATCAAAGTTCAGCCGGCAAGCCGGATGGTTCACTTCGCGTACTAACCGTTCCGTCGATTCAATCGTGTCCGCTGCCGTATTTGGATGAATTTCAATTAACAGCAGTTGCTTGCTTTGATCTAGAACCTTACAAACGCCCTGTAACTGATAGACGAGCCGGACCCGTTCCGGTTCGGTCAACTGCTGACTTGACTTGTTGCCCGCAAAAATCCGAATACGTCTTGTTCCGATTCGTTGTCCTATACGGGATAGCGCTTTCGTCTGTTCAAGTAACACCGATAATGGTGCGTCAAACGATAGATAATGACTCAGCATACTGACCTCAATAGCATGCTCGCGTAAACGCAATATTTCATCGTCCTGTAAATGCTTCGCATGAACCCCCCAAACATCTAACGCATCAAACTGCTCCGCCAATGCGTAGGATAATAAGTCGTCAAACGAGCGGAGATGATGGCGATAGCTGATGGTACACAGTGCAATTTTCATCTGTTTCCCCTTCTTTCCGGCAGTATTGGTTAAATAATCCGATGAGTTGTTGTTTGATCGTATCTTCTAAGATCGCCTGATCTGCGAGCAACGCTTGAATCTCAGTCAAAACAGCTGGATCGCACGTCATACTGTATTTAATTGTCCGGTGCTGGATGACAGTATATTGATTGACGAGTCGTTCGATTCGATCACACCACCCGTTGAAATCGGAAGAGCCTAAATCGAGACCTAACTGTTCATAAAAATAAGCAAAAGCATGTTCATAGGCATATTTACGGATCGCGATGACCGGAAGTTGTTTTAGCGCAGAAGGTAAGCGATTTGGTGTTTTCTTATGATGCGAGACAATTTTTCCGACTGCTTCCGTCAACGGGTGGTGCCGCTTGAGACCACTCATGAAGTAAGCTGCGACCGTTTCCCGATCCGGAAGTTTGACGTGACTCCCGTCAAACCAGAACCCTCCGGCGACAGTCGGCTGATCGATTGCCTGGATGATCCGTACGCGATCCATTTCACCTTCGTATCTAAAATCCGGGTCCATCATCCGCCATGTCTCTTCGTCATCCGTTGGTTCAAGCATCACATAATGTGGAAACACGTCATGGTGAAACTTGTTTTCCCGCTCTGGTAACTGCGCGAGATCCAGCATGACGATAATCGATTGTTCCGGTCGTTTCGTTTTCATGAGTCGTTCGAGGTTCATGATATTCGTAGCCCGTGACAGGGTCCGGTCATACCACTGATGGACTGTGATCCCGTACAGTAACCGGTACCACTCGAGCATCACTTCATGATTAATCTCCGGGGCATGATGCGATAAAACAAAATCGGACGTCAAGCCAAAGTCGGCGTCCCAAATCCCGAAATAATACGGACGATGATCTGCTTGCGACCGTTTGATTGTTTCACAGACACAACTGACGAGACAGTGAACTTTTATCATTAAAGCACCTCCTTTTTTGTTAGCGCAGCTAAGAACATTTCAACCGTCATCTGTGGAAGCTGTCCGAGTTGCTCGTCGGCTAGAACGAGACCGTATTCAAGCTCCAGATGAACGAGCAACTGCAATAACCGCATCGAATCCAGTTGCAGTTCATCGCGAAGCCGCTCCTGTCCCGTCACTTCGATCGGTAAGATGACATCGAGTTGCGCCTCGACGATTTGATGAAATCTCTGTTGGTCGAGGAAGGAACTCATGACGTCACCCCCAGTCGGATTCGACTGATTTTTCCGTTCGGCAGTTTTTTTATTTCCGTAACAAACGTCCAGTCAGTCGGACATTGATGTGGAGCAAGATGCGCATGGCAAAACGACGTAATGTCTCCTTGGTCGCCGAACTGACGATCTGGACACAGACTCGTTCGCCTTGCAGACGATCACTTTTCTTAAAGACGACGGCTTCGTTGACGTCGGCGCGACGTAGTAATACATCTTCAACATCTGCTGGATAAACGGATAGACCAGATACATTTATCATTTCGTCCAACCGGCTGAAGAAAAACAATTCGCCGTTTTCCGACGCTCCGACCAAATCCTTCGTCCCCGTCCAGGTTCCATCTGATTCGACCAGCAATTCAGCCGGTTGATTTATAGTTCCAGCCTCCGTTTGAAGATGTGGTAACGGATAGCCGATCGCCTGCGCTGTTTTCGGATTAGGGTGTAATGCGATGCAACCGGTTTCCGAGCACCCGTATTGCTGTAAAAGATGATCGGTCACGTCCTGAATCGCTTCAAACCAACTATTCGGCAACGTCATACCGGAAATCATTACTGCAAATAGCCGTTGCTTAAATTGACTGAGCAGATAGACGAGCCCCGGTCCCGCATACAAAATCGCATCCGGATGTGCCCGACAGACACGCAAGACATGTCGCGGTGACGTATGTTCGAGAATGACGGGTACTGCCCCCCGATATAGCGTCGCCATGACACCGCAAATCAAGCCGAACGAATGTGATGTCGGACAGGCGACAATCGTTCCTGTTGCATGCGGTAATGGAAAACATTGATTGTATGCTGTCACTTCTTGTTCAATCGACAACCATGTCCGGTGAATCACTTTCGCCTCTCCGGTCGTACCGGAGCTGAATTGAATCAGACCTCCCGAACGAGGTTTTGCCTGCGTCAATCGAACCGGTTGTTGAAAATCACCATAAATTAAAAAGTCACACCCTGCTCGTTCCGCCATATCGCGTGCACCGGCTTCCGGTAAGTCCGGATGAAGCGGCACGACCGTTCCTTGTGTTCTTTTCATAAGTAAACAAAAGGCAATCCAGGCCGCCGTGTCTTTAGTACAAACTGCAACAACTGTTGTCCCGGGGTCAGCGAGCCAACTTAACCGGCAAACGGGATGATCCGTCAGCATTTGTTCGGTATAAAGCGTCTCTTCAATGTATAACATGCGTTTCGCTTCCCTTCTGCGTCCTTCTATATAATGTATTGCAAACAAGATGCCGGCACTGTCCCGTCTCGAATTTGCGCGCGAGGAGGGACTCCGTGTACATGGTCGCTTCGCCGAATCCTAAGGCAACAAAGCGATCCGGCGACAGATCGAGTCGGTCGAGTACCGCGGCAGCCCATTTGAAAAACGTTGTTTCTTTCAAGCCGTACTTGTCCTCCAACTGATGCGATAATTCCGTCAAATGAAATACAAATACCGTATCGCTGACGAGCTCGCGCAATGCCTCGACGTCTTTCATTTCGTAATACGCCCCGACCGGCGAATTAAAAGCGGGATGGACGGTTTTAAAATCAGGTATCTCCTCCGGATGCCGGACAAATTTCCCGACATATTCGACGCTATCATGAAAATCCCGCAGAATCAGTCGCGTCGGCCAGCCGTCTTTTAACACGAGTAAACTATTTTGGGCATGTGCTTCGAGAGCAAGTCCTTCTTCGGCAACGAGACGGAAAACCGGTTGTAAATAAACGGTCAGAAACTGTTTTACCCACTGTTCCATCCCGTATTTCTTGAACCACGGGTCAAGAAACAGTCCCCCGTTCGCTTCGTTGAGGGCAAGCGCCGTAAAAGGGATGACTGTTTCCTCAGCTGTGACATTCGTCAGGACATTGTCGCGATAGAGACAGCCGATGCGGCCTGATAATTTTCCGTCCTTCGTCTCGACGACCTGACTGGCGAATTCGCGGAGCAACGTTACGGGAAGCTTTTCCGCTCTTCTGATCAGCCAATCGGATAAAACCGGTGCCGCAACAATGCTCGGGACGTCAAACGTCCGTCTCGCCGACGTCTGGATGAGATCAAGCGGGAGCTTAATATGCGGAGCATCCGGTACGCCTGGTTGGAAAACAGTCCGGATTGATTGAGTCGCTTGAAACAGGGGACCGCTTTCTCCAAGGTCAATGCCGCCCGACTCGAGGACGTCCATCCCGACGCATCTCCATTGCCACGGGTGGACCGGAACAATTTGATAATCGGCGGAATCATTTGTTTCGCGGATTAGAAGTGCATTTAAGCACTCAAGGGTCGCTTGACCGAATGCCTGTTCCATCACGCCATTCATTTGTGTCATGTGGACAGTAGTAGCCGGAAGTGCGACGAACCGTAAACGAAACCGCTGTCCCGACTCCGGTCCATATCGCCAATGATCGGCGCGCGAAAATCCGATGCGGGACTTGAAGCATGGATGATACGGATGTCCTTCGATTAACGCCTGCTCTAAAGCACTGTATGTCATTTGCGTTCGTGCAACGATGGGGACGGGACAGCTCTCATCAAGCACGACCGTTTGCTCGAGCTCTTGCCTAAGCGAATCCTTAATTTGAAAACACGCGATGATTTGCGCCAGTGTCATCGGTTGAACTTGATTGTTTTTGGTCAGTACACCTGTAGAAAGTTCGAGCCAAATCCGGTCAAATGCCCCACGCCTCCCGTTAATCGTCAGTTCATACGGGGGACGGATGAATCGAAACGTCGCATTGCCGTCTTGTCGCGGATGTTCACTGAACGGCTCAATCCGTTCGAATAAAAGTGCTTCAAGAAGTTGTTTGCAGACACGTTGTTCGCTCGTTTGCCTCATGAGGGACCTCCCGTTGTAATGGATTAGCGATTTCAATAAAGATGACCCGTTCCCCGCTGACTTCCAGCTCGTCGAGTGCATGCAGACGTGTCAGCAAGTTCGCCTTGTACGGTAGCGTCTGACGTGAACGGACATAGTGAATCCAGTCTTGAGCCGGACCGGACAATGTTTGCTGTCGTTGATCAAGCCAAGTTCCGAGCCAATCGAGCATGTCCTGTTCCCGTAAGAGTCCGTCTCGATCAAAACGGTGAAGCAGTCCGCCCAAATGGTTCCAGACCATGTAATACGTTAACCGTTCCTCAATCGTCGACTCGTCATAAAACAGTTCTCGTGCCTGATCCAATGACGGTTCCAAAGAGAATAATTTCTCTTCGCAGGACCGAGCGAGATAATACCCTTGGTTATCGCGGAACTGATAACGGATAGGCCGTCCCTGTTCAACAGTAATCAGGCTGTTTTGTTGGTGTGCCTCAAGTGCGATGCCGTAGTTGTCGTACACCTCGAGCAACGCCCCGAGTGTCAGTTCGATATACGTTGCAAACCAGTCCCATGCAGCTTCTTCCAATGACTGATCCGCTTGTTTCGCTTCGAGGACGAGCGACATCAAAACGGAAGGTTCATTGTCCAGCGGTTCCTGGACGAGTGCAGCGACATTGACCGCGTCGGCTTGTGCTTCCCGGTAAATTACTTCAAAACCGGATTCTTCCGTATCCGTCCAAAGTGTGGCGTATGCCGGATCATGCGTAATTGAAAATCCTCGGGGCAACGTCAAATGCCCGGCGAGACGTTTCATGACTATCCCTGCCGTTAGTTCATGTCGTTTGTTGACTCGTCGTGAATTCGTTACCTGGACGGGAATTGAAAACTTCAACATGTGCAGGCCGTCGGTATGTAAAACCGTCCGGATTGAAGATGTCGCATAATACAGTGGACCGAGCTGCCCGAGGTGGCGAATCCGTCCGTGTGCCACTAATGCTTTAACAGTCGTTTGCGTCAACAAAAACTGAGTTTGCAGAGGGTGTGCCGGCAGAAGCGCTTCCCCAGCTGAAAGTTTTACCGTTGATTCGAGTTGCTTGCACATCTGCTCACTGATCAGCCGATCCGTCGCACTTTCCTCAATCAGTAAAGTCCGATCGACGGCAAAATAATCGAGTTGGAAACCGTTTTTAAATTCCGGAGCATATGCAATTTGTTCCCAGTCATGCATTCCCACCCGACTTTTCGGCGTCGGGTGAAACCAATGTCCGAACCGAACTGTCTGTTCATGTTCAAGGAATGTATGAGCTCGCGTCGTCTCGTCCAACTGATGTGTGATGACTTGACACATTACCCGATGGCTATCGAGGACCCGGTATAGTAAATCCGTTAATCCCGGTACAAGCCGTTGAAGATGTTGGCAACATGCAATGATGAAGACAAGAGGTGCTTCTTCCACCAATCCGCTCGGAGTCTGGCGATAAATCCGCCCGATTTCATGTCGTCCAATGCGTGAACGATGACGGATTTCGAGGATATAGACTGCTGTCACATCAATTCGGCAACCACTCTTACCGCACTTCTCTCTCTCCTCCTCTTTCGGAATGAACCAATCAACTGTTTTGACTTCACGGAGATAACTATTCGCAAATGCCTGGAGCGTTGCCCGGGTTGCAATCTCATCGATACGTTCTTGTCGTGTTGTCATGACTGCCACTATCCTTCCATCAATTGATAACGATTCTCATTGTAAGAAAAGAGAAAAACGGGTTTCCCCGTTCCTCTTCCTGCTCTGTAATTGATTATTTCAGTAAGACGTCTTCCAGTTCTTTTAACCCTTTTTCACGTTCAATCGGATCCCAAAAGCCCCATGTCGTTGATAGCTGATGAACTTGATCTTTTTTAACTGCCGTTAATCCTTTCCAAACCTTTCCATTTGTTACTTCATCGTAGTAAGGACCGCTGCTGAAGTAGGACAAATCGATGATATGGTCCGGATTGTATTTCGCCAATCCTTCGATGGAAATGTTCTCCCCGAAATCTTTTGGTAAACCTTTCGTCGGTGTTAATCCGATATCGTCAAACAACAATGAGTTTGTCGCATGATTTGTCAGACCGTAAACGCGAATATCTTTTTTATTGACCGATACGGCCATAAACGTTTCGTCTTTGACACTGTCCTTGATGCGTTGTCCGATACTCTTCGCTTCTTCCGACAAGTCATCGATGACTGCCTGCCCTTCCGCTTTTTTGTTGACAGCTTCCGCAACTTTCAAATGATCTTCTTTCCAGTCCCCGCCGACTTCGACTGCGACAGTCGGAATCGTTTTTGCCAGTTTATCGTAAAGCGGTTTGTAACGGTCGCTGATGATCAGTAAATCCGGATTGAGCTTAACGATTTCTTCCGGATTAATTTCGTCGGCATATGGTAAGGCTTTCGTTCCTTGCAGTTCTTCCGTCAAGTGGGGCGGAAACTCATTGTCATACGCCATGACCGCATACGGTTTAACGCCAACTGAAACAAGTGAGCCTTCCCATGAGACGTGCGATAAGACGACGACCTTCTTCGGATTATCCGGAACTTCTGTTTTCCCGAAAATATGTTCGACCGTATGGACGGCTGTTTTCTGCTTAGCCGGCTGTTCGCTTGCTTCCCCTCCACATGCAGCTAAAACTGCACATGTCGCAAGGACTGATGTTATCCCTATGATTTTTTTCATTATTTTCTTTTCTCCTCTCAAACTCGTTCTTCATTAGTAATGATAATCATTATCACTTAAAAACGACATGGACGAACCCGTCAACTTTCATGGACAAATCAATCGTTTGTCCTGTTCGATGTAAATCAGGAATTGGCGTAACATATGAATCCGTCCGAGCGGTCCCCATGGATCCCAGTCAACACTGTCCGGACAAAAGACGCGATGCGTGCTGACTGCTTTGAGCGTTTTCCAGGCGGCATCATGTTGAATCCGTTCGATATCCGTCTGTTGGCTCCATAAAATCAATAGATTGTCCGGTTCAATCATTTTCAGTTCTGATAATGTGACAGATTGGTAAACCGTCTCCGGTAAACCGGTCGCACTTGTCATCCCTACATCGTGAAACAAAAAATCAAGCATCGTATGCTGACCCGTTCCATAAAGCCGCACCTCGTCCGGGCGAATCCAAACTACCGCCCACGTCCCCGTCCGGTGCCACGCTATCCGTTTCCGAACGGTTTGTTCCAACCGGTCGACCTCTTTCATAATCGGTTCGAGGCGCTCTTCCCGATCTGTTGCGATTGCCAGCAGACGCAGATACTCGCTCCAACACGTTTGGCGGGGCAATTCAAGGACGTGTTCTGGCGGCGACCAGCTGACATCATGCTGTTTATCGAGATCTGGTGTCTTGATGATCAAATCCAGTTGCATCGATTCAAACACTTCCCGCGGTGCGGGGCGATTGGCGTCATAAAACTGGGTACCTTCCAAATCGGTTAAAAATACAGGTAGGCCACTCGCACCGTATTCCGTCGGATAACTTGGTGCAAGAATCGGTTGCAGACCAAGCGCCAGCAAGTGGTCCTGCAATAAAAGACGGCTGGCGATACCGATGCGGGGTGAAACACGCTTCAAAAAATGGGTGGGAGACGAACCTGTCCGCTTTTTGAATAAACGGCTAAAATAAAATTCATCTTGCAAACCAACCTTTTGAGCGATTTGTGCCAACGTCATGTCCGGCGACGTCAGCATCCACTCTTTTGCTGTTCGAATGCGGAGTTGATTTAAGTACGCTTTAGGTGTTTCGGCATATCGCTCCTTAAACAGCCGATTAAATGTCGGCACAGACATCCCGAGCTCCACTGCCAGTTCGTTGACGGGGCGGTTATCGCCTAGTTGTTCTAGCCATTCTTTCGTCACTTGTTCGAATACATGTTTTTCCTGTTCGTGGCTTAATGTCTCAAGCAACTCATAAACGAGACGCTGTTGGCGTAGCATCCCCTTGACGGTCGTCGGACTCGTACTCATTCTTCGCAACTGTGCGTGAAGTTGTTCCGGATTTTGCCGGTAAAGTGGGCAACGGTCTCCGGTTACGGCAAGATGATAAACAAGACTGCTCTCTTTCGTAGCTGCCAGTACCTCCTGCGTTTGATCGACCCAGGCGCTTTCACCCGGTTGTAGCCGTTGGCGGCCGTCATATAAAAACACCTTGCCGACAACAACAATGATGATGCCCGAACTGACCGGTTGCCGGTCCCCTTCCAGCAACCAGTATTTTTGGATGATTAATGGTTTTAAATTCACTTCCATAGTATTTGCTCCCTAAAAAAACATTTGACAAAAATTTGCTATTCGATGTAAGTTTAATCGCGTTGATAATGAATATAATTCTCATTTAAAAAGGAGAGACGATTATGGATGCATCTGCACGCCCTCACCCTACAGCTATCGTTCTTTTGATTACGCTTTTTCTGTTTTTCTTATGTAGCGGATTATCACTCTTTTACGGAGCTTTTCCGGTTTCTTCGGATACAGTCCTCGCATCGTTCCATTCGTTTGATGCCAATAACCTGCAGCACCAATTGATTCAAGAAGTCCGCCTGCCGCGTTTAATCTGCGCAGGACTTGTCGGAATTGCCCTGGCTTTGTCAGGAACGATGATGCAGGGATTGACCCGTAACGCATTGGCCGACCCGTCCCTGCTCGGCATTACCCACGGGGCTGGTCTTGGGGTCGCGATTTCCCTCGCTTTTGTTTCTGCCCATTCCTTCTTCAGTTCGCTGATGTTCTCTTTTGGCGGTGCAGCCCTTGGTACAGGGCTCATCGTTCTAATTACGGTTTTTGCACGTGGCCGTTTTTCACCTGTCACGTTGACCGTCGCCGGAGCCGCACTCAGTGCATTGTTCGGTGCGCTCTCAACAGGCATCACTTTGTTCCATCAAGTTGCCCAAGATTTAAGTTTCTGGTATGCCGGCGGGTTATCCGGCTCTAAGTGGGAACATGTCCATGTTCTTCTTCCCATCGTCTTAATCGGTATGGCGATTTCCTTACATATCGCGAGAAGCATGACCGTTCTCTCGCTTGGAGAAGAGGTCGCGGCAGGTCTTGGATCGTCGTTAACGAAAGTCCGGGTTCTCGGATTTTGCAGTATCGTCCTGCTTGCCGGGAGTGCCGTATCCATCGCTGGTGTCATAGGTTTCGTCGGTCTTGTCATTCCACATATCAGTCGTTTTCTTGTCGGAACGAATTATTATCTTCTCCTGCCGGTCAGTGCATTATTCGGGATGACACTTCTCATTGTCTCCGATTTACTCGCACGACTGGTCAATCCCCCGTTTGAAACACCACTTGGAGCCATTACGGCCGTAATCGGGGTTCCTTATTTTCTTTACCTTGCACGACGGAAGGAGTTGGCGATCTGATGGATATGTGGAGCGCTCTTCAAAAATCACGTTTTACGTTTCTTAGCTTATGTGTTCTTCTTATCGTTACATTTTTATACAGCCTCTCAACCGGCATTCTTCCCGTTTCGTTCAGTTCAATCAGCCGGACCATAATCGGGCAAGGAACGGATGCAGAACGGTTAGTCCTGATTGACCTGCGACTGCCCCGGATGCTGCTGGCTCTCTTGATCGGATCAGGTCTTGCTGTTTCCGGGACACTGCTTCAGGGCATGTCACGCAATGCTTTGGCCGACCCGGGTATTCTCGGGATTAATGCAGGGGCCGGGCTGTTTGTCGTCATGACCCTGTTTTATTTTCGCTCCGCTTTACATCAGCTCCCGCTTTTGCCATTCGTCGCTTTTTTCGGTGCAATGCTCGTCGCCTGGACGATTTATCGGCTGGCAGGAGCGACTTCACTACAACCTGCCCGCCTGTTGTTGGTCGGCGTCGGAATCAATGCTTTATGCGGTGCCCTTTTAATCATTTTTCAGTTGAAGATGGATCCAAGAGATTTCCAGCAAGCAACCGTCTGGCTGACCGGAAGCATTTGGCAGGCAGATTGGTCGTCCGTCTTCATGCTTACGCCCTGGATCGTCCTTTTCATCCCACTCGCGTTTATGCAAAGCCGTTCGTTGAACTTATTGCAATTGAGCGGTTCACTGCCACAAACCTTAGGACTTCAGGTTGAACGTACCCGTAAACGTATTCTATTCGTTGCTGCGGCTCTTGCTGGAGCTTGCGTGGCGGCTGGCGGAGGGATTTCATTTATCGGTCTGCTCGCCCCTCATATCGCGAGACGACTCGTCGGTCCGAACCATTACAGTCTGATTCCGGTTGCCGCGCTTGTCGGTAGTCTGCTCGTATTGTTAGCTGATTTAATCGGAAAAAATCTGTTGGCCCCGGCCGATATTCCGGTCGGGATTGTCATCGCCGTTCTCGGTGCACCGTACTTTATCGTATTACTTTTTCGTAAATGAAGTGTGACCGATTCGTCAAGATTTTAACGAATCGGTCACATGTTACACACTTTTCGTTTTTTGACCGAGCATCTCATAATATACTTGACTGCTGTCGAGTATATAGGACGGTGCCGGCTGACCACGGCGCTCCCGATGACCTGCGAGATGGACATCGCTTGTTTCCCAGGCTTTCCAGTCCCTTTCGGATTCCCAGCGGATTAAAATCACGACTTCCTCATCGCCGCGTGTCCGCTTTTTTTTCAAAACGCTCAGATCAACGAATCCTGGTTGCTGTTCGATGATGCCTTCTCCTGCAAATCGTTCAATCATTGTCTCCGCGTAGCCGTGCTCAACACGAATGGTTTTCAGTTGGATAAACATATGGCTCACTCTCCTCAATTGATAATGAATCTCATTTTCATTATCAATATAGCATTATACTCCTTAAAATTGTCAATCCCGTACTAAAATTTATTTCATTTTTTTGAAATTCGAGTAATTCAACGCAAAAAAAAGATACACTCGCGTTCGAATGCATCTTGAACAGGTTAGTTTAGGCGGTTGGTTGCTCCGACAAGAAACGCTCAAACGCGATGTCCGGATTATCGGTTTCATAACGCGCGACGAAGGCATGATAGGAGCCGCTATAGACGATTTTTCCGTGATGGAGAAAATGCATCTTGCACGGCAGGTGGGCGACTTCATGCAATATGTGCGTCGACAATAATACGATTTTTTGACGGTCGAGTAACGCACCGATCGCCTCGACGACGAAACGCCGTGACTCCGGGTCAAGCCCGACCGTCGGCTCGTCAAAGATGTAGAGTGTACGATCGAGATGACAGACCGTCCGGATGACCAGCCACCGTTTTTCACCGGCTGACATCTGACCGAGCCGTAAGTCTTGCAGACGCTCTAACCGGCTTCGCTCCTGTTCGCGTAACGAGGCGACATATGTATCCCATAACGTACGGAACGGCTCCGTCCGGTCACTTTTCAAAATCAACCGGACCAAATCTTTTCCTTTCAGCATCGGCGGAAGCGGTGCCTGCTGCAATTGATAAAGAATCTCCGCCCGTTCAAACGGTGGTTGAAATCCGTCAGCCGGGAGCGCCCCGGCGACGACGTCAAACAACGTCGATTTACCTGAACCGTTTAAACCAATCACGACGTTCAACCGTTCCGGATCGAGCTCAAGATCCGCTTTATCTAAAATCATCCGTTTTTCATCATAGCTGTACTCGATTGTCCCGAGTTGCATTTGTCCGTCCCCTTCCGTTAACGATTTGTTTTTGACGTAATCGACAACCGCTGATAGGCAACGTAGCCGACTACTAAATAAACCATGATACCTGTCAGAATCGACAAGCCCATCATCCCGTCACTGACACTGCCTGTCAGGAAGCGGGCTTCATTCAAGATTAAATTCGCCGGATTCAGGAATGAAAAATACGCAAGCAATCGATTATCCGTCAGTTCAAATACATCGATGAAAATGAAGACGGCAAAAATTAAAATCGTCCCGAGCGGTGTCATCGTCTCCGGCTTCAATGGGAGCGCTGCAATCAGCAGGCTACAGGCAAAGACCGGCAGTGGGACAATCAGCGCAAGCAATCCGGTCATCAGCACGGTCTTCAGCAACGGTTGATGAAACAAAACCGCCATCATCAGGCTGGCAGCGAACATGTTCAACGTGAGGAAAAACCATTGCGATATGAGACGTCCGAAGATGACCGGGAATTTTTGCCCGGACAAAAACGTATACATCTTCAAAAAGCCGCTCTCCCGTTGGTTGAGTAATGATATGCCAATTCCATTGATTGCAGTCAACACAATCATGATTGCAAAGAATTGAATCATCGCCGACTGAAAGACCGTCCACGTCGGGGAATCCTTGAACCAGTCGAAGTGATTGAGGAGAATGATGACGAGGGGTACGGCGAGCGTATAGAGGTAAGCAAACTTATTGAAGAACATTTCTTTGTTGTAAAGCAAAAAGAATTCATAACTTTTCCGCACGCGGTTCCCTCCTAGTGTGTAATCCAATAAAATCCATAATCAAATTGATTCTTACATTATCTTACTATACGCTAACAAAAGAAGAAATGTTTCAAAAAATGGTTTATTCGAACGTTCTCCCACAGACCAAAAGAAAGGATGTGATCGGAATGAAACGATTGATCGTGAGTGCCGTCTTGGCCAGCTTACTCGCCGGGTGCTCCGAGGAACCGGAAGCACAAAAAACCAAGCCGACGGGTATTACCTTCACGCAAGATGATAAAACAATTAAGATCATCCCACTGTATGATGCCTATCAGTCATATGTCGACGCAGCACTGAAAGCTCCGACGGAAAATGGAGCGCTGTTCGAAAGCTATGTATTAAAAGAAAATCACCGGATACGTGAGCAGGAGCAGGTTTCGGAACAGCTTGGCGTCTATAATCCGCTCGACCGACCGATGAACGACCTCAAACACTTAAAAGAAAACGTCACCTACTTACAGCAACATCAAACCGAGATACAGCAACAAATCAAACAATCGTTACAAAAAGCATTGAAACAGTTACCCCGCCAAAACGATTTAGTCGTACTAGTCGCTCCGATCAACGCGGATAATCCCGTGAATAATAAACGAATGGGTGGTGTGACAGGAATTGCACTCGCTAAAAATCTGTTAGTGCTTTATATCGATCGTGATGTCGATCAATCGATGCTTGCCTATACAGTTGCCCATGAATACCATCACACCGTTTTACTCGAAAAGCTTGGAATTTCATCGATTGCCGATAATATCATTTCGGAAGGAAAAGCGGACTTATTTGCGAAAGGTCTTTATCCAGATGTCAATCCACCTTGGACAGAACCGCTGCTCGACCATTCCTTTAAGCATGTTCTGCATGAAATAAATTCGTATCACGCCAAATTCTCAGACTTACAGAACGGCAATTCTGATTTGCAGATCCCCGGTTGGTCGAATTATGCAATCGGAAATACGATTATGACCGACTTCATTCAGAAAAATCCCGACACTTCCGTTGAAAAATGGACGCATCTACCGACAGGCGATATTTTAGAGCAAAGCGGTTATGCAAAACAATTGACGGCACAATAAAGCGGTTTTGAGTTGATCAGGCAGACCGTCCACTTTGCTTTAATCAACAATCGTTTAAAAAAATCACCCGCTTTACACGACGCCAAGCGGACGTGTGAAGCGGGTGATTTTTTAAACTGAGTTCTAGCGATTGTCGACAAGTCACTTTTGTTTGAGTATCAGTTGAAAGCCGGTATCGCCGTTTCATCATAATTTTCTTCTAAGAACTTTTTGACTTCCGGACTCGTCATCGCTTTCGCAAGCTTCTGAATCGCTTCCGCATCCTGATTGTCCTTCCGGGCAACGAGGGTAATCGCAAAGTCATTCTCGATGCCTTCCGTGACGAGTGCATCCTGTTTCGGCGTCAGACCGAGCGGTGCTGCATAAGCCGGTGTCATGACGACCGCGTCAGCATCATCATAAAGACGCGCGAGCATCAATAAGTCCACTTCCTTGAATTTGTAATCTTGTTTATTCTCAACGATGTCCTTCATCGTATAGTAAGATCCTGTCTTCTTTTTCAATTTAATCGCGTCATGCTGGGCGAGTAACGACAGCGAACGGTCGATGTTCGAGACGTCGTTCGCCATCGCGATGACGGCCCCCTTCGGTAGTTGATCGATTGATTTATATTCTTTCGAGTAGACACCGTAATTGGCAAAATAGATTGGTTCGATCGGAACGAGGTTCGCATCGTTATTCCGATTGAATTCCTCCATATACGGAACGTGTTGGAAGAAGTTTGCATCGACCTCTTTCGCTGCCAGCGCACTGTTTGGCTGAACGTTATCGCTCAGAACGACGACTTCCAGGTTGATCCCGTCTTCCTTTAACTGTGGTTTCACGAGATCAAGAATTTCCGTCATCGGTTTAATCAGTGACGCGACCTTCAAAGTTTTTGTCTCTTCCGTAGAACCGGTATCGCTGTCATCACTATTTCCGCAACCTGCTAAGGCCAGGACAACTATTGTCAACATCATCATCAGTTTTTTCATTTCATTTCCTACTTTCTTTTAACGTTTGTCAATCAATCGTGCTACTGTCGTACCTATGAATTGAATCAATTGAACGAGGATGACCATAATCAGGATCATGTACATCATCAACTCAGTCTGGAATTGCTGATACCCGTACCGTACGGCAAAATCTCCGATGCCCCCTCCACCGACCACTCCCATGATCGTCGAGTAGGAGATAAAACTGACGATCGATGTCGTCAGACCGAGAACGAGTCCGGACCGGGCCTCAACGAATAAAAATTTCACGACAACTTCTCGTGTCGACGCGCCCATTGAGATCGCTGCTTCGATGACGCCTTTTGGTACATCAAGTAACGATTGTTCGACGAGCCGGGAATAATGGGCGATCGCGATAATCGCAAGTGGAACGGTCGCTGCTGCCGTCCCGATGGCTGTACCGATAATCAACCGTGTAAACGGAATCAAAAAGACGACAAGTAACAAAAACGGAAAGGAGCGGACCGTGTTGACTAGCAGATTCAAACCGGAGAACAGGAAGCGATTTTCGAGTAACTGATTTTTCCGCGATAAAAACAGCAACGTTCCGACCGGCAGTCCGATCAGCACTGCAGCAAGAATCGAGACCCCTACCATCACGAACGTTTGTCCGATGGCAAGTCTGACTTCCCCTGCGTACTCGATTAATATGTCAGGCATCCGCGTTCCCCCGTTCGGTCAGCTGCGTTAAGAACCAACCCGCATCACTCGTGATTTCGGCAACACCTGTAGGTTCAGTCGCGACCGTATCACGAATCTGACCGTTCTCCATAATCGTGACGCGATTGCAAATACTCTGAATCACGTTCATTTCGTGGCTGACGAGCACGATGGTGACACCAAGCGTCCGATTAATGTTTTGAAGAACCCGTAAGATCTCCGACGTCGTGCTTGGGTCGAGGGAAGACGTTGGTTCGTCACATAAGAGTACACGTGGCCGATTGGCAAGCGCACGGGCAATTGCAACACGTTGCATCTGACCGCCACTCAGTTCGGCTGGGTACTTGTCAGAAAAGGATTCCAATCCGACGAACCGGAGGCAGTCCTGAACCCGCGCGGAACGCTCCTGCTTCTGCACGCGCGCGAGTTCGAGGGATACCAAAATATTCTGTTCGACCGTCTTATTCGCGACCAGATTAAAGTTTTGAAAAATCATCCCGATGTCTTGGCGAACACCCCGCAATTTATGGTGCGGTAAAGCAAGCAAATCGATGCCATCAAACTCAATGTCGCCTTCATCCGGTCGTTCGAGCAGGTTCATCAGCCGAAGCAGTGTCGATTTACCTGCTCCGCTCGCACCGATGATGCCATGTATCTCACCCTGTTCAATCATTAAGGATACTGATTGAATAACGGGTTGTTTGGAAAATGCTTTACTGACCGTATGTAATGTAATCATGTGCCCTCCCCCTTTACCATTTTCCATTCTATCGTAAGCTCCCATTCCTTGTCATGCTGAATGCTTTTTTTCTTTCCCGCGTTATCTCGCTAATTAAATAAACCGTCCAATCTAATAAACACACACATCTCATGTTTATCGTTGAGGTCACCTGTATTTTTTTGAAGTCATGAGAGAATATGCCCACTTCTCAACGATCAGACGAAGCACTAATGATATTTTTTTGAAAATCGATGTCGGCATTATAGTACAATAGACATAATCGGTTTAAAAGGAGTCCGCGACATATGAAAGCAATCATCTATGATGTTCTTCACAATATCACTTTTTTGATGAGTGGATTTTACTTACTCGGAAAATTATCTTCTCAACCGATTACACAGGATTCTAAACAGTCACTGCGTATTTTGTATGGTCTATGTTTGAGTGTCCTCGCGATTGTGTTGATGCAGATGACGATTGAACCGGCCCCTGGAATTTTAGTCGACTTACGGCATATCCCGGTCATTGTCGCCGCCTATTTCGCTGGCCCATTGCCGACGTTCATCGTGACTGTCGCCATCATCGTTTACCGCTTTACCATCAGTACGAATTTTGCAGCTTATGCGGCATGTTTTTTCATCATCAGTCTCGCTGTCGGCATCTCCCTGATTGTCAAACTGATGCCTTTGTATTCAAAAAAGACCTTCATGACGGTGACGCTTTATGCGACGCTTCTGCACGCTGTCATTTTAGGCATCGTCTTACGCGATACCGGTCAAATCGTCGAAATCCTGTCAGTCATCACCCCTGCGTCTTTCGTCAGTAGCTGGTTGACTTTGCTCATCATCCAAGACATCCGGATGACGAAGCTTGCGTTACGGACGTTTCAACATAAAGCGCAAATCGACTTTTTGACGGGTCTTCACAACTCGCGTGCTTTTTCAGATTACTTAACGGACATTAAACGGCAAAGTATCTTCAATGAGCAGCAGGTCGCCCTCGTCATGATTGACATCGATCACTTTAAGTCGGTCAATGATACGTACGGGCATGAGGCTGGTGACGACGTGTTACGTCAATTCTCAAAACGGTTACGTGATGGAGTCGGAGATACTGGCTACCTGTCACGAAATGGCGGTGAAGAATTTTCACTCATCATCACAAATCTTGCGTTAACGCGCGTCTTGGCCCTCGCTGAAGAATTGCGTGAGCGCATTGAAACTGCCCCTTTCACGACGCAGACCGGGCAAACACTCCGCGTGACGGCATCCTTTGGTGTCGCAAGCTTTGAAGAGACGACTGCAAATATTGATCATTTAGTCCGCCATGCCGATCAAGCACTGTATGCTTCTAAACAATCCGGTCGAAACCAAGTCACGCTCCATTCCGTACAAGAAGAGATCGCGACGACGACGTGATTCAATTAAGGATGGACGTAATCAAAAAAATCAGCTACGTTTGATAGTAAGGCAGGTGAAGAATATGAAGTTAACAAAAGGACCGTACATTTTCATTGGTCTTCTCCTCGGTTTATTGTTTGGATTTATCGGAGATAATTTTTATCTGTATGTATCCGCCGGGATTTTAGTAGGTGCCTTACTTGAGCTCTATGTCGCGATTCAGCAAAAAAAAGACCGCAACAACAAGAAACGTTCTTAAGGGGGAAATGGTATGGCATTCAGTGACTTGTTTTTATCAACACTCGCCTATATCGGTGTAGCGACGCTCTTGCTCGCAATCGGTGTTGTCCTGTTTGAAGTGACGACAAAATCAAAGGAAATGGAATTGATTCGTCAAGGTAAAAAAGCAGCCGTTTATGCATTCGGCGGACGGATTCTCGGACTTGCGATCGTGCTCTATTCAAGTATCGCAAACTCTGTCAGTATCCTCGACATGGTTTTGTGGGGGGCTCTCGCAATCGTTTTCCAAATCGTCCTGTTTTATCTTGCCGATCTGCTCATTCCGCGTCTCAGCATGACGAAGGAAATCGATGCCAACAACGAAGCCGTTGGTTTATTGTTATTGTTCCTCTCGTTATCAATCGGCTTAATCATCGCCGGGTCTCTTACATACTAAAAAAAATGACAGAAATCCGGGAAGCGGACTTCTGTCATCTTTTTATTTATCTAATTCATCGAGTTCTTGTTGCGAACGCGGGAATCCGTTCGCTTGCCACTCTGACCGGTACATCGAATCAAGCTTCGTCAATCCTACTTCATCCTCGTCTTTATCCGCATCTTGACTCTCATCTTGATCGAGGTGGTCCAAATACTCCTTCAAATGACTCGGGGGGCGACGTGATTTCATTTTTTTCATGACAAGTCCTGTACCTGCCAATACACCGGCTCCAAATAAAAATCGCTTCCGTAGCTTCATGACTGTTCCTCCTTAAAAAAACGAGTAATGATGCACTACTTATCTATCCCGACTACGTTGAGTCAAGTTCAAACGATTCCGCCACCGCTGCGCAGCGTCGGGTGGGCAAGCAGTTTGATATTTCCGTGTTCTAGAGTCAACACATGATCCGGTTGCCGCTCAAAATAACCGGTTTCGATGACACCACTCCATGACTTCAATTCCCTTACGAAATGGGCGACGTCCGGGACACGATTTAGGGCGACATCCAAAATCAAATGGCCTCCATCCGTCACGAATGCTTGTCCCGCCGTTTGGCGGTGTGTATAGGAAATTCCTTTGTCCGCAAGAAGTCGTTCGACGTGTGTCTGTCCGAACGGTTCGACTTCGACCGGTAAAGGTCCCGTCAACTGGCGGACGAACTTCGAGCTGTCTGCGAGATACAACACTTCGCGTGCTTGCAGCGCGACGAGCTTTTCCCGGAACAATGCGCCGCCGCCACCTTTGATGACTTGGAACTGTTCATCAATCTGGTCAATCCCGTCGATGACGAGATCAAGCTGTTCGACATCACGTAACTGACGCATCGGTATTCCGAGCCGCTTGCCCTGTTCTTCCGTCTCAATCGACGTCGCGATCGCTTCGATTTTTAATCCTTCGTCCACTGCTTTTCCTACAGCATCAATAAAATAGCGTGTCGTCGAACCCGTACCGAGACCTAGTGTCATGCCGGGTTTTACATATGCGAGTGCAGCTTGCGCAATCAATGCTTTATCCTGTTCTTGCATCGTTCACCCTCCATTCTCTAATTCCAGTTCACTGATAGTTTTCCCGAATCCTGCGCCTTTTAATCAAAAAACCGGGTGCGACGTCTCCGTCGTACCCGGTTCATGAACGTTAAATGACGAAGAAATAGACGCAACAGAAGTGCGCGAGACTTCCAAGTAAGACAAAGACGTGGAAAATTTCGTGGAAACCAAGGTGCTTGAACGATAATGCGCTTGGCTTCAACCCGTAAATGACTCCACCAACAGTATAAAAGATTCCGCCGAGGAACAGTAAGCCGATTCCGACTGGCGACAGAACTGCGGCAAGCGGCGTGATCGCGAAGACCATGATCCAGCCCATTCCGATATAAAGCGTCGTCGATAACCAACGCGGACTGTTGAACCAGACTAACTTAAATGTGATTCCGAAGACGGCAATCAACATGACGATCGAGAACAATACCCAACCGGTCGGTCCGTTCAAACTGATGAGACAAAACGGTGCGTAGGATCCGGCAATCAATAAATAAATCATCGAGTGATCAAGGCGGCGCCAAATCGCGATCGCCCGGTCACTTGCAAGTACCATATGATAAGTTGCCGAGACGGAATACAGGGCGATCATACTGACTCCGAAAATGATGGCCGCGACAATGGCGATGGCCGCGCCCCGTTCAAGTGAGGCCTTGATGACTAGAGCAAGAAGACCGACAAAGGCAAAGACGGCTCCCCCGAGATGAGTCAATCCATTAATCGGTTCGCGCATATACGTTTTCATAAGTTACCCTCCAAAAGTTATGTAGTTTTCAATACTACATGGCGTTATATAGATATCTTATCATATAGTAGAGAAATAGAAAGCATTACCTGTAAATTTCATGGAGGTTTTTTTAATGACACACGATGACGACAAATCGCGACCGCTCGATCGCCAACTCCAGTTAGACGATATTCCGAACATCGACTTATATATGGATCAAGTCATTCAACTGTTCGAACGTACATTTGAAGCAACGACGCGGACAGAAGGCGAAACGATTTTGACGAAGACGATGATTAACAATTACGCGAAAAAGAAACTCTTTTTCCCCGTCACGAATAAAAAGTATACGAAGAATCATCTCATTCTAATCAGCTTGATTTATCAACTGAAAGGAACCGTCTCAATCAATGACATCAAAGCAACATTGACTGAATTGAATCAAGGTGTCGCAAACGAGACGCTCAATCTGGAAGCCTTCTATGCAAGCTACCTGGAAAACACGGTACGGAATCTCGAGACATTCGAAGCCGAGCAAGCGTCGGCTGATGAAAACGAACCAATCGATCAGCTGCAACAAATCCTTTCACTTGCACATATGAGCAATCTCTATCGACGTGCCGCCGAACGGATGATTGATCAACTCGACGGTTAACTTCTACCGGGTGCTCATGGTAAAATAGGGAAAATGAAGATGGGGGTGGGCTGTGATGGAGGAAAGCACACGCTTTTTGCATCAGCTCGAAGACGTAGGACAGTATTTTGTTAGCTACCAAGACAATATCTTGATCGAACTTGCTTTTGATCAAACGATTGGCCATTATGCGACAGAATTTTCGACGCTCGAACAGACTGCTGATTACATCGAACTTCACTTACATTCGCACCAGACCCAGGCACTGCTCCTCGCATCGAAAATCCACGCTTTTGATGCGTCTCCGTTTGAGCGCATCACGGAAATGATGTCGATTCAAAGTTTTTTTGCGACGCATCGCATGACGCATCCTGCAAATGCCTTCTCGACCGCTCTGCTGATCAGCCGGCTTAATCCATCAGATGCTCACTTACATCGGACGTTATCCCTTTACCGACTCGCCAAAAAACAACACCGTTTCATCGTCTCCCCTTTACTCGGCTCACTCTTCTTTTTCCAATGTTACAAGCGCGGTGAAGTCGAGCATCTTCTTGCACGAGTGGAAGATGCTTACGATCTGTTGAAGAAACGGTTTGGTCGCGCCCAACAGACCTATATCGTCGCTCTTCTATTTTCACTTTTACCTGAAGACGATTTCGAGGCGTATGTCGACCAATTACGGGCGTCGCGCGCACGTTATCGTAAATCTCACATCCCACTTGCATTCCACGGTCTGCTCGCCTTACTCGGTGATCCTGCCGAACATGCTTCAAAACTCGACCAAATCGTCGAGCAACTCCGCTCGGATGTCCACTTCAAGCATCGAAAGGACTTACTTTTTTTAACGGCTGTCCGGCTCTATCTCGCGAATCATCCGACACTGCAACAACTGTTTGCTCAACTCGCTCCGACGATCGACGACATTGCGACGGAAACAGTCCCCTTTTTACTGTTTCCAATCGATATTACTGACACGTCGCATGCGACAGATGGCGGAATGGTCGACGGCGGATTTGACGGCGATGCGGGGAGTAGCAGTAGCGATGCTTGACGATGATCCTACAGGAGGTTTCCTATGAAAAAAGTTGCGTACGATACGTATTATTTAGATGAAAATTATTTTGGGCAGCCTTATCCGGGACTCGTCTCTTTTTTCAGTGAATATCAACCGAAGGGACACGTGCTCGATTTAGGATGTGGTCAAGGACGGGACGCCTTGTTACTCGGACAGTTAGGTTATACCGTGACGGGTGTCGATCATTCCGTAGTCGGTATCACCCAGCTCAACCAACACGCTTCAGTAAAGGGCTATGCTGTCGAAGGCATTGTCGGCAACGCTTATGCCTTTCCGATTTCCGAACAGATTGATGTCGTATTGTTAGACTCGATGCTGCACTTCATTGAACTACCTCCACCTACGCTTTGCTAAGAGGTGGAGGATTCCTGAGTTATTCGATCTAATGCTCGAAACTTTATCAGGCTAACCCCGTCGTCCCGACGGTTGAACGTTAATCTTGTCCGTTTCTTTTACGCGGATACCTACTCTGCTTGGTTTTCGCTACTTCGGTCATCCGCAAGGTGAACGTTGAAGATTTTACGTGACAGACGAACTTCCTGTCACAACCCTATATCTTCAGTTTCCAAAGAACATGACATTGATTTTATTCCTGATTTTGAGTGTTTTTAAACCAAGAATGTCGTGCAATTGACGTGTCTCAAGACACGTCTTGCCCGAAGGCGATTCATCTCCCACCTACGCTGGGCTTCGCCCCAATACGCTTAGAGGTGGGCGTATTCTCGCCTGATTTTTGATAAAATTGATTTAAAGAACGAAACGACGTTCGTAAACAACATCTTGAACCAGTTGCGCGAAGGCGCAGTCTTCGTCAATTGTATGTTGCAAGGGACAAACCGCGAACAGACATTAAAAAATATTCTTTCTGATTCCCCTTATGAATGGGAAACGCTCGCTGACACATATACCGAATATGCAGAAGCAAATGCAACATTCCATCTGCTCGCCGTAAAAAGGTGAGGTCCCGTTCAGCCCGATTGAACGAAAAAGAAGTGTTTGCCAGACAACCTCTTTATTTGCATTCAAAAAGGCATCGACTCATCTGAAAGAGTCGATGCCTCAGGCTGTAGACAACGTGCTATCGAGAAATCAAGCGTCTTTTTTCGTTGCATTCCTCGGGCGAGGCGCAAGCCGTTGCTCCTTGGATCCTAGCGGACAACGAGCAGGGTCTTGCCTGCCTCTAAAAGTGCATTGAAAACGCACTTTCCCCCGTAGGAGTCAATGAAACGTGACGCTTTTTAGGTAATGCCGTGACAGAATTTCAGTCATGCAGACGGTTTAGAGCGCAATCCGTCTTGAATCGCTTGTAAAGCGAAAAGCAATCGGTCGCGACCCTGCAGCTTTGCTGTAGCGGCGCGGAAGATTGCCGCTTTGAAGACGAGGCAAGATAGGGAAGCGCGAACAGATGGCCTCTCGTTATAACATGTTCACGCTTTATAAGCGTTTGTCTACACGCTAAGACATCGACTCATCTGAAAGAGTCGATGCCTTTTAAGTGCGTGGAACGAATACGATTCGCTCACTTAGTTATCTTGATTCGTTTCCTCGTTCGCTTCGACGTCAGAGTCATCGTCTGCTTCATGCGAAAGATCCGGTTGTTCATCGGACGCATCGTCTGATTTCTCAGCATCCGCTTTTTGGTTTTTTGCTTGATCGTGCTTATCGCGAGTATCCGGTGCCGCGTCTTTATCACGTCCCGCAATTTCATCATTCGTCATCTGATTACCTGATGTAATCGGATCTGTTTCTTTATCGTGTTGTTCATTCATGAGAAATCCCCCTTAACTGAATTAAGCTACAGTTAAGAGTATTCCCTGAACGATTTCCGTTAAACATCAAGAGGTTGAATTTTCTTCGCAAAGTCCGTAATCAACTTATCGAGCGGTTGCGGATGATGCAGATAGTGCCCCTGGACATATAAACGTTCGCCTAGCATTTCTACCTGCTTGTATTGCGATAATGTCTCGACCTCTTGAATGACGAGCGAAACACCGAGCGCCTCCGTCAAGGCATAGACCGACCGGATCATCGACTGTTCGAGCTGATTTTGAGCCAAACGTCGGGTGAAGATGGGATCGAGTTTGACCGCCTGGACCGGTAGATGAAGCAATGAATTGAGCGATGCATAATGGCTACCGAAATGATCGACCGTCAAGCGGTATCCCGCGCTTCGTAACAGTTCAAGGCGCTCAATTGCTTTTTTCCGTCCTGTCTGCAATACTTCTTCCCGAATCTCGAGGACGACACGATCTTGTTTAAAGTTTGCTTGCTTCGAAAAAGACAAGAGTTCTTCTAACAGTTGATTCGACTGAAATTGACTCGCGGAAAGATTGACCGCAACCGAAACGGGTAAGTCGAATTCTGCTTCGAACCGTTCGCGATCGGCAATCGCTTGGCGAATCGTAAATCGACCGATGTCGCCAAAGACCCCCATACGTTCTGCAATTGGAATGAAGTCAGTCGGGCTGACGAATCCGAGCACCGGATGGTTCCAGCGTAATAAGGCTTCGACCGCAACGGTCATCCCTCGCTTCATATCAAGAATCCGCTGGTAATACAGTTCGAATTGCCCGCGTTCTAACGCATGCGTCAACTCTTCTTCAAGAACGGAAGCGAACGGATGCTGTTCGAACTCCCGCTGTTGATTGACGAACAGCATCCCATTTTTCCCATCGAGCTTCACTTGTTGCATCAAGGCCTCTGCCGCATAGACTTGCGTCTGTCGGTTCGTATAATCCCCCGTCAACAAACTGACACCGGACGACGCCGTCAAATGAATCGGTTCAAATCCGATGTCCGCAATCGGCGCCTCGATTGCTGCCATGATGTAATCGGCATACATCGCACCCGTTTGTTCAAACTCTCGTTCATCAAGCGGCGCAAGAATGATGAATTCATTGCCGTCCTTCCGTCCGACGACATGATTCGGAATCGGAACATATTTCAGCCGGTCGGCGAGGACTTGTAAAACCCGGTTGCCGACACGGTATCCGAATTTGGCATTGACAGCGTGAAAGTTATCCAGGTTCAAGACCATTAAAAATGCCGGATGAATCGTCACACTTGAAATCAAACGGTTCATGTACCGTTCATTGTACACATCCGTCAAGGCATCTTTAATGACGTATGTTTCGACACTGATCGATTTGCTGATGATATCAGCGTAATGTTCAATCAATGCTAAATCGCTCGCCGAGAAGTCATATGGTCGATCGTCAAAGGCACAAAGCGTCCCGATTTTCTCATTGTCGGCGTTTTTGATCGCGACGCCAAGAAAGCTCCCGTTTCCTAATGCCTTCGTGACGGGATGGTCGACCGTCAACGGACTCGTCAACAACTCATTGATTTGAAGTTTCCCTGCATTTTCATCGATGACCAGTTTACAAAGGACGTGGTTGAACACATGCGTCGATCCTTCTTCAATCAATTCTTGATTTTGATTGATTGCTTTGACGATGAAGTTGCTACTTGAATCATTCAGTGCGAAAAATAACGAATTGACGCCAATTTTTTCACTGAGTTTCCCTAAAATCTCTTCGACGAGCGGATGTAAGGCTTCGTAGCGGCTTTGAGCATTTTTCATCTTGCTGCCTCCTTTCGTATCATGACATCGGATGAATTGGGAACTCGACGATGAAGCGACTTCCGACACCAACTTCTGACTGAACAGAAATCGAACCCCCATGGTCCATGACGATCATTTTACAAATCGCAAGTCCGAGACCTGTTCCGCCAATTTTCCGGGTATCCGAGTTATCGGCCCGGTAGAATTTATCAAAAATGAACGGTAACGCCTTATCCGGAATTCCAATTCCTTCATCTTCGACTTCAATTCGGACGTCCTGCGCTGTCACTTCAGTACGTATCTCGATGTTTCCACCATTCGGTGAGTATTTGATTGCATTCATGATTAAGTTCGTAAACAATTGCTTCATTTTTTCTTCGCTTGCCATCAAGAGATGCGCCCCTGAACCGAACGCCATTCGAACTGTATGTTCACTGCTCGCTAACTCGAACATCGTTTTCATTTCAATCAGCAGTTTCTTTAAATCAATCGTTCTTTTCGTTGCCCCTTGCGTCAAATCTTCACCCTTTTGAATTTCGAGGATGTCGTGGATCAGCTCAGACAAACGGACGGTCTCGGAATAAATCGTCTCGAGGTATTTCTTTTGACGGGGCCCGTCGAGGGAACGCTTCATCAACAATTCTGTGAATCCCATGATTGAAGAGAGCGGCGTCCGCAGTTCGTGAGAGACGATGGACACGAATTCAGCTTGCTTCAAGTCGAGTTCTTTATCTTTCGTCACATCGCGCAAGACGAGCATCATGCCCCACTCGACGTTCGCAATCGCAATCCGCTCCGCATAGGCACTGAGCAAGAGATTGCCTCGAAATGCTGACAGTTCAATCGTTTCACCCGGTATATCACCGTTCATCAGCTGACCAATATAATCGTGCAACGCATCCGGTTGGTCGACGTGCTCAAACAGCGATGTCGCCCGCTCGTAGGCATGCCGAAATCCTTGTGCTTGATTCAACAGTTTTGGCGGGAACATATCGAGCAACGCTTGGTTGGCATAGATTTGTTCGCCACTACTCTCGATGTAGAGGACTGCTTCGCGAATCGAATCGAGTAACTGGTACGTCTTGATTTTTTCATGCTCCATCTGATGGAACAAGAGGTGTCGCTCTAACGTCATCCCGAGCTTGCGTGACAAGTCTAAGATGTCTCCGACTTGTTCTAAATTAAATTGCTCGAACTCATGCTTTAAATAAATCAACCCGACGACATTGTTGTTACTCGGTGACTGGATTGGAATCGCGGACTCATATCCTCCTGTTTCAATCGGCAGTTGGACGGACTTTCGCATCACGAATGCACGGCGCAAAACGGAATATTGATCTAAGTCCTTTTCAATCAATTCCATCTCTTCCACCGCCTCTGTCACGACATGACTGAGTTGTTCGCGCCGGTAGAGAATGATTGCACCACGCGTCAATCCGATGAGCGGAAGCAGCTTCAACAGAAGCGTCTCGCACGCAGATTCGACGTTTTGTGTCGCGAGTGTTTCCATGATTTCATTTCGGTGTTTTAATTTATCTTCGGCTGCGAGCAAGTCGTGTTTCAGCTGACCGATTTGTTGCTGATCCGTCGTGACGTCCGCACTTTGCTCGATCGAAGGAAACGATCCACTCTTCAAACGATATGGTCGTGTTTTTTTAGTTGGACGGTACCGCATGACTTTTTTCAATGAATTTCTTCCTCCTAGCTGAAAAATCGTTTCTAAAATTATACCACGCGTATGAGAAGGCGGGCATACATCATTTGAATTCTTCTTGCTTCAGTAAGGAGCGGAAGGACACTTCAAATTGCTCGTTTTCTAGGCGCGTCCGCTTTTTCGGTCCCTTCGTCCGTCCGCCGGCCCGACGAATTTGTTGGCCGACATGCCGCGTATGCAAGAGAAAATCAATATTGTCATCTGTAAAGATTCGTCCATTTTGGTCAATCGGCCGTCCTTTACGCGCTAAGGCAAGTGCCGCCAGTCCATAATCTTGTGTGACGATGATATCACCCGGTGAAATCCGGTTGACGATTGCATAATCGACCGCATCCGGACCTTGTCCAATTGTAATCGTCGTCGCCCCCGCCCGGTTAAATTCATGCGCTGTATCACAGACTAAAAACACGTCCACTCCGGCGCTTAACCGGATTGTCAAATCAACGACCGGACACCCATCGGCATCGACTAATACTTTCATTTCCCTCTTCCTCTCTGTTTACCTATCTGTCCTAAGTGTCCGCGAGAAACAGAAACACTGTCAAGCGAATCGCTATAAGTTGACCCGAGTCCGATTTCGCAAGACAATAGATAGGAAAGGAAGTGCCCGTATGGAGCAAGCTACATTCAAATCATTTTTACATCTTCTCAAAAAAAGTAATCCCCCGGTCGGTCTGCTATCAGCAGCCGTCGCCGTCTCGGTCATCCAGGCATTAGCGGCACTGATGATTCCGTGGTTTTTGAAATCACTGATTGATAATTTCTCGGTCGATCGGCTGACACCCGGACTGATTTCCTTATTCATCGTCGTTTTTCTCGTCCAACTCGTCAGTAACGCCTTTTCGATTTACTGGCTCCAGATTGCCGGGCAACGCATCGTCGCCAACTTGCGGACATTACTGTGGAAACATCTCCTCGGTCTACCGGTTCCGTTTTACGATGAAACAAAATCAGGGGAGCTCGTCTCCCGTCTCAACAATGACGCGACGACGTTACAACAGTTGTTGTCGGAGCAGCTCGTCCGCCTGTTGACATCCGTCGTTTCCATCATCGGGGCCATCACGATTTTATTTTTCCTCGATTGGCAGATGACGCTTGTCATGGTGATTGCCGTTCCGTTGACGTTACTGATCATCATCCCGCTCGTCCGGAAACTGCATGAGATTTCCCGGGCGACACAAAAAGAACTCGCCGGATTATCCGGCTTCTTCGCCGAGATGTTGAGCGAAGTCCGGCTCATCAAATCGCAAGCAACCGAGTCTTACGAAATGGACCGTGGAAACGAAAAGATTGAGAATCTCTTCGGCTTCGGCGTCAAAGAAGGTCGGATTCAAGCGATTCTGTTACCGCTGTTCAACGTGACGCTGACATCGATGCTGATCATCATCATCGGCTTCGGTGCTTACCGGGTCTCGACGAACCAAATTTCTGCCGGTGAGCTCGTCGCCTTTTCACTCTACTTGTTCCAAATCATGACCCCGCTCGTGACGATGACGGAATTCATTTCGAAGCTCCAGAAAGCACGCGGAGCGACAGAACGAATTTCCGAACTGCTCGAAGAACAGCCGGAGCAACAAGGAACGCGTGACGTCACCCGTCCGTTCGGAGCGGTTCAATTCAATCAGCTCTCGTTCGGCTATGATGAGACGACGTTACTGCATGACGTGTCCTTTTCTTTGCCGCACGGCCAGACGACGGCGATCGTCGGACCAAGCGGTTCTGGAAAATCGACGTTGTTTGCGTTACTCGAACGGTTTTATCAACCGACGTCAGGTGATATTTCACTCGGACCGGACGGCATCGATACGTTCCGACTTGAAAGCTGGCGCCGGGCAATCGGCTACGTCGCGCAGGATTCACCCGTCTTGTCGGGAACGATTCGTGATAATTTACTGTACGGACTCGTCCGTGACGTGACGGAACAGGAAATCCGCGATGCTGCAGAAATGGCGAATGCCGATGCCTTCATCGAGTCGTTCCCGCACGGCTACATGACGGAAATCGGCGAACGCGGGGTCAAACTGTCGGGTGGACAACGGCAACGAATTGCAATCGCCCGTGCCTTGCTGCGTGATCCCGAACTCTTACTGCTCGACGAAGCGACGTCAAGCCTTGACTCAGAATCGGAACGTGTCGTCCAGGAAGCACTCGAACGTCTGATGCGCGGACGGACGACGTTCGTCATCGCTCACCGCCTGGCGACAGTCCGTCACGCGGATCAAATTATCGTTCTCGAAGACGGACGGGTTTCCGGAATCGGAACACATGACTCCCTCGTCGAGACGAATGTTTTGTATAATAAGCTCGTAACGCAACAATTCATCGGTCAGACCGATACAATCAGGGGGAATCGTGGATGACGAAAACAATAGGATTTATTGGACTCGGTGTCATGGGGCAAGGAATGGTGCGAAACTTACTGAAAGCCGGTTTTGCCGTCAAAGGCTATAACCGGACAAAAGAAAAAGGCTTACCGCTCGAACAGGACGGGGCGACGATCGTCGACACGATTAAAGAAGCCGTCACCGGCGCAGACGTCGTCATTTCAATCGTCGGATACCCGGAAGACGTCGAACAGATTTACTTCAGTGAAGACGGAATTTTAGCGAATGCTGCGCCCGGGACGATCGTCATTGACATGACGACATCAAGCCCGGCGCTCGCCGTCAAAATCGCGGAGCAGGCACAAGCAAACGGGCTCGTTTCACTCGATGCACCTGTCACAGGTGGTGACCTTGGTGCGAAAAACGGGACACTCGCGATTCTTGTCGGTGGTCAAGAACAGGCTTTCGCTGACGTCAAACCATTGTTTGAGGCGATGGGACGCTCGATTTCCTTATTCGGCGGTCCCGGAAAAGGACAATCGGCGAAACTCGCAAACCAGATTGCAATTGCCGGTTCGATGATCGGGACAGCTGAGATGTTATTGTTCGTCACGCGCTCCGGCATCGACCCGACCCAGTTCGTCGAGACGATTAAAAGTGGTTCTGCCGGCAGCTGGTCACTCGAGAACTTGATTCCGCGTGTCATCGCGGAGAATTATTCACCAGGATTTTTCGTCAAACATTTCATCAAAGACATGCGCCTCGCACTTGAACGGGCGGATGAGATGGGAATTTCGACACCGGGTCTCGCGCTCGTCAAATCACTGTATGACGAGCTCGCAGCGATGGGGCACGGTGAGTCTGGTACACAAGCACTCTATTTATTACTCGCTGAAAAGTCACCGCAACAATAACCGTAACAAAAAGGTCCGCCCGATTCATTTGGGTGGACCTTTTTTGATTACTTGATATCGGTTAATGAGAAATCGTATGTGGCAACCGCTTCTTGCTTCTCGTGCTTTTCATGCAGGAATCATAAGAAGAGAGTGCCTTCGTTGTGGCAATTACTTCTTGTTTCCCGTGCTTTCCACGTAGAAATCATAAAGGGCAAAGTCCGTTTGTTGCGGCAATCGCTTCTTGCTTCTCGTGCTTTCCTCGGGCGAGCCGCAAGCCGTTGCTCCTTGCTTCTGACGAACAAGGAGCAGGGTCTCGCCTGGCTCTGCCAGCGCAAGGTGACCTTGCGCTTTTTCCCGTAGGAGTCACGAAAAGCGAAGCGATTCTGAACATATTATCTTTGGCTTCTTGAAAATAGAACAATTCAACCGAGCCGTCCGTCTTGAATCGCTCCCTAGCGAATAGCAGTGCATTTGTGACCCTGCAGCGCAGCGAAGCGGCACAAATCACTGCCGCTTGGGAGACGAGGCAAGGCAGGAAGGCACGAACGGTCGGTTTACTCCGAATTTACCATTACATGACTCACAAACAACATACCTCTGAGCATATTATCTTTGGCTTCTTGAAAACAAAATGATTCGACCGAGCCGTCCGTCTTGAATCGCTCCCTGGCGAATGGCAGTGCATTTGTGACCCTGCAGCGCAGCGAAGCGGCACAAATCACTGCCGCTTGGGAGACGAGGCAAGACCGGAAGGCGCGAACGGTCGGTTTACTCCGAATTTACCATTACATGACCCACAAACAGCATACCTCTGAGCATATTATCTTTGGCTTCTTGAAAACAAAATGATTCGACCGAGCCGTCCGTCTTGAATCGCTCCCTAGCGAATAGCAGTGCATTTGTGACCCTGCAACGCAACGAAGCGGCACAAATCACTGCCGCTCGGGAGACGAGGCAAGACCGGAAGGCGCGAACGGTCGGTTTACTCCGAATTTACCATTACATGACTCACAAACAGCATACCTCTGAGCATATTATCTTTGCCTTCTTGAAAAACAGAACGATTCAACCGAGCCGTCCGTCTTGAATCGCTCCCTAGCGAATAGCAGTGCATTTGTGACCCTGCAGCGCAGCGAAGCGGCACAAATCACTGCCGCTTGGGAGACGAGACAAGGGAGGGGGGCGCGAACGGTCGGTTTACTCCGAATTTAAGCCTATTTCCACACATGACTCGTAAACCATACTCCTCTGAGCATACTATTCTTCAGCTTCTTGAAAACAAAACGATTCAACCGAGCCGTCCGTCTTGAATCGCTCCCTGGCGAATAGCAGTACATTTGTACCACTTTGGGAGACGAGGCAAGGCAGGAAGGCACGACCGGTCGGTTTACTCCGAATCCAGTCCAACTCAAAAGGTCCTCCGATTTCTCAGAGGACCCATCCGTGCCAATCATTCGACCGCTGTCGGCCGTTCTGCTTTTAATTTCTCATAAAAATGTGCCATCGTCGTATCGAAATACGGCGTCAGGAAGATGACACCGACCGTACTCAACAAGGCGAGAATTCCCCAACCGATGAAGCTGATGTAGAGTTTGATTAAACGTCGTTTCTGTCCACGCATCATCCGTCGGCTCTCTCCTAATACTTGAATAAACGACAGTTCCGGACGATCGACGAGAATATACGGGACGAGTCGGTAAACAAGATAGAAATAGATCGCCGGTAAAATCAAAAATGATCCTGCATAGACGAGCAGTGTTACGACCGTGTACGAAAGAATCGTCCGGACATATGATTTCAACGAAGCGAATCCTTCGAACAACGTTCCGATGCCGGCTTTTTCACCTCGAACGAACCGTAAGTAGGAAATCGTCCGTCCGACCGTGACCGGTGCCAAAATAATCGTGACGACGATGTTCAAGCCAACGAACTTCATCATACTTCCGATGTCTTCTTGATCAAACGACATTCGACTGGCCGCTAAGGCAAAAATCGCAAAATAGACGATTGAAATGCTTAGCCCAACAAACCAGTTGCCTTTTAATGTCGCGAGTGCTGTTTTTTTGTACGCTGAATTTGTCATCATAAACCCCTTCTCACTTCACTTTCCCATTTGATTTTAACGTAGTCCCGCTTGAAAAAATAGGGACGTGCTTCGATTTCAGAGAAAGTTGTGACAAACTACTGAAAGATGGACGGACGACAGCAGCAAACAAAAGGAGAGGCCCACCCTCCCACTCAGGGAAGATGCACCTCTCGTTACCGATGCTTTTTTAAAGAAGTGATTTCAAGGCCGATACTCTTGATGCATCGACTTTTCCGTTAACGAGAACTGCTGAACCGACGTGGAGTTCAGTCGCTTTCGTCGTTTCCAACAACTCTTTTGCTGCTTCGACGGTAATGCCGGAGCCCGGTAAAATCGTCAATTCCTCGTGTCGTTCGACGAGTTCCGCGATGACCGCTTGTCCTTCGAGCGCCGTTGCTTTGGCACCCGACGTCAAAATGCGGTCGACTTCCGGGAAGTCGGCTAAGACCTCTGCTGCTTCGTGGATATCACGGCTGCTGTCGATTGCCCGGTGGAACGTCAGCGACAGCTCCCCTTTGTGTTTGATGACGCGACCGAGGAATCCTTCATCAATCCGTCCATCCGCTGTCAACGAACCGACGACGATGCCGGCAGCCCCTAATTCACGAATCAAGTCGATATCGGTGATGATCGTTTCCTGATCCGCTTCTGAATAGACAAAGGACTTACTATGTGGCCGGACAAGGACATGGACCGGGATTTCGACCGCCGAAAGAACTTGACGAATCAATCCGTAACTTGGTGTCAGTCCACCTTCCGATAAGGCAGATACGAGCTCGAGTCGATCTGCGCCTGCTTGTTCTGCAGCCGTCGCCTCTTCGACGGTTGCTGCGATTACTTCTAACATGTACATCCCTCCCGCATCAGTGTATCACGAGACGACGGTCCAGTTCACCCGTTCGTTAAACAACTTCATCTCCCATGATGGTGGATAGGTCGAAGGACTGAGGACGATTTTAGCCCGTCGGAACTCGGCGACTTTATACTTGCGGTTCCCCTCAAACTCGTCACATGCTAAAAAGGCATAGACGTCTTTCGTACAACCGATGACGGCTTTTTGAATCAAGGATGACTCGATGTCGTCACTAACGAAGCCTCGTTCGATTTCTGCGCCGTCAAATGCAAGGAAACAGGCATCAAACGCATAGGAATCAAGTGCTTGCAACACTTCGACACCGACCGTTTGACCATAGGTGTCGACAGTTCCGCCAAGTAAGCGGATTTCACCGCTGAACGGTCCATTCTTACGACATTGTTCCAGATGGTTTGCGATCGACAGCGAGTTCGTCACAATCGTCGCCGTTCCCGTTAAGTACGGCAATAAGTGCTCGACGGGTTCCCCTTTCCCTAAAAAAATACAGGAGTATTCACTGAGCCAGCCTTTCGCGTAACGCGCAAGACGACGTGACAATTGATCCGTCCGACGAGAAATCGGCGATTCCGGTTTCCCGCCTTGATAGATCGCCCCCCCATAAACACGTTTGAGTTGGCGGTCCCGCTCGAGTTCCTCCAGGTAGCGACGGACGGTCTCCCCTGAAACATCCAATCGATCAATTAAATCTTTCGTCATGACTTTCCCTTCTTCTTCAAGCCATTTCATGATTTGTCCTTTTCGTTCTTCTCCGAGTAACGACACACGACCTTCCCCCTTCATTAACGAGTACTAGTTCTAGTGTACCGAACGTCTGTAAAGGTCTTGTAAATCCGGTGTAAAAAAACGTGTGCTTCCTATGAATTGTTGTTGAATTCCTCATTTTTTCAGAATTAACACGTCCCTCATACAAAAAAAGTCCACCTTTATTCACGGATGACATGAATAAAGGTGGACTAAAGTCAGACTGTTATTGCTTTTCTTTATCGAACAACGGAATCTTCGACTCTGTCCCTTGACGAATCCGACCGATGTTATCGCGGTGTTTGAAGATGACGAACAAAGCAAGTACGGTAAAGAACGTCGGAACGATCCAGTCGTGTTGTACGATGCCGATCGACACGGCAGCAACGATTCCGATGCTTGCCGCGACAATCGAGCTGAGCGACACCATTCGACTAAAACGAAGCGTCGTTAAGAACGAGACGAGCAAAATCAAGAATAAGAGTGGACTCGTCACGAGCAACATCCCACCTGATGTCGCGACAGCTTTTCCACCTTTGAACTTTGCGAAGATCGGATAAATATGTCCGATGACTGCCGCAATACCGGCAAAGAGTGGATGGAGTTCTGACGCGAGCAGAATTGGGACGAGACTCGCGACCGCCCCCTTACCGAGATCCCCAATCAAGACGATGATCCCGGCTTTTTTACCTAAGACACGAAACGTATTCGTCGTTCCTAAGTTACCGCTCCCGTGCTGGCGGATATCTATCCCGTGTCCCCATTTTCCGACAAGTAACGCAAATGGTATCGATCCAAGCAGATAGCCGAGAATCAAAATCCCAATGATTTCAATCATGGTCAACCTCCAAAGTATTAATGACCGACCTTCATATATTCTTCGAGAGTCTGTCCATTATTTTTGATTTGTGTTGCAGGACCGACACCGACGTAACGAATATGCCATGGTTCATACGTATACCCTGTCCGCGCTTGGAACCCTTTATCATAACGAACGATGAAACCATACTTCGCCGCATTGTTCGCAATCCACTTACCTTCTTTTGTGTTGCCGAGTTCAGCTGTCAAGCCGTTTCCGACGCTCGGTGCTGAAATATCGAAGACGAGCCCTGTCTGGTGTTCACTGTGACCAGGACGTGCCGAATATTGATCGGCTGCTGCTTTCCCGTCTCGTGCGACATAGTTATTGTAGAGGACCGTCTGGCGTTGACCGGACCGGAAACCACTGACCGCATTCAATGTCACGCCGTCTTTTTTAGCGGCTGCGAACATCTTCTCAATTTGTTTTGCGGCAGGTGCGCGCATGTAACTTTGTTCGAGCACACCCGAATAAGAGAAGCTGATGTCTGGAACGACGAGATCAGACGGTTTGTAGTCGATTGGCAGACTGTATTTCTTGTTGACGACGACGAGTTCATTGAGTCCTAAATCGGCTTTCGTATCCGATTTATCGACGTCCGGTGTCTCTGATTCCGGTTCAGACTTTTTATCCGGCTCAGGATCTTGCGACGATGTTGTTTTACCATCATCCTTTTTATCCTCAGTTGCTTTATCTTCCGTCGCTTTATCGTCTGCGGCTTTTTTATCAGCAGCGGCTTTCTCTTCTGCTGCCTTCTTGTCTGCTGCTGCCTTATCTTCTGCTGCTTTCTCTTCCGCAGCCTTCTTGTCAGCAGCTGCTTTCGCGTCCGCTTCTTTTTTTGCTTCTTCTGCTTCTTTTTCTTTCGCTACTTCTGCGTCTGTCTTCTTATCTTCCTTGGCGACGGTATCATCCGTTTTTTCTTTTGTCGTATCTTCTGTTTTAGTGGCATCTTCTGCGCCTTGATCCCCAGGATTACATCCTGCAAGGAGGAGCGCTAACGTACTGACTGCTACGATTTTCTTCATCGTGTATTCCCCTCTTCCTTCGTGCTATTCTATGTTACCTCTAATTGACACAATAGAAAAGCCCTCCAGCAAGAAATCCTGCTGAGGGCTTAGGCTTAGTTCGAGACGAGTCGTGCATCCTCAGCACTCATCTGTTCATAGATGGCATGCCAGTTCGGAAAGACCTTTGGTAAACGAATCGGTCGGAAATTCTCTTTTTTGACGACGACATGGGTCGTTTTTCCGGCGACGGCAAGTTGACCATCCGCATTTTTGACTTCATAGCCGTAAATCGTCCGCAGTCCGTCGTAATGGCTGATCCAGACCGAGACTGTCGCCGTATCGCCATACGTCAATGACCGTTTGTAGTCGAGATTGACGTTCGTAACCGGTGAGACGTAGCCTGCCTCTTCCATTTCCTTATAATCAAGACCGAGCGACTTAATCAGCTCCGTCCGGGCGATTTCAAGATAAACGAGATAGTTCGAGTGATAAACGATCCCCATCATGTCCGTTTCCGCATAGCGAACCGGTATTTCAATCGTGTGCATGTAACTTCCCCCTTAAAAATCCTCTTTTTCAAGATAGGACCATTCTGAACCGCTGACACTCGCTTTGTCAATCAATCGGACGGACTGTTTCGCAATTGCCCGCTCGACGATCGTAATCGCGGCACGGGCGTTTCCGTTCGGTACGACTTGAATTTGATCCTCTAACGCAAGACGCGCTTCTTCCGTCAAGACATACCCGTAGCGTTCCGCGTAATTGACGATAATTTCAATCAACTCGTCTTTCGCGTAGTTCGGGAAGTGAAGTTCCCGCTTAAAGCGTGACTTCAGACCGGGATTGCTTGCAAGCAGTGCCTGCATCGGTTGCTCGTAACCGGCGAGAACGACGACGAGATTATCGCTATGTTTCGTCATTTCGTCGACGAGCGTATCGATCGCTTCCTTGCCGAAATCATTCGCCCCGCCGTTCAACGAATAGGCTTCATCGATGAAGAGGACACCACCGAGTGCGTCACGGATGACGTCCCGTGTCTGTTGCGCCGTCTGTCCGACATAACCGGAGACGAGGTCGGCGCGGCTGACGACTTTCAAATGTCCACGTTTCAAATATCCCGCTTGACGCAAGACGTCGGCATAGAGGGCAGCGACCGTCGTCTTGCCCGTTCCACTGTTGCCGCTAAAGACGGCATGCAGTTCGACCGGTAAGACTTTAAAGCCTGCTTCCTGGCGACGCTGTTGCATCGAGAGCAGTGCCTGGATTTGTTTGAGCTCTGCTTTTAGCTCCGTCAGACCGACGAGTGACGCTAACATTGCATCAATCGACTCGTCTTCCGGTGCCGCAAGTTCGAAATCCGCTTGTTCGAGCAGGGCAAAGTCTTCATGACTCGCACTCTCGCCGAGGCTTGCACCCTTCTTAAAGATTGCATCGAGGACGATGTTACGGACGGCACGCCCGTTTCCGAAACTCGAGTCGACCCGTTCGCGCTCGAGTCGCGCAAGTAGCGTCCGCTCCGCTTGATCCGTCAAGACATAATCGTTAGACGTCGCAATCGACCGACCGATTTCAAGCAATTCCTGATCCGTATAGTCGGCGAGCAGATAATGGTTCGATTCCGGAAAACGGCTCCGGAGTCCCGGATTCGCTTTTAGGAAGTCACGCATCTCTTCCGGATAACCGGCGAGGACAACGGCGAAACGTCCCGCGTATTCCCCGCTCGTCATCGCCGCGACGAGCGTATCGATTGCCGCTTGTCCGTAATCATTCCCACTTTGACCCGACCGTTTCAAGGCATAGGCCTCATCGATGAAGAGGACACCACCGACCGCCTCGCGGACTTTACTCATGACTTGCTCTTCTGTCTGACCGACGAATGCACCGACGAGCGACGACCGGTCCGTCTCGACGACTTCCGCCCGTTCGAGCAATCCGAGTTCATGATAGATTTTCGCCATCAGACGAGCGAGCGTCGTTTTGCCGGTCCCGGGGTTGCCCATGAAAATCATGTGCAGTGACGGCTGGTCACTCGACCGGTAACCGTCTTCCGTCCGTTTTTGCTGGTACTTCAAGAACCGGTACATTTGATGGACTCGGAGCTTGATGTCTTCGAGGCCGATCATCGCATCGAGTTCCTCGAGTGCCGAGCGTTCGACTTGTTTGATCTCAATCGGGAGCAATGAGACGACACGGCGTAACTCTTCCGTCGCCGTCACCTTCAGCTCCGTCATCTCGCGGAAGGCTTCGCGTGAGTAAAACCGTTCCTGTAAGCTGTTGACGAACTCCGTCGCCGTCTGTTCGAGTCGGGCGCTCGACAGGAGCAGCGCTTTTGCTGCCTCGAACAATTCCGTCCAGCGCGTCGCATCGATCCGTCGCAGGCGTTCCGTCAATTCGACGACTTGTTCCGTTTCTTGTACGATTTGACTCGCCTGCTGAATCATATCTTTTGTCGCCGAGCGTTTTGCGTTGGCGTTATCCGTTTCACGAATCGTCGGGAACGTGTTCGCGACGAGCAGTTGATAACTGCCTTGTAATTGTTGTTCAATCATCAATTGCTCCAAGCGTTCCGGTAAGCGACCGTGTTGTTTGATTTCTTGAATCCAGCTTTCTGCCAGCGCATCAATCCGTCCCGTCATGATGTACCGGTGTTCGACGAGTAGCGCGAGAATCCGGACGAGTGCTTCCGTCTCGTGTATCAGCCGACTACTTTGTGCGTAGCGTAAGGCGCGGACCTCCTCGACTTTTTCACCCTGTTCCCAGGCTTCAATTTGTTTGAACATCTCCTCTTTCGAGAATGCTTCCATCGCTTTAGTCCCTCCTATTTCTCGAAAAAACCGACCTTTGTCGCCACGAGGTGCGACGTTCAAGTCGGTTTTTCGATTACTTCATTTTTAACCAAGCTGGATCAAATTCATCCAACGACTCGATTTTTTTCATTTTGACGGAATAGAATAACTTGCCGTTATTCCGTGACTCCGCCCCTAACACTTTCGAACGGTCGGATGCGACATAATATGTCGCTTCTTCTTGATTGTCTTCTTTATCGAAGAACGATGGATATTGTTTAATCCACTCATCCGGAACCGTGCTGGCCGGTTCTTTTTTGACGTAGACGTCTGCTGCATTACCAGCGATGTCCGCCTCGCCCTCGATTTGACCAAAGTCACCTTTATCGATGAAGTCAAGAATTTGTTCATTGAAGCCACGCGATAAGAATGGACGCGGCGCACTGACACTTTTCGACGCTTCCGTTTCATTGACTAGCTTGCCGTCGGCGTCGTATTCCCGGAACATTTCACCGTCCCAAATCGCCGTCGTGCCTGTCGAAGGTCCTTCGATGACCTCCGTTCGGAAATGACCCTGATCGTCAAATACGACTTCGTACGTCCGTGCTTCCAGCGCATCCTCCTTCGTCGATAATTTCTTTTCGACATACTGGATGCGGGACATCGTATAGAACGGTTTGACGGGAGTCGCTTCATCATCTTTAGAGGTCTGTGTCGTATTCAGTAAATAAAAATTATAGGCAAGGAGTATCGCCATTGCCACGATTGCTACAGCAATCCATGTACTCGTTCGTTTCGTCATGCCATGTACACCATCCTAATCAGTCTCGATTCATAGTTAATGGTATCGGTTTTACGCCTAGAATACAAAGGGTTTGTCTAAGTTCAACTGATTTCTGAGGAAATACGGCAGACTTTTGAACGATTCCGTTCATCGAACATACAAATCGACAAAAAAAGACGAAATGAATCACGTGCGCGCGATTCATCCCGTCTTCGGTTAATTTTCTTTTGGTTCACGTGCGATGATCATCGATTCGTCGACGAGATAATACGAATGCTGTGGCAATTCGCGTAAAAAGCCTGTCGCAAATAACATCGCACAATCGACTTGAAACGTTTTCGAATACTTCTTTAATGGTAACTTATCCTCTTTATCAAAATAGCGATCGACGGCGAGCTGGACGTGATCCATCTCATAGACGATGTCCCGGTCTTTTGCTTCCATGATCGCAAATGTTTCCCGCGACATGTAAAAGCTTTGCGTCGACCGGACACCGAGGTGGACAGCCAGGCGGTCTAAATCAATTTTTTGTGCTTCGTCGAGTAAGACCGTCCGGTTCGTCCCTTTCGGTAACGTTAACTCAAATTCGTGGGTCGCCTGTTTGACTTCATCAAGCGTGACATCACGAATCGGTAACGGTTCTTCCTCTTTCGGCTGAAACCACTTTTTGAACCGACTCATCGGCTGGCCTCCCTCCTATAGAAAAAGGCGGGGTTCCCCCCACCTTTTCAATCAACGACAATCCATTATTTTTGCAGACGTTCGCGAAGGACCATCGGCAAGATTCCACCGTGGCGGTAGTAATCGATGTCGACTTCCGAGTCAAAGCGAGCAATCGCTTCGAACTTCGTGACTTTTCCGTCAGCAGCTGTCGCTGTAACTTGGATGATGTCACGCGGACGGACAGATTCGTCAATCGCGATACTGATTGCTTCCTCACCTGTTAAACCAAGTGACTCAGCAGACGTACCTGCGACGTATTGCAGTGGCAAGACACCCATCATGACAAGGTTTGAACGGTGAATCCGCTCGAAGCTCTCGGCGATGACGGCTTTGACGCCGAGCAAGTTCGTTCCTTTTGCAGCCCAGTCACGTGACGAGCCCATACCGTAGTCTTTACCGGCGAGGATGACGAGACCTGTACCATCTTCTTTATACTTCATCGCAGCATCGTACATCGCCATTGTTTCACCAGTTGGCCAGTACGTTGTGAATCCACCTTCTGTTCCCGGTGCGACTTGGTTACGGATCCGGATGTTCGCGAATGTACCGCGCATCATGATTTCGTGGTTACCACGACGTGAGCCATACGAGTTGAAGTCTTTTGGTGCAACGCCTTTATTGACGAGGTATTGACCGGCTGGTGTCGTTTTCGAGAATGATCCGGCTGGTGAAATGTGGTCTGTCGTAACAGAATCCGCAAATTTACCGAACACACGGAGATCATTTAATGCTTCAACATGTCCAGCTTCCTTCGCCAAGTTCTCGAAGAACGGCGGGTTTTGGATGTATGTCGACGCTTCGTCGAAGTCATATTGATCGCCTGTCGGAACGTCGAGGTTGTTCCAACGTTCGTTTCCTGTGAAGACTGAATCATATTCAGCACGGAAGCTTTGTGGTGTGACGACGGTGTTGATGATCGTCTGAATTTCGTCACGTGACGGCCAGATGTCCGCAAAGAAGACTTCTTGTCCGTCTTTACCTGTTCCGAGTGATGCATTCATGATATCAACATCAACTGTTCCCGCGATTGCGTATGCAACGACGAGCGGTGGTGATGCCAAGTAGTTCGCTTTAACGAGCGGGTGAACCCGACCTTCAAAGTTACGGTTACCCGAGAGGACAGACGAGACGAGCAGGTCTGAACCGAGGATTGCATCTTCGACAGCACGGTCGAGTGGACCCGAGTTCCCGATACATGTCGTACAGCCGTAACCGACCGTGTTGAATCCGAGCTCATCGAGGTACGGTTGAAGTCCTGATTTCTCAAGGTAATCCGTTACGACTTTTGATCCCGGAGCAAGTGACGTCTTGACGTATTTCGGAACTGTCAAGCCGAGGTCGATTGCTTTTTTCGCAACGAGTCCGGCACCGATCATGACGTATGGGTTTGATGTATTCGTACAGCTTGTGATGGCTGCGATTGCGAGGTCCCCTGTACGCATTTCGACCGCTTCGTCTTCATACTGGACGACTGCGACTTTATCTTTTTCGTCTTCAGAAAGACCGAATCCAGCATTGCCTTGCGGCGCTGTCAACGCTTTTTCGAATGACGTGTGGACGTCTGTCAAATCAATCCGGTCTTGTGGACGTTTTGGTCCGGCAAGCGCAGGAACGATCGTCGAAAGATCAAGTTCAACTGTTTTCGTGAACGTTGGATCTTCGTTTTGTGGTGTGTAGAACAAGCCGTTTGCTTTCGAGTAGTTTTCAACTTTCTCGATCAACTCTTCTTCACGACCTGTCAAGCGAAGGTACGTCAACGTTTCTGTATCGACTGGGAAGAATCCGCATGTTGCACCGTATTCTGGTGCCATATTGGCGATCGTCGCCCGGTCAGATAATGACATCAAGTGAAGTGATGGACCGAAGAACTCAACGAATTTACCGACAACGTTTTGCTGACGCAACATTTCTGTTACGCGAAGCGCAACGTCTGTTGCTGTTGTTCCCGGGTGCATTTCACCTGTGATGCGGACACCGATAACTTCAGGAACCGGGAAGAATGAAGGTTGTCCGAGCATGCCGGCTTCCGCTTCGATCCCACCGACGCCCCATCCGAGGACACCAAGACCGTTGATCATCGTCGTATGTGAGTCTGTTCCGACGAGTGTATCCGGATAGACGTCGACTGTGCCGTCTGCCGTTTCTTTTTCAAGGACGACCGATGCCAAGTACTCGAGGTTAACTTGGTGGACGATTCCTGTTGCCGGTGGAACGGCACGGTAGTTGTCGAATGCCGTCGTTGCCCAGCGTAATAATTTGTAACGCTCTTCGTTGCGTTCGAACTCAAGATCCATGTTTTCAGCGAGTGCGCCAGCGAAACCGTAGGCATCGACTTGAACCGAGTGGTCGACGACGAGATCAACTGGAACTTCCGGGTTGATAACTGATGGATCTCCACCGAGGTCCTGCATCGCTTTACGGAGTGACGCGAGATCGACGACAGTCGGAACACCTGTGAAATCTTGCAAGATGACGCGTGACGGTTTGAACGGGACGTCGATATCGTTCGAAACTTGGGCAGTTCCCCATTTCGCCAAGTTTTCGACGTGTTCTTTCGTGATTGAGCGACCATCTTGTTGACGAAGAACCGATTCAAGCAGGACACGGATTGAATATGGAAGACGTTTGACTTCCGTTAGTCCGAGTTCTTCTAATTTTTCCAGGCTGTAATAGTTGTAATTTTTACCGTTCGCTTCAAACGAACGGCGTGCACCAAACACGTCTTGCGTTGATTGCGTTTGTTTCATGCTGATTCCCCCTTTAAGTGTTGACGACATCAAGCCCCTGATACCGCTTACTTGTACAGCTCTATCATAGTATAATATGGGTCTCGTTACAATTTGAAAGAACAAAAGACTTGTGATAAGTTTTCCTTATCGCCTAATTGAGAAGTTATATCAATCATATGCTTAGGCGGAGTTCACGTTTCTAGTTTTCGATACTTCCGTTCCGGGTACTACTAAACTGTAGAACGACATCAGAACTTTCTGGAGGCGGAAATTATGGCAGAATATAAAAATGATGCAACCCACGTCGTTACGACGATTATTTTCAACGATTTAGAAAAAGCCAAAACTGGCTTTGAGATGATCAAGGACCTCGAAGCGATTAAAGAAATCGAGATGGAGCAGATGGTTTTAGCGAAACGCGATGAGACGGACGGGTTTTCGTTCATCGATGCAATTGACTTTACGCAGCAGGATCAATCGTTCAAAGGTTCAATGATCGGGATGGCAGTCGGTGTCGTCGGTGGACCATTCGGGATGCTCGTCGGTTCTGTTGCCGGATACTTGATCGGCGCAAACCGGGACGAAAAAAACGAACGCGATTCGTTTGATTTATTTAACCGGACGCTGAACCAAATCAGTGCCGATCACTATGGCGTCATCATCATCAGTGAGGTAAATGAAGATTCAGAAGCGATCAATGCGATTGCGGCTGAACTCGGAGCGACCGTGCGCCGGACGGGTGAAACGTTTACGGATGAGACGGTGTGATTTAAAAATTTAAGATGTTTGCTTCGTCCCCGCTTTTTCGGGGGCGTTTTTGATGTAGATAGTTGATGAAAAATTGTATGTCGCTCATCCAAATGGCTTGGTCTAAAACAAAATATGAAAAGAATCTCGAATCTCCAAACGATAAGTCCGTCTTCAGCAAGCGGAAAATCGAAGTCGAGTCTGTGTTTGGGTCCATCAAACAGAACTGGAATTCGGGTTGGTAGCTATCGCTCATAATCTCCGAAAACTGGTCAAAAAACCGTTTCTAATCTAATACATCAATTGAAAAAGAAAGAAAAGGGAGGCAGATAATCGGATTTAATCCAATCATCTGCCTCCCTTCGTTCAGTTTAATCAAAAGATGCACTCTCTTTTGAGTCAGTCCCCTTGTTTAAAATCTGAATTGACTGAGAGATTAGCATTTAAAATGTTATTTATTCTTCTTTAAAAACAATATAATTATTTGGCTTATATGTCTTTCTTATTGAGAAAACATGCCAGTATAAATTACGTTAGCTGGTAAAATCCCAGTAAATCTTAAATAGATACCTTTACCTTTATTTGTTTTATAAAACATCGCAGAGGAACCACCCAAAACAACTACCGCACTTGTAGCTACAGCTTTCACAATAGCCGTAGGAGCTGAGAACCAAGGCGCCCAAATAGCTACAAGTGCAGCAGTACCAGATCCACCCGCCAAAGCCTGAGCTGTAGTATTTGTTAAATTGTCATTTAAAAATACCTTATAACCCCACCAGTGAACTTCAAGAGCATTTTTACCTTTACTGCTAGCTCTTGCCGATACATTTTGATCTAAAAACTGAACATGATTATCAACTACAGCTATGCTGTCAAGTTCTTCTGTTGTAAGTCCACTTAACAAGGCATTTTTATCAGCAATCTCTGCATTAACTTTAGCAAACTCTTCTTCACCAATTTTAGTGGTTAGAATCTCAGTATTTTCAATCACAAAATTATTATCTTTAAAAACTATAAAATTATCCACTAAATCAATCGTTTTTTGATTTAGTTCATTTGTATTTGATGGTGAATCATCTGCACTTACGTAGTTTCCACCTGCAGCAAAACTACTGAAAACTAACAAGATAGACAACAACAGGAAAAATCCTTTAAATTTCAATAAAAAAACCTCCTATTAAAATTTGGGATATGATTCTACTAATAGTAGTGTTAGAAACAATAAGTTGATAATTATTCTGTAAAACCTATTTACTTACAGTTTTTTTACCATATCTGTTTTCCATAACAAAAAATACAAAAAGTGTTATAAGAATAACAAATGGAACTGTACTGTACTTCATTATCTCAAAGTATGGTAAAATTAGAGATAGAAGTATCAGAAATGTCGCTACCAATCGAATGGTAATAAGATTTTTATAATATTTCTTATTTTCCAATTTAAACCCTCCTTTTCTTTATATAACCATAACATAGCGTTTAATCTAATGAAACCGGTGTGCTATTAATCACATGATTTCTTCATCCAACACGTTATGTCATCTGCAATAATAAAATTTTTTTTCTTCTGACTACTCGTTTAGTCTTTATTAGTTCAATCGTTTAACTAGGTGATTTGAATGTCAGATGATTAAGAATATAAAAAGAGGATGGTTAGACTTAACTGCTCCTCGTCAAATAGATAGGGAAAATAACATAAATCTCTTTATCGGCTTAACTCTGTATTTTAACTGAGCTAAGCCGTTTAATCGTTGTTGATATCGTTCTTCATTGTAAACGTACTTTGGTCGTAAGCTGGGGTTCGTCGAACTCCACAAATTTATGTAGATAATAATTTTCACATTTCAACGCTCGCTAAAGGGATTCAATCGGACCTTTATCAATCCCATATCTTCTAGAGAGACAACTTGCTTATCATAATCGAGTGCTTTATGAACTTCGATATGTTCATCACGAGGTGGAACGAAATCTTGGCAGACTATCGACCGAGAAAATAACGACTCCCGTATCATTCATGGTGACGTGAACGATACGTCATGTACGTGATCCTATCACATCGCGAGGACGGAAGTACCTTACTTGAATACTACGTTCTTCTGTTTCTTCTTTTGATCTCGCGATTTACTCTTCCATTCAGACTGTCCTAACCCTAGATGATTTAACGCCTCTCTAGCTAACTCTTCATGTTCGGATAGAGTTCGAAGATCAGCGAAGTGAAAAAAGAAATTCCCTACATGCACTCTCTCATCAGGATGCATGTAATCGACCGTAGCTTTATCTGGAGGGATATGTTCCCCTCAATACGTCGTACATCCCTCCAAAGGACAACTAGAAGTCTCGATGTAAAAAGCATCACCAAGCTTAACGATATATAAACAAAGAAGTTCACAGTGATCTCCTTGCAAACGTCTGAAATGAGGATAGCGTCCCCTGAAACCATGCGAACGTAATACAGGGACGATTGTATTTTTAAGCGCGTCTCGTATCATCGATCTGTCGTTCACTTATTTTCTCCCCTTTTCATATTCATTGGTTCGCACCCTCTGAACTTTATCGATAGAGCCGTTCAGGAAGCACTGGCGCTCAATCCTCATCGGCATAGATATCATCGATGAGTTCCTGCTTGAAATCGCCATCCGTTCCCTTAGGTGTAACGTGTACCTCAACAGCGATCAGACTCTCCCCTTCCTCAATCTTGAGATCGGAGACGGGGCTAGGTGGATTGAACTTCGTATTGTAATCGATCATGACTTCTAACATTCCCTCGAGCACCTCTTCGGCGTGTTTCACGGTTTCCAAGAGTGTCTCGCCATCAGTGAAAACATTCTTTAGGTCTGGAAATCGAACGAGATAGCAATCATCCTCCAAATCTGGGGTGACGACAGCATAGTATTTAAATGTTTGCATGGATGTACCTCCTTGATGAAATCTTATGTGCATCGTCAAGTATCATGAAATACGGACATTCGAACTGATAATAGCTATATCCCTATAAAAAAACTAACATACGGACTATATAATAAGCAAAAAAACCAATTTTTAGGATTAAATTTCAAATAAAATACACTATTCTTTCAGGATGGCGTATTTTACAGTTTGAATACATATAAAATCCATATTCTAACTATCAAAAGGAAGACATTGTCATACTGTGGTTCTCGAAGGAAAGGAACATGTACCATGTACCGATTCGGAGAGTAGTTACGACTTAAACGTCTAGAGCATTGATGGAGTCATGTGCAATTGCGCGTCTAGTGATGCTGAAGAATGTTTCAATATAGATAAAAAACGACAGAACTCATACATTCGTGAGTTCTCTCGTTTTAGTAAGAATTTACTTCATGTGTTCTAATTCGTTGATAATCCGCTTTACTGCAAGTTTTGTCGTTCCCAGGTCTACTCTACTTAGTTTGTTTTGTTGGACGGAAATCACTAAATTCTTTTAGCTGATAAGTATTAAATCAGATTGATTCGCGAGTTGTTGATTCAATTTGTCATAGCCCGAGCTGCTGGGATACTGGATCATATCTTCGCCTATGTAGTGGTCGGTGTAGGCAAAGTGGACCGACAACTGCGTCGTCTGTTTTTTATCTTCGAAATATAAGCTTTCTTGTGTTGAGGCACTATCACTACTTCCATCAACGGTTAACCACTTTCTTTTACCAAAGCTTAATTCCTTGTCGATGATTGTGAAATCTGAACCCCGCGTACTTGCTTTTAGCTGAAATTGATCAATCTTCAAGTGTTCGTTCATGTGTGTAAACAACTGTTCATGATTCATGATTTGATTTTCATCTGTTTTTTGATTCGAAACCGTGACTTTTTTGTTTTCTAATTTAGTCTTAGACGTTACAGCATCGTCCGTGCATCCCGCAATCAAAAAAACACTGGATAACAAAATCAAGTATTTTTTTCTCCATTTCATTTAATGTTCTCCCTCCAGGACTCCACATACGAAACCACGTACTCTTTTTTCGTTCGACTGTACTTCGTTTCGAAGTAATAGAGGACATTCTCTTTCTGATTCAAAACGGAATACGAATACGTCTTGTACGCCTTTGGAAAAACAGGCTGTTGTTTACCGGCTTGCTTCCCGACTTTTGAATAGTCAATATACGCGACGGCCTCATGTTTCCCGATTCCTGTTCCCGTCATCACCGCATCGACTTGTTTTTTCGTCATGCCTTTTTTAATTTTTTGATTATTGTAGACACGTTTTGAATTTTTGACGGATACGTCAAACCAATGTTTTTCGACAAGCTTTAACTGCTTGCTGTGTTCTTTTGATTTAAATACGAGCAACATCCGGACGGTTTGGAACGTCACTTCATCCGGATTGTCCGATTCATTCGGCACCTTTGAATCTGGGTACAGATAAAACTCATACTTCAAATATTTTAGCTTCCCGCTTTTATCGTATGTATTGGAATCGTTCAATTCACTACTGCATAAAAGATTAACTTTCACTTCATCTTCTGAGCGGTCACACAGATGTTTTTTATAGTTCTTGCCATACATGACTTCCGCAACGCTGGTCATCGACGTATTCAGTTTCAGCTTTTTAAAAGTGTCATGTTGTGTTTCTTTTTTGTTTTTCGCCACGGCTTCGTTTGACGGAAAACCTGTCAACATCAGACCTATTGAGACGGACAAAACAATCAGTACTTTAATTACATTTTTCATGTTACCCCCCTCCTTCAACAGCGTTAATCAACCGAAAGTAAATCATTGAACTGGATGATGCTGCCACCTTTTTTCTCATAGTATTCAATCATTTCCGGCAGTTTCTTTTTATCGTAACTTGTGATCCCGTCCGTAATCACCGTCACGTCGTAATCCAGTTTACGTAAGTTAAAGCACGTTGATTTGACACAAGCCGTCGCATCGCCGCCGGTCAGATAAAAGTCGGTGATCTCATGCTGCTCAATAAATGATGCAAATGCTTCACTTGTTAAAGCATTCCCCTTATATTTTGTGAATACATGATCTGAAACGATATTCAAATCAGGTGCCAACTCGGCACCACGTGTCCCGGTTTTAAACGTTCTTGTCCCGGCCGATAAATTTTCGTGTCGGATATAGACCACATGCATGTCCTGTTCAACTGCCCAATCGATTGACTGATTGATCGTACCGATGACTTCTTTGTAGTTTTTTGTCATGTCATTTTGAATATCAATAACGACTAACGCTTTCTTTTGCATGTAAATTCCTCCTGATCAATGAACGGATTTTTAGTTTTGATGATGTTATGCTTCCGATTCGGATCGGATAACGTACACTTGAGGTAAGAAGCAAATTCAAGGAGGCATGCCCCATGAAAGAAAAATACTATTTTGACGTCTTTCCTGAACTGACGAGCGAACGGCTGTTATTAAAAGAAATTCGATTAAGTGAAGCGAATCAAATGATTGAGATTACGGTCTATGATGGGCAACAGGCAAAAAACAGCCTTGACGTAGTCAACATCTTGAGTCAGATTGCCCGCGATTATTTCAATGGGGACGGGATTACGTGGGGACTGTACTTAAAGTCGACCGGCGAATTCATCGGGAACTGCTGTTTTTGCCGCGGCTACCAAAACAACATTGCTGAGATCGGCTATGTCCTGAAACCGGACTTCCGCGGCCACGGTTATATGACGGAAGCCGTCAAGACCGTTACCCAGTTTGGTCTGCAGGAAATGAAAGTTTTACAGGTCTGTGCCTATACAGAACATGAAAATCGTGCCTCCCAATCCGTACTTGTAAAAGCAGGTTTTCTCCGCAGCGCTGATGAGGGGGAGACTTACAAATATCTAAGTAACTAGCGTCTTCGGATGAACGGATATCTTCCACATATGATAAAATTTAACCAAGACGCAGATGTCCGAACGCTGCACTGAAAAACCTCTGAAGTGGAGTGATGCACATGAAAACAATCACGAAGATTCTCCTTGGTGTCGTCATCGTCGGTATCCTAGCAATCAGTTGGTGGTTAGTCTCGCCGCTTCTTTTTGATAAAGCAGTTGACGAAGGACTTCCCCCGACTTCATCTGACGTCAAAACGGAAGAACAGACACCGGATACTGAAGATGAAACAGAAGCTACGACACCTGGTACGCAGGATCAGGACGGCCCTACGTTCTCCGGGATGTTCGTCGATGGAGAAAAAAACTACAAAACCTCAGGAACACTCAAAACGATTCAAGCAGAGGACGGTCAGTATCTCCGGTTTGAGGATTTCAAGACGACGAATGGTCCAGATTTATTCGTCTATCTCATTCAACCGGGTATGGAGCCAAAAGAAGGCATCAACTTAGGGGCATTAAAAGGCAATACCGGCAATCAAAATTATGCTGTCCCTCCAGATGTCGATTTCACGAAGTACAATACCGTCGTGATTTGGTGCCGTGCCTTCAACGCCGACTTTGGTACGGCAGTAGTAAAGACTGACAACGAGTAAATATTATGTAACCGATCCCCTCACCACTGATTCATTTCCAATCAGAAGGTCGGGGGTTTTGTCTGTCTCAAAGTCGCAGACACCTGCCGGCTCACTTCGCCTTAAAGTTATAGAGCGGCTTGATGACTTTAAGTAACTCGACCGTATCCATCGTGTTCCGGATGATTTCTTCCATCGGCTTGTAGACGAAGGGTGACTCATCACGTGTCGATTCGACGACCGAACTCGACCAGACGTCCTGCATCGTCGCTTCAAATTCTCTCAGATCAACGGATTTAAAGGCTTTCGAACGGGACATGATCCGTCCTGCTCCGTGTGGCGCCGAATAGTTCCAGTCCGGATTGCCTTTTCCTTTGACAATCAGTGAACCGTCACGCATGTTCATCGGAATGATGGCGACTTCACCGGCTTGCGCCGAAATCGCACCTTTGCGGAGAATCATCCGCTCGAGATCGATGTAGTTATGAATCGTATCGAACTGTTCCGTGACCGACCAGCCCATCGCTTCAACAATGACGTCGGTCATTGCTTGACGGTTCAGTGACGCGTACTTTTGAGCGATTTTTAAGTCATGTAAGTAGTTGTCCATATCGGAACCGGACACGTACGCTAAATCTTTATTCGTTTCATTGAACTGACTCTTCAGCTCGACCAACGTCGATTGGATGTCCTGCTCCCGTCCCTGATCTTTCAGTGAGGCGACGACCGATGCCGTATCGACGGTGAATTGTGAGCTTTCCGCCAGCTTTTGGTAATGTTCAGCAATCGTCTTCCCGAGGTTCCGGCTGCCGGAATGAATCACGAGATAGAGATTGTCCTCGTCGTCCGCGTTCAGCTCGATAAAGTGATTCCCGCCGCCTAACGTGCCAATCGACAACCGGGCCCGTGTTTCGTTGAACGGTGCCAACACCTGCTCAAACGGAATCTGTTCCGATAAGCGGTGCGGCTGATTGCGAACCGACATGCCGCTCGGAACCAGTGCCTGAATCGCAGCATCCAACTTCTCATAATCGACGCCGGCTGTTCCTTCACGGTTGATTTGTGTACATAACATGCCGCAGCCAATATCGACACCGACGAGATTCGGAACGACCTTATCGTGAATCCGCATCGTCGTTCCGATGACCGAGCCTTTGCCGGCATGACAATCGGGCATGATTCGGACATTGCCGTCGACGGCAATGTTTTCGTTCAGCATCCCCGTCACTTGCTCAATCGTGATGTCATCGACATTGTGTGTAAAAATCTTCGCTTCGCCGTATTTTCCGCGAATCGTCTTCATTTCATCCTCCCCCTTACCTTCCTGTCACTTGTTCAATTATCCTATAAAATCCCTTTTTTAACAATTCGTTCTTACTCGTGGACAATCGAGACCCATTGTTGGGTCAACGCCGATTGACCGTCTTCCGTTAACCAGACAAGAGCTGTCGTACTCGTCGCGTCCGGTAACCGTTTCTGCACCAGTCCCGTCATGTCGAGCTCGCGAAGCGTACTTTCCGGTAACAGCGTCACCGCTTGTCCACACCGGACGAGTCCAATCAAGGTCAAGACGTCGGAACACGTTTCCTGCGAGACGACCCCGAACTGTTGACTGAGCGTCTGAAAGACACCCAGTCCTTCCTGACTCGGAATGATCATATCGGCATCCGGAAAATCAGGATGATGGATCTGATAAAACGGTTCCTCTTCCATCCACTCGATCGTGACGCCTTGCGCCTCAATCGGCAGCCGGACGAGTGCCACGTCGATCGCATGATCCTTCAAACGATCAATCAAAGCAGCAGACTCGCCCTGATGAATCTGTAACGTAATCCGCGGATGCCGTCGTTTCATTTCTCTGACCCAGCCTGTCAAGCGGCCGGCGGACAACGTATTGACGCCGATCCGTAAAATGCCGGTCCGCCCTTCCTTGATGTCACTGACTTCGATCCGCGTTTCCGCTTCATAGCGCAACAGTGAGACGGCCCGTTCATAGAGCCGCTCACCGCTCGCTGTAATCCGGATGCCGCGTCCCGCCCGTTCAATCAGCCGTACGCCAAGCAACTCTTCCATCTTCCGAATTTGTTGCGTCAAGGCAGGCTGAGCCATCCGCAGGCGTTCTGCTGCCCGCGTGACCGATTGTTCTTCGACGACTGCACAAAAATAGCGATATTGCCGTAAATCCATATTCATCATCTCTTTCATATGTTTTCAGTCATAAATATGTATGAATCATAACATCAATCATATGATACGATGCTAAAATCAGCGATTTTTAAAGGAGACGATTTTTGTGAAACGTACGACGTCCACAGTTCAGTGGATTATTTTCTTATTAGCCAATACGATTGCCTTGCCGATCGTCGTTGCCAGTCTGTTCGACCTCTCGAATGTCGAGACGGCCGCTCTTGTTCAACGTTCTTTCTTCGTCGGCGGGATTGCCTGTTTTCTCCATGGTGTGTTCGGTCACCGGTTACCGATCGTATCCGGTCCGGCCGGCTCATGGGTCAGTATCTTTGTTGTCATCGCCGCTCTGCCGGTCGATTCAAAAACGGCCTTCACGATTGCGATGGCCGCTGTCGTCATCGCCGGTGTTGTCTTGATTTTCCTCGGGTTGACCGGATGGACGCGCTTTTTATTACCGGTCTTTACCCCGCTCGTCAGCGGCACGTTTTTGCTTTTATTATGTATTCAACTGACCGGCGTCATGCTGGGTGCCGTTCTCGCCGTCGAAGCGACACGTCTTGCCGGTGTTCTGACATTCCTGCTTGTCCTCGGACTGAGCCAGTTTGGTCCGGCACGGCTCCGTCCGTTCGCTTTGATGATCGGCATTGTCGTCGGCTGGTTGGTCAGTCGCCCGTCACTACCGGAAGCATCCGGTGTCTTTTCCGTCCCGACCGCTTTACCGTTCGGGATGCCGCAATTTGACGGCAGTGCGTTTCTCGTCGCGATTCCGTTTGCAATTCTTTTAATCGTCAACTTGATTGCTGCGCTCAGCGCCGTCGAAGCGACGATTCAGAAACAAGGCGCCTTGCATCAAGGACTGACGATCGAAGGGATCATTCACTTGATCGCGGCGACGTTCTCGACGCTCGTTCCGGTTCCCTTGCCGATCACGAGTGGCTTTATCGCCCAGACAGGCAGTAAGGACCGCCGACCGTTTTTGATTGCCTCACTCGTCATTGCCTTGGTCGGTTTTTTCCCGAGCATTATCGGCATCATCGCGACACTACCGCGCAGTGTCGCCAGTGCAGCGTTACTCGCGACGTTACCGCACATGTTCCTGATTGCCTGGCAGTCGGCTGAAAGCAGCATGAAGACCAGTCGCCGGAAACATGCCTTTGCGATTTGTGCTGTCATCGGGATCAGCATTCTGTTGCAATCGACGGTCCTGGCAGAAATCCTGCCACTGACGTTACGTCCGTTCTTCAGTAACGGCTTATTAATCGGGACGATGCTCGTGCTTGGTTTTGAAGTCATCGAGCGCTTGCGTTCGCGACGTGACGCTCAATCAGAACGGCTGGCCGGTTAATCTGTATGTCAACGTAAAATCCCCACCCTGTCGTAAAACACGACAGCATGGGGATTTTGTGTTTGAAATCACATGAAGTCCATTCAACTCGGCTTCTTCCCGTGACTCCTACAGGAAAAAGCGCGTGCTTTTCGCGCTGTCAGAGACAAACGAGACCCGGCTCCTCGTCCGAAAGGAACAGAAGCCGCGGCTCGTGTCTCGCCTGAGGAAAGCACGGGAAAGGACGACGAGTTTCACTTAACTTAACCTAACTTCACGCCACCATTTACGGGTCTGACTTGCAACCGTCACGCTCTCACCGATCATCGGTGTCACGACCGGTACGCCATGTTTCGCTGCTTCCTTCAACAGCCGTTCGACCGGTTCGTACCACGGATGAAACGCCAGTGTAAACGCCGACCAGTGGACAGGAATCATCACGTCCCCTTTGACGTCGAGATGTGCCGCGAGTGTCTGCTCCGGTAACATGTGTGAACTGGACCAACGGGTATCGTATTGCCCGCACTCCATGATCGTCAAGTCAAACGGACCGTATTGTTCTCCAATCGTCTTGAAGTGCGGACCGTAGCCGCTGTCGCCGCTGAAAAAGACTTTCTTCGACCCTTCAATCACCCATGACGCCCAAAGCGTCGAAAATTGATCAAGCCCGTTTCGTCCCGAATAATGCCGGGCCGGTGTTGCCGTCAGGCGAAGACCATTCGTCTCAACCGATTCGTGCCAATCGAGTTCCGTAATCCGACTTGCGTCGACGCCCCAGCCCTTTAGGCGGCTGCCGACACCAAGCGGGACGATGAACCGGCCGACCCGGTCTTTTAATGCCAAGACTGAATGGTAATCAAGGTGGTCATAATGGTCGTGGGAATAAATGACGAGATCGATCGGCGGCAAGGCATCGAGGTCAACCGGTGCCGTCGTCTGGAAACGTCCGCCTCCAAGTTTCGGGAACGGAGACGGCGCACGACCGAGCATCGGATCAAAGAAAATCGTCTGGTGATCGAGTTCAAGCAAGAACGCCGAATGCCCGAACCAGGTCACACGCGGTTCTGTCCCGTCCGTCCGCTGTTCAAACGGTTTGACCGGTAACGGTTTGACCGGTTTTAAAGACGGCAATTTCCGTCCATAATCTTTTAAGATACTTTTTGTCGTCTCCCATTCCATCTTCAGTTGGAACGGCAGTTCATTTTGAAACTTTCCATTTTTGAACTGGGCGGATCGTCTGTAATCCTGTTGTTCGGCTTTAGACGGTCGGCGACCGAATAACGGATAACGCGTCATGAAGACCGTTCCGAGTAAACCGAGCCCTACAAGTGTTGCGACTGTTTTTTTCATGTTTTCACCTCTTCAATAAGTGCTTCCAGTATAGCACTCGCCTTTTTCCTGGCGGTAGCGAAGACACTTCTCCAACAAAAAACACGGATTACTTTAAAAAAAGCAAGCCGTGTTCGTCCCTTATTTATTTAAATCGTCCGCGTCCCATTTCGTCCGCGTACTTTTTTCGTGATCGGATTCATGATTCGACTCATAGTCATTGACGCCGGGATTTTCGACTTTCCCTCCGTGACGATCTTCCGTGTGGTCATGACGATGCCCGTGTTCGTGGTCATGATCGTGGTCGTGATCATGGTGTTCTCGTTCCTTGACGAACAAAGCAATCCCACCACGCTCGACTTCTTCATAATGTTTCGCCGCTTCGTCGTCCGAATGCCCGACGCGTTTCAGTGTCTCGCGTAACGGCGGTTCCTTGCTGAACTTCGCTTTCATTTCATCGACCCAAGACGCACCCGATGTCTCTTCGGCCGCTTCATCCCGTCCGACGACTGAAAAATCTGAGTCCTTATGTCCGTGTTCTTTTAAAGCATGCATCTTTTGTTCCAAGCTGGATTGATCATGAAAAACGCCTACGAATTTTTTCGCCATCGTTGCCACCATCCCTCTCACAAAATGTATGAATCGAACCACTTCCCTTTTTTACCCATGTTCTTCTGAAGCAAAACAGCGAAGCACAAAAAAAAGAGCTGATCCGCTGATGCGAATACGCTCTTTTCCTTCAATCAGTCATTCAATTGTTGCGGTGAATCGACTAACGTGATTGTACCTTCATTTTTTTGGACGAAGCGTTCGTAGACGAAATCGTTCGCAAAGAGGAGAACCGGGTTTTCCCAACGGTCATAAACGAGGACCGTCCGTGAATCCGTCAATTTCTTCACTTCATTGATTTCTGTCACCTTGACCCACTTCGCGACCTGGAAGTTCGCCGCATCTTTTAAGATATCGACGCCGTACTCGCCTTTAAGGCGGTGTTCGAAGACTTCGAACTGAAGTTGACCGATCGCACCGAGGATGACCTCGTTGTATTCCGTCTTATAGACTTGGATTGCTCCTTCTTGCGCCAATTGTTCAATCCCTTTTTGGAATTGTTTGGACTTCAGGGCATTTTTCGTAAAGACCTTCAAGAACAACTCCGGTGCGAACGTCGGCAAGGCTTCGTATTGGAGTGACGGATCACCATTTGTGATCGTATCGCCAATTTGATAGTTGCCCGAGTCGTAGAGACCGATGACGTCTCCGGCAAAGGCTTCGTTGACCGTTTCCCGCTCATCTGCCATGAACTGCGTCGATTGCGACAATTTCATTTTCTTACCTGTCCGCGTCAGGACGACATCCATCCCACGGTCGAATTTGCCGGTACAGATGCGGATGAACGCAATCCGGTCCCGGTGATTCGGGTTCATGTTCGCCTGGATTTTAAAGACGAATCCGCTGAAGAATTCTTGTGCCGGTTCGATTTTCCCTTTGTTCGATTCCCGTGGTGTCGGTGACGGGGACAAGTTGAGATAGTGTTCGAGCAGTGGTGTGACACCAAAGTCGACGAGAGCTGAACCGAAGAAGACCGGTGTCAGTTCACCTTTTGCAATCAATTCCTCGTCATAGGCATTGCCGGCACCGTCGAGTAAATCAACTTCATCGACGAGCGTATCGTACATTTCGTTGTTGATTGAGTTAGCGAGTTCGTCGTTTGCGAGCCCTTCTTCCCCCAGCTCAATCGTCTTCCGGTCCTGTTTGAAGCAGTGGAACTTCTCGTTTACCCGGTCGTAGACCCCTTCGAACTGTTGTCCTGATCCTGCCGGCCACGTGACGGCAACAGACGGGATACCGAGGACTTCTTCAAGCTCCTCCATCAATTCGAGTGGATCACGTGCTTGACGGTCCATCTTGTTGATGAATGTAAAAATTGGAATACCGCGCATCCGGCAGACTTGGAAAAGTTTTTTTGTCTGTGACTCGATCCCTTTCGCCGCATCGATGACCATGATTGCCGAGTCGACGGCCGTCAAGATCCGGTACGTATCTTCCCCGAAGTCCGAGTGACCCGGTGTATCCATGATAGAGACGATTTTTTTATCGTATTCGAATTGCATGACCGATGACGTGACCGAGATTCCGCGTTGTTTCTCGATTTCCATCCAGTCGGATTTGGCAAATTTCGAATTTTTTCGGGCTTTGACCGACCCTGCTTCCCGGATTGCCCCTCCGTGGAGTAAGAATTTTTCTGTTAATGTCGTTTTCCCGGCATCCGGGTGGGAGATGATACCGAAAATCCGGCGTTTCTCGACTTCAGTTTGTAATTTTGTCATGTATGATTAAGTCCCTTCACGATAAATTCAATACTTGTAACCAGCTCATTTTTCGCAACTAGTCTATCATACCGAATTTTCAGCTGTTCGTCTATTTCACATGATTGACTTAATTTTCAGATTTTTAGTTGACAACTCGTCCTGATGTTCTATACGATGACGAGGAAGTTAACTAACTAGAAGGAGGAGACGTACACATGAAACAGCCACAAGCACAGCGACAGATTCAGGTATCAAACTCATCTGCGATCATTGTACGTCACCCAATCGTTTAATTTTTTAAAAATTAAGCAGGGTGTGCGTATGCGTATACGTACATGCTGCCCCCTTATATCAGGACGGGTATGCCCATATTTGTGCGTATCCGTCTTTTCTATTGTCTAAAAACGGAATAATAAGGGGTTTTATTTATGTTCAACTCATTAAAACTGCTCGACCGTAACATCTGGATCCGGTTCGTCGGGGAAACGTTAACCGGTATCATGATGTTCATGATTGCACCATTTCTCGTACTCTATTACGCCGACCAACTCGATTCATACCTCCTCGTCGGTGTCATCATGGCGATCGGTCCGATTTCCGCGTTGTTCGGATCCTTCCTCGGCGGGCACCTCGCCGACATTTACGGCCGCAAACCACTGATGGTCATCGCCATCGTCGGGGATGCGCTCGCCTTGATCGGATTTACGTTTGCCGATACATTTTGGCCGTTGCTTATCTTAAATGCGACGCTCGGCCTGACAAATTCTCTGTTCCACCCGGCAGCGAGCGCGATGGTCGCTGATGTCACACCACCGGAACGGTTGAATGAATCGTTTGGTCTCTTACGGATGGGACATAACATCGGGGCCGCGTTCGGTCCATTGATCGGCAGTGCCGTCCTCTTCATCGATCGGTCCTTAATTTTCTATGGAGCAGCTATTGTTTATGTACTTTATGCCCTCGTCCTCCTGCTGTTCATCGGTGAGACGAAACCTGAAAAAATCGAGCATCCGGTGGATACGCCACAACTTTCTTCACTGACTGTCTTACGAAAGGACCATGTCTTTTTAATCTTCATTGCGGCTGGTGTCTTCATCTCGATGGGCTTCACGCTCGTCGAAAACATGTTACCCGTCTTCTTAAAAGAAGCCTTACCGGGATTACCGGACGAAAAAAATCCTTTCCCGTACTTGATGGGACTGAACGGCATCATGGTCGTCTTGTTCCAATTTCCGATTGCTGCGAAGCTATCCGGGAAATCGTTCGGGAAAGTCATGTTACTCGGCGCAAGCGTCTTCGGACTCGGCATGATTTTACTCGCCTTCGTCCCGTCCTACTTCTTCTCGCTCGGAACGGATTATATCGTCATCGTCATTCTCTTACTCGTCATATACGCCCTTTATACGGTCGGTGAAATGATCATGTCACCGGTCCAAATGACGTTCATCGCTTTAATCGCGCCGGTTCACTTACGGGGAACGTATAATGGTGCCGCGAGCGTGCAGTGGTTGATTGGTGGCGTAACGGCACCGCTCCTCGGGTCGTTGTTCCTCGAATCCGGTCACGGCGACTATGCGCTTGGCGCCATCGGGGTCGCGTGTTGTTTATCTGGACTTGTCTACTTGGCACTCGATCGTTCGATTCGCCGTGCGAAACGATTGTCCGAGTCGGCGTAAGTTAACGTTTATTTTAAAAAGGCGCATCTGACGAAAAGTCGAATGCGCCTTTTACTGTTTTAGAAAGAAGAGGTCTTGGTTTCTTATGTTTAGGGCGGAACGCTCTTCCTCGACTCGTCTTCAAAGCTTCCCATTTTCGTTAGTTTCATCGGGAAAAAGCGACTAAACGCACGCTGCTCAAGAGACAGGCAAGCCGAAGGTGATTTTCGTCTCTCCTTTCGATTCATTCCTCACAACGGCAAGTTTCGTTTCCGGAAAATGACGATGGCAAGACCATAGCTCAGCAGACCAATCAAGATTAAAATGATTACTGAGACGAGGACCTCTCCTTCCCCACTGGCGATTTTTCCAGGTTCATAAAGCGAAAACGGCGTAAAATGCCGAATCCAGTCGATTTTCGTGACGATTTTCCCCATCATGTTCATCCCGTAAAATAGAAAAGTTACACCACCGGCGACCGCAAAAGCATTTTTTTCATCGTTGAACAAACAGGAAATCAAGAACGAATAACCGCTGACGGCTAAGAACAAGCAAAACCCGACGTAGTTGATTTGGAAAAACTCAGTGAGTGCGATTCGGTCCGTATCGATTAAGAATCGTGCTGCGAGCGCCCCGCCTGCGAATGTCAAAACATGAATCACAATTAAACCACTGATTAAGACGAGCATTTGTGTGACGATGACTTTCGTTCGTGAAACCTGCGTCGATAAAAGATAGGCCATCGAGCCGCGATCGACGAGCCGTGCGACAAGTTGAATCGCGACCATCACGCTAAAGACACCCAGGATTAAAAGATAAAACAGACCATAGTATTCGGCCGAGATGAATTGACCGTAGTTGCTGATAGACTCCATTCCAAATGCCCGCATCATTCCTTCCGGTAAGATCTGCATCATGTCGTCAATCTGTTCCATGTTGTCGTCGAGCAACGGATAAAGGGAGGTAATCAACGTGACATACATGGCTGAGCCGACCCCGAAACCAAAAAACATCTTCAGATGGAGCTGCATCATATGACGATAAAGGGCGAGATTCATTTCCCCAACTCCTTTTGATTATAATAATCCATAAAAATTTGTTCCAAGCTTTGGTCATCGGCACTGATGTTCTTGACGTGATACGGGGCGAGCGTTTGGATGAGTAAATCATAATTCCCACGGAGTTCGACCCGGACCGTCCGCACGTCGATTCGCTCCGTCGTCAAGGCGGAAGCAAGCAGAGCGGCTACAGCCACTTCTTCATGGAGCGTGACGTTAAATGATTTTCGTTGCATCGTCTGCAACTCATGAATATTTTTTGTCGCGACGATTTTTCCGTCACGAATAATCGCTGCCCGGTCGCATGTCCGCTCGATTTCAGCAAAACTATGAGACGACATCAAGAAGGTCTTGCCACGTGCTTTTTCTTCAAGGACGAGTTCGATGAACAAGTTCTGCATCAATGGATCGAGTCCCGACGTCGGCTCGTCGAGGATATAGATTTCCGGGTCATGCATGAATGTCGCGACGATCCCAATCTTTTGCTTCATTCCTTTTGACATCTTGCGAATCGGTGTGTTCGGGTTGAATTGGAGCTTTTTAATCAACTCGTCACGTCTGTCCGGATTGTCTGATCCTTGCATACCAGCCATCATGTTGAGGAACGCAAGCCCCGTCATTCCGTCGAGGAACGCCATTTCGCCGGGTAAATAACCGACGTGACTTCGCGCTTGCGCCTGATTTGCCCACGTATCGAGCCCCTTTATCGTCGCCCGTCCGCGTTGCGGCTTCATATATCCCATCAAATGACGAATCGTCGTTGATTTTCCGCTACCGTTCGGTCCGAGAAAACCAAATACTTCGCCTTTCTCCACATTGATCGTGACATCAAAAATTCCTTTTCCGTTTGAAAACTGTTGCGTCAGATTCTCGATGTTAATCATGTCATCACTCCCGAATTATGAAATATGAATCGTTGTTTATTACATTAATTTTATACTGCTAGTTTTTTGAAGTCAATGATATAATGAAATATAGAGGATGATATATTTCATTATATCGTGATAACAGGAGGTTTCTTTTTATGAATGGATTTGAAAAACGAACGGCAGAAATCAAACAGCGTATCCGTCAAGCGACACTCGCCTTATTGATGACATCAGAACCAAAACACCTGCGGATTGCAGATATCGTCGATCGTGCCAATGTTTCACAAGTGACAATCTATAAGCATTTTGAAAACAAAGAGAATCTCATCCGTGAGACGATTCAAGAGTGGTACACGAAGATGATGGAGCAAATGGAAACATACCTAACAGGTGGCTACTCCTTTCAAGAAAAATTATCGTTTATCCTGCTTCAAAAAAAGCAGTCCTTTGAACAATTCCCGATGGAACACCTGAACACCCTTCTTTTACAAGATACGACGATGAGAGCATTTACAGAAAAAATGAATCAGGAATTCACCCTCCCGCTGATGCTCGCTTTGATTGACCAAGGAAAAAAAGAAGGCGTAATCCATCATACTTTCTCACCACCTCTCATCATGTTTTACATGAATCTCTTCATGGAACAGGCTGACGCATTCACGGGACTCGCTGATAACTACGCTGACAAAGATCATTTCATCAATGAGATAATGCAACTCTTTTTTTATGGGGTTGCTGGAAAACCACATTAATCCATGATAAAAAGCGAGTTCTCCCTTTAATGATCGGGAAAACTCGCTTTTGTCTATAAAAACAACGCATCTCAGGTAACTTACGCTTAAGACGGCAACGCATTATCTGCGACAAATGGACCAAAGATAACCGGTAGCGGTTCCAGCGTTCTTTGCACATCCGCGATGAACCGACTCGATCCACTGACGAATACGATCGGGTCGTCGCTTGCAATCATCTCTAAAAATTCAACCGCCCCTTCATCCGTACTATTTTGGTGCATAGTATGGAAAACAAGTCCCTTTTGAATAAGTCCTTCGAGTGTCATCATCAACTTAGCCGAGAGCACCTTCATGTCGTTAAAATGGACGAGCGTCGTTTTCCGTTGATTCGTCAAAGCATACCTTGCTTCGTCAATGACAGCACCTAAATGATGTGTTTCTGCAATCAACAACACTTCGAGTTGTCTCCAGTCTGCGTTTGATGAATATTTGCAAAAGTGACGACACGTATCGACGAGTTGGTGATGGACGACAGACCATGCCTCGAGCAATGGGTCTGTCGCTTCAAGCTCAAATTCCCATTGCACGGCGAGCAGGATTTCCTGACTGACGATTTCTGGGTAAGACAGAATGAACGATTTCGTTTGATTGATTTCTTCGAGTAAAATGAGTTTAAACAACTCACTCGGTTCTTGTTGGTTCGTCACGTGATGCAACAGGCGACTGAGGCGTAAAATCCGAAGTTCACGATTTTGTAAACGCATGTCCTGCTGTCCCATTTGTTCAAGCTGTCGGCTATGATTTTTTTCTAACTGATCATAAAACCGGCTCGCGATGCGGAAACCGCGTTTGTCCACTTCCGGACCCATCTTTTGTAAGAGGTGTAATGCTTGATCAAAATGCATACCATGACCTACCTTTCCCCCTCATTATGCCCGAACCCCTAAGTAAAAACAATCTTCAAAAAAGTATAGTAAATACTTGTTTCATCCAACACATTTAAACTTGTTCTTCTCTCCTGTCCATTTTAAAATCTAGGGTAAGTAGGTGATATATATGCGCATGACACGTTATACGGACTATGCGATCCGGTCGCTTTTATTTGCAGGCGCACATGCGGATCGACTTGTCCGAATCCAGGAAGTAGCGGACTGTTACGACATTTCTAAAAATCATCTGATGAAAGTCGTCTATCGTTTAGGACAAAATGGTCTGATTCATTCTGTCCGTGGTCGTGGTGGCGGATTTCGCTTAGCAAGTCCTCCGGATGAAATTTATCTCGGTGACGTCGTGCAGTTGTTCGAACCAACGACTCATTTTTTGGACCCGCAAGAGGGAATGGTGGAACATCCATCTCTTGACCCTGCACGAACTGCCTTTGATGAAGCGATTGAAGCGTTCCATCAGGTACTTAATAGTTATACGATCCAGGATTTACTGCATCCGGCAAATGAACTGCATCCACAAATTCTTGAAATGATTCCGACGCGCAATTGATGCGTAGCGGAATCATTTTTTGTTGCGCCCGCATCATCAACGATTTCTCATCCGCTGCGTGGTATACTCATATAAGAAAGGAGGGGTACAGATGAACCCTCATGAAGAACTCAATAGCCTATATCTTCGATTGAAAGAGGAAAATCCGTCACTCGAACGTGGCGAATCACTTTGGACGATTTTTGAAGATACGACCGACGATTCACTTCGCCCCTTAGCATTATGGACCTTTTCTCAAAACCAGTTTGATCTCGGACATTTCCGCTCGTTCCTCGTCTCGTTTTCATTATTGATGGACTGGATTCGTAAGGACGAACTGACACTGACACATAAACAGGAGCTTGACCTGTACTGGAACTATAAATCGTATTTGATTTATGCCGCTGAACAAGAAGACGTCTCGATCGCTTTGTTAGAGGCGGATTATGAACGTTTTAGCGACTTTTGTGACGCCAACGGATTTGCGCGGACCCGTGATTATATCGGTTTCATGATTTACAGTAAACTTGGTGACGAAGAACAAGCGGATCAATACTTGGAAGAATGGATTGATGCCCCTTCCGATGAACTGAGTGACTGTCCGTCGTGTGAAGGATTCAGCCGGATGACGTATGCGATTGAACGTGGTTTCGAAGACCGGGCACTTCTATTGTATGCAGCAATCCGACACGAGCGCGGTTGTTCACGGATGCCGGACCAGGCACATCCGTACATCTTGCCATTGTTCATCAGTCGTAAACAGGACCGATTCGATTGGATGGAGAAACTCACACAAGAAGTACGCCGCGTCAAGCCGCTCTTCACAGGTGGCGACGAACCGTATCACCTTTATGCCGAAATGTATTACAACCCGAATTACGTCTGGTCGATGGAAGAGAAAAAACAATTGATTCCGCTTTTGACAGATCGCGGCTACCTTCAGTTCTTACTCGCTCATTACGCAGCCTCTTACCGATCAGCCCGTAAAGAAGAAGCCGGCTACCTCGGATTGCTCCGTTCGAATATTTATGAAATTGCCCAAAGTCTTGACCACCGCATTGACGGTTCCTTCTATCTAGACTTTGTCGAACGTGAACTTAAACGGGTCACACAATTTGTCGGTTGATGCACCACGAAAGGAAGTGTCGTCATGCTTGATCATGTTCAGTTAGCTGCGCCACCTGCTTCAGAAGATGCGACCCGGGCTTTTTATGCCGGGCTACTACATATGAAAGAAGTCGAAAAGCCCATCGGTGTCCGTGCGACGGGTGGCGTTTGGTTTACAAGTCACGCTGCAGCGATTCACGTTGGCATCGAACAAAATTTTCAGCCGGCTAAAAAAGCACATCCCGGCCTCACGTTTCCCGACTTGGATGGTGTCGCCGAGCGCTTGAATAAAGCCGGTCACCCGGTCACGTTTGACGATCGGCTTGCACCGCGCCGGCGATTGTTTACGGAGGATCCGTTCGGAAACCGGATCGAGTGTATCGAAAGCCAGTTGACGCCGATTACTCCGGATAAACTAAAGGCAGGTTCGCATGTCCGTCTCCTTGCGCCTGCTTCGAGCTTAGCGAGTGTCGATGAAAAAATCATCAATGACGCCATCGAACTGTTAGAAACGCTCGGACTCCGCGTCTCAATCAGTCAACATGCCCGCGCCGTCAATCCGTTCGGTTCGAGCGACCCGGCTTGCCGAATCGACGATTTACATGCCGCTTTCGCCGACAGCGACGTCAACGCGATTCTTTGCGTACGCGGTGGCTTCAGTTCAAACGAATTGCTTGCGGGACTCGACTACGATTTAATTCGGACCCACCCGAAGATTCTTTGCGGGTTCTCTGACATTACGGCGCTCAGTAATGCGATTTTCACAAAAACAGGTCTCATCACCTACTCAGGACCGATGCTACGCGCACTCAGTTCGCGTGACGCCTATACGCTAGACTACTTCAAAAAAATGTTCTTCGACGTCCAAGTGATCTCCGTTCGTCCGAGCGTCAACTGGCATGACTCGTTTGACGGCCGGACCGTCACGTCGTTGAACGACGGGCACCTCGTTTTAGCGAGTGGAAAAGCGAGTGGTCGGATTCTCGGGGGGAACCTTTGTACGTTGAACTTAATACAAGGAACGCCGTTTTTCCCCGATTTACGTCAAGCCGTCCTCTTCTTAGAAGACGACTACGAAGTCCATCCGGCGACGTTTGCCCGTGATTTTGCTTCGTTACTGGCACAACCGGGCGCTGACGAAATCCGCGGGATCGTCTTCGGCCGGTTCCAACTGACAACGAAGATGACGGAAGAACATTTACGTTATCTCGTCAGTCTCTACCCGCAACTTAAAACCATCCCCGTCATCGCGAATGCGGATTTCGGTCACACGGAACCTTTATTTACGTTCCCGATTGGCGGGATCGCCGAGCTTGACCATGATCAAATCACGCTAAACGCGAAATAAAAAGAAGGAGTCGCGGCAATCCGCGTCTCCTTCTTTTTTTAATAGTCGAGCAATCTCGAAGCGTCGATTTGGCGCTTCGATCCATCGGCGAACATTTCAAGTGTCGCGAGGATCTGATGATCTATAAGGTCATATTTCACTAATGTAAAATCTTCAAGAGTCGAGATCGTCTTAAACGTCTTCCCGACGGTAAATGCCCGCTTGCGACTGGCATCAAAAGCAGGAATTGTCACGAATACGACCGTGATTTCCGTTCCACTCGTATCATAATAAAATTCGACGACGCGACCGTCTGCTGTCTCGGGTAAGTTCCCCTTTTGCGGTCGTCCGGATTCATCTAATTGTACATATGGCTGTAACATCTCTTCTCCTCACTTTCTCCGTCATTCATCATAGCATGAGAAAACCATTTATGCTAATCTATAAATGATGTTGAAAGGGGGATGAGTCACGGATGGCATGGTTCATGAACGGAATTTTGCTCTGGGGCTTTATCATGATTACACTAATGGCGATTGGCGGCTTCTTCATGTTCCGGAAGTTCTTAAAAAAACTCCCGAAAGAAGACGGCAAATCGATGATGGATTGGGAAGATGAGTACATCGACCAAACACGACACTTGTGGACGGACGAGACAATGGAGTTATTGAATGCCCTCGTCATGCCTGTTCCGGCGGCGTTTCGTGACGTCGCACGGCGGAAAATTGCCGGGCGGATCGGTCAGTTCGCACTTGAAGAACGTGCATCGGTCATGACGTCAGAGCTTGTCGTCAAAGGATATATTTCAGCGACTCCAAAACGTGATCATAATTTTTTGAAAAAAGCCTTAAAAGAACACGCAATCGATTGGCGTGAATACGAACTCTACTTCCAAAGTTAATGATGGCAGAATCAATCCACTTTGAGTGAACGAGATTCTATGTGATGTATTCAAAAAATGACCGCCTTGTCCATTAAATCGGACAAGACGGTCATTTTTCATGATTGTGGTAAATGTTCGACGGGAACAATCCCCGACTTAACTTGTTTGTACTTCAGATACATGGCGATCCGCCACGGGACGATCATTCCGAACGCGACGAGATAGAAAATTCCACCTGTCTCAAAAATATCGATTTGACCCCCGATCACAAATTTTGCGACCGTCCGTACGAGTAAGATTCCGAATAAGACGATAAAAAATGCTTTTGAACGTTGCAAATAAATTTGACCTTCTGCTTCATAAAAATTTGACGTCTTAATCAAGAAGACACTGAAAATCATCCCGACAATCAATGCTTCCGCGACCTCCGTCCATGTCAGACGAGATGCCGGGTATAAAAATTGCAACATCCCGGTCGACATCGCGAACGGAGGGATTAAAATCTTTTTGGCATTTGTCGGTTTCGCCGACGCCTTCACCCGTATGAAGCTGATGAGTAACCCCATCACGAGCGCAACCCCTGTTGATATCCAAATCATCTCATCACTTCCTCGATTAAAATCCTGTAAATCCAACGATATCACTCATCCAGGCCGCAAATTTACTCAAGCCATTGAAATACAACATGACTCCGAAGACCATCATCAAGGCGCCACCGAATTTCGTCATTTTGAGACTGTACTGGACAAGGAGTTTCGAACGTCCAACAAAAAAGGCCATTAATAAGAAGGGAATCGAAAATCCAAGGACATAAAACAGCATGTAGAGCATACCTTGGCTCGGATTCGTCGCCGCTAGACCGATGACACCAGCAAGGATTGGACCTGTACATGGTGTCCAGCCTGCCGCAAATCCGATTCCAACGAGGACTGTACCGATGTAACCGCCCTTGCGTTCACCAAGATTCAATTTTTTTTCACGCATCAAGAACGTCGGCTGCCATAAACCGACTAAGACGATCCCGAAGACGAAAATCACGAGGGCCCCAACCATCCGTAATGTATCGCGATACGTGATGAAGACGTCCGCAAAGAGTGACGTCGATAATCCAAGGACGACGAATACGAGTGCGAACCCGACTAAAAAGGCGAGTGTATGGAAAAGTGAACGTCTTTCCCGGACACCTTTTTCTTTTAAATCCGTTACAGATACTCCGGTAATGTACGAAAGAAATACCGGATACAACGGTAGCGTACAGGGAGACACGAATGACAGTAACCCTGCCCCAAATGCTAACCACAACGAGAGCTCCATTTCAGCAGCTCCTTTCTATAAGAAGAAGTTCTTCTCTATTTTGCCAAACTCCGCATCATTTAGCACCTATTATCTCACAAAAGATAAGAAAGATTCGTGACTTCTCAAATTACAAAAAAATTACATTTACTTTATCTTACTAAAATTTCGTTGCACTCCGAATAATCACTTGCTAGAATATGGATACGACACCAATGTAAGGGAGACTGCTATGACAAGCCAACAATTACTGACCTTAGCAATTGAAGCAAAACGAAGCGAACTGTATCTTCAAGCAGATCGGTCTAGTTTCACCTCCCCACATGTATTGAAGCTCAGTCACGAACTCGATCTGTTATTAGTCGAGTACACACGGATTATGCAAACTTATGCCGTTGGCTCTTCAAATGAGCGGCTCCTCACATAAAACGAAAATTCAATGCAGTCATTTCGTGGCACCTTCCATTAAGTGTACTTGTTTGATCACTAATCCTTTTTAAGCAAACCCTCTTTCCATTCAGAGGGTTTGTTTTTGTTCAATCGCTTTTTCATTGTCATGCCCTCCTTCTTCTCTCAAACTTCGCCTCCGGTCTGATTAGAAGATGGTTCAACTTATTTTTAGACAAGGGATTGATTCATGACTTTTGTACATTACAATTGCTTCCGTTCATTCTTTATATAGGCATAAAGACTTACGAACCGACTTAAAAACCATGCTTTATGACCTACTAATGACAAAAACACGCTTTTTGCAATCTGTTTGTCACACTGACCTCTTTTGTAACTTTAATGACATTGACCTGTAAACGCACTACCCGGTTTCGGGGTGTAGAGTAGGAACAGTAAACACAGCATATGTCAGGAGGACATCAATAATGAAAAAAGCAGTTTTCGCTGCAGGACTTGCAGCAACGGCTCTATCAGTAGGATTCGCCCAAGAGACAGAGGCTGCCTCAGAGACGGTAAAAGTAGACACAGCAGTACTCAACGTTCGCACAGCACCTACAACAGCATCAGCAGACGTAGGTAACGTATATAAAGGGCAAACATTAAATGTCGAAGGACGTTCTGGTGCATGGATCAAAACAAGCATCAATGGCCAAAAACGTTATGTACATGGCGCATATACTACTGCTGCCTCATCATTCGACTTTAAAAAAGCTACAGTCACTACGGCAGTATTAAACGTTCGGACACAACCTACTACGAACTCGAAAGATGTAGGTAACTTGTATAAAGGTGAAACAGTAAACGTAGAAAGTAAAGTCGGTTCTTGGATTAAAACAACAATCGATGGTAAAACGCGCTATGTGCATAGTGCTTACACTACACTTTCTGGTTCTACTGCTTCGACTTCAGCAGCTCCAGCTCCTAAAGCAGAAGCAAAACCAGCAGCTAAGCCAGCACCAAAACCAGCGGCTAAACCGGCTACTGCAACTAAACAAACGACTTCAGCGAAGTCTGGTACTAAAGTGACGATGAACGTAAGTGCATACACGAACGATCCATCAAGCAACGGTAGCCAGCTTTACAACGGTCGTGCATTGACTGCTAGCGGTTATGATGTAACAAACACGATCACGTACAATGGTATGCGTATCGTAGCAGCTTCTTCACAATACCCGATTGGCACACGGATGCACATTTCAGGTATCGGTGAAGCAATTGTTCTCGACCGTGGTGGCGCAATTCAAGGTAACAAACTTGACCTTCTCGTTGGTTCACAACAAGAAGCCATCAACTGGGGACGCCAAAACGTCACAGTAACTGTCTACTAATTAAAAAAAGTAACAGCAAAACCTGCCGGGCGAGATCGCCTGGCAGGCCTTTTTGTGTGCATTTACGTAATCGAAGTCACATGACCCGACTGTAATTGATACATTTTTTTATAGAGTCCGTCTTTCGCAATCAACGTTTGGTGATTTCCTTGTTCGACGACTTCCCCTTGATGTAACACAAGAATCAAGTCGGCGTCCTGAATCGTCGATAATCGGTGAGCGATTGCAATCGTCGTCCGCCCTTCCCGCATTCGTTTCAATGCCGTCTGGACTTTCTCTTCCGTCTCCGTATCGATTGAACTTGTCGCTTCATCCAAGATTAAGATTTTTGGATCACGCGCCATCGTTCGTGCAAATGAAATCAATTGCCGTTCTCCGGCTGAGAACGTTGCCCCGCGCTCGGCGACCGGGCTATCGTATCCCTCGTCAAGTTGGTGAATGAAACCATCCGCCTGAACGAAACGGGCCGCCTCTTCAACGGTTCCAAACGAAATCCGATCGTCAAACAACCGAATGTTATCAGCGACACTTCCCGTAAAGAGGAACGAATCCTGCAGGACAAGTCCAACGTGACGCCGTAATTCATCTTCCGGTAACTGTTCGAGCGGTTTTCCATCAATCAAAATTCGTCCCGACTGATAGGCATAAAACCGCATCAAGATGTTGATGATTGAACTTTTCCCGCTTCCCGTCTGACCGACAAGGGCAATCGTCTGTCCTTTTTTCGCTTCAAAGGTAATCCCTTTCAAGACTTCCGTCTCTCCATCATAACTGAACCGCACGTCTTCAAAGACGATATGTCCATCCGTGACGCTCGCTGCACCAGGCAACCCTTTCGTCGGTTCCGGCTCATCCGTATCGAGAACCTTAAACACACGGTCGGCCGAAACAATCGCCTGTTGGAATTCAGACAACCGTTGCATGATTTGTTGAACGGGTTGGAAAATGCGTTCAAGATAACTAATGAAGGCATAGACGACACCGACTTGAACCGTCTCCGTAAATGATAAGAATCCAAAGTACGTGACGAGTGTCGCGATTGAAATCGCCAGCATCAGTTCAATGATTGGACGAAGTAACCAACTGTCGAGCTTTAAGTTTTTATAACGACCATTTTGGTGGGCGACGTTCGTCTCTTCAAATTCCGCCATTAATCGTTTTTCTTGGCGGAATTGCTGAATGATCGCCATCCCGTTGATTGATTCATTTAACTGCGCATTGATTTTCGATAACAAATCGCGGACTTCTGCATAATATTTCGTCGAGTACTTGCGGTAGATCCAGATGACGAAATAAAATACAGGCAGTAAGACAAGTGCGATTGTCGCAAGCGTCGGGTCCAAGAAATAGAGGAAGATATAAGTTCCGATCAATTGGACACCACTTTGGACAAACGTCGAGAGGACGCCGATGTAGAGTTCCTTGATCGCTTCCGTATCATTCGTGATCCGCGAGACTAAAACCCCAGCCGGTGTCCGGTCAAAGTAAGCGAGTCGCAGGTGCATGACGTGACGAAACACATCAATCCGTAAGCGCTGAATGACTTTTAACGCGATTTTTTGAAATTCAAATGCTTGCAAATAATCGACGATAATCCCTGTCGTATGCAAGATGAGGTAGGCACTAAATAATAAGGCGACTTCCTGGACTGGATAATTACCAGTCGTGACATAGTTGTCAATGAAGATTTTAACTAAATAAGGTCCTCCGAGTTTCGCACCCGTCGTGACCAATAAGAGAAGGAACGCCACAAAGACTTGTTTCTTAAAGGGACCGACAAACCGAAGCAGACGCTTCAAGACGTCTTTTTCATTGATATCATGATTCAAACGGTCCACCCCCTTGTTCAACTAATGATTCGAGTTGTTGATGGTCATACGTTTCTTTATACCAGCCTTTTCGCCGCAACAACTGCTCATGTGTCCCCCGTTCGATGATCCGTCCCGCGTCGAGAACGATGATTTCGTCCGTATGGGAAACGGCCGACAAACGATGGGCGACGATGATTTGCGACTGTTCGTTATCAGCCGTGCGGAAATGATCGATGATCGCCTCTTCTGTCTTCGCATCGACGGCCGATAACGCGTCATCGAGCACTAAAATCGGACAGTCGGCGAGTAACGCCCGGGCAATCGAAATCCGTTGTTTTTGTCCACCGGATAACGTCACGCCGCGTTCTCCAACCATCGTCGCGTAACCTTCTTTAAAACCAAGAATATCGTCATGGACAGCAGCAACACGAGCTGCTTCCATGATTTGTTCCATCGAAGCGTCCGGTTTCGCAAAAGCGATATTGTCCGCAATCGATGCTGAGAACAAGAAATGGTCTTGCGGGACGACGGCGATCTGCTTCCGGACCGTTTCGCGGAGGAGTTGTTTAATATCTTGCCCTCCCATTCGAATAGCCCCTTGTTTGACATCATATTCGCGGGTTAATAACCGGACAAACGTCGACTTCCCAGCACCTGTCCGCCCGACGATTCCGAGCGACTTTCCAGGCTCGAGTGTGACATCAATCTGTTCGAGAACCGGCTGTGTGTCATAGATAAAACGGTCAATCGCGATATCGAGTCGTGGTGAATCGACGGTCGTCACCGCTTCCTTCGCATCTTTAATTTCCGGCTCCACGGCAAGCATCCGTTCGATTCGGTCATACGAAGCACGTCCTCGTTCGACGATATTGAATAACCAGCCGAATGCCAGCATCGGCCACGTCAAGAGACCTAAGTATGTAGTGAAAGCGACGATGTCACCGATCCGGATTTCCCCTTGTTGTAACAAATATGCTCCGTACCCGACGGCGATGATATACGATAAACCGACGAGTCCAAAGATCGTTGGATCAAACAACGCATCAATTTTCGCGACACGACGGTTTTTTTGAACGACATCGTCCGATAACGACGTGAATGTCGTCACGTCTGACTCGACTTCACCCGTTGCTTTTAAAACACGGACGCCACTGATACTTTCTGCTACTTTGTCATTCAAGTCAGAAAAGGCTTCCTGTGCATCATGAAAACGGGAATGCAGCATCTTTCCGTAACGCGATGTCAAGTAGACCATCAACGGCATCGGCAGAAGGGAAACGAGCGTCAGTTTCCAACTGATTGTCGTCACCATCATGACAACGACAAAACTTCCCATTGTCACAGAATCGACGAGCGTCAAAATCCCTGCCCCTGCCGTCATTGAAACCGCTTGGACATCATTCGTCGCATGCGCCATTAAGTCTCCACTTCGATATTTCTTATAAAACGATTGGTCTAAATCTGAAAAGTGACCATAAAGCTGACTCCGCAACAACCGGCCCAGCCGGATCGATGCGCCGAAGATGTAAAAACGCCAAAAGTAACGGATGACGTAGGTCGAGACTCCGATCAACACGAGCACCCCGGCGAGTGTAAACAATCTCTCTTTCGTCAATGTACCGTCACTTAATCCATTGACCGTCGTCCCGATGACTTTTGGTGGAATCACTTCGAGACCTGCGACAAAAATCAAACAAATGATGCCGATGCTATATGCTTTCCATTCAAGTCGGAAAAACCAACTCAATTTCTTGAAGACTCCCATTCAAGTCTCCCCCCCTTTTTCAAATCAATTGAGTATTTTAAATAGTCTCACATTTTAGATTAGCCATCTTTCCAGTAAATAGCAAACAAAAAGGAGACCACAAGGGTCTCCTTTTGAAACTGCTTATTTTTTAGGTGATTTCATCGAACCACTCATTGAACGCATCACTTGGTTAACTTTCTTTTGTGATGGCTTTTGACCCATTTGCATCATCAATGTCTTAATCATATCTTCGTTGATTGGCGGGTTTTGCTCCAAATAGTTCATCATGTATCGACGAGCGATATAGAAACCAAGGGCGACACCTGCTACCAAGCAAAGAAGGGCAATTAAAATCCAAATCCATGTAGCCAAGTTGCTTCCTCCTCTAACTTAAAACGTCGCTTTTTACTATACTATAATTCTAACCGTTTGCATAGATAATGCATGAAAAAGGTGCGCATGAACGCGCACCTGTTCCACTTATCCGAGTTGCTTGACTGTTTCCAAGATATTTTCGACAGACATACCGTACTCTTTTAATAGAAGGTCTCCTGGAGCCGATGCGCCGAAACGATCGATTCCGATGACTTGTCCTTCTGTTCCCACGTACTTGTACCAACCGAGTGACGCGCCTGCTTCGATCGCAAGACGTTTCGTGATCCGTTTTGGTAAGACAAATTCTTTGTACTCAGCTGTTTGCGCTTCGAACAACTCCCATGATGGAAGTGAAACGACCGCAACCTTTTCACCCAGTTGTTTTTGTGCTTCGACGAGCAAGTGAACTTCTGAACCCGTTCCCATCAAGATTGTATCTGCTGTGTTTACGTCACCTGCGATGACATAACCACCCTTTTCAGCACCTTCGACTGTCGTGCCTTCAAGTTCAGGTAAACCTTGACGTGTCATAACGAGCAACGTCGGTTTGTTTTTCGATTGAACAGCTGTTTTCCAAGCGGCAATCGTTTCTTTTCCGTCTGCCGGACGATAGACCGTCAAGTTCGGCATCGCACGGAAACTCATCAAGTGTTCGACTGGCTCGTGTGTTGGACCATCTTCTCCCACTGCGATCGAGTCATGCGTCAAGACGAAGATTGATTGAATCCCCATCAATGCTGCAAGACGGACTGCCGGGCGCAAGTAATCTGAGAAGACGAAGAATGTCGCACCGTAAGGGATGACGCCACCGTGAAGTGCCATTCCGTTGACAGCTGCTGCCATCGCGAACTCACGGACACCGAACCAAATGTTACGGCCGCTTGGATCGATATCGAAGTCAGCTTCGCCTTTTAGCATCGTGTTGTTCGAACCAGCTAAGTCAGCTGATCCACCGAAGATTGATGGAATGTTTTTCGCAAGAGCGTTTAAGACTTCCCCACTCGTCTGACGTGTTGCTTTTTTCGATGTCAGATCATATGTCGGAAGATCTGCTTCCCAGTTGCTCGGCAATTCATTGTTGATCGCTTGAACAAGCTCAGCGTGCAATTCCGGATGTGCTACTTTGTATTGCTCCATTTTTTCCGTCCATGCTGCTTCTGTATCAGCGCCACGTTTTTCGATGCGCTCCTCGAACAAGTCTTTGACTTCTTCCGGTACATAGAATTCTTCATGATCCCAAACGTAGCTTGCTTTCGTCAACTTGATTTCCGCATCGCCGAGTGGTGCACCGTGTGAAGCCGATTTCCCTGATTTGTTCGGCGAACCGAATCCGATAACCGTTTTGACTTCGATCAATGTCGGTTTTGTTGTTTCCGCTTTCGCCGCGTCGAGTGCTTTTGAAATCGAATCGATATCCGTTCCATCTTCAACACGGATGACTTGCCAGTTGTATGCTTCAAAACGTTGTTGGACGTTTTCGGAGAATGACTTGTCCAAGTCGCCATCAAGCGAGATGTCGTTTGAATCATACAGGACGACGAGTTTACCAAGACTTAAATGTCCTGCGAGTGAAGCCGCTTCTGCAGAGACACCTTCCATTAAATCACCGTCTCCGCAAATTCCATACGTGAAGTGATCGACGACGTTTAAGTCGTCACGGTTGTATTTCGCTTCGAGGTGACGTTCTGCCATCGCCATCCCGACGGCCATCGCGATGCCTTGTCCGAGTGGACCAGTCGTCGCATCGACACCTGCTGTGTGACGGTATTCCGGGTGACCCGGTGTTTTTGAGTTCCATTGACGGAATGACTTCAAGTCATCCATCGCGAGGTCGTATCCTGATAAATGGAGGAGTGAGTAGAGAAGCATTGAACCGTGTCCTGCTGAAAGTACAAAACGGTCACGGTTAAACCATTCTGGATTTTTAGGGTTGTGGTTCATATGATCCGCCCATAATGTAAATGCCATCGGTGCTGCACCCATCGGCATTCCCGGGTGGCCCGAGTTCGCTTTTTGTACTGCATCAATTGATAAGGTACGAATCGTATTTACTGCTAATAATTCTACTGTTGTCATGTTCGTCAAAACAATCATCCTCTCTCTTTTTCACAAATTCTATATCATTTTAGCACACACAGAAATGTGATACAACTTTTCTAAATAGTATGTCACATTAAAATGAATGCGCTCTCTATTGCCCTTTTCAAGCAACTTTCATGATACACATTACTGATTTTCCCATTAAAAAAGCTACCTCGCTCACGGATTGAGCGACGCAGCTTTCGTTCATACAAAACTTGCTTACTGTTTATTGCGTTCTTCTTCTTGTGCTTGCTTCAATTTTTCAGGCGTAACATCCGTTCCTTCTTCATCAACGATTTTGATGCCCATCATTTGATTTTTGAACGAACCACGAAATGCTTCTAAATAGGCCGTTCTTAATTCTTTTTGTTCCGCCGTCTCAGCTTCCGTTAACGGTTCGACTTTTGATTTATTGGCAAGTTCATTAATTCGATCGAGTTGTTCTTGTGATAACATAGTATCCCTCTTTCTCTTTGACTCAACGCGGAGCACTTTAATAGTAACCTTACTGTAAAAGACCCGAAAAAAAAAAGCAAGTTTGTCGCGTCAAGATGACACAACACCTGCTTTCATTCATAAGACTGGACAACTTCTTTATATTCAAGATAACGCCTGTTGACCGTCGCTTTCGAAATATCATGCCCCATGCCGCGTAAGGTCGTCGCGATGTCAGCAAATGTCAAACCAAGTTCACGTAATCGAACGATTTCTTCAATCGGGACTTCCTTTCGACTGCGGCCGGCATTCTCGCCTTGCCGATTGAGATTTTGTTCGGGTCTAAAACCATTATCGACAGCCCGTCGCATGCCGCGTGCAATTTTTGCATTGTGGAGCTTACGCTGGTATTCCTCAACGAGTGAAACGATTTCGAGGACCATTGCTTCCGCATCCGCCAGTTTGTATTCACCGTCTGACTCCATCGTCATCAACTGGACATCATGTTTTTTGAACGTATGCAAAATCGCGATTTTGGCGTTTCCTCGTCCGATTCGTGTATCGTCCGTCACGAGCACCGCTTCCACCAGATGACGCGTTACATAATCAAGAACGGTTAACATCCCTTCTCGCTCTACATCATAGCCACTTTCTTTTTCGACGATGATATCTATGATTTCAAATCCTTTTGTTAAAGCGAGTCCCGACAGTTCTGCTCTTTGCCGCTCCAGTGAGCTCTCTTGTGCTTCTTTTTCCGTCGAGACGCGACAGTAGATTACTACTTTCATCGTACCTCACACCCCTGTTCGTTCATTCAACAACTTTTATATTCTGTCATTGTTGTGCGATTGGTACAACGATTTTGTCTTTCGAAATGACATGTTTTGTTTCGAGCTCATTGTTCTTGATCAGCCAGTCAATGTATTCCTGGTTCGTCATCGAACCATCATTGTAGACTTCTGCAACTTGTTCGACCGTTACGTTCTCATCGACCGTGACTGACGCCGTGAGTAATTGGTGGACCTTTTCATCCGGTCGTGGCGTTAAAAGAAAAAGAATGAAAGCAAAACTGAGCGTATAAAACAGAATTGAAAAGGCATGAGTACGAATAGAATGAATCATCATGAATCCCTCCAAATAGGTTATTAGAATAAATGTTCTCGGAACAATTGTTCGCATAATCTATAATAAACATAGAACCAGTGTTCGGTCAATACAAAAACATCGAACAATTGTTTGTACGCTCATTTGTTCTATGTTATAGTAATTCTAGAAACATATATTCCTAAATCCTAAAAAAACCAATCCGGAAAGAGGTGGCAATTCGTATGCGGAAAATGTCTAAACGTCAACAAGAAATCCTTGACTACATCATCGCTGAAGTGAAGTTAAAGGGCTATCCACCTTCAGTTCGCGAAATTGGTGAAGCTGTTGGTCTTGCTTCAAGCTCAACGGTACACGGTCATTTGGATCGTCTAGAAAAACGTGGACTGATTCGCCGTGACCCGACGAAACCACGCGCGATTGAAATATTGCTTGATAAACCTGAAGAAATCAACGAAGCGATCGTCCATGTCCCCGTTATCGGCAAGGTAACTGCCGGACTTCCGATCACTGCGATTGAAAACATAGAAGAGCATTTCCCACTCCCTGCACATTATGTAGGAAATGAAACCGTCTTTATGTTGACGATTGATGGCGAATCGATGATTAATGCAGGTATTCTTGATGGCGATCGTGTTATCGTGCGTCAACAAAACACAGCAGAAAACGGGGAGATTGTCGTTGCAATGACCGAAGATAGTGAAGCGACAGTCAAACGGTTCTTCTTAGAAGATCAACAGGTACGTCTTCAACCAGAAAATGACTCGATGGACCCGATGTATTTCGATAACGTGTCGATTCTTGGCAAGGTCATCGGCGTTTACCGGACGATTCACTAAGAGAGGGACCAGCTGAGCTGGTCTTTTTTCATGCCTTCTGGAAATGTACATGATACGGTCAACTCCGTTGCCCTCACAGGATATGTTGTTTATTCGGTCGCAACGAACCAAACGGATTGGCTCCCGACAGCTGTCGGAATCGCCGTCGGGACCTTATGGCTTTCGCCCGACTTAGACTTAAAATCGGAACCTTACTATCGTTTCGGCCCTTTGCGTGTCCTTTGGATGCCATACGTCAAAATTATGCCGCACCGCTCCATCTGGTCGCATGGCTTAATCATCGGAGATGTCATCCGCCTACTCTACAGTGCTGCTTTATTGATTCCGCTTCTTTTTTTAGCCTTCTATAGTGAAATCATTCAAGCAAGTACGGTCGACTCATTGATTGACGTCATGCCTGCTTTTATTATCGGTGTGATGACCGCAAGTACGATTCATATCATCCTTGATCATACGAGTAGCTGGTTCCGCCCTAAAAAGAAACGAAAAAAACGTCGATCCTGACTTTTTCCATTTAATCATGGAAAAAGTCTTTTTATTATCCAATTCTAATTTTTTTAAACCTAAATATTGAAAATTTCTATTCCTATATTTCAATTATTTGTATTGAAAACGTTATCAATTCGGGTTAGGTTTAAATAGAAAGGCATTATTCGCTTTAATCCAAAGGGAGGGTTTTTGCATGAGTAATTTTATTAGTGAGATGATGGGAACATTGATTCTCGTCCTACTCGGGGATGGCGTCGTCGCCGGTGTCGTTCTGAAGAAAACCAAGTCTGAAAATGGTGGCTGGATTGTCATCACGCTCGCTTGGGGTCTCGCCGTTATGACCGGTGTTTACGTCGCGGCATCCAGTGGTGCCCACTTGAACCCAGCGGTTACTTTGTCGCTCGCGCTCAATTCTGACTTACCGTGGGCAGATGTACCTATCTATATCGCTGCTCAACTTGTCGGAGCATTCCTTGGCGCAGTACTCGTTTGGCTTCATTACATGAAACATTTTGAAGCGACAGAAGATCAAGCCGCAAAACTCGGTGTCTTCGCGACAGGTCCAGCGATCCGTCATACGGGATCAAACTTAGTATCTGAGATCATCGGGACATTCGTTCTCGTCTTTGGTATCTTGGCGCTTGGAGCGAATACGTTTGCAGACGGACTCAATCCATTGATCGTCGGTCTCCTCGTAGTCGTCATCGGTCTTTCGCTCGGTGGTACGACGGGTTATGCAATCAACCCTGCCCGTGACCTTGGTCCACGTATCGCCCACGCGATCTTACCGATTCCGGGTAAGGGATCATCAGACTGGGGTTACTCATGGATTCCGATCGTCGGACCAATCATCGGAGGCGCAATCGCCGTCTTCATCTATCAACTGTTATTTTGATTGAGCATTAGGTATCTTAACTATTCAAGGGGGACTCACAGATGGAAAACAAGTATATTTTAGCACTCGACCAAGGAACGACAAGCTCACGCGCCATCATTTTCGATCATGATGGTCAAATCGTCAACTCTGCTCAACGTGAATTCAAACAATACTTCCCACAACCAGGCTGGGTCGAGCATGATGCAAATGAAATCTGGGGTTCGATTTTAGCAGTCATGGCGGATGCACTCGGAACGGCTGACATCAAACCGAGTCAAATCGCGAGCATCGGAATCACGAACCAACGTGAAACGACAGTCGTCTGGAACAAGGAAACGGGAAAACCAGTTTATCATGCCCTTGTCTGGCAATCGCGTCAAACGGCCGACATTTGTGATGAGCTAAAGGAACAAGGACTCAATCAAAAATTCCGCGATAAAACTGGCTTACTCATCGATGCCTACTTCTCAGGAACAAAAGTCAAATGGATTCTAGATAACGTCGATGGTGCACGTGAGCAAGCAGAGAACGGGGAACTGCTCTTCGGTACAATCGATACGTGGCTCGTCTGGAAGCTCTCAGGTGGAAAAACACATATCACAGACTACACGAATGCCTCACGGACACTCATGTACAACATTTACGAACAACAATGGGATGACGAGTTACTTGAAATCCTGACAGTTCCTAAATCGATGTTGCCAGAAGTCCGTCAATCAAGTGAAGTCTACGACAACACAGTCCCGTATCACTTCTTCGGCTTCGAAGTTCCAATCGCCGGCATCGCCGGTGACCAACAAGCTGCCTTGTTCGGTCAAACGTGTTTTGAACCGGGCGAAGGGAAAAACACATACGGTACAGGTTGCTTCATGTTGATGAACACGGGCGAAAAAGCCGTTTCTTCAGACCACGGACTCCTGACGACGATCGCTTGGGGCGTCGACGGCAAAGTGGAATACGCACTCGAAGGTTCCATCTTCGTTGCCGGTTCTGCAATCCAGTGGTTACGTGACGGTCTCCGGATGTTGAAAAATGCAAAAGACTCAGAAGGCTACGCTTTGAAAGTCGATTCAACAGACGGTGTCTACGTCGTTCCTGCTTTCGTTGGTCTTGGTGCACCGTACTGGGATAGCGACGTTCGCGGTGCCATCTTCGGATTGACACGCGGGACGGAAAAAGAGCACTTTGTCCGCGCAACACTCGAGTCACTCGCTTACCAAACTCGCGACGTCTTGACAGCGATGCAGCAAGATTCCGGCATCGAACTGAAAACGTTACGCGTCGACGGTGGTGCCGTTGCCAACGACTTCTTGATGCAATTCCAATCGGATATTCTCGGTGTTCCAGTTGACCGCCCGGAAATCAATGAGACGACGGCACTCGGTGCAGCCTACCTCGCTGGACTCGCTGTCGGCTATTGGAAAGATAAAGCTGAAATCAAAAAGCAGTGGAAACTCAACCATCAATTCACACCTGAAATGAAAGAAGACGATCGCGAAAAACGTTATGCCGGATGGCAAAAAGCGGTCGAAGCGACAATGGCATTCACACCGAACAAAAAAGCAGCCAACGCAAACGTCTAATCGAACAACGATGACTTTTGCACCACTCTATTAAAAAGAAGCGATTTCGATATCACTCGAAATCGCTTCTTTTTTGTCTTTGACCTTTTAATTCATACACCTTCTCAATCCCACACCAAAGAACTCCCCTCTAAATGAGCAGGCAGATACCTGACTTAGAAGGGAGATTGGTCTTACGCGAATCATTTAGGCGAATTCATTTCTCAATCCGTCAACGACTTCAGTCAGTGACTTCGATTGACCACTTAAAACAGCCGCGAGGAATGCCCCTTCGACGAGCGGTGCCTCGACAAATTGGACCGTTTTATCACCGCTATACAGTTCAAGGGCCAACTCCGCATTCATTGTTGCAGAACCGATATCCGTCAAGATGACACCGTCATCGTCGAGCGCCTTCAACGTCTCTTCAATGCGCGAAGCATCTGTACCGATGCTTCCATCCGCTAAACCGGCCGCTAGCAGGATTGGTGTATCCGGTGCCATTTCGGCAAGCAGTTCCTTTAGACCAGTCGCCAGTTTTTCACTGTGTGAAACGAGAATTACATTAACCATGTAGCACCTCCACGATTTCTTGTAACAAGAGTGCACTCGATAAAGAACCTGGATCTTGGACGCCGACTGTCGCGTCTCCAAAGTAGGAAGCCCGCCCTTTCGTCGCGACACGTTCTTTTGTATCACGGAGCGCTTGTTCGAGTGCAGCGTTTAAATCCACCTCTTTGCTCAAGGCCTCATGGAAAGGTGTCCAAATGTCGACCATTGTTTTCTGACCGAATTCAGACTTTCCACGCATCTTGATGCCTTCCGTCGCTTCAACAAAAGCTTGTGCCAGTTCTTGCCCTTCCACTTCTTTTTTCCCTTTAAAGGCTCCGGCGAACTTGACGAACGCTGTTCCATATAACGGACCAGACGCCCCACCGACCGTCTTGATTAACGTCATCCCGACTTGTTTTGACAAATCACCTAAATCTTCATACTCACCATGTGCTTCTAGTTCTTTTTGGACGGCTTGAAAACCGCGTGACATGTTAATCCCGTGATCGCCGTCGCCGATTTCACGATCAAGATCGGTCAGTTCATCTTTATGGGCTTCAATCTGTGCTGCTGCCTTCAGTAAACTTTCACGAAACTGTTCTGTCGTTAACTTCATTTCAATCCACCTCTTCTATTTCTTTTAAAAATTTTTAGTCTGATTAAAAACCGATTGCATTCGTTTTTGCGTCAAGGTAACCGACGAGCTCGTCGTCGACCGGAAGTAACGTAATCGAGAAACCGTGCATCTCAAGCGATGTCATATAGTTTCCAACGTATGGACGGACGATGTCGTAGCCTTTTGCTTGTAATTGTTCCGCGACATACTTGTAGGTGATGTAGAGTTCCGATTCCGGCGTTCCACCCATACCATTGACCATGACAGCGACTTTTTTGTCTGTTACTTCTGCTGTCAGTCGGTCGAGCAGTTCCGTGACGATTGCTTCAACGGACGCAACCGGTTTCCGGTCGATTCCTTTTTCACCATGGATTCCAATTCCGATTTCCATCTCATCTTCATGTAAGTCGAAACCAGGTTTTCCGCTTTCCGGCATGTAACACGGTGAAAGTGCCATCCCAATCGAACGCACGCTTCCGATGACTTTCTCGGCAATTGCTTTGACTTCAGCAAGCGACTTGCCTTCCGCCGCTGCCGCACCGGCAATTTTATGGACAAAGACTGTACCCGCGACACCGCGGCGATCTTCTTCTTTTTTGATGGCGATGTCATCCTTTACGACAACCGTCTCGACTTCGATATCTTCAAGTTCTGCCAGTTCCTTCGCCATATCAAAGTTCATGACGTCCCCGGAATAGTTTTTAACGACGAGAAGTACGCCTTTACCAGCGTCTGCTGCCTTGATCCCTTCAAGGACCATATCTGGTGTCGGTGAGGTGAAGACCTCTCCACAAACTGCTGCAGCTAACATCCCGTCACCAATGAAACCAGCATGGGCTGGCTCATGCCCACTGCCGCCACCCGAAACGAGGGCAACTTTTCCGTTCAGTGGTTCTTTTCGTTTTACGACATTGACGCCGTCGACTTTCGCATATAAATCCGGATGAGCTAAAACGAGACCTTCCACCATATCTGATACGAATCGGTTGGCATCTTGCATTAATTTATCCATCTTGAACGCTCCTTCGTCTAACGATTTTTTGCACTACCACTTAGTCTTTACCACAATTCAAGCAAACTTATGTCAAGAAAACATATGAAAATATTGACCACTTAGTGTCCATTTTTGAGTACGGATGCTATGCTCATCTTACATGTCAAAAAAGGAGGAATTGTGTCGTGTCTTCTTCATTCCAAGCAGGGGTCAAAGCCTGTTTACCAACTGTTCTCGGTTATCTCGGAATCGGTTTTTCAGCCGGCATCGTCGGTCGTGCCTCCGGTTTATCCCCTCTTGAAGTCGGATTCATGTCCGTCTTCATTTACGCCGGTGCCGCCCAGTTCATCATCACAAGTCTTTTATTATTAAATAGTCCCGCTTCTGCCATCATCCTGACGACGTTCATCGTCAATCTCAGGCACTTATTGATGAGTCTGACGCTTGCACCGCATGTTGAGACCCGGCATATCCGTGATCGGATCGGCGTCGGGACATTATTGACAGATGAGTCGTTCGCTGTCGCGATGAATACTGCGCAAAAAGGAACGCTTTCCCCGTCTTTCATGCACGGCTTGAACCTGACTGCGTATCTCAGCTGGATCGTCGCAACTGTTCTCGGAGCACTCGTCGGCAGTTGGTTCCCTGATCCTGAGCGCTTCGGTCTCGACTTTGCCCTGACGGCGATGTTCATCGGCTTATTGTACTTACAGTTCGAAGGAGAACGTTCCCGCATTGCCGTGAACAGTTGCCTCTTACTGATCGTCTTACTAATGCTTTACATCACCATGCGCTACTTTTCTCCAGAAATCGCCGTTCTTTGCGCGACGCTCGGTGGTGCAAGTATAGGAGTCGTGATCACACGATGGAAATCCGTCCAGAATTAATCGCTCTTTTTTTAGCTTGTGGACTCGTCACTTGGATTCCACGCGTCTTACCGTTTCTTGTCCTTCATGGACTGACGTTACCACGCCTCGTAACGGAATGGCTCTCCTTCATTCCGGTCTGCCTGCTTGGTGCCCTCTTTTTTCAAAATCTACTCATCGCGCAAGACGACGCGTTTCCGACGATTTCGACGCTTCATGTCTTCGCAGCACTACCGACGATGGCGGTGGCAATTTTCAGCAAAAGTCTATCCTGGACGGTCGTGACCGGTGTCGTCACCATGGCATTTCTACGATTGTATCTGTAAGCACTTCATTCATCTTTAACATGTTTCGATGCATCCTTTGTGTTATCTTTAAAATAGAAATTAATGGATAGTGAAGGAGGTCCTGATGTGCCGAATAAGCAGTTTGTATCCTATTTGATATTGCTGTGCGCGATTTTTCTGATCGCGAGTCAAATGGATATACCCTATATGCTAAAACAAGGACTGGTCGCGTTGTACGTCGTCGCCTATTTCGGTGCGATGGTTGTTTCTCGCAAAATGAAAGTCAGGGATCACAAACAATGACTCGAAAAAATCTCCTCTGGTCTTGAGAGACTGGAGGAGATTTTTGTGTTCACGTATTTGCTTGTACGTCCTGATAATCCGATTGATGTTCAAACTCTTTTTTCGCAAACGGACATAACGGCAGTAGCTTGACGTTAACTTCCCGTGCCCAGTTGACGATTTCGGCAACGAGTTGTTCGCCGATTTGCTGGTTCCGGTGCGCGGGATCGACATACGTATGATCGATGATCCACATGCCGTTGTTCGTGTCGCTGTAGGTGATTTCTCCAATCACTGCACCTTCCTGTTGGGCTTCGATTTTACGTTCCGCTCGTTTCAGTTCCATTTGCTTCCCTCCGTTCATAAGATAAAGCACCACTTGGACAGCCATCAATCACACGCATGACTTCTTCTGCTTCCGCACCGTCCGCTTCAATCCATGGTCGTTTTTTGACATCAAACACGCTAGGCAGGCTCTTGACGCAGTGACCGGAATGAATGCACACTTCTGAATCAAAGTAGACCGTGATCTCTTTGCCTTCATATCCCTTTTTCATTTGAAACACCTCTTTGATTCAGAAATAATTGACTGTAAATCAATAGTACTCTTAAAAAACTCTATTCATCTTGTAACATAACCTCTTTGCCAAATGAATATTCCATTAGTTTAACAAGTAGTTCAAACGATTTATAAATTCATTATTTTTTGTTCCTGGTTTCAATGTCGCTATAGTGACTAAATGATTTTGGTCAACTTCAATGTACTTATCTTTACTTATTTCTGTAGGACATAATGCAATTACTTCATCCACAACGTGTGTATTTTTTGTATCAACTTTAATTATCATATTCGCATACATTTTTAGTTGATTAACGACTTTATTATCTTGATAAGAGTTCTTGTTCCATATGTTTTTTGAAGGACTATACTTTGAATCAAGAACAATTGTTTTTTTAAACTCCCCTTGTGCATAAATGTCTATCCTAAAGTCTGGTTTATTTCTATTAGATCTAGTCCAATATGGCGAATCTTCTCTTTTCGCTTTTTCAGGAGTAGTTCCTATTGAAGAATTAAAAATAAATACTAATTTAACTTCGTTTTTAATAAATTCTATTGTTGTATTATCCGGAATAGCCGGAATATTTATCGAATTATTATTGTTAGAATTACTATAAATCCACCCATGTATTGGTTTAAAATTCAATTCTATTAAGCATTCTATGATCTTAATGAAGCACCAATACTCATATAGTTCTTCTGAAGACTTCCAACTGTACTCAAATAAATCTTTAATGCTATCGTTCAAGTTATTACCAATAATATTATATAGTTTATGAAATGTATTATAACCAGGACTTTTAATAAATTGTTGTGAAACCACCTTCTTATTACTTTTTTGAATTTTTCCTAAGAATGAATTGTTTGAAAAACCGCTTAAATTTTTTTCGAGTTGCTTTGAAGAGTGTTCTAATTCTTCTAATTTTTTTAGTTGCTTTTCTTTATGCAAAATTTTAGATTTATCACCTTGATTAGATGATTTACTATATCTCTTTAAAATCACTATTTCTGACAGTAAGTGACTTTTTAAAATATAAATATCTTGATTTGATCTTTTTAAAATTTCAATTAGCTTAGAAATAACTTTTTTTAGGTACATATTAACGTTATTAAAGTAAGAGTCTTTGTAATAGTACGAATAGACTTGGGTATCTGAGTATGACCTCAAACTAAATAAAGAAGAATTATTTTTCATTTGATTCATTTTTATTGATGTATGATCAATTTTTTCTCCTTTATTTATAGAACTTAATTTATAATTTTTTTCTAAAACAGAATATGGATTTTTAGAAATTACGCTTATCGCATTCCTAATAACTGAATTATGATTTACTAATAAAAATGCATAATCAATGTATGTAGGGTCCATACCCTCTATACCTCTAAAAAAGTCAGGAGTATTTTTTTTTCTAATCCAATCTCGCGCAAGACCATTAGCATGTTTTTCAATTTCATGAATCATTTTTTGATGTTCTTCAAAGTCTAGGTTTTTAGGTTTTACAAGAATTTGACTGTAATAATCAATACCATCAACTACAGCTTTTATTTTGTACACACCAGGAATCAATGGCACTCCTACATCATTATGAAAATGTCTATGAATAACTGCTTCATTATTTGGAATAATATACTCAAATCCATTTTCATCAGTTTCCATACTTCGATTTTCATCATTCAAAAATTCAAAACAACTCATATATAGCTTTGCATTCTCTATTTTATTTGAAGAAAAGCGTACCACTAAATTATCGTATTCACTAATATTTAAATCTTCTATAAAATTCATTTTTGGGTCATTCGAATAATTTTTAACGAAATTTTCTTTTACTATTTTGTTAGGAGTATTAGAATGATAGGTAATGAATGATACTTTAAAGGAAAGAGAGTCAGTATGTATATCCATACAAATTTAGCTCCCTAATCTTATTTTTTATATTTGAAACAGTTACTTTGAAACTGTTATTTTCATCAAATATATTCAGTAGTCCATTCTCATCATCTAATAAAATCCCTTCTAATTCTTCAGCTGTACCTCTTATTTTCGGAACAATCTTTTGAGAAATTTGTAAATCAAAAGCTTCTTCCCTACTTAAACTACTATTCGGTAAATTTAGCATGTATGAATTAATATGATCTAAAACCCTAAAACCAATTCCTTTTGAAAAGTCAGTTTTAGTTAATGTGTTATTGATTTGATTTAAAGTTTCAATTTCAAATATGTTAAGAGCTATTTCTTTATCGTTATTCGACCAATTGTCAAAATGATATAAATCTACAACCGTCTTTTCAAATCTATTATCCTTAATAGATTTTGTATCAATATTTTGTTTAATGCTATTAGCCCAATTATTTATATGATTATTGGGAGTATTGAATTCAATAAAATTACTCCGATCTAGCACTTTATCAGATAATGTTTGTGTAGTTTCATCTACATTAATGGTGCCTACAAAAAGAACATTAGAATGAATTGTTATCTCATGAGGATACTGTTCTCCATTAATTACTCTTCCCACTAATTTTTTACTATATAGAGACAACTTTCTCTCATTTCCATGCAACTCTAGTACGCTAAGGAATTGCGAGAAATAATGCTCTACCTTAGCTAAATTCATTTCATCAAAACAAACCATAAAAATTTTATCTTTATTATCCTTTGCTTCAATCAAAATATCTATTAATCCTGTTTCTGAAGGTCTATATATATTATTAATAGTATCTAAGTAACCGATTAAATCAGAATCATCTTTCCAATTAGGTTTTACTGGTACCATTTTAAATTGATTATTATCTTTATTAGTTAAGCCTAGAGATTCTGCATAGTTAAGAACTAACTGAGATTTACCGGTACCAGATGCTCCACCCAAAATTACTAATCTTCTTGTTTTTAATGCAGTATGAAAATTTATTACCTGTTTTTCTTCAAAAACAAGTTTTTTTTGCTTTAGATTTTCGAGTAATTGAAATATAAATTCACTTTCTTCAAATTCTTCATACGTTTCTTCACTAATTTCTTTTAATTTAATTGTTTTATCTAATCGAACAATTTCACCATTTTTCAAAAGACCTTCTTCTAAAATTATTTCTCTGAAAAATTCAAAGTCCATATAAATAGCGTGATCTTCTATAATGCTGTAATCCCTGTAAAATTCAAAATCTATAGCAACCTTTTTTATAACATCGTTAGGTGAAACATGCCATCCATCATTTAGCTTTTCAAAATCATTGAATTCTCCGTAAAGATACTCACCTGATACTAAACATGAAGTAGTAATTTTCTCTAAATAGTCATAGTTTCCAATGGATCTTGACTCTAATAATCTCTTTTCAAACGAATATCGATTATAATCATTATAAATTGGAATCGTAACAAGACTCCCTACACTATTATCAGATATACCTTCTGGTCTCTTTATAATTCTTAAATTACTTTTTTTGGAAATCTTTATTTGTTTATCGCCATATTTGTTTTCTTCTATATAAGGTTTAAAAATAAATAACTTATCAGCGGCGAACTCACGAAATGCAATTTCCTTGTCAGATAAAGGCGTATCCTTCATCAATGTTTCCCATTCTTCATTTTTTAATATGTCATCATATCCAGCAACAAATTTATTTTTAAATATTTTTTGATAATCATTAGGTATATCATCCTCGTTTAATACCTCAAGAAAAAACTGTAAATTAGTATAATCATTTACAGTTCTTATTACAGAAAAATTCCGATTATGTTCTTTGAATCTGGCCTCATTTGCTAGTGAACCTATTAAAAAGACATCTAATTCCATACTGTTATTCCCCTTAGAAAAATAATGTGTTTACAATAAAAAAATTAAACTTTTACAATTTTATTCTATAAGAAAAAGCAAAAAAAGTCACTTTATTGAAAAAGTGACTTTTTTTGCTTTTTCTTATATCAGAACAAGACCATGTACTGATCGCGTTCCCATTCCGTGACTTGTGTCCGGAACATATCCCACTCGATTTCTTTGAGCTCAACGAAGTGTTCCGCGATGTGATCGCCGAGTGCGTGCATGACGACGTCATCTGCTTTGAGTACTTCGAGTGCATGGCTGAGTGTTGATGGTAAATCATCGATGCCGTTCGCAACACGTTCTGGTTTGTCCATGACGTAGATGTTACGGTCGATTGGTGCAGGTGCTTGCAAGTTGTTTTTGATTCCGTCAAGACCTGACGCAAGCAATGTCGCAAGTGCAAGGTACGGGTTAGCCGCCGGGTCAACTGAACGAACTTCGATTCGAGTTGAAAGACCACGTGCAGCAGGAACTCGGACGAGCGGTGAACGGTTACGGGCTGACCATGCGACGTAGCAAGGTGCTTCATAACCAGGAACAAGACGTTTGTACGAGTTGACTGTCGGGTTACAGACAGCTGTGAAGGCACGAGCGTGTTTGAGGATACCCGCCGTGAAAGCACGTGCATCGTCAGAGAGTTGCATGTTGCTGTTCTCTTCGTCGAAGAAGACGTTTTCGTTTCCTTTGAAGAGGGACATGTTCGCATGCATACCTGAACCGTTGACACCGAAGAGCGGTTTCGGCATGAATGTCGCGTGCAAGTTATGTTTCGCAGCAATCGTCTTAACGACGAGTTTAAACGTTTGGATGTTATCGGCAGTCGTAATCGCATCCGCATATTTAAAGTCGATTTCGTGTTGACCCGGTGCGACTTCGTGGTGTGATGCTTCGATTTCAAAGCCCATGTTTTCGAGCTCGATGACGATTTCTTTACGGCAGTTCTCACCGAGATCGACAGGTGCGAGGTCGAAGTATCCACCTTGGTCGTTTAATTCAAGTGTCGGGCGACCGTTTTCATCCTTTTTGAAGAGGAAGAATTCCGGTTCTGGTCCGACGTTGAATGAAGAGAAACCAAGCTCTTCCATTTCTTTAAGTACGCGTTTCAATTGACCACGTGGATCACCTGAGAACGATGTGCCATCTGGATTGTGAATGTCACAAATGAGACGTGCGACTTTACCTGTTCCATCTTCAGTCCATGGGAAGACAACCCATGTGTTTAAGTCTGGGAAGAGATACATATCTGATTCTTCGATCCGGACGAATCCTTCAATCGACGAACCATCGAACATCATCTTATTATCAAGTGCCTTCTCCAATTGACTTACTGGAATTTCAACGTTCTTGATTGTACCGAGGATATCTGTGAATTGTAGACGAATAAACCGTACGTCCTCAGCTTTAGCGATTTTCATAATGTCTTCTCGTGTAATGTTGCGGCGTGTCATGTAACAGTTCCCCTCTCCAATTCTGTTTTTCATATATGGTAACAGGTACTTACTTGAAGAAACGCCCGAGCTCACCTTGGATGAGCGACGTTTTTCCAGGTTGACCTGCTTCCTTCAGTTGATTTTTCAGGAGTTTATACAACTCTCCATCGGATAGTTCCGGACGTGTCTTGACGACCGTCTCCGCAACGCGTTCTCGTTTGATGAGATCATTGTCAAAAATCATTTTAATCCCTGCGATATTCAGTCCCTGATCCAAATATTCCTTGATCGACAGTAAACGATCCACATCGTTGAACGAGTAGAGGCGGCGTTTCGTCTCCGTCCGTTCCGGTTTGATCAGTCCCTGTTCTTCATAGTAACGGATCTGCCGGGCAGATAACGCGGTCAACTCTTGAACGACTCCGATCGGAAACAGTGGCTTGGACTGTCGTGTTACGTCTGCCATGTCGTTCCTCCTTTTTCCTTACTCCATGAGAATAAACCTCTGTGAGGCAAGTTGTCAAGCTATGTCAGGAAAGTTAACACAACTTTCCTACAAGTCAGACAACCTGTCATCAAAGGTCTTTTCACAGTTTGTAATTATTTTAAACCCGCGTTTGCGGAAGCAATTGTTTTTCCATCAAATGGTCGACGGCAGAAATGATGGCGATTTTGACGTGACTAAATGTCAAGCCGCCTTGGACGTAAGCCGTATAGGGCGCACGAATCGGTCCGTCTGCCGACAATTCGATCGACGACCCTTGGATGAACGTCCCTGCTGCCATGATGACATCATCCGCATATCCCGGCATATAATCGGGAATCGGTAAGGCATGAGCATTGACCGGTGACGCCGCTTGAATCGCCTGACAAAAAGCAATCATCGGTTCCGGGGCATGGAACGAGACCGATTGAATCAAATCCGTACGCTCTGCTGCGTAATGCGGTGCCGTGTCGAAACCGAACTGCTCCATCATGCTCGATGTGAACATCGCCCCCATCAATGCCTGACTGACCGTGTGCGGCGCCATGTAGAAGCCTTGATACATGTCTTGGAGCGAGTAGAGCGACGGGCCCGCTTCCGCGCCGATGCCCGGAGTCGTCATCCGGAACGATGCCCGTTCGATCAAGTCTGTCCGTCCGACGAGGTAGCCGCCTGTTTTCGCGAGACCACCACCCGGATTTTTAATCAGTGAGCCTGCCATCAAGTCAGCCCCGACATGGGTCGGTTCCATCGTCTCGACGAATTCGCCGTAACAGTTGTCGACAAAGACGATGACGTCCGGATGGGCGGCTTTAATCGTCGCAATCGCGTGACCGATTTCTTCGACCGGAAGACTGCGCCGTGTCGCATAACCTTTCGACCGTTGAATCCCGATGACTTTCGTCTTGTTTGTGATCCGGCCAAGAACGGCATCGATATCAATCGTCTCCGCCTGTTTCATCTCGACGACGTCATAGGTGACACCGAGTTCTTTTAACGAGCCCCGCCCGTCACCCCGGATGCCAACGATTTCTTCGAGCGTGTCGTACGGTTTGCCTGTGATATACAGCAATTCGTCGCCCGGCAAGAGTAACCCGAACAAGGCGATTCCAATCGCATGGGTCCCACTGATGATTTGCGCACGACAAAGTCCGGCTTCTGCACCAAAGACATCGGCATAAATCCGTTCGAGCGTATCGCGCCCTTCATCGTTATAGCCGTAACCTGTCGACGGCATGAAGTGAAAATCACTGACTTTGTGTTTCCGGAACGCGTTCAAGACGCGGAACTGATTGTATTCCGCGATCTCTTGCGTTCGTTTGATACCGGGAGCGATTCGCGTCTCCGCCGTCTCGACGAAGGGGCGAATCGTTTCATAATGCGTTAACTCTGTAAACATGCTTACACCTCATATTGTTTCAATGTCGAGTAGAGACGCGTGTCTTTACGCAAGTACCCTTTAAGCGTGACCGATCCATCCTCTTCATATTGTTCTTTTAAATTCATCATGACTTCTTTTGCCGGGTTGTAGTGAGCAAACGCCTCGACCGGAATCCGGATTTCGAGATATTCCAAAATCTCACTGATCGACTTTTCGATTTCGAGCGTTAACCGTTCGATATCAGTCGGATCGAGCGCTGAGATCAGCAACTTCCCACCGGTGAACAAGTCCGTCAATTGGTCTTTTTTATTGAAGACTTCGAGTTGCGGAATTTCACCTGCTCCGAGCTCATCGAGGACATCGTTCGTCGTCTGCATCTGATTGAGATAATGTTCACTCGAGGCATCGATGACATGGATGATTAAATCGGCTTCGAGCACTTCTTCAAGCGTCGAACGGAAGGCAGCAATCAGTTTCGTCGGAAGGTCCTGGATGAAACCAACCGTATCCGTCAACAGGATTTGACCGCCTTCCGGTAAATCGAACTGACGTGTCAACGGATCGAGCGTCGCGAACAATTCATTTTTTTCATACGTGTCAGCATGCGTCAAGCGATTGAAGATCGTCGACTTCCCGGCATTCGTGTACCCGACGAGCGCGATTTGGAACGTCTGATTTTCTTTACGGCGTTCCCGGTAACGGGCCCGGTGTGCGACCGACGTCTCAAGCTGTTTCTTGATTTCATCGACACGGCGACGGATATGGCGACGGTCGGTCTCAAGTTTCGATTCACCCGGACCACGTGTTCCGATCCCACCACCAAGACGTGACAGTTGCGTTCCTTGTCCACTGAGACGCGGTAACAAATAACTCATTTGCGCGAGCTCGACTTGAAGTTTCCCTTCCCGTGACTGGGCACGTCCGGCGAAGATATCGAGAATCAATTGGGTCCGGTCAATCAGTTTGATTGATTCCGGGTCTTCAAGTGCAATCCGGATGTTCTTCATCTGACCGGGAGTGACTTCTGCATTAAAAATAATTAAATCCGGTTCGAGTTCTTCCGCTAGCGCGACCAGTTCCTCGACCTTCCCTTTTCCGATAAACGTACGCCGATCGACTGCTTGCCGTTTTTGATCGAGTCGTCCAACGACGACCCCGTGCGCAGTCGTGACGAGTGCTTCAAGCTCCGCGACCGATTCTGCATAAATATGGTCTGCCACATCGGGGAGCTGACAACCGACGACAATAACGCGTTCTGACATAAAATCATTCCTTTCAAGATAAAGACATTCTGCGTCCCTAATCATACCACACGCCGCTACACGTCTGAACTTTTTTGGACAGGAAACATTCGTTCGGTTTATGATAATAAAAACGAGGTTGAAGGAGGCGGAACATGGCACGCGAACGACTGGATTATACGTTGCCCGAGTTCATCGAACGGTATCTACTGTATTTAACGGTCAGCGGTCGACAAGACTCGACCGTCCGACGCTACCGTTATGACTTAATCGAGGTTCACCGGTACATGATGGAAGTCGACCAACCGCTCGAGACGATTGATGATTTCAAAGCAATTTCGCTTGATGCCTGGAAGACATTCATCAACGAATACTTGATCGAAGAAAAACTCTATAAACAAGCGACGGTCGCCCGGATCGTCACCGTCATCAATCAACTGAACTATCAAATCCGACAATCAAAAGCAAAACTGATTGAGTATGCCCAACCGACCCATGAGCTCGGTCCACACCATGTCGCATCGCAGGAAGAATATGACCAGTTGATCCGGACGAATCAGTCCGACCGCGGTTTGACCGATCACCAGCTCGTCGCCCGCCCGTACTTGATTGACCGCAATGAATTGATTTTACGGTTGTTCTACCGCTACGGACTACGCGTTCACCACATCATCGGGCTGAAGATGCAAGACCTCAATTTTGCCCAACAAGAGATGCTCGTCCACGACCGGCTCGGGAACACGTACAAACTGCATATCGAGCGCGAGGATCAGGACGTCATGCTCCGTTACTTGAAGACCGTTCCGGAACCCGTCCGTCCACGTTATCATACAACGGACCCGTTTTTCGTCGCCTTCGACTTCGCCCGGATGACGTTCCGCTGGCTCTACAGTAAAAATGCGCCGAAGCAACTCTCGATCGTCATGATCACGAAAATGATGCGGCAACTCAATGAACGGTCGGATAACAAACGATTGATCACCCCGTCGATGCTCCGTAACAGCTTCATCTTGAAAACGTATTTCGACGAGATGACGACAGACGACCGCCTGACGAAGACCTGTCTCTATAAAGACGTCTCGTTACGGCGGTACGCGGAAGCATTTGACGAATTAAAAGAGTTATTATGATGAATGCGCTGTGAAGGCGGATCGGTACAAGACGCCGGCATCTTTTTCTTGTACCATTCGTCATCCTCCACAAAAAAAAGATGAAACGTCACTTCGCAGTGACCTTTCATCTAAATGGATTGCATTTCTTACAAGACGGCCCCCGCGGCCGTCTTGTTTAACGCGATACTTCTTCCGTTTCCTCTTGTTCGTACAACGTCACGTTACGTGCCGGCGCGAACGTCGAGATGGCATGCTTATAAATCAGTTGTTGTTTCCCTTCTGATTCTAGGATGACCGTGAAGTTATCGAATGATTTGATTAATCCCCGTAATTGATACCCACTGATTAAGAAGACGGTTGTTGGAACCGCATCTTTTCGTAATTGATTTAAAAAATAGTCTTGAATGTTGTATGTCGCTTTCATAAGACCCCGTGCCCCCTCTATTTTATCTGTTTCTGTCTTCAGGCCAGTCCGAGTTAACCGCTTTCAGAAACCCTACTGTTCTATCATAGATAATTTTGAAGTTTTGTTCAAATGAAATCGTTCCCATTTCTACCCAAACGCCATTAAATTGATGACGGAACCACGTTAACTGCCGTTTTGCGAAGCGTCGCGTGTTACGTTTGAGCTGTTCGACCGCCGGTTCAAGTGGTGCGCCACTCAAAACAGGGACGATTTCCTTGTAGCCGATCGCTTGCATCGCTTTCGTATCGGCGAAGCCGGCGTCAACAAGCTGCCGGACCTCCTCGACGAGTCCCTGCCCCACCATCAAATCGACCCGCTCATTGATTCGGTCATATAAGCGATCCCGGTCATCCATATGTAAGACGAACAGCAAGCTCTCATATAAGCTCGGTTCACTACCGGACGTTTGTGTCTGTCCACTCTCGGCGACTTCAATCGCCCGGACGACCCGTTGCACATTGTTCGGATGAATTTCCTCTGCCCGATTCGGATCGAGTTGACGCAAGCGTTCATGGAGTGCGACTGCGCCTTGCTCCGCTGCAAATTGTTCCAGCTCCTGCCGCAATTCTTTATTTTCCGCTTGTGCTGTAAATTGATAGTCATACAAAATCGCCCGGATGTATAAGCCGGTCCCGCCGACGATGATTGGTAATTTCTCTCGACCTGCAATATCCGCAATCGCCTGACGTGCCAGCGTCTGAAAACGAGCAACGCTCATCTCATCATCCGGATTGACAAGGTCGAGCATATGATGCGCTACACCGTCCATTTCTTCTTCTGTCACTTTCGCTGAACCGATGTCCATTCCTTGATAGACTTGAACGGAGTCACCGGAGATGATTTCACCATTCAAGCGCTTCGCTAATTCTATACCTGTCTTCGTTTTTCCGACCGCAGTCGGACCGACGATGACGATGACTGGTTGTTTCACTATGCATCACCATTCCTACACTGATCATTTTTGATGTCAGTGTACCATAATTCACAATTCTGCCGTAGCCGTTTTAAGACAAAAAAAGAGCACCTATCCTGAAGAAAAAGGACATGTACCCTACTTGTTACGAAAAAAATATTAGACACGACGAATGAAGTCGTCATAAATTGCGCTGAATACACACCATCCGCAAATCACTAACCCTGTCAACATAATACCCCAATCTGCCATCATAGCCCCTCCTCTTTTATCTGTTATCTACCTTTTTACAATTTGCGACAACTGTAAACCCATTCGAGCATGTTTGACACCAATTAATGGAATCGCTATGATTAAGATACGATTGGTACGTAGCGCGGAAGTTGACCTGCATCGGCTTTCCATTAGAGGCTCTGCCTCTCGATTCCAAGTGACGGGCTTGCCCGTTGCGAAAACCCCCTGTTCCGAATTCGGGACAGGGGGTTTTTTATTAATACATATCTTTTTGCGTAAAGTTCCAAAAGGCGATCCCAAGTGTCGCGACTGTCCAACAGCCAAGGACGGCAAGCGAGAATGGCAACGTCATGCCTTCAATCGGTGGTGCTTGACCATCCAAATAATTGATTAGTCCAAAGTTGACGTTAACGAGGTATTTCGAACTTGTCCAGCTCGAACCGAGTGTCGTCAACAATGTTCCGGAAATCAAGACTGCCATCATGATGCCAATCCCGGTCGCCGTATTCTTGACGAGGACAGAGACCATCAACGCAATCGTTCCGACGACAGCTGTGACAATCCAGGCGAGACCGATTGCCATCAGGAGGTATTCCCACATCGGAATCGTGTGCACGAATTCGGTCGAGAACGTCCCGCTCGGCGATGCTTGGAACCCGGTCAAAATCGGGGCGGTCCAGCCATCATACCCGAGGACGATGCCGGAAATCGCGTAACAGACGAACGCGGTCAATGCCATCAGCATCGAGGTATAGAGTAAGACCGTGATCCATTTCGCCATCAAGATTTTCCAGCGCCGGACCGGCCGCGACAGAAGCGTCTTGATCGTCCCGTCGTTTTGCTCCCCGCTGACGATGTCCGCCATGATGACGATGATGAAGAGCGGTAAGATTAACGTTAATCCTTGTGAGAAGAAAATGCGGATGAACGTCGGCGCACCCGGATAGTTCGGATTGATATCATTATCGAGGTAGTATTGATTCTGTTTTAAATCAAATTCTAAAAACTGGCGGAACTCGTCTTGAATACTGCTCGAAGCCAGTCGATTCTGTGTATCGACGATATCTTGTTGCAGTTCGACACGCCAATCGAGCGTACCTTGTTTCTTAATTTGTTCTTGAATGTCACGATACTGTGCATACGTAAACATCGACACAAGAACGACTAAAATGATTGCGACGACGGCGAAGCGCTTTTTCGAAGCAATTTTCGTCACTTCGTTGCGGACGAGACCAAGCATGTTCGGATTACGCAATATGATCTCCCCCCGTCAATGTGATGAAGAGATCTTCGAGCGTCTGGACTTTTCGTTCAATCGTCCAGACTTCGACGCCGGCTTCAAACAGCTGTTTGTTGAGTGCCGGCGTCTTACTTGAATCCATCAATGTATGGACGGTATTCGCGTCAACGACTTCAGAGACCTGGACGTCTTCAGACGCGGATAAAATTTCATTCGCTTTGAAGGCATCATCGACCCGCCAGTCGACACCTGGAGCAAGCGACTCGACGAGTTCCTTGACCGTCCCGACTTGAACGATTTTGCCGTAACTCATGATGGCGACCCGGTCAGCGAGCATCTCAATCTCAGCCAGGATGTGGCTCGAGACTAAAACTGATAATCCTGTCTCATCAACGAGCTTCCGAATGAATTGCCGTAAATCACGAATCCCCATCGGATCGAGTCCGTTTGTTGGTTCATCGAGTATCAAAACACTTGGACGACCGAGCAAGGCTTGGGCGATTCCAAGGCGTTGACGCATCCCGAGGGAATACGTCCGGACTTGATCGTCGACCCGCGCCGTCAAGTCGACCAAGTCAATCACTTCTTGAATCCGAGCTTCATCGACATTCGGTAACATCCGGGCGAAGACACGCAAGTTTTCGCGTCCACTTAAGTATTTGTAAAGCTCTGGGTTTTCGACGATCGAACCAATTCGTTCCATCGCTTGGACAAATTGTTTGCGGACATCAAAATCACAGACCGTGATTTTACCCGACGTCGGCTTAATCAATCCGACGAGCATCCGGATCGTCGTTGTTTTCCCGGCACCATTCGGTCCAAGAAATCCGAAGACTTCTCCAGGGAAGATTTCAAACGAAATGTTATCAATAATTGTTTTCTTTCCGATCACCTTCGTGACCGATTCTAATTTTACAGTTGGATTCACGTTTCTCACCTCTTATGGTCTATTCTAGCGGAATAATGAATGATTTGACTTGTTTAAGCACTTCAAAACCGCACATTTCCTAAAGTTTTGCTACAATCATCGTAACAGTAAAAGGAGGAACGATTCATGAAACGATATGCTTGGCCTTTATTTTTAAGCGTTTCGCTCATCTTGACCGCACTTTTCGGGTACGGATTTGCAAGCGCCTATAACGACGTCGTTAATCCACCAAAACGGGCGGTCTTGACACCAACGAAAGAAGAACCCGTTGCAAAAGGCGGGACTTACGTCGCTTTAGGTGACTCGTTGACACGCGGCGTCGGTGCTTCGAACGGAAACAGTTATGCAGCAATCGTCGGTCAAGAACTTACAAAAGACAACACCGTCGAACGTTTCCAAAATCTCGCCGTCAGCGGAGCCCGGACGGAAGATCTACTGAAGCAACTTGAACAAAAAGAAGTCCTTCGCTCCCTTAGCCAGGCAAAAGTCATTTCGGTGACGATTGGCGGGAATGATTTGTTCAACCGTGGTGAAGGTGTCGCAAACTTTGATGCAAAAAAGACTGCTGATACGATTAAATCAGCTCAAACCAACTTGGAGAAGACCTTTAAAATCCTCCGAGATGAAAATCCGGATGCCGTCATCTTCTACGTCGGACTGTATAATCCTTTCCGTGCCAGTGAAAATGGGGAGGCATTTGACGCAATCGTCCAAAATTGGAATGCCGAGTCGCGTCAACTCGGACTCGAATATGATATTGAAGTCATCGATACGTTTAACCTAGTCCGTGACGTCAAACGCGATCTCTCAAGTGATCAGTTCCACCCGAATGATTCAACGTACGAACAAATTGCGAAAGCTTCCCTGCTCGCTGTAAATAAACGTTTTTAATCCAAAGAAAGCCGCCGAATCACATCGACTCGGCGGCTTCATTTCATTTCAGACGTTTGGCTAAGGCGATTAAGACCCATTGCAGCGGCAAACGTGTCCATAACGCCCAGGCCGGCAATTTTTTACCGTTGATGGGTTGTGGATTGACGGCCATGTTGACGTTCGCCGGTAAGACGGCATATAAAAAGCCAGGTAGTGTCTTGCGAACGATATCGACACCTTTACCTGTCAACAACATGAAGCCGTACAATACTTCGATGATACCCGTCACTTGAACGAAAAACCGCTTAAACGGAATAAAGGACGGCATGATGCTGACAAATCCTTTTTCGTTTCGAAAATGACCGACCCCAGCAAATAATAATCCTCCACCGTACAACAAACGTAAAACATACTTCATGACTTCCATCTCCCCGTTGATATAAGTAAGAACCAAACTCAGTGTAACGGACGAATCCTTTTCGCTCAACTATAAGAAACTGTCGATCAATTGTGGGGAATGATGAGTCATTTTGGAAAAACGTCCGCAATTTCATTTTCAGTTTGGTTATCTGATACAGTAAAAATAGAAATTGATACGGAAGGAATGGTCGATATGGCAGGAAAAACAAAACAACTTTTACCCGGACTGACAGGAGGCATCATCGGTGCCGTTTTGACGGCAACGATCGCCTTTCCACTTTTGATGGATCAAGAACAACAAGTTGCCGATACACCTCTTTCAAACGGGATGCCGAAACAAGTTTCAACGACATCAAATGACCCTGTGACGAACGCCGTCGCATCCGCCCAAAAATCGGTCGTTACCGTCACGAACTACCAAACCGGTAACAGCATGACGCAAGAAGAAGCGGCGAGCGGATCTGGTTCCGGTGTCATCTATAAAAAAGCAGACGGAAAGGCCTACATCATTACGAACCACCACGTCGTCGACGGTGCCTCGAAACTCGAAGTGACATTAAACGACGGTAACACTTTGAGTGCAAAGTTACTCGGTAGCGACGCAACATACGATCTTGCCGTCCTCGAGGTCGACGCAAAAGACGTTCCCGCTGTCATCACGGTCGGAAAATCGGCTGACTTAAAAGCCGGTCAAACCGTGCTCGCCATCGGAAACCCACTCGGTGAATTCCAAAACTCCGTCACACGTGGAATCGTCAGTTCAAATGACCGGACGGTCCCTGTCGACACGAACAGCGATGGGCAAGATGATTTCAATACGACCGTCATTCAGACCGATGCAGCCATCAACCCCGGTAACTCTGGTGGTGCCTTAATCAACGAACAAGGTCAGCTCGTCGGAATCAACTCGATGAAGATTGCTGAAACGGGTGTCGAAGGCGTTGGTTTCAGCATTCCGATCGACGATGCGCTGCCCATCTTAAAACAGCTTGAAACGACCGGTGAAGTCAAACATCCGACGCTTGGTGTCGCCTTGCAGGACGTTTCCGCCTTCCCGGCCGGTTATTTGCTTGATCAAGTCAAGTTGCCTGAATCCCAAAAAACCGGTGTCGTCATCATGTCAGTTGAACCGAACAGTCCGGCTGCCTCCGCGAAGCTGAAAACAGGTGACGTCATCACGAAAATCAACGGATCGGCGATTGAGAGTTTTGTCGACATCAAAACGGCACTGATTAAATCGGACGGTGACATCACGTTGACGATTATCCGCGATGGTAAAACATCAACCGTTAAAACAACGACGACGACAACCGATCAGTTATAATCTTCCACATCAAGACGTTTCAATTGCCTCCCATATCGGGTATTGTTTTAGAACAATATCTTTGGGGGGCTCTCTTTATGTATGATTTGATCGGCATCGGGATCGGACCGATGAATTTAGGGTTGAGCGCACTCGCTCATCCGACACCATTACGGACACTTTTTTTTGATGAAAGCGAACAATTTTCATGGCATCCCGGGATGATGATTAAAGACTCGATGATGCAAACGAGTTTCATCTCTGACTTAGTCACACTTGCTGATCCGACGTCTTCTTTTACTTATTTAAACTACTTGCGTTCCATCAATCGTTTGCATACATTTTATTTTTATGAAAAATTATTGATTTCGCGCCAAGAATACAATTCGTATTTGAAATGGGTCGCGACCCAACTCGATGACTTATGTTTTTCGACCCGCGTCATCGATGTTCAGGACACAGGTGATAGTTATGAGGTGCTTGTCGAAGACGTCAAGACGGGTGAACGGAAGACATATGAAACACGTAACGTCGTCATCGGAACAGGGTCTAAACCTTCAATTCCCGATACGTTTGATTCAAACGTCATTCACAACACGCAATATGTCATGGAAAAAGAACAGCTCCTGTCGAAAAATAAAATTTCCATCGTCGGATCGGGTCAAAGTGCAGCAGAAATTTTCCTTGATCTATTGACGAGCGACCGCTCGCCGGATCTCGAACTCGAGTGGATTTCACGTTCGACGATTTTTGAAACGCTTGAGACCGGAAAACTCGGCGAAGAAATCTTTTCACCGAGTTATGTCACGTATTTTAATCAATTACCACTTGAAACACGGCAAGAGGCCGTTTCGAAATTCACGCGGTCGCAAAACGGGATCAGTCCGGAAACCTTACAGGCCATTTACGAACACCTCTATGATTTGACGATCGATCAAAAAGACCGCGTCCAGATTCGCGCAAATCTTGAGGTCGAACAAATTACGCACGATACGTCATTTGCAATTAAAATGCGTCATACGGAACTCAACCAAGTCCGGACATCGAACACGGATGCCGTCGTCGCAGCAACCGGTTTTGTCCCGGCATTACCGCGCTTTATCGACCGATTGAACATCGAGTTCGAAGGTGAACAGGCTTGGAAAGTCGATGCGAATTACCGGATCGTTCGTTCCATCGCAACAAATCATCAGTTGTACGCGACGACGAACTTAGAGCTTTCGCACGGTCCTGCCGCCGACAATCTTGGAATGTCGGTCTCGCGAAATCAATTGATTTTAAATGATGTCGCCGGGAAAGAGTTGTATCCTGTCGAACAGCATGCAACGTTTACGACGTTCGACTGACAAAAAAGTAGCTCGCCAAATATTTGGCGAGCTACTTTTTAGCGTTTTTTCGTCAATTCAAGCGTTTCGAGTACAAGTAAGGTTGACTGCAACCGGCTATGCCCCGCTTTAGCGAGTAATAGATGAAACGCAAGCAACCAGTTGACTTCTTCGGAAAACCGATTCCGCGACCGTTCCCGGTCGACGACCCGTGTCACGTATATCAAGTCGACACGATCAGTCGAACGTAACAGGGCGAGTAGCGGGAAGAGGCGTTCAAACATGCGAACTTCCCGTTTTTCAAGCATGTCCACCCAATTTTCAATCCGTTGTTTTTGTTCTGCTTGATTGTTTGACGCAGCAAGGATTTGAGCGGCAATCAATCGTTCGCTCGACGGTCCCATCCATCTACTGAGCCATTCTTCACTCGTCTTCACATCCTCGACGAAGGATGCGAGCAATTGTTTTTGGTCCATCAATGCTGCCGTAACGACGTATTGTTTCGTCACATTCAACCCCGGGCGTTCTGCTCGAAAGTGTTCGACGACCGGCAAAGCGTCCGTACCACGCTGTCGATTCAAGAGCTCTCCAAGGGCAAAAAACGGGCGGACGGCTTTGTCTTTGATGAAGCGTCGCTTAATGTGCTTTTCAGCTTCAATCACTTGCTCGACTAACTGTTCCGGTCGGTCGCTATAAAGTTGAAGTTGCGAAATCAGCAGTGGCGTATAGCGACTTTGCAGTGCTGAAAAGCGTGTTGTCTTTCGTTTAATGGCATGCGCTAAGCGATCGTAGGCCGCCCGGTCGAACACGACGTCTTGAATCGTATACGATAAGGCAAAAAAGCGGCGGAAGTCGTGGGACGTTTCCTCGCGGAGAATGGCATAGGTCTTATTATAGTTTTCACAAAATAATCCATACATCAAAGCGCCCTCCCTTCGGTTCTGTTTTCCCCTTTTCCTGACAAATCATTCCCGAATCTGACTATACGCGTCGAAGTTCCTCAAAAGAAAAAACCGGGTTCACCTCGTCTTTCAAATGAAAAGACAGCCGGCACCCGGTTTTTAAAGGCATGTCAGACCCGTTGTTTTTCAAGTAACCGGGAGAAATAACCACCATTTTTAATCAATTCGTCATGTGTACCGTCTTCAATGATGCCATCTTTCGTGACGACGAGAATCCGGTCCGCATTTCGAATCGTCCCGAGACGATGGGCAATGATTAAAGTCGTCCGGTTTCTCGAGAGTTCCGCGAGCGATTCTTGAATAATCGCTTCCGTCTCCGTATCAAGAGCAGATGTCGCTTCATCTAAAATCAATAGCGGCGGATTCTTCAAGAACATCCGGGCAATCGCCAGCCGTTGCTTTTGTCCCCCGGATAATTTCAAGCCCCGCTCCCCTATCTGTGTATCATATCCCTCCGGTAAATCAGCGATCATCTGTCCGAGATGGGCGCGCTCGGCAGCTGCGATGACATCCGTCCGATTCGCCGTTAAATCTCCGTAAGCAATGTTCTCAGCGATCGTCCCTGAAAAGAGAAAGACGTCTTGTTGAACGATACCGATTTGTTGGCGGAGCGAAGCTTTTGTCATCTGCCGGACATCGATGCCGTCAATCGTAATCGCCCCTTCTAAAACATCGTAAAAGCGAGGGATTAAGGAACAAATCGTCGTTTTCCCGGCACCCGACGTTCCGACGAAGGCAATTGTCTGACCGGGTTCAACGGACAGGTTGATATTTTTTAAAATCAATCGATCGGCTTCGTAGCCGAAACTAACATCATCGAACTCGATTGCACCATGCAGACAATCGACCGTGATTGCGTCTGGCGCATCCTTCAGCTCATCATCCTGATCAATCATTTCAGCGAATCGCTTAAAACCTGCCATCCCTTTCGGATAAAGTTCGAGAAGTGCCGTGATTTTATCAATCGGTTTCAGCAAAATGTTCATGTAGAGAATGAACCCGACAAGTTCGCCGTAACTAAGGCGGTCGTTATAACTTAAATAGGCACCGTAGACAAGAACGGCGAGCGTCATCAGCCGCGTCGTCAAGTAAATACCGGACAGACTCGTACTCATGACTTTATAGGCATTGATCTTCGATTGACGGAACGTTGCATTGTCTTGCTCGAACCGTGCAACTTCGTGGGCTTCGTTCGTAAACGACTGGACGACACGAATGCCTGAGACGCTATCTTCTACACGGGAGTTGACTTCGGCGATATTGCCGTACATCTTGTCCCACGAACGATTCATCCGGACGTTGGCGAAACTAATCAACCAAATCAGGAACGGAACAGCAATGACGGTAACGAGCGCAAGCGGCGCATTAATCGTCAGCATGATTGAGAAGGCACCAAGTAACGTCATCACGGCAATGAAGGCATCTTCCGGTCCGTGGTGAGCCAGTTCCCCGATATCGAACAAGTCATTTGTAATCCGGCTCATGATGTGCCCTGTTTTCGTGTTATCAAAAAAGCGGAACGACTGTTTTTGAACGTGTCCGAATAATTGGCGCCGCATGTCGGTCTCGATGTTGATACCGAGCTTATGTCCGAAGTAATTGACGACGAACTGCATCATCGTACTGATGACATAAAGCAACAGTAGACCGACACTGACTAAGATGATCCAGTTCAGCTCGCCTTCTGGCAACAAAGAATCGATGAACCACTGGACGGCAAGCGGAAACGCGAGCTCGAGTATACCGACGAATAAGGCTGACGAAAAATCGAGCCAAAACAAGCGTTTATGCGGTATGTAGTATTGATAAAATCGTTTTAACATTTGTAAATTCCCCTCCTAGCTAATTCTAGTGTACAAGAAGACTCTAGATTAATCGCGCCTCAAAACACAGATCATTATTTTTGAAAATCAAAGTAAGTTTTTTCATAAAAAATATATTTTAAAAACAGGGGAATTAACATCTCATATGACAAAATGGTAACAACGATTCTATTCGAACCATTTTGGAAGGGAGTTACGCAACTTGAAAAAGACACTTCTCGCTTTGACGACGCTCGCGTTGGTCAGTTCAGCGACCGCGGTCGAAGCCGCCTCCACAAAGTTAACGTTAACCGAAAATGTCAACATCCGAACTGCTGCCACTACTTCCGCACCCATCATCACGACCTTAAAAAAAGGTACAACGGTAACCGCTGTTAAAAAGTCAGGTTCTTGGTACGAAATTCGTTATCAATCGAAAAAAGCATTCATCACTTCGAGTTATGTGAAAGCAGCTACTGCTGCAAAAACGACGACAGCTAAAACGACGACAACAACGACTTACATAACGAATACAGCTGGTGTCAATGTTCGTGAGAAAGCGAGTACGGCTTCCAAAAAAGTCGGACAACTTACTAAAAATGCAGCCGTGTCCGTCAAAAAGAAAACCGGTTCTTGGTACCAAATCGTCTACAAGAAAAAGACGGCATACGTCCATGCCAGTCTCATCACTGCGAAAAAATCAACCGTCAAAACGACATCGAAACCACCAGTGACGACACCTGTCGCAACAGCCGTTAAAGCCGTCGATACGACCAAACAATATACAGTCAACGCAAGTGGCGGACTGAATGCCCGCTTAGCAGCATCGGCGTCGGCACAAATCTACAAAACGATTCCGAATAAAACGCTCTTGACGGTCACGGGTACGATTGACGCCTGGTATCAAATTAAGCTCGACGGAAAAGTCCTCTACGTCGCCGCGAGTTATGTTGCTGCATCAGCAAAAGAAACACCGCCTGCAACGAATGGCGTCTCGATCAATCCGGTCGACCAAGCCAAAACGTATACCGTCAATGCGCCGTCAGGTTTGAATGTCCGGACGGCACCAACAACCTCCTCACAAGTCTTCACCCAAGTTGCCCACGGTTCGAGCGTTCAGGTGATGGGTGAAACGACGGGTTCCGCTGCCGGATGGTACCAAATCAAAATCGGGACAGGTTACTATTATGTCGCGAAAAGCTACATTACGACCGGGACTGTTGCGACGACTCCGCCCGTAACACCGCCTCCTGTCTCGACTGTCCCTGCTTCCGGTGTCATGGAACGGGCGATTTCAATCGGTCAACAGTATCTCGGGACACCGTACGTCTGGGGGTCGAGTAGCCCGATCAACGGCGGATTCGATTGCTCGGGTTTTATCAACTACACGTTGAATACGGCCGGTTACAAAGTCGGGCGGACGAACGTCAATGGCTACTGGAACAACGACCTGTACCTCGGTCAGAAGCTGTCGAAATTACGTCAGCCGGTCCGCGGAGATATCATCTTCTTCGAGAATACGTATGCCGCAGGTCCGACCCACATCGGAATCATGTTGAACAATGACCAATTCATCCATGCCAATACACCGTCACTCGGCATCAGTCGCCTGTCGGAAAAGTACTGGACTCAAAAATTACTGGGCTTTAAAGCCCTCTGATGCAACAGGATTGACTAAAAAAGTACTTTCTCCCCCCTTTTTTCCAGGGGAGACACAAGACCCGATTTCCTGCCCTTAGTGAACAGGAGGTCGGGTCTTTTTTGTCTCTGACAGCGTAAGTTTTGCGTTTTTTTCTGCAGGCGTCGCGTAAAGCAAACGCCTCCTTTTTTTCTTTTCGATAGGTATCTTAGATGTGCCGAGTGTTCATCCTCGACTCCTATGGGAAAAGGGAGCGCAATCCTCGCTTCCTGCCGGGTCTTCCCGCCCATCGAAAGCGCGGACTCAAAAATCGTCTGGAGCGACTTTTGCGTCAGCCCTGTTTTTTACGATAATTCCGCTAAGGTTTGTTCGATTTCTTGTTTGAATCGTCCCGGTGACAATTGTTTCGTCATTTCTTCCACTTCTGCCCGACGGTCCACCCCTACCCCGGCGCGCATCGCTAATGCGAGCGCATATAACATCATCGCGTGATCGTATTCACCGCCAACTTGCCATAAATGTGCACCGCGCCAAATGTTAGCGACACCGCTTTGGAGGTCAAACGGGAGTGTCTCTTTTGAGTCCTTCCACAAACACAGATAGATCTCGAAGTATCCGATGTAATGAATACACGCTTCAATGTTGGCTTCAACGAGTCGTTCCCGCGCATACCGGACGCCTTCATAATCCTCTCGGTGGACCGCAATCGACCCTTTCGTCAACTCGACAAGAATCCGCTCGAATGCTGTTGCTTCCGTGAATAAAAAGAAATGTTCCAGTATTTCCAGCTCATGATTTGCCGCCTCAAAGTCTCCGTCTAAACTTAAGAACAATGCCAGCAATCGGTGATAGTTACTGACGTCACTGTAGACGCCCTTCTCCCGCATATAATGGATGCCTTCCCGTAAAAAATCAATCGACCGGCTCCAGTTGTCTTCGTTCACACTGACGCGGATTGCTTGTAACATTTGATAGTCAAGAAACGTTTCATGTGCAAGTGGGACGTCCTGATGAATCATCATCGCATCCACCTTCTGGTACGCCTCTTCGTAACGGCGCAGGAAAAATAAGAAATAGACTTTCGAGATTTGTACATTAATCTGTTCATCCCGTAATTCAAGCCGCTTGTAAATTTCCTCCGCTAAATCGAAATAATGTAAGCCCTGTTCCGTGTTCGAAAAACGTAATGCGCTTCCGTACATCTCATAGATTCGACCTTGCCAGTAGGAATCAATCGCGGGTTCTAAATAGGGTGCGAGCATATTGGCAATCTGTTCTTCCCCATAATAGTCACTTGTTTGCGCACTGATTTTTTCAATCAGCTGCTTCATTTCGATCGCACGGGGGTCAATCAACAACTCATCGATTGAGACATGCAGGCGCCGCGCGATTGCTTGTAACGCCGGTAAGGACGGCGTCGCCTTACCATTTTCAATCATACTGAGCATCGATTTCGTCATGATGCCGTCTGCGACATCCGACTGCGTCATTTTTTTTGCTTTCCGTAAACCTTTAATCCGTTGTCCAAGCATGGCCGACACCTCATTCTACTGATTAAGTTAAATTAAATTTAACTTTTGTATTTACAAATATCTCCTGTTCCTCTAGTATAAAGGAAAGTTCAATTTAATTGAACAAAAAGGAGGAATCATGATGTCGAAAAATTTACAACGGCTATTGTTCGGTAAGTTTTGTTCGTTATTCGCAGCGAGTCTCTTTACGTTCGTCGCGGGTTTGACCGTATTACGGGAAACGTCATCCGGGCTGCAATTCGCGCTCGTCTTACTCGCCGGGACACTGCCACGGATTCTGTTATCGCCCGTTGCCGGAGTGCTGTCCGACCGCTGGAACCGAAAAAAAATCATCGTCACGACCGAGGCAACGAGTGCCGTCATACTCGCCGTATTTGCAGGTTTCGCTACCTTTTTCCCGGTCCATACGATTCATTACATGATCGTCAGTGCCCTTTTAACGGCTCTTTCGACATTCCTCTCCGTTACCTTGATGAGTTCCTTGCCTCGCTTGCTCGATGATGTGGAATTACAGCGTGGTAATTCCCTGATTTCAAGTATCAGTTCCCTTTCGTCAATCATTGCTCCGATGCTGGCCGGTTTCCTGCTAGCCTTTGCACCAATCCACCTTTTCACCCTCTTACCGCTCAGCTTGTTTTCTCTCGCTGCGCTGTGGAACATGCGCCTGACGTTCCGCGTCATCCCCGCTGTTCATGAAGAAAGCCCGCCTTCGATGTGGGCAGACTTTCAGTCCGGCTACCGTTATTTATTCAAACAACGGGTCCTGACGACACTCATCTTGATGGCACTTGTGTTGAATTTCTTTTTCATCGCCTTAGAAGTCATCTATCCCATCATTTTACTCGATCGTCTCAACGTTACACCATTTCAGTTCGGAACGATTGAAGCCGCTTTAGGTGTGGGTCTTTTGCTTAGTTCGCTGTTGCTTGCGCTCCCCCGCTTTACGATCAAGCGTCCATTGATGACGTTGTTCCAGTCGGTTGCTTTAGTCGGGTTTCTATTCCTTTCCCCCCTGTTACCGTTACTCGGGATTGTTCCGCCGAACTGGACATTTGCTTACTTTCTCACCTTCTCCTTCACGGTAGGGTTCATTATTCTCCGGTCAAATATTCCGATTCAACTGCTCGTGCAACGTCAAACCGATCCGGCTTACTTAGGGCGTGTCATCGGTGTCCTCGAATCACTCGCAATGGGCATTACACCAATCGGGATGCTGTTATTCGGCCTGTTAAGTGATTACGTCTCGCTCAATCTGATCCTCGCAATCAGTTCATCCGGCTTACTCGTGACGGTCGGAATCGGCTTTTTCCACTTACGCCGTGACGTCCGGGCAGAACGCCTTGCGAAGGATCAGCTCCCTGAACCTGAAAAAACGTCCACCTCAGCAAGCTGAGATGAACGTCCGGATTGATTTAAACCGTTGCTTTGACCGCGTCCATGATGAGACGGAGTGATTGTTGTTTCGCTTCTTTATCGGCAATCATCGAAGCAATCATGACTTCGTCCGTTCCATATGAATCGGCGAGGTCTTGCAATTGACGGGCGACGTCTTCCGGATTTCCGACGATCATCCGTTTCCGGTTTTCCGCAATCCGGAATTGATCCTGGAACGAATACTGGTATGCCGCTGCTTCTTCCGGTGTCGGTGTTCCGGTTGATGAAACCCCTTTTTCGAGCAAGAGCAATGACAGATCAAGACTGGATGCCAACCGTTCTGCTTCTTCCGTCGTTTCGGCACACGTCACAAAAATCGAGACGAGTGTCTGCGGTGTCGCGTTGAATGATGTCGCCATGAAGTTATGACGGTAATAATCCATCACGTCTTGTCCGCCCTGTCCGTTGATGAAGTGGGCGAAGGCAAAACCGAATCCGCGTTGTGCTGCATTTAACGCACTGCCACCGCTTGATCCGAGCAACCAGGCTTCCGGTGTCGTGTCGACTTCCGGTGTTGCGACGAGTCCTGCGAAACGGTGATCGGCCGGTGCTCCGTCTGTTAGGTAATCAACGAGATCGTCAAGCTGTGCGCCATAGTCCGCGCCGCCGAAGCGAGGCGACGAACCTTCCTGTAAGGCACGTGTCGCAAGCGGCATGCCGCCCGGTGCCCGGCCAAGCCCAAGGTCGATCCGGTTCGGGGCAAGCCCTTCGAGGACGCGGAAGTTTTCCGCAACTTTGTAAGGACTATAATGAGGTAACATGACGCCGCCTGAACCAAGACGGATTTGTTTCGTCACCGCTGCCATGTAGGCAATCAAGACTTCCGGACTCGACCCGGCCAGTGTCTTCGCGAAGTGGTGTTCCGAAACCCACAGGCGTGTGTAGCCAAGTTCATCTGCTGTTTTCGCAAGATCGACTGTTTCTTGTAATGCCTCGGATGGGGTTTGCCCTTTTGAGACAGGAGATTGATCCAATATACTTAATTTCATCGTGTAAAACGCTCCTTTGAAGTGAAATTCATACTTAGACTGTACGCCTCGGAAACGACGGAATGCAATAAAACTGCTTCTTGATTCATTGATGACGTTTTCAATTTTAAATTCAGGGAACATTCTTAAAGTGAGCAAAAAAAATGAACAGATGGGGTGTTGTACATGTCAACGAATCAAGAAGCAGTCGAAACGGTCAAAAAATTAGTCGATAAAATCGAAACGGCGATGCTGACGACAGTGTCAGATGAAGGTCTTGTCTCGCGTCCGATGCAAACACAGGATATCGAGTTCGATGGCGATCTCTGGTTCCTCACTTCTAAAGAAACCGGGAAATACAATGAAATCTTAAAAAATCCGAGTGTCAACGTCGCCTATGTCGACAAATCATACGTCTCGATCCGCGGGAAAGCAGAAATCGTCGAAGATGTCGCCCGCAAAAAAGAACTATGGAGTCCCCGTTACGAAGCGTATCTCGGGACAAGCTACGAAGATCCGAAAGTCGTCTTAATCAAGATTGATACGGAAGCTGCCGAGTACTGGGAAACGGGAAACACGACTAAGTCTGTCAAACAAGTCCTGAAGAAAGTCACAGGAAATGATGACTCGAATGAGATTAACAAAACAGTTGATTTGACGTAATAGCTCGATATCCAGCCGTTCCGCCTCGTGCGGAGCGGTTTTTTGTAGTCTCTCCTATCAATTTAGTGTAGACTACTACTATTACTATAGTTTGTTAACAAAAGGAGCACACTCATGGGAGAATTCATTACGTTATTACGACGAGGAAATCGTTCGGCATTAACAGCCGGAATCGTCAACTCCATCATTGCCATCATCAAGACCATTGCCTACACCTTAACTGGAAACGTCGCGATGTTCGCCGAAATGATGCACTCACTTGGCGACGCGGCTAACCAGTTCTTCGTCTTCATCGGTTCAGCGCTCAGTAAAAAAGCACCGACAAAACGCTTTCCGAATGGCTTCGGTCGACTCGTCAACCTCGTTCTGCTCGGCGCAATTTTATTCGTCGGCATCATGGCTTACGAAACGATTCATGAAGGGATTGGACATATTATCGACCCAACGGAGTCAACGGGCTTCTGGATCACCCTATCTGTCTTATTTGCCGGCGTCGTCCTTGAAAGTGCTGTCTTCTTTAAGGCGATGAAAGAAATTGCCCACGATGCCAAACTGACAGCAAAAGGACCACGTCTGATTCTCGAAAGTTTTCGTTCATTAAAACAAGCGAAGCCTGCGACACGACTCGTCTTCTTAGAAGATTTAGTCGCGACGGCTGGTGGCATCGTTGCGATGATCGCTGTCGTCATTTCACATGTGACGCCTTATCATCAAGCGGAAGGCATCGCCTCTGTCCTCATCGGTCTGATGATGTTTTATGTCGTCGGTAACGTTTTCTTGCAAAACGCCGCCGGAGCACTCGGTGAAGCCGATGAAACGATGGCGGCACGGCTCGGTGGTTTAATCATGCAAGATCCTGACGTCCGTGATATCAGTAAACTTGAAGTCATCAAAGAAGGCGATCACTTCCACGTCGAAGTCGAGATTGAAATCGATCCGGCGATGACCGTAGCGCAAGCGGATGATATTAAAGACCGACTCGAACTGCAGCTTCGGATCCAACAAGACATCACGGATGTCACGATCGGTTTCGATGAGGACGATCAAGTCCAGCAATACATCGTCTCGACAAACGAAGAACGATGACCCCCTTCACGCAGGACGTCGTGGCGCTCATTCGTGCGATTCCTGCAGGACGTGTCGCAACATACGGTCAGATTGCACGTCTTGCCGGAAATCCCCGGGCCGCTCGCCAAGTCGTCCGGATTCTGCATAGTATGAGTCAGGCGGAACGTTTACCATGGCATCGCGTCGTCAACGCCAAAGGTGAAATTTCGCAAGGGATTGAACAGCAATTGGCCCTCGAAGCGGAAGGAATCGTCTTTCAATCGGACGGCAAGCTCGTGCTGCCGGATTATCAAATGTAAGCTGATTGTAGAGAACGGATATTTACTCACTTTCAAAAAAATAACCACTTCCCTGACTAAGCGGAAGTGGTTCTTTTTGTTCGATCGTAGTCCATCCTTATGCTTTTTCATCCATCTGCCGTAACACTTCGGCCTCGAGTTGCGGTTCCGGTGGCAACCAACCGTCCGGTTTCATGACTTTTTGATCGGATTCTCGGAAGATCGGTTGACCGTCTGGCCCGAGTTTCGCCATGTTCGCGCGTTGAACGATTTCAAAGAGAGGTCCCGGTTCGAGCCCTGCTTCGACAAAGCTACCCATGATGAAGTAAAGTGCGTCCGTCAATGCATCACCTTGACCAACGAGGCGTTCGACGGAAGTCGTCGGATAGGTTTCTTTTAATGATTTTTCAACAGCCCGGTCAATCCCTGCTTTGAGGGAATCGATTGCTGCTAAAAATTCCGCTTCATCCCGAGACGATTGATGCAGAAACTCGACTGCTGCTTCTTCTGTCGTCCAAGTTGCCCGTTTGATGCCACGCTCGAGTTCGAGCGGGGTTGGTCGTTCCGCTCCCGGGTGATTAAATGTTTGATGGAACTGTTTCACGTCTTGAAAATAATTTGGTTGTTTCACACTGTCCACTCCCCTATGTTTACGTTTCATCCATGAACCGTATTCATTTTAACAGGTTTGGACAGATTTCTCGAACATCCACTTCATGCATGAACGAGATCAAGCATCTTGATGCCACGCGTGATTAACTCGTCGCGTTCCGGTGATGTCTGCTTCAGGCGCTCGAGGTCGTCAAGGAGACGCGGTTGGTCGACTTCATCTGCCAATTCAAGCAGTTCAAGCCGGAGTAACCAAGCATCCGGTAACTGGACAAGTGTCTGATCAATCAGCTGTGACAGACGCGACTGACTCGCCTGACCTTCACGAATGGACCGGACGGCTTCGAAAATCGGATCAGCTGCCGTCAATGGACGTTCGATCCGTTCAAATTCAACGGTTTCCGGAATCGGTTTTAAGGCTTCGACTTCTGTTCCCGGGAAAGTTGACGTAATCGCACCGATCACGAGATCCAGTTGGTCGAATTGCTCCGTCACACCGTCTTTCGTTAGTCGAACGTCTTTCAGGACAGCGATGGCACGTTTTCCATTCACTTGCTCGATTGCTGCGATATGCCCCGTCAATTGTAACGTCCCTTCCATCCACTCGAGTTGCTCGCCGACTTCGACTTGCTCGAGAACCGCGTTCAATTCTTCTCCGTGCAAGAGTGTAAATCCGTTCGGGTGCTCCGTCTGGGATTGGCCGTCTAACACTTCGCCATTCGCAGCGAGTGCCGTCGGCCCAGTAAATCGAACGAGATCAAGTGTTTCGAATGTTTCTTGTGCTGCCGGAACACCGACGAGCGAAAGACCGGATGCAAAGACGAGCGTCGACAGGTTACCGGACTCGACCGCCTTGATGAGACCGTGGCGTCCACCACGGACGTAAGACATCGTCTGTGCAAACTCTTCTAACGCGTCACGCAGTTGTTCAAAGGACTCACAGACGAACAATTCTTTTTGCATGCTCGTGACGTCATGTTTTGTTGCGAGTGCCTTTTCGAGTGAAAATGGATGTTTCTTGACGGCATCCGTCAAGCAGTGGCGGCTTTCCCCGACTGAGGACAGAAGACCTGCCCCGTAAATTTGCGGGTCGTTAAGATCACCGATTAAACCAAACTCGACCGTCCACCAAAAGAGGCGTGAAATTTCATTGGCTTCCGAAATCCCTGTGACATGGGTCCGTGTTTCCGCGAGTGCGATTTCAGCTTGCTCGATGTCTTCCGGTGTTGAAAATGGACTTTCTTTGACAATCGTTAATTTTTTCAGCGCCTTAAAGACATCATGTTCTGCTTTATGATTGAAGGCATGTGCTCCGATTTCACCGAACCGGCGGACAAATTCAGCGTACGTCGGATTCATCAAAATTGGTGCGTGTCCTGCCGCTTCATGCAGAATGTCCGGTGCCGGCGTGTAAAGAATGTTATCGACCTTCCGAATGTCGGTTGCGATCGGCAGGAGACCGTGTCCTTGGAAGTCGAAGAAGGCGACACCCGGAATCAAACCGTCGACGGCGACCGTTCCCCAACCACCGCGACTGAGGTTCGCCGTCATTTCGCGGACATCAGGAATACGTTCCGGGCTGATTCCTGAAGCAGCAAGCCCTTCGAGGTACGCCGGGTGTGCCGTATGTTGCAATGTATTTAAATTCAAGCGCATGACGTAGCGCCAGACCGCATGATCCGTTGGTGTGTAATCTTCGTAATGCTGTGGTGCGACGTGTGGTTGTAAGTGACTTGGAATGATTGGTGTAGACATATGAAGTTCCCCCTTGTATTAAATTAAACAACAAAAAGTCCCTGTCGGACATCAAGTCCGACAGGGACGACGAAAGCCGCGGTACCACCCTGATAATCCATGCTTAGCACGAATCACTTCATTACGGGATAACGGTTTTCTCCGCTTGCTTCGCAAGAGACTCAGAAACTGTAATTCGATTCAATCTGTGTACACGTTCGCAGCGCCACGTGCTCTCTGAAACAGGGAGATTGTTTCTACTTCGGTTTCGTCCTCGTCTACGTCTTTCGTTCTGTTATGCTGTTACGCTTTTAGCAACTAAAGTGCTGTTAAGAAGGACTATACGCTTACTTTTGGCTTTCGTCAATGGCTTTTTTACGTTTAAACCGATTAAATGTTTTGTCCCGGACTGATTTCTGTTCAATCGATAATGACGTCGCATGCCGTTTTAACGCGCCATGAAGGCGTTTTTCAAAAGCTTCAAGTTCTTGAATCCATTCATTCATCGCGACGACAATCGGTAAAATTTCCATGATTTCTTCTTCTTCGAGCTCATCACGATCGAGAAAAGAATGTTTAACGAAGGCGATATTTTCTTTCACTAAGTCTTCCATCGCGAGCGGTTCTTCCGTCAACAATAAATCATACGTCAACAGGACTTTCTCCTGCCGCTGGGCGATATGCATGACGTGGTAGAACAATTCACTGCGTAAGTCATCGGCGATGTTCGACAGGGCCTGTTCCCGCTCACGGAAACGTTCCGCTGTCGCGACACTCCGTTCCAAGCACGACTGCATGTGTTGTAAGATGATGATGTTACGAAGCAACGGGACATGTTTTTGGCGTGTCCCTCGTACTTCCTCCCGGTGCAAGTTAAATAATTGTTGTGTCTCGCGTAGGGATTTACTCATTTTATCGATTGCCGGGCGATACGGAGCGACCTTCCCTTCAAAAGCGATTGCCCGCGTGACGACGAGCAGCTTCTCAAATAGTTTTGAGGCTTTTTGATAATAAACGTTCCCGTACCGTGGCGGGAAAATCAATGCATTGACACCGAGGGCACACGCAATCCCGAGCATCACGAGTAAATACCGTATCAAAACGATTTGCCATAACGGCTCTGTCGCCCCTTCGACACTCTCCAAGATAACGATGATCATCAAGACGACGTGAGGAATCGTCCGACCGAATCCGAACGCCAGCAGGATGGAAATGGCTGCCATGATGACAATGCCGATCGCAAGTGGGTTCGCAGGATTCGCTCCGAGAATCCATAAGGCGAGTAACGTTAAAAAGGCACCGATCAAGTTGGCCTCCGCCTCTTCTAAAAATTGTTTCCATGTTTGATAAACAGAAGGCAACAATGTCGTTGCTGCCGAAATCCCTGGTAAAATCGGGCTTAAGTTAAAGAGATTGCTAATAACTAATGCCAAAATAACGGCTAGTCCTGTTTTGATGGTACGTGGTCCAATTTGTAAGGATTGACCCCCCATAGTTGATCCCTCCTTCATAATGTAAGTATGCCCTCTATTCTTCCTTTAATATCATGAAAACGCAATAAAAAAATCACCCCCAGCGTACTGAGGGTGATTTCATTTTGATTACGATGCTTTTGTAACTGTTCCAGATGTCATTTCTTTTTTCGCGAGTTCTTGATCGACGAGCGGTTTCTTCCAAAGTGAGAGAATTGCCGCTCCGACAAGTGCACCGATTAAGATAGCACCTGCGTAGCTGAGTGCTGCCATCAATGTGCCTGAAGGGCCGTCGAGTAACGGGAAGACGAATACGCCGCCGTGTGGTGCCGGAAGTAAGACGCCGAAGACGATTGTAAGTGCACCAGCGATTGCTGAACCGATGACACTTGACGGGATGACACGAAGTGGGTCTGCAGCCGCGAATGGAATCGCACCTTCCGTGACGAATGATGCACCCATTGCGTAAGCTGCGATACCCGCTTCACGTTCCTGCGGTGTAAATTTCTTACGTGCAAACAATGTTGATGAGAATGCGACGAGAAGTGGTGGTACCATACCGCCTGCCATGACTGCAGCCATGACTTCCGTGTTTCCTGCTGTAAGTGCTGCCGTACCGAAGACGTATGCTGTTTTGTTGATTGGACCACCCATATCGATTGCCATCATTGCTGCGACGAGCATACCGAGGAGGATCGCGTTACCGCCACTAAGTCCGTTAAGTGAATCTGTCAACCATGTCATGAACGCTGCAACCGGTTCGTTGATGACGAGCAACATGATCATACCGGTAATGAATGAACCGAACAATGGATAAAGCAAGACTGGTTTAATTCCTTCAAGAGCTTTCGGAAGACCTTTCAAAGCTTTAACAAGAACTAGAACTACGTAACCTGCAAGGAAACCGGCAATCAGACCACCGAGGAAACCTGCATTCCCTTGGCTTGCGAGGAAACCGGCAATCAAACCTGGTGCGAGACCTGGTTTATCAGCGATTGACATTGCGATGAATCCAGCAAGGACAGGAATTAAAAGACCGAATGCGGCTTGACCAATCGACATCAATTGACCTGCAAATTGGTTATACGTCGGGTCATCCGGGTTTGACGAGTTGATTCCCCAGAAGAAGCTGATTGCGATTAAGAGTCCACCTGCGACGACGAGCGGTAACATTGCTGAAACCCCACTCATTAAGTGTTTGTAGAATCCACCACGTGCTGGTGTACCGCTGTTTCCTGACCCGCTGCCTTTATAGACAGGAGCGTCCTGTTTGACGGCGCGATCAATCAGTTCCTTTGGTTTACGGATTCCTTGTGCGACTGGTACTTCAACGACGTGCTTGCCATTGAAGCGGTCCATTTCGACTGCTTTATCTGCAGCGACGATGATTGCTGTCGCTTCTTGAATGTCAGCATCCGTCAGACCGTTTTTAACACCTGTCGAACCGTTCGTTTCCACTTTAATCCGGACACCCATCTCTTCCGCTTTTTGACGGAGGGCATCTGCTGCCATGTACGTATGGGCGATTCCTGTCGGACAAGCTGTTACAGCAAGGATGTAAGGTGCGTTTTGATCGACCGTTTCCGGTGTCACATCAACAGGACCTTCTTCTTCCCGTTCCTTCGCTTCAATGGCCGCGATGACTTCATCTTCCGAACGAGCCGAGAGGATCGTGTCACGGAAGTTGTTGTCCATCAAGTAGACTGAAAGCTTCGAGAGTGTTTCAAGATGGGCGTTGTCCGCATTTTCTCCAGCTGCAATCATGAAGAACAAGCGACTTGGTTGTCCGTCCAGTGCTTCATAATCAAGTCCTGTCGAACGACCGAACGCGATTGCCGGTGATTTAACGGCAGCCGTTTTTGCGTGAGGAATCGCAATCCCTTCACCAAGCCCTGTCGTACTTTGTGCTTCACGTGCTAAAATCGCCTCACGGTAAGCATCACGGTCGTTTAGTTTACCAGCACGGTCGAGTACTTCAACAAGCTCATCGATGACGCTTGCTTTTGTATCAGAACGTAAATCCAGTTTAATCGTATCGCGTGTTAACAGATCTGTAATTTTCATGAGTAGTCACACTCCTTTATTATGATTGAATGAGTTCAACGACTTCGACATCGGTCAATAACCGTTCGATGTCTGCTTTTGTACATAATCCGAACGAATACGCGGAAGCACTTCCTGTCGTCACGGCGTACCGGAATGCTTCTTCCGGCGGACGTCCGAGTGCATGACTCGCAACGAACCCTGCGACGAGTGAATCCCCTGCTCCGACCGAGTTGACGAGTTTTCCTTTTGGCGTATTCGCCGTGTAAGCCCCTTGCTTGTTGACGAGCAATGCCCCGTCACCTGCAAAGGAAATAATGACGTTTTCCGCTCCTCGTTCGACAAGCTGTTGGGCGTACGGGACGGCCATTTCTTTTGATATGATATCGACATCAAAGATTTCTCCGAGTTCGTGATGATTCGGTTTAATCATGAATGGACCGAGCGGCAGCACTTCGAGCATTGCTTCTTTAGTTGTATCGACGGCAAATTTAACACCGCGTTCATTTAATAAGAGTGCAATTTTTTTGTATAAATCATGTGGAAGACTGCTTGGGATACTTCCGGCGAAGACGACGATGTCACCTGACTGCATTGTTTCGAATGTCGCGAGCAGCGTCTCTAGTTCTGCATCCTGAATAACTGGACCTGCTGCATTTAGTTCCGATTCTTGATCGGCACGAATTTTAACGTTAATCCGGGTTTCGTCAGCAATCGGTGTGAAAGCTGTCAATACGCCTTGTTTTTCAAGTTCACTTCGAATGAACTGTCCTGTACTTCCGCCTAAAAAACCGAGCGCTTCTGTCTCGACGTCATAATTTTTTAAGACGAGTGAGACGTTGATTCCTTTTCCACCTGCTACTTTTTCTGCTTGTTCGACACGATTGACTTGTCCTGCCTCAAATACCGGTAACGATACGTAATAATCGATTGATGGGTTGAGTGTCAGTGTATAAATCATTTCGCGTTCACCACCTCTGTATATTGACTGTATTTCGCTGTTTGTTCGTTCGATGCCATCGTGATAATCGTCGCCGCACGAAGTGGTGCAACGCGACTAAAACTGATTTCATCCAACTTGGTTTCGTCGACCAACACATACGATTTTTTCGCTAACTCAATCGCTGTCTTCTTTACGAGTGCCTCTTCCGGATCTGGTGTCGTAAACCCTTGCGTCGGATGAACGCCGTTCATCCCAAGAAATGCGACATCAAAGTGGTAAATCAACATTCCTTCACGTGCATTGTAGCCGACCAGTGCTTGCGTCGAATGCTTGAGTTGCCCTCCGACGACGAACGTCGGGATACGGTGGTAGAGTAACGTATTCGCAAGAGGAAGACTGTTCGTCACGACCGTAATCGCCTTCTGTTCGAGATAAGGAACGATAGCAAGCGTCGTCGTTCCAGCATCGAGATAGACATACATGCCGTCTTCGATTAAATCAGCCGCCGCTCGGGCAATTTGATTTTTCTCATCGACGAAACGATCTGTTTTCTCGACATAACTCGGCTCATCAATCTGCAGATGGTTTGCCGTCGCTCCCCCGTGAACACGGCGTAAGTGACCAGCAGTTTCCAGTTGTGATAAATCGCGACGGATGGTCGATTCACTAGCTCCCGTCCGTTCGACGATCGTCTGCATTTTGACGACTTCTTCTCGAGCGAGTAGCTCAAGAATCAGCTGATGGCGTTTTTTCGTTAACATTGGTTTCCCTCCGCATCTTTAATATAAAGCGTTTACATTTAAAAATCAACCAAAAACGTTCATTTTTTTATTTATTTCTCTAAAAAACATTCATTTTACGACTTTATTCGACAATAATGTCGATTTCATATCAATTATACATCAAAAACGGTCACAATATGACGGTTTACACAAAAAAACCGTTCAACGAGTGAACGGTTTATAAAGACAGGTAAATCAGCCTCTCAATTTTAGTTAGGTTTGTTCATTATGCCTTGACTTCATTGCGAAGGTGACCGATTCCTTCAATCGAAACATCGACAATATCTCCTGTCTGTAAGTATACTGGGGGTTTCATCCCATGACCGACGCCAGCTGGTGTCCCTGTCGCAATGATATCTCCTGCTTCGAGTGTCATCCCGCGCGAGACTTCCGTCAAAATCGTCACGATGTCACGAATCATCAACTTCGTCGAACCGGATTGACGCACTTGACCGTTGACACGCGTCTCGACCAGGACGTCAGTCGGATCAAACGTATCCTTCGTGACGATAACGGGACCGAATGGACAAAAACCATCAAGCGACTTCCCGCGGAAAAACTGGACGTGTTCTTTTTGAAGGTCACGCGCCGTCACATCATTGACGATGCTGTAGCCAAAAACGTGGTCCAGTGCATTTTCAGGTGTCAAATCACGCCCCGTCGTCCCGATGATGATGGCGAGTTCGCCTTCATAGTCCAGCTGATCCGTTAAATCAGCATGGCGTTCAATGGAATCGAACGGCCCGACGATTGCACTCGGCGCCTTCGTGAACAATACAAATTTCCCTGCTCCTGCCGTATCCATTTCTTTAATATGGTCGGCATAATTTTTACCGACACAAATGACGTTACGCATCGGAACGTACGGCGCGAGCAAGCGGACATCTTCTGTAATCAATGGTGCGATGTCTAAATCAACATCCATCTCAAACCCCCGTGTGATGACTTCGAGCAATGAATCCGTATAGGCTTGTGTCGTCACGTCATACCGGTGTCCGTCCGACTCCACACCAATCCGTTCCCGTCCTTCTTGTTCAAATCGAAACCATTTCATGAAAACTCCCCCTTTTTTCTTAGTATACCGTTCACCCGGTCAGGTATACAAAAAAACCGTCAAGATTTTCATCCTGACGGTCCTTCATTATGCAATCCGGTGCGCTAACCGATCGATTAATGCTTGTGATTCTTCATTTAATGCAACGAGTTCTACTTTCGTCCCTGCTGCCTGATATTTCAAGACAACCGTTTCAATTGCTTCCGTCGCGGAATCATCAAATAAATGGGCGTTCGTAAAGTCAATGACGACTTGTTTCATTTGTGCATCGGCTACGATATCAAACTGTTCAGTAAATGTCGTCGTCGAGGCAAAGAAAATCGGTCCATTGATTTGATACGTGACTTGATCGTTTTCAACACGACGTGTCATGTTGATGCGCGAAATTTTCGACGCGAAGAGAATCGCTGCAAGCAAGATTCCGACGAGTACTCCCATCGATAAATCATCCGTCAAGACCGTCACGATGACTGTCGCGAGCATGACAGCAGAGTCACTTTTCGGTGAGTTCTTCAACATTTTGAATGAACCCCAATCAAAGGTCGCATACGATACAAAGAACATGACACCGACGAGTGCCCCCATCGGAATCGTCATTAATAAGTCATTCATCGTGACCATCAGCAGCATCAAGAATGCTCCTGCTGTAAAGGTCGATAGACGACCACGTCCACCTGACGTGACATTGATCACCGATTGACCGATCATCGCACAGCCCGGCATCCCGCCAAAGAATCCAGCAACGATGTTTGCGATTCCTTGTCCACGTGATTCCGTCGCCTTGTTTGATGTCGTATCCGTCATCTCATCAACGATTCGTGCCGTCAAGAGTGACTCGATCAAACCAACGAAAGCGAGTGATAAGGCATACGGGAAAATGATTTGTAATGTCTCGAGTGAAAACGGAACGTTCGGTAAGAAAAAGCTCGGTAGTGACGCAGAAATTTGTCCCATATCACCGATGACGCGCGTATCAAGTGAAAAGACGACCGTCAAAATCGTCATGATCGTGATTGCGACGAGTGGTGCCGGCAGTACTTTTGTAAAGCGCGGGAAAATTAAGATGATGGCGAGCGACGCTGCGACCATTGCGTACATGATCCAGTTTTGTCCTTCGAACTGCGGCAGTTGTGCCGAAAAAATTAAAATCGCTAACGCGTTAACGAAACCAACCATGACGGAACGCGGAATGAAGCGAAGTAATTTCGCAACGCCTAAAAAACCGAGCACGATTTGAATGACCCCGGCGAGAATCCCGGCAGCGAGTAAATAGTCGACGCCATGATCTTTGACGAGTTGGACGACGACGAGTGCCATCGCACCTGTCGCAGCTGAAATCATTCCCGGTCGACCACCGGCGATTGAGATGATGATCGCAATAATGACGGAAGCATACAGCCCGACCATCGGGTTAACGCCAGCAATCAAGGAAAAGGCGATCGCTTCCGGAACGAGTGCCAAGGCGACGACGATTCCGGATAGAATGTCTGTTTTAGGTTGCAGCAGCCATTCCTTTCTCCATTGTGAAAACATATAATTCCTCATTTCTTTTTTTGTCTATTTCCTATCATAGTACCTTTTTGGGACGCAAACAAGACTCATTGTTATTTTGTCCGGATCATCACGATTTCATCGACCATTTCTTTATACGTCGCCATGATGTCCTGTCCACAGAAGATTGGATCCTCGTCGAGCGTATCGAGGGCACGACGGAGGAGATGAATTTTTGGTTTTTTTCGTTCGAGCAGTTCTTCATAGACAAAATCAAGCACTTCGTTATGTGCTTCCCTTGAAGCATCTGAAATCGCCGACAAGCCAATCAACCGTTTCATGTGTTCATTTGTTTTTACGAACAGTTCTTTCCGGATGACGACCTCATCTTGCGGACGATCGAGCCAAACGGAGAGGAAACGTGGTGGAATCAATTGTTCTTCCGTTCGACTGACGTCGTCGACGAAATGTGTCAACCGATTAAAGACGTAACGGACGACCCGCTCCGGTTGTGTATTTTTTTCCGATTGACGGAAAAAATACATCGCGTATTGGAGCATCCCTGTATAAAGGACGGCGAAGTCAAGCAAGTATGGTGCTTTTTCCTCGCCAAACAAATCACGCATCCGGTGATAGGTCCATTCGATTTCAAGTAATCGGTTCTTTTCCATGAACGCCTTCAGTTCTTTTTCGTTCGAAGCGACAGCTTCTTCAAACAAGGTATAGAGCTTATATTTTTGCATCAGTTCAAGGTAACAGTTACCTTGTTGGATGAATGTCTCATAATCCGACACGTCGCGTCCGACCAAAATGTCTTTTCGAACATTACGCATTTTTTCAAAGACGACGTTAAATACGTCGATGAACAATTCGTTTTTCGATGAAAAATAGTTATAGAACGTCCCTTTCGAGACATTACTGTGATCGAGAATATCTTGAATCGATGTGGACTGGTATCCCTTTTCGACGAACAGACGATACGCAGCATCCAGGAGTTGTTTCTTTTTTGGGTTCATTTTCTAATCCCTCTTCTAGTAAAAGATCTTTTTGAGTACATTCGATTTTACCTCAATCTTTTTTATTTTAGTGTATAAAGCAAATAATTTGTAATGTTTTGCTTCAGGCGGTAAGATAGCTAAGTTGTAGAATTGAAGTATAACAAATTAGACACGTAGTATAAAAGGAGCATAACGAAATGCAATCAACCAAGCAATCATCTCGACTTTATCTTATTTTAGCTGTCCTCATGGCAGGCGCGTTCGTTGCCGTCCTCAACTCGACGCTATTAAATATCGCCTTACCTTCCATTATGGTTTCGCTCGATATTCAAACCAGTACGGCCCAGTGGCTGACAACGGGCTATATGCTCGTCAACGGCATCATGATTCCGACGTCTGCCTTTCTCGTCCAAAAGTTCTCAACCCGCCAGCTGTTTCTAACGGCGATGAGCTTATTTACGATTGGAACCATCGTCGCGGGTCAAACGGAGCTCTTCCCCGTCTTACTCGGTTCACGGATGTTACAAGCATCTGGTTCTGCCATCATGATGCCATTATTAATGAACGTCTTGATCACCGGCTTCCCGATCGAGAAACGCGGACAAGCGATGGGGATTTTCGGACTCGTCATCACATTTGCACCGGCAATCGGTCCGACCCTGTCCGGTTGGGTGCTTGAGCATTACGAATGGCCGATGCTGTTCCACATCGTGACACCGATTGCTGCACTTGTTCTTGTTCTTGGTTTCTTCTTACTAAAAAAAGAAGTCGTCACAAGCAGCTTACGCATCGATCGCCTGTCACTCGTGTTGTCCAGTTTTGGATTCGGTGGGTTGTTGTATGGATTCAGTTCAGCCGGTTCAGCCAGTTGGGGATCATTCGCTGTCATCGGCTCCTTAACAGTCGGCGTCATCAGTCTCGTCTCATTCATTATACGACAATTACGTCTCGACGAACCGATGCTTGAATTCCGGATTTTTAAATATCCGATGTTTGCTTTATCACAAGGGATTTCGATGGTCCTTAACATGTCGATGTTCTCGGCGATGATCTTGATGCCGATTTATGTCCAAACGATTCGCGGGATTTCCCCGTTCCACTCTGGACTCTTGATGTTACCCGGTGCACTCGTCATGGCGTTTATGTCTCCGATCACAGGTCGTTTGTTTGACCGGTTCGGTGCCCGGGTGCTTGCCATCATCGGATTGTCGTTGACAGTCTTAACAACGTTCTTCTTCAGTCGTTTGACGGCAGATACAGCGTATTCGTTCCTCGTCATCATGTACACATTACGTTTCCTCGGAATCTCAATGGTGATGATGCCCGTCATGACGAACGGTCTCAATCATATTCCACAACATTTGACACCACATGGTACGGCACTCAACAATACGTTATCGCAAGTATCAGGAGCAATCGGTTCCGGCTTACTCATTTCCGTCATGACATCACGGACAGCGAGTTACGCAACGGATCTTGCTGCGAACGCAACACCGGCGACAGCACCGAAAACGATCATGACGCAAGCGATGGTCGAAGGAATCAATGATACGTTTTTCATCGCGACATTGCTCGCCTTGTTTGCCTTAATCCTTTCGTTCTTCATTAAAAAGCGTCCATCGGAAACATTATCGGTCGTCGAACCGGTCGCTGAAAAAAAATACGCGTAACGTTAGCTTTCGCTTCCTGCCGTTATGAATGAAAAGAATAGACATGAAAACGCCGATGACTCCGGATGAAAATGGGAGCATCGGCGTTTTTTTGTTGTCTGCAATCCGTCCGCTATCTGTTCTTGATATACTCCTCAATCTGTTTGGCGGAGAGAATCCGCTGGTTCGTACTGCCACGGATGGCAAGGCTCGTATCATGGAGCTGCTCCATGTAGGGTCCGTCAATCAGACAATCCAGTTGCCGTAAGATTCGACACGCGCGTTCATCTTTAACTAAGTCTTCAATCCGATACCCGGTGAACAAATAAATCTCATAGTCCGGTCGCAATACCAGGACGAGCTGTTCGAGTGCCTCGCGTTGCACGAATGGTTCACCCCCCGACAGCGTAATTCGTTTTGATCCGATTTCCTCGACCCGCTTGATGACGTCAGGAGTCGAGTAGGTTGTACCTGCCTCAAGCGACCACGACGATGGATTATGACAGCCTCGGCACCGATGTGGACAGCCGGCGAAAAAGATGACCGTCCGTAAGCCGGGACCATCGACGACCGAGTCAGCGACGATCGATAGCAGTCGTACCATGGTAGACCCGGTCCTGTTCTTCCGCCCGTTTCGCTTCATTCCAGCGCGCCATCGTCCCGACGAGATATCCCGTAATCCGCCGAATCCGTTCAATGTCTTCTCCGCCACAGACTGGACACGTCTGTTCGATTGTCTGTTCCGTCCGACAGGTCAAACAACGATCGATTGGATGATTGATTGAGCCATAGCCAATTCCTTCTGCCGCCATCATCCGGACGATATCCTCGACGGCTTGCGGATTTTCTGCGAGCGCTCCATCCGTCTCGACATAGGTAATATGTCCTCCGTTACACAGCGCGTGAAACGGTGCTTCGAGGCGAATCTTTTGACGCATCGTTACCGTTGCCGTCACCGGAAGATGGAACGAGTTCGTATAGTAGGTTTTATCTGTCACACCGGCAATCAAACCAAACTTTGCGACATCATGCGCCGTGAATTTTCCAGACAATCCTTCCGCCGGTGTCGCAATCAGTGAAAAATTCAATCCCGTCTCATCCCCGAACTGATCGACAACGTGACGCATTGTCTGAATCAACGCCCGGCCGATGTTATGTGCAATCGCTGATTCGCTGTGATCATGTCCTGTCAAAACGACGAGCGCTTCCGCGAGACCAATGAATCCGACCGAAAGCGTCCCGTGGCGAAGGACCGGCTCGATGCGATCGGTCGGTTGAAGCGTCTCCCCGTCGCGCCAGACGTGTTGATACAGAAACTGAAATTCCTCTGCCCGTCGATTTGCTTGGTACTGATACCGTTCGAGCAACTGTTCGCAAGCAAGATTCGTATATTCCGTCAATGCCGTAAACATATGATCGACCGTTTGACTCGTCAAGGCAAGCCGAACGAGGTTCACACTCGTAAACGACAGATTTCCCCGCCCCGTCACGGAAGCTTCCCCTTGACGATGTTCAAAAACGCGTGTTCGGCAGCCCATGTAGGCAACTTCTTCTGCTGTCTTGCTGACGTTGAACGGGGCATCTAAAAATGCAAAGTTCGGAAACAACCGTTTTCCCGTGACTTTTGTCGCAAGCTGAAATAAATCGTAATTCGGATCACCCGGATTTAACGTCACACCTGCTTTGACTTTAAAAATCTGAATCGGAAAGATGGGCGTTTCCCCTTTTCCGAGACCTGCCAGTGTCGCCTCAAGTAAGGCTTTTGTTAGCATTCGACCGTAAAACGACGTATCCGTCCCGTAATTAATCGAGATGAATGGGACTTGTCCGCCACCGCGTGAATGCATTGAATTCGTATTATGAATAAAGGCTTCGCATGCTTGATAGGTGATTTCGTATGCTTCTTGGCGAGCATATCTCGCACGACGTGCCTTCGACCAGCTCGGAGCAATCTGATTAATTTTCTTCATTTGACGTGCGTATGTTTTCTCGACGAAGGGAGCTAAATCGGTATCAAAATTCGGAAAGGCTTGCCCGCCATGCTGCATGTTTTGATTCGCCTGCATAATGATCGCAGCGAGCGCCATCGCAGAACGGATATCTTGTGCCGGACGAATCGACCCGTGACTCATCTGGAATCCGTTCGTCAGTAAGCGGCCTAACGGAATTTGAGAACAGGTCGTCGTTCCCGTGACATAGTAGTCAGCGTCATGGATATAGAGGATATTGTCCGCTAACGCTTGTTTAACGCGAGGCGTCACGAGCACGTCTTCCATCATCGCCCGCGCCGCCGCACTCGCGATCCGGTTTAACTTCGCTAGCGGTGCTTTGCCATCGATGTTGGCATTTTCTTGGACATGGTTGGTCGTTGGTTCCTCAATCACTTGTCGGTACAAGGTGTTCACTTCCATCACTATCACTCCCTAGATATCGCTTTATTTCTGTCTGTACGACTACTATATCTAGGAAGATTCGGCAGCAGCAATCCCTGCATACTTTTGATTTTTTGCAAGTAAACGTGCTAATTTTTCACGAAATGGTTGTAGAATTCAGGTGTTCTTCAGCTCCAGGCACGCTTTTCGAACTTTCAGAGCGCTATGAGGATTCTCACGACCGTCGAGCCACTCCATCAAAAAAAGAACATCTTCCGGATACATGTGTTCTTCCGGATACATGTGTTCGATTGTCTCGAATTCAGCACGCGACATCCACGCCACCTGTTCAATCGTTTCGTCCGGGTCGTTGATTCCTTGACTGTCACCGATTCGGATGACTTCGAAATATATCGTTTCAACTTGAATCGTTTGGATGACGGTCTGTTTCTTGAACTACCTCCACCTAGGCTTCGCTCAGAGGTGGAGGATTCCTGAGTTATCCGACCTAACGGTCGAAAATTGATCAGGCTAACCCCGTCGTCCCGACGGTTGAAGAAGCTAAGAGGCGTTCAGCTTCTTGTTTGAGGTTCAGTCCTGCGTTCACATCACGGTCGTGGTGGATCCCGCAACTCGGGCATGTCCATTCACGCAAACCAAGATGTTTCACGTCTTTGTGTTGATGTCCGCAACGGGAGCACAGTTGACTAGAGGCGAAGGTCTTTCCGACTTTCACGACGGTCTTCCCGTACCATTCCGCCTTGTATCCGAGCATGCGGAAGAACTCCGACCAACTGACATCAGAGATGGACTTGCTCAATTTGCGGTTCTTCTGTAAGTTTTTCACTTGCAAGGTCTCGATGCCGATGACGTCGTGTTTTTTGACGATCTCGGTCGATACCTTGTGCAGGAAATCGGTTCGCTTGTTTGCGATCTTCTCGTGGATGCGGGCGACCTTCCGCTTCTGCTTCTGATAGTTCTTCGCCTCGGAAAGTGTTACTTTCTTGTCCAAGGCCAACCGTTGACGACGAGAGAGTTTACGTTGTTCACGTGTCAGCTTTTTCTCAAGCGAACGGAAGTAACGGTCGTTCTTGTATACCGTGCCATCCGACAGGATGGCGAAGTGCTTCAATCCGACATCGACGCCGACGGATGAGTCCGTCTTCGGCATTTCGTTGCTCTCCTGCTCGACGAGCAGGGAGACAAAGTATTTACCTGAAGCGTTCCGCCGGATGGTCGCGTTCAAGATGCGTCCTACGACCTGCCTCGAGTTGGCGAAACGCACCCACTTCAGCTTTGGAATTTTGATTTTGGCGCCGACGATCGAGACTTCTGGAAGTTGAGACTTGCCCTGAATGTTTGTCTTATACGATTGAACAGGGTTGCGCTTTGACTTGAAGCGGGGTCGTTCGTTCTGCTTCTTGAAGAAGCGGTCAAAGGCATCAGCAAGATGTTTGACGCTCGTCTGAACAGACGTGCTATCGACTTCCTTCAGCCAGTCGAACGCCTGCTTCAACATCGGAATTTCTTTCGAGCAAGACGCGTAGGACAGTCCTTTACCTGTCGCTTTATACGTCTCATCCCACTTCGCCAAGAAGTGATTGAAGACGAAGCGCGAACAACCGATTGTCTTCGCGATCAGGATTTCCTGCTCTTTTGTCGGGTATATTCTGAATTTGTAGGCCTTGTGTGTCAGCATGATGTTCACCTCCTTACAAAGAGTATACCCGAAAGAGAGGGTGGCGATTCATCGCCTAATTTAGATAAATAGGTTCTGTTTAACCTTTACGTGATATCCGGTCTCTTCCATTACTTCTCGAACACAGCATTCGGCTGCTGTTTCCCCTGGCTCAATCCCACCGGACGGGACTGCCCACGCCTCGGAACCATAACTCTTGATCATCAACACTTCATTTTTCTCATTGACGCAAACTGTTGCTGCACCATACCATTCTCGCATCGTCTAGCCCCCCTTTCAGCTACTCGTTTTTGTTTAATCATTCGCGGTGCCCTTAAACATCCCCTACAAAAAAAACTGTCTCTCCAACAAAATAAATTGTTGAAAAGACAGGTAGGTTGCTTACTTTTTAGTTGCGTTCGGTAACATGACTTTAAAGAGTGCCCCGTCTCCTAAGACAGACTCCACTTCAATCGTTCCGTCATGCTCGCGGACGATTTCTTTACAGATCGACAATCCGAGTCCCGTTCCGCCGATTTTACGACTATCCGAGTTGTCGACGCGATAAAATTTACTAAACAGGTGTGGCGTCGAACTGACAGGGATTCCTACACCAAAATCACGGACACTCAGTTCGATGTTCGTATCATGCTCGAGTAAACCAATGATGATATCACCGCCGTCCGGCGAGTACTTCACGGCATTGTTTAATAAATTACCGAGGAGTTGCTTCATGCTGTTACGATCGGCTTCCACTAGGAATGTCTGCCCTTGATCCGCATCGAGTTGAAGGTTATGCCGTTCCGTCGTCGCCTGATGAAATTGAATTTGCTCTTTGACGACATCGAGGAGATTAAATACCTCTTTCTCGTATGACTGCTTGCCTGATTCCATCCGTTGTACATTCAAGAAATCACTGACGAGATCAGTCAGGCGTTTTGATTCGTCATGAATTGTCTGTAAATACCGTTTGCTCCGATCCGGACCTAAATCCCGTTTTAACATCAACTCGGTAAAACCATAGATTGATGATAATGGTGTCCGTAGTTCATGCGAGACCGTTGAAACGAGTTCGGACTTCATTCGGTCGACTTCTGTTTCAGGCGTTACATCCCGAAAGACGAGGATTGTCCCGATTGGTTGTCCCTCATGAACGATTTCTTCAGCATAGACTTGAATAAAGTATGTGCCGTCGTCAATCGATAAAGAAAACATGTCTGTCGGAATCTGACCAGCGAGGACCTCCTCGAAATACATTGCGAATGCCTCTCGTTGATCCATCTGTTCGAACATCGTCTCGGGATTCACTTCAAGAAACGTCGTCATATCTGTTTCTTCCTCAATCTGAAGCGACTGGAAGATTTCAAACAATGCTCGGTTCCCGAGTATCACTCGTTCTTCATGTTTGACGTATAATATCGCTTCGCGGACAGAATTTAACAGTTGCGCCGTTTCCGCCCGCTCATAGTCCATCTGTTCATATAACGTCATCCGCATCCGTGAAATCGCAATCTGTTTTGCGAACGATGCCAGTTCGGTGATGTCATGTTCCGTGAACGCTTCATCAAATCGTGCTAAATAAAGGCATGCGATCAATTCATCTTTTGCCGGGTCCATGATTGGAATGACCGCTTCATGAATGTAGTACGGGTAACCTAGCAACCGATCTTCGGTCACTTGCTTCGTCGATTGTGCACTTTCTTTTGAGACCATGACCCGTTTCAACAGTAACGATTCCGTTTTTAAGCTCTCTTGCTGCTCATCGGTCATCTCTTTTGGTACAACAGACGTAATCTCATTATTTTTGATGAACAGTAATGCCCCGAACTCCGTTTTCGTCAAACGGACAATCGTACTGATGACGGAAGAAAAATCAAATAAACTTTCTTTGGAAGCCAATGTCTCAATCAATTCATTCCGATCTTTCAGGTGCAATTCATTCGATCGTGTTGCCGTCAAAGACTGTTCGAGTTCTCTTTGCTTACCGGTCAAATCATCTTGTTTTTGTTCGAGCTCCTGATTTTGTCGTGATAGATCGGTATGTTGGGACGAAATTGAATCGGCCATTTCGTAAAAGGAGTCAGTTAATTGACCGACTTCGTTATTCGATTGGCGGTCATATTCTAAGGAAATCGACTTCCCTTCTGCAAGACGGTGACTTTTCTTCGTCAGCTCTTGCAGCTGTTCCGTCAACCGATTGATGATCGGTCTGACGATGAACATAAGACACAAAATGAAAATCAGTAAGTTCAAAAACCAGAACCATTGTGTTTTCTCTAATTGGTCGAGTACTTGACGTTTCGTCTGACTTGCTGCACCGTCGATATATAGGTAGCTCGCAAATGACGTCAATGCCCCAATCGCGAATACCCCATAAAAAATCGACATCAGTTGTCTTCCTATCTTTTCGGTCATCCAGTTTCTCATAAAAAAATCCCCCTACTTATCTTCAAAAAATACAGGGATGTCTTTAATCCATCTCGTATCTCCCTGTTAATTCCCTGAATTCGGGTGAATCAATCATCAAAAGAGACGTTTACGACATGGCGGTGCTACATGCAAGTCACAAATTAGCGCAATCGCATCAACTACCCCTTGCTTCGTCAGTCGATCTGTCTGGATATGTTGATTGAAAAGCGGATCAGTCAATGCTTGAATGCGGGCATCTGCTTGCTGGCCTCCCCAGGAATCCGGTCGTTCAAATCGCCGAAGTAAACGTCGTTTGACCGTAGTCGTAGAAGCCATCAATGAAACATGATGGACCAGATACCCCCGTCGTCTTAATTCACCTACGATTTCATCAAAATAGATCGGGTTCGTCACCGTCATCGGTACAATGATCGTCCGATTGCCGGATTGATTGCTTCGTTCGAGAATCACCCGCGTCAGTTCCCGCCACAACGGTTCATCTTGAAAATCGCTATACGTGCGTGTCCACGGTAATTGTTCTCTCAACAACTGACCGACTGATTCCGGATCGAAGATATCAGATCCCGGTATTCTTTTTTGTAATCCCTTAGCCGCCGTCGTTTTTCCTACTCCAAATGTTCCATTAATCCAGATAATCATGATTTCCCCGTCTCCCCTGTCCCCTAGCATGATGTACATACGAAAAAGCCGTCCCGCCGGTTTCAACCGTCGGACAGCTTTTTGCCTGTTAATAAATGAAGCGAATGATGTAGGGTGCCAGGACACTCGCAAAAATCGCCGTCAAGACCATCGTCAGCAATCCGACCGCACCCTCCCGTTGGTCGAGCGTCATCGATTTCGTTGCACCCATGACATGGGCAATCGAAGCCAGTCCGACACCCCGACTGACGAAGTGACGAATCTTTAACCCCGTCATCAAGCGTGGACCGACAAGTGAACCGACGAGCCCTGTCATCAGGACGAACGTCGCGGTTAAGGTCGCCGTTCCACCCGAACGCTCTGAAATCGACAGGGCGACGGGTAGCGTGACGGATTTCGGGAGCAGTGCCAGATTCGTCGTCCGTCCGAGATGTAACAGGAGACCAAAGACGATATCTGACGTCAAGGCGATGCTCGTCCCGATGACGACACCTAAACCGATTTCCGGTAAAAAACGCCGGACATGGTGACGGACCGTATAGAGCGGAATCGCGAAGGCGGTGATGGCAGGACCGAGCATTTTCGTCAAATACTGTCCGCCAGTCATATAGGTCGCGTGGGATACACCCGTCAGTGACAAAATCAAAATCATTGTTGCCGTCACGGTCAAAATCGGTAACGTCCAGACTCGTGGATACCGCCGATACCCGGCAAATCCAATCAAAAAGATGACAATCGTCAGAATCAACCAAAATAGTGCCTTAATCACGTGGCGTCACCCCATCTTTTCGATGAGCAAGTCGATCGACGATGTAGGCAGAACCGACGAGCGTCAACAAGCTACTCATGATGACGATCAATACGACCTGTAAGCCGTACTGGCGTAAGAATGCCGTATAGTCCATAATCCCGGACAACGCCGGAACGAAGAACAACGGCATGATGAGCAGCAACAACCGACCGCCCCGTTCGACATGTTTGACTTGGACGATTTTCGCCTTGAGCGCTAAATAGAGCAACAAGAGTCCGACGATATTCCCCGGCAACGCTAAGTCCAAGCTTTTACTAATCAGTTCACCGATTGTCGCAAAACAAGTGATCAGGATCACTTGCCCAATCAATGAAAGAAGTGCGCGCATTTTTGTAGACATAATTCCTTTTCCCCTTGTATGAACCGAATTCACTGTTCATTATCCGCTTCTGTTTGTGAACAATCAATGAAATGAGTCAAATTAGTTGATGTAATCGTTCTCACATGAATTGAAGGGATACTTCTTGATACATTACAGCTTTAAGCATCAAGAACTGTTCTTGAACAGATGAACGTGTATGAAGCGATTCAAGACGAAACACGCTCTAAAACGTCTTTTTTTCAGTGTAATCCCAAAAAGCTTCGCTTTTGCGTTGACTCCTATGGGAAAATGCGCATTTTCACGCGATCAGCGTGTAGACAAACTCTTATGAAGCGTGAACATGCGATAACGAAAGACAATCCGGTCGCGCTTCCCTGTCTCGCCTCGTCTTCAAAGCGATTCGAGACGGATTGCGCCCTAAACCGTCTGCATGACTGGCTTTCCGTCATAGTGTTATCTAAAAAGCGTCACGTTTCGTTGACTCCTACGGGGAAAAGTGCGTGTTTAACGCACGTTCAGAGGCAGGCAAGACCCTGCTCGTTGTCCGTTAGGGTCAAGGAGCAACGGCTTGCGCCTCGCCCGAGGCAAGCAACGAAAAAAGACGCTTGATCTCCCGATGGCACTTTGTCTACAGCCTGAAGCGCGTTTTCACGCGATGATAAGAGGCGGGCAAGCAACGAAAAAAAGAAGCTGTTATTGCCTAAGACTATGCTTAGACAGTCGATATTTGACGGGATAGACCATGACACACGAAACGCCGATAATCCCGTTTTTCATACGGAGTCATCGGCGTTTTTTCAGGAAGATTCTTTTCGTTTGCGAGAGGTAAATACTCTTCTCACATCACACGTTTAAACAATTTCTCCAGTTCATACGTCGTCCATTCGATGATGACCGGTCGGCCGTGTGGACACGTGAACGGCATCTCGGTTTGTGACAGGTCGACGATTAACCGTCGCATCATCTCTTCATTCAACGGATGATTGGCTTTGATGGATTTTTTGCAGGCCATCATGATCGCCGCATCTTCCCGGTACTGTTCGATGTCGACTTTTTGTTTCATCAACGCTTCATCCATCAGTTCTTGAATCGTCTCTTCCTGCCGGTGCGAGGGAAACCAGGTCGGCACTTCACGGACGATGAAGCTTTGTGGTCCAAACGCCTCCAGCTCAATTCCGACTTCCAGCAGTAACGGTAATGCTTCATCCATCCGCTTCATGTCGTCAGATGAAATTTCGAACGTGTACGGCAATAACAGTTGCTGTTGTTGCTCGAGCGGACGACCAAACATCACTTTGTACGTTTCATACTTGATGCGCTCCTGGGCAGCATGTTGATCAATCAAATACATCCCGTCCTCGCCGGAACAGACGATATAGGACGAGTGCAGTTGACCGATGACATCGAGATGGGGAAACTTCGGTCGAGTGTCCTCCGGTTGTCGAACGTTCTCTCCTTCTTCTTCCCGTTGCTCCCCTTCAAAACTGACTGCTTGGTCAGTCTGTCGTCCTTCTGTCTCATGAACCGCTTCACGTTTTGGAATCGGATAGTTCCAGACTGCACGCGACGACGTTTCTTCGATTGGCGCGACGCTGTACGAGAAGTCGAGTCGTTCCTGAGCACTCGGGTCTTTTTTAGGTTTTGGTTTCGTCACTTGCGGAATCAACGTCTCGCGACTGAGTGTCATACGAATTGTCTCTTGAATCAATTGACATAGCTCCGCTTCCTTCGACAAACGGACCTCCCGTTTTGCCGGATGAACGTTGACATCAATCAATAGCGGGTCCATCGTCACCTCAATGACGGCAATCGGAAAACGACCGATCGGCAGCAGCGTATGATAACCATTCAGGACGGCTTGCGACAAGGCAAAGTTTTTAACCGAACGCCCATTCAAAATCAAGGTGATGTAGTTTTTCGACGCCCGTGTGACTTCGGGTTTAACGAGATGACACGTCAATTGATAGTCTGCGTTGGATGCTGTCGCAACAAGTGTCCCTTGAATCGTCTGATGCCCGTAGACGCTCGCTAAAGCTTGCCGGACGTCACCGGAACCATTCGTCTGAATCAACACTTTCCCTTCATGGACAGCACGGAACTTGACCTCCGGGTGGGCGAACGCCATCCGGTTCAAGACATCGGTGATTGCCGCAAGCTCCGTATGTGTCGTCTTCAAATACTTCAGGCGGGCTGGTGTATTGAAGAATAAGTGTTCAACGGTCAGCTCTGTTCCCCGGTTCATCGCGCTAGCCGAACGATCGAGTAACTTTCCGTATTCGAGAATCAATTGGACCCCTTCTTGATCGGCTCGTTTCGTCTTCAGCGTGACTTTACTGACGGACGCAATCGAGGCCAATGCCTCGCCCCGAAAACCAAGTGTCTTGATCCGGAACAAATCGTGTTCATCCTTAATCTTACTCGTCGCGTGACGAACGAAAGCGAGTTCCGCATCTTCCGGATAAAACCCGTGTCCGTTATCGCGAATCGTCATCCGTTTCATCCCTGCTTCTTCAAGTTCGACATCGACTTGTGTCGCTCCGGCATCGAGTGCATTTTCGACGAGCTCCTTGACGACGGAAGCCGGTCGCTCGACGACTTCTCCCGCCGCGATCCGGTTTGCTAACGAATCCGATAATTCACGAATGATGCCCATCCCTTATCTCCTCACTTTCTGGCTTCTGCTTGCAACCGATACAACGTATTGAGTGCATCGAGCGGTGTCATGTTAATCAAATCAAGCGTCGCAATCGTTTCCTTGACAGGGTCCGGTTCTGCGAACAGGCTCATCTGATCGATTGGTGCCTCGAGTACTGGCGGCGTGACGTCGACCGGTGGTTTGACGCTTTGATCAGCTTGTTCGAACTCAGACAATAGCACTTCTGCCCGCGAAATCAAGGTTTCCGGTAAATCTGCGAGACGGGCAACATGAATCCCGTAGGATTGATCGGCTTTCCCGTCCCGGACTTCATGCAGGAATACGACGCGCCCGTTTTGTTCGACGGCGCGGACGTGGACGTTCGCAAGCTTCGCGATCGTTTCCTCGAGCACCGTCAACTCATGGTAGTGGGTCGAGAAAAGCGTTTTTGCGCCGACCGAATCGGCAATGTGCTCGACAATCGCTTGGGCGAGGGCCATTCCGTCATACGTTGACGTGCCCCGACCAATTTCATCCAGCAAGATAAGTGACCGATCCGTCGCTCGTGCCAATGCCTCTTGTGTCTCGACCATCTCGACCATGAACGTCGATTGTCCACTGACTAAATCATCCGCTGCCCCGATCCGGGTGAAGATTTGATCGAAGACGGGAAGTTCCGCCCGCGCTGCAGGGACGAACGAACCGATCTGGTGGAGTAAGGCAATCAAGGCGAACTGGCGCATGTAGGTTGATTTACCGGACATGTTCGGTCCCGTAATCAATAACATTTCACGCGCTTCGTCTAATGCGATTCCGTTTGCGACATATTCCCCGCGTGGTAAGACTGTTTCGATGACCGGATGACGGCCGTCTTCAATCGCTACGCTTCGACCGTTCGTCGTCACCGGACGAACGTAATCATGTGTTTCGGCGATTTCCGCGAGCGCGACGAGGACATCGAGTTCCGCAATCCGGCGGCTGACCCGTTGCAAGCTCTCAATGTGTGTTTTGACTTGGTCACGGACACCACAGAAGAGTTCATATTCCATCGTGATACTTTTTTCTTCCGCGCCGAGAATCAAGGCCTCTTTTTCTTTCAGTTCCGGCGTGATGTAACGCTCGGCATTTGCAAGCGTCTGCTTTCGTTCGTAGCGTCCTTCCGGGAGTAACTTGGCGTTGGCACGTGATACTTCAATGTAATACCCAAACACACGGTTGTAGCCGATTTTTAACGTTTTAATGCCCGTCGCCTGCCGTTCACTCGCTTCAAGTGTCGCAAGCCACGTCTTCCCGTCTTTTGAAGCCGTCAGCAATTCATCGAGCTCGGCGTTAAAGCCGGTCCGGATCATCCCACCGTCCTTCGTTGAAATCGGTGGGGCTTCGACGAATGCCGCATCAAGCAACGCTGTTAACTCGTCATGCGGATCAAGTCCAATCGCTAATTGCCCGAGACGCTGGCTGAGCAGTTCTTCGAGCGCTGCCTGTATCCGTGGAATCAATCGTAACGTCGTTTTCAGTTGGACGAGATCACGGGCAGAAGCCGTTCCGTAGCCGACTTTTGCGACGAGTCGTTCGAGGTCATAGACTTCTCTTAACGTATCCTTCAACTGGTGCCGCTCAAAGTAGTGTCCAAGCAGTTCTTCGACCGCGTCGAGCCGCTCCGTAATCGTCTGTTCCGACAAGAGCGGTTTTTCAAGCCAACGCTTAAGCATCCGGCCGCCCATCGCTGTTCCCGTGATGTCGAGTAATCCAAGCAACGAACCTTTTTTATCGCCTGTTCGCGCTGACCGGACAAGTTCCAGATTTTTGACCGTATTCGGCTCGAGCTGCATAAAGTCCGTCGCTTCGTACACAAGCGCCGGTTGCAAGTGCGACAAGGCACGTTTTTGCGTATCGTGCATGTAGGCATAAAGGACAGCGAACGCATCCGCTTGTGCCGCATCGATCGCCCGGTCACCATGCGGATGACTTTCACGGCGCGTGCTTTCCGTCAACGGGATCCGTAACGACTGTAATGCTGCTGTGTGCTCCGGATTCGTCACGACGATTTCCCGGGGCAAGATGATACTCAGTTCCTTGATGACGGCGTCGAGCGAAGTAACACTCGTCAAGGCACTCTCGCCTGTCGAGACGTCCCCGCGGGCAATCCCGAACCGCCCTTCCTGTTCAGCGATTGCGACGAGGTAACGGTTTTCCTTTTCCGTCAAGGACGACATTAAAGTACCCGGTGTGATGACTTGAATAACTTCTCGTTTGACGAGTCCTTTCGTCAACTTCGGATCTTCGACTTGATCACACAGAGCGACTTTATATCCCCGTTCAATCAATTGTTCGATGTACCCGTTTGCCGCATGATGCGGCACGCCGCACATCGGAATCGGATGTTCAGCATTCTTACCATTCTTCGCCGTCAACGTCAGCTCCAGTTCATGGGCCACTTGTTTGGCATCATCAAAAAATAGTTCATAAAAATCACCGAGTCGATAAAATAAAAAGGCATCCGGATAATCCGCCTTAATTGAAAAATATTGTTTCATCATTGGTGTGTTGTGTACTGCTTCCATCTTTCCACCTCATTCGTAGAAAAAGCCGACGGATTTCCGTCGGCTTTCCCATTCGTTTCATTGATTAATAGCCGCAACCGCCGCTTTTGTTTTCAGCTTCCATCCCACTGCCCGTTTTTCCAGCTAAGACATCGCCATCCGTTGCTTCGATGATTTGATCCGTAATCCCGTTCGAGATTGTCACCGTGATGTACTGAAGTAAGCCGTTGACTTCTTCTTGCGACTCTTGGAACTGTTGGACGACCGGCATCTCATCGAGCTCAGCAAATAATTTATCCAGTTTTGCTTCAACACGCGCGAGTGCCTCTGTTTTTCCGTAGTGCTGGCAGTTGACTGCCTCTTTTTGGAGGAACTTGATTTGTTTCATCATCTTTTGGACTTTTTCGTTGCCATTGATGTTGGCCTCTGCCGCTTTAAACCGTTCGACTTCTGACGTTTCAGAAATCATTTTAGCGATCTCATTTGCTTTTTCGATGATTTGTTCATCTGTATACATACACATTCGTCCCCTCTATGTCGAGCGGTCAGACCGCTACTCGTCGTTTCTGCGAACGATGACTCGTTCTGTCGCATTCATTATACCGTTCTCACTAGAGGGTGACAAGAATAGTTCCTTATTCAATCGAACGCCACAATAAGTAAGCAGCGTGACTGCGGTACGGGGCAAATTGTTCAGCGAGAACAATCGCTTCATTGACAGTCGGACGAACGCCATTCAAGCGTTCGAATGCCCGCAAGATTCCGATATCGGACGCCGGAAATAGATCTCTCCGCCCATAGCCGAACATCAACACATTTTGGACCGTCCAGGGACCGACGCCTTTTAAGGCAATCAATTGTTCTGCGATGACCGCATCTTCCGCCTGCCGGAGTTGTTCAAAGTCAAGATTTGCGGTCGCCGCCCGTAACAAATAATCGACTTTACGACCCGATAGCTGCAGCGCCCGAAGTTGTTCTTCCGAAGCACCCGCAAGTTCAGCTTGCGTCGGTGGAAAAACAACGCCGTCGATTGTCGTCCCGAATGTCCGAAAGACCCGGTCTGTCAAGACGCGTGCGAACGACAGGTTGATTTGCTGATGGATGATGGAGCGAATCAATGCTGTAAACGGATCAACATCGAGCACAAGCCGTTCCGCACCAAACGTTTCAACAATCGGTGCCAGCGTCGTCCGCTTTAATTCAAGGGCCGGGTTCGATTCATCTAAACGAAACCGCCGGCGCATCGCGTCGACCATCGGTTGTTTTGGTCCATCCCCCGCCAACACGATTGTTCGACGATCGTCCGCCCGGATTTGACCAATCCACGGCACTTCGTCGATACGAATTGGAATCCGTAAGGCATCTGCCGATTGTTGCTGTAGCGAATCATTCAACAGGCGGGTCCGGACGCCCTCAAAATCATAATCAGACGTCAATGTTACTTCTTGTTGCCACATCAGAAGTCTCCTTTTACGCAAAAAATAGTTTGACTCCACCTAAAATTAAACCGATGAAAAATCCACAAATCGCTCCGTTGACCCGAATCCATTGTAAGTCGTTTCCGACTTTGTCCTCAATCATATGAATCAACGTTTCCGTATCGAACCGGTTCAAGTTCTCACGGACGAGTCCGCCGATCCGCGCATGGTTTTGGTCGACGAACCGGACGAGTTGGTCTTTCATCCAGCGGTCGCTCTCGTCTTTGAACGTCGGATGGTGTTCCCACTCATCAAGCGCCTGGTTCATTGAAGGCAGTGCCCGTTGTTCCCAAAATGCATCTGATATAAAGTACGTCTCTAGCTCTGCGATGCCTGACGTGTAGGCACGATCGAGGATCGGCTCTAAATCAATCCGTTCGATTTCTTGCATCTTCCACGCATCGATTTTCTCTAATCGGACATCATCTTGTGCGAGCTGTGCCAAATTCCGACGGATGTGATCGATGATCGCCAACCGATTTGGATGATGGACGTGTTTCATGTCTTGAATCACACTCAAAAGGACACTTTGGATGACAATGCTGAGGCGTTCCTCCGAATAGACTTTTTGGACCGTCTTCGCTGTCACCCGTAAGAAGGTATTTTTTTCTTGATCAATCATTGCCTGATAGGCAAGTCGTCCGATTTGATCGCGGATGACGGGGTCTTGCAAGAGTTTTTGTCCGTAACCGAGCAGTTGATCAATCGCCAACTCATCGAGTCGGCGCTCATCGTTCAAATCGATTAAGCGATCGGCTAATTTCTTCGCCGGGTACGCTCGAATCGTTTCAACGATTCGCTCATCGACCGCCTTGATGATTGATGCCCGTGGAAGCTTTCGTAAAATCCCGATCAATAGTTCCGTCACGGTCGATCGAAACGCCGGGACTAACACAAGTGAACGTAATAATTTGATGAAGCGATCTGCAAGCGTCATGTGGCGCAGCTTTTCGACGATGCTTTCTTTGTTCAATAAATCTTTTTCGAGCATCTGGACAATCGATTCGATGACCCGTTCCCGATTTTTCGGCAGCAAGTTCGTATGTGGAATCTTTAAACCGAGCGGATGACGGAACAGGGCTGTAATCGCGAACCAATCGGCGATTCCACCGACGAGACCGGCCTCAAAACCACTTTGAAGCCAAAAAATCCAAGCATTTTCTTTAAACGGTAGCGACGCGACAAAACCGACTGCCATAAAAATCAACGAGACGGTCGCGAGGCGTCGTGTCGAAGATTTTGGTGTATTCACCTCGTGTTGCAAAACACTTCCTCCTTTTCATAGAAAGGGATTGATTGAGCGTATAGTTGATTATACGTTACCCCATTCTGATAAGTTTCGACAAGAAAGAGCCCCAGCCTCACCTGACTGGGACTCGTTATGTAATTAAAACGTGTATTCTCCGAATTTTTTGCCGTCCCACGTCGCCGTTGCCGTTGATACGAAATAGACTAATCCGTTTCCGAATGTGTTCTCCATTAAAGAAACAAGCTGTTGTCCGTTCGTTTGTTCGACAAATGCTAACCGAACCTCTTCCTTGCCTTGATAAATTCGTTCATAGACACTCAGTCCTCGGGCATTGATGAACGTTCGTGCCGTTGCAAAAACGATTGGCCCGACTTCCGGACGACGCTCCTGGATGAAGAGTTGACATTTTTCCTCAAAGGGATTCACGCGATTCACTCCTTCTCTCTTTTTATGGTCATGACTACTTACTTCCCGTCTCTCCCTCATCATAATCCTGTTCTGAAAAAAAAGCGACCATTCGGCCGCTTCTTTCATGATTTCACAAAGTCATTCAAATCTTGACACCTAACTGTCGGGCAACATGAATCGCTGACGTCGACGCACCGATTGTCCCTGCCCCCGGAAAGACGGTATCGCCAATGACATAGAGATTCGGGACACCGGTCCGAAATGATGCCGCGCGGAACAAACTCGTTGAACGCAATTGCGGATAACCGCCGACGCCACCGTCCGGTCGTGACGTGTAACGCACCCAGGCGCCCGGTCCACCAGGATGACGTTCGATTGCCTGCTCGCGAAAGCCGGGAAACTCCTGTTCGACAATCGTTTCGAATACATCCTGCATTCTTTCAATCTGATGCCCGTAATGTACGTTGTCCGTAGCATCAAAGTAACCAATCGGGACGTGACAGGACATCGTCAATGTCCGTACGCCCTCCGGAGCCCGTTTTACATCACCCGAACGTGATAATGACAAAAAGGCATGACCCGACGGCAACCGTTCATCATGAATTTGTCGAAAGGCACTATCGGATGTAACCAATTTTTCCGGAAAGGCAGCATAATACGTGAATGTGGCCCATTGCGCCAGTTTCTTTTGTCTTGCGTACGTCCGTTTAAGCGTCCGTAAAAGAGGTGGACTGACGAGACGCTGCATCGCTTCGAGTGGGAGCGCACCGATGACGACATCCGCTAGCATTAGACGACCGCGACGATCTTCTAGTAAAAAACCATCTGCCGTTTGCTTGACCGACGTGATTTTACGACCAAGTAACATCGTCGCCCCGTCATGTTCTGCCGATTCTTTCAGGATTTCTGCGACTCGATAAAGACCGCCCGGCACATAGTACGCACCGTCGTGATAAATCGATAAGGCAACGGCACCGAGTAACGCGGACGCTTCCTGACCGGTCTGCATACTGTCTAATAAAATCCCGTCCACCAGCCGAGCGAAAACCGATTCTTCCAACCCATGGCGCCGTAACACTTGTCCGACGGTCTGTGTGACGTACGGAAGTAAAGGCAGGCTCGATTGCGCTTCTTTTATTATCAACTGTGCATCGTACAAAGTTCGTACAGGTAGTGCCGGAAGTGACTCCATTAAAGGAGCGACATGACGTTGAATCTTATCGATTTCTTCAAAAAATGCGCCGATTTGATGCGCCTGTTGTGGGAATACATCCTGTAGTTCCCCGATGAATCGAGCACGATCACGGTAATAGGCAATATCGTGCCCATCGATTTTAATCGTCATCACAAGATCAAGTAACTCCGTTTCGACATCTAACCCCAAGTGTTGCAAAACCCGGTCATGAATGCCGCCTCGTTGAAAGCCCATCCCGAGTGTCGCGCCGACCGGGTACGTCAAGTCTTTCCGGGTGAATTTGCCTGCGGAGCCCCCCCATTCGCGACTTCCTTCAAGCAATGTCACGTCATGCCCTTCTCGAGCGAGGAGTGCAGCCGCTGTCACGCCGGCAATCCCTCCGCCAATAATCGCGACGTGTTTCATTGATTGTCCTCCTCTTCCAAGACTAGATTTTCTTTAAATAAGAAATCGCGTACTTCGCGGAAGACCGGTTCGCGCCGGTGAATCGTGAAGTGATCATACTTATATGACTTCGTCTGGATGTTGTCCGTATAATCTTCGAGCGTGAACGAACTGTCTAACGGAATCAAATTGAAGTCGCCTCCTTTGGCACCGAAGGAGTAAACAAGGACATCACGCGGCCATGTCTCGAGCCGCGCTTTCAACCGCTCGATCGCCTTTGAGTTCTCTGCTAAATCCTGAATCGCCGGACTGTTCGTATTCGTCCCGAACGGAGCAAGCGTCAAGCCGAGCGTCGCATAATTTGATCCACCAATCGGTGCATCAAGCGTGACGACTTTTCGAATCGTATACGGAAGATTTTCATTCAACGTATATTCAACGACGTCGACTCCACCCATACTGTGACCAACAAGTTGGATGTCGGTAAACGTCGCCTTTTGTTGCTTGTCATACTGAGCGATCGCGGCTTCAAGCCACGTCTGTTGCTGCGCAAGGCTTGCTTCATCGTCTTCGAAGATGATACGAACGAGCGGGAAACCGGTCGATGAGTCCTTGACTTTACAGGTTACCTTCCCGGTCCGATCAACATCACATCGCCCTCCGTCATCCGCTAACTTTTTTTCCGTAAAGTTTTCAATCATCGGTAAGAAAGTCCGTTCCGTCCCGAACAAGCCATGCACCATGAACGTCGGGACAATCTCCCCCTTCGATTCCGTCACGATTTGCGTTGTCGGCGGCGGGGCACTGGCCGTCTCGTCGGCAAAGATTAACCATGCCCCCCCTCCGAGTAACAGACAAACGAGTAGCGAGATACTGATTGTCTGAAGTTGCTTGCGGCGTAATTTCCGCACGTGGTGGATGATCCAAAACGTCAAGAGACCGAGTCCGATCAATAAGACGACCCCTGTGATAATCCAGCCCGTCGGATTCGGAACGTATGCCACGAGTTGCAATTGATTGTCTTTCGTCCCGTATAATTTCCACGAGACGTCATTGTAGTTCGCCCAGTCGATTTTCTCCGCATTTTGCAAAGCGACGACTTCCGGGGCGTGCAGTTTAATCTCGATGTCCGCTTGACGGATGTAACGATCGGCTAACTTTTTAACTTGACCTGTAGGATGATAGCCCTTGATATTTAAGCGATCGATACTTAAGTCGATGTTCGTATTTAAACGGTACGTATTAAACCAAAAACCTTCATGCTTGTCCACATCATACGTCGTATCGGGCGGAATCAAGATTCCCCCGACACCTGTCTTCCATTCATCTTTAATCGAGGCCAAATCTTCAAGATTCGCGAAGGTTTTTTCCATACGAAGTCCTTCATAGTCGTCCTTCGTTTTGAAGGTCGACGCTGCATAGCCGTTTTTTTCAGCCTGCTTCGCATACATCTCCCAGTCCGGATTAAAGTTCAATAATCGTGCGACCGGATGTTCTTTTGCTGCATACGTCGTCTTCAAGGTGACACTTTGATCCAGATGGACAGTCGCATCATACTGAATGCGAATGCAGCCACCGAGCAAAAACGTCAGCATCAACAGCGACGCCAGCAACAGCTTTTTTTGAATCGTCATAAAGCACGTGCACTTCCTTTCTGAAGTTCTCTTTTCCCTATCATACAATCGAAAAAACAGCCGAATCAATCATCGGCTGTTTTTCTATCCTGTTAAATCAAGTTTAATTCTTGTCCGACTTGTTTGAAGGCTTCGATTGCTTGCTCCAAGTCGTCCCGCGTATGCTCTGCCGTAACGATTGTCCGGACACGTGCTTTCCCTTTGGCAACGGTCGGGAAGGCAATTCCTTGCGCGAAGACGCCGTGAGCACGCAGTTGATCGGACAACTTATGACAAAGCGCTTCGTCCCCGACGATGACCGGTGTGATCGGCGTCGTCGATGTCCCGATGTTAAAGCCAAGATTTCGGAGTCCTTGTTTGAAGAACTCTGTGTTTTCCCAAAGACGATCGAACAGTTCCGTCTCTTCTTCCATTACCCGCAGTGCTTCCCGATTTGCTTCGACGACTGCCGGCGGATGTGATGTCGAGAAGAGGAACGGGCGCCCTTTATGGATTAAGTAATCTTTAACATGCTGTTCACACGCGACATACCCGCCAAGGACACCAATTGCTTTCGACAAGGTACCGACTTGGAGGGCGACACGACCGTCAAGCCCGAAGTGGTTGACCGTCCCGCGACCACTTTTTCCTAAAACGCCTGAGGCATGCGCGTCATCGACCATGACAAGCGCATCGTACTTTTCTGCGAGTTCGACGATTTCCGGAAGTGGTGCGATGTTACCGTCCATCGAGAAGACGCCGTCCGTGACGACGAGTCGTGTCCGTGCGTCTTGCGTCTCTTGGAGCGCTGCTTCAAGATCAGCTAAGTCGACGTGTTTGTAAATGCGGCGTTTCGCTTTCGTCAAGCGAATCCCATCGATGATCGAAGCATGATTAAGGGCATCGGAAATGACGACATCCTCTGGTCCGAGCAGTGCCGACAAGACACCGAGGTTCGTTGCGAATCCCGACTGGAAGACAAGTGCTGCTTCCGTATGTTTAAAGGTCGCGAGTTCTTGTTCGAACGCTTCATGCATTTCGAGTGTTCCCGCGATCGTCCGGACCGATCCTGTCCCGGCACCGAATTCAAGCGCTGCATCCGCTGCCCGTTTTGCGAGACGCGGGTGCGCTGCGAGTCCGAGATAATTGTTTGAAGATAGTTGAATCAGTTCTTTTCCATCAATCGTCACACGATTGTGTTGTGCACTTTCGAGTGGTACGAGCTTGCGGAACGTCCCCGCCGCTTTCATTTCCTCTAATTCTGTCCGTAAGTGTTCGAAACCCATTAATTCGTCCCCCTTGGTTGTAGTACAACTTTGCCACATTTCCCTTGGCGCATCAATTCGAAGCCTTCTTCAAATCGCTCGAGCGGTAATGTATGTGTGATTAACGGTTTGACATCGACCTTGCCGCTTGAAAGAAAGGCTGATACTTGGCTCCATGTCTCGTACATCTTCCGCCCCGTGATTCCTTGGACGCGGACCCCTTTAAAGACGACATGGTTCGTCAAGTCGATTTCAACCGGTTTGACGGGCAGACTTAAGATGTTGACATCTCCGCCTGCCGTCACCATTTCAAAGGCTTGACTAATCGCGACCGGATGACCACTCATCTCGCAGACGACATCGATTCCGTCGCCGTCCGTCATCATCATGATCCGTTCGATGACATCATCATGGCGTGAATCAAGAACGACATCTGCGCCCATCGTCTTCGCAAGCTCTAACCGATACGGATTGACATCAATCGCGACGACTTCCGCTGCCCCTGCCGCTTTCGCGACCGAAACGGCCATCAAACCGATTGGACCACAGCCGACGATGGCGACCGTCTTGGCACTGACGTCGCTTGCAAGTACCGTGTGGACGGCATTTCCCATCGGTTCTTGAATCGACGCGATGCTTGCCGGCATTTCTTCCGGATTGACCCAGAGGTTTTCTTCCGGCATGACGACGTACTCGGCAAAACAGCCTTGCGTATCGACACCGATGATTTTCGTGTTTTTACAAATATGATACTGTCCCCGTAAACACTGTTTACATTGATGACAGACGATATGCGTCTCAGCCGAGACATGATCCCCAAGCTTCAGACGTTTTGTCCCTTCGCCGAGTTCGACGACTTCTCCCGAAAACTCATGTCCGAACACGTATGGCGGATTGACACGAGACGCGGCCCAGGCATCCCATTCGTAAATGTGGACGTCTGTCCCGCAGATTGAAGTCGCTTCAACGCGAATCAATACTTCACCGCGTCCCGGGACAGGAACCTCGACTTCTTTCAAGACCGCTCCAAAACCACGCTCTTGTTTGACGAGTGCCCGCATCGTTTTTGTTTGCGTCGTCTGTTCTTCCATCGTCACTAACTTTGTCATATTTCCCCGACTCCTTCATGGGTCTTACCTGTTTCTCTAATCGGTAATGACCAAATGTTTAGCATCCCCAAAAACCAAACCATCATTCGACTCTATTTTACATGAATTCCGCAGCGAGTTGGTTAAATGTTTCTTGATTCATTTCAAGATTGGCAAACGTCAGTCCCGTCTCATCATACCCATCGATTTGTGACTGATAGTCGAGCCGCGAATCATCTTGATAAATCAGACCCATGACGAGTCCGTCGTGCTCATGGACGACGCGTTTCGCTGTATCGAGATTTGTTGCATCATACCCCTCAATCTCGTCCAGCTTCGTCAGATTTTGTTTGAACCAATCGTACGTGTTGACCTTGTTAAACGTCACGCAAGGACTGAAGACATTGATGAAGGCAAACCCTTTATGTTCCGTCGCCTGTTCAATCAGCCGCGTCAATCCTTTCAAGTCGTTCGAGAAACTTTGGGCGACGAACGTCGCGCCGGCCGTCAAAGCAAGCTCGACAGGCGAAATACTTTTTTCAATTGACCCTTTCGGTGTCGACTTCGTCTTGAATCCGGGAGCAGATGTCGGCGACGTCTGCCCCTTCGTCAAGCCGTAGATTTGATTGTCCATGACGATGTACGTCATGTCGACATTTCGTTTGAACGCATGGACCGTATGCCCCATCCCGATCGCAAACCCGTCGCCGTCCCCACCGGACGCGATGACCGTCAACTCACGGTTTGCCATCTTGACGCCTTGGGCGATTGGTAGCGAACGGCCGTGGACACCGTGAAAACCATAGGTGTTGATGTAACCAGAAATGCGACCGGAACAGCCGATTCCAGAAATCAAAGCCAGTTCTTCCGGCTCAAGACCGACGTTCGCGACGGCACGTTGAATCGCTGCTTGAATTGAGAAGTCACCACATCCCGGACACCAGTTCGGTTTGACATCATTTCGAAAATCTTTAAAGGTTGCCATTAAAAACGCCTCCTGCTACTACCTGTTCTACGACTTCTGCCGGATAGAACGGATCACCGTTGAATTTCAAGATGTGTTCAATCTTGTCTGCGAACCCACAGTTCATCTGAATCAGTTTCGCGAGTTGACCGGTCGCATTGTATTCGACGACGACGACTTTTTTCGCCCGCTCAAGATGTGGACGGACGAGTTCACTCGGGAACGGGTGCATTTGACGAATATGCAAGTGATCGACTTTCATCCCTGCATGCTCTAGACGTGGCATCACTTCTTCAATCGTCCCGCGCGTCGAATTGAAGCCGACGAACAGGATGTCTGGTGTCTGATGCTGTTCCGTCACAAGGACCGCGTCTGCTAGACGGAATTGATTGAGTTTGCGTAAACGTTTCGTCATTTGATCGACCCGGTTCTTCGTTGCTTCCGAGGGACGTCCTTCTTCGTTATGTTCGACGCCCGTCACGTGATGAATCCCGTGTTTCATTCCCGGGACGACACGCGGGCTGATCCCGTCTTCCGTCACTTCATACCGTTTGAAGTAGTCTTTCCCGGCAAGTTCCGGTAAGTCGCCTTGCAGTAATTTTCCGCGTCGGATTTCGACACGTTCTAAGTCGAGCGGTTCGACCGATTGTTTTCCGAGCGATAACATCAAGTCGGTCAAAAGGATGACCGGACATTGGTATTCTTCTGCGATATTAAAGGCTTCTGCCGCATCATAAAACGCTTCTTCGACCGTCGACGGTGCAAGGACGACTTTCGGAATCTCGCCATGCGTACTGTAAATCATCGCCATCAAGTCCGATTGTTCTTGTTTCGTCGGGAGTCCCGTTGACGGTCCTCCCCGTTGTGTATCGATGATGACGAGTGGTGTTTCCGTCATCCCGGATAACCCGATGGCTTCCGCCATCAACGACAGTCCTGGTCCAGCTGACGCCGTCAAGGCACGGACACCGGCATAGTTCGCGCCGATCGCCATCGTGACAGCTGCCAGTTCATCCTCTGTCTGAACGACCGTTCCCCCGAACTGTGGTAATTTCTTGATTAAGTACTCCATGATTTCTGACGATGGTGTAATCGGGTAAGCGGCCATCAAGCGGGCTCCCCCTGTCACGGCACCGAGGGCAATCGCATCGTTGCCAATCATGAACATGCGTTGCTTCCCGTCGGCCGGTTCCAGGATGAACCGCTCGGCATCGAGTGCCATCTCTTCAAAAGCAGCTGCTCCTTCCCGAATCGCCGATAAGTTCTTTGCGACCATCTCCGGACCTTTGCGACCAAAAATTTGTTCGACGACGGCTTCAAACCGTTCTGGATCAATTCCGAGAATCGCACTTGAAGCACCGATCGCGACCATGTTTTTCATCAGTGCGGTTCCAAGACCCGCTGCAATTTCCGTAAACGCAATCGGATAGAGATCGGCACGCGAAGCATCCGGATTCGTCGGCTTGAACTTTGCGTCGGCAATGATGATTGCCCCCTGGCGTAACTCGTGGAAATTGACATCGATCGTCTCTTGATCAAATGCCACTAAAATATCGAGATCGTCCGCGACGGTCCGAACTTCATGTGTCGCCACACGAATCTTATTGTTTGTATGTCCACCTTTGATGCGTGAAGAAAAGTGACGATATCCATATAAATAATAACCAAGACGGTTGAGGGCAATCGCAAAAATCTCACCTGTCGATTCGATTCCCTCTCCCTGCTGTCCGCCTACTTTCCATGACAATTGATTGTACATCGACGTTCGCTCCTTCTCTGTCCCCTGAAATGATGGAAGCGTCTTACTTTACTATCCTCCCTCATGATACCGATTTACAGATACTTGTACAATCCTCCCCCGGAAATCCGTTCGTTTTTTTGATTTTCGTCACGACAAAAAGACCATCTACTCTAGCCGAGTAGATGATCACGTGTATTTAGGACCTATGTCCGAACGATCTTAGCGTGGTTCAACGATGAGTTTAATTGCAGTCCGTTCTTCGCCATCAATCATGATGTCGGTAAAGGCTGGGATACAGATTAAATCCATGCCAGCCGGCGCAACGAATCCTCGCGCAATCGCGACCGCCTTAATGGATTGATTGAGTGCACCCGCACCGATTGCCTGAATCTCGACAGAACCTTTCTCTCGAAGCACGCCCGCAATCGCTCCTGCGACGGCGTTCGGATTCGATTTAGCTGATACTTTCAGGGCGTCCATGCAATGTACCTCCCAATCAAAAATGACACTTAATCAAAGAATATCGATTGATCCGTCAAATGAATCCGTTCAATCTTCGTTGCTTTTTTCGTCGCATCATCGATATGAATCAAGACTCCATTTAATTGTTCCCGTCCTTCCGCAACTTCAAACCGAGTTGGAAGCTGTGTCTTAAATTTTCGTAAGACATCATCTTTACGCATCCCGAGGACACCGTCCAGTGGACCTGTCATGCCGACATCCGTGATGTAAGCTGTTCCACCGTCAAGCACACGTTCGTCGGCAGTTTGGACGTGCGTGTGGGTTCCGACGACGGCTTGAACACGTCCGTCGAGGTGATAACCCATCGCGATTTTTTCACTCGTTGCTTCCGCATGGACGTCAACGAAAATCGCATCGACTTCCCCTTCGACTTCCGCAATCAACGCGTCAACAGTCCGGAAGGGATCTCCGAGTGCTGGCAAGAAGACCGTTCCTTGGACGTTGATGACGGCAATCTTTTTATTCCCGACCTTTAAGACCATCATGCCACGACCTGGTGTTCCTTCCGGATAGTTTGCTGGACGGACAATCCGGTCAGCGTCATCAATCCAGTCGAAAATGTCCCGATTGTCAAACGTATGATTTCCCATCGTGACGCCGTGGAAACCAAGTTCGAGTAATTGGTGATAAATCGATTTCGTGATGCCACGACCGTGTGCTGCATTTTCACCGTTGACGAGCATGACGGTTGGATTGTACTTCGACTTCAGACGTGCCGTAAATTGTTGTAAGATGTGTCGACCTGGTGCGCCAACGACGTCTCCGATAAATAAAATCTTCATGCTAATTCCTCCAATACATTAAAAAAGTGGCGGTCGCCCGCCACTTTGCTTATTTTGCGTATTCGACTGCTCGTGTTTCCCGAATGACCGTGACCTTGATATGACCCGGATAATCGAGTTCTTCTTCGATTTTCTTCCGGATATCACTCGCCATCTTGTGTGCTAAGACATCATCGACAACGTCAGGACGGACGATAATCCGAACTTCACGACCGGCTTGAATCGCAAACGATTTTTCAACACCATCGAATGATTCTGAAATTTCTTCCAAACGTTCGAGGCGTCGAATATAACTTTCAAGCGTTTCTTGTCGTGCACCTGGACGTGCTGCTGACAGTGCGTCTGCTGCCGCGACAAGGACGGAGATGACCGAAGTCGCTTCCGTATCACCATGGTGAGAAGCAATCGCATTGATGACTGTCGGATGCTCTTTGTACTTCGTACCGAGCTCGACACCAATCTCAACATGACTTCCTTCCACTTCATGGTCAATCGCTTTTCCGATATCGTGCAGGAGACCTGCCCGTTTCGCAAGCGTGACATCTTCGCCAAGTTCCGCTGCCATCATTCCCGCAAGATGCGCGACTTCAAGTGAGTGGAACAAGACGTTTTGTCCGTAACTCGTCCGGTATTTCAAGCGGCCGAGAATCTTGACGAGATCCGGGTGGATTCCATGAATCCCGACATCATATGTCGCTTCTTCTCCGATTTCGCGAATTCGCTCATCGACTTCGCGACGTGATTTGTCGACCATCTCTTCAATCCGTGCCGGATGAATTCGACCGTCTTGGACAAGCTTTTCAAGCGCCATCTTCGCCACTTCACGACGAATTGGATCAAATCCAGACAAGATTACAGCTTCCGGTGTATCATCGATGATTAAATCGATTCCCGTTAACGTTTCAAGTGTCCGAATGTTACGACCTTCACGACCGATGATTCGACCCTTCATCTCATCATTCGGTAGGTTGACGACAGATACCGTCGTCTCAGCGATATGTTCAGCGGCGAACCGTTGAATCGCGAGGGACAAGATGTTACGTGCTTTCTTGTCGGCTTCTTCTTTTGCTTTTTGTTCGATTTCTTTTTGTAGCATTGCCGCATCATGCAGCGCAGCTTGTTTTGTCTCATCCATGATGATAGCGCGCGCTTCGTCTTGCGAAAGATTCGCAACACGTACGAGCTCTTGGCGACCTTCTTCATACAGATCCTCAACTTTGCGTTCTAACGCTTCAGCTTGTTGCTTCCGCTTCGCGATCTCAGCGTCTCGTGTGTTGATTTGATCTTCCTTTCGGTCGATTGAATCGACACGGCGATCGAGAGTCTCTTCTTTTTGGAGCAAGCGGGCTTCTTGTTTTGTTAGCTCTTGACGACGTTCACGAAGTTCTTTTTCTACTTCATTGCGAAGTTTAAAGGCTTCGTCTTTCGCTTCGAGTAATGCTTCTTTTTTCGTTGCTTCCGCTGACACTTGTGCCCGTTCGACGATTTTTGTCGCTTCGGTTTCCGCGCCTTGAATCTTTGCTTCAGCAATCGATTTCCGCAAGAAGTAGCCTACGATGAATGCGATGAGCAAAGTGAGGAGAAGTATGATAATCCAAGTTATTGTATCCATGGGTTCACCTCCCCTTTGCAAGGTGTTTCTTAGTTCATTTCGGTTTTTCATCGAAGCTGTCTAAAAAACGTACATCTATATTGTAAGGATAGCACTCGTTCATTGTCAACGAACGGGCGGGAAAGAATTCCTTTGTTTTCCTCTTTTCAACAAAAAACACCTTGAATCGAGGTAACTTCAACGAAAAATCTAAAAAAAGATAACGTTCACTCCAGCGAGTAAACGTTATCGATTGTTCGATTCACCTTCAAGAAGGAACCGCCTATATATTATTCTGCGAATAGATCTTCTGTTTCTTCTTCTACTTCCGCATCAAGTGCACGTTCAACAAGACCATGGTGTTCACGAATCAAACGTTCGACTTCCTCAGCGACCTCAGGATGCTCGACCATGTATTGTTTCGCGTTTTCACGTCCTTGACCGAGACGTTCTGAATTATAAGAGTACCATGCACCACTTTTTTGAACGATATCGAGATCCGTCCCGATGTCGATTAACTCACCGACTTTAGAAATCCCGAGACCATACATGATATCAACTTCTGCTTGTTTGAATGGTGGTGCAATTTTATTTTTAACGACTTTGATTTTTGTTTTATTCCCGACGATATCCGTTCCATTCTTCAATGCTTCCGCACGACGAACTTCAAGACGAACAGACGAGTAGAATTTCAAGGCACGTCCACCTGGAGTCGTTTCTGGGTTCCCGAACATGACACCGATTTTTTCACGGATTTGGTTGATGAAGATGACAATCGTCTTCGATTTGTTTGTTGCACCAGACAACTTACGTAATGCCTGACTCATCAAACGTGCTTGGAGACCTACGTGGGAATCACCCATTTCACCTTCGATTTCAGCTTTTGGTACGAGCGCTGCAACCGAGTCGACGACGAGCACGTCTACTGCACCTGAACGGACGAGGGCTTCAGCGATTTCAAGTGCCTGCTCCCCTGTATCCGGTTGTGATAACAATAACTCATCAATGTCGACACCAAGTTTATTTGCGTAGGCTGGATCTAACGCATGCTCTGCGTCGATGAACGCTGCCTGACCGCCTTGTTTTTGTACTGCTGCAATCGCGTGGAGCGCAACAGTCGTTTTACCAGAAGATTCTGGACCGTATACTTCGATTACCCGTCCACGTGGATATCCACCTGCACCGAGAGCTATATCTAATGTGATTGATCCAGAAGAAATAACAGATACCTTCTGGTCTGCATTTTCACCTAGTTTCATGATTGAACCTTTACCAAATTGCTTCTCTATCTGGCGTAATGCCATTTCAAGTGCTGCTTTACGATCACTCACGTAGCAGGCCTCCTTCTATTTATCTTACTGAGATTATTGTACTTCTTTTGAGACCGAATGACAAGCTTTTTACGAACATTTATTCGCATACTTGGAATTATTCTTATTTCGGTTGAACGGCAATTTTCTTAAGGTATTTCAACAGAAGGAAGTACGCATCTTTTACAGAACGTAATCTAATCATACCACGGTCGAATGCTGGGTAGGTAAATTCAACGACCTCCGTTCCGTCCGGTGTTGCTAGGGCGCAATAGACCGTTCCGACTGCTTTTCCACTATTACTCGTCGGTCCCGCTTCCCCTGTCAACGCAATAGCAAGATTCGATTGATAGAGACGTCTCGCTCCTTCAGCCATCGCAATCGCGACGTCAGCGCTGACGGCCGTTTGTTCGCGCAGCAAGGTTTCGCTAACGCTTAACAGGTTACGCTTCGCTGCATCGTCATAGACGACGGCACCCCCACGAAAGCTGTTGCTTGCTCCCGCAATGTCAGTCAAACCGCTCGCAAAGGCTCCTCCTGTTAAAGACTCCGCTGCCGCAAGCGTAACGCCTGCCTCTTCACAAGTCCGTAAGACGACTTCCGGTAAACTCGTTTCACCATAGCCATAAAAGTATTCCTCGACTTCCGCAAGGACAAGTCGTTCGAGTCCGTCAAGCATCTCGATGGCAACTTGTTCCTGCGCGGCTTTCGCCGTCAAGCGTAACCGGACTTCAGCAAGTTCCGCATACGGTGCGATCGATGGATTTTGGGAGGAACGAATCAAATCGGTCAATCGGTCGTTCAGTGCCGATTCCCCGATTCCGAAAAAGCGAAGTGTTCTCGATTTGATGGTCTCCTGTCCAAACAAATGATCAAAATGATCGGCGATGATTTGCTTCATTTCCCGCGGGACACCTGGTAATAAGATATATTGGTGATCAGCCGTCTTCAGCGACATCCCTGGCGCGAGACCCGCACCGTTCGAAAGGACATCCGCCCCTTCAATGACCAGCGCCTGTTTTTTTTCATTATCCGTCATCATGCGACCACGTGTTTTCAAAAAACCTTCAATACGGTTGTACGCGACTTCGTCAACTTGAAGACGACGTCCGAGCAGCTTAGCGAGCACTTCTTTCGTCAAATCATCTTCCGTCGGTCCAAGTCCCCCCGTGATGACGAGGAGATCGGTACGTGCTTGCGCCTGTTTGAAGACGTCCGTCATCCGCGCTTCATTATCGCCGACGACACTATGATAATGGACATCGATGCCGCAACTCGCGAGCCATTCCGAGAGGTACTGTGCATTCGTATTGGCGATTTCCCCTAATAATAGTTCACTTCCGACCGCTATGATTTCTGCTTTCATCTTCATTCCCCGCTTTCAAAAGTATATAAAAAGACTGTCCGATTTAGCGAACAGCCTTGTTTGAGATAAGTTACATCGATTTCGTAATTAATTTAATGTTTTTCGAGAAATACTCAACGCCTGAGTAAATCGTTAAGATTAACGCCAGCCACATCGTGATTTCAGCAAACGGGATATTGAGTAATGCGAATCCGATGTCGTGGAGCAAGAAAGCGATGATTGACGTCAGTTGAACCCACGTCTTCGCCTTGCCTGAGTTTCCGGCTGCTAAGACGATTCCTTCGTCTGATGCGACGAGACGAAGCCCTGTCACGGCAAACTCACGGCAGAGAATGATGACGACGACCCAAGCTGCAACGAAATCGAGCTCTACAAGGTAAACGAGTGCAGCTGCGACTAACATCTTATCAGCGAGTGGATCCATAAACTTTCCGAAATTCGTGACTAACTTATTTTTACGTGCCAAGTAACCATCCAACCAGTCCGTGATGGCAGCAACTGAAAAAATCATCGCCGCAACAAAGTGAGAAACCGGAAGTTCGGCACCGAGAACGTCCCATTGACCCCAGTTTGGGTCGATGGCGAGTACTGCGACAAAGACAGGAATTAACAAGACACGTAATACCGTCAATTGATTAGGCAAGTTCATTCTGGTATCCTCCTCCTTTTTATGTAAGATCAGTAGCTATGCCGTCTTACGGCGTAGCTACTTTCTTCAAGTAAATATTTTGAACGAGGAGCGAACGGTTAAGTTTGAGCTCCTGATCATTGACGACGATTTTATCGATGCCTTTAATTGAACCGATGCGAATCCGAATCAAATCTGTTTTCGCATCTTTGACGACGACCGGGTTCGGATCGGACGCATTGATATGGTCTGGCGCGAGCGCCTCGCCCTCGAGTGACGTATCACGGACACCGACAAACGGTGACGGCGATGCATCTTTTTTGATGCTGATCGAGACATCCATCGTTTTATCCGCCGGTACTTCATATGTGATATCTTGCCCAGAGGTCGTTTTCGCCACTAATGGCTTCTTGACTTCCTCTTTCGGTTCTTCTGTCACTTCTTCTTTTGGTTCTTCTTTCGGCTCTTCCGTTGCCGGAACATCCGTCTCCTTACTCGGAGCGTCTCCTTCATCAATCGTCACATCACTCTGTTTCGGTGCTGTCGTATTGGCTTTATCACTCGAATCGAGGAAATTTTGCAACGCATAGTAAAGTGCGACACCAATCGCAAAGATTAACAGGATGATAATGATGTTTGGAATCCACCGTTTGGCAACACTCTTTTTCGGAGCCGTCGACTTCGAATAGGTTGCGCGTCGTGACAACTCGACGACCGGTTGTGCTTCAGGTTCCGGCAAGTCTCGTTTATACGTCTCAAACACTTCGTCTACGTCCAGACCGAGTGCTTCGGCATACGTTTTGATGAAAGCACGTGCATAAAAAGCACCGGGCAATTGATCGTAGGCACCTTCTTCAATCGCGACGATATAGCGCTTTTGAATTTTAGTCGTGCTTTGAATTTGTTCTAGCGAGACACCTAATGTCTCACGTTGTTCTTTTAAGTAGGTTCCGAGCTCGGTCATCGGTAACACACCTTCCATTTTCATTACTTATTTAAAAATTGAACCATTCATTTCCGCCAAGTGCACGTGGAGGTTCGGTCACGATGATTTCTTCGGTCGTGTTGCGTAATTCAATGATGTAATCGAAATCATCCCACGTGTATTCACTCGACTTAACGAACGCATCCGGATGTTCGACGATTTTCGTCGCTGGCAAACGCATGACTTCACGTAAAATTTGCCAATGGCGCTCATCGAAGTGCCGTTGGGACACAAGGGCATCGATGATGTAGACGTAGTCGCCCGTCCGTTCATCGTCAAATAACGAAGTTCTGACCGTTTGTTTGATTAAAGTCGACGATAAGAACAACCATTTCTTATTTGCACTGACACTTGCTGCGACGATTGATTCTGTTTTCCCGACCCGCGGCATGCCACGGACACCAATCAGCAGATGCCCATCCTGCTTACATAGTTCAGCCATGAAATCGACGAGAATCCCTAAGTCTTCTCGAACAAAACGGAATGTTTTTAATTCATCACTACTATGGTCGATATAACGACCATGACGAATCGCAATCCGGTCACGCAACTTCGGCTTCCGGAGTTTGACGATTTCAATCGTCGACATCGTCTTTAAGATGGCTGCGAGTCGCGGTATTTGATCAGGCTGTTTCGTTTGAAGTAACATGCCGCGGCGCTCACGATCAACACCATTGATCGTGACAATCGAGATATGCAGCATCCCCATAAGTGAGGCAATATCTCCTAGCACCCCCGGACGATCGACATTCAATTCGTACTCAAGGTACCACTGTTCGAATTCACCCACTCGCTAGCCCTCCTCGTCTATACGGTTATCCATTCCTCATGTTAAATGATTTTTTGAAAAATGAAAAGCATTCCTCGCTCAATTCTCAAGCGATCACATCCACGCGCCATCAATTTTTAAAATGGCTCCCGAGATATATCCAGCCTCTTCCCCCATTAAAAATGTGATAGCCGAGGCTACTTCTTCTTCCGTCCCGAACCGACCAGCCGGAATCTCCGCCAAGGCTTGTTCGCGATCTTCCTTCGAAAAAACAGCATTCATCGGCGTATCAATCCAACCAGGCGTGACAGCATTGATCCGTCCGTTCATTGCGCCTAGTTCTTTGCTATAGGCTTTTACGAAACCAAGTTGTGCCGCCTTACAGCTCGAATAAACGACTTCTCCGGCTACGCCGAACTCGCCTAAGACACTGCTGACGACAACGATCGACAACGGTGCGGAGAATGGTTTCTTATGTGTCAAGAACTGACTGATGCGAATGAGCGATTCGACGTGCAAGGTCATCATCGATTCAATTGAGTTCGTCGATTGATCGATTAACAGTCCACTAAAGCTCGTCCCGGCGATATGGACGAAACCATCGACTGGTGGCAAACCCTCACAAAGAGAGGCAATCTTTTCCCGATTCGACAAATCGCCTGCGACGATTTCAGTCGTCACAGGCAACTCCTGCACAAATTGCTCAAGCTCGGTTCGGCGTTGATGTGTATGCAAGACAAGTTCATGTCCGGCTGCTGCCAGGCGTCTCGCTGTCGCTAGACCGATGGCACCACTGGCACCTGTAATAAAAATCCGCATCGGTTAGACATATGGTTTGACGATTGAAATCGCTCGGTTCTCAAGCGCAAACAATTCGTCAAAACGTGCTTCAATTTCCTCTTTCGTAATCGAAGCAATCAGTGTCGGTAATGCAAACATGTTCGTGTCCGCTAAAGCATGACGTGAAAACTGATTGGCGATAAATTCCGGCGAATTCAATGCCCGTAAGAATTTCCCTTGCATCATATTCCGCTTCCGGACGACTTCCGTCTCGCTGAACGAGGGACGCTTTGTAAGAAGCTCCTCATACGCTGCGATGAAACGTTCCGGATCTTCCGTTTCCATCCCGAATGTTGCAAAAGCAAATTCTTCTTCGCTCGAATAATCAAAACTGAATGTATCGTCAATCAATCCTTCTTCGTACAGGTCGAGATACGTCGACGAGGTTTGGTCAAACAGGAGATGTAGGAGTAACTCACTCGTCATTTCTCGGCGGACTTGTTCTTCGCCGCGAAGTGATTCATCTTTATATCCAATCAAGACTTTCGGTGTCTTGACGTCGAGCTCGAGTTCGAATCGCGGACGTGCGACTTCTTTTGGTTCAACGCCGTAATCGCGTTCGATTGCCGGACGGTCTGTATAATCTTTTTTCGCTTGATTTTGTTTGATCAACTCAAGCGTTTCCGCAGGATTGATGTTTCCGACGACAAACAAAACCATGTTCGACGGATGATAGAACGTCCGGTAACACGTATACAAATCATCGGCTGTAATCTTGTCAATCGACTCCGGTGTACCTGCGATGTCAATCCGAACTGGGTGATTCGCGTACATCGATTCGATGAGTCCAAAAAATAGACGCCATCCGGGATTATCTTGGTACATTTGAATTTCTTGCGTAATGATGCCTTTTTCCTTCTCGACACTCTCCGGTGTAAAGTAAGGATCTTGAACGAAATCAATCAATGTTTCGAGATTTTGCTCGATCAGCGATGTCGCAGAGAACAAATACGCTGTCCGTGAGAATGATGTAAAGGCGTTCGCTGATGCACCGAGACGACCAAATTCTTGGAAGACGTCCCCTTGCTCCGACTCAAACATTTTATGCTCGAGGAAGTGGGCAATCCCGTCCGGTACGCTCACCCAGTCCTCACCTTTTTTGAAACGATTGTCGATTGAACCATAGCGGGTCGTAAACGTCGCATACGTTTTTTCATAACCTTTTTTCTGAAGTAAATAAACAGACAGGCCATTGTCTAATTGTTCGAAAAATACCGTTTCGTCTGTATCATGATACGTTAACTGTTCCATTATTCTTCACCTCGCAATAAGTAGACTGCCTCTAGTTCGATTTTAGCGGCTAGACGAACAACGTCTTCACGCGTCGCCGTCTCGATGATATGAATTTCATCTTCTAGCGTCAATCCACGCATTTTTGATCCGTTCAACCAGCCAATCAATTGTCCGGGTTGATCAAGAATTTGACGACGTGCATTGATGAGCATCGCTTTCGTTTGCGTCAACTCTTCAGCCGTAAAGTTCCCGGCTTTCAAATCGACAAGCTGTTCCTTGATGATTGTTTCTGCCCGTTCCGCTTTTTGAGTTTCGACACCGGAGTAGACATATAATGCACCATTCAACGCTGCATAACGCGATGCTGCATAATACGCGAGACTTTCTTTTTCCCGGACATTCATAAACAATTTCGAATGGGGAAATCCACCAAAAAGACCGTTGACGATTTGCATCCGAATCGAATCAGCAGATGTCGGATCGACTGCAACACGGTAGCCTAAATGTAACTTTCCTTGTTTGATTGGTTGTGTCTCTGATGAACGCTTCACACCGGCGACTTGTTTCAAGGCCGGGATATAATGACTCGTTTTTTCACTGTGCGAAGGCAAGAAGGATAATGCCTCTTCCATTTCGTCACGCGTCACATGACCGACGACGAAAACATCGATCCGGTCGTTTTCAATCATCGACCGATATGTATCGCGCAAGGAGGATGTTGTAATTTCCTCTAATCCTTCGAGCGTACCGAGTGACGACAGTGAAACGGCTTCTCCAGGGGCCATTAACTCAAGAAGACGCTGCTGGGCAAAACGCATTTTATCATCATAAAGTGAGCTGATCCGTAACGCATGGAGACGCTTTTCCTGTTTGACGAACTGTTCACGGAAGCCGCCTTCGGTTAAGTCAGGATAGAAAATCATTTGTTCGAGCAAATCAAGCGCCTCTTCAAGCAACGTCTCATGCCGTACGAGATCACCTCGGACGACGTCGAGCTGGAAAGAAATAACATGCTCTTCGCCGAATTTCGAAGCATCTGCATAAAGTCCCGCATCATATAAGGTTTCGAGTGGTTCACGTAGCGCCTTCATCGATGGATAGGCCGCTGTCGATTTTTCCATGATGTACGGTAAGATCGCCCGGCTCGTCAGCGTTTTTTCTTCAAGTGGTGCAGAAAATGTGACGAGTACGGTCGTTGTCTTGAATTTATCGGTCGGGACGAGATGGTACGTCGTCCCCTCTTTTTTCCATGTTTCGAATGACTGACTCATTTACTCTCCATCCTTTCGTTTAAACACATGTGCACTGCGAAGGTATTCAATATCTGCTGTTTGATTGACTGCATTCTCATAACGCGCTGCGGCAAAGAAAAAGTCACTCAGTCGGTTGATGAATGGTAAGAGGTGACGGGCTTGTGGGACATCAACCATCGAACGTTCAATCCGTCGACAAATCGTTCGCGCAACATGCAGGCTTGCCGCCGCTTCCGTTCCGCCTGGCAAGATAAACTTATCGAGCGGGGGAGATAATTCCGTTAAACTATCAATCCAACTCTCGAGATTTTCTGTCGCAGTTTGACTCAAGCGGGATTCTTTTTGTTCGACGTACATTAAGTCACTTCCACAATCAAACAAGGCATGTTGAATGACAATCAATTGTTCTTTTACTTCAATCGAAGTTGCTTTTGTCCGTGCGAGGCCGACGAAGCTGTTCAGTTCATCCAGTTCACCCATCAAATCGATTTGCACATCATTTTTTTTAACGCGGCCACCGACGAGCGATGTTTCCCCTGAATCCCCGGTTTTTGTATAAATCTTCATTTTTCTCACTCCTATAGCGAAAGGAAGCGAATCAGAGAGTTCGCTTCCTTTGTTTTTTCGGTAATCGAATTCGGAATGTCGAGCCTTCGCCGAGCTGGCTCTCGACTTCGACCTCCCCTTCATGCGATCGGACGACGTTCACGACAATCGCGAGACCAATCCCTGTCCCTGTCTTGCCACGCGTCCTTGCTTTGTCCGCCTTATAGAAACGATCAAAAACGAACGGGACATCTTCTTCCGGAATTCCTGTACCGGAATCAATTACGGATAGGAATATGTTTTCCCTATCTTCCGTAATGTTAATCTCGATTTGACCATCCTCGGTGTAACGAAGCGCATTGCCGAGTAAGTTCGTCAACACTTGCTCCATTTGATCGGGATCCGCCTCGAACTCGACGTTCGGTCCGACGACGTCAAACGATACACGTTTGTCGCGTCCCATTTGCTTGAATTTTTTAATCATCCGTTTTGCAAACGGGACTGCTTCCATCGGTTCAATCCGTAACTCTTGATGACCTGCCTCCATTCGGGCAAGATCGAGTAAATCATTGACGAGACGCGATAGACGTTGCGACTCATCATAAATGATTGAAGCAAATTCTTTTGTCGCTTCATCGCTTTCCGTCATCCCGTCGACGATCGCTTCCGAGTACCCTTGGAGCATGACGAGCGGTGTCCGCAATTCATGACTGACGTTCGCAACGAAGTCGGCGCGCATCTTCTCGAGCTGCTGCGCTTCTGTCATGTCCCGTAAAACGGCAACAGCACCAATCTGCTCTTCGTGCTCAAGTAACGGACTGACGATAATAATGTAATAACGACCTTCCCGTTCAAAGGAAACGGTCATTTCTGTCTCTGTCCGCATGACGGTCTTGAACAAATCAATCAGTTCTTCCGGAACCGGTGCCCCTGCCAAAAAATCTTCTGCCGGCGGATTTGTCGCGAGCAACTCCCCGGAATCAGAGAACGTCAAGACGCCATCTGCCATACAGCGTAAAATGGATGACAACAGATGTCGTTCTTTATCGAGATCCGTGACATATTGATTCAATTGGCTGCTCATTTCATTGAATGCCAACGCCAAGTCCCCGATTTCATCGCGTGAACGTTGCGTCAGACTTTGGTCGAACTTTCCTTCTCCGGCTTCGACGACAGCTTGACGAATCGTCCGCAGCGGCGCCGTAATGCGCGTCGAGAGGAAGAAGGCGAATACGGTTGTCCCGATGATCGCAAGCAGGACACAGAGTTGAATGATCTGCCTCGCGCCTTCATTCGCCTGTTCGATGTTCGTCAGTTCTTCAATTAAATACGTCGTTCCCGCCTCACTTGATGTGACGAGCGGGGCACGATAGGCGAGTGCTGCCTTGCCATTGAATACTTCATAGTTCCCAATCGCCGTCTCGCCCTCTTCACCGTCAACTGCTTTCCAGTTCTGACGCTCGAGCTCCTTAATCATACGTCGTGCCTTTTCCTCTGAAATATTCGTTTGAATCGTTTCGTCCTTCGTTGTCGCAATCAACGTCGCCCCGTAAATATCCGTAATTTCGACGGCGGTCGCCGACCCTTCCTCTAGCCCATCGTGCGCTTGGAAAACGGTCTCGACTTGTTGACCTAGCTTCGCGAGATGTCCTCGTTCTTGTTCAATGTGAAACGAGTTAAAAAATTCGAGCAACAAAATCGTCAAAGCAATTAAAACGACAGAAACGAGCAGTAAAATCGTTCCCCATAATTTGATGACGACACTCTGTAACCACTTCATCGTCAAGCAGGACTATTCTCGAATTTGTAACCGACACCCCAGACTGTCGTGATCATCTGAGCCGCGTTCGGTGACAAGCGGTTTAGTTTTTCCCGCAATCGTTTAACGTGTGTGTCGACCGTCCGCAAATCACCAAAGAATTCATAATTCCAGACCTCTTTTAATAACTGTTCCCGTGAAAAGACTTTATCCGTCTGCTTCGCGAGGAAGTAGAGCAATTCATATTCTTTTGGCGTCAAGTTGACTTCTTGCCCTTCGACCGTCACGCGGTGGGCATCATTATCAATCGTCAGATGCGGGAAGACGATAACATCTTTCGTTTTTGCATCCGTATGCAAGAACTTCGTTGCGCTGGCACGTCGCAGAATGGCCTTGACCCGAAGCACGACTTCGCGTGGACTGAACGGTTTAACGATATAATCGTCCGCTCCCATTTCAAAACCATGAACACGATTCGTTTCTTCCCCTTTTGCCGTCAACATGACGATTGGCGTCGCTTTTGTTTTGCGCAACTCTTCACAGACCTGCATACCATCGAGCTTCGGCATCATCAAATCAAGTAGAATGACATCATATTCCGTTTCAAGCGCCATTTCGAGCGCCATCTCGCCGTTGTCTGCTTCCTCAATCGTAAAGTTCTCCCGTTCGAGGTACATCTTTAATAAGCGTCGAATCCGTTCTTCATCATCGACGACTAAAATACGAGCTTCTTCTGACATCGGTTGATTCCTCCCATAAACTAGTCTCTCTTCTCTATCCTACTACTCTTTTAGTATACTATGAAACAAAAAGAAAAAACCTCCCTAACCGGTTAGACCGGAAAGGGTGATTGATTCATTTCACGTTTCCTTCAAAATCCAATAGTTGATGCCTGGACGAAGAAAGGGAGTCACCAATCGATGTCATTCATCGATCGGTGACTCCCTGTTTCATTTTTTAGTCAGGCGTAAGAATGAAGACCTGCGACAACGAGGTTGACGAACACCAGGTTGAACATGATGACCCCAAACCCACCGACACATAACCAGGCTGATTTTTTACCGATCCAGCCACGCTGAATGCGCATGTGCAGGTAGAAGACGTAAAATAACGCCGTAATCAATGCCCAAACCTCTTTCGGGTCCCAGCCCCAATAGCGGCTCCATGCCATCTGCGCCCAAATCATCGCAAAAATCAAACCGCCCAGGATGAAGACCGGTAAGCCGATCGCAATTGCACGATAGCTGATTTCATCTGCTGTTTCTAAGTCGATTTTACGGGCGATTGGTTTTAAGCTTTCCGCGAGACGCTTCCGTAAGATGACAAATCGAAGGAGTACGTACAAGACGAGACCACCGATCAGTGACCAAAGAACTGTATTGACTTTGTTCGCGTTCAAGAAGTTCGGCAGTTCGACGACTGCGCCCGATCCCGAAATGACTTTTCCGCCTTCCGGACCAGTCAACACGGGCATCGTATAGTCGTGTTGCATCGTCGCGCCGTTTTTCGCAACATATTCAATCGTCGCATTTGTCGAAAGCGCGTTAAATAACAATCCGACAAGAATATAACCGACCACGCATGTTAACGAAAACATGACGACTTCAAGCCACGTCCGTGTTTTTGATTCTTTTCTGAAATCTGTTGCGTGAATCAGGTAAAGTAATCCTGTCGCAAAGCTGACCGCGAGGATGCCTTCGCCAAGTGCAGCTGTCGTGACGTGAATTTTCAACCAGACACTTTGAAGTGCCGGAATGAGTGGTTGGACCTCATCCGGGAACATCGATGCATAGGCGATGACGAGCAAAGCGACCGGCATCGCGACTAATCCTAAAACGTTGTTCCGGTAAATCCCGTAGACGATCAGGAAACCAAGAACCATCATCATCCCGAAGAATGTCGTATATTCATATAAGTTCGACACAGGAACGTGCCCCGCTCCTGCCCAGCGTGTAAAGAAATAACCAAGTTGTGTCGCAAATCCAATAATCGCGAGCGTAAAGGCAATCTTACCTGACCGGCTCGGTCCCTTTTTCCCACTCGTCGCAACCGCAAAAAATCCGGTACTGATGAGATACAAGATAAACGATGTCAGCAGTAAATTTCCACTCAAGTTAAGCAAATTCATTCTGATTCCCCCTCTTCCCGCAACTTCTGCCGGTCTTCTAGTTGAGGAAGACCTACTTCTGTCAAGGCGAGATTGGCTTCTTTTTGAAGCCCTAACGCATTCTTGTTCGTAAAGCCGGCAATGTTAATCTGACCGTTTGTTTCTCTAATCCAAAGGCGACGATGCGGCCAGTACATGCCGATGAGCAGACCCGCCATAAAGATTACTCCACCGATGAACAGGAACGGCAGCGTCAAATCTTTTTTAATCCGCACTCCCGAGATATTCGACAGTTCAGTCCCGGCAAAGCCCATCTTGTATTGATTTTCGTCCCCGCCGACATTGAGCTTAATCCCAATCAGACTCCGTTCGCCTTCCGGGTGCTCCGGTGACTTGATGTTAAAGACGAATGCCGGATTGACCGGCCGTGAAGAATTTGTCGTCGGTTTTCCGTCTTTGACGACGAAGTCCGGTAAAAAGTCTTTTAACTCGACTTCGTACCCATCCTTCAATTCATACGTCGAGTCCGGGTTGCGTAAATCGACTTCAATCGTATCGACAACTTTGCCGGTTTTTTGATTTTCGATATTAAACGACATCGTCTTGAATTCAGGATCTGCCGCATATTGTTCTTGGAAGACTTGATAGTTTTCAAATTCAAACGGTTGGTTAACGGCCGTTTCACCAGATTTTACTTTTTCAAGATCCGGTTTGAAATCATCCGTCATGCCCGTCTTTTTATACAATGTCATTTTCGTATCGTAGTTTTTCGGAACACTACCACCTGCTCGTTTCAACGCTTCACTGAATTTCGCGTCGACCTTTTCCGGGTCATAAAATTCGATATTGAAGGCATTGTTTTCAAGGTAGTACTCGTTGTCCGTCGCTTCGATCGGCAACGTTTCACCTTCACGAAGCCACAGCAACTCATCTTCATGCATCCCTGGTACAATCCGTAACATCGCTCCACCAAAGAATAAAACGAGTCCGATGTGATTGATGTATGGACCCCAACGCCCAAACCGTTGTTTTTCTGCTAATAAAGCGCCGTCCTGTCGACGGATTTTATAGCCTTTCTTTTTTAACAACGGCTCAATCGCGTCAATTTGTTTTACCGTTCCAGCCGTCTCAGCGCCAAATCGCTGACCGCCCATAAAACGGTCAGACTGGATGACCGGTTGTTTCTTCAACGCTCGATAGAGCGGGAAGAAGCGGTCGATCGATACGATGATGATGGATAAAAGTAATAAGGTGATCAGTCCGATGTACCACCACGATTCAAAGAGATTATGAAATCCTAATGCATAGTAGATATCGCCTGCCGTACCGTATTCCTTCCCATAAAATTCTTCTGGCGGTGTCGCTTGCGGGATATACATTTCCTGCGGGAAAATCGTCCCGACACCACTTGCGAGGATGATTAAGCCAATCAACCACAGTCCGACTTTAACGGAAGAGAAGAATGTCCATGTTCGGTCAATCCACGACTGTTTTTTTCGTTTTGAACGAAGCTCTGCTTCTTCATAACGCATGTCCAGTTGCTTATATTCCTGCATCATCAATTCCCCCTCGATGCGTTACTCGTTTGCTTTTTTAATCATTTCTTCCAACTTCGCCTGATCAATTTCACCCTCATACTTTTCGACGACTTCGCCTTCTTTATTGATGATGAATGTGACCGGTAAGTTATAAATGCCGTACGCTTTCTCGACGGAACTGTTCGTATCCATTAAAATCGGATAGTCCGTTCCACCAATTTCCTTGATGAAGCTCGAGACGCGAACCGGTGTTTCGCCGACATTGACGGCTACAAAATTGACATTTTCATCTTGCATCATGCTGTAGTTGTCGTTAATCAATGGCATCTCTTTTTTACAAGGTTCACAAAACGTGCCCCAAAAATTAAGCAAGAGTCCTTTTCCAGCATACTCATCCATCGAGTGTTGTTTCTCACCATACAAGTCGACGAGCGTAAAGCCAGGTGCATCGTCTCCCGCCATGACACGACCATTTTTATCCCGTGTCGCTTGATCGACGAACTGCATGATGACGACCGCACCAGCAAACAAGACGATCGTCATGATCATCAGTCGCCAGAATGAGCGTTTCTTCTTTTTTTGTTTAGCGGCTTCGAGCCGCTCTTCCGGGTTTTGCTTCGTTTTTTTCATGTTATACCGCCTCCACCCATATTGTACTTGAAATCGCTTAAATGTTGAGACAATGTGAAATACGTTAATTGTTTTGTCACAAAAAAAGAAAACTCAACCTATAGGATGAGCTTTCCGCTTTACAAATTAACGTTTTTTTGTGTTCTTACGTCTTTTCGTAGGTGGCGCGACGGGATCCGCTAGCTCACGCAATTGATTGACTTCTTTTTTTGAAAGTTCACGCCAGTCTCCTGAAGTGAGTCCAGCTAACGTCAAGAATCCGAATTGCTCCCGCTTCAACTTGATGACTTCTGCGCCGAGTGTTTCGACCATCTGACGGACTTGACGGTTATGTCCTTCGTAGATGACCATCTCGAGGATTGCCGTATTCTTTTTCTTGTCGACATCACGCATTTCGACGCGTGCTTTGCCTGTCTTGAATCCGTCCGGTAAGACGACACCCTTTTCCAGACCTTTGACGTGGTAATAATCCGGCACGCCTTTGATTTTAACGATGTAACGCTTCGGTACTTTGTATTTCGGGTGCAGTAAGAGGTTTGAAAATTCACCGTCATTCGTCAATAAAAGTAAGCCGCTCGTATTGTAGTCAAGACGACCGACCGGGAAAACACGATGGCCCGGCGGCACAAGATCAACAACCGTTTTACGCCCCTTATCATCTTCAACCGTCGAGACGACACCTGTCGGCTTATACAGCATATAGTAGACATGCTCTTCCCGTTCGAGCTTGACGCCGTCGACTTCGACTTCAGCACGTCCGCCGACTTTCGTTCCAAGCTCTGTGATGACTTTTCCGTTGACCTTGACGCGACCTTCTGTAATTAATTCTTCTGCTTTGCGTCGTGATGCGACACCAGCTTGTGCGATAATTTTTTGTAGACGTTCCATTAATTTATTCTCTCCTCTAGTGACGGTTCATTCCTGAAAAATAGATCGCCATCCGCTTCGAACGTTTCTTCGAATTCGAGCGGAGGTAACTCCTCGATACTATTGAGACCAAAATGGTCCAAGAAATGATCGGTCGTTTTATACAATTTAGCTCGCCCGACGCCTTTCGCGCGTCCAGCTTCTTCAATTAACCCTTTTGCACTGAGCGTATGAATGACACGCTCGGTCTTGACGCCGCGAATGACTTCGATGTCTGCACGCGTGACAGGCTGCTTGTAGGCGATGATGACGAGCGTCTCCATCGCAGCACGCGACAAACTGTCTTCCGCGAGTGATCCCGCGTATGCTTGAACGTACGGTGACATCTCTTTTCGTGTCACCATCTTAAAGACGCCACCCGACTCAACAATTTGAAGGACACGTCCTTCCGACTCAAACAATTGCTGGACCGCATGCAGTTGTTCGCGCGCTGCTGCTTCACTGATTTCAAGCACTTGGCTCAGGCCACGTGGATCGATGCCATCATCTCCGACGACAAACAATAGACTTTCAATGATTCGATCATACGCCAATCGGATTCTCCTCCTTCGCCAAGGTCCGTAATAAAATATCGTCGTTCATCTGCTCGCAAGCAATGACCCGTTGTTTAACGAGTTCAAGGACAGCAAGAAAACTGACGACAAGTTCTTCGACTGTCGGTTGTTCCGTAAAGAAGCCAAAAAAGGTCGTCCGTTCTCGCGACAGTACATATTCTGATACATGAACCATCTGTTGCTCCAGTGTCCGTTCCTCACGTTTGACCGTCTTCGACCGTCTCACTTTCCAGGCAACACGTTGTCGCATTTTTTCATAGGCACGCAACAAATCACTAAATGATAACGTTCCGTTATAGTCATTTGTTTCTGTATCCAGATAACGCAACAGGTCTTCCGGTTGTTTTGAAAAAAGCTCGAGTCGTGCTTCTTCCTTTTCCTTCAACACAACCGCTGCTTCCTTATACGCTTTGTACTCAATCAATTGTTGAATCAAACCTTCTCGCGTCGGCTCCTCATCAAAATCAGGAACCTCCTCGAACTCCGATTGTTCAATCGGTAACAGCTGTTTACTTTTCAGTTGCAAGAGCGTCGCAGCCATGACAAGATATTCACTAGCAACATCGAGTTCAAGATGCTGCATAGCTCGAATATAGGACACATATTGATCCGTCACGATTGAGACGGAAATATCGTAAATGTCGATTTCTAGTTTCCCAATCAAGTGTAACAGTAAATCCAAAGGGCCTTCAAACGCATCCATCTTCACACTATATGATTCCATGATTCTCCCTGCCCATCAACGTTTTTTGCGCCTTAGTATACCATACATCGTTACTGTTCGACTATGCTATATTAAAAGGAAAGGAGGTGCTCTCATGCACCCGATCGAACAATTTACTTTCGAATTCAATATACAAGAAGATTACTTCGAATGCCATGAAGTATTAGAAGAACTTTGGCAAGCCGGCAATCGGACGGACGAATCACTCGTCGCTTTGATTCAATTAGCCGTCGCCCGGTATCACCACCGGCGCGGTAATGTGACCGGCGCGATGCGGACCTATCCGAAAGCCTTTCAAAAAATCGAACGGCATGCAGCGTCAATTACCCAACTCGGCATCGATGCCACGCAACTGCTTACGTTAAAGTCCGCTTTTATGGAGCCGGAATACCGGAGAATCCATTTACCAGTAGACGAACGACTCGAACAACGAATGAAGACCCAATCACTCGAGCCGCTTGATCGAACCTTTTTAATCGACAAACACCGGTTACGAAACCGGCAAGACGTCATCGACGCAAGGCAAGCCGCACTTAAAAATCGCGGGAAATGGAAAAACCGGCCCTGAAATAAACGGACCGGTTTTTTTCATTGATTTTTCCACTTTTCAACAAGACGACTTGTTTCTTCAGTCGAGCCGATGATATCGAGACGCATCATCTTCGCCGCAGCGTCGAGTAATGTGTACGACATCCGCTCCCCGCGGAACGATGGAGACAATGCGATGTGGCTCAATTCAGCGTGGCCATCCACTAATTGAAAACCGATCACTCCTACGAAGTCTTCATCCTGTTTGTAAAGATACAATTGACGATCTTCTTCTTGTTCATAGGCTTGAACCGTTTCAAGCAAATACTTCGGATCCTTCACTTCACACGAAAAGGCGATTAACCCCATCGCGGTCCGTTCATTCAGCTTCTTATATTTTACTAGCATCTGATTCTACACCTTCCTAATTTCAACAACTCTCAGGACCATGAACGACTGAGACTCATTTATTCTACACCTTATCGGCTAGAATTACTTCATTTTTTTGTCGAGAAGGACAAAAAGAAGGAGTGAATCACTTCACCCCACCTTTTCCGAATTATGACTTCGACTTTTCTAACACGGCGATGAATTCACGCATATAGTCAGGTAGATCGGGCGGTCTCCGACTTGAGACGATGTGTCCGTCGACGACGACCGGCTCATCGTGCCAGACGGCTCCAGCATTCGTCATGTCGTCTTTAATCCCCGGCGTACTCGTGACGTTGACACCTTTGAGTACATCTGCTGAAATTAAAACCCATCCCGCATGACAGATTTGACCAATCGGCTGTTTTTGTTCGTCGAAGTGTCGGACCATTTTCAAGACCGAATCAAACCGCCGTAATAAATCCGGTGACCAACCACCCGGAATGAGAATCGCGTCGTAGTCTGCTGGATTGATATCTGCAAACGCGATGTCGGAGACGATTGGAACACCGTATTTTCCGACGTACTTTTCATTTGCTTTCTCACCGACGATGTCGACCGTTGCCCCTTCTTCACGTAACCGGTGGACCGGGTACCATAACTCTAAATCCTCAAAATCATTACTGACGAGTTGAATGACTTTTTTACCTTGTAAACGCATCATGAAACGCCTCCTGAAATTCTATTTGTGCCTTACTACCTGTTCCCTTAGTCTAAAAAACAAAAACTCCCCTTCTAGTTGAAGAGGAGTCAGACACTTATGCTTCTACGCGAATTTCTTTAATGCCTGCGCCTTGCTTCATTTTTTGAGCATGCTCAAGTCCTGAAGTGACTTGTCCGAAGACTGTATGCACACCGTCAAGGTGCGGTTGCGGCTCGTGGACGACGAAGAACTGACTCGAACCTGTGTCGCGACCAGCGTGCGCCATCGAGAGTGAACCTGCTTTATGTTTGTGCGGGTACGAAGTTGACGTTTCACATGGGATTGTTTTCCCAGAACCGCCTGTACCGTTCCCGATTGGGCAGCCGCCTTGTGAGACGAAGCCCGGGATGACACGGTGGAAGTTCAATCCATCGTAGAAGTTCGAGTTCGCAAGGCTCTCGAAGTTTTCTGTTGTGATCGGTGCATCGTCGTTAAAGAGTTCAAAATCAATTTTATTTCCGTCTTCTAATAAGATATATCCAGTTTTTTGCATTGTATACCAACCTTTCGCGCTTTTCAGCTAATGGTGTTCGTCACAAGCAACTTGTGACTCCATGGAACAGTGTACCAAATTTTTTCGGAAAACGCAGGTTTTTTACTCACTCCACTGCGGATTCGAGAATTTCGAGCACAACCGTTTCACCTGCAGTGACCGATGCCGGAATGCCGTTTGGTAATGGAAAGACCGGATCGGTATGCCCGAAGTCGGCGTTAAGCACAACCGGGAAGTCGTAGCCGCGGGTTGCCCGCAGGATGATATCTTTCAGCGGGAAGTCTGGATCAAAATCAACTTTCCCGTGAAAACGTCCGACGACAATCGCCGAAATCTTTTCATATGCCCCGAGATGACGCAGTTGTGTAAAGTACCGGTCGATTGTCTCCGGCGTCTCACTTTCGTCATCTTCAAGCATCAGGACAGCACCTTCAAGTGACGGCATATACGGTGTCCCGGCAAGTAACAGCAGTGTCCCGAGATTGCCGGCGACGATTGGTCCCGTCCCAGTACCTGTGCGGGCGACGAGATATCCGTCATTGACGACATGCGTCCGTCTCCGGTCATCATTGACGTCCCAGCGCAAGCCTTCATCCGTCCATTCGTCGGACGCTTCGATTTGACCAATCGGTTCCGTCTGCATCAACGTTTTTTCAAACCACTTTTTTGTATACGCATCAAGACCATGCAGTTGACCGAATTGTGGCAAGATGGCAGGCCCGACGAATGTCGTCAAACCAGTTTTCGTATGAATCCCGGACAGAAGGGCCGTGATGTCGCTGTAGCCCATAAAGATTTTTGGATTGTTGCGGATTAAGTCGTAATCGAGTTCATCGAGCAACTGATGTGAGTTAAAACCACCGATGGTCGAAATGATTGCTTTGACGTCCGGATTTTGAAACGCCATATGTAAGTCCTGAAGGCGCTCCCCGATTGTTCCTGCCGTATGACTGTGAACCGCTGTCGTGTTCGGCATCACGAGGACCTGAAAGCCCATCCGCTCAAGCGTCTCGATCCCCCGTTGCAGCCGGCGTGGTACGTAAGCAGCGACCGCTGATGCGGGTGAAAGAATCGCAATCGTATCGCCTTGTTTCAATTGAGTTGGTTTCATTTTTTCTTCTCCTTCACAACTTGGAAAAACCTGACTTTCATCATAACAAAAAAAGTAGCAAATTGGGAAGAAGACCCAACTTGCTACTTTACATGATTTAATCGATGACAGCGTGAACGAGCGGACGTGCTTCCGGTTTCGTTTCACTGATATGATACGCATGATCCATTTTCTCAATTGCTTGATCAAGCGTTTCTTTATTCGAACGAAGTGTCGCGATGACATCGCCGACTTCAACACGATCGCCGACTTTTTTCAATAACGTGACGCTTGCTGCATGATCGATGACGTCTGTTTTCGTCGCTCGGCCCGCTCCAAGAATCATCGCTGCGACACCGACTTCATCGGCGATGATTTCAGAGACATAACCTGCTTTTGATGCCACGAAGTCTTTTTGGTATTTCGTTTCAAGTGCTTTTGACATATCGTCAACGAGTGACGCGTCGCCACCTTGCGCTGCGATGAATTTTTTAAAGACGTCGAGTGCTGCACCGTTCGCGAGACGTGTCTCGAGATCGGCATACGCTTCGTCGAACGTCGGGTAGAACTCACCAAGGACTGCCATATGTGAGGCAATCGTCAAGGCGATGACTTTCAAGTCACGCACATCTTTACCTTGTAAGACTTCGATTGCTTCTTTGACTTCGTTTGCGTTCCCGATTTCGTTTCCGAGCGGCTGATCCATGTCCGTGATGACGGCAATCGTCTTCCGGTTGACACTTTTCCCGATTGATACCATCTCTGTCGCGAGTGCTTTTGCGTCCTCAAACGACTTCATGAAAGCACCTGAACCCGTTTTAACATCAAGAACGATGCTATCAGCGCCGGCCGCAATTTTTTTCGACATGATTGAACTTGCAATCAACGGAATCGAATTGACTGTTGCTGTCACGTCACGTAATGCGTAAAGTTTTTTGTCAGCAGGTGTTAAGTTCCCTGTCTGACCGATGATTGCCATCTTGATGTCGTTGACTTGGCTGACGAAGGCTTCTTCCGATAATTCAACATCGAAACCAGGGAAGGCTTCCAATTTATCGATTGTTCCACCTGTATGACCAAGACCACGTCCGCTCATCTTCGCAACCGGAATCCCGATTGACGCGACGAGTGGTGCGACGATCAGACTGATTTTGTCACCGACTCCGCCTGTTGAGTGTTTATCGACTTTTTTACCGTGGATTCGTGATAAGTCGATGACGTCACCTGATTCGACCATCGCCATCGTCAAATCTGCGATTTCACGATCTGACATCCCTTGATAAAAAATGGCCATCGACATGGCTGACATTTGATAATCCGGAACGTCTCCGTTCGTGAATCCTTCGACCATTGCTTTAATATCGGCTGTTGGTAACTCGCCACCGTCTCGTTTCGTTGCAATCAAATCTACCATACGCATAATCTATTTCCTCCTCTAAGGTGTTGTTACATTTTTTTGATCGAACCACGCACGAGCGACAGGAAGTGTGCCCGGACCCGTTCCGTCGTTTCGATGACTTCATCGTGATGGAGCGGCTGATCTAAGATACCTGCTGCCATGTTTGATACACATGAGATTCCGAGTACGCGCATGTCTGAGTGACGTGCGACGATGACTTCAGGAACCGTCGACATGCCGACGACATCTCCACCAAGCATCCGTGCCATTTTGACTTCAGCTGGCGTTTCATATGTCGGACCGGTGTTGCCGAAGTAAACGCCTTGACGAACATTGATTCCGAGCTCATCTGCCGTCGCTTGGGCAAGTTCCAGTAATTCTTTATCATACGGCTTCGACATGTCCGGGAAACGTGGTCCCATCTCATCGACGTTTTTTCCGATCAACGGATTCGTTCCGAAGAAATTGATGTGATCTGTGATCAACATGAGATCTCCCGGTTCAAATGCTTCGTTACAAGCACCCGCTGCATTCGTCACGATTAATGTTTCGACGCCGATTGCTTTCATGACACGAACTGGGAATGTGACCATTTCCATCGAGTAGCCTTCATAGAAGTGGAACCGTCCTTGCATCGCGACGACTTGTTTGCCTTCGAGCGTCCCGAAGACGAGTTGTCCCGCATGTCCTTCCACTGTCGAAACAGGGAAGTTCGGAATGTCGCCATACGGAATCGCGATTGGATTTTCAATTTCATCAGCCAGTACGCCGAGACCTGATCCGAGAATCAAACCGATTTCCGGCTTTGCCTGCATTTTACTTTCTAAATATGAACGTGTTTCATTCCAGTTGACTGTCATCCAAAATCGCTCCTTTGAAATTAAAGTTCTGTTAAAAAGCTTTTTCCATGTGCCGGCATTTTAACACCGAAGTTTGCAGCAACCGTCGCTCCAAGATCAGCAAATGTTGCACGCGTTCCTAAATCGTTTGCGACACCGCTCTTTTGGTACGCAAGAAGCGGGACGTACTCACGCGTGTGATCTGTTCCAGCGTGAATCGGATCGTTTCCGTGGTCAGCTGTAATGATTAAGAGATCATCTTCTTGCATCCGCTCGAATACTTCCGGGAGACGTGCATCAAATTCTTCAAGTGCATCCCCGTAACCTTGCGGGTCACGACGATGTCCGAACAAGGCATCGAAGTCAACAAGGTTCAAGAAGCAAAGCCCTGTGAAGTCACGTTCGAGTTGACCAACGAGTTGGTCCATTCCGTCCATGTTCGATTTCGTACGAATTGCATCCGTCACACCTTCACCGTCAAAGATGTCAGCGATTTTTCCGAGCGAAATGACATCGAATCCAGCTGTCTCAAGCTCATTCATGACAGTCCGGTCAAACGGTTTTAAGGCATAGTCGTGACGGTTCGATGTCCGAACCCATGCGCCTTGCTCCCCAAGGAATGGACGTGCGATGATGCGACCGAGCATGTATGGATCGTCGCGCGTGATATCACGTGCATATTCACAAATTCGGTAAAGTTCTTCGAGTGGGACGACTTCTTCGTGGGCTGCAATCTGTAAGACAGAGTCAGCAGATGTATAGACGATCAATGCGCCCGTTTCGACGTGTTCTTGACCGAGCTCATCTAAGATTTCCGTACCAGAAGCTGGTTTGTTACCGATGATTTTCCGACCAGAGAATGCTTCAAGACGGTCAATCAAGTCAGCCGGGAATTTTTCAAAGACACGGAATGGTGTATCGATGCGAAGACCCATGATCTCCCAGTGTCCCGTCATCGTATCTTTCCCCGCCGATACTTCTTCCATTTTACCGTATGATGCGATTGGTGCGGCATCAGCCGAAACACCTTGAACGGCTTCAATATGCGCGAGACCAAGCTTTTCCAGGTTCGGGATATTCAAGCCATTCATATGCTCTCCGATGTGACCAAGCGTATGTGCTCCTAAATCTCCAAATTGTTCCGCATCGGGTGCTTCACCGATACCAACAGAATCCATGACGACTAAAAATACACGTTTGAATTGTTGTGCCATTTGTATTTCCTCCTAATACGTACTGTAATGAACGACTGCCCTAATGATTTTCCCACAAACCGACTAGACAAAACGCTTCATTTGTCTGAAGTCAGACCTTTGTTTTATAAGGAACATCATGCACGTGGATGATGATTCTTATAGACTTCATGTAACCGACCTTTGTTGACATGCGTGTACATTTGCGTCGTCGACAAGTCGGCATGACCGAGCATCTCTTGGACAACCCGTAAATCTGCACCATTTTCAAGTAGATGAGTAGCGAATGAATGACGGAGCACATGTGGCGTAATCTCTTTTTCAATACCCGCTTCTCTTGCACGTCGTTTAATCATCTTCCAAAAACCTTGTCGCGATAACCGGCTTCCCCGACTATTCAAGAAGATATAATCCGTTTGCTGGCCCCCTAAACTGTTTCGTGCTAGTTCGAGATAGGTCGTGACGCTCTCAATCGCTGTCGTGCTGATTGGAATGATTCGCGTTTTGTTCCCTTTCCCAAGACACGATAAGTAACCGAGTTCGAGCTGTAGATCGTTTAACGTCAACTGTAGCAGTTCACTGACCCGCATACCGGTACCGTATAACAGTTCAAGCATCGCCGCATCCCGTCTGACGAGCGGATCATTTCCGACCACGGAATCAAGCAACTTAACGACGTCCGTTTGACTCCAGACGACCGGGAGCTTTTTTTCTGGTTTCGGTAAATCCAAATGACGTGACGGATCACTCTCCACTTGACGCTCTTCGACCAAATATTGATGGAACGAACGGATCGAACTCGTCGCCCGTCTGACCGTCGACCGTGACTTTTGAGCGTTCAACAAGCTCTCGATATGGAGCACGATATGATGTCGTGTCACGAATTCAAGCGAAGTCACCCCTACTTGTTCGAGCGAATGAAGATACTGGTTTAAATCATTTCGATAGGCTGCTGCCGTATTTCCTGACATTTGCCGTTCAATGACGAGATAGTTGATAAATGCTTCCAGTTGTTGTCTCACTGAATTCATCCTCTTGGCTTAAGAAATCGCTTACTTTCCCATCATATCAAAGGTGTAAACCGTTGTGAAGAGGTCTGACCTATATTTTCAAAAAGAAAAAACCGCCCTGTGTGTGGAAGGACGGTTAGACAGTTTGTGTTTGCGTTTGTTCAAGCGCTTCACGTGCATGACGCTCCTGACAAACACGGCAAACTCCGTGGAAGGTCAAGCGATGATCTTTAATTTTAAAGTGAAACCGCGAGACGATTTCTTTTTCGACATCTTCTAACATATCATCTAAAATTTCTTCGACGGAACCACATTCGATACATACAAGGTGGTGATGCGAGTGACTCGCCCCTTCTTGTCGTAAATCGAATCGAGATACGCCATCTCCGAAGTTGACCTTATCGACGACTTCAAGCTCCGTCAATAATTCGAGCGTCCGGTACACGGTCGCGAGTCCAATATCAGAGTTTTTTTCTTTCACTAATAAAAAGACATTTTCAGCACTGAGGTGATCCGACTCATGTTCTAGCAGGATACGCACAGTCGCTTCACGTTGGGGAGTCAGCTTATATCCTTTACCGCTCAGCTGTTTTTTAATGCGTTCAACACGACTTTCCATCATAGCGCCCCCTTAGGTCGAAACTGATGCTTTTATCATAGCTGATTCTCAATCAATTTTCAAATTAAAATGATTATCAACTGAAAATCAACCAAATTAGAATCATTTTAATGTACGGATGTGCCAATGTTGAATCGCCATAATTGTTTTTGCATCGACAATCGTTCCATTTGCAATCAGTTCTAAGGCCCGGTCAAGTGACAATGTCTGGTTTTCAAGGAATTCATCTGCATCAAGCTGACGTTCACCAGCCGTCAAACCGATTGCTTCATATATATGTACGCGTTCGCTGCAAAATCCCGGTGCCCCGTAAAAATCGAAGACATGTTTCAATTCTTCTGCCGCGTAACCTGTTTCTTCTTTCAATTCTCTTCCGGCACAATCAATTGGATTCTCACCCGCCTCAAGTTTTCCCGCAGGAATTTCAATCGATAGTTGTTCGAATGCTTTGCGATACTGCTCGACGACAATCAAATCACCTTTTTCATCAAAGGCGATGATTGCGACGGCTCCGTTATGATAAACGAGCTCGCGCACTGATGTATTACCGTTTGGTAAGCTGACGACATGCTTTTCGACATTAAAGACTTTTCCTTCATAAATGACTTCTCGTTCGATTGTTTTTTCTTCCATTCCGAACACCTCTTCCTTCTATAACTATCCGCGCCGTAATTTATTCTTCTTATTCAGTATGCCTGTTATCTGATTCCTGATGCAAGTTTGTTTTTTCAAACTCAAAATATGAAACAGTTCCTCAACAGGGGGACGGAGAAATAAATATGATAAACTGTTCTGTAGTAGCACATATCGAAAGAAATGAGGGATTAGTCATGGGACTCGGATTAGGCACAATGACAATATTAAAACGCGGACAAGAAGAAGCAACAGAAATCCTCCGTACAGCGCTCGACGAAGGGGTCATTCATTTTGACACAGCGGACGTCTACGCGAACGGAGCCGTCGAATCGTTGATTGGACAGACATTTTCGCAAGAAGACCGCAGCCGGATTTTCCTCGCCTCTAAAGGCGGGAACCGAATGAATGCAACGGGAACGGGTTGGACGTGGGATCCGAGTTACGAGTACTTAAAACAAGCATGTCTTGAAAGTCTGAACCGACTCGAAACACCTTATCTCGATCTCTATTATGTCCACGGCGGAACGATGGAAGACGACCTCGATGCATCGATTCAAGCCGTGAAGGATTTAAAAGCAGACGGTAAGATTAAGGCCTATGGTCTTTCTTCTTTACGGCCGAACGTCATTAAGTATTGGCTCGAGCATAGTGATCTCGATTATTTGATGACACCTTACTCGTTACTCGATCGGCGCATCGAAGCACTCTTGCCTTTACTCAATGAAAAAAATGTCAAGGTCGTCGCTCGTGGTCCGCTCGCAAAAGGATTATTGACGACTGAGAGTACGTCGCGCCTCCAATCCGTTGACCAGTTCGAGCAATTTAATAAAGAACAACTCGAAGAAACATTGAATTTCTTACAAGACTACCCACTACCCGCGCTCGCTCTCCAAGCAATCGATCAACAAGCCGCAATCGTACTGCCTGGTGCGTCGAGCGTGTCGCAATTACAGGCCAATCTCAAGGCGATGCGGGAACCCGTCACGCTTGAACAAATCAATCACGTCCTAAAAACATTGCCGGTCCATCCTTATACAGCACATCAATAAGGTTTGAGTTTTAGCAAGCCGGGGAATCTTCTTATTTGTAACGTTAACCCTAGAGGAGGAATTTTATTATGGCACGTATTCTAATCGTTTCAACAAGCGCGGATGACATGAACGGACACGCAACAGGACTTTGGTTCGAAGAGTTTGCTGCACCGTTTAACTTATTTAATGAAGCAGGACATGACGTCACTGTTGTTTCTGTTAAAGGTGGCGACGTCCCAATCGATAAAGCATCACTCGTCAAAGAAATTCTGCCGAAGTTCCAAGACGCACGTAAAGCACTAAAAGATACTGCTTCACTCTCAACAGTCGATCCTTCATCGTTCGACGCTGTTTATTTCCCGGGTGGACACGGTGCGGTCGTTGACTTCCCGAACAATCCACAAGTTGCCGGCGCAATCGAAGCAATGGTCAAGAAAGACGGAATCGTCGCATCTGTTTGTCACGGACCTGCCGCTTTCGCTCACGTCATGATTGATGGCAAACCATTCGTCGAAGGTCGTCAAATCAACGGCTTTACAGATGAAGAAGAAAAATCAACAGGTCTTGAAGAGAAAGTTCCATTCTTACTCGAAACAACGTTGCGTAATGAAGGTGCAACGTTCTTGACTTCAGACGCAGGTAAAGAATTCGCAGTCATCGATGGCAACGTCATCACAGGTCAAAACCCAGCTTCAAGTGAAGCTGTCGCTAAATTGATCGTCGCTAAACTCGCGACTGTCTAAAATTTTAGTTGATGCTAAGCACTTCCACTGAACATCAGTGGAAGTGCTTTTTTCGCGTGTAGACAAACTTAGATGGAAGATCACTTGAATGTGATTTTCCATCTTTTTTTGCTCTCTCTTTCCTTCCTAATCGTCTCCCTGTGGCAAACATCGCGCCGCTACAGCAAAGCTGCAGGGTCGCTCCTGTTTGCTTTCCACTAGGAAGCGATTAGATTAGAAAGCGAGATTTTTTTAGCTTTCTTTAAGATCAGTGAAGATACTCTGTCGTTTTGGAAACGATTCAAGACGGTCCACCTGAAAGGCGTCCCTTTTCGTCGACTTCTACGGGAAAAAATGCGTCTTTGCGTGCTAGAGGGAGACGCTTTTATCCCCCCCACGTGACGTTGTCTACATGCAAAATAGCACCTCCACTGAACAAAGGTGGAGGTGCTATTTTCACTTCGGGTCATTTCTCTTCGTTAAGCGCCCGCTGAAGCATCAGTATTTCACGTTCGGCTGCCGCAACCGTGCGGTCTTCAATAACGAGCTGCTGCTGTCGTGCTTCAAGCTGCTCGTCAAGGTTCGTACGCTCTTCATCGGTAAACGACTGTTCAACCACACGTTCCCGTCGATACCAACGCTTCGGAATGATTTTTGGTGCTGGTCCTGTCTCAATCGTCCGTTCGATTTCATCGAATGCCGCCTGCGCTTCTGCCTGACGGTCTTGAAGCGGACGAATCTGTTGAGTGAGCGCCTGTAATCGTTCGTCGACGAAGGCGCGTGTTTTTGACGCCAACATTTCTTTTACATCCATTCGTAACACGTGTTCTGCTTGCTGACGTTGCATATCTTCTTCGTGATCTGTTGGTTCGAGAAGTTCCACACGGTCGCTGTTTTCAGACTCTGTCAGAATGTCTTCGATTTCACTGATCGACAACCACGAGACATGTCGCATGACGAATTGATCGATTAGCCCCGCATCAACATAGTAGTCTCCGACTTCTCCACCTAATTTCAATTCAGCGGCGGCATATGTTGCATGTCGTTTGATGATGTCATCCGTCTCTTCGTCCAGCCAGTCTTGATAATCTTTAAATACACTCACGTTCTCTACTCCCTATCCCATCACAATCAAACACTCGTTTGACTTCTCTTGATTTCTTCGATTGCCCAGTCACACCAATCGAGGTAATTCAGCATCATCCGTAGACCGTATTCACTCGTCAATGTCTCCCCGAGTGTCGCCCCGTTCTCTAAATGATCTTTTCGCCACACTTGCATCATGTCGACCGCAAATTGATGATGCCGTTTTGATTCTTCAAGGTAAGCGATCGCTTCCTCGAGCGGCAAGAGGTGTAACAACGACACGCGCATTAAGTTCTCATCTTTCATTTTCGGCTTAAATTCACTCGGTGCCCGCAGCCAGGCGACGAGCTCTGTTTGGCCTTTATCTGTAATCGAATAGACTTTTTTATCTGGAAGATCCTCCTGGACGATATGAACACTCGTCACGAGTGATGCTTCTTCCATTTTTAATAATTCTCGATAAATTTGCGTATGGTGTGCTGTCCAAAAATGCGTCATCTGTTTTTTGAACGTCGTACTTAAATCATAGCCTGTCGCTTCTCCCTGGGTTAGCAGTCCGAGCAGTGCGAATCGTAATCCCACTGGCTGCACCTTCTTTCATCAATAATATATATTGTTAATTATCTCAAATTACGTTGCATTACGCCACTTTGTACTTTTTTAAGCAAGAAAAAACTGTAGATCGCTGTCTCATCTACAGTTCCTCCTGTCACATGCTAGATTGTTCAATGCTTCGTTCGACCATCGCCCAGTACTCCGGCGGGTGCGGGACGAAGCGGTTCCGCCCGAAACGTTCACCCTCGATGCTGACGACTTCCGTTGTCGTTTCGTCACCTAACATAGCAAATGCGTCGAATGAAAAAGCGACCAGCCGTTTGACTTCAGTCGCTTGTAAATGATAGTCAGAAATGGCTTGGTTCGATTCCGTCAAAAAGACCTGAGTCCGCTCGCGATCAATGAATCCCGGCAACGTTAGTTCTTCTAGAAAAATACCAACGTGCTCCAACTGATCCATCGTCCGGACGAGTCCGAGCTCTTCTTCGAGTTCACGAACACCATCAGCAACGGTTTCACCGGCAAGTAAATGTCCTGCCGCTGTAATGTCGAGACAATTTGGAAAATCCTTTTTTCCAGTTGCCCGTTCTTGAAGAAGAACGATTCGTTGCTCTCGATTCACGACGAAGCAGTGGAACGTCTCATGCCATAACCCTTCAGCATGTACCCGGTTTCGTGACGCCGTGAATAATGGATGCCCGGCCTGATCCGTGACCATGATTAACTCCTGTTCACTCATCCCAGCACCTTAGAGGCTTGATAGAAGCGCTCGCCTACCGTATACAGCTCTGCAATCAAGAAGACGATCGCAATCCAGATGATTGCACTTGGGAATAACAGCATTGCCGTTAAAAACAAGAACCCCTCTGTCCGTTCAACGAGACCCGGCTGGTATTGGAAGGACTTGATGCCATAATTTTCACTGACTGCCCCAATCGCGAGAAACATCGTCATACCGATGACAAAGGACGCAATTAAAAAGAGCATGACGATTTGTGTTTCCGGAAAACGAAGCGCAATCCCGATCAGCACGGACAACTCGACGATTCGATCTAGTACAAGATCAAGGATCGTTCCAATCGCTGTCGGTTTTTCGCGACGTGCCATCGTCCCATCGACGACATCAAGCATTCCAGAAATCCACAATAAGAGAATCGCAATTCCCATCATGTCATTGTAGACGAAGAATCCTGTTGCCCCTCCGATGATGCCGGAAATGATTGTGACTTGATTCGCCGACAGACCAAGCTTTTTCAAACCGGTCGCCGCTTGGTCGAACACAGGTTGCACCATCTTTCGTGCTCGTGTATCTAACATATTAGTCCTCCTTTCTGACGACATAAACAGTCGTCGCTTCGTCGAACGCTCTTCTTGTCTGAATGACGAGTCGCTCGCCGGTTGCCCGTTCGACTTCATAGAACCGAACACCATATTGGATTAATTCTTTCGTAATCGTAACACGTTCATTCGTTTGATTCGTCGGTCTTAAGACCAACTCGATCGCAGACAGCGGATACCATGTCCCGTCTAAGGCAAGACCATCTCCAAAAAACGGACTCGTCTCGCTTAAAGCAACAGGTCGCCCTTGCTCGATAATGCGTCCTGCCTGCATGACATACACATAGTCCGCCATTGCCATCGCTTCTTCGCGATCATGTGTGACAAGCAACGTCGTCACGCCTTGTTGCTCCGTCAGGCGACGAATCAACGTCCGTAATTCACGCCTCCGCGGCAAATCGAGGCTTGAAAACGGCTCGTCTAATAATAAAAAGTTCGGTTGACTCGCAAGGGCACGTGCTAAGCTCGCACGTTGTTGCTCGCCTCCCGACAGTTGATGGACAAAGTCCGCTTCACGTCCCGGTAACCCGACGCGGTCGAGCCACTCAGAGACTTGTCGGGCGTCCCCTCGCATGCCAAGGCGGATATTCTGCCCGATCGTGAGATGGGGAAACAGTAGTGGTCGTTGAAACAGCATCGTCACTCCGCGTTTACTCGGGACTGTTTTCGTAACGTCACGCTCTCCGAAGTGAATCGTTCCACCTGAGACCTTTTCTAATCCGGCAATCAAGCGCAGCAACGTCGTCTTCCCGCTTCCACTCGGTCCGACAAGGGCAACGCATTGTCCCGAGGCGATGGTTAGATCGATGTCTTGCAAGACGGTCGTTTTACCGAAACGCTTCATCACTTTATTAATTCTTACGTCCATCTAATAACCTCCGAACCCCTTCTATCCATAAGGTAAAGAACAACATTTGCCCTAGATAAATCAAAAATGGTAACCCGATCAACCAAATCGTCGCTTCTTTAGCCGCATCAACCGCATTCCCAGAGTAAAGGGGGAAGACTTCAAGTGCGAGCATCCGAACGACGCCACCGCCGATCAGCACGACGAGTGCATACTGACTAAGTGTGATGACGGTGACGAGCAATGTCACCGATTGTAATGTCGGACGAAGCAACGGTCCGACTAAAAAGAAAAATCGCTTCAAGCGGTTTGCCTCAACAAGGACCGTCTGTTCGAGTAGTTGTTCACCGAGCGCCTGAAATCCGTTCGTATAAAGGCGGACCGTGTACGGAAGTGTCGGTAACAAAAGGACGAGTAACACGCCAAGGAATTGATCAGCCAAACCTAAGCGGATCCACGTCAAATAAAGACCGAATGAGAGCAATAATACAGGTAAAAACAGTGGCAAACTAATCAACAACTCAGCCAGTTGAATGATTCGTCCCGTCTGAAAGGCAATGGCTTTCCCTGCCGCATAACCAATTACGTGGTTCAAAAACGTCACTGCTGCAATCATGAAGAGCGTCGTCGTCAACGTCTCGACGATTCGCGGATTTAGAGAAAATGATTTCGGAATGATTCCTAGCAGCGGTGCAACGACGAGACAAGCGATCAATAGCGTAACGATTCGTTGCTTCATTCAATCCGCCCCTTACTGATTCGCTCTGTGATCGGTCGAATCCACCACGTGAAGACGGCTAACATCATGAAGAGCAACGTCGTCAAGACGACACTGATGGCAAAAGCCGTTGGTTGTTGCGACAGGTCTCCTTGCGTATATAAATCAAATACATATACACCAATCATTTTCGGATATGTCACACCAAGCAATGCCGGCACTTCGTAGGCAAATAGAACAAATGCAAAAACGATGAAGCTTGCTTCAAGTGCCGGAAACAAAATAAAAACACCTTTCCCATGCCAAAATCGACGAATCCTAGATAATCCAAGCAGTTGCCCCAATTCCTCATACCGGTGATCGAGCCGTCGAAAAACAGGAATGAGATAAAAAAAGATGAACGGTGTTTCTTTATATACGTAAGTCAAGATGATACTGAAATGATTCGTCTCATGCGGACCAATCATCGGTACATTACTGAAGTAGAGAATCGCAAGATATGCTGCACCAAGATGCGGGATAAACAGCGGAAGTGCGAGGATTTGTTCCGCTATCCCCCCTCGCCTTGAGAAAAATTGAGCTAAGCCGAAACCGACCCCTAACGAAAGTAACGTGCTACTCAGTGCAACGTACAGACTTAACACAATGCTTTCAAGAAACACAGTATCGCTTAACAATGCACGATAATCGGCGACTGTCGTCATCGATACACTGATGAACAGTCCATAAAGAACCATTCCAGCAATCAAGAAGACGGCGGGGTAAGGATTACCGCGCCACACGTTCCGGCCAATCCTTTCGAATGACCTCGAAGAATTCCGGGTCGAGCTCCGCTCGGACTTTTCCTTCAAATGCATCTGGTGTCGGTGTCGATTTTGCTGCCGGGACATCCTTAAACGCTTGTTGTTCTGTTGACGTCAACGTACTTAAATCAAGACTCGTCCCGTCCCCCCAGTAGGTCGCGTCATATTTCTTCAACTGCGCATCTGCTGATAACAATTCGTTGATTGCAACGAGCGCCCCTTTTGGATTTGGTGCGTTAAACGGAACCGATAGGAAGTGGGTCGACGCAATCGAACCTTCTTCTAAGATGAGCGGACGCGTTTCTTCCGGGAAGGTCCCGGACGCTACTTCCTGTTCGGCCCGGCGTTCATTGAAGCCCATCGTGAACGCGACATCCCCCTTCGCATACAATTGATCGAGCTGAGCGAGCGTCTTCGGATAGGTTTTCCCTTCTTTCCAAAGGTACGGCTTTAAATCGTTTAAATAAGCCCATGTCTTTTTAAAGTCGCTTTTCGGGTTCTTCAACGTTTCATTTGATTCAACCCCGTACATGACGTGACGCACAAACGCATTTCCCGTGAAATCCGTCACTTCCGGATAAGTGAATTTTCCTGGGTTTGCTTTGACCCAGTCTTTTAACTCGTTTAAGTCCATCGGTGGTTTGGCAACACTGGCTTGATCATAATGGAACGCAAACTGGACTTTTCCCCAGGCCGCTTCGAGCCCTTCCGTCTTCGTCCCACTATCTGAAGCTTGCGCCGCGGCATCGACTTGCTTGATGTTCGGTAAGACGCGCGCGATGTCACCATATAACAGGCCGTCTTTTTTCGCATTTCGGAAATTATCGCCGTTAATCCAGACGACATCAATCACGCCTGTGTCCTTACCGGCTGTTTTTTCAGCACGCAATTTCTGAATGATGTCCGCTGTTTCTATCGGCACTCGCTTCAATGTGATTTGATGCTCTTTTTTCAACTTGGGTGCGACGTACTCGTCGATATAGGCATTGATTCCGTCATCTCCACCCCACATGTACATCCGGACCGTCGTTTTCTCTGCTTCCTGTTCAATCATTTTATAGGATGAACCTAGCACTTCGTCCTTTGCCGGCAAGTCAGAAGTTGCGCCACACCCGGCAAGCAACAACCCACCGACAGCGATACCGATTACTTTTTTTAACATTTTCATTCCACCCCATCATTTTTTGTCAAATCCGGACTTACCGAGCCATTCAATCAATCGGGGACAAACGGCATATGCTTTCGCTGAAAGTTCCATCCACCACGGTGCATTGACCTCTCGTTTTTGACGCTCGATCGCTCGGACCACCGTTTTTGCAAGCGACTCTTTCGATAACAAAATCGAGGCGACATTCTTTTCATATTTGCGACTGAGATCGGCGCGAATGAAAAATTCAGTCGCAATCGGTCCCGGATTAACCGTCATCACATGAATTCCTTTTGGTCGTAATTCAAGTCGCAATGCATTCGAGAACTGAAGCAGGCTTGCTTTTGTCATGCAGTAGATGGTCGATTTCGGAGTCGGCAGCTTTCCTGCCTGACTGGCGACATTGACAATCATTCCATTCGGACGCAGGAAAGGTAGACACGCTTTTGTCAACCGAACGGGCGTCAGGACATTGATCCGGTGCATCGATTCAATCGTCTCAATCGAGGTATCCTGCAAGAAACTGAATTCTCCGAATCCGGCATTATTGATCAATACATCAATCATGCCATAGTCGACCTGGATTCGTTCGGCTAAATGCTCCGGTGAATGTTCTAAGTCATAGACGATATAGTCAGCATGCAACTCTCTTGCTAAGCGTTCGAGCCGATCGGCACGGCGGGCAATCAAAATCAAATTCGCTCCTTGCCGGTTCAACACGCGCGCTAACGCTTCACCGAGTCCGCTCGATGCTCCCGTCAAGACAACCGTTTTATTCATTAGATTCATCCGCTAACTCCCGCCTTCGAATAATAAAGAACCGCGTCTCGTTTTTCGACTGTAATTTGACCGCTTGCGACTAAATAATCGAGTCGTGCTTTCATCTCACTCATGACGAGCGGAAACGATTTTTTTAGACGATTGCCGTACGTCAACTGCGCTAAGTCAAATAACGTCTGCTCTCCTGTCAGATGTTTCAAAAGTTGCTCACCGCGGACCTTACGTTGGAGCAACCGTTCTTCAATCAAGGATGGAACATCACGGATTGTTTCGCCATGACCGGTGTAGGCGATCGTGATCCGTTCACCTTGAAGCTTTTCGAGCGAGCGCATATATGCAAGGACAGGGCGTTTTATATCGGACGCATCTCCTGCTTGCGGCTGTTCAAGTAACGGGTTCGGCTCAATCCGTGCCAGTAAATGGTCGGCTGCGAACAATGTTCCGTCTTGACCGAGAATCCCGATCTGGTCGCTTGCGTGTCCCGGCAACTCAATCACGCGGTATGTACCTGCCGCCGTGATGGAATCTCCTTCTTTTAGGACATAGTCGAGTTGTCCTTTTCCGAGCCATTTGAGGGCCGACAGATAACTCGGTAGCAACGCTCGTATTTCTTTCGGCACCCCGAACGACATCGCTAAGCGTTGCAAAAAGGCATCGCCACTATTCAAGAAGTCCGTATCCTGTTCTAAATAGGGACGAAGTCGTGCGTGCCCGTAAATCGCAATTCCTTTTTCAGAAAAACGATAAGCCATTCCGGCATGATCGGCGTGGTGATGCGTCACGATTACTTTGTCGAGTTCTTCGACAGACAAGCCGATTTTCTGCAACCCCTCTTGCATGGCGTGCCAAGCTTCTGCCGTATCCGGTCCACAATCAATCAAAATATTTTCAGTCTCCGTTTTGAGGACGTAACAATTGATATCACCGACTGGAAACGGCGTTGGGATCGGTAGCGTGAAGATTTCATCTTTGCTGTTCACTTGGAATCCCCTCATTTCTCTCACTAGTTTCCTTCATTATAGAGAAAAATGAACCTGAGCCGCAAACTTTGTCTGTCACTCTCTTGCATCCCTTCACTAAAGCATACGTAAACCGTCTGGAATTGGATGCAAAAAAAGCGACCTTTCGCAGAATGAAAGGTCGCTCGTTTATTGCAAATCTTATTTTAAATTAAGGACAGTCAGTTTATCACGCGTCATCGAAGCAAGGCTTCGTCCGACACCTTGAACACCAAGTCCAGATGATTTAACGCCGATGAATGGGAAGTGGTCTGGGCCACGTTCCGTCCGACCGTTAATTTGAACAGAACCTGTCTCAAGGGCATCCGCTACAGCGAAAGCTGAATCAATGTTTTCCGTGAAGACACTTGCTTGAAGACCGTATTCCGATTCGTTCGAGTACGCAATCATCTCTTCGACTGAGCTGACACGAATGATTGGTAAGACGGGTCCGAACGGTTCTTCCCAAGCAACACGCATGTCACGTGTCACGTTGTCGATCAGTGTTGGTTCAATCAAGTTGTTCGTCCGGTTTCCACCAGTGACGATTGTTGCACCTTGATCTTTCGCATCCGTAATCAAGCCCTCCACGTAATCCGCTGATTTTGTATCGATCAATGGAACGACGACACTGTCGTCTTCAGGTGAACCGACCGTTAACTTCGCGATCCGTGTTGTTAGTTCGTCAACGAGCGCATCTGCTTGATGATCTAAGACGAATACACGTTTGATTGCTGTGCAACGTTGTCCAGAATAAGAGAACGCTCCACTGATGATGTGATCCGCTGCTAACGAAAGGTCCGCGTCTTCTAAGACGAGTGCCGGGTCTTTTCCACCGAGTTCAAGTACAAGTGGAATCATCGCTGATTGACGAGACAAGTGACGTCCTGTTCCTGTACCACCCGTGAAAGTAATCATATCGATTCCAGGATGTGCTGTTAAATAGTCACCGATGACTGATCCGCGACCTGTCACGACGTTGACAAGACCTGACGGAAGACCTGCTGCGACGAGCGCTTCAATCATCAAGATTCCGCTGATCGAGCCTTGTGTTGCCGGTTTGAAGACAACCGCGTTTCCTGTCATCAACGCCGGTGCAAGTTTTGCTGCCGCTAAGTTGACCGGATAGTTGAAGGGTGAAATTGCAAGAACGACGCCGAGTGGTGCTTTTTTGATGACTGCGAGTTTTTTCGCACTTCCGCCTGGGAATGAATCGCCTTGCATCATTTGACCGTCAAAACGAAGACCTTCTTCCGCTGTATAGCGAATGATTTCCGCAGTCCGTTTGACTTCTTTGACGCCATCTGCACGTCCTTTACCTACTTCACGCATGATGACTTCGCCGATTTCGTCAGCGCGTTTTTCAAGTTCTGTTGCCCATGCATGTAATAATTCAGCACGTTTGTTTGCTGGTTGTTTCGCCCAAGTCGTTTGTGCAGCTTTCGCTGAAGCAATCGCACGGTCGACTTCTGGTTTCGTCATCGCTTGTACACGACCAACGAGTTCTTCCTTATATGGTGAAGAGATTTCGATTGTCTCTTTTGATTCACTCTCATACCATTGTCCATCCAATAAAAATGTATACGTTGTTTTTGTTGTATTCATTCCACTCTACCTCCATATGTTTTTTCTCTCTGTCACTTCAGTGTGTGGCTGCATAGCTATTGTAAACAATTGGTCAGACAAATGCCAAACATTTTGCTTAACATATTATGAAAGCGATTACAATAGTTTTTTTATTGAATTTGATATGGAATGTTTTACGAAATGTGCCGATAACTAGGCAGAAGTGAATGTGCAGGAACGAAAGGGGATAAATCACGTGTACAATCAACACGATATTTTGTTAGAAGCGGGTACGAATGAATTAGAAATCGTCATTTTCCATTGTGGTCCTTATACATTTGGGATTAACGTCATGAAAGTGCGTGAAATCATCGTTCCGTTACCGATGACACCACTCCCGGGAACACCAGATGCCGTCAAAGGATTAATCGAACTACGCGGTGAAGTCATGACGGTCATAGATTTGCCGACTGTCATCGGTGTAGCCCATGACGAAGCGACGGAAGATCGGTTAATCATCTGTGAGTTCAATGGCGAGAAAAGTGTCCTTCGCGTCGATTCTGTCACGGAAATCAGACGTATCTCGTGGGAACAAATCGATACACCGAACGAACTCGCACGTGGAATCGAAGGATTGACGAACGGCGTCGTCAAGACAGGCGATAAGATGATCATCTTACTCGATTATGAAAAAATCGCACTCGAATTGTCTCGTAAAGACATCTTCGCACGTGAAGAAGGACGTCGCGTCCAACCGCGTGACCGATCGAACAAAACGATTTGGATTGCCGAAGATTCAGAAATGCTCCGGACACTCATCATTGAGACGCTTGAAGAAGCAGGATATCACGGCTTAAAATGGTTCATCAACGGAAAAGATGCGTTTGACGCCTTCGAAGCAGGTAGCGATTGTGACTTGTTGATCACAGATATTGAGATGCCGAAAATGGACGGACTTCATTTATCGAAACGCCTTCGTGAAGACGACCGGTATGCCGAACTGCCAATCATCGTCTTCTCTTCCTTGATTTCAGATGATCTTCGCCATAAAGGTGAATCTGTTGGGGTCAATGCACAAATTACAAAACCAGAAATCGGTCGTTTGATCGAAACGGTTGATGCATACGTCTTGTAAGACGTTGTTGACGGTTATGTCGGAGTTCACTTTCCAGTGAACTCCGATTTTTCAATTCACAAAAAAAGCGTCCACGAAAACGTGAACGCCGGTTTACTTTTTTCATCAATTACTTGATCGAGTCCGGATTCTTTCCAATAAAAGCATCCAACCAGACTTTTCTGAACTCCACCATAGATTGATCAATGTTTTGCAAAACTTGATTCGCATTTTCAAGCGAACCCGTTTCTGCTTCTTTTTCAAGTTGTTCGAACTCATCTGCCAAATCGTCCGCCGCGACCGAATAGGAGGCACCTTTAAGTAAATGTGCGATTTTTTCTGTCTGTCCCGGATCATTGTCATTGATCGCTTGCTCTAGTTCAGGAAATTTACGATCAAACTGCGCAATGTATGTTTCACCAATCTTTTGTAAAAATACGTGGTCCCCACCGGCGATTGAACGTAATTCCTCTAACTTCTTTTGATTAAAAAAAGGCATCTGGTTCCCCCCTCTGGTTTCATTTTAACATTAAATGTCGTAAAAAAAAATCTGAGAATCATTTACACGTCCTATCTTCTGTCCCTATAATAAGCAAGTGAAGAGCAGGAGGGATAGACATATGTTGACGATTTATCGAAGTGATGTGACCGGGGCAGTCAACGAAATTCAAGAATTCACGAAAGGTTCTTGGATTCATCTTGTCAATCCGACAAAAGACGAAGCCGACCAAGTCATTGCTGCCACAAAGATTCCTGAGGATTTTATCTATGACCCACTGGACGTTGAGGAAAAACCTCGTTTTGAAAAAGATGATGAAGGGCTCTTGATGATTGTCGATGTTCCGTACATCGAAGAAGAGTCATCGGGACGACGCTACAACACGATCCCGCTCGGTATCATCGTGACGTCGAGGCATTTCATCACCGTCTGTTCGCAACAACTCGACGTGTTGACCTTGTTCTCGAACGGTAAATTACGGACATTCCGGACGAATTATCGTTCACGCTTTGTATTTCAAATTCTTTATAAAGTCAGCTCTTCTTACCTTCGTTTCCTTCGTCAAATCGATCGCCGAATGGACGAACTCGAAGATGAACTTCAACGTTCGATGCGAAATCAAGAAATTTTTCAACTGATGAACTTACAAAAATCCCTCGTCTATTTCATGACGTCACTTAAATCAAACGATGGTGTTCTTGATCGCATCATTAAAACACCGAGTCTCGAGAAACATGAAGACGATGAAGATTTACTAGAAGATGTTTTCGTCGAGCACCGCCAGGCGATGGAGATGGCACAAATCTATAAAGATATCATCAGTTCGACGATGGATACGTTTGGTTCCGTCATCTCGAACAATGTAAACTTCGTCATGAAGTTTTTAGCCTCAATCACGATTGTTATTTCAATCCCGACAATGATTTCCGGAATGTTCGGGATGAACGTCCATGTGCCGTGGGAAGGTGAAGTCATCGGCTTTTGGATTGTCTTTGGGATGATGATTTTCTTCTCCGGACTTGCTGCCTTTATTCTGTGGCGGAGACGCTTTTTCTAGCACAAAAAAACCACCCGCTTTTACATGCTGAAGACGTAGCATGTACAAAAGCGAGTGGCTTTTTTAATTGATTTCGACCGTGACGAGACATAAATCATCGGCCTCATCACTTTGATCGGGCTGAATCAAGTGGTGAATGTTTGGTCCTTGTTGTTCGATCAACTGACGGATCGCACTGATCCCTTCGTCAATCCCTTTGCTATACAGCTCCATGAAACCATCCGTATAGAGGTAGATACATCCAGGAGACGTCAAGTCGATTGTCCGACTCGTATATTGTGAGTCCTCAAACATCCCGACTGGCAATCCTGTGTTCTCGAGGGCGATGATTTGATCCCCCATCCGTAACAAACCAGGTGGGTGTCCCGCATTCGCATAACTAAGTTTCATCTCATCCAAGTCGATGTACAAATAAACGGCAGTAAAATAAATTTCCGTTTCATCCCCTGGGAAAAGGCGGCTCATCTGACGGTTCAGTTCTTCAAGTACTTTTGCCGGATCACCGATGCGATGCACGAGTTCAAACAAGATCGAGCTCATCCCCATCGTAATCAACGCTGACGAGACACCATGGCCCATGACGTCAAACAAGATGATGCCATATTTATTTTGCGAGATGCGGTACCAGGCATACATATCTCCCGCTAGTTTTTTAGAAGGAATATAGGTTGCCATGATTCGAATGTCTTCATCTTCGATATTTGCACTCAAAACACTTTGCTGGAGCTTTTGAGCAAGATCAAAATCTTCTTGTAAGACTTTTTCATATCGTTTCCGTGCATCAATCGCTTGTTTTAATGACATCGCATTTCGAACACGAGCAAGCAATTCCGTTTTTCGAATTGGCTTTGTCGTATAGTCTGATGCTCCCGCATCCAGTCCATCCGCGATGTCCTCTTCATTGGAACGACCGGACACGATGACGATTGGCAGTTCATCTAAACCAAATCGTTTTCGGATCAACCGTGTTGTATCAATCCCACTAATGCCGGGCATCTCTACATCCAGTAATACGACATCTAAGTTGTCGATAAAGGCCGGGTCCTCCATCAATTCAATCGCTTCTTCCCCACTCATCGCTTTTACGACATCGTATCCTTCATTTTCAAGCAGTCGCTCCAAAATCATTAAATTCGTAAATTCGTCATCTACGACTAATATACTCATACCGTCACCTCGTTCCTAAACATGTTAATCTGAACATAGTTTATCACATCATGACCACTTTCGTTTAGACGAACGGACAGTTTTCCGTCATACTAAAAGAGAAGAATGAAAGGAGGAATGGATCATGTGGCTCTATGTTGTTTCCATTCTAATCATCGTGTTTGTCTTAGTTGCTTCAATCATCGTCATTTCAAAAGGCTACGGATATAAAGGCAATCAAGACGATATCGAAATTGACTACGATGAAATCAACCGTAAACTGACTGAAAAGCAGGATGAAGAGAAGCAAAACTAAACAACTTTGACCGTCTGAGACCATTTTAACATCGGTGGTCTTTTTTTGTTGCATGAAAAGTGCATGTTTTCCTTTTTTATGACGAGGGTACATATCTATCATGGTCAAATATTATCTTAAGGGAGTGTCTATTCATGGAACCTAATCTACAAAATGATCCACATGCTGCTCAACAAGAACATCCAAATCGTCAATTCGATCAAGAAGCTTCGTCAGGTCGTCGTGTCAATTTACTTACGGGGATGTTGCTAGGAGCTGTCGTCGGCGGATTGCTTACAATGCTGAGCTCAACGAATCGACAAAACACAAAACAAGGGCTTAGCGGCGCAAAAGATTCCGTTTCATCATTAGCATCTACTATTAAAGAAGATCCGTCAGGAAAAGCTTCACAAGTCATCGAACAAGTAAAAAGCGCTTCAGGAATCATTCAAGAAGTCGCTGGTGACGTCCAAAATGTGTATGACAAGGTCAACAATGAACTTGATACCGTCAAATCGGATGCTTCTTCTGTAAAAGATACTGCAACGGAAGCTAAAGGTGACCTGTCTTCAATCAGTGAAAAAGTGGTCGAAGCAAAAGACGTGGCGCTTGGAAAAGAAGAAGCCCCACAAAACAATCAATCAGACAATTCACAGCAAAATAAATAAACCGTTTTATCAGAAACCATCATGCTTCTGGCATGGTGGTTTCTTTAACGTTGTCACAACAATCCATTACTCAAAAAATTTCACGATGATTGCGACACGTTCACGCATACCATATCGCAATACACCAGATAACGGTGTTTTTGCAGGAATCGCATCACTATTCAATCCTACTTTCTTCGCTTCGGTACGAGCACGATACAAATGAAAATCTGACGTCACGATCGAGACTTGATTTTCACCTTTTGGTAATAACGATTTTGAAAAACGTAAATTTTCAGTGGTCGACGTCGATTTGTCTTCGAGCACAAGACGTTTTTCAGAGATTCCTTCGTCAATCATGCCACGGCGCATCGCTTCTGCTTCTGAAATCGCTTCACCCTGCCCCTGCCCACCGCTCAAGATAAAAGTCGTTCGCGGATATTTTTTTCCGTATGCAGCTGCAGCCTGAATCCGGTTTTCCAATATCAGTGACGGTGTTTCCCCTCTCACACCTGCACCGAGGACGATGACAAACGAGTGTTTCCCGTTCGCTGCGGGACGTTTTCCTTCTGCGACAAATAAACCGATACTAAACCAGAAAATGACGAGTCCACCTACGATTCCGGCCACTACAAGCCGATATCTTTTCAAAACGTGTTTGATCCGTTCCATGAGTCATATGATTCCTTTCAGACTGCTATTTTCGATTACATCCGTTTCTACGATGTTTTTCTAGGAAAAGTTTCAATCAAAAAAACAGGGGCGACTCAAAAATGGGGATGTCTCCCGATTAAAAGGAATCCGGACTTTTTCATGCATACCTCCGGCAAGCACTAAACTATCTTGAACAATAGAAATGACCGATGTTCCCGTGAATCGCGGGAGCATCGGTCATTTGATTAATGGAGGACGGAAACGTCCGTCACACGGATTGATGTTGGTCTGACTTCTGATTCAGACCCCTTTTGCTAGATTAATTTCCCCAAATTGCTGTCGCATATTCTGGATGATCAATGAATGGATTGCGGTTTTTTTGCCATTTTTCAAAAATGATGTCATTGCGTTTCTTTTCGAATGCATCGACTGGGTCAAGTTTGTTCCACGCTTTTAACGTCGATAATTTTCCGTGAAGCGGGTTTGAACCATTGTTGACGTTTTCTGACGTCTCTAAGTCGATTTCGCCGCCACCTTCATAACGAACCGCCATATAGAAAATCATCCGCGCGATATCACCTTTGACGCGAGTCGGTGGTTCCCATGAATCACCATCTCGGTTACAATCGCATCCGCTATATTTCGTTCCGCCATTGTCAAAATCAAGGTTTCCACGAGCACTATTGACGACGACGTCTGACGGACGTAAGTGATGCAAGTCTGTCCCTGGTCCCATGCTCGTTCCGAAGTCCCCATGCGATTTTGCCCAGACATGCTCTCGGTTCCATTGACCGACGTTCCCACCGTTGCTATTTTTTGAAATGGACTTCCCCGTGTACAGTTCGATGACGTTGTTCACATTACCTGGATCTTGATCGGTTTCTTTTAATGCCGTCCAAACCGTGTCATACGAAACTTCCGTATGATTATCGATGATGTCATGCAGTGATGCTTTTAATGCCGCACCCGTTTTCCCCGCTGCCGGCTGATAATAGGCATCGATTGTTGATTGTGACGTGACCGTCTGTGGTCCCGCTACTACCTTTGTTGAATCTGTTTTGGCGATGACCGGCGTAAAGGCAAGTGATCCTAACGCGAGTGTCGCAACAAGTGCCCCACTGATTTTCGACTTCCAGTTCATGCTTTTTCCCCCTCAGGTTAAGTATGGACATGCAATGTCAAACCGTATTACACTCCCATTTTCACATCACTTGTCTTTCTTATGGAAGATGGACGAAAGACCTCTTCTTTTTAGAGGAATCCAGAAATCAGAGTTAGCATAATTGTTCAACGGTTAGAAGGTCCTGTTTTTTAGTGAATCACGAATCAATAAACGATGAATTATTATTTAGAAGAACTATTCTAGAGGCAAAAGTCATGATTTTAAGGGATAAATAAATAAGGTTTGAGGATGATATTCCCCACGTTTCAACTTGCTATAATAATTAATGCAAGCGTTTTCATAATTTGATAGAGGAGGCTTTTTGATGAAACATAAAAGCTTGATTGTCGCATCTCTTGCAAGCGTGACGTTTTTAGTGCCACTTGCGCAACCGATTGCAGTAGGGGCAACAGCAGACAACGGGACGATGATGCAATACTTTGAATGGTATTTACCAAACGACGGGAACCACTGGAACCGTCTAGGAAACGACGCTTCTAAGCTTGATCAACTCGGAATTACATCTGTTTGGATTCCTCCTGCCTACAAAGGAACGACCCAAAATGATGTCGGCTACGGTGCCTACGATCTATATGACCTCGGTGAGTTTAATCAAAAAGGAACAGTCCAGACGAAGTACGGCACGAAAACGCAATTGAAATCCGCCATCGGACAATTGCACACGGCTGGAATCGATGTGTATGGTGATGTCGTCATGAACCACAAGGGTGGTGCTGACTTTACGGAATCCGTCACGGCCGTCGAAGTCAATCCGGGTAACCGTAATCAAGAAGTCTCTGGCGACTATCAAATCCAGGCCTGGACCGGGTTCAACTTCGCGGCGCGGAGCAACGCCTATTCAAACTTCAAATGGAAATGGTATCACTTCGACGGAACGGATTGGGATCAATCCCGCTCAAAAAGTGCCATCTATAAATTCCGCGGAACAGGTAAGTCGTGGGACTCGAATGTATCTTCTGAAAATGGAAACTATGATTACTTGATGTATGCAGACATTGATTTCGATCACCCGGAAGTGCAGCAAGAAATGAAAAACTGGGGGAAATGGTACGTCAATGAACTCGGGCTCGATGGATTCCGTCTTGATGCCGTCAAACACATCAAACATACGTATCTCGCAGATTGGTTGACGAATGTTCGTCAGACGACGGGTAAGGAATTATTCACAGTCGCCGAGTACTGGCAGAACGATCTCGGGACGCTTAAAAACTATTTAAGTCAGACGAACTATAAACAATCGGTCTTTGACGCTCCACTTCATTACAAATTCGAACAAGCGAGTAAAGGCGGCGGCTTTTATGACATGCGCACAATTTTTAACGGCACACTCGTCCAAGATAATCCGACGCTTGCCGTCACACTCGTTGAAAACCATGATTCTCAACCTGGTCAATCGCTCGAATCGACCGTTCAATCCTGGTTCAAGCCCCTTGCTTACGCGATGATTTTGACGCGGGAACAAGGGTATCCATCTGTCTTTTACGGGGACTACTACGGAACAAAAGGCTCGTCGAACCGTGAAATCCCTGCCCTCGCGTCAAAAATCGATCCGATTCTAAAAGCACGGAAGGACTTCGCGTTCGGGAAACAAAATGATTACCTCGATAACCAAGACATCATCGGTTGGACACGTGAAGGTGTCTCAGACCGGGCAAAATCAGGTCTTGCGACAATCCTTTCGGATGGTCCTGGCGGTAGCAAGTGGATGTACGTCGGACTTCAGAACAAAGGAGAAGTCTGGACAGACATCACTGGAAACAACACAGCATCGATCACGATCAACCAAGATGGCTACGGTCAATTCTTCGTTAACGGTGGTTCGGTCTCCGTCTATCGTCAACAATAAGCATTCAAAAAGGTCTCTTCCGTATGACGGGAGAGACCTTTCTTCTTCATTCAGCGAGACCGACACTCGATTTGATATGATCTTCTGTTTCAATCGCTTGTAAGAGGAAATGCGCCACATCTGCGCGATTGATTTGTTTTGCATCTTCCGGAACACCTGTATCTGCTTGACGATAAAGCCCCGTCAACGGACCGTTCAGTAAACGGAGTGGTCGGGCCACCGTATAGTTCAAATCCGCTTGTTGTAAAAGCGCGATCGCTTGGCGGTGATCCTTCAGTGGATTTTTCAGAATCCGCTGAGCGAGCATTCCTTGTACACCCGGTAATTCATCATCAACACCGGCAGACGCAACATAACCGATCCGGTCTACCCCCTGTTTTTTCATCGCTGTCACGATCCGGACGAGACTCCGTTCTAAAAAGCCGCTGTATGCAAGACTCTCTGTGCCAAGAGCCGTCAGGACAGCCTCTTGCCCGGCAACAGCAGTCGTCACCGCTTCTTGATCGAGCACGTCGCCTTTAACGACGTGTAACCGTTCGTCACGTAGTGTCAGTTTTTCCGGACTGCGGACAAATGCTGTGACCTCATGCCCGTGATCAATCGCTTGCTTGACCAGTTCTTGCCCCGTTTGACCCGTCGCTCCAAAAATAATCAATTTCATACAAAACACCCTTTCTCTTTCAAGAACCACTGATTCCATCATACCCTCACCACTTGAAAATGAATCGTCTCACCTTGTCTTTATTTTCAGAAAATTGTTTTTATTTGTTAAGCGTGTATGCTAAAATCCTCCTAAGTACATATGGATATTTTTTCCTTAAAAACAGGAAGGAGGATCGCTTGTGTTACGACAACGCTTTATCATGTCGCTTGGTGTCATTTTGATTGGTCTGTTCTTGTTTCAAAATACCGCGACGTATATTTACACGCATTACATCATGCCGGATCCTTTTAAAAAGCCTTCGATTGCAGAAACTGAAGCGAACGGCGAAATTAGTTTTAAAAACGGTCACTCACCTACTAACACAAAAGGCAAGATGCCTTTTGAACCGATTGATCCACGACCTGGTCCAAAAGAGCTCTGGAAATCCCTTAAAGCGGATGCCTCTGACTCCCCCTTTTCTTATCTACAATATGTCATTTTAATCAGCTTATTTAGTTTCATGGTCTGGAAACTCGTTCAGTCGCGTCGCGTGAAAAAACGGCGCATTCCTACAGGAGACGTAACAGATGATGTTCCATTCGCTCAGTCAATCTTTCGTCCTGCTTCTTTAAGAAAATCGCCTTATCTGTATTCATCGTATTCGTCTTCACGTGTCCGTGATCTGGTCATTCGTTTTGAGCAACATTTACCACGCAGTCAGCAACGTCGTCCGAACGAAACGCTTGAAGACTGGTTACGTCGGATTGAGGTCCCTGTCGATTTTCAGTTATATCGGAATATTCGCTACGGTGATATGTCGGAAACAATCGTCACGAACGATGAGATTCTACGTTTCGAACAACAATTAGCACGCTACTCAACCATTTGACCTTGGAGGGATTTCCTATGAAACTACAACAATTAAAAGACCAACTCAATTCCATCTATCTCGGTAAACCGGACGTCATTGATCTCTGTCTGACGGCACTCATCGCAGAAGGACATATTCTACTAGAAGATGTACCGGGAACAGGGAAAACGATGCTCGCCAAAGCGCTCGCTCAGAGCTTTGAAAGTGCCTTCTCGCGGATTCAGTTCACGGCGGATTTGCTTCCGTCCGATGTCATCGGTTCAGACTTCTTCAACTTAAAGACGCAGGAGTTCGAGAATAAGCGTGGACCGTTGTTTGCAAACGTCGTCTTAATCGATGAGATCAACCGCGCCGTCCCGCGGACACAATCGGCATTGCTCGAAGCGATGGAAGAACGTCAAGTCTCGATCGGTGGAACGACCTATCAGATGCCAGCCCCATTCTTCGTCATCGCGACACAAAACCCGATTGAATCGGCAGGAACGTTCCCACTACCGGACGCCCAACTCGACCGGTTTATGGTCGCGATCGAAGTCGGTTATCCGGATTTTGAGAACGAACGCCGCTTGCTGTCTGAGATTTTGACGAACGTCCGCCGATCAGCCGTCGGGATTGCGTCAGGAGGGGACTTGATTTCATGGCAGGAAGAAGCACGACGTGTCCATGCGTCGCAAGACGTGCTCGATTATCTGCTGCATATCGTTCAGGCGACACGGAATCATGAACTCGTTGAAGTCGGTGTCAGTCCACGTGGTGCGATTGCCCTGCTTCGCGCGTCCCAAAGCTATGCTTTCTTGAATCAACGCGACTTCATCATTCCGGAGGACATCAAACACCTTGCAAAACATGTCTTGGCCCACCGCCTGACATTGACACTTGAAGGGGGCATCAAGACGACAAAGGCCCAAGTCTTGTACCATCTCCTTGATGCCATTCCAGTTCCTGTCGAGATTGGGTGACGCGGATGAAAATCGAACGTTCCGTCCCCTTTTGGCTCGAACAAAAATTATTTCCCGTCTATTGCATATTGACATTTTTATTCTTATTCCTCCCCGTCGTCTCGGGACTCGGATTTCTTTTTGCCGCACTCGCGACGATTCATGTCGTCGTCAACCGGACGGAACGGCAACTCCGCCGGGAAGTCGCTTTAGAATGGAAACACTATGAACGATTGATGTTCAACCAAGAACAAACGGATCTCCAGCTGCTACTTTTCGGACTCGAACTTTTTTCTTCACTCGGCCTTAAGGCCTCCCTCCGTCTCCATGCTGCTGACGGGATTGTTTTCACGACGAGTGACGCGCTCCATCCCCACACGTATGATACCGAACTGGTGTTGACGGAAGAATTGTTTACGATCCCAATCCAGACCGTCAAACGTGGTCCGACGGCACTCGACGAAATCATCTTAACGATTCGTCTGCCCTGGCGGATGGGCGTTTACTTATTTTCATTCGACAGTTATCCGCAGTTCACGGTGCTACCTTCGTTAACGGCACAAGCGACCCCTTTCCTGCTGAACCGCTTACGGATTGGTGATCGTCCGGACCGCTATTCACCATTAAAAAACAAATTGGTCCAGCTTGGATCAAAAGCGTATACGACGGAACCGTCGAAGGACATCGATTGGTACGCGACAGCAAAAACCGGCCGTCTGCAAGCAAAAGTCTATGAGACGAGTAATCAGGACACATTCACCATCGCCCTCAATTTGTCGGGTCCAAGTGGATACGGCTTACATAATCAATCGGAACGCTTCATCGAACAAGCTTCGTTCTTAATCAGTGAGTTGATTAAGGAGGGCTGTAAAGTTGAATTGTTCCTAAACCGTCTCAACGAAGCGAACCACATGACCCACTTGGCGTTAGGTGAAGGACAACCGCACTTGAAGCACGTCCTTGTCCACCTGTCGACGTTATCCGACCGGGATTCCTATATCGCAACAAAACAGTTCGAACGGTATGTCGTGCGTCGAAAACATCTTAACAGTCAGCTGATCCTGGTTGGGAACGACCGGATCCAGGCGATTGGCTGACGATCAAAGAAGGAGGTTTTATCATGGTTTCCCTAGTCATTCGAAAGTCGCTTCAGTTCATCGTATCGTTGGTCGTTTTACTGTGCATCAGCGCCTTACCGGCATTGATCGTCCAGTTACGTCCGAACTTTTCGAATTACACCGATGCGCTCAAACAACAAGTCCTGTTTTTGACTGGTGTCGAACCGATTCTCTATTACAATGTGACCGCACAACAGCTTCGTCCGTTGTTGCCGGACTTACAACCGTTCATCCAGGAGACGCTGCTGATCTTCAGTAGTGCCCTTGTCTGTTCGTTTATCGCTGCGCTCGCTTATGCCTTTTTGTTTTATCGTGCGCGTCTGCGGACACGTAACCTGTTGAAGCAGACGACACGTGTGCTCGAGATGGTGCCGGATTTATTTTGGGTGATTTTTTCACAGTACATCATCATCGTTCTTTTTAAGACGACCGGTTTCGACCAAATCGAAGTCGCCGGCGGTTTTGCTGATTCGATCCGTTTCCTTCCGATTCTGACGCTGTCGCTGACGACCCTCTTCTTCTTCATCAAATGGTTGACGGGGCAGATCCAAGAAGAGGAAGGAGCCAGCTATATCGAACTTGCCCGCGCCAAAGGGACACACACGAATCATTTATTTTGGTCACACTTGATTCCGAACTTGTTTTATCGGTTCTATCTGTTTTTCCGCGCCAACGTCATCACGATTTTATCGAGTCTCGTCGTCATCGAATACACATTCAATGTCCAAGGTCTGTTTCGGTTCGTAATCATGAATCCGCAACTTCCCGTCTTGCTCGTGACGCTCCTCTTGATTTACTTACCGTTCTTTTTGATTGACTTGATTGCTGAGCTTTGTATTCCAAAAGCTTGGAAAGGTGGTGCTTTATGAGACGTGTCTTATTGCGTGATCCGTTCTTTTGGGGCTGTATCCTGATTTTTGCGACGCTACTCCTACTCAGTGTCGGACATACTCTATTTCGTGACGGACAAGTCGACCAAATCTCGAACCGGTACGCGGCGGATGGGACGTTCCTCGCGACATCTCCACTTGAACCATCGCGTGAGCAGTGGTTCGGAACTGACCGGGCGGGCAACGATTTGTTCCAAATCATGATTGCCGGTGCCAAGTGGACGATTGGGATTTGCTTTGCCGTCGCCTTCGGACGCATCCTGCTCGCTCTGTTGATCGGCGTGCCGCTCGCCTTTCGGGGTAAAAGATTAAATACGGCAATTCGTACCGTTCTTGACGGCTTTTTAATTTTACCGATTTCCTTACTGGCCTATTTCATTTTGTTGACAGGCTTATTTTTTGCAAGTCCAGAAGACATTCCGTCCTTGTCTTCCCGTGTCCTCTTTGAGACAGGCGTACTGATTTTACTCGGGTTACCTGCCTTACTGATGTATTTAGTCAGTGAAACGCGTCACTTGTTGACGCAAGAGTTCATGGTCGTCGCCCGAACACTCGGCGGCAGTCCCCATTACCAATTTAGAAAGCACATTTGGCCGCATCTTTTACCGACGCTTGCCATTGTTTTCATGCAACAGTTCGTCCAAACGTTGATGGTCTTGATTCACCTGTCCTTGTTCGGGTTATTTTTCGGCGGGACACTTTCACGCTTTGCGAACGATGTTTCACCAACGATCTTTGAATGGTCTTCCCAGTTCGGTTTCTACTTCCTTCAGTTTTCAGCCGTTTCCTGGATCAATCACCTGTTCCTGATTCCCGCAATCAGCATCGCTGCGCTCGTCTTCCTCGGGAACTTGCTGACGAGTCGTCTCGAGCGTGCCTATCGCTTGCGACGTGAACAGCTAATCTTCACGGAACCGGTCGCACAGGCAGAAGCCGCTGCGACACGTTTGACGAATCCGTTTGATTCTGTCTCACCCCACTCTATGACAAAGGAGAAATTATGAAACGAGTGTTCATCATTGCCGTCATTGGTCTCTACATGACGGCATTTGGTTTGTCTTATGTATAATACGAACAACGTGATGTCACCGTGTCGGACCAATCTCGTATTTTACCGGTACATGTCAAACAAATCCACGCGGCGACGTCGACAAATGACTTAACGACTTAACGACTTGGGTCCGGCAGCTGGCTGCCAAACAAGAACATATCTCGATTGCCGGTCTGCAACACAGTCAAGGCGGCCAGACCTACCTGCCGGGTGCGACCGTTCTCGATATGAAATCGTACAACCGGATTTTAAGCTATCAACCGAAGCAACGCAGAATCACGGTTCAAAGTGGCGTCACCTGGGCGGGCATCCAGCAAAAAATTCAGCCCGACCGCTTGGCAATCAAAGTCATGCAGTCGCAAAATATCTTCACGGTTGGTGGTGCGTTGAACGTCAATGTGCACGGTCGGGATATCCGCTATGGTTCATTACTCGATACGGTTGATTCGTTTCGCTTGTTGACTGCGGACGGTACCATCCTGAATGTCAGCCGCACCGAAAATGAGGCGCTGTTCCACCTTGTCCCGGGCGGTTACGGATTATTCGGTGTCATCCTCGACGTCACCTTACAATTGACGGAAGACGAATGGTATCAGCAACAGACAATCGGTTTATCATACGAAGATTATCCGGCTTATTTTCGGAAACAGGTGTTAGGAAACGACGCGGTTCGGATGCACATCGGTCGGATTTCGGTTGCGCCTGACGGATTTTTCCGCGACATGTATCTGACGAACTATTTGCGGTCGAGCCGTGCGGTTCCGATTGAAAACGAACCGTTAAAACAAGAGCGTATCATTGCCTTACCAAAAGCCCTGTTAGGCATGTCACGCTATAGTGATTTCGGTAAGAACCAGCTGTGGTCGTTCCAAAAATCCTACTTCTTAAACCAGAGCGGTACCTATGAATCACGCAACAACGTCATGCGTTCAGATAGTGCCTTCATGGAGTATACGAACCCGGGGCGGACCGAGCTCTTGCAGGAATATTTCATCCCGGTCGATGCGTTTGTCCCGTACATTGATCGCATCCGCTCGATCTTAACGAAGGATGACTTAAACGTCTTGAACATCACGATTCGCTACGTCGAACAGGATGAGACGGCCGAATTGTCCTATGCGAAACAGGATATGTTCGCACTCGTCTGGCTCACCCACACGAAAACTGACCCGACGTCGCTCGCTAAAACGAAACGTGTCATCCAAAAGCTGATTGATGCGACACTCGATGCGGATGGGAGCTACTATTTACCGTACTATCCATTTGCGACGCGACAACAATTCAACCGTGCCTATCCGCATGCGACAGCGTTTAAAGCGGCCAAGCAGCAGTATGACCCGCACGCCGTTTTCCTCAATCAATTTTATATCGACTACTTCCAGTAAGGAGATTTTTTATCAAAAATAGGCGAGAATACGCCCACTTCTAAACGGTCAGGGTGAAGCCCGAGTGAAAGTGGGAGATGAATCGCTACCCTCTCTTTCGGGTATATCCTTTGTAAGGAGGTGAACATCATGTTGACTCACAAGGCCTACAAATTCAGAATCTACCCGACAAAAGAACAGGAAATCCTGATTGTGAAGACGATCGGTTGTTCGCGCTTCGTCTTCAACCACTTCTTGGCGAAGTGGGATGAGACGTATAAAGCGACAGGGAAAGGACTATCCTACGGGTCTTGTTCGAAAGAACTCCCGGTGTTGAAGCAGGCGTTCGACTGTTTGAAAGAAGTCGATAGCACGTCTGTGCAGATGAGCGTCAAACATCTTGCCGATGCCTTTGACCGCTTCTTCAAGAAGCAGAACGAACGGCCTCGCTTCAAGTCGAAACGGAACCCCGTTCAATCGTACAAGACGAACATTCAAGGGAAATCTCAACTTCCCGAAGTCTCTATAATCGGCAACAAGTTAAAACTCCCGAAGTTGAAATGGGTGCGTTTCGCCAACTCGAGGCAGGTCGTCGGACGCATCTTGAACGCGACGATCCGGCGTAACGCTTCAGGAAAATACTTCGTCTCCCTGCTCGTCGAGCAGGAGAGCAACGAAATGCCGAAGACGGGCTCATCCGTCGGCGTAGATGTCGGATTGAAGCACTTCGCCATCCTGTCGGACGGCACGGTATACAAGAACGACCGTTACTTCCGTTCGCTTGAGAAGAAGCTGGCGCGCGAGCAACGCAAGCTTTCTCGTCGTCAGCGGTTGGCCTTGGACAAGAAAGTAACACTTTCCGAGGCGAAGAACTATCAGAAGCAGAAGCGGAAGGTCGCCCGCATCCACGAGAAGATCGCGAACAAGCGAACCGATTTCCTACACAAGGTATCGACCGAGATCGTCAAAAACCACGACGTCATCGGCGTCGAGACCTTGCAGGTGAAGAACATGCAGAAGAATCGCAAGTTAAGCAAGTCTATCTCGGAGGTCAGTTGGTCGGAGTTCTTCCGCATGCTCGGATACAAGGCGGAATGGTACGGGAAGACCGTCGTGAAAGTCGGCAAGACCTTCGCCTCTAGTCAACTGTGCTCCCGTTGCGGACATCAACACAAAGACGTGAAACATCTTGGATTGCGTGAATGGACATGCCCGAGTTGCGGGATCCATCACGACCGCGATGTGAACGCAGGACTGAACCTCAAACAAGAAGCTGAACGCATCCTAGCTTCTTCAACCGTCGGGACGACGGGGTTAGCCTGATCAATTTTCGACCGTTAGGTCGGATGACTCAGGAATCCTCCACCTCTAAGCGAAGCGTAGGTGGAGGTAGTTCAAGAACTATCCGCTGTTTCTCCGTGTCCAAAGTATTATTTTGATGAGCAGTAGCGTCATCTTCCCCTTTTACTTACTCTTAATTCGCGAACTGGGTGACTCGTATGCCCAGTTCGGACTCGCTTACGGCCTCTTTACCGTGACGTCCGCTTTCGCCTACTTAGCAATCGGTCGTTTCAGTGACCGGTTCGGGGACCGGGTCTTACTTGTCGTCCATACGCTCGGGATGGCGCTGTTGCTGCTATACATTCCCGTCGTGACGGCAATCAGTCATGTCTACTTCATTCAAATCGCGATGGGTCTCCTTGGTGCCATCCAGAAGAATACGGAAAAAACCGTCCTCGCGCGGCAAGAGATTGCTACGACCGTCGTCGGCCGTCACATCGGGGGCTATCATTTTAAAACGTCCCTTTGGTCAGCTGGAGGCATCATTGTCGCCGGGTATCTGATTGATTTCTTGACAATCGGCAGTCTGTTTTACATCATTTCTGCCTGTTATTTCTACGCGACGCTCCGCCTGTTACTCCCGTCTGCGACTGGACAAAAAAAGTAAGCTTCCCCTTCTATAGTTTGAGGGTATAGAAAGAGAGAAGGGACGTGAAAATGATGATTGAAGTCAGGAACTACTCCCAACGCTTCGGAAAAATCGACGTGTTGACGGATGTCAATTTTTCGATTGGTCCGAGTGAAATCGTCGGGCTGATTGGACCAAGCGGATCTGGTAAAACAACATTAATCAAGTCGCTAATCGGCCTCCAAACCCCATCAAGCGGAACCGTCACTGTACTCGGATCACAGCAGCCCTCGTTACGTCAGGCAGAAAAAATCGGCTATATGGCACAAGCTGATGCTTTGTATGAGGATTTGACAGCACGTGGCAATTTACGCTATTTCGGCAAGTTGTACGGCTTAAAAAAAGACCGCCTCCGCACCCGGATCGAATCCGTCCTCCAGTTCGTCGACTTAAAGCAGGATGCCGACCGCCCGATCCATCAATTTTCCGGTGGGATGAAGCGCCGCCTCAGTCTTGCGATTGCCTTGATTCATGAACCGACTTTGCTTCTGCTCGATGAACCGACCGTCGGAATTGATCCCGCCCTAAAGAAAACGTTCTGGCTTGAGTTCGACCAACTGCGGAAGTCTGGCGTCACAATCCTCGTCACGACACACGTCATGGATGAAGCCGAACGGTGCGATCGTCTATTATTGATTCAACATGGGCGATTGATTGACGCTGGTACGCCCGCGGAATTAATTCAACGATTCGGCTCAATCGATGAAGCCTTCATCCGAAAGGAGCAAGTCTGATGCAGACACTGACCGTAGCAGAACGTGTCATCTCGCAAATTTTTCGGGACAAACGGACCATTGCGATGATGTTCCTCGCCCCCCTATTCGTTCTCTTTTTATTGTCATCAATCCTCGGTTCGAGTTCGGACGAAGTCACGATCGGCACCGTCGGCCTACCCGAAACGTTTGATGCGGTTCTCGCATCGAAAACGGCGACGGCGACCTATCCGAGTTATGCGGACGGAAAACAGGCGATGGAAGATCAACACATCGAGGCATTGATCACGTACCGGGATGATGCCCCGGAGATTTTGATTGAAGGCGGCGACGTCTCGAAAAATGCCCACGCCATCCAGGTCATCCGCGAAACGTTAACGGCAATCGAGATGAAGCAGGCGACGACAGCGAATGCACAGTTACGCGAAACCGTTAATCAACTGCAACAACGGCTCGAACAATTGACGAATCAAAAATTGACCGTTCCCCCTACCGCCTCACGATCAATGACGGAACCAGATATTCGCTTTTTATATGGAGATAAAGATGCAGAACTGTTTGATCAAATTGCACCTGCCTTGATGGGATTTTTCATCTTTTTATTTGTCTTCATCATCGCCGGGGTCAGCTTTCTCCGTGAACGGTCCAGCGGGACGCTCGAGCGGACACTCGCTACTCCGCTCAGACGGTCGAGCATCGTCTTCGGATACTTCGTCGGCTTTTTCTTGTTCGTCACGATTCAAACTGTCCTTATTCAACTATTCATCGTTAATATCTTAAACGTGACACAACAAGGCAACTATTTTCTGTTACTCTTCGTCAATTTATTGACGGCAAGCGTCGCCCTGTCACTCGGACTCCTGCTGTCGAGTTTCGCACGGACGGAATTCCAATTGATTCAGTTCATCCCGCTCGCAATCGTCCCGCAAATCTTTTTCAGCGGTCTATTTGATTTGACGGATGCCCCGACCTGGGTCGAAGTCATCAATCGGCTGATGCCGTTGACGTACGCCGCTGATGCCCTGCAAAACATCATGATTCGCGGGTACGGCTTCCGTGAAATTTGGCTCGATCTTGTGGTCCTTGCCGGATTTATGCTTGTCTTCGTCCTCCTGAACATGCGTGCCTTACGGAAACAGCGGCCGGTGTAAGGGCACTTCGTACAAAGGGAATTGACAATCCATTATTTTCCTTATATACTTTAGTCAAAATTGACCGAAATGAGGCCGTCCAATGTAAATTCATCTAAAACACTAACCACTAACTAAATATGATTGATGTGGAGGTTTTTTAGATGAACCGTTTTACGACTTTACTGGTCAGCCAGTGGATGGCGAATGCGGGGGACGCGCTCTACATCGTCGCCCTCATCGCTACCTTGTATCAACAAACAGGACAGGCGAGCACAGCTGCGCTCTTTCCGATTGCCGTAACGGCAGGCATGACGGTCAGCGGCTTCTTTTTCGCCCGCCTTGCGAAGCAGATGCCCCATGCAACGCTTTTGTTGCTCAGTCAGCTCATGAAGACCCTCTCGCTCGCCTTGATCGTCCTGCTTGATTTACCACTCGTGGCGTTGCTCCTTCTCGTGGTTTGGATTGCCTTTCTCGACGGCTTTGCCCGACCGATTGAAAGTGCCTTCATTCCGCAAATCACGACCGATTTCCAAAAAGCAAACAGCATCGTCCAAGGAACGAATCAAGTCGTCCAACTGATCATGTGGCCGCTCGGAGCGATTTTAGTCAGTACAGGGTCGCCCCAGTCCGTCTTATTCGTCTCATTGCTGCTCTTTCTTGTTGCAAGTATCGGAACGGCGTTATTTCGTTATCAAGTGCGCTCCCTTCAAGGGCCTGTGGAAGAAGAAGGTAATGAACCGACGTTTCGTTCAAGTTTGCAGTATACACGGACTCACATACCGGCCCGTTTGAATACGGCATTGCTTGGCATCGATGCTTTCGCGAGTACCGCCTGGATTTCAGCGTTATTCCTCGTCTACATCGCTACGCACCTGCATGTGTCGGACAGTTGGTGGGGCATCTTGAATGCATTTTATCTGCTCAGCATGATTGTCGGGAGTTACCAGATGCTCCGACGCCGAAAGCAACGTTCACTGCTACAGTTCAGTGTGTTGCTCTCGATTGCCGCGACGCTTCTGTTTGGTCTCGCTCCGCATGTTGTAGTCGCCTTGATTGCTTGCGTCGTCCAGGGCTACGCCAGTCAACTCCGGGCGATAGAATTAAATACACGGCTTCAAGCAGATACCCCAATCGCACGGTTACCTTACGTTTACAGTGTTCAACAGACCGTCTATACGATTAGCTTTTGTCTCGGGAGTCTCCTGTTCGGTCTTCTCGCCGATTGGCTGAGTATCGAAGTCGTCTATCTCATCGCGAGTATAATCGCGTTGTTAATGATTCGGCCGGCCCAGCAATTACGCAAGCAAGTAGCAACCGAACGGACGCAACAGATTTCCTAAGCAACGGTTCGTTATACAGACGTGGAGCTGAAGGGATGTGTTGGAGATTCCTTGGTTTTTTCCAAACGTTTTTCTGCACACAATGAAACGCCGCTGATTCCGTTTTTCATACGGAATCAGCGGCGTTTTCGATATCTTCCATGACGACAAACACCATGTTTTAAGCAGGCCTTCCCATGTAGCCGTCAAATCGACGATGGCGTCATTCCCATCGTTTGCTTAACCACGCAACGCATAACCAAAGGACGAACGACACGAGACATAGATACACATACGCTATGTCTAAACTCGCCCACTCACTGATGAATCCGAACCCGAGACCGACGATGATGATCAGCACGCTCTCTAGCCAGGAAGCAATGGAAACGATTGTTGCCCGCTCTTTTGCTGACGCATAAGTTTGCAAGAGACTACTCGTCATCGGCTCCGACTGACCGTATAACAGAAACACCATGAACAGGAAGAGGATACTTGCCATTCCCGTCAAAGAAAAACTAATGACACTTACGAAAAAGACGACTAACATCCCGTTCAAGTTTACCGTCAACGAACCCTTCGTCAATGCGGGCAACAGGTTGCCAACGCCTTGCGCTACCATAATTAAAATGAACACGAGACCAAATCCAGTCACGGGAATGCCACGATCACGCATTGACAATTGCCAAAATTCTTCGATGAAATTAATCGTCGTCCCGAATAGGACACTAAAAAGAAAAATCCGGATCAACATGGGGCGTGTTCTCAGTTCTCGCCAAACGAGACGAAGTGGACGGGCTGTCGATTCTTCAACCACGAGTCGCGTTTCACGTAACGTCAGGCTAACCAGTGTCGCACTCATTAAACTGATGAGCGAAATCTTGTAATGAAATTCAAACATCGTATAATGCATCAACCAACTGCCGATGAGGGCAGCAAGTCCAGCTGTCATAAGGCTGACTGCATTCAGTCGACCAACTGTCCGTTCGAATCGCTCGACTCGACCGACTTGTTCAAGCGTCTCAAATAAGAAGGCTTCTTCTGTCCCGCTGATCGCAGCAGCCCCGACCCCTGCGAGTACCATCGCACCTAAAAAAGCAGTCAACGTATACGCGTTCAATAGCATTGCGAAGGATAGACATTCTGCCACCATCCCGAAGACAAGAAACCACTTTCGACCGAAGCAATCGGTGGCTCGTCCGAACGGCAACTCAAGCGACAATTGAGTCAAAGCGAAGACAATTTCTGCGTAAATCACATCGAGAACACTCATTCCACGCGCTTCCCAAAACAACCGCTCAATCACATAAGCAGGCACGAAAGCTGTTGCAAAACGCATCATGTACAATTTACGGACGTTCGCTTGAATCGCCGTTTAACAAGGAGGGCGGATTGTACGCATCAGTCAACATCCTCTCTTATTTTTAGAAAAACCGTTAGTTTCCATTTCCCGATTTCAAGCAAGTTAATCCCATGTCCGTGATTATATCGTAGATAGACAAAACCCCCTACGCCGTATGGACGCAGAGGGTTTCCTTCATTCAAAATCAGTTATTTCCAGTGTTGGTGAGAGTGCTGTCGGATTTTCTTGAATGATGGGCAATTCGACTGTAAAGCTCGAGCCGGCACCTTCTGTCGAATCGACGTGAATCATGCCTTCATGGGCACGAACGATTTCTTGACAGATTGCAAGCCCAAGTCCTGTTCCACCAATTTTTCGGCTATCGGAATTATCGACCCGGTAAAACTTGCTGAATAACTCTGGCAAGGCGTGACGGGGAATACCAATTCCTTCATCTTGAATCCGAATCCGCAATAAGTCATCGGCAGGTTCGATTCCAATCGTAATCTCGCCGCCATCCGGGGAATACTTGATGGCGTTGTTGATTAAATTACCGAACAGTTGTCGCATTTTTTGTTCATCGGCTTGAATCATTTCGACTGCTGCGTCATCCGTCTCTAGCAAGACAGTATGAGTTTGAGACGAACCGACTTGGAACTCAGCGATTTCACGAATCATCGCTACGACGTCAAGCTCTTTAAAATGATAGTGTTGCTGACTGGATTCCATCCGTTGTACGTCGAGGAAGTCATTGACGAGTCCCGTCAATCGCTCAGTCTCGGCATGAATCGTTTCGAGATAGCGTTGTTGGCGGTTAGGTGTCAACTCTTTTGCTAACATCAGTTCCGTGTAGCCAAAAATCGAAGCGAGTGGTGTCCGCAACTCATGCGACACCGTCGAGACGAATTCCGACTTCATCCGGTCGACTTCTGTTTCGACCGTGACGTCACGCAAGACGAGCATCGTCCCACGGAAACGTCCACCGTAATGAATTCCTTCTGCATAGAGCGTGACGAAACGCTCCTCTTTATTAAGTGATAGCGAAAGACTTTCCGTCGGTACTTGATGACTGCAGACTTGATTCATGTACTCAAGGAAGGCATCGTGTTGATCGACTTGAACCGCTAACTCTTCAATTTTGACATCGAGCGTCATCAAACCCTCGTCATTGAACTGATCGTGCGCTGGATGATGGAACAACGCAAGCAATGGACGATTGGCAAAAATCCGGTCTTCTTCGATATATATGACTGCCTCACGAATCGAGTGTAGCAGTTTCGATGTTTTTTCACGTTCCCGCTCAATTTCATCGAACACACGCATCCGTAGTAAGGACAAGGCGAGCTGACGAGAGAACGACCAAATTTCAGCCGTTTGGTCTTCATTGAATTGATCACGGTAACGGACAAGATAGATGCTTGCAATCATCATGTTCGTCGATGGGTCCATGACGGGTACGACCGTTTCATACATGCTATAAGGGTACGGCAACGGATGATCACTCGTCACTTGTTTCGTTGAACGTACGGCTTTTTTATGCATACGCGCTCGCTCAAGTAGAGAAAGTGATGACGTCAAAAGTTTCCGTTCTTGATCGACCGTCATGCCGTAAGAGACGATATCCGTATACTCGTCCTCGTCAAGAAAGACAATCGCTCCGAACTCGGCATCTGTAATCGAGATTAATTTTTCGATGATGGCAGGATAAGCTGTTAACGTCTCGCGTGAAGCGAGCGTTTCTGTCAATTCATTCCGGTACCGCAGATGCGTCTCATTGCGTAACGTCACATCAAGCGCTTCTTCGAGTTCTTCTTGTTGTGTTTGAAGCTCCTCTTGTTGGGCAACTAACTCTTCTTGTTGACTTTGTAATTCATCGTTACTTGAGACGAGTTGCGATTTTTGATTTGAAATCGACGCAGCCATTAAATTAAATGTCGTCGTCAACTCGCCAATCTCGTCTTTTGCATTTAAGACCTCAATAGGTGAAGCATCTTCACCTTTTGCTAATCGACTGCTCTCTCGGTTCAATTGACGCAATTGACGCGTAATTTTCGCGACAAATGGTCGAACGAATAACACGATGATGAATAAAAGAACTGCTAAGTTAATTAAGCCGAGAACTTGAGATGAGTTAACTTGTGTCCCTAGTCGATTTTGGGCAGCGAGTTCCTTCTCATTTAATGAATTACGATAATCCGTAAAGACGGTCTCCATGTCAACGATACTCGAACTCATGTCCGCAGCACTTTTCGTATCGATGTTAAATTTCCGATCCTCATCCAGGTTCGGTGTTTGCGTGACTTTACCAAGCGTCGCCATTTGTAAGAACGGTTCTTCGACTTCACCGTCTTTTTTAGCGTCAACATAATTAATCAGGCTCGGCATGACGCGCGTCGTGTATGCGTCATACAGCTCCCGTGCATCATTCGCGTATTGCTCTTCTTCTGCAAATGCCGCATTTTTTTCGAACCATGTCGTTTGTTGATCGATATTTTGTTGTTTCGCTTTAATTTCCTCTAACATTTCATCGTCTCCAAGTAAGACGAATCCCCGCATCTCGTATTGAAGACTTTGCCACGATTCATATAGATTCGTCGCATTGGTCCGGTGTTCATTTAACGTCGCTAGTTCTTGTTTAGCTCCTTGCACCTGCTGTTTCGTATAGAAATATACACCTGCTGATGTCAGCAATAACATTGCTAATATGATATAGAAAGCGGACATGATTTGGCGTCCGATTGTTCGATTAAGCCATGTTCTCATAAACGATCGATCCTCCCCCTTCTCCTCTAGTTGAATAATACGTATAGGAGATACCTGTCCTTTCTATTGTAAAGGTTTTTTATACTTTTCCATTAAATATGCTCAAAATCTTTTACTTTTCATCTAATTTTAATAAAAATAGTTGTATGTTACAAAAACATGACGAAAAGGTTCGGATTCACTCCTTTTTCTTCAGAAAAAATGCCCCGCCACATAATCGTAACCGGACATTCTTGTTCATGAATGATGCGAATGGTGTGTCGAATGATGATGGATAGGTGCTTCATCTGCCAAGATTTCGCCGTCGAGCAGACCAAGCCTTGCATACTGTGCCGTGATGTCTTGTTTCGTTACCTCGGTGATTTGGTCTGTCGCGCTGATCAACGTTGAGATTCCTTTCACCAACCGGACCGGTTCTAAATTTGTTTTCTCGACCGGAAACGTCGCCAAGGAGCGGAGATAGGCGACGTAGGCTTGTGCCCCGTCTTCAGTCGGTGTAACGAGCTCAGAAGCATGATGGCGCAAATGATTCGTCAAACTGCTTGTCGAGACGCCTTTCGTGACGGCGCTGATCAAGGCAAAAGCCATAAAAGACAAGAGGGCGATAAAAAAGATGACCATGAAGACCGGCATATCTGAAAAGAAACTTTCACCTTCGACGTAAGCCACTGCCCCTTCCGCTTTCAACAGCGACAGGAGCGGACCCGTAGTAATACCTGACATGAACATTTCCCCCTACTTCGTTTGATATCTGTTCATACGCAAACGACGTGCAAAAGGTTTCTAGTTCTTTCCATCTCCAAGTAAAACTTCCGCATTAAACCAATCTTCAACAAACAGGGATCCACCCGGTCCATCAATCTGATAGGAATACAAAACGGAAAAATCGCCTTCCGTCATCATCGGTAAGGTCAATTCGCGTAAGACCGCTTTGACTTCTTCTGTCATCCCCGTCTTATACTGAACAAATCCGTCTTCCCGCGTTTGCTGTTCTGTCAAATATGGCAACAACAGTGCTTTGCCAAATGATTGGGGGTCATCGATGACTTCAGCCACTACACCGAATAGTTCTTCCGCTTCAAAAATCAAATCATCGGCTTGTCCGATCGTCACTTCATCGGGAAACCAAACCGTCAATTTTGTTCCTTCCTTCAAAAACCGTTCGAATATCGGAATAAACGCCCTGTTCTCCATTAAATCGTAATGCATCATGACTCTCCTTTCATAAACTCGAATTTTAATTGATCGCGCTCTAGATACAACATCGCCTTGAATGTCCGACCATTTTTCTTCATCTCGAGCGGCTTTGTTTTTTGAGTCGTTAAGATTTTTTTGACTTCCGCCTGTGTCACGCGCGCTCCGAGGATTGTTTTCGGTAATGTAAAACCGCAGTTCGTTTTTTGATACCCGCTGCAGCCATAAAACTTCCCACGATCAAGCACTTCCGCCTGACAGAGCGGACATGGTCCGACCGGGCGGTTCGTTGCGGCGGCGTGACGCGTTTTTGATTTAACTTGCGACGGATCGACGTGCAGTTGCTCGACACGCGACTTCGCATCATCGACGAGGTGTTGCGACAGTTTTTTCGCTTGTTCGACGAACTGGGCAGCGGATGCTTCCCCTTTACCGATTTGGTCAAGCCGACTTTCCCACTTTGCCGTCATCTCAGGTGATGCCAAGATGCTCCCGCTGACCGCCTCGATTAAAATCCGACCTTTTGCTGTCGGATGGATCTCTTTTTTCTTCAGCTGGATGTAATCGCGTCGCTTTAATCCGTCGATGATTCCGGCACGCGTCGCCTCCGTACCAAGTCCCTCGATTTCTTTCATGATCGCCTGTAATTCATTTTCAAGGACTTTGCCCGCTGTCTTCATGCCGAGGATTAATGTTCCTTCCGTATAGCGTTTCGGTGGCTCCGTTTGTTTTTCAAGTAACTTTGCCCCTTTAATCGGGACGTGTTGTCCGTGCTCAACTGCCGGCAGTTCAACTTCCTTCGCCTCAATTTGCAAGACTTCTTTGAAACCGCGCGCAATCGTCCGGCTACCTTTTGTCAAGAAACGATCCTGCTCCCTCGTCGTGATGATGTCTGTTTTTTCAGCGCGCGCGGGGGGTGCAAAAGCTGCTAAAAACCGCCGGACGATTAAATCGTACACTTGTGCATCACGCCCCGATAACTTCGCGACCGCTCCCGCTTCTTCTGTCGGGATGATTGCATAGTGATCACTGACTTTCGCAGAATTGACATACCGTTTATCGTGTGTGGGATCTTTCGTCAAAATTTCCTTCAGTCCACCGTATTCCGGTTGCTTCAACAGTCGATTCAAAATCGTCGGGAACTGACCTGCTTCTTCCTTTGAGACGAACGATGAATCCGTCCGGGGATAACTGATCCAACCGCGAATGTAGAGTTTTTGAGCGATATCAAGTGTTTCTTTTGCGCCAAGTCCGAACCGTCGACTCGCTTCCGTTTGCAACAACGATAAACTGAACCAGAACGGCGGTTTCTCGATTTGTTCCGTCTTCGTGATGGACGCAACGATTCCTTCCCCCTTCGTCCGTGCCTTGATTGCTTCCGCGAGTGCCCGATCGGTCAGCTTCGTCTGTTTTTTTTGATCGATGTATTTTCCTTTATACAGCGAAAAGTCAGCCTCGACTTCAAAATAGGTTTCCGGCTTGAACTGTTCGATTTGTTTCTCACGTTCGACGATCAAGGCAAGTGTCGGTGTCTGGACACGCCCAAGCGAAAAGACATCGGCAATGCCTTTTTTCTTCAGTAACGTCGTATAGGCACGCGATGCATTCATCCCGATCAGCCAATCGGCGCAAGCCCGGCTCATCGCCTCATGAAAAATATTTTCCGTTGCTTTTCCGTCCAGTAGATTCGCAAATCCATGATCGACGGCTTGCGGCGTCAAACTTGAAATCCACAGTCGCTCGATCGGTTTTGCATTGTTGGCCAGGCGAAGAATTAATCGGACGATTGCCTCTCCCTCTCGCTCGGCATCAGATGCTATAATGATGGAAGTCGTCGTCCGCTCGTTCAACAGTTTTTTAATGACTTGAAACGCTTTGCTTTTCCCTTTAGCGAGCCGGTAATCGAACCGTTCCGGAATGATTGGCAGATGGTCATAGTTCCAGCGTTTCCATTTAGCATCATAATGGGCCGGTTCCTGTAATTCACAAAGGTGACCGACGGCGTAAGCCAGTTTCGCTCCACTCGGGAAACGCTCACACGGTTTGATTTCGATGTATCCGTCCCGCTTGACCGATGGATACGGCGCTGCGAGCTTTTCAGCCTGTTTTGGTTTTTCCGCAATGATCAATTGCATTGTTACACCCTCATTTCCTAACTACAGACACGTGGAGGTACTCATGCCGTATTTTACTTTATTCATGGCGTTATTCTTTATTTCGACATCGGCTATTTTCGTGAAATGGGCAGACACGCCAATCGAGGCCGTCGCTTTTTTCCGAATGTTATTCTCGACGTTTCTTTTACTGCCGCTCATTCAAGTTAAAGAATTGTTCAGCCTCAGTTCCTCAACGATTCGCCACATGATTTTAAGTGGCGTCCTGTTAGCCGGGCACTTTTGGTTATGGTTTCTCTCTCTTGATTATACGACAGTTGCCAGCTCAACGCTCTTCGTAACCGCCAGTCCCATCTTCGTCTTAGTCGGGAACGCCGTCTTCTTTAAGCAACACCCGTCGCGAAAAGCGTTGTTTTTCGTCGGCGTCGCACTGCTTGGCGGCGGACTGGTCGCATACGGTGATATCGCCGTCGGAACACGTGCCTTGATTGGTGACGGGCTGGCCCTACTCGCGACGATTTTAGTCGCCGGATACTGGTTACTCGGGCAACACGTCCGGACAAGCGTCTCGACGAATACATATTCCTTTGCCGTCTATGCTGTCGCGTCCGTCGTTTTGCTGCTGTTCTCACTGATCCAGTCCGTCGATCTCGTCTCGGCGTTTCAAACGGATTGGTTGATTTATGTGTTGCTCGCCATCTTCCCGACGTTGCTCGGGCATAACTTGTTCAACTGGGCGCTGTCCCGTGTCAGTGCGAGCATCGTCAGCATCACGATTCTCGGTGAAGCGGTCTGGGGAATGATTTTCGGGTACTTCTTATTCCAGGAATCGCTGACTTGGATTCAAATCACGGGTGCCGCGCTACTCCTTGTCGGCATCGGTCTGTTCTTACGCCGGAATGAAAAAGACATCCGGGCGCAACTCGTCGCACGTGAAACGGCGACTTCTGTTACTGAATAAACAAACCGCTGAATGTCCTCCTCTCACCTGCGAGTCGGACGTTCAGCGGTTTTTTTAGTTTGGTTTATCGTCCGGACGAACTTTTGGTAAGCGGAACGTCATCGCGAACGCGACGAGCGCACATAAGACACCGCCGATGAAGACGAGACGTAACCCGTCTGCTAAGGCCAGTTCCGCCGCCGTATGGACGGCATCTCCATACCGGTTCGCCGTCGTCGCTTGGAAAAACGGATCAATTGAATAACCGGATAATATTTTCGAATCGTTAAACGCTTGAATGATTGATAGATTAAAAATCGTCCCGAAGATGGCGACACCAAGCGTTTGTCCCGTCGTACTCAAAAAGGAGTTGACGGCCGTCGCTGAACCACGGAGCGAGCGACCGACTGATGTTTGCAAGACAACGATGAAGACCGGTTGCGATAAACCGAAGCCGATGCCAATCAAGGAAACCGCAAGATAGAGGAACACATCACTCGTCTCACGTGAGATGAAGACTAAAATAAGCATCCCGACGACGAGTAACCCCATCCCGGACATCGTTCGATAACGGGGTGACGCCGTCCCAATCGATCGGCCACCGATGATTGCCGTAATCGTCCAAAATAACGAGAGCGGCATCAACATGAAGCCGGCTTCAGTCGGACTTTTTCCGAGGACGCCTTGTGCGAAAATCGGGATATAGGCTGACATCGAGACAAGCACCCAGGCGGAGAAGAACACTGCCAGATTGATCACGGCAATGACCGGATGTTTGATAACAGCCGGTGGTAAGAGTGGATCACTCGCTTTTTTCTCGGCTTGATAGAAAAAGAATAATAAGACCGCACTGATCAAAAAACTACCGATGACCGTCGGACGTAAAAATTGTTCCGCTTCACTTCCTGATAACAGACCGTATAGTAACGCACTCATCCCGACCGCAAACAAGAGCGCTCCCCGATAATCGATTTTTCGCGACGTCTCCTTAACGGTTTCCTTGTAGAAGACGACGATCATGATGAACGACACGAGCGCAAACGGAACGTTCAACAGGAAAATATACCGCCAGGATAACGATTCGACTAAAAATCCACCGAGGAGTGGTCCAGCAACGCCGGATATCCCCCAAACGGCACTCAAGATTCCCTGAATTTTTCCACGTTCTTCATATGTATATAAATCGCCGATGATCGTCATGGCAATCGGCAGAACCGCTCCTGCTCCGATTCCTTGGACCGCGCGGAAAATGATTAGTGTCTCCATCGACTGCGCAAGCCCACACGCTAATGAAGCGAGTGTAAAAACGCCAATTCCAAATAACAAGACGCGTTTCCGCCCATATAAATCAGCCATCTTCCCGTAAATCGGCGTCGATACTGCCATAAATAAGAGAAATCCTGCAAAAATCCAACTGACGAGCTTCGCCCCATTTAATTCACTTGCCATGACGGGTGTTGCCGTCGCGACGATCGTTCCTTCGATTGCTGCTAAAAAAGTTGCTAACAACAGCGCAATCGTGACATTTTTTCTCATGCTTCCGCACTTCCTTTCTCTTTCTTATCATAACGGTTCTGCCCCTTGTTTCGAAAGTAAATGCTTACTCGGCAGGATTCAAGGGAACAATAGGGAATGGTACAATTAGAAAATGATTCAATTATGTGAATGGAGGATTTTGTTATGTTACGAAAAACTGCTTTAATTACAGGGGCTTCTGGCGGAATCGGACTTGATCTTGCCGTGCTCGCAGCGCGCGACGGGTTTGATTGTGTCTTAATCGCCCGAAACGAAAAAAAATTAACGGAACTTAAAAATGTTCTTGAAAAACGTTATCAAATCAAAGCCTATACGTTCGCAGTGGATTTATCACAGGCCGACAGCGTCTCACGTGTTCTGACGTACCTCGATGAACAAGAATTGACTGTTGATTTGTTATTCAACAACGCTGGTTTTGCGACATCCGGCCGTTTCGCGGAAATCGATCCATCGGAAGACATCGACTCGATTCATGTGAATGTCGTCGCTTTAACGGAACTGACGAAACGTTTGTTACCAGGTATGGTCGATCGTGGCTTCGGACGTATCTTGAACGTCGCTTCCGTCGCTGCTTTCATGCCGGGTCCATACATGAGCGTCTATTACGCAACAAAAGCCTACGTCCTGTCATTCTCTCAAGCACTCGCTTCTGAACTTGATGGTTCAGGTGTTACGGTCTCATGCCTCTGCCCGGGACCGACGGATACAAACTTCTTTAATCGGGCGAACATCACATTGCCTTTCCAAAGCATGCCGTCACACCTCGTCGCCTTCGCGGGTTACCGCGGTACGCTTAAAGGGAAACGTGTAATCGTTCCAGGCGCGAGCAATCGGGCAATGGTCTCACTGGCTAAATTCTTACCTCGCCGTCTCTTGACAGAATTAACAGGTCGCATCCAGGATCCTGCTCGTCAAGATCAAGACACAACGGAAGAAGATCTCGCGTACTCCAATTAATCGACGCTTTCTTAAAACAAGTCCCGCTAGCTCGGCTAGCGGGACTTGTTTTATAGAGGAGACTTTTTTAAAAGGTTTAATGTATTTGTTTTTTTCGCTCAAACCGACTCACAAATTGTGTCCGGAGCGTCTTCGGTAACGAAGTATAGCGATACAGATAACGAAACGTGACGGCACTCGTCACCATGAGCATATACCCCGTCGCTAATACGAGTAACCACGCAACACATCCTAAAAAGAGACCCGCTTCAAAGTAAAGTTGTGACATCAATGCCCCTTCAGCGGACGTGATGAGCATCGCTGCTGGAAAAATTGCTGCAGCCAGTAAATAAAAGCCCGCATAGCGTCCACGAACAGTGTGTTTTAACAATAGAATACTGCCAAACAGTAAACAACAACTCGACATAAGTAACAATAAGACGACATATGGTAGTGACACGGATGAACTAAGCATCTTTTTTCACTCCAATCGAATCAGGTTAATGTTCTTTACCCGCCTTTTGGTCGATTGAGTGCAAAATCCGTAAAAAAGTCGGATGAAGTAATAAAATAAAGCAAACATTTCCGATTCCATGTACTAAATCAAATACCCCGCCTGTGACGACAAGTGTCAAAAAAGCTTCTCGTGAAAATGCTGTAAAGATTAAAAAACCGAGGTTGCTGATCCAGCCATACAAAAATCCGGCGAGAAGCCCGTAACAGGCTAACAGCCATTTCGATTTCAATAGCGGTACGAGTCCGACGAGACTGATAGCCATGTAAGCAAGCGCTTGAAATAAAACGAACGGTCCACTCCCTAAGAATAAACTCGACAGGACGACGACCAACAAACCCGCGACTGCACCGACGACCGGACTGACGTAGACGGCAAGTAATAGAACGAGTGCCGTGGCCGGTTGAATGTTCGGCAGACTCGAAAAAAGAATCCGTCCGACGATCGCCGCCGCAGTGACGAGCGCGATGAAGCGTAACATCGCTTCTGACAACGGTCGACGCTCAAAACGGATAAACAGAATCAAAATGAACAGACAGGCGAGGAGAATCAGTCCCATCCATATAACCTACTTTGTTCTAAAAAAGTAGCCGCCGGACCATCAAACGTAATTTCACCTTGAACGAGATAAAGGACACGTGTCGCGTGACGGATTAAAAAGTCGTCATGCGTCGCCATCACGACTAACTTCATTGGTTGCTCGATGAGTGTTTCCACGAATCGCTGCCGTTGTGCGTCCGTTAATCCTGCTGTCGGTTCGTCAAAATAATAAGCATCGTCGCTCCAGTCAAGCCGTTCAAACAATCGCTGTTTTTGTGAAGCGAACGTGCCCGGTTGACTGTCAACTTGAGGCGCAAGGGCCGGATGCGCAGGCAAGTAATTCTTTCGCCCGCGTCGTTTCACTTTTCCATACAAGGGACGCTCAACGCCGAGTAAGAGCCGTAGCAACGTCGACTTCCCACTCCCGTTGGCACCGACGAGCACCACTCGTTCCCCTGCCGCTAAACTGAGGCGGGATACGTCTAACGCATAGCGCGTCTGCATCGGATAACGATGTTCGACGGCCCGCATCTCATCATAGATGTCTCCTTGAGTTGCTTGCTCGAACACAATCTGTTCTAAATCCGCTTGATCGGTGACTGAATAATAGATACGACATGTAAAACGACGTTCCATCTCATTCAGCAAATCGACCAATCGCCGTTTTCGCACGTGATCTAAAAACAGGAAGGGATTGTCTAAGAAAAGACTTGGCGGTAACGAAGCGAGCGCATATCCAACTGAAACGAGTTGCTGCTCTCCGGATGATAACTCACTTACCTCTCGCTCAAAGAACGGTTCTAGTCCGAGGAGTGTCGTAAGTTCTCCCGCGACAAACAGACTTGTTGTCGCTAGTAAATCACGGACTCGCCCATGTAGCAGTCGTTCCGGATAGATGATGGGCTGTCCCGCTTCGGCCGCGAGACGCTCAAGCTGTCCGGTCGCTTTGCTGTCGTTTGAAATAATCGTTGGCATCACGAAAAGCTCCTTTCGAACAGAGTAAAATCATCGGCAATACGACTGCACCAACATAAGCATACGAGGTCAACAACAGACTGCTGACACTAACCAAAATCACACCCGTCCGAATGTCACGCAGCGTTAGTTTTCGAAGTCTGCTCGGTACGGCGTCAATCGGTAATAAATGATACATCGCCATTCGTTCTAACTGCTCCGATAATGAATGATGCCGATGGCTCATCTTCACTTCCGGCCATGTCCGGAGCAAAGACGGAATTAGTGCAAGCACGAGCCCGGTTAGTCGCGTCAGTCGTGGTAACATCCGAAACAAAGGTCCCATCTGTTCGAGGCGAACAAGCGTGAACACGAGTTGACTTGACGTGATAAATAAGGTGATTTGTACGCTGACCGCCAGAATCCCAATCACATCAATCGATGCGCCATAGAGAAGTGGAACCATCATCATCAATGTATAGAGTAGCGGTAACATCAGATAACGAAAGACCTCGAACTGACGAATGGTAATGAAAAAGATGAGATGTACGAGCGCGAGCATTCCTATATGATCCTGCAAGACGAACGGGACCGATAGCATCACCATCAAAAAAAGAGCAACATTCAATGGATGAAGTCGCTCCCGTTCTGTCTTACTGAAAATAAGCCATTGCATCTTTTTCAAATCGCCATTCAAGGCGATCTCCGTCTTGAAGTTCGTAACTTCCCGCTCCGACCTCACCCGGTTTTTCATTGACGCCGAATACCCAGCCGCTGCTTGCTCCAGCTGACTTTTCTCGAACTCCCTCGACGGCTGTGACATAAGCCATCTCACCTTTTCCTGTTTTGACGACATCTAACTTCGTTTCTTCGAGCGCATCAAGCGCCGTCTCTTCTTGATCAAAACACATTGCTTCCTCAAACAACGTCTTGTCCTTTGCATGGTTGACGACCGAGACGTCAACCTTCACGTCGCAGGCCTCTGTTTTCGAGGTCTTAGGCTCCGCTTCCTCAGAACACCCTGCTAAGATAAGTAAACTTCCCGCTAATATCCACTGTTTCATCGAACGACTCCCTTTCGCCTTGATGTCTCAAAGCTATAATTGTACAACAAAATCTTTTTCTCACGAAGGGATTGTCCGTCCGCCCGCAAATAGGTCAAGCGAATTGCGTTCGCGAGCACGTCTTCTCCTGTATTGACATAAGGGATCAACTCCCCTTGATCATCAATTAATAACACGGTCGCATCTTGTAGACTAAACGTTTCATAAAGACCATCCATATCCATCTCGACATACGGTGTCTTTGATTCATGTAATATTTGTTTAATCGACAGCTGGCGTAACGTATCAAACGAACGAGACGCATCAATCAGTTTCTGGTAATACGATTCGAGCGATCGTTCCAGCACTTCTTCACGTGGTCGATACGTGATTGTGCCTGTGATTTCTTGATAGGAAATGTCATAGCGGACGAACCGCTTCGTGCTTTTAGCAATCACTTCGAACGTCGCATTCCGCAAATTGCCACCCTGGTCAAATAATAGTTCGCTTTGCTCGAGCCGTAACGACTCATCTCCGACCCGCTTCTCGATTTGGTTCAACAAGTGATTGAACGACTGATCCGTAATCATCACTCGCCCAATCTGTTGTGTTTCTTCACGGACTGTAAACGTATCGAATGGACCGGCGAATAATTGCAATAAGAAAAATAAAAATCCGAACAAGGCCATATACCGTTTGTAGCGTGAGTTTTTTTGCGGATGAAGCACGATTAAAAATAGAATGATTCCAAGTGGTAACTGAATATCATAGACTGGAAATGAAACGGAACCTAAGCAGGCATAAAAGACAAGTTTCATGTAGAGATAACGTTCTTTTTCCGTCCTTTTTTCTAGTAAGAATGCGAGTAGGACGGCTGCTAATAAAAAGAGTGCCCACCGAATCAATACGTCCATCACTTACGCCTTCACTTGGATGGATTGATGATCCACCATGAGATACGATTCAGGGAATACTTCCCGTGCTTCACGTTCTAAGTGATCCTCTTGCTCGACATAACGGGCTGAGACATGTGTCAATAATAACTTTTTCGCTTCCGCTTGTTTTGCAATTCCCGCCGCCTGACGTGCTGTCGAGTGTCCGAAACGTCCCGCATGTTCTGTTTCGGTATCGGCGAACGTCGCCTCATGAATCAACACATCGACACCCCGCGCTAAGCGGATGCTCGCTTCGCAAGGTGTCGTATCGCCTAAGACGGCCAACTTCACGCCTGGTTTCGGTTGCCCTAAAAAATCTGCTGACTCGTAAAGTGTTCCCTCAAACTCGAACGAATCGCTTTGTTTAATTTGTTTATAGAGTGGACCGGACGGAATACCGTGCTCCTTTAAGCGATCGACGAGCAACATCCCTGTTTCTTGATGCCCTTCGATCCGGTACCCATACGCTAAAAAACGATGCTCAAGTGCGGCGACCGTAATCGTAAATCCTTCATGTTCGTACGTTTGACCCGCTTCGACTTCAATCACGTCTAGCGGATAGCGTAAATATGTCCCTGTGACACGAAGTGTCGCATCGAGCCACTCCTGTAACCCCTTCGGTCCATAAATCGTCAATCGTGTCGTTCCTTCAAGCGCTGCCCGCGTACTGATGAAACCGGGCAAACCAAAAATATGATCCCCGTGAAGGTGAGTGATGAAAATCGTGCTGACTTTTCGTGGTTTAATCGGACTGTGTAAGATTTGGTGTTGCGTCGCCTCACCACAATCAAACAACCACGTCATCTTCGGGTGCATCAAGGCGATTGACGACACGTTGCGTTGTTTCGAAGGCATTCCTGCTCCTGTACCTAAAAAATAAAATTCCATCTTTTTCCCCTTTTCGTAAAATTAGCATTTTTTATACACAAAATACATCTTTCACACAACGAAGCATGGTAAACTGTACCCATACTGATTCGAAAGGTGGTTTTTTCCATGACCAAAATCGAACGGACCTATGCACGAATCGTACACGAAGCCCGGATGCTGAACGAGAACTATCGGCAAAAGTACGGAAAGTCGATTCAGATTCAAGAAATCGCGACGACCTTATTATGTACTGAAGAATTTGTTCTTGAGTCAATGGAGTTCGTCGAACGTCCTCAATTAACTTAATCGTAAACGAACAAAGAGTGTACCGCAATATAGCGGTACACTCTTTTCATTATCTTCTCACTTATTTGTGATGTAATCGACGAGCGTAACACATAGTTCTGCCGTCTTGACGAGTTCTTCGATCGGCATTCTTTCATTCGTCGTATGGATGTCTTCGTATCCGACGGCTAAGTTGACTGTCGGAATACCGAAACCAGCGATGACGTTCGCATCTGAACCGCCACCTGAATGAAGTAAACGTGGTGTCCGCCCAAGTTGCGCGATTGCAGCTTTCGCAACTTCGACGACTTGGTCTCCGTCTTCGAACTTGAAGCCAGGATACATGACTTTGACTTCGACTTCAGCACGTCCGCCGAGTTCAGCGGCTGCTTCTTCAAAGGCAGCTTTCATTTTTTCTGTCTGGGCTTCCATCTTCGGTGCAACGAGTGAACGTGCTTCTGCGAAGATTTCAACATAATCGCAGACGATGTTCGTCGATGGACCACCACCACTGAATCGGCCGACATTTGCTGTCGTCTCTTCATCAATTCGACCAAGCGGCATTTTCGCGATGGCTTTTGCAGCAATCGTAATGGCAGAGACACCTTTTTCAGGCGCAACCCCAGCATGTGCCGTTTTACCATAGATTTTAGCATTCACTTTCGCTTGTGTCGGGGCAGCCGTGATGATATCGCCCACTTTACCGTCTGAATCAAGGGCAAACCCATAGTCTGCATCGATTTTTGATTGATCGAGGACCATCGCCCCGACAAGACCTGATTCTTCGCCAACTGTGATGACGAATTGAATCTGTCCGTGCGGTTGCTTCGTTTCATTCAAGACATGGACCAGCTCGATGATTGACGCAAGACCCGCTTTATCATCTGCCCCGAGGATTGTCGTACCATCCGTTTTGACATACCCATCCTCGATGATCGGTTTAATCCCTTGTCCCGGGAAAACCGTATCCATATGTGACGTGAAATAAATTTTATCGACACCGTCTTTTGTTGCTGGAAGTGTGACGATTAAGTTATTTCCTTTATGTTCCGTTTTCGATGATGCATCATCTTCAAAGACGTCACATCCGAGTTCTGTGAACGTTTTTTTCAGATGGGCACAAATCTGTGCCTCTTCTTTTGATTCTGAATCGATTTGGACTAACTCTAAAAATGTATCAAGTACACGTTTCTCATTGACCATGCTAGATTCCTCCTCATGTAAGTACTATTCGACTAGCGCTTTTTCAGTATACCATCAACTGACTGATTTGCACTTCAGAAGGGTTGTTTGTACAATAACAGTAATTACGTTTGCATTTTAGAAAGGAGTTGCACCTGTCATGTCACGCCCATCCAAACAACAACGTCTCATCAAGTGGACGACGATTGCGATCTTAGCAATCTTCTTACTTGGTACGTTTGCCTCGACGATGTTTTATTTCTTCTGATCTCGCGACGAAACGCTGCTTTAATTGTAAATATTGCTCCGTTTCTTGCAACATGTGCAACAGCGCGGACCGGACTTCGAACTCTTCACGTGTCGTCGGTAACGGCGAAGCACGGAAGGTCGCGAGTAAGTCCGCCAGTTCTTGTAAAAATAACCTTGCGTCGGCCTCCGGACGGACATTGTCACCAATCGTCCGAAACAGGTCGGCGACTTTTTTGCCTTCTTCGACGATTAACACCAAATCATCGACATTACGGACGATCCCGCGGAGCAGTTCGAACTGTTGCTCCCGCATCCGGAAATAGCTGTAGTCCTCGTCATCATTTCGACGACCGATGGCATTGCCCATCCGTTTTAACGAAGCGTCCTTTCCTTCCCGCAACAATCGTTCCGTTTCTTCGAGCGTCAGCGAATGATGATTGATCCGCCCCGTCTCGATCGCCGCGGCGACTTCAAAGAACAAAGCAGCAATCCGTTTATCGATTTGCTGACGGCGCTCCGTGATGACACGGTCAAGGCTCGGCATATACATATTGACGAGTAATCCGACACCGACGCCAATCAAAATCAAGTAGACTTCATTTAAAAAAATCGCAAGGTTGAGTTGTCGTGCCGTGTAAAGATGCGTCAAGATGACGACACTCGTAATAAAACCGTCCTGTAGACGGAGGCGTTGCGTCAACGGAATGAATATAATGAAATAAAGTGCTAAAGCAACTGGCCGATAACCGATGATTTCGAAAATCAGGAAACCGATTCCGATGGCAAGAATCGACGCCATGATGCGTTCGTACGATGAACGAATTGATTTTTTCCGCGTCGCTTGAATACTCAAGATGGCGATGATGGCGGCGAAGACGTAGTAGTCGAGTTGCATCTGCTCCGCAATCCACATCGCAAGTGCGGCTGCGACGGCCGTTTTTAAAGTCCGATATCCAATGAACATCGAGTTCCCCCCCTATTCTTTGTTAGACTACCTATCCTTTACCCAAGTTGTCTATCGATTTTTTGAAGGACGTGATTTTTTGAGTACACGCACGATTCGTCCCGGTCGTCCCGCAAAAAAAGCGGGATCCCTAAAAGGACTGTTATTTTTCTTTTTGCTCGGGATCGTTCTATTCTATTTGTTGAAGGACGATCCACCGTCCGTCTTAAAACCGGCTGCTCCGTACATCGCTGAAAAATATCAAGAAGGTCAAATCGCGACGGAACAAGAATTTGATACGTTCAGCGAAGCGAAAACCTACCTTGGTGACGACCGTGGTGCCGTTAAACGAACCAAGGATGACCGTTATCTCTACTTGACTGGTCCCGGTATCGGGATCGTCGACGAAGGTGGTACGCTCAACATCTATCAAGACGAATCGTTAAAAAAACGGTTGACATATGTCGCGTCCGGTAGCCGTTTAACACTGCGCGACTTCGGTCCAGACGTCAGTCGGATTGAAATTGCCGGTGTCCGCGGCTTCGTCGCGTCGGATCGGTTGACCTTGTATCCTCTTGAACGATCGACGAACCGATCGTTTTACGAACGAACGGGTGATACGTTACGTCACTACATCGTCGCAAACGCCGGACTCGGCGGCTGGATTACCGTCGGACGTGCCCCAAAAGACATTTCGAAGCGGACGACCGACTATGTCGAAGTGACGACATTGACGAAAGATTTACGGAAACCGACTCCTTTGTCCGCAAAAGAGCTTGATGCCTTCATCAAAAACAATGCGCCCGATAGTCCGTTAATCGGTACTGGGAAGACGTTCAAAAAAGTCGAGCGTGATTTTGATATCAATGCCGCCTATCTCCTCGCTCATGCGATTCATGAATCAAATTACGGTCGGTCGACGATTGCCCGTGAAAAATTCAATCTGTTTGGCGTCAATGCGACGGATATTGCACCTGGTCAAAATGCAACGGCTTATAAATCGCTTGACGACTCGATTCGAAAAACGGGTCAGTTTATCGCCCGCGACTACCTCGCGACGGATGGTAAGTACCACCGTGGACCGTTCCTCGGAAATAAAGCAAAAGGAATGAACGTTTTTTATGCATCGGATCCTTACTGGAGCGAAAAAATCGCTGGTATCCTGTACAAAATGGACGCCTTCTAATTCCGAGATATGATACACTAATGGGCGAGACATTAACCATTGAGGAGTGATTCAGCATGGAAAAAGTATTGATTTTTGGTCATAAAAATCCGGATACGGATACGATTACGTCAGCAATCGCGTACGCTGAACTGAAGAAAGCATTAGGTGTGAATGCCGAAGCGATACGTTTAGGCGAAATCAATGATGAAACACAATTCGCACTCGATCAATTTAAAATCGCTGCACCGCGTCTTGTTACGACAGTCGCTGCCGAAGCGTCACACGTCATTCTCGTCGACCACAACGAACGTCAACAAAGTGCCGACGACATCGCTGACGTCACGGTCACAGAAGTCATCGATCACCACCGGATTGCGAACTTTGAGACATCAGATCCGATTTACTACCGCGCTGAGCCCGTCGGTTGTACGGCAACGATTTTGAACAAACTTTATAAAGAACATGGTGTCGCGATCAAACCGGAAATCGCAGGTTTGATGTTATCGGCAATCGTTTCCGATTCATTGTTGTTCAAGTCACCGACATGTACGGAAGAAGACATCGTCGCTGCACGTGAACTTGCAGAAATCGCTGGTGTCGATGCAAACGTCTACGGTTTGAACATGCTCAAAGCAGGTGCTGACTTATCGAAAAAATCAATCACAGAATTGATTTCACTTGACGCAAAAGAGTTTTCGATGGGCGCACACAAAGTCGAGATTGCTCAGGTCAATACGGTCGATACAGCTGAAGTTTTACTTCGTCAAGCTGAGCTTGAAGAGCAAATCAATACGATCATTCTCGAAAAAGAACTCGATCTGTTCGTGTTCCTCGTGACTGACATCTTAACAAATAATTCAGTTGCGCTCGTACTCGGACAACAAGCACCACTCGTCGAACAAGCTTATGGAATTGAAGCAACCAACCACCTCGTTTACCTCGAAGGTGTCGTTTCACGGAAGAAACAAGTTGTTCCAATCCTGACAGATACTGCCGTTAGTTCAAAATAATCGACTACAAAAAAGAAGGAGTTTACTCCTTCTTTTTTGAATACTAATAATGAATGGTTGTTCATTCAGACTAAAGGGGGAGAAGTTAATGGCACAAACGATCATGGTGACAGGCGGTACGAGCGGTATGGGGAAAGCAATGGCACTCGCCTTAAAAGAAGCCGGCTGGAACGTCGTCGTCACAGGACGTGACTTGGAACGGTTACAACAAACGGATCATGAACTAAAGCAGATTGAGGGGGAGCATCTGACCATTCAAATGGATGTTCGTGATACCGATGCCTGTATCGCGGCCGTCAATCAAGCACGGGAAACGTTCGGTCGCTTAGAGGCACTCGTGAACAATGCGGCCGGAAATTTCATCTGTCCGACGGATGAGCTGTCTCCGAACGGATGGAAGACGGTCATCGACATCGTCCTCAATGGGACATTCAATTGTTCACACGCGCTTGTCAAAGGCTGGCAAGAAGATGACGTCAAAGGTGGACAGATTTTAAACATCGTCGCTTCTTACGCGTGGCAAGCTGGAGCCGGTGTCGCTCCGAGTGCTGCCGCAAAAGCCGGAGTCTTGAATTTGACGCGGACGCTTGCCGTCGAGTGGGGGTATAAGTATCATGCCCGCATCAATGCGATCAGTCCGGGACCGATCGAACGGACGGGTGGTGCCGATAAACTAGCGATGTCACCGGAACACGCGGAACGAATTCGTCGCAATGTACCACTCGGACGGTTCGGGACACCAGAAGAAATCGCTGGACTCGCCGTCTGGATGGTCTCCGATCAAGCAAGCTACTTAAATGGAGAATGCATCGCACTGGACGGTGGTCACTGGCTGAACAAACAACCGTTCTGACTATCACAATCACCTTCCGAAGCGGGAGGTGATTTTTTCATTTCGTTTCTCCTCCAAAAATTAACTATGTTTATAAATCATTATCGAAAGGAAAAAAGAACAATGGAATAAGGGAGGAATCAGTTATGTGGATGGCTTTAGGTTGGGGCGCAGTCGTCATCGGAGCATTGATTGGTTTATTTTTACCGATGAAGCAACGGTACATCGGATATGTCATGTCGTTCGGTACGGGGATATTGATTGGGGCAGCGACGTTCGAGCTACTCGACGAAGCCTTGAATAAATCAACGACGTTCATTGTCGCTATCTCGTTCATCGTCGGTTCTCTCGTCTTTACAGGATTTGATTTTTTTGTTTCTTCGCGAGGTGCGAGTAAACGGAAACGTTCGGGTGGTGGAAACGAAGGCACAGGGACGGCCATCTTTTTCGGAACGATTTTAGATGCGATTCCGGAATCGATCATGATTGGGGCAAGCTTATTGTCGGGGAATGTCAGTGCGGCACTCGTTGCGGCGATTTTCGTCAGCAATATTCCGGAAGGTCTCTCGAGTACGACCGGACTTCAAAAAGACGGATTTTCAAAGAAAAAAATCTTAGTCATGTGGGGTGTCGTCTGGTTGATTTCCGCCCTCGCCTCGCTCGCCGGCTATTCCGTCCTCGCCAGTCTGCCGGATATGCAGTTTGCGATGATCGGCGCCTTCGCAAGCGGTGGCATCATCGCGATGCTCGCTTCGACGATGATGCCGGAGGCGCATGAGGAAGGTGGCACGATCGTCGGACTACTCGCCTCACTCGGTCTCATCACTGCCATCATCCTTAGCTGAAGGTCGGTGATTTTAAAAGAGCTTGACGAATAAGGACCGAGCTAGAAAGCGCACAGGACGGAACTATCGGAACAGAGCGCGCGGACGGATTGAGTCTTGAATCAACTCTTGTGTCCGTTTTTCACAACTCCCATTCCGTCTGAAAACGTTCCAAAAATTCCAGCATGAAGGCATGCCGTTCCTCTGCGATGCCTTTTGCCGTTTCGGTATTCATCAAGTCCTTTAACAAAAGTAACTTCTCATAAAAATGATTGATTGTGCTCGAAGGACTCGTCCGGTCTCCCGGCTTGCGTGGTCTTAAACCGGGTACATGCATCGGTGCTTGGGTCAATGCTCCATACTGGAAGGTCCGGGCGACCCCGATGGCACCGATCGCATCTAACCGATCTGCGTCCTGGACGATCCGTCCTTCCAGCGTCTCAAGTGGTGGACGGTCCCCCCCTTTAAATGACATCCCGTCAATGATTTGCAGGATCTGCCGCTGCCGGTCGTCCGAGACTTTTCCTGACAAAAACAGGGCGACGGAAGAAAGTGCTCCGCCGAGTTTCTCGTCCGCGACATCATGCAGGAGTGCCGCCAGTTCAATCGTCAGCAAATCTCCGCCTTCCGTCGCAGCAATCTGTAACGCCATCTTCCGGACACGCTCGATATGGGCATAGTCATGTCCTGAAAAATCCGTCGCGTGAAAGGCACGGACGAACTGTTCCGTTTCGTTAATCATAAAAAATCCTCCCATTCCGTCCGCAACAATCCGTAAAGCAGCATGTCATGCCGGATACCATCCCGCTTTAAAAATTGCCGGTATGTCCCTTCATGAACGAAGCCGAGTCGTTCGTATAGTGCAATCGCACGTTCATTATAGGCAAAGACCGTCAACTGGATCCGTTCAAGATTGAGCTCATAAAAGGCGTATCGCAGTAAGAGCTGTAATGCTTTGCGCCCATACCCTTTCCCGGCTTCGCTCGGATCGACTCCAATCATCAACCAGGCCGTCCCGTTCGACCATAAGACATCTTCGAGTGAAGCGACACCAATCAGACGCTCGGCATCCGTCCGACGAACGGCGAACCGAAACGTCTCATGGGCATCACTCGCAAGCATCCCGTTGATTTTTTCATCTGACAAGAACCGATACGGTGTCGCACTCAAGTTTCGTGCAAACGTCGCATCGTCAAGAAAGCCCCGGTAGACGTCCGTATCTGCCGCTTGGAAACGCGTCAGCCGAATGTCTTCCCCCTCTAGTAACTTCATCTATCTCGTCCTCCTCAAAAAACGCCACCCCTTTGATGAAAGAGATGGCGGTTATGTGTTATAAGACTTTTTCTAAGAATTTTTTCGCACGATCCGTTTTTGGATGATCGAACAGATCGACTGGTGTTCCTTCTTCCATCAAAATACCTTCATCGAGGAACAGGACACGGTCAGCGACTTCTTTCGCGAAGCCCATCTCATGCGTGACGATGACCATCGTCATCCCACTTTCCGCCAATTGCTTCATGACATCGAGGACTTCATTGACCATTTCCGGATCAAGTGCTGACGTCGGCTCGTCAAATAACATGACGTTCGGTTCCATCGCGAGGGCACGGGCAATCGCAACACGTTGCTTTTGACCACCGGACAGCTGATTCGGGAAGTTATCCCGTTTCTCAGCGAGACCGACGCGGTCGAGTAACACTTCTGCCCGCTTGACAGCATCCTCTTTTGATAAACCGAGGACATTGATTGGGGCATAAATTAAGTTGTCGAGCACCGACTTATGGGGGAACAGGTTAAACTGTTGAAACACCATTCCGATGTTTTGACGCGCTTTCGCGATATTCGCTTTCGGTTTTGTCAATTCGAAGCCGTCGACATTAATCATTCCACCTGTCGGTTGCTCCAAAAGGTTGATACAACGTAAGAACGTCGACTTCCCTGAACCCGACGGTCCGATGACTGCGACAACTTCCCCACGGCCGACTGTCGTCGTGATGCCTTTTAATACTTCTAACTTTCCGAACTGTTTGTACAGATCGGTGACTTGAATCATAGGTTCCATCTGATTACCCACTCTTTCTCATAGCTTTTTCGACTTGTTGACCAATCAAGGACAATCCCATGACAAGGACGAAATAGACGAGTCCCGCAAATAACAAGGGTTCGAAGTACAATGCTTTTTCTCCACCGACGACTTGCGCCCGGCGCATGATATCGAGAACACCGACTGTCGAGACGAGGGCCGATTCTTTTGTTAACGTGATCAGTTCGTTCATGATGGCTGGTAAAATGTTTTTGAACGCTTGCGGTAAGATGATTGACCGCAATTGTTTCATGTACGGGATACCGAGTGCATCTGCCGCTTCCCATTGTCCACGATCGACTGCTTGAATTCCTGCCCGGATGATTTCCGAGATGTAAGCACCCGAGTTCAATGAAAAGGCGATGACAGCGGATTGATAGCCTGTCGTGACGTAACCCGTCAGTTGCGGTAAACCGAAGTGAATGATTGCCAGTTGCAAAATCAAGGGTGTTCCACGAAAGACTGCCGTATAGGCATGGCCAATGAACCGAATGAATTTGCTTTTCGTAATTTTAAGTGCTGCCACGATGATTCCGATGAACATCCCTGCGATGGCAGCGACGATCACGACTTGGAACAGAACCGGAATCCCTTGCAGAATATATGGGATTGAATCTTGAATCTTTGTAAAGTCTATCATAATCAAACTCCTAACGTCGCACAAAAGGGATGGGGTTACCCCCACCCCTATGCGCTTCTCTTATTTTGCTTCTTTTTGGAACCATTCTTCTGCAAGTTTGTCGATTTCACCTGAATCGATCATCTTTTTCAATTCTTTGTTGAACTCGTCACGCATCTTGTCACCCTTTTTGAAAGCGGCGGCTGAACCCGTCGGTCCGTCTTCTTTAATTTCGTACGTTTTTAATGATGCGTCTTGATCCATGTATTTGACCGCTACAGCATCTTCAATGATGAGCGCATCAATTCGACCCGTATTGAGTTCTTGAATGATTTCCGGAATTTTATTCAACGATACGGCTTCACTGTCTTTATAACGATCTTTTGCAAGTCCTTCTTGAATCGATCCAAGTTGAACGCCGATTTTTTTACCTTTTAGTTCATCTTCCGAACTAATCGCTTCATCTTTTGTCATAACGAGGTTCTTTGATTCGAAATAAACATCTGTGAAATCAGCGTTTTTCTTCCGCTCGTCTGTCGGTGTCATTCCTGCCATGACAAAATCAATCCGACCTGAACTGAGTGCTCCGAGTAAGCTACCGAACTCCATATCTTCAATTTTTAGGTCATAACCGAGATTTTTTGTGACTTCCTTTGCGATTGCGACATCAAATCCAACGATGTCGTCCCCTTTCGCCGTATCGATGTATTCAAACGGGAAGTAATCTGCTGACGTTCCCATCGTCAATACTTTACTGTCATCACTTGAACCGCCTGATGAATCATCTGATGCACCACATGCTGCCATCGTAAGTGCGAGAATGCCTGCCATTGCCGTTGCTATTAATTTTTTCATGAATAAATTCCCCTTCCAACGCTCAATTGTCAGAACTTTAACAATAGTATGACTTATGTTTTTTTCTAATTCAATACTAAATAGCTCTGATCCGATTTATTACTTTTAGGATATACGAATATTTATTCATTGTAAAGTATAATTATCTCATAATAATGCATAAATCGATTCTTTTTATACAAAACATGAGTAAATAACCAACTTTGAATCCGCTTACATTTTTTATTGCTATCCTCGGATTTTAATCAAGGGTACTTTCTAATTTGAAAAAGGGGATGCTATTGATTCGATTCGTCCTTCTTTTTTCATTGCTCTTTCAATAAGTCGGCCTCTGCTTCAGGGGGGACTGCTAAAAAAACATCCCTTTCGCGCACACTCACTTTCACGACAAACTAAAAACCGTGTTTCAATTAAGAAACACGGCTCACGTTGATTCATTTATGCGTAAATTTCAATCAATGACTCTAATTTTTCAACAACTTCTTCTGCAGTAAACGATTCGATGTCGAAACGTTCAACCATCGAAAGAATGTTGCCATCTTGCATCAAAGCGAATGATGGTGATGAAGGTGGATACCCTTCAAAGTACTCGCGTGCCCGGTCCGTTGCTTCACGGTCTTGTCCCGCAAACACCGTTACGAAATGATCCGGCTTCACGCCTTCCATTCGATTGACGTAAGCAGCTGCCGGGCGAGCAATCCCACCTGCACATCCACATACTGAGTTGACAAGGACAAGTGTCAATCCTTCACGCTTCATCGCGTCATCGACGCTTTCAGCTGTCGTTAATTCTTCAAAACCAGCAGCTGCCGCTTCTTTACGTGCTGTCTGGACGACGTCTTCAAAATACATTTGGAAATCCATCGGTCTAATTCCTCCCTTATTCGTTCTCTTCCTTATTGTACGAGTTTAGATGAAATCTGTCCAAGTCTGCCGCTTAATTCTTGCGCCAAATATGGTTTCGCATGTAGTAGATCACGGAAGGCGACGTAACGGTCAATTTTTTCTTCCGACGGCTGACGGTCATTTTTATACGCACGAATCAAGACATTTTTTGGTGTATGCTCTAAATCAATGAATTCAAGCAATTGTGTCTCGTAACCGACGAGCGTCAAGATTTCGGCACGGATCGAATCCGTCGCAAGCGAAGCGAACTTCTCTTGAATCAGCCCGTGTTGCAACATGACGTCGAGTGGTGAACAGTCGAGTTGACGATTGAGTTCTTTTTGACAACACGGGACACTTAAGATAACAGACGCATTCCAATCAACGGCGCGGGCAAGTGCAACATCCGTTGCGACGTCACAGGCATGAAGCGTCACCATTAAGTCAACCTCTGTATCTTCGTTATAATCATGGACGTCCCCGACACGAAACTCGAGATTCGTATAGTCGAGATCGCGCGCAATCGCTGTACATTCTTCGATGACTTCTTTTTTGAGATCAAGTCCGGTCACTTTCAAGTCGAAGCCTTTGACGACACTCAAGTAATGATACAAGGCAAACGTCAAGTACGATTTTCCACAACCGAAATCAAGAATCCGTAACGTTCGGTCTGTCGGTAACGCTGAAATACTATCTTCGACGAACTCCAGGAACCGATTGATTTGTTTAAATTTATCGTACTTTTGCCGTTTGACTTGCCCGTCTTCCGTCATGACACCGAGTCGGACTAAAAACGGAACGGCGACACCATCTTCAAGGAGATGACTTTTTTTACGATTATGCGACAGTTCTGCTTGAAGGGGTGACTGTTGCGTTGTTTTTAACGATACTTTCATTTTTTTGGATAACTGGAACTGAACTTCTTCCGTCTTGAAACGGAATAAAAATTGACGGAATTCCTCCATCAATCCGTCGAGTCGTTCTAAAAATTCATCAACCGACAAATTTTCGTGTTTAATTATCCGTTCATATTGAAACTCTAACTGGATTGCATACGTATCTTTCAATAGAATCGGTTTTAGTTTGATTCTTCGAAGATCATTCGACTTTTGGCGCGGACCACTAATCGTTGCATGCACGAGAGCAGAAGCCTCGAGCTTTTGAGTGAGTAATTCTTTTACTTGGTGTAATTCCACTGTAGTCCCGTCCTTTTCTGATTGTTCTTTCGAAACTGTAGCAAATTCCACCCTATTCGACAAGTAAGGTAGCTTCATCATTAAAGGAGGAACGAACGATGTTCAAAAAACTTTTATCACAAATCGGAATCGGTGCCGCCACAGTCGATACACGACTCGACAGCGAGCGCTGTGAGCCCGGCGGACAGATTCACGGAACCGTTCATATTAAAGGCGGCAATGTCGACCAAGAAATCGATCGGATTTATTTAGCGTTTAATACACAATATAAGGAAGAAGTCAGGGACAGCACGACATTTACGACGTTCACACTCGATCGTTTTTCGCTAAACGAAGCCGCCTTTACGATTGAAGCAGGTGCCGAACGCGAAATTCCGTTTACGCTTCAAGTACCATTCAATACGCCGCTCTCGGTCAGTCAATCGAAGTCATGGATTGAAACGGGTCTCGATATCGCCCAGGCGGTCGATCCGTCAGACCGGGACGCCATCATCGTCCAAGCCAATGACCTCCAATCCGTCATCTTAGAAGCGATGGAAGAACTTGGATTCCGACTCAAGAAAGCGGACACGGAAAAACTTCCCGGGCGTTACCGGAAGGATTTACCGATCGCCCAGGAACTCGAGTATTCGGCACGCAATACGTACTTCGCCCATAAACTCGATGAAGTCGAAATCATCATGCTCCAAGACCGCACCGGCATCGACATCGTCTTGCAAATCGACCGTCGTGCCCACGACTTAGGTTCGCTCTTCAGTGAGATGGCGGGTGCGGATGAGACAATGACGAAGCTACCCTTATCGAACCACGATTTGATGGACCGAAACGCCGTCAAACAACAATTAAACGATTTGATTGAACGGTACAGCTGATTTCCTTACCAGAATCTTCATTATGCCTGTAATCCACCAACAAAAAAACCTGAACGATTGCCATGACTTTCTTTACGAAAGCTGAAAATTGCTCAGGTTTTGTGCGGTCTGTCGTCTGATCGCGCTGATCGACAGCGGCTAAAGCTGTACTTATCGTTTCGTTACTTTTGGTTGACGCGTAACTTGTGTAAAGAGACGTTCAAACGTTTCTTCCGTCCAGCCCATTTCCCAAAACATCAATTCGTAATAACAGCTTCTGACGAAATGGTGTTTCATCCGTTCCCGTTCTTCGGCACTCGCTCGCGCCGCCAATGCATCGAGGCGATCGACCTGTTCAAAGACGACCCGTTCGAACCATTCCGAGCTGTATGTTGCAATCCACTGTTGATAAATCGGTGACGCCGGTGACTTCGTCAACAGTTGTTGTCCGACCTCATAATAAAGCCAGTAACACGGTAAAATCGCTGCAATCGTTTCCCCGAGTGTCCCCTCGCTCGCGTGATGCATATGCGAGACATAGGCATACGCAGTCGGTGCCGGTTCGAACGCTGCTAAATCCGCTTCCGTAATAGCGAGCGGTTCAAAAAACGATTGATGAAGTGATAGCTCAGCCGCATAGGTCGATGTCGCATGTTCCGCGAGTTCCGCGATCGTCGCGAAATCCGTTGCCTTTGAGGCGGCCTGGGCTTGAATTTTTGCGAAATGTTTTAAATAATACGCATCCTGCATGACATAATGTCGAAATTTTTCGAGCGGTAACGTCCCGTCACCAATGCCTGTGACGAATGGATGGGAAAAACTGCTGTCCCAATATGTTTTTGCGGCTTGCCGAATTTCTTGACTGAATTTCAACCTAATTCCCCCTTTTGTTGAATCAAAAAACGCCACACCCTACGAACAGGGCATGACGTGAAGAGACAACAAGAGAGATATTCACGCCACTTCCCTCCGTAAGTCCAAACTTAATCAGGTTCAAAGGGTCCGAACGTCTTCGTCGTCTCAGTCGGCCTACCGACTCCCCTAGTGGTCATTATTTAATTCCTCTTCACTATATCATTTTTTCAGTCACATGATCAGGATTTTAAATGAAATGTAGTATAGGATTAGGGACACGAGGTGGGCGGTTCATTCCGCCTCAAGACCGATTCCGTTCTGAAACCCGTCACTTACAATGAAATTAGCACCTGATACTATCTACTATACTCGGAGGATTTATACTATGAATAAAGCAACAAAAATCATGACAACGACGCTTTTAGCGACAAGTTTACTTCTACCGACTGCTGCTTCAGCAGAGCAAGTCGTCGATAAAACGATCATCACGCTTGGTGAATCGCTCGGGGCAAAGGATAAAGCCTGGGTACTCGCCCGATTGAATGCGCCGGAAGGCATTACGCCCGTCATCGCCACGACAGCAGATGAAGAAAAATATTTAGGTAAGAACGTTCCCCAGTCCCAGCTCGGCGGCAACATGTACTCTTCCGCAAAAATCGAACTCGCTGAAAAAGGCGACGGTTTATCTGTCGCGACCGAAAACATTACCTGGGTAACAAAAGACATGTACTTGAACGCGCTCGTCACTGCAGGCGTAACGGACGCCGACATCACAATCACTTCCCCTTATAAAGTCACCGGGACCTCTGCTTTGACGGGGATCATGAAAGCATACGATCAAACGTCGGCTGAGACCGGCATTAAATTGACGGATGAACGAAAAGATTTAGCCCAACAAGAGTTATCGGTCACTTCCGATGTCGGAAAAACGGTCGGGACGGACAAAGTCGCCGAACTGATGAATGAAATCAAAGCAGAGATCGCCAAACAAAAGCCGGAAACCAAAGTCGATATCGAGAATGTCATCATCCAAGTCATTCAAAATAACAACATCCAGTTGTCGGACGCCCAAATGGACCGGTTGACGTCATTGTTCAGTCAAATGGAGAAAGCTGACTTGAACTGGGGACAAATCGAGACCGGATTAAAGGGTGCCGGGCAAGATATCCACGCGTTCGCGACCTCCGAAGAAACGAAAGGATTTTTTGCAAAACTGTTTGACGGCTTAAGTAAGTTCTTTAACTCGATTTCCGGACTGTTCAAGTAACTGAAAACGATTTCATTTTCAGTTCAAAACATGGTAAACTAACTTTATCGAAACGAAAAGGTGGTGTAAAAGATGGGTTTTGCTGCGTGTAAGCATTGGTTGATGGAACAACTTTATCTGTTGCGCGCGATTTTTCATGAAATGGCGTTCTAAAGGACGAGTCTGCCCTTTTCTTAGGAACATCCATCTGAAAAATAAAGCAAAGCGCACCTTTTACGGTAAACGGAGAGCGCTATTTGCGTTCTCCGTTTTTTGATGCGCATGAAAGGAAGTTACTGATCATGATTTGCGACATCCAACACCTGACAAAACAATTTGGGGGAGCATCCGTCTTAACCGATGTCTCGCTCTATCTTAAACAAGCTGACCGCATCGGATTGATCGGTCGAAACGGAACCGGAAAAACAACGTTACTGCGTTTAATCGCGCAACTCGAAACACCGGACAGCGGAACCCTTTATCTCAAAAAAGGACTTTCCATCGGTTATTTGGCTCAAATTCCACAGTTCGCAGAAGAATTGACGGGCCTTGATGTTCTCTGGACCGCATTTGCCCAAATCGTCGCCTTACGGACGACGATGCATCAGCTTGAACAACAAATGGCAAGTGCTGACCACCTGGACGATGTGCTGAATGAGTATACGCGTGTGACCGAACAATTCGAACAACAGGACGGTTACCTGCTCGATTCGAAAATCCAGCGCATGATTAACGGACTCCATCTCGATGCCTTGCTGACACGTCCCTTTTCTCAATTAAGTGGTGGCGAACAAACCAAAATCTGTCTCGGTCGGATGCTGCTAACGGAACCCGACTTGTTGATTCTTGACGAGCCGACGAATCACCTCGACCTCGCAGCAATCGAATGGCTCGAACAATTTTTAAACAGCTATCCGGGCGCAGTCATCATCGTCTCACATGATCGCGTGTTCCTCGACGCGAGTGTCAATTTGATTGCTGAACTTGAAGATGGCGAATTGACGATGTACCCCGGGAATTACTCGGCGTACATCGTCGCGAAGGAACACCTGCTCCTCGAACAGTTCCACGCCTACACGGAACAACAAAAGAAAATCAAACAAATGAAGGATGCGATTCGGCGTTTGCGCCAATGGGCAAATGAAGCATCTCCTCCGAGCGAAAAACTGTTCCGAAAAGCAAAAGCGATGGAACGGGCACTCGAACGAATTGAGCGACTCAAACGGCCACTTCTGGAAAAAGCGGCTCCTGACATCAAATTTTCGTCGCAAGGGCAAATCAGTCAAGTCGTATACCGCCTGACGGATGTCGAGCTTTCCGTCGCCGGCCGGAAGTTGTTCGAGTCGCTCGATTTCGAAGCCGCGGCGCGTGACCGGATTGGTATCGTCGGTGCGAACGGGAGTGGGAAAACAACGTTATTACGTGTCTTACTCGGACAACTCGAGCCGACGAACGGACGTGTCACGCGTGGTCCGTCAAATCGTGTCGGATTTTTATCGCAACACGTCGATATGCCGGGTGAAGAGCGACTGATCGATTACTTCCGTTCACACGTTTCGACAGATGAAGGAACAGCCCGCTCCCTGTTAGCCCGTTTCCTCTTTTTCGGTCCACGTGTCTTCTTACCGATTGCTGCGTTAAGTGGTGGAGAAAAGATGCGCTTAATGCTCGCGATTCTTGTCCACTCGCCGCTCAATGTCCTGATTCTTGACGAACCGACGAATCACCTCGACATTGAATCCCGCGAGGCGCTTGAAGAAGCACTCGAGCACTTTGATGGAACGCTGATCGCCGTATCGCATGACCGCTATTTCTTGAACCGACTCTTTTCGAAAACCTATTGGCTAGATGACACGACAGAAATGTTTTCTGGCCCTTACCAATATGCTGCCGAAAAACGACATGCCCGGTCATCCGTCGAATCAACGATACCCACGCCCAGCGCTGCCCGGACGCCGGTAGCCGGGAAACATCCGGCTTTAAATGCAGGCGAACTCGAACAGCAGATTCAACAGCTAGAGGATGAGGTGACATTACTCGATACATCACTCGCGGCGACACATGATTATGAAGTCCTCACGACATTATTCTCAGAACGAGAACAGCTCGTCAGTCAAATTGATGACTTCTATGAAAAATTGTTGGCAGTCGATCACTAATCAAAAAACGCATCATTCCACCACCGCTCGCTTCATTAAGTGCGGTGGTTTTTTAAATTAAAAATGCTTTGATGACGATCTGTTTTTCTGAACCCGAAAAAATATATTTTAAACATTTTAAAAGAAAGTTTCGAAAAAAGGCTTGCAAGATGTCTGAAAATTCGTATAATTCAACTTATAGCTATTATCAGTTTTTAGCAAAAACACTTTGGGAGGAACTATCACATGGATGCATTTCAACAAGCTGTACAATCGGGCGTCGATTTCGCCAACAACATCTTATGGTCTTATATCTTAATCGCCGCTTTAATCGGAGTCGGGATCTACTTCACCATCAAAACGAAGTTCATCCAATTCCGTTACTTGAAAGAGATGTTCCGTGTCACACTCGATAAAAATGAAAAGACAACAGATGATGAAGGTCAGAGTATTACATCCCTTCAATCATTCTTCATCGGTGCCGCGACTCGAATCGGTACAGGGAACTTGGCCGGTGTTACGATCGCCGTTACACTTGGTGGACCCGGAGCGGTCTTCTGGATGTGGATGGTCGCCCTCCTCGGTGGAGCAACAGCCCTTATTGAAAGTACGCTTGCTCAAGTGTATAAAGTACGTGATACAGGCAATAACGCTTACCGCGGTGGTCCTGCTTACTACATCGCAAAAGGATTGAACAACCGCGTCCTTGGAATCATTTTTGCAATCTTAATCGCCGTCACATTTGGTCTTATTTTTAACTCGGTTCAATCGAACACGATTGCCGCTGCTTTTGACAACGCCTTTGGAATCGACAAAATGATCGTCGGTGGTATCTTAGTCGTTCTTACAGGTCTCGTCATCTTCGGTGGTGTCCACCGTGTCGCGAAAGTTTCAGCAATCGTTGTACCAATCATGGCGTCACTCTACTTGATTGCTGCCATCTTTGTTGTCATCACGAACATCACTGAACTTCCAGGGGTTTTCGCAATGATCTTCAAGAGCGCATTCGGTATCGACCAGGCTGTTGGTGGATCTGTCGGTGCTGCGATCTCGCTCGGTGTTAAACGTGGTCTCTTCTCGAACGAAGCCGGTATGGGTTCTGCTCCGAACGCTGCTGCTGCCGCTGAAGTTTCTCACCCAGCAAAACAAGGATTCTTACAAACACTTGGTGTTTTCCTCGATACGTTGATCGTCTGTACAGCAACAGCGACAATCATCTTACTCAGTGACAGCTACGCTGCCGGTAATGGTGAAGGTATCGCCATGTTACAAAATGCGCTTTCTGAGCAACTCGGTGCCGTCGCACCAGCCTTTATCGCAATCAGTGTCTTCTTGTTCGCTTTCAGTTCAATTGTCGGTAGCTACTACTACGGTGAAACGAACATTGAATTCATCAAGAAAAGTAAATCAACTGTCTTTGGCTTCCGAATTGCTACGATGGCATTCGTCTTCATCGGATCGCTCCTCAGCCTCGGAATGGTTTGGAGTTTCGCCGACCTCTTCATGGCCGGTATGACATTAATCAACTTAACAGCCATCTCGCTCTTAGGTGGAGTCGCAATCAAAGTCATCAATGACTACCAGAACCAACGTAAGCAAGGTCTTGATCCTGTCTTCTCTGCTAAAGCATTAGGTATCGAAAATACCGAATGTTGGGACGATGAAGAAGAAGCGCGTCCAGCTGCTGGTGAAGCACCACCTGTCGCACGACGTTAAACATTTCTTTTCTACTAAAAACTTTGGAGGCGCGTGTAATCGCCTCCAAGGTTTTTTTGCTGCGCTAGGATTATCTTGGTCGTGAGTTGGGAAAATAGGAACAGAGAGTCACTAAGGAGGAATTGAATGTGTCGAAGGCCATGTTAATTATTAATCCCTCATCCGGGAAAGAATTAGGTAAAAAATACGCAGAATTTGCAGAAGGTACACTCGCTCAGCGCTTTGCGACGGTCGATGTCCGGTTTACAGAAAAAGAACTCGACGCAACAGAATTTGCACGTACTGCTTCGACTGAGCAGTATGACGCCGTCATCGCGATGGGCGGAGACGGTACCGTGAATGAAGTCATCACGGGAATCGCAGAACAGGAACACCGTCCGACGCTCGGTATCGTTCCGTTCGGGACAGTGAATGATTTAGCACGTGCACTTCACATCCCGACTGATCCGCGTGATGCGATCAGCATCCTCGAGGATGCTCCGATTCGTCCTTTTGACATCGGTAAGTACGGCTCGCATTACTTCATGAACGTGATCGCTGTCGGTCTGATTGCCGATGCCGTCGAAGAAGTGAGTGTTGAACAGAAGACATCGCTCGGTTCTATCGCATATTTCATTGAAGGATTAAAAGCCTTCAAGGATCATAGTCCCTACCCGCTCCAGTTAACAGCCAAAGAAAAATCTTTCGACGGCGAAACACCGTTACTTATCGTTTCGTTGACGAATTCCGTCGGCGGTTTCGAATCATTTGCGCAAGAGGCGCGTGTCGATGACGGATTACTTCATGTTTTTCTTGTAAAACAACTTGGTATTTTAGACGCTTTACAAGCGCTACCTAAACTATTGAAAGGTGATTTATCTGAAGCAGATCAAGTCGAGTACTTTACAACGAAGGAAGTCAAAATTGAATCTTCGGAAACACTTCCGATTAATGCTGATGGCGATACGGCAGGCAAACTTCCGATTACGGTCCAAGTTCTTGGTCAGCACTTAAACGTCATCGCTCCCACGTCCTAAGTACTATACTTTATGAATATAAGCCCACCAAGCTGCATAGAATCGGTGGGCTTTTTAGTATGGACAAAATAAACCAAAAATGACCATTACAATATATGTTATAGAGTGATAACTTTGAAACAAAACTGAAATATTTCCCCTTTATTTCCGATGCTATAATCATTCTATCAAGAAAACATTTTCTACCTTAACTACATAGAACCTTCACCTTACAATATTGAAAGACTTAGTTTTACTGACGTCCGTCGCCTTTTCCCAATTAGGAGGAACTCACATATGAAGCGTATGTTAACAACAATGACAATGACAGCACTAATGGTTTCAGGCTTCGCTACGACAGGCATCGAAAAAGTCGAAGCAGCAACTACATATAAAGTAAAAGTAATGGCTGACGGTCTCCGTGTTCGAACGGGTCCTTCGACTGCCTATAAAGCAGTCGGAACCGTCAATAAAGGAAAAACATACAAGTACCTCGGTGTATCCGGATCATGGACGAAAATTTCATACTCAGGTTCTTCCCGTTATGTCGCTTCCAAGTATGTCAAAAAGTATAAAGTCACAACAACGACGGCAACAAAAGCATCGAGTAGCTTTTCGCGACCGACAAGTGGTCCAATCACACAAGGATACGGTGCAGCGAGCGGTGTTTACGGTTATACGTTCCATAACGGAATCGATATCGGCGCTGCAACAGGAACTCCCGTCTATGCTTCTGCTGCCGGTAAAGTCATCACGTCTCGTAATTACGGTGCTTATGGCAATTACGTTATGATGACGCACACAATCAATGGACTTGCTTACACGACGGTCTACGCTCACTTGAACAGTCGCTCGGTATATGCCGGTCAAACGATTGCAAAAGGAGCAAAAATCGGGACGGTCGGTGCAACCGGAAATGCCTTCGGCGCCCACCTTCACTTTGAACTACACCGTGGTTCATACGTCTACAGTGCGTCATCTGCTGCAAGCAGTATCAATCCATTAAACTACTTCAATTAACTCAACCACCACTGACTTAAATTCGTCAGTGGTTTTTTTGTGCCTTACGTTTCTCGTGCGTCAAGGATGTCTTAGATGAAAGTTAGACAAAACAATGGTACGGTGATTAAATAAATGCTTTTAAGGAGGGATTCACCTTGAAATCACGCTCACTTTTGTTTGCCGCAACAAGTGCTGCGAGCATCGGAATTCTTGTCGGGTGTCAAGATCAGCCGACAGCAGAAGAACGACTCGCTTCCTATTCAAAGCTTTGGGAAAAACAAGACTATGACAAGATGTATGCGGATTATGTCAGTCAAACGACACAAAAAGAGTACGGTGAAAGTCAGTTCATCGAACGAACGAAAAAATTGAACGATACGCTTGAAATCAAAAATATTTCCATTACTCCGGGAAAAGCACCCGACACAGATGATGAGAAGAAACAACTATTGCCTGTCACCGTCAAATTCGATACGGTCGCAGGACCTGTATCGTTCAAGAAAAAGGTCCCACTCGTCTACGAGACAAACAAAGATACAGACAATTGGTACGTCGACTGGGATCCTTCCTTCCTGTTCGAAGACTTTGAACAAGCGGATCAAATCAAATTGAACACGCTTACCGCAAAACGCGGTGATTTAATTGACCGGAATGAAAAATCGCTCGCGACGACCGGTCAAGGCTTTGAAGTCGGCGTGACGGCCGGTCAGCTTGATGCTGCTGCCAAGAAAAAACTTGCTACGCTCCTCGACCGGTCGACGGCTTCGATTGACGACGCCCTATCGGCATCTTGGGTCAAAGACGGTCAGTTCGTTCCGTTAAAAACATTTGATCCGTCTGACGAAGCAACCGTTAAGCGCTTGACGGCACTTAAAGGGGTCAGCGTCAAGGAAACAGAAGTGCGGACTTACCCATACGGTGAAGCGACGTCCCATTTAATCGGCTATGTTGGATCGGCGACCGCTGAAAACGTCGAACAATCGAACAATAAAATCCAAGCTGGTGAACAGGTTGGTAAACGCGGACTTGAACAGGTTTTCGATGATGAACTTCGTGGCCAGTCCGGAACGAGCATCGAAATCGTGAAGTCGAACCAGGACGAACCGGTAACCGTCGCCGAGACGAAGGTCAAAGACGGGAAAGACATTACGCTGACGATCGATGGTGCGCTCCAACAATCGACGTACGAGACGATGAACGGTGAACCGGGTGTCGCAACTGCACTTGACCCAAGGACCGGTGAAACACGGACCCTCGTGAGCTCACCCGGTTTTGATCCAAGTGAGTTCACACTCGGCATCTCGCAAGACCGACTCGATACATTGACGAATGATCAAGATCAACCGTTACTCAATCGTTTTACGAGTGCCTTTGCACCCGGATCCACACAAAAGCCGTTGACGGCTTCCATCGGTCTAAACGCCGGGAAGTTAAATCCGGATAAAGCCTATTCGATTGACGGCTTAAAGTGGAAAAAAGACGGTTTCAACGTCACCCGCATCCACGAGACACCTGATCCCGTCGATTTACACAATGCGTTAGTCTACTCGGATAATATTTATTTCGCGCAATCGACACTTGAAGTAGGTGCTGACACCTTTACGAATGGACTGGAGGCACTCGGTTACGGTGAAAAAATTCCGTTCGCCTATCCGATGCGGGCTTCACAGATTTCAAACGACGGGACCATTTCATCCGACGGTCAATTAATGGATACATCGTACGGACAAGGTCAGATGTTGACGAACATCGTCCACCTCGCTTCGATGTACGAAATCTTTTTGACGGACGGAATCATCTATCAGCCGACGTTACGGGCGGATGAAAAAACGAAACAGATCTGGAAACAGGATTTAATCTCTAAGAACGACGCCTCGATGATCCGGAAAGACTTGTATGATGTCGTCCATGCCGGATATGACTTACCTGCCGACATACAGGAAGTCGCCGTTGCCGGTAAGACAGGTACAGCTGAACTCAAGCAGGCGGGAGAAACGAAGGGGAAGGAAAATGGCTTTTTCGTCGGTTATGACAACGATGACCCGACGTTACTCGTCGCGATGATGATTGAATCGGTCGAGCAGGAAGACCGGGGCAGCCCCTATGTCTCCGGTCTCGTCGCCGAAGTCTTGAAAGAGGCCAAGTAAGACGATTGGTCAAGGGTGCGATTTCAGCTGATGTTTGCTGCAGGGTCGCCCGTCACCGCTTTTTACGAAGAAACGTAAAATGGCCGATGATTCCGTAAAAAGTGGAATCATCGGCCATTTGATTGATGTGGGTCTGACGGATGAGTCAGATCTTTTTTAGTCAGACGTGAAGATCGGGTAACCGGGCTGCCATCAATTGCTCAATCGCCGATCTATCTTCTTGTTGTAACAATTCAACGATTTTACTACCGACGATGACACCTGCGACCGAAGCGCCTAACTGTTTGACGTGTGCCGGCGTACTGATTCCAAAGCCGGCGAGGACCGGAACGGGACTTAGTTCCGCGACATTTGCGAGATGGGCTTCGAGCGACTCACCGAACGTCGTCTGTCCCCCTGTCGTCCCATTGACGGTGACAGCGTAAAGGAAGCCTTCACTTTGATTCGCGATTTTTTGAATCCGTTCGATCGGACTCGTCAATGAAACAAGTTGGACGAGGGCGATGTCTTGTTTATCATGCTTCGCAAAAAACTGCGCACTCTGTTCGAGTGGTAAGTCCGGAATGATTAAGCCGTCGACACCGACTTCGCGACATGTCGCAAGAAATACATCGATGCCGAAGCGGAAAATCGGATTCAAGTAGGTCATGACGACGATCGGGACCGTCGTTTCTTGACGTGCGACCCGAATCGCTTCGAGGACGTCGTGTAAGCTGACTTCGTGTGCCAGCGCCCGAAGACCGGCTTCTTGAATGACCGGACCATCCGCGACAGGGTCCGAGAACGGGACACCGACTTCGATCGCGGTCGCCCCACTCCGTTCGAGAAATGCCAAAATGTCTGGCAGACGGTCGATTCCACCGTCACCTCCCATGACATACGGAATAAATGCTTTTTCACCACGGTCATTGACTGTTCGGATTGCTTGTTCTAATCGCATCACGCTTCCCCCTTTAAGGCCGATCTGACCGTCATGACATCTTTATCACCGCGGCCGGATAAACAGATGACGAGAATCTCGTCTTCCGACATGTCTTTCGCAAGCTTCGTCGCATGGGCGACGGCATGTGCCGTTTCGAGCGCTGGAATGATGCCTTCTTTTTGGCATAACAACTGGAGCGCATCGAGTGCTTCTTGATCCGTGACGGCTTCATACTGGACACGGCCAATGTCTTTTAAGAGACTATGTTCCGGTCCGACGCCTGGATAATCGAGCCCTGCTGAAATCGAATGGGCTTCCGTGACTTGACCGTGCGCATCCTGTAGCAAGTACATCATCGACCCGTGTAAGACACCGACTTCCCCTTTCGTCATCGTCGCTGCGTGTTTGTCCGTCTCAATTCCGTCTCCCGCTGCTTCAATTCCGTACAGCGCAACCGTTTCATCATCGATGAACGGATGGAACATACCAATCGCGTTACTCCCGCCACCGACACAAGCGACGATCGCATGCGGCAACACACCTTCTTTTTCAAGGATTTGCGCCCGTGTCTCTTTCCCGATGACGGATTGGAAGTCACGGACAAGTTCCGGGAACGGATGTGGTCCGAGAACCGATCCCATCAAATAGTGTGTATCCTCAACATGTTTGACCCAGTAACGTAACGCTTCATTAACGGCATCCTTCAGGGTCCGACTGCCCTGTGTGACCGGGATGACCTTCGCCCCAAGCAGTTCCATCCGGAAGACGTTCAATTCTTGACGCCGGACATCCTCTTCCCCCATGAAGATGACACATTCTAAATCAAGTAAGGCACAGACGGTCGCCGTCGCAACACCGTGTTGTCCGGCACCGGTCTCGGCGACGATTTTTCGTTTTCCCATCCGCTCTGCGAGTAGAGCTTGTCCAATCGTATTATTGATTTTATGAGCGCCCGTATGGTTCAGGTCTTCCCGTTTCAAGTAAATCTTTGCGCCACCGATTTCCCGCGTCAAGTGTTCCGCGAAGTAGAGTGGCGTCTCACGCCCGACGTAATTTTTTAAGAGATCGTTCATCCGTTCATAAAACGCCGGATCCTCTTTGACTTCGGCATAGGCCTGTTCCAGTTCAAGGACGGCTTGCATCAATGTTTCCGGAATGTAGCGCCCACCATAAACCCCATACTGACCAAGTGCATCTGGTTGTGAATAACCCATCGTGCTCATCTCCCCTTTACGGCATGTGCGAATGCCAGCATTTTTTGTTGATCTTTTTGAAACTCCGTTTCGATTCCGCTCGAGACATCAACTGCGAACGGTTGATAGCGCGCGATCGCTGCTGCGACGTTCGATGGTGTCAAACCACCTGCGACGAACATCGGTCGTGTACTTGTTAAATCCGTCGACCAATCGAACGGTTGTCCGCTTCCAGCTTGTGGCGCGTCATAGAGAATGTAATCAGCCTCCGTATCGATTAAAGTGGCGCCCGCGACGAGTGCCTGAATGATCGGAACTTTCGTTTGTGTACGAATCGCTTCGTCCACCATACCGTGAATTTGAATCAAATCCAGTCCCACCGTTTCAATCGCCGCTTCGACTTCTTGTAAGGTCGGCGAGACGAACACACCGACGACTTGGACCGTTGCCGGAACCAATTGCCGCAATTCGGCGGCCTGTTCAAGCGTGACCTGACGTTTACTCGGCGCGAACACGAAACCGATGTAGTCGGCGAGTCGGCTCGCGACCACCACATCATCGGCGCGCCGTAACCCGCAAAATTTAATGCGTGTCATAGACCGGTCCGTTGACTGCTTGAATGAAGGCGGCGGGATCCTCTGCGCGCATCAGCGTTTCACCGACTAAAATGCCGTCTGCCCCGTCCTGATGAAGCTGACGTGCCTGCTCGACCGTCTGAATCCCGCTTTCACTGATATACCGGACACCCGGACGCTTCGCCTGCAACAGCCGTGTCGATGTCGCTAAGTCGACAGCGAACTTTTTTAAGTTCCGGTTGTTGATGCCGATGATCCGTGCACCGAGCTGTTCTGCTTGCTTCAGTTCCGCTTCATCATGGACTTCCACCAAAACTTCGAGACCGTTTGCGTAGGCATAGTGATACAAGTCTTCCAGTGTCGCTTCGTCAAGTGCCGCGACGATCAATAGGATTAAGCTCGCTCCATGCGCTTTCGCAAGGTCGATTTGAATCCGGTCAATCATAAAATCTTTACAGAGGATGGGCACATCGACCGCATTTGCGACCGCCTCAAGATCCGCCATGCTTCCTTTGAAATACGTCGTATCCGTCAAAACCGAGATGACCGTTGCCCCGCTCGCTGCATACCGTTTTGCTTGAGCGACAGGGTCGACGTCGAGCGAGATGTCACCTTTTGAAGGAGACGCCCGTTTGATTTCCGCGATGACCGACAAGTCGTCTTGGCCGAGTCGTTCGTGAATCGAACGGCGTAACGGTGACCGTTCGATCTGCTTGACTCCCGACACCTTGAGTTCAGCTACTTCACGTTTTTTCGTTTCAATGATGCGGTCTAAAATATTCATCCGATTGCCTCCTGTCGTTTCGTCTGTTGCAATTGTCGCAGTTTTTCTCGTGCTTGTCCGGAATCGATACTGACGATCGCACAATCGATTCCTTCCCGAATCGTTTTGACCCGTCCTTCCGCGAACAGGGCGATGCCGGCGTTGAGTAAGACCGTATCTCGGTAGGGTCCCGCTTCCCCGTCAAGGACACGTAGTAAGATGTCGGCATTTTCTTGTGCCGACCCGCCACGGATCGCTTCGAGTGGGGCGACGGTCAATCCGACTTCTTCCGGGTGAAGACTGAAGCGAATCAGTTCTCCGTCGTCGAGTAACACAAGTTGGTTCGTTCCCGCGAGAGACGCTTCATCCATTCCATTCGCTCCGTGTAAGACGATTGCCCGTTTGCGTCCGAGACGGTGTAACGTCAACGCCATCGTCTCGAGTAAATCTTCCCGGTAAATCCCGAGCAATTGTGTTTTTAAAGAGACCGGGTTCGTTAACGGACCAATCAAGTTGAAGATCGTCGGGATCCGTAAATCGCTCCGGACCTTCATGATTTGTTTGACACGCGGGTGCATCCGCTGAGCGAATAAGAACGCAATCCCGTTTTCTTCGAGTCGGTTTGCGAGTTGCTCGGGTGTTTCATCCAGTTTAACACCTAATGCCTCGAGGACATCGGCACTGCCCGTTTTACTCGAGATACTCCGGTTACCGTGCTTGGCGACTTTCGAGCCTGCACCTGCGAGAACGAAGGCGGCTGTCGTACTGATGTTGAATGACTGTGAGCCATCGCCACCCGTCCCGCAGTTGTCGATGAAGTCCGTTCCTGTGACCGGAATGTCGAGTGCGACTTCCCGCATGATTGAGGCAAGTCCCGCCAGTTCATCCGCTGTTTCTCCTTTTGCTTTTAAGGCGACGAGAAATGCTGCGATTTCGCTATCGGTCACGTTCGGTTCAAACAGTTGTCGTGCTGCTTGTTGCATCTCTTCGTATCGTAAATGCTTCGCAGCTGCTAGTTTCGTTAATATCTCTTTCATGTCTTGTCACTCCCCTGTCAGTTCAATGAATCGTTTGACGATTTGTTTTCCGTCGATCGTTCCGACCGACTCTGGGTGAAACTGAATCCCGTATGTCGGGTGTTCGATATGTTCAAATGCCATGATCGTCCCGTCTACTGTTTCCGCCGTAATGCGTAACACGTCGGGTGTCGTCTCGCGGTCAACGATCAGTGAATGATACCGCATGACTTCGAATTGTTCTGCGAGTCCCTTAAATAAGTTCCCGTTCTGTCGAATCATCGATGTCTTGCCGTGCATGATGTCCGTTGCCTGGACGACTTGTCCCCCGAAGGCTTGTCCGATTGCTTGGTGACCGAGACAGACGCCGAGGATTGGAATCGAACCGGACAGTTGTTTGATGACATCTAGACAAATCCCGGCATCATTCGGATTGCCCGGCCCCGGCGATAAAATGATTCCGTCCGGTTGCAAGTCTTGAATGCCTTCGATCGTCATCGCATCGTTACGGACGACTTGCACGGCGGTATGTTCCGCCGCATATTGATACAAGTTATAGGTAAAGGAATCATAGTTATCAATCAATAAAATCATTTCCAAACCTCCAGTAACGACTTCGCTTTATGCAATGTCTCTTCATATTCGAGCGTTGGGTCCGAGTCATAGACGATTCCGGCACCAGCTTGGACATATGCCGTACCGTCCTTGATGACCATCGTCCGAATTGCGAGTGCAAAATCAAGATTTCCACTGACATCGAAGTAACCGACGGCGCCCGCATACACTTCCCGCTTCAGCGTTTCATACTGTTCAATCAATTGCATCGCTCGAATTTTCGGTGCCCCGGAGACCGTTCCAGCGGGTAAACAAGAAATCAAGGCATCAGCTCCTGTCTGCCCGTTCGCTAACGTCCCTTCGACGACGGATACAAGATGCATCACGTTTTTGAAACGTTCGATTTCCATGTAGCGCGATACATTAATGCTTCCGACCTGACAGACCTTGCCGAGATCATTGCGTCCAAGATCGACGAGCATCCGATGTTCGGCCCGTTCCTTCTCGTCTGCAACGAGCTCAGCTGCCAACCGTTCGTCTTCTTGTTTCGTTTGTCCTCTGCGCCGTGTCCCAGCAATCGGATTCGTCGTCACGCGGCGTCCCTTGACCTGAACGAGACTTTCCGGCGATGCCCCAAGGACAATCAACTCGCCGAGGTCGATATAAAAGAGATACGGACTCGGGTTGTCTTGCCGTAACTTCCGATAAAAGTGGAACGGATCACCCGCGAAGGTCGCATCGAGTCGTTGCGATAACACCAGTTGGAAGACGTCTCCTTTTCGAATATGTTGTTTCGCTTGTTCCACGAGCTGGATAAAATCTTCCTTCTCCATCTGCGGCTGATATGAAATATTTTCAAGGGGACGTTCCAGTAAGGTTTGCTCCCCGGTCCGTTCGAGTTGTTGCTTTCTTTGCTCCAACCGCTCCATCATCTCACTGCGGTCCATCACACCACCGAGTGACGTATGGACTAAGTGGACGCGATGTTCAAGATGATCATATAAAATGATTTCATCATAGACGGCGAGTAACGCATCCGGTAGGTTCCGATCGACCTTTGGCATCACTCCGATGTTTTCATAGGCGCGAATCGTATCATAGCCGACGTAACCGATCGCCCCACTTAAAAAGGGTAAGTCCTGTTCACTTGTTGGTCGTGTGATGTAGTGTTGTAGTAAATGGACCGGATCGCCGATCGTCGTAACCGATTCGTCCGTCTTTAAATCATGCCGCGTGACTCGATTCCCCTCTGCCCGTAGCAGAGCGACCGGGTCGACCCCGATGATTGAGTAACGTGCATTCCCGGACTGGGTCGAACTTTCGAGTAAACATTTTCGTTCCCCATCAATCCGTCGAAAAATCGAAATCGGTGTCAGCTCGTCCCCGTTCATCTCAAGTCGTTCGATTACTAATTCTTCTGTCTGAATCATCCTGATTTCGCCTCCTAGTATAAAAAAAGTCCTCCATGTAGCAATTGCTACATGGAGGACGATTAACTCGCGGTGCCACCTCGATTGGAACGGTTGTTGCGTTCCCACTTTTCCGGTGCTTCCTCATTTCAAGGACACCGTAGCCTGCGATAACGGGGGCTTCCGTCATGACCTACTGTAAATTCAGCCATGCTCTCATGAGACCATTCATTAAACCTCCCTGTGCCGAAGTCCCACCCTTCTCCGGCTCTCTGAAACAGTGATGTGTTTAACTACTTAACTCATTCATCGATTTTTTTATGTTGTTGTATACGAAAAGGGTCTTCCTGTCCTTCATGTGATGATTCACATGAAGGACGGGAAAACCCGCGGTACCACCTTCGTTGACTATACAATAGTCCCCTCGAACGAACCGGCGCACCTGATTCGTCGTCCTCGATAACGGGAGGTCACCGTCAGAGCCTACTTCAAGTTCGGTCTGATGCTCAAAAGCCCATTCACCTGTTTCCCGATACTGATTCGCACCACCCATCAGCTCTCTTCAATCGTTTCACGGGCTACTCTTCTTCATCGTAGCGTTGTGTTGTTCAATTGTTTATTATATTACGTCGCTTCGACCGACCTGTCAACTATTTAGTATAAAGCGAGTTGATCCGGGTCGATCGATTCGAGCGCCTGCTTGACCGTCTGCAGGAATTGACCGGCCACTAACCCGTCAAGTACACGGTGATCGATCGACATACATAAGTTCACCATGTCACGTGCTGCGAACATCCCGTTGACCCAAACCGGGCGCTTGACGATTGATTCGACTGATAAAATCGCCGCTTGCGGGAAGTTCAAGATTGGTGCCGATTGAATCGAACCGAATGAACCTGTGTTATTGACGGTAAACGTACCACCTTGCATCTCGCTTGACGATAACTTGCCGGCCTGTGCTCGTTTACCGAAGTCATCGATCGCCCGAGCGAGTCCTTTAATACTCAATTCATCCGCATGTTTGACGACCGGGACAAATAACGCTTCTTGCGTCGCGACGGCGAGTGATAAGTTGATCGCCCGTTTTTGAATGATTTTATCGCCTGCCCACTGTGAGTTCATGATCGGGTGTTTCTTCAGTCCTTCGACTGTCGCTTTCATGAAGAACGGTAAGAACGTCAATTTGACGCCTTCTTGTTTGAAGAACTGATCTTTATGACGATTCCGTGCTTCGACCAAATTCGTCACGTCGACTTCAACCATCAACCAGGCGTGAGGTGCTTCCTGTTTCGAGCGCACCATGTTACTGGCGATCGCTTGACGGACACCCGCCGTCGGAATTTCAATATCGCCGTCTTCCGTCGTACTCATCGTCGGTTTTGGCGCAGACTTCGGTGCCGGTGCCTCGACTGCCGCTTTCGCCGGCGTCGGTACGGTCTCAATCGTCGGGGCCTCGACAACATCCGGCTGATTGACTTGACCGGATTCAACGAGCTTCAGCAAATCTTTGCGTGTAATCCGGCCGCCCGCTCCCGTCCCGTTGACGTGATCGAGATTAATGCCGTGTTCTGCTGATAACTTCAGCACAGCTGGTGAATAGCGTTTTTTCATCGACTGATCCGTTTCCGTCATCTGCTCTTTTACAGCCGGGATTTCTTCTTCAGTCGCTGCGACTTCCGTCGATCCACCACTGACTTGTAACGTGACGATTGCTTCCCCGACTTGGAGCGTGTCCCCTTCTTCAGCAAGCAGCTTGTCGATGACACCATCAAACGACGATGGTACTTCGGCTGTCACTTTATCGGTGATGACTTCAGCAATCGGATCATACTTTTTGACGGTATCTCCTGGTTTGACGAGCCATAACGAAATCGTTCCTTCCGTCACGCTCTCACCAAGTTGTGGCATCGTTAATGTTTCTGTCTTCATTGACGGGTCCCCCTCAGTACGCGTAGAGCGTCCGGATTTTATCTTCGATTTTTTCGCTTGAGATGTTGAAGAACTTCTCCATCGTCGGTGCGTATGGCATCGCCGGTACATCGGGGCCGCACAACCGTTCGACTGGTGCATCCAAATCGAACAAAGCTTCTTCCGCGATGATTGCCGAGACTTCACTCATGACACTGCCTTCTTTATTGTCTTCCGTCACGAGCAAGACTTTACCCGTTTTTTGTGCCGCTGCGACGACTGCCGCCCGGTCGATCGGATAGACGGTCCGAAGATCAAGGATATGGACGTCGATGCCGTCTTTTTCAAGACGTGCTGCTGCGTCAAGCGCCATTTGGACACAAAGTCCGTATGAGATGACGGTGACGTCTTCTCCGTCCCGTTTGACATCAGCTTTCCCGATTTCAACCGTGTAGTCTTCTTCCGGAACTTCACCTTTTAACAACCGATATCCCCGTTTATGTTCAAAGAACAGCACAGGATCATTCGAGCGAATCGCTGCCTTCAATAACCCTTTGGCATCGTATGGGTTTGACGGAATGACGATTTTTAGACCCGGCGTCGAATTGAACATCGCTTCGACTGATTGCGAATGGTACAACGCACCATGAATTCCGCCACCAAAGGGTGCGCGGATGACGATTGGACAAATCCAGTCGTTGTTCGAACGGTACCGGATTTTTGCCGCTTCACTGACGATTTGGTTGACGGCCGGCATGATGAAGTCGGCGAACTGCATCTCAGCAATCGGACGCATACCATACATGGCGGCTCCAATCCCGACACCCGCAATCGCACTCTCAGCAAGTGGTGCATCGATGACACGTTCTTCCCCGAACTGCTCGAGCAATCCTTGTGTCGCCCGGAATACTCCACCACGGACACCGACGTCTTCTCCTAAGATAAAGACAGAATCATCCCGTTCCATTTCTTCTTTAATCGCGCTATTGATGGCTTCAATTAAACTTAATGTCGTCATTTCGTTTCCTCCTCGTCGTACACGTAACGAAGTGCGTTTTCCGGTAAGTCATACGCCGCTGCTTCTGCATAAGCCGTCGCTTCTTCGACTTCACGTTCGAGCGTCGTCTCGATTTCTGTCGCTGACTCCTCCGTCAAGACACCCATATCAATCAATTTCGCCCGGAAAATCTTGATGCCGTCGCGTGTTTTCAGTTCTGCCAGTTCTTCTGCCGAACGATACGATTTATCATCATCGTCTGACGAGTGAGGGACAAGGCGTTCAACTTCGACTTCGATCAACGTCGGACCTTCCCCACGAATGCCACGGTCACGTGCTTCCTTGACTGCTTTATAGACGGCGAGTGGATCAATCCCGTCAATCGTCACACCCGGCATGCCATAGCCGATTGCGCGGTCTGCGACATGTTTCGCTGACAATTGTTTCGAGAGTGGTGTTGAAATCGCATATTTATTGTTCTCACAGAAGAGAATGACCGGTAATTTATGAATCCCGGCAAAGTTTGCCCCTTCATGGAAATCCCCTTGGTTCGATGATCCTTCACCAAACGAAACGTACGCGACAAGTGGTTCCTTACGCATCTTCGCAGCCAGGGCGATCCCGACCGCATGCGGGACTTGTGTCGTGACAGGGCTTGATCCCGTGACGATGTTTAAAGCACGTGAGCCGTAGTGTCCCGGCATTTGACGTCCACCTGAGTTCGGATCTTCCGCTTTCGCGAACGCAGACAACATGATGTCACGCGATGTTTGACCGAAATGAAGGACGACCCCTAAATCACGGTAGTACGGTAAAATATAATCCGTTCCTTTTTCGAGTGCGAATGCCGCCCCGACTTGCGCCGCCTCTTGCCCTTGGCAAGAAACGAGGAACGGAATCTTACCGGCCCGGTTCAATTTCCACATCCGCTCATCGATTTTTCGTGCCCGTACCATCGTCTCAAACATCTGGATTGCATCCTGCTCCGTCAGTCCGAGCTCAACGAGTTCTTTAAATTCTATTTTTTCCATCTGTTATTCCTCCTTATGCGTGAACCGCTAATCCGTCAACTGCTAATGCTGCTTCACCGAATGCTTCTGACAGGGCCGGGTGCGGGTGAACGAGCTGCCCGACTTCCCATGCCGTCGCATTCAAGACAAGCGCCAGCCCGCCTTCGCTAATCAGTTCCGTCGCTTTTGGTCCGACGATATGGACGCCGACTAAATCGTCCGTTTTGGCATCAGAGACCAGCTTGATGAATCCGGCGGCTTCGCCTTCGATGCGTGCCTTACCGAGTCCGTTAAACGAAAACATCCCCGTTTTGACGTCCATTCCGGCATTTTTTGCTTCAGCTTCCGTCAGCCCGACCGAAGCTGCTTCCGGTACACTGTAGATACAGCGCGGGACAAACGCGTAGTTGAGCGGCGTCGTCGATCCATTGACGATTGCTTCGACCGCTTTTGCGCCTTCAGCGGATGCAACGTGTGCCAGTTGCAGACGTCCGATGACATCGCCAATCGCATAGATATGATTGTCTTTCGTTCGGAAATCATCATCGACTTGAATAAACCCGTTTTCGACGACGATGTTCGTGTTCTCAAGCCCGATCCCTTCGACGTTCGCCATCCGTCCGATTGCGACAAGTAACTTGTCCGCCGCAAGCGTCGTGATGTCACCATTTCGATCGACGTCGATCGTCACACCGGACTCCGTCATCTTGAAGCTGTCACTTTGCGCAGCCGCGCTCGTCAAAATCTTGACCCCGCGTTTTTTCAACTGACGGGCGACTTCACGGCTGACCGCCTGATCTTCAGTTGGTAAAATCCGGTCGCTGAACTCGACGACCGTGACATTGACATCAAAGTCCGTCAACATTGAGGCCCACTCGATTCCGATGACCCCCCCGCCGATGATGACGATCGAGTCAGGTAACGCATTCATGTCGAGTGCTTCATCCGAACTGAGGACATATTCGGAATCAAACGACAGACCGGCTAGCGGACGCGGACGTGATCCTGTCGCGACAATCAATTGGCGCGGTAAAATCAATTCCCCTTCCCCTTCTTCCGGTTCGACACTGATTGTCCCCGGCATCGGTGAAAAGATGCTTGGTCCAAGAATCGATCCCCGACCATGGAAGACTTCGATTTTGCCTTTTTTCATCAAATGTTGAATCCCGGATTCCAGTCCATCGATGATGTCTTGTTTCCGTTGTTTGACCTGTTCGAATCGTAAAAACGACTCCGGTACGTCGACGCCATATGTAGCGGCGTGTTTGACTGTCTGATAGACCGCTGCTGATTTCAAGAGTGCCTTTGAAGGGATACAGCCACGGTGTAAACAGGTTCCCCCGAGTTTTCCTTGTTCTACGATTGCAACCGTCTTGCCGGCTTGTGCAGCGCGAATTGCTGCGACATAACCACCCGGTCCGCCACCTAAGACAACGACGTCGAATTCTCTAGCCATGTTGGTTCGCCTCCATATTCCTTAACTTCTTCTTCTCCACGTAAAACGCGTATTACACCTTCCGCAAGTGCACGTAACTCATCTTCACCCGGAATCCGGATCACTTGTCCGAGGTGTGCGATGCGTTCTTCGATTGCACTCGTCAACCGGTCACTGTATGCTAAGCCACCCGTTAAAATGATGGCATCGATTTGACCATATAAGACTGCACTTTGGGCAGCAATTTCTTTTGCAATCCGGTAAGCCATCGCGTCGTACAGTAAGGCAGCCTTCTCGTCCCCGGCATCGATTCGACGTTCAATTTCGATTGCGTCAAATGTCCCTAGGTGCGCGACAAGTCCGCCTGACCCTACGACCAGACGCTTCATTTCCTCGAGTTTATACTTGGTACTATAACATAGTTCTACTAGTTGACCAACAGGAAGGGACCCGCTTCGTTCCGGCGAAAATGACCCTTCCCCGTCAAGACCATTATTGACATCGATGACCCGTCCGTCGAGATGTGCACCGACGGTAATCCCGCCTCCCATGTGTGCGACGATCAGACGCATTTCCTCATACGGCATCTCCGCTTGTTTCGCATATCGTTTCGCGACTGCTTTTTGATTCAAGGCATGAAAAATGCTTTTGCGTTCAAGTTCAGGTAATCCCGTAAGTCGGGCAATCGGCTCAAGTTCGTCTACAACGACCGGGTCGACGATGAACGATGGGATGGATAATGTCCGGGCGATTTCGTCTGCTAATAGACCTCCAAGATTCGATGCATGGACGCCAAAAATACCACTCAACAAATCTTCACGCATTTCCTGGTTGACGGCATACGTCCCACTGACGAGCGGACGAAGCAGGCCACCGCGCCCGACAACCGCCGTAAGCGCTTTCAATTCAATCTTTTCTTGTGCCAATACATCCAACACCACTTGACGCCGTATTTCCAGCTGAACGTGAAGCGGTCCTCCGACCGCTTCAGCTGGGTGGCGTAACGTCTTCGCAAACAACTGCTCCGTTCCTTCGAAGATTCCAATCTTCGTCGAAGTCGAACCTGGATTGATCGTTAAAATACGTTCGCTCATCTGAATCCTCCTCTTATCCGCGTGACCCTAAGATATTTTTATCACGACGTAAGAATTGACTGCGTGCACTGCGCATCGTCGCAATCCGCTCTTCTGCCATTTTTTCAGCTGCACGATACGTCGGCAAGTGGTCACGTTTTGAAATCTCGATGACTTTTGCAACAGCGTCATACACAAGTTCAACTTTTTTCATTGCCCGGTCACGGTTGTATCCATCCAGTTCGTCCGCGACGTTGATGACACCACCTGCATTGATGACGAAGTCTGGTGCGTACAGAATACCGCGTTCTTCGAGCATGTCACCGTGGCGATCTTCTTTCAGCTGGTTGTTTGCCGCACCGGCGATGACTTTGACTTTCAGTTGAGGAATCGTTTCGTCGTTCAATGTTGCCCCAAGCGCACATGGTGCGAAGATATCGGCGTCAACGCTGTAAATTTCATCTGGTCCGACAATTAAAGCACCGAATGCTTCTTCCGCACGACGTAAGGCATCTTGATTGATGTCCGTGACGATTAATTTTGCACCTTCTTCATGGAGATGGCGGCAAAGATTGAATGCCACGTTCCCGACACCTTGGATGGCAATGGTTTTTCCGCCAAGCGAATCTGTTCCGTAGACTTCTTTGGCTGCCGCTTTCATCCCGCGGTAAACACCGTACGCTGTGACCGGTGACGGGTTTCCGCTTGAACCGAAGGCTGGACTGACACCTGTCACGAAATCTGTTTCCATATGAATATAATCCATGTCAGCAACGGTCGTATTGACGTCCTCTGCTGTGATGTAACGCCCGTTCAATGATTGAACATAACGGCCGAACGCACGGAATAATGCTTCTGATTTTTGAGTTTTTGCATCACCGATGATGACGGCTTTCCCGCCACCGAGGTTGAGGCCCGCTGCTGCATTTTTATACGTCATCCCTTTTGATAAACGAAGAGCATCAACTAATGCTTCTTCGTCAGATGCATAGTTCCACATACGAAGACCGCCAAGTGCAGGGCCGAGCGTCGTATCGTGGATGGCGATGATGGCTTTTAACCCCGAAACTTTATCATGACAGAACACGACTTGTTCATAATCTTCCATTTCCATTGTTTCAAAGATACTAAAGCGTGTTTCTACATTTGTTTCAACCATTTTAAGTTCCTCCTCAGATTGTTTGTTTGATTTTTTTCGTTTGTTGCGCATTAAGTAAAGCAAAGGCTAATGAATAGAGTTTCGCTTCTGCCGTATCTGCCCGACTTGTCAATACGACGGGTGCTTTCGCTCCAACTAAAATGGCTGCGACTGAAGCATGTGCAAAATACATCAGTGATTTATAAATGACGTTCCCGACTTCAATTTGTGGCACGACAAGAAGATCTGCTGCCCCCGCAACGTCACCTGTCAGTCCTTTTTGTTTGGCTGCGTCTAGATTGACGGCGTTATCAAGCGCGAGTGGTCCATCGACAAGGCAATCCTTGATTTGACCGCGGCGGTTCATCTGTGTCAATAAGGCGGCGTCGATCGTCGCCTGCATTGTCGGATTAACGACCTCGACTGCTGCGAGGACGGCTACTTTCGGAAGTGTATAGCCGATTGCGCGAAGTGCCGATACCCCGTTTTCAATGATGTGGACCTTATCTTCAAGCGTCGGTGCGATATGAATCGCGGCATCCGTCAAACCAATTGCCGATTCGCGACCTGGTACTTCAAACAATGCGACATGAGATAAGACGTTCCCCGAACGTAATCCCATCTCTTTGTTCAGAACGGCTTTCATGAACGTTGCTGTCGGAACAAGTCCTTTCATCAAGACGCTCGCATCCCCTTTACGTACAGCGTAAGCTGCACGTTCTGCTGCCTCTTGAGCAGTCGCAGTGTGTGTGATCACAAATTGCGACTCTGACAATCCACGCGCATGGATCATCTGTTGAATCCGGGTCGCATCCCCAAATAAATGAAAGCGAGCTAAATCATGTTCAATCGCAAGTGCGACGGCATCCATGACTTCTTCGTCATCCGCGGAAGCAATCGCAACGATTGAATCCTCAAGCTGAGCAGCTTGTTTTAGCATTTGATCAAACTTCACTTTGTTTCCCCCTAACCTGTCACTCAATAAATCTATTAGCAATTTTCATGCCAATATGAAAACGCTCTCTTTTTGGCATGAACCCCTTCTTAATTTTGCATTTAATTGCATTCAATGCAATATGTTGCACGCAAAAAATTGCAAATTATTGATAAATATTAAATCGCTCCACTTTATAATACAAAGCACGCAAGGAAATGCCGAGTTGTTTAGCGGCTTCTGTTTTATTGCCATCAAAAGCCTCGAGAGCTTCGCGAATCAAACGTTCCTCGACATAAGACATCTCGTCAGACAGATGCTTAATTTCTTTTTTAGGACGTTCAACTTGTTTTTTAGCGACCGGATGATCGAGCTGGAGGTGGCCTTTTCGTAAAACATCTTCCGTCTTGTCCGTAAAGATCAACGCACGACCGATGACATTCTCAAGCTCACGGACATTTCCTTTCCACTCCTGCTTTCGAATCACTTCCAGTGCATCTTCCGAAATCCGGGCGACGGACCGGCCATAACTTTGATTTAACTTCCGTAGCAAGTGCGTTGATAGCGGCAAAAGATCATCCGGGCGTTCACGCAAGGCTGGTATGTGAATCGGAAGGCGATTGATCCGGTAGTAAAGATCTTCGCGAAACTCACCGGTAATGATTTTTTGCTCCAGGTTCGCATTTGTCGCTGCAATGATTCTTACATCGACCGGTACCGATTTCGTCCCACCGACGCGAACGACTTCATTTTCTTGTAAGACCCGTAATAACTTCACTTGTACATCGAGCGGCAGTTCTCCAATTTCATCAAGAAAAAGTGATCCGCCATGCGCCTCTTCAAAATAACCACGCTTTCCACCACGGCGCGCTCCCGAGAACGCTCCTTCTTCATAACCAAACAGCTCACTCTCTAACAGACTAGGAGCGATTGCTGCACAGTTAACACGGACAAGCTGTTCGTATCGCCGCTCACTCGCAGCGTGAATCGCATGCGCAAACAATTCTTTGCCTGTTCCTGACTCTCCCCGAATCAAGACATTAACCGGCATCGTTGCAGCAAGCTTTGCTTGATCGACGACGAAACGCATCGCTTCACTTTCAGCGATGATATCGTCAAACGTATATTTCGCCTCGAGTGTCCGAATTTTTTGACGCGCCGCCTTCAATTCTTTCGCGAGCGCCTTCATTTCAGAAATATCACGAATGACACCAACCGACCCCCGAACTTGCCCATCCACGACGACCGGTTCCGCATTGACGATGATATCACGTCGATCGTGTCCAATCTTCATCCGCGCATCACGAACACTTTCACCCGTCTCAAGGACGCGCAGGTGAACCGATTCCTGCATCCCGATGTCAGCGCTTGCTGGTTTACCGATGACGTCCTGTCCACTGTACCCCGTCATTCGTGTATAGGCCGGATTGATTAACATCGTTTGACCGTCTTGATCGGCAACCGAAATTGCCTCACTTGTACAATGAATGATGGCTTCAAGCATTCGTTCTTTTTCCGTCAGCCGTTCAATCAGAACGCGTACGAATTCCCCCGGCAGAACGGCTGCTTCGGGAAAGAATTGAATCAACTGTTCGAATACGCCACGTTTTCCCGTCGCATCGATGATGAAGTCGACCGTCGTTCCTTCAAAGGCAGTCCAAGATGTCTCGACACGAATTTCTCCGCGTCTTGCCAGCTGAAGACCTGGTGCTTGTTCATTTGAATCAACGACTCCGATGACCGTCAAGAGCGGTGAACGTTGGAAGGCATGTAGCACTTCCGTCCCGCCTTGTCCGGCACCGACAATCAGAAGATGATGCATCGTTATTCCCCCTTTGAAACTGCTTACATCTTTATCCTACCTATAATAAAACAAGAGGGCAAACCCGATTCGCAGTCTTACCTGATTTTTGATACAATACGCTTGGAAAGGGGTCACTTCTATGCGAATCATCGGACTACTAACTTTATTGATTCCTGGCATCATTGGAGCCATCGGAATCAAACTTATGCGTGACAGTGTCTTTTTAATTGCCCAGTTCCCGTTTGCATACCTTGGGGACTCGGCCTATGTATATGTTTTACAGGGGGTTGTCGGACTCGCCTTAGCGATGGGTGGGATTGGTTTTGTCGCAGGGTATGTTTTTTATCGTGATAAGAAACGTGGAAAAGTCTCCGAACGGTATCAAAAAAAGTGAACACAGAAAAAGGTCCCCATCTCTTGAACTCATTTCAAGCGCGGGACCTTTTACTCATATAAAGTTGGATTCACGTACGGATGAACTCCTCTCATAGTAGAACTATTCGTGTACTTCAATACCATAGGTTGTCCTCTTAATGAAGAGGTTGAAAGAAATCAGATCTGGCTATCGAGCGATCGATAGAATGGTGATACTACTCCATTATCTGACTGTACTTGGACCTAGGTGAAGCTTAATGTCATCCGCTTCGAGCAGTAACACTTTCGGTTGCTAACAATCACTGCTAGACAACACTCCTTTTCACGAACTGTACTTGTATTTCGGACATTTACGTTACCTTCCACTTTCCCCTTGCTTTGAAATCATGGAAGTCCCTATCACTTCGAGATTCTCATCTAGAAATGATACGAAAGGTCTTGATAAAACATCTATCAAGAGAATGTTGTCCATCATTCTTGAGCTATTTACAGGTAGCGTCCTGAGATGAGGCTTGTGGAATGGGTTCTCCGGAAACCGATTCGACTCGACGTTCATCTGACGTCTTTCCAAATGATTTGGTACCTTTATTATAACAAACATTTCAGTTTATGCAATGTTTTTTTATTGAATATTCTAATAAATATAAATAATTTCTTTTATTACTTCGTCACTCGCGCCTCTCACATCTCCCCCTCTTCGTTCTCACGGACGAGCTATCAGCTTTACAAGGCACTTTCTAGCAAAAATCATTTTGATTCACAGTAAAGACCACTCGATCTCACGGATCGAGTGGTCAATTTCAAGACGGTTTCATATAATTTGAGACGTACGAGATGAACTCGGAATTTTTCGGACTCTTTTCTTGTTCAATCCGACCTGTGAACAGGGTATGTTCACTCATCCCTTCTTTCCAGGCCGATTTAATTGCATGACGCATCGCACGCTCGACACGAGATGACGTCGTCACGTGGTTGCGTGCAATCGTCGGATATAACTCTTTTGTGATTAATCCGAGCAGTTCTTCACGTTCTAAAACGAGTCCAACCGCATCTTTTAAGTAGGTGAATCCCTTAATATGCGGCGCAATCCCGACTTCTCGTAAAACGGTCGCTATTTTCGAATCCATCGTTTCCGGTTGAATCGTTGGATTATTGTTCGTCACGAGGCGAATTTTGTTGACTAACTGATTCATGCTGAACGGTTTCAGCAAGAAATAAGCAGCACCTAACGTCACTGCCTGTTGTGATACCTCATCTTTACCGAAGGCACTCAACATGATGACAGCCGGATTATTTTTTTGTTTCATCAATTCTTCGAGGACCCCTAATCCATCCAGGTGCGGCATGATGATGTCTAGCAACAACACATCGGTCTCGACTTCTTTTAATTTCTCAAGACACTTCTCCCCATCATATGCGACACATACGACTTCCATATCCTCTTGAGTAGCGAGATGCTGGCGAATCAATTCGACCATCTCTCGGTTGTCATCTGCGATCCCGACTCTAATCAATCCTTACACCCCATTTTTAAGCGATTCCTTCATACTCATTGCTTGGTCCATCAATTCTTCCGCATGACGAAGCGTCAAGTCCGTCATATGTGTTCCGGAAATCATCCGTCCAAGCTCATTTCCACGGTCTGCTTCCGTCAAGACGTTGACCTGTGTCGTCGTCCGGTCCGTCTCTTCGACTTTACGAATGTAGAGATGCTGATCCGCCATCGAGGCGACTTGCGGCAAGTGTGTAATACAGAGCACTTGTCCTTCAATCGATAGACGATAGATTTTCTCCGCCATTGCTTGCGCGACCCGTCCCGATACCCCCGTATCGACTTCATCAAAAATAATTGATGCGACGCCGAGCGAACGCGAGAAGATTGACTTGAGTCCGAGCATGATCCGCGATAGCTCCCCTCCGGAAGCGACTTTCCCGAGCGATTTAAACGGTTCACCCGCATTGGTCATGATATAAAATTCAATTTGATCGATTCCATTTTTTCGTAAGGCCGGCGTTTTTCCATCTTGCATGAACCGAATTTCGAACCGTGCTTTTTCCATGTAGAGTTCACGCAGTTCTAAATGAATCGCCTCGCCAAGCAACTGTGCCGCTTTTCGGCGTGCCTTCGATAGCTTATTGCCAATCTCAAACAGCTCACTTTCAAGCAACTCGACTTCTGCCTTTAGCTTTTCAATGCGTTCATCACGATTCGTCATCGTATCAAGCTCAATCCCAATTTTTTCACCATAGGCGATGACTTCCTCGATTGTCGCACCATATTTCCGCTTCAGCTGTTGGAAAACAGATAAGCGCTGTTCAATTTCGTCTAACCGGTTCGAATCGAACTCTAATGTCTCAAGTTGATCACGAATCGCGTACCCGACTTCTTCAAGACCGTAAAAAGCGCTCGCGATGGCATCACTTTGATTCGCGAACTGATCATCGATGCTCGATGCTTGTTGCAGCTCCCGCATCGCATCCCCAACTGAATCAATCCCGCGCATTTCATCATGAAGCGCATCGTAGGCGGCTTTTAACGAATCGTGCAACTTTTCGAAGTTCGCGAGTCGGTTCCGTTCACTCAACAGTTCATCTTCTTCTCCTTGACGAAGGTTCGCACTCGTGATTTCTTCTGTCTGAAATGATAATAAATCAATCCGTTGTGCAAGTTCCTGCTCACTCTGTGCCAGTGATTGTAATGCCATCCGTTTTTCCTCGTACAGCCCGAACTTTTTTTGATACTCGTGCAGACGCGAGGAAATCGTCTCATGACCAAAATCATCAAGAATCGATTGGTGGTACGTATTTTCCATCAAGTGTTGGTGTTCATGTTGACCATGAAGATCCACGAGCACACGACCGAACTCACGTAAAATCGTCAGCGTGACGAGCTTATTATTGACACGACAAACACTTTTACCAGAAGCAAATAAGTCTCGGCGTAAAATGATGGATCCATCTTCGACGTCGATGCCATATTCTTCAGCTAATGTGTAGACCATATGCCCGTCCTCAATCATGAACAGTCCTTCGAGTTCCGCCTTATCTTCGCCATAACGAACAAATTCAGCAGAACCCCGCCCGCCAATCAATAAACCGATTGCATCGAGGACGATGGATTTACCAGCACCCGTTTCTCCAGTCAAGACAGTCATTCCTTTTTTGAAATGAATCTGCAGCTGGTCAATGATCGCGAATTGTTTGATCGATAATTCAGCTAACATCTTGTCAACTCCTTAAAGCATCCCTAAAATTCGTTCCGTCACTTCTTTTGCTGTATCTTCACTTCGAGCAATCATTAAAATCGTATCATCGCCACAAACCGTCCCGAGCAGTTCCGACCAGCCTAAGTGATCGAGTAGGACACCGATTGCATTGGCGTTACCCGGTAAGACATGCATGACAATCAAATTTTGAGCAAAATCAATCGAAATAAAGCTATCACCTAGTAAACGGCGTAATTTCCCTAATGGATTAAAACGCTGATCGGCAGGCAAACTATACTTATAACGGCCATCGTTTAACGGCACCTTTACAAGATGTAGCTCCTTAATGTCTCGTGATACAGTCGCTTGCGTCACTTTGTATCCAGCATTCCGAAGTTCTTCGACCAATTCATCTTGAGTCTCGATTTCAGATTGCGTAATGATTTCCCGAATCTTAATCAACCGTTGCCCCTTTGTCATCCTTGCACCTCGCTATATTCTTCGCTGTTACTATTGTAATCCAATAAATCATGAAAAGTCCACGTTTGCCATTTTTCGTACAGGTCGAAAAAAGAAGCAGACTCCAACATGACGAAGTCTGCTTCCATGATAGTTTTATTTTTTACAACGCTTGATGTGCCAGACGAACCGTATCCGCTGGGTCAACGATTGTTTCCATGCCGGGTGTTGTCAGCTGCGCATGTAAGAGAAACTCGATATTTCCTTCACCACCTGTAATCGGTGAAAAATCAAGTTGCTTCACATGGAACCCTTCACGAATGAAGAATTCGACCATCTCCTCAAGAACGCGTCCGTGAACACGTTCATCCCGAACGATTCCTTTTTTCCCGACATCGTCCCGTCCCGCTTCAAACTGTGGTTTGACGAGGGCAATGACGTCGCCCTCCTCAGCTAAAATCGTTTTCAGTGGTGGAATGATGAGACGAAGTGAAATAAAGGAGACATCGATTGTCGCGAAACTTGGTTGAACAGGAAACATGTCTCGTGTCGCATGACGGAAATTCGTTTTCTCCATCGCCGTCACACGAGGATCTGACCGAAGTTTCCAATCGAGTTGATTTGATCCAACATCGAGGGCGTACATATGTGCCGCACCATTTTGAAGGGCACAGTCCGTAAAACCACCTGTTGATGAACCGATATCGAGCCCTGTCCGGTCCGTCACGTCGATGTCAAAGACCTCAAGTGCCTTCTCCATCTTAAAACCACCGCGCCCGACGTATGGCATCACTTGTCCTTTAACGGCCAAGTCGATGTCGGACTTCACTTTTTCTCCTGCCTTCTCTAATCGTTCCGTTCCACTGAAGACGAGCCCGGCCATGATCGTCCGCTTCGCTTTTTCACGTGTTTCGCATAAACCGCGCTCGACGAGTAACACGTCGAGGCGGATTTTTTTAACATTTTCCATTAATCGTTACACACTCTGTTTCTTTCCTTGATTGACAAAAGCACGTACTTCTTCCGCGATTTGTCCAGGTAATAATCCGATTTCTTCAAGTAGCTCATTGACGCCACCGTGCTCGATATACCAATCTGGAATACCGAATCGTTTGACGCGCGGGAACGCTTCCTGCTCATTCGCATGTTCAAGAACTGCAGAACCGAAGCCGCCTTTTAAGACTGCTTCCTCCAGCGTGACGAGTGGAATACCTTCCGCATACAGTGCCTCCAACATCTTTCCGTCGAGTGGCTTGATTGTCCGCGCATTGATGACACGAACAGACAGTTCTCCCTCGAGCAGATCTGCGATTTTCAACGCATCTTGGACTTGTGGTCCGAATGCCATGATTGCAACATCCGTTCCTTCACGTTCGACTTCCCATGTATCGAGCGAAATTTCGTGTAACGTCTCATCCATCGTTACACCGATTCCTTCCCCTCTTGGGAAACGGACAGCAATTGGTCCTTCATACTTCACAGCCGAATAAAGTAAATGTTGCAGTTCGTTCTCGTCTTTCGCCATGACGATCCGGATATTCGGAACGTGGCGCATGAACGCGATATCGAAGACGCCTTGGTGTGTTTCTCCGTCTGCTCCGACAAGACCTGACCGGTCAATCGTAAACGTCACGTCAAGATTTTGACGCGCGACATCGTGGACAAGTTGATCGTAAGCTCGCTGGAAGAAGGTCGAATAAATGGAAACGACGGGTTTCATCCCTTGCGTCGCTTGACCCGCCGCGAACGTGACGGCATGTTGTTCCGCAATCCCGACATCAAACATTCGGTTTGGGAACTCCTTCTCAAAGCAATCGAGTTTTGAACCGACGCTCATTGCCGGTGTAATCAATGTTAATTTTTCATCATCTCGTGCCATCTTCGTCAACGTATTCGCGACCGTGAATGAATAACTCGGCGCTTTCGATTTACCTTTGATGACTTCACCAGACTCCATCTTGTATGGTCCGAGACCGTGCCAGGTTCCAACTCCATCATATTCAGCTGGGCGATACCCTTTTCCTTTTTTCGTGATGACATGAAGCAGGACAGGACCTTGCTCTTTTTTGACGTAATTCAACTGTTCAATCAAATCCGTCAAGTCATGTCCATCGACTGGACCGTAGTAGTTAAAACCGAGTTCTTCAAAGAACATTCCTGGAACAAGTGCTCCTTTGACGGCTTCTTTTAGTTTTTCACTACCTTTTTCAAGACTTCCACCAATCAGCGGGATTTTCTTGATTAATGTCTCAAGTTCATCTTGCGCATAACGGACTTTACGTGAAGAACGAATACGACCTAACATCTGATGCATCGCACCGACGTTCGGTGCAATCGACATCTCGTTATCATTAAGGATGACGATGACATTTTGTTGTTCCGCACCGATGTGGTTTAAAGCTTCAAGTGCCATTCCACCAGTCAATGCACCATCTCCGATGATCGCAATCGCGCGGTCGTCATTTCCTTTTAACTCGTTTGAGACGGCAATACCCATCGCTGCCGACAACGAGGTCGAACTATGCCCAGTTTCCCAGACGTCATGAATGCTTTCATTTCGTTTCGGGAATCCGCATAATCCTTTGTGTTTGCGTAACGTATCAAACTGTCCCGCACGTCCCGTCAAGATTTTATGCACGTATGCCTGGTGACCGACATCCCAAACAAATTTATCGTTCGGACTATCAAATTCTCGGTGAAGTGCTAATGTCAATTCGACGACACCTAGATTCGGTGCTAAGTGACCACCCGTCGTAGCCAATTCTTCAATCAAAAAGCGTCGGATGTCGCCTGCGAACACATCGAGTTCTGAGACTGACATACGCTTTAAAAATGACGGATCCTGTATTTCTGTCAACTTCATACCTTACCGCCTCTTTTCCTTACATTCTTATATCGTTTGTACCCTACATTGTACTAGAACAATCTAACGAACGCCACATAACTGGCACATAAAAAAGACGACGCCAGGCGTCGTCGATCTCAATGGTCACGCTTGACGACGAAGTCGAGCAAGTCCTTAAGTGTCGTCGCTTCGACCGATAACGCATCAATCGCTTCCTCAGCAGCTTGTACTTGTGCCGCAAGAGCCGTCTTCGCACCCTCTAGACCAAGTAGTTTCGGATAGGTCGCTTTGTCGTTTCCTTCGTCACTCCCGACCGGCTTACCAATCTTTTCAGCATCTCCCGTTACATCTAAAATATCATCTTGAATTTGGAAGGCGATTCCAAGATGACGTCCGTAACGTTGTAAGTGGACTACATCATCTTCATTTGCTCCAGCAAGGATTCCTCCTGCCTCAACAGCAAACACGAGTAATGCCCCCGTCTTGCGCCGATGAATTGATTCAAGAGCCTCGACATCATCAATGCCACCACGTTCACCGAGCATATCGTCAAGCTGTCCACCGACCATCCCGGCCGCTCCAGCTGCCATGGCGAGACGCTCGAGCAACTGAACCTTGATGTCTGCCGACGCGTCCGTCTCGAGTAAACAGGTAAAGGCATTCGTCAACAACGCATCGCCTGCTAAAATCGCTGTTGCTTCGTCAAACTCGATATGGTTCGTCTTACGCCCACGACGCATGTCATCATCGTCCATTGCTGGTAAATCGTCATGGATTAAAGAATATGTATGAATCATCTCAAGCGCTGCTGCCGTCGCGTCCCCTGTTGTCCGCGAGACACCGTATGCATCAAGGACAGCATAAATCAACGCCGGGCGGACACGCTTTCCTCCAGCATCGAGTGAATAGCGCATCGAAGCACGTAATTGTTCTGGTGCATCGAGTCGGGTCATAAATGATTCGAGCGCACGCTCGACTTGAGTTTTCCATTCCATCAAGGCAATCATTGTGCTCCCCCTTTTTCACGTAACGTTCCATCTTGTTCCAAGATTAAATCGAGTTTCTTTTCAGCTGTCGATAGTTTCCCCTGGCAAAGAGCAGTCAGTTTTACACCTTCCTCATACAACGTCATCGCTTGCTCAAGTGGGGCTTCCCCTTCTTCAAGCAATTCGACGATTTCTTCTAAGCGTTCTAACGCCGCTTCAAATGATTGTTCAGTGTCCATCTCACTCATCCTCTCGTTTCGCTAGAATACTTCCGTCATGAAACTGAATCCGGAAGGCGTCATCCGTCACTTGTTTTACCGATCGAACGACCTCTCCGTTTTGTTCGACATACGTATAACCACGTAATAAGACACGGGTCGGACTAACCGAGTCAAGGCGTGCCACCATTTGGTGCAATCGCTCATGCTTCATCTTCATGTACAGGCGAATCCGTTCCAACTGTTTACGCATCCGCTCAACTTCACGCGACTGCTCTTCAAGACGCTCCCGAACCGGAATCCGTGCTAAACGGTTCGATAGGTTCAACACGCCTTGCTGTTTCGTTAAAATGAGTTGTTTTCCGATCCGATTCAAGTTCATATCGGCCCGGTCAAGGCGCTCCTGTTTTAATCCAAGCAAAACGCGGGGAGACTTTAATCCATAACTCATTGCAAGCCGGGTCACTTGTTCCCGTCGGCTCTTGACGAAATAGTCATAGTTTCGTGTCAAACGTCGCTTCAGTTCACCAACTCGTTTTTCCAGTTCGGCCGCCTCTGGTGTTACGAGTTCGGCTGCAGCAGTCGGTGTCGCTGCCCGGACATCCGCGACGAAATCACTGATGGTAAAGTCCGTTTCATGACCGACTGCAGAAACAATCGGGATCTGCGACTCATAAATCGCCGTCACGACGTTCATTTCATTGAACGCCCAAAGTTCTTCGATCGAGCCGCCACCGCGACCAATGATTAACACGTCACACGCCTGACGCGCATTCATCTGTTCGATGGCACGAGTAATTTGCGGTGCCGCCTCTTTCCCTTGAACGAGCACTGGGGCGAAGACGATTGCCGCTTGCGGATACCGTCTCCGTAGTGTCGTCGCGATATCGTGAAGTGCCGCACCTTTTGGTGATGTGATGATTCCGACACGTTGCGGAAATGCTGGGAGCACTTTTTTTAACGCTGGATCGAACCACCCACGTTCTTCGAGTTGTTCTTTCAAGCGGACGAAAGCTTCATACAGGGCGCCGACGCCATCTTCCGTCATCCGCTCGACGTAGAGTTGCATCTCACCGGAAGCGAGATACACGGATAACCGCGCCGTCATGACGACACGCATCCCGTCTTTGATCGGTGATTTCAGGCGACTTGCGTCACGTGCGAACATGACCGCCTTCATCCGTGACTGGTCGTCCTTCAACGTAAAATAAAGGTGACCGGAAGAGTGTCGTTTAAAGTTCGACACTTCTCCCACCACCTGCACTTGCTGTAACAGCGAATCACTTTCAAGTTCACGTTTCACATACCCAACGAGCTCGGAAACTTGAAGTGGGTCATTCATCGTGCTGCCTCGATTGTATTATGGAGCAACATCGTGATCGTCATCGGACCGACACCGCCAGGAACGGGTGTGATCATCGAGGCGACCTCTTTGACCGAATCAAATTCGACGTCCCCGACCAGTTTACCGTCAACACGGTTGACACCGACATCGATGACGACAGCATCCGGCTTGACCATATCTGCCGTAATCAATTTTGGAACACCAACAGCGACAATCAAGATATCCGCTTGACGCGTCATCTCAGAAAGGTTTGCCGTCTTCGAGTGGCAGTAGCTGACTGTCGCGGATTCATTTAAAAATAACATCCCGACCGGTTTGCCGACGATTTGACTCCGACCGACGACGACGACGTGGCTGCCTTGGATCGGAACATTCATTTCTTTGACGAGGTGCAGAATTCCATTTGGGGTACATGGTAAGAACGTTGGTTCACCAATCATCATTTTCCCGACTGAGACCGGATGGAACCCATCGACGTCTTTGTCCGGTGAAATAGCGAAGATGACTTTACTCTCGTCGATTTGTTCCGGCAGCGGCAGTTGAACGAGAATTCCGTGGACACTCGCGTCTGCGTTTAGTCGTTCAATCAACTGGAGTAACTCCGATTCTGATGTTTCTGCCGGTAAACGAATCAAATCCGACTCCATGCCAATTTCTTGTGCCGCTTTTTCTTTCCCGCGGACATACGATTGGCTTGCTGGGTCTTCACCGATTAATACAACGGTCAATTTCGGTTGAATACGTTGTTCTTTCAGACGTGCGACTTCTTCTTTCAGCTTCAAACGATACGATTTTGCGATTTCTTTCCCATCGATTACTACTGCCATGATTTGTCCACTCCCCCAAAAAATTCGTTTCACTCTGCACCTTGAAAAAGGTTATCTTTATCTACTTATGAATTTTCTTTGACTGCTTGTTGTGCGACCTTACCAAGCACACCATTGACGATTTTCGTTGCTTCTTCGTCTGCGAACGCTTTTGTTAATTCGATTGCTTCGTTGATTGTAACGCGGATTGGAATTTTCGGTTCGAACATCAATTCATAGACGGCAAGACGAAGAATCGTCCGTTCGATGTTACCAAGACGCTCAAATGACCAGTTGACGAGCGCTGCCCGTAAATGTTGATCAATCTCATCCTTGTTCGTCTCTACACCAACTACTAATTGCTCTACAAATGTATCATATTCTTTGCCTTCTACTGCGAATTCAATGGCCTCTTGTGCAGACAAGTCAGAAAGTTCCATTTGGAACAAAGATTGTACTGCGAGTTCGCGTGCCATGTGTCGTTTCATCATGATTTCACGTGCTCCTTTTTTTGTCGTTCTCAATCAATTAGTTTAGCACATTCCCCTTTTAAAAAACATAGTGAACGCCAAAAAGACGGGAGTAAAATCCATCGACTCCCGTCATCGTTCATTTTACGATTGCTGCTTTTAACTCACGTTCCGCAAACTTCGTCGTGAAGGTTCCCCGGCGGAATACAGGATGCTGTAAGACCTTTTGATGGAACGGAATTGTCGTTTTGACACCCTCAATCCAAAATTCAGCCAAAGCACGCTCCATTTTCGCACAAGCTTCCTCGCGCGTCTCTGCATGGACAATCAATTTCGCAACCATCGAGTCATAGTACGGAGGAATCATGTAACCTGGATAAACGGCACTATCGATTCGGACACCCATACCACCTGGCGCGACGTATTGTGTGACGCGACCCGCATGTGGTCGGAAATCGTGATCTGGATCTTCTGCGTTAATCCGGCACTCGATTGAATGCCCACGGAACTCGATATCCTCTTGTTGAACTGCTAACGGGTGGTCGAGCGCGACTTGAAGTTGTGCTTGAACAAGATCAAATCCTGTAATCATTTCTGTCACCGGATGCTCGACTTGAATCCGAGTATTCATTTCCATAAAGAAAAATTCTTCTGTTTCTTCGACAAAAATGAATTCGATTGTTCCGGCACCCGTATAGTTGATGGCTTTTGCCGCTTTGACAGCTGCTTCTCCCATTTTCAACCGTGTCGCTTCGCTGACGGCTGGCGAAGGAGCTTCTTCAATCAGCTTCTGCATCCGCCGTTGCACCGTACAATCTCGTTCTCCGAGGTGAATGACGTTCCCGTGTCGATCGGCAAGCACTTGGACTTCGACGTGACGGAATTCTTCGATGAAACGCTCTAAATAAACATCGCTGTTGCCAAATGCTTGTTTTGCCTCGCGACGTGTTTCTTCCAGTCCATCAATCAGTTCTTGTTTTGTCCGGGCAACACGAATCCCGCGCCCTCCGCCACCTGCCGTCGCTTTAATGATGACCGGATAACCGATTTCTTCAGCGAGACCAATTGCTTCTTGATCCGTCACCGTTCCGTCAGAGCCCGGCACGACCGGGACACCACATTCAATCATCGTTTTTTTCGCGACATCTTTAATGCCCATCTGGCGAATCGCTTGCGACGTCGGACCGACGAATTGAATACCACATGCTTCACACATCTCCGCGAAGTCAACGTTTTCAGCCAGGAATCCGTATCCCGGGTGAATCATCGTTACGTTTCGATTTGTCGCAACGGCGAGAATATTCGTCACATTCAAATAAGAAGACGTCGAACTGACATCGCCGATGCAATATGCTTCGTCTGCCATTCGGACATGAAGTGCTTCTCGATCCGCTGTCGAATAGACAGCAACCGTCTGGATCCCAAGTTCCTTAGCCGCACGAATAATCCGAACGGCGATTTCTCCACGGTTCGCGATTAGTAGTTTTTCCATTCCCATCACCCCGCTCAAGGACGAATCCGGAAGAGTGGCTGACCAAATTCAACAAGGTCTCCATCTGCGACGAGAATTTCGACGACAGTTCCGGCAATTTCCGAATTTAAGTTATTGAATAGTTTCATCGCTTCTAAAATGCAGACGACTTGACCCACTTCGATTTGATCGCCGACTTTGACGAAAGCAGGTTTTTCAGGATTTGCACGTGAATAAAACGTACCGACCATTAGCGCGTTAATTGTGACCGTATCATCCTTCTCTTCCATGACTTCAGGTACAACGGCCGGCTTTTGTGCCGTTTCCACTACTTTTTGCTGGACAGGTGCTGCCGCGACCGCGTCGTGCTGAGATACTACGACACCGTCCCCTTGTTTTTTAAGCTTTAATTTATACGTGTCTGTTTCTAGAGAAAGTTCATTTACGTTTGATTGATCAAGCATTTCTAACACTTGTTTCAACTGATCGATTTTCATCTTCTTTCCATCCCCCATCTAAACATTCATTCTTAATATTATACCAGGTGCTAATGCCTACTCAAATATTAAGTTTAACTGGTCATACCAGAGGATGCAAGTGCCGGCGAGTGAAAAAATACCCCTTGACTCGGAAACGAGTACGAAGGGGCATTGGCATATCTGTATTATCCGTTGTAGCGTCCTGTGAAATCACCTGTCCGCGTATCAACTGTTACTTTTTCTCCTGCTTCGATGAAAAGCGGCACATGGATGATGTGACCCGTCTCAACTGTCGCATTTTTCTTGACGTTAGAAGCTGTATCGCCTTTGACGCCTGGCTCTGCTTCAACAATCGTCATAACGATCGTGTTCGGAAGTTCGAGTCCGAGGATTTCGCCGTTGTAGACTGCGATTTGAACTTCCATGTTCTCAAGGAGATATGGAAGTGCTGCTTCAACTTGTGCTGTCGTCAATTCAAGCTGCTCATACGACTCCGTGTCCATGAAGACATACGTTTCACCCATTGGGTAGAGGTATTGCATTTTGTTACGCTCGATGTGGGCACGTTCGACGCGCTCGCCACCACGGAATGTCATCTCTTGGATGTTCCCGTTACGGATGTTACGCATTTTTGTCCGCACGAATGCTGCACCTTTACCAGGTTTTACGTGTTGGAACTCAAGGACTTGCCAAATCATTCCGTCTGAAGTTTTAATCGTCAAGCCTGTTTTTAAATCGTTTACTGATACCATACTGGTTCCTCCTAAATGTTCATCTTACTTAGAGTGTAATGAGTTCTTTCGATGAAGACGAAAGAATTTCGCGCCCTGATTCGGTAATCAAGACATCATCCTCAATTCGGCATCCACCAACTTGTGGCACATAGATTCCTGGTTCGACTGTCACGATCATCCCTGGTTCGAGCTTCGTTTCCGAACGGAACGAAAGTCCCGGTCCTTCATGCACCTCAAGACCAATGCCGTGACCAGTCGAGTGACCGAAGTATTCGCCATAACCAGCTTCTTTGATGATGTCACGTGTTAACGCGTCTGCTTCGATTCCAGTAATCCCTGGACGAAGTCCGTCTACACCCGCAAGTTGTGCTTGTAAGACCGTATCGTAGATTTTTTGTAACTCGGAATTAATTGGACCGACCGCAATCGTTCGCGTAATGTCAGAGACGTAACCGTTCAACAATGCACCAAAGTCGAGTGTTACGAGCTCACCCGTTTCAATCACTTTTTGGCTCGCGACACCATGCGGTAACGCTGAGCGGTAACCAGATGCGACAATCGTATCGAATGAAGACGACGTCGCTCCATGCTTACGCATGAAGAATTCGAGTTCGTTCGACACTTCGAGTTCTGTTTTCCCCGGCTGGATGTACGTCAAAATGTGTTCAAAGGTAGCGTCTGCTAGTTTTACCGCTTCCTTAACCATCTTAATCTCTGATGAATCCTTAATCAAGCGTAGGTTTTCGACGATTCCGGTCGTTGGAATCAGTTCGATTGCAGAAGCTTCATCATATGCTTCGAATAAACCAAGTGTCATCGTATCTTTTTCGACCCCAACCGCTCGCACGCGTGCGCCTGCGATGAGTTCACCCATCGTCGCCGGAATCGACCGATCGATTTGAACGATTTCCATTCCTTTGACTTGATCAGCAGCTTGCTCCGTATAGCGGAAATCCGTCACGAAATAAGCATGTTCTGCCGTAACGAGACACGCGCCACTTGAACCGGTGAATCCTGAAATGTAGCGAATATTTTCTGCCTTCGTCACGATAAGTCCTGGTAAGTCACGTTCTTTTAAAGCGGATTGTAATGCTTCAATACGATGTTGCATGTCTGTTTCCCCCTTTAAGTTATGTAGCGTCCGGATGAAGTAACGCTTCAGTAGCGAGTATATACCCCGTCATCCCAAGTCCACTGATGACACCACGACAGACCGGTGCGATGAGTGAGCGATGTCGAAACTCTTCTCGCGCATGAACATTCGATAGGTGCACTTCGATTGTCGGCACTTCAATCGCTGCGATCGCGTCACGTAAGGCGATACTCGTATGTGTGTATGCAGCTGCATTCAACACAATGCCATCATACCCCCGCGCTGCATGTAGAGAATCAATCAACGTTCCTTCATGGTTCGATTGTTCAAACGTAAACTCAACTTCCGGAAAACGTTCCATCATCAACGTTTCTAAATCATTCAACGTCTTTGCACCGTATGTTTCCGGCTCACGCGTTCCAAGTAAATTCAAATTCGGTCCATTTAAAACCAATACGCGCACATCATCACCTCCATTCGTCCTTCTGATTGTATCATAAGACGTTTTCCGTCTCCTAAAGATTCACCCGTCATCAAGCAGTCCCCCATAGTTTTTTTGAATAGAATCTAGTAAACTGACGATACACGATATTTTATTTGAGATAGGATGCGTTTAAATATGAAAACCGCAAAAGCTCCCGTCGGTGGACAAGCCATCGTCGAAGGCGTAATGTTCCAAAATGCGACACATGCTGTTTCTGCAATTCGTCGAAATGATGCGACGATTGAGACATTTGAACAGAAAAAGCCGATTCGTCCACGGATTGCGATTGGTAAACGAATCCCGCTTCTCCGCGGACTGTTCGCTCTTGTCGAATCATCTGCGAATGGAGCAAGCCACATGAACTTCGCAAGTGATCGTTACGGCGTTAATCCCGGAGAGGAAGAACCCGAAGAAACGAATCAAGGACAATTGACAAAATGGCTCGGCGTCGCTTTACTTGGTGTTTTATCATTCTTTTTCGGAAAGTTACTGTTTACGCTGTTGCCGGCATTCTTAGCCTCACTATTCAGTTCTTTCCCAGCATTATCCGGCCACTTCGTCCAAAACGTCATCGAGGCGTTGATTAAGCTGACCCTACTGTTTGGATATTTGTACTTGATTTCATTGACACCACTCGTCAAACGATTGTTTCAATACCACGGGGCGGAACATAAAGTCATCAATTGTGTCGAATCCGGTCATCCACTGACCGTCGAAAACGTCAGAAGAAGCAGCCGCCTCCATTATCGTTGCGGTTCAAGCTTCCTGATCTTCACAGTCATCGTCGGTTTCTTCGTTTATTTAATCGTCCCGACCGATCCATTATGGGTTCGACTCGCCTTCCGAATCGCTTTACTTCCCGTTGTCATCGGTCTGTCTTTTGAAGTTCTTCAATTAACAAATAAAGCCCAAAATATCAAGGGATTACGTGTCATCGCCTTGCCAGGCCTATGGTTACAGTACTTGACGACAAAAGAACCAGACGATTCACAGATTGAGGTTGCGATTTATGCGTTTGAAGCACTCGAAAAACAGGAAGATAACATACATGAGAATGCACTGGGTTAATCGATAACAGGGGTGATAATATGATTAGACAACGGATCGGCTCTACATTCGCACTTATCGTGTTACTGTTTGCTTTCGTCGGTTTTGGATATAAGCTTATCAATGATCCTGGCGGTCTGTTTTCACAATTACTGTTCGTTGCAGTTGTGGCGGGAATCATTTTCTTGATCTTTAAGTTCATGACGCGCAATAGCGGTGCTGCAAGCGGCGGAAACGCACAATATCGAAAATCAGTCGCGCAATCGAAAAAATTGCACGGTAAACGAGATCAAGGTCCGCGTCGAACAGACTTTAAGAAAAAACAAATCAAAACGGCGACGAAATCTTCGACTTCGAACAAAGTACGCCCACTTCGCGATCGGTCGAAAGGTCCTAATTTGACCGTCATCGAAGGTAAAAAAGGCAAAAAGAAAAAACGTGCTTTTTAATATTAAAAAGAGAGAGCTGCTAAAACGCAGCCCCCTTCTATCGTTCGACCGTCAGCGACTCGTGTCTGCTGACGGTTTTTTATTCTGTCTCGACCCAACCAATGTACGGCAAATTGCGATACTCTTCTGCACAATCAATGCCATAGCCGACGACGAAGTAATCCGGAATCTCAAATCCAACATAATCTGCCGTCAACTCGACTTCACGACGCGCAGGTTTATCAAGTAACGTACAAATCTTCAAAACACCGGGTTTATGCAATTTCATATGCTCGCACAAAAAGCTCAGTGTATGTCCCGTATCAATAATGTCCTCGACAACAACAACATACTTCCCTTCGACATCCAGGTCTAAATCTTTTTTCAATTGAACGCGTCCAGAAGAGACCGTCTTCGCACCATATGATGAACAGGCAACGGTATCGATTTGAACACTTCCTTTAATTTGCCGCATCAAGTCCGCTGCAAAAACCATCGACCCTTTCAACACGACGACAAGGACAATTTGACGCCCGGCCGCATCCCGTTCAATCTCGATTGCGAGTTCACTCACTTTTTTAGCTAAATCAGTTTCTGAAACCAATTTTTCTTTGATGACGATTTCCATAGTATCCGGGTGAATTTCCACCCGTCACCCCCTTCGGTCATTTTCATCGTCAGTATAGCATAATCCGTTCAACTCACGTACTTTTTTATTATTTTATAACCAAATGTTCGTTTATAAGGCGTTTAACGTAAAAAAACAAGCCCACTCAGTCTTCTGGGTGTGCTTGTTGATAATTATGAAGTTCTTCCTGTAAAGCTGGGCGTTCAGCGAAAAATTGAATCATCCCATTGATTTTATCAAGTGCTTCGATACTCAAGTGATGTTCAATTCCCTCGACATCTTTATAGATTAGTGACTCTTCTACGCCGACAAGGCGCAAGAAATCTTCTAACAGCGCATGCCGTTCGACAAGTCGTTTCCCAATCTTTCTACCTTTTGCAGTCAACATGAGACCGCGATACTTTTCGTAGACGAGGTACTCTTCACGGTCTAACTTTTGCACCATCTTCGTTACAGAAGAAGGGTGTACTCCTAATAGTTCTGCGATATCCGATACACGGGCATACCCTTTTTCTTCGATCAAGATATAAATTTGCTCTAAATAATCTTCCATACTCGGAGTCGGCACGACATCACCTTCCAATCTTTCGCTTTAACGTTTCCAGTTCCATTCATCACTACGATACTTCTCGGCTAACTGTTCAATTTCCTGCCATTGCCGCTCATTGAATTCAAGCGGAACGAATTCCAATTGAAGCGCATCCTCAAAACCACGTGTAAACGCATCACGAACTTCCTCGAATGACACTTTCCGGCCCGCGAGTTCATTTAAGGCAACCGCTTTCCCTGCAAAGCGTGACTTCATCCGTTGACGCATCGTTTCATCTTCATAAAGGAAGCAGTCAAACAATTCACCTTCATCAACCGATAGAGGCACTGATCCATGCTGAAGCACAACGCCTTGATGACGAACTTGAGCACTCCCCGCGACTTTCCGTTTTCCGACTGCCAATTCATAGTAAGAGGCTGCATCAAAACAAACGGCCGATTTCGGCTTTCGTAACTCTTCCTTTTCTTCTTCCGTCATCGGAACTGAAAATTCAACGGGAATACCGAGGTGATGATAGCCTTTCCGGATTCCTTCCGTCAACAGGCGATAACTTTCGATTACAGTTCGTGGTAGTCCTTCTGTCGCCTCTTGAATGACGACACTATATGTGAGTTCATCCGCATGTAAAACCGCTCGACCACCAGTCATCCGTCGAACGATTGGGATACCGAGTTCTTCAATTCGCTTTCGATCGATATCACGTGTCGCACGCTGGAAATGACCGACACTGAGTCCGCGTGGTTCCCATGAGTAAAAACGAAGCGTAGGCGCAATCTCTCCTCGCCCGACAAAAGCAATCAATGCTTCATCAATTGCCATGTTCATTGCCGGCTCTAATGCTTCGGTCGTCAATACTTGCCATTTCTTTACCAAGCGAACACCCCCAAAACGTTTCCGTATAAGTGTATCAGACCCTTTCTATCCTGCGCAACGACGAGTCGATTGCCGAAATCGATTTCGTTTACTATAATGATAGAGATGTTATATGAACGAAGGGGTTGGAAGTTGAATATGGAAACAGGCACAATCATCACAATCGTCTTATGGGTGGCATTGATTGCTTATGTCGTCTGGCGTTTCATGCCAGTCAAAGGCATCACAAAACTCTCGCAAGAGGAATTCCGCGCGAACTACCGTAAGGCACAAATCGTCGACGTCCGGGAAACACAAGAATTTAAAGGCGGTCATATCGTTGGCGCGCGTAACATTCCGGTTAGCCAAATGAAGATGCGTTCGAAAGAGCTTCGTAAAGATATGCCGATCTACTTGTATTGCCAAGGCAGCATGCGCTCTTCACAAGCAGCTAAAGTCTTGAAAAAAGCCGGCTACACGAACTTGTACCAGCTTAAAGGCGGTTTCAAACAGTGGACTGGAAAAGTCAAACGTAGCTAATTCACTATTCAAGCGAAAAACCCTTCCTACGCCTCAGGCTCAGGAAGGGTTTTTCGCTTGTCGACTCATTGACGAGACGCTCTGATTAAAGAGGTCGTGAACGACAAAAATAGGCATAGAAATGACCGATGATCCAGTAAAAATGGAATCATCGGTCATTTAATTAATGTCGACTGGAAACGTCCGTCATAGGAATCGATCTTAGTCTGACTTACGAGTCAGTTCGTTTTCAGTAACCGTTATGCATGGACTTCCTGTTTCGGCTCATAACGCAACACCGGTTTACGCGCTGCCAACGTCTCGTCCATCCGTTTGACGACCGTCGTATGCGGTGCGTTCAGGACGACATCTGGCGTTTCTTCGACTTCACGTGCTATTTGAAGCATCGCGTCACAGAACGCATCGAGTGTTTCTTTCGATTCCGTTTCCGTCGGCTCAATCATGATACACTCTTCGACATTCAACGGGAAATAGATTGTCGGTGGATGGTAACCGAAATCAAGCAGTCGTTTTGCGATATCAAGCGTCCGCACGCCAAGTGCCTTTTGGCGACGACCCGACAAGACGAACTCATGTTTACAATAGACATCATACGGTGCGTCATATGCTCCTTTGAGGCGTGCTAACATATAGTTTGCGTTCAAGACAGCTTCTTTCGAGACACGGGCGAGACCTTCTCCGCCCATCGTCCGAATGTAGCTGTAGGCGCGGACATTAATCCCGAAGTTTCCGTAGAATGGTTTGACACGTCCGATTGCCTCTTTGCGATCATAATCAAGGATGAATCCTTCGTCTGTTTTTGCGACGATCGGTTTCGGTAAATAAGGGATTAAGTCTTGTTTGACACCGACCGGACCTGAACCAGGACCACCACCACCGTGAGGGCCGGTAAACGTTTTGTGGAGGTTCAAGTGAACAACATCGAAGCCCATATCGCCGGGACGTGCAATCCCCATGATGGCATTCGAGTTTGCTCCATCGTAATACAATTTCCCGCCTGCTTCATGGACTGCTTTTGCGATCTCGACGATATCCGATTCAAACAATCCGAGCGTGTTCGGGTTCGTCAACATTAAAGCCGCTGTATCGTCTCCCACTTTGCTCTTTAAGTCTTCTAAGTCAACAAGACCTCGTTCATCTGACAAGACCGTCACGGTATCAAATCCTGCGACAGACGCCGATGCCGGGTTCGTGCCGTGTGCCGAGTCTGGAACGAGTACTTTCGTCCGTTTGAAGTCGCCGCGCGCATGATGATAGGCTTTGATCAACATCAATCCAGTCCACTCTCCGTGTGCCCCTGCTGCTGGTTGAAGCGTCACTTCATCCATTCCCGTGATGACTGCTAACTTTTCTTGTAAGTCATACATCAAACCGAGCGCTCCTTGAATGCTCTCAACCGGTTGAAGCGGATGAATGTGGGCAAACCCGGGAAGTCGTGCCATATCTTCATTGATTTTAGGATTGTATTTCATCGTGCATGAACCGAGCGGATAGAACCCGGAATCCACACCGTGGTTTCGGTTTGAAAGTGCCGTGTAGTGACGGACAAGATCCAGTTCCGAAACTTCCGGTAACGCGACATCTTCTTTTCGTACAAAAGAAGATGGCAACATGTCTTCGATTGCTTCTTCTTCGACCGTCGCGAGTGGTAACGCATATGCGACACGACCGGGTTTTGAGATTTCAAAAATCAATGTTTGTTCACTTGATTTATGCATGAGTTAATCCCCCTAACGCTGACACGAATTGATCGAGCTCTTCTTTCGTCCGTAATTCTGTTGCACAGACAAGCATTTCACGACTTCTTTTTGCGTCGTATGTGCCGAGCGGCAATCCACCGATAATTCCCGCTTTAAGCAATTGACGACTTGCTTCTTCCACATCGATTGGTAATTCGACGACGAATTCATTAAAGCTTGGTCCATCATCGACGATGCGGAAGCCGGCTGCTTTCAATGATTTTTTCAAGGCATGTGCCGTTTGCAAGTTGCGGACCGCTAAATCACGAATCCCTTGTTTTCCGAACGCGCTCATCGCGATCGATGCCGCCAATGCGTTCAACGCTTGGTTGGAACAAATATTTGATGTCGCTTTATCACGACGAATGTGCTGTTCGCGAGCTTGGAGCGTCAAGACGAAACCGCGTTTGCCATCCTCATCTACTGTCTGACCGACGAGACGACCCGGAATTTTACGCATTAAGGCTTTTGTCGTCGTGAAGTAGCCACACGTCGGTCCACCAAAACTTTGGGGAATCCCGAACGGTTGGCAATCGCCAATCGTAATATCCGCACCGAGTTTCCCAGGTGCTTCAAGCAGTCCGAGGGCAAGCGGATTGGCCGAGACGATAAATAAACCGCCTTTTGCATGTGTTGCATCTGCTAACGCTTGTAAATCTTCGACGCGTCCATAAAAGTTCGGGTATTGGACGATGACACATGCGATATCATCAAGTCCGTCTAATTGTTCGATTGCCGTCTCGCCGTCCCGTAACGCAAGCGTCTCGACATCGAGCCCCGGCCCTTTCGCATACGTCCGAACAACATCATGTGCTTCCGGATGAACCCCATCCGACAAGACGATCGTCTTTTTCTTTTTATGGGCACAGGCAAGCATTGCCGCTTCCGCTAGTGCTGTAATGCCGTCGTACATCGATGAGTTCGCGACATCCATTCCTGTCAATTCACAAATCATCGTCTGAAACTCGAAAATCGCTTGCAGTTCCCCTTGTGAGATTTCAGGTTGATAGGGTGTATACGCCGTATAGAATTCTGAACGCAACAACATATGATTGACGACAGCCGGTGCATAGTGATCATAAATGCCTGCACCGAGGAACGATGGATATTGCTTCGTATTCATATTTTGGTCAGCAAGCTTCGAGAGTGTCCGAATCAAATCTGTTTCCGGTAGCGGAATCCCGACTTCTTCTAACGTCCCTTGGTCGCGGACAGCGGCCGGAATATCTGCTAGTAAATCTTCAATCGAATTTGCACCAATCGTCTGTAACATCTCTTTTTCATCTTCTTGCGTCATCGGTAAATAACGAAAATCCATCTATAAGTCCCCCTTAGTTGGCTCGACGATAAAACGGTGTGTTCACACGTTTTGCGGCTAGTTTCTTTCCACGTACTTCCACTTCGAACTGGTCCTCTGTCGCATATTCTGCTGGCACGAGCGCCAAGGCAATGGCTTTACCGATTGTCGGCGGCAACGTCCCTGTCGTCACAAAACCAACAGTCTCTCCATTCAGTAAAACCGGAGCATCCTGACGGACAATCCCTTTATCGACGAGTTCAAGTCCAATCAAACGGCGTGGTGCGCCTTGTTCTTTTTGTTGTGCGAGCACATCTGACCCGATGAATTTTTTCGCTTGTGGTTTGACGGCAAACCCCATCCCTGCTTCGATCGGTGAAATCGTCGCCGATAACTCATGACCATAGAGTGGTAAACACGCTTCAAAACGTAAAGTATCACGCGCGCCAAGACCACATGGAACGACACCTGCTTCAAGTAGTGTCTTAAAGACATGTTCTGCATCTGCTGCCGGCATATATAACTCGAATCCATCTTCTCCCGTATAACCACTGCGCGAAACTAACATGTCGATGCCTGCCACTTTCCCGTAAACGAACCGGAAAAATTTAATTTCATTTAATGCGAGCCCCGTCATCGCCGACAGGACTTCTTCTGCTTTAGGACCTTGGACGGCAATCTGCCCATACGCATCCGATTGGTTTTCAAGTAACACGTTTCCTTCTAGATACGAACGAAGATGCGCTTCATCTTTCTCGATATTCGAGGCGTTGACGACTAGTAAATATTTTTCCTCTTCCAGTCGATATACAAGCAAGTCATCTACCGTCCCACCATCTTCTTGACATAAAACATTGTATTGAGCCTGTCCAATGGCGATCTTAGAGATATCATTCGACAGCGTCTTTTGAAGAAACGCTAATGCTTCAGGACCTGTCACTAACAATTCTCCCATATGAGATACATCGAACATCCCTACTTGTTCACGTACTGCAATGTGTTCTTCCTTGATTGATGAAAACAGAACCGGCATTTCAAACCCTGCAAAATCGACCATTTTCCCCATCGGTGCGATCGTTTCAAACAATGGCGTTCTCTTCAATGTCGTCTGACTCATACATATCCCCCTATTTACGAACATTTTATGTTCCTTTTCTCTTTAATGTTCAACTTTCATTTACATTCTATCAACTTCAAACCTATTTTTCTAGGTTTATTCGGAAATTGAACAAAACTAAAGAGAGAAAGGACGAAGTCCCTTCTCTCCTATTGTTTCACATTCGCTCAATGAAAGCCATTTCAAAATTGCTTGAGTCCAGCTGTATGTTGAACTTCTGTTGAAAGTCGTTGCCCTTCAACCATTAGTTGACGCGCCCCTTGCTCAACACGCTTCCCTTCACTCACAAGATGATCGACATTTCCTTTAATTTGATCAATCCGATTCGTCGTATGGTCGACGCCTGCCTGCAACGTTTGCTGACGGATCGTAAATCGCTCCAACAACTGTTTTACAAGCCGTAAGTCTTGTGAAATCTTCTTTTTATAAAGCACAAATCCATAAGCAACTAAGCCGAGGACCGCTACTACAATGATTCCAAGGTTAATCCAAATCATGACTTTTCCTCCAATACCGATTCTATTTCTGCCGTTAGCTCCCGAATCGATTTCATTCCCTCTAAACGAAGATCCGCACCGTCTGCATAGATAGGACGTCTGCGCATATACAAAGACTTCACAGTCTCGTACTTCCCTACTAAGGGACGATTTCGGTCCGACTCAATTCGTCTCCAAATCGAATCGAATGGTGTATCAATCCAGATTACCGTACCCGTTTCCTTCATCCATGTACGATTTTCGGGTCGTTCAATGATTCCACCACCCGTGATGACAATTTGAGATTGACTGTTTCGTAACAATTCGCTTTCGCGCGCTCGAAACCCTGCCTCACCATGTGCTGCAAAAAAATCAGCAATTGATTGACCATACTCTTGAACAAAACGTTCATCCAGTTCATCTACGTCATATCGTTCGCTTAACTTCCGACCAATCGCTGTTTTACCAGTTCCCATAAAGCCAATTACATAAACCTTATCCATCCGAAACGACCGCCTCGATTCTTTGTCCATTATCTAAGATTGCTTCCATTTTAAAGCCTTTATCCGTTCGGATACAAGTAACTCGTCCAATCGGATAACGGATCGTCTCATCTTGGCGACAGTCATGTGATGCCGCTCTGACAAGGGACTCGAGTTGAAGCGCCTCTTGCTCTAGCTTATACTGTTTGATGGTCTCATCCATCCGCATACAACCTAGTAGCATCATGGCACCAATTCCTATCAGAATCAATAAGGTTTGAATCAGGATGAACCCGGTTTCTTGCAGGCGTAAGTTCGAGACCGCTGATTGAGTTCGATTACGATTCGGGCACCGTCTTCTTTGATTCGATAATGCGTCACGTCGTGGGCATACGTCAGTTCGCCTCCAAACTCTTTTTTGAGCCGTATTTGATTTTGTACACGAACGAGCCGCCATTTAATCGGCTCCTCTCCTGGATCGACATCCCGCCCCCTCAGCTCTTCTCCTACTAATCCACACTCAATGCTGCGCCACATCAATCGTTCGACGGTATGAAAAAACAGTTCCTCTTCCATCCATTCTGTTTGGTTGGAGTTGCTAACGAGTTGTGTCATCGTCAATAATCCAAGGAGTAATAGAGGACTCAACCAAAGGACCATTGAAATTTCGAGGAGGGTCGTTCCGGATTCGGCTCGCAAGGCATAACGTTTCAAGACACCACTTCCCTTCCTCGATACGATACCCCATTGAATCACCCGCCACTTGCTTCGATGCCATCTCGTCCAAGCGCCGTGTCTCAACAATTAACTGTGTTTTTTGTTTTTCGAAATTCAAGTAAGGATCAATCGCTAATACTAAGAACAAACTGATGGCGACAAGTGAAAGTGTCACTTCAAGGAGAGTGAATCCACGCTCTTCCTCCGAGCAAACAACTCTTTTTACCTTTGACCGCATGCCATTTCACCTCATTTGTTGAATCAACATTTGATAATTTCCGAGGAGGAATTTTATTTCATATTCTTGTTTTGCTGAACGGCAGTACCAGGTCGAGGCATAGGTCGAATGATAACTTTTAAAGTAAATCACTCGCCCGGTCGTCGGGATGATACAACTATGACCAGGTTGAAACGTTCTCTGCCACAGGATTCGATCGTTCACCATGATAAAATATCCCGTTCCATCTGCACGCCATCGAAATTGAATGGTATTTTGATTATCCGTTTTGGAGTATTGCAGTAACCGTAACGTCTGAAAATCTTGCCGCATCATCGCAATGTCTTGTTCGAGTAAATAAATTGCCGGGCGCCGATCAATAACAGTCGGCAATAACAATAAGCACAGCAGACCTGTAATCATTAAGACTCCACTCATTTCAATCAATGTAAACCCGTCACTTCGTAAGTTCGCCTGTTTTTGAATCATAGGTATACGTCTCCTGATCGCAGAGCAGTTCATTTGGTTTTTCAGCAGTACCACGGTTAATCGTCTGCAATGTTTCCGGATATTTTTTTTCTTTCGCATAATAAAGGTTGACCTCGGAACGAATGACACGGATGTTCGCTTCACAACTAACACCTTTCGCTTGATCTTTCCCGCTCGTCATCGTCGGAATTAATACGAGCAGCAATAGCGAAATAATTAATAAGACAGCAGCCATTTCAAGTAAAGTGAATCCACGTTCGTTTTTCAAGAATCGTCTCATAATCAAAACTCCTTCTTTCTTCAAAATGGAAGTTGTTGAATCGCCAGTTGGATCGGGTAGTACAAAATAAAAAATAAGCTGCCTGTCATGATCGTCAAGCCTCCATACAAGACCGGTTCAATCAACAGCAGTTTTTTCTCTAACTCTTCTTCAATCGATTCATGCAACAAACTGGCTTGTGCTAGCAATAATGGACCTAAGTCACCACTTTCTCGAGCAAGGTGAACGAGCCCAACGGTTTCAACATCAATGATTTGTTCTTGTAAGATGGCTTCAGATAACGAGGTGCCCGCTTGTTGATGTTGGTGAAGCATCGCGTACATTTGTTGTTTCTTTCCCGTCTGCCCCTGTTCAAGCGAGCGGAAAGCCTCTTCTAACGAGAAACCTGCGTCAATAAAGGAACCAATCTCAATCGTAAACAAGTAACTGTAATACAACTGAAGGAGTTTCTGAATGATTTTAAACTGTAATAGCCGTTTGACCGGAATCAGACGAAAGGTGAGAAGGAGGATTGAAAGTAACAGAATCGGAGTCGCTGCAAGGACGTACTTGGCTGAAGGATGTAAAATCAAGACTAAAAAGCGCGGAAGACTTTCTGGACTCGACATCTCGAGTAGGGAAGGAAACACGTAGAGGGCATAAAACATGAAAAGTAACATCAAGCTTGAGGCGAGGACGAGTGGATACCGCGCCATTTTCCAAAATTTCTTTTTCATTTGATTTTCTAACTCCAGCAAGCGAATGACCTGTTGTAAAATCATCAAGGGGCGTTCCGTTTGATCACCCACCTGAAGCAGGCGTTGGAGCGAAGGGGACAAGGCGAGTGGTTCTAATGCGATGGATAACGGATTTCCGCTCTCTAACCGACGTTTGATTTCTTCAATGACCGGCAGAAGGATCGGCTCTTCGAATCGTTGTAAGATTTCTAACGTTTCTTTCGTCGAAATGCCTTTTGACAATAGTCGATGAAATCGGTTTAAAAAGCGACATTTGCTGTTCGTGTTAAGTTTTCTACTGTACAGTGGACATGCCCCTCCTCCCGGTAAAGATGAATGATTTTTTTACAGACCGCTAACTCCTCCCCTGAAATCCCTAGTGATTTTAAGCGTAACAACACTTCATTGACTGTTCCGGCATGTAAAGTAAATACGACGACGTGCCCACTAAGAGCAGCATTGATCGAGAGTCGTGCCGCTTCAGCAGTTCGAACTTCCCCAAAAGCAATCCAATCCGGGTCTGCCCGAAGAATTTCCTCAAAACAACGTGTCGCGTCAAAACCGGCCTTTTCATTTAACTCAAGCTGTAAGACACCAGGAACCGTACATTCGACGGGGTCCTCGACAGAGATGATCCGCTTGCCTTTCATCGATGCCATCAAGGAATATAGCATCGTCGTCTTACCTGCCCCCGTCGTCCCAGAAATGATGATACAACCGTGACTTTGTTGTTGAAGCCATTCTAAATCTTCAATCGGATCGAGAAGCGTCGATGCAATCTCACTCGAGACAACCGCCCGATAGAAGCGCCATGACATCGCGTCCCCGTGACGACTTGGTAAAATCGAGACCCGCATCCCGCTTTGGTCAACCGGATAGACACCACTTTGCGGAATCCGTTCATTTTGTTCTTTCAAGTTGGATTCATACCGAATATGACTAACGATTGAACTGTATTGACTAAAAGGGATTGCTTCTTGTTCCTTTAATCCGTCGGCCGTCCTACAAATGACACGCGCCATTTGTTCATCTGGAACAAAATGCACATCGGTGACACCACCTTTTGCAAATCGCTGAATCAATTGACTGACAAGTTCTCTCAACATGACACCTCCTTACTTAAAAAAGTACAAAAAAAAAGAAGCCCGAACAACTCGGCTTCTTTAAGATACTTGGGCGATTAAGCGTGCTTTGCGCTTCGCTAGTGTTTCAAGACCTGGTTTATCATACCCGATTACGAGTTGTTTGCCATCAGTAATGATTGGACGACGTAACAGTTTCGGATTATCGCTCATCAATCGGAGTAGTTCGCTTAATTTCATATCCTCTACATCAATCCCAAGATCTTTGAAAGCTTGGCTGCGTGTTGCGAGTAAACTTTCGATGCCGTCTGTCGATAATTTCAACAATTCCATCAATTCGTCCACTGTCGGAGCATTTCTGAACAGATGGCGTTCTTCTACATCAACATGTTCCTCTTTTAACCATGATTTCGTTTTACGACAAGATGTACAGCTCGGATACGTGAAAAATATCAACTCATTTGCCATTGTTGCTCCTCCTCTCAAAATATGCGCTTCTCATTACAGAAACTATACCACGGTTTTTTTGCTTTGTACACCTTTTGTACAACTATTGTACAACTTTTTATTAAACTTCATCTTTTGTTCACAGTTATTCCTCAACAAACACTAGAACATGATGGACGGATGATTGTTTGCTTGGTAAAATAAGTACGTATATTGACTATCTGTCGGATTTAGGGGGTTATATGAATGGGGAGAATGTACCGCGTACTCGGATTTTGGACTGGAATCATTGCAGTCATGGCATTTATCGGCGCACTCGGCGGCGACGCGAGCTCAAGTGAGCATACGGATTCATTTTTAGTTATGGGCTTTGTCTTCTTGGCACAAACTGTCTTCTTTGCAGCATTAGGCTATCTTCGCCTAACTGAAAAAACGTATGTCTACATCTTTGCAGCTTACTTAACAGTATTCTTTATCGTCTTCACGTATTGGTCCAACTTCCAGATGTAAAATAAAAAAACGCCTTCTCTTCAATCGAAGAGAAGGCGTTTTTTTACACGTAATCAAAAGAACGGGTTGTTCTTAACTTCTTGACGCAATGTTGTCGTCGGACCATGTCCAGGGTAAAACGTCGTGTCATGCGGCAACTCAGCGATGATTCGATCAATCGAGCGCATCAACGTGTCTTGGTCGCCACCATGTAAGTCCGTCCGACCAACACTCTGCTTAAACAACAAATCACCGGCAAAGGCAACTCGCTCATTTTTGAAGTAGAACGTAACGCTACCAGGCGAATGCCCAGGCGTTTCGAGAACATGCATGTTAAAACTACCGATTGAGAGTGGTCCAGGCTCTAACCGATGCTCAGCCGGTTTGACTTTGACCGGCGGCACACCAAACTTAGACGATCCATTTAAATCGGGATTCGCCAACCATTTTGCTTCTTTTTGATGAAGATAGACTGGAGCCGATGTGAATCGTCTCAACATGTCAACGCCACCGATGTGATCAAAATGAGCGTGTGTTAAGAGGATTGCTTCGACTTGCGCGTTCCGCTGTTCGATTTCGTCAAAGAAACGCATATCTTCCGTTCCCGGATCAATGACGAGACATTTCCCATCTCGAAAAAGAAGGTATCCGTTTTCCGAGGCGATACCTGAAGTAATACTTACGATTTCCATATGATCAGACTCCTTTTAAACATCATTCTTTTCTACTATACACGAAATTGTCGAAAGTTCCCTCTTCCCCCTCTCGACTTTAGGCGGATAGTCAGCTAAACTAAAAAGTGAGATTTAAGTGAAATCTTCGTGAACTTCATAACGTGATTTTTAAGGGGGAGTACGTCATGCATTTGGATCAACCAATCGGTTGGCTTTTCTTCATCGTAGCACTCGTCGGTGTTTGGGCCGTCGTCCGTTCACTTAAGAAACGCCAAATGTTTCCACTCGTATTTGCTGGACTGACTGTTGTACTATTCGGCTGGTTCGGTATTGCGACGCTGATTTTCGGTGGAATCCCATCGTAATCGTTGGATAAACATTAAAAAGGTGAGCTTTCTCGTCGAGAAGGCTCACCTTTTTTTGTCGTCATAAGTCTTGCGAAACGAATCATGCGAACAAAAGAAAGCCGAAATCCCTTAAGACGTAGAGGGATTTCGGCTATTTTAGTGTTTATCACGACTTATTTAGACTTTTGTAAGAAACGTAGCAAGTCACCGTAAATGACTTTGTCCGACAGACCGAGTTCTTTTTCTGACTGCTTGACTGCCTCTTTACAGATGGCTCCATTTTCTTCATCCGTCACTTCTTCACCTGTTTTCCGGTCATAACACGTTTCTTGTGTATAAACGGTTTTATCGGTGATGATAGACCCATCACGGAACAAGGCGTAATCTTTATGTTCTTTTGAGAACAAATCTGTTCCGAATAAGACTTCATCCTTAAAGTCTTTTCCTAATAGGTGGAGCAACGTTGGTTTCATGTCGATTTGACTCGCCACTTCTTCGTGCTTCACACCTTTAGTTTGTCCTGGTAAGTGAATGACGAACGGAACACGTTGCAACTGAGCGACGTCATATGCCGTCAACTCATCTTTTTCGAGGAGTTCCGCCATCGCCGCGTTATGGTTCGTCGAGATTCCGTAATGGTCACCATACAACATGAAGATTGTATCGTCCCATGTACCATCCTCTTTCAGACCATCGATGAACTTACCGAGTGCCATGTCTTGGTATGCGAGGGCTTGGACATAATGATTCAATGTCGTCGAGCTCGTCTCAAGCGGCGGGACAAGTTCATCTTCCGGTTTCGGCATTTCGAACGGATAGTGGTTCGTCAATGTGATGAACTTCGAATAAAATGGACGTGGAAGATCTTTCAACATTGGTAACGACTGTTCAAAGAACTTGTCGTCGAGTAAACCCCACTCCGTTAAATCATCCGGGTTACCGAGATCATAATCGGTCTCCGAGAAGAAACGATCGACACCAAAACTATTGTAGACGATGTCACGATTCCAGAATGATTTATTGTTCGCATGGAACACGGCAGAATAATAGCCGTCTTCTTTTAACATCTCTGGTGTTGCCCGGAATTCATTTTCCCCATTCGTAAAGAACGCAGAACCACGACCAAGTGGATAGATTGAATTCTCTAAGATGAATTCAGCATCCGATGTTTTCCCTTGTCCCGTATTATGGTAGAAGTTATCCCATGAATGTGACTCTTTAATTAATTTGTTTAAGTTCGGTGTGATTTCTTGACCATTCGGCGCTTTCAGACCAACCGCAAATGATTGGGCTGATTCGAATGACATCACGATGACGTTTTTACCTTCGTACTTACCGAACATGACCGGGTTCGGCTCAGCATACTTCGACGCGACGAAGTTTTGAACTTCCGACAATTCAGAACTGTCCGCAAGAGCTTTTTGTGCTGATGTTTTTGATTGAATCAACGCGTCATACATATGGAAGTTAAACGTTCCAATATTTTTGACGAGTAACTCGCGGTCAAATGCCCGTGTCAATAGTTCCGGACGTTCTGTTTCAGCAAGTGCCAAGTTTCCAAGGAAGACAGCAGTTGCTGCGACGAACGCTAAAATCGCGCGTCCTCGTGACGCGACATTTTTAGACATGTCCATTCTCCGTAAGAAGAATGGAAGAATCAATAGATCGCCGACAATCAATAAGTCTGCCCATGTCAACAATGATGTAAGCGATGCTGAGACCGTCTCAGCATTTGATGTTTGGAACAAGACCGGTAACGTCAAGTAGTCATTGAAGAAGCGGAAGAAAATGATGTCCGCATAAAGAACGAGCGTCGCCAGGACGAGTATTCCGTAGATGAACCATTTTTGAACGTTACCACGGAAGAAGAAACTAAATCCAAACATGAAGAGCGCCGAACTGATTGGATTAATCAGTAAGATGAATGCCTGTGCTGAATTCGTAATCGGAACATCGAAAAACAGCGTGTATGCCACATACGTTTTTAGCCAAATCAATAATGTCGCAATCCAAAAAAGTTTATGTTCTGTGTAGGTGCTTTTCACACCTTGGCCTACCTTTAGTCGCATGCGTGACCAAATGCCAGAGTCTTGCTGCATAAAAACCTGCCTCCTAATATACGTGTGTTCTTGACCTGGAACTTTTACACGTCAATCCATATTCTATTTATACCCGTATCACGTGAAAATTTTACGCTTACTTTTACAAAAATGCAACCTGAACAAAGCAGATACTTAACAATCACATACTTTCCTTACGTTTGTAAACAAAAAAAAGATTCGCAAAAGCGAACCTTTTTCTGAAATTTAATGAAATCATTTTTTCAAGAACATTTGTTTCGCAAGCCATGCACAACCGATGACACCTGCGTCATTCTCAAGTTCAGCAATTTTGAAAGTCGTCGACTCAAACACACGCGGTAACGCGAAGCGTTCAAATTGTTTTTTGAGCGGTACCATCAAAGCATCCCCTGCTTTTGAAACCCCGCCACCGATAACGATCATTTCCGGATTGATGCTGTTCGCGAGATTCGAGATTGCTAATCCGAGATGGAACGTCACTTCCTCGACGACTTCCGTCGCAATCCGGTCGCCCTTCGTATAGGCATCGAAGACATCCTTCGCCGTCACGGCTTGAATATCGTTCAGGACCGTTTGCTGTCCTTTTCGTTTTTCGAGCCCGAGACGTGCCACACCGGTCGCAGAGGCGATCGTTTCAAGACATCCTTTTCGTCCACAACCGCACAGGACGCCGCCTTCTGCTAACATCGTGATATGCCCGATTTCTCCTGCCATCCCGACTGTCCCGTGAACGATTTGACCGTTCGTAATCAATCCACCACCGACGCCTGTCCCGAGTGTCACAGCAAGTAACTCCGTCGCTCCACTACCGGCACCTTTCCACATCTCACCAATTGCCGCTGCATTCGCATCATTTTCAATAACAGCCGGTAAACCCGTCAATCGTTCAAATTCACCAATCAACTCAAAGTTATTCCAACCGATGTTGACGGCACGTTCGACGACACCGGTATTAAAGTCGATGAAGCCTGGTGCACCGATTCCGGCACCAACGAAGTCTTCCGGACGTTTATTACTCTCTTTACATTTCTCAAAAAAAGATGTCGCGATGTCGCCTGGAATCTGTTCCCCATCATTCAGGATAACCGTCTCGATCTCCCATTTTTCAACGATGATCCCTTGTAAATCAAGAATTGCCATCTTGACTGTCGTTCCACCAATATCAATCCCGAGTAACCATTTCATCTTCATAGCTCCCTTATTCGTAAATGATTTCATCTCTATTAGTTTAGCTGAACGGCAATCTTGTGCAAAGGGTTGCACAAGATTTTTTTCTTACGAATGTCGTGATTTTTTCAATTCATGTGCCAAAATCACTTTCGCTGAATCATATTGCTTTTTTTCTAACACACCGGCTTGTTCAAGCTCATCGAGTTCGAGCATCATCATTGCTATATCCGACTCGCGATCGCCTAAATAGACAATCGTCCCGTACGTTTTCAATAACTGTTGCACATCATAAAGTGTTTTCATCATTCATTTTCTCCTTCACGAACACATTCAGTAAATCATACGTCGCTTGAAGTGACGCTTCATGCGTCCGTTCATACGAGTGACTCGATTCGATTCCTGGACCAAGCAGTCCATGACGGACGTCGTGCCCCGCACTGACGGCTGCTGAAGCGTCAGAACTGTAATAGGGATAGATATCGATTTTATACGGAATCGAATGGCTTTGAGCAAGACGTGTGAACTGATGACGTAATGCAAGGTCATACGGTCCTGAGCTGTCTTTCGCACAGATTGATACCGTATATTCATCCGAGTGTTGTCCTTCTCCTAATGCGCCCATATCGACAGCGATGTATTCTGCGACGTCTTCAGAAAAACCGGCATTCCCACCAAATCCGACTTCTTCATAATTTGAAATCAGAATTTGCGTCGTATGCGGTAATGTCTCGTTTTTCCATTCCTTGATCAGTTCGAGCAACAGGGCGACGGATGCTTTATCGTCCAGATGACGTGATTTGACGAAGCCTGTTTCGGTATGAATAAATCGCGGATCAAACGTCACGATGTCACCGACTTCAATCCCTGCTACCCGTGTCTCTTCTGCCGTCGTTGACCGGATATCGAGTCTCACTTCGATGTTCGTCGCATTTCGCTCTTCCGTGTTCGTCACGCGTGACGTATGGACGCTTGAGTGATGGAACAAAATCGTTCCTGAGATCGTCTGTCCGTCCATTTTATGGACGAGACAATTTTCACCTTCGATTGCCGTCCACGCATAACCGCCAAGTTGAGATAACGTCAGTCGCCCCGTCGGCAAAATCTCTTTGACCATCGCCCCGAGCGTATCGACGTGTGCTGTCAACAAACGAATCCGTGAAGACTGTCCGGGCAACGTAGCGAGCAATGCTCCCTTTTCTAACTTTTTATACGTGATTCCTTCTGCTTTAAATCGATTTTCTACATATGTAAGAGCATGCGCGGTAAATCCAGTCGGACTTGGGATTTCTACTAATTCACGAATCGTCTCAATCACAGCTTTCATCTTGTTCGCTCCTCGTTTGACGTCCTTTTTAAGAAAGGACGGCTTATTTTAATGAAATCGTTTCTTTCTTATGATACCAAATATCTCTCTCCAGTCGAAAAAGAATGCACACTCAAAAAAAGCGACCGCCTGCTATGAAAAAAAGCCATAGCAACAGTTGCGCTACGACTTTCATCCTTTAAATGACTTCTTAACTCTTTCATTTAGACGTATTTTTTCATCCAAATGTCATCTCGATACGTCCCATCCTCTAGTTTGACCGAATCAGGGTCTTCTGCATATACTTCGAAACCAAGTGATTCATAGAGTTTTTGAGCAGCTTCATTTCCTGACAAGACGGCTAGAATGACTTGTTCGACTTCCGGAATTTGTTTCGCCTCTTCAATCAAGGCCTCCATTAGGGCGCGACCCGTGCCCCCACGATAATCCGGTGAGATATAGACACCAGAAATCATCGCCTTATGTGATTCCCGTGACAGTTCGTACGGTTTGACCTGACCAAATCCAAACAATGTATCTTCATCGAATATCCCGATCCAAACTTCATCAGACTCTGGATCTCCTTCTAGCCCCTCTTGAACTTCTTCGAGTGGCGTTTGTTGCTCATCGTCAAAAGAATGACCAAATGCATCCGGATGATTTTTTAGACCTTCGAGGCGTAAGCGCCAATACTGTTCTGCATCTTCCTTTGTTAACGTTCGAAATGTATACATGACTATCGTTTCTCCCCTTTGTGAGTTTTCTAATGTTTCTTAAGACATGAAAAACTCTTCTATCCCTAACATAACCTTTTTCTAGTAAAATAAAACCTAGTTTTCAGATTTTTTATCGCGTCCTTTTTTTAATCAAAAAATCGTACCCACTGAAACTCCGTTTGCCCGAGTTCAGTGGGTACGATTGACGCTTCCGATTTAACGTAAGACAGGTTCCATCGTTTGACGTAAAACTTCCGCCGAATGATGGAATTTTTTTAATTCCTCATCCGTCAGTGACACCTCGATGACTTCGCGCACACCTTGTCGGTTAATCACGGCAGGTACACCGATATGAATACCAGAAATTCCGTACTGTCCGTCAACGTGCGCTCCTACAGTCAACAAACAGTTCTCGTTCCCGAGAATCGCACGGACGATCCGAACGAGACCAAGTCCAATCGCATAGTATGTTGCACCTTTTCGTTCAATGATATGATAGGCTGCATCGCGTACATTGATATAGATTTGGTCTAAATCTTTTTGAGAATAACGATCGTCTTCTGCAAGCAGTTCATCAATCGTTTTTCCATAGATTCTTGAGTTGCTCCAGGCAGCGAATTCCGTGTCGCCATGCTCACCTAAAATATAGGCGTGGGCGTTTCGTGAATCGATATTAAAGTATTCTCCTAACATTTGGCGCAAGCGTGCCGTATCGAGTACCGTTCCTGATCCGAAGACGCGTGACTTTGGTAAACCAGAATATTTCCATGCTAAATGTGCCATGATGTCAACGGGATTTGATGCGACGACGATGATGCCGTCAAATCCTGATTCCATGATTTGGCGCATCATTTCTTTCATGATTAAAGCATTTTTCGCAACGAGGTCAAGTCGTGTCTCACCCGGTTTTTGTGGTGCACCGGCCGTGATCACGATGACTTCGGCATCTTTACAATCCCCGTAATCCCCTGCCCATATTCGCATCGGCGAAGAACTAAATGGCGTCCCGTGATTTAAATCCATCGCTTCCCCTTCAGCTTTTGCTTTATTCACATCAATGATGACAAGTTCTTCACAAAGTCCAGCTGTCGTCATTTGATACGCAAAACTTGATCCTACTGCCCCCGCACCAATTAACGCAACGCGTGTAACTTTAGCATGTAATTCCATCCGATATGTCCACCCTTCCAAACAAATTAAAAGTTTGTTAACTATCTCACAATTATATTGTAACATCTTTCACAAACTATTAAAGACTGTGTAAACGGTCACATTTTGTCTAATTTGTGTCAACAATATCCTAACATAAGGAAGTCAGGTACTTCACCTTCCATTACCACAATCGATACAACATGAAACCAATCAGCCCCGCTAGCGTACTGGACAAATAATTAACGGCGTCATTCCCTAGCCACTTCCACCCTCGGACATATTGTGTCGTAGTACCATGATGGATTTTTTTCTCGGTTTCTTTGCCACAAATCTGACAACGATACTTTCGTTGGACGGTAGCGCCTAACACCGTATCGAGAATACTGCCAAGGACACCTCCGGCCGCGACGATCAACCATTGCTTTACGGACAAATCGAATAGAATGTCACCCGCTGTCGCGATAAATAATGCACCGATGATTGTCGCGAGTGTCCCGAGTAAAGATACCCCGCCGCTCGTTCCTCGTAAGACCGGTTTAAACGTCCGGATTGAAATCGGTTCTTTTTTAGAAAGCGGACCAATCTCGGATGCCCATGTATCTGCATTCGAAGCAGCAATGACAATCAAGAAAACTAATAAAAAATCAAATTCATTTGTCAGTACAACGCCTATCGAAGCAAGCATAGCGGTTCCACCGTTGGCAAGTACTTGCCAACCATCTCGTGCACCATCCTTCTCGACGATTTGATCGACGGACTGCTTGCGTGCCTTACCGAGTTTTGATAACAGGCTAGAGCTACCGAAGAATAACAGTAACAGGACTAATCCTTCGGAATCGAGCGCATAGACGACCGTGCTGCCGACAAGTATCGTCAAGAATGCACCGCTTTTCGTTAATAATCCGAATTGATAGCCAGCATATCCGAGGGCTAAGCAGATGAATAGAAGAACAGTTAATGACATTGAATGACCTCATCTTCAGTGACAATTGTATCAACCGGGCGATCAAATGATTCTACTTCGAATCGTTCCACGACTTGAACGGCAAATGCAATCGAAAGCGTCGGACCTGAAAAATCAATCAACGCACGATCATAAAACCCACCGCCCCATCCTAAACGATAGCCATTACGCATATAGGCACGACCCGGTACGATACAAAGATCAATCGTCGGCAATGCAATTTCAAAAGCAGTTGCATCCGGTTCAAAAATCCCCATCGAATTCTCAATCAGTCGACTGCTTGACGAATGTTCAAAAAATCTCATTTCTTGACCGATGACCTTCGGAATGACGACACGTTTTCCATCCGCCCATGCTTGTTGAATGACTCGTTCCGTTGAACATTCGTTTCGAAACGAGAGGGTCAACGCAATTGACGTCGCATTCATCCATTCTGGCAATACAAATAACTGCTCTGCAATTCGTCGTTCCCGCTCCTGCCGGTTTTCCAACCGGTTCAGTCGCTCCGCGATTACCCGTCGCACCGCTTTTTTATTCATATAGTATTCCCCCATTCACAAAAAAAGCCATCACACAAGGTGACGGCTTCCATCTCAATTATTTTACTTCACGGTGAAGTGTGTGCTTACGGAGACGTGGGTTGTATTTCTTCAACTCAAGACGCTCTGGGTTGTTACGCTTGTTCTTTTTAGTGATATAAGTACGGTCACCAGTTTCAGTGCAAGCCAAAGTAATTTTAACGCGCATGGGATTCCCTCCTATCTAGCTCTCAATGTATCAAGTGTTTTTGCTTTACATAAGGTTAAGCATACTCAAGTATCGTACCAAGAAAGGAACGGAATTGCAACTGTTCATCCGTTCTTTTTCTGAATCGCCAATTGTTCGTATGGTTTTTCAAGGTTCACTTGGAATTCAAGCGGTTTTTGAGCAACATGATAATCATTTTCGATTCCTTGTCTCGCTTCTTCACGTTCTAAATAAATCAATTGTGAATGACGAAGTGCTTCGCCCTCTAATCGTTTAATCGCAACAACTAAACCACCGCTACTCGCTGGAGAACGTTCACTCTCAAGATTGTACACATTGCTGACAAGCGGCAACTGGTTGATCTCAGCAAACGATTGAGCAGCCGACGCCGTCTCCATCGTAAAGTTATGGACAAGGCGGAATTCTACGATTTTATGCAGGGCTTGCGCTTGACGCAACACGGCAAGATTTAATCCGGCCAACTGATTGTAAGTCTGAACGAGCGGTAGACCCGTCATGCGGACGCCGTAAATATGAACGCCATCTTCAAATCGATAAGCCGTCTCATTTTCTGTAATGACATAGACATTTTCTCCCGCTCCTGCCAATCGCTTCGCAAACTCAGCAATTGGTCGGTTCGAATCTTGGTAATCTTTTGCGACGAGTAAAATCGCGGCATCGTTCCATGACGTTTCACGTTGCACCGCAACATAGTAGTCATGCGTCGTCAAATAGACGTCTGGTTCAATATCTTCATCTGCTAGGAAAGGATATTCGGCATAACGCGTTTCAAGCCAGTCGGTCGTTAATTCTCCAGCGTCAAGTAACCGCTCCGTTTCTTCAAATCGCTTAATATGTTCACGGAATCGATTCGCCGCATATTGTGCCGTCGTCTGTCCATCGAGAATGAACGGCCAGTCGCTCGAAACCGCGAGCAAGTATTCACGAATCAATTGACGTTTTGCTTTGACCGTCAAACCATCTTGATGACGATTACGCGCCATGACACCGGCTAATCGTTTTTCAAGTTGATGCAAGTGACGAATCATCCAGTCGTTCCGTTCATTGATCCACACATCCGCATACCCTTTCCGGCCCCAGGTCCCCATTGCGACGTGCACCGTCTCGATGTCGCCAAAATGACGCTCAAGGAACATTGTAGGTGAAATCGATTCGACCCCAACATCTTCAAGTCGTTCCATGGCTTTACCGAGGAAGTCCGGTCCCTCAAACCACCAATGACCAAATAATTCCGCGTCAAATGGTGCTGTGACAAGAAACGGCGGGAAGTCTTGTCCACTGTGCTGGTCAAGATGCTCCGCCAATGCTTCCGCAAAGTCAGCTGCATGCTCATCCGTTTGTTTCCAAGCCCAGTCGCGGACATAAAAAGCCTTTTGATCGGACTCTCCTGTAACACGATGTAATTTTAAGCCCGTATCGTAGCGGAGTCCTTCAGGATGCATGAATTCTGCAATTTGGTCCCACTCCCGATCATAGGCAAGATCGCGGTAAAATTCACGATAGTTCGGGTGTCCCGGATAACCAATGACAGAACTCCAAATGCGTCCAGAAATGATTTGATCGCGCGGAAACAGTGCAACACCATGTGGCGAATAGACCGGTGCGCCGATGCCGTGTTTCGGAGCAGGATCAGCGTTTAAGATGGAATGTTCGTCTACGAATGTATAACGAATCCCCTCTTCGTACATGATTTTATCAAGACCTGGTGTATAGGCACATTCCGGCATCCATAGCCCCGTCGGACGGAATCCATAATGACGTTCGAAACAGTTTAATCCAGTTTGAATCTCTGACCGGGCAGCTTGCTCTGATAACATGTGCGGACTGAAACCATGCGTTGCCGTACAGGTCATCAATTCAAGGTAACCTGCTTCTTTATAATGACGGAAGGCATGGTTTAAATCGCGACCCCAATGTTCGAATGTATTTTTTAAGTCACGGTACCGTTCTTTATAGAAAAGCAGGGCATCCCGTTCTTCCGCCACTAAATCGCGGTCAAGTTCTTGATCAATTAAGCGTAATGTATCATCTAAATGCTCTACATAACGTTCTTGAATCAATGAATCCGCAAGCATTTCAATGACGGGTGGAGAAATACTAATCGTCCATCCGAGCGGGCGCTCCAGACGATCAATTTCCCATAATAACGGAATATACGTTTCTGAAATCGCTTCGTACATCCAACGCTCTTCTAGACGATGAGCTTCCTGATGACGAATATAAGGTAAATGGGCATGTAAAACGAGTGAAAAATAGCCTTTGCGCATGTTTTCTCTTCCTCTCCTTCTTTCTATCTTTTAGCTCAACGAATTCGGTCGAAATAAGAATACGGTCGTAAAACTTCTACCCATTCCGGTTGCTCGACTTCTCCATTTTGCCAACGAGCGACGACTTCAGCGAATCGCCCTTCAACGACAGGTTCGTCACGCGGCGTCTCGACCGGCTTCGAACGTAGTACCGGAACAAAGTCACCATCAATCGTTTGAATTCCCCATTCGATGATGTATGTAGTGTTTGGGGATAACGGACGAACGAACCAAGAGTTCGTCATTTCCGGCAGTTCAAATTGATACGTCCGGTTCGCTTCACCTTTTTCATACTCGACTAACGTCACATCAATGATTCGAAGTTCTTTACGGAATGAATCGAACGCTGCATGGTAATGCGTCTCTAACATTTTACGAGATAACTCCGAGAGCTCCCAGTACACGTACAATGCCGTCGGCGATTGAACGATGGCATGCATGATGTCATCTTCATAGTGCGTCGCCATCCCGAATGCATCCCGTTCAAGCGATGGTATGGCGATGACAGCAGGAACGATTTCATTCGCAGCCACTTTCATCGATGGAGTGGCTTTCTGTTGTTTTTTAGGGGCTGCTGTTTTTTTGTCCGTTGGTTCTGAAAGTGATTTTCGGTACTTACTCCACGCATATTTCACTTTCCCTTCCGTCGACTCTAATTTCTCAGCGATTTGTTTTATCGTCAGTCCTTGTTCTTTTAATTTTATGATTTTATCAAGCATTACCTATCACCTCTTTATCTTTATTCACTTCTTTCCTATTCTACAAACTTGTTTCAAATTCCTTTACGAAAAAAAGTAGGTCGAGGATTTTCCTCGTACCTACTCAAGTCAGTTATTTAAGTCGTAGTGTTTCCCTTTTTCAAGATAGATGAGGTGCTCCCCGACGTTCGTCAAATGGTCTCCCATCCGTTCGATGTAGCGACAGATGTTCGTAAACTGCATGATTTCATCGACAACAATCGGTTGCAATGACATATGGCGCATGTATTGGCGAAGCGCTTTATATGTCGTCTCATCAATGATGTTGTCGAGATCGGATAACGCTTTTGCTTTTTCGATATCGCCATCGCGATAGGCGACGATGGCTGTTTCCGTCATATCAAGCAATGTTTCAAACGCTTCTTTTAGAAGCGAGATGTCGATGACATAAGGGAATGTTTCGACACGTAAAACCGCTTTCGAGATGTTTCCGGCATAATCGGCAATCCGCTCTAAGTCTGTTGCGATTTTCATCGCTGTCACGAGTCGACGTAAATCCGTTGCCACTGGTTGTTGTTTCGCAATCAAAAGAATCGCATCATCATTGATTTCAAGTTCCAGCGCATCGAGTTCGTTATCATTTTCAATCACTGTACGCGCGATGTCGAGATCGTATTTTTCAAGTGCTTCTGCTGTCGTCGCAATCTGTTGCATCGTCTTGCGGGCAAGAAGAAAGACTTTTTGATCGAGTACTGCTAGATTTTCTCCAAAAATCGTACGGTGAGCTGCCATTGAAAGTTCCTCCTAATTATCCGAATCGTCCTGAAATATAATCCTCTGTCCGCTTATCACTCGGATTCGAGAAGATACGATCCGTTTGATCAAACTCCACTACTTCTCCGTTCAAGAAGAATGCCGTCTTATCTGAGACACGTGCTGCCTGTTGCATATTATGCGTCACGATGATGATCGAGTACTCTTTTTTCAACTCCTGGACGAGTTCCTCGACTTTGAGTGTCGAAATCGGGTCGAGTGCTGAAGTTGGCTCATCCATTAAGATGACATCCGGTTCGATTGCAAGGCACCGCGCGATACAAAGACGTTGTTGTTGCCCACCTGATAATCCGTAGGCATTTTCATTCAGACGATCTTTGACTTCATCCCAAATCGCCGCACCTCGCAAGCTACGTTCCACGATTTCATCTAAAATCTTTTTGTTTTTGACACCGTGGACACGTGGTCCGTACGCGATGTTATCGTAAATCGATTTCGGGAACGGGTTCGGTTGCTGAAAAACCATTCCGACGGACGTCCGTAATTCTTCCACTTCATATTCTTTATCGAAGATGTTCCGGCCGTTATATTCGATGACACCGTTCGTCCGTACGATTGGCACGAGCTCGACCATCCGGTTCAAGGTTTTGATGAATGTCGATTTCCCGCACCCAGACGGTCCGATGATTGCCGTGACTTCGTTTTGTTTAATATCTAAGTTGACATCTTTTAAGGCGTGGTCATCGCCGTACCATAAGTTTAAATTGTCGACACGGTATACACTGTCTTGCGCAGCTACTGGTTGATTCATAGTTGTTGCCCCTTCTTTCTCGGCTGTTTTTGTCGTCAGCTTCGTATCCATCATCTGTGTTCCTCCTTAAAAACGATTCAGCACACTCCTACGATTAATAACGTTTAGAAAAACGATTTCGAATCCAGATTGCAAGTGAGTTCATTGTCAATAAAATCACCATCAAGACAATGATTCCTGCTGCAGCAAGACCTTGGAAATCAGCTTGCGGACGGCTTGTCCAGTTATAAATTTGAATTGGCAACGCCGTAAACTCTGAAAAGATCCCTTCTGGTGCACGGGCGATGAAGATGGCTGCTCCGACCATGATAAGCGGTGCTGTTTCACCGATTGCACGTGAGACAGCTAAGATGATTCCCGTAATGACACCTGGAAGTGACGCCGGTAAAACGACTTTGAACGTCGTCTGCCATTTCGAGGCACCAAGTGCAAGTGAAGCATGACGCATCGCTTGCGGCACGGAACGAATCGCCTCTTGCGACGATACGATGACGACCGGTAAGCTCATTAACGCGAGCGTCAACGCTCCAGCGATCAATGTTGAACCGAAGCCCATATTCCGGACAAAGAATGTTAAACCGAGCAAACCGAAAACGATTGAAGGTACGCCTGCCAAGTTCGAGATGTTGACTTCGATGAACGATGTCATCCGCCCTTTTTTCGCGTATTCCTCTAAATAAATCGCAGCTCCGACACCCATGATGAAAATCATTGGAACGATTAAAAGCATTAAGAAAATCGTACCCATCAGTGCAGGATAGATTCCAGCGCGTTCTGGACGTCGTGATGGGCCATTCTGAAGGAAATCAAGCGATAACCATGCAGCACCATCACGGAGTACGCCGACAAGAAGAATACCAAGAACTACGAGACCAAATAGGAGACCAATCAAGAAAATCACTTTCGTCACATTGTTGACGACAAGACGCTGACTGATTGATTTTTTTACTGCAACTGGATCAATGAACTTTTTTTGTACAGGTTGTTTTTCTGGTAAGGCCATCTTAATACTCCTCTCTGAAACGACGCGTAATCCAGTTCGCGAGGAGGTTCATCACAAGTGTAAAGACGAACAACAGCGTACCGACAGCGTAGATACTATAATATTCAACGGTTCCATATCCCGCATCACCAAGCGCGACTTGAACGATATAAGCTGTCATCGTTTGGACAGGTTCAAGCGGATTGACGGTTGCAGTAGGATTTGATCCCCCGGCAATCGTCACAATCATTGTTTCACCAATCGCACGAGATATCCCTAGGACGATCGACGCGATGATACCTGAAAGTGCTGCCGGAACTACGACTTTTAAAGCCACTTCAAGGCGTGTCGAACCAAGTGCGAGCGCACCGTCACGGATTTTTTTCGGGACAGAACTCATCGCATCCTCAGAAATCGAGGCAATCATCGGGATGATCATGATTCCGACGACAATCCCTGGGCTGAGTGCGTTGTAAATCGCAAGACCGGGAATTAACTTTACGAGTAGAGGTGTGACGAACGTCAACGCGAAGAAACCGAAGACGATTGTCGGGACACCTGCTAAGACTTCAAGAATTGGTTTTAACACACGACGTGCGCGCTCTGACGCATACTCACTTAAATAAATAGCAGATGTGAGTCCGATCGGCACGGCAACTAGCATCGCAATCACGGTAATCTCAAGTGTTCCGACGACGAGCGGCCAGATTCCGTACTCTGGAACCGAGTTCAACGGGTACCAGCTCGTACTACCGAAAAATTCTTTGATTGAGACGACTTCAAAGAAATGTTCCGTTTCGATGACTAACGTGAGAATGATGCCAATGGTCGTAACGACCGAAGCAAACGCACATAAAAATAAGATGATTGGCATAATTCGTTCCATGATGTTTTTCATACTGAATTTTTGTTTTCGGTTCTGTTGAATCAGCTCGCGAACCGAGTTTTTTGATGATGAATTCATCCTTCTTCGCTCCCTACTTCATCATTCCTACATAAGAACGGGACTTAAAAAGGGAGAGATTCCCCCCTTTTTAAGTCACCCTCCTATTCGGATGTTTATTTCATTGCATCTTCGATTGCTTTTGCATTTTCGTCATAACGCTCTTGCTTCATTTTGACGTAACCGACTTCTTCCGCTAAATCACCGGCATTTTCATTCGTAAATTTCACGAAGTCAGCGACTTGTTTTTTATCAGTGAGTGATTTGTTGTTTACATACGTGTAGATTTCACGTGATAACGGATATGAAAGATCGTTGATTGTTTCTGGTGTTGGATCAACAGCATCTTTTCCTTCAGCCGATAACGGTACTTCTTTTAACTTATCTTTGTTTTCAGCATAGTACGCATAACCAAAGTAGCCGATTGCGCCTTTTGTTCCTTCGACACCTTTAACGAGGACGTTATCATCTTCAGAAAGTTGGACGTCTTTACGCATATCTTTTTCATCCATTACTTCCTCATTGAAGTAATCGAATGTACCTGAGTCTTTACCAGGGCTGAAGAATTTGATTGGTTCTGCTGGGTAAGATGAATCGACATCTTTCCATGTTTTGACGTTCGGATCCTGCCACATTTTATTGAGCTGGTCAATCGTCAATTCCTTGACCCATGTGTTTTCTTTACTTACTGCAACTGTTAATCCGTCAAGCGCTAGTGCCATTCGTGTATATTCAATTCCATTTTTTTCTGCTTCTGCTGCTTCTTCTTCTTTGATTTCACGTGAAGCGTTCGAAAGGTCTGTTTCACCGACGACGAAACGTTTGAATCCGCCACCTGTCCCTGATACACCGACCGTTACGTTTACATCTGGCTGTTCAATCGAATATTCTTCTCCGACTGCTTCCATGATTGGGAAAACTGTTGACGATCCATCAATCGCAATCTTTCCTGAAAGATCCGACGAAATTGAAGAGCTTCCTTTGTCATTTCCGCATGCTGCACCGACTACTGCGATTGAAGCTACTGTTGTGATAAGTGCTGTTTTTTTCATCCAAGACATGATTAAATTTCCTCCTCGAAGTATGTCGCTTATACCAATACGACTTTTTATCCGTTTCCCTTACAAGACTTATAATACGGATGAACTATTAAAACGAAATGAATCCAACGTAAAAGAATTGTAAAGGCTTGTTTTTTGCAGTTTACAATTCAAAATACATTATAAAAAAAGGTCAATCCAAATAAAAAAACGAAGATGAGTTTCCTCACCTTCGCTCTTCTAGTTAATTTGGCTTAGTCTGCCACGGAATATCTTTTACGTTGAAGTACGCCTTCACTAAATCATGACCAATTTTCGAGTTGACCGTTTCCTGCTCCATATATGGAAGGAATACGGCCCATGCGATCTCTGGATTATCGTATGGTGCCCAACCGACAAGGTTCGAGTTTAATGAACGAACCGGCTGACCACTGCTGTCACGTAACGCAATCCCGTCTTCACCATATACGCTTACCTGTGCCGTACCTGTCTTAGCCGCCGCATCGATTCCTGTCAGCGCAATTACTTTAGAAGTCCCGCGCTCTCCTTTGACGACTCGATGCAATCCTTCGCGGACGTGATCAATGTTGTCTTGGCTGACTTCGATTCGGTTCAAGTAATTTGTTTCGAAGCTATACTCGACTTGTTTTGTTTCTTCTTCAATTGAATTCGATGCGAGCACTTCTTTTAAAAAATGCGGTTGAACACGATAACCGCCGTTCGCGAGTGTTGAGATATACTGCGCGACTTGTAACGGAGTGAACGCGTCATATTGCCCGATGACACGGTCCATCAAGAGCGTGACGCGGTCCGGTGTCCCTTGCACACCTTTCGCTTCGTACGGTAAATCAATCCCAGTCGTCACGCCGAGCCCGAACTGGCTGTAATAGTTTTGCATGATGGCTGCAGCAGCATCGACGCTCGCCCCTGCAATCCCATTACTCGGATAATTTGCCATCCGCATTGCGATGTTGAACATATATACGTTTGACGAGCGTTCGAGCGCCGTCAAATCTGTAATCGGCCCCATGTTGACGTAAGAAGCCTTCTTCGTCCCACCGATTGTAATCGGCGCATCATTGATGACTTCATTTTGACGAATGACGCCTTCTTCGAGTCCCATTGCAACCGTCGCCCCTTTAATCGTCGATCCGATTTGGAGTGAGGTCAGAACATTATTGATTGCGACGTCACTGAATTTATTCGTCGCCGTATCGAGTTTTTGTCCCGACATCGCTAAAACTTCACCCGTTTGCGGGTTCATCACGACCGCATAACCTTCTTTAAGATAGCCGCTTCCCATACCACGACCCATCTTGATCGCTTGTTGGAGGATTTGATCGACCTGTTTGTTGTATTCCGCGTCAACCGTCAGAACGAGGTCTTTTCCAGACTCTCCTTCTTCACGGTTCGGCTCACCGACTGGTTCGCCGTTAAACGTCTCATACACATCATATGCCGGTTTACCGCGCAGTAAATCTTCATATTGTTGTTCTAAAAACGATGTTCCGACCCGATCGTTCAAACTGTACCCTTTTGCCTTGTATTCCGCTTGTTGCTCAGCAGGAATCTTCGAGTACTTTCCGAAAATGTTCCGGAGCGTTCCTTCATATGGATAAGATCGTTCATAGAACGGTTCCACAGAAACACCTTTCAGGTCTTCGAGATTTTCGTCAATGATCGCCATCTCTTTTGCCGTCGCACCAAGCTTGACGAGTTGTGGATCAAGCGCATACCCGACTTCCATATTGTGTTTGATTGCGACGATTTCCATTGTTTTATCATCATAATCAATATCTTTCTCTGTAATTGTATCGAGCATGACTTGATTCTCTTCAGCAATCGATAACTTTTTTCGTTCTTCCAATGTCGGATACTTTTCTTTCATGACAGCATCAAAACGACGTTTCGACTCTTCTGTATTGGTCGCGATCCAGTAATCTTTTAAGTCACGTTCCGTTACCTTCCAATCATCTTTCGGTAAATTGATGATGGCAGCGAGACGTGAAGCTGTTTCAATCCGCTCATCGACCTTTGTATTTTGCGAGCGTCGGTAGACAATTGAATATTTTGAAATCGTATCGACGAGCAATCGTCCATCGCGGTCATAAATTTTCCCGCGTGGTACTTCATACTTTGAAGCGATCATCTCTGTTTTTTGAACTTCTCGTGAGATTTTTTCACCATTGACAATTTGGACGACACCAAGTCGGAAAATCAAAATCGCAAATAATAAAAAAACAACAAAGAACATTAAATTTAATCGAAGCGGCAAGTGGTTACGCCGTCTTCCTCTTACCGTGATTCGTTTCGCCATGGCGTACTCCCCTATCGTTCAAAAAGTCATCTTTGTTCATTATATAGAAGGAAACAATCCATAACAACCTATCCCATCATTTTCCGCAGTGAACTACTCACCACTTATTTGCTTCGCAAACTGAAGTGGGAGCTTCTTGGGAAGATCGTACTTTTACTAGCTACGGTTATTTACCAAGCTCATCGGGTGGTTCCCACCCTGAAGGGTTTTCAGTCTGCCAACATCAACAAGTTGATACTCGCATTAATATCTCTGTCATGATGAGCGCCGCAAGTACACGTCCATTCGCGTACATCGATCGTTTTCTTCTCACCTTTTACTCCACAAGAAGAACAGATTTGAGTAGAGGCGTACCATTGATCCGCTTTGATAAGTGTTCGGCCATAGAATTTGCATTTGTATTCTAACTGTCGGACGAACTCATACCAACTGACATCTGCAATCGATTTGGCGATCTTAGGGTTCTTCATCATGTTCTTCGACTTTAGTGTCTCGACGACGATGACTTGGTTTTCGTCAACGATCCGTTTCGACAGCTTATGAAGAAAATCTTTACGTTGATTTGCAATCTTTTCATGCTTCTTCGCGAGGATCATCCTCGCCTTCTCTCGGTTCTGACTCCCGATTTTCTTGCGGGACAAGGCGCGTTGCGCCTTCTTTATCTTCTCTTCGAACTTTCGAAGAAAACGAAGATTGTCAACTTTCTCAGAAACACGCTCATCGTTTGTCATGATGGCGAAGTGCTCCAAACCAAGGTCGATTCCTACTTTATTCTTGGCTGGAACCCATTGCTCTTCGGCTTGATCGACAAGGATGGAGATCAAGAATTTCCGGGTCTTCGTCATCGAGACCGTCGCGGACTTGATCACACCATCGAACGGACGATGTTGTTTCAACTTCACAAAACCGATTTTAGGAAGTTTCACCTTACGATCTTCGATGCGGATGCTCCCCTTCAGATTGTTTGTCGTGTAAGAGGCACGGTCGTTGTGCTTCGACTTGAACTTCGGAAATCCGACAGACTGATCTCGAAAAAAGTTGTGATACGCCTTGTTTAAGTCCATCTGAGCGTTCGCAAGAGAAAGACTGTCGACTTCTTTGAGGAAAGGGAATTCGGGCTTGTACTTCGCTGGGGTTGGGAGCTTCTGCTTCACGTCAGGGTTGAGCTTCGAATCTTCATACAATCGGATACGTTCTTCGAGCATCTTATTGTAGACGAAACGGACACAACCGAACGTCTTCACGAAATATTCTTGTTGGGGTTTCGTCGGATAGAGTCGAAACTTGTACGCCTTCAGCAAAGCAATCACTCCTTTCCTTGTTTTTCAATATAGTGTCTGATGACGTCGATCGTCGCACCACCGGTCGTCACCAGACAGTAACTTCGAGACCAAAACATGTCTTTCCATAATCGTTTCTTGACGTGCGGAAAGTCTCGTTTGATCAGTCGGCTGCTTGCGCTCTTGTAGGCGTTCAGAAACTTTGACATTTCCGTGTTCGGGTGTGCTTTGAACAGCACATGGATATGATCGCCGTCATGATTCCACTCGTTCAGCGTGATATGATACGACGCGCCGATTCGTTCGAACGTCTGTCTCGCGAACTCCGAGATGGCGTCATCGATCACTTTGCGTCTGTATTTCACGACTAGGACAAGATGATAATTCAGAAGAAAGACTGAATGTTTATTTGTGTCCATTTTCATTGATATATCAGTCCTTTTGATTAGTTATACTGATTGTATCAAACGATTGAAGTCTTGCCAAGACGGGCGATTCATCTCCCACCTACGCCGGGCTTCGCCCCGAGACGCTTAGAGGTGGGAGAATTCTCGCTAAATTTAGTTAAAAAAGAACCGTGCCCTCTTACCGAGGACACGGTTCTAGCATTTAAAAACGATTATTTTGCGTCAGCGTAAAGCTTGGCAACGTGATCCCAATCAATGACATTGAAGAATGCATTGATGTAATCCGGACGACGGTTTTGGTAGTTCAGGTAGTATGCATGCTCCCAAACATCAAGTCCGAGGATTGGCGTTTTACCTTCCATGACTGGTGTATCTTGGTTCGGTGTCGAAACGACAGCAAGTTTGCCACCTTCGACGATGAGCCATGCCCAACCAGATCCAAAGCGTGTTGTAGCTGCTTTAGCGAAAGCATCTTTGAATGCATCGAATGAACCGAATGCTTCATCGATTGCTGAAGCGAGTTCGCCTGATGGTGCAGCACCGTCGTTCTTTTTAAGCAATTTCCAGAAGAATGAGTGGTTCCAATGACCGCCACCGTTGTTACGAACTGCTGTTTGAATGTCAGCAGGAAGCGCATCAAGGTTTTGAAGCAACTCTTCTAATGATTTCCCTTCGTGTTCCGAGCCTTCGAGCGCCGCGTTGACGTTCGTGACGTAAGCATTATGGTGTTTCGAGTGGTGAATCTCCATCGTACGAGCATCGATATGTGGCTCAAGCGCATCATAAGCGTAGCCGAGTTCTGGTAATTCAAATTTTGACATTTTCATGTCCCCCTTTATCCTATTTTCGGAACTTCAATACCTTTTAAGACTAGCAAAAATGACGGGTATAACGCAAGTAATGACCCTTACATTTTATTGTTCATCGCGTGGTGCGAATACAGAGACACCACCACCCGGAACAGGGAAAACACCAAATCCTTCTTCATCGATGACGACAGGCTCATCTTGGTGATTTGTGTAATCGAACCATTCTTCACCAGCACGATCTTCTCCGACGAACATCCGTTTTTCACACATGTCTGCATTTGACAATAGTACGGCACAACCCGAGTTCGGGAACTCTTCGACTCCGTGACGGACCCAACCGACACAGTGTGGATCATCGAGATAATCTTCTTGTTTCCCGTATGCTTTATGGTAGCGGGCGTACAGCAATGCATCGATCATCTCTTTTTTTCCTTCGACTGGATGTGGTCCTTGTACACCGTAATAATCGCCGTAAAAGACACACGGATAACCGTCTTTACGAAGGAGAACGGATGCGTAAGCATGTTGTTTAAACCAATCATCGACCCACGACTCAAGCGATTCGCCTGGTTGCGAATCATGGTTGTCAACGAATGTAACAGCATTCGTCGGGTGCGACTCAACAAGTGTATCTGCGAAGAGCATCGTCAAATCAAATTTTTTCCCCTGTTCTGATGCTTCGTGGAATTTATAATGAAGCGGAACATCGAACAAATCAATTGTATAGTCGACGCTATCTAAGAAGTGACGACAATCATCTAAGTCAGATTTCCAAAATTCACCGACCATATAAAAATCTTCTGGATTTTCACCCATCATTGATTTCGCGAATTCATTGACGAATTCGTAATTGATATGCTTGATTGCATCGAGTCGGAATCCTTGGCAATCGAGTGTATCTTTGAACCAGTGCCCCCAGTCGATCATTTCCTTGCGAACTTCAGGATGATTGTAATCGATGTTCGCAAACATCAAGTAATCGTAGTTCCCGAATTCGCTATCGACTTGGTCATTCCAGTCTTTATTTTTTCCGGAGATTTTGAAGACGCCGGTTCTTTCTTCTCGCGCATCAAAATCCGTTCCGTTAAAGAACTCATGATTCCAAACAAAATCAGAATACTTCCCGTCACGTCCCGGGAAAGTGAATTTTGTCCAGGCATCGATTTCGAATTCTTCTGAAATTTCTTTCGACCGATCTTCCGGATGTACTTCAACGACATTGATCGTCTCCAGTTCATCTGCTGCCGCCTTATGGTTCATGACGACATCGGCATAAACGGCAATTTCATTTTCATGTGCCACTTGAATTGCTTCAAGTAGTTCGTCTTTCGTCCCGTATTTCGTCCGAACCGTTCCTTTTTGATCGAACTCACCTAAATCATAAACATCGTATATCCCATACCCTGTGTCTTCATCTGATTGCCCCTTAGAAGCTGGTGGAATCCAAACAGATGTGATGCCTGCAGCACGAAGCTCCGGCGCTCTCTCTTTTAAACGTTGCCAATGCTTCCCATCATTTTCTACATGCCACTCGAAAAACTGCATCATTGTATGGTTACGTTCCATCTCTCTTCGCTCTCCCTCAATTACTATAGTATGAATATTATTACAATATCTTTAATATTCCCCAAGCGAACAAAAATAAACGCACACCCCTAAACAGGAGTGTGCGTTTCTTAAATGGACCCTGCAGGACTCGAACCTGCGACCGGACGGTTATGAGCCGTCAGCTCTAACCAGCTGAGCTAAGGGTCCTTAAGTAAATAGTAGCGGCGGAGGGAGTCGAACCCACGACCTCACGGGTATGAACCGTACGCTCTAGCCAGCTGAGCTACACCGCCATAATGAATTAAAACAACTACAATTAGATTAATGGAAAGCATCTAAAATGTCAATAAATTATTTCACGAAAATAAAGAGGGACTTCTTTACAGAAGTCCCTCCCGCTTATATTCATTTCATTCAAGCCGTTCCCGAACGTTGTTCGAGTACTAAATCTGTAATATTGACGGCGTGATCGCCAATCCGTTCGAGATTCGATAACAGATCAACAAAAATCATACCCGCTTGACCTGTACACTCCCCGGCATTGACGCGTAAGACGTGGTGTTTACGGAATGAACGCTCGAGTGAATCGAGTTTTCCTTCTAATTCAAGGACTTGGCGTGCTAACGAAACATCATCACGTTCAACTGCTTTGATTGCCGTATCGACGATTTTTTGTGTTAGAACGTACATTTCATCCAACTCTTTTTTCGCTTTTAGCGTAAATTCAATCCGGTTGACGATTTGGAAGTCAACGAGTTCGATTACGTTTTCGACATGATCACCAATCCGTTCGAAGTCATTGACCGCATGCATTAAGAGCGAATGGTCATTCGATTCACGTTCAGAAAGATCGTTCGCCGCCACTTTGACAAGGTAGTTCGTGACTTCCGTGTTCAAATGGTTGATTGCATATTCAATCTGACCAGCGTCAGAAACATCTTTTTTATCATGGGATTGCGTGTAGCGATGTGCTTTACCGAGTGCTTCTTTCGAGAACTCACCCATCCGTAAGACTTCCATTTTTGCTTGGTTAAGCGCAAGTGAAGACGATTGATTCAAGATGTTTTGATCCAAATGACGTGGTTTTGAATCGACTGTCGTGTCTGTTCCCGGAACGACCTTTTTAACAAGCCATGCGATTTGTGCGATGAACCAACATTGAATCAATGTGTTGACGACATTGAACGTACCGTGTGCAAAGGCAATTTGCATTTTCGGTTCAAGATTGAGTACACCTGTGATCCAAGCGATGAACGTCGAGAACAAAGGTAAGGCGACTAAGAAAATAATCGTACCGACGATATTGAAGATGACGTGTGCTGCTGCTGTCCGTTTTGCGGCAATCGATGCACCGAGTGCTGCGAGTACTGCCGTGATCGTTGTTCCGATATTATCCCCGAATAAAATCGGGAGGGCTGCTTTGATATCAATCATGCCACCAGAGTATAGCTCCTGCAAAATACCAATCGTCGCAGAGGACGACTGGACAAGGAACGTAAAGACCGTCCCGACGAACACACCGAGTAACGGATTGTCTGACATCGAAATCGTCAGTTCACGGAACCACTCACTTGATTGAAGTGGTTTCATGCCGTCACCCATCAATGTCAAACCATAGAACAAGGCACCGAAACCGAAGAAGATTTGTCCGATGTATTGAATCCGTTCTTTATTGAAGAAGAAAATGAGAAACGCACCAAGCGCGATTGCAGGAAGGGCTGCTTCCTTGACGTTAAAGCCGATGATGAAGGCCGTAATCGTCGTTCCGATATTCGCCCCCATGACGACACCGATTGCTTGACGTAAATTCATCAGACCCGCGCTGACGAGTCCAACGACGATAACGGTCGTACCTGACGATGATTGAATCAAGACCGTGACGACAATACCGGCAAGAATTCCGAGTAACGGGTTCGATGTGTATTTGTCTAAAATGTAACGAAGTCGGTCCCCTGCTGTTTTTTGGAGCCCATCTCCCATATACTTAATACCGAATAGGAAAATACCGAGTCCACCAATAAAAGTGAAAATCATTTCCTGCAAATCATAATTCATCGTTTCATCTCCTCATATCTAAAAAAGTGGGATTGATTTTTTGTTAAGATTTTATTGTTTCAACCTCTCCTATTATGTAAAGGTCCGTTGAACTTGTAAATAGTTTTATCAACATTTGAATGTTAAGGTTTTATTAACCTGTACCAAAACAGATAAAACCCTTTATTACAAGCGTTCTTACGCTCACTACACCACTGTTATGAAACAGAGAAAAGAGTGTTATCATGGTTTTTTTAAGACAATTTATTAATTATTTACAAACCACCTTAGTTCCAAACCGATCTTTTTTAAAGACTCGCCTTGCCGATGTCTCCCTTTATTTTTGTGGATTAGCGTGGATTTCATTTTGGACGACAGTCATCGATAGTATATTTATCATCAAAACGGTTCCATTCATCGTCTGGTTTATGCTCCATTTCATTTTCGTCGCCATCGCGCTTTTACTGTTTCTTCTATTGATGTCGTATTTGAATCGGTGGTTGATCGCCTGGTTACTACCGAGACCGTGGGCGTACCGCCAAGTCTTTCCTTATACGGTCGCAGCCAACCTATGGAGTTTTCCAGTCGGTGTCCTGTGTTATCAGCTTGGATTGAAAGGACTTGGCGTGACCATCATCTTCGCCGGTCACTTTCTGTACTCATTATTTCCGGTTTATTTGGCTCGCACCCGAAAAAAAACTGCTGTTCGAAAAGGTTGATGCTCAACTTGCTTTAATGCCCGATTCCTCCGTCTACCGACGGATTGACACCCCTTTCTATCTATTAAAGAATTGTAAATGTTCGAATTTCGTTCTTGTTTCTCGATTTTTAGGGAATAGTTCGATATGATAGAGAAGGTAAACTTACACAATATGGCGCTATGCCACAAAAGGAGATTTTCGATATGCCGAAAATGGTCCATCGCTCTAAGACTCGTCCCGTTCGTGTTGGGGACCTTGTCATTGGTGGAAATAATGAAGTCATCATTCAAAGTATGACAACAACAAAAACACACGACGTCGAAGCGACTGTCGCTGAAATCTTACGACTTGAAGAAGCCGGATGCCAAATCGTCCGCGTTGCTTGTCCAGAAGAACGTGACGCACTTGCGCTCGCTGAAATCAAAAGCCGAATCAACATTCCGCTTGTCGTCGACATTCATTTCAACTATAAACTTGCGCTCATGGCAATCGAAGCAGGCGTCGACAAAATCCGGATCAACCCGGGTAACATCGGTCGTCGCGAAAAAGTTGAAGCGGTCGTCACAGCTGCAAAAGCTAAAAATATTCCAATCCGGATTGGTGTCAACGCTGGTTCACTCGAGAAACACATTCTTGAGAAATACGGATACCCAACAGCACGTGGTATGGTCGAAAGTGCCTTACACCACATTAAGATTCTTGAAGACCTTGACTTCCATGACATCATTGTTTCGCTTAAAGCATCTGACGTTCAGCTTGCGCTTGAAGCTTATCAGTTAGCATCTGAATCATTTGACTACCCACTTCATGTCGGTATTACAGAATCAGGTCCTTTACGTACTGGTTCATTAAAATCCGCTGCTGGTCTTGGTGCGATTCTTTCACGCGGTATCGGGAACACGGTCCGTGTCTCACTATCAGCTGATCCGGTCGAAGAAGTGAAAGTCGCAAAAGAAGTCTTGAAATCATTTGGTCTCGCAGCAAACGCAGCAACATTGATTTCTTGCCCAACATGCGGTCGGATTGAAATCGACTTGATGGCGATTGCGGCAGAAATCGAGGATTATATCGATAAGATTCAAGTCAACATCAAAGTTGCTGTACTCGGCTGTGCCGTCAACGGTCCTGGTGAAGCACGTGAAGCGGATATCGGAATTGCCGGAGCACGTAACGAAGGGCTTCTGTTCCGCCACGGAGAAATTATCCGTAAAGTACCTGAAGCGACGATGGTCGAAGAATTGAAAAAAGAAATCGATGCAATCGTTCTTGAAAAAGAAGCTGAAAAAGAAGCGGCGAAAGCCAACCAAGTTTAATTGTTGAAGAGCCCTCTTTTTAATTGAAGAGGGTTCTTTTCATATCCGTTTTTCGACTATGTTATACTAATGACAGAAATTTAAGGAACGCAGGTGATCCAATTGAAAATCGGCATCGATATCGATGGGACGATTACGCACCCGTCTTCATGTTTTAACTATATGAACAAGTATTTAGGAACTTCGATTGACTTCGAAATGGCATCCGAATATGAATTGCATACGTATACGGATATGGGACAAATCGAGTTTTGGGAATTCATGGTCAAGTCTGGTCATGAGCTCGGTATTTATCGAGAATCTACGCCTCAGGCATTTGTCCAAAAACATTTATGGGAATTACGTCAACATTTTGAATTGCACTACGTAACTGCACGCTCAGAAATCGTTCGACCGGTTACGGAAGAATGGATTGCGCGCCATGAGTTACCACTCGACTCGCTCATCATGACCGGGTCGCATGACAAGGTTCAAGTTGTACGTGATCTATCACTCGATTTATTCATGGAGGATCGATTAGAGAATGCGTTACAAATTGCGGAAGATACGTCAATTCCAGTTATTTTGTTCGATGCTCCTTACAATCGAAAAGCACTTCCAGAGAACATCATTCGTGTTTCTTCTTGGGATGAAGCCGTTCAAACGATTTATAAATTCGCTCCAATCCGTTAAAAAACAGCCTTATCCGGCTGTTTTTTTCCATTTTTTATACATAATCCGTCTACGTTATCGTACAATTATCATGAATTCGTTACGTTTTGTCTCGAGTCATCTTCTATTAGCTGAAAGGATTTTTTTATGTTATCGACGTTGAATATTTTTTTCACGAACATATGCATTATATTTTTAATACTATCTGTCACATTTTATTTGATGCGAAATCGACTCCCGATCCAGTATGACTCCAAGCGTTCAACGCGCTTGTATTTTGGTTTAGCAAATGGTTTAACCGGTATTTTACTGATGCATAACTCCATCTCAATCAATGGATCATTGATTGATTTACGACTGCTGCCGCTCGCTCTATCCGCTCTATACGGGGGGCCAGTCAGCATTGTGACGACAGGAATTATTTTACTGCTGTATCGTGTCCTCATCAGCGGGGGTGAATCCGTTAGTGCCTTACAAAATTCTCTAGTGATGCTGACCGGATTTACCGTGCTTATCATCCTCTGTGCTCAACTCATCAAACATAAAGGGCGACTCTTCACTGTTATTGTGACGATAGGCTCTACCTTAGTTCTCTTACGCATGTTGCTCGGCCCTTCACATCCTCATGCATGGCAGACGATTTTTTTGCCTTATTTCTTAATCACAATTGGCGCCTCGATTCTTTTTTATCATCTTTCACATATGTTACAAGGACACTTCGTTCTTTACGCGTACCAGTCCTATTTGGCTTCGACCGATGAACTGACGCGCCTCGCGAACCGTCACGTTATCATGGAAAAAGTACAGGCTCTTGTAGAAGCGAAGGCACCTTGGGGTGTGATCATCTTCGATCTTGACCACTTTAAGGCAGTCAATGATCAATATGGTCATGCTGTCGGAGATGCTGTATTACGCCATTTCTCCGTTTTACTCACACAGGAGTGCCCGGATAGTATCACGGTCGGCCGCTATGGTGGCGAAGAGTTTATCGTCGTCATTCCGAATACATTTACGGTTTCACCGACGCGACTCGCAAGACAACTCGTTCAATCCGTCACCGATACACCGTTCGTCATGCAAGACCACGCCTTGACGATTACTGTTTCTGCCGGTGTCGCCTACGCGAAAAATCAGGCAGCCGGAATCGTTTTTAAACAAGCGGACACCGCGCTCTATGCTGCAAAAGACAACGGCCGTAACCAGTTCATGTTATACGATAAATAAGGAAGCATGGACTTAATCCATCGCTTCCTTATTTTTGCTTTCTAATAAAAGAATGATATCTGTTAGCGAAACTGGTTTTGCAAAAAAGTAACCTTGAAAAAGATGAATCCCAATATCTTTCGCAATTTGAACTTCTTCTCCTGTCTCTACCCCTTCGACGATACACTCGACATTCATCGAACGTGTCAATTGGAAAATCGATTCAAGGATGGACTGGCGTTTTGCTGATTCTTCAATTTGTTCAATGAACTGTTTCGGTATTTTTAATTGGCGCAAAGGTAACAATCGTTCCAATACATGGTAAGAAGCATGACCTGTTCCAAAGTCATCTAACGACACTGGAAAATCAAGTGTTTTTATCCGCCGTAATGCCCGAAGAATCGGCTGGCTCTCAAAATCGAGCGACTGACTTTCCGTAATCTCGATTTTGATTTGTTGCGGTTTAAGCGAATACTTAAGTAGCATCCGTTCAATAAAGGGCATGAACGATTCGTTCGTCAATTGGCGTGGTGACACATTCACTGATACCGTAAAATTCTCTGGCACAAGACCGATCAATCGTTTTCTTGTCTTACAGCCTTCTTCAAAAATCCATTCGCCTAGACGAATGATTAAGTCACTTTTTTCAGCAATCGGGATGAAGACGGATGGTTGATTCGCTTTAGACAACTCCGTTTTCCAGCGAACGAGTGCTTCAAGTCCAACAAAGGTCTGTTGATTCGAATCGTACTGTAGCTGATAGACTAAATAAAAATCTCGATTGACTTCAGCAAGTGATAAGGCGCGCGCAGCTTCGACACGTAATGTTTGTTCACAGCGCCATGTTTGATCGATACACATGACTTTTTTATCATTTTGAACGGATTCTTGTAGCGCAGAATTCACTTGTTGAACTCGTTTCATCCAACTTTTTTGCAACGTATCGCCGTCATCAATTACGATATACAGATTGACATAAATTTGATGGAGGTCTATCTGATAGGGCGCAGACATTTTTTGACTAAGTAACTCCATCTCATCATGACAGGAAACACCTTCAGGTTTTTCCATGACGACAGCAAGCGTCCCTCCTTCAATCCGCACAAGTGCTAAGTAAGGTGGAAGTAATGATTGGAGTCGTTCGATACATTCAAACAAGACACGAGCTTGTATGTCTTCTCCAAAATAGCGTGCCAATTCATAATAATTCTCAAGGTGAATACCGATGAGCAGTAAATGTTGACGGTTAGCATCATCAAAAAAATCTTCTAATCCACGCATATTCAATAATTCTGTTTGCGGATCACGTTTTGCGGCCTCATCAAGTTGATTAGCAAGCGAGTGCAATTGACTTAAATTTCGTATGTGTAAATGATTGATGATTAGCGCAATGCAAATTCCAATCGTAATCATCCCGAGCCGTGCGACATGATCTGAAGAGTCGATTTCCACCATAGTCGCCGTTGTATTCAACATGATAAACAGATTCGTCGCTAGTACGACGACAATCGTATACCACATCACAATCCGGTTGTACGAGATCAAGGCAATCATTAAAAATAAAAAACAACTTGCCCAAGCTGTGACGGCAGCATATGGTAACAAATTAATCGAGATGATCGGCACAATCAGTAACATGATGGAGAGGAGATGCGATTGATATTTTGACGCGATATGACTTCGACTAATGATAAACGTCGTTATCCCGATCACTAAAAGCAGTATGATGATCGTTGATCGATTAAGATACGCATTTTGTAATACATCATCCGTCGTCCCTAAAAAAATCAAAGCTCCTGCTGTCATCATGAACAACGCAAAATTTCCCATCCAGTGTTGTTGTGCGATAGTGGTATCAGTCGTCGTGCTAAGCGGCATACGTCTCCTCCTTTCATTTCCGATTGTCATTGAGGTAGTCATTTTTTTATTCGACATCGCTTGATGATACTCCTGTCTTACGTTATGTGTCAATTTTTTACTTAAAAAGACATGTTCTTCTGTTTTTACACAGCTGAACATGTCTGATTTGATTTAATATCCAAAAAAGCTGGTGATGATGGCGCTTGACTTCACTTGATTTTTATCGCGAATCTGTCCGACATAGATGACGTCCCCTGACAAGATATCGACGACACGAATTTGATAATCAGACGCGTTCATCTTCGAGACGAAATAAAACTGGTTGTCTGCAAATGCTTCATCAATCGATCCCATCTTTTTCTCCACCGCTTCAAGCTTGATCGCATCCGTTGTCACTTGCTTCGTTGCAGTGTCATAGACGGTCCATTGCAGTTCGTTTGTTTCTTCATTTTCATTATAAGCGATCAATCGTTCCCCATTGCCCATCGCAATGAAGGATTGATTCGTTTTATTTAACTTCTCGATTGGTCGGACGTGTTTCCCGTCATCTTCAAGATACGTTTCCTGAATTTCCTGCTCGTTATTTTCATCCATGAATTGTTGTACATAGATGACGCGATCCGGCCCGGCCGTTAAGTAGTTTCTGAATTCGTTCTTTTTGATTGCCGGTGAAGCGAGCGGCACCGGCTTAATTTTTTTCTGTTGATAGTCTACTTGCATCAATTGATTGGTCTCGTGATTTTTTCTGTACGCATCGACTTGGATATAAAGTGTCTTGTCCATCCGGTCGATGACGCGTACGCTGCCTGTGCCATACCCCGTCTTGACGGCAGACGGAAACGGGAGTGTCATTTCCGTCAGCCGTTTCGTCTGTTTATCCCACATCTTTAATTCCAGTTCTTTTTCAGCCGTACGGATGCCGTACAGGTAGTCGTCATCTTCACTGAGCGTTTCATCCGCCCGTAAAAAATCCTTGGCGTCTGTTTTTAGAATCGGGTTAAACTCTCTGTTCCCAAGTATTCCTTCAAGATAATTGTCGTTATTTTTTTTGACTGTCCCATCCAACGATACATCGGAATAGACGTTTTTACCTTTCGCTGTCGACTGCAGAATCAGATGCAGTTTCGCAAGGTTCGTCCCCTTTACGTCTCCTTCTATGTGCTTGACGGTGTAGTCCGCCGTTTGAATCGTTGCCGTGTAACCATAATAACTCGTCAGACTCACTAGACAGATAACGAGTAACACCACTAAGTATTGAAAGCTTCGCATCATGTTCCCCCCTTAAACGGATAGTTTGTTTTGGACTAAGCGAATGCTTCTAAAACCGATATAGAAGAAGCCGATCGATAATAAGACAAGATACAACGTCATGTATTCTACTCTTAACAATAAACCGGACAGTGGACCTTCCATGATATAGATTGTGAGCCCGAACGGCAGGATTAAAATCATCGCTTCGGCTATCAGCTGGATCATCGCCCGTGATTTTCGGAACGACCGCTCAATCAGGACGATGAAAAACAACAGATTGATGACGGCACAGGACATCATCAATAAGATGAAGACATCCTCGATATTCATCGAATAAAACACTTGCAGCAGACTCCCATCTTTAATCAGACCGGTCGGTAATTTATGTGATTCTGGTAACAACCAATCAAACAGACCGTAACTTGCGACAACCGTCAGCCACTGCAAACCGATTAAACTCACCGTCACGAGCAGGACCGTCGTCAGCTTCGCAAAGTAGATTGACACCCGACTGCCCGGTAAAAGTAATAGTCGATAGATATGTTTTGACTCGCCAATCCATTCACGGTACCAAATTTGCAAGGCGAGTACTAAGATATATGCGACACCAATCATCATGATGTAATCAAAAATCGAGGTCGCTGCCGCAAAAGAAAATGTTCCATACGAATTGACTGCTTCGAGTTCCGAGGCTTGGTTCATCCGCATGAACGTCTCGATGCTTCGTTCGTATAACATCGTCTTGACGACGACTGACAGTAGTTCAAGCACGATTAATGCACCGACTACGATTAAATACAATTTACTGCTCCGTTTGATTTCTTCATTCGTTAACATCAAATACTTTTTCATCGCTGATACACCTCCCGCATCCGGTCTTGGACGGATTTCCCGTGAATTTCCCGCATTTCTTCCGTATTGTGTTCATCAATGATTTGTCCGTCCTGTAAAAAAATCACACGGTCAATCAAATGCTCGACTTCGACGATTTCATGCGTCGTCATCAAGATGCCGCGCCCTTCCATATAATGACTCGAAAAAATCCAGGCAATCTGTTCTTTCGTAAACAAATCAATCCCGGCAAACGGTTCGTCCAGCAACAGATACGGCCGATCGAGGGCAAAACCGAGTAATAAATTGACCTTTGCCTGATTTCCTTTTGAGAGCTCATTAATTTTATCCGTCGACAGCAGTTTGAACGTCGCCATCAATTCATCTGCCGTCTGCTCGTTCCAGTCCGGATAATAATCGTTCATGTATGTAAGCGCATCCCCGATGGTCATATAGCTCGGCATCGTCTGGACGTCCGGCACAAAAGCGATTTTTTCACGCGACGTCGTCCCGTCGACGATGATACTGCCGGCGTCCATCGGAATCAGACCGACGATGCCTTTAAGAATCGTCGATTTCCCTTCCCCGTTTAAACCGATTAAACACGTTAACGTATCCGGTTTGACAGAAAACGATACACCGTTCAAAACGGGACGTTTTCGTCCAAAGCGTTTTTTTAGACCATGTACCTCAAGCATCGATTTTCCCCCGTTCTTTCGTTTCGTATAGGTGTTCGATCTTCATGACGACTTCATCAAGCGGGACTTGAATCGCCTGGATTGAATGCACAAACTGTTCGACTGCTTCATTTAACAATTCCGCCCGGACCTTCGAGACAACTTCCGGATCCATCGTAATTTTACTCGGGACATTTCGTTCAGTCGTAATCAAGTGTTGTTCCTCCATTTCCTTATATGCTTTTTGAGCGGTGTTCGGATTGATTCCTAGTTGAGCAGCGATTTCGCGTCGTGAAGGAATCTCCTGACCACGTTTCAACTCTTCCGTCGCGATTCGTTCTTTAAACCACCGGATGACTTGTAGGTAGACAGGACTCCGTTGATCGAATTGCATCGGCATGTTGCCACCTCCATCGTTATACTGTATTAAAACACTAATACACCTTATGACTGTATGATACTTGTAATACAGTCGTAGGTCAATAAAAAAAATCACTTCTTTTTCGAAGTGATTTTAGGGTGTAAACAAACTTGAGGAGTCGGATGGGCATGAAGGCATGTCGCGCTTCCCTGTCTTCACTCGTCTTCAAAGCGGCAATCTTCCGCGCCGCTTCGCTTCACTGCAGGGTCGCGGAATGTTGCCTTTCGCTTTGGAAGCGGTTCAGACGGTACGCGCTCTAAATCTTTGCATGACTTGTCTTTCACTGCGTCACAGTTTGAAAGGCTTCGTTTTCATTGACTCCTACGGGAAAAGTACGTTTTTGTCCGTCTCGCCCGAAGAACGCAACGAAAAAGATAGACGCTTTTATCTCCCACTATCACTTTGTCTACGCTAAGAAAAGGTTAGATTCGTCGTGCCAATTCATCAATCAAATCCGTCGCAACGATACTACTTGGATGGATGCGTTGTTCGATCCGCTTAGAAGCCCGTGCATACCAAGCGACTCCCATGGCGATTAAATGCTCAACCGATCCTTGATCGTGGTAGTCACGTTGGGCGAGCAGACTGGTTATCAAGCCAAATAGCGTATCGCCGCTGCCGCCTTTTGCAAGTCCACTCGATGCCCCGGAAATGACGTATCCTCCCCCGTCCGGTTTAGCGACCAAAATGACATGCGATTTCAAAACAACCGTCACTTGATGGAGCATCGCATAGTCCGACGCTGCTTCAAATAAATCATCTTGAATGTCTGCGACCGCTTTGTTCGTCATTCGGGCAAACTCACCGATATGTGGGGTTACAACGATTGGGGCTCGCCGTTCTGGATACTCTTCGCGAATCAGTGCCGCCGCATCGAGGACAACGGGAATATCTTTAGTAAAAGCCAGTTCAATCCAGTCCGCTACTTTATCCGAAGTCAGTCCCGGTCCGATTCCGACAGCCGTCACTTGATCAAGCATCGCTTGAATCGTTTCCGTCGTCTGATTGAGCACCATCGCTTCCGGCGCGTTGATTAATAATCCAATTTTTGCTGAATCGACTGTTGCGACCTGTAACTTTCCGACACCGGTTCGTAAAGCCGCCCGCGCCGCGAGTTGAATCGAACCCGGCATTGTCTCGCTTCCGCCAATCAAAAGTGCCGTGCCATAGGTCCCTTTATGTCCATCGTGTTGCCGTTCAAACAAACTGTCGATCGGTTCCTCGAACAGTTCCCATTCCGCTGCGTTCGGTAATCCGATATCGACGAGCTCGACATCTCCATAAAACGGTGCGGTCTTCAGTAAAAAGGCGGACCGTTTATAGGCGTGGAGGCAAAACGTCTGCATCGCTTGAACCGCTTCCAAAGAAAAATCGGTTGCCGCATCAGACGGTACTCCGCTTGGCACATCGATCGCATAAACGATTGCTCCTTGCTGACGCTGTTCTTTCACCATGTCAAAGGTTTTTTCCGTCACCTCATTGATTCGTTTCGGATCAAACCCTGTTCCGAAGAGCGCATCGATAATCACATCATATTGTCCACAAGGTGGCTCTGCGACGACACCAAATTTTTCAGCATACGTTTCATGGAGCCGTGCCGTCTCCGTCTTGGTTGGACCAAGCGGAGCTTGGACCGTCACGTCATAGTCGTCTCGAATCAGCTCACGGGCGATGACGTATCCATCCCCTCCATTGTTGCCTGTCCCACAAATGATTAAAATTCGGTCCGTCTTGGTATGCCGTTGCTTCATCTCGGCCGCGACATGTTGCCCGGCCCGTTCCATCAGCACTTCGACCGGCAGCCCCGACGTCCGTGCCCATTCATCAATTTGTCTTGCTTCATTTGCATCATAGATCATTCCAATCACCTCTGTTCGTCCTATTCCCGTTTTCCACCGAACTATGCAACAAAGGCAGTCGATCCTGAAACCAAAAAAGGGATTGCCCACTTAAGTATGGCAATCCCTTTTTCTTGATTGTTTTGTTCAAAATCAACTTGTTCCCCTTCATCCTCATATGATCCTCTAGAAGAAGTTATTCTGAGTCAGACAGATTGGCAATCGGCACACCGACCATAGATTTCAAACTTATGATCTTCAACCTCAAAACCAGACGCTTTGATTGGTGACATTAATTCCATCGGGCACACGTTCAGCGTTTGCGTCTTTCCACAAGCGCGACAAATTAAATGATGATGATGTTGTCCCGACTGACAAGCAGCACGATATTTCATTTCACCGTCAAGTTCCGTCGTTTCTAAAATATTGATTTCCGCAAAGTCGTTTAAGTTACGGTAAATCGTATCGTAACTTAGCGACGGATGAGAGGTCCGTAATTCTTCCGCGATTTCTCGAGCACTGACATACCGGTTCGCTTCAAAGAGATACGCCAGTAAATCAAGCCGCTTCGGCGTTGCTTTAAATCCGGAAGCTTTCATTTGTTCACGCGCTTGTTCGATCTGTTTCTGCATGCGTTTTTCCTCCAATCCAAAACCGTTCCACTAACATCACGATGATGAGTTCAGCAACAGCAAGCATGACAATCATTCCGCCAGGTGCTAAATCGAATTGATAGGCAAGAATCAACCCGGCGACCGTCGCGACTTCACCAAAGATGATCGCAAACAAAATCGTCGTCTTGAAACTTTTTGCAAAACGAAGCGCCGCTGCGACGGGTAATGTGATTAAACTAGAGACGAGTAAAATGCCGACGACGCGCATACTGATTGCAATGACGAGCGCTACGACAATCATAAATAAGATATGCACAAGACGTAAACGAATACCCGAGACACGCGCCTGTTCTTCATCAAAGGATAAAAAAAGTAATTCCTTATAAAAAGCGATGACGAACAAGATAACGATTCCCGTCACGATTAAAATGGTATAGACATCCGTCAATGTGACAGCCGAGACCGTTCCGAACAAAAAGGACACTAAGTCCATTGAAAATCCATTCGCCAAGCTGATAAAAATTGCCCCAAGTCCCATCCCAGTTGCCATGATGATCGGAATCGCAAGTTCTTGAAAATGTTTATATTTCGCGCGCAACCAGTCAATCGTCAACGCCGCGATGACGGCCGTCACAATCCCTAAGTAAAGAGGGTTCAAACCAGATAAACTTGCGACCATCCCTGAAATCAACAGACTGAGTGCAATTCCAGCAAGTGTGACGTGAGACAAGGCATCGGCGATGAGACTCATCCGGCGTACGACGACGAACGACCCAATCAACGGGGCCGTAAACCCAATCAAGACTGCTGCGACGAGTGCGTACTGTAAAAATTTTAATGTCATAAAGGCTTCAATCACTGGACGCCCTCCCCTTCATGGATAAGCACGCGTCCCGGTACCGGGTAAAGCGAACGAATCGTCTGCTCATCAAGTTCCCAGTATTCCTTAATACCACAGTTGCAACCAAGACGTCCGTCCACGAGATGAATGACGTCCGTGACGAGCTTACTGACAAAATGAATATCATGGGTGACGAGGACAAACGTCCGCTTCTTATCACGTCGTAGTTCTTCTAAAATTTCATAAAATTCTTTGACATACCGCTGGTCGACACCGACTGTCGGTTCATCGAGAATCATCAAGTCCGGATCATTGACGAGTGCACGCGCGATAAAGACGCGTTGTTGTTGCCCCCCCGATAAATCACCGACCTTCGAGTCGCGCCGCTCCCACATGCCGACTGTCTCAAGCGCCGTTTTCACTTTTTCACGATCTTGTTTCGTTACACGGCGAAATAACCCTTTTTTCGCGTACAGCCCCATTTCGACGACTTCAGCGACCGTCACAGGAAAACCGGAGTTAAACGAAGCCGCCTTTTGCGAGACATAACTGATCCGCCACCAGTCATTGAAATTCGACTGATTTTGTCCGAACAGGCGAATCGATCCTTTCGGGTTCAACAGCCCAAGCATACATTTAATTAACGTCGACTTCCCGGATCCATTTTCGCCAACGATGGCGAGAAATTGTCCTTGCTCAACTGTGAATGACACATTGTTCAATACACGGCGATCCGGGTAATCGTACGTTACTTGATTAATCTCAATAATCGGTTCATTCATTTGTCTTCACTCCTTCCGTTTTTTAAAACGGAATAATTACGTCTTATCAACTTTTCCATTATAGCCCCGCTCCCTGACTGACGCAACTGATGTAACTTTTTTAAACGTTATCGTTTTTTCAGTTAGTCACAAGGTACAATAAAGAAAGATACACTCCCGTTTCTCACCGTATCGTTTCGGGAACAGTTTACTATATGTGAAAGGAGTCGGGATATCTTTGAAAAACGAATTAGCAGTCATCGACATCGGATCGAACTCGATCCGTTACGTCATCTTCCACCCAATCGATTCAGGTCGCTACATCGAAAAAATTAACGTGAAGGTGGTCGCTCGACTATCCGCTCATATCGATCAAGACGGAGCACTCGATCAAGCGGGCATCGACATCTTATCTGACACACTCCAACGGTTTCATGAAATCGGTTTGACGCATAACGTCGAAGAAACGTTCTGCGTCGCGACAGCTGCCATTCGAAATGCCACGAATCGCCAGGAAATCGTTGAGACCGTTGACCAGACGACTCCATTTTCGATGCGTATCCTATCCGACGAGCAAGAAGCCTACTATGGCTATTTCGCCATCATTAACTCGACCTTCTTGACAGATGGTTATTCCGTCGATATCGGCGGCGGTTCGATGGAAGTGACGTTGATCGAAAATCGCGAGATGGTCGCCTATCACAGTTTTCCGTTCGGAGCCGTCACGTTGACACGCCAGTTCATCTCCGGTGAGACGATGACCTCAAGTGAACAAAAGAAATTGATTAAATTCTTAAAAGAGCAGTTCGCTGAAATTCCTTGGCTTAAAGAAAAAAAATTGCCGTTGATCGGTGTTGGTGGTTCTGCCCGAAACTTCGTCCGCATCCATCAGTCGACTCTCGATTATCCACTTCACGGGATCCATCAATATCAAGTCCGGACAAAAGAACTCGGAAAACTCGTTGACGAGCTTGAAGACAAGTCACCAAAACACCTTGGGAAAATTGAAGGGTTATCAAAAGATCGAGTCGATATCTTCCTACCTGCCCTGATTGCGATTCACGAACTCGCGTTACATATCGAGGCCGACCAATTCGTGATGAGTAACTATGGTTTGCGCGAAGGACTCGTCTATGAGTACGACTTACACGAAGGTAACCAACGCCGTGTTGAAAACGTCCGCGAAGAAAGTCTGTTTCAACTCGAAAGTGATTATAAAGTCAATCGCGACCGGATGAATTACCTCGGCACGCTCGCTAAATCACTATATCGTCAACTCGTCTCACTCGACATCATTCCGGAACGCGCCGCCGATTTACGATTACTTGATTCAGCGAGTCGTCTGCTTTACTGCGGACAGTATATCAATCCAGATACGCGGTCGAACCAGACCTTTTATTTATTGACGAATACGGACTTGAAAGGCATGACGCATAAAGATCGGCTTGCGCTCGCGCTCGTCAGCTCTTATTCATCGTCAAAACGGATGCAACAACTCTTGAAACCATTTAAAGATTGGTTTTCCGATAAATCAATCGAGCGGTTCGATTTGCTTGGATCACTTCTTAAGCTTGCCGATGCACTCGACGTGACGGAGCGTCGCGCCGTCGACAGTGTCGAACTGCACATTGAAAACGAAGCCCTGCTCCTGACGCTCGATACGGGTGATCATGATTATGGATTTGAAGTCGAAAAAGCCGAAAAACAAAAAAAACATCTCGAACGCGTCATCGACCAGTCGATTGAACTGCAAACGAAAGGAAGTCTTACTTCATGAAATTCGATTCTCCAGACTACTTTAATAATCGCGAAATCAGTTGGCTCCAGTTTAATGAACGTGTGCTCGGAGAAGTCTTAGATACACGAAATCCGTTGATGGAACGATTGAAGTTTTTAGGGATTTTCAGCTCCAACCTGGACGAATTTTATATGGTACGTGTCGGTGGATTAAAGGATGAGGTCCTGGCCGGGTTCAACAAGCCGGAAAACAAACAGCAGTTGACGCCGAAGCAGCAACTGCGCGCAATCGCCGCGAAAACTAAAGAGCTCGTCGAACAGCAATATGAGGCATTCAAGGAAATTAGTACTGCTTTAAAGAAAGAGTCGATTTTCTTTTTAAAGCACGAGGAATTAAACGAAGTTCAGTCCGAATATGTGAAAGCGTTTTTCCGTGATCAAGTTTTCCCTGTACTGACGCCGGTCGCAGTCGATGCCTATCGCCCCTTTCCGATGTTATCATCGAAGTCGCTCAATATCGCGACTGCACTCGAAGCAGAGGATGGTTCAAAGCGGAACTTAGCGCTCGTCCAAGTCCCTGCCGTCTTACCGCGTTTCGTCGATTTACCGGTCGACGATGAAGAGACGACGGCCGTCATCTTACTCGAAGATGTCATTATCTCCTTCATCGATTCGCTCTTTAAAGGTTATCGTGTCCTGTCTGCGATGCCATTTCGCATCACGCGAAATGCCGACCTCCCGTTTCATGAAGAAGGGACACATGACATTTTAAAACTGATTGAAAAGGAATTAAAAAAACGCCGGTGGGGGGTAGGGATTCGTCTCGAGATTCAAAAAAATGCCATCAATACAGAACTACTCAACATGTTGCGCGACGTGCTCGACTTACAAGATCGCGATATTTTCGCCGTCGACGGTCCAATCGATTTAACGTTCGCTTTCGCCTTTTATAGTCAAATCGGTGTCGAGTACGACCACTTGATTTATCAAACGATCATGCCAGTCGAACCACCTGCGCTCGAACAATCGAAAAACTTATTCGATCAGATTTTACAACGCGATTATTTGTTACATCACCCGTACCATACGTTCGATCCAATCGTCCGTCTGATTGGTCAGGCAGCTAATGATCCGAACGTACTCGCAATCAAACAAACGCTTTACCGTGTCTCAGGGGACTCCCCTATCATTAAAGCTTTAAAGACAGCCGTCGAAAATGGGAAACAGGTTACTGTTCTCGTCGAGCTGAAAGCCCGGTTTGACGAAGCGAAGAACATCGAGTGGGCAAAACAACTTGAAAAAGTCGGTGCTCACGTCATCTATGGGTATAGTGACTTAAAGACGCACTCAAAGATCACCTTGATCGTCCGCCTTCAAGAAGGACGAATTCAACGCTTCGTCCATCTCGGGACGGGGAATTATAACGATTCAACGGCGAAACTCTATACCGACATCGGTCTATTGACCGTCCGCGAACAATTAGCGGAAGATGCGACAAACTTCTTCAACTGGTTATCCGGATACGGGGAACAGCCGAAATGGAATGCAATCCACACGTCCCCTAATTCGATGCTTGAAAAATTCTTATCATTGATTGATGACGAAATCAAATTTCATAAAAAACATGGCAACGGTCGAATCGTCGCGAAGATGAACAGTTTGACGGAAAAAGAAATCATCACGAAGCTCTATCAAGCATCACGTGCCGGCGTCCGCATCGAACTGATTGTCCGTGGCGTCTGTTGTCTCCGTCCACAAATCAAAGGTGTTTCAGAAAACATCAGAGTCACGTCTGTCGTCGATCGATACTTGGAGCACTCACGAATCTTTTATTTCCACCATAACGGAGAAGAACTGATTTACTGTTCGAGTGCCGACTGGATGACACGAAATATGCGCAAACGCATTGAAATCTTATTCCCGATCATCGATGAAGATCATAAAGAGTATTTGAAGGATTGCCTCGCGATGACACTGGCGGACAATATCAAAGCACGGGAACAAGGGGCGGATGGAGAATACGCTTACGTCACGCGTGGTAAACAAGCATGTGAATCGCAAATCTTGATTCAACATTATACGAACGACAAATTAAAATCAAAACCATCATTCGAAAACCCACTCGAACACAAATGGATTGCCATTGAACGAAAGGAAGATAAAATCTCGTTCGAGCCACAATCACCTCAAAAATAAATGTTGTTTAACGTCAGACATCTTCATATAATGAAAGTGTAAGCGTTTTTTTATATGAAGAAAGGACTGGAACTCATGCTACAACAAATTTTATTATCACTACTTGCCGGCATCATTTGTGGTGTCGTCTTTACCGCTCTTAAATTACCAATCCCGGCACCACCTGTCTTCCCCGCAATCGTCGGAATTTTTGGTGTCTTCCTCGGAATGAAAGTATTTCTATTCGTTGCCGATCGTTGGCCGTTTTAATGAAACAAAAAAACGTTCGCCTCATCCCTTTTTTTGAACTGAGCCCTAGAGTTTGGACAGTTTAATAAAAGCACCCTTAACGTATTAAGCTGCTATGAGATGGCTTCGGTATTGTACCGGAGTCATCTTTTGTAGTTTCCATTGTCTTCGTTCGCTATTGTAATAATCAATGTAAGCATCGACCATGGCACAGACCTCATCGAGGTCAGATGCTAATTTATAATCGACATAATCTTTCAAGTGCCCAAAGAACGATTCCATCGGGGCATTATCTAGGCAGTTTCCTCTACGAGACATGGATTGAAGCATTCCCATCTCACGGATGCGTGTTTGATAAGCAGGATGCGTATAATGGAATCCTTGATCGGAATGTATCATGGCTTCCGGGTGTATATTCCCTTGAAGTCGTTCTGCGAGTTTATTCGTTGTATGAAGGACTAGTTCCATATGGAGGCTTGTAGATAGATGATGTGCCATAATTTCACGTGTAGCGACATCCTTCACACAAGAGAGATAAACAGTTTGGCCAGATCCAATACGGAGATAAGTGATGTCTGTGACGAATACCTTACCAGGCTCATCTTGATCGAAACGACGGTTCAAGTGGTTCGGTACAGTCTTATGTTCATATGTCGCTTTAGCGATTTTACGATAAGCGTTCTGCCTACGGATTTTCGTCACGATTCCAAACTTCCTCATGATACGCAAAATACGTTTATGATTCATCGGTCCACCAATAAGATCAAGCATCTCCATGTAAAGACCACGATAGCCGATTTTTCCCTTGTGACGATCATGAACACGTTTTAGAAGTAGGTAGTCCGCATAGTCGCGTTCTTCCCGAAGGGAAACACTATCCGTACGTGCGAGCCAGGCGTAATAACCACTGCGGCTCACTTCAGCGAGCGTACATAGATCCGTCACGAATCGGCCCGATGATTGTTTCCGTAAGACAATATTGATTGCCTGATAGCGCTCAGATGCGGTTAGTTTCGATACTTCGCCTCTCTTTCGAGAGCGTCGAGCTTTTTTAGTAATTCGTTCTCCGTTGTGAGGTACTTGATTCGTGCTTCAGCTTTCGCAAGGCGTCGTTCGACGGAATCATCTTTTTTCGGTCGACCTCCAAGATTTGATTTTCCACGTCTCTCATTCAAGAGTCCTTCTTCTCCATAAATACGATAGGTCTTCCGCCATCGTTTCAACGCTTCGTTCGTTGTTCGCTTACCGATCATGTCCAGGTCAAAGCCGCTTTCCTCAAAGATTTGTATCGGTCGCTTACCAGCTAAATTCTCACGTACAGCGTGAATCTTAAATTCTCCTTTATATTGAATCGTACGATCTGATACCGAGGCTACGTGAAGATTCGCTTCAAGTTGTCTGATTTGATCTGGATTGAAGGTACGTCTGTTCATGAATAATTCTCCCGTCTAAATTGAATAGGTACAGTATATCGATATCTTTAAACACAAAAAACCCCGAATGGGGTCTTTTATCAAGTGTCCATCATTCAGGGTTCAGTTCATTTAGGACGAGACGAACGTTTTTTTATTTCTTCAATGCTTCGGCGATGACATGATCCCAGTTCACATCATCACAAGCTGTTTTACACGTTGGTTCTACTTCACACGTCGCACATTTTCCCTTTTTCGCCTTTTTCGTAAAACGAACTAAAGAATAACCTGCGTATCCAAAGATTATCAATCCAATCAAAATATCGACAAGATGCATGTAATTCCCTCCAAGCTTATGAAAAACCGAGTAGTAGCCCTGTTTGATAAATGACGAAGGAGACACCATAGGCGACGAACAATCCATAGAGACTTGCAACCCACGTCAGCTTCGCGCTTCCGACTTCACGTCGAATGACGGCGACGGTCGCAAGACACGGAACATACAGTAATACGAATGCCATGAAACTATAGGCACTGAGTGGCGTGAACTGCCCTGACAACTGACGACCGAGTTCTGATTCATTGACGGCATAGATGATTGCCATCGTCGAAACAACGACTTCCTTCGCCAAAAATCCGGTAATTAAGGCAGCACCTGCCTGCCATGTCCCAAAGCCGATTGGAACGAGGAGCATTGCAATCACTCCACCAATCATCGCGAGAAAACTATCATTCATATTGACATCGAATCCAGCTGGTCCCGTATAAGCGAGCAACCAAATGACGACTGATCCCCCAAAGATGAACGTACCGGCTTTTCGAACAAATCCTTTTCCTTTTTGCCATGTACTCCGCCATAACGTCAACCATTGCGGTACCCGGTATGGTGGTTGTTCGACCATGAAGAGACTTGTCGCATCTTCGGCCGCTAGGATTTTTGAAAATACTTTTGCCGCAATCAGCGCAAGTACGATTCCTAAAATATAAAGTGATAAGACAATCAATGCTTGATTACTCGCAAAAAAGCTACCGGCGAATACGGCATAAATCGGCAGTCGGGCTGAACAAGACATGAACGGTGAGATGAAAATCGTCACCAGTCGTTCCCGCTCTTCTTCGACCGAACGTGCTGCCATGATACCAGAAACGTTACAGCCGAAGCCGATGATCATCGGAATAAAACTTTTCCCGTTCAAGCCAACCATTTGCATGAAACGGTCCATGACGATCGCGACGCGGGCCATGTACCCTGAATCTTCGAGAAACGAGATGAAGAAAAACAAGACGAAGATTTGCGGGACAAACACTAATACACCACCGACCCCTGCAATGACGCCATCAATTAATAAATCTTGAATGAATCCAGATGCCCCGATTGCACTTAGTATCCATACAACACCTGCTGAGAGCGGTCCTTCGATGAAGGCCGATAAGAGGTCCGATAACGGAGAGCCGACCCAATTAAACGTGATATGAAATAATCCATACAATACGGCGAAAAAGATTGGTAACCCGAAAATCGGATGCGTAACGACTGCATCAATCCGGTCGGTCCACGATTTTTGATCCGTCTTCTCCTCGACGACAGCACTCGCTCGCATCGCGATTGCCCAGTTTCGGCGACACTCTGTAATGTGGGCATGAATGAAACGACCGAGTTGAGCTTCGAGTTGTTTTCGAATTTCGATAATTGAAGACGAACGTCGCTCCAGGTGTTCGACGAAAACACGATTCCCAGCCAAGTATTGAACAGCCATCCAGCGTTCGTTCAATTGCAGCGTTGCTTGTTCCATAATTTCTGTAATCGCCTGTTCCGTTGCCTCTCCGTAGTCAATATGCAGTGGAGTAACGGCTTCTGTCTTGAGTGATGTTAATAAGACATCACAGCCGTCTCCAGTCCGAGCGACAATCGGAAATACTTCTACCCCAAGTGCCGTCGCGAGTGCCCTCGCATCAATCTGTGTTCCCCGATTAGTCGCGACGTCAATCATATTCAATCCAATTTGAAGTGGTTTTCCAATCTCAAGCAGCTGTGCCGTCAATTGCAAGTTCCGCTCTAACTGCGATGCATCGATGATATTAATCATAGCGTCGAATTGTTCTTCCATTAAAAAACGGGCGACGACCGCTTCATCGGCCGATAACGGGTCCAAATCGTAGACGCCGGGCAAATCGACTAGCTGTCCCCGCCCACCGTGTAATTTCCCGATTTTTTTATCAACCGTTACCCCCGACCAGTTGCCGACATGGGCATATGATCCGGTCAAGCGGTTAAATAATGACGTCTTCCCCGTGTTCGGGTTACCGAGTAAAGCAATCCGTTGCGTCATGGTGAATACACCTCAATCTTTTTTGCATCGCTGCGCCGAATCGCAATCATTTGATGATGATCTCTTTGTTCTATTGTCAAAGGACCTTGAAAGCTCGCCCGCCTCTTGACGACGACTGGACAGCCTTCATAAAAACCAAGCGCGAGTAAGCGTCTTCGTAATCGATCCTCGATTTTATTTAAGTTGGTCATAACAACGGGTTTGTTGATTGGAATCGTTGCTAAATCAATCATTATGGTTCCCCCATCTGATACATTTTTCATTGATAACAATTATCATTGTTGATTATAACACGTTTTTCTATAATAAAAAAAAGCTGGTAGTGATTCGATGTGTGAACATCTTGTCACTATCAACTTTCTTACGGTTCATCTGAGGTTGCCGCAACATCGATTAAGGAATCAGATCTTTGATGAGCTAAACGATGGCATGAAGGACAGAGCGTCAGAAACTGATTGTTTTCCTGATGCCACTCTAAAATGGACTGGTTTTTTTGTCCACAATGTTCGCAAGCTTCCGCTAACTGACCGATATGATTCCGCTCATGAAATTTCTCCTGCCTGCGTTGCTTCGCTTCCTCAATCGTCGTAACGTCGGTTTCGAAATACCCGTACTGCCACGCTTCGACCAAGCGTTGACGAACACCCACCTGAACCATCCCCGATTCAACCTTCAAATCTGTCAGTGGTGTGCCAAGTAACGGATGATGTAAGTCGACGCTAATTAAATCAAGACACGCGTATGTCCGCTCGACTCCGTCTGCCTCTACTCGCCAGTGAGGATCAGATGGGCGTGTCGTATATTCACTGAACAACGTTTCTGCATAAGCGATTATCCCCATTTTTGTCGCTAAAAAAACTTCTTCACCCGCTTCTAAATCTGCTGGTAAATAAAAGGGTTCCTTCGTTTCATAATAATGAACGACCGCCTGCCGTAAAGCAAAATCTGATTCATCAACGACTAGTAGATGGCACACGTCCTTACACCTCTCTCGTTTAAATGGATGTTCCGATGAGCGGTAATCGCCACTCTGCATCAAAATTCCCTGACCGCAACATCGCGATTTCTTCTTTATAGGGTGCCACTTTCTTTTTCGGATCAAGCCCGATATACGGTGTCTCTAAAATTTTTGGTAAATGAGCAAGCGCTTGATGATGGACGATCCGATGTAATGTGTCAAATCCAATTTCACCAAAACCGATGTTTTCATGACGGTCTTTTTTCGCACCACGGACGTTTTTCGAGTCATTAACGTGGATGACACCAAGGCGATCGAGACCGACGATCCGGTCAAACCGTTCGAGTACCCCGTCTAAATCGTGGACGATGTCATATCCTGCATCATGGACGTGACACGTATCGAGGCAAATCGACAAGCGGTCGTTGTGTGTGACCCCATCAATGATTTGTGCCAATTCTTCAAACGTCTTCCCGATTTCAGACCCTTTCCCTGCCATCGTTTCGAGTGCGATTTTTACTTTTTCATTTCCAGATAAGACTTCGTTCAATCCTTCGATGATTCGTTTAATTCCGATATCCTCACCGGCACCGACATGGGCACCAGGGTGTAAGACGATATGTTGCGCCTTTTCAAGTGCTTCCGCGCGTCGAATTTCTTCTGCCAAGAATGATACGGCTAATTCAAAGGTTTCCGGTTTCGTCGTATTGCCAAGATTGATGATGTAAGGGGCATGGACGACAATCTCTTCAATCCCATTTGCCTCCATGTGCAATAATCCTTCTGCAATCCGTAATTCCTCGATCGGTTTTCTTCGTGTATTTTGAGGTGCTCCTGTATACACCATCATCGTTGTCGCGCCATATGACGCCGCTTCCTCACTTGCACCAAGTAACATCTTTTTCCCCGATAAGGAGACGTGTGAACCAATTTTCATCCTGTATTCCACCTTTCGCTCTACTTACAGTGTACCAAACGTCGGAAAAAAAACAAAAAATCCCTAGGACGAGAAGCTTCTTCTCATCCGTAGGGAAACGTGACTTATTTTGATTTACTCGCATTCGCCTTACGTTCTGCACGTCCGACGCCACGCTGTTCTTTAATCCGCTCACGTTTTGCTGTTTCTTTTAACTTATACTGGTGTTTCTTTTTATAGCCAGGTTTGACGCGTTTTTTCGCTTTAGCCGCTTCACCTGATAAACGGCTATGTGCCGTTTTCGAGACAGCCGTCTTCATGTGTGGTTTCGCACGACGACGCTCTTTGACTTCGCTGACTTGACCACTCTTGACATCGACATTGATGAATTCGATGCCACGGTCTTCAAGACGGTTGATTGAACCATTCTCATGATCTTCAAACAACGTGTACGCAAGTCCTTCTTGGTCGACTCGACCCGTCCGTCCGACACGGTGCACGTAGAAATCAAGATCTTTCGGAATCCCGTGGTTGATGACATGTGAGACACCCGAAATATCGATGCCGCGTGCTGCTAAATCCGTTACGATAACGTATTGGAATTTCGCTTCATTAATTTCTTTGATTGCTTGTTTCCGGCGTCGTGCGGGTAGGTCACCGTGAAGTGAACCGACATTTAAGCCTGCTTCAAGGAACGATGCTTCAAGTTCAATCGCTTCTGTTTTCGTGTTTGTAAAGACGAGACAGATATACGGATTGAGTGCTTTCGCTAATTTCAACGCTAAGTCTGAACGATCACGGTGCTTGACGGGAACCGTATGGTGGACGATTTTTTTCGCCGTCTGTTGTTTTGGATCAACATGTGCATAACGTGGGTTGTTCATATACTTCTTGAGAAACGGTTGAAGTTTCTCAGGAATCGTCGCTGAGAAGACCATCATCTGAAGTTTCTCAGGAAGTGCTTGAGCAATCCGGTCCACTTCTGGTAAGAATCCCATGTCAAGCATCTGATCGGCTTCATCGATGACATAGTTTTTGACGAAGTGCGGTTTTAACGCTTGCTCTTTAAAGAGGTCTAAAATGCGACCTGGCGTCCCGATGACGATTTGTGGTGAAACTTTGACGCGCCCGATTTGACGTTCACGATCCATCCCACCTGTGATGAGGCTCGTTTTGATATAGTCTGGGTTCTTCACGAGAATTGATTTTAATTCTTCGTGGATTTGCCATGCTAATTCACGTGTCGGTGCAACGATGATTGCTTGCATTTCTTGTAATTCTGGATTGATGTTTTGAACCATCGGTAAGAGGAATGACAAGGTCTTCCCTGTTCCAGTTTGTGATTGACCAATGATATCGCGACCCTTAAGGGCAGCCGGAATAATCCGTGATTGAATATCCGTTGGTTTTTTAATACGTGCGTCTTCGAGTGCTTCGACGACGAACGGGTGCAAATCAAAATGGGTAAATCCATTCATCTTCGTCACCTTCCTTTCTCCTGCTTAAACAACTAAAAGTGATTGTGTCACTTTTATCATCTATTTACTTAGTTCAACATGGGTATGGGTCTACTACCGTCATACAGATAAGAATACGTATAGAAACGATCTGGAATTTTTTTATTTTTCGTATGAAGCTTCAACGCGCTGAAGGCGACTTGCATCATCTCTTCAGCGGACTGGACAACCGTCGCATCCATCGATTTCATGTCAACAGCTTCTAATATAGCACGATTCCCGTCGATTCCGACAACTATTTTTCCGGAAATGTCTGCTTTTTTCAAGGCTTCGAGCACACCTAACGCAATATCGTCATTGTGACAGTAGACCGCATCGAATTCCGTACCGGACTCGATGATCCGACGCATGACGCGTTCTGATGTCACCGGATCATAGTCACCACTTGCTGAATTGACAATCGATATCCCGGGTTCTGTCACGATTCCTTTAACGAATCCGGTATGCCGTTCATTCGTCGTGTGTATGTTCGTCGTCCCCGTAATTTCAACGACTTTTCCTGTTGCAGTTCCATTTCGTCTAATCAGTTCGTTTTTGACATATGAAGCAAGTTGTTCACCAATCATCTGATTGTTCGACGTCACCGAGCTGACAACTGCATCAGATCGAATCAATCGGTCAATCGCAAAAACGGGAATCCCATTTTTTTCTGCTTCTTCTAATGCGCTCGTAATATAAACATCGTCAAACGTCGTGATAAATATCGCGTCGACCTTCAATTTGATGAATTCACGAATTTGCTCTCGTTCACTGATGCGGGAGTTATGTGACGTCGCCACGACGGCTTCATACTTATTTGCTTTTGCCTCGGCTTTAAACGCTGTAATCAACCGTTGGGCGAATTCATGTTTATCGTTAACGATCGTAAAGGCGACAACGTCACGGTCAGGATTTTCCTCCTGACCTACGAACAGATTTGAAATCAGCAGGATTGAGGCCGTCCAAACAAAGAGGACGAGCAACCATGACTTATTAAACTTCATCCTGGTCTCCTCCTCGCGGTAAATGAATTTGGACTGTCGTACCGACACCAACCTTGCTGTCGAACTCAATTTTTCCATTATGCTCACGAACGATGCGACTTGACATATAGAGACCTAAACCATTGCCATCCGCTTTTGATGTCTTAAAAGCTTGCCCAATCGTTTCGAGTTGGGGTTCTGTCATGCCGACACCATTATCTTGAACAATGAAGACGAATTGATTCGTGTAGACGTGTAGATGCAAATGACAAATCCCATCTGCACCACGCGACTGCACTGCTTGTAAGGCATTACGAACACAGTTCGACAAGATTTGTGACAAACCGTTTTCAGAGGCATAGAGATTCGGCATATGCGCCGGCGTATAAATTTTACAATCTGCTGCTTCTGCGTATGTCTCGGCGTGTAAACGCGCTTCTGCTTCCATGATGAATTTAAATTTTTTCATGAATTCGTTCATGTCAATCATCGACATCTTTAATACCTCGCCGCCACCTTTAGAGAGATCGAGCATCGTCTCAATCATTGCATTGGCACGATCTAATTCTGATAAGGCTAACGCCAACATTTCCGGACTATTGTTCTCTTGCTCCGTCAAAAGTTGGAGCGTCATTTTGACTGGCGTCAATGGATTGCGGATTTCATGCGCGATTCCTGCCGCGAGCTGACCGAGCGAGGCTAATTTTTCTTGGTGTAACATCGCTTGTTGTTGACTCAATTGTTCGACTCGCGCGTTTTCCATCCGCTGGGCATACTCATTGTAAGCAGACACTAATGTTTTTACTTCGTTCGACCCCGATCGTTCCAATTCAATCGGTTGTGGCGTCGTGCTTTTTTCGATTTTTTGTACGAGCTCGAGTAAGGGTGCTGTCAGTTGACGTGACATGAGGTACCCGACGATTAGACTGAGGACGAGCGTCAACGCTGCGATGACAAGATATTGTTGCCGTGTCGTATACACGGGTTCGTAAAAGACACTCCGGGGTGTCCGAACAAGAATTTTCCAATCCGTTACTTTTAAATCACGTGCAAAATAATACATGTCTTTGTTCGTACTGAAGATATCGTATGGTTCTACCGTTTGAAATGCCCGGTCGACGACACTTTGAGTCAAGACACGTTCTTTGTCGGTCACGAGGTTTCGCGAAGTCGCGAGTGGCTCTCCTTTACTGTTAAAAAGATAGGCCATCGTTTCGTCGTCGAACGATTCGAGTGAATTTCGAAAGACAAGTGAATTCATCAGACTTAATCCACCACCAAAAATTCCAACCCGTTCACTGCCGTTACGAACCGGAATATACATATACGTGAGATAATCCGACTGTAACGGATATCGTTTACTCATATGAAAGTCTGTACTCGTCAAGGCCTGAAGAAAATCATCATCTTCTAGAATCTTTGAATTTCGGATGCGTCGATCTTCACTAGAAAACCATGTGAATTTTTTAGTCTTTAAATCATAGTAGAAGAAACTCTTAAAACCCGTATCGATATCGAGTAAGTTCGTTTCGCGAACGACTCGTTCTAATTCATTCATATTGTCGACATTCAATTGCAGACCCATGATTTCTTCATGTAAATTCCCGATACTATCACGGAGTGCGTTGCTCGAGACCTCAACACTGTTTTCACTTTGTTTTTCCGTTTGCTGTTCAACCCGTGAAATCGTCACACGGTCAGCTGTGAAAGCAAGTGCCGCGATGACCAGACAAATTAGAATGAACAAAACAGCGGTGATTTGAAAGAAATAAGACCGCATCATCTTTTTTGTCTCCAACGTATTGCCTCCTTCTCCATGATTTTTACAACTCAATTAGTATATCATGTTATCACTCTTGAATAGACTCCTCTATTTTCAATCATCTGCAATCAATGGTACACTCTAACTAATCATTCTTTCTACGCTAAAGGAGAATCAACACTTATGTTAGTAAAAAAAATCAGCCCTCGTGGTTATTGTTATGGTGTCGTTGACGCGATGAAGTTAGCGCAACAAGCCGCAATGAATGAAAACTTGCCACGACCTATCCATATTCTCGGTATGATCGTCCATAATGCTCACGTTACACATGAATTTGAACGAATGGGTGTTTTGACAGTTGATGGTCCTGATCGTCTTGAAGCACTCGAAACCATTAAAGAAGGAACGGTCATCTTTACAGCGCACGGAATTTCACCTGCCGTCTATGCGCGCGCTGCCGAAAAAAAATTAACAGTCGTCGATGCGACATGTCCTGATGTCACGCGCACACATGATTTAATCCGGACTGTCGTCGCTGATGACTATGAAGTCATCTACGTCGGAAAACACGGACACCCGGAACCAGAAGGTGCAGTTGGCGTCGCTCCGGAACATGTCCATTTGATTGAAAAAGTCGAAGACATCGAAGCATTGCCTGCCCACTTATCAACCAAAAAAATCATCGTCACGAATCAAACGACGATGAGCCAATGGGATGTCCAGGCCTTAATGGAACATGTCCGTAAAAAGTACCCGCACGTCGAAGTCCATAATGAAATTTGTAACGCGACGCAAGTCCGTCAAGAAGCTGTCGCCGATCAAGCGGGCGATTGTGATCTTGTGATCGTCGTCGGCGATCCGCGTTCGAACAACTCGAATCGTTTGGCACAAGTTTCATTTGATATCGCAGGTACCCCAGCTCATCGTATCGGTGATTTGACTGAACTTGATTTAACATGGCTCGAAGGGGTGAATCAAGTCGGTGTCACTTCAGGTGCTTCTACACCAACACCAATCACGAAAAAAGTCATCGATTTCTTACAGCAGTATGACCCAGCTGATATCAGCACACATGATAAAACACCATTCCTCGAATTGCGTCGGATTTTACCAAAAGTAAAAATCTTGTAATAGACATTTAAAAACCGTACGGAACCTTAAGGTTCCGTACGGTTTTTTAGACTGTAGACAAACTCTTATGAAGAACTAAAATTTTATAGCGAGATGTTATCAGTTCGCGCTTCCCTGTCGTCTCGCCTCGTCTTCAAAGCGGCAATGTTCCGCGCCGCTACAGCAAAGCTGCAGGGTCGCGACCGATTGCTTTTCGCGGTTCTAAAGCGATTCAAGACGGATATCGCTTTAAACCGTCTGCATGCCTGGATTTCCGTCACGGTATTACCTAAAAAGCGTCATGTTTCGTTGACTCCTACGGGAAAAGTGCGTTTTCAACGCACTTTCAGAGGCAGGCAAGATACTGCTCGTTGGTCGTGAGGACCAAGGAGCAATGGCTTGCGCCTCGCCCGAGGAAAGCAACGAAAAAAGACGCTTTTATCTTCCGATATCACTTTGTCTACACGCAAAAAACCGTACTGCACTTTAAAGTGCAGTACGGTTTTTTGCGTTCATAAAAATTTGAATGGATTCGTATTTGTCGTCGAGACGACCAATTCGACGTCACGGATTTTTCGTTCCTCAAAACGTTTCTTCAGCTCATTGACGACGCCTTGTTTCATGACTGACTCGACGTGATGTCCAGGATCGACGACTGCTAAGCCGAGCGCCATTGCATCATGGGCGACGTGGAAGTACAGATCGCCCGTCACGAGGACATCTGCCCCGGCAAACGCCGCTGTTGAAACATGTTTATTGCCGTCTCCACCGAGTACGGCGACTTTTTTTATGAGGCGGTCCGATTCTCCCACAAAACGCAGGTTTTCAACACCGAACACATCACGGACATGTTCTGCGAACTGACGTAACGACACTGGTCGTTCGAGGTAACCGATTCTGCCAAGCCCTAACGGCTCAACTGTCCGCTCCTGGCGCATGATATCATAAGCGACTTCTTCATAAGGGTGCGCTTTTTTCATCGCACGAATCACTTGTTTTTGATTCAGTTCCGTAACGATCGTCTCAATTCGGACTTCAGAAACTCGTTCGACTTGTCCGACATTGCCAATGTAAGGTACTGTCCCAGTCTCAGGTTTAAATTGTCCAGTCCCTACACTATGGAACTGACAGGCGCTGTAAGCACCGATTTGTCCCGCTCCTGCCTTCGTAAGCGCTTCTGATACCTGTTGTACGGCTTCTTGCGGAACGAAGACAACAAGCTTATAGACCGCGTTTTCAAATGTAGGTGACAAAACCGTTGTGTCGGTCAGTCCGATGGCTTCTGCCATCAAATCATTAACACCGCCTTGCGTTACGTCGAGATTCGTATGTGCCGCGTAAACGGCAATCTTATGTTCGATACACTTCATGACGATTCTTCCAGTCGCCGATTGATCGTTGACTTGCGCTAATTTACTAAAAATCGGCGGGTGATGGGCAATGATTAAATCGATGCCTTTTTCAATTGCTTCATCGACGACCGACTCCAAGACGTCAAGCGTCACCATGACACGCTTCACGTCTTTATTCAGCGTACCGATTTGTAGACCGATTGGATCCCCCGGCATCGCAAATTTTTTCGGTGAAAATGCTTCGAACTGTTCGATAATGAATTGACCGTTCGCCATCAGCTCGTCACCTCTTCCATTTTTTCAATCAAGCGGCGGATCTTCGTAATCTTCTCTTTCAAAACGTCGGAGTCATTTCCTTGCTGCATCTGCTCTAAAATATATTGCCGTTTCTCTTTTTCCGTCTGCCACTTCTCGATGAAGGCAGGTGCTTTTTCTCGCATGAGTTGCGGTCCAAATAACAATTCCCACTTCCGGATGTCCGCGTCCTCTGCGTAAATCATTTCTTCTCCTTTTTCTGCAACGAGAATCTCGTAAATCTTTCCATTCTCTTTAACGATGGCTTCCGATAGTAACGCATATCCATGTTCAAGTAACCATTTTCGAACATCGATAGCATCGACGTTCGGTTGAAGAATCAAGCGTTCTTCGCCCGATAAATGCGCCTTCCCTTCCTCTAAAATCGTTGCGATGAGCGTTCCACCCATGCCGGCAATCGTCACAGCCGTTACTTCTCCTGGAGTGAGAACCGTCAAACCACTCCCGAGACGTACTTCAATCTGTTCGTCTAATTGAACAAGCGCGACTTGCCCTTGTGCCGCTTCCATCGGCCCCACATTGACTTCTCCTGCGATGGCACGTTCGACTAAGCCTTGTTGGATACAATAACACGGGACGAATGCGTGATCGGAACCAATATCCGCGAGGACTGCTCCTTGTGGAATATATGAGACTACTTTTGTTAATCGTTGATCTAATGTGACGTGTGTTTGCAATGTATGTCATCCTTCCTCTTTCTAATCCATCTCTTTTTAAAATAGCTGACTTAGCCTAAAAAAGAAATACCGTGCTGTATGGCTTTTCCCAAATTCGCACAAGAAAAAAACACCTATCTCGGAGAAGAGACAGATGTTTTTGACTTATTTCTTTTCTGCAAGCCATTTCGCTAAAACAGTGGCTTCTTCGTCGTTAGCAAGACCCCCAGGCATTTGCCCTTTACCATTCATAGCGATGTCTTTGATTTCTTCTTCTTTCAGCTTCGCACCGACTTTAGTTAAGTTCGGACCTGCTCCGCCTTCGAGATTGCCGCCGTGACATCCTGTACATCCTTTTGATGCAAATAGATCTTCTGGCTTCATTTCAGCTGTTGATGGACCCTTTTCAGCTTCTTTCGCCTGATCTACGCCAAAGTATGACAATGAAATCATGGCAATGATTGCGATGATCGCAATCGCTGCGAACGGTACTAATGGATTACGCATTTGGATTTCCCCCCATATTCTATACCCAACCAAGTTGGTGACTGAATGGTATTCCCCGTTACTATTCTACTGTAAAAAAAACAGAGAAGGAAGAAAAAAACAAAACTTTTTCTTCCTTCTCACCAAATTTTCATATTTTCTTCACACTTTTAAAATCAATCCAAGAAGTCTTTCAGACGTTTTGAACGACTCGGGTGGCGAAGTTTACGTAAAGCTTTCGCTTCAATTTGACGAATCCGCTCACGCGTAACACCAAATACTTTACCGACTTCTTCAAGCGTCCGTGTCCGACCATCATCAAGACCAAAACGAAGACGTAACACGTTTTCTTCCCGGTCCGTCAATGTATCGAGGACATCTTCAAGTTGTTCTTTCAATAATTCATACGCAGCTGCGTCTTGCGGCGCCGTTGCGTCTTGATCTTCAATGAAATCACCGAGATGCGAATCGTCCTCTTCCCCGATTGGTGTTTCGAGTGACACCGGTTCTTGAGCGATTTTTAAAATCTCACGTACTTTCTCAGGTGTGATTTCCATCTCTTTTGAAATTTCTTCAGGCGTCGGTTCACGTCCTAAGTCTTGTAGGAGCTGACGTTGAACACGAATCAATTTATTGATCGTCTCGACCATATGAACCGGAATCCGGATTGTACGTGCTTGGTCAGCAATCGCGCGGGTGATTGCCTGACGAATCCACCATGTTGCGTAGGTCGAGAATTTGTATCCTTTTGTATAATCGAATTTCTCGACCGCTTTAATTAATCCCATGTTTCCTTCTTGAATCAAGTCGAGGAACAACATACCACGTCCGACGTAACGTTTTGCAATCGAGACGACAAGACGTAAGTTCGCTTCAGCAAGACGCTTTTTCGCTTCTTCATCGTTTTGTTCAATTCGTTTTGCAAGTTCGACTTCGTCCTCTGCATTCAAGAGATCGACACGACCGATTTCTTTCAGGTACATCCGGACAGGGTCATTGATTTTAACACCTGGTGGGACAGAGAGATCGTTTAAATCCGCCTCTTCTTTATCGTCACCCGTACCATCGTTGTTTACTTTGATACCTTCAGTCTCTAACAATTGAAGAAACTCTTCAAATTGTTGCGCATCCATCGATTCAAATGAGCTGAGCTTATCTTCGATTTTTTGATGCGATAGTTCCCCATTTTTATGTCCGAGCGCGATTAGTTCATCCTTCGCGAGACGGAGTATTTCTGCTTCTGATCTTGCTTTTTCTGCCATCGAACCATACACTCCTTCCACATCATGCAACAGGTCATCGATCTTTTAAGCGTCGTTTCCGTTCGATGATTGCCTGCATTAGTTCCGCTTGAGCACGGATATCTGTTTGTTGATTCAAACGTGACTTCTCTTCATCGAGTGTCCGTCGTTGTCGTTCATTTTGAACGGCGCGTATATAATGACTCAACAAATCCGGATCGTACTCCGGCATGAGCATAAACTCTAAATCGGCGACGATTCGTTGAAGCGATGCATCTTGTAACATCGTCAAGAAGCGGTCCGGATTTGCCGGAGCACCTGCTCCATAAAACTCATATAATTTACCGGCGATCAGCTGATGCGCCGGATCATTAAAATCGACTCCGAGTTGATCTCGGACTTCCATTCCAACCTCCTCTGACCGAATCATGTAAGCAAGTAAAAAACGTTCTGCCCGCTTCCAGTTCGTAAATGTTCGGTCTTGAGGTGCTGCGACGTTCGTTTGTCGTTCGACGCGACGTTCCTGCTTTACTTTAGGTGCTTGTAACGGTTTCACTTGTGACAATAACGATTCTTTCGATAACTGGAATTCTTCCGCTAGCTTACCAAGATAAATATCTCGAAGCAGAGGATTCGTTGTCCGATTAATCTCCTCAAGCATAGTTTCAATATATCGAACGCGTTCTCCTTCTAATCGCAAGTTTTTTCCTTGACGAAAATAAAAAGATTTGAATTCAAGACTTGAAACCCGTTCTTGTTCCACTAGACGAATAAATGTTTCTTCGGAATGAGTTCCGATGTACGAATCCGGATCTTCTTCATCCGGTAGCCGAATGACGGAACAATCTACCGCAACATCTTCAAGAAGACGTAATGCTTTAATCGTCGCTGCCCGACCGGCTTTGTCTCCGTCATAGCAAATAATGACTTCATCGACGATCCGTCCAAGATTTTGTGCATGGACAGGAGTTAAGGCCGTTCCTAAAGAGGCTACGGTATAGGATATACCCGCTTGAGCGACTCGTACAACATCTAAATTGCCTTCTACGAGCACAACTTGTTTATTTTTACGCATCGCGCCCCGTGCTTGTGCAAAACCGAACAGTAATTCACTTTTATTGAAGAGCGGTGTCTCTGCCGTATTGACGTACTTCGGGTCTCTTCCATCAATGGAACGTCCACTGAATCCAACAACCGTGCCATCACGATCTGAAATCGGAAAGACGACCCTGCCGTTAAATCGATCGCGATAATCGCCATCTCTACCTACAGAAATCAATCCAGCTTCCACCATTTCATCCAAGTCAAAATTACGCCGGGTCAAGGAGTCGACTGTAAAACGTTCTTGGTCTGGAGCATAGCCGAGTTTAAATTCACGCATCGCCGATTCGCCAATTCCCCGTTTTTCAAGATATTCACGACCGGCGTCACCAGCGGCTGTCTGTAACATGACTTCATGGTACAAATCAGCAACGATTCGATGCGCTTCACGCATCCGGTATTTCTTTTCTTGATCTGGTGTCGATTCAGTCTGATCAGATCGCTCGAACTCCGGTAATGTCACGTCCGTTCGATCAGCGAGTTTCGAGACGGCTTCCGGAAAACTCATCCCTTCCGTTTCCATGACGAAGGTGATGGCGTTTCCGCCCGCTCCACAACCAAAACAATAATACATTCCTTTATCAGGCGAGACCGAAAAAGAGGGGGATTTTTCTGAATGGAATGGACATAACCCTGAATACCGATTCCCTTGTTTTTTTAATTCTACACGTTCAGAGATTAGTTCAACGATATCCGTCGCTTGGCGAACCTGATCGACCAGTTCATCCGGAATTCTTTTCAATCGTCCCACCTCCTCTTCTCAACTCTTATATATATACCCGCAATGAAACGGAACGAATACTCGTTCCGTTTCATTGGAAAAATTGCATCATCTCATTTATCAGCTAGACTAGTATACTACGCAAGTACTTTCTTGACTAGTCATGCGCCTTTCCTGAAATTCCCGTCAAAATCAAGTTCGCTGTTTCTTCAACTGCCTTATTTGTCACATCGATGATTTGACAGCCAATCCGCTCATACAATTTTTTCGCATAATCAAGTTCACGATTGATGCGATCGATTTGTGCGTAGGCAGCTTCCGGTTTCAAACCAAGCGAACGTAACCGTTCCATCCGGATATCAATCAACTTCTCAGGAGAAATCAATAATCCGAAACACTTTTCTTTCGGAATATCAAAAAGTTCTTCTGGTGGTACAGATTCCGGAACGAGAGGAACATTCGCAACTTTGTACCGTTTCAAAGCAAGGTATTGTGAGAGAGGAGTCTTCGACGTTCGTGAGACACCAATCAAGACGATATCAGCCCGTTTAATTCCACGTGGATCCCGACCGTCATCATACTTCACAGCGAATTCGACCGCTTCGATTTTCCGGAAGTATTCCTCATCCAAACGATAAATTAGCCCTGGCTCTTCTTTCGGTTGCATCCCGAGTCGATCTTCCATCGTATCAAGCAACGGTCCAAGTAAGTCGATTGCTTCGACTTCGTGGGCCTTCGCCGTCTCCGCAAGCAAACGACGGTGCTTCGCATGGACGATCGTATAAACAATCGTCGCCCGCTCTTCTTTCGCATGCAAAACGAGATCATAAATCACTTGATCGTCATCGACGAATGGGATCCGGACTGTTTCAATCGCCCGCTCCGGAAATTGAATCGCTGCTGCACGAACAACAAGTTCACACGTTTCACCCACTGAATCACTGACTACATAAATACGTTGTCTCATCTGTGAGCCTCCTCTTAAATTTCTTCATCTCTTGCTAACGCGACCAGTACTTTCGTCATGTTCGTCTTCGTCATCCGTCCGACGACTTTCAGGATGCCATCACTGTTTTCAACGACAGGCATCGAGTCGATTTGTTTTTCGATCAACTTCATCCCGGCCCCGATCAATGTTTCCGTTTTCTCACATACTGTCAAGTTCGGCATCCGCGTCATAATGATATTAACGGGCAATGAATCGAGTTCTTGGTTCCCGATTGCAGCTCGTAAAAAGTCTTTTCGTGATAAGACACCAACGAGTGCATGATCATTGCCAACGACGAAGAGCGAACCGACATCTTCTAAGAATAAGTGAACGATTGCGTCGTAAACGGTCATACTCTCATGAATCACCTTGGCAGAAGACATGAACTCGCCGACTGTCAACGTGTCGAGTTTCTCATGAAGCATCGAGGCGTTCTTTTTACCAACATACATATACCCGACGCGCGGACGCGCTTCGAGCATTCCTGTCATCGTCAAAATCGAGAGATCTGGTCGTAATGTCGCCCGCGTCAAGGAGAGCTCGGACGCAATTTGCTCTCCTGTGATCGGACCATTTTCTTTGACGATTTGGAGTATCTTTTTCTGCCGTTCATTTAACTTCATCGGCTCATCCGTCCTTTGTTTACACTAAAGTGAGTGCATTGAATCGTGCGACCGCTTGAATCGCGTCCGCGAAACGTTTCATTTCGCTTAAACGGTTCGATCGAATCGCATCGTCTTCTGCCATGATCATTGTCCCATCAAAATAGGCTGTAATGGCTGGAACCGTTGATTCAAGTGCGCCCATCGCTGTTTCGAAATCAGATTGCTCTACTGCCGCTGCGACTTGTGGAATGACCTGTTCGATTCGTTCATGTAAAGTACGTTCCGCTTCATTTTCAAAGAGCTCCGGATTGATAGTAACGACCGTTTCCGCTTTTTTCGAGATGTTGAGTACACGGCTCAACTGTTCGACTGTTTTCTTGAATGTGTCCCGTTGCGTCGCCGCTTCAAGCATTGCTGCTCGTTTTTCATTCGCTCCAACCGTCATATCAAGTTGAAGTGCTGCTTCAACGACGTCATGACGATACCCTTTTTCCGATAAACGGAACTTGAGGCGTTGACTGAAGAATTCTTGCATCGCCACTTTTACTGATTCTGCATCTGTCTGATAAAGACCTGCTTTAATTTGAGCTGTCACTACAAAATCAATCAGTTCAACGAGTGTCATTTGGATATTGCGATCCGCTAAGACTTGGACGATTCCCTGAGCCTGGCGGCGTAACGCATAAGGATCGGCAGAACCGCTTGGAATCATACCAACACCGAAGAAGCCAGCGACGCTGTCCAACTTATCGACGACGGCAAGTAGCGTCCCGGTTGGTGTCGCCGGACTTTCATCCCCAGCGAAGCGTGGCATGTAGTGCTCGCGGATCGCCGCTGCGACTTCCTTGTCTTCTTGTTTCATGTTTGCATAACGCTCGCCCATCAAACCTTGGAGCTCCGTGAACTCATAGACCATCTGACTGACGAGATCGAATTTATAGATATGACCGGCACGATCGACTTTCGTTCTGTCGGCTGAGAAGCGGTCTGCAAGCGCAAGCGCCATCTCACGTACGCGGCGAACTTTTTCACCCGTCGTTCCAAGTTTTTCATGGAAGACGATTTTGTCGAGACGGGCTGCTTGTGCGTCGATATCCGCTTTCTTATCTTCTTCGTAGAAGAATTGCGCATCGGCAAGACGGGCACGAATGACTTTTTCATTTCCGCGGGCGACGTTCTCGATGTGTTGCGCGTTCCCGTTACGCACCGTCACGAAATAATGCAGTAACGTACCATTACGTTTTACAGGGAAGTAGCGTTGGTGCTCTTTCATCGTCGTGATTAAGACTTCTTCCGGCAATTCAAGGTACGCTTCGTCAAACGCACCGAATAAGGCAGTTGGATATTCGACGAGGTTCGTGACTTCTTCAAGCAGTGACGCATCGATCGGTACTTCGAATTGTTCTGATTGTGCTAGTGCTTCGATTTGTTCTTCAATCATTTGGCGGCGTGCTGCATAACTGACGATGACATGCTCACCAGCCAATGCTTCGACATACGCATTCGGACGTAAAATCGTGATGTCTTGACCAAGGAAACGATGGCCACGTGACGTCCGTCCTGTTTCGACTGATGCGACTTCGAACGGAATGACTTGATCGTCAAGTAAGGCAATCAACCAACGGATCGGACGCATGTAACGGAGCGGTTGTGTACTCCAGCGCATGTTTTTCGGGAAGTTCATCGCCTCGATCACTTGTTTTAGCCCCGTCAATAACGTCGCTGTTTCTTGTCCTGCTTCCTTACGCGTCGCATAGATGTATTCGACTCCTTTTTCTTCACCAAGGAATAGATCATCTGTCGTCAATCCTTTTCCACGAGCAAATCCTTCCGCCGCTTTCGTCCAGTTCCCGTCCGCATCTTGCGCGATTCGTTTAGCTGGTCCTTTTAACGTTTCTTCCAAATCCGTTTGGCGTTCCGCGATTCCTTTAACGAGAACAGCGAGACGGCGCGGTGTTGAAAAGGCTTCGACTGTATCAAATGTAATCCGTGCTTCTGTCAAAAATGTCGTTACACGTTCCTTCAGTTGTGTTTCAGACTGCAAGACGAAGCGTGCCGGCATTTCTTCGAGACCGATTTCAAGTAATAATTCATGCATGTGATTCACCAGCTTTCGATTTAATCAATGGGAAACCTAAACGTTCCCGCTCTTCGATGAAACTTTGAGCACAACGGCGCGACATGTTCCGGACACGGTGGATGAATCCTGTTCGTTCCGTGACGGAAATCGCTCCTTTTGCATCGAGCAAATTAAAGGTATGTGAGCATTTTAAGATGTAGTCATACGCCGGGAACACAAGGTTTTCGTCGAGCGCCCGGTTCGCTTCTTTTTCATACTGATCAAACAATGTGAACAATAAATCAACATCTGATGTCTCGAACGTATATTTGGAATGTTCGAATTCTGGTTGATAGAAGATATCGCCATAGCGGAACCCGTCCGTCCAGACTAAGTCAAAGACACTTTCGACATCTTGAATATACGACGCGAGACGCTCGATACCATACGTGATTTCCACTGCAATCGGATTACACTCAATTCCACCAACTTGCTGGAAATATGTGAATTGCGTGATTTCCATCCCGTTCAACCAGACTTCCCAACCAAGACCTGCTGCACCAAACGTCGGGTTTTCCCAGTTGTCTTCGACAAAACGAATGTCGTGTTCAAGCGGATTGATGCCGAGGAGTTCTAGACTTTGTAAGTAGAGTTCCTGAATGTTGTCAGGAGACGGTTTCATGATGACTTGGAATTGATGATGTTGATACAACCGGTTCGGGTTTTCCCCGTATCGTCCGTCAGCCGGGCGACGTGACGGCTCTGTATAACAAACGTTCCACGGTTCTGGTCCTAAGCTCCGTAAGAATGTCATCGGGTTCATCGTCCCGGCACCTTTTTCTACATCATATGCTTGCATCGTCAAACAACCTTGTTCCGCCCAAAATTTCTGTAACGTCAAAATCATGTCTTGTACTGTCATTTTCAAGAGATCCACCTCCAAAATTTATAAGGAAACACAAAAACGTCCCTATGTACAACATGGTTGTACATAGGGACGAGACAAGCCCGCGGTTCCACCCTACTTGCATGCGTAGCATGCCACTCTTTTACGGGAACACTCAAAAATGCCGTTCACACCCGTTTCATATCCAGCTCACACTATCCTGGAATCGCTTGAATGAAGAGGAGGTGCTACTCCTTTTTCTCATCGTGTTCGTTTAGTTAGTTCTTCCGCACTTATTCTACCGAACGTACGCGTAGTCTGTCAATCATTCTCAAGGTTGAGCAATTGATCGAGAACGCGCTTCGATCGTAACCGAAGTCCACTATAACGTTCCATGTAGGCATCCATGATTTGACGCAGTAATCGTTTCGTTTCCGGCTTGACCGTGACCGTCCCGATCCGTGAAAAATCATAGACGGAAAAGACATAGAGCATCTTTGCAACTGACTCCTGCAAGAATACGGCATACTCATCTTCATGACGATGGCGCTTACAGAGCAGTCCGCCATGGTTCAGCGAAAAGGCGAAAGGTGCTTCCGTACTCCCGCAAATCGTACAGCCGTTTAAGTGCGGAGCGATACCAAGATGACGCAACAAGCGTAGTTCAACAATGAACGATACGACATCCGGATCAAGTCCTTCGTCCATCGCCTCCAGTCCGTCGACGAATAAATCATAGAGCGTCGGATAGGCGACGCGTTCGTCAAGTGCCTTATCCGCAAGTTCGAGCAGGTACATTGCATATGACATCAAGAGGACATCTTGCCGGATATGTGAATACCCGGTGATGACATCCGCTGATTTTAATTGACCGAGTCCACGTGACCTCGGGTAGACATAGACCGCCCGAATAAACGGCTGACTTGCTGCATTAAACCGGCTACCCGGTTTCTTCGCACCACGAGCCATGACGGCGAGCTTTCCGTATTCACGCGTCAGCAACGTGATGATTTTATTCGATTCACCATACACGACCGTTCGTAATACGAGCCCTTCCGCCTTATCAATCATCGCTTAATACTCATCGTCGCGGAAGCCGAGTTCGCGCAATTGTCCGGCTTTGTTACGCCAGTCTTTTTGAACTTTGACCCATAGGTTCAAATAGACTTTCGTTCCGAGAAGCATTTCGATGTCCGTCCGTGCTTCAGACCCGATTTCCTTGAGGAGTGCCCCACGTTTCCCGATGATGATGCCTTTTTGCGAATCACGTTCGATTAAAATCGTCGCGTGGACGTCGACCATATTGCCGTCCTCACGTGTTTTGATTTGATCAATCGCAACTGCGATCGAATGTGGTACTTCGTCTCGTGTTTTTTGTAAGACTTTTTCGCGAATCATTTCCGAGATAATAAAGCGTTCCGGATGATCCGTTACTTGATCGGCTGGATAATACATCGGTCCTTCTGGTAAAAGTTTCGCAATCTCACCGAGGAGCGGTTCAACATTATTACCTTGAAGAGCAGAAATCGGCACGACCGCTGCAAACTCTAATTCGTCTTTATACGACTCAATGATTGGCGGAATGTCATTCGGATGAATCAAGTCGACCTTGTTCATGACGAGAATGATTGGCGTATCAAGGCCTTTCAACTTCTCGATGATGAAGTCGTCGCCTTTTCCTTTTGGCTCCGTCACGTTGATCATGAAGAGAATCGCATCGACTTCACGCAAAGCGTTTGTCGCAACTTTCATCATGAAGTCACCGAGCTTATGCTTTGGTTTATGAATTCCTGGCGTATCGATGAAGACCGTCTGCACATCATCCGTTGTGTAAACACCTTGAATCTTGTTTCGTGTCGTCTGTGGCTTATCTGACATGATTGCAATTTTTTGACCGATGACACGGTTCAAAAACGTCGATTTCCCGACATTCGGACGACCGATGATCGAGACGAATCCCGATTTAAATCCTTCTTTAAACATTGAGATCTCCCTTCGTGAACGCACCTGGTAACAATGCGCCAACGGTTGTTTCTGTGACATCACCTGTTAAGTTCGTCAAATAGATTGGCATATCTGCATCACACATTTCGAACAGGACTTGGCGGCATTGTCCGCATGGTGCTACTGGACCTTCCGTGTCTGCTACGACAGCCATCGCTGCATATTCACGTGCATCTTGTGCCCATGCTGAGAAGACGGCTGTCCGCTCTGCACAGTTGCAGAGACCGTAAGCGGCGTTTTCGATGTTACACCCGTGGAAGACTTGTCCGTCTTTTGTTAAGAGAGCAGCTCCGACTTGGAACTTCGAATATGGAACGTACGCTTTTTCGCGTGCAATTTTAGCTTGTTCGAGTAATTGTTCTGTTTTCATGTCATTTTTCCCCTTTTAGCAACTTTGTTGGCCAAAAAAGGCCGGATTCTTATTGTACCAAATATGGGACGAAGATGCATAGTGCAATCACAATTGATGTAAGCGCCAACACTAAAACTGCACCGCTCGCGATGTCTTTTGCCGCCTTGGCTAACGGATGCCACTCTTTCGTCACTAAATCGACCGTTCTTTCAAAAGCTGTATTCAGCATTTCCGCACCTAGAACGGTACCGATCGTTAAAAATAAGATGGCACGTTCAACGGACGAAAGTGGGAAATAAAATGCTGCAATCGTGACGACTAGTCCGAGAACAAAATGAACTTTCATATGTCGTTCTTCTCGAACGGCTTGTCGGATGCCCGCTAGCGCATGGACAAACGGAACCCACCAGGACTTCACAACTCGCCTCGATACAACTCGAAGTGATGTAGAATTTCCTCCTGACGTTTTGTCATGACTTCTTCATCTGCCTTTTCGATGTGGTCATACCCTAACAGATGTAAAAAACCATGGACGGCTAGAAAACCAAGTTCCCGCTCAAACCGATTTCCATATTCAGCCGCTTGTTCCCGACACCGTTCGACGGAAATGATTAAATCACCCAGTACAACGGGTTCGTCTTCTAGTAATTGAAAGTCAATTTCATCTTCTCCGAGCTCATCCATCGCAAACGAAATGACGTCCGTCGCTTGATCTTTCCCACGCCAGTCGCGATTGATTTCTCTGATTTCTTCATTCGTCACGAATGTGACGGACAGCTCACTATTGACTTCGACTTCTTCTTGTTTCGCAGTATAAATAAGAATCGATTCGACTAAGCGCTGCTGTTCCTCGCTCAATAAGTTTCCCTCGTCTGTCATATAAGTATTCATTTCGTTTCCTCTTTCTTTAATTCAGGATATTCAATCCGTTCGTGGAACAATCCCGAAAGCGTATGACACGCACTTTCCCCGACACGATAAATGTCACGCGTCGTAATGTCACATTCCGCGAATTGATCGTCGAGCATCTTCTCTCGAATAATTTTCGAGACAAGATCACGAATCCCCTCTTCAGTCGGAGACTTCATCGAGCGGACAGCTGCTTCAATCGAATCGACGATCATGATGACTGCCGCTTCTCGTGTCTGTGGTTTCGGTCCACTGTAACGGAATTCCGCTTCGTTGACTTCACCTTGCTCCGTTGCTTTTACATAGAAGTAGCGGAGTAACGACGTACCGTGGTGTTCTTGGCAAATCGCGACGATTGCCCCCGGGATTTTTGCTTCTTGTAAGAGTTCTACTCCATCATCCGTATGCGCTAAAATAACACGCGCCGACTCGATTGGTGTCAATCGATCGTGCGGATTACGGCCATGTTGATTTTCGATGAAATAAAGCGGACGGCGGGTTTTCCCAAGGTCATGATAATAAGCACCAACTCGCGCAAGTAACCCATCTGCCCCGATTGCTTCACATGCCGTTTCAGCTAAGTTCGCGACCATCATACTATGATGATACGTTCCTGGTGCTTCGACCAGTAATTTCTTTAATAACGGATGTGTAGGATTTAACAGTTCTAATAACCGTGTCGGAGCCAAGATTCCGAAAGTCATTTCTAAAAATGGTAACAAACCAATCGCGAAGATAGCACTCAATACGCCGCTCGCGATCGCAAACGCCGTTAACGTTAGCGTTTCCTGAAGTTCAAGTTGCCCACTGCGCATCAATAAGAAGGTAAAGAAGACAACGATGTTCGCAGCAGAAATCATTAAACTACTCAAGAAAATCCGTCGTCGTGACAAACTCGATTGTAAAAAGAAGGTTGCGACGAGTCCGCCCACCACTAAGTAAATCGCAATGTTAAAACTAAAGTTTTGGTTCGTGCTATAGAAAAATGTGCCGGCAAGCGCCATAAAGAGTGTGCTGGACAAGGCGATTCGTTCATTCAGCAAATTTCGTAAAACGAGTGCCGCGAATGCCGTCGGTGTCAACAAGTACAGTACAGGATTGATATCCTCTGCCAAAAACGCCATTCCGTATGTCACGACAAGTTGCAAAATCACGACAAGATAGACAAGACCGAACAAACGTACTTTACCCATCTTCGCGTATCGAAGATTTGAACGAGCGATGAATCCATATAACAGCAACGTCATTAAACCACTCAAAAGTAACGTTCCTAACAATGGTTTGAACGACTTCCGGTCAGAGATCAATCCGACAAGCTTAAGCTGACGGTATTCATCTTGCGAAATCACTTCACCACGCTTAACGATAACCTCCCCTTCAGAAATGATGACAGGTTCGACTTTATCGCTCGTTTGATTTCGTAATTGCTCCGTCTTCTCAGGGTCATACACGTAGTTCGTGACAATCAATTGATCGGTCAATGCCTTACTGACCGCTTTTAATGAAAAAGATAATGGTGTTCGGTCGATGTCGAGCCGTGCATTCTCACGCGCTTCTGCTAACTCTCCGTCTTCAGAAGAAATTCGCTGTTTCATTGCTTCTTCAATCGCCGTAATCACCGCGTCACGCGTCGTGCTCCGAACGGACGAAGAAGACGTCGCAAGCAAACGCAATTCATCATCTTTCAATAAATCAGCCGCCTCTGTATTTCGAAGCCGCTGCTTAATCCGTCCGATGTCTTCTGCCTTCGTTATACCTTTTAAGCTCGCAAAGAGTTGTTCCACCTTATCAATTTGTTGCGATGCATATTCTTTTTTGACCGTATACTGACTGTCAATCGCAGCTACGGTATTTTCTTTAATCTGTCTGGTCGCTTCACGGTCTTCGATGGTCAAAGGAGATCGGATATCTTCTTCCGCGATAGAGAAGGCTTCTGCCGCCAAAGCTTCCGGACGAACGGACACATACATCATCGTTGACACGATGATGTAAAATCCAATCGTCAGCAAGCTGATCCACAGTCCTATTTTCCGCATGTCTTAGTCCCCTTCCCCTTACTTTCATGGTTGAGTTTCAGCCGATTTCTTGGCTGTACGCATCAATGATTTTTCGGACAAGTGGATGACGAACGACATCAGCAGAACTGAAGTGTTCAAAATGAATGCCTCGAACATCACCTAACAAATTCAAGGCTTCTTGCAATCCAGAGGCTTTTCCCCGAGGCAAGTCGACTTGCGTCAAATCTCCTGTAACAATCATTTTCGAATGAAATCCGAGTCGCGTCAAAAACATCTTCATTTGTTCTTTTGTCGTATTTTGAGCTTCATCCAAGATGACGAAGGCATGTTCGAGCGTTCGTCCACGCATGTAGGCAAGTGGAGCAATTTCAATCACACCGCGCTCTAATAAGCGCGCAGTATGTTCGACACCTAACACATCATGGAGCGCATCGTATAACGGACGAAGGTAAGGATCGACTTTTTCTTTTAAGTCCCCCGGTAAGAAACCTAGACTTTCACCAGCTTCAACAGCAGGACGTGTAAGGACAAGCCGTTTCACATGCCCCTCTTTCAGGGCTTTCGCCGCCATGACGACAGCTAAATACGTTTTCCCTGTCCCAGCAGGTCCGATTCCGAACGTTAAATCGTATTTTTCAATCCCGCGTACATAACGTGCTTGACCTAGTGTTTTTGCACGTAATGGTTTTCCTTTATGATTCGTATGAACGACGGTGTCATATAATTCAAGTAATTCATCGACTCGATTTTGTCGTGCCAATTGAATTGCACTTGTTGCGTCACGCTCCGTTAAAACTGCCCCACGATTCACGAGCTGTGTGAGAACGCCGATGACTTGCGTCGCCAGTCTAATCGAGTCCTCCATTTCTGCTTGAACAATCAATTCATCACCTCGATGAACGAGCTGAACATCAAGTTCTGCCTCCATTGTTTTAAGCACCGCATCATTTGGTCCAACGAATGCTTGCGTCTGATCTGAATTCGAGAATGCGAATGGAATTCTTTCATTAAATATCACGTTATGATTGGCCTCCTAATGATGGACAACAGTATGTCATCGCCACAAATCTATTCTCTTCTACTTTAGCATTTCCTAATAATAGATGGAAAGAAAAACCCATCTTGTTGAAACACCTAAAAAGGTCAGCTCCCCTTAAAATTAGGAAGCTGACCTGTTCTTATGAATGGGGTGTTTTCGTTTTACGTTTTGAAACGGGTGGACCGAGGACTTCGCTCCAGATGATGGCACGACGTGCTTCTTCTTGCGTCGTTTGCATCCCTGTTTTCTTGACCGCTTTCGTCCCGATTGCTCCTTCGGCGATTGACCCCTTGATTTCTCCGATATTCGTACTCGTTTTAGAAACCAGCTGACGATCCGTATGCCGTTGCATGTCCGTTCGACGATCTTCTAACAGCGGACGTTGCTGTTTCTTTTTTACAGCCGGCGGTGCATCATCATTCGTCATCGCTTCCGCCTGCCCCACCATGTTCTTCACATAATCCCCAAACTCTTTTGATGGCGTCCTTGTCGGTTGGTTAGCTTTACTTTTATCTGCCGCTTTAGAAATGACAGAGATGACGCCAAATGCCACCATTAGACCGACCCAGATTAAACTTCCCATCCTACATCATCCTTTATTGTGAGTCATTCGGCGAAGACTGACCACCAATTGCCTGGCGCATCTTCGTATCTGCTGTCACGTTGAGGTAATTCGCATAATCCATCACGCTGAAGTTTCCGTCACGAAGCGCTTCCGAAATCGCAAGCGGGACTTCCGCTTCGGCTGCAACAACTTTCGCACGCATTTCTTCGACACGTGATTTCATTTCTTGTTCGCTCGCAATCGCCATCGCACGACGCTCTTCCGCTTTCGCTTGGGCGATGTTTTTATCCGCTTCCGCTTGATCCGTTTGAAGAACAGCACCGATATTTTTCCCGATATCGATGTCCGCGATATCGATCGATAGAATTTCGAACGCCGTACCGGAATCAAGGCCTTTCGCAAGAACCGTTCGTGAAATCATTTCCGGATTTTCAAGCACTTCTTTTTGATCGTGACACGAACCGATTGTCGAAATGACACCTTCTCCGACACGGGCGATGACTGTTTCTTCACCCGCACCACCGACAAGACGGTCAATGTTAGCCCGGACTGTGATTCTTGCTTTTGCTTTTACTTCAATCCCGTTCATCGCAACACCTGCGATGAATGGTGTTTCGATGACTTTTGGGTTAACTGACATCTGTACTGCTTCAAGCACGTTTCGTCCTGCCAAATCAATCGCGGCCGCACGTTCGAAACTAAGTTCGATGTTTGCACGATGCGCGGCAATCAACGCATTGACAACACGGTCGACGTTACCACCGGCAAGAAAATGACTTTCAAGTTGGTTCGTATTCAAGTTTAAGCCAGCTTTGACGGCTTTAATTAACGGATTGACGATTTTAGATGGTGTGACGCGACGTAAACGCATTCCAACGAGTGTGAAAATCGAGACGCGGACGCCGGCCGCCAAAGAACTAATCCACAGTGGGATTGGAACGAGCGTAAAGAAAATTGCGAGGAAGATTAAGACTCCTCCGGATATGAGTAGGACCGTTAACAGTTCAGGTGTCATGTGATTGACTCCTCCTTCGTAGTTTGGACTCGAACGACGACGCGTCCGTGTGTCACTTCTTTGACGATAATTCGCTCACCAGAGCCGATAAAATTCCCTTCAGTCACTGCATCGATCCGATTCCCATCGATTTCAATCGTTCCAGCAGGTCGTAAATGCGTCAAACTGATACCTTCCTTGCCATTGAGTTGAACTTTCTCTTCATGTGACAAATATCCTTTTTCCGACGATGTCGAATCCGTCAAAATCAAACCTCTCCATAACAATGACTGGTTGGATTTGATTCTTCGGTATGCCCAGTATCCTGCCGCCAGCGACAAAAATACGGATAGACCTATCGCAAGGCCGACTTGACCGACCGTCGCACCCGCCATGATCAGGCTCGCGAGGACAGCACCGATACCCACAACTCCAAAGATACCGAATCCTGTGACGAATATTTCGATCAGCAACATGACGACACCGACCAAGAAGACCGCTAAAATCATCCCTAAGCTAAAAGACATTACTCCGTTCACCCCTTTTTATCAGAATCAGACGCTTCTCCCCTTCTGAAACACATTTCTTTGTTACTCTTATTATATACGCTTTCACCCATTAAAAGGTTTCACAACTCTTTTAATTTCTAATTATTCCGATAATATGTGTCAAAAAAACAAATAAAAAAAAGGTATCCCGAGGGATACCTTCAAAATTGATCAATTTAATTGTTGTTTAACAAGTCGATTAATCAAAGCACCGTCCGCCTTGCCCTTAAGCTGCGGCATGACGACACCCATTACTTTCCCCATATCAGAAGGAGCAGAGGCACCCGTCTGTGCAATAGCTGCGTCAACGATTTCCTGAACTTCTTCTTGAGAAAGTTGTTTTGGCATATAAGCTTCGAGCACGATAATCTCTGCTTGAATCTTCTCGACGAGGTCGTGACGATCAGCGCTTTCGAATTCTCGGAGGGAGTCGTTGCGCTGTTTCATCTCACGTGAGAGTATAGTTAGCTCTTCCTCATCAGTTAATTCTTGCTTACCGAGTTTAATCGCTTCATTTTGCAGGGACGACTTCACCATCCGAATCGTCGTCAGACGATCTTTCTCACGCGAACGCATGGCTTCCTTCATATCCGCTGTCAAACGCTCTTGAAGACTCATGAGGATACACCCTCTCTAACGTTAGAACTTCTTACGCTTACGCGCAGCCTCCGATTTAAGCTTACGTTTTACACTTGGCTTTTCGTAGTGTTTACGTTTACGAACTTCAGCAAGCGTACCATCTTTTGAAACACCACGTTTGAAGCGACGAAGTGCGTCTTCAAGTGATTCATTTTTACGTACACGAGTTTCCACTAGTTTTCCCTCCCTCCGATATTACCGACTAAAGGAAACGTGTCAGACACGTCATATAACATTATAGTAGGAATGTACAGAATGGTCAATAGTTGATTGACATGTTCTCATTACATCCTTGATATGTTCCTTTTTGTTCCTTTCTATAGTCTCATGTCGTCCCATTATTTACAACAGATTCATCTGTTTTACCTAAAAAAACGTGGCACTTTTTGTAAGCGTTTTCTTAAAATCGTTAAAATGTTTTGTCAAAACAGTGAATGATGTGTCAAAATATAAACAGTTATCTGAAAAAGGAGTTGGTATTATTTATGAAAGAAGCAAAACGAGTCATCTGGGGTCTTCTCATCGGTATCGCCTTAGGACTTGTCCTAGCCGCTCTACCTGACAAGACGATTTACGAAAAATTAAATATGTATGCCTTACAACCAATCGGGACGATTTTCTTGAACCTGATTAAAATGCTTGTTGTTCCAATCGTCTTCTTCTCAATTTCCCTCGGTGTCATGGGTCTCGGGAACCCAAAAGAATTGGGTCGTGTCGGCGGAAAAGCCATCGGGTTTTTCTTATCGACGACAGCAGTTGCGATCATCATCGCACTTGGTCTTGCCTTATTAATCAAACCGGGCGAACGTGGTACTTTCCAGACTGAAGGACTCTCAAAGGCAACTGGTGAGATTCCTGATACAAGTATCATCAATACGATCGTCGGGATGTTCCCGACAAACCCGATCACGGCGATGGCGGAAGGTAACATGCTCCAAATCATCGTCTTCAGTGTGTTCGTCGGGTTCGGAATTACGTTCTTAGGTAAGAAAGCAGCAACGCTTCGTTCGTTCATCGAACAAGGCAATGACTTGATGACGTACTTAATCACACTCGTCATGAAAATGGCGCCGCTCGGAGCTTTCGCCTTGATCGCTTCAGCCGTTGGTTCATTAGGTCTTAAATCATTAGAAGCAATGTTCGCGTATATGTCGATCGTCGTCTTATCATTAATCGTCCATTCATTATTCACATATGGTTCTGCCGTCTCTTTGATCGGGAAGATGAATCCGATCTTCTTCTTCAAGAAGTTTGCACCCGTCATGATGTTCGCCTTCTCGACATCTTCGTCGAACGCAACACTTCCGGTCGCGATGCAAACGGCGCAACGTGAACTTAAAGTACCACGGTCTGTCTCAAGTTTCGTTCAACCGCTTGGTGCGACGATCAACATGGACGGAACAGCAATCATGCAAGGGGTCGCGACCGTCTTCATCGCGCAAGTCTATAATGTCGATTTAACACCAGGACAACTCGCGACGGTCGTCTTGACTGCCGTCCTCGCGTCGGTCGGAACAGCTGGTGTGCCTGGAGTCGGCCTCGTCATGCTGACGATGGTCCTCCAGTCGGTCAACCTTCCCGTCGAAGGAATCGCCTTAATCATCGGGGTCGATCGTCTACTCGACATGATGCGGACTGCCGTCAACGTCACTGGTGACGCTGCTTGTGCCGTCATCGTAGCAAAATCGGAAGAAGGTAACTTAAAAGATAAGGAAGTCGAAGACGAGCGCTACGCGTAAGTTTTCCGCTTGATGAAAAAAGGTCGTCCCTACCGTGAATCACTCATGGTAGGGACGACCTTTTTGTATCTTGTTATTTTTTTAGAACAAATGAACTGAGTGGATCTACCGTGATGCTGCCTGAAACATTTCGAAGTGTTTTCGTCCCTGCTGTTTTACCATCGACGATCAACTTCCACTTTCCTTTCGGAAGCGTCAGCTTGACCGCAGCGCGTTTTGCGTTATGGACAACGAACAACTCTGCTTTTTGATGTGGTGCATCTTCTGAAAGTTGATACGCGACGACTTGCTCCATCGTATCGACAAACGTCAAATACCGTCTGATGTCTTTCGCTGATCCGAGGTGAAGTGCCGGATTTGCTTTCCGGACTTCAATCAAGCCCTTCATGTAATCGACGTCTTGTTGACGATCCATCTTCCGTTTCCAGTCGAGCTGGTTGACGGAGTCCGGTGATTTATACGAATTATGGTCGCCGCCCTTCGTCCGCATGAAATCCTGACCGGCATGAATGAACGTCGTCCCTTGTGACGTCAACAGGATGCTTGACGCCAGGCGGTGCATTTTCGTTTTCGTCGCATCCGTATCGTTCGGGTTCGTTAAGTTCAACTTGTCCCATAACGTATGGTTATCGTGTGCTTCGACATACGTGATGGTTTGATTCGGCTCTGCTGCGAATCCTGTGATGTCTTTGTTGTAAGCAATCTCACCGACGATTCCGCGTTTGATGCGTGTTTCAAGACCCGTTTTACCGTTAATGAATCCTGCATCCGTATCTTCAAAGACACTTCCTTTAAGCGCATCACGCAAGTTATCGTTGAAGTGAGCGACGCCCGGCATTTGTTTCGCATTTGTCTGATTCGCTTTTTCTGTTTCAGGAAGTGGTGTGTTCAAGCTCCATCCTTCGCCGAAAACAAGAATTGATGCATCAATTTTTTGCGTCGTTTTTTTGACGGCATTCATCGTCTTGACGTCGTGAATCCCCATCAAATCAAACCGGAAACCGTCCCAGTGGTACTCTTTTGCCCAGTATCCGACGGAGTCAACGATCAACTTATGCATCATCTGGCGTTCTGACGCTGTATCATTCCCGACACCCGTCCCGTTCGCTAAATCGCCACCCTCTGTGTAACGGTAATAGTAACCTGGGACGATTTTATCGAGGTTCGATGCTTTGGCGTCGAACATATGGTTGTAGACGACATCCATGACGGCACGTAGCCCGTTGTCATGAAGACCTTGAATCATCTGTTTCATCTCTTTAATTCTGACTTTCGGGTCATATGGATTCGTCGCATATGAACCTTCTGGTGCATTGTAGTTTTTCGGGTCATATCCCCAGTTGTATGATTTTAGCGGATTCGTCTCATCGACGGAAGCCGTATTGAAGTCGTAGACTGGGATGAACTGAACATGTGTGATGCCAAGTTCTTTGAGATGATCAAGTCCTGTCTTCGTCTTCGTTTTCTTGCCATCTTTCATTAAACGTGTTCCACGTTCAACTACTCCGAGGTACTTCCCTTTTTGCTTAATTCCTGAATCATAGCCTGAACCGGTCACATCAAACATCGACAAATCACGGACGTGGGTTTCATAGATGATGGCATCTGTCGCTTGTTTAAGCGGCATCTTTGATTTCGTCCAGCGTTTCGGATCCGTCTCCTTTAAATCAACGACAACACCTTGATCTCCATTGACAGCAACAGCTGTCGCATATGGATCGACGGCACGCGTCGTATCTTTTGCATGTTTCACTTCATATGTGTAGCCTGTCCCGTCGAGGTCACCTTTTACAGTGACGGTAAAGACGCCACGATCACCACGTTTCATCTCGATTTCTTGTGTGATGTCTTTTGTTGTTGCTGCTGCTTGTTTTGGTAACTTGTATAACTCGAGTTCGACCGTTTGAGCGGTTGGTGCCCACAAACGGAACGTCGTTTTTGATTTTTTATACGTCACACCTAACTTACCGTCATAGGCATACTTTTGATCAAAGGCATCAGAACGTAAGACCTGTCCTGCTTCAAGCACGCCTTCACCGAAGACAGGATGTGTCACAGTCACGATCTTTGCTAAATCGATGTCGGACGAAACCGTTACTTCAAGTGTCTTCGCGTCAAGTTGTGTGACGACCGGATTGACGAGTCCCGTGAACGAAAATTGTCCGATATCGTCTGCTGAGACGGGCGCGTTCGTTTTGAGCGTCAGCTTCTTAAAGTCATCTGCGAGGAAACTCGTAATCTTAGGTGTCCGGTCAATTTCCGGTTTTCCGTAGTAGATTGTTTGATCCCCTTCAATTAACCAGATGTCTTTTGCTCCGGCATAGAAGAAACGATCCGCCCCGTCTTTTTCGGACCAGCCTTCGATATGCGGAATGATCCCGACGAGTCGTTGTTTAGTTGGGTTTGCAAGCGATACGGTTGCGACGGCACCAAACTCATCTTGTTGATTAAATTCAAACCGTTGACCATCCGCCGCGTTCGGCCATGCCCAAACGCCGTATTTTTCATAATCGTTGTCATAACGGTAATAATGGACGTTTGTTTTGATTGATTCGACGTCAGCCCCGCCTGTCGGATTGACCGGTGAGACGTCTTTACTTCCAGACGCAATCCACACTTCCGCGACACCATCTTTAATCATATCTTTCGTGATGAAACGGTCATTTTCAGAACCGACATCTTTATTCCAGTTATCATCACGGACGATGAGGCCGATTTTTTCAGGTTGGTCGACTGGGAATTCATAAGCGGCAATCTTTCCGTACGCATCTTCTCCGTTAAAGGCGTGCGCCTTGTTCGGGAAGTAATCCGGTCCATTCGCCCAGAGCCAGAGATTCCAATCTTTTTCCGACGTTTTATCTTCTTTGTAGTGAATGATGACGAGCGTCGACTTTCCTTTTTCGAGCGCTAATCCGTTCACTGGGAGTAAACTGAAAATTAGTGCAAACGTTAGCACAACTGCACAGACTGATTTCCATCGATTCATGTTCCATCCTCCTTGAATGTATGTAATCGTTTTCATTTCCATTTTCCACACGAATTCCCATACTGTCAAAGTATATTTTAGTTAACTAAAGAAAATAAGCCTTTCGGACCAGAACAAAAAAGGGCTGACTCATAAGTCAGTCCAAAATCAATCCTATATCGATCAAATGCTTATGAAACTTAAAAAGCCTGCATGGGTAGGCTGTTCTGTCACATTTCCCTGTCTCGACTCGTCTTCAAAGCGGCAACCTTACGCGCCGCTTCGCTTCGCTGCAGGGTCGCGTAAAGTTGCTTTTCGCTTTGGAAGCGATTCAAGATGGAAGACGCTTTTAATTCTCGCCACTTTGTCTACAAAATGAAGAAAACGACAACTCCACAGTCTATGTTATCCCTTCATCAATGCTTCGAGTGCTTGTTTCGTTTCCCGCATCGACGCATCCGAGGCGAAGAAATACCAAATGCCGTCACTTGCGATATACCCTTCGCCGTCGATTTTCAAGGATTGTAAGTGTTTGAAACCGGTTTGATTCTCTTGTGCCAGTTGGGTCGCTTCAGAAAACGTAATGTTCGTACTGAAATTATCCTCTAAGACCTGACTGAGTTGTTCGAGCTTCGTTAAAATGTTCGGACCTGCCAGCTTCATTCCGACAGACTCAAGAACTTGCCGTTGCCGGATTTGCCGTCCCATATCCCCGAGCGGATCCTGTTTCCGCATCCGGGCGTAACCGCTCGCTTCGAGACCGTCCAGTTCAATCTGTCCTTTCTTGTACTCTTTTTGGAGCCGACGGTCGTTCCAACTAAAGGCAGACGGATTATCAACCGTCACACCATCAACGGCGTCAACGAGTTCAATCAGTCCATCCATGTTGATTTTAGCGTAATACGGAATCTCGACGTCAAACGTTTTTTCGACCGTCTGAAGCGTCTCTTCGACACCGCCATAGGCATACGTATGATTGATTTTTGTCGTCTGTCCATCTGCTAACGTGACTTGCATATCGCGCGGAATCGAAAGTGAACTCGCTTGTTTCGTTTTCGGATTAAACGATAACAACATGATTGCATCGGCCCGCCCTGGATCATTTTTCCGTTCATCGACACCAATCAACAACACATGGACAGGTTGCATGACTTCAAGTGGTAATTTTTGCTCACCTTTTAGTGGAGTAATCAATGCATCAGCTGTTCGTTGGAGCTTTAAAAATGCGTATCCGGTCGTCGCACTCGCAATCAAGACGACTAGTAACAAAAGCACACTCGCGACTCGCAAGAACGGATTCGGTCGCTTTTTCTTCATCCGTGATTCCATCATTAACCTCCTCACAGTTTCTGTTGATACGTCTTCATCAGACCGGTGATATTCGAGTTATGCAAGAAGAGTACACCGTCGACTTGTTGTTGTTTTGCGAATTCTGACACATCAAATGTTGCATTGACATACCGGATATCAACGACTTCGAGATTCGCACTTCGGGCGAGAAACGGCAGGACAGGATTCGCAAAGGAATCCTTCAGGACAAGCAGTTTTGGTCCCTTTACGTCCGACTGCATCGACATGATGCCATGGTTGCCCCGTAAAAAGACTTCATACCGGTCGGCATAATCACCTGCTTCCTTGATATAGCTTTCATCGATGACCGGTTGCTGGCACGTGTTGTCGTAGCACACATCAATCCCGTCGAACTGGCTTCCATCGTAATAGGCAAGTGTATCGCCGGTCGTCGCATAGGCGAGGGTCGTTTTCCGGGCAAGTGACCCATAGTACTCGTGCCCGGATACTTTCCGGGCGTTTGACGCGATGGGTACTTCTTTAATCGATACCTTGTCCGCTTGCAACTGACGAACGATTTGCTGATAGGCAAAATACGCCCCGTCAATGTTCCAGTGATGATCCGTTTTAAAGTAATCGGACAGCTTCAACTGGTCGAGCGAAATGTTCGTCATCCCTGCCTGATCAAACCCTTCTACCATCTTTTTGTACCGGACTGTCGCGTTCGACGCGACATAGTCGGGTAAAATCCCGTTCTTCTCAGCGACGACCGTCTTTGAAGGAGCAAGTGCCATGTAGACAGGTCGATCAACGACTTTGACAAATTTCTTAAAACCGTCCGGAATCGGTGTCACCTGTGCCTGACTCGACTCAATCATGTAGTCATTCGGGGCCGTATAAATGTCATTTCGAAACGGTTGGCGTAAGACGTTTTTTGACAAGCGGGTTTGTGTTTCGACGAGTGTTCCCCGAAGCAACAATTGATCGGTAAAATACTTTTCGAGTTCTCCCATGTATGCCCCACTGACGACTGTTGCTGTCGTTGGTGGCGTCAATTTTGCGAGCGAACGATTTTCAAGTTGTGACATGACACGGTCCTGTTTCAAGACCGTCCCAAGACCAACCATCGTCAGGATGACCATGAAACTGACTGCCGTCGCCGCCATCATCAGTCGTTCGAACGAGTACTTCTTTCGTGGCCGCTGGTCCTTGTCTGGTCTGAGTGGCGCATGTGCCATGCTGATTCCTCCTTACTTAAAAACGGAAATAAATGAACGGATTGAAGGTACTCGCGACGAGGGCAGATGTCGCAAGAAACAGTAACAACATCGCATAGCCATACTGAATCGTCTGTCCGACTTTCCCGAGCCGTTCGACGATCCACTGACCCAGTATTTTTGGTAGCGGTGTCGCAGCAAACGCGGCAAGCAATAAGATGACGCCATTTTGGACGAGCTGGTAACTTGCACGTTCATCCCACACTTCTGTCGGGATAAACATCGCACGCAAGTACTCGAGTGCGTCCGGAAATGTCGTTGCACGGAAAAAGACCCAGCCGACTAACACAAGAACGAGTGTCCAAATCGTCGAAATGACGGGAACACGACGTAAAATTTTCCCGAGAAAGGCCTTCTCGAGCATGATCCATATCCCGTAGTAAGCACCCCAAGCAACGAACGTCCAACTTGCACCATGCCAAAGGCCCGTCAGCATCCAGACGACTGCAAGATTTCGATACTGTTTGAGCGGTGAGACACGATTGCCGCCAAGCGGGATATAGACGTAATCACGGAACCATGAGCCGAGTGAGATATGCCAACGTCGCCAAAACTCCGAGACGGACTTCGCGATGTAGGGATAGTTGAAGTTTTCCAAAAAATGAAATCCGAACATCAGTCCGAGTCCAATCGCCATGTCGTTATATCCTGAAAAATCAAAGTAAATTTGTAGCGCATAGGCGATGATGCCGATCCATGCCAGACCCATCGACAAATCATTCATCTTGAAGACGGCATCTGCCACTTGCCCGCAGCCGTTCGCTAAAATCAATTTTTTCGACAACCCGATAATAAAGCGGCGGACACCAAGTGCGAAATCAGGTAAGGTCTCTTGCCGATCGTTGATTTCATTTGCGACCGTCTCGTAGCGGACGATTGGCCCGGCAATCAATTGCGGAAATAACGCGATATACAAAGCTAAATCAAGCGGGTTTTTTTGGACTTTCCCCGCTTCCCGGTAGACATCGATGACATAACTCATCGCCTGAAACGTAAAGAAGGAAATCCCGATTGGTAACACGACTTCCGGAACAAACAGTTCCACCTGAAACGTTTGATTCAAAGACGCCATGAAAAAGCCACTGTACTTGAACCACCCGAGTAAAGCGAGGTTCGTGATGACCATACTCGCCATGACAGGTTTGATGCCGACACGGTGCCGGTACGTATCGACCATCAGGGCAAACAAGTAGTTGATCAGGATACTCGCGAGCATCAGTAAAACGAACTTCGGTTCTCCCCAAGCGTAAAAGAAAAGGCTCGCTACAAGGAGCCAGCCGTTACGAAAAAATCGTGGCATTAGATGATAGACAAGCAGAACAACCGGTAAGAAGACAAATAAGAAAATCGTCGAACTAAACAGCATAGTGAGGATCCTCCTGTTTCAGTTGAATACGTTCAGCGATCTTCAACTCGGTCAGTTGGATCCGGACGTCACCTGCTACGAGAAATTTAAAGGCAATTTTAAAATACTGTGCCCCTTTGATCCGCTCCAGTTGAATCTGAAGATCGGTTGCCCCGTCGAGCATGACGAACTCCGACTCCGACCCCATGCGTTTTTTATTTCCGTATTGCATCTTAAAGAGTTGGATTTGACAAGGAACATCGGTTTCAAAACGACACGTCACATGAATGATTTCCGCCTGTCCGAAAGCGGCATCTTGGCGATAGAGCTTTGACGGCGGATACTGGAAACCTTGATCAAACAATTGGATATACAATTTATCCGCATCCGTCGCCGCCTGGAAATCGAACAACACACCAACCGCTTCGTCTTCTAACAGAATCTTTTCTTGACTTCCCTGCGGAAAAAAATGATAACTTGCTAAATGAAACTTACGTGCTGTTCTCATACCGGGACCTCGCTCATGATCGCGTCAACGATACGTTCCGCCGCATGACCGTCACCGTAAGGATTGGCGGCCTGTGCCATCCCCCGATACATTTCTTCATCCGTCAACAAACGGTGACTCATCTCAAAAATACGTTCCGGATCTGTCCCGACAAGTTTCAATGTCCCGGCTGCAACACCTTCCGGACGTTCTGTCGTCTCGCGTAAGACAAGTACCGGTACACCGAGCGATGGCGCCTCTTCTTGGATGCCACCGGAGTCTGTCAAAATAAACGTTGCCCGGGCCGCTAAGTTATGAAAGTCAAACACATCGAGTGGATCAATCAAGTGAATCCGCGGATGGTGTTTCAATTGTTCCGCCGCTTCGAGCACGATCGGGTTCGGATGGACGGGGTAGACGATTTCAATATCCACATGCGTCTCTGCCAACCGTTCGATGGCATCGAAGATTTGTGCCAACTGGAGGTGATTTTCGCGCCGGTGGACGGTCAGTAAAATTAACTTGCGTCCGCTCGCCTCTAAGTCCGTTAAGACTGGGTGCGTATAGTCGGACGAGACGGTTGTCTTGAGCGCATCGATGACGGTGTTTCCCGTCACGATGATCGGTGTCTGTTTATGCTCGCGTCGGAGATTTTCCGCTGCTTGATCTGTCGGCGCAAAATGAAAATCAGCCAGTACTCCCGTCAATTGACGATTCATCTCTTCCGGGAATGGTGCATATTTTTGGTAGGTCCGTAATCCCGCCTCGACATGTCCGACCGGAATTTGTTGGTAAAAAGCAGCGAGCGAAGCAGCGAACGTCGTTGTCGTATCCCCATGGACTAACACGAGATCGGGTTGCTCCTTTTCGAGGACACGACGCATCGCATTCAAAATCCGTGCCGTCATTTCTTCGAGTGTTTGCCGTGGACGCATCAAATCTAAATCGTGATCGGGAACAATCTGGAACAACTCCAAGACTTGATCAAGCATCTCACGATGTTGCGCCGTAACGACGACGATCGGCTCGACACCTTCGCGCGCCTCAAGTGCTTTGACGACGGGCGCCATTTTAATCGCTTCCGGTCTCGTTCCAAATACAAGCATGACTTTTTTCATCCGTTCCATCCCCTATCCCTTATTCATGATGACAATTCAATCGTCTCGCCACGGACGGACCGTTCGATTTCATCACTTCGTCCTGTCCGTTTTTTTGCCACGTAATGGGCAACTTGCTTTTTCGATAACTGTTTATGCCAGTAAAGATACTTGTTGTACTCCGCCATCGTCTCATTGGTTGGTCCGAACATCCGGACTTCGCCGTATTCGAGCCATAAGACTTTTGAACAAAAACTTTTGACCTGACTGAGCGAATGACTGATGAAGAAAATCGTCTTCCCTTGATCACGAAATTCACGCATCTTATCCAAACATTTTTCCGTAAACGTCTGATCGCCGACCGATAAGGCTTCGTCGATAATCAAGATATCTGGATTGATGTTGATGGAAATCGCAAATCCTAAGCGGGCCCGCATCCCGCTCGAATACGTTTTGACGGGCTGGTCGATGAATTCCCCGATGTCGGCGAACTCTAAAATGTCTGGAGTGATCATTCGGATTTGTGTTTTGTTCAGTCCCATCATCAAACCCTTGAGCTCGATATTGTCGCGCCCCGTCAACTGATTGTTCAATCCGCTCGAGATGGCGATCAAAGCGGACTTACCACGCAACGTCACCTGCCCGTACGTCGGAGGCGTGACGTTCGCAAGGAGATGTGACAACGTCGATTTCCCGCTTCCGTTGATGCCGACGACACCAACGATTTCACCTTGTTCGACTGAAAACGATACATTCTTTAAGGCATAGAACGGCTTTCCGCTCATCTTGCCAAATAAAACCTCTTTTAACTTATCGATCGGACGCGAATACAAGACGTATCGCTTCGAGACATTTTCAAACACGACATGACTCATCTTCGTTCCTCCTACACATAATCAATGAAATAACGACGGAATCGGATATGGACGGTTGCACCTGTCATTAAAATCACTGCGGTAATGCTCCAAAAATAACAGCCGTACCAAAGATGCTCCATCAAATAGCCCGTTCCGATTAACGCTGAACGATACCCTTCGATCAAATAGACGAGTGGATTGATCATCAACAACGTCTTAAAGATGGAATGATCGGGTGGGACCCACATGATCGGCGTCAAATACATCAACATCCGCATGCCTGATGTGACCATGTTTTGGACATCCCGGACCATCGTCGCGAGCGCCGACAACAGGAGCGAGACCGCATATAAGAAAATGATTCCTGCCGGTATGATGTACAACAGTTCGAACGTATGCCATCCCGGAAAATAACTAAAGGCAGCTCCAAGAATGATTGTCAGGAGGACCATCGCAATGTGTCGGTAAAACTGTGCCAAAATGACATAGGCCGGAATCGTACTTAACGGGAAATGCATCTTCGAGACGAGCGCGACCCGTCCATAGATGGAACGGGACCCGCTTGGAATCGTACTTCCGATAAAGAACCAGGCAATCAATCCACTGACTAACCATAAGACAAACGGAATCCCGTCAACCGGGTGTCCACCTCGAATGCCAAAACCAAAGACAACCCAGTAGACACCGATTTGCAACAACGGCGTCATGATTTCCCAAAACCAGCCGAGGTATTGCATGCTGTATTGGCTTTTTGTCTCATAGAGTGAAAGACGTACGATCAGGTAAAGATGATCTTTCAACTCATTGAGAACAGTACGGACGCTCTTCATATCGCTTCAGCGTCTACTTTCATCGTGTTATGTGTATGCAAGTTACCGAAGTTAAGGACCATGATGTCTTCAAGCTCTCCGACGACGCCTTTCGTATCGAATAAGACTGGTGTCCGCATTTGGTTTTTCAGACGACGTGAATCAAATGCCTTGAATTCATCGTGATCGACGAGGACAAGGGCAAGATCGGCTCCTTGGATTGCTTCAATCTCGTCGACTAATGTGAAGCGTGACGAAATCGAGCGTTCGACGTGCGGGTCACAGACTGCGACATCGAGTCCACGATCTAGTAATTGTTCGATGACTTCGACTGCCGGACTTTCCCGCATATCATCAACGTTTCCTTTATACGTGACACCGAAGACAGCAATTTTCGGACGGACACGGTTGGCGACGAGGCGTTCTGCTTGATCCGCAACGAAACGGGGCATTTTGACATTCGTATCACGCGCCGTATGGATGATTCGTGCAAGCGACGGCGCCTTCGCGACGATGAAGTACGGATCGACGGCAAGACAATGTCCTCCGACACCCGGTCCCGGATGATGCAAGTTAACGCGTGGGTGCATGTTTGCCATCTCAATGACATCGAGGACGTTAATTTTAAGTTGGTGACACACTTGTGTTAATTCGTTCGCAAGTGCGATGTTGACGTCACGGAATGTATTTTCCATCAACTTTGACATCTCTGCCGTCTTCGCATCCGTCTGGACGATTTCCCCCTGGACGAAAGTCCGGTAGACAGCGGCCCCGGCCTCGGCACACGCTTCCGTCAGTCCCCCAACAATCCGGTTGTTATGAATCAATTCATGAAGAATTTGTCCCGGTAAAACCCGTTCCGGACAATGGACGACGAACACGTCTTCGCCAATCTTAAAGCCCGCTTCTTCAATCAATGGTCGTACATGGTCATCCATCGTCCGTGGTGCGATTGTTGATTCGACGATGACGACGTTCCCTTTTTCTAAGTGTGGCAGCAAATTGCGTACTGCTGAAATGACATATTTCAAGTCACATGATTTGTACGTATCGTCAAGGTTCGGCGTCGGAACGGCAACCAGAAAGACATCAGCTTGTTCCGGCGTTAATGTCGCACGGAACGTACCGTTCGCGACAACTCGTTTGATGACGTCTTCTAAGCCTGGTTCTTCAATATGGATATCTCCTGCATTCAACATTTGAACGATTCGCGGGTCGATATCGACACCGACTACTTCTGTGCCGTGATCTGCGAACATCGCAGAAGAAGGTAATCCAATATATCCAAGTCCGATTGTACAAAGTTTCATTTTGTCATTCCTCCATCTAGTGTGTAGTTCACGTCAAACCTTGCATCGAACATGACGTGGCTGTAACTAGACCATACCGACAATTCCTAGTGTTTCCAATGGTTCTAACCATCTCTTAAACCATTCTTCACAGACCTTACATTCGCCGTATTTTCTGTACTTTACGTAAAGGTTGTAAAGAATCGACGAACACGTTGACGAACCTTGTATGATACCGACCATATCCACATCAAACGCTCTCCATTTGTGTGGTTTCACTTGGTATTTGCTGTAACTTCAACTGACTTCAGGTGATGTTCCCGCTGAAACAGCCGCATATACCGCTAAGAGATGTTGTTTTTCCTCGTCCCAGTTGTACCGTCTTCTCGCCTCTTCCGCTCGGCTTTTCATCTGATTACGTAACGAATCATTCGCTATCAAGCGATTGACGGCTTGCGCAATCGATTCCGGCGACTCGACATCGACAATCAAACCGACCTGTTCCGTTTCGACGACCCGGCGAATTTCTGGTAAGTCTGCCGCGACGACCGGGACAAGTGCTGCCATATATTCGAATAATTTATTCGATGAGGCTGAATAATGGTTAAAGCAGACGTTTTGCAGGACTTGGAACCCAATCGTCGCTGCCGCTGTATAACTCGGCAACTGATCAAGTGGTACTTTATCGATGAAATAAATCCGGTCACGCGCTGAAGATTCCGCGGCTAAGCGTTGCAAATGTGTTTTGATTTTACCATCGCCAACAAATAATAAAGTTCCGTTCGTCACGGATGGCATCGCCTCAATCAATCGTTCCAGTCCGCGCCCTTCTTGAATCCCGCCTTGATAAAGCAAAATCGGTTCCGCACGGTCGAGACCTAGTTCTGTGTGCAGTGAACGTGCCGCAGGGATCGTTTCCTGATAAAACGGATAATTATGAAGAACCGTCGGCCGGCTTCCGTACAGTTGCTGGTGATAATCCGCTCTTGTATCATTTTCGACCATCGTCCAATTAACGAAACGCAACAGGATACGCTCAAGGATGCCTTGTCCCTTCCCGTATCCTGTCCGGTCGGTTTGCACTTCGTGTGAATCATAGACGACTTTTGCCTGACGTTTTGCTAAAATCGCTTGCGGTAACGTATTTAAATCATTGGCGTGCATGACATCGTATTGACGCTGTCTTGCGGCACGCGTCATCCGGATGATGCCAAAGCTGTTATAGAGCGCATATCGTAAAAAGCGGCTTTTTTGTAACAGATAGAGCACGAGCAAGACGGGAATCAACCACGGCATCAGTACCAACACTCCGATAGCCGCGACTAGCGTCATTGGTGACCGCTTCCGAAAACGCGACAGCACACCGGCGAGTGGTGGTGTGCGATCAATCCGAAGAATCCGGAAACCTGCTGGATGCTGTTCGATTTTCGGTAACGTTCCGTCATTTAAACAATACAAGTCGACCTGATACGCAGCATCAGCAAGGGCGGTACATTCCCTTAACACACGGGCATCGTTCGTAAAAGTGTTCCAAACAAACATTCCGACACGTTTCATCCCTTCACCTCCACTGTCTGTTGACAAGTTTGACGAATCGCTTCAAACAGTCGCTCTTCATTTTGTTCCCAGTCAAAATGTGTTTGGACGTAGGAGACGCCAGAGCGTCCCATCAATGCCCGTTCTTCCGGATTGTTTGCGAGATGACGAATCTGCCGGACGATCTCGTCCCGGCTGCGGTCACGCGATACGACACCAGCACCCGATGCTTCAATCACTTTTGCGGCATGTCCGGAAACAGCGCCGACGATGGCACATCCCATCGCCATATAATCGATGATTTTCCCTGGTGTGACCGTGTCGAATGCCGTGCTCTCGACGAGCGTCGCAAAGGCGATGTCACTTTTAGCGAGCTGTTTCAATGCGTCCCAACGCGGCATCGCGTTCATGAAGTGGATGTTCGTCAGTTTCCGCTCTGCAATCAACTTCTCGAATTTTTCCTTATGGTATCCGTAACCAACGACATGGAATTCAATGTTTCTGTCGACCATCAACCGTTCCGCCACATCAAGTAATAAAAAGACATCTTGTGCCAGTCCGATGTTTCCCGTGTAGACAACGCGGACTTGTTCCGAGACATGACGCCGTTTAATCAACCACTCATTTTCTTCAATCGAATTCGGAATGTAGTGAATACGCGATGCGTCAATCCCCTTCTGTTCGATATAGGACCGAAACCCTTCGCTGTTGATGACGATTTGATCCGCTTGATGATACATCCATTTTTCAAGCCAGTACAATGGTCTCAATAACAGGCGTGATTTCGTGATGCCGACACCGACGAGTGATTCCGGCCATAAATCACGGACATCTAAAATTAGCGGTGCCTGTTTGACATGTTTCGCGACGACACCGACCAGTCCCATAAAAATCGAAGGTGTTGTCGCATAGATATATTCGTACTGTTTTGGATCTTGCCGCACTTCTTTGACCGCTAAGAAAAACTGTTCGATGAAGAGGTGGAGTCGTTTCCACAAATTAGTCGTCGCCCGGACATCGCGTGGTTGAATCCGTGTGATGTGCGCGGCGTCAAGCGTCGGTTCGTCCCAAAACATCGCATCCGTATAGAGTTCCGCCGTCGGATAAAGCGGCTCTGACGTCAAGACATGGACGTCACTGCCCCGTTGTTCCATCCGTTTAAAAATATTTTTCATCCGATTCGCAGCACTTCCGATTTCCGGATAGAAGTTTTGACAAATCATCAACACGTTCATCGACGCCTTGCCTGTCTTCGTGATAGTTTTCGTCTGAGCTTCCAGTAACGGACGATGACTTTTCCTAATTTTGAATTTGCGAGTGACCGGTATTTTGATTTCCATGCTTCATTCGCCTCCAGCACTTCCATGTTCGAAACGAGTGCCTCCTCGTAACGTTTGAGCACTAACGTATATTGGTGCGCAAGTTGTTCCAGCTGTTGATTCATCTCGCTTACTTGGTGTTCCAGTTTCATCTGTTCATTCGATTGTTCCACCATCCGCAATTCAATTTCCGCTACGTGTTGCACTTTTTGTTCCAGCCGCTTGTTGACTTGTTTTAGACGGATGACTTCCGCTAGGTGCATCCGCTCGACAGTCTCAAACGAATCTTCGAGCCAGTCGACTTCTTCTGCAGACAACATCCGGACCGGTTGTACATCTTCCTGAACGACAAGCGTCACGCCAAGCCACTTATCCAACCGTTCGATTTTTTCAATCGTGCCATAAGGTGTTACTTGTTCGACAAGTCGTTTCAAATAATAAGTCCGCTTATGATCGGCATAATCATTAACGCCGAACGGAACGGTCACGACAAGACGTCCACCTGGTTTGACGAGTGTATATGCCTGCTGAATCACCCGTTCCGGTTCACCGATGTGCTCGAGTACTTCTGTCATCAAAACCGTATCGAATTGCCGGTTTGCTGAAAAAGACATGATGTTCGCTTCACTGAACATGACGACGGACTGGACAGATGCCGCTTCTTCTTTTAATGCAGACGTTGCTTCAGCGATTGCTTCCGGAGAGACGTCGATTCCTGTGACATGTTTCCCTTCGCGTCCGAGTAAAATCGGGACGAGTCCCCCTGAGCACCCGACATCAAGGATGTCTTCTCCCTTCGCCTCACGTATTATCCAGTGGATGCGCGCCCGGACCTTTTTTCCGAACGCGATCCCTAACTGGTCATAATAGGCGGCACGAACTTGATCCTTTGGTCGTTTCATTCCTGCTGTGCCCGTCATGCCGTGACCTCCTCTAATAACAATTCTTGAATCGCATCCGTCTTACCCGCATCCGCTAATTCGACGAACTGCCGGACTAACGGTGCCGTTAGTTGAATCGGTTCATAAAACCCGACAATCGTCCGTAATAAGGCAACACTTGGTCCAAAGTCCTTATCGCTGCATTGGCGCAGCTTGACCAAATACCAGTGTTCGAAGAAATGCTCAAAACGTTTCGTCTTGTATTGGTCGAGCACACCATATTTTGCAAACTTTTCTGCTCGTGCCCGTTCACGGAGGACACTACGTTCGAAGAAGCGGACCGTCAACGAGTTGACCGTCGACCCGGCGACTGCCGCGTAATAATAATGCACGACGCGGTTCACAAGCAGAACACGCTCCGCCCGTAACATCATTTCTTGGAAAAATAACGAGTCTTGACCGACGGCTCCGACGACCTGTTCCAGCTGATGTTTGATGAGGAAGTCGCGCTTGACGACCAACGCTTGAATGCTTTGCACTGCAAAACGATGTTCAAGCAGATAGGCACGGGGGTCTTCACAAACGGTTCGTCCCTTTTTCCGAATCGTCGGCAAGGCGATGATACTCGTCTTCTCGGCCAGCTTCTTCATATGACCGACGGCAAAATCCAGCTCCCGGTCATTGTCAAGTTCATTCAACAACTCCGCATAACGGTCACTGAGCACTTCATTGTCCGGATCCAAAAAGGCCACTCGGTCGGCACGCGCCAGTTCGACGCCTTTGTTACGAGGACGTGATGCACTTCCGCTCCCGCCTGTTTCAAAGAAGTAAGTCGTCACGTTCCCGTGTCGCCGTCCAATCCGTTCGACGGCTTGAACCGTCTGACGGTCCGTCGACCCGTCGTCGACGAGAACGATTTCAGTCTCCTCAAATCGATCCATCCGCTTTAAACTCGCAAAACACTTATACATCAAATGAGGGCCGTTGTTGTAAATCGGCACGACAACTGTCAAGACCGGCGCAAGGAGCGGCTCCGTTTGATACTGTTCATTCCATTCGAAGCGATCCAGCATGAGCGTCCGTCCGGATAACGTTCCGCTGACAAACTGTTCAAACGGGACATGCTCCCGCCAGACCATCGCTCCGGTATCTGCGCCTGATGTCTCAAAGACTTCATACGCGGCTTGTCCGCTGAGCGATTTTCGGACGATATCGGCATCGGCAAACTTAAAGCCGTTGCGTAAATCTTCGAGGTAATATTCCCCGTACGATTCGCCGCCGTCGAGCAGGGCAACAAGATCGGCTTGTCCATATTCCGTTTCCGTCAACTCGGACAGGTGACAAATAGCATCGGCTTCAATCGATTGATTGGCAATCTGCTGTTCAAGTGCCGGTGTCGGATTGCGTAAGACGACGAGCAGGCGACGCGCCGGTTGCGGTTGATTGAGTTTCAGCATCCGCGCCAATTGATCGACCCGGTCAAACACCGTGTGACTCGACATGACGGAACGAATTCCTTCAGCACGCAATCGCTCAATGTCTTCTTCAGATGTCCGTTCGACGATTGCTTTGATTTCCTGTTGATCGTGAACTGTAAATACGTTTGGAAACAGATTGTTGACGGCGATACTATAATTCGAAATGATTAGATTCCCAAGTGCCTGCGATTCAAAAATCCGGCGCGCACACATCGTTTTACTGTATTTGATGCTATTGAGATTCAACACCCAGTCGTAACATTTGCTCACCTGCTGAAGCGCATCATACGGAATCGCAGGGGCAACCCGTTTGACGTACCGGTCCGGGAAATGATAGTCCGGTAAGCCGAGGTGATAGTTGCGGTCGACGATATCGAGCTGATGCGATGAGCTCATCACCCCATCGAACAGCACTTCCGTATCCTTGACACGTTCTGGATACTTCGCCATCCAGCTCCCGGCGAACAAGACATGATTTTTCCGGCTTCGGGTTGCGCCAAGCGGATTATGGATCAGCGGATTCACACCGAACGAGACCGCTTCAATCCGGTCATGACCACAAAGCACTTGATATTCCGGAAGCATCGCTTCGTCTGACGTCAGCACATAATCGGCTTGTTTTGCCAGCTCACTGAAACGATCGAAGTTACTCGGGTCTTCCGTCGACTGGAAGACGACCGGAATCCCTTGTTGTTTCACCTCTCGCATCATCTGGAGGAGTAATGTTCTTTTTTTCGATTTCGGTGTCGCGACCCCTTTCCAGTCATCCCCTTGCAAGCCTTTCCATGACGTGATGACTAAAAAGAGATCGATTTTACGACTAAAGACATCCTCAAACGTGTCTGCATTCACATAATGGAGATGGAACGCATCTTGATAATAGGCATGCATGAACTCGGAACAGACGACAGCTACTTCAAGCGGTCGCGGCTCATAGTAACGTGACTGACTCCGAAGCGGAATCGATTGGTAGTCGATCGTATCGAGTAATTGTTGATTACTCTCTTCTTGATAGCGCTTCGTTTTTGTTTCAACCGGCTTGTTTGACGGACGAATCGTCTTAGCCGTTCCCAACGATCCTAACTGTTGTAATGTCTCGAACGCAGTCGAACTCGCTGCTGGTTCCGTCTTCAATCGCTGTTGTTCAGCACGGACCCAACTTAGCTGTTGCGTTACTTTTCTTTTCCACTGTTGTCCATTCACGTTCAAAACACCCTTCCTGCTTGATCTCTTTTCAGTCTACGAGAGCAGTTCAAAGGGCACTTAAATCCCTTGCAAGGTTTTTGTAAAGAGTTGATGAATGTTTTCCAGTATTTCCTTACATTCCAGTTGAGAAGATGACTGATTCGCATGGACTGTAGTTTGTTCGTGACTTACTTTTAAACAAATAGGCAATAAAATATGATGCGCACTTCGTTAGTTTCAGAATCAGATAGACGGGTAAATCTTAAGAAGATTCGAAAAAGAGAAAGGAATGAATTCTACCATGAATGAAAAAAAAGAGAATTTACCAAATGAACAGGCAGACGTCGGTCTTCATCCAGATCCTGAACCGGCTGAAACATCAGACCCCGGCATCAAGCCTGCTGAGACACAACACCCCGATCCAGATTTGGAAGAATTGAAAGACGATCAAAAAAAATCATGACCGACGTTACACGTCGTACCTAAAAAAAAAGCGTCGGACGATTCAATTACGAATCGTCCGACGCTTTTTAGATAGTACGTTTTTACATACGAAGTCTACACTTTACAGTTTCACGAGTAACTTTCCTGTGTTCGAACCATCGAACAGACCCAGGAATGCATCCGGAACATTTTCGAACCCTTCAAAAATCGTTTCTTCATATTTCAATTCACCGGCACTGACCCATTTCCCTAACTGTTCTGCCGCTTCCTTGAAACGTTTTCCATAATCCCCGACTAAGAAGCCTTGCATCCGCGCCCGTGAAGCAATCAATTTTGATTGTACACGAGGTCCGATGTTCTCTTTTTCATTGTATCCAGAAATCGCGCCGCAGACCGGAATGCGAGCAAACGGATTCAAACGGTCGATGACCGCGTCCCCAATCTCGCCTCCGACATTTTCAAAGTAGACGTCCACTCCACTCGGACACGTGCGGTCAAGTGCTTCGCCGACGTTTTCCGTTTTGTAGTTAATGACTTCATCAAAACCAAGTTGCTCTTTTAGGTAGGTCGTCTTTTCATCGCTTCCCGCGATTCCAACGACACGAGCACCTTTGATTTTGGCGATTTGACCGACGATTGATCCGACAGCCCCGGCCGCAGCCGACACGACAACCGTTTCACCTGGCTGCGGGTTACCAATGTCAAGTAAACCGAAGTAAGCAGTCATCCCTGTCATACCGAGTACGCCAAGCGCTGTCGATACAGGTGCGAGCGACGCATCAATTTTCCGAACAGTTTTTGCATCGACAACAAGTTTCGTTGCCCAGTCGAGCATTCCGACGACGATATCCCCTTCTTTGAGAGCATCACTACGTGACTCGATGACTTTCGCGACGACACCTCCCTGAACCGGTGCGTCCAGTTCAAATGGTTGCGAGTATGAACGTGCATCATTCATCCGCCCGCGCATGTATGGATCAACTGAAATGTAGAGTGTCTCGAGTAAGACTTGTCCCGCGTCTGGTGCGTTTAGTTCGATTGATTCATACCGAAACGTTTCACGTGTCGGACGTCCTTCAGGTCTTTCTGCTAAAACGATTTGTTGTTCTGCCATTTCATTCATCCTCTCTAATATCTTTTACTCTTTTACTCTATCAGTCCTTTTCACGGAGTGCGAACAGAATGCACTCATCAATTCACAGAAAATTCCTATTTCTTCTTGACGTGTTCTTTCCTATCGCGTAAGATAAAAAACAATTCATAGCTTTTATGCTGTTATGCACAAAAGCATTACATAAGGAGTGTATTCCCATCGAATCTTCTACAACACGAATCAATCGTCAGTTCGGTATCCATGTACTGAACGGACTCAGTATCGGAATTTTAGTTGCATTAATCCCAGGTGCTCTGCTCGGCGAACTCGCCAAAGCATTATTACCTTACTTCGCGCCCGCTCAACACATCATCGACTCGACTACGATTGCGATGCGCTTGCTACCGATGGTCATCGGTGTTGCCGTCGCCATGCAATTCAAGACGACTCCGATCGAAACCGCCTCGATTGGTCTAGCGACCGTCGTCGGTTCAGGTGTCGCAACACGGACGGAAACAGCCGGTTTTTTATTCGTCGGTACGGGTGATGTCATCAACGCAGGTGTAACAGCTGCCATCGCAACCGCACTTGTCTTATGGATTGGAAATCGTTTTAAAACCTACACTGTTCTCGTCATGCCGACGTTGATCATTGTCGGTGCAGGTGGGATCGGCGTCCTTACATATCCGTTCGTCACTAAAATCACTGCGGCGATCGGTCAAATGATCACTCAGTTCACTGTTCTGCAACCAATCTTGATGGGCGTCCTGTTAGCGGTCACGTTTTCTGTTTTGATTGTCTCTCCCCTATCGACCGTCGGGATTGCGACAGCCATCAGCCTCTCCGGCATTGCAGCAGGCGCTGCGAACCTCGGTGTCTGTGCAGCTGGATTCGGTCTTGCAATCGCAGGCTGGAAGGCAAATTCTCGCGGAACGTCGATTGCGCATTTTTTAGGATCACCGAAAATTCAGATGGCAAACTTCATTCGAAATCCCATCATGATCGTTCCCGTCATGTGTAGTGCCGCTGTTCTCGGCGGGTTAGCCGGGATTTTAGGGATTCAAGGAACACCGTTTAGCGCCGGCTTCGGTATGTCCGGGTTGATCGGTCCAATCAATGCTTTGCATTTGATGGCAGGTGGATGGACATGGGCAAATGGACTGCTCGTCTTCGGATTATTCATTTTACTCCCGATTGTCCTCTGCTTATCCTTCCATCAGTTATTCCGTCGCTTCCGCCCCTGGACGAACCATGAAGACTACCGACTCGATTTTGAATAATTAAAAGAAGCGGATTGCCGGTACCGGCAATCCGCTTCTTTTAATTATCATACTTTAAACAAACTTTAAGACATCTAACGGTTGTTCAAGCTGGTGGTCTGCGAGTTCCCATTCATCCATCGTCCCGAAACCGAACCGGCAAATCGCAACCGGCATGTCTGCAATTCGTGCTGCTTCGATATCAGACGACCGGTCACCGACCATCAAGTACTCGACGTCTCCAAACTCTGCTCGATGTGCCGCTAAAATATCAGCTTTTTGTTTTCCGTTCACTGAACCTAAACATTTCGGACTCGTGAAAAACGGTCGGATGGCTTGACTGTCGAGGACAAGATTCATGTAGTGGACCCCGCAATTGCTTGCCGTCGAGACAATATGTCCTTGTTCCGTCAAGGTGCGGAGTAAATCCCGGACTCCTTCAAACAACACCTCTTGATCCTTCATTGTCTGTTCTAAATGATGATGACGCTTTTGGCGAATCAACCGAATGTCTTCTTCTGACGCATCCGGAATCGCCTTTTCCCAAAACGCACTTCCCGCCAGTCCGTAACTTGCCCGAACGCGGTCTTTTGATGGCTTTTCAAGATGCGGCATGTCTGCCATCGCAAGATGAATCGCCTCTGTCATCTGATTTGTCGAGTCGATCAATGTCCCATCAATATCAAATAAAATAACTGCCATGAAAACACTCCTCTATTTTTTTAGCATTCTCTTTTTTCTAACATATAGGTAAACCCCGAGAAGAAGCAATAGCCCGACAATCCACGGAGTATACTGGTGAAAATCATGATGTCGTCCATTCATACCATGCCCGAGCTTTTTTCCACCCCAGATGAAAAACGAGGACCACACAAAAAAGGACACCGTCGTTGCGATTGTGAACGTCAAACGAGACACACCTGTCAGACCTGCTCCAACCGCAAAACCCATTCGCCACATCGGTGACAGGAGTAAAATAAATCGTCCGCGCGTCTCCATTTGCTGTTGAAATTGAACCATTCTCGTTTCAGAAATCCGAAACAATTTAAAAACGCGTCCAAGTAGCCGCTCACTTCCGAGTTGACCGATCGTAAAGAAGATGTTCTGGCTGACGACGAAACTGAAGACGGCGACAAGTAACATCAAGACAATATTTGATTGTGCCGTATGCACCAAGTAACCCGCATAGGCGAGCGGAACTTCACTTGGTAAAAACGGAAACATTAATGTCACCATAATCCCTAGATAACCATAGGACTCCATCCATGCATGCCAGGCCATCACATACCTCCTCTTCTCCGTTCGTTTCCTCTTCTTAGTGTAACGAACTTTACGAGTAGCGTACAGAAAACAACTTTTTTCCATTATAAAAGCCTGACACTGAATCAATCAGTGTCAGGCTCAACAATCTGTCTATGTTTCAGTAGGCATCTTCACTTTGGATAGGTTGCGTTCGTGCTTTTTGTTGCTCATCCTGCCAATCACTATATCGCGTCAACTCTTCAAAAATCGTTTTCGTGACGAACAGAATAATCGCGACATCATCTGCGAACCCAAAACCAAGAATAAAATCTGGAATCAAGTCGATTGGTGAAACCAGATAAATCAACGCACCGATTACTTTTAGAATTGTTGTCCGGCGGATATTTCGGTATTCTCCTGATTGATACGAACGTACCATATCAATGAATAAGCGAACCGGCGAAAAGACAAGTGACAGACTTGAATTTTTTTGAATTGAATTGTTCGCTCGTTTTAAAATCGATTTTGTTTTTTTCGGACGATCGATATAGTCCTTTGCTTCTTCCGCATATTGATCTTGTTGTTGTTTTAATTTCTCATTCGATAAATCCATCCGTAAATCCCCCATTCGACGATTTAATGTCTTTAACGTTAATACTATTCCCTCTACACTTGATTGATAATCCTCAACCGTACTTGAAACGTTAGGTTTTAATCAATCCGATTCAGGCTATTCCATTTAGAAGGAAAGTTGCAAAGAAGAGGAGTGAAAGACATGGATTTAGTCAATCAAACGGTCATTATTACTGGTGCTGCAAACGGGATTGGTGCAACGCTTGCTAAAACATATGCAAATGAAGGTGCCGTCGTCATTTTAGCAGATATTGATCAAATGACGGGTGAAGTCATTGCTCAAGAAATCGAAGAAGCTGGTGGAACGGCTTACTTTTACCGGTTGGATGTTCAAGACGAACATGATGTCAACTTACTCATTGAAAAAGCATTAGAACATACAGGTAAAATCGACATCATCATCAATAACGCCGGCATCATCATTCGAAAACCCCTTCTTGAACTCACGCTCGAAGAATGGGACCGCGTCAACCATACGAACTTACGCAGTATCTTTTTGACAACAAAGGCAGCTGCACCACATCTAAAACACGGTGGTCGAATCGTTAACTTGGCTTCGACTCGTGCCTATATGTCGGAGCCTGATACAGAATCGTATGCCGCAACAAAAGGTGGAATCGTCGCTTTGACACATGCTCTTGCCGTTTCGTTAGGTCCCAAAGGCGTTCTCGTCAATGCGATCGCACCAGGGTGGATTGAGACCGGGAATTATCATGAACTTTCCCCGGAGGATCATTCGCAACACCCGTCTGGACGCGTCGGTAAGCCAGAAGATGTCGCTCGTGCCGCCCTGTTCTTAACGAACCCCGAAAATGATTTCTTGACGGGAGAGACACTTGTCCTTGATGGTGGGATGACGCGAAAAATGATTTATGAAGAATGAGTACCGATCGACTGATTGAAAACCATGCGACTACAAGGGTGGGAGTTATTGCATTCTCCCCTCTTGTTTCACATGACTCCTTCAGGAAAAAGTCCCAACGTATCTTGTCTTGCCGAGCAAAGCGCTTAAAAAAGTAATTCCTTTTTTTGTGTCTGACCATTTAGTCCAAAACTAATTTAAATAACCGAATCATTCATATATCAAACCACTTTTTAATAATGAATATAAAATATTACAAAAACATATCAATGGTCTTTTATTGAATTTTATCTTTCTATCTCGTCTACCATTCCTTTTTTACCGCTTTATACCAGTCTTTTCATTGTCTTCTTTACGATACTTATCAATTATTTTCATAAAAAGTACATCCTTTCTATCATTATTTTCCTTATTATTTTAAATAAACTGTAACGTCCCTCCGTAAAAATTGTTGTTAGAGTAGTACAAGTATCACTCAACAACAAGGAAGGACTGATCGATTCACTTATGAAAAAATCTTTCATGCACTCAATGGGAATTTCCCTGATGACACTCACACTTCTCACAACACCATTCGTTACATCCGTAGGTGCTGCGACTTCATATAAAGACAAACAACAACAAAACGAACAAAAACAATCAAAACAAAAAGAAGCACTCGACGAAAACAATCAACAATTATCGAAAGCCCAAGAGAAAGTTTACGCGATTGACCAACAAATCAATGGATTGACGCTTCAAGTCGTCGAAAATGAACAAAAGATTGATCAAAACGAACGTCAGTTAACGAAACTTAAACAAAAGATTACAGCTTTACAGAAGAAAATCAAAAAACAAGAAAAAATGCTCGGCGATCGGCTGGCAGTTCGACAAGCTAAATCTGATAAAGATCCATTGCTCGAAGCTGTCTTCGGTGCAGAAGACATTGGTGATATGATCAGTCGCTTCAACGCATTCAATACGATTGCCGAAAGTGATGCTTCATTATTAAAAGATTACGAAACGAGTAAACAAGAGTTGGCAGAAGCAAAACAAGAACTTGAAGATACACGTACCGCACTCATCCATGACCGGAAAGTTCTAAAAAAGAAGCAACACGAGTTGAATGCTGAAAAGGACAAACGAACAGCCTTATTAAAACGCTTGAAGAAACAAAAGCGTTCAATCGAATCAAACATCTTAAGTCTAAAAGAGGCCGCTGCTCAACTTAAGGCACAAGAAGCGGCAGCCAAAGCCGCTGCTCTCGCAGCTAAAAAACAAGCAGCCGCGCAATCGGCGCAACCTGCTTCAATCAGTAAAGCAAGTACGAAAGTTATCTCAAATGCAACCGGAAAATTCATCAAACCTGCGAACGGTTCCATTTCACAAGGTATGGGTGCCGCGAGCGGAAATAATGGCTATGCTTATCATAACGGGACCGATTTCGCTGGACCGGTCAATTCTGCAATCGTCGCATCAGCTGCTGGAACTGTCATTCAAGCAAGCTCCGGTGGTCCGTATGGTAATCATGTCTATATCGCACACAACATCGGTGGTAAGACATATACGACTGTTTATGCGCATATGAATGCCTTGACAGTTAAACAAGGACAACAAGTCAAGCAAGGCCAACAAATCGGAAAACTCGGTAGTACAGGGAATTCAACCGGTCCCCATCTTCACTTCGAGATTCATGAAGGTGGCTACCAATATAATGCGAACGGACGGACAAACGAACTAAACCCAGAAAGTTTCTTTTAAAATGAATAAGCCCCAACACGTCGATTGATGTGTCGGGGCTTATTTTTTATATTGAGAACATGAGAGGTCATTAAATTTTAAATTGATTTGTTTGTTGATCAAGTGATGTTGTTGTCGTCTCGAGCTCTAACATCAATTGATGAATTTGCTCGAACGAAGCTTGTTGATCACGCATCGAAGCTGCGACCTCTTGATTCCCTGCCGCTAACTCTTCCATTACGCCACTAACCGAACTGACCTGATTGACGACATCATTCGCTTGTTCTTTCGAGCGGACAAGCTGTGATGTCACGTAATTGAGCGTTTCAGTGACATCGGCTACATTTTTCCGCGTCTCTTCGAATGCCGATTTGACTTGAGCAAAGTTTGCGACCTGATTCTCTTGTTCTTTTTCAGAACGCAACAATGCTTCTTGCAAGACAGCACCATCTTGGCGAATCGAACGTACGAGTGAGAAGATTGATCGTGTCGCTTTGTGCGTCTCGTCCGCAAGTTTTTTCACTTCGCTTGCGACGACGGCAAAGCCACGTCCTGCTTCTCCGGCTCTTGCCGCTTCAATCGCTGCATTCAAGGATAAGAGGTTTGTCTGCGCCGAGACACCTGAAACAAGTTCTGCCATTTTTTCGATTTGTTGTGTCTGTTCAAGGAAACCTTCTAGCTGACGTCCAAGTTCGCGGTTTTGAACCGTCGACGCAGCGAGTGAGGCTGTTTGTTCTTCCATGACCGAAGCACTCTGCCCCATCGTCGTGTCTGCGACTTGACCTTGGCTTAATGCAAGCTGAGCCCGACGTTCACTTTGGTCGAATGAGGAGCTCATGTCTGTAATCGTACTGACCGTCGTCTGTAAATCATCCGATACTGTCTGTGTTCCGCTCGCCATCTCATTGATCGCATGCGTCATGTTACCAGACACTTCGACGATGTTCGCATTTTCAGACGTTGCCTGTTCACTCATTTGACTGATTGTATTCGAAGTATGACTAATCGTCCCAATCACACCATGTAACGTTTGTTGCATTTGCGCAATCGCTGACTCGAGACGACCGATTTCATCTGCTCGTCCTGACGTCTCCAGTTGCTCCGATAAATCACCAGCCGAAATTTGCTCCGCTGTTTTAACGACACGGCTGATTGGACGCGTAATGCTCCGTGCGAAATACCAATTATATAGTGCTAACGCAATCAATAAAACAAACGTTGCGATTAACACAGTCCGTGTCAAATTGACGGTCTGGTCCTTCGCTTCTTGTTGCAGTACATCATAAAACTCACCGTTTTTTGTATGTAGTGTATACAAATCACTTAGTACACCCTCGATTCGGGCAGCATATGATCGGATTTCAATCGGGTTACGCCCCTCGACCAAATCATTTCGTTCAGCTGATAACGCAGTATATTTTGCTTCCGCCCGGTCCATTTCCGTTTTAAATGCATCAATTAAATACGTTTTTTCAAGCAACTGTAGCGCCTTCTCGTTCTTTTGACTTAAAGCGAGTACTTGCTCGACTTGACTGTCAGACGGTTGAGTTGCAAGACGGTTCCATGCTGCTTGTTCGTACAGTAGTTTTGTTTCAAGTTCCGAGATTTCGACAAGCTGTTTTCCATAATCTTCGTTGTACGATTGAATTTGCCGGAGTTCAACCAACGTCCATCCCATCAAGGCAACGACACTGATGATCGTCACGAGTGTCGAAATTAAAAAGCGTGTCCGTAACGTCATTGTACGTCAACCTTCCCTTCTAATACATCTTGTTTCAGTTGCTCAAGTTGCTTTAAATCTTTCTCTGAAAACGTTACATTTCGAATCGGGGCTAGTTGAATCGCACCTTCTTTGACACCGAGCACAATTTGACCCGACTGTAACCCTTTTTCTTTTACCGTATCGCCAATCGTCGTGATCGCGAGATCGACTTGTTTTAACATCGAGGTCATGACGGCGTCAGGCGCAATTGCCGTCTGATCACTATCGACACCAATCGCTTTATTGCCTTTTGCTTGCGCTGCTTCGAGGACACCACTGCCCGTCAAACCAGCTGCGGCAAATAACACATCTGCTTGTTGTTTCATTTGATCGTTCGCAATCGTCCGTCCTTTTTCGGGTGCTGCAAAGTCTTCTGCATAATCGACTAAAACTTTGATATCCGGATTGACGGCTTTTGCTCCTGCCGTGTATCCTTTTTCAAACTTCTCGATTAAAGGCGACTTCATTCCTCCAACAAACCCAATCGTCTCATTTTCCGATTGAAGCGCAGCAGCAGCTCCTGCAAGATAACTGCCTTCATCTTCTTTAAATGTAACCGATAAAACATTTGGTAGTTCTGATACGGCATCAATCAACGCAAATTGTTGCAATGGATAACGTTTCGCGACTTCTTCTAATTCCGCTTGTCCCATAAAACCTAATCCGACGACGACGGTCGGCTTCTCTTTTGCCAACGTATCAAACGCCACTTTATATGTTTTCGTTTCCCCTAGTTCACGATAATCAATGAACCAATCTTCTTTTTCACGTAGTAAGGCCATCCCACTCATCGCGGCATCACTAAACGATTGATCACCAAGACCGACATCTGATAAGACAACCGCCATTTTTTGACGTTCCTTCACTGCTTGATCTGGATCGTCGATGATACTTCCACAACCTGCTAAACTGATCGTCGTCGCAAGCATTGCTAGTTTCCAGTGTTTCAACATCTCTACACTTCCTTCCAACGTTCTACATCTGATTATCGGAAGTGATGTCTGACTTCTTAATAGCTAGATTAAATTCAGAATTTTCCTGACAACAAAAAACACGCCCCTCCTAACATAGGAAAGACGTGTCTGATGATGTATTTATTGCGAATTAATAATCGCTGTCTGAAGAACCGCCTGTTACGATGGCGATACCAGCAGATGCACCGATACGTGATGCACCAGCATCGATCATCGCTTTAGCGCCTTCTAAGTCACGAACGCCACCTGAAGCTTTCACACCGATGTCAGGTCCCACTGTTTCACGCATGAGGCGAATGTCTTCAACCGTTGCACCACCAGTTGAGAAACCAGTTGATGTTTTAACGAAGTTCGCTCCAGCTTTGACTGAAAGTTCAGCAGCTGTTTTGATTTCTTCTTTTGTTAAGAGGCAGTTTTCAAAAATGACTTTAACGAGCGTACCATTCGCCGCTTCGACTACTGCACGGATATCACGTTCTACGAGTTCCACGTCACCGTCTTTTAGTGCGCCGATGTTAAGAACCATGTCGATTTCAGTTGCACCGTTTTTGATCGCATCTTTCGTTTCGAAAGCTTTGACTTCTGGTGTGTTCGCACCAAGTGGGAAACCGATTACTGTACAAACTTTAACGTCGTCGTCAGACTTTAAAAGTTCTGCTGCAAGTGCGACATACGTCGGGTTGACACAGACGCTAGCAAATTTGTACTCGAGTGCTTCCTTACAAAGTGTTTCGATTTGGGCGCGTGATGTTTCCGGCTTGAGTGCCGTGTGGTCGATCATAGCTGCTAAGTTCATGATTAGTTTTCCTCCTTAAGGATATCCCTTATACTCTTTTTCTATTCTATCACGCAAGAGGTCAGACTTCTATCTTTTTACGCTACTTTCCGCAGTTGTTTTTTTCGAATCAATAAACTGTTTAACGTAAAGACGAGCGCAGCCGACCAAATAAATGTAAACGCGACCAAGTGTGTACGTGTAAAGGGTTCATCATACAAGAGAACACCGATGGCAAGTGATAGCGTCGGAGCAACAAACTGTAGAAAACCGACGACTGTATATGGGATCCGTTGGGCACCAAAACCGAATAAAAGTAACGGTACGGCCGTGATTACACCTGTCAACAATAATCCTGCCGTGACGAACGGTGTGTGCGAGAAGGTCGACGTTCCTTGTACACCAAGATAACTGATAAAAAGGAGTGCGAGCGGTAGCGGTGCGAGCGTTTCGAGTGTCAGGCTGACCGTCGCTTCGAGCGGACGTTGTTTCTTGACGACACCATAAAAGCCGAAACTAAATGCGAGCGCAAGCGAAATCCAAGGGAACTCGCCATAACCGATTGTTAAAATCAAGACACCTATCGTCGCGAGCAAAATTGCAATCCATTCAATCCGTGACAGTTTCTCTTTAAAGAAGAACACCCCGAACACGATGCTGACGAGCGGATTGATGTAGTAGCCAAGCGAGGCTTCGACGATGAAATTATGGTTGACTGCCCAGATGTAGATAAACCAATTCATACTAATGATGATTCCGTTCAAGAAAAACAATCTTCGCGTCCGTTGATTTTTAAACGCCGTCGTCAATTTAGGTAATGCTTTTTGGAAATACAATAACAGTAATAAAAACAAAAACGACCAGACAATCCGATTGGCGAGTATTGCCTCGCTTGAGACGCTAGCTAACAGCTTCCAATAAATCGGAAGTAATCCCCAAATGACATATGCTCCTAATGTGGCAAACAGGCCAGGTTTATTCATCGTTCCATTCCTCTTTTCTGAATTACGAGACCTTTTTCATCTTCATTCGTCCTGCCGATAAACCACTGATCGTAAACAGTGCGACGGCAATCCAGATGAACAGGAAGGCCACGAAGTGAATCGATGTAAACACATCATTAAACAAAAAGACACCGAGTACTAACGTCAACGTCGGTGCGATGTACTGCAAGATACCGACATATACAAATGGAATCTTCGGCATACCGTACCCAAACAGCATCAACTGAACAGCTGTCGCAACACCAAGCATGATGATGGCAATCAAGGCTCCGGTCGGTAAAGCGAGCGGATTCGCTCCCGTCATACCAAGCGTCAACAACGCGAACGGTAATGTCACTAACGTCTCTAGGAATAACCCTGATAACGGTTCTGCCGCTGCCTTTTTCTTTAACACACCATAAAAAGCAAACGAAACAGCAAGCGAAAAAGCAATGATTGGAAACTTCCCGTAGCCGAATGTCAAAATCAAGACACCGATGATGGCACTGATGATGGCAATCAATTGGGTCCGGTTCAAACGTTCTTGGAAAAATAACAACCCAAACAATACGCTGACGAGCGGATTGATGTAATAGCCGAGCGACGATTCGACGATGTACCCTTCACCGATTGCATAGAGATAGAGCGTCCAATTCCCACCGAGGACAAGACCAGCAGCTAAAACGGTCAGACGTTGTTTTTTATTCCGCCATAATCGACCGACTTGCGTAAATTTGCCGGACAAACGTAATAATAGTGTGACGAAGATGAACGCACTGATGATGCGAATCGACACGACCGTCCATGCCGGAACAGTGTCTGCAAATAATTTGTAAATCGGTAACAACCCGCCAATCACGTATGCGACGAACGTCGCGCTCATTCCCCGTTTATCCACAATGAACCTCCTTATGTATACAAGTAAAGCCGCCATCATCATGGCGACTTTTTCGTTATTCCTGATCGAGCGTCGTAAATAAGGTTTTCATTTCTGACTCCGTCAAGTCACGCCATTCACCAATCGGTAAATCACCTAACTCAATATTCATGATACGGACCCGTTGCAACCGTTTGACGCGGTAACCAAATTCTTTACACATGCGACGAATCTGACGGTTCAGCCCTTGCGTCAAGACGATTCGGAATGTCCGTGACTCGAGTTGTTCGACGATACATTCTTTCGTTGTCGTTCCAAGGATATCGACGCCGCTCGCCATTCCTTCGATGAACGTCTCTGTGATCGGGGCATCAACCGTTACGATATATTCTTTATCGTGATTATTCTCTGCCCGTAAAATCCGGTTGACGATGTCTCCATCGTTCGTCAAAATGATCAGTCCATCTGAGTCTTTGTCTAAGCGCCCGATCGGGAAAATCCGTTTCGGATGATTGACGAAATCGATGATATTTCCTTCGATGTCGAGTTCGGTCGTACATGTGATGCCGACCGGTTTGTTCAAAATCAAGTACTCAAGCGTCGGTTTTGTTTGGAGCGGCTGTCCATCGATTTCAACGGCATCCGTCGCTTCCGCTTGTGAGCCGAGTTCGGCAACGACACCGTTGATTGTGACGCGACCGGCATCGACCAATTTATCCGCTGCTCGTCTTGAGCAGTATCCTGTTTCACTGATGAATTTATTAATTCGCATAGATTGTCCTCTTTCTCTTGTTAGAATCTTTCCTCAGTGTAGCGTATCCGTTACTTGAAAACAAAATAATTTATTTTGTTCAGCGTGTTATGAAGCGTGAACATGCGATATCGAGAGTCAATCCGTTCGTGCTCCCCTGTCTCTCACCTCGTCTTCAAAGCGGCAGGGTCGCGACCGATTGTATTTTGCGGTTCTAAGGCGATTCAAGACGGAGTGCACTCTAAACCGTCTGCATGCCCGGATTTCCGTCACGGTATTCCCTAAAAAGCGTCACGTTTCGTTGACTCCTGCGGGAAAAGTACATTTCCAACGCACGTTCAGAGGAAGGAAAGACCGAGGAAAGCAACAAAAAAGACGCTTGATTTCCCGATCGTACGTCGTGTAAGACTTCGTCTACTCGCTAAAAAAGTTCGTCTCCCTGAAGCAGGAAGACGAACTCATTTCAGATCGCTTGTTCTTTTAATGTCTCCATGATGCGGACGAATTGTCCGTCATTCATTGGATAGCCGGCTTTATTGATTTTGACGCGCACGAGTTGACCAATCAAAGATTCGTCTCCCTCGATCGCGACACGTAAGTAATTGTCCGTGTAACCGACGAGACGACCGCCTGCTTCTTCCGAAAACTCTTCCGGAATGATTTCAAGCAGTTCCCCTTCGTATTTTGAAGCATATTCTTTTGCGAGTTGATCCGATAAAGCGATCAAACGCGCAACACGCTGTTCTTTCATCGACTCTTCCACTTGATCGTCCATCATCGCAGCTGGTGTCCCTGTCCGTTTCGAGTAAGGGAAGACATGCAGCTCACTGAACTTATGATCATTGATGAAGTTGAACGTCTCCATGAACTCTTCTTCCGTCTCACCCGGGAAACCGACGATGACATCTGACGTGATGGCACAGTCCGGTAACACTTCTTTCAGACGCGTGATCCGTTCCCCGAACTCCGCCATCGTGTACTTACGACGCATCCGCCGTAAAACGGTATCCGATGCTGACTGAATCGGGACATGCAAGTGTCGGACGACGATTGGCGAATCCTTTAAGACGTCTAACACTTCATCCGTGATTTGACTCGCTTCGATCGAAGAAATCCGAAGGCGTTCAAGACCTGTGACGGACTCGAGTGCTTTGAGTAACTTCGCTAAGTTATAGTCTTTCAAATCTTCACCGTAGCCACCCGTATGAATCCCCGTCAAGACGATTTCTTTGTAACCGGCATCAACGAGCTGTTGTGCTTGCTTTAAGACATCTTCCGGTTGACGAGAACGCATCAACCCACGTGCCCATGGAATGATGCAGAAGGTACAAAAATTATTGCAGCCTTCTTGAATCTTCAGCGAAGCACGTGTCCGGTCCGTAAACGCTGGAACGTCCAGTTCTTCGTAGACTTTTGCCTTCATGATGTTCCCGACTGCATTAATCGGCATCCGTTCTTCGCGGAACTGTTCGATGTACCCAATCATCTTGTGGCGGTCTTGTGTCCCGACGACGACGTCAACCCCTGGAATCGCCATGATTTCAGCAGGCGATGTCTGTGCATAACAACCCGTTACACAGATGACACTGTCTGGATTTTGACGAATCGCCCGTCGAATGACTTGACGACTTTTTTTATCACCCGTATTCGTAACGGTACATGTATTGACGACGTAGACGTCTGCATGATCTGCAAAATCGACACGCGCGTAACCTGCATCTTTAAACAGCTGCCAGACGGCCTCTGTCTCATAATGATTGACTTTACAGCCAAGCGTTTGAAAGGCAACAGTAGCCATTTCGTTCACCCTTTCAGTTCAAAATGATACGATACGGCGGATAGGACATACAGCGGCGCCGTTTCCGTCCTTAAAATCCGTCGTCCGAGTGATGCCGGTAAGAAGCCGGCATCGGTCAACCGTGTTACCTCCGTCTCCGTCAGTCCACCTTCAGGACCAATCACGACGAGGAGTGAATCCCCTGCTTGTAGTCGCGCCAGAGTCGAGGCAAAAGCCGTAGCTTCGCCTTCTTTCGCTGATTCTTCGTATGCGACTAAACATGCCGTATATTGCGGTGCTTCTTGTAGGACTTCATCATACGTCACATAGTCAACTTGCGGCAAGTGAGCACGGTAGGATTGCTCGGCTGCTTCTTTGATGATTTTTTCAAGACGCTCGATTTTTTTCGGGACCTTTTTCGCATCCCATTTCGAGACCGAACGGGCGGATTCAAAAATGAGTAGTTGATTCATCCCGAGTTCGGTCGCTTTTTGAGCGACAAGCTCGATTTTATCACCTTTCGGCAAGGCGTAAGCAAGCGTCACCCGAATCGGTAATTCTGTATCGATTGGTAACGACTCGACAATCCGTGCGACGGCCTGTTGTTTGTCGAGTTCTTCGAGCGCACAACGAAATAGGCCGGTTCCATCAAGGACCAAGATTTCATCCCCGACATCCATTCGCATGACGTTTTTCATATGATGGGCGTCATCCTTTTGCAAGGTAAACCGTTCTCCCGAGCGAGCTGTCTGCTCTACAAAGTATCGTTGCATCGGCTCAGGCCTCGCGTTTCGCGATGATTGCGACCCAGTCTTCCAGTTTTGTTGTTTCAACAATCGTAAAACCAGCCTCGGTCATCGCCTCGACCACCATGTCTTTCTTCTGACTGATGATGCCTGAGGCAATGAAATGCCCGCCTGGTAGTGTCAGCTCGTAGGCATCGTTCACAAACAATAAGATGACCTCAGCTAAGATGTTTGCGACAATCAATTCGACAGGCTCATTTAATGCTTTCATCAAGTCACCTTGACGGACTGTGATCCGGTCACTGACTTGATTGAGTGCCACGTTATCTGTCGCTGATTTAACTGCGACTTCATCTAAATCAAGCGCGAATACATCTTTTGCTCCCAGTTTCGCAGCGGCGATCGCGAGGACACCAGAACCCGTCCCGACATCGACGACGCGGTCTTGCTCTTGCAAGTAGTTTTCAATCGCTTGAATACATAGAACTGTCGTCGGATGCGTTCCTGTCCCAAACGCCATACCCGGGTCAAGTTCGATGATTTTTTCATCCGGTTGTGGTGTATAGTCTTCCCACATCGGAACGACCGTCAAGTGACGGCTGATCTTAACTGGCTTATAAAACTGTTTCCACGAATGGGCCCAATCTTCTTCATCGACTTGTGTGAGCGTGACAGTACCTGAACCGATCGTCAGTCCGAACTGCGTCAGCATCTGGATATCACGTTCGATTCCTTTAATCATATCCGTCAAATCGCTACTTTCCGCAAGATAAGCTTTGACGAGGACACCTGTATCCGGATATTCGTCTCGTTTTTTCTCATCCCAAATTTCACCGAAGTTGTCTTCACGATGCGACATCATCTCGAAATCTTCGACATCCTCGATGACGACACCACTCGCTCCTGCTTCATGTAAAATATTCGAGACTGCTTCGACTGCTTCTTGTGTCGTATGGACACAAACTTCTGACCATTTCATTTCCTGTCACGCTCCTTTAGCGAATCACCCTTTAAAGAATGTTTTAATGCGGCCAAAGACACCTTCATGCTGCTCTTCGACACCTTTTTCATCACTGATTTCGTTGAATTCACGTAAGATTTCTTTTTGACGATCTGTCAAATGTTTCGGTGTGATGAGGACGACGTTGACATACTGGTCACCATGATGACCTGAACGAACGTTAGGCATCCCTTTACCACGAAGGCGGAACCGTGATCCAGTTTGTGTACCGGCAGGAATCTTTAAGCTAACTTTTCCATGAACGGTCGGCACTTCGATTTCATCCCCGAGTGTCGCTTGGGCGAATGTCAGCGGCATGTCCATGACGATATGATCGTCAACCCGCTCGAACAATTCGTGTTCCCGGACACGGACGACGACGTAGAGGTCACCGAACGGTCCGCCGTTGACGCCTGCTTCCCCTTTACCAGCCAGACGAATTTGTTGTCCATTGTCGATCCCTGCTGGAATTTTGACACGAACGTCTTTATTTTTACGAACCCGTCCTGCACCACGACATGTTTCACATGGTTCTTTGACGATTTGTCCACGTCCGTGACATGTCGAACATGTTGTTTGGTTGACGACACGACCGAACATCGTGTTTTGTTCGACGTTGATGTGACCTGATCCAGCACAACGTTTACATGTTTCCGGGTGCGTCCCTGGTTTTGCACCTGATCCATGACACGTTTCGCAATCTTCCTCGATTGGAATCGTGATGACTTTCTCAACACCCGAGAATGCCTCCATGAAATCAATTTCTTCTACGTACTGGAGATCTTGTCCTTTACGCGGTGCATTCGGATCTTGACGGCGTCCACCACCACCAAAGAACATGTCAAAGATGTCCCCGAATCCTTCTGCGCCACCGAATCCTGCACCACCTTGCGATGGATCTTGGTGACCGTACTGATCGTAACGTGCTCGTTTATTGTCGTCAGACAAAATTTCGTACGCTTCCGAAATCTCTTTGAATTTTGCATCGGCATCTGATTCTTTATTGACATCCGGATGGTACGTCCGGGCGAGTTTCCGATAAGCTCGTTTGATTTCTGCTGCTGAGGCGTCGCGTGCAACACCTAACACTTCATAATAATCGCGTTTTTCCACGTTCAGTCTCCCTCTCTTTGGCTCCGATTCACTTCATACTGTTTGATTTTACCGAACTTCGTGCGACATGGAAAGAGCCAAAGCGCGGATCACGCTTTGGCTCTCTCTAGCGCCCGAAAAATCGGTCGATTCGAATTATTTGTTATCTTTATCGTCTACTTCTTCAAATTCTGCGTCCATGACGTTGTCGTCTTGTCCGTCAGCTTGTGCGCCTTCAGCGCCAGCTTGTTGTTGAGCCATGTTTTCGTAGACTTTTTGTGTGAGTTCTTGAACGACTGTTGATAATTCATCTTTCGCCGTACGAATCGCTTCGATGTCTTCTCCAGCAAGAGCCGTTGTTACTTTTTCTTTTGCAGCTTCTGCTTTTTCTTTATCGGCAGCATCGATTTGTTCGCCGAGGTCTTTGATTGCTTTATCTGTCGCGAAGACGAGTTGATCGGCTTCGTTACGAAGTTCAACTTCTTCTTTACGTTTGTTGTCTGCATCTGCGTTCGCTTCAGCATCTTTGACCATTTGGTCGATGTCCGCTTCAGTCAAGCCGCTTGATGATTGGATTGTGATCGATTGTTCTTTGTTTGTACCGAGGTCTTTCGCCGATACGTTAACGATTCCGTTTGCATCGATGTCGAATTTAACTTCGATTTGCGGCACGCCGCGTTGTGCTGGTGGAATGTCTGTCAACTGGAAACGACCAAGCGTTTTGTTATCTGTTGCCATCGGACGTTCCCCTTGAAGGACGTGGATGTCTACTGCCGGCTGGTTATCAGCTGCTGTAGAGAAAACTTGTGATTTCGATGTCGGGATCGTCGTGTTACGATCGATCAACTTCGTCATCACGCTACCCATTGTTTCGATTCCGAGTGAGAGTGGTGTTACGTCAAGAAGAACAACGTCTTTGACGTCACCAGTCAATACGCCACCTTGAACTGCTGCACCGAGGGCAACAACTTCGTCCGGGTTAACGCCTTTGAATGATTCTTTACCTGTGAAGTCTTGAACTGCTTTTTGGACTGCAGGAATTCGTGTTGATCCCCCGACAAGAATGATTTTATCGATTTTATCTGGTGACATACCAGCGTCGCTAAGGGCACGACGCGTTGGTTCCATCGTCCGTTCGACGAGGTCAGCAGTCAAATCGTCGAATTTCGCACGTGATAACGTCATTTCAAGGTGAAGTGGACCTGCTGCGCCAGCCGTGATGAACGGAAGGCTGATTTGTGTCGAAGAAACACCTGAAAGGTCTTTCTTCGCTTTTTCAGCAGCATCTTTCAAACGTTGAAGTGCCATTTTATCTTGTGCTAAGTCGATACCATTGTCTTTTTTGAATTCTGCAACAAGATGATCGATGATTTTTTGGTCAAAGTCATCTCCACCAAGACGGCTGTCACCGGCTGTTGAAACAACTTCAAAAACACCATCACCAAGTTCAAGGATTGAAACGTCGAATGTACCGCCACCTAAGTCATAGATGAGGATTGTGTGGTCTTCGCCTTTTTCAAGTCCGTATGCAAGTGCTGCTGCAGTCGGCTCGTTGATGATCCGTTTCACGTCAAGACCAGCGATTGTACCCGCGTCTTTTGTTGCTTGGCGTTCTGCATCGTTGAAGTAAGCAGGAACTGTGATGACCGCTTCCGTTACTTTTTCACCGAGGTAATCTTCAGCTTGCGCTTTCAATTTTTGAAGGATGATTGCTGATACTTCTTGTGGCGTGTAATCTTTTCCTTCAACTTCAACTTTATAGTCTGTACCCATGTGACGTTTGATCGACATGATTGTATTCGGGTTCGTGATTGCTTGACGTTTCGCGACTTCCCCAACTTGACGCTCTCCGTTTTTAAAAGCGACGACAGATGGTGTCGTACGGTTACCTTCTGCGTTTGCGATAACGACTGGCTCTCCGCCTTCCATTACTGCTACACATGAGTTCGTTGTACCTAAGTCAATACCAATGATTTTTGCCATGATAAATTCCTCACCTTCGATTAGTTAATTGTTGTGTTTCGGATGATTCGAGATTACTCTGCGACTTTGACCATGCTTGGACGAATCACGCGGTCATGTAACTTATACCCTTTTTGGAATTCAGCCGTTACGATGCCCGACTCGAATTCGTCACTTGCTTCCTGAACGACTGCCTGATGCAGATTCGGGTCAAAAGCTTCGCCGACCGCTGGAATTTCAACGACACCTTCGTTTTGAAGGGTTTCGGCTAACTGACGCTTGACCATTTCGACACCCGCTAAGACTGACTTTGTTTCTTCGTTGTCAGACTCAATCTGGAGTGCGCGATCAAGGTTATCGACGAGTGGGAGTAACTTCTCGACGATTGATTGTGATGAATACTTCGCACGATTTTCCGCTTCAATCCGGTTACGGCGCTTGAAGTTATCAAAATCGGCACGCAACCGTAATTCTGATGCTTTTGCTTCAGCAAGTTGTGCTTCAAAATTCGGTGTCGCTTCTTCTTCGACGAGGTCCGCTTGCACGAGTTCCTCTTCTGTTACTTCAACTGTTTCTGCTTGTTGCTCGGTTGTTTCTTCATTACTGAGGTTTTGATTCTGCTCTTTTTCTTCCACTCTGAATCGAGCCCCTTTCTATATTCAATCCAAGCTGTTCTTACGCAGCTCGGTTTGGAATGCTTGCAAAAGATGAATGATCGAATTGATGCCTCGATTATAATCCATCCGTTTTGGACCAATCAGCGCAAGTGTCCCGAGCGAAACGCCATCAACGGAGTAATGGGCACGGATCACGCTACAATCCTTCAGGGCATCGACATTGTTCTCGCTTCCGATCGTAATCAAGATTTGATTATCGAGATTCGGACTCAAGAAATCAAACAATGCTTCCTGCTGTTCAATCAATTCTAAGACAGGTCTTAGTTTGGCGACGTCTTGAAATTCCGGCTGGTCGAACATGTTTGCTTTCCCACCCAGATAAATCAAGGGGCGCTCATCCTGTTGATCCATCAGAACGATATCGAGTGCTTTCGAAAGTAACGACGTCTGTTCCGAATGTTCGGAACGAAAACGTCTGATTTCTTCCAGCAAACGAAGACGAAGATTGCTCAGTGGCGTTCCTCGTAACGTCTGATTCAGACGTTCCATCAGCCGACTCGCTGCCTCACGTGAGAGAGCTTCCGCTAACTGAAGTGTCTTATGCTCAACATGACCTGTCTCCGTTACGAGAACGATTACGACGCGTCCTTCTGCTAACGGGATTAATTCTAAATGGTGGAGCCGTTGTCCTTCTTCTTTAGGACCTAATACAAGTGTCGTGTAATGCGTCAATTCGCTCAACAAGTCCGCCGTATGTCTGATCAAGCGATCATTTTCATTCACGGAATGGGCAAATAATGATTTTAATGCTTTTGCCTCTTGCGGTGAGATGCTTTCCGGACGAATCAGATGATCGACATAAAATCGATATCCAAGCTCAGATGGAATTCGTCCCGCAGAAGTATGCGGTTTTTCAATCAATCCCATCTCTTCGAGGTCCGCCATCTCATTTCGAATGGTCGCGGAACTGAACGTCACGTCGTCTCGTTTCGAGAGCGTCCGTGAGCCGACGGGTTGAGCGGTTTTGATATAATCATCGACGATTGCACGCAAAATCAACAATTGACGATCCGTCAGCACCTTCTTCACCACCTTATTTTGTTAGCACTCACTTTTAACGAGTGCTAATTACATCTTTACTATAAGGAATAGTGGAAATGATGTCAACAGATTTGCTGAACCCTTTGAACAGTTTCCCATTATACGATACAGTGAAACAAATGACGAAAAGGATGATTGAGATGCTTGAGATGTTTGCGATGGCCGGTGTGTTCGTTTGGTTGTTCATTGCCATCATCGGAACGACTGCTTATTTCGCAAGAAAATCTAAAAAATAGACGAGTACGAGGAAAATAACGAGAAAAGACGCTTTTATCTCCCAATAGCACGTTGTCTGTACGCAAAAAACCAATCCCGCTACTGTGGATTGGTTTTTTTTGTCATCCTGAAATCATTCAACTTCCGCTTCACCGATGAACTCGGCGAATACTTCATTCGCAAGCGGGACACCCGCCTCCGTTAATCGCAAGTGTGTATCCGTCCGTTCGACTAATCCGCGCGGCAACAACTTCGTGATTGTTTTACCAAAAGCAGCATCTAACGCTATACCATACTTTTGCTCAAAGTGTTCGATTGACACCCCTTGTTTCATCCGAAGTCCGAGGAACATCTCTTCTTCCATTCGCTCGACATGTGTCAACGGTGTCTCGTTGCGGACCGGTAAACCTTCCGCCTTGATGTAATGCGGAATCGGTGCGATGTTCGCGCGACGTGTTTGATCGATGTAACTGTGCGATCCTGCGCCGAAACCGTAATACTCATCATTTTCCCAGTAGACACGGTTATGCCGACTTTCTTTTCCCGGTAACGAGAAGTTCGAGATTTCGTATTGTTTCAAACCACCTGCTTCAATCGTCTCAATCATCAAACGGTACATCTCTGCTTCAAGATCTTGTGTCGGTAATGGAAGTTTCCCTTTTCGCTCTTGAATCGCAAATACGGTATGGGGCTCAAGAATTAACGAGTATGACGAAATATGGGTGATCGGTAAACGAAGAGCGCGCTCGACATCATATTTAACTTGCTCAAGCGTTTGATTCGGTAAGCCGAACATCAAATCGACGGAAATGTTATCAAACCGTTTAGCGGCTTCGTCAAGCGTCTCTGCAACTTTCGCTTCCCGGTGCGTCCGACCGATCCGTTCAAGCAATCCGTCATCAAACGACTGGACACCGAAACTGACACGGTTGACACCACCTGCTTTCATGATATCGAGTTTTTCGGGCGAGACGCCATCCGGATTCGATTCGACCGTGTATTCAAGCGTCGCATCCGTCAATGGCAAGAGGTGTTTACTGATGATGTCCATCAGACGTTGCATCTGTTGTTCATTTAACGCAGTCGGTGTTCCGCCACCAATGAAAATCGTTTCGAGTCGGTCGGTCGGGTATTGTTGTAGTGTCAGTTCGATTTCACGTTCTAACGCATCTAAATATTCCGCAACCGGTTGATTTTTTAAAAATACTTTATTGAAATCACAGTAGTAACAGATATGTTCACAAAACGGAATGTGGACATATGCGGCGCGTGGAGTCATTTCGCCTCATCCTTTCTATATAAACAAGAAAAAGGGTGCGTTAGACGCCCCCTTTTGACTTTAATCTTCATCCATCGACAGAACCGACATGAAGGCTTCTTGAGGTACCTCTACCGAGCCTACCATCTTCATACGCTTCTTACCTTCTTTTTGCTTCTCGAGCAATTTACGTTTCCGTGAGATATCCCCACCATAACATTTTGCGAGAACGTTTTTCCGAAGGGCTTTAATCGTCGAACGCGCAACGATTTTTGTCCCGACCGCAGCTTGAATCGGCACTTCGAATTGCATCCGTGGAATCAATTCTTTTAATTTATCAACGATGACTTTCCCACGTTCGTACGCGAAATCACGGTGAACGATGAAACTCAGGGCATCGACGTTTTCGTTATTCAATAAGATATCCATCTTCACAAGGCGTGATTGTTGGTAGCCAATCAACTCGTAATCCAGTGAAGCATATCCTTTTGTACTCGATTTTAATTGATCGAAGAAATCATAAACGATTTCCGAAAGCGGTAACTCATACGTGATTTTAACACGTGTCGTATCGATGTATTCCATGTCGATGAACGTCCCGCGTTTCTTTTGACAAAGCTCCATAATCGCCCCGACATAGTCGTTCGGCGTCATGACAGCTGCCTTGACGAAAGGTTCTTCGATGAACTCGACCTTTTGTTGATCGGGCATCTTCGACGGGTTGTCGACATGCAAGACTTCGCCGGACGTCGTCGTCACGTTGTAGATAACCGACGGTGCTGTCGTGATCATATCGATGTTGAACTCACGTTCGATTCGCTCTTGAATGATTTCCATGTGCAACATACCTAGGAATCCACAGCGGAAACCGAATCCAAGTGCTTGCGATGTCTCCGGCTCGAACTCGAGTGCCGCATCACTTAACTGGAGACGCTCAAGTGCTTCACGTAAATCATTGTAACGGGCGGCGTCGATTGGGTAGAGTCCACAATACACCATCGGATTCATTTTCCGGTAACCCGGTAACGCTTCGATTGCCGGTTGTTTCGCGAGTGTAATCGTATCCCCTACTCGGACGTCTCCAACGGTCTTAATCGACGCTGACAATGTACCAACATCTCCGACCGTTAATTCTTGTTGACGGAGTGGTTTTGGTGTCGAAACGGCAAGTTCTAAGACTTCGAAATCTTTACCGGTCGACATCATGCGAATTTTATCACCGACTTTGACCGTTCCGTTGACGATTCGGATTGATGCGACAACGCCACGGTACGGATCATAGAACGAATCAAAGATTAACGCTTCGAGCGGTGCCGATGGATCACCGGTTGGTGCAGGCACTTTTTCGACGATTTGTTCAAGAATCTCTTCAATTCCGATTCCTGCTTTTGCTGACGTCGGAACCGCTTCAGATGCATCGAGTCCGATGACATCTTCGATTTCTTGACGAACACGTTCGACATCCGCCGATGGCAAGTCAATTTTATTGATGATCGGTAAAATTTCAAGATCGTTATCTAACGCCAAGTAGACGTTCGCGAGTGTCTGCGCTTCAATCCCTTGCGCCGCATCGACTACGAGAACAGCACCTTCACATGCTGCGAGTGAACGCGAAACTTCATAAGTAAAGTCGACGTGTCCAGGTGTGTCGATCAGATGGAGGATATATTCCTCACCATCTTTTGCTGTATACTTCAATTGGACGGCATTCAACTTGATCGTGATTCCACGTTCCCGCTCGAGATCCATGGCATCAAGCGTTTGGTCTTTCATTTCACGTGACGTCAAAGCGCCTGTTCTTTCTAGAATACGGTCAGCGAGCGTCGATTTCCCGTGGTCGATATGGGCGATAATCGAGAAGTTGCGAATGCTCTTCTGCCGTTTTAAACGGTCTGCATTATTCATGTTTATAGTCACCTTACCTTATATTCAAACGTACATACGCTTCATTATAACAAAAATCAGACGAGCTGTACCATCCCGTTTTGTTTTACCGAAAAACAAAAATCCAAAGAAACCCTAGAGCTGTTATTGCTTTTAAGAAAAACGTTTGCTACAATTGTGTTTGTTCTGTTGAACGATAAATGCAGATATGCGAATATAAATCTCGAATGAGTTTTCTTGGAGGTGAATCATCCATGGCTAACATTAAATCAGCAATCAAGCGTGTTAAAACAGCTGAAAAACGCCGCGTCGCTAACGTACAACGTAAATCGTCAATGCGTTCAGCTATCAAAGCAGTCGAAACTTTCGCTACTGAAGGTAACAAAGAGCAAGCGCTCGTAGCTTTCAACACAGCGTCTAAGAAAATCGACAAAGCTGCTGCTAAAGGTCTTATCCACAGCAACAAAGCTGGTCGTGACAAATCACGTCTCGCTAAACTCGTAAACGCACTTTAATTCTTTCCGAAGAATACGGTGATTGATCGCCACTAGGGGCTTCCCCGGTGGCGATTTTTTTGTGCTTAAAAAAGAGACCGACTCTAAAAGAATGCTTCCTTCCGAGTCAGTCTCAGTTGATTTGAATACTTCGTTTCAATACGTCAATCGATCGACCATCACGTGATGCGGACCAATTCCTTCGATTTCAAATTGCTCACTCGCAATCTTCATTCCAAATCGTTCGTAAAACGGAACTGCGACTAGCCGGGCATTACACCACCAACCAGTAACTTGCCGTTCCTTTAAGATTCGTCGTGCTTCTTCAAGCAATGCAATCCCGTATCCTTCACCACGTACATCCGGACTCGTCGCCATTCCCCGCAATTGATATGTCAATTCGGGCGCCGTATCATATGACCGTTTTGCAAATGAGCCGATCGCGACAATTTTACCGTCCTTGACGCCTCCGAGGTGAAACGTATCTGTCGCCAAGTCGTCCGGATACGTGCACGCCTCAATCGGTTGATGCGGACGTAAGACGCCATGACGAAGTGGAATCACTTCTGTTGCTTGAATCATTCGAATTTCCATTAGTTCGTCAGCTCCTCACAAAGTCGCTAGTCGGACGATTAGTGAATCAAACAATATTCGTTTATCACCACGCCCCGTCTTCATCCCTTCATCAGTCGTCGTGATGGCGATTAACGCTTGTTCGAGTTGGGCGAACGTAAATCGTTTCCCGGACTGCAATGCTAATTTAATCGCATATGGATGCGCCCCGACCTTTGAAGCAATTTGTCGTTCACCATAACCTTGTTCCGCCAGGCGCTTAGACAGTAACATCATTCGGTACTGACGTGCCATCAAACCGAGCAGCGCTAATATTTCCTGACCTTGCTTTTCTAAGTCACGAATCAGGCGAATCGCAGGCTCAAGTTGACGTTTCATTAAGTAATCCGTCAATTGAAAGACATTGTCTTCAAGTGTCCGCGGTACTAACAAATCAACATCCGCCAATTCGATCGTCGGATGATCGCCTGCATAAAGCATCAGCTTATCGAGCTCATGCGCTAGCGTTCCCCACATTTCTCCTGTCAAAAAGATTAACCGTTCAATTGCCGGTCGCTCCATCCGGTATCCTTTGTCATTAACAGTATCCATCGTAAAGCGGAATAATTCTTCCGAAGTCGGCTTTTTTGCTTCGAGGACCGTCGCACGATCTTTCAACCGCTTGACGATTTTTTTTCGTTCATCCAGTTTCTCCGCTTCGACAATTAAAACGACGACTGCATAATCTGCCGGTTGTAAGACATATTCCGCTAATCGATCAACGTTATGCGTTTTTTTATCTTTCGCGCCCGTCAGAAAAGTCGCTGGTTTTGCAACCACGACACGGTAATCACTTAAAAAAGGAACTGTTTCCGCCTCATCTAACACGGCATCGAGAGGCTGATCGTTTAAATCGATCTTCATGTAGTCAAATCGTTCGCCATCTGGTAATGCCGCCTTCACGATTTCACGTTCCCACTCCTCTAAAAGATGACGCTCCGTCCCATATAATAAATAAAGGTTAGCCAACTTTCCGTTGACAAGCCAAGGTGTTTTCATCATTCCCACCACATTTCACAGTTTGTTCTTAACTTCATCATAGATAATCCTCTTTTATTCCGCTATACTAGAAGCGGAATCTATTAAGGGGGAATGCAGCATGGCACATTCAGTACGCCCACCAAGTGAAAATGCGTTTGAAAACGATATTCAATCAAAACGTAATGACGCGCTTGACTCAGCCGTCGGTTTTGGCGCTTCATTTGGTTTCTTCGCCGTTTTATTCATCATTGGCGTTTTAATCAAATTCTTAAGTCTATAATCACTAAAACAGCAACCTTGGGGGGTTGCTGTTTTTTATTTTATCATAGCTTCACAGCCTGCTGAAGAACAAGTTATCATCCCGTCCCTGTCCGTCCGCCAAATCGTCCGCTGATTTCCGATGCGATCTAACGCTTCTTCATGCGGGTGACCATAGCGATTATTCCGTCCCGCGGAGATGATGACTGTTTCTGGATTCGTTTGTTGCAACAAGTCGAGTCCCGTCGACGTCTTCGAGCCATGATGACCCGCTTTCAAAATATCGATTGGTCCAAGGTTCCAACCTTCTTCTTGTTCAATGCTTGCGTCACCCGTCAACAAAACCCGTTTTCCTGCAACGTCCGCAAGCAACACGATGGAACGGTCATTCTCCTCTGCTTCTGATTCGTCAGGTGCAACAACAGTAAGCCAAGGTCGTATCTCTCGCCCTCCCTTGACGAACTCCACTTTGGTCCCTGTCGCTTCAATCTGCTCCAGCAAACGATGTCGCTTTTCATCCTGATTATCGTATCTTCCGAAATAAATCGTATCGACACGGATTTTCTCTAATAACCCGATGACACCTCCAATATGATCATTGTCAGCATGAGTCAAGATGAGTCCGTCGATTACCGTCTCCGCGCGCGTATGAAGAAAAGGCGCAACGATTTGACTACCAGGGTCGAACGGACGTAACGTGGGACGTTGTGATAACGTAAACGCCCCGCCTGTGTCGATAACGAACGTTTCTCCATCCTTCTCGATTACCGTACTATCGCCTTGACCGACGTCGAGAAATGTCACCTGTTCTTCCGTCCTTAAATCCATCGATACACTTCCAAGAAGGAGAGCACAGACGGGAAGAAGATGCCCCCACCACTTTTGTTCCGCTACATACCATCCGATTAAGACGACGACTATAACGAGCAAAAAGAGTGGTAACGACAATAAGTGGACAGCAACGGTCGGAACGGGAAGCTGCTCCGCTTGTGCGAGGGCAAGATCAAGTACACCAACTGCTCGCTCGTGGAGCGTCATGAATGTATCCGTGACTGGGAAGAACAAGAGTAAGCCTACTAGAAAGGAAAGCGGAAGGATGACCCATTCGATCCAGGCTCCAATGACGAGGTTCAACAGAGGCGACCATGGCGAAACTTCCGTTTGTTCCGCCATTTGCAAGACTAGGCTCGTTAAGATTTGCGCCCAGACACTAATTAACAACCAGTTCCAAGGACGTTTTACTTTTTGCCAAATCTTACGCGACAATAATAAAAAGATCGTTAGTCCGACAGTCAACTGAAAGCCGATATCATAAAGACTCGTATAGGAATAAGCGAGTTGCGCTGCTGCAACATAGGCAACCACGAGGAGCGGGTCTGTCCGTCGTCCGAGACGCTGATAGAGCAGCAAGATGAACGCGACGCAGACTGCACGCGTGACCGGCGCACTCCATTCCGTCAGCCAGCCATATAACGGTAATAAGACAAGGACAAATTCCGCTCTTCGTTCACGCGTCAATCGGCACTTTTTCAAAATCCATAATATCGTAAAAATCAAAAAGGCGATATGTGAACCTGAAATGACGATTGCGTGTAACAATCCAAACTTCTTGAAGCGATCAAGCGTCAACTGATCCATCAATCGGTCCTCACCTAGCACAAGCGCTTCGATATACAAGGCTTGTTTCGCTGGAAGTCGTTCAATCCGGTCCATCCATGCTTGGCGCATCCTGCGTCCCTGCGCGTCAAATCCAGGTGTATCGGTACATGATCCCCATTCTTTCACTTCGAATTTTCCTGCTAATCGTTCTGTACGCATCCAGCGCGCCTCGTCAAAGCCGCCACGATTGACACGCGGTAAAACCATCTTTTCCGTCAGTTCGACTTGACACCGTCTTCCAATTCGCTCGTAATCGAGATCCTGATGTTCATCTAGCGTCGCCGAAACAATCAACTCCTGTTGATTCGCAGTCGCCAGGTACCGAATCCGATCTCCATTTTGCTTCGCATCCAAAATATCAATTGTCTGAATCGGTGTCGCATCATCGAAATCTTGTCCGTACACGATGAACACTACGACCAACAGACTCATCAAGACAAGGCGTGTCGAAGTAAAAGACCAGCTTTTAATGGTCAAAACGAGACAAATCACACCTACGAGCCAAAGTGACTCTTTGATTGCAATCAATACAATTATGAAAAATAACGGGAATAACGGCATCAGTAAACAATCAAATAGGCTCTCAATGTTTCAAGCGTCTTGTCACCAAATCCTTTGACCTCTCCTAAGTCTTCATAACGCGCGAACCCGCCCTTTTCTTCACGATAGGCTAAAATCGCGCTCGCTTTAGCTGGACCGATTCCAGGGATTTCAAGTAACTGTTGCTCCGTCGCAGCATTCAAGTCGAGCAGACCAGCCGGCACATCTGCTTGTGGTACTTCTTCTTTCGGTTGTGTAAGTTTCACTTTTTCTTTTGTCGGAACAATGACTTCCTGACCGTCAATCAATCGTGCCGCGAGATTCATTTCTGTCACATCAGCAGCTTGTGTCAACTCCGCACGAACGACTGCGTCTTTAATCCGGTCGCCTAACTTAAAGGAATAGGGTCCCGGTCGCTTGACTGCCCCTTTCACATCAACCATGATTTTTTTGTTTAAGAGGGTCTGCTCCGTGGACCCTTGATCTTCTGCTTTGGCGTCTTGCTCATGCTTAACGATTGCTGGTTTGTCGACGAGCGCTTCTTTCGAACACGATGGTAACGGGACGAACAGTACGATTATCAGTAACACGACAACAACAACACTCGCGATTTGTTGAATCCGGGGAATAGTCATCGGTCTCCCTCCTCTTGCCTCGACTTTACCAGGCTCGAGTCGTCACGTAGCTTTGAGTAATTCGTTTTTCTCGTGGTGTTAACTGACAAATCAATTCCTCAAGAAATCTTTTTCATGTAAATCGTTTATTTTTCTTTAACATACAGCACAAAATACAGCACAAAAAACCGCTGCGAAAGTTTCCTTTTGCAACGGTCCATCCATTATATTTTTTCAGCTACAAAGAAAATTCGTTCGGCCGTCGGTGTTGGTGCATCACTCGTGAAATCACCTGTTACGGCGAGCGTCCGGAATCCGGCTTCACGAAGCCACGTCACGTATTGTTCCGGCGGATACGTCCGTTGATGATGTGTCTCGTCAACACGGTCGTAACGTCCATCTTCGTCTTCGATGAAGAACGTCAATTCGTGGACGACGGACAGTGGTGCTTCTCCGGGATCGGCAAACCAAATATAAGAACTTTGTTCGGCGTGTGTCGCATATGTTTTCCCGTTAAAGAGTGTTTCCATCTTATGCGGGGAATGCACATCAAACAACAACTTCCCACCTTCTTTTAACGTCCGTGCCGCATGTTCGAACGTCTGTTGCACATCCGCTTCTGTCTTCAGGTAGTTGAGCGAGTCACACAAAATCGTCAGCGCATCGACTGGAGCAGGCAATTCGATTTCGCGCATGTCTTGACACCAAAAATCGATTTTTTGCTGTTGTTCCATCGCTTTTTCTTGTGCAATTTCAAGCATCTCTTCCGATAGATCGATACCTGTCACGCGGTAATGCTCAGCGAGTAACAACGTCGCCGTTCCTGTCCCACAACCGACGTCAGCAATCGTACTGTTTGCTTCGACGTATTGCGATACCCAGGCGACCCATTCGTCGTAGGGAACATCTTGCATCAACTCGTCATAGACGTATGCAAACTGTTCGTACGCCATCAGTCGATCTCGACTTCTACTTTAGGTGCGTCTGACCAGAGTTTTTCAAGGTTGTAGTAGTCACGGTCATCACGGTGGAAGACATGGACAACAACATTTTCAAGATCTGCGAGTACCCAACGCGCTGCGTCAAGTCCTTCGAGACGTTTGATCGGAAGTTCATTTTTATGCGCAACTTCTTTCACTTCACGTGCGATCGCTTGAACTTGCTTTTCTGATCCACCTTCACAAATCACGAAATAATCTGCGATTGGTGAGATGTTTTTCATATCTAAAACGATGATATCTTCTGCCCGTTTATCATCAATTGCATTTACGATTAATTTTAATTCTTGTTCGACTGTCATAGGACGGTCCCCTTTCGTTTAGCCGTGACGAACGCATTATACGTTTCAATCGTCAACGGAAAAATCACTGTTTGTTTGTTACATAAAAATTGGATGGTATGCGCAAGCGTCGCGATGACGGCGTCCGTTAAATCGGCGTCTGCAATTTCACGTAATGTTTCAACGCCTGGATACGTACGATTCGGCTCAATCGCATCGGCGACGAAAATCACTTGATCGAGCAACGGCATATCCGGAGCACCGGTCGTATGATTCGCGATTGCTTGGTAAATCACCGTATCCTCGATACCGAGTTCACGTTTGACGAGTTCTGCGCCGATTGGCGCGTGCAAGAGCTCATCGTCATAATCGAGCAACTCGAGCTGTCCGAGTTCGCGAGCGAGCGTCCGCATTTCTTCGGTGTCCCGATACTTCGCATAATCGTGCAGCATCGCAGCGAACGCTGCCGTCTCCTCGTCGACACCGTTTCGCCGCGCGAGTTGACGAGCTGTTTCAACAACTCCAAGCGTATGCACATAACGCTTATGCGGGAGTGTTCGTTTAATGATATCGTCTGCTTCTTCAAGTAACATACAATTCCCACTCCTCGATTAGTTGTCGGACAGCTTCAGGAACAAGGTAACGGATACTTTTACCGCGGGCGACACGTTTTCGAATGTCCGTCGAAGACACTTCGAGCGACGGTAAGTCGACTGCTGTCACCTGCGCACCTGCCGGAATCAAATAACGACTGCCTGGACGTGCGACCGCCCCGAATTGAACCGTTTCAAACAGGCGGTCTGCTTGATACCATGTATCAAGGCTCGCAAGCGAGTCAGCCCCGAGTAGAAACACGAACTCGTCTGTCGGATACCGTTTTTTCAATTCGAGAACCGTCTCAAGCGTATACGATTTTTCCTGACGCTCGAACTCAATCGTCGAGACGGAAAACGCATCGTTTGCCTGGACAGCGGCTTCAACGAGCTTCAACCGTTGCGCAGCACTCGTCACGTTCGCCGCTTTATGCGGAGGAACGTTCGCAGGTAAAAACCAGACCGCATCAAGACGCAGTTGTTCCTTTGCTTGTTCCGCTATCAATAAATGACCGATGTGGGGCGGGTCAAACGTTCCGCCCATCAAACCAATCTTCATCGTGGTAATTGTAACGTTTTATTCTCTTTCGATTCTTTGTAGAGAACAACAACTTTACCGATGACTTGAACGAGTTCAGCATTTGTTCCATCGACGAGTTCAGCCGCTACGTCTTTTGGTGTGTCGGCACAGTTCTGCAAAACTTGGACTTTCAATAATTCACGTTTTTCGAGTGCATCGATCAAATCCGCACACATCGCTTCTCCAACGCCATTTTTCCCCACTTGGAAAATCGGGCTTAAATCATGTGCTGTCGCACGTAAAAATCGTTTTTGTTTACCTGTTAACATATCAATATTCCTCCAATTGCTTTCGAATCACCTGCTCACCAAGCGTAAGATCAGGTGCATGACCGGTGAAGCGTTCAAATGCTTCAGCCGCTTGTAAAACGAACATCGGGACGCCGTCTAGTGTCGTGAGTCCTCGAGCCGAGGCATCACGTAGTAGTTGCGTCAGAGTCGGTCGATAAATAATATCACAAATCAGTGCCGTCGTCTCGGTCAATACGATTGGTGTCGCTTCGATGCGTGGCATCATACCGACCGATGTCGTATTGATGATTGTGTCATACGGCGTTAAATCTGGTGACTCCGACCAGTCGATTGCCTGCGCCTGAAATTCAGCGGCAAGCGCGCGCGCGCGTTGATTCGTCCGGTTCATGATTGTGACAGTCCCGTCGAGCGCTGCGACGATTCCTCGCGCCGCCCCGCCCGCGCCAATCACAAGAATGTTTTCTGACGATTGTCTTGCGGACAAGGCACGAACGAATCCCGTACCGTCCGTATTCGCACCGACCAGTTCCGTCCCGTCAAAATAGACCGTATTGACCGCCCCTGCTTTTTCAGCAGAAGGCTCGAGTCGATCGAGAAACGGGATGATTGCCGTCTTATAGGGAATCGTGACATTAATCCCGTCGAGCTCGCGCATCCGTAATTGCCGAACGACCTGCTCTAAATCGTCTGCTTCGACATCTATCATACTATAACAGCCGAAAAGCCCAGCCGCTTCCAGCCATGCCTCGTGCAGCACGGGTGAAAGTGAATGGGCAATCGGATGACCGATGACAGCGAAACGCATCAGACGAGCGCCTCACGTAAGGAAACAGCAACACCTTTAGGCGCGTAGGCAGCTACTCGTCCACCTTTTCCGTGAACTGCAACCCAACCGAGTCCACTGAAGACGATATCTGTTTTCATATTGTCACGTAAGCTGAACTCATGACGAACGAGCGGTGGTAACATCTCAAGCGTTTTTTCATTCGGAGGCGATAATAACTCTCCATTATGATTTGCATAAAGATCGTCCGCCTTATCTAACTTCGTCCGGTGAACTTTGAGTTCATTTGACATATAGATGACGAATGAACGTTTGTTCCCTTCCATGTAGTCAAGGCGTGCTAAACCACCAAAGAATAACGTTTGTTGCGGGTGGATTTGGAAGACTTGTGGTTTGATTTCTTTTTTCGGCGTAATCAATTTCAAGTCGCGCGCGTCGACATAGTGCGCCATCTGATGATGATTGATGATTCCTGGCGTGTCGTACAGGTTACAGTTATCGTCTAGCGGAATGTCGATCAAATCGAGTGTCGTTCCTGGGAAGTGACTGACGGTGATGACGGCCTCTTCTTCTTCACCAAAACGTTTAATGACTTGGTTGATGAGCGTTGATTTCCCAACGTTCGTACAGCCGACGACGTAAACGTCGCGCCCTTTACGATAGTAGTCAATCTTCTCGGCTAATTCATCGACGCCATGCCCTTTTTTCGCACTAATCAAGTGAACATCTACCGGACGTAAGCCCAGTTCCTTTGATGTTTGGCGCATCCAGTTCATCAAACGATTCGGATTAAGTGATTTCGGCAACAAATCTGCCTTATTCCCGACAAGCAGGACATCATTTTTTCCGACGAAGCGGTGTAATCCTGGTAACCAACTTCCGTTGAAATCAAAAATATCAACGATTTTAACGACGAGTGCATCTTTTTGACCGATTCCGTCTAAAATTTTGACAAAATCATCGTCCGTCAATGCAACGTCTTGAATTTGGTTGTAGTGTTTCAGTTTAAAACAACGTTGGCAAATGACCATTTCACGGTCAAGTGCAGATTTAGGCGCATAACCTGGTGCTTTCGGATCCTCTGTTTGAATCTCGACACCACAGCCGGCGCAATGAATTTCTTCGTTCATATGTGTGTTGAGCCGCATCGGGAACTTTCCCTTCTCTATTCAACGTAGCACCCTGCACGCTACTCCAAGAGCGTAACTTCCGACCTATTGCCGTACATGTTGCGACTACTGCCTATCCTTTCATCTACCGGTATGACAGGGTCATTGTTGCTTATCTTGACGCAGTGACTCGACCTGCCGCTTTTCCGTTTCAGGCTCTTCTTTGACACGTTGCGTCAATTTATAGATGCCTTTACGTTTCATGCGACGGAAGACGAGACGTTCCATCAAGCGATTGAATTTAGTGACGACACCGTCTGTTTTAACGACGGGTTGGACGTGAATGACTTCGATGCCTACGGAATTTGCTCCTAGCACATCAGTAAACAGCTGATCCCCAAGAAATACAACTTCTTTTGCATGGTAACCGAATTCCGTTAATGCTCGTTTGAAACCGATTGGTAATGGTTTTCGGGCAGGTGCAATATAGTGAAGTCCGAGTGGATCCGCGAACTTTTTGACACGATCGCCGTTATTATTCGAGACGATGATGACGTCAAATCCGTATTGATTATTCACCATATCCAGCCATGACACCAATTCGTCTGGAGCATCGGCAATATCCCATGCAACAAGCGTGTTATCAAGATCCGTCAAAATTGCTTTGACACCGTTTCGTTTTAACATCTCTAAATCGATATCATAAATGGATGCGACGAAATGTTTCGGATAAAGTCGTTTGAACAAGAATAAAACCTCCAGATAATGGTCTAGCTCTATAGTTAAGTTTAAGAAACAGTTATGTTCTTATCGTTCGATTATAGCACAATCAATGGCGTAGAGCGATGCACAAAAGAAAACGCCCTTTCACTTGAAGGGCGCTTTTGCTTTCATGAATTCCAAATACCAAGTGCTTGTCCCATCAAGACAGGACCAGTTACATCATCTTCTAAATCAAGCGCACCTTTTGGAGCAATTAAAACGACCGTCGAACCGAATGAAAAATACCCGAACTCGTCGCCACGACGAATGTCACGTGCATGATTCGTTTGGACGATCGTGTTAACGTTCAACGCTCCGACCATGACGTGTTCAAGCGCATGTGCACCTTGGACGATTCGCGTCACCCGTCGATAGTTTCGTGTCAGCGGTCGCGTTCCGTAAGCCAATCCAAGATCATTGACCGGTGCAGAATCCCGCCCGAGCGTATAACTCGTCCGAACTGTCCCATCGATTGGAACATGAACGCGATGATAATTTTGTGGGCTGAGATAAAAAATCAGGACACGGCCACCGACGTACGTTGCCGCTTCATGGTGTGAACCAATCAATTCCGCGACTGAATACGTTTGTCCTTTGACCGTGAAGCGACTCTCTTCCGTCAAGTCGTCGACGACAGATAAAACACCGTCGCACGGACTGACGAATGCGTGCTCAGCTTGCGTAATCGGTCGGACTTCTTCTTTTAAGTGACGGACGAACAACTCATGTAGAGTCGGGTACGCGTCGACCGGCTGACTCGCTTCGTGCATCTGTAGGTCATACAACTTAATGAATGGTTTAATCAACGGTCGACTCCACTCGCTCATCGCAAAGCGCCGCAATTGACGTGCGACGAACGGGCGTCCATTTAATTCGAATAGATTTTTAAAAAACCATTTTTTAATCATTTAAATCACCCGATGATTCTTCTTTAGAATCTTCAACATTTTTACCCGCGAAAAATTCCTTGTAGCTATCTTCTGTCTGTTCACCTGCGACACGGCTTACTTCCTTACCATCTTTGAAGTGAACGACGGTTGGTGTTCCTTCGATACCGAATGTATCCCACGCCGACTGTTCGACAGCAAGATCAATCTGTTCAAACGGAATATCCTGTTGCTCGCCGAGCGGTACTAAGTACGGTTTTACTTTTTCACAGTGGACACAACCCGTCTGGTAGAAATACGTATAGAACTCGTCACCTGACTTTAATTTTTCAGCGACTTGACTCGCTGTTAGATTTCCATCTTTCGTTGCTGAATCTTCATTATCCATGAAGAGTAGTAATGTCGCTCCCAGTATGACGATCAATGCGATGACACCCGCCGTAATCCAGTTCGCTTTTGATTGCGACTTTTTCGACGGCTTCACGCGCGTAGACTTTTTCGACAAATCGATCCCTCCATCATTTTGGCATTAGCCATTTTTTCTGAATCATTATAGCATGACCACCCGCTAGAATCGTATCGATTTCAAAAGCGTCACTAATCAGTAACAGGTCGGCACGTTCACCCGGTTTGATTGTCCCTCCGGAAATCCCATAAGCTTCGGCAACGTTTCGTGTGACCGTCTGAATGGCGTCCGTAAACGCAACCCCATGATGAACCGCTTCCTCGACCGCTTGCAACATCGAGGTCGGCTTTCCTGACTCCATACGTAGAAGTTTCCCTGCCGCATCGAACGCTGGTAAACTCGCACCGGCGTCACTCGACATCGTGATTTGCCGTAAGGGAATCCCGGCTTCAAGTGCCCGTTTCAGCGCAAGTCCAGCCGGCACCTCGCCTTCTTCGATGAAGGCTTTTGTCGTACAGGTCGTAAAATCAATCCGTCCACCTTGTTTCGCCCAAGCAAGACCGGCTTCAAAAATCCGTTCACTTCGATTGATATGTGTCGGTAAAAATTGTTCAATCGGTACATCCGACGTTCTTACTACTTCTTCGAGGAGATGTAACGCTTGTTTTCCGTCTCCAATATGGACGTTCATCGTTCCATTGACCCCTTTGACCATCCCGGCGATACGCGCTTCAGCTGCGAGTCGTGTCAGCTCCTGAACGGTCGGTTGGGTCGAACGGTGGTCATTGATTGCAATCTCCCCGAGTCCGATGACTTCATTGATGAGAATAATATCACGACCAATCGTATCCGTAATCGAAACGGGTGGGACAGCATAGCTGCCCGTCAACAGAAAAGGCCGGATTCCGTGTCGTGCAAACCCGCGGACGTGTGCCAGTAAATCAATCCCGGTCCGGGTCCAACCATCCGTGCCAAGTAATCCGACGACCGTCGTCACACCACCCGTCAAGAAATCACTGGCGACTAACGGAGCCGTCCGAGAAGCAAATCCGCCTTCCCCACCTCCGCCAATCGGATGAACATGGCCATCGATCAATCCTGGAACGAGTCGCTTCCCCGTCCCGTCAATCGTTTGTTCAAGCAATTCCTGATCGATATTATATGTCCCGATTCCTAGAATCGTTCCACCTCCGACAAGTACATCCGTCGGGATCTCGTTAACAAGTGCTTGTTTAATTAAAATCAAGCCTCTTCCCCCTCACTATAAACGATAAAAAGCGAGCATATCGCCCAGTGACGATACCTCGCTTTCAAGTTATTCTGCCTTTGTCCCTTGACCAAGACCAAGATCTTCGTTGACTGCATCAAGTGCGAAGACAACAAGTGACGTCACGACTGACATCGCTGTCGCAAATCCAAAGTTATACGTAACTGCATCGACCGCTGATACGATGAACACAGCTGTGTTCACGAGTAAGAACGACCAAAAGAATGTAACGAGAAAACGCATTCTTTCCCCTCCATTTCCATAACTTACTTTTATTAGTCCTACGTCTCGTAGTATATCATTTTTTAAATCATCCGACAGCTTTAATCGGATTTTTTTAAGCGTTTTCCTTTTTGTTCAAAACAGTCACTTCCCTGTTTTCTACCGGTCCATATGCTAAAGTAATGAGGAAAGAATCTAAAGCGAAGTTGGTGAATGTATGAAACGTCATCTTATTGCCGTCGACCTCGACGGTACACTCTTAAAAGACGACAAGACGATCAGTCCTGCAAATATTGCCGCACTGCACAAAGCGCGTGAAAATGGTCATGAAGTCGTCATCGCGACAGGTCGTCCGTTTCGCCACGCGAAGCGCTACTATGAAGAACTTGGTTTAACGACACCAATCGTTAATTTCAATGGAGGTTTCGTTCATCATCCGAATGATCCTCACTTTCAAGTCAGTCATCATCCGATTCCGTTAAAAACCGTGCAACATATTCTCGAGTCCGTTGCTGATACGAAAACACAAAACATCGTCTGTGAAGTGACCGATCATGTCTATTTCCAACGTGATCCGGTCGGGATTTACGAATTTTATACAGACCATGCCCTGTCCGTGACGACTGGTGATTTGCGGAGGCTGCTCCAACATGAACCGACCTCCCTGTTGATTCATGCCAAGGGTGAACACGTTAACGAAATCCGGTCGGAGCTGTCAGACATTCATGCCGAGACCGTCTTGAACCGTCAGTGGATCAAGCCCGAGTATATGGTCGAAGTCATGCGTAAAGGAACGAGCAAAGCGATTGGTCTTGAGCAAATCGCACGACATCTCGGAATTGAACAGAAACAAATCGTTGCTTTCGGTGACGAAGAAAACGATTTAGAAATGATTGAGTATGCGGGGCACGGTGTCGCGATGGGCAATGCGATCGGACCACTCAAATTACTTGCGAACGGGACGACAAAACGAAATGAAGACGATGGCATCGCCTATTACTTGAAGCATGTCCTCGGACTCGCCTGATGATAAAAAAACGCATCCCCTTGACCGACAAATGTCGTTACTCAAGAAGATGCGTTTTTTGTTCTATCCTTTTCGGAAGTAACCAACGACTGAATCGGTTGGTACGACATTGATAAAGACGGTTTCATCCGCGTCACGGCAAATCCGTTCGATATCCCGCAGTTCATGTCGTTCGATGACCATCATCAGCGTCGATTTTTCGGCCCGTGAATACGTTCCGATCGACGGCATCTGTGTGATTCCGCGAATGATATGTTGGTGCAGTGCCATCGTGATATCATCGGCATGGTTCGTGATGATGAAGATTGTCAGGCGCTGATTGCTTGTATGAATCTCATCGACCACTTTCGACGTCACGTAGATAAAGACAATCGTATAGAGTGCTGTCGACCAACCGAACAATGCGCCGGCAAGGATGGCAATCAAAAAATTCAAAACGAATAAATAAAGACCGACACTTCGGTCCGAGAACCGGGCAAAAATCAAGGCGACGATATCGAAGCCACCGGTCGACGCACCGAATTTAATCGTGATTCCTGTTCCAATCGCAAGCAAGACACCACCAAAGACTGCGTTTAATGTTTGGTCACCCGGAATGACAGCATATTGTGGAATCAAACCGATAAAGATCGTTGTCGCTAAAACAGAAATCAGCGTAATGATCGTAAAGCTACGACCGAGCATAATCCACGCCAAAATGATCAATGGAATATTGAGGGCTAAAAACCAAACGTTCTCACCGAACGCAAATGCCGTGTCCTGTAAAACCTGAGTCAGGATTTGGGCAAGCCCCGTAAATCCTGTCGAATAAACGCCACTTGGAATCAAGAACCAGTTCATTGCGACCGCAATGACGAACCCGCCAATCGAAGCGACCATTACCTTTAAAATATTTTCCTTCACAACTGCTGTCACACCTCGTTCTCCTCTCCTGCTTGAACTATCTTGGAACACTTTAGCACATAACAAATGACAGCGGATAGTCAAGAATGCGAAAGAAATTGATTTCTTTTTTCGGTAGCGCTTTCATGTGTCAGCACGATGACTAAACGAAAATGACAAAGAAACCGGACGATTTTTCGAGATTCAACAAGAATTTCGAAAATCGTCCGGTTTCGTTTTAAGCCTATGGATCCGATTCGTCCTAACGTTTAGACCGTCATCGAAGACGGAACCGTGACGCTACCTTCAGCTGGTACGTCAATGACTTGATTATGGAGTTTCAACGAGAATGCTTCACCTGCAGATTGCTCGATTGAGATTTCATTTTGTTTGACGTGAATATGGATATGGTGGCCGCGCCACTGCATCCGGAACGAATAACTCGTCCAGCCTTGCGGTAACATCGGATTGAAGGATAATACTCCTTCTTGAACACGGAGTCCGGCAAAACCATGCACGATCGACATCCATGATCCGACCATCGACGTGATGTGGAGACCGTCTTCCGTATCATTGTTGTAGTTATCCAGATCAAGGCGCGCAGAACGTTGATACAATTCAACCGCCTTTTCTTCATATCCGACTTCAGCGGCAATAATGGAATAGATACAAGGTGAGAGCGACGATTCATGCACCGTACGCGGTTCATAGAAATCGAAGTTCGCTTTCTTTTGTTCGATCGAGAAACGATCCGTCAAGAAGTAAAGTCCTTGCAGGACGTCCGCTTGTTTAATGAAGACCGACCGGAGAACACGGTCCCACGACCAGTTCTGATTGAGCGGCAGGTGTTTCGGATCAAGATCAGCCACCATGATTTGTTCTTTATCCATGAAACCGTCTTGTTGCATGAAAACTGCCGGCTCCGTCTCATCTTTTGGATAATACATTTTTTGATCGATGCCGGCCCACTGCGCAAGCTCTTCGTCCGTCAATGCTAATTGATGCATCAATTCGGCTAGACGATCCGGCTCGTTGTCCGCTAAATGACGATGGACGGTTTGCGCGTATTCAAGGCACCATGCTGCCATCAAGTTCGTGTACCAGTTATTGTTGACGTTATTTTCATATTCATTCGGTCCTGTCACACCAAGGATCATGTAGACGTCTTTTTGCGGGACATAGTTGACACGGCTCGCCCAGTACCGCGCAATTTCGACAAGGACTTCAAACCCGTATTGTCCGAGGTATGACGTATCCCCTGTGTAGTTCGTATAGTTATAAATCGCATGCGCAATCGCGCCGTTCCGGTAAATTTCTTCATGGGTGATTTCCCACTCGTTGTGACACTCTTCCCCGTTCATCGTGACCATCGGATAGAGTGCACCTTTCATACCGACGTTCTTGTCCGCATTCTCTTTTGCTTGCGGCAACTGATTGTGACGGTATTTCAGCAAGTTCCACGCGACGTCAGGTTTGGATGTCGCAAGGTAGAAGTTGAGACAATAAGCTTCCGTATCCCAGTAGGTCGCGCCACCGTATTTTTCACCAGTGAATCCTTTCGGTCCGATGTTCAGACGTGAATCTTCTCCAGTATAGGTTTGGAACATATGGAAGATGTTGAAGCGAATCCCTTGTTGCGCTTCGACGTCCCCTTCGATTTTAACGTCTGCTTCTTCCCAGTGCTTCAACCAAGCGGCCTCATGCTGTGCGAGGACGGCATCGAATCCCAGTTCGAACGCTTCATTGACACGCTTCATTGCTTGCTCCAGTAAATCTTCGACTTCATAATCACGGTTCGTCACGAGGGCGACTACTTTTTCAACTGTCGCTGCTTCACCCGATTCGACTTGTTTCGTAAAGCGGTTCGCCACATATTGTGATGTGCCTTCAACGACTTCACACACCGCTCCTTCCACGTCTGTAATCATCGCCGCCGTTACATGCCAATCGAGTTTTTTTGTTTTCGACGTGACATATCCGAAACGTTCTTCCGTTCCATGTTCGACCGGGAGCCAGAATTTTTCATCATAGTTCGAATCCTCGTTCTCGACGTCCGCATCAAGATACGACTCGATGATGATTTCCGCTTCAAAGTTGATTGGTGTGACCGTATAACGGAGTGCTGCGATTTCCTTTGTCACGATTGAGAAGAATCGTGTCGATTCAATCTTCGTCTCTTCGACACCATTCTTCAGCAACATCGTTCGTGTCAAAACACCGTGTTGCATGTCGAGTTCACGCTTAAAATCGACGACTTCCCACTCGTTCAAATCGACATTCTTACCATTGATCGAAACACGTACACCCATGATGTTGACTGCGTTCAATACCTTTGCGAAGTACTCGGGATAGCCATTTTTCCACCAGCCGACACGTGTTTTATCCGGATAATAGACACCTGCCACATACATCCCTTGGTGTGTATCTCCTGAGTAATCTTCTTCAAAATTTCCACGCATCCCCATATGTCCATTCCCAATCGAAGTCATCGATTCGGCGAGACGGTTATCCTCGGGATGAAATCCCTGTTCTATGATTTTCCACTCATTCACATCAAATAATCGTTTCATCAGTAGTCGCTCCTTTTATCATTGCCGATTTCGAACGCTTTCAGCGTCATTTGTAAGCGTTTCAATATTTCTGTACATTCTTTATTTTACACATAAAACACACTAATGCAATCGTTTGCACGAAAATAAATTTCTTTTTGTGAAACCGTTCCCAATAACTTACTTTCCACTTTGGTTTCCTACTAGTTTTTGTTCACAGCACAAAAAAACTTCATCTCGATCCCCGTTCCGGGCGAGATGAAGTCACTGGTTTTCATTCGTTTTTCGAACCCCCGCAAGATTGACGAACGACGAGGTAATGCGGGACGATAACACGTTTACCATACGGCGTCGCATCTTCATTGATTTGTTCAATCAAACAATTCGTCGCCTCAAACCCTAGACCAAAGATATTGATTTCGACCGATGTCAATGGCGGACTCGAAAACTCAGCGATGAACAGGTTATTGAAACTGACGACCGCCATTTGGTCCGGGACACTAATCCCCATCTCATTCAACGTACTCATGACGCCGAGCGCCATCATATCATCACTGACGACGACGGCAGTCGGCGGATGATCGAGTGACATCAATCGTTTAACGGCGTCAGCCCCACCAGTCGTCATGAAGGGTGCACTGACGATATAGTTATCTTCGACCGGAAGACCCTCTTCCATTAAAGCCGTTTTATACCCACCGACGCGTTCTTGCGTGACCGCTAAGTCTTGTGACCCGCCAACGAAGGCAATACATTCATGTCCGAGCTGATGCAAATACTTCGTCACTTCACGACCGGCAAGGTAATTATCCGTATCGACATACGTGACTTGCGATGAGTCACTGAACGGTTTCCCGACGACGACGAAGGGAAACTTCGATTCTTGAAGAAATTGTACGACTTTATCATCGGTTCTTGAATATAAAACGACAACTCCGTCGACGCGACGGCCCTGAACCATCGAGACGACGCCCTCATATACTTCTTCTTCCGACACGCCTGTCGTCATATAAAGCGAGTACCCGTTTTGATGCGCTTTCGTACTGATTCCACGGATGACTTCTGAAAAGAATGGGTTTTGAAGTGTTTTCGTCGCTGCGCTCGGCATGACGAGACCAATTGCTTGCGTCGTCCGGTTCGCTAAACTCCGAGCATGGACGTTCGGATAATAACCGAGATCTTCCATTGCTTGTCGAACACGTTCTTTTGTTTTTTGACTGATTCGCGGACTATTCGCGATGACACGTGAGACCGTCGATGGTGCGACGTTCGCTTCCCTAGCGACGTCTTTAATTGTGACTTGCATCCCCTTCACCTCATCATTTCCCTACAAATGTATTTTATTGTTTTTCGTTCGAACGATTGACGCGTCTCCGATGGACCAAGAGAAGAATCAACGCAAGGATTGGGGCAATCGATCCAATCGCAACAAGTGACCACCAGTTCACTTGAGAATCTTCTAAGATATATCCATTCGCACTACTGCCATCCAATGTAATTTCATAGGCATCTCCATCTTGTCGGACGAGATCGGAAAATAATAATCCTCGCAGACGTTGATCATCACCGATTTCAGAAGCTTTAATCCGCATCGTCGTTTTCTTCTCTCCTAGATTGATTGCGTAAATCGCCGTCTGATTTTTTGATTCTCGAGCGTATACTGCCATATGATCCGTCTTTCCTAACAAGCGTTGCTTCCCTGTCGCGAACGCTGGGTAGTCTTGACGCATCTGATTCAACGTTTTTACATACTCCTGCATCTTTTCATTTTTATCAAACTCCATCATCATCCGGTTCCCCGGATCTTCACCACCCGGCATGGCGACTTCCGTTCCTTGATAGACGACCGGCATACCTGGAGCAGCATATAGGGCGAATAACGCGAGGCGTAATTGGCGTTCTTCATCTGAAGTTCCACCGATTTTCGCTTCTGTAATGAATCGTTTCAAATCATGATTATCAATGAATGTCGCGAGCGACATCGCTTTCGGATTAAATGTGATATCTCGATTATAAACTGAATCGAGTTCTTCCGCTGAACCATTTTTGCGGGCAAATTGATCTTTTATCCCGTAATAGAAAGGAAAGTTCGTCACGGAATCAAATCCAAGCTCTGAATAGGTCGCAATCTTTCGCGGATCACCATCGAATACCTCTCCGAGTAAAAATAAGTCCGGATGTTTTTCTTTGACGGCCGGAATGAATTCCTTCCAAAATGCCGGCGGAACATGACGGACTGTATCGAGACGATACCCATCGATTCCTGTCTCATCGACCCAGTAATTCGCGACGTCAACCAAATAATCGACGACTTCTGGATTTTCAGTATTGAAATCTGGCAAATCAAATAACCAGTTGTTTTCGACTTCGACTTGATTGTTCCAATTCATAATCGGTTGTTCTTCATGGAACCAATCCGGCTTTTCTTCGACAAGCGGATGATTTGGTCCGAGATGATTGACAACTAAATCAAGAACAACTTTGATGTCACGCTCATGTGCCTCATCGACGAGTTGCTTGAACTCGTCTTTCGTTCCGAAATGGGGATCGATTTTATAATAATCCTCCGTCCAGTAGCCATGATAGCCATTCGGTCGATTCTTAAAGATTGGTGTCAACCAGATTGACGTGAATCCTTCATCTTTTATGTAATCAAGGCGTTTCGTCACCCCTGCCAAATCACCACCATGATAAGCTTTCGGATCGTCCTTGTTCACATCGATATCATTACTCGTTTTCCCGTTCTCAAACCGGTCGACCATAATAAAATACATTCGTTCCTTTTCCCAATTTGCTGCTTCACTCGTCTGCGGAAAAAGTCCGAAAGACAAGAGAAGCGGCAAGAAGAGAAGCATCACGCCTCGTCTCATGCCGCTAATTCCTCCTTTATTACCCTTTCGTTCCACCTGCCGTCAATCCAGATACGAAGTAGCGCTGGAAGGCGAAGAACAGAAGGACGATTGGGACTGCAGATAAAACGGCACCTGCCGCAAACAACGTGAAGTTGTTATCGAATTGCTCAGAAACCATGTTGTATAATCCGACCGCAAGCGTCTGTTTCTCCGGCGAACGGAGAACGAGTGACGCCAGGATGAAATCATTGAACGGTGCCATGAAATTGAACAAAGCGATGACAGCAACCATTGGTTTAGCAAGCGGAAGGATGATTTGCCAGAAAATCCGAAGATGACCTGCCCCATCCATTCGTGCCGCTTCATCTAGCTCTTTTGGTATTGTATCAAAATATCCTTTGGCGAGATACGTATTCATCGGAATCGCTCCACCAGAGTATAAAAGAATCAACGCAAGATGTGTATCGAACAAATCGAGCATGTTGAGCAACACATAAATCGCGATGATGGCAACGAATTGCGGGACCATCTGCAAGACGAGGAACAAAATCAACGAATTTTTTCGTCCGACGAACCGGTAACGTGAAAAGATATAGCCCGTTAACGTGATCAATGCGACCGAGACGACCATCGTGATGACAGCAATCTTGATTGTATTGAGATACCACATGCCGTAATCCGTTTGTGTCGCATCGAACAGATCGAAGTAATGGATGAGTGTCGGATTACTCGGGAAGATGTCCGAAGTAATGCTTTTCCCCGGGTTGAGCGAAGTCCCGACAACCCAAAGCAGTGGATAGACAATAATAATCGAGGCGATCGTCAAAATGAGGTATGACAACGCCATATTGATTCGGTTTTGTTTTCTCATTAGATCATATCCTCATCTTTGAATGATTTTGAACGTTTAAACTGAATGACGGCAATCGTCATGATGAAGAACGACAGTACGAGTGTAATTGCTGCTGCGAAACCATACTGTGGATTCGAACCGAGCGATAGCTTATAGATCCAGGAGATTAAGATATCGGTTCCACCCGCAGATTGCCCCGGTACAGCCGGTCCACCATTGTTAAAGAGATAGATGATGTTGAAGTTATTGAAGTTAAACGTGTATTGCGTAATTAAGATTGGAGCTGTCGCGAATAAAATCATCGGTAACGTGATCAAACGGAATTTTTCACCTGAAGTCGCCCCGTCAATCGTCGCTGCTTCATATAGATCTTCCGGAATCGACTGTAAGATTCCTGTCGTGAGCGTCATGATGTACGGGAATCCGAGCCACCACTGAATCCCGATCAGTGCGAGACGTGTGTACGTCGGGTCAGTCATCCACTCGACACCACCGCCTATTCCGATCGCCGGGAGCAACGTCGTGTTAAAGACGCCAAATGTTTCATTGAACATTGAACGGAAAATCAAAATCGTGATAAAAGCCGGTACCGCCCACGATAAAATCAAAATTGAACGGAAGAATCGTTTCCCTTTAAGACCTTTTTGGTTCAAGAGAACAGCCAGACCAATTCCGATTGCGATGACACCTGTCGTCGAAGCAACTGTCCAAACGAGCGTCCAACCTAACACACTGATGAACGTATCACGGAAAATATCGACCGTGAAAATGTTTAAGAAGTTTTGAATGCCAATCCAGTCGACGAGCTTGGCTGGTGGCGAGTTATTGAATTTATAGTTCGTAAAAGCAATCAAGAATGTAAAAATCAACGGTAAAACGACTGTGAAGACGAGTAGTACCAACGATGGAATCAGCATGGCATACGGGAACCCGTTATCACGGAAATTCCGTAGCTGCATCTTCAATGAAGGTACTTCTACATTTAAATCACGTAGTTTACCGATTCGATACGCATCGATAAAGTTCCAGACGTAAATGGCGATACCAAACACAAGTAAAATCAACGCGATGATTCCCTCGACCATTAAGAAAATCGAGTGATCTCCCCTTACGCCTGCTACCTCACCGAGTGTAATCAGACCCCAGATCGCACCGCGATCCCCTGGTCCATTCCCGGCTCCTTTAAAAAACAAATCAAAATTGACTAAAAAATATGACAGGACGACGATAAAGAATATCGCCCCTTTTAAAAATTGTTTATTATACAGTTGCCCTAAACCTGGGACGATTGAAATCAACGAAGCAATTTTGCGGTGATTCGTTTGTAGTTCTGGTGTCGGGTCCGTTTGTTTCGGTGTCGTAATGGCAGCCATCGTCTGTTCTCCTTTCCAAAGGTCATGTCTGACCTCAGGCTTCTCTTCCAACCATAAAGATGAGGGGGAATCAATGATCCCCCTCTCTTTAATTCTTTTTTAGTGATTCAATTGGGAAACGACGACTTATTGATTGTTCGCTTCGATTTGTTGCTTGATTTGTTTGACAGCGTCATCTGCTGATTTTTGAGCATCTTGCTTGTCTGTTGCAACAAGTTGAAGTGCTGCTGCCATTGGTTCCCAAACTTGTCCCATCTCGGCGATGTTCGGCATTGGCACACCGTCTTTAGACTGAGCGAAGACTGCAGCTGCAACTTCGTTATCTTTAATCGATGCATCTTCTTGGAGTGAAGTGACTGGTGGAATCTCGTTGTATTTCTCAAACATCGCTTTTGCGTTTTCTTCACCTGTTAGTGTAGAAAGGAATTTCTCTGCCCATTCTTGGTTTTCAGAATATGCAGAAACCGCATACGTTTTAACTCCTACGAATGTTTTAATCGGCTCACCGTTCGGAAGCTTCGGAAGTGCCGATGCTCCTAAGTTAATGCCTTTTTCTTTATAGCTTGCGACTGCCCATGGTCCGTTCATGACAGCGACTGCTTTCTTGTCACCGAACAATTGATCCATTGCTTGACCACCGCCACCGCCAATCAAACCTTTCGGGAAGAGACCTTCTTTGTACCATTTGCCGATGTAGTCCATTCCTTCGACAGCACCAGCATTGTTCAAGCCGATGTCTGCAGGATCAAGTTTTCCACCGTTATCTTTAAAGACATATCCACCGTACCCAGCAATTGGACCGTGTGCGAAGTAGAAGTTATCCCAAAGTGCGAGGAAACCATACTTGCCGTCTTTTTTCTGTTCCGTTGATACTTTGTAGAGATCATCCATTGAAGCTGGTGCTTCTTTTAACTCATCTTTGTTGAAAAGGAGAATCGGTGTTTCAACAGCTTTTGGATAGCCGTACACTTTACCATCAAACGTGACAGCAGATTTTGCAGTATCGATGAATGGCTCAAGTGCTTTTTCACCGTCTTTAAGTTCAGTGATCAATCCTTGGTCAACGACTGTTCCGATTTGGTCGTGTGGAAGAAGAATGATATCAGGTCCTTTTCCAGCAGGTCCGTCAAGTGCAACTTTTTTCTGTTGATCTGTCATTTTGACTTCTTTAACTTCAACTTTTACGCCTTCTTTTTCTTCAAACGCTTTTGCCGCTGCTTTTGTTGTTTCGGCTTTTTCAGTATCTTCCCAAATAACGATTTTATCTGGTTTGCCACCATCGCCTGATGTATTCGATGAAGAGTCTGAATCTGTTCCGCCACCACATGCTGCGAGAGCACCGATTGCCATTACCGATACTGAAAGACCTGCTACAAGTTTTTTCATTTCCATGATTGAAAATTCCTCCCCAAGTTAACGTACGAATGATAAGTTCTAATGCACAACGTTTGCATAAAGGCACAACCATTTTCTCATGATAACAACTGAGTAGTTGTAAGCGTTTTATGAAAACGTTTGCATCACCTTTACATTTTTATTATACAATCTAAATCCCTTTTGACAAGTCCTTTTTATTAATTATTTTCCTACATTTTAAAAACATTCTAAAAAAGTATTTAATCGAATGGACTTCCCGAAAATTTTTATTCACCAAAAAAGAAAACGTTTACATTTAATTTAATTGCGCACTTTAGTGCAATCGATTGCATTAAATCATAAAATTATCTTTTGGAATTCTCGTTTTCACCAATTCTAATTGACTTTAAGAAAGCGCTTTACTATTCTTAGTTCGAGGACCATTATATTAGAGTGCAATCGATTGCACTAGAGGAGTGACCATTATGCTCAAAGAAGCCGTATTCCATCGCGCCATGTCTCCGTTCGTCTATAAGTACGACGAAAACACGATTCATATCCGTCTCCAAACTAAGAAAAATGATGTTGAGCATGTCGAACTGATTTGGGGAGACCCGTATGATTGGCATACTGAAAATCCCGATGATACGGACTGGAACTTCGATCCATCGAAAACAAATCATTGGAACACATTCGAAACACCAATGAAAAGAAGTGGTTCAGACGAATTATATGATTACTGGTTTATTGATGTTATCCCTCCATTCCGTCGTCTTCGCTATGGTTTCCGGTTACACGATGGGCAAACAACACAAGTTTTCACTGAACGTGGTTGGTTCAATGAAAAACCACTTGATGATACCGGTTACTACTTCTGTGTCCCTTACTTAAATAAAATCGATGTCTTCACGTCACCTGCTTGGGTCAAAGATACGGTCTGGTACCAAATTTTCCCGGATCGTTTTGCGAATGGTGATCCATCGAACGACCCTACCGGTACAATGCCTTGGAATAGTACAGAACCGACGACAACGAATCTGTTCGGTGGGGATTTCCAAGGGGTGATTGATCACATCGACTACTTGGTTGAGCTTGGTATTACGGGCATTTATTTCTGTCCTATCTTTAAAGCGAAATCAAATCATAAATACGATACAATTGACTATCTCGAAATCGATCCACAGTTCGGAACAAAAGAAAAATTCAAAGAGATGGTCGACCTTCTACATGAAAATGGCATTCGTATCATGCTCGACGCCGTCTTCAATCATGCCGGGTTCCACCACGAAGCCTTCGCTGATATCCGTGAACACGGTAGCAACTCGTCTTACCGTGATTGGTTCCACCTCCGCGACTTCCCACTCGTCACGGAACCGATGCCGAACTATGATACGTTCGCCTTTGTGCCTGAGATGCCGAAATTCAATACAGAAAATGCTGAAGTAAAAGCATACCTTCTTCACGTCGCCCGCTACTGGGTCGAGGAATTCGGAATCGACGGTTGGCGATTAGATGTAGCGAATGAGGTCGACCACGCTTTTTGGCGTGATTTCCGTCGGGTCGTCAAAGAAGCAAATCCTGAAACGTATATACTTGGAGAAATTTGGCACGATTCGCAAGAGTGGTTACTCGGTGATCAATTTGATGCCGTCATGAACTATCCGTTTACGAACGCAGCGTTAAACTTCTTTGCCCTTGATAAAACGAAGGCGACGGCGTATGCCAATGAAATGTCACACGTTCTCTTCTCGAATACGATGAACGTCAACGAAGTGACATTTAACTTAATCGGCTCACATGATACACCGCGCGCCTTGACGCGTGCCGGCCATGACAAAAATAAGATGCGTCTCCTCTTACTATCGATGTTGACGTTTTCCGGTAGTCCCGTCATCTATTATGGCGATGAAATCGGACTCGATGGGGATCAAGATCCGGGTTGCCGTAAATGTATGCCATGGGACGAAGAAGAACAGGACTTAAACCTTTTGATGTATACAAAACATTTACTTCAACTGCGGCAACAGCATAAGACTCTTGCGAATAACGGACACATTTCATTCGTTCATGCGGATGACGAGACGAATTCGATCGTCATGCGTCGAACGAGCGAAGATGGAACTTACTACATCTACTTCAACAACTCGAATCAGCAAGTAACACTTCCCGCACCAGCGGCAGGACAAGGCATGGATTTGTTCTCGAATTCACCACTTCCTTCTTTAGAAGTAACACTTCCACCTTATGCAGGAACAATCGTCCAAGTCCTTTAATCAATACGGTATCTGTCTCGTTTCGAGATGGATGCCGTATTTTGACGTGTCGACAAAATAATATTGGACTCGTCCTTTTCGTTACTTTTCTCGGACAAAGCGCAAGCTGTTGCTTCTTAATCCCATTCTTACCTGTTTCTAGCTATGCGGGGACAAGTACTGTCACGGGCAAGTACGGGAAGGAAGAAACAAAATCAGCGAGTTTTCCCGCTTACTTCATTTTCTGTCCCCTGAAGCTCATCTAATAGTTATTTTGATGCTTTTCTAGGGTAAAGGAAAACATAAAAGGAGGACGTGCTCGCTATGGAATTATTTTTTTATGCCGGTCTTATTCTCATCGGCTTATTTGCAATCAGTTATTTGAGTGAACGTTTCCACCTTCCGAGTATCCTCGCTTTCATTTTAATCGGGATTGCCATCGGGCTTTATTACGATGCACCTGAAGAATTGAAGTTAGGCGGTGAAGCGGGAATCATCGTTTTATTTTTTTTGCTGGGACTTAAATTTTCAATTGCTGACTTGCTCAGTCAACTACGCCACGTGTGGAAAGCCGGATTAATTGATGTTGCGTTATCTTTTGGTGGAACATTCCTCCTGACGCTTGCGTTTGGCTTTTCCATTCCTGAAGCCTTTTTAATCGGCTGCGTTTTATATGCGACGAGTTCTTCGATTTCTGCCCGTTTGCTCGATCGTGAGCCAGACAAACACAAGGACGTTAATCGCTTTGTCTTATCGTTACTTATTTTTGAAGATTTGATTGCCCCGCTTCTCTTGACGACGGCACCGTTTATACTTGGTACAGAACCTTTTACATTTGCCAAAGTAGGGTCCATTTTCGCGGGTTTTCTCTTTCTGTTCAGTGCTTTAATCTTACTAACCGTCTTTATTCGCAGAAAAGAACGGATCATTGGTTCCTTGTACCGGCATCCTGACGCCGGAATTGGAATCATCGGCTTGATTTTAACTTTTTCAGGTGTCGGTATCATGTTCGGTTTATCAGAAGTACTCGGTGCTTTCATCGTCGGGATTTTGTTGACGGAACTAAAGGAAACACGCTACTTGAAGCGGCTCGTCACACCTTTTCAAGATTTACTACTCCCTCTCTTTTTCATTGCATTCGGGATGTCGTTTGAATTGACGGAAGGACTGCCTTTAGACTGGTTCTTTTTGGCACTCGTCATCTGGGGGCTGTTATCTAAATTTTTGGTCGGATTCTTCGGTGGTCGTTCATTCGGGCTGTCAAACTACCATGCCATCGAATCCGGTTTTTGCTTAGGACCACGCGGAGAATTTTCGATTCTTTTTATTACACTCGCTAGCGGCGCCTTCATCACGCTGACGGGGTTATATATTTTCGTCTCCGCTTTTCTAGGAATTTTACTATTTCGTCTCTCGAGTAGGTTAACCGATCAAACACATGCTACGGCCCAAAAAATCAAACAAAAAATGCGCTAAAACAAGCAGGACCATTTCCGATTACAACGGAAGTGGTTCTGCTTGTTTCACTGATATTAAAATAAATCGTTTTAACGTCCGGTAAAAACAGGCGGTTTTTTTTCAAGAAATGCTTGAACCGCACGTTGATGGTCTTCCGTTTTACCGGCACGTGATTGGTAGATAATTTCCTGTGCCAACATATCATCGAGCGTCGACTCGAAACTTGCTGATTGAAGTTGTTTAATATACGCAATTACTTTTGTCGGTCGCGCTGCGAGCTGCTGAGCAAAATCCATTACTTCCTCTTCAAACCGGTCAGCTGCGACCGCTTTTGTCACGAGTTGAAACTCGACTGCTTGCTTCCCTGTTATCGTATCACCAAGCAGCGCTAATTCGAGTGCTTTCGCCGAACCGATTAAACGCGGTAAGAAGTATGGTGCTCCAGCATCCGGGACGAGACCGATGTTAATGAAGCCGAGTGACAATTTTGCATCTTCCTGAACAATCCGGAAGTCACATGCGAGTGTCAACGACAGTCCTGCTCCTGCTGCCACACCATTGATTGCTGCGATGATCGGCTTTTTCGATCCGGCTAATGCACGGACAACGGGATGATAATAGCTTTTCAAATAATCGCCATGGTCCATTCCTGGTGAGACCGTCTTTAAATCTTGACCGGCACAAAAGCCGCGTCCTTTTCCAGTCAATACGATGACGCGGACTGCTTCATCTTGATTGGCTTCCTCGATTGAATCTGCTAATTCATTTAAAAGTGTTGATGTTAAGGCATTTAATCGTTCCGGACGAGCTAACGTCACCGTTGCTACGCTCGATGCTACCGTGTACTCTACTTCAGAATTCATCACATTCCCCTACCTTTCAAAAGTGAACAACGATTCATTATGATGTATTCGTGATGTTTTATGAAAATCCTTTTAAATCCCCATTTTTTTTATGAAAGCTTTGTTTTTCACTTTCATTATGAAAATTGAAGGCGTATAGTTTCCAAAAGATACAGTAAGACAAAATGTTTTAAGGACTTAAAAGGGGAATTTAATTTTATGAAAACTGTAAAACAACCAACATTATTCCAAATCACTTGGCCATTATTCATCGAAATCGCGTTGCATATGAGTTTAGGGATCATCGCGACATTAATCTTAAGTTACTACTCTGACAGTGCAGCAGCCGCTGTCGGTGTCTCGAACCAGGTTTTGAACATCTTTATTATTTTATTTAATATCACATCCGTCGGAGCGACAATCATCATCGGTCAGTACCTAGGTGCAAAACGTGTCCAAGATGCACGTCAAACCGCCCGCTCTGCCTTCTCGATTAATCTTTACATCGGATTAATCATATCTGTACTCGTCGCCCTAACCGGGAAACAATTATTAGGTTTCTTCTCATTAGAAGGACAAACATTAGTTTACGGCGAAACATTCATAAAGATTGTTGGCTTATTCCTATTTTTAGAAGCCATTTCGTTAACACTCGGAGCAATCCTCCGGAGTCATGGTTTCACAAAAAATGCAATGTACGTCACTCTTTTGATGAACTTCGTCAGTGCCTTCGGTAACGTCATCGCCGTACTCGGTCTGTTCGGTATTCCGGTACTCGGCGTCGCAGGTGTCGCGTGGTCGATCGTCATCGCACGTGCTTTCGCCGTCACACTTTTATTCTTTGTCGTTTACCGTAAATTATCACTACGTTTTCGTTTAAAAGATTTAATTCAAATCAACCGTCAAGACATTAAGAGCATCATGAACATCGGAATTCCATCAGCCGGAGAAGGAATTTCTTATCAGTTTTCACAGCTCATCATCACTGGTTTCATCGCAACAATTGGCGAAGCTGCCTTGTCTGCACGCGTTTACGTCTCAAACATCACAATGCTCTGCTTCTTGTTCAGTCTCGCAATTGCCCAAGGAACACAATTGTTAGTCGCCCGCCAAGTTGGAGCACAACAATTTGAACAGGCACATGCACGTGGCATCAAGACATTAAAAATCGCTGTCTTCGCAAGTTTCGTATCAGCCGTCGCAATCGCAGCGTTCGGGACATCCATCATGTCACTCTTTACATCGAGCCCTGAAATCATTGCCATCGGTATTCCGTTGCTCTGGGCAAGTGTCATCCTCGAACCAGGACGCGCGCTGAATATCGTCTTGATGGGAACGTTGAAATCAGCAGGAGACGTCCGCTTCCCGGTCACAATCGGTGTCCTATCGATGTGGGGAATCGCTGTCGTTGTCAGTTATGTACTCGGACTTCAGTTCGGTCTCGGACTTCTCGGTATCTGGATTGCCTTCTCAGCCGACGAATGGTTCCGTGGTATCTTTGCACTGAAACGCTGGAACGGTCGTAAGTGGGTTCAATATTCCCTCACTAAAGGAGAATCTCATGAGCAAAACGAACGCAGAAAGGCTACTGAAGCAGTCTAACGTTTCCTTTGAATCTATTTCTTATCCGGTCGACTTGAGCGATTTGTCCGCTCAAGCCGTCTCTGAAAAAATTAAATTCCCGCTTTCATCGGTTTTTAAAACATTAGTTTTAGAGGACGATCAAAAAAACTACTTGTTCTCTGTCATCTCTGGCGAAGAAGAGGTTAACTTGAAGGCGGTCGCTCGGGCATCTGGTGCGAAGAAAGTGGCATTGGTTCCAATGAAGGCATTAGAAAGTCTGACAGGATACGTCCGTGGCGGTGTTTCTCCAATCGGAGCTAAAAAAGCTTTTCCCGTCTTCCTGTCCGACCGTGCCATCGGTCAACCGTTCATCATCATCTCAGCTGGTAAACGGGGACAGCAAATCAAATTGTCTCCGGATGATTTATTGGAATTTACTAGTGGGGTTCTCTATCGAAACCGCTGATACGAAAAGCTAGATATGATATGATGAGTAGTATCGAAGAAGTGGCAGGAGGAATCATTTTGTGGAAAGAACGTGTTCGTAACTCAATCCCGAATCTCTTTACATTCGGGAATTTATATTGTGGTTTTCTCGCAATCGTCATGGCGGCGCGGGGAGATTTTCAAAATGCCACACTGTTGATTGTCATCGCCATGATGTTGGATAGTTTAGATGGTCGGATTGCACGGATGCTCGGTGTCGCTGGCGATTTTGGGAAAGAACTTGATTCGCTCGCCGATGTCGTCACATTCGGTGTCGCCCCCGCAATGATGGCATATTACACTTATTTTTACGACTTTGGTGAAATCGGCTTACTCGTTGCCGCTTTGTTCCCTTTATTCGGAGCATTTCGCTTGGCACGATTCAACCTTTCAGCAACAAATGTCGCGTCCACCTACTTCTCAGGTGTACCGATTACGGCAGCAGGTGGGATTTTAGCTGTCGTCACGCTGTTTAGTGGACGAATGAATGATTTAATGGTTCCGCTCGCCTTTACGGGACTTGCCTTCTTGATGGTCAGTCGCGTCAAGATTCCGAGTTTCAAAGATATTCCAGTGCCGCGCCATACATTCGTCATCACGTTCACGTTACTCTATGTCACGTATGTCATGATTGCCCGGAGTAACGAATGGTCGACGTTTTGGTTTATTGCCGTCCCCCTTTATATTGCCTTTTTACTCTTTTCATTCGTCAAACGAAAAAAACAAAAGCAACATTAAACGCTTTACTGCTGAACAGACCGTCTTTTGACGGTCTGTTTTTTGATCTGCCCCTCCATGCTCGCTCGAGTCAGATGGATATGGGTATACTAGTGACATCATGCTAATGAATGGAGGTTTACATACGTCATGGCCATATTTCAGCGCCGCCTTTGGTTATTCTTTACAGTTTGGTTCGTCATCGGGCTCATTTTAGTCGGATTTTCATTATTACCCCCTTGGCTCGAATGGGCAAATGCCGTTTTTTTGTTCGCTTCTGGTCTGTATGCCGCTTGTTACTTATGGGATGTCTTACCGAAAGGACGCTTCATTATTCCTTTTATTTTCTTTGGGTCCATTTTAATCGAATCAATTGGTGTCCACACCGGATGGCCATTCGGGACCTATCGGTATGAATCGGACTTCGGTGTTCAGTTACTCGGTGTTCCAATCACGATCGGTGCAGCTTGGTTGTCCGTTATGGGGGCAAGTCTTGCATTCTCGAAGCGTTTTCCGTTTCGTTACAACACCCTGATCCTCGTCCCCTTGTTTGCTGTTTGGCTCGACTTGGCCATTGATCCGGTCTCAGCGAACGTCAAATCGTATTGGCTTTGGCAAGATGGGGGTCTGTACTATGATATCCCAACACAAAACTTTATCGGTTGGTACGGAACAGCACTTGTTTTCGCTCTTTTGATGGCACGATTTGAACAAAAGCCAACGTTCACCGAGCTCGAACGAAACAATCAGTACTTATTTTTGATGCTTCATGGTTTATTTGGACTGACTGCTGGTGTCGCAGGCCTTTATGGTGTGACGATAATCAGTAGCCTAGCATTGCTTGTTTACTGGCTGACGAAAGGAGGAGCACTACATGCAAAAGGCGCAAAAAAACAAATTAGCTGAACAAGCCTTTCATCTGTACTTGAAAGAGCAGCTCATCCGCAAACAGTTCCATCGAATATTGTATCGCCCTGATGATTTACCGGTACCTGGTTTGATGCTTGCAACACATGGTTCGTGGTGGGACGGGATGATCTTATTTCATCTCGATCAATCCGTACTCCATCAAAACCCGTACGTCATGATTGATGAACATGGCTTAAAGCGCTTCCCTTTCTTTTCACGACTCGGTGCCTTTTCCATCAACCGGGACTCCTTAAAGGATGTAAAGATGAGCCTCAACTACGCAAAGGAACGTTTGCAGGAAGGCAGTAGTGTTTGGATGTTCCCGCAAGGCGAAGAACGCCATCAAGAAGAACGACCGCTTCAACTCGCGAGCGGCGCGACTTATCTTGCTAAAGCAGCCCGGTCTGTCTCCATTTTTTCATTTTATTATTCGTTCAGTCATGAACAACAACCGGATGTCTACATCCGAACACGCCAAATCGAAATACCACCTGGTCGTACTTCAAACCAGACTGAATTTCTAACAGCAGCAATGACTCGCTTATATGATGATGTCCGGCTTGATGCGATGTCAGAGAATGTCGAGGCTTATCAAGTGTTGACACAGCGAACAGACCCGCTTCCTGTTAAAACGGAGCGTTGGCTAAAGGCGGTTCGACGATGAGCATGATTTTATTCATATTCTCGCTCCTTGTCTGCCTCTATACGTTCATTAACTTGATGTTTCTCCCTAAACTCGCTGCACCCGTTTCTCCACCGAGTCTCGCAATTTGTATCCCCTTGCGGAACGAGGAACGAAATGTCGTGAAGTTGCTTGATTCGCTCAAACGCGCACTCGGACCGAATATGCATGTCTATCTTTATGAAGATCGCTCAACGGATGAGACACGTAACCTACTGTTGCAACAGACACATCAGGATGACCGCTTTACAATCATTGACGGAATCGAACTCCCCTCAGATTGGGCGGGAAAGGTTCATGCTTGCCATCAACTATCACTTGTCGCAAAGGAAGACTATCTGTTATTTCTTGACGCAGACATTACATTGATGCCGGATACGATTCCTCGACTATATGCGACGATGCGACAGGAAAAAGCTAGCTTTTTATCTGGTTTTCCGTCATTTCCTGTACCAACGTTTTTAGGCAAGTGTTTGATTCCGATGCAACATGTCTTAATTTCGCAACATCTCCCGCTTGCTTTTCGCAAGGTAAAGCACCCTGCTTTTGCCGCTGCGAACGGGATGGTCGTACTCGTTGAACGTGCATCTTATTTACACGTCGGGGGACATCAAGCGATTCAAACGGCACTCGTCGATGATTTAGAGCTCTGTCGGACGTTTAAGCAACACGGTCATACGACGACACTCGTTCATGTCGCCCCTTATGTCAGTTGTGACATGTATGCTACGAACGGTGAAGTATGGCAGGGATTTCTCAAAAATGTCTTTCGGGGAATGAACGACTCCTACTTCGTCGGCAGTTACTTCCTGTTGTTCTATCTCGTACAGTTTTCTTTACTACCAGCTGCCCTCCTCTTTCCGTCTTGGGAGACGATTGGTGGACTTGCTCTCTTGTTGCTCGCACGATACAGGATTGATCGGATGGCGCGGATTCGCCATGTTTGGTTGTTGCACCCGTTCGCAACCGGTCTTTATGTCCTCTTACTTGCAACGGCGATGATTCGAAGAGCTCGGAAACGGGAAATCACTTGGAAAGGTCGGTCCTATTCTTAAGGAGGAATTGTTCATTATGAAACATGTCGCTATCATCGGAGCCGGTTTAGGTGGTTTAAGTGCCGCTATTTCACTCGCTTCAAAAGGATTTAAAGTTACTGTCGTTGAACGAAATGATCATATTGGTGGAAAATTGATGCCGCTGATCACGGAAGGACACCGGTTTGATTTCGGTCCAAATACCATCACGATGCCTGAAGTCTTTCAATCTGTCATCCGGGAGTCGGGAGCAGATCCCGATGATTACTTCCAGTTCGAAAAATTAGCACGCCATACCGCCAATCACTTTCCTGACGGGCGGACCTTAACTTTTACGCATGGTCGAGAAGCAATGCGGACGGAAATCGATCGTTTTACGAACGGACAATTAGCAAAAAATGATATCACAGGCTATCAAGAAGAGGCCGCCGAATTATTCCGAATCGCTAAACAGCAATTTTTTATCAATATCGATTCATATTTCAATTTCTCTTTACTACGAGATATGGTCAAAGTTCACCCGTTCAAAACGATCCATTCGCTGCACAAGAGCTATTTCAAGGATCCTCAACTGATTCAGGCACTCGATCGTTACGCGACGTATATTGGTAGTAGTCCTTTTCAGGCGCCCGCGACATTTGCTTTAATCGCTCATCTCGAACTGAATGACGGCGTCTACTTTACTCGTGGCGGAAATACGGCAATCGCAGAAGGGTTCGCACGCCGGGCGCAAGAGATGGGCGTCGTTTTCCGCTTAGGCGAGGAAGTCACACAAATCGAAGTTACGGATGGACTTGCGACAGAAATCGAACTGAACCATGTCGATTACTTACCTGTCGACTTCGTCGTGATGAATGGTGATCTATTGACGCAATACCCGCGTCTCGTTTCGGAAACGATTCGACCCGATTTTAAAAACCCGACACCCAGTCAAATGGAACCTTCGATTTCGGCCTATGTTCGTTGTATCGGGCTCACGCGACGAATTGAAGGGCTTGCCCATCATAACGTCTTCTTCTCATCGGATTATGAAGCAGAATTTCGTGCCCTTTTTAAAGAACACCGTTACGCGGAAGAACCGACCATCTACATTTCGAATTCTTCCGTTACGGCACCTGAGATGGGCGAAGCTGGGGACAACCTCTTTATACTTGTCAACGCACCCGCGACGAACGAAGGCAACGTCATCGACTTCGACACATATGATCACTTGATTAATCAACGGCTGAAACAGTTCGGAATCGATATCGAATCGGACGTCGTCTTCGAACAACGCATCACACCGACCGATATCGAACAAAAATTTTCTGCGTATCATGGGTCTCTTTATGGACTATCTTCGAATGGTACACGCAATGCGTTCATGCGCCCAAGCAACCGTTCAAAAAATGTTCACAATTTGTTTTTCGCGGGAGGATCGACCCATCCTGGTGGCGGTAGTCCAATGGTGACGCTTTCAGGAAAACTGGCAAGTGAACGAATCGTGTCAAGTGCTGCCCAATCCCTGTGAACGTTATGTGAATTGCAAATCGATTACTTGTACGGACAACTAAGATTTGATACGATTACTTCGAGTTCAAGAGGTAGTGATTGACCCCACATCCTCAATCAAGCGCAAGGTGACTTCCCCGAGTCAAGAGCGTTTAGGAACTTAACACACTTGCAGCGGTTATTTGATTCATCGTTTAAGACCCACTTAAACGAAGTAGTTCTACGTTTGAACTGTCAGCATGATTTACGACGTTCCCCCTTAGATCGTCTCATCCTGATTGGTTCACAGGCAGCTCGTTGAAATACAGTTCATCCCCGTGAATTGTTGACCTGCCTTGTTAGCAACTGCTCAACTGTTTCAAAAATCGCTCAGAAACGTCTTAGACTCCCCGGTCTAGACGAAACATAAAAAAAGACCTTGGTCCCCGCCAAGGTCTTTTTTTTATGAACTTTTAAATCGTTGCGAGTAACTTCATCTTTTGCCAGCGGCTCACGTACGCCCGCTTCGTAAAAACATCATATTGGTTATCGCGTGCCGCATCCAAAATACCACGATAAAGCAATGCTGCCACTTTTAAGGCCCGTCGGCTTTCTTTTGGATAACGCTCGAACGAAGGACTTGCTGCATCATAGAGATGCTCTGCGCGTAGAGCTAATGCCTCCCAAAGACCTACGAAGTCCCCAGACGGCGTTCCTGCGAGCAAAGAATGTGGCGTGACGTCGTATTCATCCATCCATTCTTTCGGCAAATAGATTCGGCCACGCTTTGCATCTTCACCGACGTCCCGTAAAATATTCGTTAATTGCATCGCGATGCCTAACTCAATCGCAGATTGACGGAGTTCCGGTTGACCCGGTGCTAAAATCGGCAGCAGCATCAAGCCGACCGTACTCGCAACATAATAACTGTATTGTTCTGTTTCTTCGAGTGACTGATATCGATTTTTTTCGATGTCCCAACGCATTCCTTCCGCCAGCTCCAGGAAGGGCGTCTCATCCATTTCATACCGTTCAAAGACATCCGTCAATGCAATCCAAAGCGGCTTTTTTATAGGGTATCCTGAACGGAACAAACGAAATTCTTCTAAAAAGGCTTCCAAACTTTCTTTAGGTGTGTCGGATTCATCAACGGCATCATCTAAAAAACGACAGAATGTATAAATGGCATAAACGGCTAATCGATCTTGTTTTGGTAATAACGAAAATGCTTTATAAAAGGTTTTTGATCCGTTCTGAATCGTTTCTTCACACGTTGCGTATGCCTGCGTCACTGTATTCATTTTTCCACCTCATCTCTTGTTCCATACGATTGACAAGTAATGTCGCTCCCATCATGACGATCGGAACGCCTCCACATGGATGGACGGATGCACCTACTGCATATAATCGTTCAATATCAGGATAAGGACGCGCCTGCGTTTTCAAGGCTGCTGATTGGCGAATCGTCGGTGCGATACCAAAGCTTCCGCCTTCATACAATCCAAACTCTTTTGCGTCTTGCGGTGTTCGGATTTGCATCTCTTCGATTTGATTACGGAATCCTGGATGATGATTCTCAATTTTCGTTAAGATGGTTTCAATAAAACCGTGTTGCTCGAACTTCTCCCGATTAAAATTCCGCGGAGAAGGAACTAACGCATAGACGACACTATCCTCACGATCCGTTAGCGAATCGTCAACCTTGCTCGGATTAAACAAATAGACAGCCGGATGTTCTGGTAGTTCATCTTGATGGAAAATCGAGTTCATCAACGGTTCTAGGTCATTCGGCATCAAAAAACGATGAACCGGCAGATTGACTTTTCCTCGCATTTTAAAATACAAGAGTAACGTTCCGCCAGAAGGCGTATAAGCTTTCGGTTTTTTCCCTTCGACAAGGTATTCCATCAATGGAAACTCACCGTTTAAGACAACGTTATCATAATGATATTCTGCATCACCCACCACGATACCTGTCGCTTGCCCGTCCTGAATCGTGACACGTTCGACGGACTGATTGAATTCAAAACGAACACCGCGTTCAACCAATACTTCATACATGCGCTCAGCTAAAGAGAAATAGCCGCCCTTGACGTACCAGACACCTTCTGCTTGCTCACGATATGGAATCAAACCGTAAATCGAGGGAGTCGTGTAAGGATTTCCACCGATGTAAAATGTCGGAAAACTGTATGCCATTCGCAAGTATTTATTTTTAAAATAGCGCTTCAAATGATCATGCGCTGTCTCAAGTGCATGCATCTTTACTAATGGTTTCAACATGCCTGGCTGTAACAATTCAGATTTACGGAAATAACTCCGCTCTAAAAATTTCGATACGCTGATGTCATAATCCTTTGATTTTTGATGCATAAATTCAGAAAAGCCACGGCCTTCTCCAAACTGTCGCTCAATCGCAACTGCCTGATCGACGACATCTCCGAGTTTCGTCACGACCGTCCCATCATCAAAATGTAAATCGTACAGGGGATCGATTCGTAACAATTCGACTCCATCGAGTCCTGCTTCCGCTAATTGTTCCTGTAATTTTCCAGGCATCAAGACAATCGTCGGTCCTTGATCAATCCGACCGCCTGACTCAAAGTCGACAGAAGCGAGTCGACCGCCGACCCGCCCTTCCTTTTCGTAGATTGTAATATCAATCTCTGGATAGCGTTTCGTCAATAAGAGCGCCGCATGCAGTGTCCCGACGCCCGCACCTACAAATCCAATCTTCATTTCGTCACACCTACTTCACCCGTCAACAAATCTGCAGTAATACGAGCGGACTCAAAAATCGTCGGAAGACCACTACCTGGGTGTGTCCCGCCTCCAACTAGATAGACATGATCTAATTCTTCAAACCGATTGTGTGGTCTAAAATACATCATCTGCGTCAATTGATGTCCTAAGTTAAAAGTTGCTCCTTGATGGACCCCCATCGCTTCCCAATCGTCAGGTGTGAACATCTCTTCGACTTCAATTGCAGCTTCCACACCTTTATAAGGAGAACGCTCTTCTAGTGCGTCGAGGACTTTCCGGCGTAACTTTGGTCCTTCAACTGCCCAATCAAGATCCGAGTAGTTATTCGGGACTGGGACGAGCACATATAGAGATGACTTGCCTTCAGGAGCAAGCGTCGTGTCAATGATTGACGGGTTTTGGACGTAGAACGAAAAGTCTTCTGATAATTCAAGAGTCTGCGTCATCTCACGGACATTTTTTTCATAGTCTTCCGCAAAATAAATCGTATGATGCGGAGCGTCAAACCGTTTATCGACACCTAAATACAACATGAATGTCGAACATGAGAATTTTTTACGATCGATTTTCGGACGGGACCATTTTTTGAGAACGCCTTCCGGTACGAGATGATTCATCGCATGAGCGAAATCCGCACCTACGACTACATCGTCATATAACACATGTTCTCCCGATTCTAGAATAACACCGGTTGCTTCTTTTCCATCTAAAATCAATTGATCGACTCCAGCATTCAGATGAACTTTCCCGCCTAAGTCCTCAATTGCTTGTTTCATCGCTTCTGGGATACGGTTCATTCCGCCAATCGGATGATGAACGCCGTAAGCATGTTCCATGTAAGATAGAATTGAAAAGCCGCCTGGACATTCCCAAGCTGACATACCAAGGTATTTTGCTTGGAACGTAAACGAATACTTTAATTCTTCACTTGTAAAGTAATCCGACAATACGTCATATAACGAGCGTCCTAACGATAGCCGAGGTAACGCCGTCAACACACGTGGCGATAAATAATCCGTCAATCGATCATGCTTCGTTTGGAGGATAGGCATCAACTTCCCTAGTTTCAATGCTTGTTCCGCCATAAAGCGATCATAACCTTCTCCATTACCTGGGAACTGGTCTTCAATTGCTTGCTTCATCCGGTCTCGGTCCGTCGTCATCGTGAACTGATCCTTCCCTCCATTGAAATAGAGTGTATACATCGGATCCAATGCCTTCAGTTCCAAATAATCGTGTAAATTCAATCCGATGCTCGTAAATAGATTTTCTAAAATATGGGGCATATTTAAGAAGGTCGGTCCTCGATCAAATTGATAATCACCAACTTGCACACGTGATGTCCGTCCACCTACGACTGCTTGTTTCTCGTACACAGTCACATCTACTCCTCGCCCTGCTAATAACATGGCGCAGGCGAGTCCTCCGGGTCCTGCTCCAATAACGGCTACACGCTGCTTCACACGAATCTCTCCTTTTTCTCTCTGGTCGTTTTAACTATTATACTAATCACATACTATGCCCACAAATCTAAAGTGCCTTCAAACTGTAAAAACGCCAAGCTTCCGATTAGGAAGTGGCGTTTGCAGTGACGATATACCAAGCTCCTTCTTTCAAAAATGGTGTGATCGATACATTTTCAAAACCGGCTGCATGTAATTGTTCAGTCAATTCTTTTTTTCCAGGAAGCGGATATAAATTTTCGTGTAACGTCATGAAGGCGTTAAAGGCAGCTGAGAACGGCGCCCCGTATTCACTATCCCGAAGTGGTGTGACAAGAATAACTGTTCCATCGTCCTTGACGAAGCGACGGACACCTTCGAGGAGACGGAGTCGCTCTTCCTTCGGAAAATAGTAAAGAATGTTGTTCATCATGACACCATCGTATGTTTCCGTTACTTCAAAGGTTTTAATATCTCCGACAACAAAATCAATTTCTCCTGTCGTATCGCGTCGCTTCGCTTCAGCGATGACAGACTCTTCGATATCAATTCCAGCCAAACGGAGTTCCGGTAAGGCTTCATGGATTTTTCGTAAGTATCCTCCGTACGCACATCCGATATCAAGTAAGGACGTGACGTTTTCATTTCGAATGATATGACGTACTGCCGGAAAAGCAACCGTTTCGACAAGTGCGGACGTCTCAGCAACAATGTCTCCGTGTTCCTCTCCATTAAAGGTCTTCTGTTGACCATCTTCTAAAAATTGCGGATAGGAAAATAAAGCCGGCAAATGAAGTTCCATCAGTTCTGATAACATGAAGCCGATACTACGGTCATCTGCTTTCGAAAGTTCTGGAAGGACGTGCCGTGTTGCCGTATACCGTAAATCTTTCTTTTTGAGGTGTCCGACTGCCAGACCAACCTCGAACCAACGCGATAACGCCTCTGTTGTGAGCGGTTGCTTCAGTCGTATTTGCGCTTCTGCTTGTGTTGCACCAGCACCTAAGACATCGAACAACCCATATTTATACCCAATATATCCATGCCATAATGGTAAAACCGGTTCCGCTCGTTTCATCCATTTTCTCGCCCGAAAAACCTTTGTCCATTCTTTCAACTGTGCCACAAGCGTTCCCCTCTCTACCACGTAATACATCCCTTTTCCCAAATAACAACAACTTGTAAACAAAAAAAACGCATTAAACTTTTGCTTCAGACTGTAAACAAAGTGCTATCGGGAGATAACAGCATTCTTTTCGATGTTTTCCTCGATCGAGGCGGGAAAACGCAAAATAAAAAGAGTCGACCATCGCTGTGCCGGAACACAATGATGGTCGACTCTCAACCGGACAGTGAATTAGAAGAACTCCATACCGAATGGTAACGAGTATCCTAAGAAAATCGTCACGAGTATGAGCACCGCAAATCCGAGCAAGAACCCAGAATACGATTTTCCTTTTTTCAGTCGAACTAATGTCAATTCACCCAAGATGAGTGACAATAAACCACCGGTGATTTTTGCATGGTATAAACCGTCCGGATTTTCAGACATCCCCATAATTTGGATATACAGATACAATCCTGTCGCAAACGTTAACACCAATAAGAGGCGAAAGGCCATATGGATTCCTTTAGCTGCAGGCTTCCCCTTCTTATACATTGAAAAGGCGACAAAGAACGCAACGAGTAGTAACACCCATAGTAAAACATGGGTATGAACAAAAGCAGTGATTGGCATGATGATTTCCCCCTTTTTCTAGTTCCTATTTCATGGTAGCTGATTTCCCCTGCTAGATATAGGGTTATTTTCGTAACATATCATTTATTCAAGAAATCGTCACACGTTCTACCAGTAATGGAAGTTTAACCATGAACGCACTTCCATGTTTTTCGATGGACTCGACTTGAATTTCTCCGCCGTGACCCGTGACGATTTCTTTACAGATCGCGAGTCCAAGTCCAGTCCCGCCAATTTTACGGCTATCTGAATTATCGACACGATAAAACTTCTCGAATAAGTGGTTGAGTGCTGCCGCTGGAATACCAATCCCTTGATCACGGACCTCGAACAAGACATGTTGTTCTTCAATCGACAGTGTCACGTCAATGTTTCCACCGAACGGTGAATATTTGACGGCATTGTTCAATAGGTTATTCATCAACTGTTTCATCTTTTCTTCATCTGCTTCTATGAGCGGAAGTGCCTCACTCATCGCCCGGAAAGAAATCGTGTGCTTTTTCGTCGATGCTGCATAAAATTGTGTCGTCTCTTCGAGGAGTAGACGCAAATCAAGCGGCTCTTTTTTATACGACTGTGTCCCCGATTCCATCCGTTGTACGTCAAGAAAATCATTGACGAGATTGGCAAGGCGCTCTGTCTCGGAGTGAATCGTCTGCAAATACTTATCTTGACGGGTCGTATCGATATCTCGATTCAACATCAACTCCGTAAATCCATAGATGGACGATAGCGGTGTCCGTAATTCATGCGAAACCGTCGAAACAAGCTCCGACTTCAGTCGATCCATTTCCGTCTCTTTCGTCACGTCACGCAAGACGAGCATCGTCCCTTTGTGAACACCAAGGATTTCAATCGACTCGACATAAAATTGAATGAAGACCGTTTGTTGTCGGATTGAGAATTGAAGACTTTCTGTCGGGACATCTCCTTCTAGAACGGCTTCAACGTACTGTGAAAATGTCGCTTGGTCATCGACGATGGAATGAATTGCTTCTAGGCAGAAATCAAGTGTCTCGACTTCTTCGTTCGCTCCATAGCGCAACTCTGGAAATAGATCATACAATGGCTGATTGACGAAGACCTCTTCTTTACCGGGTTCGATGTAAATGACCGCTTCACGGATCGAATCGAGAATACGTTCAGTTTTCGTTTTCTCTTTGTTCATCTCATCAAATAACCGCATCCGTAATAGGGAGAGTGACAATTGACGTGAGAACGACATGACATCCCGCATTTGTTCATTTGTAAATTGGTCGCGGTAACGAACGAGATAGATGAAAGCAATCACTTCATCCGATGACGGATCTAAAATCGGTACTGCTGTCTCATACATATAGTACGGGTAGGGCAACGGGTGATTACTCGATACTTGTTTAGACGAATGGACTGCTTTTTTCAAAGTATCTGCTCGCTTCAACAATGAGAAATCGCTACCTAGCAATTGTTCCGTCAATTGCTCCGTCATACCATGCGTGACGACAGAATAACTTTGTCCTTCATCAACGAAAACGAGGGCACCGATTTCTGAACCTGTAATCGCTACAAGTTTTTCGATAATTTCCGGATAGGCTGTCAATGCTTCCCGAGCCGCCAGCGTCTCTGTTAAATCATTTCGGTATTGAAGATGCTGTTCATTTCGCATCGTCAGTTCTAACGCTTCTTCTAGTTCTTGCTGTTGGGCTTGCAGTTCTTCTTGTTGTGCTTGCAGTTCTTCTTGTTGCGCTTGCAGTTCTTCGTTTTTTGCAAGTAAGTGTTGTTTATTTTCTGAGATTGAACTGGCCATTTGATTGAATGACAAAGCTAGGATTCCGATTTCGTCTTTTCGTTTTGGGACTTGAATGTTCGAAATGTCTTCTCCATTTGCAAGGCGCTGACTATTTTTAACGAGTCCTAAAAGCTCAGAGGTGATTCTTCGAATGAACGGGTAGATAAAGAAAATCAACACAGCAATGACGACGATGATATTCGACAACCAAATCAGTTGTGTCGTTCGAATCTCTTGTCCTAACTGCTGGCTCGTTCTCTCTGCCCACTCATCAAGAAATTCACGGTATCCTCCAAGTGCCAACTCACTTTTATCGATTTCCGAGAGGACATCGATATTGCCTGCGTCATCTAATGAAATTTTTCCATCCGCGACAAGTTCTTTCCCTAATGGAAGATTTGTTAAAGTCGTCCCGCGAAGAAAAGTCTCTGTGACGTCCCCATCTTTTTTACCTTTTACATAGGACTGCACAAGCGGCAAAACCGAATCGAAGTAATAGCTATACAATTCGCGTGAAGATGTCGCATAGACTTTTCCTTGCTCATAAATCGCATTTTTTTCGAACCACCGTGTTTGACGATCAATCGTTGTTTGTTGCGCAGCGATTTTTTCATATAAGGTGGCATCCCCCATTAACGCATAACCACGCATATTAAACTGAAGGTCTTGCCACTCTTCCCATAGTGCACCGGCCCGGGCGCTACGATCCCTGATATCTTCAAGCTTCGCGCGGGTATCTTGTAACCTTGTGTCCGTATAGTTGTAGACGACCAAAGAAGAAATCATCAGCGTAGCTAAAACGACATAAAAGGAAGCCATCAATTGGCGTCCGATTTTTCGATTAATCCACTTGATGATCACTCAATATTCCTCCTACGACATCAATCAACTCTAACGGACTGAAGGGCTTCGAGAAAAAGTAATTCGCCCCGATCTCTTCAGCACGCTCACGGTCCGATTGTTGACTTTTCGCCGTTAACATCATAATTTTTAATTGTTGCTTATCTGGGTGACGTCGTACTTTTTCGATAACTTCAATCCCTGTCATTCCAGGCATCATGTAATCAAGTAATACAAGATCATAATGCTGACTCATGATTTTTTGGTAGGCTTCGTCGCCATCCGTCGCTTCATCGATCGTATACCCTTCATCTTCTAACGTATCAAGGACCAACATCCGTAATACGTCTTCGTCCTCTGCTAATAAAATACGTGCCATCTATAATTCCTCCTAAATGTATCCACTTATCTTAATCCATACCTTATTCATTCTACACAGTTCCTTCACAATAGGAAATGGAAATCACTCGGGTGACTTTTGTTTTTCACACGTCTCTAAACAAAAAAACGTAAAAGCTCGCACTAGTCACTCTAGTAAAAACAATTCCAACACTTATCAAGACTAAAATGCAGGTATTGGGTGCTGTCAGGAGCACTCGTGTCCCAACACATTAGTATTAGCGAAAGACCCCTATTTCTAGAGGTCTCGTGTAGACAAAGTACAATTAGTAGATAACAGTTTTTTTCGTTTACCTAGTCAGTCAATTTCAATCACCTGTTGCAACGAAAATGCATAAATCAATTTCTGCGAAATTGAAATATTTAAAATCGACTCCAGCGCTTCTTGGTATAAATTCAACTGTGTTGCATACCGTTCGCGTAAAATTTGGGCTGGGTTTTGATCAGCACCCATTTCAAAGACTTGGTCCGATTTATAGTCGAGAAGAATATAGTCCTCCCCGTCTCGAATTAAACAATCGACAATCCCTTGCATGACTGCTTGATCAACGGGACCATGCCAATCCGTACGAAAACGTGAGGCATCGATTTTGTACGTGAAAGGAAGTTCACGATAGACGTCTCCCGTCCGTAAACGATCCTCAAATAATCGTCCGATGCTTGACGCCAGGAACGTCTCGAGCTGATTTTGTGCATCACGCATCGTCAAAGCTTCTTGTTCTGAGATTCGTTCACCTGTCTCCCACTTCGTGATTTGTTCAGCAAGCGGCAAATCCGCTTCATAAAGTTGCATCGCTAAGTGTAAGACAGTCCCGCGTTCTGCTCCCGTCAAGACCGGGCCTAAGAACTGTGGAGTCCGGTAATACGTCGCCTGGCGTTCTGTCGCTTCAAACGCTGCCCGCTCCAGTTGTTCGGTCCGTTTGAGTTCAGTCACGGTTTGCTTCGCTGCCGTTTCCGTTGCGATTTGATGCGGATAACGGTATGAAAAACTTTCTTCAATCCGTGCTTTAAATGCTTGATTTTCAGGTCGGTCGATTTTTTCGAGTTGACGAACATGTTCCAACTGTTCAATCATCGTCGAAATTTCTTGGTATGGCGCAATTTCGTTCAATTCCATGATCCGGAATGCCCATTGTTGCTCTCCTTCTTGTAACATAAAGTTTCGAAGTACAGCTGGTGCTACCCAGTCTGCATACGTTTTCGCATTACGACGATCGATTTCCGGCAACAATAATTCGTCAGGTGGAGCAGCTTGCCATTTTAACAACTGTTCATCTAATCCCTTGATTGAACCGACTAATATCAACTTTTCTTTTGCTCGGGTCATCGCGACATAAAGAACCCGCATTTCTTCTGCTTTCATTTCACGATCCATCTCACGGCGAATGACCTCTTTTAACAATGTACCTGACCGCAAGCGTTTGATTGGATCAATCGCGTCAAGCGCAATCCCATACGTTTTGTGTAATTGAATGGCTTGGATTTGATCTTGTTTATTAAATTGTTTGCCAAGTTGACTGACGATCGTCACCGGAAACTCGAGCCCTTTCGATTGATGAATCGTCATGACGCGAATGACATCTTCGTCTTCTCCTAGTGAACGAGCTTCGGAAAAGTCTTCGCCACGCTCAATTAAACGATTTATCAGTCGTAGGAAACGATACAACCCCCGATATCCTGCTCCTTCATACTGTTTTGCACGTTCATATAACGCATTCAAATTCGCTTGACGACTTCGTCCTCCTGCAAGGCATCCGACGTATTCGAAATACCCGGTTTGGTCAAACAGTGAGCGAATGAGTGCGGCAAGTGACTTCCCACGGGCTTCTGTCCGCCATTGGTTGACACGTTGTAACGCTTCATCGACTCGAATCCCGAGTGGTGTCGCTTCGCCTGCGACATGGACGGCAGCCTCATAAAAACTCGTATCCTTCGATTTTGCACGAATCCGTCCTAAATCGCGATCGGTCAGACCAAAAATCGGCGACCGGAGTAAACTCGCGAATGGAATGTCCTGTAACGGATTATCAATCGTTTTTAATAATGCCATCATGATTTGAATTTCCGTTGCTTGGAAGTAACCGCCGGTCGTGTCCGCGTATACCGGTAGCTCATATTGTTCAAACACTTCAACGAGCGCTTGAACACGTTTCCCACGTGAACGAACGAGCACGACGATGTCCCGATATTCACATTTGCGAAAACGTTTTTGTTTGGCATCGAACACGAGGTACGGGTTATCCTCATTGACCATCTCGATGATTCGGGTTGCGATGGCACGCGCCTCTAATTCTTCCTTATTTTCATCTTGTTGATCGATTAGTATCAACTCGGGTTCGACTTGTTCTGATTCAAAGTAACCAAGATTCCCGAGCCGTAGATAGGCTGCGTCGTCATAATCGATCTCACCGACGGCGGCATCCATCACTTGTCTGAAAATATGATTCGTCCCATCAAGGACTTCAAGACGACTCCGGAAATTTTTCGTCAAATCGATTCGTGTCCCATAATCTGTTTGCCGGAATCGCTTGAACTTATCCAGAAAAAGTCCCGGCTCAGCATGACGGAATTTATAAATCGATTGTTTAACATCGCCAACCATAAAAAGATTCCCTGTTTGTTCGTCTGATTGGGAGACTAACGTCAAGATACGTTCTTGCACTTCGTTCGTATCTTGGTATTCATCGACGAGCACTTCGACGAAGCGTTCTTGAAGCAAGCGGGCGACATCGGTCGGTGCCCCGTCTTCTTCTAAAACGGCTAAAGCAAAATGTTCCAAATCGGAAAAATCGACAAGCCCCCGTTCTTGTTTGGCTTCGAGATAGGCTTCAGCAAACTTTCGGACAAGTGTCACGATCATCTCGACATGTCCAAGTTGCGACCGAAGATCTTCGAGGTAGTCGACACCCTCTTTTTGAACGAATAGCTCCTGACGCTTTTTCAAATCACTGACGAGACGCGTCCGTTCCGTTTGAAATGTTTTAATCGCCTCATCCCCACGCGGACTTTTCCAGCGTCCGAACTCGACAGCTTGGAATGCCAGTGCGACCGTCGTCCAACGGTCAGTCGCCGGATTAATGCGGCGTAACGGTTCAATGTCACGCAATAGGAGCTCCGCCATTTCTGTATAGCCGGACTGATGCAAACGATAGGAGAGCTCAAGGTAACGTTCTAAAATCGGTGCGATTTTTTGCCATTCTAATTCAAGGAGTCGTGTCAGCAACGAAGATTCATCGGGATCAACCGGCTGGTCGTATTGTGCAAGCAGATGCTCGTAAAAACCGTCTGGATCTGGTAGCGAACGCGAAAACCGGTACAAGTTTGAAATCAGAAAGAGCATTGCCTGATCGTCCCGATCTGAAGTATAACTATCAATCAATTCATAAAATGCCGGATTGGCGGCAGCGTAAAACTCTTCAAAGACCGATTCCAGTACATCATCTTGTAACAACAATAATTCGGCTTCATCCGCAATTCGAAAAGCCGGATCCAGTCCGATTCGATAATAGTTTTCCCGTAAGATTGATAAGCAGAAGGAATGGATCGTCGTGATTTGTGCCCGGTTCATCATCTGACGCTGCTTCTTCAAATAGATATCGTCTGGGGCTTCTTTGATTTTCGCTTCGATCGCCTCGATGACACGCGTTTTCATTTCTTTTGCGGCAGCGTTTGTAAACGTCGCGACTAAAATCCGGTCTGCTGTCAGTGGATCTTCCTGATCGATGACGCGTTGCGTCAACCGTTCAACGAGTACGGCGGTCTTCCCTGAACCGGCTGCTGCCGAAACGAGAATGTGTCCTCCGCGCGCATCGATTGCTTGTTGTTGTTCATCCGTCCAATTGACGCTCATTCCTCTTCCTCCTTCAGTCGGTCCAATACTTCTTTTTCAGATAAAGGGTCCAGTTGACGATAACTGTTCCCGAGCGATTCGTCGAATTGACAGACCGAACGGTATTCGCAAAACGTACACGGTGTTCGCTCTTGATAGTCGAACGGATCGATGGCGATATCTCCCGCGTACATCTCGGCACTGCTTGTTTTCAATTCGTCCCAGGCATGATCCATCAACGCGTTCAGTTCCGCTTCTTTGACGACCCCTTTCGTATGTGATTTATGCAGCCCTGTCTTCGTAAACGTCACTTTGACGAGTGGCGATTTTTTCCGTTCATCAAACGCGATTTGATCCATCGCCCGTAACACATCATCATTTTCGACAATCACACCTTGCATCTGGTAGGATTCGAGCAATAAACGATTCCGTTCTTCTTCAGCCGCCGACAAATCACTTCGTAACATCGGATTTTTGACATGGAAGTACAGGGCGCCTGCTGGTTTCGCTTGTTGATTAAATAAGACTTCTGATTGTTCGACGACCGTTTTTAAATAGAGCAACATCTGAATCGCAAGACCATAATAAATTTCAGCAAAATCAAGCGCTCGGGCACTCGACTTGTAATCGACAATCCGGACGTACAATTGGTCACCAATCGTCGCTTGGTCGACTCGATCAATTCGACCAGTGAATTCGATTTCCGTTCCATCCGGCAGTGTAAACCGTAACGGCGGGAACATCGCGTTCCCAAAGCTGATTTCAAATAAATCAGGTTCGAAGTCAGACCGTTCTGCTTGTTTGACGAGCATCTTCGCCGTTTGTTCGACGACATCCGTTAATTTTTTCTGAATGTATCCGAACCGATTCGAACTCATCAAAATAGCATTTTGAATGTCTGGTGTCACTTTTTCCACGGCATTTTTCGCAAGTTCTGTGCACGATGCATCATCTAAATCACGCCATTTTCTGCCGGACTCCTTGATGTTGACGGACAAATCATTTAACGCGCCATGAAATAGATTTCCAATGTCGGGTGCCTCGAATTTATACAGTTTTCGTTCCTTCAAACGTAACCCATACCGTGCGAAGTGCTTATAGGAACACGCATTATATGTCTCAAATCTAGAGACACTCGCCTTGATGCTGTCACCGTAAAGGGAACGTGCTAAGTCGTCTGGAAGTTCATCTGCTCGGTTTTGATAAAATAACGCATCGACGAGTAACGCCATTCGTTCTCGTCCTTGACCATTCTCGAGCAATGCATTGTAGACATCAAACCATGACGATTGAATCGGATACCGGCGCTGTAAACGGCGTAACTCGATTGCCGTCGCAGCCGCCGCTCGGTCGGGATCAGTTACGAAATCGAATTGATCATTTGGTGCATGCTCTCCTGCTTCTGCGAAGTGTGTTTTGACAGGACGGTCTTGCAGTAATTGGTACTTGATTTGTTTCACGATGGAGGCTGGTTGTAATGCCTTCCCGTCCTCATCAACGAGGGCATAACTGATGTACAATGCCTCGCTCGGTGCCGTCACTCCGTGGTACAGGTAGTATAATTCGTCATCAAAGACATCCAGTGACGCTTTACCGACCGGAACTCCATGATTATGAAGGAAATCATGATCTCCTTCCGACAGTAGTTTCGACTGGTCTTCGACGAACGGAATCATACCATCATTCGCGCCGAGTAAAAATGCGACTTTTACTCGTTGTAAACGCCCCCGGACATAATCCGTCGCGATGACTTGATCGAGCGATGGCGGGACGAGTGAGAAGCGCAGACTCTCAAGTCCGGTTTCGACCATTTGTACGAATAAGTCTGTCGACAGTTCCGTCTCAGGAGCTGCCGCTTCAAGTTGTTCAAGTAAATGTAAGACCGCTTCATATACTTGATCATGTTCCCGGGCATGACTGAGCTCATTGCGCTCGAGCGCCTCTTGTTTCCAACTGAACAGCCGATCTGTCAACTGGTGTTCTTCAAGGAACTGATAAAGTGAACGCGTATGTTCACTCATTGTTTTTGATTTCTTCAACCGGTCTTGTAACGGGGTAATCGCATCGACGACGAATTGACGCATCCGGTTTAACTCATCCTCTTCTTCGAGTTCCTCCGCCGTCAGACTGACCTCATCCGTTAAGCGTCGTTTCAATTGCCACGGCTTTTGCCACATCGTGCCTTTAATGCCACGTTCTAAGACAAATGTCTCTAATCGATCAAGCGCGAGCCGTTGGTCATCTGCCGGGAGTGGCATCAATTCCGTTTTCAGCAAACGAAAGACTGCTTCTTCACGGTAACCGGCGACGACGAGCTCTAAAGCAGACTGAATCAATTCAACAATCGGATGATGAATCATCGTTTCCCGCTTATCAAGGAAATACGGAATATCATAGAGCTGAAACGCACGTTCTAAATGATCCGCATACGGTTCAAGATGTCGTACGATAAAAGCAATTTCATTGAACCGGTAACCATGCTCGCGCACGAGTTGGATTGCCTGGCGGACAGCGGCTTCCGTTTCAACTTGGCGATTGACGGCAGCTGTCACCGTGACCCCGTCCACTTCATGATCGACAGGAGGATAGGCAGGACTCATCAATGATTGTTCTAATGTTTGTAGTCCTTCCGACTTGAACTTAATCGTCCGTTCATAATGGACCTCTTCATGCTCGAGCTGTCGGTCTTGCATCTGTTCGAGCAATTGCATATAACAACGTTGGGAGACCCCAAACTCCGTCTGTTTCGCATAGGGATCGCTCACATCGATTGTAAAGCTGATATGCACTTCTTTTGCTAGTTCCATCAATTTAAGCAACACCTGTTGTTCCTGTAACGAAAACTCATAGAAACCATCAATAAAGAACTGTGTATTACCAAGACCTGCTGTCGGTAACAAGTCGAGTAACGTTGTATAGTAATCATCTGCATGAAGCGCTTTATCCACGATGCGTTCTGAGAACCGCTCATAAATCAGAGCTAAATCATTTAGTTTCGGCGAGCGTTCCGGAGAAAGTCCGCTAATTTGACGTAACATGTCTGGAGCGACGAGCGAACGTTTGAACGTAGCGATCAGTTCATCAAGCCCCTTGTAAAACCCGGGCATATTCTTTGTCCGTTTGAAAATCTTTAACTCATTTTCAACTTCTTCGACGACTTGACGTAATAACAACTGTGTCCCTGTCTCGTCTAAAAACGGAATCGCCTGATTGCCATGATCCCGCATGATATGAAAAGCAAAGCGCCGCAAACTCATGACTTCCATCCGTACTAATCCAGATAGGCGGGCATCCGTCGCAATTCGACGTTCCATCTCAAATGACATTTGATCGGGGACGATAAAATAAATCGGCTCTCCAAGTGGTCGCTCCTCGAGCTCATTGATTACAGTCTCTATTAATTTTGTGGTTTTTCCGGTTCCGGCACGACCGAGGTGCATATGATTCATGGTCATCAGTTCCTCCCTTAGCTCGTTTTTGTATACGTCATTATCTCATAAAACACGAACAAACGTCCGTTTTTGAAGCTATATTTTTCTACTTATTTTTGCTACACTGAAGCCAATTAAAATTAGTTAGACAGGAGGAATACCATGCTATATGATGACATCGGAAAACAACCGATGCTTGAACAGCTAGTCGCTCGCTTTTATCAACTTGTTTATGCCGACCCCATACTTCGTCCGATTTTTCCTGATGATCGTCAACGTGTCGAGCAGGCGCAAGTTATTTTTTTGACACACTTAACAGGTGGTCCACGCCAATATGAGTTAGATGATTCGCGGACGAATTTAGCGATGATTCACCGACTCTTACCAATTGAACAGCAACACGCCTTTCGCTGGATGGAGTTGATGGAAGTGGCCATCTATGAGACACTTTCCAATCGAGCTGTAGCTGAACGTTTGATGGAGCGCTTACGAATTGGTGCATTAAACGTCTTACGGATTTGTGAGGCTCATCAGGAACCGTGAGGGATTTTTCTTTCTCATCTGTCCATTTCCATGTAAAATGAAAGATGGAGGCGATAATTATGACTGAAGAACAAGATAAGAAACCTGATTTAGTGAAATCGGCACTCGAACAAGCAGAGGCGAAAACTGCAGAGGAACCGGTTGAAGAAGAAAAGTCTGACGAGCAAAAGAAACTCGAACATATTAAAGGACTCGTCACATTAGAGCGCGGTTCTGATTACTTCCGTGTCGTCTTTTATGATGACCACAAGCATTTGATTTTCAAGGAACTCGATTATGATCGTGTCGAATTCGTTGGTCGCTTCTATAATGATAGTTTTGACGCGACGAATTTGAAACAGCTCGAAGAAATTGCAGAGAAAGCACTCTCAACTTCGATTCGAAAACGTTTCCTTTAAGATAGGTTATGTATAGAGAAAGCCGCGTCCCTGGATTAAATGAGGGACGCGGCTTTTTTCTTATACGCTTGTTTATTCACTCTCGGGAGTGTTTCTTTTTTTGCGACGAAGTACATATGCGATTACCCCTCCGGCAACGGCAAGCCCTGTCGCCGCTAAAACGGGAATCAATACTTTCTTCGAAGATAATTTTTGCTTCACTTGCTCTAAGCGAGATTCTGTTACTTCTTTTTGCGCAATCGATGTGCGGCGGTTAATCGTCATATGTTTTGATGCATCTGTGACGACTACTCGCTTTGTCACCCAACGTCGATTTCCTGCCTCGTCGACAATGAGTTGGCGTGTTCGCTTAATATCTTTAATTCGTTTGCCGGGCGTGTTTTCTGGACGAACGATCCGTGAACTAATAAAACGGCGTCCTCCATTAACACCGAAGCCCGGCTGTAATTTTCTACGGTTTAACCATTCATATGATTCATTCATCGTGTAGCGACCAGATCGGTCGCTTCACCTCCCCTTCAATGCGCATTCAGTTTCTACTCAAGTTCATTTCGCTCTCATTGGTAACGTTTCCTGTTAGAGTGTTCCACTTTTCTGCACTTGTTAAACGTGTTCATGTCCCGTCCCCTGGAAGCGTCGTTGCATTTCGTAAGCTAATTCTAGGGTTTTAATCCGCTGTCGTTCAATACTATAGGCAGATGCGGCGGTATCAATCCGCTGTCCTGTTTGAAACTCGACTTGCACCTTTCCGCCACTCTTTTTAACGGTCTTCATTTGTTTAAAGTTAATCCAGATGCACTCCGCCTTTTCTTTAGCTGTCGTCGGAAAGAAGATGGTTTGTGCTTGCCAATCAATTAAAACCGGCGTTTTTCGGTTTGGTCCTAAGATATGTCGTGCTGCTTCAATTCTTCCTCGCATCGAAGAACCAAAATACAAACATGATTCTTCAATCAGTTTGATCGGATGTCCTTCGAGCACAAGTTCCGACCGTTCTTTAATAAGTAGTGTTTGCGGTTCCCCGTATTGACCGTACTGAGGAATAAGAGCTAACGTTTCTTCCGTGATGTTATGTGGCATCCTGCTATCTCCCTTCTTCTATTACTTTGTTTATATCAAAGAACCCACCTGTACGCCCTCGACTGTTCGATATTTCCCAATATAAAAAACGAGATATCGCTATCTCGTTTTTAAAGTTCTTTCGTTGATTGGTCAATCTCTGGCTTAAAATGACGTGGGAATTTGAAAATCACACGAACTTTATCTTTTCCATTTCCCACTGCTTGGTTCTCGATTGAAACTTCCCCATCATGACGCTCAACGATACGTTTTACGATATAAAGACCTAGACCAAATTTACCTTCTTTACCACGTGAAAATTGATGAAAAAGTGGTGATGATGAATCGAGTGGCGGACCGTCGTTTTCAATCTCGATTTGAGCTATCTCTTCGGTCCCGGATAAACGAATATCAATCGATGTCTCGGCATATCGCATCGCATTATCAATTACATTTTCAAGTGCAACCCGTAATTGTTCTCCTTCGCCAAGTACAAGACCGGCTTCCCCTGTAATCGTCCACGTGAGCGGCTTTGTACTCGAGAAACGACTTTGTAATAAATGAACCATTCGGTCTAAATCAATCGTATCCCATGTAGAACGATCTAATTCAAAGTAATCCAATTTCGTCACGTAAAGCAAGGCAGCGACTTTCTTTTCTAACCGCTCGGCCTCTTCCTCAATTACCGAGACCGAACCCGTCAAATCACCATCCGGATAAATCCCGTCAGAAATGGACTGTGCATAACTGCGAATGACCATGATTGGTGTCTTCAGGTCATGTGAAATATTTTGTAGCAACGCTTTTTGTGCTTTATCCTGCTTTTCTAAATCGACGCGCATGGCATTGACCGATCGTGCCAAACGACCAATTTCATCTCCGCGATCAAGAGGAAGTGGCGTATTCCACTGTTGCGCTGCAATTTTTCCGACTGCACCTTCAATTTCAATCAATGGTTGCGTCAAGCGACGTGCTAACCAAAAAGCGATGAACAATGTCAAGATACTCACAATTACGACGACCCAGCCAATTTTTGAAAACAATTGCGTAATCAGTTCTTGACGATAGGCATCCCAGACATAAGAGACACGATAATACGTCTCCCCTTCCGATTCTATCTTGAGAATGCTGTAATAGACGTCTTCTTTATCAAGTTGTGTCGTATATTTTTCCGTTTCTGCTTTTTGATTGATCGCATCACGATACATCTGATCAATCAATTGTTGCGGGGCTCCCCCATAATAGAGTTTCCCATTTTTCGAAAGCAACAAAATATTAACGGAACGCGACTCCTGTTTTCGACGATCAAATTCTATTGGATTGTCCTGCAACATGTCGATGACAGAAGCATCTTTTGAAAAGAAGACTTCACTGTTTTCTAATGTCGAATAGACCTGTTCATCAATAAAGTTTCCAATCGATGACCGCATGACGACAAGGATAACGATCGAGAGCGTTGCGATGACGAGTAGAAACATCGCCCAAATCTGAAATCCCAAACTCCGATTCTTCATGCAGACACCAACCGGTAGCCAATCCCATAAATCGTCTCTAGTTCAAGTTTGGATAATTTTTTCCGGACTCGTCGAACTAAATCATCGACGACACGATCGGAACCAAAGTAATCATCACCCCAGACACTGACAAGAATCTGTTCACGGGACATTGGCGTCCCGATTTGTGTCGCGAATAAAATCAACAAATCATACTCTTTTGAGGTCAAATCAATTTCTTGACCATTTTCTTCGATGACTCGTTTTTCAGGATAGATTGTATAATCGCCATACTGAATCACTCCTGTTTTTGGTGTCGCATAGGCGCGCGCTAAGATTTTTTTGACACGAATGACAAGTTCTCTTGGCAAAAACGGTTTCGCGATGTAATCATCCGAGCCCATTTCTAAGCCGATGATTTTGTCGATATCTTCGTCTCGGGCAGAGATGAAAATAACAGGTGTCGTCTCATCATGTGCCTTGATCCGTTTAATCAACTGAAATCCGTCCATATCCGGTAACATAATATCGAGCACCCATAAATCAGGCTTTTCAATAATCGCTGAAGCTGCCGCTTCCCCAGAGGTGAACGATTTCACTTGCCATCCTTCTTGTTCTAAATATTTTACGAGCACGCGGTTCAGATTCACTTCATCATCCACTAAATAAATCGTATGCATCACTGTCACTCCTGACTAAGTCCTTTTTTTGTAGTGTATCAAAGGAATTCCGCACAATTATGTGAGAACACTCCAAATGTGAAAAAAACGCCCTCTTTTATCCAAAAAGAGGCGCGTTTAGTCAGTAACACTATTTATTTTACGAGGCGCAACGATGGGTAGGTTGCACGTTCTACGTTCGTTTTAACATCTGTCGCAATATGACGACGTTCCGTCTTTACAATATGTGCTAAGAAGGTTGCTCCTCCACCGAGTAAGACCGTGACACCTGTCATTAAAATGATTTCCATTGTTTTCGCCGCCCTTTTCTATCGCAATTGATAATCAGTATCATCTTCAATACGACTATAACACGATGAAACGAAAATGAGAAGCGTTCTCAAGCAGTTTGTTACGAAGAAAATTTATCTTGTTCCTCTTCCCGTCGCTTTTGAATAATTTCACGCCATTTAAAATCACCTTGTTCAAGCCCATTAATTAAAATCTCAGCCGTCCCGACATTTGTCGCTAACGGCAAGTCATAGACATCACATAAGCGAATCAAGGCCGATACATCCGGTTCATGAGGCTGTGCCGTCAACGGATCACGTAAAAAGATCACGATGTCAATTTCCCCTCGAGCAACCATCGCGCCAATTTCTTGATCGCCACCAAGTGGTCCAGATTTACAGCGGTGTACGTCGAGCGCCGTCGCTTCGACGATCCGCTTCCCTGTCGTCCCCGTGGCGTACAATTGATTCTTTGCTAAATAGTCCTGGTAGGCCCGGGCAAACATGATCATCTCATCTTTTTTCTCGTCATGTGCAATCAATGCTATGTTCATTTTATCGTCCTCCTCTCTAGAGTATATGCACTCAAACGCGCCTTCAAAAACCTCTCATTTTCATGAATAGACTAAAAAACCGACGATGTTCACGCTTGAACGTCGTCGGTTAAGAAGGATGTCATGAATTGGATGGTTGTTTTTTCAACACGGTCCGTAAAATTTTTCCGGTCGTATTGCGTGGCAATTGATCAATGAATTCGAGACGTGTCGGACACTTGTATTTCGCGAGTGAAATCGCACAAAAATCGAGAAGTTCTGCTTCTGTGACGCTATCTTTTAACACGATAAATGCCTTGACGGCTTCTCCCATCTCTTCATCTGGTACACCGATCACGGCAGCTTCGACGACCCCTGGATGTTTATAGAGCACTTCTTCGACTTCACGTGGATAGACATTGTAACCACCAACGATAATCATATCTTTTTTCCGATCGACGATATAAAAATAACCGTCCTCGTCTCTTCTCGCGAGATCTCCCGTATATAACCAGCCGTCGCGTAGCGTCGCTTGTGTCTCTTCCGGCATCTTATAATAGCCCGTCATGACATTCGGTCCACGGACAATTAACTCTCCGACTTGACCATCCGGTAATTCTTGTCCGAGTTCGTCTACAATTTTATTTTCGACATCGATGATTGACGGACCGATCGACCCCGGCTTTTGGATTCCATTTAACGGATTGAAGCACGTGACGGGTGAGGCTTCTGATAGGCCGTATCCTTCTAGTATGTGACAGTTGAACGTCTTTTCAAATGATTCAAGTAAAGGAACCGGTAAACTCGCTCCACCGGAAACGAATAATCGGCTCGACGCAAAGTAATCTGCAAAATGCGGGTGGGCTTGAACCGTCTGAAGAAGGAAATTATACATTGTCGGTACGCCGGCAAAAATCGTAACTTGCTCTTTTTTCGCCAGTTCAAACGTTTCTTGGGGTGAAAAACGTGGTGCAATGATGATTGATGCTCCGTGTGCTAACGAAGCGTTAACGACGACCGTCAAGCAAAAGACATGGAACATCGGTAACACAGCGAGCGTCCGGTCGCGCTCTGACACATTTAAGTATTCACCAATCGATTGTGCATTTGATGTTAAGTTACGGTGTGAGAGCATGGCGCCTTTCGGTTTCCCTGTTGTTCCACTCGTATACAAAATGACTGCCGTATCATCGAGTTCATTCATCACGTCTTTGACCGGATGTTCGATGGAAAGCCAGTCTTCTAACGTCGTAAATTCAACATTCCCGATTTTTTCGCTTGGGCCAATTACTCCGTTAAACGGCACCGATACGACAACGGATAAGTTCGGTAAATGAACTAACCGTGCTTTTGCTGCTTCGACGAGCGGAGCAATCCCAAGAATTCCTTTAACGTCCCCATTCATCAAAATGTACCCGATTTCATCCGGTGTATATGTTGGGTTGATTGGAATCGCAATCGCCCCTTGCTTCATGATGGCATAATACCCAACTAAAAACGCTGGACTGTTCCCAAGTATCAATGCAACATGATCCCCTTTGCGAATCCCGTTCGCTTCTAATGCCCCTGCTGCCCGGTGGAACTTCTCGACAAACTCATGATAACTGACTTTCGTGTCTTCGAAGACGTAGGCGACTGCATCCGGACTTCTCCGGGCGGTCTCCTCTACAGAATGAATCAATCCCATCATCATTAACTTCCCCCTTCAAATGAACAACCATTCATTTTTTACGCAAAAAAAATCCATACATAACGCTTGCGTTAGTATGGATAGTATATCATTTTATGGAAACGTTTTCACGTTCTTTATCATTATCCGTTGACGATGACGCCACCATTGAGATGAAGCACTTGTCCTGTCATATAGCTCGAATCGTTACATGCTAAGAACACGTACGCGGATGCCATTTCTGCCGGTTGGCCCGGTCGATCCATCGGTGTATTTTTACCGAATGTTTTTACCGATTCATCGGGGAACGTCTCTGTGATCAACGGTGTCCAAATCGGACCTGGTGCGACAGCATTGACACGAACCCCTTGTTTTGCGAGATTCATGGATAAACTTCGCGTGAAGCTGACGATCGCCCCTTTTGTTGAAGAATAATCAATCAGAAGGGCATTGCCTTCATATGCTGTTGATGATGTTGTATTGATGATGGCAGATCCTTGCTTGAGGTGTGGTAAAGCAGCACGTGCAAGACGCATCATTCCAAAAATATTTGTTTTGAATGTCTTCTCCAGCGACTTGTCTTCAATATCGAGAAGCGAGTCTTCTGGTTTTTGCATACTCGCATTATTGACGACAATATCGAGGCGGCCAAATTTGTCGATTGTTTTTTGAACGAGTTCTTCACAATAAGCTGCGTCTCCAATGTCTCCTTTAGACAGGAGCACTTCCCCACCAAGCTCTTCGACACGCGCTTTCGTTTCTTCCGCGCCCTCTTGGTCGCCATAGAAGGCGATCACGATTTTCGCACCTTCAAGCGTATAGGCAAGCGATACGGCACGTCCGATTCCGGAATTACCACCAGTGATGATTGCGACCTTGCCTTTTAATTTCCCGGCCGCACGATAATCGTCACGTTCATAGTAAGGGAGCGGTTGATTATCCTCTGTTTTTGGTAACCCTTCTGAGACCTGTTCAAAATTGATGAAATCCTCTAACGTACCTTCTAAAAAGTTATCTTTATTGTAGCCCATAAAAAAAGCTCCCCCTATGCAAGTTGATAGAGAGAGTTTTCCCAAAAAAGCTTATGCTAAAACGTCGAGTACTTCGTCTAGTTCGACAGCACCAAAATATTTTTTTAATTCATACTGACTTAATACTTCCCGTAGTGACGCACGGTCGTATCGTTTTCCTTCTAATGCTTGAGCAATTTCCGAGGCGTCCGCGACACCAAAGAAATCTCCATAGATTTTCGCTTCTTGAATGATGCCCTTCGTAACATTAAGCCGGAAATCAATCGTTCCGATCGGGAAACGTTTTTTATGGATGACATCAAACTTCGGAGACTTGCCGAAGTTCCAGTCCCAGTTGCCATACCGTTCTGCTGAAATCGCATTAACCTTTTCCCAGTCTGCTTCCGTCAACGTATAACGCTCGATTTCTTTTCCTTCATAAATCGAAGCGAGCAGATGATCAACGAATTGATCCATCGTCAACGGTTCAGTTAAGAATTCAGAAATATTGGCGACACGACTACGAACTGATTTGATTCCTTTTGATCGCATTTTTTCTTCGCTGACGACTAACGCATTGACGACTTCTTCAATATTCGAATCAAGCATCAATGTCCCGTGGCTAAACATCCGCCCACGGGTCGTAAACTGAGCATTCCCACTAATCTTACGCGTTCCGACATGAATATCGTTTCGCCCAGATAGCTCAGCTTCCACGCCCAGTTTGTGAAGGGCTTGCACGACAGGCTCCGTGAACTTTTTGTAGTTATTAAACGAATCACCGTCATCTTTCGTCAAGAAACTGAAGTTCAAGTTTCCTTCGTCGTGATAAACCGCTCCACCACCAGATAGACGACGCACGACGTGAATGCCATGATCCTCGACGTACTTCAAGTTGACTTCTTCATTCGTGTTTTGATTTTTTCCGACGATGATGGAAGGACCATTGATATAAAATAAAAAATAGTCTTCTTCATTGACGTTCAAGTTATTCAAGATGAATTCTTCGACAGCAAGGTTAATCCGCGCATCTCGAATTTCAGGGTGAAAGATAAGTTTCATGTAGGGTACGTTCTCCTTTTGTTAGCCTAGATTTTAGTTACAACCATCGACTCCGCAAGCATCACCATCTGCTACGACTTCAATCTTTTGTTCCGCTTGAATCCGGTCCATCACTTGGCTAAACGCTTCAACGGGTTGCGCACCTGAAATCGCATATTTACGATCAAATACGAAGAAGGGAACGCCTGTCACACCAAGTTCGCGTGCCATATCTTCTTCTTCCCGGACTTCAGTTGTTGAAGTATCTGATGCAAGGAATGCCTCAACCTCTTCTGAGTCGAGTCCGACTTCCTGCGCAACGCGCGTCAAGATTGACGGATCGTTCAAGTTCTCCCCTTTCATGAAGTAAGACTGAAAGAGTGCTTCCGATATCTCATCCATTTTACCATGTTTTTTCGCGAGTTGAGTCAAGCGATGAGCTTCAAATGTATTGGCAGGAACGACACGATCCATTTCGTACATTAATCCGTCAGCTTTCGCTGACTCAACGATGCCTTGTGACATATTGCGTGCTTCATCGACTGTCGTCCCGTATTTCGAAGCAAGAATTTCATATAATCCTTTCGTCGGTTCAGCCGGTGCATTCGGATCGAGTTCAAAACTTTTAAATTCGACCTCGACATTTTTCATTCCATTCGCTTCAATTGCTTTTTCTAGACGTTTTTTCCCGATATAACAAAACGGACACGCGTAATCTGACCATACTTCTACTTTCATTTCATTCCAACTCCCTTTGATTTTTCAGTATGGACTAAGCATAATCCTCAGCGACACCTCTTGCAATTAATCTGATTTCAAGTCATGGAAAAATGCCCCCGACGTATTGTAGGGAGCATTACAACGTGTAGATAAAGTAATCTCGAGAGATAAAAGCGTCTTTTTTCGTTGCTTTCCTCGGGTGAGGCGCAAGCCATTGCGCCTTGATCCTAACGGACAACGAGAAGGGTCTTGCCTGCCTCTGAAAGTGCGTTAAACACGCACTTTCACCCGTAGGAGTCAACGACACGTGACGCTTTTTAGGTGATACCGTGAGGGAAAGGCATGCATACGGTTTAGAGCACAATCCGTCTTGAATCGCTTTAGACCGCGAAAAGCAATCGGTCGCGCTCCTGCAACTTTGCTGTAGCGGCGCGACCGATTGCCACTTGGAAGACGAGGCGGGACAGGGAATCGCGAGTTGATAGCATCTCGATATCGCATGTTCACGCTTCATAAGCGTTTGTCTACAACCTCAAATGCCCCCGACATCTCGTCGGGGGCATTACACACTTATTTCATTCAGTTAGCGGCAGAAGCTTTTTCAGTAACGAGTGCGTGTGACGCATCGTTAATTTCAATTTCTAATTCTTCTGTATACTGTTTCGTTTGTTCTTCCGTCCAGTTCAAGTGTTGTTTCATCTCTTCGATGACTGCGTCTTTATACTGACGTGCCCAAGCGATATTGAAGAAAACAGCTCCGGTCCGACGAATAAAGAAATCGATTGGACGTGCGACCATTTCTTGCTCAATTCCATAATGGAGCTGTGCATAGACATCACGCGGAAGTTTTGTTTCTGCTTGATCGTAAGCTGCAGCATACGTCAATACTTCAGAGATGTTTGATCCGTAACGTTGCGCAAGGAACAAGACTTCTTCTGAAGTGAGTCCGTTTGCTGGTGCTTGCGATTTCAAGAACCGTTCGAAACCTTTTGCTCCGTCGACATGTCCACCTGAGATCGGCATATTTTTTGTTGAACAACGCGCATAGGCACGGTTCGTTTCTTCTTTTAATAGTTTCGCGACCAGGTTGACAACATGCTCTGCCATTTTGCGGTATCCTGTCAATTTACCACCTGCGATTGTGATGAGTCCTGACTCTGACTGCCATACTTCATCTTTCCGTGAAATTTCAGAAGGATCTTTCCCTTCTTCATAAATCAATGGACGAACACCAGCCCAGCTTGACTCGACGTCTTCCGCCGTGACTTTGACTTCTGGGAACATGTAGCGAATCGCGTCTAAGACATAATCTTGATCTTCGACAGTGAATTTCGGATGCGCTGTATCTTTATCGAAGAACGTATCGGTTGTTCCGACATATGCTTTACCGTCACGTGGAATCGCGAAAATCATCCGACCGTCTGGTGTGTCAAAATAGACTGCTTGTTTGAGTGGGAACTTAGATTGGTCGATGACAACGTGAACCCCTTTTGTCAGACGAAGTTGTTTCCCGACTTTTGAACCATCTTTCTCACGTAACTCATCGACCCATGGTCCTGTTGCATTCACAACTTTTTTAGCACGGATTTCATGAACATCTCCTGTTAAGAGATCTGTCACACGCATCCCGACGACTTTACCTGCTTCGTAGATGATTTCTTCAGCTTTCGTATAGTTGACGACACGTGCTCCGTGACTGACGGCTTCTTTCATGACTTCAATCGTCAATCGTGCATCATCTGTCCGGTACTCGACGTAATAGCCGCCACCTTTTAATCCGTCTTGTTTGACTAACGGTTCTTTTGCGAGTGTTTCTTTTGCAGATAACATCGAACGCCATTCTGAACGTTTGACACCCGCTAGGAAATCGTAGACACGGAGTCCGATTGACGTACTGAACGGTCCGAATGTACCACCTTTATGCATCGGTAGTAACATCCACTCCGGTGTCGTAACATGTGGTCCGTTCTCATAGACGATTGCTCGTTCTTTCCCGACTTCAGCGACCATTTGAATTTCAAATTGTTTCAGGTAACGTAAACCACCATGGACGAGTTTCGTTGAACGACTTGACGTCCCGGCTGCAAAGTCTTGCATTTCAACGAGACCGATTTTCATGCCGCGTGACGCAGCATCGAGTGCGATTCCTGCGCCTGTAATTCCGCCACCGACGACGAGTATGTCAAGTTCTTCACGTGTCAATCGATTGTAGACGTCTGTACGGTTTTTGCTTGAAAAAGATTGGTTAGCCATGAATAGTTCCTCCTGTTAGGTTCGAAAAAGAAAAAAAGAGACCACAACGAACAAGCTGACTATGCCAACTGCTGTTGTGGTCTCTCCATATTCTCCGACCGGTTTATTAACTTATACCCAATATAACATATGTCACATCATTTAAACAACATCGTAGCTTGGACAGCTTTTTTCCATCCGTCATATAATGCATCGCTTTCTGTTTCATCCATCTCTGGTTCGAAACGACGATCCATTTTCCAATGTGCCGCGATTTGCTCTTTGTCCTTAAAGAATCCGACTGCGAGTCCTGCAAGATATGCAGCACCAAGTGCCGTCGTCTCATTGATTTCCGGACGTTCAACTGGTGCATTGATGATATCGCCTTGGAACTGCATTAAGAAATCATTTTTAACAGCACCACCATCAACACGAAGTGCCGACATTTCAATTCCTGAATCTTGCTCCATCGCCGTCAAGACGTCGCGTGTCTGATACGCAAGCGACTCGAGTGTCGCACGAATGAAGTGTTCTTTTTCTGTTCCACGCGTCAGGCCGAAGACTGCTCCACGGACGTCGCTATCCCAGTAAGGTGTCCCGAGTCCGACGAATGCCGGAACGACATAGACGCCGTCTGAAGAAGTGACACGTTTTGCGTAAGCTTCCGTTTCCTTCGCATCATTAATGAGACGTAAGCCGTCGCGCAACCATTGAATTGCTGATCCGGCAACGAAGATGCTTCCTTCGAGTGCATATTCGACTTTTCCGTCGACACCCCAAGCGATCGTCGTCAATAAGCCGTGATCCGAAACGACTGGTTTTTCTCCTGTGTTCAACAACATGAAGCATCCTGTACCATATGTGTTTTTCGCCATTCCTTTTTCAAAACAAGCTTGACCAAATAATGCCGCTTGCTGATCGCCTGCTGCTCCAGCGATCGGAACCGACTCACCGAAGAAATGATAACCTGCTGTATTCGCATAAATTTCAGACGACGGACGGACTTCAGGAAGCATGGCTTTAGGCACATCAAGAATCTCAAGTAATTCGTCATCCCACTTCAGTTCATGAATGTTGTACATCAATGTCCGACTGGCATTTGAATAGTCTGTCACGTGCGCTTTTCCACCTGACAACTTCCAAATCAACCACGTATCAATCGTTCCGAATAAGAGTTCTCCTCGTTCTGCACGTTCTCGTGACCCCTCGACGTGATCGAGGATCCACTTGACTTTTGTACCTGAGAAGTAAGCGTCAATTAAAAGACCAGTTTTTGAACGGAACAATTCACCATGACCCGCTTCACGTAACTCTTCACAGATTTCAGCTGTCTGTCTGGATTGCCAAACAACTGCGTTGTGAATTGGCTTACCCGTTTCTTTTTCCCAAACGACTGCTGTTTCACGTTGGTTCGTAATCCCGATTCCAGCGATTTGATTCGCTTTTACGTTCGCTTCTGTTAAACATGTTGCGACAACTGCAAGGACTGTACCCCAGATTTCATTCGCATTATGCTCGACCCAACCCGGTTTTGGAAAATACTGCGTGAATTCACGTTGGGCGGAATGAACGATTTCCCCTGCTTGGTTAAACAGAATCGCTCGTGTACTCGTTGTTCCTTGGTCTAATGATAAAATGTAGTTCTCCATCTCTTCCCCATCCTTTGTATCTAGTAAGTTAAGCTGACTTTGACGCTACTGACGTTTCTTTATTCGGACGAATACCGAATTTATAGCATAAACCTAAAATGACAATTGTCACAAGTCCGACGATAATGAAGGCCGGTGTATCCTTGCCTGAGAAAACAGACCGATAAAATAATCCACCTAAGCTTCCGCCTAATACGGGACCGAGTACTGGAATCCAAGCGTAACCCCAATTCGATGATCCTTTTCCTGCAATCGGTAAAATGAAGTGTGCGATCCGCGGTCCTAAATCACGTGCCGGATTCATTGCATAGCCTGTCGTTCCCCCGAATGACATACCGAGACTAACAATCAAAAAGCCGACGATGAGTGGATTCAAACCATCTGAGAACGTATTAGCACCAATCGATAAGATTCCGACGACGAGCAGGAACGTAGCAATCAATTCGCTGACAACGTTTGCGAATGTATGTGGAATAGCGGGTGACGTTGCGAAAACACCCAATTTTGTTGCCGGGTCTTTTGTTTCTGCCCAGTGCGGTAAGTAATGAAGATAAACGATACTGGCACCGACGATTCCACCTAAGACCTGCGCGATCATGTATCCTGGTACATCTGCCCAAGCGAATGAACCGTCAAAGGCTAATCCGAGTGTGACGGCAGGGTTCAAGTGGGCTCCACTGAACTGACCGACGGCATAGACGGACAACGCTACCGCAAATCCCCAAGCAAACGTAATGACAATCCATCCAGCGTCTTTAGCATACGACTTTGATAGCGAAACCCCTGCCCCGACTCCGTTACCTAACGCAACAAGTAAGGCTGTTCCTAAAAATTCTGCTAGTACTGCTGACATGTTCTATTCCCCCTTTTATAAAAATAGCAACAAAAAAAGAGATTCACACTTCCTCCCTCTTGAGAATTACTCAAAGGGAATAAAAGCGTGAATCTCCGATTTCTCCGTCACTGTGTATTAACTTAATGTCACTATAACAATCGATGAAAACGCTGTCAAACACTTTTTGTGCGTTTTATCATAGCGCTTTCATCGTTCAGGTTCAAAATGTCGCCACAACTCTTTATTGGACGTCGTAATACTCGACGCACCCGCTGCGATCGCTTGTTCTACTTCCTCGACCGTATCAATCAACCCACCCGCAAAAACGAGTCGTCCCGTTTTTCGTTTAACTTCTTCAATGTATTTTGGCATCAATCCGGGTAACACTTCGATATAATCAGGCTGAGTCCGCTCCATCAATTGATAACTTTTTTCGAGTGAACTGGAATCGAGCAGGAACATCCGTTGCATCGTTTTAACTTTCTTTTGACGCGCCTTTAAGATGACGCTCGCTTTCGTCGAAATGACACCATATGGCTTTAATTCCTGACAGACGTACTCCGTCGCGTATTCATCATTTTTTAGTCCTTGAACTAAATCCATATGCAAAAACATTTTTTTATCATATCGATTGGCTAATTCATAAACCGACTTTAAACGCGAGACGTGCATCTCGAGTAACACCCCGTATTCATACGGACTTTTCAGCATTTTTTCAAAGTCCTCAAGTTTCCTGACGGACGGTAAAATTTTCTGACCAAAATAAGTCATCGTCTCTCCCCATTTCTTTGAATTGTTTTCAGTATGTCGTGTCCAGTAAGGGTTTCGCAATGGGATTTCCTGAATTTCCATGAAAAGAATCAACACTTTTAGGGTATACCTTAACGTAAAACTGTCTGAAAAGGAGGTGAGAAGCGTAGCATCACTTGCTACGTTCCACCATGAGTCAACAAAAACGAATTACGATTTACTTATTTTCCATCATCATCAACGCCTTAGGGAACAGCTTTATGGTCACCGCCGCAATCGGGAGTGCTCCTTGGACTTCCGCCAGCGAAGCTTTAGCGAGAATTTCACCTTTAACGGTCGGGTTAGCAATCGTTTGTCTGCATATCTTCGCGCTCGGCAGCGCTCTCGCTTTAGGAAGTCGTTTTAGTTGGTGGACAATTATTTTAAGTTTTTCGCTCGTCGTTTTATTTGGTGTTGCGATTGACTTTTTCTTAGCTATTCATCAGCTACTCTATGTGCCATCGAACCTTGTAACCCGTTCGGTTTATATGATAATCGGGATGCCGATGATTTCATTAGGTCTCGCCCTTTATCTACAAATCGGTTTCGTCTTAATGCCGCCTGATTACTTGATGAAATCGTTAATCAGTCGTTTCAAGAGTACGACAATCGGTGCGACGATCAGCTTAGCAATCCCTTTCCTCATCGCAAGTGTTCTTTCCATCGTCGAACACGAATTGATTGGGATTGGCGTCGGAACCTTTGTGTTCTTATTATTGAATGGTCCGTTAATTGAATTTTTCCAGCGGATTTTCCCGATTTCCAATCGAGTGAAGTAATTAAAAAATCCCGCCCTCGCGAATCATTTGAGGACGGGATTTTTTTACGTATATGATTTCTTTTGGAAGATTAAAATTGATCCACCGAGCAATACTAAGATATGCGCAAGTACAAAGAGCACGGAGAATGTCAATGTCGTATCCATTTGATTAGCCATCTCTGCCATTAGTGAACCATCGAAGTACATCGACCAATCGAGGTGCATGAAGACGATCCATTTCGCGATTTCTGGTTTAAAGGCAAGCAAGACGTTCCCGGCAATCGAAGTAAAGAACTGAGCAAGTACAGTAAAACCGATGATCATTCCGACGGAGCGGAAAACGAGCGAAAAGAATAACGTCATGAAAATCGTAAAGATTGGACCTACCAGTTGTAACCAGGTATCCCGCATGACGAGTGGGTCTCCAGCTTCAGAGAACGTAAATGACAATGCGTATGAAAGCAGGACGATAAACAGGAACTGACCGAGCATGATGAGAACGGAAAACGCTAATTTCGAGAAATAAATCGTCATCCGGGAATATGGACTCATCAATAAATGTTTCATCGTATCATACCGGACTTCATTACCGATCGCTTCAGCTGTGAAGACGATTGTGATGATACCAAGCAGTGCAATTAAAACCATCGACGTGATTGAATAAAATTCACTTCGCGTAAAATCGATATCATTTGTCTTTGCGATTATGATGATTCCAATCGTAACGAGTACATACAAGGCCAATACGATTTTCGATTTTTTCATCGTCCACCATTTCATCCATTCATTTTGTATGAGTGAAAGCATGTGAATCCCCCTCTTTTTTCGTGACTTGCAAGAATTGTTCTTCTAACGTCATCCGTTTAATGGTTAACTCGTGTAAATCAGCAATCGGAACGACTAGGCGAGCAATTGCCGGGCATGCCGTTTCAGGAGCCGTAACGACGATTCGATCATTCCACAGATCCGCTTGATAGTTTGCTGCTTTAAGTGCTTCAAGTACGTCTTCCGTTTCTTCCGTCGCAACACGTAATAAAATTTTCGATCCCGTCTCATTGCGGACGGATTCGACAGATTTGATGACACCTTGATCGATGATGGCATACCGGTCGCTAATCTGCTCCATTTCACCCAACATATGACTCGATATTAAAATCGCAATCTGTTGATCCCGAGCCATCGCCCGTAAATATTCACGCAGTTCTGCGATTCCGGCTGGGTCAAGCCCGTTCGTCGGTTCATCGAGAATGAGAACACGCGGATTATGTAATAAAGCGCGGGCAATTCCTAAACGTTGTTTCATCCCAAGAGAATACTCGCCGACTTTTTTCGACAGCTTCCCTTCCAGCCCAACGAGACGGGAAAGTGCCTCGTAGTCGACTTCACCTAAACCTGGAATTAAGTTTTTCGCATGAACGAGGTTTTGCTTCCCTGTCATATATGGATAAAATGCCGGATTTTCGACAATCGCTCCAATTTGCGTCAATGCTTTCGAACGCTCCTCGACGACATCGTGTCCATTCACGGTCACTTTACCTTCGTCCTGCTCTAACAACCCTGTAATGATTCGAATTGTCGTCGTTTTCCCTGCACCGTTCGGACCTAAAAATCCAAAGACTTCTCCGGGTGCAACTTCAAAGCTGACATCTTTTAAGATTTGCTCTTTTCCGAGCCGCTTCGAGATATGTTCAATCTTCAACATTTTTTTCGCCTCCTCATTTCTTTCACTCTACCTTTACATTGTACGGGAAATAAAAGAAAAAGTTCCTTTTCTTACAATTATGTAATCAAAACCCACTTGCTCTTTGTATAATAAAAGCATTGAGCGTTACGAGATTGATGAAAGAGAGGTTCGACATGGACGTTACGTTTATTGAAATCACCCCAGAGCACTTTAAAGATGTTCAAACCATTTTTAATCACAACCTGGCATATGCTCAGCTAGAAAATCGTCAACTTCCTTTAACTCGTCAAGCATTCACAGAAGAGTTCCTTAACCCCGAAACCGTCAGTCTTCTATATCGAAGTGATGTGGGACCTTTTGCAATTATCGACTATTTGCCTGAACATCCACGGGACGGATCAACTTGGATTGGTCTCTTTTTGATTGATGGCCGCTATCATCACCAGGGAGTCGGTACAATCCTTTATCATACTTTTCATGAACGTTATTTAAAGAACAAAGACGTCATTCGTTTAGCTGTTCTTCCAAAAAATCAAATCGGACAATCTTTTTGGCGGAAACTAGGTTATATTTTCGAACAGAAAAGTATTTCTAATACGAACCAGGAGGTCGAAGTTTTCGTCAAATTTCAAGACACGTCGAGGAACTATGATAAAATAAAGTAGAATACGTCATCGTATATTTACAGGTGAAATGGAGCTCACTAGATGCAAAAGTTATCAATTCGTTTTGATGTGTTACTTGCAATGCTAATTGCCCTACTCTTTTTTACAGTGACCTTATGTTTGACCTTTTTTATTAGTGACCGTGCAACAGATCGCCTAAAAGAAGAAGTCGGAATGACGTTGTCTGCGACTGCCTACCAGTTGTCTGATAAACTCGACCATTACATGTGGTCACGGGCAGCAGAAGTTAATCTACTTGCTACGCTTCCGACGCTTAAAAATTCAGCAGACGTTCCTGTCACGCGAACGACGTTAGAACAACTCCAGCAACAAATTCCTGATTTCTCTTGGATTGGTCTACTCGATGCGAACGGTACAGTGCGTGCTTCGACGGATCAAATCTTAGAAGGGCAATCGATTCAATCACGCCCCGTCTTCCAAGAAGCGACAGAACGCCCATTCATTGGTGATGTCCATGATGCCGTCTTGCTTGCAAAACTGCTTCCCAATCCGAGTAATGAACCTTTACAGTTCGTTGATATCAGCACCCCTTTATTCACTGATGGTCGATTGACTGGCGTCCTTGCAGCGCACCTGAGCTTCGCCTGGGCAAAAGAAATCGAACAAAGCTTTAAGAGTTCAACCAAACAAATCGAGGGTTTAGAATTTTTCATCGTCAGCGAAAATCAACGGACTGTTTTACTCGGACCGAATGAGTGGCGCGGTAAAGCGCTCCCACAGAATCTCGTCGAACCCGTCGAGTCCGGTTATCATGTATCGGAATGGTCTGATGGAAATGTCTATTTGACCGGCTCGACTAAAAGCCAAGGCTACAAAAACTACGATGGTCTCGGCTGGACGATTCTTGTCCGTCAACCAAGTGAAATCGCCTTTAACGACGCCATCCTATTGAAGAAATTTATTTTTTTCGCTGGACTGATTGCTTCCATCGTTACTGCCGTCATCGGTTGGTTCATCGCGCAACTCATTACGAAACCACTCAAGAAAATTACACTGGCTGCTGAGCAGATGCAACACGATCATTCAATCTCAATCCCGTCCCATAAAGGAATTCGAGAAATCACCGTTCTATCGGTTGCCTTACGTCAACTGATTGCTCAGCTGTCTGATACAGAACAGCAACGAACGACGTATGAGACGTTAGCGCTCATCGATCCGCTGACCGGTTTACCGAACCGAAACGGACTGTCGAACTACTTACATGCGATTTCTTTAAATGAAACGCCCGAAATCTATCTCTATATTGATTTAGATGGCTTCAAAGCAATCAATGATCGATTTGGACATCAGACAGGTGACTTATTATTAAAAGAAGTAGCTGAACGTTTGAGCCAGATGAGACGCCCGAACAGTATGATCGCACGACTTGGCGGAGATGAATTTTTAATCGTTTTGAACGATGTCGTATCCTTCGATTTACTCGATCAGTACGGAACAGAAATCATAGCGTATCTTTCAGATTCCTATGTCATCGATCAATCCACACTTCAGATTGGGGTAAGTATCGGAATTGCGACGCGACGATTAAACGAATCGGTTGAACAAGTCATCCACCGTGCTGATATTGCACTATATGATTCTAAAAAACTTGGTAAAGGTCGATTGACGTTCCATCGCTAACATTAGACATTGACAAGAGGGAACGCTCTCCGTAATGTAAGCAAATAGAAGAAAAAATATAAATAAATGCATAAGGAGCTGTCAGCATGAATCAGTGGACACGCGAGGCACGCTATCGCCCCCTCTCAGATATCGCACCGGAAGTTTATCAAACAATGAAGGAAGAAGTAAGAAATTCTCCTTGGCGGTTTTCTTACCATATCCAACCTCCAACCGGTCTCCTAAACGATCCGAACGGTTTTGTATATCACGACGGAACGTATCATTTATTTTATCAGTGGTTCCCACTTGGCCCTGTTCATGGTCTAAAGTATTGGTATCACATGACATCAAAAGATTTAGTCCATTGGTTTGACGAAGGCGCGGCACTTATTCCGAACGATGATGCAGATTCCCATGGTGCATACTCAGGTAGCGGCTTCATTAAGGATGGTGCTGTCCATATTATGTATACAGGAAACAAACGCGATGCAGATTGGGTACGGCATCCAAGTCAAATCGTTGGTCATTTGCGTTCGGATGGTCGCATCGACAAGCACTTACCTCCTGCGATCCCGAACGTTCCTGCAGGTTACACAGAACATTTTCGCGACCCGAAAGTCTTCCAGGAAGCGTCTGGTACATGGTATTGCATCATCGGAGCTCAGCGCGACGATTTAACGGGATGCACCGTCCTCTATCAGTCGGAAGATGCTGAAACATGGACGTTCCTCGGAGAGTTGAAGACACAATACCCTGACTTTGGCTACATGTGGGAATGTCCTGATTACTTCGAGCTCGACGATAAAGGTATTTTATTATTCAGCCCACAAGGCATTGAGCCGGACGGGGACGCTTATCAAAACATTTTCCAATCCGGATACATGATTGGGGAAAAACTAGCTTTGCCTGAGTTAACGTATCAACACCATGCCTTCTCAGAACTCGATTTCGGGTTTGATTTTTATGCCCCCCAAACGACGCAAGCAGCAGATGGACGCCGGATTTTAGTCGGATGGATGGGCTTACCAGACATTTCATATCCGAGCGACATGTATAACTGGGCTCATGCATTAACACTTCCACGTGAACTGACGTTGCAGGAAGGACGTTTGAAACAACTGCCTGTCCGTGAACTCGATCTTCTTAGAAAACGTACAATTTACGCGCAATCTACTGAAATTAATCATGCGATGGTGATTGCCCAAGCAGAGACATTTGAACTCGATCTATCAAACTTAGCACTTCAAACAACGCAGTTCGAGATACATGTTCGAGCCGCTGACCAGGAAGCAACCGTCCTAACTTATGATGCGATGACACAACGCTTTACGCTTGATCGTAGTCGTTCTGGCGCTGAAGTTCCTGCTGTCGATTACGGTACGACACGTACTGTTCAATTAGAACAACCGTTACATCAACTACGGCTATTCGTTGATCGCTCATCAATCGAAATCTTTTTGAATGACGGTGAAGCTGTCGCTTCCACTCGCATTTTCCCGAAATCAACGAGTCAGGATATTACGTTAATCGGTGATTTGACAGCGGATATTGCGATCTACGAATTGTAAATATAAAAAGCACAGCACTTTTAGACCGAGAGTCCGAAACACGTGATTTGCTCTAAAAAAAATTAAAGAAGGGATTGCCATCTAAAATCGATGCGCAATCCCTTCTTTAATTTCGTCCTGTTCAAAATCATCCGATTGTATTGTATCTCAAGCCTTTTCGATGGTACTCAACGCTCTAATTGCGTTTCTTTTTGCAAGCTAAAAGCGAGTATGTGTTGTTCGCCGATTGGTCCCATGACTGATTGGAGCGTATCTACATAACCGGTTTTAAAATATAACGATTTAGCCGCGATATTTTTTTTATTGACAGCTAATGTAATGGCAGTTACTTGTGGAAAGTGTTGCTGAACGAATTTTGGTAGCTGCAACATCGCTTCTTTGGCATACCCTTGTTTTTGATGTTTAGCATCAATCGAAAATGCACGTAAGAGAACACTTTGTTCTTCTGTCCGATGCGTTTTTGGGGGGTTTAAGTGCAAGATGAAAAAGCCGACGACTTCCAAGTCTTTTTTGATGACGACAGGAAACTTATCTGGATTTTCTAACGCTTCCGTTACGACACGAGTCGGGAAAGTCGTAAATTGAACTTGTTCTTCCGGAAGTATAAAGGCATCGCATTGCTCATAGTGTTCATCCGTATACATAAATAATCTGATTTGAGACATGGTTTTTTCATCCTTCCGTCTATTTCAAAAAGAGCTACTTTAGCTCACTAGACTTACATCAATTCCCATTTTACACTGATTTTAAGTTTTATCCTATACATAACTCACCGAAAAACAAAGTCACTTCTCATTCTTTCTCATATCAAGATTTCTGTTTCGTTCTAATATTATTCCACTTCTTTTACTTCCTTAATCAATTATGATGTCGGAAATGCTAAACTAGGGAAAGAAAATCGAGTTTACAGATGTTAGAGGTGAAGATTGACATGTCCGATGATTTCTTTAAAAAAATGGAGCTTGAAACTGGTACGAAGTTGAACCCCGTCCAACGTGCTGCGATTGAGCATGATGAAGGTCCGCTTCTGTTACTTGCTTCCCCCGGGTCTGGTAAGACAACTACCTTAAACTTTAAAATTGCTTATTTAATCTTAGAAAAGAAAGTAAATCCACGAGCGATTCTAGGTTTGACGTTTAGTAAAGCAGCAGCCCATGAAATGGCGGAACGGTTTCACGGTTGGTTTCATCATCTTATTGGGACGACCGCGTCCTTTTCCACCATCCATAGTTTCGCTTTTCAGGTCGTACGCGATTATGCGTCATTGAATCAGTTACAATATACGATCATCGAAGGTGCTTTGGAAAAGACAGCGAATCAGCCGATGCATAAACGAATGGTATTACGTCGTATTTTCCAGGAAATAAACCGTAGCGTCATCACAGAAGATCAAATGGACGAGTTGTTACGGATGATTTCTTTTGTCAAAAACCGTCTCCTCGTCGAAAAAGATATTCGTACATTAAAAACAACGATTAAAAACTTCACAGAAATCTATCTTGCATATGAACAATTTAAACTGCGCGATCCCTCACATCCTTTGATGGATTTTGATGACATGTTGACGTATGCCAATACAATTCTTGCTGACGATGCTTCTTTGTTAGCTAACTATCAACGACGTTTCGAATATATATTGACGGATGAAAGTCAGGATACCTCTCTCGTCCAGCATCAACTCGTTGAAAAATTGGCTCTTCCGCATAACAATCTCTGTGTCGTCGCTGATGATGACCAAACTTTATATAGCTGGCGTGGTGCCGATGTTTCGAAGATTATCCACTTCAAGGACACGTACCCGGATGCAACGGTTTTGTATATGGAACAAAATTATCGTTCGTCAAAAGAAATCGTCGAAACGGCGAATCAATTCATTCAACGGAATAAAGTACGACATCCGAAAAAAATGTTCACAGAAAATCCATCCGTCCGTCCGATTACGATTGAACAGCTTGCTTCTTATGAAGATCAAACGCGATATGTCATCAATCAGTTGCGGCAGGAAACGAACTTTGAGGAAGTCGCGATTCTTTACCGGAACAATGCATCGTCAATCAATGTCATGAATGCACTCGATTTAGCAAATGTTCCATTTTACATTAAAGATGTCGATCATAAATTCTTCAGTCACTGGGTCCTAAAAGATATTTTACATTTTATCGAATTCGCCCAGGATCCTTCCGACATCGATGTATTGGCACAAATTCATACGAAGTTTGCCGGCTATATTTCTAAAGTCCAGTTGCAACGCCTCTATGAATTACGTAATGGTGAACATGCGTTTGACTTGTTACTTCAACATGTCGAGATGAAGTTTTACCAAAAGAAACAATTAAAAACGATGAAAACTGTTTTCGCTTCGATTCAAACTGCCCGTCCGGCTGCTGCTCTTGCTTTGATTCGTAATGAACTCGGATACGAAAAAAACTTACGTAAGATGAGTGACAGTCTTGGATTCAGTATCGATTATTTACTTGAGATGTTGAACACGATTGAAAATGTCGCCAGTGACTTACCGACCGCTCTCGCATTCAAGGAGCGTATTGTTCACTTAGAGCAACTGATGCGTGATGCCAAGTCCAATAAACATCAAAACGCAGTCACGCTTTCCACGTTCCATAGTGCAAAAGGACTCGAATTTAATCGTGTCTTCATGATTGATTTAATCAATGGCGTTTTACCATCATCAGATAATATCAAATCCTATAAAGATGGTCAGCTCGAAGAAATGGAAGAGGCTGCTCGGTTGTTCTATGTCGGCATGACACGAGCACGTCATGAACTCCATTTGATTTCGTATCGCTACAAATCAAAAGTCGTCGAAGAATCGATTTTTGTTGGCAACGTGCGACAAATCCTGAATCCAGATGCCGCTAAACGACAAAAACAGCAAGCACAAGTTCGACCGAGTATGCGTCCTCCAGTAGAACTATTACCAATCGAGGAAAAGATGCGGATTGCCCATAAATCATTTGGCGAAGGGACTGTTCTTCATTTAACAGGAGACGTTCTCGATGTTCAATTTGATCAAGGTGTCGAAAAACAATTTTCCCTTCAAGTTTGTTCAGAGAATCAACTCATTTCCATTTTATAAGAAAAACCCGCTGCATTTTCTACTGCTACGACGAGTAGAAAAGCTGACGGGTTTTTTCTTGATTTAATTTTCTACTTAAATACGATCATCGTTTCGACTTACGAGTGCATCTCGAATTTCTGTAAGCAGTCTTTCTTCCGTCGTCGGTTCCGGGACTTCTTCCGTAACTTCTTCTTTACTTCGAAAACGATTGATAGCTTTGACGAATAAAAACAACGCAAAGGCAATTAAGATGAATTCAATCGTTGCTTGAAGAAACTGTCCATACAATAATTCTGCACTTCCGACGGACACTGATAATCCTTTTACATTTACTCCACCAACCACGATGCCAATCAACGGCATGAAGATACTGTTGACAAGCGCCTTGATGATACTACTAAATGCTGCCCCTAAGATGACACCAATCGCTAAATCAACGACATTTCCGCGAAAGGCAAACTCTTTAAACGCTTTAAACATATTATCCTCCCGTTAAGACCACGTTCCGGCTGCAAGTTGACTGATTGCATGACCGACACCATGTTCATCGTTTGTTTTCGTGACGTGAGCGGCAATCGCTTTTGCATCTTCATGTCCATTCCCCATCGCAATCGCAACACCTGCGACTTTGAACATCGGAACGTCGTTTAAGTTGTCACCGATGACTGCGACCTCATCGATTGATACACCTAAGTGCTTCGCTAACGTTTTGACAGCTGTTCCTTTATCGGCACCGACTGCCATGACTTCGATATTATCGTGACCAGACGACGTCACATAAATGCCGTCAACTTTTTCTTCGACTTCTTTCCAAATCTTATTCATTAAGTCTTGATCGAACGAGAATGAGATGAATTTAAAGACTTGTCCCGCCTGATTCCGGATGAAGGAACGGAACCCATCAATCATTTTTACATCTTCATTGACGTAATAGCGTTTATAGAAAAAGTCGAGAACTTCTTTCGCACGGTCACTTTCACGACTCATATCTTTTAATGAGTCATACGCTGCATCGATTGTTGCGCCTTGCGCTGTTACGAGACCTTGATCACAGAACATCTCGAAAAACACTTCATATTGGCTGATGATACTATAAATTTGTTGCGCTTGTTCAGCCGTCAACGTCGTTGCGCTCAGTTGTTCACCCTCGCGCGTCATGACACGTGCACCGTTCGATGCAATGATTGGACAAACGATTCCTGCTTGATCCGTTAATTCCTTCGCATTTAAGTAGTTCCGCCCTGTTGCAATCGCAAAATCGACGCCTTGTTCCTTTGCCGCCTTAATCGCATCAATCGTTTCCTGTTCGATTTTTTGATTACTCGATAAGACCGTACCATCCATGTCGGAAATCAATAACTTGATTGCTTTTGCCACTTCATCCACTCTCCTTTATCTTTTTCAATCCCACTATACCATTTCTCTTTTTCTTTGCCTTCTCAAACCTATTTCGAACGAATCGTGACCAAAGTCATAGCGTTGCTTTTTCTTCCTTACAAAATCGGAGACAACAATCTAGAAATGCTCTCTTTAAATTTAATCAGCCTCGACCGTTCTGCATATATTTCAGCAGTTAACAACTTTGATACTTCACAATCAGCGAGAAATAATTGTTCTAACTCGAGCGCAGTCGCTCGATCATATACAATCGAGTTCATTTCAAAGTTCAATCGAAAACTCCGGGCATCAATGTTCGTCGTTCCGACCGAAGCAATCTCACCATCCACTACAATTGTCTTTGCATGAAGAAACCCTGGTTCGTACGTATAGATTTTCGCTCCATAGGCAATCAGTTCTCCCGCTGCGGCTGTCGTCGCCCAGTAAACGAATGGGTGATCCGGTTTATTCGGAATCATGATTCGAACATCGACACCAGACAATAGCGCCATCTTACACGCATCCATGTAACTGGCATCTGGTATGAAATAAGGCGACTGAATCATTACTGATTTCTTAGCGAGCGAAATCATTTTAATCAATACATTTTTTAAATGTTCTGTCTCAGAATTTGGTCCGGATGTGACAATTTGCATGGGTAACGGCTGATTGATTTCGTGAGATCCATAATAAAAGAGCGTTTTATCCGTGTAGATGTCATTCGCTTGATTCCAATCCAAAATAAATCGATCCAATTGATCGTGAACGACCTCACCTTCTAGCCGAAAATGTGTATCACGCCAATAGCCGAATTTCTCATCAATTCCAAAATACTCCGTTCCGACATTAAAGCCTCCGATGTAACCAATCTGCCCATCGACGATACAAGACTTACGATGATTCCGGTTGTTCATTCGAAAATTAATGACTCCAAACGTCGGTGGAAAAAACGCAAACACTTCTCCACCATGATGAAGTAAGTCTTTAAAATCTTGTCGTTTCAAATCACGAGAGCCTACTGCATCATACAATAAACGGACTTTGATTCCTTGACGCGCCATCTTCGTCAATGCGTCAATCAATGCTAAGCCAAGGGAATCTTTTTGGATGATGTAATACTGGATATTGATTTCATGTTTGGCATTCATGATGTCTGTCATCATTCGATTAAATTTTTGTTCACCATCTGATAGAATCGTCACTTCATTTTTCAGGCTGAGTAATGACCCGTTTGATTTCAGATTCATTTGAATCAATTGATTGTATCGTTCGATCAACGGATATGTCCGTCGAAGGTCACCCAAATGGTTCAATTCTGCAATCTGTAGCTCGACACGTCGTGACTGTTCCAACCGCTCCTCTTCTTTAACATGATAAAAATCCTTTTTCTTGAGTAGGCGTCCAAAAAATAAATAAATTAAAAATCCAACGATCGGAATGAAATAGAGAACGAGCATCCAGGCCCATGTCGCACCAATATCACGCCGTTCCAAGAAGATGACCGTCAACACTGCAAGTAAATTCATGATTCCCAGTCCAAACAGTAAGACAACTGTAAACGTGCTAAGTACATCCATCATATCCATCCCTCCTCTCCTTTCTATTCCCCAGCATCCATTCTTTAGTCCCTCTGCCGTTCATCAAAAAACATGCCTGAAATTCAGTAGTAACTGAATTTCAGGCATGTTAGTTTAAGCGTTCGATTGTTCGTGTCCGTGCTGTATAGCGATTTCTTCGACCATCGTTTTCGCACTGGCAACACAATCCGGTAAACCGACGCCATCATAAGCCAATCCCGCTAAATACACACCAGGATACTTACTCATGACTTCGTCACGGACAATTTGAATCCGTCCTGCATGACCAACCGTATAAGCTGGTAAACCATCAACTAACCGGCTGATGATGACTTGTCTCGGTGCAAGCGTTTGACCACAAATTTGTTCTAAGTCTTTTAATACTGTTTCCTTGATGACATCATCCGTCTCGTGAACGAGCGCATCATTACCTGGACGACCGACAAAAGCGCGTAAAACCGTATGATCCGGTGCAGAATGACTCCACTTTTGATCGATCGCCGTACATGCCGTAATCGAATACGGGGCACGTCGATTGACGACAAAACCCGTACCTTCGATGGGTAATGTCGCTTGTTCATCGAAAATCAGCGTAACCGTCGCCGTCGAATGGGTCTTCAACTGCTCAAGTTCCCGTAAATCGGCATCCGGAAGTAAACTGACGACTTGAGGATGAGGAATCGTCAAGAGTACATAATCGGCATACTCAGGACCGTGATCTGTTTTTAAGCGATATCGTTCATTTTCACGCGCAACTTCGAGTAAAGGCGTTTCCAGACGAATTTCAGTCCGTTCAAGCACTTCTTCTAAACGTTCGACTAGCGATTCAAGCCCCGTTGAAAGTGACAGGAACTGTCCTGTCGTTGGTTTCGTTTGCCCTTGAACTTGAGCAGTCGGACGCATCAAACGCATCCCTTCGAATAACGATCCCGCTTTTTGCTCATTCGCAACGAACTGCGGATATGTCGCGAACGTACTCATTTGATCAATGTTCCCAGCATAAATTCCCGACAATAACGGTTCGATCAACTTCTCGACCAGCGCATCCCCGAGGCGAGGACGCAAGTAACTACCGAGCGGAATATCTTCTTCAGGAATCGTCAATTGATCAGAAGGATGAAGCAACAATCGTGCAACCTCCGCTTTTTCCGCTTCCGTCAATAACGTCGTCTCTGAAAATAAATTTAAATCGGTCGGGATTCCCATTACAGACCCTTTCGGAATCGGATGGAGACCACCTGGATCTAAAATGAATGCTTGCGACGTGTTGTTTCGAACCAACTTATCGCCTAATCCAACCGCTTCAATTAAATCGGTCAAGATATGTTTGCGCGCGACGTAAGAATCCGGACCACGCTCAATCATGAAGCCGTCTTCTCGATAGGTCGCGACCTTACCACCAAGTCGCTCACCTGCTTCTAGGACGGTGATATTTAAATCAGGAAATAAACGTTCTGCGAAATAGGCAGCGGCAAGACCAGTAATACCACCGCCGACGATAACGAGACGTTTACTTGACATAGCTACCAACTTGTTTTGCGACGGCTTCCGTGACTGCCTCCATGAAAGCCGGCTCCGCATTTGGCATACCTGGTCGAGCATAGTGGATACCGAGTTCGTCACATACGACTTTACATTCGTAATCATTATCAAACAAAACTTCTAAATGATCGGCGACGAATCCGACTGGTACGTATACGAATGCTTCATACCCTTCTGCTTCATACACATCACGCGTTAAATCTTGAACGTCTGGTCCGAGCCAAGGTTCAGGCGTTTGTCCCGCGGATTGCCATCCCGTGATCATATGTTTGACACCAGCACGTTTTGCAATCAACTCTGCTGTTTCTTTCAATTGATCCGGATACGGGTCACCGTTCGCAATGATTTTCTCAGGAAGACTATGCGCTGATACGACGAGGACTGCTTTTTCTTCCGGTACAGGCAAGGCATCGAATGTTTGACGAATCGCTTGTCCCCACCAGTTGATGAATGCTTCTTCTTGGTACCATGATTCGACAGAAGCAAGCTGAATTCCGTGTTTGTCTGCGACTTCTTTTGCTCGTCCATTGTATGAACGAATGCTGAATGTCGAATAGTGTGGTGCTAAAACCACCGTTACTGCTTCCGTGATGCCGTCTTTTGCCATTTGCTCGACCGCATCTTCGACAAACGGTTCGATATGCTTGAGACCTAGGTAGAGTTTGAACTCAATTTCGCCCGCGTATTTTGCCGACAATTGACGATGTAACTCTTCTGCTTGGTCAATCGTGACTTGTGCAAGTGGCGAGACGCCACCGATTGCTTCATAACGCTCCGTCAGTTCAGCGAGTGCTTCAGGTGACGGTTTACGCCCACGACGGATGTGCGTGTAATACCGTTCGATATCTTCCGGTTTATACGGTGTTCCGTATGCCATTACGAGTAATCCAAGTGTTTTCATTTTGCTACCTCCATTTTTTCTTTCGAATAATCATGGATAAATGCAGTCAAGCGTTTTAAGACTTCTGGATCGACTTCCGGGAAGATTCCATGTCCTAAATTAAAGATGAATCCAGGACGTTTCATTCCCATGTCAAGAATCTCTGTTGCTTTCGCTTCTAAGATTTCCCATGGTGCAAGTAAATAAGAGGGATCAAGGTTTCCTTGCAACGTTTTTGTCAACCCACGTTCGCGTGCTTCGTCGATCGATAGACGCCAATCAAGTCCAACGACGTCGAGCGGTAAATCATGCCACTCTTCTGCTAAGTGACTTGCACCGACACCAAACATAATCATCGGAACGCCTGTTTCTTTTAATTCCGTGAAAATCCGTTCCATTGTCGGTTTGATGTAGAGGACATAATCTTTCTGACTTGTCGTTCCGACCCATGAATCAAAAATCTGAAACGCTTGAATGCCCGCATCAACTTGAGCTTTAATGTAGTCAATCACCATGTCTCCGAGTTTCTCCATTAATGCATGCCATACATCCGGATGTCCATACATCAATGCTTTCGTTTTATGGTAGCCTTTTGAAGGTCCACCTTCAATCATATAGCTCGCAAGTGTAAACGGTGCGCCTGAAAACCCAATCAATGGTACTTCTAATCGTTCCCGTAATAACTTGATGGTCTCGAAGATATATGGAATATCTTCTTTTTTAAACGGTTGTAGCGCCTGTACATCTTCCATCGTTCGAATCGGATTCGCGATGACCGGACCGATGCCACTTTTAATTTCAACATCAACACCCATAGATGGTAATGGCGTCATGATGTCTTTGTACAGAATCGCTGCGTCAACACCAAGTTGTTTAACCGGCAATTCAGTGACGTATGCGCATAGTTCTGGATCATGTGTGATTTCGAACAGCGTACGCGTCTTTTTAATTTCACGATATTCCGCTTGATAACGACCTGCTTGTCGCATGTACCAGACAGGTACGTGGCCCACTTGTTCGCCACGGACCGCCCGTAAAAACGTATCATTGAAGTTTTTCATCATAACTACCCCTTTATACTCTTACTAACGCCCCAAAATAACGTACGATAAGTTTGTGAACACAAAAACATTATATCTGAAATGAAGAAGTCTGTGCCAATAAATCGGTTACAAAATTACAGTTCCTTATCCAGTTCATTAAATGTTCACCGTTTCTTGTAAAGACCAAACGCAGCATTCAATTGTCCCCGAATTAAATCAGTTCGTTGCTGCTCCGTTACTTTCCGCTCTTTTTCACGGATTTCATGCGTCCGCCAACCATCTTCGATTTTTTCTGCAACTTCAACTAGTCGTTCAATATCTGTAAATGAATATTTTCGTGTTTTCCCGTTCGTACGCTCCGGGAAAATAAGTTTCCGCTCTTCATAGTAACGAATCTGACGTTCCGATAACCCTGTCAATTCACAGACAATCCCGATCGACATCACTTTCTTTTCACGGTAACTCATCTTCGTCACTCCTTTTGATAAAAATACCATGTCAGATTTTCTGACACAAGTCGTTCCTTAAAAACAATTTCCGTTTAAAGTAAACACATACTTTAAATTGATAAAGGAGGAACGACGATGAATCTTGAAGAAATGATCATTTCAGTTGATACGTTTTATGTCTTATTCGCTACGCTACTCGTCTTTACGATGCAAATCGGTTTCCTATTACTTGAGACGGGAATGTTACGCGCCAAAAATGCAGGGCACGTCGCCGTCAAACAGCTCATTAGTTTTTCCGTCGCCGCGTTAGCTTTTTGGGCGATTGGGTTTGGACTGACGTTCGGAGACGGACCTGGTCTAATTGGAACGGAAGGATTCTTCTTACAAGGAGGGTTCTCAAGTCTCGACTGGTCAAATGTTACAATCGATGTTAAGTTCCTCTTCCAACTCTCATTCGTCGCTGTTTCCTTAGCGATTGCCTGGGGCGGGTTTGCTGAACGAGCTAAACTATCTGTTTATCTGCTGTTCGGAACATTCTTCGTCGCCATCATTTATCCAATCATCGCTCGCTCCGTTTGGGCAGGTGGTTTCCTCGGTTCACTCGGTATGCAAGACTTCGCCGGTTCGACCGTCGTCCACTTACAAGGTGGAATCGCCGCTCTCGTCGCCGCGTTAATTTTGAAAAAGCGGATTGGCGCTGAAAAAACGCCGCTCCTTGGTCACAACGTCATCTATTCTGTCGTCGGCGCCTTCATTCTTTGGTTATGCTGGTTCGGCTTCAACGCTGGATCGACCTTGACGATTGCCGACGGGTTCTTCAGTTATGTCGCCTTGACGACGTTACTTGCGACAGCTGCCGGCGCACTCGGCGCACTCGCTATTTCTTTCTGGCATCGTCGCGTGGCAGACATTCCTTCGATCATCAACGGCGTACTCGCAGCACTCGTCGCGATTACTGCAGCCTGTGCATTCGTTGAACCGTGGGGTGCAGTTGTAATTGGTTTCCTCGCAGGTATCATCACGTACGGAACAAGCATTTTACTCGCGCGCCGTGTCGATGATCCATTATGCGCCTTCTCTGTTCACGGTGTCGCCGGGATTTGGGGAACACTTGCTACCGGGTTCTTCGCCTCACCACGCCTCGTTGAAATCACAGGGATTGGACAAGCTGGTTTATTCTACGGGGGTGGCTTTAGTCAACTCGGTGTCCAAACACTCGGTGTTGTCTTCGCTGTCATCGTCGTCAGTGTCTTAAGTTATGCTTTCCTCAAACTCCTCGATGTAACGATCGGCCTTCGGATCACGCGAGAAGATGAACTCCGCGGACTTGATGTCGCTGAACACGGACAAGCTTCATATGACCTCCCCGCTCCAATCAGTAAAGAACTAAAAGCAACGTATGATGCTGAAACTTCTGAAAAAGTGAATTAACCTCTCGTTTTCTTAAACAAGAAACTAACCCCCGATTTCTCGTACCTACTTAGGAACGAGAAATCGGGGGTTAGTCTGTCATACATTACATTACATTTCATTTTCTGAGATACATTTCACTAACGGCAATGGCGATGATTGCCCCAACCAAGACGATAGGCTGCCCGTTCATTAATATAGCGATTAATGCTAATGCGATAATCTGAAGGATTGACGCGACCCGGATGACTTTTTTACGAGATCTATCCGCATCTCCAAAAGGTAACAAGCGCGTTAACAAATGCGAATCGATTGCACGTGTAAATGGTGCTAATTGAAAACTCGTCAAACCACTGAAGGCAGGAATTGCAAACGTGACAAGCCACGGATTATCTTTTCCGAGCCAGATGAAGACTGCTCCAATCAATGTGAGCCGAACAATCAATCCAATTCCGTCTGTGCTACGAATGAGTTGCTTCATGTAAAGGTAGTCGAACGTTTGTTTTTTATCAAATTGAATTTTTTCGACGAGTTGGCTTAAGATACGGCGTTGTTTATACGTCTTCGATAAGCGTGGAACATCAACGAACCAGTTCGCAATCCGGTAGAAACGATCACGCGACTCCTGCTCGATTGCAATCCATTCCATCAGCGGTAACTGCTGATATTTTTTTAAGTGCAGCGTGACGAGCAGTAAGCTCGTAATCACTATACTGAAAAGCGGCATATCAATCATCACTAAAATCCCTGCGCCCACTGCATACAAAACGACAAGCCGGTGCGGAATCGCTTCTAGTTTCGATAGGTTCGCGCTCGCACCAATCATCGCGAGAGCGAAAAATAATACGATCATCTCAAGCGGACTCGTTGATTCCGTTCTTACATAAAGGACAGCGATTGCTAAAAACGGAATGACAACTCGAACCATTCCTAAAAAAGCATTGTACAGTCGGACCCGCTTCATATAAGAACTAAGTTGCGGCAAGTTCGGCAATAAAAATACTTGGTCAGCCTCGACTAAGAACGTTCGTGCCGTCCGATAAAAGGCGATGATAATGAATAAACCGCCCATCAGCAGATTTCCAGGAAAGTCGCCATTGATTTGATTCAGAAACCGCCCATAGACGACGAGAGCATACAATACGACGAAGTAGACCGTAAATAACAACCCACCGTTCGCCATGTACTTCGTGTACTTGGTCATTTCCGACATCGCAGCTTGATAGCGTTCTCGCCATAAGGTAGCACTCGTCATCCTTCTGCCTCCTCAATGGCAGCTACATAAATGTCATCAAGCGAACTATCCGTTAAATCAAAACGTTTCCGCAATTCCTCGGTCGTCCCCTCTGCTGCGATATGTCCATCGTGAAGGAGAATAAATCGATTACAATGCCGCTCCGCAGTCTCTAAAATATGTGTGGACATTAAAATACCTTTTCCATCGGTTTTTAATTCACTAAAAATATTCAACAATTCCCGGATCGCTAGTGGATCGAGACCAACAAACGGTTCGTCAACAATCAATAACTCACTGCCTGTGATTAAAGCACAGAGAATCATCGCCTTTTGTTTCATTCCTTTAGAAAATACACTTGGAAACCATTCCAGCTGTTTCGTCATCCGCAATCGCTCTGTGTAATGTTCGATTCGTTCTTGTGCTGTTTTCTCATCGACATCATACCCTTGCGCCATTAAGCGAAGGTGCTCTCGAAGAGTCAACTGTTCGTATAACATCGGCTGTTCCGGGATGTATGCCACTTGTTTCCGGTACGTTTGTTCATCAGCTGACAGACTGACACCGTTAATCAAGATTTCACCTGACTTAATGGGTAACAATCCTAATATGTGCTTAATCGTCGTCGATTTCCCGGCACCATTCAATCCAATCAGTCCAACTAACTCCCCTTGCTTTACTGCTATATCAATATGATGCAACACTGTTTTCGATCCATATCCACCTGAAAGATCTTTAATTTCTAATAACAAATCTAGCCACTCCTCTCATTAACTATCCTAGACAATTCATCCTTGTTTTTCTACTGTTGATGATTTTTTTTAAAAGAAAAGGTTTCAATACATCTTATTACGGCAATTACTCTAAGTGTAATCGTTACATCAATATATGAAAAACGATTTACAAAAATTGAAAGTGTATGTCACATCAAACGTTTTATAGAGAAGTAACTGGTCTAATCGTCTAGCTATCTTATCTACTTGTATTGTTTTACTTCTCATCAAAAATTACGTTTATGAGTCATTCATTTTCAAAGTGTTTATAACAACCTGAAAACAGGTAAATCTAAGTATGAAAAGGAGTGTTTCAAATGGGATTCTTATGGGCTTTAATCGTTGGTGGACTAATCGGTTGGGTAGCAAGTTTAATCATCGGGAAAGACGTTCCTGGTGGCATCATCGGTAACATCATCGCTGGTTTCATCGGCGCAATCATCGGACAGTCAATCTTCGGTTCAATGGGACCTGATCTTGCCGGGTTCGCAATCATTCCTGCAATCTTAGGTGCAATCATCTTAATCTTCATCGTGTCATTGATTCTTCGTGCCATTCGCAAGTAATCATTATCATCGAATAACAATTTAAATTAGAGGAGTGTTTTTAAATGGGATTTTTATGGGCTTTAATCGTCGGCGGTTTAATTGGTTGGGTAGCGAGCTTAATCATCGGGAAAGACGTTCCTGGCGGCATCATCGGTAACATCATCGCAGGTTTCATCGGTTCAATGATCGGACAAGCCATCTTCGGGGACATGGGACCTGACATCGGCGGTTTCGCGGTAATTCCTGCAATCATTGGTGCAATTATCTTAATCTTCATCGTGTCACTCGTTCTTCGTTCAGTAAATAAAAAGTAAGTAGCAGTAACCACTAAAACTAGTAATTCAAAGGAGTGTTTTTAATGGGATTTTTATGGGCTTTAATCGTTGGCGGTTTGATTGGTTGGGTAGCGAGCTTAATCATCGGGAAAGACGTTCCTGGTGGCATCATCGGTAACATCGTCGCAGGTTTCATCGGTTCAATGATCGGACAAGCCATCTTCGGGGACATGGGACCTGACATCGGCGGATTCGCAATTATTCCTGCAATCATCGGTGCAATCATCTTAATCTTCATCGTATCGTTGATTCTTCGTTCAGTAAACAAAAAATAAGTAACAGTAACTACAACTACTAATTCAGAGGAGTGTATTTTAATGGGATTCTTATGGGCTTTAATCGTCGGCGGTTTAATTGGTTGGGTAGCGAGTTTAATTATCGGGAAAGACGTTCCTGGCGGCATCATCGGTAACATCGTCGCTGGTTTCATCGGTTCAATGATCGGACAAGCCATCTTTGGAGACATGGGACCTGACATCGGCGGTTTCGCAGTCATTCCTGCAATCATCGGTGCAATCATCTTAATCTTCATCGTATCACTCGTTCTTCGTTCAGTTCGTAAACGGTAATAAAAACTAATTACTTGAGACCTTATTCAAACTAAAAAAGGAGTGTTTTAAATGGGATTCTTATGGGCTTTAATCGTCGGTGGTATCATTGGTTGGTTGGCAAGTCTTATTCTTGGTAAAGACGTTCCCGGTGGTATCATCGGTAACATCATCGCAGGTTTCGTCGGGGCCATGATCGGTCAAGCTCTCTTCGGTAGTTGGGGACCTGATTTTGGAGGATTCGCCGTCATTCCAGCATTACTCGGAGCAATCATCTTGATTCTAATCGTTTCGTTCATTCTTCGTGCAGTGAACAAAAAATAATAAATGAAAGCACCGGTAACAGACTCGAAGTTCTCAAAGTCGTTACCAGTGCTTTTTTTGTACCATCAGCGCAATTCTAACCACATTTTATCCGAATGCTCGATTACTCTTTTTTCTGACCGTAAGTTAAGCCACCCTAGTATATCTTCAAAGAAGCTCGTCGGGTACTCCCAGACGGTCCCGATCGATTCATTACTTTTCGATTCCGGTTTACCGGCGACTGCTTCAAGCTCAGACGGCGTCTTATTTAAATCAATCATGATGCTTTTTACATCATTGTTTGCATACGTCACTTCAAAACCGTCGTACACTGCACGATTTGCTACATTTGATGCTGGAGGTGATACTGGAGGACCAAATTCTTTTTCGAACGACGTACGGTCGCCTCCTAGATAAGTCGTCATCGTATCGATCGACTTGCCTGTTCGTGCCTCGACTTCAGTTTCTAACAATTTTTCGATGTCTAATCCATACTGCTCCGTGACGTCTGGTTTGATTTGCTTCGCTAACTTAAACGTTACTTCCGTTGTTTTTTCGTCTCCCAGTTGAACGGTTTGACGGTCTCGTCCTGTCTTACCATTGGCTTCGACACTTGCAAGTACATCGTACTCACCCGGGAAACGTTTGATTTTCAACGGCTCATCCTCCTGGACGCCTACTTCTTCATCATCTATGAAGACGGTCGTCTCTGGTACATCACTCGTTACTTGAAGTAGCTGTTTATTTAGATGAAGCACATATTCGTCATACCAAAAGCGCCCTGCTGTTTTTTTTAGCTCGAACAAATCCTGTTCATTTTTCTCTGCTGTAAGTTCAGGGTAGTTTTGCTGATCGGCTTTAATCTCCGCCGCTGCTCGGCTGAGACGTCCGTCCTCTGCCTGAAACCATTTCATCAAACGAGTTGCTTCCGCAATCGATACAACCTGATCGTCTTCATAGACGAGTTTTTGGAACGCAGCCCGGTCCTGATCGTTCACGGCTTTCACAAAAACAGCTTCTGTACGCTCTCGCTCAGCAGCCGGCTTGATTTGGCTTACGTACCCCCAGACTCCCCCTGCAACTAAGAGGAGAACGATTCCGATGATGAGCAAACGCTGATTTCGTTTTTTCCTTCGTTCATGTAACGTCATACGAGACGGCATCGTGAGTTCCCTACTTTCTTTAATCTTGTGTATCTAAGTGTAAAAACGTTTGATTACGTTGTCAATCACACTTAAGATGGAGATAATTCTATTTTTATAAAAGGAGTAATCCCTATGCAAAAAGATAACTGTATTTTCTGCAAAATTGCTAAGCACGAAGTACCTAGCCATAAAGTGTTTGAAAATGATGAGGTTCTTGCATTCCTCGATCTTTCTCAAGTTACAAAAGGTCATACATTAATCATTCCAAAACAACATGCAGATCACGTATACGATTTATCGGTCGAAGATGCTCAATCAGTCTTTGCCGTAGTTCCGGAAATTAGTCGTGCCTTACAAAAGGAAACACAAGCTGCTGGCATCAACATTCTATCGAACACGGGCAAGGTCGCTGGACAGTCCGTATCACACTTTCATATTCATTTAATCCCACGGCATGATAAACATGATGGTTTTGGCGCAAAATGGGAAGTTCATAATGAAGACTACACGGCTGAAGAGCTTGCCATTTTAGCAAATTCAATCTCGACTCACCTGTAAAAAGACCTTCGAATGCATTATTCCATACACCCTTTTTTAGAAATATTGTCAAAATAGGTTTCCAATATCGGATTTTCGGTAAAATAATATGAAACAAATATTTTAATATTAAAGAAGGAGGTAAACTATGTCGAAGCGTCCCCAACGTAACTGGGTCGCTTTTGGTGCTACGCTGTCGCTTGTGACTTTTTACGGTTTGAAGGCGCTTCGCCAAGGTACTAAAAGTGACTCTTCGAATGGTAAACAACGTCGAAATTCTTATTCTACAATCGTAACGAACGTGCAGGATTTAACACAGGAGGGCAAGAACTTAATAGAGACAGCTAAAATTTCCGGTACAACCTTCAAAGATGAAGTTACGAAAGATGTCTCTGTGTATCAAGCCGAGATTCAAGAATCCATTTCGCGTATCCAAGAATTAGCTGATGAGGCGAAACAAGATGCGGATCACCTCTCTCCTCAAAAGTAAGGTCCATTGCTTCGATTTGTTTTTTGTATAGTTTGCATTTTGCGTTTTTTAGCCATCGTCACCTTTCGAAAGGATGAGTCAGATATGGAACATGAAAAATTATATCCTGGACAAGAAGCACTGTTATACAGTCATAAAATTGTCCAGCTGAGCAAAGCACTATGGAAAACGGTAGAAAAAGATTGGCAAAATTGGATTAAGCCCTTTGATTTAAACATCAATGAGCATCATATCCTCTGGATTTCACATGCTTTAGGTGGTGCTTCGATTTCTGAGATCGCGAAGTACGGTGTCATGCACGTTTCAACGGCGTTTAACTTCTCTAAAAAATTAGAAGACCGTGGTCTGTTGACATTCTCGAAGAAAGAGACGGATAAACGAAATACGTACGTCCAGCTTACACCAGCCGGCGAAACGTTATTACTTGAAACCATTCAAGCGTTCCGCCCGGAAGAGAATGGTGTCTTCCGTGCCTCACTCCCGCTTCAAGAATTATACGGGAAGTTTCCTGAGCTGACGGACATCTCTGCGATCGTTCGTCGTTTATACGGAGACAGCTTCATGGATATCTTCGCTGAAACGTCGAAAATGATTACAGAAGAAGCTGATCGTCGCCCGCAAGACCCTGTCATCGATTCAATCAAAAAGGCATAACTCGATGCTTTTAAAAATCAGGCGTTCTAGCCTCTGCCTAGAACGCTTTTCGTCTGTTTTGTGGAGTGACGGTCACATTACTAGTCTGTGTCAAAGACAGAATTCCCTTCACAATTTCCCATAAAAATAGTCATCAACGCGGATCGTGTATGTGATAGCATAGAAAGGAGCAAACATCTTTTGAAAAGGTGTGCAGCTGTCAACCTAGCCAGGATATGATATGATAGAACGGTTGAAATAAATGGTAAATTAGGGGTGTATGTATGAAGAAGAAATTTTTAAGTGCAGCAGCAGTCGCAAGTGTTTTCACACTAGCAGCGTGTGGGTCAAATGATGAAGCCGTCATCAACTATAAAGGTGGCGAAGTGAACAAGGCTGATGTCCAAGAAGAGGCCTATGAAAAAGCGGGTGCACAAATCGCTTTCCAACAAACAATGAACGAGCTTCTTGAAAAAGAATATGGCAAGAAAGTAACGGATAAAGAAGTAGAGGCAGAAGTCAAAAAAACAAAAGACCAATTCCCGGATGAAGAGCAATTCAACTCTACATTGGAAACAGCCGGTATTAAAAGTGAAAAAGAATTCGAAAAAGTTCTTCGCACACAAATGCTCTTAACAGAAGCAAAATCTGCAAAATCTAAAGTAACAGATAAAGAAATTGAAGAACGTTTCGATCAAGAAAAAGTTGAAGTAAAAGCAAGCCACATTCTTGTCGAAAAAGAATCAGAAGCAAAAGCAATCAAAAAAGAGTTAGATGACGGTGGAGACTTCGCAAAAATCGCCAAAGAGAAATCGACAGATACAGGTAGCGCTACGAAAGGTGGAGACCTCGGTTACTTCACAAAAGGTAAAATGGTCGAGGAATTCGAAACGTATGCCTTCAAAGATGGCGTTGAAGGTAAAATCTCTGATCCAATCAAAACGCAATTCGGTTACCACATCATCAAGGTAACGGATCGTAAAGAGAAAAAAGATTTCACACTTGAAAAAGAAAAAGACCGGATCAAAAAAGAACTTGCTGAAGAAAAAGCAGCACAAGTCAATCCGAACGATATCTATCGTGCATTGATTAAAGAGTACGATGTCAAAGTCGAAAATAAAGACTTTAAAGACGCATTTGATCTCGATAAACAAGAACAAGAACAAATGCAGCAACAAATGATGCAACAACAGCAGTAATCAAAAAACGCCGATGATTCCGTTTTCTATACGGAGTCATCGGCGTTTTCTATACATATTTTCTGAACACGGCGGCCAAGTGCGTAGATGAAGCAACTCCCCCGCCTGAAAAAAGCGCATGTGCGAAAGCGTGATTCCTTTTTAAGTCCGTTCTTTTTTGATCAACGAATGGGCGCACGTTCGTATTGCTTCGGAAGGATGACCTCATCATGGAGTTCTGCCGCTGCATGATGAACCCAGTACGGTTGCCGTAAGAGTTCACGTGCGAGTAATACGACATCAGCACGTTGACTCCGTAAAATCTCTTCTGCCATCGTTGCTGTCGTAATTAATCCAACTGCCCCTGTCTTGATTCCTGTCGCTTGCTTGAGCTCTGCAGCATAGGGAACTTGATAACCAGGGTATACGTCTGGAACTGCATTAGCGACGACGGCACCGGAGCTACAATCGAGTAAATCGATACCTCGTTCTACTAATGCTTGCGCGAGTGGAATATAGTCCGTCGCTGTCATCCCACCCGGTGCGTGATCAGCTGCTGAAATCCGGACCCAGAGTGAGATATCCGATTTTGCTTGAATACCTTCGATGATTTCAAGTAAGAAACGCATCCGGTTTTCAAGCGATCCGCCATACTGATCGTTTCGCTCATTTGATAACGGTGATAAAAATGTATTGATTAGATAGCCATGTGCCCCATGTAATTCAATGAAATCGTACCCTGCTTGTTCAACGCGTAATGCTGCATCGATAAATTGTTGCTGAATTTTTTTAATGTCTTCTATAGATAACTCGGCTGGACTTCCATATGAATCATCAAAGGCAATCGGACTCGGTGCGACAGGAGGACGTGCTGTCGTACTTTTCCGTCCCGCATGTGCTAGTTGTACGCCAGCTTTCGCCCCTGCTGCTTGTACTTGCTCCGCAATCCGTCGTAAGCCTTCAATTTGCGAATCTGACCAAATTCCTAAATCGCCTGCTGAAATCCGTCCGTCAGGTGTCACAGCTGTCGCTTCTAACATGACACCTCCGACACCCCCTACTGCTCGGGACGCGTAATGTGTCACGTGCCAATCCGTCACCTTACCGTCTTCTTTCGCGCTATACATACACATCGGTGCCATGATGACACGATTACGAAACGTCACATTCCCAATTTCGATTGCTTCGAATAATTTTGCCTTCATTTTATTCTCCCCCTACCGCTGATTATAATTTTGGTCGATAAAACGAACGGTTATCGAGTGCAAACGAACGTTCAGAGAATTGTCCTGGTTCCACGTATTCAAGAAGACGATCCATCATCGTCATTCGTGCATCCAAGTTATCAATTAAGAACAACACTTCTGCTTCGCGCATTTGAGGTGCTACTGCCGATCCCCACTCAGGACGACCGTGATGACTGAGCACTAGATGTTGTAAGACCGTCAACACTTCAGCATCAATCTCGAGTTCTGCTCCGACTTTTTCAAGTTCTGCGACCATTAATGAAATATGACCGACAAGTTTTCCAGGAAGCGTATACTCTGGCGTGACAGGATCTGATAACTCTTTTATTTTTGCATAATCATGTAACACGACACCTGCTACGAGTAGATCGCGATTCAATGTCGGATAGAGCTTCGCGATTTGATCGGCAAGCTTCAGCATCGACAGTACGTGGTACGATAACCCTGAATAAAACGCATGGTGGTTCTTAACAGCCGCCGGATGCGTAAAGTAGGCATTAAAGTTTTTAGTGACAAGGTGTTTGACGATTTTTTTCATATCCGCTTGTTGAATCGACTCGATGTACTGGAGTACTTCTGTTTCGATTTGTTCCCGCGGGAGCGGTGCTGCCTGAATGTACTCTTCAACATTGGTCTCATCGAGTACCGTAATTTGTTTTAGTTTCAACTGTGTCCGGCCGCGATAATCCATCACTTCACCTGCCGCATGGACGATGAACTTAGGTGCATACTTTTCGACATCACTCGTATCCCACATCTTCGTCTCAATTTCACCTGTCTTATCTGCTAAAATCAATGTGAGATATGGTTTTCCGTTCGCCGCGATGCCTTTCATCGACTGCTTAATCATCACACGTTGATCAAGCATTTCTCCAACTGCCAGTTGTCCAATACCTTTCATTTCACAACACGTCCTTTATTTTAGAAGTTAATCGTATCTTTAATATTTTTCATTATGCTTACTGCAATTCACTTATTTATTCTACTATATGGGAGCCTTAAACATGAAATTCGATTCGCACTTTAACTGGTACCGCTACATGACTGTATCAGACTACGACCAACAACTAAATAACGAAGAGACCGTCAGTCCCTCAAAAATTGAGTGGGTTCGTCAACTTCGTACAAAAGATGTCAACTTTACCCGAGCAGAACTCGGTGTCTTATACGGTTCAATCGTGACTTGGCAAAATCCTGATGATAAAAGCGACCGTCGCTTCATCTGCTATTACATCACGCCTACTGAACTCATCACGATCGGACTCTCTGAACATATTATGTCACTGACTGCACCGTTTGACTCAAAAACAGCTTTTGATGCCTTTTATGCGATTCTTTCGTTACAAATGAATACGTACTTTTCAGGCATCGATGACTTTGAAACGGAACTCTTTTCTCGACAAGATGAACTCCGGGGCAACATCAATGAGAATTCACTCGATAGCATCTTTGCCTTACGCGATACAATTGAGAACTGGTCCGACTTAATCGTCCCTTTTCAAGAATTGATTCTTGCAGGCCAAGAAGCCTTCGTCGCAGTCACTGATTTTGAACAACATCTTCCGTTTCGCCTTGCCAAACGACGTGTCGAGCGTTTATTGATGTTGATTGAACACTATCAAAAAGATATTGAGGTTCTGCTCGATTTATCGACGACCGTCTCGAACTTCAGGGGAAACGAAATCATGAAGGCCCTGACGATCTTCACGGCTGTCGCGACCCCGATGATGGCCCTCGGCGCGATTTGGGGCATGAACTTCAAGAACATGCCCGAACTTGACTGGAAATACGGTTACGCAGGTGCACTTACCCTGATCGTGATTACGACCGGTGGAATCTTTTATTGGATGAAATGGCGTGGATGGCTCGGAGCACTCGTTCGCATGCCTAAAAAACGTACAAAAAAATAGATATAAGAACATAAGTTCGTTATACTTAGTTTATCATATTTAGTTGGAGGAGGTGACTTTTGATGGGACGAAAAATCATTCATATCGATATGGACGCTTTTTACGCTTCTGTCGAACAACGCGATCGCCCTCACTTAAAGGGTGTTCCTGTCATCGTCGGTGGCCCTCCTCATGCACGTGGAGTCGTCGCGACTTGTTCCTATGAAGCACGGAAGTACGGTGTCCACAGCGCGATGCCATCTCGTCGTGCCTTTCAGCTCTGTCCGCGTGCCGTCTTCATCCGTCCCCGATTCGACGTGTATCGTGCAGTTAGTGCGCAAATCATGGAACTGTTTCTTGAAGTCACACCGCTTGTCGAACCATTATCACTCGATGAAGCGTACCTCGATGTGACGGAGAATAATTTAAATATGACGAGTGCGACCCACATCGCAGAGTATATCCTTGCTGAAATCAAACGCCGGACGGACTTGACGGCATCCGCTGGTGTCTCGAATTCGAAGCTCGTCGCAAAGATTGCTTCCGGTTATCAAAAACCGAACGGCTTAACCGTTCTCCCACCTGAGGAGGTACTTCCCTTTTTGTCTTCTTTACAAATCGGTGACTTGCATGGTGTTGGGAAAGTCACCGAGCAGACGCTTCGAAAACATGGATTTGAGACCGTCGCTGATATCCAACAGTCACCGGTCGAAGAACTCCGCGGGTTACTCGGTCGGGACCGTGGAACAGAATTGTATACGATGGCCCACGGTGAAGACGAACGTTTAGTCCGTCCCCACCGTGAGCGCAAATCGATTGGATCTGAAACGACCTTCGAAGAAGATACGGAAGATATTGATACGATTTTCGAAACCTTAAAGCGAGAGGCCCAATCTGTCGTCCGTAGTCTGCAACAAAAAGAACTCGTTTGTCGGACGGTCACCGTTAAGTGGAAAACAGAGACATTCCAATCACGTTCAAAACGTTTCACCTTTCTTGAAGAGACGAACGACGAAGATCGGTTACTCACGGTAACGACAAAATTATTTAATGAAATCGAATTCACGGGTCCGATTCGTTTAATCGGAATGAGTGTCAGTCATCTTGAAGTACCACCAAAGTCGAGACAATTAACGTGGCAAGATATTGACTCCTACTTGTAAAATGAATGACTATTCAGTACACTTGAATTAGTTATTTTATTAAAGGAGGAAGAGACATGCTCTATACACTTACTGTATTCGCGGACCGTGGAGAAACTTTACTCGATGATACGTTTGAATCACCTAACGATTCAGATGCAAGGGAGGAAGGGATCCGTCGTCTCAAAGAAGGAAAGTTCGAACATAAAGGCGCCCGCGTCACGCGTGCCGGTAAATTGATTCATTTCGAGCGTGCTTATTTACCTAAAATTGTGCCTGTTGCAGGCAGTTCAACATAAGTTCTTATTGAAATCAGAGTCATCTATGTACAAATTAAGAGGAACGCGACGAAAAAGAAAGAATCTTCTATTGTCTAATGCCACTTTGTCTACACACCGAGAGCCCCGGACATTGTCCGAGGCTCTGTTTACATCTTATTGCACGTCGTCTTGATTTTGCTCCATCATTGGCGCATAAAGTTCTTCGAGCGGCTTCATGATGATTTGAGTAACTTCCGTCAACATCGTATGCATCCGTTGTTCTTCTTGCATCAATTGACTGATGAGTGGATTGTTTTGAACTTCCAACATTTTTGCTTGAGCTGAAGCCATATCGTCAGGTGTGATTTCTTCACCTTCCATTTGCTTTTGTTGAAGCTCAAGTTGAACGTTACGGAATGAAGCAAACAGTTCATTCGATGCTGGATCAGCGTTCACTTGTGTGTATAAATCTTGTAATGTTGTGTACTCCGGAGTTTCTCGCAGTGCACGTTCGAGCGTATAGGCGTGGTCATACAAATTTGTTTCAGACATATTAAAACCCTCCAATTTAGTTAAGCAATCACGATGATTGCTTGTATCATCCCAATTAAACCACCTAACAGTCCTCCAAGCCAAGTGATAGCCCGGAATTCCTTCCGAGAAATCGATAAGACGATTTCTTCGAGATACTGTGTATCGAGTAGGTCGACCTCATCACGCACAATCGATTCGACGTCGAGTGTCGTCATGATTCGTTCTGCGTGTTTCACCGCTTGGTCAATCAACCGGTCGACAATCACCGGAACGAACTCGGTCCGCACTTTCTCATCAAACCGGCCGAGATAATGGTGTAAAGGCTTATCCAACGTTTCTGTTAGTGGGATCCGGTTGATGATTTCCGATTTGACGCGTTCGATGACTTGTTTCTCTAACTCTTCATCAAGGAGTGTATGAATCGGACGTTCCATCACGTGTTCGATTTCTTTCTCGACCATTTCAGTAATGAACTGACGCGTCGACTCTCCTTGTAATACCCGTTTGATTTCAGGTTGAATCATCTCCACCAAATTGATATTCGCAAGTAACATCCCGAACATTCCGCCTCCAAGTTTTCCTTGGATGAATCCGGCGGCCGTCTCCTCTAATTTCATCTTCCCTTCTGGACTATCAAAATAAACATCCGTTTGTTTTAACAATGCATCTACGACGTCAGGGATTGCTTCCTTGACTTTTAAGACTCCGCCTTCGCCGATGACTTCTTGAATCGTTGAGTTTTTCAGATGAATCACGCCGTCCATCAATTCATGTTCAAGCGTCTGTTCGATTTTTTTTCGCAATTGTTCTTCCGGTTGATTGACGAAGCGGCCGATCACTTCTCGAATCGTGACGGTTGAGTGTACCCATTTCATCAGTTCGGTCGTGACAAGATTTGTAACGGCCTCGTGCATCGCAGGTTGTCGAAGGCGTTTCCCGATTCCTTCAGGGGTCACTAAATGCTTGACAACGGTCCGTCCGAGATTGGCTGCTAGTTCATCGCGCCGTTTCGGAATTAGACCTGGTGTAAAAGGAATCCGGTACTTTCCGATATATTTTGCTTCTAGCGGTCGAAATAACATACGAATCGCAAGATGGTTCGTGACTGCACCGATTGTTGCACCTAATACAATCATTCCGATGATTTTTAAGATGGTCATGAATTCGATTTGCATAGCTCATCGTTCCTTCCGAATTTAGTATTGTGGTAAAGTCTGAGTATCACTTTTTATGTAGGAGAGATGTAACGTGCTACAGCAATTGATTTCCTTATTCAAAGATCAGTTATCGACAGACCCCACGGTATATTGCATGGATAATTATAGCGTATATCAGTTAGCGGATGGGCTTCGTTTCGGAATCGAAAGTTCCGCGTTGTCCGGGCGTGAAATCGACTTATTGAATTTAATCGCAGAACGCGTCGTCGTTTCAGGATCAACCGATACAACTTACTGGCATCAGCGTCTGGAATTATCGAGCGCCGTCGAGCACGAACCCTTCCGGATGACCCATTTCTTATTCAATCAACTCGATGATCGGACGACTGAAGATCTCGAACAGCTATTGACTTCTTTTTTCGACTCCTCGAGCATCTTTGTCCCCTTGACGACGACTCGACTGCTTGTCATTGAACGAGATGAGTTAGTAAGCGAACATGATTTAAATGACTTATTCACAGCTTTACAATCTGATTTTCTAACAGATGGAAAAGTATTAATCGGTCAACGCCGAATAAATGGAGATATCGCAGCCCAGTTCCGTCTAGAACAAGCAGCCCTTAACCTGCTTCCGTTCCGTGTCGAACGTTTCTTACCTGCCCTCACACGACTCGCTCTTTTATCGGAAACGGTCCGTGACGAGCTGACAGATCGCTTCATTGCACCACTCGAACCTGAATCGCGTGAGACGATTGATGCTTTCTGTCGTGCCAATCTGAATGTATCGTTGACAGCAAAACACTTATTTCTTCATCGTAACAGCCTCCAGTACCGACTTGACCGGTTGACAGAACAGACAGAAATCGATATTCGATCGTTTGAAGGTTCCGCCTTTTTATATACCTTGTTACTTCTAGCATAGTGCCCAAATGAAAACGGTTGCATTTCGTCATGTTGTCCATGTTCAGCTGATCCATTTTCTTCTATACTAGGGTTTGTAAGCGTTACATTAACCGATCACACTACTAGGAGGATATACACATGGCAGATATTCGTCTTGAACATATTGATAAAATTTATTCCGGCTCAGCAAAGGCCGTTGACGACTTTAACCTTCACATCCAAGATAAGGAATTCATCGTTTTCGTCGGACCATCAGGTTGTGGTAAATCAACGACACTTCGGATGATTGCCGGTCTCGAAGAAATCTCAGGCGGAGATTTCATCATCGACGGTAAACGGATGAATGACGTCGCGCCGAAAGACCGCGATATCGCGATGGTCTTCCAAAACTACGCACTCTACCCGCACATGAACGTGTTTGATAACATGGCATTCGGACTCAAGCTACGTAAGTTCCCGAAAGACGAAATCAAACAGCGCGTCGACAATGCGGCACGTATCCTTGGTCTGGAAGAGTACCTCGAGCGGAAACCAAAAGCATTATCAGGTGGACAGCGTCAGCGTGTTGCAATCGGTCGTGCCATCGTTCGTGATGCAAAAGTCTTCTTGATGGATGAACCCCTCTCGAACTTGGATGCAAAACTCCGTGTTCAAATGCGTAAAGAAATCATTCAACTTCATAAACGTCTTGAAACGACGACGATTTATGTTACCCATGACCAAACAGAAGCGATGACGCTTGCGACGCGGATCGTCATCATGAAAGCAGGTCTCATTCAGCAGGTCGGCTCACCTAAAGAAGTATACGATCACCCAGATAACATGTTCGTCGCCGGATTCATCGGATCGCCTTCGATGAACTTCCTAACAGGCAAACTGGCTGACGATGGACTTTTCCACGTCACAGGGACAGAAGAGAAATTCGAAGTCCCTGAAGGCAAAATGAAAGTTCTCCGTGAACGCGGCTATACGAGCAAAGACCTCGTCCTCGGAATCCGTCCGGAAGACATTCATGCTGAATTGATTTATCAAGACACAAAAACAGCACACCGTTTCCCGGCACACATCGAAGTTTCCGAATTGATGGGTGCAGAATCGTATCTCTATTCCAAGGTAGGTAATCAAGCCTTCACAGCTCGTGTCGACTCACGCTCACACGTCGAGATGGGATCAGATCTCGATCTCTTCTTCGACATGACAAAAGCGCATTTCTTCGACGCTGCAACTGAAGCGACAATTCGTTAATTTCAACTGAATGATTACTTTTCCAAGACTGTCCATTCGTGGGCAGTCTTTTTTATTGACAGACGTTCTTGTAACTTTGTATGATACTGCTTGTAGTCTTAAATTAATCCTATTCGAAAACTAGGAATTGAAATCATTTATTTTTAAAGGAGAGAGCGCTATGAAACACGGACTAAAGCTAGCAGTAGCAGCACTATCAACGGCGGGGGTGTTAGCAGCGTGCGGCGCTTCTAATGAAGAAGCAAGCAAAGACAGCAAGATGATTACGGTTGGTACTGAAGCGACATACCCACCATTTACGTATAAAGAAAAAGGCGAACTGACTGGTTATGACATCGATGTCATGAATGAAGTCGCTAAACGCGCCGGCTATAAAGTCGACTATAAAGCAATGGACTTTAAAGGATTGATTCCGGCACTTGATTCAGAACGCATCGATGTCATCGCGAACCAAATGGGTATCACGGATGAGCGGAAAGAAAAATATGCATTTTCTGATGCATATACGGTATCCGGATCAACAATCATCGTCAATGAAAAAACGGACGACATCAAAACACTTGATGATTTAAAAGGTAAAGTCGTTGGTTCGACACAAGGTTCACTTTATGCGAAGACAGCAGAAGATGCTGGTGCAAAAGTGAAGTATTATAAAGGTGCAAACCAAGTTTTAAAAGATCTTGAAGCAGGACGTGTTGATGCTGCGATGAACGATCGCTTGTTCGTTTTGACTGAACTCAAGAAAGCCGGTTATAAAGTGAAAGCAGTCGGAGAAACATTTGATAAAAATGAGTCTGGTTTCATGATGGCAAAAGATAGCAAGTATGCAGAGGACTTCAATGAAGCACTTGCAGAAATGAAAAAAGACGGTACACTTGCAGACATCGGTAAGAAATACTTTAACGAGGATATCAGTCAGTGACGGAATTGTTCACGATCGTTCGCGATAATGCGAACGTCTACGGAGAGGCGATTGGCATTACACTTCTTGCAAGTGGACTTGCCATCGTCTTTGCGCTTTTCCTCGGGTTGATTCTTGCCGTCATGCGTGACAGCCGCTTCACCGTCTTTAGCGGTTTCGCTCGATTGTATGTCTCGTTCTTCCGCGGAACACCTTTACTGTTACAGATTTTGATTTTATATAATGGTCTTGTCGCATTACAACTGACGGGCTTTCAGGCACTCGCTTTTGGATTATCACTGCACTTTTCCGCTTATATTTCGGAATCGTTCCGGGCCGCCATCGCTTCTGTCGATCGCGGGCAATGGGAAGCAGCTGATTCGCTCGGAATCCCGCGTCGGAAAACGTTCAAGGACGTCATCCTTCCTCAAGCATTATCACGTGCCATTCCGCCACTGTCGAATTCTGTCATCGATATCATTAAATCGACGTCACTCGGTACGCTTGTCGCTGTCGAAGAGTTAACGTATGTCTCCGATCAAATTTCTGCTACGACCTATCTCGTCATGCCACTTCTGCTGTTCTCAGCAGCGATTTACTGGATCATGTCGACGCTCGTACAGATGGTTCAACACCGCTTAGAAGTTCGCTTTAGCATCCCGAATTAAATGAAACCAACTTGGAATGGTCAGCACATTCCAAGTATTTTTTTGTTCTTTTTAAGGTTTAACACTAGGCAACGCGGGAATAATCAAGTATACTAATAAAAAATCAGAATTATCTGATAACTTTAAAAGGAGCGTGGCCAAGATGAAACAAGTAATTGAAGCTTTCCGTAGACAAGATGCAGAACAGCGGATTCCAGTGCTACGCCTCGAGATTGATTATGAGCTCAGCACACTCTTTGATGCTATCCAAGTCAGTGACCAAGCTGCCGTAGTTGCCAGTAAAGAACGTCTAGATAAATACCGCCAGGAGATGCTTCGCCTAGAAGCGTGACCCTATAGATACCCATCTCAAATCCCCCTTGAGATGGGCTTTTTATGCAAAAAAAATAGCCCGAAGGCTATTTTCAGGCTATGGCCAAACTCTAATGAAGGATTTATACCGATATGATCGTGTGTAACGCTTCCCTGTCTCGCCTCGTCTCAAAAAGCGTCACTTTTCCGTTGACTCCTACGGGGAAAAGTGCGTTTTTAACGCACTGTCAGAGGTAGGCAAGACCCTGCTCGTTATCCGCTAGGATCAAGGAGCAACGGCTTGCCTCTCGCCCGAGGAATGCAACGGAACAGGGATAAGCTTTTATCTCACCCTATGTTACTTCGGCTAGACGCTGAAAATAGCCCGAAGGCTATTTTTTAATCGACGTCACGTCCGCGAGACGCTTTCAAAATTTCGAACCACTGTTCACGTGACAACGTCAAACGCGTCGCATTGACCGCGGATTCAATCCGTTTGATTTTTCCTGAACCGACAATCGGCATGATGCGTGCCGGATGTTTCAAGAGCCACGCATAAGCGACTTCATCAATATCTGTCGCTCCGATTTGTTGTCCGATTTCTTCAAGCTTATCTCGTAAGACGCGATATTCTTCTTCTTTGAATAACCGTCCACCGGCGAGCGGACTCCATGCCATAAGCGGCATCTCGTTTTCGTGGCAAAGATCCACCGATCCATCTTCGAAATGTTTCAGTTCAGCAACTGAGAGTTCCAATTGATTCGTCACGAGCATGAACGGTAGACGTGATTGAATTAAACTTTGTTGAGCTGGCGTATGATTCGATAAACCGAACGTCCGAACTTTACCGGACTCTTTTAATTCAACAAACGCTTCGGCAATTTCGTTCGGGTCCATCAATGGATCCGGTCGGTGAATCAATAACGTATCAATGTATTCGACACCAAGTTCCTTTAATGAACGTGTCGCATTTTCAATGATATGTTCTTTTGTTGTATCGTAAAATGAAAGGTTTTGATCGGAATAGTAGTTCCCTTTCATCTTGATCCCCGTTTTCGTCACAATCTCCATTCGTTCACGTAATTCTGGTTTTAAGGCCAACGCTTCTCCGAACAAACCTTCATTCGTATAATCCCCGTAAATGTCCGCATGATCAAACGTCGTGATCCCGAGCGCTAAACATTGCTCAATCAAAGCAAGACGTTCTTCTGCCGTCATGTTCCACTCATTTAATCGCCATAATCCATGAATCACACGCGAAAATGACAATTCTTCTGTTAGTTGAATTCGTTCCATTCCAATTCATCCTTTCGATCTCGTACTTTTTCTGTCCCATTTAACTCTACAGGAAGTTGGTAACGGTTGCACGGATTTCGCTTTTCACAAAAAGGCACGAGATACCTGTCCGGTACTCGTGCCTTGATAATCATTTAGTCAACGGTCTTACTGAATTTGTTCCACTTCTTGCATCACTTCATCTTCAATCAGTTGACGTTTACGTGTCGTATCCGCCGCATCCGGTGAAGTTACACTGAAGTAAAACTTGATTTTCGGTTCCGTTCCTGATGGGCGGAGGCAGAACCATGAACCATCCTCAAGCGTGAACTTCAGCACATTCGATTTCGGAAGATTGATTGGCGATGGTTTGTGTTGAATCAAGTCGTGCGCCATGCTCGCATCGTAATCTTCGAACAAGACCACTTTCTCTCCCGCCACTTGTTTGGGTGGGTTTTCACGGAACGTGTTCATGATTCGTCCAATCTGTTCCACTCCGTCCTTTCCTTTTAACGTCAGTGAACGTAACGACTCTTCGAAGTAACCGAACTGTTCGTAAATGGCTTGTAATGCCTCATACAACGTCCGTCCTTCTTTCTTATGGTACGCTGCCATCTCTGCTGCGAGTAAGCACGCCTGGACAGCATCCTTGTCGCGACAGAAATCGCCGATCAAATAACCGTAACTTTCTTCATAACCGAACAGGTATTCATATTCACCTGACGCATTATATTGTTTAATTTTTTCACCGATGAATTTAAAGCCCGTTAATGTGTTTTCGACATGCAAATCGTAATGACGGGCAATTAACGCACCGAGTTCTGATGTTACGATTGTTTTCGCGACAAAGCCGTTCGCCGGTAATGTACCTTGGGCTGATTTTTGCGACAGGATGTAGTCGAGTAACAATGCACCCGTTTGGTTTCCTGTCAGTACCGTCCATTCCCCACTTGCATCGCGCGTCGCTACACCGACGCGGTCTGCATCAGGATCTGTTGCGAGCAGTACATCCGCGTCGACCCGATTCCCGTATTTGATGGCAAGTTCAAACGCAGCGTGTTCTTCCGGGTTCGGTGACGAAACCGTTGGGAACGCCCCGTCCGGTTTTGCTTGTTCTTCAACGACCGTCACGTTTTCAAAACCGTAGTTCTTTAGTCCGACAGTAACAGGAACAAGACCTGTTCCGTGAAGTGGCGTGAACACAATTTTTAATGAATCTTGCAACTCGTCTTGAATCGTCGGTAAAACACGAATCGTTTTTAATTTTTCTTGATACGCATCATCGATTTGTTCTCCGACACGAACGATAAGTCCATTTGCCCGAAGGACTTCTTCTGCTTCTAACACGATCGATAGTTCATCTTCCACTTGATCGACATACGATACGAGTTCATCCGCTTCTTTTGGCGGCAATTGTCCACCGTCATTACCGTATACTTTGTAACCATTGTACTCAGGCGGGTTGTGGCTTGCCGTAATGACGATCCCCCCTGCAGCGCGAAGCTCACGTACAGCAAACGATAATTCTGGTGTCGGACGTAGTCCATCGAATAAATATGCTTTAATGCCATTGCTTGCAAGCGTTTTTGCTGCTTCTAAAGCAAACTCAGGCGAAAAGTGACGCGAGTCATGTGCAATGACGATTCCTTGGGCAACAGCTTCTTCCCCTGCCGCTTTAATAAAGTCTGCAAACCCTTGAGATGCTTTACGGACTGTGTAAACGTTCATCCGGTTCGTACCGACACCGATTTCTCCACGCATACCGCCAGTACCAAACTCAAGTTCTTTATAAAAAGCGTCCTCTGCCGCTTTATCATCTGCTGCTAACGTGACGAGCTCTTCTTTCAATTCAGGCTCTAATTTTTCAAACTGATTCCACTTTTGATAGGTCTCTTTCCATGACATATTCATTCCACTCCTTTAATTTATCGAAGTCACACTTGCGATGAAGCGTCACCTTTCATATGATTAATCTAGAAAGGTCGAGGTGATTCAAATGTTTCCAACCATTCAAATGGCGGACTTACAACAACTCGTCCACTCGGATCAAATCCGTTGGTTCGATTGCCGCTACGATTTACGTGATCCGAATTATGGTCGTCTAGCTTTTGAGGACCAACATGTGCCTGGTGCACTGTATCTAGATTTAGCAAATGATTTATCAGGACCCGTATCCTCTACCGGCGGGCGTCATCCTTTACCGTCGAAAGAAAAATGGATTCAAACGCTAGAAGCGCACGGCATTAAAAATGATGACTTCGTCGTCTTATATGATGATGGTTTTCCTTATGCAGCACGCGCATGGTGGCTTTTCAAATGGGCCGGTCATGAACGCGTCGTCGTACTTGAAGGCGGCCTCTCCTCTTACCTTGCGTTTGACTATCCGATGACACAAGATTTGGAGTCCTTCGCGCCTTCTACATACGACGCTGAGTTCCAAGATGACATGCTCGTCGATTTTGACACAGTCAAAGGACGTTCGACGGATACGCTACTCGTCGACTCTCGTTCCCCTGACAGATTCAAGGGTCAGAACGAAACGATTGATGCTGTAGCTGGTCACATTCCCGGTGCTGTCAATTGTTTCTTCGAAGAAGCGATTTCACCTGACGGAAGACTGAAAGATGCAGAAGATTTAAAGGAGCTTTATGCTCCGTTACTTGAAGAAGCATCTCCGATCCTCTATTGTGGTAGCGGTGTGACAGCTTGCGTCAACATACTCGCATTACACTCGCTCGGTAAAAATGATGTTCGGCTATACGCTGGTTCTTATAGCGACTGGATTAGTCAAACGAACGATATTTCATAATTTTTTAAAAGCCTGATTAGATCAGGCTTTTTCTTATGATCAAACTTGAACCGGCTTGATGTTCCAAATCGCGTTCGCATATTCTTTAATCGTCCGGTCACTCGAGAAGACACCTGATTTTCCAATGTTCATAATAACCATTTGGTACCACTTTTCAGGGTTTTGATACGTCCGGTCGATTCGTTCTTGTGCCTGCTGATACGACTGGAAGTCTTTTAAAATCAAGTACTCATCGTTATACGTGATGAGCGAGTCATAAATCGCTTGAAACTCCCCAAGCGGGAATAATGAACCATCAACTAAGCTATCGACGATTCTCCGTAACTCCGGTTGTGAACTGTATTGGTCGTATGCATTATAGCCACCGTACTTTTTATAGTTCATGACCTCTTGCGGTGTGAGTCCGAAAATAAAGATATTTGCATCCTCGACCTCGTCCCGAATCTCAATGTTCGCTCCGTCAAGTGTCCCGATTGTCAAGGCCCCGTTCATCATGAACTTCATGTTTCCTGTACCAGACGCTTCATAACTCGCCGTCGAGATCTGCTCACTGACATCACTCGCCGGGAAGATTTTTTCAGCAAGCGAAACACGATAGTTTTCTAAGAACACGACTTTCATGTAAGAGCTGACTTCCGGATCAGAATTAATCAATTTTGCGAGTGCATTGATGTAACGAATGACTTCTTTCGCATAATGATACCCCGGCGCTGCTTTTGCTCCGAAAATAAAGGTCCGTGGTGTCATCTTGAAGGATTTATCTTCTTTTAGACGGTAATACAACGAATGGATATGCAAAGCATTAAGTAACTGGCGTTTATAGGCATGGAGACGCTTGACTTGCACATCAAAAATCGAATATGGATCGACAGTAATGCCTGTCTCCGCTTCAATCAATCGAGCAAGTTCCTGTTTATTTTCAAGCTTAATTTGTTTGATATCCTGTTGGAGTTGACGATCTTCCGACCATTTCGTCAACTTTTGCAAGTCTGACGGATGATTGATCCAGCTATCTCCAATCGCTTCCGTCACACGGTTCGCGAGTTGCGGGTTCGATAACAAGAACCAGCGACGATGCGTAATCCCGTTCGTTTTATTGTTGAAACGAAGTGGGAACATCTCGTAAAACAGACGCATCTCCCGTTGTTTCAGGATTTCAGTATGAATCTGTGCGACGCCGTTCGTCGAATGTGTCCCGACAACTGCTAAGTTCGCCATGTTGATCCGTCCATCGGCGATGATGGCGATTTCTTGCATGTGTGAAGCAAGGTGTGGATAGTTATCAAGGACGTCCTGACAGAAGCGACGATTAATTTCCTCGACGATTTGATAAATCCGCGGTAATAAATTTCTAAATAAGTCGACCGGCCAGCGCTCGAGCGCTTCGGCGAGCAATGTATGGTTCGTAAACGACATGACACTCTTCGTGATGCGCCACGCTTCTTCCCACTCATAGCCTTCCTCATCAATTAGAATTCGCATCAGTTCTGGAATCGCGACGACTGGGTGTGTGTCGTTGATATGAATCGCGATTTGATTTCCGAGCTGTTTAAACGATGCATTTCGTTTTTTGTGAGACAAGAGAATACTCCGTAAGCCGGCGGCAACAAAGAAATATTGTTGCTTCAAACGTAGGACTTTCCCTTCGTACGTTGTATCGTCCGGATAAAGAAACTCTGAAATCGTTTGAATCGATTGTTTATGTGCAAGTAAATCTTTATAGTTCCCGCTGTGCTGGTGCAACAGTTCATCATCATCATATGGAGATTCTGCGCTCCAAAGACGCAAGTTATTGACGACACCATTTTGATAGCCGACGATTGGCATATCATACGGGACGGCCCGGACAATTTCAGCTGGTTCATGATGGACACGGTACCCGCCGTCTACTTCCTCGAGCCAAACGTGTCCACCGAACGGAATATCGACTGCCTTATCGGGACGACGTATCTCCCACATGTTTCCGTTTTTGAGCCAGTTATCCGGGAGTTCGACTTGATAGCCGTCGATGATTTTTTGTTTAAATAAACCATACTGGTATCGAATTCCGTTCCCATGTCCAGGTAGACCGAGAGCTGCCAACGAGTCTAAGAAACATGCTGCTAATCGTCCGAGCCCTCCGTTACCAAGTCCTGGTTCCGGCTCTTCTTCCGTCAAGTCTGCTAGGTCGTAGCCAAGTTCCTCTAATCCCTCGCGAACTTCCTCGAGGACGTCTAAGCTCAGCAAGTTGTTGTACAGAAAACGTCCGAGCAAAAATTCGAGCGAGAAATAGTAGACTTGCTTACTCTTTTTATGGATATAGGTTTCCTTCGTGTGCATCCAATCTGATGTGACATATTCCCGGACCATGTAGGCGAGTGTTTGATACACATCATTCTCTGTTGCTTCACTCAGTGCTTTTCCGTGCATCGACACAAACCGCTCATTAAACCTCTTCTTGAACTTCTCTTTATCTTTAAACATGCCAAAACCTCATTTCTCTTAATCCCAATCAGTCAACAGATGGTGCGATGAGATGATAGAGTGCTAAATATTCATCGGCTGAGCGAATCCAGCTGAAATCTTCTTCCATTGCTGTCTCAATCAGATGCTTAAAGACTGGTTTATCTTGATAGACATCAATCGTTCGCTTGATCGCGTCAAGGAAGTCATGTGCATTATAATTCGAGAACGAGAAGCCATTTCCCTCTAATGTAAATTGATTGAATGGTGTCACCGTGTCTCGCAAACCACCTGTTTCACGGACGACAGGTAAAGAACCATACTTCATCGAAATCAATTGACTGAGTCCACACGGTTCAAAGCGTGACGGCATCAAGAACGCGTCGCTCCCTGCATAAATACGTTGAGCGAGTCCGACGTCAAAGCCGATGTATGAAGCCACTTTATCCGGACGAATTGTTGTCGCATGGTGGAACAAGCCCTCGTATTCCGCCTCACCTGACCCGAGAATGATAAACTGCGCGTCGAGTTCGAATAAATCAGGTAAAATGTGCGCAAGTAAATCAATTCCTTTTTGGTCGACAAGACGCGACACGAATCCGAAAAGTGGAACATCCGGATTGACCGGTAGACCCAATTCTTTTTGTAATGCTTCTTTATTTACTGCTTTTCCTTCTTCAGCCGTCTCAACATCATAATTCTCGACAAGATGCTCGTCTGTTTCCGGATTGAATTGACGGTAGTCAATTCCGTTTAAAATCCCACGAACATCGACTGCCCGGTGTTGCAAGATGGATTCTAGACTCTCGCCATAGTAGGGGTCCATGATTTCATCCCGATACGATGGGCTGACCGTCGTAATTTGATTGGCATGAACAAGTCCCGCTTTCATATAATTGACGAGACCATTATGCGCAAGTCCATCCATCGTAAAGTGTTCATGGCTGAGGCCAAGTAAATCGCCAAGAACTTCTTCTGGGAAAATACCTTGGTACTGCAAATTATGAATCGTAAAGACCGTCTTGATGTCTTGATAACGCTCAAGGTGTTGGTAATGAATTCGTAAGAAAGCTGGAATGACACCGGTCTGCCAATCATGACAATGAATGACATCTGGTACTTCCGCACGATCAAGGTGTTGAATCATCTCGAGGACAGCCCGGGAAAAGTATGCGAAACGCTCCGCATCGTCGTAATGACCATAAATAATCCCATCTCGATTAAAGTAGTATTCATTATCGATGAAATAAAATGTGACCCCATCCTGTTTCAGACGTAAGACGGCACCAAATTGTTGACGCCAGCCGACGGGTACGATGAAATCGAATAAAAATTCCATTTCCGACTTGAACTGTTCTTTAATTTGACCATAGTTCGGTAAGACAACGGATACTTCCGCACCCTCTTCAGCAAGCGCTAAAGGGAGCGAGCCGACGACGTCAGCTAGCCCCCCCGTCTTGATGAAGGGTGTCGCTTCTGTGGCAGCAAACCATACCTTCATGATGACATCCCCTTTAAACGATTGTTTGTTTTTTGATGACGATCGGTTCTTCCGCCGTTCCACGAATCACTTGTCCACGTTTGACAGTGACTTCTTTATCGAGAATCGCGTATTCGACGACTGCACCTTCTTCGATGACCGATTTTTGCATGATGATCGAATTTTTAACACGAGCATGTTTCCCGACTTTCACACCCCGGAATAAGATGCTGTCTTTCGCTGTTCCTTCTAATTTACATCCATTCGCGACGAGCGAGTTCTTGATCGTCGAGCCTGGGAGATAACGTGTCGGTGGTTCATGCTTAATCTTCGTGTAGACATGTTGGAAATCATTGATTGCTCCCCACTGCTCGAGCAATAGCATGCTCTCACGGTAATACGAGCGGAGCGAGTGGATGACTTGTGATGTGCCCTGATACTCGTACCCATGAACATGCAGACGGTTCAACTGCGAGCGAATGATGCTTTGAAGCAAATCATACTCGCCACGCCCGACTGCTTCGTCAACGAGACGGACGAACAGGTTTTTCGATAGGACGACTGTTTCCATATAGAATGTTTCGTCAGACGGTTCAAAACCGCGCGAACCAATCGCTGTCACTCGATTTTGATCACCAAAACGAATCGGACGGCAATATTTACATGGCAAGTCACGCTTCGTATAGACGACTGTGATGTCAGCATTCGATTCTTTATGTTCACGCAAGACATCGCGATAATCTACTGCCGATAACACATTCGAACCCGAAATCACGAGGTAGTTTTCTTTACTACGCAAGAAGAAGTCGCGGTGTAAATGGAAGTTTGATAAATCGCCCCGGAATTCATGAGCATCTTGTGATAATGCCGGTGGGAAGATATAGAGTCCCCCGTTCGAACGGTCAAGATCCCACTCTTTTCCCGACCCAAGGTGGTCCATCATCGCCCGGTACTTTTCAAGCGTAAAGACACCAATGTTGGCGATTTCATTTTGTACCATGTTCGTCAACGTGAAATCAATCAACCGATACCGTCCGGCGAATGGAACCGCGGCTAAATTTCGATGCTCCGTCAGTTCTTTAAAGAATCCTTCTTCTCCACTTAAATTAATGACACCCAATAGATCTGCTTTCATCGGTAGTTCCCCCTTATTGAATCGCTTCTTTTACGACTTCATTTTTCTTGATGACACTATTTGCCTCGATGACGAACACTTCGCCGCCCGGTGTACCGATTGTTGCGCCATCTTCAACGACGACGCCGTCCGCTAAAATCGCACGATGAATCGTGACATCTTTTCCGATTTTGACGTTCGGGAAAATGACCGAATCTTTCACGAGTGCACCTTCCGCAACATCAACGCCGTAGAAGAGAACGGAATGGTTGATTTCACCTTCAATGTGACAGCCTTCATTGATGATTGACGTTTCAATCGTCGCATTGTTTCCGATGTACTGTGGTTGCTGGTTCGGGTTAACGGAATGTACTTTCCACGATGGTTCATACAAGTCGAACTCTGGGTCCGCTTCAAGTAAATCCATATTCGCTTCCCATAACGACTGGATTGTCCCAACATCTTTCCAATATCCTTTAAATTTGTACGCGCGAATATTTAAGTTTTCAAACAACATATTCGGAATAATGTTTTTCCCGAAGTCAAAGCTTGACTCGGCATCCCCGGCGTCTTGAATAAGGTGACGTTTTAAAATATCCCAGTTGAAGACGTATATGCCCATTGAGGCTAAGTTCGATTTTGGATTTTCAGGTTTTTCTTCAAACTCATTGATTCGTAAATCATCATCTGTGTTCAAGATTCCAAAACGTGGTGCTTCTTCCCACGGCACTTCACGGACTGAAATCGTTACATCTGCCCCACCTTGACGATGCTCTTCAATCATCTTCTCATAATCCATCTTATAGATATGGTCTCCAGATAGGACGAGGACATAGTTTGGATCGTATTGATTGATGTAACTCATGTTCCGATAAATCGCGTTGGCCGTTCCTTCATACCAGTTCTTTCCGTTTTGGGCTTGATATGGAGGCAAGATCGTTAATCCCCCGTTTCGACGGTCTAAGTCCCAGGCACTCCCGATTCCGAGATAACGGTTCAATTCTAGTGGTTCATATTGCGTTAAGACACCGACCGTATCGATTCCCGAGTTCGTACAGTTCGATAATGGGAAATCAATGATTCGATATTTCCCTCCGAACGCGACTGCTGGTTTTGCAGTGTGTTTCGTAAGTGCCCCTAGACGTTTTCCTTCTCCACCAGCAAGTAGCATTGCCACAACATTCTTTTTAGCCATTTCGTCCCCTCCAGTTTATGCTCTTTCTTTACAGTCAGACCATGGTGTAGTTTTATACAGATACTCTTATATACCCACCTTTTCTCTTTTTAATATAACATTCCTGCAAAATAGGTTTATTAAAATACGAAATTCCGAAAAAACTTCTATTCCTTTGCTTAAAAGAGACCGATAATAAGAATGAAATGTCTTTTGAGAGGAGTTTTCATGAGAATTACGACTGGCTACCTTTTATTAATTGGACTTACTATCGGTTTACTTTTGACGTTGTTTTCCGTTCGCGACCAACTCGAGACGTCCCGCAAACTTTTCCATTGGGCAGATGTACAGACGACCCGTCAACCATTGACGTCGTACAAACCGATCACTGTCACATACGGCAAAGAGAAGGTAAAGTTGTACGATGGACTTCGCCGCGATGATTTAACAGCAAATGCGTTACCTAAAAAGGTCGAACAAACCTTCATCGCTATCGAAGATCAACGTTTCTATCAGCATGGTGGTTATGATATTACAGGAATTCTTCGCGCATTCACTGAAAATCAATCGACTGACCAAAAAGGGCAAGGTGGCAGTACGATTACACAACAATTGGCTCGAATGACGTATCTTTCAAACGAAAAAACATATACTAGAAAAATAAAAGAAATTTTAATCGCCATTTCATTGGAGCAAAAGTACTCCAAAAAAGAACTCTTAACGGCATATGTCAATCAAGCCTATTTCGCAAATAATATTTATGGAATCGAACTGGCATCATCGGCGTACCTCGGAAAAAAGGCGAACGATTTGACGTGGGCAGAAGTGAGTTATCTAGCAGCGATTCCGAACAACCCCACACTATACGATCCGTTACGTTCACCTCAAAATACAGAAAAACGTCAACAGCGGATTTTAAAAATTTTAGCAAATACAGACACGATACCAAAATCGATTAAAACAAAAGAAGTTGCATTGTCCTTCAATAAGCCGGTCATCCCATTCCCTGACTATATTGATGCAAGTGTCAAGGAAGCAATCCGTCAAACGGCCGCCATCAAAAAATTAGATTATGAGGCCGCACAACAATATCTGCATCAACATGGCGCGACGATTGCGACTTATTTGGATTCAACGGAGCAAACACGGGCCAAACAATCCATCGTGGCACTACCTAAGGAAATCGAAGGTGCTTATGTCGGAATTGATGGACGAACGCATGGTGTGACAGCACTTGTCGGCCATAAAACTGACTTACCTGGTCAATTCAATCGGGCAACACAATCCTTTCGTCAACCGGGATCCACATTAAAGCCCTTACTCGTCTACGGACCATACCTCGAGAAAACAAAAGCCACGTTAAGTAGTCCTCTTGACGGTCGTCCTGTTTGCTTTGACGGCTATTGTCCTGAAAATAGCGGGAACCGGATTCTTGGTGAAGTCACGCTTGCCGATGCCATTGCCTATTCCTATAACACGCCAGCCCTTCGTGCGTTTTCTGTCTCCTTCGCTGAAGGATTAAAAGCGATTCGTCCGTTTAAATTCAGCCAATGGTCGAAGCAAGACAATGCCTACACGAGTGCGTTAGGTGGATTAAAATATGGTGTTAGTCCTTACGAGTTAACGAATGCCTACACAACGCTTGCTAATGACGGCTTGTATAGTCCAGCATCCATGGTTCGAACCATCACCTTATCAAAAGGCGAAGGGACGCTGTATCGGCATACTGTTCAAAATGATCGCATTTGGTCGAGTCGGACAAACCAGGTGTTACGTAAAGGATTGACGAATGTCATGACATACGGAACAGGGCGTCTTGGTTATGATGCACGCCCCACTTATATCGGTGGAAAAACAGGGACGACGAATGATAATAAAGATATGTGGTTCGTCGGAATCAAAGATCAACACATAGGAGGGATTTGGTTAGGCGCAGACATCCCACGACCTTTCCCTGCCGAGGCCAACTCAACGCTTCAAGTAAGGACGTGGGCTAACATTCTACGCTGACGATCATTTCGGGAATAAAATCGCTTCGCCTAACGAATTGAACAAAGTCAATCCGACCCAGGCTAAGCCAGCCAGTAAGATGCCCCATGCAAGAAACAAAAAGACAATCAAGCCAATCGCTCCGGCCGCAGTCGTCATCTTGCTAATTTGAAAGGTATAAAAGAAAAAATAAATTAGGAATGAACTTGCTAATACGAGGCAGACGAGTGGGAACGATGTCATGAAAGCAAAGCTGATGCATCCACCGACGAGCAATAAAATGCTACCAGGTCGAAGCATACTGAGTGTCGTCCCAATCTGTTCCTTGATGAAGAAGGCAAACCCTAACTGATTGATTGTGTCTGAAATCAGTTTGAGCGTACTAAAAATCATAAAATAGACAATCAAAAAACCAAGCCAAACTAATAATTTAGTGTCACGTGCGCTCAAAATTTGTAACAATTCATTGTATACACCGACATCCTTTAGCCATGAGAGTGCTAACTCCGATGTCGCAATCGCAAGCGACGTACTGAACAACAGGATGCTAATCAACGGCGCATAACTTAACAGATAGACATTCGTCCGCATTTCTAATCTCCATTCATAGAAAATTCATATGTAGCACACAATTTCTCTTACAGGTATACTATAATAGATTATATCGGTTATTGAGACTGAAGGGGGAAGCAAAAATGGCATTTATTTTAATGATTGGTGTAAGTCTCGCTTTCTTGACAGCGATTTTCACTGCAGGCTACAACAAAAAACCTGAAGGTAACGAATAATAAAAAGGCGCTGATGCATCGAATATGATGCGTCAGCGCTTTTTTGTGTTTAAAGTAGTCCAGCGTACCCTTGCTGCCGTAATGCTTCATACACGATAATTGCAGCCGTATTTGAGACATTTAGCGAACGAACTAAATTTGACTGCGGTAATCGAATACAACGATCTGCATTTTGGTCGATGACTTCAAGCGGTAAGCCTTTTGTTTCTCGACCGAATACAAAGAAGTAGTCTTCCTCGACATTAGACAAATCAATTTGACTTGGATACTGTTCCCCATACTTCGTGATGTAATAAAACTTCCCTTCCGGGTGCTTCTCCCATAATTCTTCGAGTGAATCATGATATCTTACATCAACAAACTCCCAATAATCGAGTCCGGCTCGTTTCAACTGCTTATCATCCGTTGAAAAACCTAATGGACGGATTAAATGAAGAACGGAATGTGTCGCGGCACACGTCCTTGAGATATTTCCTGTATTTTGAGGAATCTCTGGTTGATACATTACAACATGAATTGCCATTATCTTCTCTCTCCTATCTCATGCGCAAGTAGCGCTTGTTTATGATCGATTCCACTCGCAAACCCCGTCAACTTTCCGGATGCCCCGATGATTCGATGACAAGGATAAATCAGCGCGATCGGGTTTCGATTCAGTGCCCCACCGACGGCTCGCGCTGCTTTTTCGGAACCCATCATTTTAGCTAATGTTCCATAACTCGCTGTTTCTCCGAATGGAATCCTTCGAAGATTTGTAAGAACACGCCGCTGAAAATCCGTCACGTCGAGGCGGCAACTAATGCGTTCTAGCGCATTTGGTAGACGATTTTCATAATCATCGAGAGCTTGTTTTAGATGCAGTGGAAGTGGCGCTTCGTACCGCTGTCCTTCTCGAACATATCGTTTAGCGCGCTCAGCATCAAGACCAAAATCTAAATAAACAACGACGTCGTCCTCCCAGGCAATCAGTAACTCTCCGAACGTGAACTTCACTTGTTTATACGGCATCGGGTTCCCTCCACTCCGACAAAAGACGCTCACCTTCCGTTTGGACATCCTGGGCGGAATCATTCATTAGTCGTTCTTCTACGTAACTTTTTTCATCGCCCCCCGCAATACGGCCAATCGCCCAGAGCGCGAGAGCCCGCATATCATCACGTGGATCTGTTTCTGCCATCAAGCGCAGAGCATCAAGCGCTGTCTTGTCTTGATAATGAACGAGTGCACAAATCGCATTTCGTTGAATCGGCTTCTTTCCACGCCAAGCTCCTGAAAGCGAACCGAATTTCGCTTTGAATTCACGATTGCTGAGCGACAAGATTGGAATTAAGAGTGGTTTGACTTGTTCCGGGTCCGGCTGCAATTCAGCATGTTGCGTCGCATGTTTTTTTCGATTGTAAGGACAAACTTGCTGACATGTATCACAGCCGTATAAGCGATTACCTAATGCGTAACGGAAATCTTCCGGAATCAGCGTCTTCGTTTGGGTAATGAAGGAGATACAACGTTTCGCATCAATTACCCCCGGCTCGACTAATGCATCCGTCGGACAGGCATCGATGCACTTATTACACGTTCCGCAGAGTTCTTCAACCGCTTGATCAGGAGGTAAGTAAAGATCTGTAATCAATTCACCGAGGTAAAGATAAGACCCATGTTCTTCGCTAATGATCGAACAATTCTTTCCGCTAAAACCAATTCCTGCCCGTTCTGCGACGGCGCGATCGACGAGTTCACCAGTATCCACCATCGAACGTGTCTTTGCTCCAGGCGATAACTCTTCGATTTTTTTCTCTAGTAGCTGGAGTCGTTGATTCAGCGCCTGATGATAATCAAGCCCCCAAGAAGAGCGACCAAAAATCCCACGCCGTTCCCCGGCTTTCCCACGTGGTGCATCCGTTAACTTACTCGGGTAAGCAACTGCAATCGCGATGATTGATACGGCGTCATCTAGCAACAGTTTCGGAGTTGTCCGTTTTTCGAGATCAGGTTCTTCAAAACCAGATGCATAATTTTTATCCTGCTGATCAATCAATCGTTGTTTCATCGTTAAAAATGGATCGGCCGTCGTCACCCGAAACACATCGATCCCAATCTCTAAAGCATATGCTTGAAGTGTTTCTTTAAGTTGTTCTCCGCGCATGACAGATCCCTCCTTTCATCATTCTATCCTAAACAAAAAGAGCAATGTGTCAGATGAAAACGACACGTTGCTCTTTTAAATAAGCGGGTGAAGGGAATCGAACCCTCATCATCAGCTTGGAAGGCTGAGGTTTTACCACTAAACTACACCCGCATGGGTTAAAACTAAGATTGTGAAAAGGTAAAGCGGGTGAAGGGAATCGAACCCTCATCATCAGCTTGGAAGGCTGAGGTTTTACCACTAAACTACACCCGCAAGATACCGGTGGTCGGAATCGAACCGACACTCCAAAGGAACACGATTTTGAGTCGTGCGCGTCTACCAGTTCCGCCACACCGGCACAATCTCTTGCAAAACTATTGAATTGAAAAGAATTGGAGGCGCCAGTCAGAATCGAACTGACGATAGAGGAGTTGCAGTCCTCTGCCTTACCACTTGGCTATGGCGCCACTCGTTGGAGCGGAAGACGGGATTCGAACCCGCGACCCCGACCTTGGCAAGGTCGTATTCTACCACTGAACTACTTCCGCTTAAAAAGCTGGGCTGGAAGGGATCGAACCTTCGCGTGCTGGAATCAAAATCCAGTGCCTTACCACTTGGCTACAGCCCAATAATAAGAGGGCGACTGATGGGAATTGAACCCACGAATGCCGGAATCACAATCCGGTGCGTTAACCACTTCGCCACAATCGCCATAATAAACAGGGGCAGCAGGAATCGAACCCGCGCTGACGGTTTTGGAGACCGTAGTTCTACCGCTAAACTATGCCCCTATGGTGGTGGGGGGGGGCGGATTCGAACCGCCGAACCCGAGGGAGCGGATTTACAGTCCGCCGCGTTTAGCCACTTCGCTACCCCCCCACAAATGGGAAATCAACTTCATTCTTCTATAAAAGGTGGCTTTGGACGGAATCGAACCGCCGACACGAGGATTTTCAGTCCTCTGCTCTACCGACTGAGCTACAAAGCCTTAACAATGGCGGTCCTGACGGGATTCGAACCCGCGATCTCCTGCGTGACAGGCAGGCATGTTAACCGCTACACCACAGGACCGTATGTATTGCGGGGGCCGGATTTGAACCGACGACCTTTGGGTTATGAGCCCAACGAGCTACCAGACTGCTCCACCCCGCGATGATAAAAATGGTGACCCGTACGGGAATCGAACCCGTGTTACCGCCGTGAAAGGGCGGTGTCTTAACCGCTTGACCAACGGGCCATCGTAGTAAAATTGAAACGTTACATATAATTATGGCGGAGAGCAAGGGATTCGAACCCTTGAGACGCTTATGACGCCTACACGATTTCCAATCGTGCTCCTTCGGCCACTCGGACAGCTCTCCAGTGAACGTGGTGAAGAAGTTATTAATGGCTCCGCAAGTAGGATTTGAACCTACGACCTACCGGTTAACAGCCGGTTGCTCTACCACTGAGCTATTGCGGAACGATCGCCTGGCAGCGTCCTATCCTCACAGGGGGAAGCCCCCAACTACTTTCGGCGTTCAAGTGCTTAACTTCCGTGTTCGGCATGGGAACGGGTGTGACCACTTGGCTATCGCCACCAGACATCTATTATCTTAACATTATGTTTCCATAACGTCAAGCACTTTTTTTGAAAGGCTCGCGCCCTCAAAACTGAAGTCATCAACAAAATCATCTGCTAGAACAAGGCCTCGACCGATTAGTATCACTCAGCTCCGCATGTCACCATGCTTCCACCCGTGACCTATCTACCTCATCGTCTCTGAGGGGTCTTTCTTGATTACTCAAAGGGAAATCTCATCTTGGAGGGGGCTTCATGCTTAGATGCTTTCAGCATTTATCCCGTCCGCACGTAGCTACCCAGCGATGCTCCTGGCGGAACAACTGGTACACCAGCGGTGCGTCCATCCCGGTCCTCTCGTACTAAGGACAGCTCTCCTCAAATTTCCTGCGCCCACGACGGATAGGGACCGAACTGTCTCACGACGTTCTGAACCCAGCTCGCGTACCGCTTTAATGGGCGAACAGCCCAACCCTTGGGACCTACTCCAGCCCCAGGATGCGATGAGCCGACATCGAGGTGCCAAACCTCCCCGTCGATGTGGACTCTTGGGGGAGATCAGCCTGTTATCCCCAGGGTAGCTTTTATCCGTTGAGCGATGGCCCTTCCATGCGGAACCACCGGATCACTAAGCCCGACTTTCGTCCCTGCTCGACTTGTAGGTCTCGCAGTCAAGCTCCCTTCTGCCTTTGCGCTCTACGAATGATTTCCAACCATTCTGAGGGAACCTTTGGGCGCCTCCGTTACTGTTTAGGAGGCGACCGCCCCAGTCAAACTACCCGCCTGACACGGTCCTCCAGCCGGATTACGGCTGCGAGTTAGAGACTCTATGCATGAAGGGCGGTATCCCAAGGGTGACTCCTCCGAAGCTGGCGCTCCGGTCTCGACGTCTCCCGCCTATCCTGTACATCATGCACAAAGCCTCAATATCAGGCTGTAGTAAAGCTCCATGGGGTCTTTCCGTCCTGTCGCGGGTAACCTGCATCTTCACAGGTACTATGATTTCACCGGGTCTCTCGTTGAGACAGTGCCCAAATCGTTACGCCTTTCGTGCGGGTCGGAACTTACCCGACAAGGAATTTCGCTACCTTAGGACCGTTATAGTTACGGCCGCCGTTTACTGGGGCTTCGGTTCAAAGCTTCGCTTGCGCTAACCCATCCCCTTAACCTTCCAGCACCGGGCAGGCGTCAGCCCCTATACGTCATCTTGCGATTTAGCAGAGACCTGTGTTTTTGCTAAACAGTCGTTTGGGCCTATTCACTGCGGCTCTACTCATGTAGAGCGTCCCTTCTCCCGAAGTTACGGGACCATTTTGCCGAGTTCCTTAACGAGAGTTATCCCGCGCGTCTTAGAATTCTCATCCCGCCTACCTGTGTCGGTTTACGGTACTGGCACCTTCCACCTCACTAGAGGCTTTTCTTGGCAGTGTGAAATCGTGACCTTCGTCCCTAGGGGACTCCGCGTCGTTCCTCGATCTTGGTGCCTGACGGATTTGCCAATCAGACAATCTCGAAACTTACACATGCACTTCCATCCGCATGCGTCACTATCCTCCTGCGTCCCCCCATTGTTCAAACGGTGGATCGGTGGTACAGGAATATCAACCTGTTATCCATCGCCTACGCCTTTCGGCCTCGGCTTAGGTCCAGACTAACCCTGAGCGGACGAGCCTTCCTCAGGAAACCTTGGGCTTTCGACGGAGGGGATTCTCACCCCTCTTTTCGCTACTCACACCGGCATTCTCACTTCCAAACGCTCCACTGCTCCTTCCGGTACAGCTTCACAGCGGTTTGGAACGCTCCCCTACCATTCCTTACGGAATCCGCAGCTTCGGTGGTATGTTTAGCCCCGTTACATTTTCGGCGCGGCGCCACTCGACTAGTGAGCTATTACGCACTCTTTGAATGGTGGCTGCTTCTAAGCCAACATCCTAGCTGTCTAGGCAGCGCCACATCCTTTTCCACTTAACATACACTTTGGGACCTTAGCTGGCGGTCTGGGCTGTTTCCCTCTTGACTACGGATCTTATCACTCGCAGTCTGACTCCCGAGTATAAGTTGCCGGCATTCGGAGTTTAACTGAATTCGGTAACCCTGTGGGGGCCCCTAGTCCAATCAGTGCTCTACCTCCGGAACTCTCAACCTCGAGGCTAGCCCTAAAGCTATTTCGGGGAGAACCAGCTATCTCCAGGTTCGATTGGCATTTCACCGCTACCCACACCTCATCCCCGCACTTTTCAACGTGCGTGGGTTCGGACCTCCAGTCAGTGTTACCTGACCTTCATCCTGGACATGGGTAGATCACCTGGTTTCGGGTCTACGACAACGCACTATGGCGCCCTATTCAGACTCGCTTTCGCTACGGCTCCGCCTCATCAGCTTAACCTCGCGCGCTATCGTAACTCGCCGGTTCATTCTACAAAAGGCACGCCATCACCCATTAACGGGCTCTGACTACTTGTAGGCATACGGTTTCAGGATCTATTTCACTCCCCTTCCGGGGTGCTTTTCACCTTTCCCTCACGGTACTGGTTCACTATCGGTCACTAGGGAGTATTTAGCCTTGGGAGATGGTCCTCCCGGATTCCGACGGGGTTTCACGTGTCCCGCCGTACTCAGGATCCACTCTGGAGGGAAAACAGTTTCAGCTACAGGGCTGTCACCTTCTTCGGCCGACCTTTCCAGGTCATTCACCTACTGTCTTCCTTTTTGACTCCGTATAGAGTGTCCTACAACCCCGGAGAGCATGCTCTCCGGTTTGGGCTGTTCCCGTTTCGCTCGCCGCTACTCAGGGAATCGCATTTGCTTTCTCTTCCTCCGGGTACTTAGATGTTTCAGTTCCCCGGGTCTGCCTCACGCTACACTATGTATTCATGTAACATGTCCCATCCCATTACGGATGGTGGGTTCCCCCATTCGGAAATCCTCGGATCAAAGCATACTTACTGCTCCCCGAAGCATATCGCTGTTCGTCGCGTCCTTCATCGGCTCCTAGTGCCAAGGCATCCACCGTACGCCCTTCATACCTTGATCTAGCATTTTGGTATTCTAAGAACACACGTCTAATGACATGGTTATAAAAATTTGATGTCTTGTTGATGTCTTCAGTTTTCAAGGTGCGAGTGTCTCTATCGAGACTAGAGAGACGAGCTCTCAAAACTGAACGATGGGCATGTCCCTTACGGGACGTTTTCCTTAGAAAGGAGGTGATCCAGCCGCACCTTCCGATACGGCTACCTTGTTACGACTTCACCCCAATCATCTACCCCACCTTCGACGGCTGGCTCCTTGCGGTTACCTCACCGGCTTCGGGTGTTGCAAACTCTCGTGGTGTGACGGGCGGTGTGTACAAGACCCGGGAACGTATTCACCGCAGTATGCTGACCTGCGATTACTAGCGATTCCGACTTCATGCAGGCGAGTTGCAGCCTGCAATCCGAACTGGGAACGGCTTTCTGGGATTGGCTCCACCTCGCGGTCTCGCTGCCCTTTGTACCGTCCATTGTAGCACGTGTGTAGCCCAACTCATAAGGGGCATGATGATTTGACGTCATCCCCACCTTCCTCCGGTTTGTCACCGGCAGTCTCCCTAGAGTGCCCAACTAAATGCTGGCAACTAAGGATAGGGGTTGCGCTCGTTGCGGGACTTAACCCAACATCTCACGACACGAGCTGACGACAACCATGCACCACCTGTCACCCTTGTCCCCGAAGGGAAAACTTGATCTCTCAAGCGGTCAAGGGGATGTCAAGAGTTGGTAAGGTTCTTCGCGTTGCTTCGAATTAAACCACATGCTCCACCGCTTGTGCGGGTCCCCGTCAATTCCTTTGAGTTTCAGCCTTGCGGCCGTACTCCCCAGGCGGAGTGCTTAATGCGTTAGCTTCAGCACTGAGGGGCGGAAACCCCCCAACACCTAGCACTCATCGTTTACGGCGTGGACTACCAGGGTATCTAATCCTGTTTGCTCCCCACGCTTTCGCGCCTCAGCGTCAGTTACAGACCAAAGAGTCGCCTTCGCCACTGGTGTTCCTCCACATCTCTACGCATTTCACCGCTACACATGGAATTCCACTCTTCTCTTCTGTACTCAAGCCTTCCAGTTTCCAATGACCCTCCCCGGTTGAGCCGGGGGCTTTCACATCAGACTTAAAAGGCCGCCTGCGCGCGCTTTACGCCCAATAATTCCGGACAACGCTTGCCACCTACGTATTACCGCGGCTGCTGGCACGTAGTTAGCCGTGGCTTTCTCGCAAGGTACCGTCAGGATACGAGCATTACCTCTCGTATCTGTTCTTCCCTTACAACAGAGTTTTACGATCCGAAAACCTTCATCACTCACGCGGCGTTGCTCCATCAGACTTTCGTCCATTGTGGAAGATTCCCTACTGCTGCCTCCCGTAGGAGTCTGGGCCGTGTCTCAGTCCCAGTGTGGCCGATCACCCTCTCAGGTCGGCTATGCATCGTCGCCTTGGTAGGCCATTACCCCACCAACTAGCTAATGCACCGCAAGGCCATCTCAAGGTGACGCCGGAGCGCCTTTCATCATCGGACCATGCGGTCCGAAGAACTATCCGGTATTAGCTCCGATTTCTCGGAGTTATCCCAATCCTTGAGGCAGGTTCCTTACGTGTTACTCACCCGTCCGCCGCTCATTCCACTCGCTTCCCTCCGAAGAGTTCCACGAGCTTCCTGCGCTCGACTTGCATGTATTAGGCACGCCGCCAGCGTTCGTCCTGAGCCAGGATCAAACTCTCCATAAAGTGTTTGACTTGCTCGTTTTTGTGACTAAAAGTCACGTTGACGAAGCTTGCGCTTCATTCATTGTTTGTATCCGAAGATACGTTTTTTGCCTCATCGTTCAGTTTTCAAAGTTCGTCGTGTCGTGTTAGCGACTTTAATAAGATATCATGGAATAACTTAACCGTCAATCCTTTTTCTTATTTTTTTAATTTGTTTTCGTCGTTCAGAGCGTGTCGCCCTGTCGACATGTATTAATATACTATCTCAAAATAGTAACGTCAACAGATTTTAATAAAAAACTTTTAATTATTTTTTTCTTCTATATATAGTATTTTCGATTCGCGATAAAAAACATATGAACCAATCGTTTAAACGACTGGTTCATATGTTACGAGTTCCACGCCCGTACCTTTTGTTTGACGATAAGAGATGCGAATTAACCCTTTACGCATAAAGAAATCGACTAAACTACCTAAATCAACCTTCAGTTCCTGCAATCGTTCATTTTCCATGAGTTCATACATCGTCCACGGGATTGTTCTTTCACGCATCACTTCAAACAAATACTTTCCACCGGATAATACTTTCGATTGAAGTAGATGTTCCAGACCAATCAAAGCTAAATGGATTCGCAATTCAAGTGTTTCTTCACTTAATAGTAATTGCTGGTATAACTTGTACACTTCCGGATCATCCATGCGAGCTTGTTCCCAGACGACAATTTCAGGATGTGCTCCTTTTTCAAGAACAGAAAGCCGTGCTAAATGATGTAAAGCATGATGCACGTGCGTGTAAGCATCATAGTAGTTACCGCGACTAAAGAGATTACGCCCGTCTTGAAAACGACGTAGTAGTTTCGCAAAAGACAGTGACATTTGCAGGCAACGTTCTGCTTCCGGGAAGTTCAACAGCCTTTTTTTCATATCAGTTAAATAATCATTGCGTTCAAAAATAATTGTTCCTTCGGATATCCAATGGACAGCTCGCCGATTCGCGTTCAGTACAATCCATCGTGACAGTACATCTTCATGGACGACATGAAGTGACACCTTGAGTGTATCTAGGCGGTAGTGTTTGATTGTCCATTCAATAGAGGAGTCCCGCGTAACAACTAGTAACAGTATATCAAATTGGTCCGTCAATGAATCCTTCGGTTGCTGTTTTTCAACAGCGATGATCCCTTGCGTTTCTTGATAGGCAGCATATTCGGAATAAATTGTTCTTGTGACTTGTTCCATTCAATTCTCACCCTTCTTCACTCATACTCATCCGTTACCATTTTCGACAAAAATTCATTGTTTCCTTCTTCAGGACATAAGCTACAATATGCTAGACTGTCGTTAGGGGGAATTCAATTGAAAAAACAACGCAAGAATAAAATAAACCGCGCCCGTAACTTGGCGATGTTCCTCGTTTTTGGTGGAATGCTCGTTATGTATGGTGGTCTTCTATTAAAACAATTTGAAATCATCATGGTTATTTTAATGCTACTCGGTTTTGTCATGGTCTTAGCGAGTACTGCCTTATATTTCTTGATTGGTTTAACTTCAACGAAAGCAGCCGTTGTCACTTGTCCGAACTGTGGAAAAGAAACAAAAGTCCTCGGTCGCGTCGATTTATGTATGCATTGCGATGAGCCACTCACGATGGACCAAGAACTTGAAGGAAAAGAATTCGATGAAAAATACAATAAACATAATAAACGAGCTCCCCGTTAAAGGAAGCTCGTTTTTATTGTACGTTTGATTGGCATTCAGGACACGTCCCGTATACTTCGAGACGATGACGATCTACTTTAAATCCAGTCAAATGTGCAGCGACCGTCTCGACATCATCGAGAACCGGATAATTGAAGTCGACGATTTTACCGCACCCTTCACATATCATATGATAATGACGTGTCGTAACGAAATCGAATCGGCTCGAAGCGTCTCCATAGTTCATCTCTTCAACGATTCCTTTTTCACGGAAAACACGTAAATTATTATAAACTGTCGCCACACTCATATTTGGAAAACGATGTTCGAGCGCACGATAGATATCATCTGCCGTCGGATGCGTATGTCCTGTCGTCAAGTATTCCAAGATTGCGTGACGTTGTGGTGTCATGCGAACGCCCGAGTCCCGTAAAGATCGTACTGCGTCATCTAGCATTTCGTTAGCCACGTCCATCCCCTCATTTCTATCTTTCATTGATTATTAGATTGTAATCTTTATAATTAGTCTACCTACATTATTCCCGTCCGTCAACGGCTCTGCTTCTGATTTGACGTCCGTGATACAATCATATCGTGATATTTTTCACGAATCAACGATTGGAGGAATCATCCATGTCAACCCATTCTACACGCCCGACTTCTGAGGCGTTATACGACGTCGCACAAAAATGTATCGTCGGAGGTGTCAACAGTCCATCCCGCTCTTTTAAGGCCGTCGGAGGAGGCGCCCCCGTTTATATGGAACGTGGAGAAGGTGCTTACTTTTACGATGTCGATGGCAATCGTTATATCGATTACTTAGCCGCTTACGGTCCAATCATCACCGGGCACGGGCACTCACATATTACGGAAGCGATTACGCATGCGGCGCAAAATGGTCTCCTATATGGTACGCCTCACCGCCTAGAAATCGACTTCGCACATAAGCTTCAACAAGCGATTCCGTCTTTAGAAAAAGTTCGCTTTACGAATTCAGGAACCGAGGCGGTCATGACGACGATACGCGTCGCGCGTGCCTACACGGGTCGTGAACTCGTCGTGAAATTCAGCGGCTGTTACCACGGACATTCTGATTTAATGTTGATTGCAGCAGGAAGTGGTCCAGCAACACTCGGTTCACCGGACTCTGCCGGTGTAACGAAAGCAACAGCGAAAGAAGTCTTGACGACACCGTTCAACGATGTCGAAGCTTATCGTCAAATCATGGCTGAATGGGGCGATCAAGTTGCCTGTGTCCTCGTCGAACCGATCGTTGGGAACTTCGGGATTGTCGAACCGCATCCTGGATTCCTCGAAGCCATCAATGAGATTACTCATGAGCACGGCGCACTCGTCATCTACGATGAAGTCATCACGGCGTTCCGCTTCACATACGGCAGTGCTCAAGAACTATTGAATATCCGTCCTGATATGACGGCACTCGGCAAGATCATCGGTGGTGGTCTTCCGATCGGTGCATACGGCGGTCGTAAAGACATCATGGAACACGTCGCTCCGCTCGGTCCTGCTTATCAAGCTGGAACGATGGCTGGAAATCCGGCATCGATGGCAGCAGGTATCGCTTGCCTAGAGTTACTTGAACAGCCTGGTGTCTACGAAGAATTCGAACGTCTCGGCGCGAAGCTCGAACAAGGGATTCTCGCGGCCGCCGCTACTCATGACGTCACGATTACAATCAATCGTCTAAAAGGAGCTTTGACGGTCTACTTCACGGATGAAACGGTCACTGACTACCTCGGTGCGGAGCGCGCAAATAGCGAGATGTTTGGTCGTTTCTTCAAATTGATGCTCGAGCAAGGTATCAATCTTGCCCCTTCAAAATATGAAGCGTGGTTCTTGACGACAGCTCACACGGATGCAGACATCGATGAGACGATCGCTGCCGTCAATCGTGCGTTCGCACAATTGTAAGCTGTTCATTCTTTATACAAAAAGGCTATTCCGAAAAAAACGGAATAGCCTTTTTTCATTCGACGAGTTCAAGGTTCTGAATCGCGTACAGTTCGAAATATGCGCCACGTTTACGCATCAACTCTTCATGACGACCGAGTTCCGTGATTTGACCATTTTCAATCACGACAATCTTATCAGCATCCGTAATCGTCGACAGACGGTGGGCGACAGTGAACGTCGTCCGTCCTTTCGCGAGACGGGCAAGCGAATCTTGAATCATCGATTCACTTTCTAAATCTAGTGCACTCGTTGCTTCATCCAGAATGAGAATCGGTGGGTTCTTCAAGAAGACACGGGCAATCGCCAAGCGTTGCTTCTGTCCTCCTGATAACTTAACGCCTCGTTCTCCGACCGCCGTCTTGTACCCTTGCGGCAGCCGTTCAATGAACTCGTGTGCATTCGCCGCCTTCGCAGCAGCAATCACTTCCTCTTCCGTTGCTTCCGGATTTCCCATCTTGATGTTCATTTCGACCGATTCGCTAAAGAGAATCGATTCTTGCATGACCATCCCGATTTGGTCACGTAGACCGCGTAACTTCAAATCACGAATGTCAACGCCGTCAAGCGTAATCCGTCCGGATGAGACATCGTAAAAACGAGGAATCAGACTGACGAGTGTCGATTTCCCTCCACCTGACATCCCGACGAAGGCGATTCGTTCCCCGGCCTGGACGTCGAGCGTCAACCGGTTGATCGCCAGTTCGCCATCTTCTTCATAAGAGAAGCTGATGTCTTCGAACTGGACGTTTCCTTTAACAGCGACCGGATCTTTCGCATGTGCTTTTTCCGTAATATCATACGGTTCGTCTAAAAATTCAAACATCCGGTCCATTGAAGCGATCGATTGTGTCAACGTCGTTGACGAGTTGACGAGTCGACCGAGTGGTGCATAGAGACGGTCGATGTAGCCGATGAAAGCAACCATCGTCCCGATTGTCACTTGTCCGTTCAAGACAAAAAAGGCAGCCGTACCAAAAATCAAAATCGGTGCAAAGTCGGTAATCGTCGAAACGACGACGTAGGTCCTTGCATTCCAGTTCGTCTGACGAAGTGCCGCTTTTAAGAAACCATCATTTTGACCTTTGAACGCTTTGTTTTCATGTGGTTCAAGGGCGAAACTGCGGATAACTGCCATTCCGTTGACCCGCTCCGTCAAATGTCCTTGGAGTTCCGCAAGTGCTGCTGAGCGGTCGCGCGTCAAACTGCGGAGCCGTCCATAAAAGAACTTCACGGCAAAGGCATAAAACGGCAGTGGAATGATTGCGACGAGCGTCAGCTTCGGATTGATCGTCCACATGATGGCAATCGCAATAAAGATCGTAATCATATCGAGCCATAAGTTCATCAAACCCGTTACAACAAAATCTTTTGTTTGTTCGACATCGTTGATGATTCGGGAGATGACTTCCCCGGTTTTCGTATTTGAATAAAACCGAAGTGATAATTTCTGAACATGATCAAACAAATTATTCCGTACGTCGAACAAAATTTTCGACGCCGACCACTGTGCTAAATATTGACGGACGAATTCAAGTGGTGGTTTGACGACGAGGAAGACGAAGAAGCCCGCTCCAATCAAATACGCCAGTTCCTTACTCCGCTCTGCAAGCGGTACCGTATTATCGGTCAGGAGGTTATCGATGATGTACTTATACAGTAACGGTAATCCTAACGGAATCGAAAACTTGATGATCCCGACGAACACCGTCAAGAGGATTTGTTTTTTGTACGGCTTGACGAACTGCATGTAGCGACGAATCGAACCTGGCGCCTTATTTTTCTGTTGTTGAGTTTCCTTACCCATGATGATTCACTTCCTTCAATTAAAAAAAGACGATGGCGAACCATCATCTCCGATATCTTGTTTCATATTCACGATACCACGTTTCAACGAATGCCGGATTGAACGGACCTTTCCGACTTCGAATCCACTGGATTAAAATCTGGACGTTGTCCTTCAGGATACGATCAATCGCTTTCGGATAATTCATTTCCCGGCGATGTTTCTCGTACTCATCCTCATCCAAAATCATATACGACATGTCCGGATACACCTTAATGTCTAAATCATAATCAATGTACTTGACTGCTCGATCCTTTTCATCAAACGTCGAAGGTGACCCTAGGTTACAGTAATAGTAGATTCCATCCTCTCGAATCATACAGATTACGTTAAACCAGAGTTCTGTCGAAAAATAACAAATCGCGGGTTCGCGTGTCCGCCACTGACGACCATCCGATTCACTGACCATGATTCGATCATTGAATCCAATCAATTCTTCTTCCGTCGATTTAAGCACGAGCGTTTCTTCCCAAACTCTGTGTAAGCTGCCATTATGTTTGAAACTTTGAATCTCAATCTTGCTACCTTCTTTTGGGAATCGACTCATGTGCTACTCCTTTCTGAAGCTTTTTTATTCAATTTTTCTATACTCTCGTGCTTATTATACCCATTTTCAGAACACATGAAAAACGAAAGGGTACTTTTTCAGAAAAATGACTGTGATTTATTAACTAAAGTAGTCTAAAATCGCGCGTTTCCGTTGATTGAACATCGGTTTGAGAATCAGTAGATCGACAATCATTTTCGGAAAATAAGATTTATAGAGTAATTCATCAATCATGTAGACCCCGTCCGGACGCTGTTCGACACGGTGGAGATGACACCAAGCAGCGAACGGGAACGGGACCTTGACCCCTACATCAACGAAAGCATGTTGACCGACAATCGGAATCAGTGACTCCCACTCGACGAAAATGGGCGGAAGACCGACTTTAAGCTGAATCGTGTTTCCGGCGATTGTCCGCGTATCACCAATCGTTTTCACTTTCGGGAAAACCGTCATTCCCGTTAATGCTTTCGCATCGCCTAAAAACGTCCAAGCCTGCTCTAACGTCGCTGTTACTTTCGTTTCCGTACGAAATGTATTCATGTAGTCTCCTCCTTTAATAGACGATCGATTTTCATTTGTGCGACTGATATCGGCTGCTTGACGTACGTTGCTTCATCCATCAGTACCGTTCCTTCAGGTTGCGTCGCGACACGGTAAATACTGACTTCCCAAATCCGGTGTGAAAAGATATGTTTAATCTTCCCGACATACGTTCCGGGTACGGTTTCCGTCGATTCGACTAACGGATATTGCCACATACCCGCGAGCAGTCCCGTATCCGGTCGCTGTTCGATTGCAACTTTCCCTGCTTCTTCGTAGACGAGAGCGTCGTATTGAATCGTCTGCGTTTTTCCTTTTTTCGTTTTGACCGGTAACTCACCTTGGGCATTTCGCTCGTACGCAAAACAGACGTCATTGACGGGACATAACCCACACATCGGAGATTTCGGTGTACAGACGATTGCCCCGAGCTCCATCAATCCTTGGTTGAAGCTCGACGGATCAAGCGGATCAATCAGTTCATGGACCGCTGCCTCGAACAGTTTCCGTGTTTTCGGTGCGGCGATGTCTTCATAAATCCCAAGCACCCGCGATAAGACGCGCATGACATTTCCATCGACTGCCGGTTCCGCCTGACCGTAAGCAATTGACAGGACTGCTCCCGTCGTATACGGTCCGACACCACGTAAGCTTTCAAAAATTTCTTTTTCGTCAGGAACAATTCCACCATATTTTTCAACAACTTCTTGAACGGCGATTTGAAGATTCTTAACACGGGAATAGTATCCTAAGCCTTCCCAGTATTTTAAGACTTCGCTTTGCTCTGCCGCCGCTAAATCGTGCGGCGTCGGAAAACGGTCCGTGAAGCGATTATAATAAGGGATGACGGTATCGACACGCGTCTGTTGTAACATGATTTCACTAATCCAGATGTGGTAAGGATTTTTCGTTTCTCGCCATGGTAACTGGCGTTGTTCACGTAAAAACCATGCGACCAATTCGGTTGTGAACGTTCGTTTGTTAAAGTTTATGAAATATTCTTGAACGGGGATCAAATGTCTACCTCTTTTCTACAAAAATACGTTATAGTGAATGAAAATTACCCGGAACGCTTACACTTGTTTGTTTATCCGTACCATTACTACTTTTAGAGGAGCGAATTCGCATTGGATACTGGTACACATATCGGAATGGGACTTTGTCTCGCCGCCATCGCAACACTTGAACCGGATGTCGCAGCAAGCGCAACACTCTTTGCTGCCGTCACGACCACTGCCTTAGTCGGATCGCACGCCCCCGACTTTGACACGGTTTTTAAATTTAAAGGGAACGGTGCTTACTTGACGCAACACCGTGGAAAATCCCATGGATTGATTGCCCTACTCGCTTGGCCGTTACTCTTATCAATCGTCATCGGCACCTTATTCGGCGTACCACCTACTTCATTATGGCTGATGGCGCAGATCGCTGTCGCCCTTCATGTCTTCGTCGATCTGTTTAACGCCTATGGCACACAAGCTCTGCACCCCTTCAAACAGACCTGGATTGGTTGGGGTGTCATCAATACGTTCGATCCGTATTTATTCACGATGTATTACGGCGCTTTCGGAATCTGGGTCCTGACACGCGCGACCATCGTCATTTTCCCGATTTTAATCGTCATCGTCGCGATTTATTACGCCGTACAGTTTAAACTCCGAAATGATGCCCTGGCGACGGCAGCCCGTTACTATGGCGGGGCCCACAAGTTATTCATCTCGCCCGGAATGAAGTGGGACGAGTGGCACGTCGCAGCACGACTGCGCGACGACTATTCCGTCGTCAAAATCAACTCTGGTGTCGTCGTCGAATGCGGAAACTTCCGCATCAAAGAGGAACCGCATGGGGATTCACTCTATGAAGTCGTCAAACAAAATGAGGACTTGAAAGCTTTCCTCGCCTTCTCAAAAATCCACACGTATACGGTATCCCGAAAAGATGGCATCGTCGAATATCGTTTCACGAACTTACGGTACTTCACAAAAGATGTCTACCCATTCGTTGCCGTCGTCCGAATCGACGAGGCGTCCCAACAAATCGTCAGTTCTTATACGGGTTGGGTCTTCAGTGAACGGACACTGCAAAAGAAACTGATTATCCCTGCTTTATAAACAAAGACTCCGTGTCCGTGGTCAACCGACCAAGACAGGGAGTCTTTTTCTGTTCATTTACTGGACGTCGCGTCCGAGCATCAAGTGCTTAAACTTTTCATTCGATGTATTGAAGCGGTGCAACATCGCGCCATGTTGTTTGATTTGTTGCTCGACGAATCGTACGGCGACAGCCTCACCTTGATATTTTTCGCCTGCCCGGGCAAGCGTCGCCTCAAAATCTTCCCAAAGGACTTCGACCCATGTCAATGCCTCGATTGGCGTTAATACCGGATTGACGGCTTGTAATTCTCCTGCTAGTTGCTCTAGTGCCGCTGTGCGGTTTTCTTCCATCATACACCCTCCTCAGAATGAATCAGCGCAAGCGGAATCGCGACTTCGTTGACGGTTCCTTCAAAATGCCCCCAACCCATGACGCCGTTGACGAAATGTAATTCGAATGCCGCCTCTTCCCCTTCGACTTGGTAAAGTTGTCCGGTTTCGAACTGACTTGCATCGACGAGATAACTTTGTGCCATCGCGATTTTCCGAATGACAACTTCGACTTCACTCATGTTCCCATGCTGCTCCGCTTTTCTTTTTTGTTCGTTTAGTTTCGTGACGAGCATTTCTAATTCGTATTTCGATAATTGACTCATCCGTGTTTCCATCAAAAAACTCCCCCTCTTCGTCATTAGTATATACGAAAAGGAGGAGTCATATCATGGTGTTAGCTCGATTTCAGCTCAAGATTCCGTTTGCTTTGAAGGGCGTACATCTTCGCGTAAATCCCTTTTTCCGACAAGAGCACGTCATGTGTACCACGCTCCATGATTTGACCGTGATCGAGGACGATGATTTCATCGGCATCTTTAATCGTCGACAACCGGTGCGCGATGATGAAGGTCGTCCGTCCTTTCGTCAACGTCAGCAAGGCTTCTTGAATCATCGCTTCCGTCTCGGAATCGACACTTGCCGTCGCTTCGTCAAGAACGAGAATCGCGGGATCAAAGGCAAGCGCACGGGCAAAACTGATTAATTGCCGTTCCCCCGCAGACAAGGTCGCACCTTTTTCGATGACCGGCTCGTCTAAGCCATGCGGAAGTCGATCGATGAAGCGGTCTGCTCCGACGGCAACGATTGCCTGGCGGACACGTTCTTCCGAAATCGATGGATTATCCAGTGTAATGTTCGAACGAATCGTTCCTGTAAACAAGAACGGATCTTGTAAGACGATTCCCATGTGGTCACGGACCGCTTGTTTCGGTAACGTCGTAACATCTTGTCCGTCAATCAGGAGATGACCGGACGAAGGATCATAAAAACGCATCAACAGGTTCATGATTGAGCTTTTCCCACTCCCCGTATGCCCGACGAGGGCGATGGTCGCACCAGGACGTGCCTCAATCTCGATTTGACGTAAAACCGGATACCCCTCTTCATAGCTGAATCCGACGTCTTTAAACTCGACGCGCCCTGCGAAACGGGGAATCCGACCTTGTTCGACCGGTTCACCTTTTTCGTCGAGCAACTGGAACATCCGGTCGGCCGAGACGAGGGCTTGTTGGAGCGGTGACAGTTGATTCATGATTTGTGTGACCGGTTCGAACAGACGCGACACGTAATCAATGTAGGCATAGAGAATTCCGAGTGATAAAAATGTCCCGTTCGTTAAACTTTGACCGGCAACGACCCAAATCAATAAGGCGAGCGTCAAGTTTTTTAAGAAATACGATAAGTTGTGTGACATCAATGCATCGAGCCGTAACAGTTTCGCACGGGTCTGATAGTTCTCTTCATTTTTCTGTTCGAATTCAGCGAGCACTTCTGCTTCACGGGCGTACGACTGAATGATTGGCATCGTCTGGATGTTTTCATTCAATTGTCCGTTCATATCCGCGACGAGTGCCCGGACTTTAAAGTTGTTTTCCGTCGCAAACTTTTGGAACAGTTGAATCCAAAAATAGACGATCGGGATAATGGCTAAGGAAACGAGACCCAGCCGGACATCCAGGAAGAACATCGCGACGAGAATCCCTGCCATCGTGATGATGCCTGAGAACACACGCGCCAGGACACCGAGGTAGAGATCCCGGATCGTCTCCGTATCGTTCGTGACACGACTGACGATTTTACCAATCGGTGTCTGATCGAAGTAACGGACCGGCAAGCGTTGCAGATGTGAAAAGACATCAAGCCGCATCCGTTTAACGATTTTATGCGCTGAGCGTTGCAATAAGATTTGTTGGACCCAGTTCAGGCCCGCTGCGATCAACAGCAAAATGATATAAAAGAGCGATAACCAACCAATCGCCTTTAAGTCCGAGGCATAAAAATCATAGACTTGTCCTTGCGTGAGCTTTTCGACACCGGCGTACCGAAACGTTTCCTCTCCTCGCGTGACAGTTAACGTGTCCCCCGCGACTTGACGTTCGCCACCACTGACGACTTGTTCCGGAACGAAATAATACCCCGCCTTCGACTGGACGATCGAGATCGGACCGATGACCGCCGACTTCGGAACGTCTTGCGACTTCGCAAAACGTCGTCCGTCATAACCGACCGTCCCGCCCGATTCGACTTCCACCCAATCTTTTTCGATTGCGACGATGTGTTCGTCGATGATGATTTTTGCGATATACGGTCCTGTCAGTTCAGCTCCGACCGCTAAAACGAGCAGGAAAAGCCCGAGAAAAATCGCGCGTTTCTCATGCATCGCATAGCGGACGAGTGAACGAATCGTCGTTTTCCGTCTGACGGGATCGAGTAAATAATTTTCTTGTTCAGTCAATTTCAGCACCTCCTGCCTTACGCTTCTTCACTTTGTCGTTCGAATTGTTCCGCATACCAGCCACGTCGTTCCATCAGCTGTTCATGCGTCCCCCGCTCACTGATCACGCCGTCTTGTAAGACGAGAATTTCATCCGCATGCGCGACGGCAGACAACCGGTGCGCAACGATCAATGTCGTTGACTGGTGACGGTTCGTCCGGATCGCGTCGATGATTTGTGATTCCGTTTTCGCATCGACGGCTGACAACGAGTCGTCGAGCAACAGCAACTCCGGTTTCTTCAACATCGCCCGGGCAATCGACAAGCGTTGTTTCTGTCCACCGGAAAGCGTGACTCCCCGTTCTCCGACCATCGTTTGTAACCCTTGGTCAAGCGTCTCGATATCCGACGTAAAGGCCGCTAAACGAATCGCTTCTTGCAATTCAGCTTCCGTCGCCTCACCCGCCCCGAACAAAATGTTATCGCGGACGGATTTTGAGAAGAGTAAATGCTCTTGCGAGACATAGCCCGTCCACCCGCGAACGGTCTCCAGTGCGACATCTTCATAGGGTGTTCCATTTACTTTCAACATGTCTCGTCCAATCGGATACTCCCGTAAAAATTGGCGTAAGAGCGTTGTTTTCCCAGATCCAGTCGGACCGACGATTCCAATCGTCTGTCCATGCTTGATCGTCAAATCAATCCCGTGTAACGACGGATGATTCGTCTCTGGATACGTGAACGTCAAGTTAGTCAGAGCAATCATTTCCGGTCGCACAACTTCGACTTTCGGTGTCGATGTAATCAGCGGCTTGACACGCATCGTCGCTTCTAAGCGATCGAGACTCGCCGTCCCGCGCTGGATGACGTTGATGAGCTCACCGAAGGCATACATCGGCCAAATCAACATCCCGAGGTAAATATTGAAAGCGACGAGCTGCCCGAGCGTAATATCGTTCGTAAAGACAAGGTACGTCCCGAACGACAGACCAATTAAATAGCTGACGCCGACCAATAACTTGATGATCGGTTCGAATAAGACATCGATTTTTGCGACATGCATGTTTTTTTCGAAGACATCCGTCGTCGTGTCATCGAATTTTTTGACATCAATCTCTTCTTGGACGAACGAGCGGATGACACGAAGTCCGGAAATCGATTCGACGACCTGGTCATTCATCGTTCCAAACGCATCTTGGGCGACGATGAAGCGGCCGTGAATTTGACTTCCGAGCTTGTTCATCGCATACGCGAGGAGCGGCATCGGAAGGAGTGCTGCGAGCGTCAGTTTCCAATCGATTGCGACCCCCATCACGACGAGGGTGATCGCCGTCATATTCAACGAATCGACAAGCGTCAACACACCGAATCCGGCTGTTCGTTCGACCGCTTTTAAGTCATTCGTCGCGAGCGCCATCAAATCTCCTGTTCGGTTCTTTTGATAAAATGTCGGCGTCAATTTTAATAAATGTGTAAAGAATCGGCTTCGTAATGTCCGTTCGAGTAAAAATGCCGTCCCGAACAATTTCGCGAGCCATAGATACGTCAAAATAAACGAAGCGATCGAAATTACGAGCAGTCCGACGACATATTGAATCAGTGTCGTCCGGTCCATCGACCCGGACCGTAACCCGTCAATCACTTTTCCAATCAGCCACGGTGGCGTTAAATCAATAAAACCCGTGATAATCAAGAGTACGACGGCAATCAGATAAGATGTTTTGTGTTCTTTTAGAAACCAACTGAGTTGGCGAAATAATCGCACGATGGTTCCCCCCTTTGTGTCATGTTATGGTGTTCCTGTTTTTTCCGAACGCACAAAAAAGGCATACTGATTTCCGGAAGCAGCCGAGAATCAATATGCCTTGAAAAGACGATATGAATCAAAAATATGGTCTGCGCGCTCGGGGAACGGATTCCCTGTCAATCGCACACTAAAATGAGTGTTTATACGAGTTCGAGAGTCTCCGCCATATTCAACTGTCCAATAGTAGATGCGATAACAAGTTGCTTTTTCATGTGACGGTTCCTCCTTTTCTTAATCTGAGCGTAGAATAGCACAATTGTCGGACAATTGTCAATTTTCCATCTTGCTTTTTAGGAGAACGAGTTTTCAGTTTTTTCAAAAGGAGAGGCGCTTGTCAGATTCCTTCTTCCTCTTCTTGCTTGACCTGTTCGATGACTGTTGCCACGATTGCATATGGGAACCCTTTTCGAACGAGTGCTTGTTTCGTTTTTTGTTCACGGGCAAATGGCTCCAGTTTATGATATTTCGGATAATATTTACGCGCTTGATAGAGCGCCGCCTCTTCTTCCGCGTCGACTTCGACTTCCTCAAAGACGATTTGAAACCCTTGTTGCGTCACTTCTGAAGAAAAACCACGTTGCATCAGAGTTTGTTGCAGTTTCTGTTTCAATTCCCGGACCGAACGCCGCGCTAATTCCTTTTGTTTTTGGCGCAAGAACTTGACGACCTTCTCAAGCTCTTCTTCTTCCGTAAACTGTCGTAACGCTTCATCGATAAACTCTTTTTTTACCTTCAATGCTGCTAAATCACGCCGGATTCGTCCCGGACCTTGGGGAGTCGTCGCTTTTTTCGTCGCCGTATAGGCAAGGGCAAACTGCTGGTCATCGATATACTTTTGTTCCGTCAGGCGCTGAATCGCATGTTTGATTGCGTGTTCCGGCGTTTCCTTTTCGATCAAATGCGTTTCGACTTCGCTCGTCGCCCGCATCCGGTAAGACAAATGGTTCAACGACAACCGGTAAGCTTTTTGTTCTTCTTCCGCCGTCAACACTTCCTTGACGAAGTCGTCATCGATTTCCTTATCACGCTCAAGGTTATATTTAATTAAGATGTCAACATCGACGGCAAACGCATACTCTTCTTTTCCGTCCCGTTCGATATAGATATTAAACCGTTCATTATTTTTCTTTTGGGTTGAAATCCGTTTAATCTTCAAGGGGGTATCCTCCTATATGAAACTGAATACTTAACGATAACATGCTTCCTCATGTTTGAGTGAAACTGACAAACGGGAACATATGTACAAGATTGTTGAAAGGGATGATACAGATGAAGATTGCGATTACAGGTGGGACAGGAATGATTGGGCAGGCGCTCTCGAAACGATTGATTGCGGAGGGGCATCATGTCTATATTTTGACCCGGTCCGTACAAGACAACACAGAACACACTACTTACGTTGAGTGGTTGACGTCGTCCGCCGCTCCAGAACAGCAGCTTGAAGGAGTCGATGCCTTTATCCACCTGGCTGGCGCTTCCATCAATGATGGTCGCTGGACGGAAGAACGGAAACAAACGATTCTGCAAAGCCGGATCGATTCGACGAAAGAGTTAGTCCGCATCAACCAGGCATTAACAACGAAACCGGCTGTCGTCCTCTCCGCTTCCGCTGTCGGCATCTATGGACAGGACCGGCACCAGACATTCACGGAGGAACAGCCACTCCCGCCGACAAGTGACTTCCTCAGTCAAGTCTGCGTCAAGTGGGAAGCGTTAGCCCAACCAATCGCTGACCTCGGGATTCGGCTCGTTCATCCACGGATTGGTGTTGTCCTCAGTAACGAGGGTGGAGCCTATCCATTGATGCGCTTACCTTATAAACTTTTCGGTGGCGGTACGATGGGCGACGGAAAACAATGGGTCTCTTGGGTTCATATCGATGACCTCGTTGAATTATTCATCTTTGCCCTTAAAACAAATCAACTCACTGGTCCACTTAATATTACGGCACCGCATCCAGAAACGATGCGCCAGTTCGGAAAAACGATCGGGAAAACGTTACATCGTCCTCACTGGTTACCAGCTCCGCGCTTTGCTCTCGAACTCGCACTCGGTGAAAAAAGCGTCATCGTCCTCGAAGGAGCACGCGTCATTCCGAAAAAAGCACTCGAAAATGGGTTCAAGTTTCGGTATGCTGAATTAAAGGATGCACTAAGCAACTTAGAGCAGACAAACTAATACAGGGGCTGACGAAACGTTGAACGTATTAATACGCAATGCACATATTTTCCCGATCACAGCAGATAGTTTTTATGGTGATATTCGCATCAAGGATGGCAAAATCCACGAAATCCACGAGTTACTTGACGTTCAAGACAACGAACGTGTCATCGAAGCCGAAGGACGCTTTTTATTGCCAGGCTTCATCGACGCCCATACTCATCTCGGGCTTTATGACGAAGGAACGGGAACGGTCGGAAATGACGCCAACGAAACGATTTTCGCAATGACACCACACCTGCGTGCGATTGACGGCGTCTATCCGCTGGACGAAGGATTCAAGGAAGCGATTGAACATGGTGTCACGACCGTCCAAGTCATGCCGGGCAGCATGAACATCATCGGTGGTGTGACGAGTGTCATCAAAACGCACGGACGCTTTATCGATGATATGATTTTACGGAAATATGCCGGTCTGAAGATTGCGCTTGGTGAAAACCCGAAACGTGTCCACAGTGCCGGACGTGCAGGAGAATTGACGCGCATGGGCATCATGGGTATGCTACGCGAAGCGTTCCTCGAAGTGAAGATGCAACGGACGGCAGATACGTTCGCTCACCGAATGATTGAACGCGTCCTGAATAAAGAGATGCCACTTCGCGTCCATGCACACCGGGCGGATGATATCCTGTCTGCCATCCGCTTCGCTGAAGAATTTAATCTCGATGTCCGGATCGAACACTGCACGGAAGGTCATCTCGTCGCAAAAGAATTACAACAATTGCCGATTGAACACGTCACCGTCGGACCGACCTTTACGCGTAAATCAAAAATCGAGCTTAAAAATAAGACATGGGAGACGTACCGTGTCCTTCACGAACACGGTCTTGAAGTGTCCATTACAACTGACCATCCATATACACCCGTCCAGTATCTGAACTTGTGTGCGGGACTCGCCGCCCGTGAAGGCTTACCCGTCGACATTGCCCTCCGCGCCATCACAATCAATCCAGCTCGTTCGCTTGGCGTATCGGATCATGTCGGGTCGATCGAAGTCGGAAAAGATGCTGACTTAGTGTTATGGAGCCATTTCCCACTTGATTATTTAGCGAAACCGTTGATGACGATGATTGACGGAAAAGTCATTTTTGAACACACGCATTTAACCTCGATGTCTTAAAAAATCAGCCTTTGATTTTAACGCTAAACCGTTGAAAATCAAAGGCTTTTTTCTTTGTGAAAAACAGTCATTTCCATTTGCAAAAATTGTCTTGTTTTTGTATGTTTTTTCACAAAAATTATTTACTTGCATTTTTAAAAAAAGAAGGTAATATTATCTTATCCGACAACTGAAGAAGGCATACCATGCGCGGTTCAAACGAGTCAGACAGGTAGCTTTCGACAATCATTCTAGCGGTCTTAAGAAGGAGGAATGGAAGTATGCTCAAGCAACGGGAGCTGAGCGACTGCGCTGATTTGTTCGAACTGATGCAGCATCAAGACGTATATCCGTACGTCCGCCAAAAAACACGGTACTTTGATGAATTTCTGTTTACTACAAAGCAGGCAATCGAAGAGGAAGAACGTGGTGAACTTGTCTCACGTACAATCCTGGATGAATTCGATCAACCAATCGGTACAATTAGTTTACTCGATATCGAAGGACATTATGGTTTTCTCGGTACATGGTTAGGTAAACCGTATCATGGAAAAGGCTATAACAACCTCGCAAAAGAAGCGTTCTTTTCTGAGCTGTTTTTCGAACTCGGTTTCGAGAGTGTCTTCATGAAGATTCGCCAGACGAATATCCGTTCACAAAAAGCAGCTGAAAAATTACCTTATGCCTTTTGTGCGGATGAACTCCGTCCGACGTTACTCGAACAATTGAATACAGGCGAGACCCAGTTCACGCTGTATGAAGTATCAAAGTCGAGTTTCCACATGTACATTCATGGTCGTGAGCTCGAAACGGTCTACGAACAACAACTCGAAGCATGAGTGGCATCGCCCACTCGTGCTTTTTTTGCCGTACTTTTGATGCGGCGTGAAACGCTCAAATGGTATGATTAAAAAAAACTCACCGGTCAACTGGGTTCAAATCCCGTTTTCCGGGTGAATGAGGAGCGATTTGAATGGCAGAACAGTTTAAAATACTCGTCGTCGACGATGAAGCACAGATGCGCGATTTACTCGTATCAAACCTTGAAAAAGAAGCTTACGTCACGACAACTGCGACGAACGGACAAGAAGCCATCGATAAAATTCAACAGGATACCTTCCATCTCATTTTACTTGACGTGATGATGCCTGAAATGGATGGACTGACGGCATGTATGCGGATTCGCGAATTTTCAAATGTCCCGATCATCATGTTGACGGCTCGTTCGGACGAACTCGACCGGATTCATGGTTTAAAAATCGGCGCCGATGACTACATCACGAAACCCTTTAGCCCACGGGAACTCCTTGCCCGAATCGAAGCGACGCTCCGTCGGTCGCACCGCTTCGCTGTCGATCAATCAGCGTCGTTATCGATCGGCAAGCTCGAACTCGATACAGAAAGCCGGAGTGTCCACGTCAGCGGTAAACCGGTCAGCCTGACACGAAAAGAATTCGACTTGTTGCACTTGTTCGTCCAACATAACGACAAAGTTTTTTCTCGCGAACAACTGCTCGACCAGATTTGGGGAGCCGATTATATCGGAAACTTACGGACGGTCGATACGCATATCAAAACACTTCGTCTGAAACTCGGAGAAGCTGGGGGCGCCATTCAAACGGTCTGGGGCATCGGCTATAAATTCGAGGAAGTATGATTAAACGCTACACGATCCGAAAGCGGATTTGGATCACGATTTGGTTCACGAGCGTCTTTTCGGCGATTCTCTTCCTGTTACTCACGTTTTATCTGTACGACCGGTTTTATCTCCAGACACAAGAAGACATCTTGCTGAACCGCGGTGAAAAATTGATTAATATCTATGAATCGGAAGGCCTGTCCGGTGCTTTTTATGACGGAATGACCTATACGAACGAGCTGACGGAATCAAAAGTCTTTTTCATCGATTTCTTGCAAGATAATCCCGGTGGACTGCGTTTCTTGACGAACGAAGATATCGAACAGCTCCGAAACGGCCAAACGGTCGTCTCGAGCCGGACCCATCCGATTGAAGGCAGCGATATTTTGATGACAGGATTTCCAATCATCGAAAACAACCGGTTAGTTGGGACGTTGATCCTCTACCTTGAACTGGGACAGATCAGTGAACCGTTCCGCCCTCTGCGGCTGATGATTTTCTTCATGATCGGCTTAATCGTCCTCAACCTCGTCATCTTCGGTCGCCAAATCATCGATACGATCATTCGTCCATTGATTGACATGAAACGGGCCTCGACGGTCTATGCCCAAGGTGATTTTGATTACCGGATTCCGATTCAATCGGATGATGAAATCGGGGAGCTTGCCGAAACATTGAACAAAATGGCAGAATCACTTGGCGAAGTCGACGAACAGCGAAAAGAGTTCCTCGCGAATGTCAGCCACGAACTCCGGACACCCTTGTCCTATATCCGTGGTTATACGGAAATGATGCAAGATGAACATTTAGACACGAAGACACGCGATCAATATTACCAAATCATCGAACGGGAGACGGAACGTCTGCAGCGTCTCGTCAACGATTTACTCGACCTCGCGCAACTTGAACGGGACTCGTATCCGATGACGAAACAACCGCTCGTTTTCAGCCAGGTCCTCGAAGATGTCGTCTACCGGATGGCACCGATCGCGCAAGCAAAAGGCATTCAACTCGTGACAGACTTTGATCCGAGTCAAATCGTCCTCGGTGACAATGATCGGTTGGAACAAGTCATCGGAAACCTGATTGACAATGCCCTTCGGTACACACCGTCTGACCGTTCGATTTACTTGACGACGAAAACGGATGGCAATTTGACCATCTGTACGATCCGTGATGAAGGAGAAGGAATTCCCCCTGAACATTTAGAGCGTTTGACGAAACGTTTTTATCGTGTCGACAAATCGCGGACACGTAAAGATGGCGGGACCGGTCTTGGCCTCGCGATCACGAAGCACATCATCGATCGCCACGATGGAACGCTTGCCTTTACGTCATCAATCGGACAAGGAACGACCGTCACGATAACGCTTCCCCTCTTACCGGATGAAGACGATGGATTTGCATAACAAAAAAAGTCATCCGTTTTCACGATTGTTTTTCAGAAGTGTTTGCTTAAAAGGAGTGTTTCTTCATCGAAACGAGATTAATTGATTTACTTCAGGATGCGGACCATTTCGCGGTTCTGATCAGCTTGCTCGTCAGCTTCATCGTCAGTACTTTTGGTTTCTTACCGAGTGCTTTCGTCACCGCTGCGAACGTGCTTTACTTCGGTTACTGGGAAGGGTTTTTGTTATCCTTCCTAGGTGAGGCCTTTGGTGCACTCATCGCTTTTTACTTGTACCGGTTCGGTGTCCGTCGTCTTACACCAAAGATTGACTCGGTCCGCGTTCAAAAGTGGACCGACCGGCTCGCTGAAACGAACGGACGTGATGCGTTTTGGCTGATCGTTTTACTACGCGTCTTGCCGTTCATTCCGTCTGGCCTCGTCACGTTACTGAGTGCGGCTAGTCGTGTCTCTCCGCTCGTTTTTTTCATCGCAAGTACTCTTGGAAAGATTCCTGCTCTATTTATCGAGGTCGCGAGCGTCAGCTGGTTCATCGGAAGCGATGCGGTAATCCAGTGGATTGTCGTCGGTGTCGTCATCGTTCTGTATGCGGCTCACCTCGTCTACAAAAAGTATCAATCCAAACAAAAAACGCCGTCTTCTTGATTTACTTCAAGAAGGCGGCGTTCGTACGTATTAGAACTTTTTCTTTTTCTTTTTCTCGAGGACGACGATTGCTTCGACATGTGCCGTTTGCGGGAACATATCGTACGGTTGAATGTAACTCACTTTATAATCAGCCTTCATCAAGTGATCACAATCGCGGGCAAGCGACTGTGGATTACACGAAACGTAGACGATTTTTTTAGCTTTTGACGAAATCATCGCATTCAATAGTTGTGTATCACAACCCGACCGTGGTGGATCGACGATGAAGACATCCGGGACCCAACCTTCTTTGACCCAACGCGGAATCCAAGCTTCTGCTTTCCCGACGACATAATGGGCGTGATTGAAACCATATTGCTTCATGTGTGCATTCGCATCTTCAACCGCTTCTTCAATGATTTCCATACCGCGGACTTCTTTTGCTCCTTTTGCAAGCCAAAGACCAATCGATCCTACTCCAGCATACGCATCGACGACACGCTCTTCACCCGTCAGCGCCGCTGCCCGAACGACTTCTTCATACATCCGTTCTGCTTGTTCCGGATTTAACTGGAAGAAGGCACGTGGCGAAAGTTGATACGTGAATTCACCCATCTGCTCTTCAATCTTTTCAACACCACGAAGAACTTCTGTTTCTTCTCCGAAGACACGTGACGTCAGTTTGTCATTGATGTTTAGCGCGACCGAGATGACACCCGGAATATTGTGAATATCACGTGATAGTCCTTCGAGATCTTTAAATCCATCTTTAAACGCGACGAGGACGACTTGAATCTCACCTGTTTTGATTCCTGTCCGGACGACGATGTTACGAATGACACCATCTTGTTTCGCAGAATTGTAGACCGGTACATTGTAATCATTTAATAACTTCGTCACGGCATTGTTGACGCGTAACGTTTCTTTATTTTGTACGATGCAATCATCAATCGCGACAAGACGGTTTGAATTCGCTGAATACAAACCACTGACGATTTGATTGCCTTCTTTTCCGACCGCAAATTGCGATTTATTCCGGTATTCCCATTCTTTTGTACCGATTGTTGAACGGATATCTGCCTTTTCGATGTTCAACTTCGTTGATTTCGAGAATGCATTTCGTAACATCTCTTCTTTGTAACGGAGTTGTCCTGCATAGCTCATATGTTGAAGCTGGCATCCGCCGCATTGACTGTAAATCGGGCAGAGTGGTGTGACACGATCCGGCGAGCGATCATCACGTTTGACTAGTTTTGCATTTGCGAAATTGTCGTGGACTTCCGTGATTTCAATCTGTGCTGTTTCTCCGACGAGTAACCCCGGAATGAACACGATTTGTCGTTCGAGTGTCGCAATCCCCTCGCCATTGATTCCCATCCGTAGACACGTGACGGAGCGGATTTCTCCGACATTTAGTTTAATTTTCGTTGCCATTCTCTTCATCCTTTCCATGATACAAATGAAAAAGCGGTTTCGATTAACCGCTTTCTGATCCCTCATGTTCCTTCATATCTTTTGCATAACGAAGTACCTTGGCTTTTAACTGGTCCAAGGAAACTGCGAGTCGTTCTAAATCCTCGATATCTGATGTTTCATCCAGTGAATCGATCGTGTGGCATAGAAGCTGCATTCTTGATTTTAGCACATTCATCTGGCCAAGTTTATCAGTTCTTGCTTTTCCCATTATTCAGACTTCCTTTCTTCTTATAGATTCCGTCGTTATTTTAGCATACGATACGAAGTGGAGCATTTATGAAGGAGGAATATAACTATGTTACAACAATCAACGATCACGATCGAAAATGATCCGTGGGAAGCCTATCGCGATATCGAACAGTATGGTCAGGCCATGCTGACGAACATCGAAGTGACGACAACAAAACTCTGCAACATGCGGTGTGAACATTGTGCCGTCGGCTATATGTTAGCGAGTAGCGAGAACCCAGAAATCCCCGTCGAACTATTAATCAAACGTCTCGATGAAATCAAACATCTCCGGGCCTTTTCGATTACAGGGGGCGAACCGATGCTATCGACGAAATCGGTCAAGGAATATGTTGTCCCTTTACTTAAGTATGCCCACGAACGCGGCGCTAAAACCCAAATTAATTCAAATTTAACACTTCCACTCTCACGGTACGAATTAATCATCCCCTATCTCGACGTTTTACACATATCCCATAACTGGGGAACGGCGGACGATTTCATCGATGGTGGTTTTGCGATGATGGAACGGAAACCGTCACGTGAAGCGCGGACGAAGTTATTCGAACGAATGAAGGAGAATGCACGGATTTTAAATGCCCGTGGCGTCCTTGTCTCCGCCGAAACAATGATTAATAAACGGACACTCCCGCACCTCGAAGCGATTCATCAAGAAATCGTGGATATGGGTTGCGTCCGTCATGAAGTGCACCCGATGTATCCAGCAGATTTCGCTTCAATGATTGAAGCTGCCAGTCTTGACGAAATTCGTGACGGGATCCATCGTTTGCTTGACGTCCGTGACCCGAACGTCTGGATGCTCTTCGGAACACTCCCGTTCTATGCCTGTTCGATGGAGGAAAAAGATTTAGCTCTTCATCGCCGTCTGCGTCAAGAAACGAATGTATCTGTCCGAAACGATCCGGATGGACGCTCACGCCTAAACGTCAATATTTTTGATGGTGAGATCATCGTCACGGACTTTGGTGATGAACTCGCTTCTCTCGGAACGATTCATGATACCTCTTTCAACGACGCCTATGCTGAATGGCAACAAACTGAACTAAATAAAAGTCTATCGTGTCATTGCCCGGCCGTTAAGTGCCTCGGACCGAATGCGCTCGTCAAGAATGCCTACTATCCAGATGTCGACTTCCTCAAGCAATCAAGTCGCTTATAACAGCGGACAGGTTTTACCTGCTTCCAAACGGGGAAAAGATTGTCACAAAGTTGACACACGTTCTTTCGCTGAAGGGAGTTTTCATAATGGAATGGCTCGTCGGGATTGTCACCATCATCGGGATGTTCAGTATGGTACTCGGAATCATGATGATTGGAATTCGTTCTTCCCACAGCATCGAACATGATGAAGTGTTCGATCAGACGGATTGGGACGAACACCTTCTGCATATGCCACGCCCAACACGTTTTGAACAGACTGAAAAATAGGAACACAAGCGCCCCGCTGTACAATCGTGCAGGCGGGGCATGTTATGCTTAATTCAAAAAATGAAAGGCAGTTGTTTTGTCGTGTCTCGTCGCTTCGCCCTGATTTTATCGATTGTCTTTATCTCCGGCTTTACGCAAGGATTATTGATTCCTTTGTTGTCTATTTTACTCGAGCGTCAAGGAACACCTGCTTACATAAATGGTCTGAGTGCTGCCGTCCTTTATATCGGTGTTATCGTCGCTGCTCCATTGATGGAAAAACCTTTACGACGTCATGGCTATGTCCCCGTCATCTCTTTCGGTCTATCGTTAGTCGCCGTCGCTGTGTTCGCCTTTCCGTTGTTACCAAGCGTCCTCGCCTGGATGGTATTACGCTTCATCGTCGGGTTTGGCGATCAAACGTTACATTACGGTTCGCAAGTCTGGGTGACATCGATTACCCCCAATGAAAAGTTAGGACGGACGATGTCGCTTTACGGCATGGCATTCGGGCTTGGCTTCGCACTCGGTCCTCTTGCCGCTCCACTTGTCGATTTAATTGACTGGCTTCCGTTCGTCTTAACCGGGACATTGACCGTCATCGTCCTCGTCTTGTTACGTCGCTTGCCGAATGAAAAACCAACCGACATCATGCCGGAAGAATTACAAAGTGCCGCCTCCCGCTATCGTCTCGTCCTCGCGAGTGCCTGGTTTACGTTACTGCCTGGCTTCACATACGGATTTTTGGAAGCGACATTGAATGCAAGTTTCCCCGTTTTCGCGACACGGAACGGGTATGCCTTGTCCGAGACGAGTGCATTAATCACGACATTCGTCGTCAGTTCGCTCATCATGCAACTCCCGCTCGGACGGCTAGCTGACCACTTTGGAAAACGGCGGACCTTAATCACTGTACTCTGCATCGGGGCAAGCGCGTTTCTCGCGGCTTGTTTCCTCTTTGAAAGTTACGGTGCCTTGTTTGCCATCTTCGCCTTTAGCGGCATGGCACTTGGGTCGACGTATTCGTTAGGGGTCGCTTACATGACCGAACAATTACCGAGTCATTTATTACCGACCGGCAACCTCCTAGCTGGTATCTCCTTTAGTCTCGGGTCGATTCTTGGACCGATTGCAGGCAGTGTGTTTGTCTTACTTCCTCCTGCTTTTTACTTTAGTTTATTTGTCGGCGTCCTCTTTACACTTGCTTATTTATTATTTCGCTCGACAGCGAAGCCGACACAAATTAAATGAGACCCGTTTTTTAATGTAGAAGAAAGAAGGGAGTGCCGCTCGATGCGACACTCCCTTCTTTCTTTACCGTTTCGTTTTTGTTCAGTCCATCGTAGTTCGTTGACTCCTATACACGAGACGGTATCACTTGACGATTCCGACTTGCCGAAAACGTTGCCAGAGCTTTTCATCGATTGCGTATGGTTGATTTTTCGCTTGCTTCAACTCTTCCGTCTCCAATAATACGATGACCTCTCGACCATTGATCGACCAAACTGAATCGTACCCCTTTTCCGCCTCAATAATTTCCACATCGACCTCGCCATGGGTTTCCTTGAGTTGCTGGCTGACGCACGTTACGACGAACCGAGCGAACTCATCCCGGGGACGGCGATTTGCCATGATCTTTCGAACGATTTCATTACGTTCCACTTTTCTCATCTCCTCTCGTTTTCTAGTCATACTAGCCTTTTTGGCAAGGCCGAATCGGTTGTTTTATGACCGTACAGAAAAAGCCGAACAAGTCGGCTTCAGCAACGAACGATTAAGAATGAAACTTTAATTGAGACTATTTTCACACGATTCAGATTCTTCGTCAACTGCGCTTTTGAAACCAGACTGGGAGATACGTCGAGACCAGAATCCCTGATACAACAAAAAGCAGCCCAAGGAGCGCTTGAGGCGGAATCGTCTCGCCGAGAATCAGGGCCGACAGACTGACACCGTAAATCGGAACGAAAAACATGAATAATGAAACACGACTAACAGGATTGTACTTCATCAGCAAGTTCCAAAGTGTAAACCCTGTCGCCGACAAGAAGGCGAGATAGAACAACATCCAGGCCGTCGTTTGTGTGAAGTGGAACGGGAACCATTGACCATTCAATACCGCCCCTGCGATAAATAAGCCAATCGAACCAATCACCATTGCCCAACCCGTCATCGGTGCGACCGGATAAGCAGCTGAATATTCTTTCGCAATCAAATTAGCAAATGCCCCTGAGATCATTGCACAAATCAACAAAATCTCACCGACGCCGAACGTGACACCCGCCGACCCTTGTGGCCAGTTTGCTAAAATGACACCCGTGAACCCTAAGAACAACGCTAGTCCTTTAAAACGATTCAAGCGGTCGTCTTCATAACGAAAGTGTGCAAGTAACATCTGAAAGAACGATGTTGAACCGGCAATGATTGAGCCTTGGACACCTGTCGATAATGACAACCCGATGTAGAAGAAGACATATTGTAAGAAGGTCAAAAAGAATCCAAGACGACTATAGGCATACGCTCTCTTTTTCAAAGTAATCGGCTGTTTAAAAATCAGGACGCTGACGATGAGCAATAAAACTCCTGCCAGAAAAAAGCGATAGCTCGCAAACAATAACTGCTCTCCATATTCTGAAGATGTGATTGCTAAAAGTTCATAACTCTTTTTAATGAACGGAAAGGCGCTCCCCCATAAAAGTGTCGTAAACAATGCAAAAACAACCATCCCGACCGGATGGGTTAAGATTTTTTTCATTTTTTTCAGTTTCCTTCCCTGTTTCTTTTCACTGAGGCATGGTATAGTAACTTTACAGATAATAATAATTATAATCTAGCGACAATGAAACTCATTATCATTGACTTAAAAACGTTGGTAATAAACATTCTCATTGTTTTAATATAATGATTTCATTTCTCATTTATAATTTGGAAGGAGCTTTTTTATGACTACCTCTACTACTACCGATACTCATCAGCGTTCCGCAATTCGTCATGCTGTCGAGGAGCATCACGAATTGATTTTAGCACTCTTTAGCGGAATATTAATTTTAATTGCTTACGCTTTCGAAAAACTACAAATTCCGGCAACTGTCTACGTCACACTTTACTTATCCGCCTATGTGATCGGAGGCTATGCGAAAGCTAAAGAAGGATTGACAGAAACGTATCAAGAAAAAACACTGAATGTTGAATTGTTGATGATTTTAGCAGCAATCGGTGCAGCAGCCATCGGCTACTGGATGGAAGGTGCGATCCTAATTTTCATCTTCGCGTTATCCGGTGCGCTTGAAACGTATACGATGAACAAAAACGAACGCGCTCTTCAAAGCCTGATGTCACTACAACCAGAAGAAGCAACACGATTGAACGCAGACGGAAAACTTGAAGTCATCGGAATTGAACATCTCTCGGTTGGTGATATCGTCTATGTCCGTCCCGGTGAACGAATTCCCGTAGACGGGACGATCATTCGTGGTCAAGCCGCGATTGAGGAAGCTTCGATTACGGGTGAATCCATTCCTGTCGAAAAACGGACCGGTGACACGGTTTACAACTCAACCGTCAATATGAACGGCGTCTTGACGATTGAGATGACGAAAGCCGCTGATGAATCGTTGTTCCAAAAAATCATCCATATGGTTCAAAATGCGCAAAGTGAACAATCACCTTCTGCTCAGTTCATTGAGCGGTTTGAAAGTCGTTATGTCAAGGTCGTCCTTGTCGTCGTCACATTGATGATGGTTCTCCCACATTATCTTGTCGGTTGGAGCTTTGAAACAAGCATCTATCGTGCCATGATTTTACTCGTTGTTGCGTCACCTTGCGCCCTCGTTGCCTCAATCACACCAGCTGCCCTATCAGCCATTGCAGCTTCTGCCCGGAACGGTGTCCTATTTAAAGGGGGCGCCCATATTGAGACGTTAGGTCAAGTCAACACGATCGTCTTTGATAAGACAGGTACACTCACGACCGGTAAACCGATTGTGACCGAAAGTCATTATGCAGAGGATGCTAATCAGTTCTTGCTCAAACAAGCCGTCGCCTCGATCGAAGCGCAATCAAATCACCCGCTCGCTCAAGCGATTGTCGATCATCTTCAAATCGAGACGCAAGAACCGTCTGCTTTTAAAGACGTGACAGGATACGGCATTGAAGCGACGGTTTCCGGCGTGACGTACCGTATTGGGAAATATGGTTTCCATGAAGGCTTAAATGACCCGTTTCGCTCGATGGAACAAACATTAAAAGAAAAAGGAAATACAATGGTCTACGTCAGTAACGCCGAATCCATCGTTGCACTCTATGCACTCCGTGATACGATTCGTCCTGAAGCAAAAGCAGCCATCACTTCTCTTAACTCGCTCGGCATCACGACGATCATGCTGACAGGCGACAACCCTGTCACGGCAGCTGCAATTGCAGAAGAAGCCGGTCTTACATCGTTCGTCGCAGAATGTCTACCTGAAGATAAAGTAAACTACATCAAACGATACCAAGCAGATGGACAAACTGTCGCTATGGTTGGTGACGGAATCAATGATGCTCCTGCTCTTGCCCTTGCTCATGTCGGAATCGCGATGGGCGAAGGAACAGATGCTGCATTAGAGACTGCTGATGTCGTCTTGATGAAAAATGACTTAGGTCGTCTCGCTTACGCTGTCAATAAGGCACGGAAAATGAACCGTGTCGTCAAACAAAACATCACGCTCGCAATCGGCGTCATCTTAATCTTGATTGCCTCGAATCTCTCTCAATTTCTCATCATGCCGTTCGCTGTCGTCGGGCATGAAGGATCGACGATTCTCGTCATCCTCAACGGCTTACGTCTTTTACAAAAAGACGCTCCCACACCTGTAGAGATGACTGCCAGCTTAAAAAAAGTCGCAGCTTAATTCAGTGATTCACTAAAAAAAGACTCTAAAAACCGGCAACCGGTTTTTAGAGTCTTTTATTTATCACCCGAACGTATTCGTCGGAATCGAGTCGAGATCCGCTTGTTCTTTCAGACGTTTTTCTTCCATTTTTTTCGGATCAGCTTTCTTCATGAAACGTTCCCATGAAGCATTTAATTCTGAACCCAGTAAAATAATCAACCCTGTGAAGTAGAGCCATAAAAGAACGATGACGACACTCCCGAGTGAACCGTACGTTTGGTTATAATTCGAGAAGTTCGATACATAAAATCCGAATCCAACGGACAGCAATTGCCAAACGATGACACCGAACACGGCACCTGGGATCGCTTCTTTCATCGTAATCGGACGTTTCGGTGCAACCCGGTAAAAGATGGATAAGATGACAATCAGCAATACTGTCGAGATTGTATACCGAAGGACCGTCAAAAGAACTTTTTGCCCCATATCGATCGGTAAAACGAAATCTGCTAAGTAACTAATGATCGGACCACCGAGGACGTTTAAGATGATTAGCAATAACATCCCAATCCCGAGAACGACCGTCAAGATTAAGGCGATTCCACGCGAAGCAACAAAGCTCCGTGGAGAAAAATCTCCATAGGCGTGATTGGCAGTTGTAATCAAACGATCGACACCTTTAGATGCTGACCAAATCGCTAAAATCGCACCAATCGAGAGCAGACCACCTTGAGGTTCTTTGATTGCTTGGAAGATGACATCCGTGAATGTATTCACTGATCCACCCGGTGCTAAATCGCGAAGTTGCGATTCAAGTGTTTGCTGGTCAATATCGAAAAATGATAATACTGAAATAACAAAAATGATACCTGGGAAAATCGATAAAAACCAATAATAGGCGAGCGTTCCAGCGTAGTCTGTAATGTTATGATCAGACATCCGCTGCTTTAAATTAAGTGCTAACCCTTTTGGGTCACGTGTATGCGCCATCCTCATCATCTCTCCTTAATTAAAAAGAGGCAGTCTAGGACTACCTCATCATCTTCCTATTTATTTCCCTGTTTGGTTCAACTAAAACCTCAAATATCTTCTAGTCGAATATCATAAAATCGTTCTGTCATCTCTGACAATTCCTTGACGAGAGAAGTCGGACGAACCGGTAACTGTTTTAGTTCGCTACGTTTGACCCAAAGCGGGGTATACCCAGATGATGTATCTTCGAACTCTTCTCCAGTCCCTGTACCAAATACTCCACCCGTGATTTTCGCCCAGTAATATGGATTGTCTAAATCGTTAAAACGAACGATTGCTGCTACCCCTTCGAGTTCGACATCGACACCTAATTCCTCATGAGCTTCCCGAATCGCCGTTTGTTCGAGCGTCGCTCCCATTTCGAGACCACCTCCGGGGAAAACGTAATACGTCACGTCTTGTTTATCCCGGCGAATCAAGGCAACCTCATCTGCTTCATTCAAAATGATGACGGCACTTCGTTGTATTGGCATGGCTATCCCTCCCGACATTTACATTAGACATCGTCCAGTTACTTATCGAATCGTCTCTAACATCTCAGGAACTAAGCCGTTTTCTGTAGAAGCGATGACTTCGGCCGCGACTTTCATTCCGAGCGTTAAGGCATCTTCCGCTTTTTTGGCGTCTGTTAACTCCGACAAAACAGCTGAGAAGAATGAGTCTCCCGCTCCGGTCGAATCGACGACCTTCACTTTTTTTGTTCCGATGTGACCAGATGTCGCACTGCGGCGATCAACATAGACTGCACCAAGCTCGCTCATCGTCACGACTGTGAACGGTGCCCCTTTTTTCGCCAGTTCATTTGCCACATGAAGCGCATCCTGAACCGTCACGATTGATAAATCAGATAAGATTTCTGCTTCTTCGCGGCTGCAGATAAATCCTGTGAACCCTTGCAAAAGGTGACGATTCCGTTCGATGACACTGAGGTGTCCACACACTCCGAACAACGGCAACTCCATTTTTCGGCAGAGATGAATCAACCGTTCTAAAACGGTCACGGATAAATCTAAATCGATCGCGACTGCATCGACTCCATCTAGGGCGTAGACGGACTGGCGAAGAATCGCTTCTTCTAATAATTTTGCGTCAGGTTGCTTTGAAATCGATGTCTGGAGGTCACCCTCGTTATCCATGACGGCTAACCACATACCCATTCCGTTGTCGTCAAGCATTTCGACGTGATCCACATTTGCACCGTATGATTTTAGTTCTTCCAACACGCCGACACCGATTTGGTCGTTCGTAACCGTCGAGATAAAGCGAACATCATTCCCGAGAACGGCTAAGTTCTGCGCTACATTCCGTCCTGTACCACCATTTGAAAACGTGATGTCTCCAACGTTTTTCGCATCCTTATGCAATGGAGCGAACGAAGTTCCTTTTATGTCGACGAATACTTTTCCGATTACCGCGATTTTATTCATTCCAGTTCCACCTCTAAAAAAAATTCATGATTCCCGAGTATCCACTCGAATATTTCAGGCACATTGCTTCAATTATAGTAAAATTTTAAATCTGTGACAACCAATCCTACTCTTACGAGTAACTCGTGCATGGCAAAAAAATACCCCGCTGCCCGTATTCACGGCAGCAGGATATTTTAAAGGCATTATTTTAGAAGTTAGCGAACGTCAAGCTAATCGCAAGCAGCAATCCGAAAATTGTATTTACTTTTCCCGTCTGTGCCATTCCCGGCATCAATTCTTGTGGTTCAAGGTCGTCCCAAAACAGCTTCACGGCCTTGATCATCAATGGAATACTCAGTAAGGCAAGTAACGCGAACCAGGAAACGTTAAACGCAACGACGGCAACGATTAACGAAATGACGGCAGCAACAAAAAAGGCGATCAGGACGTAGACTGCCGCCCGGTGACCGACGAGACAAGCAATCGTTTTTCTTCCGTTCACTTTATCGTTGTCGAGATCACGAATATTATTCGCTAGCAAGATCGATCCAATCAAAATCGCGACTGGCACTGAAATCGCGACCGCTTCCGTCGGGACATAGCCAATCTGGAGATAAGCCGAAATGGCGATGATGACGTACCCCATGAAGAATCCGGCGACGATTTCCCCGAACGGCGTGTATGCAATCGGGAGCGGTCCCCCGGTATAGATGTAACCGACGAACATCGAAACAAGTCCGACTAAGAGCAGCCACCATGTTGTCTCAAGACAGAGATAAATCCCAAGCAGTGCAGCAATGCCATAGAGTGATAAGGCGAAGGCAAGAATCGTCCCCGGCTTGAATCCGTCCCGGACGATTGAACCACCGATGCCGACCGACTCTTCATTGTCGAGTCCCCGCTTGTAGTCATAGTATTCATTAAATAAGTTCGTTGCGATTTGAATCAACACCGATGCGATCAACATCGCAAAAAATAGATCGAGTCGTAATGACTCGATACGTGGTGCGACGATAGCCGTCCCCACGACGACCGGTACAAAACTCGCTGTTAATGTATGTGGCCGTGTCATTCGCCAATATACGGCGATTGATTTATTCATATAATAAACCCCTTTCCCGTCTAAGTGTATCGGGTTTCGTTTTTTGCTGTCAATGCTCAATGAAAGATAGCTTATTCCTTCTTTTTTTTCAACAAAAAGTTTACACTTAGATTAAGTGAAACGTATCACAGTATCTACAGACTAGGGGGCAATGAGCGGTATGGCTTACGCTCAACAAGAGCTTAAACAACGTATTGAACAGGCCGTTGGTCATGCGAACGCATACCAGCGCTCTATAATCGCTTCTTATTCATGGGAAATCGAAGCGCAAGACGTCAATTCATTGACGTACGGAACAAAAGAACGCTATTACTTTACGACACCCGACCGATCGATGCGTGCCATCGGTTTCGGTATTGCGAAACAGTTAAAAGCGTCAGGACACGATCGATTTTTACGAATTCAATCTAAATGGTCGAATCTCAACCGCGATCATGTGGGTGATGATTTATTTGCGTTTTGCGGTTTTTCGTTCAGCGAACTCAAAAACCCCGATTATCGCTGGTCTTCCTTCGGAGAAGCCTCGATGACAGTTCCAAAGTTTTTATTCTTAGAACGGGATGGACGGACGACCGTCACACTATTCGCGATCGTCGACCCTCAGTCAAACGCTGAAAAAACACTCAATCAACTCGCTTCCGATTACGCCGAGTTACACCAACCAAAAACAAGTCGTTTCGTGACTCGTATCCGAATGACTCGCGACGGGAATGAGGCTTTTGAAGCGTCTTTCCATCAAGCGACACAACTTTTAAAAACATCGTTAAAGAAAATCGTGTTAGCTCGTGAAGTCGTGTACGAAATGGATCAGGCCGTCGACCTTGCCGGACTCGTCCGCGAACTCGAGCAGTCTCAACCGGGAAGTTATGTTTTCTTCTTCCAGCCGACCGTCGACGAGGCGTTCCTCGGAGCTACACCAGAACGACTCGTCTTAAAAGAAGGAAACCAAATTAAAACAGCTGCCGTCGCTGGTTCTGCGCCACGTCACGAAGTCGAATCAACAGATGATGCACTCGGTCTTGCGTTGCTCGAAGATAAAAAAAATCGTGTCGAACACTCAATCGTCGTTGACTCCATCACGAGTACGTTACACGATTTATCGACTCGAATCGAGAAACCGGATCAGCCGATGTTGCTTAAGAACCGCCACATCCAGCACCTGTATACACCGATTACTGCTACGTTGTCACCGGAGGTGACGTTGCTGCAGATTATCGAAAAATTACACCCGACGCCTGCTTTAGGTGGCGAACCTAAACTAGAAGCAGTTCAAGCCATCCGTGAGATTGAAACATTCGAACGCGGTTGGTACGGTTCTCCTGTCGGGTGGATGGACGGTCAAGAAAACGGTGAATTCATTGTTGCCATCCGGTCAGGTCTTTTCACTGAACGGTCGGCAATTCTCTATGCCGGTTGCGGACTCGTCGACGGGTCACAACTAACGAGCGAATTAGAGGAGACGGAAACAAAACTCTCACCGATGTTGCAAGCTCTCTCACATCTGTGCACGTTAGAAAAGGATGATGTTTATGTTGACTAAGTGGATGCACACATTAATCGATACGCTCGTCGCTAGCGGGGTACGGGATTTCGTAATCAGTCCCGGCTCTCGCTCGACCCCACTCGCGATTGCTGCATTTCTTCACCCGTCTAGCCGTACCCACGTCCTCGTTGACGAACGGTCGGCTAGTTTTTTTGCTTTAGGATTAACACGCACGGAAGAACAGACACGTCCCGTCGCTTTGATTTGTACGAGCGGGACAGCTGCGACGAATTATTTTTCCGCCATCACGGAAGCAAACATTTTTGAACTCCCATTGATTGTTTTGACCGCTGACCGACCACACGAATTGCGTGGGGTTGGAGCACCACAAGTCATCGATCAAGTCGGTCTTTACGGAAAACAAGTCCGCCATGCATTCGATTTACCTTTACCAGAGGAACAAAGTCTATCGTATGTCGCTCATGTCGCAACGCGGTCCGTCCTGTTGGCGATGACCGAACCGGCCGGACCGGTCCATATCAATGTCCCGCTACGCGAACCGTTGATTCCGGAGCTTGATCCATTGCGGACTGGGCGAACTGTCGGAACACTCCCCCGTTTTGCCGAGCAAGTGACGACTGACGAGCTCCTAGCTCTTCTATCTACAAAGCGTCTTTTGATTGTCATCGGACCACAACTTTCGACGGTCGATACAAAAATTATTTTGGATTACGCGAAACACTCGCGAATCCCCGTATTAGCGGATCCCCTGAGTCAAGGACGTCAGTACAAAACAGACACCGTTTTTGCCTTCTATGATACGTGGCTAAAAAATGAGACAGTCAAAACAGTAGCTAAACCCGACCACATCTTACGGTTCGGAGCAATGCCGACATCAAAACCTTACTTACTTTGGTCACACGATATTCCGACGACGGTCGTCGGTCATGCGGCAAATTGGCGTGCTCCGCAACTGCATACGAATCTGTTAGCCGGGCATCCGAGTCAGCTCCTGAGGATGCCCGTGACTGAGCATGATCCTGCTTATCTCAAGACGATCCAAAGAGCTGAAGAAACAGTCGGCACTGTCTTTACGACGCTCGATCAAGAAGACCTGACGGAGTATAACGTCGTTCGTGCCTTAAACACCTTGTCGTCAGGCAGCTTATTCGTCTCAAACAGCATGCCGATTCGCGACATCGATACGTTTTTGCCTGCAGGTACACCGCTTCGCCTTCTCGCCAACCGGGGTGCGAATGGAATCGATGGGATTTTATCGAGCGCAGTCGGTGCGACATACGATGCACAGGAACGCTACTTGCTCGTCGGTGACCTCGCCTTTATTCATGACGTCAATGGCTTGATGATGGCACGGACTCGTCCGATTACCATCTTGCTCATCAACAACACCGGGGGCGGAATTTTCAATTTCCTGCCACAACAGCAACAGCTTGAATCCGAGGTCTTCGAACCGTTATTCGGAACAGCCCAGCATCTCGATTTCAGTCATATCGCAGCCGGTTATGGGGTCAAACATCAAGTCGTCACGTCAATTTCCGAACTGAAAACACGGTTAACCGAACCGACGACCGTCACACGAATTCTCGAGATTCGAACAGATCGTGCGACGAACGTCCTGAAGCACCGTACGATTTGGGAACAGACAAATCATGCGCTCACGGAGTGCTTTCAATGAAGTTACGTGACCATGACTACCATCTCGAAATCGAGGGGCAAGGTCCTCCATTGTTGTTACTGCATGGGTTTACCGGCAGCAGCGGGACATGGACGATGCTCAGTGCACGACTTCAGGAAACCTACACCGTCTATCGGATTGACTTGCTTGGTCATGGAAAGACGCCGCCTGCTGCGTATCAGCGGATGCGTTTGACGGAGCAAGTCAAAGACTTACAAGCGTTACTTGCGACAAGAAATGAACGATGGACCGTGTTAGGCTACTCGATGGGTGGACGGATTGCCTTGATGCTTGCAGCCTGTTCAACGCAAGTCCAAAAGACAATCGTTGTCAGTACGACACCTGGCCTAAAGACAGCACACGAGCGCCGTGCCCGGCGTGCAACAGATCGGCTTTTGCAACAGATGTTGCTTGAAGACGGACTCGAAGCATTCGTCCAGCACTGGGAAGCGTTACCGCTGTTCGCAAGCCAGCGCCAATTACCGTCCTTTGCGCAGCAACAGATTCGGTCGGAGCGTTTGTCCCAATCAGCAGAGGGATTAGCCGCTTCACTCGCCGCGCAAGGAACAGGGAACATGCCGTCTTTATGGACCTGTCTTCAAGACGTATCCATTGAATGGATTGTCGGGGAACACGATGAAAAATTTAAAAAGATTGCGCAACAAGCGGCGGATTCAAAAAAAATCCACCAGATTTCGCATGCAACGCATGCCCCACATATCGACCAACCGGAAAAGTTTGTTACAATAGTAGAGAAACTACTCTTAACTTAAGCAAATGGGGGAATTTAGATGAAATATGCTCCAGAATGGGCAGCAGTCCGTAGTTATGAAGACATTAAATACGAAAAATGGAATGGGATCGCTAAAATTACGATCAACCGTCCAGAAGTGCGCAACGCGTTCCGTCCACACACGGTCCATGAATTAATCGATGCGTTCTCACGTGCGCGTGACGACCAAAACGTCGGTGTCATCATCTTGACAGGTGAAGGCGATCTCGCTTTCTGTTCAGGTGGAGACCAAAAAGTTCGCGGACATGGTGGTTACGTCGGTGAAGATGAAATCCCACGCTTGAACGTCCTTGACCTTCAACGTTTGATTCGTGTTATCCCGAAACCGGTCATCGCGATGGTCGCTGGTTATGCAATTGGTGGCGGACACGTCTTACACTTAGTCTGTGACTTAACGATTGCTGCTGATAATGCGAAGTTTGGACAAACAGGTCCTAAAGTTGGATCATTTGATGCAGGGTATGGTTCTGGTTACTTGGCTCGTGTCGTCGGCCATAAAAAAGCGCGTGAAATTTGGTTCCTCTGCCGTCAGTACGGTGCTCAAGAAGCACTCGACATGGGACTCATCAACACGGTCGTTCCACTTGCTGATCTTGAGCAAGAAACAATCCAATGGTGTTCTGAGATTCTTCAACATTCACCAACAGCTCTTCGTTTCTTAAAAGGAGCGCTCAATGCAGACTCTGATGGTCTTGCTGGAATTCAGCAACTTGCTGGAGATGCAACATTACTCTACTACACAACAGACGAAGCAAAAGAAGGACGCGATGCGTTCAAAGAAAAACGTGATCCTGACTTCGGTCAATTCCCACGTTTCCCATAATACGAAAAAAGGTTCAATGTCGTGAGACGTTTGAACCTTTTTCGTATCATCTTGAAGAAAGGATGTGATTTCCGGTGTACCCTTGGATTTATACACGCGCTAAGGAACAACCTAACGACTTAGCTCTAGTCACAGATCAAGCCCGCTTATCTTGGCAGGAATTATATACGGCAGCACACAAATTAGCAAGTGCCTGGGCAAGCCACCTTTCGCGTGGTGACCGGATTGCTCTTTATGGTCCTGCAAGTCAGTCATATATCATTGCCATCCATGCGGCACAACTACTTGAATTAACAATCGTCCCACTCAACGTCCGCTTAAGTCAGCGCGAACTGGATGATCAATTAAAACGAGCACAAGTCAAATATGTCATCTCCGACCGGACGCTAGATACCGATATCAAGATTTTACCGTTCCACTATATGAACACGGCACCTGACATCATCGTTCGACATATGCCAAAACATTATGTCCAATCCATGCTCTTTACGAGCGGAACGACAGGTCGGGCTAAGGCAGTCGAACAGACAATGCTAAATCACTTTTCAAGTGCGATGAATGCAGCACGTCATATCGGTTCCTCGACGGATGATCGCTTCTTAATCGTTACCCCACTGTTTCATATGAGTGGTCTCGCTGTCGTTTACCGTGCTGTCATCTACGGCGCCCCGATCGTCCTTGAACCTCATTTCGCCCCGACGAAAACGATTGAATGGATTAAAAATGAACGGATTACCCATGTTTCCCTCGTTTCTGTCATGTTGGATCGGCTGCTTGAAGCAGGGTTGCGTCGCTATGATTTACGTGTCGTCTTGACGGGCGGTGGACCGGTCCCTTTACCGATTTTGACTCGCGCCCTCGATCGAAAGATTCCTGTCATGCAAACATACGGGATGACAGAAACCGCTTCGCAAATTGCGACACTATTGCCGGAAGATGCGTTACGAAAAATCGGTTCTGCCGGTCAAGCAATTGCTCCGACCGATATCCGAATTACACGCCATCAAGAAATCGAAGTCAAAGGCCCCACCGTCATGAAAGGTTATTTTTCAGATGAGCAAGCGACCGTAGCTTCTTTTACCGCAGACGGCTATCTCAAGACAGGTGACCTTGGACGTTTAGATGAAGAAGGCTATTTATACGTTCTCGATCGGCGAAGTGATTTAATCATTTCAGGCGGTGAGAATGTCTATCCGGCTGAAGTCGAATCTGCCCTGCTCTCGATTGACGGAATCAAGGAAGCTGGTGTCGTCGGTCGCTTTGATTCGACTTGGGGACAAGTCCCTGTTGCGTTTATCGTCAGCGCTGTCGATGAATCGGTCGTGCGTCAAGCAATCAGTCAGTTGCTTGCCAAATATAAATGTCCCGTCACCTATGTTTATCGTGACGCTTTACCGCGTAATGCGAACGGTAAACTGCTGCGCCATCAATTGAAGGACTTCGTATGAAGATCACACTTCGAAGCGCAGAATTATTTGATGTCCGATTAACATTCCGTCAGCCGATGAAAACGGCACTCACTACCTTAAGCAATCGCCGAACGACGATTCTCCGATTGACGGACACAGAAGGCAACATCGGTTACGGGGAAGGTGTCGCCTTTGAAACACCTTGGTATACCGCGGAGACACAAGATTCGATTCATGCCTTAGCTCCCGTCCTCTATCGCTTGCTTAAAGGACCGCTCAATCATCCGTCAGAAATCGCAACACGCTTTCACCCGATTCAAGGAAACCAGATGGCAAAAGCAATGTTCGACGGCGCCGTCTATGAATTGTTTGCTCGTTCGAGTAACCAAACGCTTGCCACGTATCTCGGGGGTGACGAAAACAAAGCCATCGCTTGCGGAAAAGCACTTGGTCGCGCGGAAGCCAGCAAGACGGTACGTGCCGTTGAGGACGCGTTACAGGACGGTTTTCAGCGTATCAAGCTAAAGCTAGACCCAACGGATACCTCCGTCTTAGCGCACGTTCGAAAACAATTTCCTGATGCGCCTTTAATGTTTGATGCCAACGGAAGTTTCACCCGTTCCGAGATGAATCTCCTGCAGGACTGGGATCAGTATGGATTAATCATGATGGAGCAACCATTTCGGGCAGATGATTGGTTGACGCATCAATATGCTGCGTCACTGCTCTCGACTCCTTTATGTTTGGACGAATCAGTCCAAACGGTCACTGACGCTGACTTAATGCTCTCACTCGGTGCAGGTCAAATCATCAACATTAAACCGGCACGCGTAGGGGGCTTGACGAACGCCCTAGCATTAAGAGATAAAGCGACGTACTGGCTCGGTGGAATGTTCGAGAGTGGAATCGGGCGTCGGCAGACGCTTGCTTTCGCTACACTACCTGGTCTAGCATATCCGATTGACATGGCTGGAACCGATCATTATTTCACCGAAGATCTCCTTGAAGTCGACTATCGAATCGGGAACGGTCACATTCCATACGCCGAGCACGAGGTTTCACTCGAGCGGTTAGACCGGCTTACCCAGTCTAAAATCGTGCTTTGAAGGCGCGAAGGAGCAATTGCTTCTCAAAAAAGAATAACAACACGTAGTGCCTGTTAAACTACCGCTTTTGTCCATCGGGCATCATTTCGTCTACAAACCATTAAGAAGCGTAAACACGCGGTATCGAGATGCAATCCGTTCGCGCTCCCTTGTCTCGCCTCGTCTTCAAAGCGGCAATCGGTCACGGTATTACCTAAAAAGCGTCACGTTTCGTTGACTCCTGCGGGAAAAAGTGCGTTTTTAACGCGACTTACCAAAGGCAGGCAAGCCCCTGCTCGTTGTCTGCTAGGATTAAGGAGCAACGGCTTGCTCCTCCCGAGGAAAGCAACGAAAAAAGATGCTTGATCTCCCGATAGCAATTTTTCCGCATTCTAAAAGCGCCGTTCCTTTGCGGAACGACGCTTTTTTTAGTCTGCCTTCGTCAAGATTTCGTATCCATCCTTCAAGACAACGACGCTATGTTCGAACTGTGAAACCAAACTTTTATTTGGCGTGTACAGTGTCCAGCCGTCCTTTTCATCTTCCATACAAAATTCGTCGCTCGTCGAGATAAACGTTTCGACTGCGATGACTTGTCCTTCTTTCAACAAATCATTTTCTTCTCGGTTGAAGTAATTCGAAATCGACTCCGGTTCACCATGCAACGTTTTTCCTAATCCATGTCCAGCTAAATTCCGAATGACCGTAAAACCATTTTTGCGTGTTTCCGCATAGATTGCTTTACCGATTTGATTGACTTTCGTACCTGCTTTGACTTTTTCAAGTCCTTTTTCAAGGGCAGACAATGACACCTCGACCAGTCGGACGTGCTCAGGACGCTTCGCTTCGCCCGCAATCACCGTTTTACCTGTATCTGAATAGTAGCCATCTTTGACTGCCGAGACATCGACGTTGACGATATCGCCTTCTTGAATGACATATGCACCAGGAATACCATGAGCCGCGACTTCATTGACACTGATACACGTTGCTCCAGGGAAATCATACATGACGATCGGTGCTGATTCCGCCCCATGTTCCTTCAAAATACGCGCTCCGATGTCATCAAGCTCTTTCGTTGTAATTCCTGGTTTGACGGCATCCGCCATTTCATCGCGTGCAATGGCGACGATGCGCCCAATCTCACGTAGTGCATTATAATCATAATCCAACATGTTTCATTTCCTCCTTATTCACTTAACCGTTCTTGATATAAATAACTTGCTGAAATATCAGCAAATAAGAACATCCCATTATTTAGCGGCATACTGAACGTTCGCGTTTGTTCACTCGAACTGAAATCGACGTATCGATCAGAGAGGTATCCCGTATGCCGTCGTTCCATCGCAACCGTGGTCCGAATGAAGTACGGTCGAAAACTCCAGTTATAACCTTTGTAAAACGCATATGTTTTCCATTCACCGCTCTTTTTGCTAACGTTTGATGACTTTTGAAAGCCATTCGCGTCTGTGATGTAAAAGCGAATGAATTCGGGTTCCATCTTTTGAGCCAGCTTAATTAACCATTCATCCAATGATTCATCTGCTTTTAACGACTGGCAGTACTCATTAAACCGAATCGTCCAATCTTGTTCGAGCTGGAACAAACGATTCATCTGTTCCCGGTCATATTTATAGAACATTGGCACTTCATGTAATAAGATTTCCATGCCTGGGCATGTCGTCACCCAGTCAGGTGTCGTCTCACCGAGTAGATTTCCCATGTAATAGCGCCCACCGTGTTGCCATGCATACCGGAGTTGACCAAGATGGCTGATATTTTTGTAAAGAAGTGGCGCACCGAGTTGGTCACATAAGTGTTCCATCGTTTGTAACAGGTGCGGATAACTCGCTGAAACGGTTTTTTTCTCAATCATCGAAGATAAGTCGACAATCAGCATGTCCGGCGACATGGCAAAAACGCGTTCTAAGCTCGTCGCCTCCGCACGATCAAGCGCAACCTTTAAGCCAGAGTTTTGATAGTACGCAACGATTCGCCCGAGTCGATCAAAGTCATCCACTTGGACATCGGTCAGTGTGACATATAACCGGTCTTCCGGAAAGTCGATCTGTGCGTTACGTAAGATACTCAAAAAATCTTCGCCACCATTTTCGAATAACCAATCAGGTCGACAGCGGATTAAGACAAATGAATGCGCATCGGCCGGGACTTTTTGAAAAGCATGGCGAATGACATGACTCATGACTTCTAACTGGTATTCAATTGGTACATCATCTTCTTGAAAAAATGGCTTCAGCGGCTCACCGCGAAAATGAGATTGGATTTCATACCCTTCCACTTTAAAAGGTGCCGCTCCAACAATTGGTTGGAACCACGCCTCAATCTGTTCGGGATGAACAATGACATCTAATGCATCCATTCTTCTCCCCCCTATTCTCTTGTTCTATCTTATCAAAAAAAAGACCACCCTGTAATCAGAGAGGCCCCGTCTTTAAAATAACGTTGTATCTTTTCTTAACGCAATGTACAAATAGACCCCAAATGTCGCCGTTAAATAGATAATGCTCAGAACACCGTATTGAATGCCTGTAGCACCACCCTTACCAATCGCTAAGACGAGAAAAATAATCCCGCCAAACAATAACGTCGCTAAAGGGATATAACGAAAGTGTCCTTTTGTCGTCTGCTCGCTAATTTTTTTAGTTGCGATGAGCAGTCCAATCAGACAAATGAATGCTGCTGCATAAATGGTATACACGAACGATTCAGCCCTCTCTATATCTTTCATTGCTCATTTTATCATGAGAATTCATAAAAAAGAACCGACTTGTCTGTGACAAATCGGTTCGGATTTTTTACTTTTCAAAACGTGGTTTACGTCCGCCACGGTTACGATCACTTTCGCTACGGTTGCTACGACCAGCGTATCCACCTTCACGACGATCTGATGACGATGAACTACGGTTTCCTTCAGAAGGACGACCGCCTTCACGGCGCTCCCCACCACGCGGGTTGCTGCCACGGTATCCGCCACCACGGTTAGAAGAACCAGAACCTGATCCACCTTTATTGCCGTAAGGACGACGGTTACCACCGCCACCGTTGCTACCAAAACGTTTGACACGGATTGGTTCGATTGACGAAATTTGAACTGGAGTTGCATCCGGCTCTTTCGTTAATCCTTTAAGCGCTGCTGCGATTAATTCAACCGCTTCATACTCTTCAAGAAGTTCTTGCGCGAGTGTTGTATACTCTTGTGAGTTTTTCGCTTCTACACGTTTGATGAGTTCTTGTGCAGCAAGCTTCAAGTTGCCTTCCAAGATTTCGTCAAGTGTCGGTGCGTGACGACGTGACATTTTTTTGTTTGTTACACGTTCGATTGTTTTGATTTGACCAAATTCACGTGGTGTAACGAACGTGATTGCTGATCCCGTTTTACCAGCACGTCCCGTACGACCGATACGGTGAACGTAGCTCTCTGGATCTTGTGGTACATCAAAGTTGTAAACGTGTGTAACACCAGAAATATCAAGTCCACGTGCTGCAACGTCTGTCGCAACAAGGATATCGATTGTTCCTTTTTTGAAGCGACGAATGACTTGGTCACGTTTCGCTTGTGTTAAGTCACCGTGTAAACCGTCCGCCGTGTATCCACGTTGGACAAGTCCTTCCGTCATTTCGTCAACACGTTTTTTCGTACGACCAAAGATGATTGAAAGTTCTGGAGAATCTGTATCAATCAAGCGGCAAAGCACATCGAATTTTTGGCTTTCTTTTAGTTCGATGAATGATTGGTCGATGTTTTCGACTGTCATTTCTTTTGCTTTTACTTTGATGTGCGTTGGTGTTGTCATGAAACGATCCGCGATTTTACGAATCTGCGGTGGCATCGTTGCAGAGAACAAAAGTGTTTGACGAGTTGGCGGAAGTGTACCTAAGATTTTTTCGATATCTTCCACGAAGCCCATGTTCAACATTTCATCTGCTTCATCCAAGATGACTGTTTGAACGTGGTCAAGATTTAATGTTTTACGGTTCATGTGGTCCATTAGACGACCAGGTGTCGCAACGACGATTTGTGGGTTCTTGCGAAGTGCACGAATCTGACGATCGATTTGCTGACCACCGTATACTGGCAATGCATGAACGCGTTTCATTTCACCAATGCGGTTAAGTTCTTCTGCTACTTGAATCGCAAGTTCACGAGTCGGTGCAAGGATCAACGCTTGGATATGGCGCGATTTTGCGTCAAGACGCTCAATCGTCGGAATACCGAATGCTGCTGTTTTACCAGTACCTGTTTGTGCTTGACCGATTAAGTCAACGCCGCTAAGACCGACTGGAATTGTTTCTGCTTGGATTGGAGTTGCTTCTTCAAAGCCCATTTTTAGGACACCTTTGATAAGTGCCTCACTAAGATTTAATTCACGAAATGTTGTCAATGCTAAATACTCTCCTTTGTCATATGAAAAGCGTCTGCCACTAAACAGACGCTACCGTAACGAATACAATCGACTACCTATTATAGCAGAAGCCCGTCCTTAAAGATAGAGGCTATTTCTACTGATAATAATGTTTAGGGAAGTCACCATCATAATCGTTGCCATAAGGGCGAGGGAAAGGCATGATGCCCGGACCGTTCAACGCTTTAAATCGCGCCGCTTGCCCCCACTAGTGATGGGGTTTTATTTGGAAATGGTCGCCGGTTAAAACCAGCCGCAACCACCAAAATGATGAATTCCTAACTATTTATTCGAAACGTAGGTTCAGTTGGCTAGCTTACTTCGTTAGCCGAATACCCGTTTCATGTTTTTCTATTTTTTTATCTTTCAACAATCGACCTAGAGCACGTTTGAAGGCAGCCTTACTTAGGCCGAATACCTCATCAATCGTCTCAGGAGGTGTCTTATCACCATACGCCATCTGACCGCCATGTTCAAGTAGGTGGTTCAGGATTAAATCCGCATCGATGTCGATTGCCTCGTGAGCACGTGGTCTTGCTGAAAGTAATACTGTACCATCTGGCTTCACATTTGTCACCCGTAATTTCATAACTTCTCCGAGACGCGGCCACCGTTCCATCTCTTGTTCATGTAGAAAACCAATCGATTGATCGTTCACCCAAACGTTGACACCCGGATCACGCTGGGCAAAAACAAGTCCTTCAACGTCCATGTTATTCCACTCTTCCGGTGCCGGTTGCGCCTTAAGATTGAAATAGGCATAAGGAGCCGGGTCACCTAACAAACGTAATTTTTGATCATGTTTCAAACGAATGTAAAGTTCGTCTCCCTCTTCCGGCCAAAATGTCCGGCGTTGCGGAAGATCGTCCAGCGAGACGAGAACATCCTTTTGAATTCCGATGTTCGCAAAAACACCTGTATTGTAACGTGTTCCGTTAATCGGTGCTTTGACGTAATCCTCAAATGACGCTTCCGGAATCGTCATCGATGAGGCGAGACGCCCTTCATTGTCTTGATAAAGGAATACTTCGACCTCTTCTTCTAGCATGAGCGATTTCGTCTGTTCATTTTTATGAAGTAAGATATCCTCCGTACCATCACTTAAAAACACACCAAATTCTGCTTCACGCTCTACTTTTAATGTGACAACCTGTCCTGCACGTAGTGCCATTTATGGTCATCTCCTTTCATTAACTTGGTTAAGCTGAAACACTCAACTAACCGTAAGTTCTTTTCATCACCTTCAATACTATACTCTTTTTCAACCTATCTCCGACATCAAATGGAAGCGAACAGTTGTGACATTTTTGTGAACGAATCTGATTTAAGTGATTTTTTTGAAAAAAACAGATATGATAAAAGAATAGGAAAAAGAAGGTTTAGTTTTGGTAAATATGGGGGAAAAACTATGTTTCATGACATTCAATCGCGTTCTTTCGCAAGACGCTTTACAAAAACGTTAGTATTCGCTTTTTTCGCATTTCTCGCAACGATTGGAATTGTATTCGCTGAAGGGTCGAGTAGCACTGATTTGTCTCCAAAGACACCTGCACTCCAACAAATCGATACACCTTAAAATCTACATCTCATCGTGTAGATTTTTTTATTTGTTTCCGAAGTTTTACTGGACGATAAAGGAAATCCTGCTTCGTTAGCGAATTGCTTTACTAGACACACTTAGTAGAGTGACACGAAGGAGGAAGTACTGTGTATTTTTACTTATTTACGACGCTTACGGGTCTCATTAGTACATACCTTAGTTTTATCACGGGATATTATACCGATTCAGTCGGGATTTTCGTCTTCACCCTATCCATTTGTCTTTCACTTTCATCTTTTAGACAATTAATTCGTACGACATATCATGGTTATCATGAATATATGCAATACCGCCGCGTCAAAAAACAGTTGGAGCGTATGAAGAAACGGGAACACTCTTATCAATTGTCTTATGAACAAAATGACACAGTCGCATCACTTGCATTATCAACGACAGAACAGCATGATAAATAAAGAGTTTGACTTCATGTTTTTAGGAGGAACCGATTCATTATGAATGAAATACCACTATCCAACGGCTGGACACTTCGTTACTCACCTGTCATCGACTTATGGCTAAAAGAAGATGGTGTTTTACTCGTCGATCATGAAGATAAGGTACGTTTGACACTCATCCTCGATGAAGAGACGATGGAAATCAAACAAATCGATAATACGAATGCCTCGTTTTCCATCGATCCGACGACGAGACGCCTGACATTCGAACTCGGCGAGAGTGAAGAGGAATCTGAACCTCGTTACTGGGAATAAAGAAGAAGACCGGGTGCGATACCTGGTCTTTTTTTGTACAATAATAATACACAGTAAAAAAGGAGTTTGATGCCATCATGTTACGCACGATCATCTGGTTCATTCATTTTGGGCTAGTATTACCTCTTACATTACCATTTTTGCCTGGCGCAAAACGTCGAACACACGCCGCTCGCTACGCGTATACACAAAAAGTAGCACACGTTTGGGCGAATTCGCTCCTTCGCTTAGCTGGAGTGAAAGTCCGTCTGACAGGGGAAGAACATATTCCGTCTGATCAACCTGTCGTCTTCATCGCCAACCACCAAGGGAATTTTGACATCCCGATTTTGCTCGGACATATCGCAAAACCCAAAGCCTTTATTTCGAAAATCGAAGTCAATAAGATTCCAATCGTCAATGTCTGGATGAATTTAATGGGATGTGTCATGATTGACCGAAAAGATCGCCGACAGTCTTTAAAGGCGATTCGTGCCGGTGTCGAGACAATCAAAGATGGGCAATCGATGATCATCTTCCCGGAAGGTACTCGCTCGAAAGGCGGACCGATTGCTGAGTTCAAAGCAGGGAGCTTCACCCTAGCAACATCTAGTGGTGCACGCGTCGTTCCGATTGCCATTTCAGGAAGCTATCGTGTCATGGAAGAGACTGGTCGGATTCGACCGGCAACTGTCGATGTGACAATCCTTCCATCCATCGACCCTGCTACAATGACCCAAAAAGAACTCGTCGCTACTGTTGAACAACAAATCAAGCATATTGTAGAAGGAGTCTGACATGCTACTTAAAGTAGATCAATTAAAAAAAGAATTTGCTGATAAAATCGTTTTTGAAGACGTAACATTTTCCGTCACACCCGGAGACCGGATTGGAATTATCGGTGTCAACGGGACAGGAAAATCGACACTGCTCCATATTTTAGCAGGAAAAGAGACAGCTGATTTCGGTGAACTGCATCATCCGAACGATTACCGGATACGTTTACTTTCACAATCGACAGATTATCCGGAAGATCAAACAGTGATGGAAGTGCTCCTCTCCGGAAACACACCGACAATCAATGCTTTACGCCATTATGAAACGGCTCGTTTAGCGCTTGAACAAGATCCGACAAATGAAACGTTACTCAAACGATTCATCGATGCCCAAACGGAAATTGATGCCGCAAATGCCTGGGATACGGAGTCTCGCCTTAAAATGATTTTAACGCGACTTGGCATTACAGATTTAGAAGCAAAAATCGGTTCGTTATCGGGCGGCCAACGGAAGCGTGTCGGCTTGGCAGAAGCTTTGCTCGACGAAGCCGATCTATTACTACTCGATGAGCCAACGAATGAACTCGATGCAGAAACGATCACTTGGCTCGAATCACAGATCAAGGAATACCGCGGAGCGATTCTGTTGATTACCCACGACCGTTATTTCTTGAATCGTGTCACGAATCACATGATGGAAATCGCCAACGGGACGGCCCATTTTTATGTCGGAAACTATGAGTCATTCCTTGAAAAGCGGGCTGAGCGCCGCGAACGGACTGCTTCAATGGAAGAGAAGCGCCAAAACATTTTACGCCGTGAACTCGCTTGGCTACGTCGTGGTGCAAAGGCACGGACGACAAAACAAAAGGCACGGATTCAGCGAGTCGATGCACTCCAAGAACTCTCTTATGAAGAAGAAGAAGCAACACTTGAAGTACAAGTCGGTTCGACACGACTCGGTAAAAAAGTCATCGAAGCAACGGAACTTGGTCATACATTTGGCGAACGAACATTGTTCGAATCATTTAGCTGGTTATTCGGTCGGAAGGAACGTTACGGCATCGTCGGTCGGAACGGGAGCGGGAAATCGACACTGTTGTCGATTTTAGCGAAGCAACTTGAACCGACACAAGGGGAAGTCGTGCACGGGGAAACGGTCAAAGTCGGGTTTTATGGACAGTTCGCCGAGTTCACGCACCCGGAACGTCGTGTCATCGATGAGGTCGAACGGATTGCCCAGGTAATCACGACACTTGATGGTCAAGAAATCACGGCGAGTCAGATGCTCGAACAGTTCTTATTCAAACCGGAAGCACAATATAAGCCGATTGGTAAATTATCCGGTGGCGAAAAGCGTCGACTCAAGTTATTGACGATCTTAATGGATGAACCAAACGTCTTATTCCTCGATGAGCCGACAAATGATTTAGATACGGAAACGCTATCAGTTCTTGAAGATTATCTCGAGTCCTTCCCCGGGACGGTCATTACGGTCAGTCATGACCGTTATTTCCTCGATCGAGTCGTCGACCGGTTACTTGCGTTCGAGAATAGTACGATCGTCTCTTATTATGGGCAATACACGGACTACCTGGAACAGCGTGAGGATGAGACACCTGAAGCAACTATCGTGACTGAGGTAAAAGAAGTGGTAGCTGCTCCAACGGACATCCCGAAAAAATTGTCTTATCAAGAACAACAAGACTGGACAACGATCGAGACACAGATTGAAGACGCGGAAGCTGCGCTTGAGCAACTCGAACAACAGCTCGCTTCGGCAGGTAGCAATATCGGACAAGTTAATGAACTCTATCAAAAGATTGAGCAAGGAAAAGCCCAACTCGATCAACTGATGGAATATTGGTCTTACTTGTCTGAGAAGATAGAGGCATACGAATCTTATAAAAAATAATTTGACTTTGATTTATTGTCTGTTTGACCGTATATTTTCCTTTCCGGAAAAATACGGTCTTTTTTTCTTATTTTTCAAGTACGTTTTTACCAAATTGAGGGTAATGACTTATATAGTTAAACTGTTACTTTGATTAGATAGGAGGTTTTCTCATGTCAAAAGCGTTCAAACGAATGACAGGAGGAATCGTCATTTATTTAATTATCTCGTATACCATCCTTCTTTTAATTCCAAACGCATTCGTCATACCCGCAGCCGTCTTTTCAAGCTTTGTCGGCTCTCTATTGATTACGATTGCCGCCATTTTATTTTATAGAAAAACACCTTCACCAGAACTTAAATGGATCCTCATTGCCGTAAGTGCTTATTTCATTGGAGACTTAGGTGGAGTTGTCAGTGGTTACTTTTCACTCAAGTCTGTCAATTTGAACGTCCTACTCGACTTTCCCTATACAATCCATCTCTTGACGATTACCATTTTTTTATTCCGTCTTTTAGATATTGAACATTTCCGTTCACAAAAGCTTTTAATTCTTGATTCATTGACACTGTTTACTGTCGCGATGATTGCTAGTTACTTGACGATTTTTAAATACATCCCCGAATATACAAGAACGTTCGCGGAGCAGCTCAGCTGGGATATCTATTCATTCTTGACCATTCTCCTGACTCTTTTCTTTTTCTTACTCTATGCTTCCGGTTTAAAGAAACCGGTCTCGTTGTTCGCTTTTAGTTTTTTGATGGGTGGAACATTTTTGTTAGGTATGATCAACTTTTTATTTTACAGCTTTTTATTGAACGATTTTACTTTTTACGCAATGCTTTTATTACCGCTCTATCCGTTGAGTAGCTATTTTTTCATTAGTTTCCTAGTAACTCGTCATTTACCGATCATCGCTAAACAACAATTATTGTTACTTCGGATTGAACAAATTCTTCGTCCTTCTTTTTCATACGTCTTACTATTACTGTTAATTACCTATGTCACGTTTTCACCTGTCACGACACGCTTCTACTTCATCACAATCGCGACCACTTTTTTACTGTTCTTAACGCGGCAACTTTTTTCTTATCGCGAAAATGTACGCCTTTTACGAGAAACGACTTCGCTACAAGAAAATTTGGAAACGATCGTTTCACAGAAAACGGAGCTTCTTCGGTTACGCGAACAAGAATTCAAGGCACTGTTTCTCTCCTATCCGCAAATGGTACTTGAAGTAAATCAAGCGAGTCACATTCTATCCGGAAATCCTGCAGCCATTCGAGAAGGATGGATGGAGAAGTCATTGAAAGACGAACAGGCCCGTCTTTTCAAACAAGTAATGGAGGCGCTACATGCCAATAAAGGGGTCCCTTCCTTATCAAAAACGTTTTATATCCCCCATGACGAAGAGGACCTCATCTACACGATGACGTCGATTTGTATAGCCGATCAAGAACGTGTCTTTATCATTTTATCCGACGTCACAGAAGATGTTCGCCAAGAACAATGGTTGGAGAAATTAGGAAATCACGACGCTTTGACCCGTTTGCCGAATCGACGCTTTTTTGAAGAACAATTGCAAACTCTCCTCCCTACCATACGACATGGATCGTTATTGTTTGTTGATTTAGATGGTTTTAAAGCTATCAATGATACGTACGGGCATGATGCTGGAGATTTATTACTTCAAGAAACCGCAGACCGGCTACAACAACTAATTCAAGGAGAAGAGCTTGTCGCCCGTTTAGGAGGAGACGAATTCATTTTATTCACCGTTCGAGACGAAGATGAGACGACTGCATTTGCGAGTAAGTTGCTCGCATCACTCAATGAGCCGTTTTATATTAAAGATCAAACGATGTCTGTCACACCGTCCATCGGAATTTCACTTTATCCGAGTGATGGAAAAAGTTCGAATGTCCTTTTGATCCGTGCAGACGAAGCCATGTATCACATTAAAAATACGAACAAAAATAATTTTCAGTTCGCGGCTCAACTAAAACGCAACTAGGAGGAAACGCATATGCAACGATCCCCCTACTTCATCAGATGGTTTCCTTCTCTACTAATCATCTCTTTGATTTTAATTCTCTATTCATACACGCAAGGCTCATTCATGAACCACCTTGTCGAACAAGTTCTAGAATACTTGTCGTTTCTTTTAATCGGACTTTTCATCCTCATCGCCTATAAAAAAGAACGTTCACTCGTCGTGCCAAAGCGAAAATTTTGGATTATCGCCTTCATCTCACTTATCTTCTCGCTAGCTGCTTCGATTTTTGAAACCATTAACTTATTCAGTAATACGCTGTCCTTTCCGAACAGTTATAGCTTAATTTGTTTCTCCATATCGCACTATATATTTTTAATCGGGCTTTTTTACCGGATTGCTTCGCAAAAGAGTTTTTCACAACACCTGCTTGCATTCATGGATGCTCTAATCATCGTCGTTTTTTTAGGACTTGCTGCTTTTCATACATTAAGCGAGCTGGCCGACCCGGCAGCTAGTACGTTCCCGTACGATATGATCGTCGTCCTCAACACTTCACTTGGATTGTTTGTTTTCTTCTACTTCTTTTTTGTTCAAGAAACACACTGGGTTTCCCGAACGACGTTATCTCTATTATTCTTGTCACTGTTCATCCGTGGTATGTATGAAGTATCTGCTGTATACTTTCCAGATTTCACGGAACAATATTTAGTCTTTTCTCCTATATTGATTCGCCTTGCCCAAAGTGCGGCAATCTTATGGCACCTTGATCACATCACTGAAGGGAAGCAAGCGTCTCCTGTCGTTCAGAGAACTTGGCTGCCTTTGCTCGCAATCCCACTATTTTTACATTATGTCATCGAACTCGAAGGTAAAAAGTTTGATGTATTCATCATCTTATTGTTACTAATCATTCGACAAATCATCATCGCTCGGCAGCATACGTTGCTCGTACAAAAGTTAAACGAGCGAAACGAACAGTTAGCCGAACGCATCGAACATCGGATCCGGCAAATCAAAGAAAGTGAGCAACAAGTCCTGCCACTGTTTTCAAGTCACCCTGATCCAATCATCCGCTTTGATCAAAACGAAACAGCGACGTATGCCAATCTTGCGGCTCAAGCAACGTTTAAGCTTTCTGCCTTATCCATCGAAGTACCTACTCACTCAGTCTTACATCTTCAGTCTTCCTTACAGCTTGATTCCAATCGTTATCTCGATGAATCCAATCGCCAATATGAATTAACAAAAATCCCTATCCACATCGCTTCAAAATCAGTTGGTCACTTTTTAGTCTTACACGACGTAACAGAACAAAAGGAGCGGCAACAACGGATTGAATACCACGCGTTTCATGATGTCTTGACTGGAATCGGCAACCGTCGTTCGCTCGAACGAACATTCCTATCATTGAAAAGTTCCGTAAACTATCTTGCTTTACTCGATTTAGATGGCTTCAAGCTAGTAAACGATACGTACGGACACGAAGCCGGCGATTACGTTTTAATTGAAGTCGCTCGCCGAATGGATCATGAACTTGAAGGCGATGAATCAATTTATAGACTAGGAGGCGATGAATTTGCATTACTGACTTCGGCTGAAGATGAATTCTCACTCCGGCGTCGTTGTAAACACTTCTTGCACCTATTACGTCGCCCTTATGTTTATAAAGGGCAAACGTTACATGTCTCGGCCAGCATCGGAGTCGCTCCTTTTTTCGAAAACGATGATTTAGAAAGTTGGCTGAAACATGCTGACCTCGCCATGTATCGCATCAAAAACCGTGAAAAAAATGACATTGCACTGTACCATCAAGATTTTTAAACGAACAAACGTCCATTCACCCTGCACTAGGGTTGAATGGACGTTTGTTTTTTTACTGTTATGCTTCAGGTCGTGGTGTAATGTTTCCCTCTTCGATATCGAGTAATAAGTCAATCAACTCTGCACAAAATTCAGGATACTGACGCAGTAATGCGTCGTCACCGACTTCATCGACAAAATCAGCTAAAAGAACACGCACTTCAGGTACAAGTGCCCGTGCAACCTTCATATAGGCGATTGCGAATCGCCATTTGCCTGAAATGTAGAGAAGTTTGCCGACTAACATATCGCCAACCGCAACGTCAATCTCTGTCAAATCGGTCTGATACGTTTGTTCCGACATGATGTCGAAGACGCCGTCTTCTTTTACAAGGAAAAGCGACGGAACAGGATCGGCCAGTCCTCTTAAGGCACGATACAGACTTTGAGACATATCTTCTTTGACTTGTTCTAAAAAACGACCATGCGGTGTTTTCCCTTGTTCATCGGTCTCATAAAAAATCGCCCAATCGACGAACAAGTCTCGGAATAACTCAGCATCTTTTAAATACCAACGTCCTTCCGTCGCGATTTCTTCGATAAATGCGACCCAATCGGTGCTTCGAGCAGTGGCTGCCTCTTGATATAAAGTTTTGAGCGCTGTGTTCATCTCTGCTTCGGATACAGTCGTCGGAAACGGGATAATCTTTCGCTCACTTTTCATCGCGTTGATCCTTTCCGGTGTGGTTTCGCCGGACTTTTAAGTGCTTCGGGTTCCATGACTTCACGTTTTGGAATCAATTCCCCGCCATAAATCTCCATTGGTTCAATTTCCACACCCATTTGTTTCGCTAATGTTTTCAGGTGTTTTAAATCATGATCCGTGACGAGCGCAAGGACCATACCTGACGCGTTCCCACGTCCTGTTCGACCTGAGCGGTGGACAAAATCATCAAGGGATTCCGGTAAATCATAATGCACGACATGCGTCACGGCATCAATGTCTAGACCGCGTGCAGCAAGACCGGTCGTGACGAGTAACGGAAACTCTCCCCGTTTATACGAACGTAACGTCTCCATCCGTTCTCTTTTCCCTTTTTCGGCATCTAAAATCCGGTATTTCAATGAAAACTTGCTTAATTCACCGTTTAACGGACCGAGGAATGAGCGGTTGTTAATAAACGTCAACACTTTAACTTGTTGCATATTAGACAAACGACGTAACATTTCCGGTTTCAGGCGACGGGATGTTTCGATGTAACCAAACTTGACTCGTGACGTCTCCGTTCGTTCGACTCGGATGACTTCCGGTTCGTTCGACAGTGTCCGTCCCCATTCTGCCGTCCGTTCAGGCAATGTTGCTGAAACGAGTGCTAACTGACGGTCACGAAGCGCACTGTTCGCGATTCGTGTCGCCGAGGCGCTCATTCCACTTTCGTAGATTTGATCAGCTTCATCTAAAACAATCAATTTCACTTTATGCATCTTCAACTTTTTCGAGTCAATCAATTCGACTAAACGTCCGGGTGTCCCGACAATGATTTGCGGCTTTTTCTTGAGACGCTCATATTGACGTTTTAACTCAACACCACCGATGAACGCACCTGACTTAATTCCACTTCCTTGAGCAAACAATTGGATGACTTGATGAATTTGCATGACCAGTTCTCGTGTCGGTGCCGTGATCGCGACTTGAACGTGTGGTTCATTCGGATCGATGCGCTCGAGGGCCGGAATGACATAAGCGAGCGTTTTCCCAGTTCCTGTCGGTGCTTCGACCAAAACATCTTTCCCCTCACGGATTAAAGGAATAGCTTGTTCTTGGACGGGCATCATTTGTTCAAAGCGTGCTCGTTCCCACGCTTCATTAATAAAAGGTTTCATAAAATTCATAACGTATCTTCTCCTACTCTCTTGTTCATCATTCGGTTACGTATTCAAAACGATCATCAGTTTCAGTTTTAATACCACGTAACGTCTGCGTATACTCATTTCCGGAATCGATTAACCGAATATGAAAAACGATTTCCGTCTCACTTTGTTGATCTGCACTTAACACTTCGAAACCTTGCGCCATTCGATCTTGCAACTCAACAGCAAGTGTTTCAAAACCAGCAAGTACTGGATAAGTTGCTCTGACATCGATTGGGCGTCGAACTAATCGTGCGAGGTACTTCTGGTCGTAACCGATAAAGTCCTCGAAATCAAAATCATCTTCAAACCGGAGCCAAAACCCGTCGTCTTCAAACTCGGTGATCATCCCGATCCGTTCTGTTCCTTCAGTTGATACTTTTAGGGAAACCCAGTCCCCTGTTCGATAGTCTGCTTGCTCTTTTAATGGCGAAAACTCCATTCACTCCACCTCCACGTTCTATATTCCCTTTTTCATTGTCAACGATACGTCCTAAAAATACAAGGTAGCGCCGCGTGACTTTTATCACACTAGCTTCTGTCTCTATCCATCCCACCGTAAATTAATGGTACAGCTACAGACAAAGCCTTTCATAGCAGTCGTTTTCTGTTTTTTGAACACGGGACACTAACTGATACAATTTACTGTGAAGTAAGTCATAGCAACACTTTTACATTTGTTAAAAGATTCACATATACGTAAAACCTCTACCTTGAATTGTTTGTTACACTATTCACATAAGAGATGTATCAAGAACCACTGACCTTACTAATGAAGGAGTGTTGATGATGTTACTTGAAAAAACACAAGCATGGCAACGATTCGAAGGTGGAGAATGGATGGAAAAGATTGATGTCGCTGATTTCATCCGACGCAATCGCTCAGAATACACAGGAGACGATCAGTTCCTCGCCGGTCCGACCGATGCAACCAACACGTTATGGCAACAAATCATGCAGTTGACAGAAGAAGAACGCATTCGTGGTGGCGTCTATGCCGTTGATGCTGCGACCCCATCCTCGATTCTTTCGCACGGCCCAGGTTATCTCAATCCTGAACTCGAAAAAATCGTGGGTCTACAGACCGATGAACCATTCAAACGTTCGATTCATCCGAACGGTGGTATCCGAATGGTCAACGATGCCTTAGAAGCGTACGGTTTTAAATCAGATGACACTGTTACACAGATTTTTAGCGAGTACCGTAAAACGCATAATCAAGGGGTTTTCGATGCGTATACGCCCGAAATGCGCGCTGCCCGTAAAGCCGGTATCATCACTGGACTTCCTGATGCTTACGGTCGCGGACGCATCATCGGTGACTACCGTCGCGTCGCTCTTTATGGAACAGCTCACCTCATTGCTGCAAGAAAAGCGGATTTGAAAGCACACGGTGGATTTTTATCAGAAGCGATGATTCGTGATCGCGAGGAGATGAACGAACAACTCCGCGCCCTTCATGAACTGACAGAACTCGGTAAACGTTACACATGTGACTTATCACGACCAGCTGAAACGGCCCAAGAAGCATTCCAGTGGGTCTATCTTGCTTATCTCGCAGCAATCAAAGAACAAAACGGAGCAGCGATGTCGCTCGGTCGCGTTTCGACCTTCCTTGATATTTATATCGAACGTGACTTGCAAACGGGTCGATTGACAGAAGAGAGCGCGCAAGAACTTGTCGACCACTTTGTGATGAAACTTCGAATCGTCAAGTTTCTTCGGACACCCGATTACAACGAACTCTTTTCCGGTGACCCGACGTGGGTAACAGAATCAATCGGCGGCATGAGTGAAGACGGTCGCTCGAACGTCACAAAAAGTTCGTTCCGCTTCTTGCAGACACTCGTCAACCTTGGTCCGGCACCTGAACCGAACTTAACCGTTTTATGGTCACCAAAACTTCCACGTGGTTTCAAAGAATTTTGTGCGAAGATGTCCATCCTGTCTAGTTCGATCCAATATGAAAATGATGACTTGATGCTTCCGATTTATGGTGATGATTACGGGATTGCTTGTTGTGTCTCAGCAATGAAAATCGGTAAACAAATGCAATTCTTCGGCGCCCGGGCGAACTTAGCAAAAGCCTTACTCTACACGTTGAACGGTGGCGTCGACGAAAAACTCAAAATTCAAGTCGCCCCTCCTTCCGACTTGATTTTAGATGACGTGCTCGATTATGAAACCGTCATGGCCGCCTATGATAAACAATTGGACTGGTTAGCTGAGCTCTATGTCAATACACTGAATGTCATTCACTTCATGCATGATAAATATAGTTATGAGCGCATTGAAATGGCACTCCACGATCCTGAAATTTTACGGACGATGGCTTGTGGGATTGCCGGATTATCCGTTGTCGCCGATAGTCTGTCAGCGATTCGTTATGCTAAAGTCACACCAATCCGAGATACGGATGGCATTACAGTCGACTTTAAAATCGAAGGCGATTTCCCGAAATTCGGAAATAACGATGATCGTGTCGATCAAATGGCCGTCGATCTCGTCGAACTCTTTATGGAAAAAATCCGGAAACATCCAACGTATCGTGATGCTTTACCAACCCAATCTGTTCTGACGATCACGTCAAACGTCGTGTACGGTAAAAAAACTGGGAATACCCCCGATGGTCGTCGCGCTGGCGAACCGTTCGCACCGGGAGCAAATCCAATGCACGGACGTGACACACGTGGTGCAGTCGCTGCGTTGACTTCTGTCGGCAAATTACCTTATGAGCATGCCTTAGATGGTATTTCCTACACGTTCTCAATCGTTCCGAAAGCACTCGGAAAAGATGAAACAACACGTATCAACAATACAGTCGGTCTACTTGACGGCTATATGGGCGGTACGACTACCCGTGGTCATCACTTAAACGTCAACGTGTTCGACCGCGCCACTTTACTCGATGCGATGGAGCATCCTGAACTTTATCCACAGTTGACGATTCGTGTATCGGGTTATGCCGTCAACTTCATTAAGTTGACACGCGAACAACAAATCGATGTCATCAACCGTACATTCCACGGTGCACTTTAACTTTTCTGAAAGGACTTGATCACTATGACTTACGGGACGGTTCACTCTGTCGAATCTTGTGGGACTGTCGATGGTCCCGGTATTCGCTTCATCGTCTTTACGCAAGGCTGCCCGCTGCGCTGCCAATATTGCCACAATGCGGACACCTGGGAATTCGGTTGTGGTCGAAAAGTATCACCGGAAGAAATCATCAAAGAAGCGAACAGCTATCGTTCCTTCTTTGACGCAACGGGTGGAGGGGTGACCTTCTCCGGTGGCGAACCGTTGGCTCAACCCGAGTTTTTAGAAGCCTCGCTGCGTGAAGCAAAACGAAACGGCTTGCATACCGTCATCGATACAGCAGGTTCGGTCGTCCCGAAAAACCTGGATCAAATCCTAGACTATACAGATCTCGTCTTACTCGATATCAAGCACATCGATGATGCGACGTGCCGGATTTTGACCGGGCGAAGTAACGTCAATACACTAGCCTTCGCAAAATTGCTCGCAGAACGAAACATTCCCGTCTGGATTCGCCATGTCCTTGTCCCCGGCGTGACGATGACGGAAACGTTTTTACGGCAAACAGGTGAATTCATTCGAACACTCGGAAATGTCGAACGGGTTGAAGTCCTCCCCTATCACCAATTAGGTGTCTATAAATGGGAGGCACTCGGGCTCGAATATGCGCTAAAAGATGTCTTACCGCCTACCGCGGAGGAAACGTTTGCCGCGCAAGATTTACTCAACTCGTACTTGTCATGATTGATGTGACTTGATAGACTGAACACATAGTCTATGAAACGGAGGTACAATACCGAAATGAAGCAATCACTCGCTAACGTCTAATGATGAATGAACTCATCACTTTCGCAATCGCTTGCGGATGACTGACGCTACGAGTCTGCTCAATTTCGGTATTTCCCTATTTCAGGTGGATACCTTCTTTGAATTGCACTCCCGCACACCATCCGTACGCTCAGGATGGTGTGTTTTCATTTCATCTCAACCGAAATGAAACAAAGGGAGCTGAGCTTATGCCAACTGAAGTATTATCCATCCATGATTTACAAATCGATTTTGCCGGGCAGTGTCTTTTCCACGATGTCACGTTCTCCATCCGCGACGGCGAACACGTCGCCTTGGTCGGACCGAACGGCGTTGGAAAAACGACGCTCTTGCGCGCCATCCTAAAAGAAATCATCCCGACGACCGGAACAATCCATCGCACGTATGACCGGATTGGGCTCTTAGCCCAACAAATCGAACCCTCGACAAGTGTAGCAATTCAAATCGTCGAACAGGCGGATGTAACCCGTTACGACTTACGTGAACGTGCCTTAACCACTGAAGCCGTGGCCGACTACCAGGCTGCCGTTGACGCAGATGCCTTCACGCTCGAAGCCGATGCGAGACGTGTCCTGAAAGAAGTTCAACTCGAGCAATCTCTTTGGTTTCAGCCTTTGAACACACTGAGCGGCGGCGAACAGACCCGGATTCAACTTGCATGTCTACTGTTGAAGAAACCGGACTTCATCCTGCTTGATGAACCGACCAACCATTTAGATGAAGACACACTCGAGTGGCTCGTCGCGTGGACGCGTCAAACGAAGACGACGATGCTCTATGTTTCACATGAGCGTGCCTTTATCGATGCGACGGCTGACGCCGTCATTGAATTGACTGAAGCAGGAGCCACGCGTTACGAAGGAAACTATGAGATTTACCGTACGTTAAAGGAACAAGAACGGACTGCACAGTGGCATCAATATGAGAAGCAAGAACGAACACGAAAAGAACTCACCCGGATGATTGGTCAATATCAAAATTGGCATCAAAAAGCGACGGCTAGTGCAAGTGAACGAGATCCGTACGCGAAAAAAAAGGCAGCAAAACATGCGACAAAAGTCAAAACAAAAGAAAATCAGCTCGAACGCCTACTGGAACACCGGGTCAAAAAACCGGAAACGCCGTCCCACGTCCATGTCAGATTCGAAGCAGAACATTTTTCAGCGAAATGTCTCGTTTCAGTCGATGCTCTCTCATTCGACTATCCGCATCGCCGGCTCTTTCAGGATGTGTCGTTCTCCATCCGGCGTGGCGATCGAATCGCGTTGATTGGTCGAAACGGTTCTGGGAAAACGACGTTATTACGTCTTTTACTTGGAGAATTGGCGCCATCTGCCGGTATCATCAAACGGCACCCGACTTTAAAAGTCGGTTACTTTTCTCAAGTTCTATCCACTTTACCGAATACCGGCACACTACTTGATGCCTTGCTTGAGACGAGCGAGATTTCGGAAACAGATGCCCGGACACTACTCGCGTGCTTTTTATTTCGGCGGGAGACCGTCTATAAACCAATCGCTGAAGCGAGTATGGGCGAGAAATGCCGGATTGCCTTTTTACGTCTCTATTTTTCCGGCGCGCATTTACTCATCCTCGACGAACCGACGAATTATCTTGATCTTGCGACACGGGAACAAATCGAAGCGGCACTCGAAGTTTTTCCCGGTGAGTTGCTGTTTGTTTCCCATGACCGTTATTTTACCGATCGTTTATCAAACCGAACGATTTCATTGACCGGTGACTTCACAGTCCATCCTGTCGGGACAAAGGCTTTACGGGAACAACGTGCTTCTGATTCGGATGGAATCCGGGCTGACTTACGGCGTTTGAATGAATTGACCGGTGAAATTGACTTTGATGTGTAATTGACGGAAGTCACATCACGAACTGATTTTTAGCACGATGATAGAAGCATGCTAACTTAAAAAGACATACGGTACTTTTCCATGCGCCTCCCACATGCGTATCTAATTACCGCGAACGAAAAAAAACGCTGATGATTCCCTGTAAAGAAGGGGAATATCGGCGTTTCGTTTACTTATCTTTTTTGATACTTTAATTTTGTATGCGCCTGTGCGTTTTTCTGAATTTTCTTCCACTTTTCTTTTTCGGCAGCTTGTAGCGCTGTACTTTGCTTCCGTTCAGCATAGGCAATTTCCCGTTGCAGCTTCAGATAACTTTCCCAGCGTTCACGCGGAAGACTTCCATCTTCCAATGCTTGGCGGACTCGACACCCGGGTTCATTGCCATGTTGGCAATCCCGGAAACGACAGTTTTCAGCGAGCGACTCGACATCAGAAAAAGTCGAAGTCAGCCCGTCACTTCCGTCCCATAATCCCAGTTCACGCATACCCGGTGTGTCGACGAGCAACAGACCGTTCGCTAATCGTTTGAGTTCACGGTGCGTCGTCGTATGCCGTCCGCGTTGATCGTCTTCCCGCACGCCACCTGTTTCCATCAACTGTTCCTCTGCTAACGCATTAACGAGAGTCGATTTCCCGACACCGGATGAACCGACGAGGACAATCGTCTCACGTGGTTCGAGAATATCTCGAAGACTTTCCAACCCGTCACCGTTCAACGAATCAATCGCAAAATAAGGTGTCCCGAAGGCAATCCCTTCAATCTCAGTCAACTCGGACTCGACGGATTCCATCAGACTTCGTTTCGTCAAAACAATGATTGGCTTGACGCCAGCTTCCCAGGCGACCGTTAAATAACGTTCCAGTCGCCGGACATTAAAATCGTGACCGAATGCCATGACGAGCAAAGCTACGTCAACATTCGCACAAATGATTTGTTCTTCGACTTCCGTACCCGCTGCTTTTCTTGAGAATTGTGAGGTCCGCGGAAGAACTTGCTCAATCCGTCCTAATCCCGCTTCTCGCTCTGTCTGGATGATCCAATCCCCTACTGCGGGAAGATCTGCTTTCGTCAATGCCTCAAAGCGCATCTTTCCAGATAATTCACTAAGCGTCTCGCCAGCAGCCGTCATGACACGATACTGTTTTTGAAAGACTGCAGTGATCCGTCCTAAATTTTCATGTTTTCCTGCCTCATGTGCAGGTGGTTTACCCCATTCGTTCAAATGGTTTCCTCCTCTGATTTAAGGGAGGGAAACCCCTCCCTGTTCTCCAGTACGTGTTTGATTTACGTTGATTTGCACATTCATAAACCTCACTCCTCTCCAGTAACTTCCTCCGTATTTTACCATATGTAGCCACTTCAAAACCGTTGGGCGATAAAGTCAGACCTTACTACTCCGCCTCAAGGCCGAGACGAATACGGTCCGAGGGGCGTCGTCGTTTTTCTCACCATCCCTTATCATAAAGGTATCAAGTAAAAGGAGGCTTCATCATGAAGCAATCAAAAGGCAAACAGGCTTTGATGGTACTTGCCGGTATCGCTCTTCTCGCAGTCGTCATCGGGACACTCCCACATATGATTGGACTCGGGCTCGGTGGACTGCTTGCATTTTACGCCATCAGTAAGTTTGTCCGTTCAACAAAAGTCATCGCAAAAATCGGTTTTGGTTTACTCGCAGCAGTCGGAATCGGCTTAGCCCTTTCAAACATTTGGGCGGTATTCGGTATCGCGGCAGCACTTGCCCTCTACATCGGTTACATGCGGATGAAGATGGAACGTGTGAACCCAAACGATTTATTTTCTCGCCGTCGTCGGTCAAACGCGTCTCATTTTGAGGCAGATTGGAAAGACCTCGATCAAAAACGCTTTTAATCGCTACTTATACTCAAGGAGGAATTCACGATGAAGAACGTATTCGACCAACTCAATGATTTTGCTAACCAAATGATGACGGAAGTCAAAAAGGCAGCCGAGCAAGGTGAAGTCCCGGCTAAAAAATTAGTCCGTCATATCCGGATTACCGAATCTGATTTAAAAGAAATCGACCGGCTACTCGAACGTCAACGGTCACTCCTAAGCGAACTCACACAAAAACAAGATGAAGCAAAAGAACTAGCTGATAAGCGGTTTGCCCAAGTCGAAATTGCTAAACAAGCTGAAGAGCAGGAACTTGCAGAACGCGCCGCTATCGAATCCAAACATTACGGTGAACAGTTCCGTTTCTTCGAAGAGTTGATTGTTGAAACGAAACGGGAATTGACGCAACTCGAACGGGAAGCACTCGAGTTGAAACTTAAACTCGAAGACTTGCAAAATAAACGCTATGAGTGGATGATGCGGGAAAACGTTTCTAATTTAAAATCAAAGATGAACCAGGTGCTAGAACGCGAACCAAATGCTACTATTAAACAAGAAGAACATCCGTTTACGGCAGCAGAACCGGATGTCGCAGAACAAACACCAGAAGACGACATCGATTCACGTATTGCGGAACTCGAACGTCGCTTCCAAAAATAAGTATTTTGACGAAGGAGGCCCTTGCCTCCCTTTGTCATGTCAGGGAGGAGATTGATCGTGCGACGATTAAGTACAAAACAATTAGTCGGCTACGTGTCGATCCTATTCGCGCTCGGATTATTTTATGATTTGATGACTGGAGCCGGAAACGTCTTATTTGGAATCTTATTCCCGTTCTTGTTGTATTACGTCGGGATTCATTTTCGGCGTCGCGGTCATGAAAAACTGGCCATCCTGTTTTATATCGTCGGTACGATTATCTTAGCTGGAGTCGTCTTGAGCTCGGCAGCTGTCGGATTCGTCATCGCCGGAATTTTGCTATATCTCGGAATTATCCTTGTCACCCGACACTCCGTCCGCGAATTTTTCTTTTCGAAGATTTCACCACGTCTTTATGAAGAAGAAGGCATTACGATCCAACCTGCCTACTCGTTTTCGACGCAGTCTGAAACACCTTACGTGTTAAAAGACTTGAGTGAACAGTTCATCGTCAAAGATTTAGAAATCGATTTAACGCATGCCTATGTCCCAGAAGGTGAAACACTCATCGTCATCAGTGGTGTCGTCGGAGATGTGCGTATTTTATTACCTTCAGGATATGACTATACGCTTGATACGTCGATTGGTTTTGGAAGCGTCAAAACAGATGTCCGCCGGATCCCGACATTTTTTAACCGTCGCATTCAGTTTCGGGCACCACAATATGAAGAAGCGACTCGAAAAGTCCGCATTCACGTCATGCTTGGCATCGGTAACGTGGAGGTGACCTCGATATGAAACGTGATCACTTCCCGCTCGGTGTCATCGCGCTCCAAGTATTGACCGGATTTCTGACAGCCGTCGTGACGACTGGTTTGTTTTTAAGTACACGCCAAGTCGATTGGCATGTACTTTTCGTCCGTCAACAAGATTTACCTGTCTTATTGCTCGTCGTCGGATTATCCCTGTTACTTCCGCTCGCAATCGGCAGCATCCACTACTTCTTTTTACGTCGTGACTTCAAACGTGTCACAACTGCCATCATCGAACTCGAGCAAGGAAAAGAAGTCACGATTGTCAACGGACCTTACTTCCACACACTGACCCGCCTCTCACGAATTGGGAAACGAATCGATGAACAGGTCGAGACGGTTCAAAAAATCAGTACACGTCCGCAACACGTCGAACAAGTTCGTGTCCAAGCCATCACGGAAGAACGCAAACGTCTCGCACGTGATCTCCATGACTCCGTCTCCCAACAACTTTATGCCATTTCGATGATGACGACGGCTGCCAAACAAACGATTTTGACGCAACCGGAAACGGCAGCGAAACAAATTGACTTAGTCGAGACGATGGCACAGACGGCACAATCGGAAATGCGTTCTTTATTGCTCCAACTACGTCCCGTCGAACTCGAAGGCATGACGTTACAACAAGGACTAACCCAACTGCTCGAAGAACTATCACGAAAACAATCGACGCAACTGAGCTGGAAACTCGAACCGATTGAATTACCGCGCCCGATTGAAAATGAATTATTCCGCATCGTTCAAGAAGGCTTGACGAATGCTTTACGCCACGCGAAAGCATCGCACATGAATATCGAATTGCGTCAATTCAATGAGACAATCATCTTGAGTATGAATGACGACGGTGTCGGCTTTATCGTCGACGAGAAAAAACTCGCCTCGTACGGGATCAACTCGATGCGCGAACGTACGGCTGAAATCGGTGGGACGATTCGCCTCGTCAGTGTGCCCGGTCAAGGAACGCAGATTGAAGTCAAACTTAGAAAAGAACGGATGGTGCAAGTATGATACGCGTATTATTAGTCGATGACCATGAAATGGTTCGCGCTGGAGTCTCTGCCTTTTTATCGACCCAACCTGATATTGAAGTGGTCGCAGAAGCTGCTGACGGACAAATCGGAGCGAAACTTGCTCTTGAACATCGCCCTGATGTGATTTTGATGGACTTAGTCATGGAGCCGGTCGATGGTGTCGAAGGAACACGTCTGATTCGCGCCGAGTGGCCGGAAGCTAAAATTTTAGTCGTCACAAGTTTCTTAGATGATGAGAAAGTTTATCCCGTCATTGAAGCCGGTGCGATGAGTTACGTCCTAAAAACGGCAAGCGCGTTTGATATTGCGGAAGCAATTCGCAAGACAGCGAGCGGACAATCTGTCATGGCAGCTCAAGTGACAGGTAAGATGATGGAACGCCTGCGCAAACCTGCTAGTCAACTCCATGATGATTTAACAGAGCGTGAACAAGAAGTCTTACAGTTAATGGCGCGCGGTATGGCCAATCAAGAGATTGCAGACGAACTGTTCATCTCCCTAAAAACAGTCAAAACGCATGTTTCCAACATTTTATCAAAGCTCGATGTCGTCGATCGGACGCAAGCCGTCGTCTATGCCTTTAAGCACCACATCGTGAAGTAATCTTTTACTTAGTTTTTGCACTCGTCTACGCATCCATTCATTAAAAAAAGGGTCAGCTTATCAAAGCTGGCCCTTCAGACTGTAAACAACGTGCGATTGGGAGATCAAGCGTCATGTTTCGTTGCTTTCCTCGGGCGAGGCGCAAGCCGTTGCCCCTTGGATCCTAGCGGACAACGAGCAGGGTCTTGCCTGCCTCTGAAAGTGCGTTAAAAACGCACTTTTTCCCGCAGGAGTCAACGAAAAGTGACGCTTTTCAAGTAATACCGTGAAGGAAATCCAGGCGTAGAGACGGTTTAGAGCGCGATCCGTCTCGAATCGCTTAGAACCCCGAAAAGCAATCGGTCGCGACCCTGCAGCTTTGCTGTAGCGGCGTGACCGGTTGCCGCTTTGAAGACGAGGCGAGACAGGAAAGCACGAACGGATTGCTTCTCAATATAGCATTTTCACCCTTCAGCGTGTATAAAAAGTGCTAGTAAGCTATCAGCACTTTTCGATAGGGCTACCAGAGTTTCCAACCTGGAGCTCCAGGAGGCGCATTATCAATCATGTGCCAAATCGGTACTGTGTAAGCAAACGCAATCAAAGCAAACGTCACGAAAATCCAAAGTTTCCAGTTCTCAAAGAAGAGTGGTGTCTTCATCGCTGCTTCCTCTGTTTCCGCGACAGGAAATTCAGTACTTCCTTTCGGTGTCCGGAAGGCCAGTTGGAACATCGCAAACAAGAATAAGAGGATTGAAATAAAGAGGATCGTACCACCGATTGCCATCGCAACGTGATAGGGAATCCAATCTGCGACGAGCGAATCTTTGAAATATGCCGCAGGACCCGTCCGTCTCGGATTGCCAAGCAAGCCTGAAATATGCATCGCAGTCGACATAAAGAGCATACCAATCGTCCACGTCGCCGTCTGGATGAGACCAATTGTATTAATCCGTTTTGTTAAGGTCCGTCCTCGTAATAATGGAACAAGCCAATAGGCCGTTCCAAAGAACGTCAACGCGACTGCAGCCCCGACTGTGATATGGAAGTGACCTGTCACCCATAAAGTGTTATGCACGACGATATTCAATTGGTGGGAAGCATTGACGACACCACCGGCTCCAGCCGGGATGAAGAACAACATGCCGACGAACGGTGCAAGAAAACGGACATCCCGGTACGGCATTTTCTTGATCCACCCAAATAGTCCGGTCGCACCTTGACGACGACCTGCTAGTTCGAATGTCGCAAACATCGAGAATGCTGTCATCAATGAAGGAATGATGACAAGGAACGTCAAGACGACTTGGATGTACTTCCAAAATGCTGAAATACCGGGTTCGAGCAACTGATGGTGAAAACCAACAGGGAACGAGAACAATAAGAACAGTAAAAATGACATCCGTGCTAAAGCATCTGAAAAAATCTTACCCCCGACAATCTTTGGAATGACTGTATACCAAACGATATACGCTGGCAATAACCAAAAATAGACGAGCGGATGACCAAAATACCAAAATAATGTCCGGGATAATTCGATCCCGACCTTATCCGTCCAACCGAGTGACAACGGCAAGAGTTGAAAGAGAATCGTTGCTGCGACACCTAGCGTGGCGATGACCCACAACAAAGCGGTCATGATACTCATGTAGGCTTGAAGTGGTGGATGGACACCCTTATGTTCTCGTTTGTAATCCGCGTACATCCGGAACATTGCGGCAGAAGAAACCCATGTTCCCACAACAAAGATCACGAGTCCGATATAAAAAACAGGGTGTGCCTTCAGCGGCGCATAAAATGTGTAGAGAACGGATGCTTCACCTGCTAACACCATCCATGTGACAAGGAGGACACCGACAATCATCAACCAGAATCCAACCCAGCCCAAGCGTCTCGGAAACTCTTCAAAACGCCCGAACGACTGTCCTAAAAATGAAAATAAAAGTCCAAATATGAATAATGTCGTAAAGACAATCGCAAGCATTAGTCCGTGAGCCGTCAGCAATTCATAATAACCGACTCCAGCAATTTCTGGAATAACTCCAGTACGGACGAGTGTCTGTAGTAGACCACATAGTCCACCGATCAGTAACGCCACAAGTGAAAAACTGACGTAGGCAAATCCGAGTTTTGCTTCTTTTAATCCAATCTCTCCTGCGGGGATTCCACGCTCCATCTCAAACTCCATTAATTTTTTCGAAATCGCATTCATTTATTCCACCACCTTAATCTTAGTCGACATCATGTGATGCGCCGATCCACAATATTCGTTACAGACAATTAAATATTCGCCAGCTTCTTTGAATGTGTACTCGATTGAATTGATATGTCCGGGAACGACCATCATATTGACGTTCGTCTTGACGATTTCAAATCCATGGACGACATCTTTAGACGTCACCAGAAAATCGACGGTCGCGCCTTTTTTGATAATCATGTCTTGCGGTGTGAACTGGAAAGCTTGTGAGACCATGACGGCCTCATATTTATTGTCGTCAATTTTTTTTAGACCCGGTTTATCAAATGGCTTCGTCTGATCGACTTGCGTCGGGTCAATCAATGTTGCATCCGACGGTGGTTGATTATCAGAAGCGAATGCTGATACGCCAATGATGATTAAAAAGACTGCCAACATGATACAACCGAATACTAACCATATTTTTTCTAAACGATGAATATGCACCCTGATTCCCCCTTATCTTGAAGTGAATAATAAAAAGATTGATCCCCACATTCCGATGATGACTCCGGCAACGATAAATACAGCGATAAACGTTCCCTTCAGTTCTGTATCTGATTTCTGACGCATGATTCGCATCTCCTTTCCGTCTTTGAATCGATAACTTAACCTACCTTTATTTTAGAAAAAGACACCCTTCGTAATATGTGATAAATGTCACACCAATTGTGACGATTTCGCGCTTTTCTTTTACAAAACACACATAAAGTTCACAACTTGTTACGTACTGAACATATTTTGAACCGCTACTGTTTGTGCGACACAAAAAAGGACCGCATTCAAAAAGAATGTGATCCTACAGCGTGTAGACAAACTATTATGAAGAGTGAACATACTATAAGAGGCAATCCGTTCGCGCGTCCCTGTCTCGCCTCGTCTTCAAAGCGGCGCGACCGACTGCTTTTCGCGGTTCTAAGCGATTCGAGGCGAATCGCGTGCTAAACCGTCTGCATGCCAGGCTTTCCGTCACGGTATTCCTATAAAAAGCGTCACATTTCGTTGACTCCTACGGGAAAAGCAACGAAAAAAGACGCTTGATCTTCCGATAGCACGTTGTCTACAGCCTGAAGGACCACATTCAAAAAGAATGTGATCCTAGACTGTTGATAAGTTCTTCTAAAGTTTAACGTGTTGCGGTTCCATCAAAAGGATGATGTTGGAGCAATTTTTAAGTCAGCTCCAACGTATGGCTCCGTAAGCTACCGCTCAAGTTAAGTTTAAATCCGGCAGACACCGACAGGACACCCTTCACAGTGGCAAAGATCGCGTAAATAGTTCGCATCATGAACGATGATTTTAGTCGTCGTCATCGAAATGACATTGTCTTTTTTCCACTGCGAAAACATCCGGTTGACCGTTTCACGTGGTGCCCCGATCAACTGACCGAGTTCAGTATCCGACGGCCGCTTCGAAATCACGTAATCGTCATCGACTTTTTTTCCGTCCATCGCAATCAGTCGTAAGAGTGTCGAAGCGAGTGCCCCTTGTTTCCCGAACAATAAGAGGTCACGTAACTTCGTTTCCGTTTGTTTTCGCATCAAGGCTTGCCAGCGCATGATATCTAATGCGAATGTTCCATCTTTTTTCATCAAATCTTCGAGTGTCGCTTTCGAGATGAAGCCAATGACACTGTCCTCCATCGTTTCGACACTATAGGAGCTTGGAAATGCTTCTCCGACATCGAATTCACCAAATAAGTCACCTTTGAAATATAAGAACATCATTAGCGGGCTACCTTTTTTCGTGAGCTTTGATAGTTTTACACCACCTTGTTTCACATAAAAAAGTTTATCGTTCATTTCCCCTTCCCAACAGACGATTGAGTCTTTTTTAAAAGATACCTCAGTCATGAACTCTTCAAGTAATTCACGTGTCTCACTCGACAACACGAACGTATTGGCTTCTGTCGTCCCACAAGTAAGCATCTCGCATTCTCCTTTCCGTAGCTTCTGCCTTCAGTATAGAACATCACAAGGGAAAATAGCGTTTTTTCAAAAGATTGTCAAACTTTGTTCAATATTTCACAATTAATCTGATTTTCTAAAGAAGATAGAGGTTTGCGCTCACTAAACAACTAACTAAATCATACTTACTTTTTTTTATAATAATCGTCAACAATACGTTCGACTGCATTTCCCGGATCTTTATCGTACCAAGATTTTTTAAACTGTTTCATCGCCAGCCGACTTTCATGTAACGCTTCTTCTGAATTTAGCCATACGAGAACATCACTCATCTGTTTTGTATAGTGGACAGGAAGAGGATGAGGATAATGACGAATAATCCCAGGATCTTTCCGATATGAGTCAATATCTGGCGTATAGAGAATAGTTGGAATATCAAGCAGACAACTTTCAAATGGAATCGATGAATAGTCTGTAATAAGTACGTCCGTTATTAGTAGATAGTCATTTACTGAAAATTCATCTGTTATTAGATGTATGTGACTTAGTTTATTTGAAAATAAAGATTGAACTGTTGGATGTAATTTAACGAGTACGGTCCACCCTTGATGAGTCAACTGCTCCAATTGCTGAACTACATCGATTTCTGAACCGTCATACTCTCGATAGGTTGGAGCATATAATAGAATACGTCGTTTTTCTTTTCCGTACCTCATTTTTAATTTGTGCCTAATTTTGTGACTCGACTCATTAAACCAATAATCAGTCCTTGGTATCCCTAAGGTTTTAAATCGATTTTTTGGCAGGCCAAACGGTTCCATAAATAAGTCTACTGAGAGTCTTCCGGGTACAATAATATCTCCATAGCGCTCGTAGACACGCTTAAAACGATTTCGTGTCTGATTAGAGTAGTTTAAACTTTTAGAAGAAGTTAATCCAAACTCTTTTAATGTTCCCCCAGCATGCCACAATTGAATCCGCTTAGTACCTAGACGAATCGGTGCTTCACCAAACTCTGCGACGTAATTATCAACAAATACTGTTTTAGAAGTTGCCAAATGAAATGCCAATGCTATTAAATGAATAGGACAGTATTCCAAACTATAGTTTGTTTTCCATTCAGTAGGCCTTTTAATAAAACGTCGATCGTAAATCAAACATCTTAATTCTTTTGGATATTTTTCTTTCACAAGATCATTTATAGGACGTGCATTGTCTCCATAGGTCAACCAAAATAAAGTTTTTTCCTGTATAGGTATGAGATGAAATAGTGTATAGAAAACTTTAAACACACCTAAATATACATAAATGAGCAGTGTCCTCATTTTAAATCTACTCCTTCAAAAAGAGAGACTGCACTATTTAGTGCAATCTCTGTAAGTTACTTAGAACCTAATTCATTTTTAATTTGACTTGTTGAAATACCTTCTGTCCGGTCAAGATAAATTACTTCGCAATGTTCTTTTAAGAAGTCAAACTCACCTTTCCAATCGTCGCCCATCACGAAAATGTCTACATCATAAGCTTGCACATCTGAGACCTTTTGTTCCCAATCATTTTCAGGAATGACTTCATCAACGTACCGAATGGCTTCTAAAATCAATTTACGATTTTCGTAACTATGATAGGCTTGTTTGTGCTTTAAACGATTAAATTCATCAGTAGAAATAGCGACAATCAAGTAGTCCCCCATTTCTTTTGCACGTTTCAAGATATTGATGTGTCCCCAATGCAACAAATCAAATGTTCCATATGTTATTACTTTTTTCATTTGTATTTTCCTCCACTATCTCATGATTTCTCTACAGATATTTTCTGTTGCCTTACCATTATCCCATTCACAATACTTTTTTTCAAATGCCTTAATTTTTGCACCATACCGTGTTCTCCATTCAGGCAAGCGATTGATTTCATTAAATAATTGGTCTTCTGTCAAAAAAATTGGTCCTGGAGCTTCTTTTTCAAAGTCAAAGTAAAACCCTCTTAGATTGTCCCGATAGTGTTCTAAATCGTACGTGTAAAATAACATCGGTCTCTTTAGGTGAGCATAATCGAACATGACAGAAGAGTAGTCCGTCACAAGCACGTCTGCCGCTAAATACAATTCAGAGATATCTGCATGATTTGAAGCATTATGAATGGACCTGTATCCTGATGTATCCATTTGACCACCAATTAAATAATGCATTCGTAATAACAACACATATTCCTCCCCGAACTCTTCTTCAAATCGCCCGAGAGAAAACGGTAGCGAGAACGAATAGTTCCCTTGGTTTATGAATTCATTATCTCTCCAAGTTGGGGCATACAAAATAATTTTTTTTGTTTTCGGGATTCGATATTGTTCGTAGACACGGTTAATTATAGGTTGATATCGATCCTCTTGATAAAAAATATCGTTACGTGGATAACCAACTTCAAGTAACTTACCTTTGAAATGAAATGCTCTTTTAAAAATCTCACTCGAATACGCATTTGGTGAAATTAAAAAATCCCATTTTGCAGCTTCTTGCTCGAATTCTTTTTTATAGCGTTTTGTTGTTGTATTCGCCATTTGAACAGTCTCCATGTCTAATGCAAGTTTTTTCAATGGTGTCCCATGCCAAGTTTGCAGATAGATTGTTTCTCGTCGTTTGTACAGCCAGACAGGTAATCGACTATTAGATACCCAAACACGCGATGTCGCCAACAAATAAATCCATCGGAACGTCATTCGATTAACCGTAAGAATGTCTGGTTCTGTAAATTTGACTTGTGCATCTTTACTAAAAATCAACTCCAACTCTGGATAGTTGTTACGCAATTCTTCATAAATCACACGAGGACTATCACTATATTGCTTCCCCAAAAAACTTTCAAATAACATCCGATTTTTTTTGATTGGCAAATAAGCAAACATCCGCATCAAAACATGCAGTGTACGTTCTATCAACTTCGTTTTTTTAATCAATTGAATTAATCGATGTTTCAATGCTTAAACTCCTTAAAAATATATTCTATGAAAACACCATCATAACAAATAACGCATCCATTTTGAATCGGTATTCGAGCGCATGTAGCGGAACGGCAAATCGAACTTCGTCGTATTGTTGACGACTCCTTTACGATGGCTGAACGTCTCAAAGCTGAATTTCCCATGATAACCACCGATACCACTTCCGCCGACCCCGCCAAATGGCAAGTTATGTTGCGCAACATGCATCAACGTATCATTGATACATCCACCACCAAATGACACACGATCGAGTACACGGTGCTGAACAGCTTCACTCTCTGTGAAGAGATAGAGCGCTAACGGCTTATCACGGTCATTGATGAAACGGATGACCTCTTCCACTTCACGATAAGAATAGACTGGAAGAATCGGTCCAAAGATTTCTTCTTGCATCAACGGACTTTCTGGATCAACGTCCGTCATGACAGTTGGTGCCATCTTTCTCGTCGCTGCATCGACTTGACCGCCAAATAAAATTTCACCTTGGGGCAAGTAGCCACTCAATCGATCCAAATGACTGTCTGAAACAATCTTGACGTAAGAATTCACACCAACACCATTACCATACTGGGCAAAGGCTTCCTTTTCAATCAAGCGTAAAAATTCCTCGCGGACGTCTTCATGGACAAAAACATAGTCAGGGGCGATACACGTCTGTCCTGCGTTTAACCATTTGCCCCAAGCAATTCGTTTTGCAGCAAGCTTTAAGTTCGCATCACGGTGAACGATCGTCGGAGACTTCCCGCCGAGTTCAAGCGTGACAGGTGTCAAATGTTTCGCCGCTGCTTGATGGACGATTTTTCCGACACGCGTCGACCCCGTAAAGAAGATGTAATCAAACTTCTCTTCAAGAACAGCTGAACTGACGTCCGCATCCCCCTCGATGACAAGTCCAAATCGTTCGTGAAATGCCGTTTCAAAGACTTCACGAAGAACACGCGAGACGTTTGGTGTTAGTTCTGATGGTTTCAAGACCACCGTATTTCCGGCAGCGATCGCCCCAATGATTGGTGCAACAGCGAGCTGGAAAGGATAGTTCCACGGCGCGATGACGAGCACGTTTCCGTATGGTTCATAATGGATGTCACTTTTTGACCCGATATGTAACAACGGTGTCCCGACTCGTTTCGGTTTAGCAAGTCGGCGAAGTTTCTTCTCCATCCGTGCGAGTTCGCCGTAGACGAATCCGATTTCCGTCGTAAACGCATCTTGACGTCCTTTATTCAAATCCGTTTTTAATGCCTCATAAATTGCTTCTTCATGCGTTTCAATCGCTTGCTTTAAAAACGTCAACATACTTAGACGAAACGCAACACTTCGCGTCGCACCTGTCTTAAAGAAATTACGTTGCGTTTGAACAAGATTCGAAATAGTTGATTCAATCATCGTCGATTCCATCTCGTGTTCCTCCTCATGGTCTAGGGTATCTTTTCCTCATTCTATCATAGCGAATGAGCAATGATTCAATCGTATGCTCCCTCTTCTTTGTGATTAGACAAAAAAAGCAGGACTCGAAACGCGAGTCCTGCTGTGTTCGTTTCATGAAGACAGTGATTTTACCATCCGCATCGTCTTATTTCATCTGATTGATTACAGCTGAATCGCTGTTTCAAGTGCCACTTTCATCATATCATTGAACGTCGTTTGGCGTTCTTCAGACGTTGTTTCTTCTCCCGTTAGGAGGTGATCTGAAATCGTCAAAATCGTCAAGGCATTGACTTTATGTTTTGCAGCGAGTGTGTAGAGACCTGCTGCTTCCATCTCGATTGCGAGGCAACCGAAGTCCGCCCATTTTTTGAAGTGGTGGAAATCATCTTGATAAAATTGATCCGTCGTGAAGACTTGACCGACTTTTGCGTCGATTCCGTGTTCTTGTGCCATTGTGTACGCTTTATGCAATAACTCGAATGAAGCTGTCGGCGCATAATCCAATCCATTGAAACGGACACGATTTTGAGCCATGTCGTGTGAAGCACTCATCGCGATGACGACGTCACGTACTTTTACATCCGGTGTAATCCCGCCCGCTGTACCGACACGGATCAAGTTTTTTGCACCATACGATTGAACGAGTTCATTTGCATAAATTGACATCGACGGAACACCCATACCTGTTCCTTGAACGGATACTTTTTTCCCTTTGTATGTTCCTGTGAAGCCATACATCCCACGCACTTCATTATAAAGAACAACGTCCTCTAAAAATGTTTCGGCGATGTACTTCGCGCGAAGAGGATCTCCTGGAAGTAAAACTGTTTCTGCGATTTGACCTTCTGCTGCATTAATGTGTACGCTCATGTACGTTTCCTCCTTGACGTTCGTTTAATTAAATAGATAACAACTCTCTAAACTCATTCGGTGTCATGCCGAATTGCTTCTTAAATACTTTTCGAAAATATTTATCATCCTGATACCCGACTTCAACGGCAATCTCATATATACGGGCATTCGTCTCTCCCAGCAATTCCTTTGCCCGATTTAGACGAATCGTTTGGATATAATCCGATAAGTTAACCAAAAAACGCTGTTTAAAGCGCCTTGATATATATTCTCGGCTTAAGTAGAAGCGCTCACTCATGAGCTGGAGCGTTAACTCTTCCGCATAATGTGTCTCGATATACTTCGCAATTTGATCAATCGCCTCTCCCTGCTCTTGAACTGGGCAAATCAGCTCCATCGCTCGGGAAAGCGCATCATTTAAAACATCTGGATCGATCGGTTTCAATAAGTAATCAAACGATTGATGTAAGATCGCACGACGCATATACGTATAATCATCATACCCTGTCAACACGATCGTGACGACCTTTGGATGATGATTTTTTGTCCATTCTAATAAACTTAATCCGTCTACTCCCGGCATTTCAACATCGGTCAGCATCAATCCGACTTTTTCTTCATTTAAGATTTTTTTCGCAGCTGCTCCATCCTCCGCTTCAAAAATATGCGATACTTTCCAGTCACCCCATTCACCAAGTAACTTTACAGCGTCACGAACGTGTTGTTCATCATCAACGATTAGTACATTCATTACAATTCCTCCTGTTCGATTGGAATTCGGATAGTGATTCTGAATCCACCTTCTATTGGAGATTGGAGCGTCATGTTTGTGCGTTCACCGTAAAAAATTTGAAGACGTTCGTATATATTGTGTAAGCCGATACCAGATGTTTGCCGGTCTTCAGGAGCGCGATGTGCCCGCATTTTTTGGTTAATCATCTCAAGATCTGCCTCAGACATGATCGGTCCGCTGTTTTCGACGCTAATGATCAGTTGGTCCCCATCGGTTCTAATTTTGTACGCTAAGTAATTTTCTAACGCATCACTTTGCTGATTAAAGGCATGTTTAAAGTAATTCTCAGCGAACGGTTGCAAAATCATTTTTGGTACTTCAATCGGGTTCATGTGCCACGGGACATCGACGATATAACGAAATTTTTCTGGGAAACGCTGTTGTTGTAAGCGCATATACCCTTGAAGATGGTCGACTTCTTGCTTTAATGTGACAATCGTCTGTTCGTTGTTCATCGAATAACGCATCATTTGTGAAAGACCGGTTATCGAACGGTAGGCGACTTTCCGGTCCCCTTGCAACGTCGTTGTTCCGATCGATTGTAGCGCATTAAATAAGAAGTGTGGATTGAGCTGTGATTGCAACGCACGTAGCTCGTTCGTCCGATTTTCAAGTGCTAACCGGTATTCTCGTTTAATCAAACGATCCATCCGGTGCACCATTCGTTGAAACTGGCGATTCAATAAACCGATTTCATCATTTGTAGTCGCGACAAAACGTGTGGAGAGGTCCCCTTGCTCGACCCGCCAGACATTTGCCGTCAATTGTTTAATCGGTTTTGTAATTTCGAGTGCGACGAGACTTGCCGCCATAATCATTAATAGAAGTGACACTAAACCAATCACCAATAAAATGATTGCCGTTTCATTTGCTCCCTTGATGACAGAAGCATAAGGAATTTTCTTGATCAGTGTAATCGGCACGCCTTGCTTTTCGGTCTTCACATACACGATGAACGAGCTACCGACGTGCATGCTCCCACTTTTTCCAGTCATTTTTTCAGTCGTCACCGGTAATGTCGTTCCTGTCTTCGCGATTAAGTGATTCCCACTCATTAACCATAATGATTCGTCCGGTGAATTTTCAAACAGCTGTAGTTGTTGTTCAAATACCCGAACTGGAATGTCTACTGACAAAAAGCCGATGGGTTCACTCGTTTCGACGCGATCAATCCGGTAACGAAAACTGACGACTTCTTTTTCATCAAGAATCATCGTCCGAGAATTATATGCTGTAATCACATGTTCCGGGTCTATCAACCAACCATTTTCTTGTTGCATCAATCGAAAATAATCAGTCTCTTGTAACCAATCAAATTTGCCACGACCGGAAGTCTTCATATTATAGACAGAGTATTCCGAGTACCCTTTTAAAATCACAAAATGAATTTGTTCAACATCCTGTCTTGATAAAAAGAGACCGAGTAAGGAACGAGCGACGACACTATCTGACTCACCAAGCTCAGCATCGGCACCAGCATTCATAATATTCATCAATGAACGATTAGCGTAGAGACTTGTTGATAACCGTTTCACGTCTTCCATATAATGACTGATTTGACTATTTCCGCGTTGGAGAGCGCTTAAACTCGAACGCTCGGCTTCTGCAATGTTTTGCTGACGTACGTATATATAAGAAGCAGTTGTAGCAAGTGTTGTCGGAACCAAGATAGCGAGGGCTACAAGTAATATAAGCCGCGTCCGGATGCTCTTCATTTTGCCACCTTCCACCCTTTTTCTTCTAATAAATAGTATAGCACAACTGTATCCGCTTACATCCACTTCCTTTTAGCGCTTACGATGGTTTATATATCAAGTTATCCATAATATACTTAAAAAATAATCCTTGATTCCGAATGAACAATCATATAGTATCGTTAATGTTCGCTTTTTAATTAAACTCATCGAAGGTGGTTCTCTATTTATGTTTAAGCTTTCTGCCCATAATACGACCGTGAAACGTGAAATACAAGCCGGGTTCATTACGTTCATCACGATGGCCTATATTTTAGTTGTCAACCCAACGATTTTAGCTGACGCGGGCATTCCGCAAGCACAAGCATTTTCTGCGACCATTATCGCTACACTCGTCGGAACGCTTTTAATGGGGTTATATGCGAATCTCCCCATCGCCGTTGCACCGGGCATGGGACTGAATGCGTACTTCACGTATACTCTCGTCATCGGTGAAAAAATTCCTTATCAGACAGCACTCTCTGTCGTCTTTGTATCTGGAATCATTTTTCTATTGCTCTCGTTGTCTCCAATCCGGACGAAACTGATTGAAATCATTCCACTGACACTCAAGTTAGCGATCACTGGTGGAATTGGACTTTTCATCGCTTCACTTGGACTGAAGATGTCAGGTATTCTTGTTGCAGATGAAGCGACTTTGATTACGATTGGCTCACTGTCTTCACCAGAAGCTATTATTACACTCATTGGTTTGATGACTGCTGCCATCTTAACTGTCAAACGTGTTCCAGGTGGATTACTGTACGCGATGATTCTTGCGGGTGCGCTCGCTTTCATCACGGGAGAACTCAAATTTTCAAATACACTCACGGCTTGGCCAACATTACCGGAAGGCTTGTTAGTCACAAACCCTTTCACAGCGATTCAAGATGTCTTTCAATACGGACTCTTTAGTGGTGTCCTTTCGTTCGTCCTCGTAACGATGTTTGATACGACAGGTACGATGGTCGCAGTCGGTGAACAGGCCGGACTGATTGAGAAGGACGGTTCACTTAAAAATAGTGATCGTGCTTTATTATCTGATTCAACGGCGATGGTCGTCGGTTCGATGTTTGGTACAAGTCCTACGACTGCTTATGTTGAGTCTGCTTCTGGTGTTGCTGCCGGAGGACGTACTGGTTTAACGTCGGTCACAGTCGGTCTGCTCTTTGCGCTCGCAGCGATTTTCGGACCAGTCGTCCAAGCGATTTCAGGTGTTCCTTCGATTACGGCACCCGCTTTAATCCTTGTCGGTGCATTGATGCTTCAAAACATCAAGCAAATTGCGTGGGAAGATTTCAGTGAGGCCTTCACTGCTTTTCTAATCATCATCATCATGCCGCTTTCAGGAAGCATCGCGACCGGAATTGCCTTCGGATTCATCGTCTATCCGATCATGAAAGCCGTACAAAAGCAACGGGTCCATGCCTTAATCTATCTATTTGCCATCCTGTTCTTTATCCAGTTATTTTTCTTATAAGATGTAAAAAACTCCTCTTCCCTATCATCGATTCGATAGGAAAGAGGAGTTTTTCATGTCGATCCCCACCATGTAAACCACTGGTCTGAGATCGCTGTAGTTACTGCTTATTTTTTCATTTTCATCCATGTCTTCGTGAAGTCCTGTAACATCTCTTCTGACGTTTTTTGTTTACCGATATAGGCTTGCATGATTGCTCCGTATTCATTTACAGCACCATCCGGATATTTGAACCAGTTCCATGAAATCGTTTTGCCCTCTTTCGAGTAAGCTTGAATATCTTCTGCAAGCGGTCCTAAGTCCGTCGCTTCGATGGATTTAAAGGCCGGAATGAACTTAAATTTATTGACCATGTAGTCTTTTCCTGTATCCGATGTCGCCATCCACTCGAGGAACTTCTTACCTTCTTCTTTATTCTTCGAGTTTTTATTGACGACCCAGTTATTCGGGACACCAACCGGAAGACGGTCCATTTTTTCTTTATCATCATTGATCGGCATCGGGATGAAGCCCATTTCGATGTCCGGGTTCACATCCGTGATCAACTGTTGCGCCCAGTTCCCTTGCTGAATCATCGCTGTTTTTCCTTCAGCAAACTGTGTGACTTGTGTATTATAGTCTGTCGTCAACGGATTTTTATTCCCATATTCAATCGTTAAGTCAAAGAGATCAATAAATTCTTTAAACTGTTTGTTGTCCTCGAATTTCCCTTTTCCTGCGTTTAAATCTGCAATAAACTGGTCGGGATCATCTTGTTGCGCCATCGGAATATTCAAGAGGTGATTTCCGAGTACCCACCACTCGCCATATCCGATCGAGAACGGTGTAACACCATCTGCTTTAAGTTTTTTAGAAGCATCCGTCAGTTCCGTTAACGTTTTTGGTAAGTCTGTGATGCCAGCTTTTTTAAAGATTTCTTTATTATAAATAAAACCATAGCCTTCTAAGTTCATCGGCATACCATATAGTTTTCCATCAATCGTCATCGGTTCTTTTGAAAGATCGGTTAAGTCACTGACCCACTCCTCGTCTGATAAATCTTCAAGTTTATCTTGCCACGTTTTTGCTTCAGCAAAACCACCATTATTGAAGACATCCGGTTCATTTCCTGACGCGAACTGTGACTTCAAGGCTGCACCATAATCCGATCCACCACCGACTGTTTGAACGACGACCTTCGTGCCTGTTTCCTTTTCGTACTCTTTCGCCATTTGTTCCATGTCTTTCGCAATCTCCGCTTTAAACTGGAATACATTAAGCGTCTTTCCACCTTTGGAAGAATCACTGTCCTTAGAATCGTCGCTATTTAGCGTCCCACCGCCACATGCTGCTAATGCGACGACCATTGCCGTAGTGACGACTGGTACTGTTGCCCATTTACGTTTACGCATTCGGATACCTCCCTGATTTCGAGTTGATAATCGTGCTACGCTTTTACAATAAATGAAAACGCTACCAAATAAGATAGATAATTTTGTCGGGTGTGGTGGAAAATATTGAACAGTCGTTATCCGACCGAAAAACTCGGGATTAGTGTATAATGAAGTTAGAATTAAATTTTAACAAAGGAGTTTGATGCAATGTCCTTACCTTCGATTATTTTACTGATTGGTTCTTTGTTGTTCATCGCTGTCTGGACAACAAAATTATCTAGCCGCTTTAACATACCTGCTTTACTTATTTTCATTTCTTTAGGAATGATTGCCGGTAGTGATGTCACGGGCTTCATTCGTTTTGACGATGCAGAGTTGGCACAGTTGTTCGGTACGATTGCCTTAATCGTCATCTTGTTTGAAGGTGGTCTTCAAACGGTCTGGAAAGATGTCAAAAAAGAGCTCGCCCCATCTTTGTCCCTCGCGACGTTCGGTGTGTTCATCGCAACGACTGTCGTTGCCGTTGCTTCCCACTATATTCTTGGCTTTAACTGGCCCAATTCCTTTTTACTCGGAGCCATCGTCGGGTCGACAGACGCGGCTGCTATCTTTTCTGTGCTGAGTGGTCAATCCGTCCGGCGTAAAGTGGGTTCAACCCTCGAGGTCGAATCAGGGACAAATGATCCAATGGCTGTATTCTTGACGGTTCTCTTTCTTGAGTTTGTCACCAATCCGCAAGATGCCTCTCTTTTAAACGGCTTGTTTTCACTCACTTGGGAGATGGTTATCGGATTGTTACTTGGACTCGCGATTGTTTGGGTCGCTTCTGCCGTGATCAACCGAATCGATTTAAGTTCTTCTAGTTTTTATCCGATTCTCTTGATGTCATTTGGTTTCCTCTCATTCGGTATTGCTTCTGCTTTCTCAGCAAGCGGATTCTTAGCTGTCTATGTCACAGCCATTTACATCAGCAATCATGAACTTGTCTATCGGCAGACACTCGTCCGTTTCACGATGAGCATGGCCCATCTCGCTCAAATCGGAATGTTCATCGTACTTGGTCTACTCGTCTTCCCGAAACAGCTACTTGATCCTCAAGTCATTCTTTCGTCTATCGCGCTAGCTTTGATTTTGATTTTCATCGCTCGTCCACTTTCTGTTTGGTTAAGCTTACTGCCGTTTAAATACAGTTGGCGTGAGAAGATTTTTATCTCGTTTGCAGGTCTTAAGGGTGCTGTTCCAATCATTCTCGCAACTTATCCACTTGTTGCAGGAATTGATAATGCCTCGATGATTTTCAATATCGTCTTCTTCACAGTGCTACTTTCGACATTGATTCAAGGGAGTTTGTTAAGTGTATTGGCTGACCGCTTACACTTAAACGAAACGGGCTCATCAACAATTCAAACCGTCATCGAATTTATGTCGATTGGAAAACCAAACGCTGAAATCATTGAATTAACGATTCCACGTCACCATCCGTTCATCGGAAAAATGATTTCAGATATTCAACTCCCGCAAGAATTTTTGATTACGGCAATCATCCGTGACGACCAAATCGTTACGCCACGTGGTGATACTGTATTCGAAGGAAATGATCAACTGTTGTTGTTGACACCGAAACACCGAATCAAGACGTTAAAACAGTTTCTGTTTCCTAAAACGTCATAACAAAAAGGAGAATCGTGTTTACGATTCTCCTTTTTTCGATTTCCGACGATAAATAATGTAACCGACGATTCCAATGATGATAATCCCGAGAATCCACCACAGTTCTTTTTCAAGTGCTTTTAACATCGATTCTGCACGTGCTACCCCAAATTTTTCTCCTAGCCAAATATAGAAGAACGAGACCGGAAATAATCCGACACTCGAAGCAAGGATATAACGCTTGAAAGAAAGATTAAATAGTCCACAGGGAATCGAGACAACCGATCGAACGACAGGAAAGAAACGACCAAATAGTGCTGACCACGTTCCGTATTTCGAAACAATTCGTTCCCCTTGATCGATTTCCCGTTCTTTAATCAATAACCATTTCCCGTAACGGACGAGTAATGGGCGTCCAGCATAACGACCTAAAAAATAAAATAATGTCGCTCCCATCAGGCTACCAAAGAAGCCGATTAAGACAGCCGTCGTCCAGCCGAGTGTTCCGTTTGAGACATACAGACCCAGTAAGGGTAACCCGACTTCTGCCGGAATTAATTCAGTACCTAATCCAAGAATCATAATCCCTAAAAAAAGCCAGAGATTTGACTCTCCAGCTGCAAATAACCACTCTAACACGGCTTGACCCCTCCTCTTTTTTAACCTCGCGGACGGAGGAGATAATAGATGATGACGACAAGTGTCGTCCATACACCAGTGAAAATACCAATCACACCTACAATAAAGAAACCTAGTGCTACCATTGAGCCTGTTTCTTTATAATCACGCCACATCGTTCGAAGTCCTTTAATGTTAAACCAAAGAAATAGAACAAATAATAACGCAAATACCAGTCCTGTAATGAGTAATGCAGACATGTCTTCACCTCTTTCTTATTTATTCTTATGCCCATTATACGTCAATTCAACACGTTTTCCCTCCGTCTAAGGTCTTATGAACTTACTCATACTAAAAAAGAGACCCCACGTTTGTGAGATCTCATTTTCATTTATTTCTTCTATATAATATAGTTACTCGCTTACAGAAGGTGCACACCTTGCTCGCGGTACGAAAGACGCGTTTCCTCTGACCAGACGGATGCTTGGACTTCCCCGATGTGACGTTTCTTCAATAGGAACATCGCCATTCGTGATTGCCCGATCCCTCCTCCCATCGTCAACGGGAGTGTCTCTGAAAGAACACCTTGATGGAAAGGAAACTCTAATTTTTCGTGTTCTCCTGTCGTCTCGATTTGAGACAAGAGTGCCGCCCGATCGACGCGAATTCCCATCGATGATAACTCAAAGGCACCAATTTCCGGGTGATGAACTAAAATATCACCGTTTAGTGACCAGTCGTCGTAATCAGCTGCTCGGCCATCATGTTTTTCGCCGGATGCCAACGCACCGCCGATTTGCATCAAGAATACCGCACCGTATTCTTTTGTCACTTCCGTTTCGCGTTCTTTCGTCGAAAGGGTTGGATAAGCATCTTCAAGCTCTTGTGTCGTCATGAAGTGAATCGTCTTCGGTAACGTCGCTTCGATTCCGAACTGCTCTTGAACTTCTAATTCAACTTGGCGAATCGTTTCATAGATGGATAAGACCGTTGTCTTTAATGAATCGATTGTCCGAGCTTCTTTTGAGATGATCCGTTCCCAGTCCCATTGATCAACATGAATCGAATGTGTCGCGTCGAGTACTTCATCCCGACGGATCGCATGCATCAATGTATATAGCCCTTCGCCTTCTGCAAACCCATATGTGTGCAACGCTTGGCGTTTCCACTTCGCGAGTGACTGAACGATTTCAAGTTCTACTTGATGATCGATTGCATCAAAGCGAATGACACGCTCCGTTCCGTTTAAGTGATCGTTGACACCTAGTGTGCTTTCTACGAATAAAGGTGCTTCTACACGTGTCAATCCGAGTGTTTTAGAGAATTGATCCTCAAAGCGTTTTTTTACGAGTGTGATGGCTTCCTGTGTCTGTTTCATCGATACGAGTGTTGTCATGGTTTTCTTCCTCCTCAATTGTGTTTTGAAAAAGAAGCCATAAAAAAGAGCCCTTCTCTCCCAAGAATATGGGACGAAAGACTCGGTTCCGCGGTACCACCCATGTTAGTAGCAAAGCTACTCACTCAAAAGACTTGATGAATCATCATCTCAATCTTCGGCCATATGATAACGGACAGGCATTTCCGGCTACGCCTACTGACAATCGTGTTCGGGTAGCGACTCCAGGATGTTCTTCACAACTTGTTTCCGACTGGGCTCTCACCGTCCCCAGCTCGCTAATACGGTTTTTCAAGGTGTTACTCTTCCCTTCAACGTCGTTGTTACAATTGAATTGAGATTATCGTACACTATGCCGTCACACTTTGAAAAGCTTTTTTTTTCAAAAAAATAAAATTGTCTGACTAGTCTGATTAAGTTTATCAAGCAAAAGCGTTCCCGCAGAAGCGAGAACGCGCTTTCAAAAATCATTTGATGGAACCACTCGTAATTCCTTGAATGATTTGCTTTTGCATCGCGAAGAAGAAGAGCAGTAACGGGATGATACCAAGCACGAGTCCGGCAAGCGCCAAGTCCCATTGTTTCGTGTATTGACCGAAGAAATAGAAAGTCGCCAGTGGAATCGTCCGTAAATCAACATCACGTAACATCAGCGATGGTAACAAAAAGTCATTCCAAATCCAAAGCGTGTTCAAGATGACGATTGTGACCGTGATGGGCTTGAGGAGCGGGAAGACGATCCGCCAAAAGACACCCCACTGTGAGCAGCCATCAATAATGGCCGCTTCTTCGATTTCTTCCGGAATGGATTTCATGAACCCATGATACAAGAAAATCGATAATCCTGATCCAAACCCGAGATACATCAAGATTAAGCCCCAGTAACTATTTTGCAAACCGAGCTGACCCGATAACTTCGATAACGGAATCATGATTGATTGGAACGGAATGATCATCGCTGCGACGAACAAAAAGAAAATAATCGTCGACAAGCGTGTTTTCGTCCGAACGAGTTTCCATGCCGCCATCGAACAGAAAATAACGATGATTGCATTCGCACCGACCGTGATGATGACGGAATTCAAGAACACTCTTCCGAAGTTCATCGCTTCCCAGGCATCCACGTAGTTTGAAGCCATCCACTCTTTTGGAAGGCCGGATGTATTCGTAAAGATGTCTCCTCTCGACTTAAACGAATTCGAAAGTACGTAGTAAAAGGGGATCATATAGAGGAGTCCCATGATGAGCGCCGCAATTTCGACCATTCCAAGTCGAATCGAATAGCGTCCCTTTTTTTTCGGTTTTTGTTTTGGCGTTTGTTTTTCTGGCGTCGGTAAAGGTTGGGCTGTACTCATGCTTCCACCTCCCGCTTTTTCGTTAAGTAGACCTGTGTGACTGTAATCGCCGCAACGACCACAAAGAAGATGACAGCCTTCGCTGAACCAAGTCCTAAATTATTATTTGTAAAGGATTCTTTGTAGATGTTCAAAGCGAGCATCTCTGTCGACTTGAACGGACCACCGTTCGTTAACGATAAGTTCGTATCGAACAGTTTGAATGACCAGGAAATCGTTAAGAATAAGCAAATCGTCACCGACGGCATGATCAATGGAATCGTAATATTACGCAGTGTCGATAAGCGATTCGCTCCATCAATTTTTGCCGCTTCAACCAATTCTTGCGGTACATTTTGTAACGCAGCGATATAGATGACCATGATGTACCCGCCACCTTGCCAAATCGAGACGATGACGATTCCCCAAAAACCTGTTCGGGCATCTCCGAGCCATGGTAATTCAAAAAGACTCCAACCCGTTAACTCGCCAATCGAAGAAAAACCTTTTACATAAATAAACTGCCAGATGAACCCAAGAATCAATCCACCAATCAAGTTCGGCATAAAGAAAATCGTTCGTAAAAAATTACGAGTCCGAATGTTTTGTGTTAATAAAAATGCCAGGATGAATCCAACTAGATTGGTCAAGACAACAGCAACAATTGTATAGCGCGTCGTTAACCAAAATGACTGTTGGAACTGTTCATCACTCGTAAACAATCGAACATAATTGTCAAAACCAATCCAATTCAGTTCACCTGTAATCCCGTTCCAATCCGTGAATGAATACATAACGCCATTAAAAAATGGAACAAGAACAATGACCGCGAAAACCAAAAAAACCGGTCCTACGAACATCCAGAAATCCAGTCCGCGTTTTAGTTTTTTCTTATTGCCTGATGCCATTTATCATCCCTCCTCTACCTTACATTACGAAATTCGACAAAAAATGAAAACGTAACGATTTGACTCTTTGGGTGGAAAATATTGAACGATTATTTGGCGTGTCTGTTTTAGATACGCTACTATAAGGAAATAGAGAGAAATCTATAATTGGAGAGGGAGAAGCTGCCATGGAAAAAACCATTCGTTCTGACTTAGAAATTGCACAACAAACGATTTTAAAACCAATCTCTGAGATTGCTGATCAAATCGGACTTACGGAGGCTGATTACGACAGCTACGGAAAGTACAAAGCAAAGTTAAGTGATGGATTAGCAACTCGCCTCGCAACTAAAACGGATGGGAAGCTCATTTTAGTCACAGCCATCAACCCGACGGCTGCCGGTGAGGGAAAATCAACTGTGACCGTCGGTTTAGGTCAAGCACTCCATCGTCAAAATCATAAAACGATGATTTGTTTACGCGAACCCTCCCTTGGACCAACTATGGGATTAAAGGGTGGCGCTTGTGGCGGTGGGTATAGTCAAGTGTTACCGATGGAAGAAATCAATCTTCATTTCACTGGAGACATGCATGCGATTACTTCGGCTCATAATACGATTAGTGCTTTACTCGATAACCACATGCATCAAGGAAACGAGCTTCACATCGATCCACGTCGCATCACCTGGAAACGCGTTCTCGACTTGAATGACCGCGCCCTCCGAAACATTACGATTGGTCTAGGGGGACCCGCACACAGCATTCCACGACAAGACGGTTTCGATATTACAGTCGCTTCCGAAATCATGGCCGTCTTATGCTTAGCCGACTCCTTAAAAGATTTAGAAGAACGGATCAGCCGGATCGTCGTCGCTTATTCTTATGATCAGCAAGCAATCACGGTCAAAGACATTGAAGCGTCGGGTGCTGCGACATTACTGCTAAAAGAAGCGTTCCGTCCGAACCTTGTCCAGACCGTCGAAGGAACACCCGCTTTAATTCACGGCGGGCCATTTGCAAATATCGCCCACGGCTGTAACTCACTCATCGCAACACGGACTGCACTTAAGTTAAGTGATTATGTCGTGACAGAGGCTGGATTCGGCGCTGACCTAGGGGCTGAAAAATTCTTCAACATCAAATCAAGAATTGGTAATCTCCATCCAGATGCTGTTGTCATTGTCGCGACGATCCGAGCACTTAAGATGCATGGTGGCGTCGCAAAAGATCAACTCGTCGAAGAAAACCTAGCCGCCTTAACAGAAGGACTGGCGTTGCTCGAAAAACATGTCGAGACGATGGATTTATTCGGTGTTCCCGCTGTTGTCGCACTCAATCGATTTTTCACTGATACAGAAACAGAACGGCAAACCGTCTTAACATGGTGTCGCGAACGAAACATTCGCGTCGCAGAAAGCGAAGTCTTCAGCCAAGGTGGTGCTGGTGGCGAAGCACTCGTCAGTCAAGTCATGGAGGCACTCGAGGAAGAGAGTCAATTCAAACCGTTGTATCCAGCAGAGTTACCCCTCAAGCAAAAAATCGAACGAATCGCAACGCGTGTCTATGGTGCTGCTGACGTACATTTTGAAGACAAAGCATTGCGCGAACTTGAACGTTGTGCAGAACGCGGGCTGAATGACCTGCCGATTTGTATGGCGAAAACACCGTTTTCTTTAACGGATGATCCATCAAAATATGGTCGGGTCGAAGGATTTACCATCACCGTTCGTGAAATCAAGCCGGCCATCGGTGCCGGATTCATTATTGCTCTAACCGGGAATGTATTAACGATGCCGGGTCTTCCTAAAAAACCGGCTGCTAATCAGATGGGGATTGCTGAAGACGGAACAATCTTTGGTCTTTCGTAATCAAGAGAGGATGAGACATGTGACAATTAATCATACACACTGGATTGCTTCTGATGGCTATACAACAAATATGCGGATCCTAGAAGCACAAGCACCAAAGGGAGTCGTCATCGTTTTCCATGGCATGATGGAACACGGGGCACGCTATGACGAATTCGCAGAATTTCTCTATGCTCACCACTTCCATACTTTCATTCCCGATCTTCGCTGTTTTGGTGAACGTGCGCAGCAACAAGATGCCCTCGGTCATCTAGAGCCGAACCAAGGGTTTGAACAACTCATTCAGGACGCAGAGGAACTCGTACAAGATATTAAGCAACAGTATCCTGAATTACCGGTTTTCGCATTCGGACATAGTTTTGGTTCCCTCATCTCACGCCGCCTTGGTCAAACGCTTGGGCATGTGCTAGCAGGCGTCATCGCTAGTGGTCCACCTACCGATGCTGGAGTTTCAGGAACAGTCAGTAAACAACTCGTCAAACGGTTGATTGCTAATACTTCCGCCAAACAACCAGCTGAAGGGATGGGGCGTGCTGTATTCGGTCGATACAACTTACGTTTTTTCCCCGCCCTTTCGTCGAATGCCTGGTTATCCTCGGACCCACAATCCGTCTTGCGGTATGATGAAGATCCACTTTCAGGGCAGACCGTAACACTCGGATTTTTCCATGAGCTCTTGACGGCAACCAAATCCGTCAATGCGCTAGCAAATATTTATCAGCACCCACGGCATCTCCCCCTTCTACTCGTCGCCGGAGAAGATGATCCAGTCGCCTTTGATGGAAAAGGAATTCACGCATTGTTTGATGCCTACAATCGCGTTCGCGTTGAAGATACTCAACTGACCGTCTACCGCGGTTTACGTCATGAACTCTTCCATGAGTTCGAACGCATTCGTGTGTTCGCAGACATTGCCGGTTGGTTGAATAATCATATCAATGCTCCATATCCTGCTTCCATTCGAAAACAGGGCTCTTAAAAGGGCTCTTATTCGAAACAAAAAGGGCTTTTTGCATACGGGAACCAAGTGTGCATCCAGTCATCATGAACGAGATGAAGCAAAAAAACGCCGATGACTCCGTATGAAAAACGGAATCATCGGCGTTTCTTATGCCAAGGACGAAACGGTCCATCACAAAGAATTGTGAAGGGAATCGTTTTGAATTAGCACCTTTTTCAATTCAAGAAATCCATTTTAAAGATGTCATGATTGTTTCGATTTCTTCTAACTCGAGCGATTCGCGATCCGCTGAGTACGTTAATAATACAAGGCGTTCTCCATCTGAATACGCAAAGATGCGAAGGAAAATTCCTTCCTCTTTTCCATCTACTGCGAGCAACGCTTCTTTTGTTGAATTACGACGCGTTTCAAGTGGACTCGTCAATTCGATATCAAATTCTTCAACCAACAGGTTGATTTCTTGTTCGGCTGCTTCGAATGGCGTCAATTCCTCCGATTCCGATTCATAAATCGAAAGTTGTAAGGTTCCCATCGCATTTTCTTCTGTCGAATAAAAACTGACAAAAGTCTCTTCTTCTTGATATTCAAATGCTTGTGGATATTCAAGTGTAATCCAATTATCGACCGTGTATTGTTTCATATTAATTCCTCCATTCGATTTATCTCGTCAAATTGTATCCCGGTCACGGTTAATCGTTCTAAATACCGTGCTAGCTGACTGGAGACGAAAATTCGATCTGTCAGTTCGTCTCGTAATAGATGATGGACACCGAGCGAATCTTGAACGAGTCGCTCTGTCATGAAGTAGACATACTTTTTTCCGATCGGTCGGAAAATGTTCGTCTTATGTAGATGTTCCACCCGTCTGACCGCTAGTATATTGATGAGATAGTAGTTGCTCCATCCCGATCTCGTTTGAAGTTGAACCCGAAGACATTGAACAGAAAACGGTGTAAACTGTTCAAGCGCCTGTTTCATCCGTTCAGAGACCAGCGGGATGTTCAACACGTTCGGAAGCACGTCCGGTAACATATCCGCATCCTGTTCAATCGAAAAGGCAAGTAAGCTTGCGTTAAGGAACCACTCTCCTGTCGTGAAGCGATGACGATCGATTTGATGATGGCATTGTGCCCTCCATCCTTTTCCCATCGGCTGTTCGCTCCAAACTTGAACTTTGTTCACTACTCATACGCTCCTCTATCCATCTTCAGCCATTCACAATCGTTACAGGAAGCTCATGTAAACGATTTAGCTATTATTATTGTACACATAAAATCAACCGAAATAGCTTTTTTTCATAAAAGTTATGGAAATAACTGCTTTGCTATGCTACTATATTTCATGTAGCACTCATGCGGGTGTAGTTTAGTGGTAAAACCTCAGCCTTCCAAGCTGATGATGAGGGTTCGATTCCCTTCACCCGCTCCAATTTTAAGACATAACATAGGTCAACGACCATAATCCCTCTAGAGGGCAGGCGGCTTGCGCGATGCAAGCCGTCTTTTTTGTTGTCTTCTAGGGTAATTCCTCATCGTTTCAGGGTATAGTTCGATATAAAAGGAGGGATTTCATGATCCAGATGAAGATGCCGGGCGTGACCGTCTATCAAAGTACATTGATGAAAACAACTTCAACCTTGATTGAAACGCCGGATTGCTTGATTGTCGTCGACCCTGGCTGGTTGCCGGATGAAATTGCGACGATTCGCCGAGATGTTGAAATCATCCGCCATGAACGTCCGCTCTATATCGTTTACACCCATGCTCACTTTGATCATATTTTAGGAGCTTATGCTTTTAAAGACGCCATCGCGATTGCATCGCGTCGGTTCATCGAAACTGACACACAAGTCGCTTTAGAAGAAGTTCAAAATTTTAATGATGAATACTATATCGATTCTCCTGTCCTCTTTCCGGAGATCACGCATATCATTGAAGAATCGGAAACAACACTCACCATCGGATCGACTAAACTTATTTTCTTTTTGACGCCGGGGCATGAAGAAACACACCTATCCTTCGTCGTCATGCCAATGAATTTACTCATTTGTGGGGATTATGCGTCAGATGTTGAAATCCCCTTGATTGAACATGACTCGACGGAATATTTAACGACGCTCGAACTACTTGAATCGTTCATTTATGAATACGAGGTGAAATTGCTCGTACCAGGTCATGGACATATCTGTGATGTGCGGACGGATATGATTGAACGTCTACATCATAGTTATGATTATATTCTCGGCCTCCGTGCCGGAAAAAAGTCGGAATGGTCTGCATCTTGGCAACGAACTCCCTTCATGCATCGCCTCCATGAAAAAAATAAACGACAGGTCAATAAAGAGCATGAAGCCCGTCTCGCACGACGGCAGTTCGATTAATTCCCTTCGTCTCTTTCACCGGAAAAGGGGGACTGACTCATGCGTCAGTCCGATATCGATTTTCACAACGGACGTTTCCGTCCTACATCAACCAAATGGCCGATACTCCCTTTTCTCATGGGATCATCGGCCATTTCAATGCATATTCTTTTCAATCATGGCGTCCGCTTATTTAGGACACGCAGCTCATCTCTTGTAGAAAGGATAAGGAAACACTCGCTTCACGCAACTTCTACAGGAAAAGGGCAAGAGGGCACCTCCCCTGAGAAAAGCGCATGAAAGATAGATTCCTTTTTGATTTTATTTTTCAAGCAACAAACCAACGTCTGTCACTTACTTGCCCAGCAGCTCAATCATCAGTGCTTTTTGAGCATGAAGACGGTTTTCTGCTTGATCGAACACAACGGAGTGCGTCCCATCGATGACATCAGCCGTCACCTCTTCCCCACGGTGTGCCGGCAAACAATGTAAGAAGATGACTTCATCTGCTGCCTCGCGAAGCAAAGATAGATTCACTTGATAGCCTGCAAAGGCATTCAGGCGCTCAATCGACTCTGACTCCTGCCCCATGCTCGTAAACACATCACTGTAGATGACTTCTGCACCTTTTACAGCTGCTACGGGATCCGTAAAGAGCTGGATTGTTCCACCTGTCGCCTTCGCGATTTCTATCGCCTGTGCAACGATTTTTTCGTTCGGCGCATACGCATCCGGACTACAAATACGTACTTCCATCCCACTCAGTGCTCCACCGAGCAATAAGGAGTGCGCCATATTGTTTCCGTCACCGATATACGTCAAAATCTTGCCTTGACGAGAACCTAAGTGTTCTTCAATCGTCAGCAAATCTGCAAGTACTTGGCACGGATGATGTAGATCCGTCAGGCCGTTAATGATGGGAATCGTTCCATGCGTAACAAGCGTTTCGACCGTCTCATGGGCAAACGTCCGAATCATCAATGCATCTACGTAACGACTCATGACTTTGATCGTATCGCTTAACGGTTCTCCGCGTCCGATTTGCATGTCAGCACCACTTAGGACGACCGGGTATCCGCCTAGTTCGACGACACCGACTTCAAATGATATCCGCGTCCGTGTCGATGCTTTTTCGAATAAGAGCGCAACCTTTTTTCCCGCCAGTGCCGTTTGATAGTCGCTTGGGGATTGTTTGACTGCTTTTGCAAGCTCAAGTAGCTCTGTTAAACTTTCAGCCGTCAATTCTTCCAGCGTCAACATATGTTGTAACTTGTGCTTCGTCTTCATCCTTTCATCCACTCCTTTTGCTTGATCATCCATTCGCTTAACGGCTTGACTGGAATCGATGCACAATCACGAACCGTTTCGTAATATTCGGCTAGATGTTGCTCAGTAATGACATGAACGCCTTTTGCAAGCGCTTGTTCCCGGAGTCCTTTTTCTTCAGGAATGAAAGAAAAAAAGGCAACACACTCGTCAAACACAGGGAAATCTCCGAGCGGCGTCGCTTGTCCCCACGCTTCTGTCCCGTGACCAGCAATCGTATGCGCAGGTTTGGTCATGTGACGTTTCGTTGTTTCATCGAATAAGAAACGCTCCTTTGCATGACCATTTTCTGTCCACTGTAACGTTTCTCCGGTCGAACGCATAATCGGACCCGTTTTTGGATCAACATGCGTCAGTTTCAACGTCGAGAAGACCGGTGTCTTGACCGCATGGAAAGAGAGTTCCATCCGCTCTGACGGCAATTCGATTTTTTGACCGATCGCTGCCTTTACAGCCCATTCAAGTAACGGTTGTCCCGTTACCTTCGCGACGATCGGTAATGTCCGTGACGCGCGAGGATTAATTTCTAGAACATAGATTTGTTGTCCCGTGACGACGAATTGAATATTGAACGCTCCACGGTATGAGAGATGCTGACCGATTTTTTTAGAGATCCGCTCGATTTCATTTTGTAGCTGAGCTGAGGCTGACTTTGGCGGAAGAACCATCGTCGAGTCACCTGAATGAACGCCTGCCGCCTCAATTTGTTCCATAATGATTGGAACGTAACTCGTCGTCCCATCTGAAATACAATCGACTTCAAACTCTTGACCTGCGATATAAGCATCGAGGAGCACGGGGAATGTCAGCGATGGTAAAAGCGCTTCTAACATCGCGTCGTCGTTTAAAATATGCATCCCTTTCCCGCCAATCACATACGATGGACGAACGATTAAAGGATAACCAAGTGCCATCACAGTTTTCTTTAATGCATCAACTGTCATGACTTCTTCTCCCGGAATATGCTTGATGTCTAATTGATCGAGAAAATCGTAAAACCGGTGGCGGTCTTCCATCGCATCAATCGTGTCTGAGGTCGTGCCTAATAACTGATACCCACGTGCTTCGAGATCGGCTGCTAAGCTGATTGCCGTCTGTCCCCCGAACTGAACAAGGACATCTTGGCATTGTTCTGCTTCTAAGACATGAACGACATCCTCAATCGTCAACGGCTCAACGTAGAGGCGATCTGCCACTTCGAAATCCGTCGAAACGGTTTCCGGATTGTTGTTAATCATGATGGTTTCGTACCCGGCACGTTGTAAAGCGCGGACCGCATGGACGGAGCAGTAATCGAATTCAATGCCTTGTCCGATTCGAATCGGACCCGCTCCGATGACTGCGACCTTTTGTTGATTCGATGGTTGTACTTCAGTTCGCCCAGACCAACTTCCGTAGTAATAAGGAGTCGTACTGACGAATTCTGCTGCGCACGTGTCAATCATTTGGAAGGCGGGAGTAATGTCATGCGCTATCCGCAGTTCGTGGACATCTTCCGCTGCCACACCTGTGATGTCGGCAATCTGCTGATCGGTAAAACCGTGCCGTTTCGCTTGTTGGATGGAAACAGGTTTCGTCAGGTCGAGCGAGTCGCGCATCGTCAGCAACCGAGCAAACAGTTCTAAAAAGAGCGGTTGGATACTTGTCTGTGCCGCTAGTTCGTCCTGCGTCGTCGCCTGACGATCGAGCAAGGCGAGCATCGCCAACAACCGTAAATCGGTTGGAGTCGTGATTTCCTTCCACAACTGCTCACTCGTCGCCTCACGCATCCACGATGGATAGAGTGGTGCCTGTTCGACCCCTGCACCACGCCATGCTTTTTGCAGTGCTTCTTCTAACGTTTTCCCCATCGCCATACTTTCACCGGTCGCCTTCATCTGTGTTCCGAGCGCACGGTCACACCCTGAAAATAAATCAAACGGGAAACATGGTACTTTCGCCGTAATATAATCGAGTGCCGGCTCAAAACTCGCCATCGTCTCTTTCGTCACAGGGTTGATGCAATCATCCAAGCGTTCACCGAGCGCAAGACGTGTCGCTAGTTTTGCAATCGGATACCCTGTTGCCTTCGAGGCCAAGGCGGAAGAACGACTGACACGCGGGTTGACTTCGATGACGAAATACCGGTGCTCTGTCGGATGAATCGCGAATTGGATATTGCAACCACCGATCACACCGAGTGCGGAAACGATGCGACGTGCCTCGGTCCGAAGAAGTTGATTCATTCGATCAGAAATCGATTGGATTGGAGCAAAGACAACCGAGTCACCCGTGTGGACACCGACTGGGTCGATGTTTTCCATGTTACAAACGATAATCGTCGTATCGTATGCATCACGCATCACTTCATATTCCACTTCCTTGTAACCTGCGATGCTGACTTCGACCAAACACTGGGAAATCGGACTTGCTTGCAGACCGTTCATCGCAAGCGTACGTGCTTCTTCCTTCGTCGTCGCGATTCCACCACCGGTTCCCCCTAATGTGAACGCAGGACGGATGACAAGGGGTACACCGTGGTCCTCCATGAAATTCTCCAGTTCCTCAATCGTTTCAATCGTTTGACTATCCGGGAGTGGTTGATGTAATTCAATCATCCGTTGTTTGAAACGTTCACGATCCTCTCCATCCCGAATCGTTTCGAGCGATGTTCCGAGCAGCGAAACACCATATTGCTCGAGGATGCCCGCTTCATCCAGCGTGAGCGACAGGTTCAAAGCTGTCTGTCCTCCAACGGTCGCAAGTAAATGCGTCGGGCGTTCTCGTTCGATGATTTCTGTCGCCTTTTCGAGTGTCATCGCTTCGATATATACTTGATCCGCCGTCGACGGATCCGTCATGATCGTAGCCGGATTCGAATTCATGAGAATGACCTCGCAGCCCGCTTCCCGAAGTGTTTGACATGCTTGCGTTCCGGAGTAATCAAATTCCGCCGCTTGACCAATGACGATTGGTCCCGATCCAATGACCATGACTTTTTTGTTATCCAACATGGGCTACCTCCTGTGATAAAACCGAGGCGACGAATTGATCAAACACGACCATTGCTTCTGTCGGTCCCGGATTTGCTTCTGGGTGAAACTGCACTGTCATGATTGGTTGCGATGGATGAATCAATCCTTCAATCGAACCATCGTTAATATGTTCGTATGCTGTAACTAGCTCTGACGCCGCAACACTCTCTGCCTCAACGACGTACCCATGATTCTGCGAGGTCATAAAAACACGACCGGAAGCAAGGTGACGGACGGGGTGGTTTGCCCCCCGGTGCCCGTGATGTTGTTTCGTGATTTGGCAGCCGAAGGCTTTCGCGATGATTTGATGCCCCATACAAATGCCGAGCGTCGGATAATCCATCGCGAGCTGTTTAATTTCTAAGAGAAATGGTTCAAGTTGATCCGGATTTCCAGGACCATTCGAGAACAACAGCCCGTCCGGTTGCAATCTTTTGATGGCGGACGCTTCTGTATCGAATGGAACAACTGTCACGCGCATACCCCGTGCCAGTAAAGCTTCAATCATCGATTTTTTGACGCCATAATCCAGACAAACGATATGTCCATCAGCATTCTCGAGTTCATATGTTTTCATCGTCTGGACGGAGACGGATGCGATTCCTGTCTGATGGCGTTTCTCGTATAGAGCGTCTGCCTCAATACTTCCCATTTGATCGCCAGATGATCGAAGTTGATGGACAAGCGCCCGTGTATCGACTCCTGTCAGAACAGGTATATCCGCTTCTGCTAACCAGTCGGCAAAATCCGTTCGTGCTCCGTTTTGTGCGAGCGTTTGAACAATGACACCCGCGACTTGAATCTGATTACTTTCTGCTTCATCATGGGCGATTCCGTATTGCCCAATTAGCGGATACGTGAAAACAAGGATTTGTCCACGGTAAGAGGGGTCCGTCAATACTTCTTGATAACCGGTCATACCGGTGAAAAAGACGACTTCTCCTTTAGCGGATGATGTACCGACCAGCTCTCCTGAATACGTTGTTCCATTTGCAAGCGTTAATGTACCTATCCCGTTCATACCATGACCTCCTGTTGGCAGACTTGTTTTATTTTTTCTAGCGCAAGATCTAGTTCCTCCCGTGTCACAAATAGAGACGGTAATAAACGAACTACGTGTGGTCCGGCACTGACGACGAGCATCCCTACTTGTTGAAGCGCTTGGACAATTCCAGCGACCGGTCGTTCGAATTCAATTCCAATCATCAAACCACGTCCTCGAACACTATGCAGACTTGTTTCAGGCAACTCTGCTGCGAGTCGTCTCATCAAGTAATTTCCTTTCTCCTGCACCTCGTGTAAAAGCTCGTCTGTCAAGAGAAGGTCGAGTGTCGCTTCCGCTGCTGTCATCGCTAGCGGGTTCCCGCCAAATGTCGAGCCGTGTGTCCCCGGTGTAAATATGGTCGCCGCTTCCGCTGTCGTGATGATCGCTCCAACCGGAAAACCGCTTCCGAGCCCTTTCGCGACTGTAATGATATCTGGTTTTAGTGGTGTCTGTTCAAAAGCGAAACGTGATCCAGTTCGCCCAATCCCCGTTTGGACCTCATCGACGACGATTTTGACGCCATACGCTTTTGTCCGTTTCATTAACGCCTCCAACCAAGCATCGTCCGCGACGATGACACCACCTTCACCTTGGATGATTTCAAGCCAAACGGCGCCCGTTTTTTCCGTGATGGCATCTAAACTACTTAAGTCGTTGAACACGAGGTGTTTAAAGTCCGCTACCATTTCACCAAAGCCTTCTTTGACTTTTTCTTGACCTGTCGCTCCCATCATCGCGAATGTACGCCCGTGGAACGATTGGCTGAATGACAAGATTTCTGTTTTTTGCGTCCATTTGCGAATTAATTTAAACGCACCTTCATTCGCTTCTGTTCCGCTGTTACAGAAGAAAGCATGACTCAAGTGACTGTTCTCCGTCAGTAGCGTCGCGACACGTTCCTGCTTACTGCTTTCAAATAAATTTGACGTATGCCAAAGCTGACCAAGTTGTTCTTTGAGGCGTTGCTCTACGTAAGGATGCCGATGTCCCGTGTTGCAAACGGCAATCCCCATCATAAAATCAAGATACGTGATGCCTTGCGTATCTTTGACGAACGATCCCGTCCCTTCGACTAATTCGATATTATGACGTTGATAAGTTGGTAGTAATGCGCTCATCTGTTTCCTCCTTGACGCGAGTCCCCTGACTCGTCACGTATTTCCCGGACCGAATCCGAACGTCTGGAATCCCTTGTTTTGATGCTTCAATCACCGCTTCTACTTTCGGAATCATGCCACCATGAATCTCATTTGTCTTTATGCCGCCTTCCAACATTTCTCGCGTGACGACTGCTTGATAAACACCATCTAACCGGACTCCTTCGACATCCGTTAATAGCTCAAACGCATCGACATCGAGTGCGTTTGCGACGGCAATCGCACATGTATCGCCATTGCTATTAAGCGCACCGGACGGACCGGTAATCAGCGACGTCACGACCGGAATATAGCCTGCGCCGAGTAGCGTTTCAAACAAGGTTTTATCTACGAAGCGAATATCACCAACTGCCCCTAACCCTTGTCGTTGCTCTCCGCCAATGCTTGCACCGTCAATCCCCGTCAATCCGACTGCAGGTAGGTCTGATCGATTGAGCTGATAAACGATTTTTGACTGAACCTCGCCCCCGAGGACACGTTCTGCCCCGAGTAAGACCTCCTCGGTCGTCACACGGACGCCTTCCCGGAAGACGGATTCGATTTCTAAGGTTTCACAATAAGCTGATAAAGCGGGGCCGCCACCATGCAAGATGATTAATTCGTGACCAGCATCGCACCAGTCTTTCCATTCTTTAAAATAACGGGAATCGAGTTGTTCAAAAATACTCCCACCGAGTTTGATCATTTTTCGTTGTTTCATGTCCGGTAGCTCGCATTGATTTTGATATAGTCGTACGTCAAATCACATCCGAAGGCACATCCGACGGCCGCCCCACTATTTAAATCGACTTCAATCGCTACCGTATCCGCCGCAAGTTCATTTGAAGCAAGTGTCTCATCGAACAAAATCGGCATACTCTGTCGTAAGACCCACTGTGAACCAATCCGAATATCAATTTTCGAGACATCAATCGGTTCATCGATGCTTCCGATTGCTGCTACAATTCGTCCCCAGTTCGCGTCTTCTCCGAAAATCGCGGTTTTAACGAGCGAAGAACCAACGATTTGTTTGGCGATTTTTCGTGCCAATCGTTCTTCGTCCGTTCCTTGAACCGTTACTTCAATCAACTTCGTTGCGCCCTCTCCGTCTCGTGCAATGAGCTTCGCAAGTTCTTGACAGACATACGTGACCGCCTGCTCAAACTGCTCCGCTTCTTGCGTATCAAGCATGATTGTCGGCGTTTTTGCCGCACCACTCGCTAACATCATGACCATGTCATTGGTTGAACTATCACCATCGACCGTAATGCAATTGAACGTCCGGTCGATTGAGCGTTTTAATATCGTTTGCAGGACGTTTGGTTCGACGGTCGCATCGGTCGTTAAAAATCCGAGCATCGTCGCCATGTTTGGATGAATCATTCCTGACCCCTTCGCAACACCGCAAATCGAAACTTCACTTCCATTCATCAAAAATTGATACCCGGCCGTTTTGATACCTGTGTCAGTCGTTAAAATCGCATGGGCAAAAGCATCCGCTTCTTCTTCCGCCTCACTCGCCACCAGTTGATCGACTCCAGCTACTAACGTGTCAATCGCCAACGTTTGACCAATGATCCCGGTCGATGCGATTGCGACTTGTTCCGGTTTAATCTGTAAGTGATTCGCGATTGCGTGTTGCGACGTATAGGCATGGGTCAAACCTAATTCACCGGTGCAGGCGTTAGCATTCCCGCTATTGACTAAAATGGCATGAATACGCCCCTCTGAGGCTTCCATCGCTTGTTTTGTCACTATAATCGGTGCTGCTTGCATTTGATTTGTCGTATAGACAGCCGCCGCACTCGCTCCTCCTTCACATACCAACAAGCCCAAATCTTTCCGTTTTCGTTTGAGTCCAACATGTATACCTGTCGCCTTAAAGCCTTTTGGTGTCGTCAGCGTCAACGGTGACACGGTTTGTAAGTTCAACACGTTCGTTCCTCCTTTAAATGAATAATGGTTGCTGGGTCAAACCGAGTGCTTCCTCATATCCGCACATCAAGTTCGCATTTTGAATCGCTTGCCCGACTGCACCCTTTTGCATGTTGTCAATGACTGAAACGACTGTCAGATGTCCTGTTCTCGCGTCAGCGTATATCGTCAAATCACAGTAGTTACTGCCGACGACCGATTTAATTTCCGGATCATTTCCGTTAATTCGGACGAAGGGTTCGTTCTCGTAAAATGCATGGAGCCACTCACGCCATTGCGTTTCCGATTTATTGATGCGTGGAGTCAATGTCATCGTCGCCATGATTCCGCGATTGATTGGAATTAAATGTGTCGCGAACGAAACGATGGCGTCTTGCCCCGTCACGGTTTGAATGACCGATTCGATTTCGGGGATGTGCTGATGGCGATTCATCTTATACAGACGCATGTTTTCATTCGATCGCACATGATGTGTCTGTTCGCTAAAGGATTTCCCGGCTCCCGATAACCCTGAACTGGCATGAATGATAATCGGCACCGGCTCGATGACCTGTTCTTTTAAAAATGGTAGGAGACCGAGGAGTACGGCCGTCGCATAACACCCTGGATTGGCAATCAAACGACTCGTTTTTATCGCTTCGCGGTTCCATTCTGATAGTCCGTATGTTGCTGTTGCTTGAATCATTGGCTCGACCGCTGGTTTTTCGTACCAATGTTCATATGATATTTGGTCGAGACGTAAATCGCCGCTTAAATCGATGACTTTCCCTTTCCAATCTTTCAGCTGCTCTAAGTACTGTTTTGAAATTCCGCTTGGAGTCGCCAAAAAAATGAGTTCCGTTCCAACCTCCTCTAAATGAGCAAGTGAGAACTCCTGTAAGAGGGAATAGTTTTTTTTATTCATGAATGTGTATATTTCCGTAATCGATTCAGTTGCCTTCGAATCACTCACGAGAGAGACGATTTCTAAATGGGGATGTTGCTCAATCATTCGTATCAATTCGACTGCTGTATATCCCGTCGCACCTATGATTGTACATTTCATGTCGGATACTCCTTCGTTAATAATGATAAACTGATTTAAACACATGTATATTTATACTGTCAAATGTATTTTTATTAATTTATACACAAAAAAAGACTTTGACCGATGACACCTTTCAGTAAGATGTAACTGGTCAAAGTCTTTTTAGTTCATGTTTCTCATCTTTTTTCAGCACGTTGTGCGACGAGATGATCGATTCCAAAAACGCTTGCCCCCATCAAAGCAATAACAACAACAAAAATCGCTGTAAACATATGTATCCTCCTCTTGTTCACAAAATCGACATCACTACTTTCTTATTGTGCAAGATTTTTTATAAAAAAGAAAGCGTTTACGACAAAAAATCGTCACATTTTTTTGTATTCCTGGTTATATTTCTGAATAAAACTCAGGCTGTAGACAAACTCTTATGAAAAGCAATAATTCTACATGGAAATGCTGTCCGTTCACGCTTCCTTGTCTCACTTCGTTTTCAAAGCTGCAATCTTCCACGTCACAGTAAGCAAAGCTGCCGGGGATCGCGGAAAGTTGCTTTTCGCAATTTAAAGCGATTCAAGACCGAGCGCGCTCTAAAACGGCTGTACGGTTTACCTTTCCCTGCGCTACGGCCTAAAAAGCGTCGCTTTTCCGTTGATTCCTACGGAAAAAGTACGTTTTTGACACGACCTGTCAGAGGTAGACAAGACCCTGCTCGTTGTCCGTAGGGTCAAGGAGCAACGCCTTGCCCTCGCCTGAGGAAAGCAACGAAAAAGGGAAAAGCTTTTTTCACCCCATGTTACTTTGTCTACATGCTGTAAAACTTTCTTAGTTGACGCAGTCGAGAATCTTCGATAAGATTGCATTTGTTCAGTACTTTCACACGTAAAAGCAAACAAGCATAAACGTAACAAAGATATAAGGAGGTGGAAGCATGCGCATGTCCTTTCGTGAATCCGCAGCTATCCTAGGAATTAGTATCATTATCTTATTGTCCGCATTATTCGGTGCACAGGCCGAACCCCATCTCGCTATACTCGCCAGTCTTATTTTTGTTGTAGGGTATGCCGTGTATCGCCGCTTCCCTTTCAGTCAACTTGAAGAACATATGATTAACGGTATTCGAGAAGCGATTAAACCGATTTTAATCATGTTACTCGTCGGCATGACAATCGCCGTCTGGATGATGAGTGGTGCCGTTCCAACCTTGCTCCATTATGGCTTATCGACATTATCTGCGACCTGGTTCGCGCCAACCGCTTTAATCATCGCGATGATCGTTTCGACCTTTACAGGCAGTTCATTTACTACAATTGGTACGGTCGGTGTCGCCTTGATGGGAATCGCCGTCGTCCTTGGTGTCAATCCCGCCCTTGCTGCAGGTGCAATCATCAGCGGTGCTTGTTTTGGAGATAAAATGTCTCCTTTATCGGATACGACGAATTTCGCACCAGGTATCGTCAACGTCTCTGTTTTTGATCATATTCGTTTTATGATGGGAACAACAATTCCCGCTATCGCGATCACATTTGTTCTCTTCCTTATTTTTGGACGAGGTGAAGGATCAATTGATTCAGAAGCGATTGGAGCAACACAACAAGCACTCGATAGCCTTTTCCGCTTATCTCCTTGGACATTGCTTTCTCCACTTCTCGTGATGGTACTCGCTATTCGGAAGATGCCAGTCATTCCAACATTGATTGCAGGCGTTTTAAGCGGATTATTACTCACAGGTCTCGTTCAAGGAAATTGGAACATCGCGCAATGGATGTCTGTCATCCAAAATGGTCTCAAGCTCGAAACAACGAATGAAACGGTTGCGAGCATCATTAGTAAAGGTGGCATCCAATCAATGATGTGGTCCGTCTCCCTCGTCATGCTCGCGTTAGCGTTCGGCGGTGTCTTACGTGGTATCGGAGTCATCGATGTCATTATCGAAAAAACCGTTTCGAAACTGCAACGTGACGGGAGTATCATCTCGTCTGCTGCACTTGCTGCAATCGGCGTTAACTTCATGGCAGGTGAACAATACTTGTCTATTTTATTACCGGGACAAGCCTTCAAGAAAATTTTTGAAGAACGGTCAATTGACCCACGGTTTTTATCCCGTGCGCTTGAAGATGGCGGCACACTTGTTAATCCTTTGATTCCTTGGGGTGTATCCGGGGCATTCTTTGCCTCGACACTCGGTGTGCCCGTCACATCGTATGTGCCATTTGCCTTTTTCTTAATTTTATCTCCCCTCTTCACTTTTATCTTCGCCTTTACACGGCCAACAAAAAAACAAGTCACGAAGAGTGTCGCGTGACGTAAATCTATTATCAGTAAGGCATACCATTCATAAGTCGAATGGTATGCCTCTTTTTTCTCACTTCTACATGTGAAAGAGTGATATTCAAGCGATTCTCGACTAATTTAGATAAATAAGTGTAAAGATAAAACGAAGTGGGAATATACCAAACATAAGATTAAAATTACAGAGAACTAGAGAGAGAGACTGCAACCCTTTTAAAATGGTTGCCTTCGATGTAATTGTAGGAGGAGTCCAATATGATCAAACGTGGTACGCTTGAACGGCTTGATGGTAAATATGCTGTTCTTCTCTGGGAGAACGGTTCAAGTTTTATCCCTCGCCGCTATTTACCGACTGAGGCACGATTAGGTGACACAATACTTTTTGATGGTACAACGTATTCAATTGATGCATCGAGTACATCCCAATCGTCCTTTCAGACGTTTTCCTTTCGGCAAATGGGTTGATGATAATTAAAAAGCCATTTAGACAATGAATCGACTACTTGAGCGCCCTTGCCCAGGTCAGTCTTTCCATCTTCTAAATGGCTTTTTCGCGTTTAATCATTCCTTACGTACAAAGACTGATGCCTACATTCGGGGCACTTCGCGTGGTGCAAATCGTCAATCGAAATTCGATGTAGTACTGTCTCATCTCGTTCACAGCGATGAATCGGTTCGATGATAGCTGAAGTAATGAAGAGTGCACACCAAAAACGTGTTGAAATCGTATCGCAACAGGGACACTGAAACAAATCGTATTGATGCGGGACCCACCCGCCTTCAATTGCATCGATATGTGCATGATAGTTCTTAATTAACATCGCCCGGTTTTGATCATCGATGTGCGCTCGGCTAATGAGTGGTTCCTGATAAGGCGGCACGAATAAAAAAGGCAATGCTGTTCTGTACTGTTCTAGTCCATAGGTTAGCATCGAAGGGAATTCCCCCCATTCCTCCCGCTGACCGATTTCAGCGACGATGTGATAAGAACAGTCGCGGCAGTGAATCTCCATTCCCTCATCCTCCCTTTTTCCCTACCATCTCTTTTAGCATACTTGATGTAACAGGACCAATGTGTTTTGCGACGATGACTCCATCCGTATCAATGACGTAAGTCGCCGGCATCGCGACTAATCGATAAGCATTTTCTGATTGGCCCTGCGTATCATAGAGCACCCCGTAATCAACAGGAGTCTCTTTCAGAAAATCGGCTACATCTGAAACCTTTCGTTCGGATGTCGTCACGTTGATGCCATAGACGGGCACGTCCACCGCTTTAGCAAAGGCGTTTAATTCAGGTATTTCTTGTTTACATGGTGGACACCAGGTCGCCCAAAAATTGATCACAATCAATCGATTCGTCAAATCAGATAGTTCCACCATTTTTCCATCCTCTTCCAGCTTGAGATTCGGTGCCTTCATTCCAATCTCTAATCCGCCTTGCGCTTGTTGCGTCGCTTGAGTAAATTCTTTAATCTGTTGTGCTTTATAGGCGTCATAGCTTTTATATGCAATCCCACTAATCGCTAACCCGACAATCACGTATAGTAAATATTTTTTCAACTGCTGCCCACTCCCTCTTTCTATTAGTGTAGCAGAATCAGCCTCTGAATCTATGAAAAAACGAGCATACCCTTCCATTTTCCCCGGAAGTGATATGCTCGTTTATATACATCCTTTTTTACTGTCAATTATAGCGAGGAAGTTGTTGTTTAACCCGACGATTGTCTTTGATGCTTTCAAACGATTCGTCTCCACCAAGCGCTTCATTTAGTGATGTTTTTCCTTGTTTCACCTCTAAACGTCGATTGAAAAGTGCCCGATTATCGACCGATGCCGCCAAAATCGACGCGACATCAATTTCAGAAATCGTTGCATCTTTTACATCTTTTAAATCCTCATCGGCTTCGATTAGTCCAAGACCTTCTCCATCAACGATGTTGACCGGACAAATGATTGTATACGTCAAACCACTATGCTCAATTTGCTCTTCTGCCGCATTTTTTGCGGCATAGAATGGATAAACTTCTTTTTTAAATTGATTCGGTCGATCAGCGCCATAGGCACTGAGGAGGACAAAATGACGAACACGCGCCTTTTTCGCAGCATCAATCGTTTTTAAAGCAACCGTTCGATCGAGCAACTCAATTTCAGTCGCTTCACCATCGACACCCGCGGTCGCTGCACAAATCACAGCATTTTGACCTGCCACCCCGAGATCAATGACCTTTTCAAGCTCAGTTTCAATGTCGACGTAATGTGCTTTGACACCGAGTTTTTCGAAGCGATCGACGAGATGCTTATGTCGAACGATGACAGTGACTTGATGACCTTTCGCAAGCGACTTGACGACGCGAGCTCCGATTGTACCTGATGCACCTACAACTAATACATTCATATGCTAGGTCCCTCCTCGATAAGCTAGTCACCTCTATTGAACTACTCATACTTATGCAGATAAGAGCTTCCTTCATCGCTTACTCCTGTTAAAAATATCAAAAAGCAATCAAGAATTCTCATCATCCCGACGATTAGGTGTTCGGATTTCGGTACGTCGTCTTTTAAGCCGCCTACTCAAAGATATGTTCATTTCGGCCAAAGAAGCATGAATATTGAAGATATGGACAGGTCTTCAGCTATGATATCTTCCGTTCTCAAAAGCGCAACTGCGTACATCAATTTATACCCGCAATAGGGAGAAGGAAACCTTTCAAAAAGGAACCTATTTTTTTTAATGTCAGTCATTCGCCAGTACACCGTAAAACGTCGTCTGTAATTTTTCTCTCAATTGTGTCAGGGCTTTTTCATCCGGGAAATCATAGAAAATGCCATTCAATCGATCACTGACAACGTCAATTTCAAGATGCTCTCGCTCAGACATCAATGCCAGGGCTAAGCCTGCTGTCGCCATTTGACGGTAACTGATGTCTAAACTCATCTCCTCTTTCATATAAGCATGTGCTGATGAAATTTTAGTCCAGCCTGTCGGCTTCAACAGATGCGTCGCTACAGCTTGAATGACTTCTGACTGACGATTGGCTCGTGCCCCATCATTGTCTGTTTTTCGGTGACGAGAATAGGCAAGCGCCATCGCTCCGTCCATATGGTATTCCTTTCCTTTTTGAAACGCATATTGATTCGCTTTTCCGCTAGCGTCTTGCTCCGAGAATGTTCCTGTCGAAACAAGATCAATCCCGCCGATTTGATCAACTAAACCAATGAAACTATCAAAAGAGATAACGATTTTGCTATCGATGTCTACATCAAGTAGTTCACTGACGGCGTTTTGCGTACACGCTTCCCCACCGAACGCAAAAGCATGCGTGATTTTATCTTTTTTCCCATCCTCACAACTGATCGGTGTATACGTATCCCGCGGAATCGACGTTAACTGAATCGTCCGTGATAACGGTACGAATTGCATGACGGATAGTGAATCAGACCGTGAACCTCGTAACGATTCTCCGGGTCTTGCGTCACTTCCGATCAATAAAAAAGTAAACGGCTGTGAGGCAAACAGGATAAAGCCAATCACTAGAACTAAGAGCAGACCAAATATTTTCGTTTTGAAGCGACGTTTCTTTCTCTCAACAGGTTGTTTCTTTAAACCATCCTGCCTCGTCTCACGTGGTACCTTTTCTTCCGAGCGTCCATTTTTACGTCGATTCGACCGTGTCCGCTCCGCCATAATCGTTCCGACTTGATTTGCAGACCTTCTGACTACGGTGAAAAGTCGTCCTCCGATACCAGTCCGTGTTCTTTTCTGCGAGCCCCGGTGATTTTGTTGAACTGAACGCGACGTCAAAGCTGGTCCATCCTCGACGTATCGATGATTCTGCCGTTGTGAGGCGTCAATCCGCATTCGCTCATCTTCTGCTCGATGCTCAATTGGTGTATGTGTCGAAGTACGTCGCGCCTGCTCTTCTTCCTGTCGTTTTCGTTCTAGTCGAGAACGACCTGATTGAAACTCATCCATAGTAGTACCTCCGTTTTAGTCTTGCGATAACTGCTTATCTTGTAAGAACTTACGTAAATACGTCCGTTTCGGTTCCTTCATCGAGGCAGCCATTTGATAGACCCATCCCTCAGTTCGTGCGCCATCCGTCCGCTCTCCGTAATACGACGAGGTTTCTGCCTCATACTGTTCTAGCAACTCACGCATCTTGTTGTCATTAGTATACGTATTACGATGGAAGATTGCCTCCATCGGAAGACGGGGTTTTTTACCTGGCTGTTGATCCGGCAAACCGACTGCAACACCAAATAACGGTACGACGTGACTTGGCAACTCAAGAAGTTCACTCACTTTTCGAGCGTCATTACGAAGTGAACCGATATAAACTGTCCCGTATCCTAATGATTCTGCTGCTACGACGAGGTTCTGTGCGGCAAGTCCTGCATCAACCGCTCCGACGATCAACGCTTCCGTCGTTTCGACTGTGTCAGCGACTGAGCCATTCGCAATCTCTGCTGCCAGCATATGTTTATGGTAGTCGATACAGAAGACGAAGAAGTAGCTATTATCTGCTACATAACTTTGTCCACTCGCTACTTCGACGAGTTGCTGTTTTTTTTCTAAATCCTCAATTCCGACAATTGCATAGGCTTGTTGATAAGAAGACGTCGAAGCAGCCTGGGCAGATTGGATTAATAGTTCAATCGTCTGTTCGTCGAGTTGATGTTCCTTAAATTTCCGGATCGAGCGGTGGTTTAATAAATGTTCAATCGTTTCATTCATCTGAATCTCTCCCTTAAATTAATCTTTCCCTTTAAAAATAGGCAATGATTGTGTAAAAGAGCAAATGAAAGATGTTCGTTTTATGAAAAAATCGGGAAATGAATAATGAAGTGTTGTGTTTTTGTCGAAGGAGGGCGATCATGAGAATTCGAAAATTACGTCTTTTACTGGAGCAATATGGCGATACGACCCTTCGCGACATTATCGTAGAGATCTATCGCCAACTTCCCAAACAAACAATTGAAGATAAAGAATTAGATTTGATGCTGTCGCAATTCGCAAAATATAAAGGTCTACAAAAAGAACAAGAACAACCGACAATCGAACAAACCATCGAACAGACAGAATACTTCATTCAACTCGCCTACGATGGTGAGTATTTAGAACCAAGTGCAATCGTTTCCGTACGCGAACAAAAAAACTGGTACGTCACAGCAAAACGATTATTAAAACACCTGCGACATTATGTCGGTCGAAAGAACGGAACGCGTGTTGCTTTCGAAGAATTCTTTTTTTTACTGTCTTCCGCCGCTGGTGAAGAACCTCTTTTCCTGAGTAACGACCCCTTCCGACTGATTAAAGTCTCTCAAGTTGAGCTCTTCCAAGAACTCGTTGGTTACTACAAGCTCGACACATCCGATAATGCGTGGATGAAGCGTGCCATCTACACGGCGTTAAAGGTACCGATCGACGTCGACACGGAACGCAGTGACCTCTTCCTTGCCGTTCTCGAGCATTGTGAAACGCGACAAGAGCGTGAGTCTTACCTGTCGTTATTGAACATGCATGCGAAAAAGCTTCAAATGAACGTTCGCATCGATGCAGACAAGCTCATCCTCTATCAAGAGATTCGCTTCGCAGAACTTCATGCCCTGATCGCTTTACGTGAACTAGAACGAGCCGAAACGATGCTTTTCACAGAATATATTCCTTATTTTTCACACCGTTCGACTCCATTTCGCTATTATCTCGACTTGCTGGAACAGGCGGGTCTAGACGAAGAACATGATCGGATTGAACGCGTTGGCCGAACCAAACATATTCATTTTTAAATACAAAAAAGAGCTTCGGAAAGGTTTCCCGAAGCTCTTTAGCGTGTAGACAAACTCTTATGAAGCGTGAACATGCGATAACGAGACGGATTGAGCTCTATACCGTCTGCATGTCTGAATTTCTGTCACGGTATTCCCTAAAAAGCGTCGCATTTCGTTGACTCCTACGGGAAAAAAGACGCTTGATTTCCCGATAGCACGTTGTCTACAGCCTGAGAGCTTCGGGAAGGTTTCCCGAAGGTCTTTCAATCTGATGTATTGACGATTCCAAGTCCTACAGTTGCAAGCAGTGCGATACAGGCAAATAAAAATGCCATGTCATTCGGTGAGTCAAAACCATCATATGTCGGTTCTTTTCGATCAATGATGAGTTCATCCATCGTTCCATAGCTTCCATACGTCACAGCTTCTCGGACGCTCGTTTCTTGTTTATCTAAATCTTGTGCTTGAACGGGATGGATACTACTCAAAAACAAAAAGAAGCAGACATAGATAAACTTTTTTCCCAATCTAATCCCTCCCCCGTTTCTACCAGATTACTTTTACCTTTTATGATAAAAACTATTATTTTCCTTTTATTGCTTATAGTATACTTAAGATATTGTTTCATCCTAATCAGAAAAGGAAGTGTAGCGTTTGAAAATTTTACGGTACGAGCAATTGTCGCACGGTCAACGTCGTCTCGTCCATCAGTTGTTACAAAAAAACCGCTTATCTCCTCTGTCCCTCTCATTCCAACCACCTGAAAAATATCAATGGGCTTTAATCAAGGAGGATGCCGTCTGCGCGACATTAGGATTTAACCAATTTGCCTCGTCCCTTCAAATCATCAATGCCGCTTACACGGACTTGATTGCTTTCCGCACTTTGGCGCATTTCGTCCATGATTACGCGCTCTCTCTGCATCCTCATCAAATCGACGTTCAAATCATTCCACCACATGATTTCGGGTTGGTCTCGACTTGGAATACGCTCGGTTATACACTCTCTTCTGAACAATTTCGCTTCATCGGTCTCATCAATGATCATGCCGCGTCACTTCAATTCAAGCCACTTACTCTCCGAAACCGTTCCTTGTTCTTAAATCTCAGAAACGAGTCGATTCAATCCTCACATTTTTTATTTAGCTATGACGTATCCCATATCGAATATTTGATTGAACAGGGGGCATTGCCGTACCTTGTCTACGATCAACAAACAATCGTCGGAACAATCATCATCCAAAAACAAAAGCAAACGATTCGTTTACTCGAAATTACGTGTATCCCTGAATTGAAGAATCAAGGATATGGGCGAAGAATTCTTGAGACCTTTCAAGCTAAATTAAAACGCACGACAGTTCGGACATTCGAGACGTATTGTTTTTCAACACATCAAGAAGCCCTTCGTTTATATGACCCCGATACATTCTGTGATATTCAACTCTTCTCACACTGGCATACTTACTCTAGAGAATCTTTACGTAACCGCTCAACGATTTCTTGATATTCCGCCAGGACGTAGGCATCCTCCACTTGTTTGAAATCAACATTTGCTCGGATCCTTAGCTGCTCCCCCATCTGATATAGACTGTCGATATAGTCGTTTCCTAACGCACTCGCTTGACCTGGTTGGTGGTTATGAAAGGCTAACAGTGCATCTTCTAAAAGCAGTTGTTCATCCTCCGTTTTTAAAACTGCTTCAAGCAACTGTTCAAATACTTCTGTATGCCGACCGACCATCGCGTAAAAGAGTGGATAGTGTTTGGCATATTTAAAATCAACTTGATATTTTTTAGTCTCGAAGATTGTCTGAATGCTTGACGGATTCGACCGCTTTAACTGCTCAACAAAACCGATTGTTGCCGGATGGTCTGTAAAAAATTCTAGGCTTCGTACGTCCATTTCGTCTTCTAAATCAAGCAACAAATAGAGATCAAGCATATTAATCACGTGCGTTTCTAAAAAACGATCACTCCGTTGCAAGGATGTCGTGTAGTCTAAATCAAGACCTGCCTCTATCGCCAATTGAAAAAGTTCATGATTGATTGCACTGTATAGACCGACTGGAAATGCTAACGGTTGACGGACAATTGAACGATGTCCATCAAGCTCTTTTAATTGATTGAGATCTACACCATGTTGTACCAACAAACGGAAAAAGAGCGTTCTATCTTGTATCGCCCCCAACTTAAGTAACAGACGATCGAGTTCAATGACTGGTTGGTTCGTATCGAGCGCTAGCGACAAGTGCTCTGATGACTCTAAGTCAAAGGCTCGCTTCACGAAATTTAAAGCGACCCGTTCTTGTTCGGACAACTCAGCATTGTAATACTCAAAATCTTTTCGATTCAATTCTTTAAATGCACGTACTGCCTGACCAACTGCCTCATTTTTCACAAATCGTTTCATCATCGGTTTGCCCCCCTGAATACTGCTTCTCTTCGTAGTGTACGCAATATTATCTTTTCTTGAAAGCCAAAAAAATCCTGATGCCTTCCTCACAATAAGGAAATCCACCAGGATCTATCAATTCTCGCCTACTTTTAAAGGCATCGATCGAAAAATCTCATCTTGCTTTCCGACTTTTTCGACACTCGTTCCAATTGAACCGCTATATTCAATTGTCTGCTCCGGCTGAATGAACTCATAAGTAATGGCAGGTTCTCCACGCAATCGAACCTGGATTACTTGTCGATGTTGCAGGGAAAACGATGCCTTCACTTCTAAAAATGATGCTTCACTGATTCCATGATGTTTTTCAAGCATCGTCTTTAACTGTTTTTCTGAGTTCTGTTGGCTGCTTTGAAGCTCTGCGTAAGAAATTCCGACCGCAAAAGATAAAAGTCCAATCAGACTTAACGCGAGAATGACCAGTACTTTTTTCATGGACTGATTCACCTCCGAATGAAATTCGTTCTGCTCTCATCATCGGTTCACTCCGCTATTTTTTGAAGTATTTCTCGAAAATAAGCGTTTCCTCATGTCTACAACAATTGGGACGACAAGGGAGAGACGTCTTCCCAACCTAGATGAGCAATTTAGTTGCTAGGTAAAGGAATATTCAATACTCTTCTTTAAGCGTTGAACTACCTCCACCTACGCTTCGCTTAGAGGTGGAGGATTCCTGAGTGATCCGACCTAACGGTCGAAACCTGATCAGGCTAACCCCGTCGTCCCGACGGTTGAAGAAGCTAGGATGCGTTCAGCTTCTTGTTTGAGGTTCAGTCCTGCGTTCACATCACGCTCGTGGTGGATGCCGCAACTCGGGCATGTCCATTCACGCAAGCCAAGATGTTTCACGTCTTTGTGTTGATGTCCGCAACTGGAACACAGTTGACTAGAGGCGAAGGTCTTGCCGACTTTCACGACGGTCTTTCCGTACCATGCCGCCTTGTATCCGAGCATGCGGAAGAATTCCGACCAACTGACATCCGAGATGGACTTGCTCAACTTGCGATTCTTCTGCATGTTCTTCACTTGCAAGGTCTCGATGCCGATGACGTCGTGGTTTTTGACGATCTCGGTCGATACCTTGTGCAGGAAATCGGTTCGCTTGTTGGCAATCTTCTCGTGGATGCGGGCGACCTTCCGCTTCTGCTTCTGATAGTTCTTCGCCTCGGAAAGTGTTACTTTCTTGTCCAAGGCCAACCGTTGACGATGAGAGAGCTTGCGTTGTTCACGCGCTAGCTTTTTCTCAAGCGAGCGGAAGTAACGGTCATTCTTGTACACCGCGCCGTCCGACAGGATGGCGAAGTGCTTCAATCCGACATCGACGCCGACGGATGAGCCCGTCTTCGGCATTTCGTTGCTCTCCTGCTCGACGAGCAGGGAGACGAAGTATTTTCCTGAAGCGTTACGTCGGATGGTCGCGTTCAAGATTCGTCCGACGACCTGCCTCGAGTTGGCGAAACGGACCCACTTCAACTTCGGGAGTTTTAACTTGTTGCCGACGATCGAGACTTCTGGAAGTTGAGACTTACCCTGAATATTCGTCTTATACGCTTGAACGGGGTTGCACTTCGACTTGAAGCGGGGCCGTTCGTTCTGCTTCTTGAAGAAGCGGTCAAAGGCATCAGCAAGATGTTTGACGCTGGTTTGCACAGACATGCTATCGACTTCTTTCAACCAGTCGAACGCTTGCTTCAACAACGGGAGTTCTTTTGAGCAAGACCCGTAGGACAGCCCTTTACCTGTCGCTTTATACATCTCATCCCACTTCGCCAAGAAGTGATTGAAGACAAAGCGTGAACAACCGATCGTCTTCGCGATCAGGATTTCCTGCTCTTTCGTCGGGTAGATTCTGAATTTGTAGGCCTTGTGTGTCAACATGATGTTCATCTCCTTACAAATTACAAAGGATATACCCGAAACAGAGGGTGGCGATTCATCTCCCACTTTCACTAGGGTTTCACCCGGATCGTTTAGAAGTGGGCGTATTCTCGCCTAATTTTGATAAATGCATATCAAGGTGTGGAATTCCATCCTCCAGATACACATCAGATGTCTCTTCAAACCCAAACGATGCATAAAACTTTTTTAGATGGGCCTGGGCCTGCAAATAAATCCCTGTTTCTTCTTGTGTCCGGATGTGTTCGATTGCTTCATTCATCAAGCGACGTGCAATGCCGCGCGACCGAAAATCAGCATGGACGGCGACACGACCAATCGCTACAGCACCTGATTGATTTTTAGGGAGTACTCGAAGGCAACCGATTAACTGCTGATCTGCATAGGCAAGTGCATGAATCGCCTCCTGATCACGATTATCGAGCTCTGAATAGGCACATTCCTGCTCAACGACAAAAATATCAGTTCTTAATTTTAATAACTGATAAAGCGTCAAGGCACCAAGCTGATTAAACCGAATAAATTCTGTATGATACATGAATTACACTCCTCTGCTTTAATGTTCAGCCTCTAAATAGACGGGTTAGTCTGCATGAATAGACGACGACGGGTATCCCTTTAAAGACCGTTTCTTTTTCCCAACCCAATCCGTTGGCGCGAGCCACCTTTTGAGAAGAATGATTTTCTGGATGAATGATTGAAATCAGACGATCGTTTCCACGTTCAAATGCCTCACGCATCAGACGTTTCGCTGCTTCACGCCCGTATCCGACTTTCCAGTGCTTCGGCTTTAACCAATATCCGACTTCAAGTTCTTCTACTCCGTCGACTTCTTGTAGGATGAGTCCTGCAAAACCGATTGGTTCCTCATCCTCTTTTTTTTCAATCAGCAAAAAGCCCGTCTGACGATCATCTTCATACCGCTCGAATTGTTGGTCGAACCATAAACGGGCCTCCGTCTCATCCAATGAAACACCACCGTTAATATACTGCATCACCAATTCATTTTGAACGAGTTCTTTATAAAAGTCGAAATCTTCCTGAGAAAAAGGTCGCATTCTCAAACGTTCGCTCTCCATATCGATTCCCCTCCTAATTTTTAGAACATCCTTCTATCTGTATATGTAATTGCCCCTTTTCTAACCGATTCATACCCGAAATCCTTATTTTGTCTTGTTCACCTTTCGAAATTCGGAATTTCAGATATATATTTTCATTACTAAGCGATGACAGTTTTCGGATAAACCTTGCATTTTTCGTGTCAACTCTGTATTTTGGGAACTATGTGCTAAACATCAATTACGTAATTAGTGTAAAATATATTTTGAGCGTACTTTCGCTGAATGGAATTCATAAAAAAAGGACTGAGAACTTATATGACTGAACAGTTGTTGACTGGGCTTTACGAGGGATTAAACGAAGACTCTGTATTAGTGAATGAACCGTTAAAATATCATACGTATACGAAAATGGGAGGAATTGCCGACCTTTTCATCATTCCTTCTTCTTACGAAGAAACAGCTTTTGCTGTTCGCTATGCTTATGAGAACGATCTCCCATTGACATTACTCGGTAATGGATCGAACCTCGTCGTACGTGATGGCGGGATTCGTGGCATCGTCTTATCATTTGAAAAATTGACGGATATTTCGGTCGAAGAACATGAGCTCGTCGCACAAAGCGGCGCGGCCATCATCCAGGCCTCACGCGTCGCTTATGATCATGCGTTGAGTGGTCTCGAGTTTGCCTGTGGAATCCCCGGCACAGTCGGTGGTGCGCTCATCATGAATGCTGGTGCGTATGGAGGGGAAGTCAAAGATTGTCTTCAGAGCGCGACGGTTTTAACACGCCAAGGTGAGCTGTTAAACATCACACGCGACGAACTCGAACTTGGATACCGGACAAGCTGTTTCGCTAAAAAAGAATATATCATTCTCGAAGGACGTTTTTCTTTGACGGAGGGTGATCCTGTTCTCATCAAGGAAGTCATGGACGATTTGACGAATAAGCGTGAAACGAAGCAACCCCTCGAATACCCTTCTTGCGGCAGTGTCTTTAAGCGCCCTGAAGGATATTTCGCCGGAAAGTTAATCCAGGACAGCGGACTTCAAGGGACAAGAATTGGTGGAGCGGAAGTCTCACAAAAACATGCCGGTTTCATCGTCAACATCGAAAATGCAACGGCGACTGATTACATTTCGCTTATTCACCACGTTCAGGAAACGGTGCAGGATAAATTCGGGATTCTCCTCGAGACGGAAGTAAAAATCATCGGTGAAGAACTTTAATACGAATACTTTCCTTAAACACAAAAAAAGTAACAGGAACGGATACCCGTTCCTGTTACTTTTTTTAGCCTCCATTCGGCTCATCCTTAAATTGACCAGTTGCCGTTACGCATTAACGCTTCGCGTGTACCGTCTGCTAATTCGCCATCGATTGCCATATCTGCTGAGCCAATCATGAAATCAACATGCGTCATCGAATCATTCGCCCCTTGCTCGGCTAATTCTTCATTCGATAAGCTTGGTCCATTCTCAAGGCACGTCGAGTAGGCACGACCAATCGCGAGGTGACATGAGGCATTCTCATCGAACAACGTATTGTAGAACAAGATGCCCGAGTCAGAGATTGGTGAATGGTGCGGCACGAGTGCTACTTCTCCGAGATAACGTGCTCCTTCGTCGAGCGAAATCAACTCATCTAATGCCGCTTGACCCTGTTTCGCTTCTGCTTTGACGATTTTCCCATCTTCAAACCAAAGCGTAAAGCCATCAATCAAGTTTCCGCTGTAGCTGAGTGGCTTCGTACTCGAGACATGACCGTTGACTCCTGTCTTCTTCGGTAACGTAAAGACCTCCTCCGTCGGAAGGTTCGCGATGAAATCAACACCGTCCGCATTCGGTCCACCACCACCGAGCCAAACGTGACGCTCTGGCAACTCGATCGATAATTCCGTCCCTGGTGCCGAGTAATGAAGTGTTTTATATTTTTTCTCCGTCAAGAATGTCGCTTTCGTGCGGAGGTTGTGATCATGTTTCTCCCATGCAGCGACTGGATCTGCTTGATCGACACGGGTTGCCTTTAGAATCGCTTCCCATAGCTCTTCTACAGCGTTTTCCGAGTCCGGGAATACCTTAGCCGCCCAAGCATCTGAAGGTGCAGCAACGACACACCAGCTTACATTGTCGCTCATGACGAATTTACGCCAATTGGCTAGTGCAACTCCTGCTGCTTTATTCGCGCGCGCGATACGACTCGACTCGACTCCGTTTAAAAGATCTGGATCTTCACTGACGACAGATAAGAAGGCTGTCTTTTCATCAGCTAACTGATCGAACCGTGCTTTTAACCACTCTGGAAATGCGTCAAACGAATCTTCCGGTGCATCGAAATAACGGATTTTCGTCATTTCATCATCTGACCATTGCACGTAAACGTTCGATGCGCCTACTTCGTAAGCAACACGTGTAATTTCACGAACAAGTGGTGCATTTTCGATGCCAGCACGAATTTCTAGTTGCTGACCGGATTGCAAATTGATTCCTGTACGTACAGCGAGTGCTGCATACTTTTTGAGTTGTTCTTGAGTCGGCATTATGTAATCCCCTTTCGTCTCTTACTCTTATTTTCACGAAAGAGTTGCAATTTTGCAAGAAATAAGGTGAAACTAGGTGTAGAGAAGGAGTGTTGAACATGGAATTCGTACCAGGAGATTTCAAATCCGCTTACACATATTTCCACCGTCAGGCATTGGCGTTAGTCGGAGATCACAAAGCACAGGAAGATTTATTGATTCGAGGAGAAGTTGGCTTAGCACATTTAACAAAAGATATCGCTTCAGAAGAAGGGTCTGATATCGAACGTGAAGCAGAACTCGTGCTGTATTTCCAACTTAAACAGTTACTTGAGATGTTACGTGCCCTTTATCAAAAACGTTTTTCGATGAAGGAAGAACAAGAACAATTATTATTGACGGCTGTGCTCTATTTTACTTCCCCAGTCGATGCACTACCTGACGAAAATGTACTCGGTCTGTTCGATGATGCTCAAATCGTCGAATCGATTTATGAAGAACTCGCAGCAGATGTCGATCGCTTCCAACATCTCGAATAAAGAAAAAGGTAAGGGAGACGGGAAAACCCGTCGCTACCTTACCTTTTCTTTATGCTTTTTTTTTCGTCGCGATGTTGATTGTCGCAGCTTGTTGTTTTGATTGATCCACTTCTAGCTTTTCTTTATTCAACCACGTGTAAACCATTCCCATGAAGAGTGCTCCACCGATGATGTTACCGAAGAGAGCAGGAATTAAGTTATGGATTGCTCCGGCAAATGAAATCGCCTCTGGGTGAGGTACGACAAGCGCGATTGAGAACAATGCCATATTGGCAATGACATGGTCAAAACCTGATGCGAAGAAGACAGCAACTAAAACCATCATCATCATGATTTGTGCCAATTCATTTTTCATGTTTTTCGGAATGAAAATCGCTAAACAAACCATCCAGTTACAGAAGATTGCTCGCGTAAAGATTTCCCATGTCGAGTGATGGATTTTCGATTCAGAGACAGCAAACAACCAGTTGTTTGCGCCTAACTCTTGAATGATTCCAGTTTGCGAAAAGAGTAACGCGAAGGCAAGTCCTCCGAGACCATTACCAATCAAACAAATCGTCCATACTTTAAACGTATCCATTTTCGTAGTGTATCCACGCATCGTCGCCGTAGTAAAGTACATCGTATTTCCTGTAAACAGTTCTGCACCGCCGTAGACGATTAAGACAAGCGCAACACCAAAAGTTAATCCACCGACGAGCGTCATCGCAGCCGATTCATTTAGATAAAGTCCGTTGATTGCTTTGAGTGTAAATATGATAGCAAAACCGATGAATACCCCAGCAAGCATGGCACGAACTAAATATTCGAGTGGACGCATTTGTAGCATTTTAGTTGATTTAACCGCTTTATTTCTTAGCCCTTCTAATGCTTCTACTTCATTCATTGTAGAAACCTCGCTTTCTTCTTGTTCAACACTTCACAATGTTTGTTCACTTATTATCATACTTCCATCTTATAAGATGTTCAACCCCTGCCTACCCCTTATTTAAGGTTTTTACGAAAGAATGACATGTAAACGATACCATTGTGTCAAGTTTGTGAAAAAAGCTTTTTCTTGCTAGATACAACTACTTTACGGGTATATTTTGAGTTGTGAACGGAAGTATTCCAGAAAGGATTTTCGCCTTGATTCAACTAATACATAGTCGTCAATGACTACACGATTAAAGCGGTTAGTGGACGTCGAAGCTCGCTCAATATCGCGTGGTGTATACCCTTCAAAATCAGTACGCGTGATTTTAATTTGAAGGATTGATACAGGATCCGTATATTGAATTTCAACTGTCATTACATTAGGAATCGCTAAAAAAAGAGCCAGCGTATGGTGCATGACGAGTTGCGGAAATCGACTTTTGATAAAAGAGGGTGTAGACGGATCAATCCATTCATGATTTGTCCCGACCCATTCTTTTCTGGATTTACCCGTCACTTCATAACGTAAGGAGACGGTAGTTCCTTCAATCTGTACTTGTTTAAGTGCGTCTGAAAATGGAAATCGTTCAATAAATCCTGTCATTGCATTTGTATTTGTAACCGATGTTCCGACATATCGAGTGACCAGTGCTCCATCACGCCACTTATTGTCAGGGGATTCCCTCGAGTAATGCAACATAAAAACGGAACCTGTACTTAATCCAATGAGCGCACAGCATAAAAATAAAAGGATTTTTTTCAATTCACTCAATTCCTTTCGACCCGCGTCACCTTTTTACGATATTTTTCAGTTGAGGGGTTGAATTTAATGCTATATAGGCGTACTCTTGCAGGCAGATACTTTACGAAGGAGGAGCATGAGGATTTCTCATCAATCACAATGAAGACTAAACAAACGAGCAAGAAAAAACGAACAGAAAAAATCAGTTTCCTTTTAATCGGTACACTTCTTTACTCCCTTTATATCAGCCTTTTATTATCTCCAAATGACATTGGATCTGGCGGCATCATGGGAATCACACTTATTTTCCAGGAGTTGTTCAATACGCCTATCGGACTGACCCAACTTGTCTTGAATATCCCGCTTTTCTTACTTGGTTTTCGCTTCTTAAGAAAACGATTCATGCTACTTTCAGGAATTATCGTCCTTATTTCTTCATTTTTAATTGATTGGATTCCAACACAAGTGGTTCCTGAGTCATTAAACGATCCTCTCGTCGCCTCCATTTTTGCAGGGTTAGTTTCCGGGCTCGCAATGGCATTAATCTTCTTTGGCGGCGCTTCGACAGGTGGACTCGACATCCTCGGAAAGTTCTTTTATGCCCGCTTCCATAACTGGCCGCTCCCGCGTATTTTTTTAATGCAGGATTTAGTGATCTATATCTTAGTTTGGTTAGTCTTCGACTTAAAACATGTTATGTATGCATTAATTATGAGCTTCGTTCGCGCCAAGGCGTTGCAAACGGTCTATAGTTTTTACTCTGCTTCTAAACAATGTATTATCATTTGTGAAAAAGCAGATGAAATCAACGACGTCATCACAAAAGAACTCGGTCGTGGTGTCACGATTCTCGATGCGCGCGGTGGCTATTCCAACCGGACAAAGAAGATGGTTTATGTCGTCGTACAGAATAATGAAATCGTTCGTCTTCAGGAAATTGTTTCCTCTGTCGAACCTAATGCCTTCGTCACCTTCTCTGAGATTCATACCGTCTTTGGAAATTACAAAGAACATTCCTACTCTTTTTAAATGAACCGCACACGATGAAACGACAACCCCCTGTCATGAGGTGGGTTGTTTTTTGTAAACGAAGGCTGACCCATCATATACGTCTACGTTTGGTATCGCTTCAGGTTTCATCTCAAAATATAAAACGATTGGATTCCCGTAACCAAAAGATGTTCCCCTAAAAAATAGATAACTCTTCACTTTTTGGGAATTAGTGGTTAAGCTAATGACATTACTAGTTAGCTTACGAAGGAATGATTGCATGAATAAACTTTGGCGCTACCGCATCTCTCTCATTCTTTTAGTCAGTTTGTTCGCTTCGATTCCTCTCATCTATGCCTTGACAGGTTATCGTACCATTTCAAAAATGACAGAAGAGATGCACGCCCATGATATCCCGATGATTAAACAAGTCGACCAACTCGTCGAATACAATCGGGATCGGGCAAATGCCGTTCGCGGCCTATTGCTCTATGAAGACGACCGCTACATTGAACAATACTACTTCTGCACGACCAAAATTCATGATTTACGCCGTGTGCTCAATGCTTCGAACGAAACACCCGTACCGATTAAAGATTTGTTAACCCGTAACAATGCATGGGAAAAAGAAATCGAAACCGTTTTCAGCCTTTATGAAACAAACGGTTCACAAGCAGCTACCGCTTTAGCGAAACAATCGACGCAGACCACGCAGACCATTCTTGAAGATCTTGCTCAAGTTAAAGATCAATTGTATACCGAATTAGATCAAGAACTCGAAAATACGGCGCTCGTGACAGCATCCTATAAACGGATGTGCTTTAGTCTATCCATTTTAGCCTTTCTACTCATCAGTGTGACCATCACGCTCTTCCATCGAATCAAGTGATCTGTTGTTTCATACGATTAGCTTCGTGAAAAAGCTAAAAAACGCACCGCAGTTCTTTATCGGACTGCGGTGCGTTTTTTTGTATTTTTCTCAAGAAGAAGCCTTTCCTTCATTCACATGCTCCATTGCCAAATGAACTAACGACGAGACATGATGGTCATCAAGTGAATAATAGACAACTTTTCCTTCTTTACGATATTTGACGAGACCTTGTTTCAATAACGTTCTTAAGTGATGCGAAGCCGTCGCAATCGAACAATCAACTGATGCCGATACGTCACAAACACAAAGTTCTCGCTCGACCGTCAATGCATAAGCGATTCGTAGACGCGTTGCGTCCGATAACACTTTAAACAATTTCCCAATCTCAAGCGTCGGGATTTTTTCAACGGCATGACCAATTTCAGTTGCACGTTTTTGATCGATCGCAATCGTCTCACAGCGTGGTGCCTCCACTGTCTTCACCTCTCCTCCAAACTATTGCACCATCCTAAAACAACAAATGCAAGTAAGATGACTACGATGATTCGCGAGGTGAAGATTCATTTCCGATGTTTTTTTTGGATTGTACGAAAAACTGCCCATCCCCCTAATCGATTCCCGATATCCCAAACGATTCGATTAGTATCAACAGCTCGTACACCGATGTCGATGATACTTGTATTTCGCAATCGCTCCTTATATCGATTCGATAGGAAGCGTGGTAACGGTACTTGTAACATCACCCGATAAAATAAATCGAGGTGTGTATGTCCCCAGATTTCCGTAGCGATGGATGCCGTTTTAATCAACAGCGGCCGTTTATATCGTTGTCGGTGTTTGTTTTTTAACAAAGCCGCCAATTCAAATGCATAACGATTCGGATACGGAAACAATTTCCAACCTAAATGATACTTTCCGCGATTGTCGATTCGAATGATTTGTGGTTCGATTCGATACCGAATCCAGCCTCCCCGAAAGCGAATGACTTGCCATTTCACGTACATCACCTCTTCAGTGATTATACCCGGTCTGATACTATTTGACGCGCAGTCTGAACCGCCTCTTTGAACTCCCGTGCCGCACGTTCAATATCTGGTGCTGCAAATAAGGCAGAGACGACAGCATATCCTTCAAGCATCTCGAATAAGTCGGGCACCACATGATGTGTGATTCCACCAATCCCGACGAGAGGAAGGGAAACAGCCCGGCGAATCGCTTGGAGTGTTTCGTTTGTCATCTGACTCGCATCGTCTTTTGTCGCCGTTGGATAGAGTGACCCTACGCCAAGATAAGTTGCCCCGTCTTGCTCTGCTTCGATTGCCTGTTCAACGGTCGAGACAGAAACCCCAATCGTGGCTTCCGGTAACAGCTTACGTGCCTCCCGCAAAGGGATGTCCTCTTGCCCGATATGCAGACCTGCACCGACGATTTGTGCGATATCAATCCGGTCATTGATGATGAGTGGGACGCCGTAACGAAACATCATTTTCTTCAAGTCGCTCGCTTGTTCGAGAAATTCTTTCCCTTGCGCCTGTTTTTCACGAAGCTGGACCATCGTCGCGCCACCTTTTATTGCTGCTTCGACCGCATCAATCAAGGCAACGTCCGGGTGAAAGCGCCGATCTGTTACCGCATAAACCGTGTAATCATTCTCCACTGGTCAATACCCCTTTCAAACTTTCTTCTGTAGTTAAGCTGATTGCGTTGAACAACCCCATCCGGAAATCACCGAGTCCCGCTGCTTCATCTGCGACTTCACCCGCTTTTCCCATTAAATACGTCCCATAGGTCGCTGCTTCGAATGCATCATACCCTGCTCCAAGTAGGGTCCCGATGAGCGATGCCGTCATACAGCCTGTCCCTGTAATGTGTCCGAGTCGTGGCGTTCCTACGGTTAGTTTTACTTGACGCTTGCCGTCTGTAATGAAATCAACCGGTCCCGTTACGACGAGAGTCGTCCCGAGCCGTCCAGCAAACTCATGGACGACTTGAAAATCTAATGTCTCTCCTGAAGCGACATCGACTCCTTTTGAACGTCCGACTTGACCGATGAGCGTCTTGATTTCAGAGACGTTCCCCTTAATGACCGTAAAATGAATTGCTTCGAGTAACTCTTTCGTGAATTGTGTCCGAAGTGTCGTCGCCCCCATTCCGACTGGATCTAAAATAATCGGTTTCTTCAATCGGTTGGCCGTTTGACCTGCCAACAATTGCGACGCTCGTGAAGCTGCGTTCAATGTCCCGATATTGATAACGACAGCATCTGCATGTCCAACCATTTCCTCGACTTCTAGGATATCTTCCGCCATGACAGGTGAACCCCCGAGCGCAAGGGTCATATTGGCACACTCATTAATCGTGACCGCATTCGTTAAATGATGAATTAATGGTTTTTTATCATGAATGGTTGTAAGCATCCGTTTCCCTCCAAATGTCATAAAAGTGATGTGTCGGTCCGATTCCGTTCCCTAAGGCAAATCCATGCCGGATTGCTTCAGTTACGTACCGTTTAGCATAAATCACGCTATCCTTCAGGGAATCTCCCAGAGCAAGACGTGCCGCAATCGCGGAAGATAATGTACATCCTGTCCCATGTGTATGCTGGCGTTTTAATCGTGCCTCCTGAAACAGATGATGCATCCCTTCCGTGTATAAAATATCCGAGGCATCCGTACTTTCGAGATGACCGCCTTTTAACAGGATAGCGATGTCTCGTTTTTGTGCGAATTCCGTCGTCGCCAGCTTCATTTCATCAACTGTCGAAATCGCTTGCCCTAACATGCGTTCCATTTCCGGAATATTCGGGGTCGTCAAGGTTGCAAGCGGCATCAAGTGCTCCATTAATGCTTGTTCAGCATATTTCCTTAACAGGGCATGCCCCCCTTTTGCGACCATCACGGGGTCTAAGACGACTGGTCCCTTATAATGTTTCAAACATTTGGCAATAACTTGAATCGTTTTTTCATTCGAGACCATCCCAATTTTAACGGCATCTACACGAATATCGCTAAAAATCGAGTTCAACTGGGCTTCGACAAGCGTTGGTGATACATCTTCAACTGCTTGTACGCCTAACGTATTTTGCGCTGTGATAGCAGTAATTACACTCATACCGTAAACCCCAAGAGCAGAAAAAGTTTTTAGGTCGGCTTGAATTCCAGCTCCACCACTAGAGTCTGATCCAGCAATCGTCAGTACATGTTTCATCGATAGACCTCACTTTCTATGAGAGCACAAGGAGAAAGCGGAACGAAAAAAAGCGTCGTCCGCTGTAAAAAAGCAGACGACGCCATGAAAAACCAACGAGTGTGGTCACTTATTCATGTCTTCAATCTCAACTTTCCTACGCTGGTATTATCCAGATCAGGTGATAGGGTCGAAAACAGAATGGTTTTCCTCTCAGCCAGATTCCTCCAGCTCCCCTAGTTGCTCATGATTTAAATTTCCCTTTCACTGTAGCATAGCGTCATAAAAAAAACGAGCCGAAGCTCGTTTTTATAAGTATGCTAATGGATTAACTGTATTAGCTGGTCCTGTCGCACTGTATTGGTAACCACCAATATGCAATTCAAAATGAAGATGTGCGCCCGTCGAGTTTCCCGTATTTCCGAGCGTACCGATTTGTTGTCCTTGCGAGACCGTTTGTCCAGCATGAACTGATAATGAATTCATGTGCGCGTAAACTGTTGTATACACTTTCCCATTCAAGAAATGTGAAATCATCACGTGATTTCCGTACGGTCCACCGCTTCCTGCTGTGATGACCGTTCCTGAAGCTGCTGCGACGATTGATGATCCGACTGGCCCTCTAAAGTCGACACCATTATGGAAAGTATACCCATTTGCACCACTCGCTGGTCCGAATCCTTGTGAAACACTTCCTGACGCAGGGCGAACGAACTGCGCCGAACCGCTCGGAACACTAGCGACTGGCGTAGCACTTACGACCTTCTTAGACGTCCCGGCGTTGTTTTTTTCCGCCGCTTTCGCCGCCTTTTCCGCTGCCGCTTTTTCAGCTGCTGCCTTTTCCGCTGCTACTTTAGCAGCTGCCTTTGCTGCCGCAATCGCACGTTCTTGCGCTTCTAATGTCGCTTGAAGTTCTTTCGCATTCAGAAGTTTTGTCGTAAATTTTGTTTTACCTTGACGTAGTTTTTTTAAGGTTTCACTACGCGCTTTCATTTGCTGTTTGAGTTCCTTTTTTTGAACCAAAAGGGCTTCTTTTTCTTTCACTCGCTCTTCCTTTTTATCCACGAGCGTCGCTTTAGCATCCGCTAATTTTTTTTGCGTTTCAAGGTAAGCAGAAATCATCTTGTCATCTTGTTCAGCAATTTTTTTCCCTGCCATCACACGACTAAAGAGATCGCCAAGATCTTTCGAACCAAAAATGACTTCTTCCCATTTAATAGAATTCCCATCATTTTCTTGAAGCACACGAAGGCGGTCTCCTAACAGCTCTTCCTGGCGTTTTAACATTTCTTCATAATGAATAATGTCTGCCTCAAGCTCTTCAATTCGTTCATTCAACTGACGAATCTGTTTATTTTTTTCTGAGACACGAAAAATATTTTCATTGATTGCTGCATCAATCGCATTGATTTGACGTTGCTCTTTTGAAATTTTAGATTCTTGTTTTTTGATTGATTTTTCTAGTTTACGTTGTTCAGCTGCATTATCTGCTTTCTTTTCTTTGATTGTAGCCGCTTGAGTGATTGGGGTGTTCGTCAATAATAACGTCCCTAATAGTACGGTAGAAAATAACTTTTTTAGCATATGTGAGTTCCTCGCTTATGTATGAATTCGATTTTTGAAGTCATGTTTCGTAGTAAAACTATCTGAAATTGATTATAGCACCGTAATAGTTTCAGAAAAATTTCATTTACGTTTCAAATGAAAACGTTATTTTGTAATATAACAACTAATTATTCAAACTATATAAAAAAAGAACCTCTACAATGTAGAGGTTCTTTTACGATTTTATAACATTGACATAGGATTAACACTATTTGCAGGGCCTGTTCCGCTGTAGATATAACCGCCGACATGAATTTCGAAGTGTAGGTGTGGTCCAGTCGAGTTACCCGTGCTACCAAGTGCACCGATTTGTTGTCCCTGGCTGACACGTTGTCCTGCACGCGCATTCAATGAACTCATGTGCGCGTAAACCGTCGTATACGTTTTTCCGTTCAATTGGTGAGCAATCATGATGTGATTCCCGTAAGGACCACTGCTAGAAGCCGTAATGACAGTTCCTGTTGCTGCTGCGACGATTGGTGTTCCAACCGGTGCACCAAAGTCGATTCCATTATGGAATCCGTACCCATTTTCACCACTTGCTGAGCCGTATCCCTGTGTAGTCGCACCACTTGTCGGATGAATGAACAATGCTGAAGATGCAACTGGAGCCGGAGCCGGAGCTGGCTTCGGTGCTATTGGTGCTGGTTTTGGTGCTACAGGTGCTGGTGCCGGCGTTGATTGTTTTGTTGAATTCGTTGTTGCTTTTTGACGCGCTGCTTGTTTTGCAGCTTGCTCGGCTGCCGCTTTTTCTGCAGCAGCTTGCTCAGCTGCTGCCTTTTCTGCCGCTGCCTGATCGGCTGCTGCTTGTGCCGCTTGAGCTTCAGCACGGGCTTTTGCTTCTCGTGCTTCTTGTGCTTTGCGCTCTTTTTCAATCCGTGCTTCACGTTCACGTGCCGCTTTTTCTGCCGCGATTGCTTTTTCTTGCGCAATCAAGATTTGTTGAACTTCTTTCGCGTCCATCAACTGTGTCTCAAATTTCTTTTTTTGCTTCTTAAGTTCTTTAATGCGTTTGTTTCGTTCACTGATTTGTTGTTCGAGCTCTGCCTGTTGACGTTTTAATTCTTTTTTCTCTGTCACAAGCTTTGCTTTTTTATCTTTAAGTTCTGCTTGGGCATTCGCTAATTTCTTTTGCGTGTTCCGGTAATCCGTAATCATCTTATCATCTTGTTGTGAGATGGATTTCCCGGCTAGCACACGGCTGACGAGATCTCCGACATCTTTTGAACCAAAGATGACTTCTTCCCATTTAATCGAATTACCATCATTTTCTTGCATGACACGTAAACGATCGCCGAGCAATTCTTCTTGACGTTTCAGCTTGGCTTTATATTTTTCGATTTGCTTACCAAGTTCGACGATTTCAGCTTCTGTCGCCTTGATTTGACGATCTTTTGCTTCGACGGCAAACATTTTTTCATTCAATGCTTCGTCTAAACGATTCACTTCTTGTTGTGTCTTCGAAATTTTCTCACCTTCATGATTCACAGAAGACTCAAGATTTTTTTGTGTATTTTGGTTTTCTTGTTGCTTTTGTTCGTTTTTGGCTTTTTGTTCACTTAAATCATCTGCTGATGCAAAATGAGGAGTTGATGAAAGGACAAGTGCGGAAACGATGAGCGACGCGAACGTTTTTTTCATGTAGTATTCCCTCTTTTTCTCTATAATTTTATCGTAGTCAAAAGTATGCTTTATTTAAATTTCATTTTAATGTTTAAATTTTATAAGAACGTTTTTGATTATAGCATTCATTTTGCCTCTATTATATTTCAGTGAGATTTCATTTTGTATAAGTTTGTTGGTTAATTATGTAATACGATGAAGCTCCTTTAGTGAAAATGCCTGCGCTTTGCACCTTGAGAGAAGTTTTGGCACACTAGTGGTGTAAGGGAGGAATTATAGTGAAACTTGATCATACTGGAATTGCCGTCCGTGATATGCAAGAAGCCATTACTTTTTATACAACAATTTTAGGCGGGAAATTAGTCCGTGAATATTCAAACCCCGCTCCAGGCGTGGCATCGAATATCGCTGTCATTGAATTTGAAGATGCACACATTGAACTACTGACACCAACAAGCGCTGACAGTCCAATCGCTCGTTTCTTAAAACAACGCGGTAAAGGGGTACATCACATCGCCTACCGCGTTGACGATTTAGATCAAGCGATTCTCGATGCAAAAGAACAGGGACTTACGTTCCTCGAAGATACGTACCGGTCAACGCCTTTTGGCCGTCGTTTGATTTACATGAATCCGAGGCATTCACACGGGGTCATCACTGAGCTTTGCGATTACCCAAACGCTTAACGCAAAAACAAATCCCCTTCACGACCTGTGAAGGGGATTTGTTTTGCATGAACTTATGCGAGCTTCGCTAACATCTCACGGTTGAACGCCGGAATATCATCTGGTTGACGACTCGAGACGAAGTTATCATCGACGACGACTTCTGTGTCTTCGAAATCAACCCCAGCATTTTCTAAATCGATTCGAATTGATTTATACCCTGTCATCTTGCGCCCCTTAACGATTTTAGCGTTAATCATTAATTGTGGACCATGACAAATCGCGAAGACTGGTTTCTTCGACATATCGAACTCTTCTACGAAAGAGACAAAACGTTCGTCTTCACGTAATAAATCTGGTGAAAATCCACCCGGAATCAACAGCGCATCATAGTCTGCCGGTGATGTTTGATCAATTGTTACATCAACAGAGACTTTCGCTTCTTCTTGTTTACCAACGAGTTCTGCGCCTTTTTCTGAACCGATGACTGTCACTTCATGACCTGCCTCTTTTAATGCGTCGACTGGTCCTGTGAACTCAACATCTTCGAAATGGTCCGCGAGTACGACTGCTACTTTTTTACCCATTAAAATCATCCCCCAAGTTATGAAAATCAGTTATCTTGCGCTTGATCTCTTGCTATAGCTGGATCATCCGGCATTTGCTCTTTGCCTTTAAGCACCTCTTCTTGCTGTTCTGGCGATAATTCACGCTCTTGTTCCGTCAGACGCTTACGTTCATTTTCTAGTAACTCACGTGAACGATCCGTATCATTTGCCATCATGAATCCCTCCGCTACGAAACCTTATTCGCTAAGTGCGTCGACTACTTTGACAGATAGATCGACATCGATGTTGCCGCGTGTTGCTTTAGAGTATGGGCAGAATCCGTGCGCTTTTTCAAGTAATTCTTCTGCTTCGTCTTGCGAGACGCCGACGACTTCTACAACAAGTTTAGCTGCGATTTTAACGCCGTTATCTGCTTCGTCTTGTAAAAGACTCACTTCCGAGTTCGTCCGTGTTTCGACACGTTTTTTTGCTTGGCGTGCCATTAAGTTATATGCACCATCGAAACATGCCGCGTATCCTGCTGCGAATAGTTGCTCTGGGTTTGATGTCGGAATATCTTCTTTACCTTTTGTACCAGGCATTACTAAATCTAAATTAATGACGTTATCGTCAGAAGAGACTTTTCCATCACGGCCCCCTACTGCCGCCGCGCGTGAAGTAAGAATTGTTTTAGTCATGAAATAGAACCCCTTTTCCTCTGGTTTGAGTAACTTTTTTTGCCACATAAACAGTAATACCACTGACTGCCCGAGTATAAACAAATTCTCTACGCCTTTTATCAAGAAAAAAACAAGGTCACCCTGTGGGCGCCTTGTTTTACATAATTTCTTCTTCAGTTGGTGTAGTGGATTCTTTTTCAGGGAGTTGTAGATAAATCGATTTTACTTGGTGATTATCGACTTCCATCACTTTGACCGTATAGTCTTCATAACGGAACTCTTGACCGCTCGACACTTCCGTATCTTGCGCCATCACCCAACCGCCGATTGTATCGATATCTTCTTCCTCGATTCCGAGGTTAAACCGTTCGTTCAAGTCATCGATTAGGACACGTCCAGAAATTCGATACAGTCGCTCATGAATTTGTTCGATGTCGGCTTTCTCATCTTTATCGAATTCATCACGAATCTCACCGACGATTTCTTCTAATATGTCTTCCATCGTGATGACACCGGCAGTACCACCATACTCATCGATGACTAAAGCCATCGGTGTTCGTTCGACTTGCATTTTCAACATCGCATCTTGCAAAGGTGAATACTCTGAAACAATCGGCAAATTATGCACGTAATAACTTAACGCCTTCCCTTTGTTTGCCATGTGATCAGTAAAGAGTTGCTTCGCATTGATGAAACCGAGGATTTTATCCTTGTCCCCTTCCTCTGCGACCGGATAGCGTGTGAACTGATATTCTTCGACAAGCGCGATGATTTCATCCATCGACGCATCATTGGAGATGGTAATCAAATCTGTTCGCGGCAACATGATGTCTTTTGCGATCCGTTCGTCAAAAGAAAAAATGTTCTGCATGTAAGACAGTTCCGTCTGGTTGATTTCACCACTCTTATAACTTTGTGTCATGATAATTTTAATTTCTTCTTCCGAGTGTGCTTCTTCATGCCCTGCCGGCTCTACACCGAACAAGCGCAGGAAGACTCGCGCTGATCCATTTAAAATCCAGATGAACGGCTTCATCACTTGACCAAACCAATAAAGGGGTGGTGCAAGCAACATCGTAATCGCTTCTGTTTTTTGGATTGCTAACGACTTTGGCGCTAACTCACCTAAAACAACATGAAGGAATGTGACGATTGAAAAGGCTAAGACAAACGAAACAATCGTAGAAATTGAATCAGGTAACGCAATCTCTGCGAAGAGCATTTCTAGGATTGCACCTACTGTCGACTCTCCTAGCCACCCTAGACCAAGTGCTGTCACCGTAATCCCTAATTGACACGCTGATAAATAATAATCGAGGTTTTCCAATAATTTTTTGGCAATGACCGCTGTTTTATTGCCCTCTGTAATCAATTGATCGATTCGAGACATCCGCATTTTCACGACCGAGAACTCTGCCGCTACAAAAAATGCTGTCAAAACAATTAATAATCCAATAATGAGAAGCCTGATAATAATCGTTGTTGTGTCGAATGTCTCCATTGCATGTGTACTGTCCAATCGTTTCCCCAAGAGAAGGGGATTCACCTCCATTTAATTAAGCTCAGCTTGAGCTTTTGCATAAAAAAGAAGCTTTTATAAAAATAAGCTTCTCCTCTTTTTTATATTCATACTATAACGGAACTTACACTAAATGTGTACTTGAAGCAACCTTTGCTTTTAGGTCAAACAATGTACAACATAAAGACGACAATCATTAAGAGCATGGCAATCCCTTTTAATAATGCACTTGATAAAATGCCTAAAACCGTTCCGATACCAATCGACATTGATTCATTCCACGTCTTTTTACTGATGATTTTTTCTGTTAAGATTGCGAAAACAAACGGGAAAATCAACAGACCCACACCAGGAATAATGAACGGTCCTGCAATCAATCCGACTGTCGTTGCAATTTTAGCCGCACGTGATCCACCACGCCGATCGACTGTGTAAGAACTTACTAAATAGTCGAGCGTGAATAATAAAATGATAAATACCGACTGAATGAGCCAAAAACTAATCGTTAACTCGGTAAACCCGAAACCAAATCCATATATCAAAAAACCGACGATGAGTAACGGTGCACTTGGAATGATTGGATAAACAAGTCCTACAAAACTAGCTATGAAACAGACCGCAATCAGAATCCAAAGTAAAATCGTCATACATATCTCCCACTTTCTTTGTTCTCTCCTCCTAATTTACGCGCAAGGCACGAATTAAGTTTCAAGCAAGCGCTTTTTCTAAGACCTTTTCCAGATGCACACGATCCCAGTCATTTAAAGAAGACCAATCCAATTCTGAACAAACGAACGGGATAAACGTTTGAATCGTTGCCCGATGTTCGGACAAGGCATTTCGTTTCGCGCTCTCGAGTGACTCTAGCATCGTTGCAAGCACAGAAATATCTTCTTGTCCGTAGTGTCGCAGTTGATAAAACGTCTCGTATAGTAATTCCGAGAAAGTAACGCGTTTAACGATGACAGAGCCTTCGCCGCCGATTAACAGACTGCCATCCGGAAGCATCGCAAAATTGCGTAGCAGGTCACCGATTTGTCGAAGCGCGTGTCGCGCCGTATTCGGGTCGTTAATCCCCGGAGAAATTGCGCGTAACCCGACTTCAGATAACTTTTGGATGACAAACGTAAAATCTTGCACGGAAGAACGTGTTGGTCCAATGATGATTCCTGATTCCACACCTTCTTCGTTTGCAGTACCAATCGCTTGTCCTTGTGTCACATAACTCCCAATCGTGACATCGACTTGAATATTCATTCCTTCTTTCGCCAATGCACCGTAATCAAGCAATTGCAAGTAACCAGACTCTGACGCGACGATTGGATATTGTAGCGAATCATAACCATCAGAAATAAAATGATGTTTTTCCGCTTTCAAATTATCAATTTGTTCCTCTATCAATTGAATGCCTTCCCGGTGCAAACGATCCAGTAATGTCGTCACACGAATCGATTGGCTAACGATATGGATGAAAGCAACGAAAGCAATGATTGAAATTAAGACGACGAGAACAGCAACGGCAGAAGCAACGACACTTCCTCGTAAAGAAGGACGGACGAAAAACAACATCGTAATCGAATACGTAACTGCCCCGATAAAGATTCCGAAAATATGTTGAACTTGTCGATTTTCGATGAAGTTCGGTAATGTTCGTGGTGAGAACTGTGATGAATAGGTCGTCAAGACGACTAAGATTGTCGAGAAGGTAAACGTCATCATCGTCAACAAACCAGCAAAGACAGAACTATGAATCGTTCTTCCTAAATCGAGCGTTGTTTTCCAATCATCCGGAAAGTAGTTTTTTAAATATAAATCAGTCGCGAGGACACATGCCGTCAACAAGGCACCACCTACCCCATATAACAAGGGCCACCACCAGTTTGTCTCTTGATAAATCAGCTTCAATCGCTTCATCAACCCAACTCCATTCTTGATATATTGCTATATTTTTTAATTCCTGTTTCTTCATCTAGTGAAACCTTTATCATTCTTCTTTTTCAATAAAAGCTGAGTCACTTTATTTTGTGAAAGTGTCAGATTGTGTTTTACTTCTTTTCATAACGTGAATAACTTAATTGTTATCAAAAAGAATTGGAGATGAAAAGTCATGCAACAGACAAACGAGAACGTTCTGAAAACTGATTTCACAAAAATCTTCATCGATGGTCAGTGGCGCAAAGGCGCAAGTGACAGCAACATGGAAAATACGAATCCTTTCACAGGGGAAACACTATTTGAAATTTCAGCTGCAAACAATGACGATTTGGACGAAGCTTATCAAGCAGCGAAAATCGCTCAAAAAGAGTGGGCAAAAACACCGGCTCTTAAACGCCAAGGATTGATTGAACAGTTCTTGAAAGTCATGTACGAAGAAAAAGAAACAATCATCGATTGGTTAATTAAAGAATCAGGTAGTACACGAATTAAAGCTGAAGGTGAATTCCTTGCTTCCGTTTTAATCGTTAAAGAAGCAGCAACGTTCCCACTTCGGATGCATGGTGAAATTCGCCCATCTGTCGTACCAGGCAAAGAAAATCGCATCTACCGCAAAGCGCTCGGCGTTATCGGCGTTATCAGCCCTTGGAACTTCCCATTCCACTTAGCGGTCCGCTCGATCGCAACGGCAATCGCAATCGGGAATGCAGTCGTCGTCAAACCAGCGACTGATACACCCGTCTCAGGTGGGTTAATCTTCGCAAGCCTGTTTGAAAAAGCCGGTCTTCCAAAAGGTGTCTTGAACGTCATCGTCGGTCGCGGTTCTGAAATCGGCGATTCAATCGTTGAACACCCAGTTCCTCGTTTAATCTCATTCACAGGTTCTACTGAAGTTGGTCGCCATATCGGTGAACTTGCTGGGAAACACCTGAAGAAAACTGCATTGGAACTCGGTGGTAACAATGTCTTCGTCGTTCTTGACGATGCTGATCTCGATCGTGCCGTCGAATCTGCTGTCTACAGCAAATTCTACCACCAAGGTCAGATTTGTATGTCAACGAACCGAATTCTTGTCGCAGATTCGATTCATGATGAATTCGTTGAAAAATACGTCGCTCGTGTTAAAGAACTACAATTCGGCGATCCATCAAAAGACCGTACACAAGTCGGTCCATTGATTAATCAATCACAAGTCGATCGTATTATGGAAGATATCGAAAAAACAAAAGCTGCAGGTGCTACAGTTCGTGTCGGTGGTGAAGCAAACGGGAATGTCATCGCACCAACGGTCGTGACTGGTGTAACGAACGATATGCCACTCGCTAAAAACGAAATCTTCGGACCTGTCGCAGTCATCATCCCGTTCAAAGATGGCGAACATGCGCTTGAACTCGCAAACTCACTCCCATACGGGTTAAGCGGTGCCGTTCATGGTTCTTCAATTGAACGCGCGACTGAATTTGCGCTTCAAGTTGAAACAGGAATGATTCACATCAATGACCAGTCCGTCAACGATGAACCACATATGCCGTTCGGTGGCGAAAAAGACTCAGGTCTTGGTCGTTTCAACGGTGAATGGGTACTCGAAGAGTTCTCAACGGTTCAATGGGTATCTGTCATGCACGAACGTCGCCAATACAAACCATTCTTCGAATAAAATAAAAAATGCGGGCATTGCCCGCATTTTTTTACATACTATCTAAAAGGAGTGTTCATAATGCCACTATTACGTTTTGATGTGATTGAAGGACGAAATGAAGAAGAATTAAAGGTGCTCCTCGATACAGCGCATGATGCGATGGTCGAAGCTTTTGATGTACCGGAACGCGATCGTTACCAAATCGTTCACACGCATAAAGAACACGAGATGATTATTCAAGATACAGGACTCGGTTTCGAACGGACACGAAACCTTGTTTTGATTAGTGTCACGAGTAAATCGCGGACACAGGAGAAAAAACAAAAACTCTATCGCTTACTCGCGGAACGACTTGAAGCAAACTGCGGTCTCGCACCAAGTGACTTGATGGTGTCAATCGTTGAAAACGACGCCGCTGACTGGAGTTTCGGAATGGGCGAGGCACAATTCTTAACCGGAAAGTTGTAAATTCCAAATACCTTATTTCATCAAAAAAGCCCTAATTCCTAAAATGGAATTAGGTCAACGTGTAGACAAACTCTTATGAAGCGTGAACATGTTATAACAAGAGGCAATCCGTTCGCGCTTTCCTGTCTCGCCTCGTCTTTAAAGCGGCAATCTTCCGCGCCACTACAGCAAAACTGCAGGGTCGCGACCGATTGCTTTTCGCTTCATAAGCGATGCGAGACGGATTGCGCTCTAAACCGTCTGCATGACTGGATTTCCGTCACGCTATTCCCTAAAAAGCGTCACGTTTCGTTGACTCCTACGGGGAAAGCAACGAAAAAGACGCTTGATTTCCCGATAGCACATTGTCTACAAGTTGGCCTAATTCCTAAAAGGAAATTAGGTCTTTTTACTTGTATGAATCATCCATCTCAACCGTTCGCATGTAAAATCAGAGACCGCTCTCAATCAACCGTTTCTTCATCATTCTCTCGTTCTTTTGGATTCTCTCGCTGCAGCGGTGCTTTCCAACTAAACGTTTCCGGAACAAAGTCGAGTCCACCCGGGTGGAACGGTTGGCAACGTAACAGGCGACGTGTCGTCAAGTATCCACCTTTCATGGCACCATGCTGTTCAATTGCTTCTTTTCCGTAATGCGAGCACGTCGGATAAAAGCGACATGTCGCCGGCTTCATCGGAGAAATCACTTTTTGATAGAAATGAATGCCACCAAGCATAACTTTTTTCATAATACTTCACCCTCTTTTTTTCATTTTAACGCATTCCTGCACTTATATCAGTTTAGATGATCTATAGTTAAATCCATTACTACTAAAAGGATGTGTTTCATATGAAGGCTCTTACGTTCAGTTCATTCGGAGACTCCTCCGTCCTCACGTATCAAGAAGTTCCTGCTCCCATTATCCAATCTCACGAGGTCTTAATTGAAATGAAAGCAATCGGTCTTAATTTTGCTGACATCTACCGCCGAAAAGGTAATTATCACTTAGAAGGAGCCGCTCCCTACATTTTAGGATATGAGGGTGCTGGTATCATCACTCAGATCGGGGAAGACGTTTCCGGACTTAACGTCGGTCAGCGTGTTGCCTTTGCCGATGTACCGAATGCGAACGCAGAACAGGTTGCCGCTCCATCCGACCGTGTCATCCCGCTTCCCGATGAAATCTCTTTTGAAGTCGGTGCTTCCCTGCTCCTACAAGGATTGACAGCCCATTACCTGACACGTGACAGCTACGCGATTCAACCACGCGATCTTGTTTTGATTCACGCAGCAGCTGGAGGTGTCGGACAACTGCTGACTCAAATCGTTCATTCGCATGGAGCCGTTCCAATCGGGCTGACCTCTTCCGAAGAAAAAGCACTCATCGCAAAAGAAAATGGTTGCGAAGAAGTTTTTCTTTATTCGGACGACTGGGTTGAGCAAATTCTGACAGTAACGAATAATCGTGGTGTCGATGTCGTCTATGAATCCATTGGTACAACATTAATGAACAGTTTTGACGTCACAAAAGTAAGAGGAACCGTCGTGTTTTACGGAATGGCCGGTGGAGATCCCGTCGCAGTCGACCCCCGCTTTTTAATGGATACATCAAAAACACTTACAGGCGGTGATTTGTGGAATGTTCTCACATCACGTGAAGAGCGGATTCGACGGGCGGGTGAGCTGTTCAGTTGGGTGATTTCAAATCAGCTCCATGTATCTGATCCAACTTCATTCCCACTCGCTGAGGGAGCATGTGCCCATGACTATCTTGAGAGTCGAAAAAGTACAGGGAAAATCCTCTTGATTCCTTAAAGACGCTCGTTTTTTGAAGCACGTCTCATTTTTTCCTACATTAAATATTATCTCTTTTAAAATCAATCACAGTCAGTCATTACAAAATAGTAAAGATTTGATTAAATGAATTGCTTTCTATTCTGAAAGAGAGTAAAGTAAATCTCATCAAAACCGAAAACTCAAATAAGTTTTAAGTTTTCAAAAGGGGATTTATATTCATGTTTCGCTCAGAATGGAAAAAATTAAAAAGCCCGATGATGGTGATTGTCATCTTGGCAATCATTCTTGTTCCCTTTCTTTACAACTCCATTTTCCTATCTGCATTTTGGGACCCGTACGGTCAGACAGAAGATATTAAAGTGGCCATCGTAAATGAAGACAAGACGATCAAGTATGAAGGTGAAAAAATTGATATCGGGGATCAATTCATCAAAAAATTAAAAAAGAACGATGACTTTGATTGGCAGTTTCTTTCAAGTAAAGAAGCCGAAAAACAGTTACGTTCCGGGGATATCTATATGACGGTCGTCATTCCAAAAAACTTTTCAAAGAATGCGACAACCTTACTCGATGAACATCCTAAAAAAATTGAACTCGAGTATTATTTGAACCCTGCGAAGAACTACTCAGGGACACAGATTTCAAGTAATGCCGCTAAACAGTTAAATGAAAAAATTCGAAAATCCGTAACGAAACAATACAGCAGTGCCATCTTCGGAGCCCTTAAAAAAATCGCGCAAGGTCTTGAAGATGCCTCAGAAGGTTCATCGAAGCTTGAAGATGGTGCCAACAAAACGACAGACGGTGCCAAAACGCTTACGACGAATCTCGGCAAACTGACAGATGGTACAAACGACTTGTCAACGAACTTAGCCAAGGCAGCGGATGGTTCGTCTCAACTCTCGACAGGTCTCAACACACTTAACGATGGTGCTCAGACGCTCGCTGAGAAATCTGGTGAGTTATCGAGTGGTCTGAACCAACTGGATGACAACAGCGGTAAACTCATTAAAGGATCAACTGACCTGCAAGCTGGCTCTACTCAACTTCGTCAAGGTCTTGAATCGGCTTCTGCCGGATCAACTCAACTGCGTCAAGGTATTGAGAGTGCTTCTGCTGGTGCATCAGAGTTAGATAGCAATCTTCCGAAATTCAATGCCGGACTCAATCAACTGAATGAAAAAGCACAGGAAGTGGATGCGACGATTACAAACTTGAACAGTGCCGCTGCAACTTTAAAACAAGATTTAAGCGCTCGGCGTGAAGCAATTGAAGCTAATGTCGCGACAATCAAGGGGGTCATTTCTTCTTCTGAGAATTTATCGGAAGAAGAAAAAAGTACGTTACTTGAATCGATCGCGACGATGGAACAGAATGTTCAGAGTCTCGCGCAACAAGAAACGGCTCTCGATGCTAGTCTTGCTGCTGCCAACAATGCGACAGATAAAATTAATCAGTTAGCAGTCGGTGGACAAAACATCGCATCTGCCGTCTCGCAACTTGATGATGGTCTAGTAAAATTACTTTCAGGCGCAAAAGATTTGGAACAAGGTCAAAACAAACTGCTTTCAGGTGCAAAAGACTTGGAACAAGGTCAAACTGATTTCAACCAAGGTTTAACGACGTATACAGATGGTGTTCATAAAGCAGCTGACGGTAGTACACAGTTAACTGCCGGCGCCCAAAAAATTGCGACTGGTACAAACGATGCCAGTACGGCAATGGGAAGCCTGAACTCAGGACTTGGTCAACTGACAGACGGTGCGGTAGCACTCTCATCTGGGGCCGGTCAATTGACAGACGGTGCTTCACGTTTAGCAGATGGTAACTCCAAACTCGCTGACGGAGCAAAAACGTTGAAAGATGAGCTTGGAAAAGGTGCAAAAGATGCGACGGTCAAACCTTCGAACGATCGCGACAACATGCTCGCTGAGCCTGTCGTATTAAAAGAACATGACTACTCGACCGTTAGTAACTACGGTTCCGGACTGTCTGCTTATATCTTAAGTATCGCGTTATTCGCAGGCGCATTGATGTTCTCTTCGGTCTACCAAATTCGTCCAGCACACGGAGAGACGTTATCATGGCGCTTCCTCGTTGGTAAACTTTCATTGATTTTACCAATCGGTGCATTGCAAGGGGTTGCCGCCGCGACCGCTATCGTTTACGTCCTCGATTCGACTGTCGCGAGTGTTCCGGCCCTTTATGGCTTCGCCGCCTTGACCGGGATGACGTTCATTACCTTGCTATTCGCTTTGACGATGTTATTTGGCCGCGTTGGACAATTCGCAGCGTTCCTGCTATTACTCCTTCAAATCGGTGGTAGTGGTGGTACGTTCCCAGTCGAAATGACACCAAGCTTCTTCCAGTATATTCACCCGTTCCTACCGATGACGTATTCAGTCAGTGGGTTCCGTGAAGCACTTGGACTCGGTGTCACAGATGCTCTTGCTTCTAATAGTCTAGTCCTCGGATCGATTCTAGCCGGAGCGTTAGTACTTGTCTTCGTAGGTGCTTTAAGCGCTAAACGTATTTTGCTTTCGACGAAAGCGAGAAAATCACATGACGCAGCATGAAAAAGAACAAGTCATCCTAAACGCGGCAATGGATTGTTTCTCTGAACTCGGTTATAAAGGAACGACGATTGAACGAGTTGCAAAGCGGGCCCATGTTGGAAAACCCACTGTTTATCAGCTGTTCGAAAGTAAGCTTGATTTGTTTGAATCTCTTGTAACCTTCGTGTTACAAGAGATGCGAACTGAAGCTGAGAATGCTTACGTCGAAGGTGCAAGCGTGGAAGACAATAAACAGGCGATGATCGATGCAATCGTTAATCATCAGCAGCAACATTTATTCATCTTAAAAATTACAGAAGAGACGCACAACTTAAAACTACAAGAGATGCAGGAGTTACGGACCCGCATTGAAAAACATGTTGTTGACTATATTAAAAACTTACTCGAAACACGCCTCGAGCTAGATGTCAGTTCCTCTGGAATCCCGATTGATGTAACAGCGTTTCTACTGTTTCGAACGTATATCGCTTTGATTGCCGAATGGCCATTGATCGGCGATGAGCTTGACCTAAAAATCATCAGTCAAGCCATGCTCAAGCTACTGTAACCAAAAAGAATGACTTCTCCTGTTAAGGAAGAGTCATTCTTTTTTTGTCTAGTACCGCTTTCTTACTGGCATGCCGTTTGACTAAATGGTATGTCTTTTTCATCGTCCTGAACAAGAAAACATTTTGATACAGCTTCTTCACCCAATCCCACCTATTCTTATCTCTCTTCGTTTGATTCGAAATGAATCAATGATTCCCTTTTACAGAACCCCTTTATTTTGAGTTTAATCGTATACTTAAACTATCTTGCTTGAATGGAGTGTTACCCTGTATGCAATCGTATATGCTTCTCCCGCTTTATCTCTTGGTTCTGCTTGTCTACGTCATCATTTCACTGATTGATATGTGGAAATCCTATACGGCAACCAGCAACTCGTCGGACTTCCTGTTTTTCATCTTGACGCTAGTCGCACTGTTTGCAGGCTTTCTGCTTGCTCCAGTCCTGTCGTTACTTTTTCAATGGAAACGCAACCGACTCAAACGAAATATCGGGCTCGTTCTCTTCTTGATTCTCATCATCGCATACATTGCCCGATTTTTTATTTCTTAAATCAAGGCAGCGTCGTTTTTGAACGATGCTGCCTTTTTATTTTTTCATCAGCTTCTTCCCCCTAAAAACAATTTCCGTAACAACTCTTTTGACGGCATGTCTGACGCATTAAATGATTCGAGGTACGCCGCGTCATCATACGGTACATCCATAAATTCTACGTCCCAGTTCTCACTATCTCCTGACACGACCGCAAATGGTGCGATTGCCTCCGGTTGGCACCCTAACGCTCCCGGATTCACATATGTCGTTCCGTTTACTTGAACGAACTGTCGCGGATGGTGATGCCCAAAACAAATCAGGGTGGCACTCGTATCAGCAAATAACTGCGGAAGTGTTTCTTTATTACCATCAACCGTCGGACGAAGCGGTTCTTCTCCAATCATTGCCTGCACGTCCCGATAGGCATAATGCGTGAACAGGATGCGCCGTGATTCAACTACTTTTGAGATTGTCCGCGGCAGTCGCCCTAAAAAAACTCGATTTTCTGCCGTTAATTGATTCGCAACCCAACTGTGATGTGCTTTCGCATGAAGATAACTGTCCGGATACCGTTCCTCATTCAATAATGCCAAGACATTTTCATCATGATTTCCACTGATTGTCCGAATTTTTTTATCACTTCGAATCAAGTCAATCACTTCATTGGTTTGCGCACCAATTCCGACCAAATCACCGAGGCAGTAAATCGTCTCGATTTCTTGATCCCGGTGGAGTATGGCAAGGACCGCTTCTAAGGCTGACGCATTGCCGTGAATATCTGTAATAAGTGCAAATTTCATGTAACCGCCTCCATTCCAGGTTTACTAACGTTTCTTCTTCCTTTCCTCTTTTAAGCTGAAAGTGAACTGAAAAATAAATTGTCAGAAAATATTGATTATTCATTTAATGCATGTTAGGCTTAGAAAAATTCAAGCGAGAGGAGCACGACACGATGTACCTTCCACAAATTGCGGGCCGACTGATTATTCTATGCACGAGGGACTGAAAACTTTTCCGAGATTTTCCGGAATCGATTTTTGGGCCCTCCTTTCGATGCATCGAATGAGGCGCCCGCACTATTCATGGCGCCTATCCAGTTAACGGATAGGTTTTTTTAATGGAAAAATAGAGAGGATGAAGAAGAGTGAAGGATTATGCGATGGATCGAATGGTAAAGGTATCAGCCGGGATGGCGAATGCAGTGCTCGTTACACTTGGCGTGGGCTTATTGATTGAGACGTTCGGAAACTTATTACATATCGAAATGTTACTGACGATTGGCGGCATCGCAAAAGTTTTACTTGCCCCGGCGCTCGGTGCCGGCATCGCCTATCAACTTGGTGGTAATACGCTCGTTCTCTTCAGCGCAATGATTGCGGCAACAATCGGTGGTGCTGCCCTCCAGCCGACTGAAGCCGGTCTCGTCTTAATTCCCGGTCAACCGATCAGTGCGTTGATTGCTGCAGCCGTCGCTGTTTATGTCGGAAAACGAATGACAGGCAAAACGAAGTTCGACATGATGGTGATTCCAATGTGTGCCGTACTTGCAGGAGGCATCACTGGTCTTGGTGCTGCTGCCGTAACGACACCCTTACTTACAAAATTCAGTGCAATGGTCACATCTTCTGTCGAAACATCGCCAATCGCGACTTCACTCGTCATCGCACTCATCTTTAGCGTAATTTTAATGTCTCCTGCTTCATCTGCAGCACTCGCCATTGCGCTTCAGCTTGATCCCGTCGCAAGTGCCGCTGCGCTTATCGGCTGTTCCGCACAATTCGTCGGTTTTACTTTGATGGCCTATCGCCAAACCGATCCCGGCGGTTTGATTGCCTCGTTCTTCGTGACACCAAAAGTTCAGTTTCCGAATATCGTCAAGAATCCGCGAATTGTAGCCGCACCGTTTTTAGCAGCTATGATCTCAGCGCCGGTCGCAACACTCGTGTTGTCATTAAAAGTTCCATATGAGTTAGCTGGACTTGGATTGAACTCGATGATTGCGCCACTCAATATTTTCGTCAATCAAGGGTTTAACGCGTTCGCCGTCTTCGTTGTTACAGGCATTCTCTTACCCGGCGTCCTCACATTCGTCTTCTACCGGGCGACAACATTGTTCGGTTGGACAAAAGTCGGCGATCTCCACCTTGAAATCCAATAAAGTATAAGCTATTCCCGTTCAATTAAGGGAATAGCTTTTTTAACGACAAAAAAAAACTCGCTCATCAAAAGATGAACGAGTTTTCGGTATGATTCTGACTGGGCTCGAACCAGCGACCTCTACCCTGTCAAGGTAGCGCTCTCCCAGCTGAGCTACAGAATCATGATATCGTGTTGCTGGGTATGTCTTTATTATATCAGCATATCGAAAAGTGTAAAGTGTTTTTTCTAACTTTTTCATAAAAATTAAACCGTTTTAAAGTTGCAGCCCTTTAAACCGTCGTCTAGTATGTAATTAAGCACATACAAAAATAAAGGAGGGACATCTTTTGAACTTTTTAACACGTTTTAGCTTAAAAAACTCTGTCGCTGTATTTATCATCGCTATTCTTTTAGTGTTAGGCGGGGTCTATTCATTTACCCAACTCAAGGTCGACCAGTTTCCTGAAATCGAATTCCCGCAAATTTCAGTTGAAGCCGTTTATCCTGGTGCATCCCCTGAGGATGTCGATCAACAAGTCGTCTCAAAACTCGAAACCGCTCTCAAAGGGATTGAGGGGTCAACAAAAATTTCGAGTTCTGCGTACGAAAGCATCGGGATCATCAATATTGAATTCCCGTTTGATACCGACATGGACCAAGTCGAGCAACAAATCGATGCGGCGATCCAGGATGCAAACTTACCTGAAGAAGCAAGTACTAAATTAAACCGCTTCTCCTTTGGTTCGTTCCCCATCTATAATATCTCCTTCTTTAGCAAAGACGGAGAAGACATTGAATCACTATTAAAAGATCAAATTGAGCCAGAATTGAACAAAATCCCAGGTATCAACAGCGTTTCGGTCGGCGGTTACAAAGATGACCTCGTCCAAATTACCGTTGATAAAAAGAAGGCGACCGCAGCCGGTCTGTCGCTCTCAAGTATTAAAGATCAAATCAATGCCAAATACGTCTCCTTCCCATCTGGACAACTTGCGGAAGGTGATTCCAAGATTCCAATTCGTGTCGAAGAAAAACTTGAAAATCTCGACAAAATCAAAAATCTACAATTAACATCGTCCATCGGTACCGCAGCTGCTCCAACAGGACCACCTACTGGTGCTACCGGAGGAACAGGTGCACCAACTGAAGCAACTGGTCAGGAGGCACCTCAAGAACCAGCAGAATCGATTCGTTTAAAAGATATTGCGGACATTGAATCCGTCTCAAAACAGAGCGAAAAAACGCGTTATAACTTGAAAGATTCACTCTCGATGGCAATCACAAAAAAACAGGATGCCAACACAGTTGAAATCGCTGATCAAGTCACAAAAATTCTCAACAAATATGAGGATCAAATCGATTATACAATCGGGATTGATTCAGCAAAAGATATCGAAGAGTCCGTTTCGACACTCGTCAAAGAAGGTCTTCTCGGTGCTCTATTCGCTTCGATTGCTGTACTTCTGTTCTTACGTAATATTCGTGCGACCATCATCGCAATTATCTCGATTCCACTTTCACTATTGATTGCTGCGATCTTCTTGAACTGGCAGGACATTTCACTGAACATCATGACCCTTGGTGGGATGGCTGTCGCGGTCGGTCGGGTCGTCGATGACAGTATCGTCGTCATCGAGAATATTTTCCGAAGGGTCCGCAAGTCAGAACAAGGGATGACTAATGAAGTCATCGAACAGTCGACGAAGGAAATCTTAAAAGCGATTACTTCATCGACATTAACGACCGTTGTCGTGTTCTTACCCATCGGATTCGTTGGTGGAATTACTGGTAAGTTCTTCTTACCATTCGCTTTAACCATCATCTTCTCGCTACTCGCTTCATTGCTCGTCGCGATTACGATTGTTCCGATTTTAGCGAAGTTTGCATTCAAAAAGGTTCCGGCGGAAGAAAAAGAAGGCGTCCTCCAACGCTGGTACGGGACATTGATTGAAAAATCATTATCCCATAAAGCGATTATCTTGATTGTCTCTTTCTTACTCCTCGGTGGATCACTCGCCATCGTACCGCAACTTGGCTTTACGTTTATTCCGAATGAAGCTTCTAAAACATTGACAGCATCGCTTGAGCTTCCGGCTGCGACATCACTTGAAAAAACAAGTGACGTCTCACTGAAGATGGAAGAGATGTTTGACGATGAAGAAGCGATTGACGATGTGACGACGTCTGTCGGAGCGCGTGACTTCACGACAGGTCTTCGTCTCGATAATAAGGCAAGTTACTTCCTTAACTTAAAAGCAGATGCTGATGTCGAAAAAACAATCAAGTCACTTGAATCACAAATGGATGAGATTGCAGCCGCAGACGATGTTGATGCTAAAATCAGCATCGCCGAACTTTCGACTGGTGGTCCTCCTTCGAACAATAACGTGGACATCGATTTGTTCTCGAATGATCTCGAAGCGCTCCAAACAGCAGCAAAATTAGTCGAAGACAATATGAAAGAAAACCGTGATTTAAAATATGTTACAAATAACTTTAGTGAAAAACAAAAGCAATTCCTCGTTGAAATTGATACAGAGAAAGCAAGCGACCTCGGTCTCTCTGGTTTCCAAATTCTCGGTACCGTCAATGACCAAACGAAACCGGTCACGGTCGGCACGTTGACACTCGACGATAAGGAACAAGACGTTCAATTGTCTTATGCAAAAGAGTTAACATCACGTGAAGATCTTGAAGATGTTCAATTGTTCTCAGCGACAGGTCCGGTTCCTTTAAAAGATGTCGCTACAGTCAAAGCGGTCGATACGTTCACATCGGTTCAGAAACTCGATGGAAAAGTCTACGCACGTGTCTCAGGACAAGTTAAAGGCGATAACGTCCAAACGGTTTCGAGTGACGTTAAAGCAGATGTCGAGAAAATTGAGTTACCCGATGGTGTATCTCTCACCAGTGGTGGCGGTAATGATGATACGGTCGAAATCTTCCAGTCACTCGGAATCGCAATCGTCGTTGCGATTGGTCTCGTCTACTTGACGATGCTGATTACGTTCGGCAAGGCGCGTATCCCATTCATCATCTTGTCATCGCTCATTTTCGTACCAATCGGTTCACTCGTCACACTCTTCTTAGCGAACGAACCATTGTCCGTCAGTGTCATGATCGGATTCTTAATGTTGATCGGTATCGTAACGACGAACGCAATCGTTCTCGTCGATCGTATCGGACAAAATGTCACCCGTGGATTACCAATTCGTGAATCGCTCATCGAAGCTGGTAAAACACGTCTCCGTCCAATCTTGATGACGGCATTCGCAACAATTATGGCGCTCGTTCCACTTGCTCTGACGACTTCGTCCGGAACGCTGATTTCAAAAGGTCTTGCGTTGACGGTTATCGGTGGGTTAACGACTTCAACACTCTTAACGTTAATCATCGTACCTGTCGTCTATGAGTTATTCTTCTTCAAAAAGATCAAAAAAGAACGTAAAGCGTAACGAAAAACCCTTCTCGCCTGTGCGAGAAGGGTTTTTTAGTGTGTACAGATAACAATACGAATCCTCTTCCTTTTCCGTTGCCTTCCTCGGGTGAAGCGGTCTTTCCGAGTGGAAGAAAGCACGGCTCTTTGTTTCGTCACTTCTTTATTTTTCAAGGTATTCATCGGTCCGTTCAATCGTTCCGTTATGTTTTGCGACTAGGCCATCCAAAACTGATGGTTCAAATTCCTCACCAATCGCGATCACTCCTGTCTTCCCGGGTGGTATGACCCCTAACGTCCGTTTAAACGTCTCTTGAATCGCTTGGTTTTCTTTCAATTCTTTTGATCCACCAATCAGCATACCAGTCATCGAACCGAGGAGAATCCCGAACGGTCCGCCTAATATCCCGACTGCCATCCCAATCAGTGAACCTTTAAACGCTTTATTCGAACCACTTAAATCAACGGCATCCTCAAACGAAAATGCTCCATTCTCGCTTCGTTTAATGATCGCGACTTGCTCAAAATCCACTTGCCCATTCGCATGATACTTCTTCAGTTCACTGAACACTTGATACGATGTTGATTCTTCTTCAAACGTTAACGTAATGATATGATGCTTTTCATCTTTTTTAGCCACAGCTTCCACCTCTTTCATACCAGACGGACCGATACAACTGAACGACGAAGCATACATCAAGTATTTACCATTTTTATATCCATATGAAACCTTTTAGCAGACTTTAGACGATTGAAATTCTATAACTTTGGGTAAATTAACATGTACGTGCTTTTTCTAAATAATGAATCATGTAAGGGGCGAATCTGTGATGTCAATTTTAGATTATGCCTTCATCCTCGTATCACTGTTTTGGCTACTCGAATTGTTTCTCTTTCGAAATCGTCAAAAAGAATCATCTCCATATGCAGAACAACGTAGTTTCTACTTAATTTTCATAACGTTGTCTCTCACAATTATTTTCTCGTTGCTATTCAGTCGAACAGACCAAAGTCTCCCTCGACAAATTATCGGACTAGGTTGTTTAGGAGGCGGAGTCTTTTTACGTTACTGGGGCATTCTCCACCTAAAGAACCAATTTACACGGCACGTTACGGTAAATACGGGTGACCGTCTTGTCAGTACGGGACCGTATCGGACATTACGCCACCCACTTTACACTGGACTATTGTTTATCACGATCGGTTTCCCGTTATTTTTCGCCAATTGGATCGTTACGATTGTTGCCGGTCTTGTGATGTTCTTTATGTTGCGCCACCGGATTCGAATTGAAGAAACGTTACTCACAGCCGGTTTTGGTCCAGCTTATACAGAATGGGCGACGACACGAAAACGTTTGATTCCTTTCATTTATTAAATTCTAAGGAGAAGTGATTCTATTGAAAAAACAAGCAGTGGTTGTCGGAGCAGGTTTAGCAGGAATGTCAGCAGCGATCCGTCTTGCAGGAGACGGTTATGCCGTCACGATGCTCGAGCAGAACGGCAATGTCGGTGGGAAGTTGAATCAACGAAGCGGGAAAGGATTTACGTTTGATACAGGTCCTTCTATCTTAACGATGCCTTGGGTCCTCGAACAACTTTTCTCAAGCGTGCATCGTCGCCTCGAAGACTACTTAGAAATTGAACGGATCGAACCTCAATGGCGGACGTTTTTCGAAGACGGGACAGAACTCGACGTCAAAGGTGACTTACCTGGCATGCTCGATGAATTTAAAAAAGTTTCGGATCAAGCCGATTTTGTTGAACTCTTCGGTTACTCTAAAAAAATGTATGACCTGTGTTTAGATAGCTTTTATAAATATAGTCTTGAAGACTTAAAAGATTTAAAGAAATACCATACGATGTCCGAGTTACTTAAGATGGATCCGTTGAATACAGTTGCGAGTGGGACAAAAAAACATTTGAATAACAAACATCTCGAGCAATTGTTTAATTACATGGTGATGTATGTCGGTTCCAATCCATACGAAGCACCTGCCGTCTTCAACCAAATGATTTATGTCCAAATGGGAATTGGCATCTATTACGTCAAAGGCGGTATGTACAAGATTGCCGAAGCGATGCAAGCATTGCTTGACGAATTGCGTGTCACTGTTCACGTCAACACGCCGGTCGAACGTGTCGTCGTCGAAGGAAAACGCGCAGTCGGAGTCGAGGCGAAAGACGGTACGTTTTACCCGGCTGATGTCGTCGTCTCGAATCTCGAAGTCATTCCGACTTATCAAAACCTTGTTCCGGACAAAAAAGCAGGCAAACAAGCGAAAAAGTTAAATGATTCGTTTGTTCCTTCTGTTTCTGGTCTCGTCTTGTTACTCGGAGTCAACCGTGAATACGAATCATTAAAACATCATAATTTCTTCTTCTCGGAAGATCCAGAACGCGAATTTGCACAAATGTTCAAGGATGGTGTACCACCTGAAGATCCAACGATTTACGTTGGTGTCTCGTCGAAATCTGACGATTCACAGGCACCGGAAGGAAAAGACAATCTATTCGTTTTGACGCACGTTCCTCCCCTTACGAAAAACCCCGCTGGTAAAACGGATTGGGATGCGTATCGCGAAGTCGTCCTCGACAAACTTGAACGGATGGGGCTAGACGGTTTACGCGATTCGATTGAATTCGAATATCGTTTTACACCGGAAGACTTACAATCACTCTATGGACCGAATGGCGGTTCGATTTACGGTGTCGCTGCAGATCGGAAAAAGAACGGCGGCTTTAAGATTCCTTCGAAAAGTGACCTGTACGAGGGACTTTACTTCGTCGGTGGTTCGACGCACCCAGGTGGCGGTGTGCCGATGGTCACATTGTCCGGCCAACTGACGGCAGACTTGATTAAGAAACATGAAGGCGCCGTCAACGTTTAAGTGTGACCCTATACAAAAGAGGCAGTGATTTCCGGTACGTACACGGAAGTCACTGCCTCTTTTAGTTCACCTTGTTACTTGCCGACTTCCGCTATAGCATTCGCCTTCGAAGTCGAGTCGGTACACCGCTGGCATCGGTAACGTTTGCCAAAAGGCATAGTCATACTGCGCATCAAAATGCTGCATCAATAAGGCCATGATGTTTCCATGCGTTCCGATGACAAGCACCTCTTTTTGATGTGTCCGCAGTAACTCGATCGTACTCGCAACGACACGTTCTGTCGCCACTTGATTCGACTCACCACCGTACGGATTATCATCCGGATGTTCCCAAACGACACGGACTGCTTCTTGAAAATCAGCCAAGGCCCCTGGAGCGAGCACTCGCTCCGCGAAATTTGACTGTTCCTTAACAGCGAGCCCCCGATTTGCTGCTAAAGGTTGAACTGTTTCACGTGCTCGCTTGTATGGACTCGTATACACATGATCTACTGCAATATTTTGAAACACTGAAACTAATGCTTCGGCATCTTGCTTTCCTTTCGTCGATAACGGCCGATTTCGTTCATCGGTCGAATACGTCGAATGCGCATGGCGCACGAGATAGATAGTCGTCATGATATTCCCCCCTTATGTTGACCAATCCGGGTAATCAGTTAACCGATAACCGATTCCCCGAACCGTCTCTAAATACCGATCAATCGGAAATCCCGCGTCACGCAATTTTTCTCGGACATGCCGAATATGCGAATCGACGGTTCGAGGTTCAAGCATGTTTTCATAACCCCAAACAGATTCCAATAAACGTTCCCGCGAAAGAATCGTGTTCTTGGCATGTAGCAGTTTTCCGAGTAACTGAAATTCTTTTTTCGTAAGCAAAATTCGCTGGCCCTCGTATTCACAGCGATAGGCAGCAGAATCATACTGAAGACCATGAAAATTAATTTCTCCATTTCGAGACTTCCCGATTAACAATTCGATTCGAGCAAGCAGCTCCCCTTCTTGAATCGGTTTCGAAACATAGTCATCTGCGCCGACTTCGTGACCACGCAAAACATCTTCTCGTTGATTTCGGGCTGTCACCATAATGATTGGAAAATCAGCGAACTGCCGGATATTTTGACATAATTTCCAACCATCGACTTTTGGCATCATGACATCCAGTAATGCTAAATCAATCGGAACCGTTTGAACGATTTGTAAGGCTTTTTCTGCTGATTCAGCTAAAAAACAGGTGTGTCCATAGGGCTTTAAATATAACTGAAGTAACTGCCGCATGCGGGCTTCATCATCCACGATCAATATCCGTGCCATCTTTGTTACACCTCCCATTGGACAGTTACTGTCGTCCCTTGATTTTTTTGACTCTTAATCTCTAAGCTAGCCCCATGCGCTTTGACGATGGCACTCGCAATCGCTAAACCAATCCCTGCACCTCCATAATGACGAGATCGTGAAGGTTCGCTTCGATATAATCGTTCTTGGACTCGTTTGATATCTTCTTCTGCTATCCCAATCCCCGTATCTCGAACCGCAAAAAAGGGCCCACCTGAATTTCTACCATAATTGATTTCAATTGATCCAGTTTCTGTATATTTCCGTGCGTTATCAAGAAGATTCAATACGACTTGACCGAGACGAACGTCATCTCCTTCAATCGTTACAGCGTCACCCATGACCGTTAGTGTTAATCCTTCCGCTTCAATCGCGGGACGAACTTTCTCGACAAGTGATGGAATGAGTTGCTCAAGTGATACCGGTAACCGTTTAATCAAGAATTCATTTTCATCTAAACGTGCTAATAGAAGAAGTTGCTCAATTAATTCCGTCACCTGCGTGCTTTCCTCTTGAATAATCTTAATATACGAAGCTTTTTCAGATTCTGTTAAATCAGGTCGGCTTAAGATATCCGCATAACCTTTCATATAAGTTAACGGTGTTCTCAATTCATGGGAAACATTTGCTAAAAATTCGGTACGTTCCCGATTCAGAAGATCGAGATCTTTCGCAAGTTTTGTAATCGAACGTGCCAACGCGCCTAGTTCGTCTTGCCGTTCGACCGGCAAATCAGCAGACAAGTTCCCTCTACCAAGTTCTGCCGTCGCTCGTTCCATTTCGATTAAAGGACGTGAAATCACCCGCGTAAAGAACCAAACAACAAAGACCGTCAAGACGAGTGCGACGATTCCCATTCGTATAAATTGCCGGGTTAACGGATCAACTACTCGTTGTATTAAATCTGCCTGGGCGAACATGAACACATGACCTACATGTTTTCCCGATACAGTGATCGGGCTATCTGTCATCAAATAGTGCCCTTTCGTCTCAGATGGATTAACAATCCGACTGTTTTGCTGGTATGTAAAGTCGGTATGGACAAGTTTTTGTCGCATCTCATTCGTCAGTCGGTCAGATGTACTTTTGATTTGTCCATATTGATCGGTCACGACAACCGTGAACTCGGACGTCGATTCCATCAAACTGACATGATGAATCGTCTGTTCCGTAAAAGATTGCTCGAGTACGTCGCGATGCGTATCTCCCCGATTCAACAGACCTAACATGACTTCATCCGAACGATCTTCGACAAGATTCAAGTACAAAGCACCAAACAAAATACCTCCAGTCACTAAAAAAGCACTCAAAAATAGTACTCCGATATAGTGCGATATGCGTTTCAAGTCATCCCTCCTCATACCGTGCTCTTCTTGTTCATTATAAACATCAATTGATTTTAGACTCCAACTGAACGGTACAGGATGCAGAAATGTCACGCTTTCTGCACGGTTTCTGCACGAATAATGGGTAAAGTAATCGTGTCATCACATTATACAGGGGGAATTTTCAAATGAAGAAAACAATCGTAACAGGTCTTGCCTTATCGACGTCCTTATTGCTTGGTGCATGTGGGAATGAACAAGATAAAGAAGCAAACCACAATGACATGCAGAGTGAAATGCAGGACGATTCACATGAAGGAATGATGCATTCGAGTGACGGGGATTTACCAGATGGTATTAAAAAAGCAGCAAATCCTAAATTCGAGGTCGGCTCAACAGCAATCATGTCGTCGAAGCATATGAAAGGGATGGATGGAGCGGAAGCGACAATTGCCGGTGCATTTGATACGACCGTTTATGCCGTGAGCTTCACACCAACAGATGGCGGAAAGAAAGTGACCAATCATAAATGGGTCGTCCAGGAAGAGTTAACACCAGTCCCCTCTTCTCCACTTAAAAAAGGTGACACGACGACAATTGATGCTGACCATATGACTGGTATGAATGGCGCTAAAGCAACAATCGATGATGCTGAACAAACAACCGTCTACATGGTTGACTTCAAACCGACGACTGGCGGCGACACTGTCAAAAATCACAAGTGGGTGACAGAAGACGAACTTCAAGCAAACGAATAAACTAAAAAAGTCCCGTTCATCAACTGATGAACGGGACTTTTGGTATGATTCTGACTGGGCTCGAACCAGCGACCTCTACCCTGTCAAGGTAGCGCTCTCCCAGCTGAGCTACAGAATCATGATGCAGTACGTTATGTACTTGCTAGGACATTTATTAATATAGCAAGAAACTAAACAGCTGGCAAGTAGTTTCCGTAAAAAAAATAAATTTTTCATAAAAAAACAGTCGGGCTGACTCAAAAAGAAATCACCTTTCTTTTTACGCGTTTTTTTTGCAAGCGTCGCGTGAAGCTAGTGATTCCTTTTAAACAAGATGAGTGTGGCACATGTTTACTTTTGAGTCAGCCCCTTGTTTTTATAATATTGTTGTCACTTGATCGACTGGTAAACGAAGTGCCGGGCGTTTTTTCGCATTTTCAACGGCTTTACCGACAGCAATCAACATAACAGGAACAAAACGTTCTTCTGTGATGAACGTATCAGCGAATACTTGATGATCGAAACCGCCCATCGCAAGCGTCGAGAGCCCTTTCGCTTCTGCCACAAGCATCAACTGCATCGCAGCTAAGCTGGCATTCGACATTGCCGCGTCACGGCCGTATGCAGCACTTTGGTAAGCACCTTCTACTTGCCCTTTGATTGAGTCAAATAACTCTTCCGTCATGCCGCCCGCTTCGACAGCGGGTCCGTAGACCGGATTGTAATTACGGTTTGCCTGCGTATCACCCAGCACGGCGATGACGACTGAAGAAGACGTGATGGCTGGTTGATTGTAAGCAATCGGTGCGAGCTGTTGTTTCGCTTCTTCTGAGTGGAAGGCGATGAAATGCCAATGTTGTAAGTTCCAAGCACTTGGTGCAGCTGTTGTTAATTCGATTAATTCTTTTACATCCGTTTCAGTTAATGTAAATGACGCATCATAATGACGAACAGAACGTCGTTCATTCAATGTTTGCAATGTTTCTGAAAAAGTTTGGTTCATGATGTAATCCCCCTTAATAGTATCTAATTTACTTTGATATCGTATCATCCTGTTTCTCGACTGTCATATGACAAGACTTATTTAACTTCATCTGTTATAAAACAAATATTGACTTTCATTATCTGTACTAATACAATGAGGTTATATAAACAACGTTGTATACACATTGATCACCATTAGGAGGAGATACAAATGGAACAGCCACTTTACCAAGAGACATCTGCTGAATTTTATCGTCAACTCCCTGCAAAAACTTGTGCTACCTGTGGAAAAGAGATGGATGAACAATGCGAATCTTACCAGTCCGAATGTACGGATTGCACAGTCACTGAACAATAAGTGAGCAATAACAAAGAGGACAAACAGATCCAAACGGGTCTGCTTGTCCTCTTTTTCATATTTAATTTAAATCAAATATCATCTGTTTTAATCTAACTTACTGAGTCATAATTTGAAAAATCTTACTCAGTTATCTTTTTGTAACATATTTGTTACAAATGAAACAGACAAAATGTTACAGTTAACCTATACGATTTTCTGCAAAGGAGCTATAACAGCGATGGATTCATACAACACTGGAAATCCGATTGGTCTTGGACCACGAAAACGACATTCTAAGAACAAATTTCTTCGCAAGCTATCGATTTTATTCACCTTACTTTTACTTTCTGTCGGTGGATTCATCGCCTATCAATACATCAAGCCGAAACAACAGCTCGCTACTGTAACGGTCACAACGCTCGGACAAGTCCCTGTTGCTAACATGGAAAAATCCCGGGTCGATCAATGGAATGGTGTGACAAAAAAAGTCGCCTATTTAACGTTTGAGGATGGCCCTAGCGCCTTAACCACAGACATTTTAAATGAACTGGCGCAACAACAAGTCAAAGCTACTTTCTTTTTCATCGGAAGCAACATCGACGCCCAGCCGACGCTTGTAAAAGATGCCGCAACAGCAGGACATTACATCGGGCTGCATAGCGAGACCCATGACTATGAAACGCTCTATAAGAAAAAACAATATGTCAAAGAGATGCTGAGCGTCCAAAAAAAGATTAATCAGTTAACGGGACATTCGCCTCTTCTGACGCGTCCTCCGTATGGCTCGTCTCCCGGTATTTCAAAAACGATCGCGAATGATGTGGCGTCTGCGAATCTACGTGTCTGGGACTGGTCGATTGATTCGATGGATTGGTATTACAAAGACAGTGCAAAAGAAGTCGCAAAAACTGTCATCGACCGGGCAGAAGATCCCTTCGAAATTATTTTATTACATGAACAACCACAAACGTTACGCGCACTTCCGGCAATCGTTGCCGGTTTAAAGAAAAAAGGCTATCAGTTTTCGATTTATGATGAAGACTTCCATATTCCGTTTAATTTTGTTCAGCAATCCAATCTATAAGGAGTTTCGTTCATGAAAAAAATATACCTGTTCCTCACTTTTCTCTCGAGTTGTGCTGCGTTACTTTTAAGTGGTTGTTCAACAGATTCCTCTATGGACTTTTATGACAAACTCGAGGAGCACGCAACATACGAACAAGACGCGACCACGCTCGCAGAGTCTAGAAGTAGAAAAGATGAAATTTCCGTTAACACGTACCAAGCAGTTCTCGATGCAGGAGCCGAGGAAATCAAGCGGTCACAAAATGAACGTGAGGAATTAATGGCTTTAAACGAAGAACGATCCTCTTTGCTTGAACAAGAACAATCGTTGCGCCGAGAGGCTTTCGCCAAGTTAGATATGCAAGAATTAAAAGATTACGTCGCAGAACTCGAAACCGGACCGAAACGTGAAGGATCTCGCGTGATTGAAGTCATCGAACAGCGTGAACAAGCATTCACTACGTTCGTTAAGCAGTATACCGCTTCAATGAACGCGGAGGAAAAATTACTCTCCTACTTGACCGAGAAACCGAACTTCGTTAAGATTGATGAAGCAACAGCCGACTTAAATCGTACTACGCGTCAGGCTACAGCTACGTTAAACGATTTTAATCGTTTAACTGCTCGCTACAATGAATTAAAACCCGCCTTTTACAAAGAGGTAGGTCTCAACATTAAATAACTCACACAGGTTGCAACCAAACCCTGTCCAAAAAACCTGGACTAGGCCCTGTTGCAACCTTTTTTGTGCGTTCTAAAACATGGAGGCAACCAAATGAATCGATCAAAAGCAACACTTTTCGTTTTAATCGGCGCTATCAGTTACGGTGTCCTTTCAACGATTGTCAAACTAGCTTATGCTGCCGGCTTCGACTCTGCTACAGTTTCAGGAAGTCAGTTTCTCTTCGGATGGCTCATGATTTTCATCCTTGCGCTATTTACAAAAAATCTACGTCTCGCACCTACGACCGCTATGAAACTGGTCATTATCGGCATCTCCAGTGGGACGACAGGTTACCTTTACTATCAGAGCCTGCAGACAATATCTGCTTCCGTCGCAATCATCTTATTGTTCCAATTTACGTGGATTGGTGTTGTTATCGATTCAATCATTTCGAAACGCTTACCTTCACGGGCACACTTCTTGTCAGCAATCCTCTTGATTGGCGGAGCCATTTTGGCAAGTGCTGCTTACACGAGTTCGCTTGACTTCCGCGGAACACTGTTCGGATTAGGAGCAGCGGTCAGCTTCTCCATCTTTTTACTCGCGAGCGGACGTGTCGCAAATCATCTTCCGGTCATCAAAAAGAGCTTTTATATGATGACAGGTGGGTTACTTTTCGTCATGATTATGTATCCACCTACTACTTTCTTGAGCGAAACAAATTTTGAAAATGGAATGTTGCTTTATGCCCTTCCACTCGGCTTATTCGCTTTGATTTTACCACCACTTTTATTTGCTGCAGGTGCACCACATCTCAGTCCTGCCAGCGTCTCATTGCTCGGGGCTGCCGAGCTCCCAACAGCAGTTATCTGTTCTGTGCTCATTTTAGGCGAACATTTAATGGGCTCGCAATGGATTGGTATCATCATCATTTTAGTCGGTATTTTTTATCCGATTTATGCCCACGCCCCAAAACAAAAAACAGTCACTGCGTCGCACAATCAACGTGACTTTTCTTAAAAGTGTATCTCCCTTCAAAACAAAAGACCATCGCTCATGAGCGATGGTCTTTTGTTTACTTATTTTTGACGTTTCATGGCATCCGCGACGAATTCAACATCTGTCCCGATGATGATTTGGACGTTTGTCGCCCCCATCTTCATGACACCTTTTGCACCAGCGGCTTTAATCGCTGCTTCATCAATTACACTTGTATCTTTGACTTGTAAACGTAAACGTGTTGCACAATTATCAATCGCCGTCACATTTTCCGTACCTTGTAGACCTGCAAAGATTTTTGCTGCTTGTTGCTCATACTTATCATCTGAAACACCTGTTACGATACCCGTGTCTGTTACAAGCGATTCATCTTCACGACCTGGTGTTTTTAAATCAAACTTCGTAATCATGAAGTAGAACAGGAAGTAATAGATGACCGCGAACGCGAGACCAACCGGAATCAGCAACAACGGTTTTGTAGCGATTCCAAAATTCAAGGCATAGTCGATAAAACCGGCCGAGAATGAGAACCCATGTAAGATGCCAAGCAAATTGACGACGGCCATCGAAAGACCTGTCAAAACGGCATGCATGACATACAAAACGGGTGAAAGGAACATGAATGAAAATTCAATCGGCTCTGTAATCCCCGTTAGGAAAGAAGTCAATCCTAAACCGATCATCGCTCCTGCAACAGCTTTTCGATTTTCTTTTCGTGCTGCCATCACCATTGCAGCAGCAGCTGCCGGTAGCGCAAACATCATAATCGGGAAGAAACCAGCCTGATAGATACCCGCTGTCGGATCTCCGGCAAAGAAACGGGCAATGTCTCCATTGACGATCGTCCCGTCTGCTTTTTCATACGAACCGAACACGAACCAAAAAATATTGTTTAAGACATGATGAAGACCGACAGGAATCAAGAGACGGTTGAAGAATCCAAACAGTGCGGCACCGCCTGCTCCGAGGCTGACCATCCATTCTCCGGCACCATTGATCCCATCTTCGATGAACGGCCATAAGTAACCAAAGATAAAAGCTAAAACGAGCATGACAGCAGAGGTGATGATCGGAACGAACCGTCTCCCACCAAAGAATGCTAACCAATCTGGAAGTTTAATGTTATAAAAACGATTGTAAAGCAACCCAGCTGTAATTCCGGCAATGATTCCGCCAAATACAGCCATATTGACCATCGAACCGAGACTCGCCTGATTCGCAATCGCACTCAAGGTCGCACCGTCAGCTTTCGTCGAAGAGTCATTGACAATGGCCGCTATCGCATCATACTTCGCTTGAATTTGGGCGTTGGAATAATCTTTGTTCATTGAATCAACACCATTTTTTAAAACGAGATAACCAACTGCCCCAGCTAATCCGGCTGCCCCGCTGGCATCAATCGAAAGTCCGATTGCGACACCAATAGCGAAGATGAGCGGCAGGTTATCAAAAATTGCCCCTCCCGCTGCAACCATCAATGGGATATCCAGCATGTCTGCCGATCCGAGTCGTAAGACAATCCCTGCGGCTGGTAATACGGCGATTGGTAACATTAAGGCTTTACCAATCCGTTGAAGAAATTGCAACATACACTTCATCCTTTCTTAAGTAAATAATGATTTGTGATAGAACAATGAAAACGCTTTTACAACTGTTATTATTTCATATAAACATCTAAATGACTAGACCTTTATACAAATTTATTCATAAAAAAAGTACCCGAACGTTCGGGTACTTTCAGCCATGCATTAATGACGATTCGTATCCTCAAGATCTTGCTGGACATTTCCGACTGTCTTTTTCGCGCCGCCTTTTAGTTGATCTTTCTTCCCATCACGTTCTGTTGATTTATCCCCTGTTGCTTTACCAAGTGCCTCTTTTGCTTTACCTGCTGCTTTATCGACTGCACCATCGAACTTTTTATTCAAACCACTGTTATCTGACATATTCATTACCCCCTATTTTTTTTGCGAATAATAGTATTTTCCCACCTCTAAAAGAATCAAACATAAAAAAGAAAAAGACTTCCCGTCATTATCGACTGGGAAGTCTCGATCCATCAATTATTGCGTTACTGAGGCGCCTAATACTTGTTCGATTCGTTCAAAGGCCCAGTCGAGCTCTTCTTTCGTGATGACGAGTGGCGGTGCAAAACGAATGACCGTCTCATGCGTTTCTTTACAGAGCAAACCTTTTTCTTTTAATGCTTCACAATATGGACGAGCCGCTTCTGTCAACTCAACCCCGATGAAAAGACCGCGTCCGCGGACTTCTTTAATGATTGGATTTTTGATTTGTTTTAGTTTCTCCATGAAATACGTTCCGAGTTCGAGCGACCGCTCAGGTAACTTCTCATCTTCAAGTACTTCAAGCGAAGCAACTGAAACGGCACATGCTAATGGATTTCCACCAAATGTCGAGCCATGCGAGCCTGGATTAAAGACATTCAGTACGTCCCGATTTGCCGCGACACATGAAATCGGGAATACTCCGCCCCCTAGTGCTTTTCCGAGAATATACATGTCTGGCGTCACTTCGTCCCAATCCGAAGCAAACCATTTGCCTGAACGTCCGAGACCTGATTGGATTTCGTCAGCCACGAGCAGGACGTTCTGCTCTTTACAGACAGCTTGCGCGTCTTTTAAGAAACCATCGTACGGAATCAAGATTCCCGCTTCCCCTTGAATCGGCTCAACGATGAAAGCTGCCGTGTTTTCAGTGATTGCACCTTTTAAGGCTTCCAGGTCACCATACGGAATCGTTTTGATTCCAGGTAACAGTGGTCCAAAACCACGTTGGTATTCTGCTTCCGTCGACATGGAAACAGCAGTCATCGTCCGCCCGTGGAAGTTTCCTTCGCACACGATAATCTCAGCGTCGCCCGGAACCCGTTTTACTTCATACGCCCAACGTCGTGCAGCTTTTACTGCTGTTTCGACGGCTTCTGCACCGGTGTTCATTGGTAGAACCATATCTTTATTCGTCAACTTCGCTACTTTTTCATAGAAGAAACCTAACTGATCATTATGGAACGCACGTGACGTCAACGTAATCTTATCAGCCTGGCGTTTTAAAGCTTCGATGATTTTAGGATGACGATGCCCTTGATTGACGGCTGAGTAAGCACTGAGCATATCCATATACTGACGTCCTTCCGGATCTTTGACGAAGACGCCTTCCGCTTCTGAAATGACGATTGGAAGTGGATGATAGTTATGTGCCCCGAACTGCTCTGTCTGTTGAATGATTTTTTCTGTTTGATTCATAAATAGTCCCCCTTTGACTCTTTAGAAAACGCTTTCAAATCGATTATAACAGATTCCTCAAAATAATCTTCATACAAAAATTAAACATCCAAGAGGGTTTATCTGCATGTTGATTGAATATATTGGGAATAGACAAGACAACTGAACTATCAATTTGCGTAACAAGGAGTGTGTGCATGTAATGGACCGTTCGACCATTGATTCCTATGAAGTCGTCATGAGTAAGTTCCCCTTACCTGCCTTCATCTTAAATCTGGATTTAACCGTTCGTATCTGGAACCCTTCGGCTGAAGACTATTGGGGATGGTCTGCAGATGAAGTGTTAGGTCGAACACTCCCGTTATTAAATCCGGAAGACGTTGCTTTTAGTGAACAGATTTGGAAATCATTTTTAGAACGTCGTCAGGCCATTCAACTTCCGAACACGTATTTTTTACACAAAACAGGTACAAGCATGACCTCGACAATGTTGATCACGCCATTGTTTGACGATAGCGATGAATACGTCATAGGTGCTTCTTTTTGTAGTCTTCCTTCAACCGCTCAACAATCTGGTACGAAACCGCTCTTTCAAGGATTGATGGACTTACGCTATGCGTTTGATCAAATCGCCTGTGTCCTCGTTTTGGATGCACGGGGCACTATCGCTTATGCGAACGCCAACATGGTCGATTTCACAGGTTTTTGTCCGAATCAGCTAATCAAGCGCCCTTGGACGCAGTTGCTCAGTGCAGCCGAAAACGAAGTATTGATGACCATCCGCTCGCAAATTAAACAAAAAAAAGCCTGGTCCGGAAAAGTACCGATTGAAACGTCATCGTCCGAAAAAAAGTTTCTCCAAGCGACACTTATTCCGATTTATGATGCGGCCGGTGTCCGGTTCCAACACCTATTTATCGGGACTGATGTGACCGAAACAACGCGTCTTGAAGAGGAACTTAATTTTCTAGTCCACCATAACGAAATGACGCACTTACTCAATCGACGTGGATTTTTAAGAGAAGGTGCAACAATGTTCGATCACGCTTCACCCACTCAGCCGCTCGCTTTAATCTTATTTGATATCGATCGTTTCAAAGTCATCAATGATTCGTTCGGAACGCACATCGGTGATCAACTTTTACAAGCATTAGCCATTCGTCTCTCACAGCAGACAGAAGGTACCTTAACCTTTCATCCGATGAGTGATTTATTCGGTCTACTCATTCCCGCTTCCGACAGAAATACGTTGTTCCAACTCGTCCGTAAGCTCCAACAAGTCATTCAACGCCCTTACTACATTAATGGTCATTCATTAATCATCTCCTGTACGTTCGGAATCACGCTCTATCCGTCAGAGGCCAGTTCACTCGAAGATTTATTCCGGCGATCAGAAATGGCACTATACTCAGGAAAAGCTGTCGGAACAGGAACGATTCAATATTTAACACATGAAATGGATCAACAATTTACACGAAAAGTACAGCTTGAACGTTCTTTATTTACAGCTTTGGAAGATGGCGCGTTCTCACTCGCTTATCAGCCAATCATCAACTTGAAAACGAGACGTGTGAATGGCTTCGAGGCATTGCTGCGTTGGAATCATACAGCACTCGGAAGTATTCCGCCGGCTGAGTTCATTCCGCTTGCCGAAGAAGCAGCACTCATCACACCCATCAATAACTGGGTCGTACTCGAGGCGTGCGAACAACTAGCCAAGTGGCAACAGACGATTGACCCTAAGCTGACGATGGCCATCAACATTTCGCCCCACCAGTTCCAAAGCGATTCCTTTATCCGGACGCTCCAACACTTGATTTCAAATAAAATAATCTCGCCTCGCTCAGTGACGCTTGAGATGACAGAAAACATCGCTATCCTACAAACACAGCGAACACTCGAACGGATGCAATTAATCAAGTCACTCGGTTTCCGCCTGTCCATCGATGATTTCGGAACAGGTTATTCTTCACTTCAATATTTAAGTGCTTTTCCAATCGATGAACTCAAAATCGATAAAACTTTTATTGATGGGATTGACGTTGGAAATGTAGGATTATTAGATTCCATTATTCAACTAGGTCGGAATTTGAACCTTAATTTAGTTGCGGAAGGAGTCGAAACTTCCAGCGCTGAAGCGTATCTAAAAACAACATCATGTCAACAGATGCAAGGATTCATCTTCGCAAAACCTTTATCCGCCGACGAGGTCGACAAACGATTTAATTCCTCAACTAGCTGATATCGCTTGTTGAAAATATAAAAAGGGCTGACTCAAAAGTCAGCCCTTTTTTACGATTACAACTGGATTTGACCAGCGACCATACCATAAATGGCAATCCCCGCTAAAATTACGAGCACACCGCTCGCAATCATCTCGTAACGTGACATGCCACTACGTTTTTGCTCACGTTCTGCTAACGAGTAGGCAATGATACCTGGAGCATAAACCAATGCTGCAATGACGATGTACCAAATACCCGACGCATACACGAGCCAAATCGAATAGAAGGAAGCAATAATAGAGAAAATCAACATCTTCGTATTGCGTTCCGCCTTAGAGAAACGAACGCTATAGATCGCCGACAACAAGTACGGTAAAAGTGCACAAATCCCGGCAATACTCGATAAAACAAGATACGTTTGGGCCGAGAACAAAGCAACCGCCGCAACGAGTTGTGTCGCAATTTGTGTGATAAGCAATGCGCCGACGGGTGCTCCATTCCGGTTCGTCTTCGCGAACACTTTTGGAAAAGCTCCATCTTTCGCGACAAGATAGGAAATCTCTGAAGCTAAAATCGTCCAACCGAGCAAAGCACCCGACAACGAGATAATTAATCCAATCATGATGATGGTTGCACCGACCGGTCCGATTGCGGCTTCCAAAACATACGCCATTGTCGGTTCATTTAATCCGGCTAGTTGCTCTTGCGTCAGGACACCGAGTGATAACACTGAAATCAAGATGTAAATGACGAGTACGCCGACGAGACCTGTCACGGTCGCCTTACCGACATCACTCCGCTTGTTCGCACGTGACGATAAGACGACGGCTCCCTCAATTCCGACGAATGCCCAAAGCGTGACAAGCATCGTTCCCTTCACTTGTTCAAAAATCGATCCAAGCTCCGTTCCCTCTCCCCAAAAATTAAGATTGAACGTGCGTACATTAAACGCAATCCCGACGAGCAGAATGAAGATTAGGATGGGGACAAGCTTAGCGATTGTCGTAATCAAGTTAACGAGTGTTGCTTCTTTAATCCCACTCGAGACAATCCAAAACAGTCCCCACACGACGACGACACTCATCATCAATAAAAATAGTCGATTTTCCGCTGAAAAAATCGGGAAGAAATAACTGAGTGCGTTAAAGACTAACGTGATATTCGCAACGGTACCGATCCAGGCTGATACCCAGTACCCCCAAGCGCTATTGAAACCAACGAAACGACCGAAGCCTTCTCGTGCATACGCATAAATACCACCTTCAAGCTCCGGCTTACTATTCGCCAAGTGCTGAAAAACTAATGCCAACATAATCATACCGAGCCCTGTGATGCTCCAACCGATTAAAATCGGACCAGCACTTGCTTTTTGAGCCATCGCTCCTGGCAGGTTAAAGGCACCCCCTCCAACCATCGAACCGATGACCATTGCTGCTAATGCAAAAAAACCAATCTTTTGTTGATTCATGATGTAAACACTTCCTCCAAATCTGTATATCTATTCATATTAAACGTATATTCATTCGAAGACACAAAGTTCATTATAACAAAACCCACTTCAATGTAAAGAAAGGATTTGATGATGATGGCATGGGTGCATTCGTTCCAACTAGAGGACTTATATAAATTAATGATTGCCGCAACATTTGGAATCATTATCGGATTCGAACGTGAAGTCAAAAACAAGCCAGTTGGTATACGTACTAGCCTCGTAATTACCCTGATCAGTTGCCTGTTAACCATCGTTTCAATCAACTCCGTTATTTTTTATGAAAACATTGCTTCTCATGTCCAGATGGATCCGATGCGAATCGTCGCCCAAATCGTCGCCGGAATTGGATTCATCGGAGCCGGCGTCATCCTCCGACGTCCACATGATATCGTCAGTGGTTTGACGACAGCAGCAATTATCTGGGCGGCGAGCGGCATCGGGATTGCCGTCGGTGCAGGATTCATTATTGAGTCAAGCTTTCTCGTACTTTTTCTATTCGTTTCGCTCGAAAGTATCACCTGGATCATGAAACGATTCAACAACAGCCGGTTTGAAGCAAACGTCATCGTCGCTCATTTGACTTTACCGGAAACACTCGATGCAGAAACGGTTAAAAAAGCGCTCGAACAACAAGGCGTCCGGATTACGAATATTCGTTTACGCGGCACGCCACAGCAATTGACATTGCGGATGTACTCGCCTCACCGTGTCACGATTTTCATACTTTATGACTACTTGAAATCGCTCGGAATTGAGCAAATAGACCTTGATCAGTGAGAATTATCAGAAAATTTATGTTGCATTTTCATCCATTTTCACTTAAATTTACATTATGTTCAAACTTTTCTGAAATTATTTTAAATTAATCGGGGGGTCATTTTTCACATGAAGAAACAGACTAAAATCGCCTTTGCTGGCTTATCGAGCATGGCGCTACTCGCAGTAGCAGCTTGTGGTCAGGATAATGAATCGAACGGTAGCTCGTCATCAGATGGTAACAAAAAACAAGAAGTGACATTTATCTCTACAACGGATGTCCCACAACTCGATCCAACGAAAACGACGGACTCGACATCAATCATCGTGACAAACAACGTATTCGAAGGCCTTTATCGTCTGGATGGTGAAAATAAACCAACGCCTGGGATGGCTGAAAGTGTTGAAGTATCCGATGATAAACAAACATATACCTTCAAACTACGCAAAGACGCAAAATGGTCGGATGGTTCATCGGTCACAGCGGATGATTTCATTTACTCATGGAAACGTGCACTTGATCCGAAAACAGGTGCTGAATATGCGTACATCTTACAGGATTTAAAGAACGCCAATAAAATCATGGCGGGTGAAGCAGAACTCGACGAACTCGGCGTCAAAAAAATCGACGAACAAACACTCGAAGTTCAGCTCGAAGCACCTGCACCGTATTTCCTTGGTTTGACGAGTTTCCCTACGTACTTACCACTTAAGCAATCATTCGTCGAAGAAAAAGGCGACAAATTCGCGATGAATGTTGAATCGATGAACTTCAATGGACCTTTTATCTTGTCAGATTGGCAATCGAACGCCGGATGGACATACAAAAAGAATCCAGATTACTGGGACAAAGCAAACGTCAAAATGGATAAAATCGATGTGAAGGTCGTAAAAGAAATCTCGACTGGCGTCAACTTATTCGAATCAAAAGAAGTTGATTTCGCACCGATCACTTCTGAATTCGTTTCACAATACGAACAGTCAGAAGACTACAAAACACGTCCAGACGCACGGATCAATTTCTTACGCTTCAACCAGAAAAATAAAGCACTTCAAAATGAGAACATCCGTAAAGCCCTTGCACTTGGTTTCGAGAAGCAAGGCATCACAGATGTCATCCTGAACGATGGATCAGAACCTGCGAACTTCATCGTCGCAAAAGATTTCACGTTCACACCGGACGGCGAAGACTTCCGTGCGAAATACCCAGACCTTCAAAGCTTTGACGCTGCAGAGGCGAAAAAAGCCTGGGAGGCCGGTCTAAAAGAGTTAGGTGTTAAAACAGTTGAACTCGATATGCTTTCACGAGATGAGGATGCCTTCAAAAAGGTATCTGAATTCTTAAAAGGTGATCTCGAGAAGAACTTGCCTGGCTTGACGGTCAAAATCAAGCAACAACCGTTCAAAAACTTCCTTGATCTTGAGTCAAAAGGTGACTATGACATCTCCGCTGCCGGCTGGGGCCCTGACTACCAGGATCCAATGACGTTCCTCGACATGTGGTTAACGGACGGAAGCTTTAACCGGATGAACTACTCGAATAAAGAGTTTGATCAACTTGTTAAAGATGCGAAGAAAGAAACAGATGAAGCAAAACGTTGGTCTGATCTTCAAGAAGCTGAAAAAATGCTTCTCGCAGAAGATTATGCAATTGCTCCAATCTATCAAAAAGGTGAAGCTTACTTGCAACGGGCTAACATCGACAAATTATACCGCCACCCATTTGGTGCTGACATGAGCTTTAAATGGATGGAAGTTAAGTAAGTAACATATGGAATCCAAAAATCCATTCCGGTGGGTTTTTGGATTTTTTTATTTCATAAAACAACAAAGACCCCTTCTGCCGGAGCCGTCTGGGGTCTTTACTGTGCGATTTGTTTATAGAATTCAATTTTTTCATGTTGTCCCTCTTCTACTGCTCTGAAAAACTCGGCGAAAAATTCATACAACACCGTTCGCTCTTGATAGGTCGGACCTGCTTGACGGATGACAGAAAATGCAAGGTTTCGCAGTTGACGTTTTGTTCGTCGCCGCTCTGGCAACTCATAAAATTGGTCGATGAACGAGCGATAGACGCAAGCAATCAGTTCTTCATGTCCTTCAAAATACGATTTATCCATACGATCCTTCCTTTCTTTTTTCTTTTATATTTTACGAATCAAGGGTTAAAAAGTTTCACTAAAAGTGATGTTTTTCACAGATGATATAAAAACAACTATAACAAGGATTAGATAATGATTCAACTTGGAAAATATTAAGATTCAATAACAACTGTAAAGGAATGATGGGATTTGAGGCGGGAAGGAAATCAATAAAGCAGGTGAACACTAGTCGTAGTGAGTGTTCACCTTTTTTAATCCGTGTTTCTTTATTTTGAGGCCTGCGTCTTAATATGTTGGAAGGTTTTGACGTCAAACAGTCCGCTGTCCGTCAATTTCAAGTTCGGAATGACGGGTAGGCAAAGGAACGACATCGTCAAATACGGATTGAATGAACGATCCGCTTCTAGTACATCCAGTGCATCGTTTAACTTTTCTAACGTAGCTCCGACTTCCTCGAACGGACGACTCGTCATCAAACCGGCGATCTCAAGTGGCAGTTCTGCCAAGACGTCCTCACCTTTGACCGCGATGACGCCTCCCCCCGCTTTAACGAGACGCTCTGCTGCAAGCTTCATCTCCGCATCTGAAGTACCGACGATGACGAGGTTATGTGAATCATGGGCGACCGTCGCGGCAATCGCTCCACGTTTCATACCAAAGCCTTGGACAATGCCAACTGCTGAGAAGTCTGTTCCGTTATGGCGTTCGATGACAGCAATCTTTAATAAATCTTGCGCTGTATCCTGCACAAACATTCCATCGACGACGGGCACATCCAACACGAGATGGTTCGTAACAATGCTTTTCGGAATAACTCCGATAACATTTGCTTTCGGGTGCGCGAGTGGCAGTTCAAACACTGTGTCCGTGATTTCTTTCGTTTTTAATTCACCGCGCAAATTAGGTGGGACCGTTACTTTTGGAGACGTAATGATTGTTTTACCATCCCGAGCGACCGATTCGCCTTTTACGAACACTTCACGAATCACTACACGATCAGGATCCGTCAAAAGAACGTAATCCGCCCGGCGTCCTGGGACGATTGCCCCGCGATCTTGTAATGCATAGGCATTTGCTGCATGGAGTGATGCCATCGCATATGCCGTTTCCCGTTTAATCCCATGCTCGATCGCATAGCGCACGTTGTAGTCGATCGTTCCCTCACGTAATGTATCATCCAAATGTTTATCGTCTGTACAGAATAAGAAGCGACTCGCATTGCTTTCCGTTACGGCATCAAGTACTTCTTTTAAATTCCGGGCTGCCGATCCTTCACGGACTTCGACATACAGCCCTCTGCGTGCACGTATGAGCGCTTCTTCTTTCGTAACCGCTTCATGATCCGTCCGGATGCCGGCAACCCCGTAGATGTTGACTTCACGTGCACCAAGACCTGCTGCATGACCATCAACGAGCTTCCCTGCTGCTTCAATCTGCTCGATTTTCTGTAGCATGTCCGCATCGGCACGTTCGACCGCCGGGTAATCCATCACTTCCCCCAAGCCATGGACACCTGGATGATTGACGAACGGTGCTAAGTCGGCTGCCTTTAACGACGCCCCTGCGTGTTCGAACGACGTCGCCGGAACACAGCTCGGTAACATCATCCGTACATCAAGACGAAGCTGTTCCGCGTCATCTAACATGAACTGTAGACCGTCCGCTCCCTTGACGTTAGCAATTTCGTGTGGATCGGCGATTACCGTCGTCACTCCGAGCGGTAAGATGGCCTGTTCATATTCACTCGGTGTCACCATCGAAGATTCGATATGGACGTGTCCATCGATGAAACTCGGTGCGATATATTGATCCGTTCCGTCAATGTTCTCTTCACCTTCATAGCCGTCCCCAACGGCTGCGATGTAGCCTGAATCGATTGCGACATCCGCTTGATAGGTCTCACGTGTCATCACATCAATGACCTGAATGCCTTGATAGACAATTGCCGCTTTCTGTTTTTTCGCCGCAATTGCGATAAGTCGTGCCCGAACTGTAGTATCCATCCTATATCCTCCTATAATGACCGGTATTTTTACCATCTTACAATTAGATTGTAAGCAGTTGCAATTTATTTTTCGGGAGTTCAAGATAAAAGAGGTAATTCTTAATCGAAAGTGAGGACAAGCAATCATGAAGTATCGCGTCGGAAACTTAATTCCAAAGGTCGATCCAAGCGTATATATCGCAGACGGTGCAAAAGTCATCGGTGAAGTCGAGATTGGGAAAGATTCAAGTGTCTGGTTCAACACCGTCATCCGCGGGGATGAAGGGCTCATCTCAATCGGAGAGCGGGTTAACATTCAAGATGGTTCGATGATTCATCAATATGAGGAATACTCAACGATTATCGAAGATGATGTCACGATTGGACATATGGCCATGATTCACGGAGGCATCATTCGAAAAGGCGCATTAATCGGCATGTCAGCAACAATTTTAGACGAAGCAGAAATCGGAACAGGTTCGTTCGTCGCTGCCGGTAGCCTCGTTCCACCTAAAATGGTCGTCCCTCCGAATTCGCTCGTCATGGGCGTCCCTGCAAAAGTCATTCGCGAAATCAATGATCACGACCGGTTCATCATGGAGCGGACTGTCAAAAAATATATCAAGCGCGGACAACAGTACGCTGCTGATTGTGTACCTTTACCTGAAGATATGACAGCCTTGTGAAAACACTTACAATATTCACCTGTTTTTAACATTTCCCCTCTCGTTCGTTTACATGTTGCGCGTACACTAAAGGTGTAGCACATGAATCGAGATTGAGGGGGATATGAGATGATTCCATTATTCGCAGAGCGATTGATGTCTGATTTATTTTTGTCGACGAGCAATCCAAGTTATGGTCTTCCTACATTACCTGAACACGAAGCAGATTGGTTGACGATTGAAGTCCAACAGCGTATTGTTAATGATGCCGAGCAAAAATCTTTGAGTTCAGGAACAACTCAACCAAGAGAGGAAGAACGTGTATGATTCAGCAAAACACCGTTCGCGCTTGGCTCGCTAGTCGAATCAAAAAATAATGATCTTATTTTCCAAAACGATATAGCGCGTCAGCGCGCATATAAAGAGCCGAAGCGGATTCCCGCCTCGGCTCTCTTTTTATTATTTTTTAATCATACCTTCTTCAATCAAGAACTCACGTGCGACATCTTCTGGTCGTTCTTTTTCGACGTCAGCCTTAAAGTTCAATTCTTGCATCTTCTCATCCGTGATTTTATCTTTTAACATATTGAGAACTTCTTTTAATTCTGGATGTTCATCCAACGTTTCTTGACGAACGATTGGGACCGCGTAATACGGTGGGAAGAATTCTTTATCATCCTCAAGGACCGTCAAATCAAATTTCTTCAACAATCCATCTGTCGAAAAACTATCGATGACGTTCGTTTTTCCATTCGTCAATGCCGTATAACGAAGCCCACCATCAACAGGCTGGACATCTTTGAATTTCATGTCCGGATATTTCTCTTTCAAGCCAAGGTATCCGTCTTCACGATTCGCGAACTCAATTGTTGAACCAAGAATCAGACGATTACTGACAGCAGCCATATCAGAGACTGTTTTCAAATCATATTTTTCGATGTCTTCTTTTGTCATCGCTAATGCGTACGTGTTATTGAAACCAATCGGATCGAGGACATCGACCTGACTTTTCGCTGGAATCATTTTTTTAACTTTTTCATACACGACTTCTGGATCCGTTTCTACTTCTTGTTTGAGTACATCGATCAGAAGCGTCCCCGTATAGTCTACATACGCGTCAATTTCTCCAGTCTCAAGCGCACCATAGGCAACTTTTGTACCACCGAGGTTTAATTGACGTTCGACTTCTAAATCGGTCTTATCTTCGATCAAATCAGCCAACATGTTCCCTAAAATCAATTGTTCCGTAAAGTTCTTTGAACCGATGACGATTTTATCCGGCTTCAAGAACGAATACGCAACCGTTCCACCAATTAATAAAACGACGATACTCGCGATGGCAATTTTTTTAGCACCAGACATCGCTTGACGACGTTTACGTTTCCGGTTTTTAATACGACCGTCAGCAAGCGGAATGCCGCTTGGTGCAACCGAATACTCAATCCGGCTGACGATGAAGTCGATCGCAAGTGCTAAAATACCTGCTGGAATCGCACCGGCTAAAATTTGATTGTTATCAACGGTTTGAATACCGGAGAAGACAAGATAACCAAGTCCACCGGCACCGATGAAGGCAGAAATCGTCATCAATCCAACCGCTGTCACGGCAGAAATCCGAATCCCGGCCATCATGATTGGTAAGGCAAGTGGGATCTGGACTTTTCCTAGAATCTGACGTTCTGTCAGACCGATTCCTTTAGCCGCTTCAAGCATGTCACCTGGAATGCTTGAGAGACCTGTGTATGTGTTCTTGACGATAGGTAACAAAGAATAAAGTACAACCATGATGATGGCTGGTGTCGAGCCGATCCCGATGAACGGAATCAAGAAACCAAGTAACGCGAGACTCGGAACCGCCTGAACGACACTCGTCAAGGCGAGGACTGGTTTAGCGAACCGTTGATAACGTGTAATTAAAATACCGAGCGGAATCCCTAAGATAACTGCGATGACGACCGCAAATACGGTCAGCTGTAAGTGTTCAAGTAATAAGTTCCAGATTTGATCGGTGTTATTTTTTACATAGTCAAAAAATCCACTCATTGCACTTCCTCCTCCTGAATGAACTGCTCACTCAAGACGGAAAGCAAGCTACTTCGTGTAATCAAGCCGCGTAATTGACCGGCTTTGTTCGTTACAGGTAAATAACCTGTTTCTTCATGGTTCATTACTTCTAATACATCAAGCAGTGAATCCTGTTCATCGACGGCAACAAGTTCACCTTCCATGAGTTCTTCAATTCGTTGACTCTTATCTGAAACCGTTTGGATGTTTTTCAATTTAACGATTCCCTGTAATGTACGATCACGATCTGTAATCAGCAGGCTATCCACTTTTCGTCCACGCATGATTTCTATCCCTTGCAGCAACGTCCGCTTACCACTGATTGAGACGGGATCTTCAATCATGATATCTTCTGCTTTAATGAACGCCGGACTACTCCAAATTTTATTTTTTCCAATGAATGATTCAACATATTCATCTTTTGGATGTCGTAAAATTTCTTCGGGTGTATCAAATTGAACAATTTCCCCATCACGCATGATACATATCCGATCGGCTAGCTTGATCGCTTCATCCATATCATGGGTGACGAATACGATAGTTTTCTTTACTTCTTCTTGGAGATTAAATAATTCTTCTTGGAGGTCGTTGCGGGTAACGGGGTCGAGCGCACTAAACGGTTCGTCCATTAAAATAACATCTGGATCATTCATCAATGCACGGGCAAAACCGACACGTTGTTGTTGCCCACCACTGAGTTCGCTTGGGTAGCGGTCAATGAATTGTTTCGGGTCGAGGCCGACCATTTGGAGAAGTTCTTCTGTCCGTTGATCCATTTGATCGTGATCTTTTCCTTCTAGACCGGCAATCAATTGAATATTTTCACGAACGGTCATGTGTGGGAATAGACCGGTTTGTTGAATGACGTAGCCCATATGGCGTCTCAGTTCAATCGTATCCGTCTTCATGATGTCCTTCCCATTCACTAAAATCGTTCCTGAAGAGGGCTCAATCAAACGGTTGATCATCTTGAGCGATGTTGTTTTTCCACAGCCACTCGGACCGATGAACACAACGAGTTCACCCGCTTTGATTTCTAGCGTTAAGCCTTTTAAGACAACATTGTCCTTAAATTGCTTCCCGACATTTTTAAATTCGATCATCCATATTTCACTCCTTTTACTATTTCCATATATTATGTTTTCCCTATTTTTTTTGAATTCAAACAATATTTTTCGTTTTTTTGTTTAAATCTCGAAATAAACGGGAATTGTTCTGTTTTTTTGTTAAAAAAGGGTAATGATAAGTAAAGCGTTTGCGGAAGTGTCAGCGGACTGAAAAGGAGGAAATCATGATGGGTAAAAAATGGCTTCGGTTACTTGTTGTTTTGTTACTGATGTTCATTCCATTGTCCAGTTATCAGCTACCAGTCGAAGCAGCTAGCTCAACATTCGTCACGAAAGGTTCGACAACGAACAAAGTGGTGGCATTGACGTTCGATGACGGGGCGGATGGTACAAACATCGGTAAAATTCTCAGTATCTTAAAAAGTAACAATGTCAAAGCAACCTTCTTCCTGACCGGTGCCGGTGCCGCGAATCACCCACAGTCGATCAAAAATATCGCGAGTGCAACACCGACGCATCAAATTGGAAATCACTCCTACAGTCACCCCGATTTTACGACTTTGTCTGCAAGTCAGATGACAAGTGAATTGACACGGACGGAAAGTCTGCTTAACTCATTAACGGGACAGACAACAAAACCAATTTTCCGGGCTCCATTTGGTGCAAGCAACAGTGCTGTTTTAGCAGCCGTCGGTAATGCGGGTTACACGAAAACGATTCAATGGAACATCGATACGACGGACTGGAAAGGAATCAGTTCTACCGCAATCTTGAACCGCGTCATTCCGAACATCGTTCCGGGATCGATTGTCTTAATGCATACGGGTGCCGGTGCATCCGGAACCCCAACCGCCCTTCCTTCAATGATTACGCAACTGAAAGCTAAAGGGTATACGTTCGTTACGGTTTCTGAATTACTGCAACTCCCGACTTCAGGTAGTAAAACGTATACCGTCAAGTCTGGCGATACGCTCTATAAAATCGCAAACCTCTATAACATTTCTGTCAGCGCTTTAGCTAAAGCAAATAACATCACCAACTTTAACCTGATTTCTGTCGGACAAGTCTTGACGATTCCCGGTACGTCGACGACACCTCCCCCAACCTCAACGACTTCTTATACCGTCAAAAGCGGGGATACACTCTATTCTATCGCTCGGAAGTACGACGTTTCCGTCAGTGCACTCGCTTCAGCAAACAACATCACTAACCTCAATTTGATCTCCGTTGGTCAAGTGTTAAAAATTCCCGGTACGTCAACAACACCTCCCCCAACAACGACTTCTTATACCGTCAAAAGTGGAGATACGCTTTATGCGATTGCCCGTAAGTACAATGTGACAGTCAGCTCGCTCGCAGCAGCGAATAAGATTACGAATGTCAGCTTGATTTCAATCGGACAAGTATTGGTCATCCCATCCAAATAATTTGACTTGATGTTCCCTCAAAACGTTTCGAAACACCATCTTTCGGCAGATAAACCTGTTTCCTGAAATTTAAAACAGCAAGCCTTCCTCGTTTCGGTCGACGGGGAAGGCTTGCTGTTTATTAAGATCGTACGTTTTCTAGACCGAGATCACACGTAACGAGATCCGCATATGTTTGGCGTCGGACGACTTCCCGCGCTTCCCCTTGATTGACGAAGACGACTGCCGGACGTAAAAATTGATTGTAGTTGCTCGCCATCGAGAAATTATAGGCGCCCGTCCCGAAGACCGCCAGCGTATCCCCGCTAGCCGGATCCGCCAATTGCGCTTTTTCTGCGACTAAATCGCCGGATTCGCAAGCAGCACCAACGACCGTCACTTCGCGCAGCGTTCCTGTCACCCGATTGGCGATGACTGTTTCGTAGACTGCACCGTACAGCGCAGGACGGATATTGTCTGCCATGCCGCCATCAACAGACAGATACGTCCGAACCCCTTGGACTTCTTTAATCGCCCCGACCGTATAGAGTGTCGTCCCGGCATTCGCGACAACCCACCGCCCTGGTTCAATCCCAATCCGTGGACGTTCGATTCCAAGTCGTGTCGACTCTTCCTCGATGATTGCCATGACGTGCTCCATCGTTTGCTCAAAGTTAAGCGGGACATCGTCTTTCGTATATGCAATCCCGAATCCACCGCCGACGTTGACTTCGCTCGCCGTGAATTCCGTTTCTTGACGAATCGTTTCGACAAACCCCATCATCGTCCGCGCCGTCCGCTCGAACAACGAAAGATCTTGGATTTGTGATCCAACGTGACAATGAATACCGAGCAGGACAAGATGTTCCGACGCTAAGATTGCCCGAACGGCTTCAAGATACGAGGCATCATGGGTCGAGAACCCAAATTTCGTATCAACGCCGCCCGTCTGAATTTTAGTATGTGCCCCACCGATGACCTGGGGGACGATTCGAATCAATACGTTCACTGTCTGACAAGCATCTGCAGCGATTTGTTCGAGCTGTGCAATCTCACCGTAATGATCGATGACGATTTTCCCGACGCCCTCTTCAACCGCATACCGCAAGTCCTGCGTCGATTTGTTCGAGCCGTGGAAATAGATCCGTTCTGCCGGTACGCCCGCTTGACGCGCGATGTAAAGCTCGCCCCCCGTCACGACATCGATTCCGAGTCCGTGACGTACGACTTGCTGATAGACGGCACCAATCGTCAACGCTTTTGAAGCAAAGGAAGCATACGTATTCGGGTATTTCGTTAAGAAACCATCTCGTACGGTCGCTAAACGGTCTGTCAGTTCACGCTCTGCCATCACGTAAAGGGGTGTTCCATATTGTGCTGCTAAATCTGTTGCTGCGACACCATCGATTTGAAGCGTGTTGTCTTGTTCCGTCAAATACGAGCTTCCGTACATAAATAGTTCCTCCTTATAGATAACGGTGTGCCAATCGCCATGAGCGTGCACACATCTGTTCCGAATTATTTGCCGTTCCCGTTCGTGTGATGTCGTCGATTTCAATTCCGTCCCCGTACAAGACGACTTCATCCCCGACTTCGACTGTCGAATCAACGGCAACGAACGTATGGCTCATGAATAATTTACTGATGATTGAATACGGTTTCCCGTGAATCAATACAGGTAAAGCGGACCGCCCCCGGACGACACCATCACCATAGCCGACCGGTAAGACGGCGACACGAAGCGGTTGATCCGTCGTGTAAGACGTACCGTATCCGACGTGTTCGTCCGCCCCAACTTCACGGATTTCAACGACTTCTGTCGTCATCCGTAATGTAGGGACTAACCAGTCCATCTTTTCAATCGGTGAATAACCGAACAAAAAGATACCGGGACGAACATAGTTACAAAAGGCGAGGCGTTCGTCATGTTTGACGATCGTCGCACTATTTTCAGCATGCATGTACGTAAATTCATGTTGTGTCCGGACGACGTTCGCAATCGCTAAGAAACGCTCGACTTGTCCATCATGGTCCGCTCCCGGCTCGTCTGCGAGCGGAAAATGTGTATATAGCCCTGTCAAACAGAGCTGTTGCTCCTGCACTACTTCAAGGACTGCTTGCGCTTCTTCAAGTGAACTGACACCAAAACGGTTCATCCCGACATTGACCTTTAAATGGAGTTCGATGTTCGAAAGGTCTGCTTGATACCGCTTCAACCAATCTACCGACGGGATTCCAAGCGCGATGCCATAGTCTCGAGCAGCCTCGAACTGAGTCGCTGGATTCATCGCTAAGACATAACTGTCTGGAAAATTCGTTTTAATTTCAATTGCCTCATAAACTTCAGCGACAGCGAAATGATGCACGCCCGCTTCCATCAATGTCCCAACCATTTCAAGCATACCTAAGTTATAGGCATTATTCTTCACCACGGCGAAAATCTGTTTTTGCGATCGAGCGAAGACCGATGCGACATTTTGTCGCACCGCTTCCCGATCGATTGTTACGCGTGTACGTGTATTCATTCAGCTACCGCTGGTGTGACGTGTGTCAACCAGTCTGCATATTGCGGGAGTTGTCCTGAGACCGTTTGTCGGTAAAGCTCGAGCAATTCATCCGCGACAGCCCGTGTTCCGCCGTTGATTGTAATATGGTCGATTTCCCCAACACTCGTGATTTCTGCCGCTGTCCCTGTTAAGAAAATCTCGTCTGCGACATAAAGCTCGTCACGCCCGATGTGGCGTTCGACGACCGGGTACCCTTGATCTTGCGCGAGGCGCATGATGACTTGACGCGTGATGCCGTCAAGGACAGAACAGTCGAGTGACGGCGTGTAGATTGTCCCGTTTTTCAACATGAACAAGTTCGCGACGCTCGCCTCACTGACATTACCGTTCATATCAAGAGCGATTGCTTCGTCAAATCCATCACGAAGGGCTTCGCCTTTTAAGAGTTGTGAGTTCATATAGTTCGCAGCGGCTTTTGCCTGCATCGGCATCATCGTTGACGATACCCGACGATAAGAAGCGACTTTCGCACGAATGCCGACACCTTTATCGAAGTATTCACCAAGCTCCCAGCACGAGATGCCGACGTGAACCGTCGTATCTTTTGCCATCAAGGCCTGCCACGGTGTACCGAGGAAAACGAATGGACGGATGTAACAAGACTCAAAGCCATTTTTCGCAACGAGATCAATCGTTGCCTGGACAAGTTCTTCCACTGTATATGGAATCGTGACGTGATAGAACGCGCAACTCCGGAAGAGACGTTCGATGTGTTCCGTCAATTGAAAAATTGCCGGACCGTCAGGCGTCGCGTAAGCACGAATCCCTTCGAAAAAACCACTTCCGTAATGAATCGCGTGTGACATGACGCTCGTATTCGCTTCTTTTGGATCATGAAAAATCCCGTCTAACCAAATCGCTTCACCATACTGTGTATCCACTGCCATGTGTTTTCCTCCTCTTCGACGTCAATCAGAGTGAACGTAAATCATCCACTAATTGCGTCTTCTCTGCTGTTTTTTCGTCTTTCTGTTTGATGACGCGTGCTGGTGTTCCAGCAACGACGCTACCTGCAGGGACGTCTTCTGTGACGACACTGCCTGCTGCAACGACTGCATCTTTTCCGACACGAACGCCTTCCAAGATGACAGCGTTCGCTCCGATCAAGACACCATCTTCGATGATGACCGGTGTTTTTGAAGGTGGCTCAAGGACACCTGCGACCACGGCACCTGCGCCGACATGAACGTTTTTCCCAATCGTGCCACGTGCTCCGACGACGGCGTTCATATCAATCATTGTACCATCTCCGATCGATGCACCGATATTGATGATTGCACCCATCATGATGACGGCGTTATCGCCGATGACGACATGATCCCGAATCCACGAACCCGGTTCGATTCGCGCATTCAAGTGACGTGTGTCAAGCATCGGTACAGCACTGTTCCGACGATCGTATTCGACGTGGACGTCCGTGATTCGGTCTGAATACTTTTCTAAGAAAGTCGCAGCAAGTCCTGCATCTGCAAAGAAAATTTTTGATTCATCCGATCCGAAAGCTGTCGCCCCTTCAATCGTCAAGCCCGCTAAATCGCCATTGACGTAAAGTTTGACCGGTGTCTGTTTTTTAGCATCTTTAATGAATTTCGCAATTTCGTAAGCATCAGTTAGTAACATGTGAATCCTCCTGTGAGTAGAGCGTCTCTAACGTGTAGAGTCCCGCCGATTTTTGAATGAGTGCTTCGGCTGCTTTAATCGCACCTGAAGCAAATACTTTTTTTGATAATGCCGTGTGCTTGATTTCAATCAATTCATCGACCCCGGCGAACAACACTTCATGTTCACCGAAAATTGTTCCACCACGCATCGAGTGCATGCCGATCTCAGACGCTTGGCGTTTTTCCCGTGTCGATTCACGTTCATAGACCGGCTGGACGTCACGGAGTTCTTGAATCGTCCGCAATAAGAGTTCTGCCGTCCCGCTTGGTGCATCGACCTTTTGATTGTGGTGCTTTTCTAACAGTTCGATATCGAACGAACTGGCGAGTGGTACGAGCACCTGTAACAATTGCTGCATCATCGCGATCCCGAACGACATGTTGTACGACTGAAAAATTGGAATTTCAGTCGAAGCGTCTTTTATCGTTTGTAACTCCGCTTCCGAAAATCCGGTCGTCGCGATGACGAGCGGTGTTTTCGTTTTGAGGCCATACGCCAGTAAATCCGGCAACAAGCTCGGGTGAGAGAAATCGATGATGGCATCGACTTCTTCTGTTAGCTCGGACACCGTTTGATACGAAGGAATTTTCTCCGCTGACTTCGTCTGATCGATAACGGCGACAACTTCAGCGGGTGCCAATTCCTCGACATAATGCCCTGTCGCACCATATCCATGAATGGCAAGCTTCATCGAACCACTCCTTTATAAGCACGCATCGTCTCGAGTAAGTGTGCATGCCCGGCTTCGGATTGGCGAACGAGCGGCAAGCGTGGTGCACCGACTGCAAACCCGATTTCTTCGAGTGCTGCTTTAACAGGAATCGGGTTGACGTCACTAAAGATGGCTGCGATGACCGGCATTAAATCACTTTGAATGCGTCGTGCCGTCACTAAATCGTTTGCGAGCATGGCTTCAGCAAGCGCTTGTGTTTCTGCCGGGTACGGGTTCGACAGGACCGAGATGACACCTTGTGCTCCCCATGCCATGTACGGAAGGATTTGATCGTCGTTGCCACAGAAGACTGCAAAACCTTCGGGGAGTGCCGTCATCAATTCACCCATGAAACTGACATCCCCGCTCGCTTCTTTGAATGCTTGAATGTTCGGATGCTCCGCGAGTGTTACAGCTGTCTCAACTGCAATCGCGACACCCGTCCGTGAAGGTACGTTGTATAACATGAGGGGTAATTCGACAGCATCCGCGACTGCGGTAAAGTGAGCAATCAAACCGGCTTGTGACGTTTTATTGTAATACGGTGTCACGAGCATCGCTGCATCTGCTCCGAGCTGCTGAGCCGTTTTCGTTTTTTCAATCGTCTGTGCCGTATTGTTCGTTCCCGTACCGGCAATGACCGGAACACGACCTGCCGTGACACGGACTGCTGTCTCAAGTAACGTTTCGAACTCTTCGCTCGAAAGCGTCGATCCTTCACCTGTCGTCCCGGCGACGACGAGCGCTTGGATATTGGCTGCAAGTTGCTGTTCAATCAACTGTTCAAAAACGACTAAGTCGAGTTCACCTGCTGAATTGAACGGTGTCGCGAGTGCTGTTCCTGCTCCTTTGAACATGTTAAATTCCTCCTTAGTATGATTAAGAATGGATGCCGTTTTCTAAAGCATGACGCGCGACCTGGACTGCATTTGACGCCGCGCCTTTTCGAATGTTATCCGCGACACACCACAGATGGAATGTGTTCGCGAGCGTTTGATCTTGACGAATCCGCCCGACGTACACTTCGTCCGTCCCGCTTGCATCAAGCGGCATCGGGTACTGATTTCGCGAAACATCATCAACCAGTACGACGCCTGGCGCGTCAGCAAGTGCTGTGCGAATCGCTTCGACCGTCGTCTCGTTTGAAAACGTCACGTTGATTGCAACTGAATGCGAATTTGTGACGGGAACACGGACACACGTCGCACTGACCGGTAAGTTCGGTTGGCTAAAAATCTTCCGTGTCTCGTCAATCATTTTTTGCTCTTCTTTCGTGTACCCGTCTTCTAAGAAGACATCGATATGCGGCAAGATATTATCATGAATCGGGTGCGGATAGTTGACCGGTTCTTCACCGCGGCTGCCTCGTGCTAAATCCTCGATTCCTTTTTGACCGGAACCGGAGACTGCTTGATACGTCGTATACGTGATTCGTTCAAAACCTAAGTGTTTGAGTGGTGCCAGGGCAACGACGGATTGAATCGTCGAGCAGTTCGGATTAGCGATCAGTCGGTCGGTGCTGCTGACCGCTTCCGGATTGACTTCTGGTACGACGAGCGGAATCGTCTCTTGCATCCGGAAAGCACTTGAATTATCGACGACAAGTGTTCCGTGTTCTGCCAGCAAGGGGGCATACTGTTCACTGATTGCTCCACCGGCTGCGAATAATGCGACGTCGATCCCGTGATGGATGATGTCTTCCGATAAAGCTGTAATCGTTACGTCCGTTCCATTAAACGAAACGACTTTTCCTGCTGATCGTTCTGAAGCATACGCCGACAGTTGACCGACTGGAAAATCGAGTTCCTTCAAGACTTGTAACATCTTTTGTCCGACGGCGCCTGTCGCACCGATGACTGCTACGTGGTACATGTTCATTCCTCCTTACAGGCTAAACGCGTTCGCGATCGCCGCGACCGTTCGTTCGATATCTGCTTGTGCGATTGTATACGAGATACTGATTTCTGATGTCGTGACTTGATAAAACGTGATGTTCTCGGCACGGAACGTCGCAAATAATTTTGATGCGACGCCCGTTGCGTCACGCATTCCGATTCCGACGACCGATAACTTGGCATGCTCGTTATGACGATCGACTTTAACGGTCGGAAAACGATCGATGATATCTTTCAGTGCCTCTTCGAGAAACTCTTCTTCATCGAGTGGACAAGAGAACGAGAGGAACACGTCACTATCAAAGGTCGTTTGACTGATCATGTCGATATTGACATGGCGATTCGATAACAATTCAAAAATGTCGGCGACTGCTGAATTGGTTTGTGGAACGTGTTTGATTGAAACCGTCAAAACATTTTTCGTTACACTGACGCTCGTGACTGCTTTTTGTTCCATCGTTTCTGTTGCCTCCATGATCCAAGTCCCTCTTTCCGATTCAAGTGTTTTCCCAACAAAGATATGCACGCCGTATTTTTTCCCGAGTTCGACGCTGCGCATCTCCATGACCTTCGACCCCAGTGCACTCATTTCCATCATTTCATCATATGAAATTTGTGGAATCGGCTGTGCCGCTTGATGAATCCGCGGATCCGCCGTATAGACACCGTCGACATCCGTATAGATTTCACAGCGCTTATCAAGGACGGCCGCTAAGGCGACAGCCGTTGTGTCTGATCCACCACGACCGAGTGTCGTAACATCCCCGAGCTCGTTGACACCTTGGAATCCGGCGACGATGACGACATCATAGGTTTCGAGTTTCTTTCGTAACAAGTCCCCGTCAATTTGTTTAATCTTACTTTTCGTATGAACCCCCATCGTGCTGATTCCTGCCTGCGCACCTGTTTGTGATAAAGCTTTTACTCCGACGGAATTTAAGGCGATGCTGAGTAACGAAATCGTTTGTTCTTCGCCGATCGCGAGCAATCGATCGAGTTCACGTCGTTCAGGACGATCCGTGATTGCTTGCGCTTGTGCGATGAGCGAGTCTGTCATCTTCCCCATCGCAGAGACGACGACCACTAATTTTTCACCTTGTTCTGTCCGATTTTTTAAATAATTCGCAATTGACTGAATCTGTTCGACAGTCGCGACCGAGCTACCACCAAATTTAAGTACAGTTGTCACAATCCTATCTCCTTTGTCCCGAAACAGAAAAAAACGACGGGCCGGTAGGAGCGTTCCTACGGCCCGTCGTTATCACGATCGGACAAACGAAGACAAAGTCTTTCGTTCTTTTACGTAAGATAGCGCTCCGAAACATCGGTTTCGGCAGTACAACGGATCTTAACCGTTGTACCAGCAAATGAGAAGAAGCATCTTTCTCATTCACTTCGGCGGATTTCCCCTTTCACATCACTCAGCATGCTCGCTTCAATAAATGATGTTACTGATGTCATCCGCGCCTCTATCTGTCGGTTGTTAGTTACAGTTATAGCAAACATTTTTTGTTAAATCCAGTCATTTGCTAAAATTTTTTCATTTTTCCGTTAATCCGCGAGTTTTTTCTTCGCTTGATCGAGTTGTACAGAAACAGCAGCAAAACCTGTCCCGCCGTAACTTCCTCTTCTTGCCACTGCTTGCACCGGGTCGAGGAGCGGATAAACATCTTCCGCGATGACGGAGTGGAACGTTTGATACGTTTCAAGCGTTAAATCTTTTAAGAAGCAATTCGTCTGAACACAATGGAGGACCGCTTTTCCGACGATTTCATGCGCTTCCCGGAAAGGAACACCTTTTGTGACGAGATAATCTGCTAGTTCCGTCGCATTCGAGAAGTCTTGCATTGTCGCCTTCTTGAGCGCTTCTGTCTTAAACGTTGCTGATTCGAGCATTCCCGTAAAGATTTGAACGGATTGTAAAACGGTATCTGCCGTATCGAAGACACCTTCTTTATCTTCTTGCATGTCTTTATTGTAAGCGAGCGGTAATGCTTTCATCGTCGTCAGGAACCCCATCAGGTTTCCATAGACACGCCCTGTTTTTCCGCGAATCAATTCAGCGAAGTCCGGGTTTTTCTTTTGTGGCATCATGCTCGAACCCGTTGAAAATGCATCTGACAATTCGATGAATGAAAATTCTTGCGACGCCCAGATGATGATTTCTTCACAAAAGCGTGAGAGGTGCATCATGACCGTCGAAGCAATCCCGAGGTATTCAATGACGAAGTCACGGTCCGATACAGCATCGAGGCTGTTCGGATAGACGTGCTCAAATCCGAGCAGTTCCGCTGACTTGAAACGGTCAATCGGGAATGTCGTCCCGGCGAGTGCCCCAGCACCGAGCGGCGAAATCCGAATCCGTTTCAAATTATCTGTCAGACGATCTACGTCACGGTCGAACATCCAAAAATACGCGAGTAGATGGTGTGCAAGTGAAATCGGTTGTGCCCGCTGTAAGTGGGTATACCCCGGCATGACGGTTTCGATGTGTACATCCGCCTGTTCCGTAATCACCGTCTGCAAGTTGCGTAGGCTTTCGATTAAATCAACCACATGTTGTTCCATCCATAAATGTAAATCCGTCGCAACCTGGTCATTCCGACTTCTCGCTGTATGCAATTTGCCTGCGACCGGTCCGATTTGTTCCGTCAGCAACCGTTCGAGATTCATGTGGATGTCTTCGTCAGCAAGCGAATAGACATGTGTTCCAATCGAAGCTTGTAACGTCTTGAGACCCGCTTCGATTTTTTTCCATTCCGTCTCTTCTAGGATACCTTGTTGATACAACATATTGGCATGGGCGAGACTTCCTTCTAAATCAACTGCCGCAAGCTTTTGGTCGAATGAAATCGATGCCCCAAACGCTTCAGCCTGAGCGGAAGCCCCTTCTGTAAACCGTCCGCCCCAAAGTTTCGTCATTTTGTCACGCCTTCCTGCCGATGAACACTTGCGTGTGTCGCAATCGCAAGACCGTGCAATTTAATGAATCCTTTCGCTGCTTCATGATCGAACGCATCTTCTTTCGTATACGTCGCAAGCTTCTCGTCATAAAGTGACACCGGTGACTGACGTCCTGTGACCGTCGCATTCCCTTTGTAGAGTTTGACCCGTACTTCGCCCGTGACGTCTTGTTGCGTCGCTTTTAAGAATGCTTTTAGACCTTTCGTTAACGGCGCATGGAACAAACCGTTGTAGATTGTTTCTGCATATTGTTGACTTAAAATCGGTTTGAAGTGAGCGACGTCTTTCGTCAATGTGATGGTCTCGAGTGCGGCATGGGCTTTTAGCAAGACCGTTGCTCCCGGGCATTCATACACTTCCCGCGATTTGATCCCGACGAGACGGTTCTCGACGTGGTCAATCCGTCCGACACCATGTGCCCCAGCGATGATGTTGAGTTCTGTAATCAACTTCGCCAGTGGATAGACTGTTCCGTTGATTGAAGTCGGAACACCCGCTTCAAAACCGATAATGACTTCTTCTGCTTGATCCGGTGCTTCTTCCGGTGCGACCGTCAGTGCATAAGCATCTTGCGGCGGTTCTGTCCAAGGGTTTTCAAGGACACCACATTCGTTACTCCGTCCCCAAAGGTTCATATCGATTGAATATGGGCTGTCGAGATTGATTGGAATCGGGACATTGTTGTCTTTTGCATAAGCGATTTCCTCTTCACGTGACCATTTCCATTCCCGTACAGGGGCGATGACTTCCAGTGAAGGATCGAGTGCTGCGACCGAAACTTCAAACCGGACTTGGTCATTTCCTTTTCCCGTACAACCATGTGCAACGGCCGTTGCGCCATGTTGATGCGCAACTTCGACGAGCTTTTCAGCAATCAGCGGGCGAGACAGTGCCGAAATCAGTGGATACGCGCCTTCGTAGTGGGCACCGTATTGAAGTGCTGGTAAGACGAATTCATTTGCGAATTCTTCTTTGACATCAAGAACAATCGATTCGACGGCTCCGACGAGCAACGCTTTTTCCTTGATGACAGTCAAATCTTTTCCTTCGCCGACGTCCATACATAAAGCGACGACATCATATTCCTTACTCAACCATTTGATTGCCACCGATGTATCAAGTCCCCCAGAATACGCTAAAATTAATTTTTGTTTCGTCATTATTAATTCCTCCCTGATTTCGAATTCATCTGTCTGTATAAAAATTCATTATGAATTATATATATACATAGACTTTCAAAAAAAGAAACCCTTTTTGCAGGATTTCTTTAAAATTTCTCAATTAAATTTTCTTTTCCATCGTTCGGTGTGGGATGCCGGCATCATCAAATTCGTCGGACATGATGTTGTATCCTAAGCCTTGATAAAAAGGAATCGCTTGAACTTGAGCACCAAGCGTCAAGATGCTCCGACCCTCTCGTCTCGCCACACGTTCCATTGCTCGCATCAGCTCACCGCCGTAGCCTTTCCCACGTGTCGCAGCTAGCGTCGCAACACGTTCGACCTTCATCCGTTGATCGTCGTAGGGACGTGTCCGCCCTGTCGCGACAGGGCGATTTTGTTCGTCAAGGACAAGCAAGTGAATCGCTGTTTCGTCATGGGTATCATATTCAAGATTACGAGGAACCCCTTGTTCTTCGACGAAGACCCGTTCGCGAATCATTCGGACTGCTTGGTGCTGCTCTGCTGTTTTTACTTGAATCACTGTCATGTTACTTGTTCCTCCTTCAATCGTTCTATGTAAGCAACTGCATCCTCATGCGTGTTGAACATCGCCTGTGCGACGTGTTCGCTACCACCACCACGTCCATTGAACGTCTTCAAATGGACTTTGGCAAATTTCCCGAGGTGGACCGGACTTGATCCTTGCATCAATAATTTTTTAGCTGATTCGTTCCAAATGAGTCCGAGACGTCCTGCTTCCGCAATCGCTTTGACTAGTTTTTCAGAGAATGGCAATGCCTCTTCAGCATGGTTTACGAAAATCCAATCCTCCGTCGACGCCAGTAGTTTATTGAGTTCCGTGCGGACATGTGCGGCTTGAACTGTTTCAATCATCCGATTCAAGCGAACGACATCTTGTTTTAATTCTTCGACGGCTTGCGGCAGCTGCTCTTTTTTAGCCGATAACAATTGAGCGGCTTCACGCAAGGCACGTCTTTCCTTCGTTAACAACTCAAATGCGCGCCCTTTCGCGACGTACATCAGTCGAATATTCCCCCGAATCCGCTCCTGCCCTGTCAAGACAATCAATTCTAAATCAGCTGTCGATTCGAGGTGTGTTCCTCCACAGGCGCTATAGTCCAGTTCACCGATTTGGACGACACGAATCTTTCCTGTCACTTGGGGTGTTTTACGTAAAGGCAGTGCGAGTGCCGCTGCCTCGTCGTACTCGTTCGCCGTAATCGGTAACGCCGATGTAATGACGTGACGCAATCTTTTTTCAAGACGCGCTTGCAAGGCATCATTCCATTCACCTGCTTCAATATCTAGTGTCGATTCTTCAGAGCCCGTCCGAAAACTTAATGTCTTGATATTGAACTCGTCCTGCAAAATCGCTGAGATTACGTGTTGCGCCGTATGTTGTGCCGCATGATCCGTCCGAACGGCGTCATCGATGACGCCCGTGACAGTACCTTCGATTTTTTGATCAACTTGATGCCACACGATACCGGCTTTAAGTTGAACGTCACGAACCTTCAAATCGTTTAATGTCCCTCGATCCGCCGGCTGTCCGCCACTCTCCGGATAAAAATAACTTTCTTCTAAAGCAACCCAGTATCCGTGTTCTTCTTTAACATTCGTCACGCGTGTCACGAACTTTCGGACCGCAGGATAAATTTGCTCCAGTCGCATGTCTACCCCACCTTTCTCAATCTATTCATTTGCTATTATGCCATATTTCGCCTAGTATCGTTTGTCGACTTGTCCATTTCCTAGTACACTAGATGAAAGACTATCGACCGCGAAGGGACGAAATGCCGTGATTCAGCACATCAATAAAAATTCACCACTCCCCATCTACTATCAAATTGAAGCTGCATTAAAACAACAAATCGAAGGCGGGGTGTTGCAACCCGGCGATTTAATTCCTTCTGAACGCGAATTTGCTGAAGCCCATCAAATTAGCCGGATGACCGTCCGCCAAGCCATCACGAATCTTGTCAACGCCGGCTATTTGATTCGTCAAAAAGGACGCGGCACATTCGTTGCGAATAAAAAAATCGTCATGCAATTATCTGGACTGACAAGCTTTTCGGAAGAAATGGAACATTTAGGGCTCGAACCTGCAAGCGAATTGTTGTCGTATCAGATGATTGCTGCCGAAATGACGATTGCCAATAAACTCGGAATTCGTGAAGGCGCGACCGTGTATGAATTGAAACGACTCCGGATCGCTGATGAACAAGCGCTTGCGCTCGAGACCGTCTATATTCCGGAACAGTTGTTACCTGGATTGAATCAGGATGTTGCGACGGCGTCACTCTATGCTTTTGCTGAAGCAAGCGGACTCAACCTCGGTCGTGCAAGCCAGACGTTCGAATCACGCCTCGCGACAAAAGAAGAAGCGCAACATCTCGGACTGACGACAGCTGCGCCCGTCTTGTCGGTTGAACAATTGACTTTCCTCGCGACGGATCAACCGTTCGAGTATGTCATTTCTGCTTATCGGGGCGATCGCTATACGTTTACTGTTGAAATGGAACGCCGCCGCTAATGTTTAATATCACAAAAAGACCCTGCCGCAAAAGCCGGCAGGGTCTTTCAGCGTGTAGACAAAGTGATATCTGAAAATAAAAGTGTCTTTTTTCGTTGCTTTCCTGGGGCGAGGCGCAAGCCGTTACTCCTTGGTCCTCACGGCCAACGAGCAGGGTCTTGCCTGCCTCTGCAGTGCGTTAAAAACGCACTTTTTCCCGTAGGAGTCAACGAAACATGACGCTTTTTAGGTAATAGCGTGACGAAAAGCCGGGCATGAAGACGGTTTAGAGCGCCACGATTCGTCTCGAATCGCTTAGAACCGCGAAAAGCAATCGGTCGCGACCCTGCAGCTTTGCTGTAGCGGCGCGGAAGATTGCCGCTTTGAAGACGAGGCGAGACAGGGAAGCGCGAACTGTTGCTTCTCGATATCACATTTTTACGTTTCATAAGAGTTTGCCTACAGTCTAAAAGACCCTGCCGCAAAAGCCGGCAGGGTCTTTTAAATCGTGCTCGAGAATCAAACTTACACTTATTGAATCGTCGAATCGGTTTCTGTCGTTTGGTCCGTTTCCGTCGGTAACTCTGTTTCATCTTTAATCGGCGCAACTTCTTGCCCTTGCATGGCTTGCGCTAAATTATTTTTGACGAGTTCTAACTGATTCGGATCCAGATGATACTCCCATTTCCCACTGATTCCGATATAGCCTTCTCCAGCAAGCTGGTACTCCGTCGTATTTTGTAAAGCTGTCGTGAAGTCCGCGAGACGCGTGTAGTCATTTGGACCGAGATTTGTCTCAACATTGTCTCCGACCGCGTTCAAAATATCACGGTATGCACCGAGTGAGCGGAAGCTTGCGGCTTCTTTTGCAACGGCTTGGATGACTTGCATTTGCTTTTGTCCACGACCGATGTCACCGAGTGGATCATCATGTCGGTTACGAACATAAGCGAGTGCTTGTTCTCCCGTCAGGTGCTGCATCCCTTTTTCCACGGTAATCGTATCTGCTTTACGTGCAGAATCTTGTTCTTTAAATGCATAACGGACGTCAAGATCGACACCGTTTAATGCATCGATCAATTGAACGAATCCTTGGAAATTTACTTTGACGACATGATCAATTTGAATCCCAAGAAGATTCTCCGTTGTCTCACGCGCTAACTTAATCCCGTTGTATGAGTTCGATTGATCCATCGAACCAAAATAATGCGCGTGGGTAATCTTATCTTGTTCGACCCCTGTTTTTCCATAAGGTACATCATAGTTCGAGTAGTCGATGTTGACGAGTGAATCACGCGGAATACTCGTTAAAACGAGTTGCTCCGACTCTTTATTCAAGATACCGACAATCATGACGTCAGAACGTGCCGGTTCATTCCGATCTTTACTTGCTTTTGTTTCATCGGTTCCTAAAATCAAGAAGGATTCGGACGGGACATCATCATATTTCGAACTCACTTTTGAGCCGGGGATTGTAATCTGTGTTTTTGCTAAAGTTTCTTGTGTTTTTATAAAAACCGCTCCAGCATAACCAGAACCAATCACTGTTAGAAGTAATAAAAGTGCTGCTATCACTTTTATGAACATCTTACCAGCGCTCGGTTGCCTCTTTCTTGCTGATCTCGTTTGCATGTTCAAGCCCTCATTTTCACGTAAATTTTCTGTAAAGTGCGCTAATCTCCATTATCCCTACATTTACTGAAATGTCAATTTACGATTCGATTAAACTATGACGCTTGCAACACCATGCACTAAAGACATCGTATCTCCTAGCGAAAAAAGAGGTCCGGGAAACCGCATAGCGGAATCACGTACCTCCTGTAGTCAATCATTTTATAAAATTCGTATAGGCTGCGCGTCCAGTACGTTTCGCTTCTTCAGACAATAAGGCGGCAGCTTCCTCGTCCAGGACAATCATCACGTCAGCATGACGTTGGAGAATCGTCGCCGGACAATCGGTCGTCGCCGGACTTTCCATCATATCGCGCACGGCTTCTGCTTTTCTGGCACTAGAGGCTACGAGCAAGATTTTTTTCGCTTCCATGATTGTACCGAGCCCCATCGTGATTGCATGTGACGGAACATCTTCTAACTTTTCGAAGAACCGCTGATTCGCTTCACGCGTCGATTCTGTCAACTTCGTTACGTGGGTCGTCGCGTCAAACGAGGTCCCGGGTTCGTTGAAGGCAATATGTCCGTTCGAACCGATTCCAAGCAATTGAAGATCGACACCAAGCTTACGAACCAGGTGTTCGTAACGTTCACTTTCTGCATGGGCATCTTCCGTGTCTCCGAATGGAAGATATGATGTCTTGAAGGCAACTGCATTAAACAGATGTTCCTTCATGAACGTGTGATAACTTTGCGGATGCGTCGGGCTAAGTCCGACATATTCATCAAGATTGACCGTCGTTACGTGCGAACAGTCTAATGTATCTTGACACCACTCTTCATAAACGCCGACAGGCGAACTCCCTGTCGCCAGCCCAATCGTCAACCCTTCCTCTTGCCGTTGAATTTCATTTTTGAGAAGTTGATACGTGACTTGTGCCAATTCTTCAGCCTTTTCGACAATCATCCATTTCATAAAAATAGACCCCCTTCATTTTTTAAATGTATGGACTGCTCCACGATGAATCGTCCGCTCGACAAATAATGATTCATCTAACACAACGAAATCAGCATCTTTACCAATCTCGAGCACCCCTTTTTTCGTCAGACCAAATTCTTCTGCCTGATTGATTGAAGTCATCCGTACCGCTTCTTCAAGGGAACACCCTGTAAAGGCAATAATATTCCGGAGCGCTTGATCCATCGTCAGGACACTTCCGGCTAAATTTCCGCTCGCTAGTCGCGCTGCTCCATCTTTTACGTCGACCGCTTGGCCACCGAGCTCATACTGACCTTCTGGTAAGCCTTTTGCCCGCATCGCGTCCGTGATGACGGTCAACCGGCTTGCTCCTTTCATCCGGTACGCAAAATCAACCATTTCTTTTGCACTATGAATCCCGTCCGGAATGATTTCCGCACGAACCGCTGGATTGAGTAGACAGTATCCGACTGTTCCCGGCTCGCGATGATGCAGTGCCCGCATCTGATTGTACAAGTGTGTCCCGTGGACGACGTTCCCTTGCTCATTCTGCTCGTATGTTGCGTCGGTATGGCCGGCTGACGGAACTGCCCCCGTCAGACGGACCGCTTCTTCAAATGCCCGCGCTCCCGGTCGTTCGGGTGCATAGGTGACGAGTTTAATCTGACCACCTGCTGCCTGCTGCCACTTTAAAAATTGTTCGACGTCCGGCTCAACGATATAGTCGAGTGGTTGGGCACCCGCATAATCCGGATTAATAAACGGTCCCTCGAGATGAATGCCTTCAATCGTCGTTGTCTCGGTTTCCATCACTTGCCGCGCCGCCTCGAGTGCGCGCGTAATTTGACTCCAGTCTTGAGTGATCGTCGTCGCAAAAAAGGACGTGACACCTTCCGCTAACATCGCTTGACTAAGACGCATTAAGCCTTTTTTATCGGCGTCCATCGTATCGACGTCATATCCCCCATGAATATGAACATCGATCATTCCTGGAATCAATTGCTTCCCTTCTAAATCAAGTACCCCTTCTTCCGCCACTGGTACATACTTCGTCATATCGCCTAGCTCGCTGATCGTCTCTTCAAACCGAATGAATCCCTTCTCTATCACGGTCTGACCCGTATAGATGTTCGCATTGATGATGACAGTCATATCTTCGCTTCCTTTCTTGCTTTGCCTCAAGAGTCGTTTCTCTCTGTTTAGTATAACGCCTCTATTTCTAGTTGTATAGACCTTTATACATTTGTTTAATAAAAAAAGAAGATTCCATACATTCCTTGGAATCTTCCCTGATTGATAAACGCGTAATCCTCACCGTCATGGCAGTAACACGCGGTCTTTCTTTTTAGAAATGAGACGTGTCACTTTTAAAATCGCAATCGTCAACGATTGACGTTTGCGATACGCCAAGTAACGTCCTTCCCACTTTGGATCATATTTTTCTTTGTAGCGTCTTAGGCCTGTAAAGCTATACATGTAACGAATGTTATTGAAGACGTCAGCCGCGACACGTTCTTGCCAAAATGACGTTTCGTCTTCTCCAACGGCAGACAGTGGTGCCATTCCCATATTGAACGTATGATAGCCTGCTTCTTTTGCATACTCAAACAAACGGATGAACATCGCATCCATAATCCCATTCGGTCCATCAGGACGGAAGCGCATCAAATCGATTGATAAGACACCGTCTTGATAAGCAGGCATGAACGTCATGAAGCCAAGCAAGTCGCCTGCCGCGTCACGCATGATTCCTACGGGTGCTTGATTTAAATAGTCTGACTGAAAGTATCCGAGTGAAAATCCTTTTTCTACTTTGTTCCCTAACCAGTCATCTGATACGTCACGTAACGATGTAAGTAAGGCATTTGAAAATGGCGGTTTTTCAACTTCAAACGTCATGCCTTCTCGTTCAAAACGATTTTTAATGGAACGTAGTCCAGCTCGCTTCTTACCAGAAACCGTAAACGTCGTAATATCAACAATTGCTTCTTCACCTAACTTAAAAAAGTTAAAACCAAAATCATGATACAGGGACATGTTTTGCGCCTGAATCTGATAGATGTTCGGAATGTAGCCCAAATCCTCGACGCGGCGTAGAAACGTACCAATCAATTGCGAATGTTCATCCGGGTTCCCACTCGGGTCACCCAACACAATAATCCGATTTCCCGTCTGACTGAATTGAAGAAATGCCCGACCCGATTCTGAGAAGAAAAATCGTTTATCCCCTAAAAAAGCCAAATGACTCAAGTAGTTTCCGCCTTCTTCCGTCAACGTCTGACGGACTTTCGTTTCATCAAAAGCCTCTCCGAGGACCGGATGGTTAAACGTGTTGAACAGGCGAATGAACACTAACAAGTAAACAAGTGCAAAAATCGTTGCACTTGCTGCAAACATCGAAATTTCATGAGACGGATACACTTCCGTTCCGTCTGCAGACCCTAACGTATAAAACGTATACCCGAAGAAAACAAATCCACCGAGGTAAAGTATCCCGGCCAACGATGCACGCATTAACCGCATCGTCGTAATCAGCGTCCGCTCGCGGTGGAAAGATTTTGCCGAAACCGTCAGCAAAATGAGCACAACGAGAACCGCAGAAAGCGAGATTAAGTTGAATCCTCGTAAGGCCATCCCAATCAGTGCGAAGAATGATGCCCCGTATACCATATAGAGCGAACGTTTCGTCCGTCGATATAACGAGGGTGCCAGTAAGACGAATAATAACCCGCCCATCAAGAAGAAACTGTTCCCAAGTAGTAATAATTCATGCGGTAAACGGGCTTCTAGAAAATCGTATTGTGACGAGACCGGCGGTAAAATCGCAAGTCCCCAAATCGCAATACCTGCGAGCAACGTGATCAAGGCTAACGCAAAATGACGGACCTTACTTAAAAAGCGCAGTTGCAAGCGCCAAATGACTCCACCGACTTCGACGGATGGTCCGACGATCGGCTTATCTTCAATCATTTTGACAACAGGTCCACTAAATTCGCGTGCTGAGAACACCAGTCCAATCACAAAGGGCACTATGTAATAGACGAGACGGTAAATCAACAGTCCCGTCAAGACGCTTCCTTCCGCTACACCAGCGCGTTGCATACCAATCAAAAAAACCAAGTCAAACGAACCAAAACCCCCGGGAACCATCGAAATCAATCCGGCCGTCGCCGCGATGATGAATACACCGATGACTTTCGCAAAACTGACGTCCGTTCCGAGTGCCTGTAAAATTAAATAGACGACGACACCGGCACTGAACCATTCTACGAGTGAGACGAGTGAATACAGTACGATCGACGATGGTCGAATGCTACTCGCCCCGCGTCTGAACGTAAACAGGAGATATAAAGGGAAGAAAAGTGCGACACCAATGATAACGGGCCAAAGCCATTTTTTAAAATCGAGCACTTCGAACGCCGGGAAAATATTTAATAAAGACAATGCAGATAAAATCGATAGTCCACTAATCAACGTCGGCGCCATCCAGCCGATAGCCTTCAGGAGACGACTTCCTTCAACGAAAGGCCGATAAAGCGCCGTCCGAACCCCCATACCGGCAAGACCACCAAATCCGATGATTCCGTTAAACGAATTCGCAATCCACGAAGCCCGGAAGACGAGTCCGAGCGGCGCTTTGACCTCCAAAGAACGTAACAGGATGACGTCATAAAAGAACATCGTCGCGACGGCAAGGAGACCGGCACCGACTAAAAGAATGAACTTCCATGATGGGATTTGCTGAATGGCTTGAATCGATTCATTTAAAGATAAATTTTTCAATTCACTTTGTCCTTGATACAAGATAAAGAGAATTAAAGCAATCGGTAAAATAATTTTCGCAATCGTAACGATTCGTTGTTTATTGAGCTTCATCCAACAACCTCCTTTGACTTCTTGACGAGATAGACCAATCGTAAGAGCAATAACGTTGCTCCGACCGCAAGACCAATAATGAGTCCCCACCAGTAACCGTCCGGTCCAAGTGTCGTAAACCGTTCGAAATAAAAACCGAGCGGTAAGCCAATCACCCAGTACGCCGAAATCGTCAAGATGAATGTGGCATTGACATCTTTAAAACCACGTAACGCGCCTTGAGTCGGTGCTGCGACCGCATCGGATAACTGAAAGAAAATCGCGAGAATCATGAAATGTGCAGCTAGATTGATTACTTCCGGATCATTGCTATAGAGTGCCGCGACCCGTTCATTTTGTAAGTACAAGAGTCCGCCGGAGAAGAGCGAGACAGCAATACATAATAACAGCCCAATCCAAATGTACTGGACGGCATCCTTGACGCGTTTCGCCCCAACTTCGTACCCGACAGTGATCGTCAAAGCTGACGCAGCTGACAGGGGGAGCATGTAGACGAAGGATGCAAAGTTGATTGCAGCTTGATACGCACCGATTACGACATCCCCATACGCACCGAGTAACAACGTCACGGCTGAGAAAATACTGACCTCGGAAAAAATTGCTAGTCCAATCGGCGCCCCTAAAAAGACCAGTTCCTTAATCCGAGTAAAATCCGGTTTGTAGAATCGCCGTAAAATACCGAGGCGCTGGAACAGTTCCCCTTTTAGAACGATCCCGGTAATGGCGATACACAATAACCAATATGTGATTGCCGTCGCGACCCCTGCCCCGACACCCCCCAACTCCGGAAAACCAAACTTTCCGAAGATAAAGAGATAATTGAAAGCAACATTAATGGGTAAAGAGAATAATAATAATACCATCGTGATGTTCGACTTCCCGAGAGAATCGACTAATGTGCGAAGGACAAAAAAGATAAACATCGGAATGATACCAAATCCGAGCATGATGAGATAGACACGTGCGACACGTCTTGCTTCACCCGATAATTCCATCTGATTCAAAATCGGATTGACGAACAGTAAACCGAGTACTAACGTGACAACGATGATGAGTACTGAAACGTAAAGTGCCTGAACGACGATTCGTTTGACTTCACGCTCCTTCCTTGCACCCATTGCTTGCGAGACGAGCGGCGCGACGGCTAATAAAATACCCGTCAGGCCTGTGTAGACAGGCGCCCAAAGACTTGCTCCGACACCGACACCAGCTAAATCGGCTGAGCCGTATCGTCCAGCCATGACCGTGTCAAAAAAGCTAATCAAATAAAAAGCGACTTGCGTCACTAAGATTGGAAAGAAAATTTTCATGAATTGTTGAATCTTTCCAGACAACGTAAACGTTTCTAACATGACTTCACCACATTCCAGAGCTAAGAAACGGCTCTATTTTAATCATTATTTCTATCTACTAGCTTGTTCTACGTAAAAACCGTGAGGAGGGATTCATATGAATCATCGCGATACTGAAAACTTAACGTTCGAACTACTTGAAACGTGGGCGACATTCAACCACTATGCGAAAGAAGCCCAACAGTTTAAAAATCCGGAAGATGTCCACCAAGCAAGAATCCGTCTTCGGAAATTGATTACGTTCGCTACACTTGTCGGTGAGACAGATGAACCGGTTTATCTGATTTGGAGACGACTGATGCGCGCATTTGGCGAGGTCCGTGATTTAGACGTCCAACTCGAACAACAATCTGTCACGTCACCCGTCGAGCAACTATTCGCCGAACACCTCGCGCTCCAACTACAAGGAAAACGAGCAACGCTACTTGAAACGATGCATCTTCTCATTTCAAGCGAACTCGATAAATCCGTCCGTCGTTTCTTAGCAGGACCGCTGACAAAACGATTAAAACGGATGGATGAAAACGATTTGATTCACGCGGCAAAAAAACGATTTGATAAAAAAGCACAAAAATACGAAAAAGTGCACCATACAGAAGGACAAAAAAGAATCCAAAAGATGCACGAATTGCGTCTTGCGACAAAGTACTACCGCTATACATTAGAATACTTGCGTCCTTATACCACTCTTCCGAAGTCGACCGTCGATCGTCTAAAACGCGTTCAGACCCAGCTTGGCCAAATCAATGATACGTACAACCGGCTCGAACGGTGGCGCGCATTTACACCACCGGATGAATACCAATTGAAACGCGCAAAAGAAGTTACACGACTCGAACAAGCCTTAGTGACGGCACTGGACGACTTTTCACTCGATTAAGGGTGACGCTGGACGAGCAGCTCAAGCATTTTTGTACCCGCGATTGAGTTTCCTTTTAAATCGAGGGCTGGTCCAAAAATACCGATTCCGAGATCTGCCATATCGAAATCACTACGTCCACAGGCAACGATGGCACCCGAGACACCACTTTTCCCGGGAAGTCCGACTTGAACAGAAAACTCACCAGAAGCATCATACATGCCGCACGTCGTCATGATCGCACGAATGATTCGCGCATTACGACGAGAGATGACTTGATGGCCGGATGGTGTTTTTCCTGACTGGCTTAAAATTTTACCCATCATCGCGAGTCCTTTACAGTTCGTCAAGATTGCGCATTGTTTTGTATAGACATCGATGATTTCTTCGACATTTCCTTCAATGACTCCGTGATAGCGCATGAAGTACAGCAATGCCCGGTTCAAATCCGTCGTTTCGAATTCGGATTTTGCGACTTCCGCGTCGTACTTGACCATCTCGACTTCGATGTCGAGCAGACTCGCGATGAACTCGCGCAGTTTGAGCAGTTTATCTGCCGCATCTTCCCCAGGTAACATACTCGTCACAGCAAGCGCTCCTGCATTAATCATCGGGTTGAGCGGTTTTGTCGGAATCGTCTCCTCAAGCTTCGCAATCGAGTTGAAGGCGTCCCCCGTCGGCTCCATTCCAACTTTTGAAAAGACATAATCCTCACCAAACGTTTCGAGGACGAAGGCGAGTGTGATGATTTTAGAAACACTTTGTAACGTAAATAAAGTGTCTGCTTCACCAGCAGACACAAATGTCCCGTCGGCATTGCAAACCGCAATTCCAAGTTGCGTCGGTTCTGACTTCGCAAGCTCCGGGATATAACTCGCAACCTGTCCGAGTACTGTATAGGGACGACATTCATCAATTAATTCTTCTAGTTGTTGTTGTGTCACGTTCATGTACTTCCCTCTTCCTGTTTTTTTATAGCTTATCATGCTTTGTCAGAACGAGATATGGCAAGGCGTAGTTTTGACCGTGAAAGCAAGAAGCTCGGGAAAAGTTACTGTAAAAACAACAAAAAAATCTGAACATCATCGAGATTCATGCTTTGAATGTCGACGACGCTCAGATTTTTTAACACATTGACGCTACATTAACGAATGACGAGTTCTGAACCGTCTGCGTCGATTGCGACATGCGATCCATCCTGGATCGCTCCGCTAATCAACGCCCGTGCCAGTTTTGTCTCGATCGTCCGCTGGATATAACGATTGATTGGACGGGCACCGTACTGAGGTTCGAAGGCTTCATCGAAGATCAACGTTTTGGCGGCTTCTGTCACATCAATCGTAATTTCCCGACCTGATAAACGATCTGCCATCTTCGCGACCGCTTTATCGATGATCCGCTCGATTTCTGCGCGGTGCAATGGATGGAATAAAATCGTGTCATCAATCCGGTTCAAGAATTCGGGCCGGAAATGATTTTTCAGTTCTTGACGGACAGCTTCTTCTTCGGCTGCATCGATGTAACCATCTTTGGCGGCTTCCAACAAAATGTTCGCTCCAATATTTGAGGTCATGATGACAATCGTGTTTTTGAAGTCAACGACACGTCCTTGCGCGTCCGTCAAACGACCATCGTCGAGCAGTTGAAGTAAAATATTAAAGACATCGCCATGCGCTTTCTCGATTTCGTCAAATAAGAGAACCGAGTACGGACTGCGACGGACCGCTTCTGTCAATTGTCCGCCCTCTTCGTATCCGACGTAACCCGGAGGCGCACCAACGAGACGGGACACATTGTGTTTCTCCATATACTCCGACATGTCAATCCGAATGATGTGATCTTCACTGTCGAACATCGCTGCCGCAAGTGCTTTCGCAAGCTCGGTTTTCCCGACACCGGTCGGACCGAGGAAGAGGAACGAACCGATTGGCCGGTTCGGGTCCTTGATTCCGGCCCGAGCCCGGATGACGGCGTCTGATACAAGGCGGACGGCTTCGTCCTGACCGAAGACCCGTGTATGCAGCGTATCTTCGAGATGGAGCAACTTCTCCCGTTCGCCTTGCGCGAGACGAGTGACCGGAATCCCCGTCCATTTCGAAACGATATCTGAAATTTCTTCATCTGTCACGGCTTCGCGGACAAGTTCATGGGAGACGTGTTCTGCCGATTCTTCTGCTGCATGTAACCGATTTTCGAGTTCCGGAATCTGTCCGTATTTGATTTCAGAAGCCGTATTTAAATCATACCGGCCTTCTGCTTCTTGTAAGGCAAGTTTTGCTTTTTCGAGATCTGCCCGCAGCTGCTGGACACCTTGCGAACTTTCTTTTTCATGTTCCCACCGTGTCCGAAGCGCACTCTCATCTTCACGCGCTGAACTTAATTCTTGTTGAAGCGTCTCAAGGCGTTTACGCGAGGCCTCGTCCGTTTCTTTTTTAAGAGCTGCCTCTTCGATTTCAAGTTGCATGACGCGGCGAACGAGTGAATCAAGTTCCGCCGGCATCGATTCCATATCCGTCCGAATCATCGCGCACGCTTCATCGACTAAGTCGATTGCTTTGTCCGGCATGAAACGATCCGTAATATAGCGATCGGAGAGAATGGCCGCTGCGACTAGGGCATTATCATGGATTCTGACACCATGGTGAATTTCGAACCGTTCTTTTAATCCGCGCAAAATCGAAATCGTATCTTCGACGTCCGGTTCTGCGACGAGGACTTGTTGGAACCGGCGTTCGAGTGCAGGGTCTTTTTCAATATATTTCCGATATTCATCGAGTGTCGTCGCCCCGATACAGTGCAACTCACCACGGGCAAGCATCGGCTTGAGCATGTTACCGGCGTCCATCGCCCCTTCTGTTTTTCCGGCTCCGACAATCGTATGCAGCTCATCGATGAAGAGAAGAATTTGCCCTTCCGCTTCCTTGACCTCATTTAAGACGGCTTGCAAACGTTCCTCGAATTCACCCCTGTATTTTGCGCCGGCGACGAGCGTACTCATATCTAAGCTGAACAACTGTTTATTTTTCAAGCTCTCCGGTACATCACCACGCACGATACGTTGGGCGAGTCCTTCCACGATTGCCGTCTTCCCGACACCGGGTTCCCCGATCAGAACGGGATTGTTTTTTGTTTTTCGGCTGAGTATCCGGATGACGCGGCGAATTTCATCGTCCCGACCGATGACCGGGTCTGTTTTCCCTGACCGGAAATCAGCGACAAGATCCCGTCCATATTTTTTTAAGACATCAAATGTCGCTTCAGGATTTTTAGTCGTCACTTTCCGATTACCACGCATCGCTATGATGGCTTCGCGTAATGTCTCTTCCGTCACACCTTGCCCCCGTAAATATTGTGTTGCAGGACTCGTTTGTTTCGAGAGTGCGAGTAAGAGATGTTCGACCGAAACATACTCATCTTGCATCAAACGGGCTTCTGTTTCCGCTTCCGTCAACACGTTCAATAAAGAACTACTGATCCGTGGTGTCGAGACTTGCGCGAGCGCCGGTAATTTTTCAATCGCTTGATTGATGGCTTGTTCCATCTGATCCATCCGCTGATCGAGTTTTTCAAAGACGATCCGAGCGATTCCTTCTTCCTGTGCGATTAAAGCGAGTAATAAATGCCACTCTGTGATTTCACTATGCCGACGTTGTTTCGCAATCGCTTGCGCTGATACGATTGCCTCATGAGCACGATCCGTTAATTTCTCAAAGTCCATGTCGCATTACTCCTTTACTGATAATTGATTTTCCCATTCTTCATAAAACGTTGCATCCATCTCAGGCAACTTCACTTCTAATTGAACAAGTAAAGCACCCCGATGCCCGTCTTGATTACTTAAGCCACGATTTGGAATGCGTAGTCTTGCACCTGGTTTCGTCCCCGGCTTGACCTTTAACTTGACACGTTTTCCTTCAAGCGTATCGGCAATCACTTCGCCACCTAAGACAAACGCCGTCGGATACACACGCACCGTCGAAATGACATCCTGTTCGTGTCGACGGAACCGGTCGTCATCTTTGAGATGAATCGTCACGTAGACGTCACCCGCCACTCCACTTCGGTTACGCAATGAACTTTTTCCGCGTAAACGAACTTTCTTCCCTTCGTAGACGTCTTTCGGAAGACTCATCTGAATCGTTCCTGAAGCTAGACGAATCGTTACTTTTTCATTTGTACTGAGGTGACTGAGTGGTACCGTCAGTTCAAGTTCTTCATCCGTCGATTCTTCTTCTTGGTTAAAAAACGAACCGAACATGTCTTCAAAACCAAAGGATTGACCGCCACCGGTCGGTCGAGACTGTCGTCCATTGTATTGACGGAAGATGTCCTCGTAGTCTGCTGATTGCCCCGGACCCGCGCCAGCCATGCGTTCAAAGTCACTTCCATAACGATCATACTGCGTCCGTTTTTCTTCATCCCCGAGGACATCAAAAGCCTCCTGAATATCTTTAAAACGGCGATCTGCACTCGCCTCTTTATTGACGTCCGGGTGAAACTGTTTCGCAAGTTTCCGATACGCTCGTTTGATGTCTTGATTCGTTGCCGACTTTTCGACACCAAGCGTCCGGTAATAATCTTTTGCCATCTCACTTCACTCCTTCACTTATTAACTCTGTATCTTAATTATAAAATCGAATCGTTAATTGGTCAAATATAGTCAAACTTTTTCATCACGGCTTCTCTTCATCTTTTCACTTTACGGTTTTTCTTCAAACAAGTTTCATGAACCGACTCATGCTATACTGATACCCATAGTTATTCACAAGAAGGAGCGATAAACAAATGGATGGAAAAAAACGTGCAGACGTCAAGCCTGGACTACGTGTCAGCATCGTCTTAAAACAGGATCAGCGTACGGGGAAACGGACGGAAGGAATCGTCAAAGACTTATTGACGAAATCACCGAACCACCCGCACGGCATTAAAGTACGCCTTGAAGATGGTCAAGTCGGTCGTGTTCAGGAAATTCTTTAAGTAGATAAAAAGGCGTTCCCGTCGTGGAACGCCTTTTTCGATTACCGTGTCGCTAAATAACGTAATGTCGCTTCGACTAATATCTTCGCTGCGTCGACCATCGCCGGCTCTTCAAAGTCAAAGCGTGGATGATGGTGTGGATAATGTGATGCATCACCTGCACCGGTAAAGAAGAACGTCCCCGGAACTTCCTTTAAATAATAGGCAAAGTCTTCCCCGCCCATTGTCGGATCAATTTCAAATACACTTGTATCCCCGATCACGTCGCGGGCGACAGCTTCTAAAAAATGTGTCTCAACCAAGTCATTGATGACAGCCGGATACCCTGTTTCATAGTGGAACGTATACGTCGCACCCGCTGCATCACAAATCCCTTTAATCGTCCGCTCCATCTCCGAGACGATTTTTTGAGCAACCGTCTCATCAAACGTCCGGACGGTCCCCGTCAATTGTGCCCGGTCAGCAATGACGTTGAACGTATTCCCGGCATGAAGCGTCCCGATCGTCAAGACTGCTTGCTGCAATGGATCGAGACGACGGCTGACGATACTTTGAAGTTCTTTGACAATCGTTGCCCCGAGTAGTACCGCATCAATCGTTTCGTGCGGTTTTGCCCCGTGTCCGCCTCGGCCGAACAATGTTAACTCGAATTTATCCGCCGCTGCCATGACGGGACCAACCCGTGTTCCGATCGTCCCCAGCTGGGTCGTCGACCAGAGGTGTGTTCCGAAAATAACATCGACTCCTTCAAGACAGCCGTCAGCAATCATCTCACGTGCTCCACCCGGTACCACTTCTTCCGCATGCTGGTGAATCAAGACGACATTTCCCGTCAGCTGTTCTTTTTGACTGACGAGAACTTCCGCGACGGCGAGTAATGTCGCGGTATGACCATCATGACCACACGCGTGCATGACTCCTGGAACAGTCGAACGATAATCAACCGTTTTTTCATCTTGAATCGGTAACGCATCAAAATCTGCCCGTAATGCGACCGTTTTCCCCGGTTTTCCTCCTCGAATCGTTCCGACGACACCACGTCCTCCGACATTTCGTCGGACTTCGATTCCAAGTTCTTCGAGACGACTTGCGATATAATTCGGTGTCTCAACCTCATGAAAAGAAAGTTCAGGATGTTGATGTAAATATCGTCGGCGTTCAACCATTTCCGGAAATAGCTGTTCGATCCGGCTCGCTATCGACTGATCCACTAAGTAGCCCCCTTATTTTTTTCCGTGCAACATCTTTACACTTTCACGTGTGTACTGAAGTCGTTCAATCGTATCCGTATAGTGAATTGCTGCATAAGACAAGAAGAGCACATCAATCGCAAACAATTGTGCCAAGCGCGAACTGAGTGCCGCACTTCGAAGCGGTGCTTCCGGTGCACGCGATGTCCACAATGCGATATCTGCCAGCTGACTGATTCGGTTATCACCAAATCGGGTTAGACTAATCATTTTTAAACCGCGAATTTTTGCCAGTCGCATCAGTTCGACGACTTCTTCTGTTTCCCCGCTGTAAGAAATCGCGAAGAAGACATCATCCGGACTCGCATTTGCAAGGAGTGTCGCTAAAAGATGCTGATCCGATTCTTGAATCGCTAACTTCCCGACGCGCGTCCACTTTTGAGCTGCATCAAGTGCGACGACGTTCGAAGCACCGATTCCATAAAAATAGATAGCACGTGCTTGATCGAGGGCTTTTGTCGCTTCTGCGATTCGGACATCGTTCAATTGTTTGGCTGTATCTTGTAGGGCTTGCATACTGTTACTCAGCGTTTTTTCGATTAAATCTGCTGGACGTTCGTTTTCTTCGATATCGTGATATCCTGTCAAATCCGTTCGTGCCGTATCAGCAGAAATCCGCATCCGCAGTTCCGGATACCCCTTTAGTCCAAGCGCACGACAAAATCGGACGACGGCTGCAGCGCTCGTATTCGATTCTTCTGCCAAATGATGAATCGTCATCCCGGCGATTTCGTTTGCGTGGGATAAAACAAAATCAGCTACTTTTCGTGACGAGGACGGCAACTCCTCGCGTACTGCTTCAATTTGTGAAAAGATACCACCCTTCATTCAATCCGCTCCTTTGACTTGACGTTCTTTTAGAATCCGTTTTCATGTTATACATTTAGTGTACATTTTATGAAACTTAATTTCAAATAATTATTGTATTCCAAAATTTAATCATAATAAAAAGGACCCATGTGCATGGATCCTTCAGCTTACAGGAAAAACTTTATCAACGAATTTTAACGATTGGTTTTTTCGTATCGGGTTCGAGGAATAACATCGCTTCCGTATCTCCGTTTAAGTTCGTGACGGTAATCGTCGTCGGAACATTCCGGTTATACTCCCACCGGTTTTCAAGCAGATACGTCACGTATTGGATGAAGGCGACAAGTTCTGCTTTTCCGTAAAATTGAACCGGGATTTTAATTTCAAGCTTCTTCAATTCACCCTCTTGATAGAATCCTTCACCCATCATCCCCGTGTAGTTCGGGAAGTAGTCTTCGAGCCGGTCCTTGAACAAGTCGAATTTCGCCGCGTCATCACGAACGTCATTCGTTGCTGCTGAAGAAGGATAGTAGTAATACTTCTCATCATAATTTTTCCAGTCATTCGCACTAATTTGGTTCCCGCGACCGATGAAGGCCGATGAAAGGTAGTGACCTGAAACCGGTGAACCCTCTTTCTCTTGTAAATAGAGGGCGACGTGGATCGGTGTCGTCTTCATCCCGTCCGTCTTCCGCATCTTTTGGACGAGTTCGTTTGCCATTTTCTTGCCTTGCTCGATGACTTTTTTCTCATCTAATTTCACAGTATATGTCGGCCCATAGTTTTCATCTTGGAAAACGTACTCACTATTTAAGACTAACGCAATCGATGTCCCACCCAGTTCGAGTTTTTTATCTTCTTCGAGCATGTAGTCTTGTTCTAAGATGTGCGATAAAATCAAAGGAGACTTCTGATTTTTCTCTTTATATGATTTTCCAGTCGTGTACGCCGGGTTTAGTCCTTCTGGATCACTCCCACTCGTATCTGCTTTCCCTGTTCGAAGCAACCACGTTGCGATTTGGTCCGCTTCCAGCAGTTGACCTTCTTGGTAATAGTATTTTTCCGGGTCAAAAAACTGTGTTGAATGGCGCATCAGCCCGGTCTCAATCTCATCCAGTTCAAGCCGTGAGCTGACCCGCTTTTGTGTCATCCCGCGGGCGACGCTTGGCCGAAACGGAAGTACCGTTCGATAGTACGAATCGGTCGTATCGATTGCCGGACTGACAACTGCTTGGACTTCTTTACCTTGTTCGCTCTCAGTAATGACTTCTTTCGTATCGCTGTCTTGTGATAGATCCATCGAACAAGCACCTAAAAATAGTGTGCTCGTCAATGTCAATGCTATCATTTTTCTATATCTCATCATCATTGCACCCCATGTTTTAAAATCGTTCTCTTTATCATAACAGAATCGTTTTCAATCGGGGAAGCACTAGTTTTCCCCTACTTTTCAAAAAGCACTGCGTGACTTTTAATCGCGCGAAAGGACAATCTTATATGAAACAACGACAAGTCATCGGGCTCCTTCTCTTATCAGCAGGTATTTTATTCATGCTTTGGCCCATTTGGAGTACCTATCAAAAACAAGCAACAACGACTGATTTAAAGCAACAATGGAAAAAAAGCTTACAAACGGTTGATGCAAAAGAAACGACGAAACCACTGGCGACAAAAGGTGACGGACTCTTAACAATCCCTTCACTTGATTTCGAACAAGTCATCTTAGAAGGAGCTTCGACCGATGTTCTTGATCGCAGTATCGGGCACATCAAAGAAACCGGTGCCCCGGGAAAAGGAAACTATGCTTTAGCAGGACACCGAAGTTTTACGAAAGGACTTCATTTCAACAAGTTACCGCAACTGAAAACAGGAGCCGATGTCATCGTCACCACAAAAGACCATCGTTATACGTACCGCATGGAAAGTTCAAAACTCGTCAAGCCGACGGATCTCTCCGTTCTCGATCAAAACGTCAAACAACCGATGATTACACTCATCACTTGTGATCCACCGGAAACCGCGACAAACCGCTTAATCAAACAAGGTGTGTTGATTAAAACAGAAACACTTGATTGAGTCTAGCACTTCATCTGCTTTCAAGCACAAACAAAAATCCGAGTGATTCTTTTCAAAAGAAGAATCGCTCGGATTTTTTTAAGGCGTAGACCCTACTCTGAATCGCTTATTTTAAATCACGCCTCGTGTTGTGCCAATTCTTCCAGCAATCGTGCCTCATCCCAAATCTCAATTCCGAGTGATTCAGCCTTCGTCAACTTCGACCCCGCCTTTTCACCTGCGACTAAGATATCGGTTTTCTTACTAACACTCCCGGTCACGTCTGCACCGAGTACCTCAAGACGCTTTCCAGCTTCCGAACGTTTTAGCGATTCCAGTGTCCCGGTCAAAACAATCGTTTTCCCGGAGAACGGTGCATTCGATTGATCGATCCGTTGACCAAGAAACTGTTGGTTCAGCCCAAGCGCTGCTAAATCCTGAATCAACGCCTGTGCTTCCGGATGCTCGAAATACTGCGTAATCGAGTCAGCAATTTTACTGCCGACTCCGTCGATCGCCACAATTTCATCGTAACTTGCTTGCGCGATTCCGGTTAACGTATCAAAACGTTCTGCGAGCAGATACGCTGCTTTTTGACCGACGAGCCGGATGCCAAGACCAAAGACGAGGCGTTCGAGTGAATTTTGTTTCGACGCCTCGATTGCCGCCAGTAACTTATCGACTGACGTTTCTCCCATCCGTTCATAGGTCAAGAGTTCGTCACGATCGAGACGATACAAGTCAGCAAGCGTCCGAATTGCTTGATGTTCATACAGTTGACGGACAACTTTTTCACCAAGCCCATCGATGTTCATCGCTTGGCGCGAGACGAAGTGGATGATGCCTTCCGTCAACTGGGCTGGACATTCCGGACTGACGCAGCGCACGTCGACTTCACCTTCGAGGCGGACGAGCTCCGACTGACAGGCAGGACATTGTTTCGGGAATTCAATCGGTTGTTCCGCCCCCGTTCGTTCTGAAACGACGACACTGACGACAGCCGGAATGACGTCCCCCGCTTTTTTAATGATGACTTGATCGTGCAGGCGGATATCTTTTTCCATGATGAAGTCCGCGTTGTGTAACGTCGCATAACTGACGGTCGAACCGGCAACGACGACGGGTGCGAACCTTGCGCGTGGTGTCACTTTCCCGGTCCGTCCGACACTAAAGTCAACTTCTTCGACGGTCGTCATCACTTCTTCAGCAGCAAATTTATAGGCGGTCGCAAACCGTGGACTCTTCGCCGTAAAACCTAATTCTTCTTGATCGTCATAACGGTCGACCTTGAGCACGATGCCATCGATTTCATACGGCAATGTCGCACGCTCTGCCGTCCAGTACGTGATGAACGCTAAAATATCTTCTACCGTCTGACATGTTTTCATTTCTTTGTTCGTCGGTAAACCGAGCTGTGCCAGTTGTTCCATCGCTTCACTATGAGAGCGCGCCGTCAGTGTATTGACACCGACACCGTAAACGAATAGCGATAAATTGCGTGACGCCGTTATCGACGAGTCGAGTTGCCGTAAGCTGCCGGCTGCGGCATTGCGCGGGTTGGCGAATAATGCTTCTTCGCGTGCCGTCCGTTCCTCGTTTAAGCGCTCGAACGATTGTTTCGGCATGTAGGCTTCGCCGCGAACTTCAACCGTCTCCTGCTCACGCAGACGTAACGGTAACGCCTTAATCGTCCGTAAGTTTTGGGTAATATTTTCACCGACTGTTCCGTCACCCCGTGTCGCCCCACGAACGAGTAGTCCGTCTTCATACTTTAAAGAAATCGCGAGTCCGTCGAACTTCAGCTCCGCGACATATGTCGTTGCACGACCGAGCGACCGTTCAATCCGCTCGACCCATTCCCGGATTTCCGTTTCATCGAAGACGTTGCCAAGTGAGAGCATCGGTAAGTCATGCGTCACCTTTTCGAATGCTTCGAGTGGCGCTGCTCCGACACGTTGGGTCGGAGAATCCGCCGTAATCAGTTCCGGATGGGCCGTTTCCAGTTCAGTCAGTTCCCGTAGCAATTGATCGTACGTGCTATCCGGTACGGTCGGCTGATCTTTTACGTAATATTCATAGCTGTACTGATTTAGTTTTTGGCGCAATGCTTCGATGCGTGCTTGGTCTTCCATTTTGACGCCTCCACTCATACCTTTTTAATTGGTGCGAATTTTGCAAGCAACCGTTTAATCCCGACTGCCGGGAACGCGATATCAATCTCAAGACTATCGCCAGACCCACGTGTTTGGACGACCGTTCCTTGCCCCCACTTACCATGCTCTGCCTTGTCCCCGACATTCCAGCCAAGTGACTCGGCGCCGGATGTTTTCATTGCTGTCGGTTTCGTGACCGAACGACCGATAACAGCTTTCCCTTGCGGAACCGGACGATCTTCCCATGGGAGTGGTTTGGGTTTTTTACCGGTCCGTTCGATAACTTCTTCCGGTAACTCGGCTAAGAAACGCGATTCTTGGTTCGCATTTGTCCGTCCGTATAACGAGCGCATCCGCGCATGCGAGAGATAAAGTCGTTTTTCTGCTCGCGTGATGCCGACGTAGGCCAGGCGGCGTTCTTCTTCCATCTCGTCTTCATCTTGCAGCGAACGGCTGTGCGGGAACAAACCTTCTTCCATTCCAATCAGGAAGACGACCGGGAACTCAAGCCCTTTCGCCGAGTGCAACGTCATCAACGTGACTTGCTCACCTGGATCCGTTTCATCAAGCGAATCAACATCGGCGACGAGTGTCAAGTCGGTCAAGAAGGCAATGATCGTCCGGTCTTCCGGATCTTCTCCTTCTGTCTCCTTCTCGAAGTTTTGCGCGACAGTGATAAACTCGTTGATGTTCTCAAGACGACTTTGTGCTTCAAGTGTCTTGTCTTCTTTTAAGACTTGACGATAGCCTGATTTTTCAAGAACTTCCTCGACGAGCTCCGAGATGCTGATAAATTCCTGCATCTGACGTAACCCCATGATCATCGTCCGGAAATCCGTCAATTTAGCTGCCGTCTTTGGTGCGATATTCGACAATTCGATATCACGGATGGCATCCATCAAGGACACACCCTGAAGATCAGCGAAGTCACGTAATTTATCAATCGTTGTCGCCCCGATTCCACGTTTCGGTTCATTAACGATTCGGGCAAAGGATAAATCCTCGTTCGGGTTCGAAATCAGGCGGAGATAGGCAAGAACGTCTTTGATTTCTTTTCGATCGTAGAACTTTGTTCCGCCAATCATTTTGTACGGTACGTTTGACTTCAGTAACGTTTCCTCGATTGCACGCGATTGAGCGTTCGTCCGGTACAAAATTGCGATGTCGTTAAGCTTCATCCCGTAACGTAGCGAATTGCGAATTTCTTGGACGATGTAAAAGGCCTCTTCCCGCTCGTTTTCCGCCGTATGGATAATCAATTTTTCCCCTTCGAGATTTTCCGTCCAAAGCTTTTTATCTTTTCGTGTACTGTTGTTTTTGATGACATGGTTTGCCGCATCAAGAATTCGTTTGGACGAACGATAGTTTTGTTCGAGCAAGATGACGCGGGCTGTCGGATAATCCTCTTCGAACGACAAGATGTTCGCGATATCCGCACCACGCCAGCGATAAATCGACTGATCGGAGTCACCGACGACACAGAGGTTTTGATGTGCGGCTGCTAATAAGTTAACGAGATCGTATTGGGCTTTGTTCGTATCTTGATACTCATCGACATGGATGTAACGGAATTTTTTTTGATAAAAGGCGAGTACGTCCGGTGCTTGTTTGAATAACTCTGTTGTCTTCCCAATCAAGTCATCGAAATCGAGCGCATTATTGCGTCGTAAGACGGATTCGTATCCTTTATAAATTTCAGCGACTGTTTTTTCATATGGATTCGTCACGATTGATGCATAGAACTCAGCACTCCGTAACTCATTTTTTTGACTTGAAATGATCGAGAGCATCGACCGTGGATCCCATTTCTTCGGATCAAGGTTCTGTTCTTTCAAGACCAATTTAAGTGCCGACTGCTGATCGCTTGAATCAAGGATTGTAAAGTTCCGGTCGTAACCAAGCTTATCGATATCACGACGTAACATCCGGACACACATCGAGTGGAAGGTCGAGACCCAGATGTCGTTTGCGACCCCGCCGACTAAACGACCGATTCGGTCACGCATTTCCCGTGCGGCTTTATTCGTAAAGGTAATCGCTAAGATGTTCCATGGTGCGACTTGTTTTTCCGCCATCAAATAGGCGACACGATGCGTCAAAACACGTGTTTTCCCTGAACCGGCTCCTGCCATGATCAGCAAGGGACCGTCCGTATGTTTGACCGCTTTCGCCTGCTCCGGATTCAATCCGCTCACGAGCTGTTCACTTAAATTAAACATGTAATAGCCTCATTTCTTTTTTCCGAACTTTTGTTCTTATATTTTATCGTGTTGCTTCTACTGTCGCAAGTGCTGCTTTTAAATCCTCATAAATGATATTTCCGACGACGATCGTATCGGCGTAACGGAACATTTCCCGCGCCCGTTCGGCGGAATCGATTCCGCCCCCGTAAAACAGCCGCGCCTGCCGGACAACGTCCTTGACGGCTGCGACGACTTCCGGATTGCCATAGACGCCGCTGTACTCAAGATAGACGATCGGCAGACGGAAGACACTGTCCGCGAGTTGGGCATAGGCGACGACTTCTTCTTCCTGTAATACTTTTGCTTTTGTGACGTGCGCGACCTTCGCCTCCGGATTCAAGACGATGTAGCCTTCTCCGACCAGGTCGGCATGGGCCAGCATATGCCCGACTTCCTGTAAGGCTTCGACCTGTTTTTCGACCAGATATTCTAGCGTACCACTATTTAAGACGCTCGGAGTCAAATACGTATCAAACCCCATCGTCGCCGCTTCGAGCTCAGAAATTTCAAGTGCGACCGCGACCGGATATCTTCGCAGACGCATCAGTAAGTCGAGCGTCGCATCCAGCGTAATATCATCGGTTCCGCCGACGATGATTGCATCTGTTCCAGAAGTCGCGATTGCTGCGAGGGTCGCCTCCTCGATTTCTTTTGCTGGATCTAATTTAAAGACATGCCGCCATTCATCATACGGTAGTAACACGTTCGTCCCATCCTTCCTATCTTGTTCATCTCTAATTAGTATAAAACAAAAACCCATCTCGCGCAGGGCGAGATAGGTCAAGTAGTCGCGCGTCGTTTCGTTAAGAGTGCTGCGAGTCCGAGCGCTAAAAATCCGTAAAGGACGGCGAATGCCCATGGCTCAGCGAGAAAAAAACCGAGCACCGGGACGTCGAGTAACGATGATTCAGGCGAGCAGAGTGCCCGTCCATTGACGATCGCCAGAAATGGCAAGGCCGGAACAGCAAAGATGTAACCAAAATTAATCCAAAATGCACGATTCATGCAATCGTCTCCTTAACCGATAATGACGGATTCCTTCGGATAATTGTATTTTCGTTTTGGCTGATTCGCTTTTAAGAGTAAGACAAACGAGATGACACCGATTCGTCCGATGAACATTAAAATCGATAATGTCCATTTTCCGACATTCGATAACTCACTCGTGATCCCGAGCGATAACCCGGTCGTTCCGAATGCGGAACATGCTTCAAAGAACAAGACGAGGAATGGTGCATCCTCGAACATGAGCAAGACAATCAATCCGATGATCGTCACTCCCGTCGAAACGACAATGACGACGAACGATTTCCAAATGTCCGATTGGTCAATTTCACGTCCGAAAATCTTGATTCCATATTCTCCACGGATGAAGGCGACAACACTAAGTAATGCAACAGCAAACGTTGTTGTCCTGATCCCCCCGCCGACGGATGATGGAGAAGCACCGATGAACATTAAAATGGATAAGACGAAGACGGAAGCTTGTGAAAATGTCGTAATATCAACCGTCGTCAATCCACCATTTCGTGTCGTAACCGACTGGAACAGCGCATCGACAATTTTTTCATCAATCGGTAATCCTTTAAAGGACTGGTTCCATTCAAACAACAACAGACTGCCTGTCCCAAACAGGACGAGGATGAAGAACGTCGAGGCTGTCAGTTTCGTAAATAACGAAAAGTGATACGGTTGTCGTGTCGATTGACGTGTTGCCCGGTAGGCAAAGTATCGTCGCACTTCAACAAGTACAGGGAAACCAATCGCACCGAGTGTCAATAAGACGATTTGCATAAAGACGACAAATAAGTCTCCTCGAAACGGAAGAAGCGACTCTCCTGTGATATCGAACCCCGCGTTCGTCGTCGCACTGACTGAACCGAAGACACCTTGCAACATTGCTTCACCGATCGTCGGAAAGTATTTCGTATAATAAAGGCCTAAAATAAGTGCACCGATCAATTCAATGGAAAGAATGATTAAGATGACTTCACGGATATATTTGACGACCCCTTGCATCGTCGTCTGGTTTTGATCACGAACGACGAGTTGCCGTTCTCGAAAACCGATTCGCTTCCCCAAGATGACCCACATCGCGATATGGAGCGACATCAAGCCAATTCCACTTACCTGCACCAAAATCATGATCATAAAATATCCGAACGTCGTAAACGTATCGGAGACGGAAACGGTCGTCAATCCGGTCACACTGACACAGCTAACCGCCATGAACACCAAGTCTGTAAAATCCCAGTCATAGTCTCCACGGGTCGACCACGGTAGTCCTAATAAAATGATTGCGATGATGACAGCAACGAAATAGATGATGACGAGCGACTGGATCGGCGTCAGTTTTCGAATGAAATGCTGAATCTTTTGTTGAAACGCTAAATCCATCCAGGTTCGTCCTCCTCCATCAAAGCAGCGGATAACCGATTAGTTATCCGCTACTGTTTCTTCTTTCAAACCTAAACGTGCTAACGCTAAATCGTAACCACCAGAGCCATAGTTCAAACAACGTTTCACACGTGAAATCGTCGCCGTCGACGCCCCGGTCGCCTTCTCGATTTTATGATACGTGTTTCCTTCACGTAGTTGACGTGCCACTTCGAGACGTTGCGCAAGCGCTTGAATCTCGTTGACCGTCGCTAAATCTTCAAATAAAGTGTAGCAATCTTCTAATGAATCCATCTTCATGATGGCCGTAAATAATTGGTCGAGTTCTTTCCCTCGTAATTTATCGAGTTGCATCTTGTAACTTCCTTTCCCATTCAATCACTCTTTAATAGTTTAAAGCGCGACGTTTTAAATTTCAAGCATCAGCGTAAAATCGCTGGGAAAAGAACTTTTTTCCGAAGGACTTCATAGATGCCTTGCGGCGTGATGCGTACATACGGCAAGTGCGTCGATGCAAGGAATAATAACGTATAAATCGGATCTTCGAATTGGTACCCCCGTGCGAACAACGCTTCACGCAATGCTGTTTCCTGAACGATTAAGTCTTCGAGCGGTAAATCAGAAGTCTGTCCCATCAACGTCAACGGAATCTCGGCAATCACTTCCCCGTCTTCGACGAGAACAATTCCCCCACCGAATGCTTTCATCCGTTCAAACGCCACCTGCATATCTTGTTTCGATTTCCCGATCATTAAGATATCACCACTGATTGAATAGGAACTGACCATCCCCCCGACGTTCGTCGCAAAGTTTTTCAAAACAGTATTAAGGCGCCATTTCCCTTGCCGATCAAGTAACATTAAAAACGACTCATTGCAATCGGCAGGTAAGACAGGCACACTCGTATCATGTTCAACTTGATACAATTTCATGATGACCGAGTTGATCATCTCAAGACCAACCGGCATGCTGAATGAAAAATCTTGATCCGTCAATGAGACGCTGACTTCAGACTTCTGCATTAATTCCATCGCTTGATCGAGTGCTTCAACGGGGTAGCACGGAATATCGTCGCGCCGGACCCACGTCCCGCGTGCTAGGACATCGACGGGTGTCGGTTGATCGATCGCTTCTAAAATATTTAAGTGGGCAATCCGTCCCGGTGCGATACTTCCCAGGAGATGATCAAGATTAAAGTGACGTGCTGCATTGTACGAGGCAATCCGGTACGCTTCTTCTGCCGGAATTCCCGCAGCAAGCATCAAGCGGACCGTCTCGTCCATCAAACCAGACTTATAGAAGGACGGTGTCGAACCATCTGTCGTCACGAGGACCTTTTCATAATTTTGTAATCCGGCTTCGACAAGTCCTGCAAAAATGTCCGGTAAATCAGGACGAATCGATGAGTAACGAATCGTCGTCGTATATCCTAATTCAAGACGCGTCAATGCTTCCTCGACCGTCATCGCCTCATGGTCACTCGTTACGCCATAAAGTGCCATCTTTGTCAGGGTTTTCGCAGATGCTCCCGGGAAATGCCCTTCAATCGGTTTTCCGAGCTTCATCGCGTCCTGCATCCATTGAAGTAACTCATCATCGCCTTGTGAAAGACGGGGCCATCCTGTCAATTCTCCCGCCTGAATAACTTGGGGATGTTTGAGCCAGGCTTGAATCCGCTTGTTGTCAATCGAGATACTATCTGCATCAAGTTCCGTCTGTGCGTCGAGTCGTGCCCACCAATACATCGATGTCGGAAGATCCGCTAACGCTTCAACTTGTGCAAACGCTTGCTCGACGGGCTCTAACAAAAGGAGCATATTATCATTGACGAGTGTCGTCGTTCCACGCTCCGCAGCAAACTTCGCGAGCGTCGCCGGATTATATAATTGGAAGGGATGGGCATGCGGTTCAATATAACCTGGTACGATGAATTTCCCTGTTGCATCGTAGACCTCGTCCGCCTGGTCCGGCATATCCGGTCCGACATAGATAATCCGGTCTCCGCTAACCCAGATATTCGCCGTGCGCCATGCTTTCAACCCATGATTTAAGTACGTCGCATTTTCAAGTACGAGTGTAGGTGCAAGCTGTCCGCTGATGACCGCTTGGTGACCACGTACTTCAGTTTTCGTCCAAGGGGACCTTCCACAATTCTTTTTCACGAAAGCTCGACCTCCTTTTATTTTCTGAAAACGCTTTCTTATACTTCTTATACTAAAATGTTATCAAAAAAGTTTCAAGGTAATTTCATGTATATCCGACCTATTTCGACAAAATAACACAAAACTGTCAAGGAAGACAATCAACTTTCGCATGTTCCTTCGGTTGAACGTCTGCTCTTCTCACATTTTTTCCGGTGTTGGACTGTATCGAACCTGATGCTTATCATGTCAGCCGCTCCTCTCCTCCTCGAATCGTCTTATGTTTTCAGGCATTTCAGACCGTATGCGAATTAGACAAATTCCTGATGCTTATCATGTCAGCCGCTCCTCTCCTTCTCGAATCGTCTTATGCTTTCAGGCATTTCAGGCCGTATGCGAATTAAACAAATTCCTGATGCTCGTCATGTCCGCCGCTCTCTCCTTCTCGAATCGTCTTATGCTTTCCGACATTTCAGGCCGTATGCGAATTAGACAAATTCCTGATGCTTATCATGTCAGCCGCTCCTCTCCTCCTAGAATCGTCTTCTAGCGGCAATCCTTCGCGCCGCTTCGCTACGCTGCAGGGTCGCTCTTGATTGCTTTTCGCTAAGAAGCGATTCAAGTCGGAAGTCGCGCCCTGACAAAAGTTTCGCTTCTCGTGACTCCTGCGGGGAAAAGCGCGATTCGCGCTGTCAGAGGCAGGCGAGACCCTGCTACTTGTTCGTAGAATCAAGGAGCAACGGCTCGCGCCTCGCCCGAGGAAAGCACGAGAAGGAAGAATCTTTTGTCAAAAACATCCTCTCAAAAAACTATGCTGTTTAAAAAGAGATCTCATTCAAAAAACCGCGTCCTGACAAAAGTTTCGCTTCTCGTGACTCCTGCGGGGAATAGCGCGGTTCGCGCTGTCAGAGGCAGGCGAGACCCTGCTACTTGTTCGTAGAATCAAGGAGCAACGGCTCGCGCCTCGCCCGAGGAAAGCACAAGAAGGAAAAACTTTTTGTCAAAACCCTTCTTTCAAAAAAAAGCCAAGCGAAATCGCTTGGCTTTTACATAACAGTTATATTCAAATTCATGTTGTCCGAAACGCCTTTTTCGCAATATCCGTCCGGTAAAAGAAACCGGTTTGATCAAACGAAGCTAACCCTTGATAAATATCAGCGACTGCTGCTTCCATCGTCGCGGCTTGACTGACACAGACGAGGACACGCCCGCCTGCTGAAACGAGTGTATCGTCCTTTTCTGTCGTCCCGGCATGAAAGACTAAGACTTTCGAATCGATTGATGTAAGATCAATCGGTTGTCCTGTCTGCGGTCGTTCCGGATACCCGTCTGCCGCGATGACGACACCGACCGTCGCAGCATCGGACCACAGGACTTCAGGTTCCTCACCTGCTGTGAGCGGGATGATGACATCGAGTAAGGGGGTTTCGAGACGCGGTAAGATGACTTCTGTTTCCGGATCCCCGAACCGCGCATTAAACTCGATGACGGACGGTCCGCGGTTCGTCAACATCAGACCCGCGTATAAGAATCCTGTAAAGGGAATCCCTTCGCTTGCCATCTGCTCGACGAGGGGACGCAAAATCCGTGTCATCGCTTCATCCGTGACGGCTTGTTCATCGAATTGAGGCAACGGGCTGTAAGCTCCCATTCCACCGGTATTCGGTCCGGCATCACCATCGAAGGCGCGCTTGTGATCTTGCGACAAGACCATCGGGATGACGGTCTCTTCATGGACGAATGCCATCAAGGAACACTCTTCTCCGACGAGACATTCTTCGATGACGACACTACTTTGGTCACCGAAGTCACCGGCGAAGATGTCTTCAATTGCGCGAACTGCTTCATCAAGCGTTGTCGCCACCGTGACGCCTTTACCTGCTGCGAGACCATCTGCTTTGATGACGATCGGTGCCCCTTGACGGGAGACATACGCTTTCGCTTCTTCTGCCGATGTAAAGACAGCGAATGCTGCCGTCGGAATCCCTGCCCGTTCCATCAATCCTTTGGCGAACTGTTTACTTCCTTCAAGTGCCGCCGCTTCACGCGAAGGACCAAAAATCTTAAGACCCGCTGCTTCGAAGGCATTGACGACACCGAGGACAAGTGGGCCCTCTGGTCCGACAATCGTCCAATCAATCTGTTCGTCTTTAGCAAATTGGACAAGCTCACTGATGGCATCTTCCCGAATCGGGACACATGTGGCTTCCGTCATCCCGACATTTCCCGGCGCGGCATAAATCGTTTTGACTCGTTCATCTTGTGCTAGCTTCCAGACGAGCGCGTGTTCACGCCCGCCTTTTCCGATTACTAATACCTTCATGCAAGTCGCCTCCACTCAGTGTTTGAAATGACGGACATTCGTAAAGATCATCGTGACGCCGTGTTCGTTACACGCATCAATCGACTCTTGGTCACGAATCGACCCACCCGGTTGGATGATTGCCGTAATCCCGGCTGCTGCCGCGGCTTCGACCGTATCGCGCATCGGGAAGAAGGCGTCAGATGCGAGAGATGCACCAATCGCCTTGTCCCCGGCTTGCGCGATGGCGATGCTCGCCGACCCGACACGGTTCATCTGCCCTGCCCCGACACCGACCGTCACTTCATCTTTCGCTAAGACAATCGCGTTCGACTTGACGTGTTTGACAGCACGCCATGCGAGCTTCAAGTCTTCCCATTCGGCTGCTGTCGGTTTACGGTCCGTGACGACACGTGCTGCTGCATCATCTAACGTCTCATCGTCGCTATCCTGGACAAGCATACCGCCAGCGACGGCTGTATAGCGGATCGCTTGGACACGTTTGACATCCAGTTCAAGCAAACGCAGGTTTTTCTTCGCTGCCAACAGCTCGAACGCTTCTGTCGTAAACGATGGGGCGATGATGATTTCAAGGAAGATGCCACTGAGCTGCTCCGCTGTCGCGAGATCGACTTCACGGTTCAGAGCGACGATGCCGCCAAAGATCGAGACCGGATCTGCTGCATGCGCGCGGCGGAAGGCTTCGTCGATTGTCGGACCGACAGCGACGCCACACGGGTTCATGTGTTTGACGACGACGGCTGCTGCTTCGCGGAACTCATCAAGGATTTCAAGTGCGGCATTGGCATCTTGAATATTGTTGTATGACAATTCTTTTCCGTGCAGTTGGTTCGCTGATGCAAGAGACGCCCCACGATAGATCGGTGTTTTATAAAACGCCGCTTCCTGATGCGGATTTTCTCCATAGCGTAAGTCTTGTACCTTCTCGAGCGTAATCGTTAATTGCTCCGGGAATTTTTCTCCCGTTTGTGTCAAGAAGTAGTCCGCAATCAAGGCGTCGTAGGCTGCCGTATGACGGAAGGCTTTCGCTGCTAATTTTTGGCGTGTTTCAAACGTCGTTCCACCGAGGTTGATTTCTTTGATGATTTCGCTGTAGTCTGCTGGATCAACGACAACCGTCACGGCTGCATGGTTTTTCGCAGCAGAGCGAATCATGCTCGGTCCACCGATATCGATGTTTTCAATTGCGTCTGCGTAAGGAACGTCCTCTTTCATAACCGTTTCCTTAAAGGGATACAAATTGACGACAACGAAATCGATTGGTTTGATGTGTTGCTCTGCCATTTGTTCGCGGTGCGTCTCTAAATCACGACGTCCAAGTAAACCTCCATGGACCATTGGATGTAACGTTTTCACACGACCGTCAAGCATCTCCGGGAATTGTGTGACTTCACTGATACCGATGACCGGAAGTCCTGCTGCCTCAAGTGCTTGATGGGTCCCGCCTGTCGATACAAGTTCAATCCCTGCTTCGTGAAAGGCTTGTCCCAGTTCTACGATTCCTGTTTTATCCGATACACTAATTAACGCTCTCATACGTTTGCCCCCTCTTTAATCCACTCTTCGATGACTTGCGGATACAATCTGTGCTCTACTTGCTGAATCGCTTTCTGTAGCGTTTCCCGCGTCATATCCTCAGTGATACGGACCGCTTCCTGTGCCATGATTGGTCCCGTATCCATCCCTTCATCGACTATATGAATTGTAACACCTGTGATTTTAACTCCGCCACGAAATGCTTGCCCGATCGCATCTTTTCCTGGAAAGGCCGGGAGCAGCGACGGATGGATGTTGACGATTCGTCCGGCATACCGTGCGAGAAGGACATCACCGACGAGACGCATATATCCGGCTAGGATAATCCGTTCCACGTCTCGCCGCTCTAGTTCCGCAACGATTTCGCGTTCAAAAGACGGTTTATCCGGGTAGTCCTTGGCTGTAAAAACAAACACATCACAGCCGTGTCTTCGTGCCCGCTCGATGACGAGCGCCTCTTTTTGATCGCAGACGACGAGTTCAATCGTCGCCTGTAAACGTCCTGCCTCAATCGCTTCAAATAACGCTTCAACATTACTCCCGCTTCCGGAAGCAAAACAGGCAAGCCTCATTGGTCGACTCCTTTGATGCGAATCCCGTCTTGATCTGTCACAGTCCCGATCGTATAGGCCGTTTCATTTTCGCGCGCCAGGCGTGCCGTCACTTCGGCCACGTGTTCCGGCTTGACGATCATCATGTAGCCGATCCCCATGTTGAAAACGTTATACATCTCGTCACGCGGAATGTTTCCGGCTTGTTCAAGCCAATCGAAGACCGGTAACGTCGGCCATTTTTTCGGATCAAACGTCGCCCCGCAACCTTCCGGGAGGACACGTGGTACGTTTTCATAGAAACCGCCACCCGTGATATGGACCATCGCTTGAATCTTCTCTGTTTCGAGCGCTGCTTTGACAGCTTCGACATAAATCCGTGTCGGCATCAACAAGGCATTGCCGATCGTGTTACCGAGCATCATCAATTCATCTTCATACTGAAGACCACTTTCTTCGACGATTTTTCGGACGAGTGAAAATCCGTTCGAGTGAACCCCTGACGACGCGAGCCCTAAAATGACATCACCGGGTGTAACGCCTTCACCAGTAATCAATTTCTGTTTTTCGACGGCACCGACGGCAAAGCCGGCAATATCATACTCCCCGTCTGCATACATCCCTGGCATCTCTGCCGTCTCGCCGCCGATTAACGTACAGCCCGACTGGACACAGCCTTCGGCGACACCGGCGACAATCCGTTCGATTTTCGACGGAATGGCTTTACCGAGTGCGATGTAGTCAAGGAAATAAAGGGGTTCTGCGCCTTGAACGATGATGTCGTTGACACACATCGCGACACAATCAATCCCAATCGTATCGTGTTGGTCGAGGGCGAAGGCAAGTTTTAACTTCGTTCCGACGCCATCTGTCCCGCTGACGAGCACCGGTTCTTTTAGATTCAATTGACTGAGGTCGAACATTGCACCGAAACTTCCGAGTCCCGTCATGACTTCCTTCCGCATCGAACGGGCGACGTGTTTTTTCATCCGGGATACGGATTCGTACCCTGCGGTCAGGCTAACACCTGCTGCTTCGTATTGTTTACTCATGCTTTGTTCCCCCATCTATTCAAAGTTTGGCTTCTAGTTCAAGTGCACCGATCGGTGTTGGATATTCGCCTGTGAAACAAGCCGTACATTGTCCTTTCAGTGGACCATCGAACGGACGGTCAATCGCATTGACCATTCCGTTGACTGTCAGAAACTCCAGTGAGTCAGCACCGATTTCTTGGCAAATCTCACTGGGGGTCAGGCGGGCGGAAATCAGTTCGTCTTTTGACGACGTATCGATGCCGTAATAACACGGATTCGTGATCGGCGGCGCCGTGATGCGGACATGAACTTCCGTTGCCCCGGCTTCGCGTAACAGTCCAACGATGCGGCGGCTTGTCGTCCCACGCACGATGGAATCATCAACCATGATGACCCGTTTGCCGTTGACGACACCCCGTAGTGCCGATAACTTCATCTTGACACCGCGCTCGCGGAGTTCTTGCGACGGCTGAATGAACGTCCGTCCGACGTAACGGTTTTTAATCAATCCCATCTCGTAGGGAATCCCGCTCGCTTCCGCATAACCAATCGCAGCGGAGATACTTGAATCCGGAACACCTGTGACGACATCTGCCTCGACCGGTGCTTCTTCGAACATTTTTTTGCCAAGTGCTTTTCGTGCCGTATGGACATTGACCCCATCAATCATCGAATCGGGACGGGAAAAGTAGATGTATTCCATCGAACACATCGCCCGCTCATGCGGTTCCATATACTGCCGTGATGACATACCGGACGTCGTGATCGTCACGAGCTCTCCCGGCTCGATGTCACGAATGAACTCGGCCCCGACGATATCAAAAGCACACGTTTCCGATGAAAAGACGATGCCGCCATCTGGTGTTTTCCCGAGTGATAACGGGCGCAGACCGTGTGGATCGACGGCGACGTACAACGTATCTTCCGTTAAAAAAAGAAAGGCGAATGCACCGACAAGCCGCGCCAGACTATCGGCAATCCGGTCTTCGAGTGTCGGTAATTTACTCCGTTTGACGAGGTGGGCGACGACTTCCGTATCGCTTGTTGTCTGGAAAATCGCCCCTTCCGCCTCAAGTAAATGTTTTAACGAATCGGCATTGACGAGATTCCCGTTATGGGCAAGTGCCAAGTCACCCGTCCGTGATTTGAAGTGAAGCGGTTGTGTGTTCTCGAGCGTGTTGCCACCAGCTGTCGAGTAACGGACGTGTCCGATCGCATGCTGTCCGGCTAACGAATCGAGTGTCTCTTGTGAAAAAACTTCCGTCACAAGTCCTTGTCCCCGGTGTGGAAGAAGCAGGTTGCCGTCGCTCGCGACGATTCCTGCGCCCTCTTGCCCCCGGTGTTGCAGACTGTGGAGACCATAATAAGCAAGTTGTGCCGCTTCCGGTTGTCCGAAAATCCCGAATACCCCACACTCTTCATTTAATCCTTTGATGTCATATAACACGCGATCGCCCCTTCCCAGTCGGCTTGCAGTGTTGAACGTGTTGCTTCGATGAGTGTGTCCGTTGTCTTGATTTGAATCGAATCCTCTGCTGTGACGTGACCTAGTTTTTCAGCACCTGTCTGTTCGACGAAGGCTGCCTCGTGCTCCGGCTTCACCGATACGACGAACCGGGATTGTGATTCACTGAAGAGATGTAACGCCGGTCCTTCAAACGTCACGTCGAGACCGAGCGTCGTTCCGAATGTCATTTCTGCCAAGGCGACGGCGAGTCCACCTTCCGCGACATCATGGATGGCTGTGACGAGCCCTGCCTGAACGGCTGTTTGTAAGGCACGTAAACGGGTTTGTTCGACGTTCAAATCGATGCGTGGTGCTTTCCCGAATGATTTTTCGAATTGCATGTATTGGAGTTCACTGCCACCGAACTCCGGTAACGTCTCACCGAGCACGTAGACGGCGTCGCCTGCTTGTTTGACGTGTTGTGTCGTGATCCAGTCGGTCTGGTCATGTAACCCGACCATTCCGACGACCGGCGTCGGGTGGACGGCTTTGCCGGCTGATTCATTGTAGAGCGAAACGTTTCCGCCGATGACCGGTGTCTCGAGCACGCGGCAGGCTTCAGCCATCCCGGCCGTCGCTTGTTCGAGTTGCCAGAAGCCTTCCGGTTTATCCGGATTCCCGAAATTGAGGCAATCGGTGATCGCAAGTGGTGTTGCACCACTTGCAACAATATTGCGGGCGGCTTCAGCGACGGCGATCTGACCACCGACGAACGGATCGAGGTAAACGAAGCGGCTGTTACAGTCTGTCGTCATCGCGAGTGCTTTGTTCGTGCCACGGACACGGATGACGGCTGCATCGGAACCCGGTGCAACGACGGTTGACGTTTGAACCATATGATCATACTGATCGTAGACCCAACGTTTTGACGCGATCGTCGGTTGCTTGAGCAGGGCACGCCATGTTTCGACGACATCCTCGACGACCGGCAACGTCTCTTCCATTGCTTGGAACTCTTCATAATAAGCCGGAACGCGCGATGGCTTTTGATAGACCGGTGCTTCTTCCGCAAGGGCATCGACCGGTACTTCAGCGACGATCGTTCCGTGCTGGACAAGGCGAAGGACTTTTTCTTCGATGACTTCGCCGACATGAACGGCATGTAAGCCCCATTTGCTGACGATCGCTTCGATTTCCGCTTCCCGTCCGCGCTCGACGACGAGCAACATCCGTTCCTGCGACTCCGATAACATCATTTCGTAAGCGGTCATGCCGGTTTCACGTTGCGGCACATCATCAAGGTGCATTTCAATCCCCATGCCGGCTTTCGATGCCATTTCGGCTGACGACGAGGTCAGTCCGGCTGCCCCCATGTCCTGCATCCCGACGAGTGCCGGATGGCCGACGATTTCGAGACAGGCTTCAATCAATAACTTCTCCATGAAGGGGTCACCGACTTGGACGGCCGGACGTTTTGCTTCCGTATCCTCACCGAGATCCTCTGAAGCGAAGGTCGCACCGTGGATGCCGTCACGCCCTGTTGCCGCACCGACGTACATGACCGAGTTCCCGGCACCTTTCGCAAGACCTTTTTGAATATCTTCGTGGTTGATCAGTCCGATACACATCGCATTGACGAGTGGGTTTCCTTCATACGAACGGTCGAAACCGACTTCTCCGCCAATCGTCGGAATCCCGACGCAGTTGCCGTATCCGGCAATCCCGGCGACGACTTGTTCAAACAACTGATTGACGCGTGGTGTCCCGAGATGCCCGAAACGAAGCGAGTTCATCAACGCGACAGGACGGGCTCCCATTGAAAAGATATCGCGGATGATCCCACCGACACCCGTTGCTGCCCCTTGGTAGGGTTCGACGGCTGACGGATGATTATGACTTTCGATCTTAAAGACGACCGCTTGATTATCACCGATATCGACGACACCTGCGCCTTCACCTGGTCCTTGCAAGACACGGGGACCTGTCGTCGGAAACTGGCGTAAGACCGGTTTTGATGTTTTGTACGAACAGTGTTCTGACCACATGACGGAGAAGAGTCCTGTTTCCGTGTAGTTCGGTTGACGACCGAGTAAGTCGACGACCATCTGGTACTCCGCGTCGCTAAGTCCCATCGTCGCATAAATCCGTTGCTCCTGAATTTGCTCAATCGTTGGTTCAGACTGTTGTTTTAACATGGTGGGCCCCCTGTTTGACGAGTGAAGTGAATAACTTAAGTCCATCTGTTCCGCCTGTCAGCATCTCGACAGCACGCTCCGGGTGTGGCATCATCCCGAGCACATTTCCTGCTTTATTCGTAATTCCCGCGATATCGCCGCGTGATCCGTTCGGATTGTCGACGTATGTGAAGGCAATCTGTTGATTCGTCTGCAACATCGCGTACGTGGCGTCGTCACAGTAGTAGTTTCCTTCCCCGTGAGCGATTGGAATCGAAATCGTTTCGCCCGGTGCATAATCTGACGTGAAACGTGTCTGGTGATTTTCGACCTTCAGTTCGACCGTCCGGCACATGAACTTCAGTCCGGTATTGCGGTGCAAGACACCCGGGAGAAGACCCGCTTCGACAAGGATTTGGAAGCCGTTACAGACACCAAGAACGGTTTTCCCTTCTGCTGCAAATCGTTTTACTTCCTCCATGATTGGTGAAAACTGGGCGATTGCGCCGCAGCGGAGATAGTCCCCGTATGAGAAACCGCCCGGAAGCAGGACACCATCGTATCCTTCAAGTGACGTTTCGGTATGGAAGACATAGTCCGCTTCCTCACCGAGCGCATCCTTAACGGCGTGGTACATATCTAAATCACAGTTCGATCCTGGAAAGACGATGACCGCGAACTTCATGCCGTCGTCACCTCTTCTACTTCAAAACGATAGTCTTCCATCACTGTGTTGACGAGGAGCTTTTGGCACATGTCATGAATCATCGTGTCCGTCGTTTCATCCGAGACGAGCAGTTCGATTCGTTTTCCGATCCGGACTTCTTCGACACCCGTAAAACCGAGTTGCGCAAGACCACCTTTGACAGCGACTCCTTGTGGATCTAAAATGCTTTCCCGTAATGCGATCGATACGATGACTTTTTTCATTGTGTGTTTCCCCCTAGGCGATTGAATAGTGTTTGGTACGTGTCGATGAGTGATCCGATGTTGCGACGGAAGACATCTTTATCGAGGTGCTCTCCCGTTTCTTTATCCCACAGACGGCATGTATCCGGTGAAATTTCGTCAGCCAGTAGAATCTCGCCTGTCGGTGTTTTTCCGTATTCCAGTTTGAAATCGACGAGCGTGATCCCCTTTTCGTCAAAGTACGGACGTAAGACGGCATTGACGCGGTTCGCTTCTTCTTCAAGTAAATCGAGCTCTTCCGTAGTCGCAATCTTCAGTAAATTGATGTGTGCACGGGTGACGAGCGGATCGCCTAAGCTATCATCTTTATAGTAAAACTCAACGATTGGTGTTTCGAGCACCGTTCCTTCTTCGATCCCAAGCCGTTTGCTGAGGCTTCCAGCGACGACATTGCGGACGACGACTTCGAGTGGAATGATGGTGACACGGCGTACGAGCTGTTCGCGCTCGGAAATTCGTTCAATGAAATGGGTCGGAATGTTGGCCGCTTCAAGTACTTCAAAGAAGTGACTCGTCAAGCGGTTGTTCAGTTCACCTTTACCTGCGAACTCTGCTTTTTTCTCTCCATTAAATGCTGTCGCTTCGTCCTTGTAGACGATGCGGAGCACGTCCTGCTCCTGCGTCGTGTATAATCGTTTAGCCTTACCTTCATAAAGTGGTTGCATTGCTTTCGTCCCCCAAGATCCTAAGATGTAGACGGGGACAATGCCCCGTCTCAGGTTGATTAGTTCAAGCCACACCGTTCAAAAATTTCATCGACCCGGCTCGTATGATACGTTGGATCAAAACAAGCATCGAGTTCTGCTTCTGTAAAGAGTTGTTGAATCTCTTGTTCCTGCCATAACAAGTCACGGAACATGATTTGTTCTTCCCATGCTTGCATCGCCCGTGGTTGGACGAAGTCGTACGCGGCTTCACGCGACCAGCCTTTTTCAATCAAAGCGAGTAAGACGTGTCCGGAGAAGATGACACCAAATGTCCGGTCCATGTTGCGTTTCATGTTTTCCGGGAAGACCGTCAAGTTTTTGACGATGTTGCCGAACCGGTTCAACATGTAGTTGAGTAAACCGGTTGCGTCCGGCAGAATGATCCGTTCCGCAGACGAATGGGAAATGTCCCGTTCGTGCCAAAGCGAGACGTTTTCGTAAGCCGTCACCATGTGTCCACGAATGACCCGGGCAAGCCCTGTCATGTTTTCTGAACCGATCGGGTTACGTTTATGTGGCATCGCGGATGATCCTTTTTGACCTTTCGCGAAGAATTCTTCGACTTCCCGTGTTTCGGTTTTTTGAAGACCACGAATTTCCGTCGCCATCTTCTCAATCGATGTCGCGATTAACGCGATGGTCGACATGTAATGGGCATGACGATCACGCTGAAGAGTTTGAGTCGAGACCGGCGCCGGTTTCGTTCCAAGCTTCTCACAGACATATTTTTCGATGAACGGGTCGATGTTCGCAAACGTTCCGACCGCACCTGACATTTTTCCGTATTCAACGGTCTCACGTGCAGCGTCGAAGCGGACTTTGTTCCGTTTCATCTCTTCGTACCAGAGGGCAAGCTTCAGACCGAAAGTCGTCGGTTCGGCATGGACACCGTGTGTCCGTCCCATCATGACCGTGTATTTATGTTCGTTCGCTTTGACTTTCAAAATCTCGATGAAGCGGTCAAGATCCGCTGCGAGAATATCGTTTGCTTGCTTCAAGAGATACGAGAGTGCTGTATCGACGACATCCGTTGACGTCAGTCCGTAATGGACCCATTTACGTTCTTCACCAAGCGTCTCCGATACAGCGCGTGTAAAGGCGATGACGTCATGGCGTGTCTCTTGTTCGATTTCATTGATGCGGCTCACATCAAACGAGGCATTGTCCCAAAGGAGTTTCACATCTTCTTTTGGAATGACACCAAGCTCGCTCCACGCTTCACAAGCTAAGATTTCGACTTTCAACCAAGCCTCAAATTTATTCTGTTCTGTCCAAATCGCTTTCATCTCAGGTCGTGTATACCGTTCGATCATCTAACCGTCTCCTTCCAGATTTGCAGGCGCTCGACTTCGGCTAATGCTTCTTCGACTGAATCCGCTAAGATGTTCAAGTGCCCCATCTTCCGTCCTGTCTTCGCTTCCTGCTTTCCATATAAGTGAACTTTCGTCCGTGCCGATAATGTATGTTGTTCCTCGGATAATGCTGTGACATGTTGACCTAGGATGTTCGCCATGACGACCGGTGTCGTCAGACGGGTATCACCGAGCGGGAGCCCACAGATGGCACGGATGTGCTGTTCAAACTGTGACGTCTCACACGCATCGATGGAATAATGCCCCGAGTTATGTGGGCGTGGCGCCAGTTCATTGACGATGATTTCTGAACCGACGACAAAGAGTTCGATGGCGAGTGTCCCAATCAAGCCGACTGCTTCGGCAATGTTCGTTGCCAAATCAATTGCCTGTTGTGACAGCTCATTTGAAATGCGGGCCGGAACGATCGACAGATGGAGTATGTTATCCCGGTGAATGTTTTCGCTGACTGGAAAGGCACGCGTTTCCCGTTCGCTCCGTGTGACGATGACGGAGATTTCTTGATCGAACGGTAACCATTTTTCAGCGACGTATTCGGTCGGTTCGAACGTTTCAATGGTACCTGCTAAATCAGCTGTTGTCCGAATGACCGTCTGCCCTTTTCCGTCATAACCGAAGCGAGCCGTCTTCAGGACGAAAGGTAATCCTAACCGTTCGCTTGCTTCTTTCAAGTCTGCAACGGTATGAACAGCGTGATACGGTGCGACCTGATAACCATGTCGTTCAATCATCTCTTTTTCCCGAATCCGGTGTTGCGTCTGAAACAACAACTCTGTCCCGTGGACCAACTTATCACCGATTGCCATCGCGACTTCGTGCGAGATGTTCTCAAATTCGTATGTGACGACATCTGATTCTTGCGCTAGACGCTTTGCTGCTTCGACGTCCGTAAAGTCTGCGACAATTTGTTGATCCGTGATTTGCGCGCAAGGTGCATTTTCCGTCGGATCCAGTGTCAGGAGTTCGTATCCCATTTCGCGTGCCGATAATGCCATCATCCGTCCGAGCTGGCCGCCACCTAAGATTCCAATCTTCGTCATGTCAGATGCACCTCGGAAGCGATGACTTGTCCTTCTAGTTCGACGCGCATATGGTCGAGTGCTCGCGCAATCCGCTCGTCTACTGTTCCAAGAATTTGTGCTGCCAGTAATCCGGCGTTCTTTGCACCCGCCTCACCGATCGCAACCGTAGCGACAGGCACACCACCCGGCATCTGGACGATCGAGAGTAAGGAATCGATGCCTTGAAGAGCTTTGCTTTTAATCGGAACCCCGATGACGGGGAGTGTTGTTTTCGCTGCCACCATTCCTGGCAAGTGGGCTGCCCCACCCGCTCCTGCAACAATGACCTTCAGTCCTCGTTCGCGCGCTGTTTCTGCGTAACGGAACATTAAGTCCGGTGTTCGGTGGGCCGAGACCACTTTCTTTTCGTACCGAATGTTCAGCTGATCGAGTACATCACATGTCGCTTTCATTGTTGACCAGTCAGACTGGCTTCCCATAATGACGCCGATTTCCACATTACTCATCTTCGTCTCCTCCTTTTTGCATAAAAAAAGCCCAAACCACGACTAAAAGGGTGGCTTAGGGTATAAAAAGGTACGCCAAAGAACGATCGACGAACATCCATATACCCCATAGTCCAACGATTTAGGGTCGTCGGGTAGAAACTTGCAAGCCATATCCCTGCTATTATACGAGGTGTTATATTCAATCTTCCTATCACGCCTTCATCTTAACAAGACAAGGAAGCATCCGTCAACCAAAGGCGAACAATTTAATTATCTGAAAATTTATCGTTCGGTTTTATACACAATTAGCTAGTTCATTTTTTAATTGCATTCGGAATTTTTGTTATTGGTCGTACAAAAAAAGGCAAAGCCTCACGGTTACGTGAACTTCACCTTAGCCTGTAGTCAAAAAATGTAGTTTGCTGAACTGGGATGATTGACGTTGCACGGCCTGACTCAGACGTTGCTCCAACCTCTATTTGAGGAACGGACGGTTCATTTTTGTAAGCAAAAACGCCGATGACCCCGTTTTTCATACGGATTCATCGGCGTCTTCTATACCTGTTCTTCTCGGTCGTGACGTCCTGATACATATCCTGAGCTACGCACCTCTGTCAGAGACAAATAATCCGGAGGCGAGCGTCTAAAGGAATCAGTCAGATTCTGTTTTCGCTTTACAGTCAAAAATGATCTGTTGGCGAATCGGATACGGTTCTTCATTCGCATCTAATCCAAAAATCGGTTCTTCACGTCGAACAGTCGGACGATAACCCATGGCATCAATCCGATCGAGGCAGTCGCTGATTGTTTCATTCTCTTCAACAGCCACTCGAAGTTTTTGTTTTTTTGCCATGTGTGTCACGTTCCTTCCTTATTATATAAGTCATGCATCTTTGAAAAAACATCAAGATACAAAAAAAGTCCATAAAAAAGCGGCGGCCCTTGAGCGTATGCTCCAGAACCACCGTTTGCCTGGCAACGTCCTATCCTCACAGGGGGAAGCCCCCAACTACTTTCGGCGTTCAAGTGCTTAACTTCCGTGTTCGGCATGGGAACGGGTGTGACCACTTGGCTATCGTCACCAGACGACGGGCTCGCGCCCTCAAAACTGAAGTCATCAACAATCATCTGCTAGAACAAGGCCTCGACCGATTAGTATCACTCAGCTCCGCATGTCACCATGCTTCCACCCGTGACCTATCTACCTCATCGTCTCTGAGGGGTCTTTCTTGATTACTCAAAGGGAAATCTCATCTTGGAGGGGGCTTCATGCTTAGATGCTTTCAGCATTTATCCCGTCCGCACGTAGCTACCCAGCGATGCTCCTGGCGGAACAACTGGTACACCAGCGGTGCGTCCATCCCGGTCCTCTCGTACTAAGGACAGCTCTCCTCAAATTTCCTGCGCCCACGACGGATAGGGACCGAACTGTCTCACGACGTTCTGAACCCAGCTCGCGTACCGCTTTAATGGGCGAACAGCCCAACCCTTGGGACCTACTCCAGCCCCAGGATGCGATGAGCCGACATCGAGGTGCCAAACCTCCCCGTCGATGTGGACTCTTGGGGGAGATCAGCCTGTTATCCCCAGGGTAGCTTTTATCCGTTGAGCGATGGCCCTTCCATGCGGAACCACCGGATCACTAAGCCCGACTTTCGTCCCTGCTCGACTTGTAGGTCTCGCAGTCAAGCTCCCTTCTGCCTTTGCGCTCTACGAATGATTTCCAACCATTCTGAGGGAACCTTTGGGCGCCTCCGTTACTGTTTAGGAGGCGACCGCCCCAGTCAAACTACCCGCCTGACACGGTCCTCCAGCCGGATTACGGCTGCGAGTTAGAGACTCTATGCATGAAGGGCGGTATCCCAAGGGTGACTCCTCCGAAGCTGGCGCTCCGGTCTCGACGTCTCCCGCCTATCCTGTACATCATGCACAAAGCCTCAATATCAGGCTGTAGTAAAGCTCCATGGGGTCTTTCCGTCCTGTCGCGGGTAACCTGCATCTTCACAGGTACTATGATTTCACCGGGTCTCTCGTTGAGACAGTGCCCAAATCGTTACGCCTTTCGTGCGGGTCGGAACTTACCCGACAAGGAATTTCGCTACCTTAGGACCGTTATAGTTACGGCCGCCGTTTACTGGGGCTTCGGTTCAAAGCTTCGCTTGCGCTAACCCATCCCCTTAACCTTCCAGCACCGGGCAGGCGTCAGCCCCTATACGTCATCTTGCGATTTAGCAGAGACCTGTGTTTTTGCTAAACAGTCGTTTGGGCCTATTCACTGCGGCTCTACTCATGTAGAGCGTCCCTTCTCCCGAAGTTACGGGACCATTTTGCCGAGTTCCTTAACGAGAGTTATCCCGCGCGTCTTAGAATTCTCATCCCGCCTACCTGTGTCGGTTTACGGTACTGGCACCTTCCACCTCACTAGAGGCTTTTCTTGGCAGTGTGAAATCGTGACCTTCGTCCCTAGGGGACTCCGCGTCGTTCCTCGATCTTGGTGCCTGACGGATTTGCCAATCAGACAATCTCGAAACTTACACATGCACTTCCATCCGCATGCGTCACTATCCTCCTGCGTCCCCCCATTGTTCAAACGGTGGATCGGTGGTACAGGAATATCAACCTGTTATCCATCGCCTACGCCTTTCGGCCTCGGCTTAGGTCCAGACTAACCCTGAGCGGACGAGCCTTCCTCAGGAAACCTTGGGCTTTCGACGGAGGGGATTCTCACCCCTCTTTTCGCTACTCACACCGGCATTCTCACTTCCAAACGCTCCACTGCTCCTTCCGGTACAGCTTCACAGCGGTTTGGAACGCTCCCCTACCATTCCTTACGGAATCCGCAGCTTCGGTGGTATGTTTAGCCCCGTTACATTTTCGGCGCGGCGCCACTCGACTAGTGAGCTATTACGCACTCTTTGAATGGTGGCTGCTTCTAAGCCAACATCCTAGCTGTCTAGGCAGCGCCACATCCTTTTCCACTTAACATACACTTTGGGACCTTAGCTGGCGGTCTGGGCTGTTTCCCTCTTGACTACGGATCTTATCACTCGCAGTCTGACTCCCGAGTATAAGTTGCCGGCATTCGGAGTTTAACTGAATTCGGTAACCCTGTGGGGGCCCCTAGTCCAATCAGTGCTCTACCTCCGGAACTCTCAACCTCGAGGCTAGCCCTAAAGCTATTTCGGGGAGAACCAGCTATCTCCAGGTTCGATTGGCATTTCACCGCTACCCACACCTCATCCCCGCACTTTTCAACGTGCGTGGGTTCGGACCTCCAGTCAGTGTTACCTGACCTTCATCCTGGACATGGGTAGATCACCTGGTTTCGGGTCTACGACAACGCACTATGGCGCCCTATTCAGACTCGCTTTCGCTACGGCTCCGCCTCATCAGCTTAACCTCGCGCGCTATCGTAACTCGCCGGTTCATTCTACAAAAGGCACGCCATCACCCATTAACGGGCTCTGACTACTTGTAGGCATACGGTTTCAGGATCTATTTCACTCCCCTCCCGGGGTGCTTTTCACCTTTCCCTCACGGTACTGGTTCACTATCGGTCACTAGGGAGTATTTAGCCTTGGGAGATGGTCCTCCCGGATTCCGACGGGGTTTCACGTGTCCCGCCGTACTCAGGATCCACTCTGGAGGGAAAACAGTTTCAGCTACAGGGCTGTCACCTTCTTCGGCCGACCTTTCCAGGTCATTCACCTACTGTCTTCCTTTTTGACTCCGTATAGAGTGTCCTACAACCCCGGAGAGCATGCTCTCCGGTTTGGGCTGTTCCCGTTTCGCTCGCCGCTACTCAGGGAATCGCATTTGCTTTCTCTTCCTCCGGGTACTTAGATGTTTCAGTTCCCCGGGTCTGCCTCACGCTACACTATGTATTCATGTAACATGTCCCATCCCATTACGGATGGTGGGTTCCCCCATTCGGAAATCCTCGGATCAAAGCATACTTACTGCTCCCCGAAGCATATCGCTGTTCGTCGCGTCCTTCATCGGCTCCTAGTGCCAAGGCATCCACCGTACGCCCTTCATACCTTGATCTAGCATTTTGGTATTCTAAGAACACACGTCTAATGACATGGTTATAAAAATTTGATGTCTTGTTGATGTCTTCAGTTTTCAAGGTGCGAGTGTCTCTTACGAGACTAGAGAGACGAGCTCTCAAAACTGAACGATGGGCATGTCCCTTACGGGACGTTTTCCTTAGAAAGGAGGTGATCCAGCCGCACCTTCCGATACGGCTACCTTGTTACGACTTCACCCCAATCATCTACCCCACCTTCGACGGCTGGCTCCTTACGGTTACCTCACCGGCTTCGGGTGTTGCAAACTCTCGTGGTGTGACGGGCGGTGTGTACAAGACCCGGGAACGTATTCACCGCAGTATGCTGACCTGCGATTACTAGCGATTCCGACTTCATGCAGGCGAGTTGCAGCCTGCAATCCGAACTGGGAACGGCTTTCTGGGATTGGCTCCACCTCGCGGTCTCGCTGCCCTTTGTACCGTCCATTGTAGCACGTGTGTAGCCCAACTCATAAGGGGCATGATGATTTGACGTCATCCCCACCTTCCTCCGGTTTGTCACCGGCAGTCTCCCTAGAGTGCCCAACTAAATGCTGGCAACTAAGGATAGGGGTTGCGCTCGTTGCGGGACTTAACCCAACATCTCACGACACGAGCTGACGACAACCATGCACCACCTGTCACCCTTGTCCCCGAAGGGAAAACTTGATCTCTCAAGCGGTCAAGGGGATGTCAAGAGTTGGTAAGGTTCTTCGCGTTGCTTCGAATTAAACCACATGCTCCACCGCTTGTGCGGGTCCCCGTCAATTCCTTTGAGTTTCAGCCTTGCGGCCGTACTCCCCAGGCGGAGTGCTTAATGCGTTAGCTTCAGCACTGAGGGGCGGAAACCCCCCAACACCTAGCACTCATCGTTTACGGCGTGGACTACCAGGGTATCTAATCCTGTTTGCTCCCCACGCTTTCGCGCCTCAGCGTCAGTTACAGACCAAAGAGTCGCCTTCGCCACTGGTGTTCCTCCACATCTCTACGCATTTCACCGCTACACATGGAATTCCACTCTTCTCTTCTGTACTCAAGCCTTCCAGTTTCCAATGACCCTCCCCGGTTGAGCCGGGGGCTTTCACATCAGACTTAAAAGGCCGCCTGCGCGCGCTTTACGCCCAATAATTCCGGACAACGCTTGCCACCTACGTATTACCGCGGCTGCTGGCACGTAGTTAGCCGTGGCTTTCTCGCAAGGTACCGTCAGGATACGAGCATTACCTCTCGTATCTGTTCTTCCCTTACAACAGAGTTTTACGATCCGAAAACCTTCATCACTCACGCGGCGTTGCTCCATCAGACTTTCGTCCATTGTGGAAGATTCCCTACTGCTGCCTCCCGTAGGAGTCTGGGCCGTGTCTCAGTCCCAGTGTGGCCGATCACCCTCTCAGGTCGGCTATGCATCGTCGCCTTGGTAGGCCATTACCCCACCAACTAGCTAATGCACCGCAAGGCCATCTCAAGGTGACGCCGGAGCGCCTTTCATCATCGGACCATGCGGTCCGAAGAACTATCCGGTATTAGCTCCGATTTCTCGGAGTTATCCCAATCCTTGAGGCAGGTTCCTTACGTGTTACTCACCCGTCCGCCGCTCATTCCACTCGCTTCCCTCCGAAGAGTTCCGTGAGCTTCCTGCGCTCGACTTGCATGTATTAGGCACGCCGCCAGCGTTCGTCCTGAGCCAGGATCAAACTCTCCATAAAGTGTTTGACTTGCTCGTTTTTGTGACTAAAAGTCACGTTGACGAAGCTTGCGCTTCATTCATTGTTTGTATCCGAAGATACGTTTTTTGCCTCATCGTTCAGTTTTCAAAGTTCGTCGTGTCGTGTTAGCGACTTTAATAGATTAACAGGTTGTTTTGATTATGTCAACCGTGTTTTTGAAAAGATTTTTCAGCCCCAACAAACCGTTTATAAAAGGCGTCTCGCTGGAACATTTATTAATATAACAACAAAATTCGACAAACACAAGCATTATTTTAAAAAAACTTTACAAAAAGCTGTTTTGCGTTTTACATACAGCATCAGAGTCTTAACATACTCAATAAAGTAAACCCGATATTTGCAGGTCGTTCAGCCAGACGTCTCATCAAGTACGTATACCAGTCTACTCCGTGCGGTACATACACGACAACACGATATCCTGAATTGACCAACTCTTTCTGACGTTGCGGTCGCATTCCTTGAAGCATTTGAAATTCAAAACACTCATCTGAAATGCCCGATTGTCGAATAAAGTCGAGTAGTTCCTCAATCATATCGTCATCATGTGTCGCGATTTGCGTATAACGTCCTTTCATCAAATTCTGTTTTACTAATAGAAGATAGTTGGCATCTACCATCGCCTTATCCTCGATGTAATGTTCTTTCGACCCCGTATATGCCCCTTTTACGATCCGGGTCATTGGTTCGAGTTGATCCAAGTCAAAACGACTACGGTGCAGATTTGCTTGAAGCGCCACGCCAAGGTTCGGGTAAGAGAACTGAAGCACACGGAAAATTTTCAAAATCGACTCAGTCATTTCGTACTCTTCCATGTTGATCGTCACCCGGCGATTCAGCTGAAGTGCGACTTCAAGGATACGCTCCATCTGCATGAGGGCGAGTTCCGGATCTAACCGCACGCCGACGGATGTTAACTTTAATGAAATTTGTCCATCCACTTGTTCTTTCTCTAATCGGTACAAAACATCAATGCATTCATCCGCAATCGCCTTTGCATCCTGCACACTGTGAATAAACTCTCCTAAACAATCAATCGTGACTGCCCGCCCCTGCGCATTCAACATTCGGACTGTTCGGAACGTCTCATCGATTGTTTGCCCTCCTACGAATAATGTTCCCCCTAAAGGTAAGCCGACTGCTCGGGCCACACGAATAAGACGTTTATCGACAGCGAGTCGTTCGAATATCGGACCTGTTAGTTTTTCCAACACGTTCATCACCTCCTGTTTGTTGATTCCCTACTCTCCATTAAAAAAACGCCTTTCTTCTATATAGATGAACTGAGCCCTAGAGTTTGGACAGTTTAATAAAAGCACCCTTAACGTATTAAGCTGCTATGAGATGGCTTCGGTATTGTACCGGAGTCATCTTTTGTAGTTTCCATTGTCTTCTTTCGCTATTGTAATAATCAATGTAAGCATCGACCATGGCACAGACCTCATCGAGGTCAGATGCTAATTTATAATCGACATAATCTTTCAAGTGCCCAAAGAACGATTCCATCGGGGCATTATCTAGGCAGTTTCCTCTACGAGACATGGATTGAAGCATTCCCATCTCACGGATGCGTGTTTGATAAGCAGGATGCGTATAATGGAATCCTTGATCGGAATGTATCATGGCTTCCGGGTGTATATTCCCTTGAAGTCGTTCTGCGAGTTTATTCGTTGTATGAAGGACTAGTTCCATATGGAGGCTTGTAGATAGATGATGTGCCATAATTTCACGTGTAGCGACATCCTTCACACAAGAGAGATAAACAGTTTGACCAGATCCAATACGGAGATAAGTGATGTCTGTGACGAATACCTTACCAGGCTCATCTTGATCGAACCGACGGTTCAAGTGGTTCGGTACAGTCTTATGTTCATATGTCGCTTTAGCGATTTTACGATAAGCGTTCTGCCTACGGATTTTCGTCACGATTCCAAACTTCCTCATGATACGCAAAATACGTTTATGATTCATCGGTCCACCAATGACATCAAGCATCTCCATGTAAAGACCACGATAGCCGATTTTTCCCTTGTGACGATCATGAACACGTTTTAGAAGTAGGTAGTCCGCATAGTCGCGTTCTTCCCGAAGGGAAACACTATCCGTACGTGCGAGCCAGGCGTAATAACCACTGCGGCTCACTTCAGCGAGCGTACATAGGTCCGTCACGAATCGGCCCGATGATTGTTTCCGTAAGACAATATTGATTGCCTGATAGCGCTCAGATGCGGTTAGTTTCGATACTTCGCCTCTCTTTCGAGAGCGTCGAGCTTTTTTAGTAATTCGTTCTCCGCTGTGAGGTACTTGATTCGTGCTTCAGCTTTCGCAAGGCGTCGTTCGACGGAATCATCTTTTTTCGGTCGACCTCCAAGATTTGATTTTCCACGTCTCTCATTCAAGAGTCCTTCTTCTCCATAAATGCGATAGGTCTTCCGCCATCGTTTCAACGCTTCGTTCGTTGTTCGCTTACCGATCATGTCCAGGTCAAAGCCGCTTTCTTCAAAGATTTGTATCGGTCGCTTACCAGCTAAATTCTCACGTACAGCGTGAATCTTAAATTCTCCTTTATATTGAATCGTACGATCTGATACCGAGGCTACGTGAAGATTCGCTTCAAGTTGTCTGATTTGATCTGGATTGAAGGTACGTCTGTTCATGAATAATTCTCCCGTCTAAATTGAATAGATACAGTATATCGATATCTTTAAACACAAAAAACCCCGAATGGGGTCTTTTATCAAGTGTCCACCATTCAGGGTTCAGTTCATAGAAGAAAGACGTCAGCTTAATAAGAAAAATTAGTGTAACCAGATGAAGTATGCTAGGAATCCGAGTGACATGGCGTACATGATCGGGTGCACTTCTTTCGCGCGACCTTTCGCGATCATCGTGATTGGATAGAATAAGAACCCGAATGCGATTCCCGTTGCGATTGAATACGTAAGTGGCATCATGATGACTGTCAAGAAGGCTGGAACTGCATACTCGAACTTTTTCCAATCAATCTGGAGAAGTGAGGATGCCATTAACACACCAACGATGATGAGTGCCGGTGCTGTGACCGGCGCCGTGATGACGGCGAGAAGTGGTGAGAAGAACAAGGCAAGTCCGAAGAATAAGCCGGTTACGATTGCCGTCATTCCTGAGCGACCGCCTGCTGCGACACCTGCACTTGATTCAATATATGAAACCGTCGTTGATGTTCCAAGGATTGAACCCGCGACTGTTGCTGTTGAGTCAGCGATCAAGGCGCGTCCTGCACGCGGAACTTTATTTTCCTTAATTAATCCTGCTTGGTTCGCGACGGCAACGAGTGTTCCCGCTGTATCGAAGAAATCAACGAAGAAGAACGTTAAGATGACGACTGCCATCTGGACAGTAAAGATTTCATTGAAGTGAAGGAACGCTTGTCCGAATGTCGGTGCGATACTCGGTGGAGCTGAAACGATTTCCCCAAGGCTTGACGGAACAGGAATCAATCCAAAAATCATTCCCGCGATTGCCGTCAAAATCATTCCGAGGAAGATGGCGCCTTTAATTCCGCGTGTCATTAAGATCGCTGAAACGACTAAACCGAACACAGCAAGCAATGTTGTCCCTTGACCCAAGTTACCGAGTGAGACGAGCGTCGCTTCGTTTGCGACGACGATTCCACCTGTTTTCAAACCGATGAAGGCGATGAATAAACCGATTCCGGCAGCAACTGCCATTTTAAGTGGTTCTGGAATCGCATTGATGATTGTTTCACGAATCCCTGATGCCGTGAGTACCATGAAGACAAGACCCGATACTAAAACACCGGATAATGCCGTTTCCCACGGGATCCCCATGCCGATGACGACACTGTAGGCGAAGAACGCGTTCAATCCCATACCGGGTGCGAGAGCAATCGGATAATTCGCGAGTAAGCCCATCGTGACTGAACCGATAACGGCGACAAGCGCCGTTGCACCGAAGACAGCACCAGGATTCATCCCGGCGTCTGCTAACGTATTCGGGTTAACGAATAAGATGTACGCCATCGCGAAGAATGTTGTCATACCGGCGATGAACTCTGTCCGCATGTTCGTACCGAGTCCGTCGAAGTCGAAGAATCGCGCGATCGCGTTCTCCTTTTGTTTAGGTTGTTGCGGTTTCATCTGTGTGCTCATGGTTGCCTTCTTTCCAAATAAGCCGTCTCAAGAAACGAAAAAAACGGCAGTTACCTAAGCGGTAAAAGCCGTTTCTTTAAGCGCACACTAGAATCAGTGCACGCCGTAGTAGGAACCTTTAAGGTGTTCCTGTAGAGACTTCCGGGCCATATCCCCAGAATTATACGGCATTATTTTTTGTTTTTTAGTAGATGATTTAAAATAAGAACAGACACATCGTATCATGCTTAAAATGCACGGTCAACCATAAAAGCGAAATTTAAGGTCGAATTTTATCCGAACGTTCGGTTTTGAAAGCGTTACAAAAAACTCTTCTTCCTAATTTCCCAGGAAGAAGAGTCGTAAAATCATTCCCACTCAATCGTTGAAGGTGGTTTCGACGTCACATCGTACAGGACGCGGTTAACGTTCTGGACTTCGTTGACGATCCGGACAGAAATCTTCTCGAGCACGTCCCACGGGATGCGTGCCCAGTCCGACGTCATGCCGTCGATCGACGTAACGGCACGGATACCGACTGCATAGTCGTATGTCCGCTCGTCACCCATGACACCGACTGAACGAAGTGGTGGCAAGACCGTGAAGTACTGCCAAATCTCGCGTTCGAGACCGGCTTTTTTGATTTCGTCGCGGAGGATGAAATCTGATTCACGGACGATTTCAAGCTTCTCGTCTGTGATTTCACCGAGGACACGAATGCCGAGACCGGGTCCCGGGAACGGTTGACGCCAGACGATTTCGTCCGACAGACCAAGTTCTTTACCGAGTGCACGGACTTCATCCTTGAACAACGTGTTGATCGGTTCAATCAACTTGAACTGCATGTCTTCCGGTAATCCACCAACATTATGGTGCGATTTGATTGTTTGTGCCGTATCGGTTCCGCTTTCGATGATATCCGTGTAAAGCGTACCTTGGGCAAGGAAGTCCATGTCCGTCAATTTCGACGCTTCTTCGTCGAAGACGTACACGAACTCATTACCGATGATTTTACGTTTTTGCTCCGGATCCGAAATCCCTTTTAATTTGTTCAGGAAACGGTCTTGCGCGTCGATTTTGATGACGTTCATGTGGAAGTGATCGGCAAATGTCTTCATGACACTTTCCGCTTCCCCTTTACGTAAGAGACCGTGGTCGACGAACATACATGTCAATTGGTCACCGATTGCCGCATGAATCAGTGCTGCGACGACAGACGAGTCGACACCGCCTGAAAGGGCACAAAGAACTTTTTTGTCGCCGACTTCTTCTTTAATCTTCGCGATTTCGATTTCGATGAAGTTTTCCATCGACCAGTCGCCTGTACACTGACAGACTTCGAACAGGAAGTTTTTCAACAATTCTTTGCCGAACATCGTGTGGTTGACTTCCGGATGATACTGGACACCATACATTTTTAACTCTTCGTTTTTGATTGAAGCGATCGGGCAGGAAACGTTTGTCCCATCGACGACGAAACCGTTCGGAACCGTTGTGACGAGATCACTATGGCTCATCCAGACCGTCTGCTCGAGTGGTAAGTTTGCATACATCGCTGACGGATCGTTCAGCGTCAATGTCGCTTTTCCGTATTCCCGGTGTCCGGCACGTTCGACTGTCCCGCCGAAGTGTTGCGACATCAATTGCATGCCGTAGCAAATACCAAAGATCGGAATTCCGAGTTCGAAGATTTCCGGATCACAGCGGTACGCGTCTTCTGCGTAGACACTGCGTGGTCCACCGGAGAAGATGATACCGGCTGGTGCGATGTCTTTGATTTCTGCTGCCGTAATCTTGTGCGAATGCAGTTCACTGTAAACTCCGAGATCACGGATGCGTCGTGTGATCAATTGGTTGTACTGACCTCCAAAATCGAGGACGAGGATCATTTCTTGGTCCAAATGTGCTTCCAAATCTATTCCCGCCTTTCAAGTTTCATGCGTACCCCTATGAAAAAAGCCCACTCTTCCCCCATGAATAAATGGAAAAAGAGCAGGCCGCTTCACAAAAAAATGTATACGAAGGGTCTGCTCCTTCATAGTCAGGTCGTTTAAGGTGACCCGGTAGAGACTCTCGCGCCATATCCGCGAGTATATACAAAGGAGATGCATGTATGATTTACGTTGTTCTCATTGTAACTGTATCAATTCAAAAATATCAACCCTCTACGCGACGAATCATATTTTCGAAATATTCACGTTTCTTTTCGAGCGACAACGTTTCACCACCATAAATCATCCGTTCATAGGCATCCGTCAACGGGCGCATCGCATACGTTTCGTAATACCCATCGACTTCATGTGCAAGTTCCGCAAGTGTCCGTCCATCCTTATAATGGAACCCTTGTTTATCGAGACGCCGGAGCAAGAAGCGATACATCCGTTTGAATCCTTCCGGTCGTTTGATTTGGCTACGGAAGAAGAGAATTGCGGCCGTTCGTATGATTGGTTTTCTAAACAGATAGAGGAACACAAGACCGAGCAACGTACCAATGATCGGCCAGACGGGAATCGAACGTTTTTCCGCCTGATTCGCCGTCGTCGCTTGGGCGTCATCGAGAAGATTTTCCTGCGGACGGTTCGGTGTTGCCGTTTCCGTATCTGTCTCTGTATCCCGTTGTGGATTTGATTGTTCCGTTTCGTTATCAGTCTCTTGATTGATCGTATATTGCCCTGTACCGTCAAAACTTACAGTCGGCTCGAGCGGTACCCAACCCGGTCCTTCGATGTAGACTTCGACCCAGGAATGGGCATTTTTGTTTCGGACCGTATAACTCGTGACAGCAGAACCGATGACATCGGATTCGCCACCTGTAAATCCTTTGACCCAGCGTGCCGGTAATCCAGCCGCCCGCAGTAACACAGTTGCTGAAGTCGAAAAGTTATCACAATAACCGAGCTTCGTCTCGAACAAGAATTGATCGACATAGTCTTGATCTTCTGCCGGGACAGCAACATCTTCCGTATTGTACTCAAAGTTTTCTTGCTCGAAGTAATTTTCAATTGCTTTCGCGCGCTCCCACGGTGTTTCTTCATCAGCAACGATCTCAGCCGCTAAATCACGAACCCGGTCCGGTAACGTTCCCGGCAGTTGCAGGTAACGATCTTGTTCCATTTCTGAAAGTTTTACCGGTTCATCCGTTTGGAGTAGTTTTTCAGTAAACAGTGGATACGCGTACTGAATCTGATAATTTTGCTGGCGCGTTGCATCGTCAAGATACGAAATTTTTTGATTTTCCGGGTTGATTAAAAGATTTTGTCGTTGATCAGCTGCCGTCAAGCGCACATTATCTCCATTGTAAGGGACAAACGGCAACTCACGAGCCAACTTGAACGTCGCACTCTCTTCACGTGTCTCGACGTCATCGCCAAAGTGCGAGAAGAAACCACGCCCGTTAATCTCCGGACTTGACTCCGATAAAATCCAACCTTTACCGGTGTAGACGTCCTTCGTCTCGACCCGCCAGTAACGATTCCCTTCACTCTCGACTTGAAAAACTTCCCGGTCATCCATTTGGAATGGACCACCGAGCTGTTCATCGTTCGAGCCGTATCCGACTTTTTGAATCGCATTCGTCGATGTACCTTCTCCTTCAAAACGTGACGTCCAGTCATACCAACTGTTTTGCCACGTCGCTGTGATGACCGGACTTTGCAGTGCCGCAACGATCGTTACACCGATAATCAACAAGGCACTAATCGGCCGAACGTAAGAGGCAGTCGGTCGTTCATTGATTTCTGTCGCATACAACAAAAGTAATGCCAGGAGGATCGGATACAAGATGAACTGGTCACCCGAGTAATCCGTCCATGTGTCACAATAGGCGATGAAACCGATCACACCGACGGTCAACCCAACAACAAATCCCCGATTCGGGAAGGTTCGGCGACCAAGGTAGCCGATTAAAAAGCTAATTAGACCGATCGATAAGGCGAAGGCCGGTCGTCCCGGCAACTCCCCATTGATGACACGTGATACATCATCCGTAATTTCACCTAATAGTCGCCACGGGGCCTCTCCCGGTGTCAAGATGAAGTAAAAAGACACCATCAAAGCAAGTAGACTGCCACTTAAAAACCACCGTCTTGGGACGTGCGATAGCAGGAGTGGTGTCAAAAGAAGCGGCAAGAAAGGAACGATGCTGTCAAACGTCGTCAGTTCCAGTAGCGGGGGCATGAAGCTCGCAAGTAGTAACGCCGCGAGTAAGTTCCAAATCAGTCGTCGACTCATCGGCTCCCCCTCCTTTCCGGCGTATAGACATGCACGGTCGCTTCCTGTCTGATTTTAGACATCCACATCTCGTTATTCGATTCAAGGTCCGGCGTGATGAAGAGGACGTTTCCACTCAGACGTAATGCTTTTGAGGAATACTCCCACGACTCAATGAACGAACGGGTCCGACTCGGTTGAGCCGTCATCAAATAATGTGTCAGCTTCGCCCCTTCAAGCGGTAGGGACAGGGACTGGACAGCATGACCGACGAGATGGATCCGGTAATTCAAGCGCCGTTTGTTGAGTTGATCGGTCGCATCAGCAAGCATCGAAATGCTCCGTTCGAACTGCGCATCACTCACCGTTCCTTCATCAAAAACAATTGTCGTTTCCCGCTCTTGTTCCCGTTCAAATGTCTTCGTCATCAAACCTTGGCGTTTCGCCGTTGCCTTCCAATCAATCTGGTTCATCCGGTCGCCACTGACATATTCCCGGACTCCAACGACGGTAAAGGATGACTGGCGCAAATCGAGCGAAACGGGCGAAATTCCGCCGTCCCCCCGATCGTCTTCATGTGGCAACTGCGTCGCGAGCCGTGCCGGTTCTATCGCGAGATATGTTTCGACCGGGTAGAGTTTTTTTCGCATGAATACACCGAACGGATCCGTAATTTCAATCACACAACCAGGAATCTGATACAGTCCACGACGAATCGATGGAATGACATATTCAATCTGTTCCGTCTTCCGGTAATGGGCACGTAACGAGCGCCGAATGTCTAAACGCTCCGCACTCAACGCTTCCGGTACTTCCTCTGTTACTTCGACGGTCCCGACAAGAAAGGGGTATTTTCGTCTAACTTGTAAAACGACAGGAATGTCCGTCCCGGCAATCAACATCTTATTCGAAACTTCTCGCGTCGCGACGGCTTTCGTCACGGGCCAGATTAAAAAAATCGTCCAGTAGACAGTCAAACCTGCCATGACGTAGAACAGTAACGAGGCTACATTTCCACCATCCACACGGGCGTAAATCCACAATGCCGTGACCATCAGGAGCAGGACGGCATAACGCCAGCCGATTTGCCACCGTTTCATAAAGACTCCACGTCGTGTTGAATCGGCACCGCAACTTCTTTTTTCACCTGTTCCAATACCCGTTCAGCCGACTGTCCGTGGTAGCGAGCATCTGCCGTCAAAATCAACCGGTGTGATAAGACGGGTGTCAACAGGTGTTTCACGTCATCGGGTAATACGAATTTCCGCCCTTCCATATAAGCCCAGGCTTGTGCGACTTTCATTAAAGCAATCGATGAACGCGGACTGGCTCCAAGGTAAAGCGAAGCATGCTCACGCGTGGCCTGGACGAGCTGAACGATATATTTTTTAACCGGTTGTGAAACGTGGACTTCCTTGACTTCTTCCTTCATCCGTAACAATTCGTCGCGCCCGATGACCGATTCGAGCGTGTCGATTGGTTCATCGCGTTCGAATCGATTCAGCAACTTCATCTCTTGCTGAAAATCCGGATAGCCCATCTTGACTTTGACTAAAAAGCGATCGAGTTGTGCTTCCGGCAACGGATATGTCCCTTCATGCTCAATCGGATTTTGTGTCGCCATGACAAAGAAGGGATTCGGAAGCGTATGGATTTCTCCGTCCACCGTTACATTTGCTTCCGCCATCCCTTCCAGTAACGCCGATTGTGTTTTCGGAGAGGTTCGGTTGATTTCATCCGCGAGGACGATATTGCCCATCAACGGACCCGGACGATACTCAAATTGACTTGTTTTTTGGTTATACATCGAAACACCCGTTAAATCCGAGGGGAGTAAATCGGGTGTGAATTGAACACGCTTAAAAGTCAGGCCGATTGAGCGACTGAATGCGCGCACGAGCATCGTTTTCCCGACACCCGGTACATCCTCAAGTAAGACATGTCCTCCGGCAAGTAGCGCTGCTAACGATTGTGTAATAACATCTTCCTTACCGACGATTACTTTTTCTACGTTGTCGATGATTGCTTGAATCTCCCTTGTGTATGTTCGCATTGTCAGGCCCCTTGCTCTTTAGTAGTTGAATTTTCTGACTCTTTCTATCTTCTCATACCCGTAGTCCCTTTGGAAAGGCATATGAGTCTCTCAATACGCACAAAAAAGGGGGCGCCGCAGCGACTCCCCCTTTGTGTTTCAGGAACGATTACATGCCGTAAACCGTTCTTGATTCGTGCAGAGTGCACGTAAAACACGGGTACAATCCGTGTCTATAAACTTATTCCGTTCGTCAAGTCCGGTGATCCTCTTCTACTCGAAGCGACATGCGATCGTTCCCTCTACATTGATAATCATTCATGTGCATCACCATCCTTTCATATATTGAATATTACCGAATCTATTCGAAGTTAAACCTTGTTTTTTAATTATTTTTTTCGAAACCGGTAATACGTCGTTGCTAAAGCAAGTGCAAGGACAAGCCCCTTAATAATATTCAATGAGTAATACGGAACAGATAACATAACGAGCCCATTCTCAAGAATCCCGACTAAGCAGGCTCCGACTAATGTCCCGAGTGCGTTCGGTTTCCCTTGTCCGGCAAACGATGAACCGATGAAGGCAGCCGCGACTGCCGGCATCAAATAGCCGGATCCGGCATTAATCTGTGACGATCCGACCTGCGACGCAAGCAGGATTCCTCCGACTGCCGCGAGTAGTCCGGCAATCACATAGGCCAGTGCCCGGTAACGATGCACCGGGATCCCCGTCAAGTGTGCCGCCTCCGGGTTTCCGCCGATGATGTATAAGAAGCGGCCGTGTCGTGTATGGTTCAAAAACAGATGCGTCACTGCCACGACGGCGAGCATGATTAGGATGATCCACGGTGCCTGACTGATTTTTAGAAAGGCTTCCGGAATCATCCCGACTGTCGGTGTTCCGTCGAGACGGGGCATCCCGGCACTGATTGATCCGCCGCCGGTATACGTCATCGCCACCCCTTCAAAGATGAACATCGTCGCAAGCGTCGCAAACAAGTCGGGAATCTTGAATTTGACGATCAATAACACGTTGACCAGCGCGACGCTCAAGGCAATCAAAATCGCCAAGCCGATCGACAGACCAAGCGGAAGGCTGTACCAGACAAAAAATGAGACGACGAGCGAGCTCGCAAAGGTCGCGGTCGAACCGACCGATAAATCAAAGCCGTTGACGGTCAGCGAGACGGTCAACCCAATCGCGATGATCGTCACAATCGAGATACTGCGCAAAATATTAATCAGGTTCGCGCCCTGTAAAAAGCTTGGTGCCGTCACGGCAAAAAAGACGATGAGTGCAAGGATTGCGAGGACGATCCCCCAGTCATTCAAAAAGCGTAACAGCCGTTTACCGGATGCGTGCCGTTCCGTGTTTGGTTTTGGTTCCGTCGTTGGTTCGTGAAGTACCTCGTTCATCAAGTCATCCCCCCTGTCGCATACAGCAGTAATTGGTCTTCCGTCGTCTCCGACGTATTCGTCTCGAACACGATTTTCCCGTCATACATGACATAAATCCGGTCCGTCACCGCCAGCAATTCATCGAATTCACTGGACGCATACAGAATCGCTTTTTGCTTTCCGGCCAGTTGATCGATCACGTCGAAGATTTCCCGTTTCGCCCCGACGTCGACACCTTTTGTCGGTTCATCGAGCAGCAGGACCGCAGCATCGGCGAGGAGCCATTTGCCGATCGCGACCTTCTGCTGGTTCCCGCCGGATAATCCTTCCACGCGTTGTGTTTCATCCGTTGATTTGATCGCCAATCGTTTGATGATAGCGTTGGCGGCAGTCCGTTCCGTTCCCGTCTTGACCCAACCGAACCGATTGACGAATTGTTTGAGACTTGCCGCGGTCATGTTTTGATAAATCGGATCCGTGACAAGGATGCTTTCTTTCCGGCGTTCTTCCGGGACCAGACCAATCCCGTGTCTGATTGCCTCGTGCGGCGACCGGATGGTCGCCGGTTCGCCGGCTATCCGAATCTGTCCCCCCACAGTCGGAGTCGCTCCGAAAATCGTCTTACAGAGCTCGGTTTTTCCCGCTCCGACAAGTCCGGCAATTCCAATCACTTCACCTGCATGAACCGTCAATGACAGCTGATCCAGCTCACCCGGGACTGTCACTTGATCGAGCTCGAGCAACGCTTGCCCAACGGTTCGGGTTTGCCGGTCCGTCTGTTGCAAACGTCTTCCGAGCATCTGTTCAACGATTGTCTCTTTCGTTCGCCCGGCTAATGCTTGGCGGGCGACAAGTTTTCCGTCACGCATGACGGAAATCGACTCACAGATTTCAAATAATTCCTGAAGGCGGTGTGAGATGAAAATCACGCCCAATTGTTCGCGTGTCGCGAGTTCCTTGATGATGCGAAACAAATGTTCTGTCTCCCGTTGACTGAGCGGCGCCGTCGGTTCATCCAGGATTAAAAAACGGCTGTCTTGAACGAGTGCCCGGGCGATCAAGACCAACTGTTTGTCGGCAAGGCGCAGTTCGCTGACCCGTTGCCGGACATCAATCGAAGCCTGGAGTTTCCCGAGTGCCTCCAAGGCAATCTGTTCCAACCGGCGTTGCCGGATGACCCCTTTGAGCTGTCCGTTCGTCAACAAATCGAGACAAATGTTTTCCGCGACCGTCAAGTACGAAATCAATGCCGTATCGACTTCTTGGTAGACGATTTCAATTCCCGCCCGTTTCGCGGCACGCGGCGAATCGATCGTCAACGGCACACCTTCAAACGAAATCGTCCCGTCATACGCCGCATGCGCTCCCGCCAATACTTTCATCAGCGTCGACTTACCGGCGCCGTTCGCTCCGACGAGCGCATGGATTTCCCCGCGGCGGACGGAAAAGTCAACAGCATCAAGCGCTTTGACACCGGGGAATTCAATTGAAATCCCACGCATCTCGAGCCGGTTCGTCGCGTCCAGCTGCGTCATTTCGCAGCATTCGCTTTCCGCAGTTTTTCCATCCACGGTTCATTGAATTTCTCGGATGTGCTCCAGCCCTTGATCATTGTATCGAGATTGTACATCGTCGTATCGGCTTTGAGCGCCTTTTGCTCGACTAATTTAGCGTCCAGATCAAAGCTGCCCGGTGTTTTTTCACCGGCGAGTTTTTTCGCGAGCAGGCGCATGTCCGTCTGTCCGATCAAATGCGGATCAACGGCACTCGTCGACACCCAGTTGCTTCCCTTCTCACGCATCAGGTTGATGTCCTGATTCGAGACATCGATTGAAATCAACGGGATTTCCTGACGTTTGTTATCCTTTAAGGATTTATAGGCACCTTTTGCGACTTCATCCCAGGCTCCCCAGACGGCATCGATGCTTCCTTTCGGATATTTCGCGAGAATCGCGTTCATCTTCGTCGCGATATCGCCCTGGACATCCTGGAAATTCGTCGGTCCGACCGTTTCAAGTGTCTTGATTTTGCCGTCCGCTTCATACGTCTTATAGATTTCCTGACGGCGGTCAAGCGGTGCGAATCCCGGACCGAACCACAACTTGATGACCCGGACCGGCTTATCGTCTTTCACTTTCGTCACTTCATCGAGTGAAAGTTCTGCCAGCTTGTGATCATCTTGGAACGTCTCCGTGATGCCTGTTAACGTCTGGTCCTTTTTCTTCGTCACCGTATCAAACGTCACGACCTGAATCCCTTTGTCGATCGCCGGTTTAATCATGTCGTAGGCATAATCTTCTTTTCCGTGCGAGATGATCAGTCCGTCATAATCCTGCTGAACGGCTTGCGCCACCAGTTCCTTGAACTTGACGTCATTGCCTTCGGAAATGAACGTGTTGACCTTAAACCCAAGTGCCTCCCCTTCCGACCGGGCACCGTCCAAAAATTGTTTCGTATGATCATCGGACGCCAGATTGCGGATGACGGCAATCTTGATGTCGCCTTGGACACTTTCCGGCACACCGCTGATTTTTTTCGCCGGTGTCGCTTCACTATTGGCGCAAGCAGCCAGCAAGACTGCCGGTGCGAGCAAGAATGCTAATTTTTTCATCTCAATCTCCCCTGTCTGTTTAGATGACCTGTTGTCCGATTGCCTGTTCAATCGTTTCCACGCTCGGCCGTTCAATGACGCCGAGTTCCGTGATGATCGCCGTGATAAGCTCGTGCGGCGTCACGTCAAACGCCGGATTAAAGACCGCTGTTCCGGCTGGTGCCGTTACTGTTCCTGCCAGTTGCGTCACTTCACGGGCATCGCGTTCTTCAATCTCAATCTCGTCACCTGATAAACTCGTCACATCAAACGTCGACAGCGGCGCGGCGACATAAAACGGAATCCCGAAGGCACGTGCGAGTAACGCCAGCTGGAACGTCCCGATTTTATTGGCCGTATCCCCGTTACGGGTGATCCGGTCCGCGCCGACGATGATGGCGGTGATCTGCTTTTCCTTGATCGTATGTGCGACCATATTGTCCGTGATCAAGGTGACGTCAATCCCTGCCCGTTGCAGCTCCCATGTCGTCAAGCGCGCCCCCTGCAACAAAGGTCGGGTTTCCGACGCATAGACGGATAACGGGATGCCTTGTTCTTTCGCAAGATAAAACGGGGCCAGTGCCGTCCCGTACGCCGCTGTCGCAATCGATCCGGCGTTACAAATCGTCAACACCCGGTCTCCCGATTGAAACAGCTCCAACGCATGCACACCGATTTGCCGTGACGTCTTGGCATCGGCTTCATAAAGGGCGATTGCTTTTTGTTCCAGACGTTTCGGCAGTTCCTCGAGCGTTGTGCTCGAAAGGATAAGCTGATTCAGCGCATCGAGTACGTTCTGCAAATTGACGGCGGTCGGCCGGGTCGCCAGTAATTCCGCCGATACCGTCAACAGTTTTTGTTTGACCTCGTCAAGCGATCCCGTCGTCCGAAACGCTTCCTGCACGAGGACGAAACCACCAAACAGACTGATTGCCGGCGCCCCCCGGACACGAAGTTGTTTAATTGCCTCGACCGCTTGCGCCAAATCATGAATGACTTCGTACCGTTCTTCTTGCGGAAGACGGGTCTGATCAAGGATCATTAAGCACGCCCGCTCATAGATGACACTACGGATAAACTCGCTCATCGGCTCAATTCCTCCGTCACGTCGAAATTCCGGAGGTCAGTAAACGTCTTACATTCGCCGCGCCGTTTAATCAATGCCGTCCCGAGGCGTAGGGCATGACGTTTCCGTTCGAGGCGCGTCGCAGCATCCGGAATTTGTTCCAAATCAGCGACCGGTGCCAAACCAATCGTCCGCCGGATCAGTTCACAACCGGCGAAACCGAGCGCGTCTTGGAGAATTGTACTGAGGACATCATCGACAAGCCCGGGTACCGTCCGGAAAGGTTCGACGGCTTCCCGTTCCCAAAGTGCCGTGAACGTCGAAGCAAACGTCAGCCAGAACGTATCGATATCCTTCACCCGCGTCTCCTGCAACTCAGCATAGTTCGGATACGCCGCAAAGCAGAGGTGGGCAATGAACTGACCGACATCAAACCCGAACGGTCCGTAAAAAGCGAACTCCGGATCGATGATTTTCGTTTCGCCCGCCGAAGCAAAAATGCTTCCTGTATGTAAATCCCCGTGTAATAAGGCTTCCCCTTTCGTGATGAACAACGTTTCGAGCTTCGCCACTTCCCGCTTCAGTTTTTCGTCCTGCCAGAGCTGCTGTACGTCTGTTTCCAAGCCGCTCTCGATGTTGTTTGTTTCCGCGTCGTAAAACGGATCCGTAAAGATTAACTTTTCCGTGATGTCGCATAAATCCGGGTTGTAATAGTCACGTGCGACCTGCTTTTTTCCGACTGGACCGAGCGCAAAATCTGACGTGAAAAATAACGTCCGCGCCAAGTAAGAACCGACATGTTCTGCAAGGAGCGGATACGTTTCGCCGGCGAGCAATCCCGTCCGAACGATTTGCAGGTGCGACAAGTCCTCCATCACTGTGTACGCTTCTTCATGACTGGCATGAAAGACCCGTGGAACGAATGGCGTCGCGTATTTTGCGAATTCCTTCAGTGCCAACTGTTCGATCCAGGCCCGCTCGAGTGACAAGGGCCAGCTTTCCCCGACGACTTTTGCATAAGGTAATGCCTGCTTCAAGATCAAACGTTCTTTCCCTGCCTGAATCCGAAAGACTAAGTTCAAGTTCCCGTCGCCGATTTCTTCTGCCGTCGCTTCTTCCTGTCCGATGAGTCCGAGTTCCCGGACACGTTTAATGGCGTCCTGTTCTGTAAATGCTTGATATGCCATCTTGCTTCCCCCTTCATTTCTACACAAAAAAACGCCGCTTTTCGTCATAGAAAAGAGGCGCGGGGTATCATCCGTCCTCTTATCTCTCAGACGAATGTCTGTTGGATGTAGCACCGTGCCGGATGGTCGGTTGCTGCGGCGTCTTCGGGCCAATTCCCTCTGCCAACTCACGATAAGAGTCATATGTGGTTGTTGTGTTCGATGTTGATTCGAATATTACGCCCGTCTTAAATCATCTGTCAATTCCAAATTTTAGTGAAAAACCATTTAAAAGACCGCCATCTATAGAAGCTGATTTCAAAAAAAATAAATTTTCAAAAAATTATTTGACATCACGTCCATCTCATGTAAAAATTGCAATTAGATTTCACAATTTCATCCAATTCTTATCAAGAGCAGACGGAGGGACGAGCCCTATGATGTCGCAGCAACCGACCAGTTGGCACGGTGCTAATTCTTGCAGCTAACACGCTGACAGATAAGAGTCCACGCGCAATTTTTCATGGTCTCTTGTCATTGACGAGGGACCATTTTTGTATTTTTTAACAAGGGAGAGACGACGATCATGGCGTATATTACCGTAACTTACCAACTCGGCGTGACCAATCAGTTACCAAAACGGGCAGAGCAAATCGCCCTCGGTCTGACGGTCGGCTCATGGACCGATTTGAATCACTTGGAACAACAACAGCTTGAATCCTTTAAAGGACAAGTCGTCCATACGGAAGAACACGACGGAAAAGGGTATGTCACGATCCGTTATCCGGAACACAACGTCTCACGGGACTTTTCGGCGATTTTGACGACCGTCTTCGGCAAGCTGTCACTCGACGGTCAAATCAAACTGACGGATCTTCAGCTTCCCGCTTCGTTCACACCGGATTTCCCCGGTGCTAAATTCGGCATCGAGGGCGTCCGCCAGTTGATCCAAGTCCATGACCGCCCCCTGTTGATGAGCATCTTCAAAGGCGTCATCGGACGGGACATCGTTTTTTTACGGGAACAACTGGAAGCCCAGCTCGCCGGCGGGATTGATCTCGTCAAGGATGACGAAATCTTATACGACAATCCGCTGACACCGGCACTCGACCGGGCGCGGATTGGACGGGAAGTCCTCGATGCACACTATGAACGGACCGGTAAACGGGCCCTTTATGCGATTACGTTGAGTGGTCCGGTCTTCCGCTTGAAAGAGCAGGCGAAACGACTGGTCGAAGCCGGAGCGACAGCCCTCCTGCTCAACACGTTTACATACGGGCTTGATGTCTTGCGGGAACTGGCAGCCGATCCGGAAATCCCGGTCCCGATCTTTAATCATCCGGCGTTGAGCGGTGCCTTGATCGCCAGTCCCGAGTACGGGATTGCCGCCCCGGTCCTGCTCGGAACGTTGCCGCGGATTGCCGGTGCCGACTTGACACTGTTCCCGTCGCCGTACGGGAATGTCGCCCTCGCCAAAGACTTGGCCCGCGGGATTGCCGTCGAAGCGACCCGAATCGGTGAGACCAAAACAATTCTCCCGGTCCCGTCCGCCGGAATCCACCCGGGTCTCGTCGCCCAGCTTGTTCGTGATTTCGGCGTCGATTCTGTCATCAATGCCGGGGGCGGTGTCCACGGTCATCCGCAAGGTGCTGCGGCCGGAGTCACCGCTTTCCGCCAGGCACTGGGCGCAGCACTGGCCGGCGAATCACTGACAAGTGCCGCCCGCCAGCACGAGGAATTACGTGTCGCCCTCGATGCTTGGGGGATCACGAAATGACAATCCGGATTTTATGTGACTTTGACGGAACGGTAACGGAGCACGATAATATCATCGCCTTGATGCAGGAGTTCGCTCCGCCGGAAAAATTTGAACCGTTAAAACAAGGTGTGCTCGACCGGTCGCTCTCGATTCAGTCCGGCGTCGGACAGATGTTTCAGCTGCTTCCGTCCAGTCAAAAACAGGACTACATTGATTTCTTGATGAAACGGGCAGTCATTCGTCCCGGCTTCGACACCTTGCTCGCCTTTGCCAAATCAAACGAGATTGATTTTTCCATCGTCAGCGGCGGGATCGACTTTTTTGTCCAGCCGATTCTTGCGGATGTACTGACGGACGAAGCGATTTATTGCAACGGCAGTGACTTCAGCCAGGAGACGGTTCGAATCGAATGGCCGCATTCCTGCGACGCGGCCTGTACAAATCAATGCGGCTGTTGCAAAACCTCGATCGCCCGGAAGCTGAAGCAGAATGGTGACACGATCATCGCGATCGGCGACTCCGTAACAGATTTTGAACTGGCTAAGCAGGCGGATCACGTTTATGCACGGGATTATCTGATCACGCTATGTGAACAGCACGGCATCCCGTATACACCGTTTGAAAACTTTCATGACATATTGAATCATCTGCAGACAAAGGTGGTGTACACATGACCTTCTTAAAACGATATGAAGAATTACGTGCCGTCAAACAGGAACTTGCAGCACGCGACTGGTTCCCCGGTACAAGCGGCAATCTCGCCATCCGGACAGCCGATCAACCGACTGAATTTCTCGTGACGGCAAGCGGGAAGGACAAACGGCAGGATACACCGGACGACTTCGTCCATGTCGACGCGTCCGGTCAACTGATCGGCGAACAGACGGGTCGTCCCTCTGCCGAAACATTGCTCCACGTCGAGGTCTTCAACCGAACGACTGCCGGGTGTTCCCTTCACGTCCATACGATTGACAATAATGTCATTTCGGAACTGTACGGCGATCAAGGCGAGATTCGGTTTGCCGGTCAGGAAATCATCAAGGCACTCGGCCGTTGGGAAGAAGATGCGGAAGTCCGTGTGCCGATCATCCCGAACCATGCCGACATTCCGACGCTTGCCGCTGCCTTTGCAGCACATGTACATGCCGAGAGCGGCGCCGTCCTGATTCGCAATCACGGCATCACCGTCTGGGCACCGACTGCCTTTGAAGCGAAAAAACAGTTGGAAGCATTCGAGTTTTTGTTCAGTTACACCTTAAAACTACAAACGTGCCGACAGGCGATTCATTAAAAGGAGGAATTTACAATGGCAACAGTACTTTTCCAACAGACAAACGAACGGTATACGGATCAAAATGAGGTCTCTTCATTCCTTGCTTCACGCGGCGTCTTATATGAACAATGGGACGTCTCGAAGTTACCAAGCGACCTCGTCGAAAACTTTACATTAACGGATGACGACAAACAGACGATCTTAACGACATTCGCGGACGAGATTAAAGATGTTTCGGAACGTCGCGGTTACCAGACGGCTGACATCATCGCACTGTCGGATACGACACCGAATCTCGATGAATTACTCGTCAACTTCCAAAAAGAACATCATCATACCGATGACGAGGTCCGCTTCATCGTCAGCGGCCATGGCGTGTTTGCGATTAAAGACGAGGAGGTCGGCTATTACAACATCGAGCTCAATCCCGGTGATTTGATTTCCGTTCCCGTCAACACGCGCCACTACTTCACGCTCCAGGAAGACCGGAAAGTGGTAGCAATCCGAATCTTCGTCACGACGGACGGCTGGGTGCCGATTTACGAGCGGGACGCCCTGTCTTCAGCAAACTAATTCAGTCCGGGCCGGCCCAAGTCTTCTAGCGATAGAGGACCTGGGCTTTTTTGTACTGAAACGTTGTCTGACAAACATGTTTGAGGAAAGCACGTGTCGGAGCGTATTTCCTATTCTAGAAACATGGCGTTTGTTTCACCCATCTCCGATATAATGAAGAAAAGTACTCGAAAAGGAGATGACGTGTATGATGATTCGTCTCGTTCAAGAAACCGACTTACCGGATGTGCTCGCCATATATAATGAAGGAATCGAAGACCGCATCGCGACGCTCGAGACGGATACGAAGGATCTCGCCTTCATGCAGCAATGGTTCAGTGAACGCTCCGAGCGACATGCCGGTTACGTTGCCTATGAAGGGTCAAAGATTCTTGGCTTCATTTCGCTCGATGCCTACAATCCGCGTCCCGTCTATCAGTCCGTCGGCGAACTGTCCGTCTACATCACACGGACCCACCGCGGACAAGGAATCGGAAAACGACTACTCGACATCATCGAAGAACATGCAATCATTCACGGCATGCACAAACTGATTCTCTTCACGTTCCCCTTCAACCGGATCGGTCAAAAACTCTACATCAAAGCCGGATTCCGAATCGTCGGTACCTTTAAAGAACAAGGAATGTTAAACGGGTATTACGTCGATGTCCTGGCGATGGAAAAAATTCTCCCTAAACCGGACCAATGATGTTTTGGATTAAAGGTTCGGCAAGTCGGGAATATGAGACGAGGAAGATTCGTACAAGAAAGGAAGATTGCCTGTGAACATCCAGCAAATTCGAAATGCGACACTCGTCTTGACCTATGCCAACCAAGTTTTTTTAATTGATCCTTTTCTCGGTGAAAAGGGTTCGCTTCCTCCGTTCGACCATACACCGAATACCCACCGCAATCCCCTCGTCGACTTGCCGGTTGATGTCTCGACCTTACTCGATCCGGATGCCGTCTTCGTGACGCATCTTCACGCCGATCATTTCGATGATGCCGCCAAACAATTATTACCGAAGACGGTTCCGCTCTATGCCCAAAACGCGACGGACGCTTCTGTCATTAAAGATGCCGGTTTCACGGACGTTCAGTCGTTCGACCAAGGTGTGACACTGCGCGATGTCAAAGTTTTCCGCACGAATGGTCAACACGGTGTCGGTGAGATTGGACAACGGATGGGACACGTATCCGGTCTCGTCTTTACGCATCCCGATGAGCCGACGCTCTATATCGCCGGTGATACGATTTGGTGTGACGACGTCGATTCTGCGATTGATACCTATGCACCAGATGTCATCGTCGTCAATAGTGGTGCCGCCCAGTTCCAGACCGGTGAACCGATCACGATGTCGGAACGTGATTTATTAGCGGTCCACGCGGCAGCGGCTGAAGCGACGATCATCGTTTCGCATCTCGAAGCCGTCAATCACTGCCTGCTCCGCCGCGATATGATTGCTGACTTTTTAGCAGCAAATCATCTCTCCGCTCACTTTTTGATTCCGGACGACGGCGAGACGCTCTCCTTTTAAGTCTCTCCTTCGAGAGTCGTACGAACAAAAAAAACCGGACGTTTTCCACTTCTCTAAAAGGAAGAGGAACAGCGTCCGGTTTTTTTCATGTTCATTCTTGCGGAATGACAAGACCGAGTAATCGGGCAAATGCGATTGCTTGTCCTTCCGTCACGATCGCCCCTGTCAAAAAGCGTGGATCAATCGTAATCCCCGAGACGTCCGCTTGTCGCAAATCGAGTCCTTTTAACGGAGTTTCAACCCACTGGCTTTCCATCAATTCAACATCCTCAAAACGTAAATCGATGAGTTTCCCTTCGAAGAATTGTGTCTCCCGCATCGCCGTCTGCTCGAACGTTACTTGTCGGAGCGATGTCCGAATCACTTGTAAGTAATTCGCCTGGCATGCTTTTACCGTGACATGATCAAGTGTCGTTTCTTCTAATTGAACCCCCGTCAGGCGACAGTCCTGAAACAGAACGCGATGAAAACGACTGTCACGGAACTGGCAACCCGTCAAGTCACACTGCTCAAATCGAACATTTTCAAATGACGCGCGATCAAACACGAGCCCCGCAAATGAGACATTCCGAAAACAGACTTGATTGGCATCGATCCGCTCCGTCAGCTCGATGGGTAACGTTTCTTTTTCATACATCATTTGATACAAGTACGGATCATCGATTTCGATTTCTGCAAATGTTTCGACTGCTAAGTTATTCGGGACATCCGGTAGATGGATCATCGGTTTTTTCTTCATTCTCTCCCAACCCTTCTTCTTCTCAGTCCTTAGTGTACCAAACCTGTTACCTAAATATGACTCAAGAGGATGATCTCTAAAGTCATGCCGCGCTCTAAAAAGTGATGACATGTACACTCTTTTTCAATTTTTGATTTGAGACACTTTGAGACCGTGCTAGAATCAACATAAATAAAATAAGAACAAACGTTCTAAAAGGAGTGATTTTCGTGTCTTCTGATGCGGACTTTCCAAACCAACGTATTTTTTGCGTGGATAGTGTCTCTTTTTATGCCAGTTGCGAGTGCCATTACCGAAATCTACCACCATTAACAACAAAATTAGCCGTCGTTTCCGATTTAAAACGGAGCGGCTCCGTCATTTTAGCGGCGAGCCCTGCTTTGAAGACGCTTGGTATCAAAACGGCAAGTCGTCTCTACCAGATTGAACAACTCCCGTATAAGGAACGAAAGCAGATTCATCTCGTCGAACCACGCATGTTATGCTACATGAAAACGTCGATTCGTGTCCTCGATGTGCTCCATCAATTCGGACCACCGGAAGCAATCCGGGTATACTCGATTGACGAAAGTTTCATTGACATGACGGGAACGGAGCACCTCTTCGGTACGGATTTTGAAGCGGCTAACCAATTACAGTCAGCTATCCTGGAACAAACCGGCATTCACGTCCGAATCGGGATTGGTCCTAATAACGTCATCGCGAAACTTGCCCTTGATTTACTCGGGAAGAAACAGGGCATTGCGCGTTGTGGTTATGCTGATGTCCCCCGTCTCTTACATGACTTTCCCGTTCGCAAGATGTGGGGGATCGGTCATCAAATGGAGCACCATCTGAATCAATTAGGCATTGAGACGATCGGCGATTTGGCGGCCGCACCATTAGAAACACTACACGAACGTTTTGGTGTCATCGGTGCCGAACTTTGGCATCATGCATGGGGCATCGATCAATCTCCGACGACGATTGATCCGACCGCTTTATTTCGTCCGGCATCATCCCGACAGAAGACGGTTGGTCATGGCGTGACACTGATGCGTGATTATTACGAATACGACCAGATTCGGCTGGTCTTAAGTGAGCTCGCAAACGATGTCGCAGCCCGCGTCCGCTTTTCCAATCAACTTGGATGGACGGTTCACTTAGGTGTCCGTTACTCGAGACATATCGTCCGGGCAGGATTTTCAAAGCAACTCCGTCTCCCTTATCCGACTTCAGACGAACGGATTATCCTGCGGCATATCCTTCAGCTGTTCGAGCCGAACTGGCTCGAACACGAACCGATTCGTTTTTTGTCCGTCTCGCTCGGTCAACTTGTCCCCGACCAAGGTGCACTGCAACTGTCGTTGTTCGAAGACAATACCCGTGTTTGGAAACGCAAACGCTTGTTAAAGGCAATCGATCATGTCAACGTCCGTTACGGGAAGGGAACCATCCGCCTCGCTGTTTCTTTTCTTGATACAAGTGTCGCCAAGCGCCGCCTCCGCTTCGTCGGTGGTCATCCGGGAGGTGACGGCAATGACACGGTATCGTGACCGTGGCAATTTAAAATGGATTCCGTTTTTGATGCCGGAGTACATTCAACTGTTGCGCGACTATTATAAAGATACGCATCGTTTAACACTACCGCCCATCGATGAACAACTTCAAGAATCATGGCAATTCATCCTCGAAGAAGCATTAATGGAAGGAAAAGAACTTGAAATCACGTATTATAAGGAAGGAAGCTATATCACACTGACCGGATTCATCGAACGAATCGAGCGCGAACGAGGACTTCTGTACGTCCGGAGTCAAAATTCGATCGAAATTCCCCTGATGCGACTAGTTCGGATTGAAAACGGGTAGGAGTGACAGTGGGCTTCAATAATGCACTTATCTCTTGAATTATGATTTGAAAGAAGGAATGTTTGTATGTTTGAATGGTTTACTTCACTCCCCGTCGTGATCCAGGCATTACTCGCCGGGATGATGACATGGGGCTTGACCGCACTTGGGGCGGCACTTGTTTTCGTCTTTACGACAATTGAAAAAAAGGTCATGAATATGATGCTCGGCTTCGCCGCCGGTGTCATGATCGCTGCGTCCTTTTGGTCACTGCTCGCTCCGGCGATTGAATTTACGGAACAGGATGGTGGCATCGCCTGGCTTCCGGCTGCAATCGGATTTTTAGCAGGTGGCTTCTTCGTTCGCTTACTCGACTTCGTCACACCACATTTACACTTATCCGCACCACTTGAAAATGCAGAAGGCCCTTCGACCGGTCTTAAAAAGGCAACTCTGCTCTTTTTAGCCATCACCTTGCACAACATCCCGGAAGGTCTAGCAATCGGTGTCGCTTTTGGTGCTGCTGCGTTAAATATGGACGGGGCGACAGTCGCTGGTGCTTTGACGCTCGCACTCGGAATCGGGATTCAAAATATGCCGGAAGGTGCTGCCTTATCGATTCCGCTTCGTGGTGAAGGCATGTCACGCCGTCGCGCTTTCAATTACGGTCAAATGTCCGCCATTGTTGAACCGATTGCGGCAATGATCGGGGCGGCTGCTGTTTTCTTCATTCAACCGTTACTGCCTTACGCACTCGCCTTTGCAGCCGGCGCGATGATTTTTGTTGTCGTCGAGGAATTGATTCCTGAATCACAAGCTGAAAACGGCTCTGATTTAGCGACACTCGGTTTAATGGTCGGCTTTACCGTCATGATGATTCTTGATGTCGCCTTAGGCTAAATACAAACTGATTGAACAAAAAAACTCCTTCATCGCCGGTGAAGGAGTTTTCAGATTGATATTGGAATGACTTTTGAGTCCGTACCTTTCAACGTGGACCTTTAATTATTTTTTGAGGATGCGCATCGCATTTAAAACAGCCAGGACGGTTACACCAACATCCGCAAACACGGCTTCCCACATCGTCGCGAAACCAAATGCACCAAATAGGAGAAACACGGCTTTCACGCCAAGTGCGAAGAAAATGTTTTGATAGACAATTTTTCGTGTCGCACGGGCAATCTCAATTGCTTCGACCAACTGCTTTGGTTCATCTGTCATGAGGACGATATCTGCGGCTTCAATCGCCACATCACTGCCGAGTCCGCCCATCGCGATTCCGACATCGGCTCGTGTCAAAACAGGGGCATCATTGATGCCGTCGCCAACAAAGGCAACTTTTCCATCCGCTTGCTTCAAAATCAGTTCGAGTTGTTCGACTTTTTGATCAGGTAATAGTTCTGCTGCAACTTCGTCAATCCCGATTTGACGACCAATCACTTCTGCCGTTGCCAGGCGGTCCCCTGTTAACATAATCGTTTTCTTCACACCGAGTGCCTTGAGGCGAGCAAGTGCTTCAACCGTGCTGTCTTTAATGTGATCAGCAATTCGGATGTAGCCCAGGTACGTATCATTGCGTGCGACATGAACGTACGTCCCGTCTGCCGTTTGATCAAGCGTCTCATAACCAAGTTCGTCGAACCAACGGGCATTCCCGGCACGAATCGTATCCGTTCCGAAGCGACCGACGACACCTGATCCTGCGACTTCCTGATACTCTTGAACGGATTCCGTCACTTCACCATAACTTGCATATGTCCGTTGGATGGACTTTGCAATCGGATGATTCGAATGCTGTTCAACAAGCGTTGCCACTTTCAATAATTCTTCGTCTGAACAGGCAACCGGGCGGAGTTCCGTCACTTCAAAGACCCCTTCTGTCAAGGTCCCTGTTTTATCAAAAACGACCGTATCCAGCTGTTGTAATGACTCGAGGTGATTTCCACCCTTCACGAGAATCCCTCGTTTTGAAGCGGCACCAATTCCACTGAAGAAACCGAGGGGGATTGAAATGACGAGCGCACAGGGACAACTGATTACAAGAAAAACAAGTGCCCGGTAAATCCAGTCCTCCCATGTCGCACCCGTGACAAACAATGGAGGCAAGACAGCAAGCAATGTCGCAATCCCGACGACTGCCGGTGTGTAGACACGAGCAAATCGGGTGATGAATTTTTCCGTCGGCGCCTTGTGGCGCGAAGCATTTTCAACGAGATCAAGAATTTTTGCGACCGTTGACTCACTGTAGAGACGGTCGACTTGAATCAACAGTCGCCCATCTGTATTGATCGTTCCTGCAAGAATCGTATCGTTCGTGCGGACACGTCGTGGTACTGATTCTCCCGTCAAGGCGACGGTATCAATGAATGCTTCTCCTTCAAGGATTGTTCCATCGAGCGGAATCTTTTCGCCCGGTCGGACTAAAATCCGTTGCCCGACCTTCACTTGTAACGGACTAATCGTTTGTCCATTTTCAAGTGTTGCCGTCTCAGGGCGAATATCCATTAATTCAGCAATCGATTTGCGGGATTGATCGACTGCCCGGTGTTGGAAAAACTCACCGACTTGATAAAACAGCATGACGGCGACCGCTTCCGGGTACTCGCCAATTAGAAAAGCACCAACCGTCGCGATGACCATCAAGAAATTTTCATCAAATACTTGTCCCTGACGAATATTTCGGATCGCGTTTCGTAACACATCCCAACCGATTAAGAAGTAAGCCAGCGCAAATGAGATAAGTTCAATTGAGCTCGGTAAAAAGAAGGCACTGATGAAGGCAACCCCACCGATACTGTATTGAATCTTTTTCATTTGCGTTAAAAATGGACCGTGGTCATGAACATGACTTTCGTCAGATGGAACGTCACGAGAAACTTCGACGTTCGGCTCTAATTCTTGTACCCGTTTGACGACCGCATCGTATGTTGCGTCATCCGGTGCCTCTCCTTGATAAGTGATATAAAGCTTTTGTCCCGTAAAATCAAGATTTGCCGCTTCGATTCCTTCGACAGTCGAAACACCACGCTCGACCTTCGCCGCACAATTGGCACAATCAATTCCTGAAATTCGTAATCGCTCAGTTTTCGTTTCCATTCCTCCACCTCATTCAAATGTTCGTTTGATTATAAGTCCATCCTACTCTTTTTTTATTCATTCGACAAGGTGTTTTCGTTATCGGTCTTGCGCCCGATATTCAGATTAGTTCTATCTCAGAAGAATGAAACATGATATGTTTTTAGATAGTAAAATATAGAAGGAGAATAACATGCATATCTTAGAATTACTTAAAGCACTCTTACTCGGTTTCGTCGAAGGGATGACGGAATTCGCCCCGGTCTCTTCAACTGGTCATATGATCATCGTCGATGACATGTGGCTCCAAACAACGGACTTTCTCGGAAAATACTCCGCGAACACCTTTAAGATCGTCATTCAGCTCGGATCAATCCTTGCCGTCATCGTCGTCTTTTGGAAACGGTTGTTCAGCTTAATCGGACTCTATAAAATCGAAGGCGAGCATGATGCGACGGGCACACACAAATTAAAACTGCGTCACGTCTTAATCGGACTGCTTCCTGCTGCCGTGCTCGGTTTATTGTTCGAAGACTTCATCGATGAAAACCTCTTTTCGATCGATACCGTCATCATCGGTCTCGCTGTCGGTGCCATCTTGATGATTGCAGCGGATAAACTCGGTCCAAAAGAACCGAAAACGACGACACTCGACCAAATTACTTACCGCCAAGCGGCACTCGTCGGATTGTTCCAATGTATTTCGCTTTGGCCAGGATTTTCGCGTTCCGGTTCAACGATTTCCGGCGGGGTCTTCCTCGGGATGAATCACCGGACAGCAGCCGACTTTACGTTCATCATGGCCGTACCGATCATGTTCGGAGCCAGTTTTCTCTCGCTCGTTAAGAACTGGGATTACATCGAAATGGCTCACCTCAATTTTTACATCGTCGGTTTTGTTGCATCGTTCGCGTTTGCGCTACTATCGATTCGTTTCTTCTTGAAACTGATCAATAAAATCAAACTTGTCCCGTTTGCGATCTATCGCCTTGTCTTAGCTGGGATTCTTGCAATCGTCGTTTACATGTAAGAAACAAAAAAACTATCAGTTTTTTGCTGATAGTTTTTTGTTTTTTTGAAACTTATTGAAACCGTTTAGGGTATATAGTAGATGAGATACAGAAAAAGGAGTGAACGAATTATGGCACGTAGAAATCGCGGGGGTTCTAAATTACCTCTCATCATCGGAATTGCTGTTGTTGTCATCATTGCATTTTTAGCAATCGGACAATACAACAGTCTCGTAAACGTCGAAGAAGATGTTTCGAACAAATGGTCACAAGTCGATAACCAAATTAAACGACGGGCGGATCTCATTCCGAATCTCGTCGAGACTGTTAAAGGTGTCGCTGGTCAAGAAGAAAAAGTTTACGGCGATATCGCAGAAGCACAAGCCGGCCTTGCCCGCGCTGCTTCGACAGAACAACGGATTGAAGCCGACCAGCAAGTCACGTCTTCTCTCCGTGGATTAATCGCCTTACAAACGACGTATCCGGACCTCAAATCAAGTGAACGATTCCAATCATTGATGGATACGCTTGAAGGGACAGAAAACCGTCTCGGTATCGCACGGAAAGATTACAACGATTCCGTCACACTCTACAATAAGAAACGTCGCAGTTTCCCAACTTCGCTTTATGCTTCGGCGTTTGGTTTTGACAAAAAACCATACTATGAAATTTCAGAAAGCGACCGCGAAAACCCAACGGTCGATTTCAACAGTGATTCGAAATGATTTGGCGAAGAACGCGCCTCCTTTTGAGTGCGTTCCTCGTTTTCTTCCTTCTGACTCCGACTGCCGAAGCCGTATCAGAACGCACGGGAGCCGCTTTCTTCATCCAAGATGATGCAAAGTTGCTGACCGCGTCGGAAGAAGCGGAACTCGCTCGTCTTGGTCAGGAACTCGAACAATATACGACCGCACAAGTCGTTTTAAAAACTGTCCCCGACTTAAAAGGACAGGACTTGAGCACGTATGCGAATGAAACCTTCCGTGCCCAAGGGATTGGACAAGAAGGAAAAGACAACGGTGTCATGGTGATCGTGGCACCAAACGAAAAAAGCCGGAATTTCCGGATTGAAGTTGGTTACAAGCTTGAGGGTGTCCTGACCGATATCACGGCAGGCCGGATCCTCGACCAATATGCCGTTCCTTATCGTGACGAAGGCAATTACGGAAAAGCAGCTTCAGAAACCTATAAAGCCGTCATCAGTGTCGTCTCGAAGGAACAGTCACTCGAATCACAAGATCCGCCTAAAGCGAATGCTGAAGACGGATTGAGTCTTTGGGTCAAAATCGTCATCGGTGCAGGCCTTGTCCTGTTATTGTTCTTAGATATGAAATTTACAGGTGGCATGTTCTTCTTCGCGATCATCAACATTCTGTCAGCCGTTATGCGCGGCGGTGGCGGTGGTGGCGGTGGAAGTCGTGGTGGCGGCGGTAGTTCCGGCGGCGGTGGCGCAGAAAGGTAGGCGCAAATAATGAACGGATTATACATGGTTCTTATTTTTTACGGCGTGATGACCGTCGTCGGCTTCTTCTCGATGTGGTCCGATAAACGTCGCGCGAAACAACACGCGCAACGGACGCCGGAAGCTACATTGCTTTGGATTGCCTTTCTCGGAGGTGCGCTCGGTTCATTACTCGGGATGCAACTCGTACGTCATAAAACACGCAAACCGAAATTCCAGTTACTTGTCCCGCTTGCTCTTTTATTACACGCGACGGGCTGGGTTTTGTTCATGACCGCATGATCGTTTTACTTTTCGGTTCAATCATCCGATAAAGAAGATAGAGGATTCGATTTTGTTCGAATCCTCTATCTTTTTTTAGTTTGGTCAATAGCGTATTAAATGTTTGAATTGAGGTTACATTTCAATTATCTTTGGGTAAAGTATTTAACCAATTTAACAAATACATCTTTTTAGATGTATCTCTCTACAGGAAAGGTGGAAATCATTTTATGTGGCATCCTTGCGCCGAATGTACGACAACGATCCGTTTTATCGAGGCCGGCTCCTTACATATCCAGTCGAGCATCCCTCAAGTTTATTCGTATACATCGTTTAACCAGTTGGAGGAGCTTCTTGAATCAACGTTACAGATTAATGATGTTCCCGTCTCATGTCGAAAAGATGGATCGCGCTTTTCAACCCCAACGCTTCTCGCTTCTGTTTTACTCGAGCAATTACGTCATCGACAAGCCATCAACTTTATCCAAACAGGTGACATGACGAGTCACCTGCAACCGATTTACGATATTCAGGACAATACGCTGTTCGCGAATGAGGCACTCCTTCGCGCCGCTGATCACAATGTCCCGATGTCACCAGGCATTCTTTTTTCGACTGCTTCAAAGATGGGACTCCACTCACGACTTGACCAACGCGCACGCGAAGAAGCGATTCGCGCGACACATCATATTGGCGGAACAGAGAAGACGTTCATCAACTTCCTTCCCTCGACGATTTATAACCCAGAATACTGCCTTCGTCATACGTTCGAAATCGTCGAACGATATAATGTCGACCCGAGTCGTCTTGTGTTTGAAGTCGTCGAAACGGAAAAAATTGAAGACGTCAATCACTTGAAACATGTCTTCGAACAATATAAAAAACAAGGAATACAAGTTGCGCTTGATGATGTCGGCGCCGGCTTCTCGACACTCGATATGTTGACGTTACTGCAACCGGACTATATCAAAATCGATCGGTCTTTCATCTCGAACTGTGATACGGTCGCAGAAAATGAAGCCTTCTTACGAAAAGCTCGCCATCTTACGAAAGAAATGGGAATCAAGATTTTAGCAGAGGGCATCGAGCGCCAAGAAGAACTCGAGCTTTGCCGGCAACTTGGTTTTGATTTCGGACAAGGATATCTGCTTGGTCGCCCTGCACCTTACGCACAATTCGCAAAGGCACAATAACAAGAAAAACAGCCCCCATTTTTTAAGCAGGGGCTGTTTTTTCATGAGGTTGTGATGATTTCGACATCATTTTGCTCGAGCACGCCCAGTAAACGTGCTGGCGATAAATCCGTCTCAATCAACTGACATAATGGTTCTTGTCCGATTCGTGCTGCCAACTGACTAAGTTCTACCGATGTCAGTCCTAAATCAAGACTCGTTATCGGTTGTCCGTTTTTTTGTAAATACGTCCGCAACTCGTTGTATGCTTCACTTTCACCCAACAACTGCTCCTGGATCAAGAGACCATATCCGACCTTACTTCCGTGCAAAATTGAATGTGTTGATGCAAAAGGAGACATCGCATTATGGACACCATGACCAATTGCTCCACGCGTCGCATCATCACCAAACCCGCCGACACTACCCGCTAACGGAATGACGGTTTCCACCAAATGTTCGATGCTGGACGGATACGCCCGAAAAATCTCCTCGCTGATTGGTGTTTTTAAGATGAGGTCTTTGCACTGCTCCGCAACCCGTAACGCCATTTCAATGATTGGATTCTCCACTGTGATTCCACTTAAAGCACGTGCCTCATACCACTTAGCAAGTGTGTCCACGAGACCCGCAACAAAATAATCGTAGGGACTCGCCGACAGAATCCGATGGTCGAGTAAAAGTGCCTCGATGACAACCGGCAGCGTATCAAAACGAAGATATTGACCTTGCGCGTCGTACATGACGCTAAGTGGTGTCCACGGCGCACAATTCGAGACGATCGTCGGAATGACAATCAAAGGTCGGTTCAATTGAACAGCAACTTTCTTTGCCGTATCAATCAATGATCCGCCCCCTAACGTAACGATGACGTCATATGTCGCACATGCCTTGACTAATTCCGCGACTTGAAAATCCGTACAATGCCCTTGAAACAGGACTTTCGGTAATGCTGGCAAGTAAGGATTCGCCGCTTGTAAGGCTTTTGCTCCGTGTAGTAGCACGCCACTCCGCTTCCCGAGCAACGTGTCAAGCTGAGATACGGCTTCTTTTTCATGTATGTATTGCAAAACCGCTTGACGAATCATCTAAATCCCCTCATTCCATTATTTGTTATTGCTCAGTATACGCAGACTGTTCCTTTCTTACAACCCCTCATTTCATTCGATTTTCATACTGAATAAGCGTACACTTATGAAGATAAAACGATTACATGAAGGAGGACTTCCACTCATGCAACACGTCACACTCAACAACGGTCTAAGTATGCCTCAACTCGGTTACGGTGTTTTTAAAGTATCCGAAGAAGAAGTGTATCAAGCAGTACTGGAAGCGTTACGTGCCGGCTATCGTTCAATCGATACGGCGATGATTTATGAAAATGAAGCAGGTGTCGGACGCGCATTACGTGACTCTGGAATTCCGCGCGAAGAAATTTTTCTGACGACGAAAGTTTGGAATGCGGATCAAGGATATGCAGAAACGCTCGCAGCCTTCGAAACAAGCCTCACTAAACTCGGGGTCGATTATGTCGATTTGTATCTTATCCATTGGCCGATGCCGAACGAAGATCGTTACGTGGACACATGGCATGCGCTCGAAGAACTGTACAAGCAAGGAAAAACGAAAGCCATCGGTGTTTCGAACTTCCATATCCCCCACTTAAAGCGGATTCTAGAAGAAGGAACCGTCGTACCTGCTGTCAATCAGATTGAATTACATCCGTTCTTAAGTCAGGAAGAAATTCGGACGTTTTGTAAGGAACACGACATTTTAGTTGAAGCATGGAGTCCGCTCATGAAGGGACGCGACGCCTTGACTGAACCTGTCATCACGGACATCGCGACGACAAAAGACAAAACACCAGCCCAAGTCATTCTCCGCTGGCACATTCAACACGGGATTATCGCAATTCCGAAATCGGTCACGCCGAGTCGAATTCGTGAAAACCTGGCAGTCTTTGACTTCGAACTTTCAGCAACTGAGATGCAACAACTTGATGCGTTAAATCAAAATCAACGAACCGGTTCGAATCCGGATGAAATGCATAAAAAATAATCAAAAAAGGGAGGGGCCGTTTTCGGCTCCTCCCTTTTAGTAACTTTTTCAAGAACGGATTAACGATCGAGATTGTTTCCGTGATCTTGCTCGGCTACATCATCCGAGTGTGACTGCGTCTGTTTCTTATTTTCTTCATCACGCTCAGAGTCGAGCCGTTTGAAATCGTCATCGCGACGCATCGCAATGTCCGGCTTGCGGTCCTGTTCTACTTTTGCCCGATTGATGGCTTGTTCGTCTTGCGGCATCTGATCCGTTCCGGCTCGGTGTAAATCAACTTCGGCATGTTCTTCCTTAGAGTCCCGATCGACATCAAGCGTATTCCCTGAACCGAGTTGGGCATTTGAATTTGCAGCACTCGATGTGTGCGTCTCATCATAACTGCCGTAACGGACTTTGACATCTTCATGTGTATTGTCCGTATTCAAATGCGGATCAAACTGAATATCCTGAACCTCAATCAGAAGTACGAATCCGCCGCCTTCGACTTCGACTTTACGTTCTTCTACATCTTCTGCAGGTAAATCAAGTGAGTCGAACAACTGATCGACTTCTTGATCGCGCCCTTTGTTGCCGCGGATCCGATCCATCCATGATGGTTTTGTCGCCGCAATTTCCGCGTCCATTTGACTGCGGACGAGTTCGATATCTGATTTTTCCTTGACGATGACATAAAAATCTTCTTCACGGTGCCCCTGAATATGCAATTCATCCATTTTCGAGATTAACTCTTCTTCCGAGTAATACGTACCGATGTATTGTTTCGTTTTCATATGAATCTCCCCTTATGTTCGTTTTGTCGTACAACGTATCCTTATAAGGAGTATTTCCTGTTTCTCTGTAAAATATGCCAACAAGTCGGCTCTTCCATAAAAAAATAATCTATTTGACATGTTTATTCGCCAATCAGCTTTAATCCGACCGTCGCACTAAGAATCAGACCGATACATACTATCCGCTTCCAGTCTTTCGCTTCCTGATAAAAAATCATACTCAGTACTGTTCCACCGGCTGCCCCGATTCCTGTCCAGACAGCGTAAGCTGTTCCCATCGGCAATCCGTTCATCGCAAGTGATAGGAATAGGAAGCTCAAGCCAAATCCGCCAAACATCAATAGACCATTCTTGAACGTTTTGTGTTGATTAAACGTATTGATGAAGACAACACCCAGCATCTCAAACAATCCGGCAATAATGACAAACAACCAACTCATTCTTCCACCTCCCCACTGACTAACTTCAATCCGATGACACCCATCAACAGCACACCAATCAATCCTAACTTCATGACTGACGCACTTTGGTCAAATAAAATGATGTCCAATATGACCGTCCCGACTGTTCCAAGGCCGACGAAGACCGCATAAACTGTTCCAACCGGCAAATGGTTACTCGCCTTAATCAAGACAGCAAAGCTGATGATGATGCTGATGATTGTTCCCATCCATTCAAGTACGCTATCTGCATGTTTCAAACCGACTACCCAAGCAACTTCAAAAAAGGAAGCCACTAGAATTCCTAACCAGTATTTCGTCATCACTTTTCCTCCTAACATTCATCCTAAAAAATAAAAAAAGCCCGGAAGCAGGCGTCTAGACGCTCTACTCCCGGGCTTTTATCCCTCCGTTGCATGAGGTGTACTCATGTGCCTCCCTCGGTCCAAGTCTACGTTGCCGTACGGAACCCTAGAGGCTAGCTATTTCGTTCGATGTCTCCACCCTAGCACGCTTGATTTTACGTGTCAAACAGGAGAATCCACTACCGTTAGCCAATATAGATAAGTGAATCAATCAAAGAGGAGGGTCTCATCATGCGCTACAAAATCAACGATCAACTTCGGATTCGACGTTTCACACCAGAAGATTTGGAAGCTGTCCATTCCTATGCCTCACAACCAATTGCCAGTCAGTATCAGTCGTGGGGACCGAACTCTGAGAGTGATACAAAACAGTTTTTACACGATGCACTTGAAAGTGAACTCGAAAGTCCACGTCGTCGCTATGTCTTCGCCGTCACCTTTCCTGACGATCATGTCATTGGCGCGGGAGAGCTCATCGTCACCGACACAGAACATAAAATCGCAGAAATTGGATATATTTTATCGCCTGACGAATGGGGCAATGGTTACGCGACATCGATTGCAACATTTTTACTCGAATTCGGCTTCGAAAAATTAAACTTACATCGCATCACGGCAACATGTGATCCGCGAAATGTCGCTTCGGAGCGTGTCTTGCAAAAAGTCCGGATGACGCGCGAAGGTTTGTTACGGGAAACCGTTTATTTAGAAGACCACTGGCGCGATTCGTTGATTTACAGCATGCTCGACTGGGAGTGGCAGATTGATCACGAGGCAGAATAACTTCATTTCACCAAAAGAGATGGTCGAATTTCTAGCGAAATTTGTCCGTCTCTTTTTTGATTTATTCACGGCGGAATATGTCCTACGAAACCGTTCCCATAATTTAGTTCATTTTTACTATTTCTGATATCCAGCTCTTTTTCCAAAAAGAAAGTGCTAAACTTATCTTTAGACATGCTAAATTACAATTTTAATGATAGGAGCTCAATGAATGAAATCTTATAAATATTGGTTTACGAGTATCACGGCATCTGTCATGTTACTCGGGTCTCTCCCACTACAAGGCCACGCGGATACGAATCCGACACCAATGGAAGTGACAGAACAAACAGAAACAGAACAAGCAACCGGAACGCAGTACACACTTTCCGAAACTCCTGTTTTTGAGACTGCTGACGAGACGACCCTCGTCAAGACGTTACCAGCAACGACCGCCGTCGAAACCTTTGGCACAGATGGTCTCTTTACACGCATTTCAATCGATGGCGTCTATCGCTTCGTCAAGACAACGCAACTTGCAAAGCAACCGGTTTATCAAAAAATCGATTCGCAATACATAACAGCACTCGCGCCTTCCTATACGACTGCTTCAATTGATACGCCGACAGGAAAATCAATCACTCAAAATACGTTAATCGATACGTACGGGACATCGGGTGACTTCACGCGGGTGAAACAAGGCGACGTTTACGTCTTCGTTTCAAGTAAATTCTTAAGTAAGACACCTGTTTATGAAACGACGGGCACTCAATTCGCCCAACAACAAACTGTGATTTATACAGATGCCGATACGACAAGTAAACAACTTGGGAGCTATTCTTTAAATGCTACCGTCAAAACATACGGGACGTCCGGCACATTCACCCGTGTCCAGTTCAATGGTGTTTACGGCTTCGTGCTTACAAAACAACTCGGTTCAAAGGAAGTTGAATCGTATCCGCTGACCGGGAAAAAGTACGCCCAACAAACGACATCCATTTACGACAAAGCAGCAACAAGTTCGGTCATCGGGACGCTAGCACCGAATCAATCGGTCGATCTTTACGGGACATCTGGTCTTTATTCCCGCGTCCGAATCAATGATACCTACGGATACGTATTGACGGCGCACCTCGGCGATTCCGTCGTCTACGCAAAGACCGATCGGCTTTACGTCCAAGATACGACACCGATTCAGGTAGAGCCAAACAGTTCGAGCACCATCTTGAAGCACCATAAACAAAATACACTTTTGACGATTTACGGGACGAGCGGTGCCTACAGCCGGATCATCTTCCGTGGCGAATATGCGTACGTCTTAACGAGTTCGCTCGCGAAATCAAAAGTCTATGCCAAAACGGATCGCCTGTACATCCAAAAAACGACACCGATTCAGGTAGAGCCAAACAGTTCGAGCAGCGTCTTGAAGCATCATAAACAAAATACACTTTTGACGATTTACGGCACGAGCGGTGCCTACAGCCGAATCATTTTCCGTGGCGAGTATGCGTACGTCTTGACGAGCTCGCTCGCGAAGTCAAAAGTCTATGCCAAAACGGATCGCCTGTACATCCAAAAAACAACACCGATTCAGGTAGAGCCAAACAGTTCAAGCAGCGTCTTGAAGCATCATAAACAAAATACACTCTTGACGATTTACGGCACGAGCGGCGCCTATAGCCGAATCATCTTCCGCGGTGAATATGCATACGTCTTGACGAGCTCGCTCGCGAAATCAAAAGTCTATGCCAAAACAGATCGCCTGTACATCCAAAAAACAACACCGATCCAGCAATCCCCAAGCAGTTCAAGTACGGTTCTTAAGCATCATCAAAAGAACACGCTCTTGACGATTTACGGCACGAGCGGCGCCTATAGCCGAATCATCTTCCGCGGTGAATATGCATACGTCTTGACGAGTTCGCTCGCAGCAACGAAAGCAGATCTGTATGCGACGACAGGGACACGTTACGTGACCGAAGACAAGTTGGTCGTCCATCCAAAAGCCAGTCTTAGCGGAAACATTGGGACACTGAAAAAAGGAGCATTAATCACGACCTATGGAAAAAGCGGTTACTACACACGCGTCAAAATCGGATCACGCTTCGGATTCGTTGACTCAAGTCGGCTCGGTTTAAATAAACCGACGTCTAAAGCCAAAGTCGGGACCGTCTTTTACGTCCATTTCAACCAGACACCACTCTTTTCTGCTGACGTCGCCTACAGTCGTCCGGCGAGTCACTTAAGCAAAGGAACGAAATTGATCGGATTAAAATCGATTGATGATGACTTTTGGCAAGTCCGTCTACCGAATGGTCAAACGGGTTACGTCCTCAATCCTTATATCGGAACGAGTAAACCGGATATGCGGTATAACGAGCAAGCCATCAATCGTTCAAAAGTCTATACGGTCAAAGCAACGACTTCATTTTATGACACACCTGCCAGTCCAAAAAGTGCCGGGTTGGTCGAAAAAGGCAAGCGTGTGTATCCGCGTTACCGCGTCGGTAATTTCTATGTCATTCAGTCCGGCTGGACGCCCGTCTACATCCCGGTGACGGCCCTTACAGTGACGAGCGAAACAAAAGTTGACAAGAAAAATAATTCACGTGGCGAAAAGTTGATTCAAGCTGCTGTTGCCCATATCGGTACTCCGTACACATGGGGATCACAAAACGTGGCGAATGGTGGATTCGATTGTTCCGGATTGATTCATTATGCGACGAACCAAGCCGGAAAATACGGCGGACGGACAAATGTCCGCGGTTACTGGTACGGAGCGTTCTTTACAAATCAACGCACAAGTATCAGTTCCGGAAAACGCTCGGATATCGTCTTCTTCGAAAACACGTATACGGATGGCCCCTCGCATATCGGGATCATGTTAGATAGTAAACACTTCATCCATGCCGGAGGATCACAACTGCAAATCAGTTCAATTTACGAGCCGCACTGGCGTGAGCACTTCCTCGGTTTCAAATCAATGTAATGATTAAAAAAACGGACCTTCCCTAACCCGGGAGGTCCGCTTCTTTTAGCTAACATTAAAATGTCATTTCCGCATATTTCGTAACTTGGCGATCGATTAAGTACAATTCGATTTGCTCGCGATACGCTTTATAGTGGTCTGACGCGATATGCGCTTCTAACGCTTCTTCATCTTGATAGACTTCATACAGCATGAACTGATGTTCATCTTCGATGGATTGATGTAAGCTATAACGCAAGCACCCCGGCTCGTTTTGTGAAGCTTTGTAGACCGTACTTAAAATCGGAAAGACTTGATCGGCTAAACCTGCTTTGACTGTGATGACCGCGTTGACAATAATTTCTCCCATGACTTGTTTTCCTCCTCATCATTCATTACTCCTATCTGTACCCGTTTTATAGAAAGTCATACCTCAAAAACCGAAAAGGATGATTATGATGCAACAGCAACTCTTCACTCAACTCGATCAACTCGAACAACAAATCATTGAAAGACGTCGTGATCTGCACCGTCACCCGGAACTCTCTTTTCAAGAAGTGCGGACACCAAACGCCATCGCCTCGTTTTATGATGAGCTTGGTCTCCCTTACCGCAGGAACGTCGGTGGTAGCGGGATCGTCGCGACCCTCAAAGGAAAACATCCTGGAAAGACCATCGCCATTCGGGCCGATTTCGATGCCCTGCCACTGCAGGAGGAAACGGATCTCGCCTTCCGTTCGATTCATCCGGGTGTCATGCATGCGTGTGGACATGACGGACATACGGCGATTGCACTCGGTCTTGCCTCGGCCTTTACAGCACTGCAAGAAGACCTTCACGGAACAATCGTGTTCATTCATCAACACGGGGAAGAAGTCTTCCCGGGTGGTGCCATTCAAATGATTGAAGACGGCTGTCTTGACGGGGTCGATGCAATTTTCGGTACGCATCTCGAAAATGACTTACCTGTCGGAACAATTGGCTATCACGCAGGACATACGCTGTGCGCCATCGATGAATTCGAAATCGTCGTCCACGGACAGGGTGGTCATGCGCAAGCCCCTCATAAAACACAAGATGCACTCGTCGCCGGGGCACAACTCGTCTGTAATCTCCAACACCTCGTCAGTCGGCGCGTTGATCCGTTTTCACCTGCCATCATCGCAATCGGTTCATTCCATGCCGGAACGGCTCCGAACATCGTTACTGGTGAGGCACGGATTGTCGGTGAAATCCGGACATTTGACGAAACACTCCGGCACCAGTTACGCCAGCAGGTCGATTTAGTTGCCCGGACGACGTGTGCCGGAATCGGTGCCAGCTATTCCATCGACTTTACGACGGGTTATCCATCCCTTTGGAATCATCCGGTAGAAACAAATCTCGTTAAAGAGGCGACGGCATTTTTAGGTGAAGCCCATGTCAAAGAACTTAAACCGATGATGGCAGCCGATGATTTCGCCTACTATTTAGAACGCGTCCCGGGAAGTTACTTCTTCACGGGCTCTGCCAAAACGGATGGGAGTACGATTTATCCGCAACATCACCCGAAATATGAAATCGATGAACAGGCATTGCTCATCGGCGCAAAAGCCTTAGGTGCAACCGTCCTTCATGCTTTACAATCTTAAGGATTGACTTTGTCGTTTTAGAGATGCTATTATCACATCAATGATAACGAATTTAATCAACTTCATATAACACTTATCAAGAGTGGACTGAGAGATCTGGATCGATGACGTCCCAGCAACCTGCCTTCAGTGGCAAGGTGCTACGACCAGCAAAGCGCAAGCTTTGGTTGATAAAAAGCGACGACTCCTTTTGCAACCAAGCAAAGGAGTCGTTTTCGTTTTCTCGCTGTCAGAGCACGAATCATTACAGGGCGACTACCGCCAGCGGAAAGGACGAGATATAGATGGAAAAAGCAACATTCGCAGGAGGCTGTTTCTGGTGCATGGTGACACCATTCGAGGAACTGCCCGGCATTCACGGAATTGTTTCCGGTTATACAGGAGGACAAATCGAAAATCCGACATACGAACAAATAAAAACAGGCACGACCGGTCATTCGGAGGTCGTCGAGATTACATTTGATCCGGCGTTATTCTCATACGAGCGGTTACTCGAACTTTACTGGCCGCAAACGGATCCGACTGACGCCGGCGGACAGTTCCAGGACCGTGGGACACAATACGCACCTGCCATCTTTTATCATACGGAAGAACAGCGCCTTGCTGCGATTGCTTCACGTGATGCGCTTGCTGCGAGCAATCGCTTTAAGCAGCCGATTGTCACACGAATCGAAGCGGCACAAGCCTTCTATCCGGCAGAAGACTATCATCAAAACTTCCACAAAAAGAATCCCGAGCACTACAAAAAAGACCGGAAAGCATCCGGTCGCGATGAATTCATCGATGTGGCTTGGAAAGAAGAAGTATCTGTCTAAACTAAAAAAAGCCCGCTTCGTGCGGGCTTTTCGTTTGTAGATACACTCTTATGAAGAGTGAATATGCTATAACAAGAGGCAATCCGTTCGCGCTCCCCTGTCTCGCCTCGTCTTCAAAGCGGCAATCTTCCGTGCCGCTACAGCAAAGCTGCAGGGTCGCGACCGATTACTTTTCGCTTTAAAAGCGATTCGAGACGGATTGCGCTCTAACACTACTCTATGATTTTCTCTGCGGTACACCCTGAAAGCTTCGTTTTTCGTTGACTCCTACGGGAAAAAGCGCGTGAACACGCGCTGCCAAGAGGCTGGCAAGACCCTGCTCGTTGTCCGTGAGGATCAAGGAGCAACGGCCTTGCGCCTCGCCCGAGGAAAGCAACGAAAAAGGAAGAAGCTTCCCCCCCCACGTTCCTTTGTCTGCATGCTTATTTAGTCAAAAGTTTTCAATTGTCTTTTTGATAAGGTAGCCTAAAAGGTTTTGATTTCTGTCGACTCTAGTTATTCATCACATTCATTAATGTATCCTTATGGTGACGCGCTAACTTGATCAATTCAAAATCGCCCGTACTAATTTTGGCTTTGAGGGTTTCAACTTCCCCCCATGCTAACTCATACTGTTTTTTATCAATGACACCTTGAGATAGAGCATCTTCCAGTTCATCAGTATCCATTATGTACATATCACCAGACGGTAGCAGAACGATGTCTAAAAATAAGTCCTCCCACCACGGACTTCCATTAGTAAAACCACTCTGCAAACAAATATCGATATACCACTGCACGATATTTCCATCAGCATCGAACATCGTCGTGACAGCATGGTGTGCATTTGAAGGGAACTGCTGAAGCCACATGTAACCATCATCCAAAATACAGACATGTTCCTTTTCATAATGAACGCTCAAGGGATGCGATACTTGAATGGCATGCAATAATGTTATATGCCCTTTAAACTCTTCTGTCTCGATTAATGACTGTGCGTACGCTCTCTTGCTGACCCGCTTCCACTCCGAACGTTTTCCATCTTTTCGCTTTAACATCTTCAGTCGCCCCATTCAACCATCACGATACCTTTTCCGACAAATCATCCGAAGATTCGATTTCTACGACTTGATACCGTTTCAACACAAAAATACCGGCTAGCATCACAAGCAATCCAGCGACTTGTCCGAGCGAAAGCTCAAGTTCCGGTAAACCGAACCAACCGAACAAGTCGACACATAATGCAAAACTCAGTTGCGAAATCAAGACGACCGAAATCGCAATCGATGGACCGAGCAGCTGAATCCCGCGCATCACACAAAAGACGACACCGACACCGACCAGACCACCGAATAAATAAAGCGGTTCGACCGTTTGAATGTTCGAGAATGTGCCACCCCGAAATAAGACTAGCGCAAACAGTGAACCGATGAACCCGACAAAAAAGACGAGGGTCGTCGTCGCCCATGCCCCAAACGCATGACTCATCCGTGCATTCAATACCGTCTGTAAACTAATCATCATTCCTGCCGTAATCGCACAAAACATACCTAGTCCCACACTAGCCCCTCCTTATTCGTAACTATTTCCGTTCGCTTTTTCTTTAATCCGCTCTACATCTAAAATAATGATTTTCCCGCGTCGTCTCGCCAAGATTTCTTCTTCACAAAGTGTTGAGATGATACGGTTTAAATGACGGTAACTCGTCCCGAGCCAATCGGCGACGTCATGGAGATTCGACGTTCGCATCTCTTGATAAAACAGACTGTCGGAAACGTCCGAGGTAATCGATAACAAATATCCGGCAAATCGTTCTTCGACCGAATAGAGGACATGAAATGATGCTGATTTCGAGTCGGCGTACCACTTGGTCGTAATGACCCGCAGTAAAAATTGTAAAAAGGTGTTCGTCGTATTGTGCTCACGTAAGATCGCATACGGAATGCTGAGTGCCACGACGTCCGTAATCACCTCGATGGTATTCAAGACTTCCCGTTGATTGATATATTCCGCATCACCAATCACCGTCATCGCCTTTTTGAAGCGTAAAATCCGTTGTTTCCCTTCAGCCGATGCTGCAGAGATTTTAATTTTTCCTTCGACGATGAAATACATCCGGTCAATCGGTTCACCCGTCACACATAACAGGTCCCCTTCCGAAAACGTTTCGATGCGTAAATAGCCTTTACTGGTCTCCGTAAAAATATCCGCTAAGTCGTACTGTTTTAAATAGGTCTCAATCGTCTGCATAGATCCTCCCTTTAGGACAGTGAAAAAATCGCAACTCCGGCAAGCATCAAACTGATCCCGATCCACTGTCCCCGGTTACTCCTTTTTTTGATGACACCAAACCAGCCGTTCAAATCAATCACGAATGCACATAAAATTTGTGCGACGAGCAACAAACACATCGCCCACGTCATGCCAAGTAACTGAATCGACGTCAGTTCGGTCACGACGACGAGTACGCCAAGCAATCCGCCACTGGCATAGAGGAGCGGAAGCTGTCGAAAACCGCCGATTTTCCGGTCACGAACCACACTATAAATCGCTAAGCACCCCATCAATCCGACGAAATGAACGATCGTCACCGAAAACCACGGACCAATGGCATCTCCTAAACGGGCATTAAAAATCCCCTGCAACGCAATGAATAGTCCACTCATTAATGCGAATATAACTCCCTGCACTTTAAGGCACCTCCTTTTGTTTCTTCTGTTATGAGTAGACACTATTTTCACCTTATCTGAAAAGGACAAATGTCCCATTTTAAAAAATTGTATAAAAAAAGACGGATTGCCCGTCTTCAGAGTGTAGATAATCGATTAAGAGGCGTAACCATGAGATATCGGGATGCAATCCGTTCGCGCTTCCCCGTCTCGCCTCGTCTTCAAAGCGGTATTACCTAAAAAAAGCGTCGTGTTTCGTTGATTCCTACGGGGAAAAGTGCGTTTTTTAACGCACGTTCAGAGGCAGGCAAGACCCTGCGCGTTGTCCGTTAGGATCAAGGAGCAACGGCTTGCGCCTCGCCCGAGGAAAGCAACGAATAACGACGCTTAATCTCCCGATCGCACGTTGTCTACAGTCCGAAGACGGATTGTTCGTCTTCTCAGGAACAATCCGCCTCACTTCTCGATTACATATAATCCGCCCGCACCCGTTCAATTTGCGTATACGCCTCCTGTTGCATCCGCTCGAATAATTCAGATACGGTCGGAATATCTGTAACGAGACCAGACACGAGACCGGCGTTGACATACCCGTTGACCTCGTCACCATCGACCGCACCCGTCACGTGATACGCTTCTGTCGTCTTCGCGTTAAACTCATCAAGCGATGAAACACCTTGTAGTGCAGCAACGTACGGTCCATTTAACACACGCCGGACACGGCCGACGGAACGACCGATGATTCGTGTCTCAAGATCCGTTGCTCCTACGAGATGGTTCTTGTAGTTCGCATGAACGGCTGCTTCTTGCGTCGCAATCAGACGCGTTCCAAGCTGCACCCCGGACGCACCAAGCATCCAAGCGGCTGCAAGTCCACGACCGTCTCCAATTCCCCCAGCCGCGATGACGGGAAGTCTGACATGATCCACGATTTGCGGAACCAGTGTCAGCGTCGTCAGCTCGAGCGGTGAATTGATACCTGCCGCTTCCACACCTTCTGCAACAAGCAAATCGACCCCGGCCGTTTCTGCCTTTAATGCGTGTTTGACTGACGCGATGACCGCAATCGTCGTAATTCCGGCCGTCCGTAAACGTTTAGTATAGGGTGCTGGGTTTCCGGCTGATAAGGACACGACCGGAATCTGTTCTGCTATCGCTAATTCAATCAGGGCTTCCGTATGCGGCGAGACACCAATCGCAATGTTCAAGGCAATCGGATGCGTTGTTAATTGACGGGTCTGCTCAATCAAACGGCGCATTTCTTCCGGCGAACGTGTGCCACAACCGAGTGTTCCTAAACCACCGGCATTCGAGACGGCTGCCGTTAAGGCAGCATGACTGACATTTCCCATTCCGCCTTGGATGATGGGAACGCGGATTTGCAGTAACTCACATAATCGGGACATCGTCTTCCTCCAATCTGCTGTTTAAGAATGATATACTAAGTAAGACTGAATTAAAATTCATTAATCGGAAAAGAGGGGTTTTTATGAATATTCCATATCGTGATACGACACCTAGACTTGCGGAGACCGTCTTCGTGGCGCCGGGCGCCTTCTTAATCGGTGACGTAACGATCGGTGAAGAGTCAACGGTTTGGTTCAACGCCGTATTACGCGGGGATGAAGGACCGATTACAATCGGGAAGCGTTGCAGCATCCAGGACAACGCGACGATTCATTTATACGAAGGGGCACCTGTCATCGTCGAAGACGAGGTGACGGTCGGACATAATGCGATTCTCCATGGCTGTCGCATCGGTCGCAGATCGATCGTCGGCATGGGGGCGACGGTCCTTGATCACGCCGAAATCGGTGAAGAATGTATCATCGGCGCCAATACGTTGATTCCCCCGGGCAAGAAGTTCCCGCCCCGCTCCTTGATCGTCGGCTCCCCCGGTAAAGTCGTGCGGCAGTTGACACCAGCTGATCTCGAGATGATTCAGGAATCAATCGACTCCTATGTTGATAAAGGGTACGCCTTCCGGGAACAGCTCGGACAATAACTGTTTTCCACATGCGAAAAGTGAACTTCCAGAAGACCGGAGCTCACCTGTAATAGATTCATTTCTCAATTGACGCTACGGTCGTAAGCACAAGGTTACTTGCGCTTACGACCGCTCCGCAAACAATGGATGCTCCGACGCATCGTAGTCAGCACTTTTTTGTGTCACGTCGTGTGTCTCTTTGAAAATCGACTCAAAAAATCGGCTGGCCGGTGCCGCAAGCAAGCGATAGTATTGTTCGAACAATACTGCCGCATGATGACCGTTCCAGGCATCCGGAAGTAATTCTTGCGGCAGACCAGGATCCGTAAACAAAAACTTCCGGTATTCATGGACGAGCTTCGTCCGTTCGACAAAACACTGTTCCTCATCCATCTCTCCGAGTTGGATTTGGCTTTGGTGGACGATGTAACGCCGGCTGTACTCAACGATGAATGCTTCGTACCGCGCTTGTAACTCGTCGAGTGGAAAAGCACGTTCGACGAGCGATTGATCTTGTTGCGGTCCGTGGTATTCGCCGACGAAAAAATCAACGTATTCGGTAATCTGATACGCCTCGATCAGACGTGTCGCTTCTTTTTCAAGCGGGTTCGGAGAAATCCAGACCCCGTTTGATAAGTTACCGAAACCACTCCATGTCAGTTCCTTCCGCAACTCATCCCGAATCTGACGTTTTTCCTCCGGAATCGTATACATCAACGTCCGCCATTTTCCATCCCAGACGTGTGGCGTCGACTTGTAAATCCGCCGTGCCGCCTCTTCCATCCGTTCGACCCCACGGTCCGTCAGCGAATAAAAACTTTTTGTCCCTTGTTTTTCAGAAATCAACCATCCTTGCTTGACCATTCGTGAAACGGCAACGCGAACGGCTTGTTCGTTATGTCCGAACTCCTTCAACAACCGAATCAGACTTCCCACCCAAACCTGATTCCCGTAGTGCCGGATGTAATCGCCATAAATCGTAAAAATCATCGATTGGGTATTCGCACTCATGTCATTCACTCTCTCTTTGATATAACGTTTTTTTGTGTACCGTTAGTATACGTGTTATTTCAGGTGGCGACCATCCTCATCTCCCTTGAAACTGCGGTGTTCGTTTCTCAGCAAAGGCGCGGAGTGCTTCAAGCCGGTCCTCGGTCGGTATGACTGCCTCATAGGCTTCCGTTTCAAGTCGTAAGCCGTCAGCGAGCGACACATCCATTCCGCCGTCGATCGCTTGTTTCGCCTGACGAATGGCAATCGGCCCATTGCGGAGCATCGCTGCTGCCAGTTCAAAGCAAGCCGGTAACAACGCATCCTTTGTCGCGACGACTTGCGAGACGAGCCCGTATCGTTCTGCCGTCTCGGCATCAATTTTCTTCGCCGTAAAGATCAGTTCTTTCGCCCGTGTCTCCCCAATCAGACGCGGAAGGCGTTGTGTTCCACCCGCTCCCGGGATGATACCAAAGCTCGTTTCCGTCAGACCGACCAACGCGCCGTCGACGATGATCCGGAAATCGCAGGCAAGCATCCACTCAAATCCCCCGCCAAGCGCGTGACCGTTAACTGCTGCAATCGTCGGTTGAGGCAACGCCGCGATGCTCGCAAAGACTTCACGGATTGCCAGCACATTCCGACGGACTTCTGTTTCATTCAGTGTCACCCGCTCTTTTAAGTCAGCACCGGCACTAAATGCTTTCCCTGTCCCGGTAAATACGACGACCCGGACCGATTCGTCCGTTTTAACGGCATCCACAAGTTCCTGTAGCTCGACCAGCGTCGGATAATCAAAACAATTCATCCGTTCCGGACGATCAATCCGAATCAGCGCAAGTTGTCCACTTCGTTCAAAATGAATCATGTCAGTCCCTCCCGTTCGACTATCAAGGCGATTCCTTGTCCGACCCCGACACACATCGTCGCCAGCCCGTATGTCCGGTTCGTCCGCTTCATTTCATGCAACAAGGTCGTCAAAATCCGGGCACCACTTGCACCGAGTGGATGACCGAAAGCGATCGCCCCTCCGTTGACATTGACCTTTTCCGCATCCAGACCAAGTTCATGGATACAGGCTAAACTTTGTGCGGCAAATGCTTCATTCAGTTCAATCAGGTCGAGTTGCTCGATTGTCAGTCCTGCGCGCCGTAACGCTTTTTTTGTCGCGTCAATCGGACCAATCCCCATGACGGCAGGTTCGACACCTGCCGTCGCACTCGCCCGGTAAAACCCGAGCGGCGTCAGTCCAAGCTCACGTGCGTGTTCTTCGCTCATCAATAACAAAGCGGATGCACCGTCATTGACGCCTGACGCATTCCCCGCCGTGACCGTTCCGTTTGGAAACAACGGGCGCAATGTGCCGAGCTTCTCGCGCGTCGTCTCTGGGCGCGGGTGTTCATCTTGACTGACCTCAAGCATCGCTCCCCGTTTGTTTGCGTAACGAACAGGAACGATTTCGTCCGCAAAACGTTGACTATCGATCGCCTGTTTTGCCCGGAACTGGCTTGTATACGCGAAGTCGTCCTGGGCGTCCCGGCTGATTCCATAACGCGACGCGACATTCTCCGCCGTTTCCGGCATCGAATCGGTTCCGTATTGTTCGGCCAGCCGTTCATTGACGAACCGCCAGCCGATTGTCGTATCGTATAACGTTTGATTGCCACGCGGGAACGCCGCATCCGGTTTCCCCATCACGAATGGAGCACGCGTCATACTTTCCGTCCCGCCGGCGATATAGACGTCGCCTTCGCCTAAGGCAATCGCCCGTGCGGCTGCGATGACAGCATCCAGTCCGGAACCACATAGCCGATTCATCGTCGTTCCGGCGACACTGACCGGTAAACCGGCAAGTAAACCCGACATCCGGGCGACATTGCGATTATCTTCGCCCGCTTGGTTGGCGTTGCCGAAAATGACTTCTTCGATTGTTTCAGGGGCAACTTGTGTATTACGGGCGAGTAAGGCTTCGATGACGACTGCTCCTAAGTCATCCGGCCGGACGTCTTTTAACGCCCCATTGTACCGTCCGATCGGTGTCCGGACGGCATCGATGATTGCGACACGCCTCATGGTGCCTTCACCCCGCTTTCCGCATAGTCATATACTCCGCGTCCCGTCTTACGGCCGAGCCGTCCCGCTTTGACGTATTGCTCGAGCAATGGAGCCGGACGGTATTTTTCTCCGAGCTTCTCATGTAAGTAACGTAAATTATGCAGGCGGGTATCGAGTCCGACTAAGTCTCCCAGTTCGAACGGTCCCATCGGATAATTCAACCCAAGCTTGATCGCCTTATCGATTTCTTCCGGCGTCCCAAGTCCTTCTTGTAGCATGTAGAAGGCTTCGTTACCGACAAGCGCACTGATCCGTGACGTGACGAACCCCGGGAATTCCTGGATGACGACCGTTTCTTTCCCCATCCGTTCGGCGACGTCCGTCAGTGCCGTCACTGTCTCATCCGACGTTTCAAGTCCACGGACGAGTTCGACGAGCGGCATCAGATGAACCGGATTAAAGAAATGCATCGCCATGACACGGTCCGGTCGCATCGTGAACGAGGCGATTTCTGTCGGACTCATCGTCGACGTGTTCGTCGCGAAAAAACATGCCGGCCGGGCTGCGGCTTCAATCGTCCGGAAGACGGACTGTTTAATCTCGAGCCGTTCCGGAACGGCTTCAATCACGAGATCGGCGTCTGCTGCGGCCGCTGTTAAGTCTGTTGAAAAACGAAGGTGAAGAAACAGTTGTTCGATTTCATCCGCCGACATCTTCCCGCGGACGATTCCTTTTTCGGCAATCCGTTCCAACTCCTGTTTGGCAGAAGTGAGCAAGGCAGTTTCGATGTCGACGAGTGTGACTTCGAATCCTTTTGCGGCTGCGACGTAGGCGATTCCGCGCCCCATGACGCCTGATCCAACAACGACAATCTGATTAATCATCTGAATTCCTCCTTATAAAAAAATGTGCGGACTCGCGTCCGCACGTTGGTGTTTACAGTCCGAACGGATTAAGCGGACGGCTTCCGTAATACGATAAGATACTTTTCGTTTCCGTGTATAAATCAAGCGTTTCGATACAGAGTTCACGACCGAAACCAGATTGTTTGTAGCCACCGAACGGCGTACCCGGGAAGGCGGAGAACGGACAGTTAACCATGACGATCCCGGCTTTGATTTGGTTCGCGACTCGTGTCGCCCGTGCCCCGTCCTTCGTCCAGACCGCTGAACCGAGCCCAAACTCCGTATCGTTCGCGAGACGGACTGCTTCTTTTTCATCTTTGAATGGCATGACGACGACGACCGGTCCGAAGATTTCTTCCTGGACGGCCTTCATGTCCTGCGTGACGTCCGTGATGATCGTCGGTGCATACCAGAAGCCTTTTTCGAATCCTTCGACCTGTTCGACTTGACCGCCCGCAAGGATCGTTGCCCCGTCTGCTTTTGCCGATTGGACGTACCCGTCGATGACATCGAGTTGCTGTTGATCAATGATTGCCCCGACATGCGTCCCTTTATCGAACGGGTTCCCGAGGACAAGCTGCTTTGTCTTCGCGACGAATTGTTCCATGAATGTTTCGTAGATGTCTTCATGGACGTAAAGACGTGACCGTGCCTCACACGATTGACCGCTGTTATAGAAGATGCCGAACAACGAGCCGTCGACAGCAGCCGTGATATCCGCATCTTCAAAGACGATGTTCGGTGACTTGCCGCCGAGCTCGAGCGTGACACGCTTCAGCGTCTCGGATGCCCGACCCATGATGTCTTTCCCGACCGGTGTCGAACCGGTAAAGGCTACTTTATCGACGTGCGGATGCTCGACGAGATGGTTCCCGATTTCGCGTCCTGATCCCGGAATGACGTTGACGACGCCTGCCGGGACACCGGCTTCCAGACAAATTTCTCCGAGAATGATGGCAGTCAGCGGCGTCAGCGTTGCCGGTTTGACGACGACGGAACAACCGACCGCGATCGCTGGTGCGACTTTCCAGGCAGCCATCATCAACGGATAGTTCCATGGAATGATTTGGGCACAGACACCGACTGCTTCTTTTTCTGTGTAGTTATGGAATTGTCCCGGCACGTTATTGACGACACCGCGGTGACCGACGATCGCCCCGGCATAAAATTCGAAGTCTTCGATTGCCTGCGTGACTTGTCCTTGCGCAGCCGCTAACGATTTCCCAGTATCGAGAATCTCGAGTTCCACGATTTCATTGAAGCGCGACCGCATGATGCTGGCGATTTTGTTCAGGATTTGCGCACGACGACCAACTGGCCACATCTTCCATTTGCCATGGTCAAACGCCTCACGTGCTGCTTTGACGGCACGGTCAGCATCTTCTTTGGACGCTTTCGCCACTTCTGCCAGGACTTCGCCGGTCGCCGGGTTATAGGTCTTAAACGTCTCGCCTGTCGTGCCTTCGACTTGCTCCCCATTGATGATGAGGTGGTAGACCGACCGTTTCATTTCGATTGTTTTTTCGTGTACCGTTGACATGACATCCACTCCCTTTTTAGTTTCCTTTGAATGTAGGTTGACGTTTTTCGAGAAAGGCTTGCATGCCTTCCGTTTGATCGTCTGTCGCAAATAACAAGTAGAAATTTCTCCGCTCGTGTTCCATTCCGTCCTGAATCGACAAGTCGCCGGCTTTATCGACGGCATCCTTAATCAGGCGGACCGACATCTTCGGTTGCGCCGCAATCCGGTGGGCAACGGTCAATACCGTCGCTTCGAGTCGGTCGGCTTCGACGAGTCGGTTGACGAGGCCAAAACGCTCCGCTTGATCTGCTGTCATCTGCTCCCCCGTCCATAACCATTCGAGGGCACGTGTCCGGCCGATCCGTTTCGTCAGTCGCTGTGTTCCGCCTGCTCCCGGCATGACACCAAGATTGACTTCCGGGAAACCGAACCGTGTCGTATCTGTTGCATAAATTAAATCGCAGGCAAGTGCCAGTTCAAACCCGCCACCAAGGACATAGCCGTGAACGGCAGCGAGCAGCGGTTTCTTCAACCGGCTGATGCGATCCCAATCGGCGAAAGGGTCCAGGAGTTCCATCGTAATCGGTGTTGCCTCTACCATCTCGTCGATGTCTGCCCCGGCAGAAAATGATTTTCCGGCGCCACTCAATACGATGGCACCAATTGTTTCGTCACGGTCGAACTGCTCCATCGCTTCGACAATTTCACGAATCATCGCCCGGTTGAGGGCGTTGTACCGCTCCGGCCGATTGAGAGTGATGCGTCCGACCGCTCCATCAATCGCCGTCTTAACGTACTGTTGCATCGGCATGGACTTCTTCACCAATCATCAATGTGACGAGATCCCCAGCGAAGCTCATCAAGTCCTTCCCGGATGCTTTCCCTTCAAGTGAACGCATACCGGCCTGCATCGACTCGTGACTTTCGTAGACCATTTCACACATCAAATAATATTTTCCTTCGCCACCCATCGGTGAACCGACGATTTTCGTCACGGTCATCTCTTGTAAGCCGGGAATTTTAGCCGTGATCGGACCATGAACATTGAAGTAGTGCTCGTCAAACTGTTCCTTGTTCTCCGGGTGTTTATAAAGCGCGATTAGTTTTACCATATCAATTACCTTCCTTCACATGAGAGTAGAGACGGGTTTCATCGCCTCGAATGGATTTTTACACGTTTTACAGTACAGAATGCTGCGACATGCCGTCGGCCCAAAGAGGTTTTCAATCGATACGAACGTCGAACCACAGTACGGACAATCAATTTCCCAAGATCCATCGACGACGCGTGGTGGTGCAATCCCGAATGACTTCAGTCCCTCGATGCCCTGCTCAGTGATCCGGTCCGACGTCCACGGCGGGTCAAAGATGAAGACAACGTCGATTGTTTGTAACGCCGTAATTTGCTCGAGTGCTGCAATCGTATTTTTTTTGATGATGTCGAGTGCCGGACATCCGAGGAATGTCGGAAGTAACGTCACCCGAAGCGCGTATCCCGTTGCAGATTCCGTCAACTCCATCTTGTCGAACATACCGAGATCAAGAATGCTGACGGCATCGATTTCCGGATCCTTGACGGTATCGAGCGCGGCCTGGATTTCTTGTTGTAACGCAAGCGTCGTCATGACGCATCCCTCCTCACCATACAGCGGACTGGTCAATCAAGTAGACTTCTCCGAGTGTCGACAAGGCATCGTTCAAGTCAGCCGAATGTTCACTGTTGCGGCCATTGGCTGACATCCGCATCTCCGGTAACGTGACATTCAACTCGACGAGCGTCGGCGTCAATGTCTGATACCAGCGATCAAGTAAGATGCCTTGCCCTTCAATCAATCGCATCTCTTCAATCACGTCACCGTGCTCCCCGTAATCAAACATGTCGCCGAAGTCCGCCAGCACTTGTTCGAGTGCCGCATCCATCTTTTGACGTGCCGTCGGAGTCGCTTGATACAGTTGCGTGAACCATGTTTGCCAGTGGAGCAGGTGATAGTACAATTCCATATTGATTTTGACGGCGGCTGCCGCGAGTGGGGCATAGCTGCTGTTTTTTAAAGCATCGATGCGGATTTTTTTCGCCAGCGTGTAACAGTAGTTCCGGACGACAGCATACGCCCAGTCATATTCCGGTGTCTCCATGTAGTATCCGGGACCGTTGACCCGTTCGACGAGAATCGAATTTTTCCGTTCGTGCGCCAGCCGGACATGTGCCAATGCGTCCGCCTTCCCCTCCCCTAACTCTTCGAGCAACTGATAATACATCGCCGCGTGTCCCATCGAATCCTGGGCAATGGATGAAGACGCGACATCTTCTTCGATATGCGGTGCCAGACCAAGCCATTCCGAGCCGCGGAACGCATAAAGAAAATCGTCATCCGCTAACTGATACAGTAACGCTGCGAGCGCTGTCCGTTCTTGCTCCGTCATTTCGAGTCGCCTCCCTGCCAAGACATGATTTCTTTTTCGTCGAGCATCTGCTGTTCATAATGGCGCCACTTTTTCTTCAAGTAGCCGTACCCTTTCGTCGTCCGGTAATCCTTGTTATCGAGTCGCGTCAACATCTGCTTTTCGTCAGGAGTCAGGCCGCGGACGTCCGTCCGTTTGACGACCCAAATGTCGACGACCGGTTCGCGGCGCATGAAGTTTTCTTGCGCCATCAGTAAAGCCATTTCCTTGTTTGGTGCAAGCAAGCTGAATTGATGCGTGAACGCGGCGTTCGGCGTCCGTTTACTAAACACTTCGAACTCCTGATAAAATGTTTCCGTCATGTCGTTACCCTCCTTCATGCCATCGTCTCGGCCAACGCTTCACGGACCCACGCGTTATTTTGATAAGACGTCCGGCGTAAGGCGAGACGCTCCTTCGAACGCGGTCCTCCGCCTTGAATGATTTTCTTAAACTCCGACCAATCGGGCTGGGCATAAATCCATTGTCCCGATTCTTCGTCAAAACGGAGCGTTGGATCCGGAATGACCAGTCCAAGCGATTGAATCCGCGGAACATACTTCGTAAAGAAATTTTGCCGGAGTTCTTCGTTTGTCTTCGTCCGGATCTTATAAGCGATCGTGATATCCTGTTTTGATGTCCCGGTTGTTTCTTTTGTCGCCGGACCGAAGAACATCAACAGTGACTCCCACCATTCATCCAGTGATTCCTGAATCATTGCTTTTTGTTCGGGTGTTCCTTCAGCAAGTGCCATGATGATCGATTCACCATGCTGCGCATGGAACACTTCTTCCGCACAAATTCGTTGTAAGGCACGGGCATACGGACCGTATGACGCCCCTAACATGTTCGTCTGGGTGATGATTGCCGCCCCATCAACGAGCCAACCGATCGTTCCAGCATCTGCCCATGTACGGGTCGGCATGTGGAAGACGTTATGGAACTTAAGGCGTCCCGTAAACAGGTCATCCATCAAATCACCGCGCGTTTTCCCGTATGGTTTCATCAAATCCTCGACGACGCGGAGCAACAGTTGTCCGTGCCCCATTTCATCCTGGACTTTCGCCATGATGCCGAGCTTCCGGCGCAGGGACGGGGCTTTCGGGACCCATTCCTTCTCTGGTAAGGCGCCCATGATTTCGCTGATTCCGTGCATCGAAATCAATTTGATTAACGTATCGCGGTAAAACGCAGGCATCCAGTCATCGGCTTCAATCTTTTCACCGTTCTCGATTCGTTCCGTGAACCGGGCGAGCTTTTCATCTTCCGTCATGACTTCCGGTTCGAACAAGTGTGTTGCATCGTACATGTTGAGTTCCTCCTCTTGTCTTAAACAGGTTCTTTATCCGACGTTTCGGTCCGACGATCGACAATCCGCTCTGCTTTTCCTTCTGAACGGGTGACGCCATACCGCGGGTGACAGATCATTTCAATCGAAATCAGGCATTCTGATTTGATGGCTTCACAGACGGTTCGCATGACTGCTTCCTGCTGCGTCTGTTCTTCGAGCTCGACGTGCAGCTCGATCGCATCAAGTCCATGTCGTTTGACGAGATGAATTTGATAATGTGGTGTGACACCATCTTGTTTCAATAGGACACGTTCAATCTCCGACGGGAAGACGTTGACACCGCGGATGATCATCATGTCATCCGTTCGTCCTGTAATTCGGGACATCCGGGTCGTCGTTCGACCGCAAGCGCATGTTTCACGTGTAATCGAAGCGAGGTCCCCCGTCCGGTAGCGGATAATTGGAAGCGCTTTCTTTTTTAAACTTGTAAAAACGAGTTCCCCGACCATCCCTTCTGGTAACGGTTCCCCCGTGCTGGGATCAATGACTTCCGTGATGAACAAGTCATCCATGATGTGTAATCCCTGTTGCGCTGGACATTCGACTGCGACGCCCGGACCCATGATTTCGCTCAGTCCGTAAATATCAAGTGCAGTAATATTCAATTTTTCTTCGAGCGTCCGACGCATTTCTTCCGACCACGGTTCAGCTCCTAAAATTCCATAACGTAAGCCCGTTGTCCGAGGATTGATGCCCCGCTCTTCCATCCGTTCTGCAAGGCGCAGCACATAAGAAGGTGTACCGCAAATCCCTGCCGGTTTGAAGTCTTCGATCAATGTGATTTGCCGATCCGTATTCCCGCCTGATACGGGGACGACCGTCATCCCGAGTTTTTCTGCTCCGGCATGTAAACCGAGACCACCCGTGAATAGTCCATAACCATACGCGTTATGCAACAAATCCGTCCGTTTTGCACCTGCCATGACGAGACCACGTGCGACGGCACCTGCCCAGTCGTCCAAATCTTCCTGCGTGTACCCGACGACCGTCGCTTTGCCGCTCGTTCCGGACGAGGCGTGAATGCGCGCAACCTCTTCTTGTTTGACGGCAAACAGCCCGAACGGATAGTTCTCACGTAAATCACTTTTTCGGGTGAACGGAAGTTTTTGAATATCTTCTAGCTGATCAAAGGCAACAGCATCAAGCCCGGCTTCCTCAAAACGTTTCCGGTAAAACGGCACACGTTCCATCGCATACCGGACCGTTTCACGTAAACGATTGAGTTGCAGTCGTTGTCGTGTTTCATGCGTCATCGTCTCAAGTGCCTCATCATAAAACATCGCGCACCTCCTCATTCATTTAACACAATAAAAATACGCTCGTTTAAATTTAGTTATACGTTAAACCTACGATACGTTCACAATGTTGTCAATGATTCATTTTGTTAAAAGCTCCCATATCTTTCGTCACCCAATCGAATCTTCGTCCTTTTTCGGATTTAAGGTCTTTTCACCATCATAAAACGGCATAACATACTACTGTTTGGAAAAAATTTCTGAAATGGTTTGCTCATTTTGTAACTGATTGATAAAATATCGTGTGACAAGTGTTATACTATTTTTGGTAAGACCACTTGGAGAGAAACAGATATGTTTTGAAGATAGAGGAGGATTCTATGAAACCTGGTTTAGCCCTTGGTCAGACGGCACGCGTCGAAACGACCGTCACGGAAGAGATGTTCGCACAGTTCGAAGGAACCGTCGTCCATCCCGCCTACTCCACTGTGTCGATGGTTTATCATATGGAGTGGGCCGCCCGCAAAATCATCCTCCCTTATCTGGAATCGTCAGAAGAAGGCGTCGGGGGAGCAGTCAACGTAAAACATCTGAATATGGCACCACTCGGATCACAGGTCAGCATCATAGCGACGGTGACAGAACTGCGGGACAACCGCGTCCGGACAAAAATCGATGTCACGAACGAACACGGGTTGATCGGCGTCGGCGAAGTCACGCAAATCATTTTGGATAAACGATTGATTGAGGACAAGTTGACGACACACGTTTTTTAAACTAAAAAATGAAAGCGCTTACTTAGAAATCCAAGGAGGCTTTGACATGAACATGATCAATCCATCTACAAATACATCTTTATCAATCATGGAAAAAATCGCAGGACACGAGCAGGTCGTCTTTTGTAACGATCCGATTTCGGGACTTCAAGCCATCATCGCGATTCACGATACGACACTTGGTCCGGCACTCGGCGGTTGTCGCATGGCACCGTATGCGACCGTCGATGAAGCACTGGACGATGTCTTGCGTCTGTCGCGCGGCATGACCTATAAATGCGCCGCTGCCGACGTCGATTTCGGCGGAGGGAAAGCTGTCATCATCGGTAATCCGGCAACGGACAAAACGCCGGAAATGTTTCGTGCTTTCGGTCGATTCGTCGATTCGTTAGGCGGACGTTTCTATACGGGGACGGACATGGGGACGACGATGGACGACTTCGTCCATGCGAGTCGCGAAACCTCACGGATCGTCGGCATCCCGGAAGCCTTTGGCGGGAGTGGTGATTCGTCGATTCCGACTGCTGAAGGTGTCGTCAATGGATTACGTGCAACGATTGAGAGCCTGTTCGGATCGGACGACTTGAGTCGTGCCTCTTACGCCGTCCAAGGACTCGGAAAAGTCGGTTATAAGGTCGCAGAACAACTTTTACATGCTGGTGCCAATCTGTACGTCTCGGACATTAACGAAGCAGCACTCGCCTCGATCGTCAAAGAAGCCGAGATGACACCGGGAACGGTTCATGTTGTTGCCCCACACGAGATTCACCTGACGGATGCCGATGTCTTCGTCCCTTGTGCCTACGGCGGTGTCATCCGTGCGGATAACATCGCAAGTCTTCCATGTAAGGCAATCTGCGGTTCAGCAAACAATCAGCTCGCAGACGATTCGCTCGCTGAAGAATTGATGCAGCGCGGCATCCTTTATGCCCCTGATTACATCGTCAATGGCGGTGGTCTGATTCAAGTCGCAGATGAACTGTACGGAGCCAATCATGAACGGGTCCTCCTGAAAACGCGCCACATTTACGATGCCGTCCTGGAAGTGTTCGGACAATCACGTGCCGAGTCGATCACGACACTCGAAGCCGCAAACCGGATGTGTGACAAACGGATTCATGTCCGCGCCCGCCACAATAACATCTTCACGAATACAACGAAACCAAAGTGGAACATTCGCAATCAATCTTGATGGAGGTGGACGAGATGGAATCACAATTCCCGATTCAACGTATCATCGACGATGCCGGTCACATCGTCGACGAGACGAAACGAGACGCTTTGACGAAAGAATTAGCGTTACAGTTATTCACGCACATGAACCGGATTCGGACATTCGACCGAAAAGCGATCAACTTGCAACGCCAAGGGCGACTCGGAACCTATGCCCCGTTTGAAGGACAGGAAGCGGCTCAAGTCGGCAGTGCCCTGGCGTTAAACGATACGGACTGGATTTTTCCGACGTACCGTGATCACGGGGCGACGTTGACGTTCGGTGCCGATATGGTACGGACACTCCTTTACTGGAACGGACGGGTCGAGGGGTGTGTCCCGACGGACGACTTGCATATCTTCCCCCCTGCCGTTCCGATTGCCACACAAATCCCCCACGCGGTCGGTGCCGCGTGGGCGGAAAAACGAAAAGGAACGTCCGCCGTCTCCGTTGCCTATTTCGGAGACGGGGCGACGTCTGAAGGTGACTTCCATGAGGGGATGAACTTCGCAAGTGTCTTCCAGGCACCGGTCATTCTGTTCAACCAAAATAACGGTTATGCGATTTCTGTCCCGATCCAAAAGCAGATGCACTCGGAGACAATCGCCCAAAAAGCACTCGCTTACGGCATGCCGAGCGTCCGGATTGATGGAAACGATGCCTTTGCCGTCTACTTCACGATGCAAGAAGCTGTCGCCCGCGCACGGAACGGTCAGGGACCGACATTGATTGAGGCCGTCACATGGCGGTTCGGTGCCCATACGACAGCGGACGACCCGTCGAAGTACCGCGATCAAGAACGGTCGCGCGACCGTGTCGATCCGCTCGAGCGACTCGAACAGTTCATGCGTACGCAAGGGTTTTACGACGAGACGGAAATCGATGCAATCCGGACACGTCACCAAACGGAGGTCGAGGAGGCCGTCAAAGCGATGGAAGCCTTCAAGCTACCGGCGATCGATGACCTCTTCGATCATACCTATGCGACGTTGCCAGCAGACGTCGCGCGTCAAAAAGCCGATTACCTGACTGCGAGGGGGAACTAACATGGCGACACCAATCAATCAGCAAACCGATATGACACTCATCCAAGCCGTCACGGATGCATTACGAATTAAATTAGCGACCGATGACACGACGCTTGTCCTCGGCGAAGATGTCGGTAAAAACGGCGGTGTCTTCCGGGCAACGGACGGACTACAAGCTGAATTCGGCGAAGACCGTGTCATCGACACCCCACTCAGTGAAGCGGGGATTGTCGGGACCTCGGTCGGACTTGCCGTCAATGGCTTTAAACCGATCGTCGAAATTCAATTTCTCGGGTTCATTTATCCGGCTTATGAACAAATCATGACCCACGTCTCGCGCATTCGGATGCGGACGATGGGACGCTACAGCGTACCGATGGTCATTCGTGCGCCGTATGGTGCCGGCATCCGCGCCCCGGAAATCCATTCGGACAGCACGGAAAGTTTATTCACCTCGATGCCCGGACTCAAGGTCGTCTGCCCTGCGACGCCTTACGACGCCAAAGGACTGTTACTTGCTGCAATCGATGACCCCGATCCCGTTCTGTTCCTCGAATCGATGCGGAGCTATCGGGCTTTCAAAGAACCCGTCCCAAACGAAGCCTATACGATTGAAATCGGTAAAGCGAACATCGTCTCGGAAGGTACAGATGTCACGTTGATTGCCTGGGGTGGAATGGTACAAGTCGCTCAAAAAGCAGCAGCACAGGCAGAAAAACAAGGTCTTTCCTGTGAAGTGCTCGACCTGCGGACACTTTATCCGCTCGATCAAGAGACGATCGCCGCCTCCGTCCAAAAAACAGGACGTGCCGTCATCGTCCACGAGGCCCATGCGATGGGTGGTCTCGGGACAGACTTGATTGCTTTGATTAATGACACATCCTTCCTCTACTTACGGGCACCGATTGCCCGCGTGACCGGATTTGATGTACCCGTCCCGTTGTTCGCACTAGAGGATCACTATATTCCGACACCCGCCCGCGTACTTGAAGCGATTACGCGTACGGTCGACTTCTAAGGAGCTGAGTTTATGACTGAAGTGAAACTACATGATGTCGGAGAAGGCATGACGGAAGGTGAAATCGCCCATTATCTCGTCAAAATCGGTGATCATGTGACGCTTGATCAACCGGTTGTCGAAGTGTCGACCGATAAAATGGTCGCTGAACTACCGGCACCGATTTCCGGCGTCATCAAAGACATCTTAATTCCGGTTGGACAGACCGTCACTGTCGGAACGACGCTCCTCCTGATTGAATCCGGTGACGAGGAAGCGGCAACACGTGAAACCGTCACCGGACCATCGCGTCCTGTCGTGAACGCGCGAACACCGCTTGCCATACAGACGCGCCGTGTCCTCGCGACACCGTACACACGAAAAATCGCTCGCGATCACGGAATTGATATCGAACAAGTACCCGCATCGGACCCATCCGGACGCGTTTCGGAAGAGGATGTTTTGCAGTTCGTCACAAGTCGAGAATCCGCGTCACCTGTCCGGCCTGAAGCCGTCACAGCTCCTGAAGCGGTCACACCGTCAACTACTCCGACGACGTTACCGTTTCGCGGGATCCGCAAACAGATTGCGAAGAAGATGACGCAATCGCTCTTTACGATTCCTCATGTCACGCACTTTGAAGAAATCGACATGACACGTCTCCTTGCACTGCGGGCAGAACTAAAAGCGAACGGGACACCGATCAGTGTCAACGCCTTCTTCGTCAAGGCACTTGTCGTCGCCCTAAAAGACTTCCCGGTCTTCAATGCCAAACTGGATGAAGCCCATGATCAAATCATTTTAGAGCAGGAGTACCATATCGGCATCGCGACGGAAACGGAAGACGGCTTAATCGTCCCTGTCGTCCGTCAAGCCGACCAGCTCTCACTCCGCCTGTTACATGAACAACTCGCCGGACTGCACACACGGGCGAAAACAAACGAGTTGCGGGCGGGCGACTTAAAAGCGAGCACGTTCACGATGAGTAATGTCGGACCGCTCGGCAGTACCGGTGCGACGCCCATCATCAACTACCCGGAGACCGCCCTAATCGCTTTTCATAAAACAAAAAAACGGGCTTGCGTCGATGAAAACGATCAAATCGTCGTCCGCTCGATGATGAACGTCTCGATGTCGTTTGATCACCGCGTCGCGGACGGAGCGACGGCCGTCGCCTTTACGAATCGCTTCGCCGGTCTGATTGAACAACCGACTACTTTATTAATGGAGTTGATTTAAATGGTCGTAGGAGAACTGACACAAGAGCGTGACCTCCTCATTCTCGGAGGTGGACCAGCTGGTTACACAGCTGCGATTCGGGCGAAACAGCTTGGACGTGACGTCACATTGATTGAGCGGGAACGACTCGGTGGAACATGCTTGAACGTCGGATGTATTCCGTCGAAAGTATTGGCGCATGCTGCGCAGGAGCGAACACGTCTCTCACACTTGACGGCACTCGGCTTTTCCATCGAAACGACACATGATTTCGGCCAGTTAGCAAGCTACCGTGACCAAGTCGTGACGAAGCTGCGCCAAGGCGTCGAAGCGCTATGTAAAGCTAACGATATTGAATACGTGACCGGGTCTGCGTCCTTCCTCTCAGACGACCGGATCGGTGTCGAACACGGACATCAGTTCGATACGTACCGTTTTCAGGATGTCGTGATCGCAACCGGCAGCCACAGCATCCGTGAAGAATCATCCGTTCTCTTGAACGCGGAACAACTGTATCAATTACAAGAGTTACCGGATAGCCTGATCATCATCGGGAACGATTATATCGCGATTGAAGCAGCGATGAGTTTTCAAGCACTCGGGACAGATGTGACGTTGATTGCTGACGGCTTCGAGCTCGACACAAGTCTCGAAAAAGAATTGAAGCGGACGTTCAAAAAACAAAAAATTACACTTGTCAGTGGCACTGTGACGACGATTACACCGGCGGATACTCATGTCGACGTCACAATCGTCAAGGCTGAACAAGAAAAAACCGTCCAGGCAAGTTACCTCTTCCAGTCGTTGCCACGCGTAGCCAATACACTTGATTTAGGTGTCGATCGGCTTGGTCTGACGTTAAACGAGGATGCAACACTAGTCGTAGATGCGCTTGGTCGAACAAACTTCCCCCATATTTATGCGATTGGTGACGTCACACCGGGTCCGCAACTCGCGACACGGGCGATCCATGAAGCAAAACGGACGGCGGAACATCTCGGTGGCGCTTCACCTGATACGACGATTCCTTACTTCCCGACAATCATCCGATCACTTCCACCAATTGCCGCAATCGGTCTGACGGAACAAGCAGCCACTGAAGGCGGGTTCACGGTGCAAGTCGGACAGTTTCCATTGACGGCAAACGGGGCGAGCAGTATCGATGCGGCCAGCGGTTTCATCAAAGTCGTCTCGGACGCGAAGACATCACTGATTTTAGGCATTCATATGATTGGGGACGGTGCCCTTGAACTCGCCGGTACATGTGCGCTTGCCCTTGAAATGGCTGCGAAACAAGAAGATTTACGTTTTCCGGTCCAAGCACACCCGAGTCGCAATGAAGCCTTGACGGAAGCACTCGAAGCACTGGTCGGACAAGCAATCCATCTTCCACCACGTCAACAGGCTGTCTTCTCGAACACGTAACCACACCACTTGTTTTTGAAGGAGCAACGCTCGATGGAACTTTACTTTACGAAACTTGAATGGGAACACCATTGCTTTCCGATTGCTGCGACGTCGGACGGTCTCTGTTATGTCGGTGCGTTTGACGAACCGTCCGAACTCTTTGAAGACTGGAAACGAAAGCATCTTCCACGGGCTGAAGTCTTAATTGACGATTCAAGAATCAATCCGTACCGGGAGCAACTGCTCGGTTATTTGCAGGGAGAGCGGACGGCCTTTACATTGCCACTTCACCCGATCGGAACACCGTTCCAGCTCGATGTCTGGCAAGCATTACAAGCTGTTCCATACGGAAACACTACAACGTATTCCGAGATCGCAGCGGCTGTCTCACGCCCTCGTGCCATCCGGGCAGTCGGCACGGCGATCGGGAAAAACCGGTTGCTGTTAGTCATCCCCTGTCACCGGATTGTCGGCAAGAATGGTGATTTGATTGGCTACTGGGGTGGATTGAACATGAAACGCCGCTTGCTTGCCTTAGAGCAAGAAGCCAGTTCGAACTCAATGTAATCGAAAACCCGAGCAATTCCGTATTCTAACAAGAAACGGAACGCTCGGGTTTTCACGTAGACACGGCGTTCATTACGTCGTGGTTGATGAACAATCAGCCTTTTGTTCATATGTTTTTCTCGGTTGAGGCATGAGTCATCGAGATTAAGATGAAATGAACTGGAGACAAGCTAAAGGTCAACGATCAAGCGGTTGTTGCTTTTCATGCGAGACTCGAACAAGCACTAAACTATCATGAACAATAAGAAGTTGCATAGAAATGGCCGATGATTCCCTGAAAAGTGGAATCATCGGCCATTTGATTGATGGAGGACGGAAACGTTCATCCTCGACTCCTATGGGAAAAGGAAACGCGATTCGCGTTTCCGTCAGGAAGAGGGAAGACCCGGCATGGCCGCAAGAAATGCGGGCTGCCGCGGCTTACCTTCCGCCCATGGAAAGCGAGGAGGTCGGAACCGTCCGTCACTAAGAGCGGCTTATAAGTCACCCCTCCGATATCAGTTTACATTATTGATTCCAAACCGATATGTCGTCTCCCACTGGTACGTCACACCCGGTTCGACGAGAATCGATGGAAAACGGGATTCATTGACAGCATTCGGATGGACTTGTGCCTCGAGACAGAGACCGAGCGACGGACGGGATGGGACACCGCGAACCGTATAGTCGGTCAAGAGTTGTGTTCCCGTGTATAAGACGACGACCGGCTGATTCGTCGTCACCTGTAACGTTCGTCCTGATACCGGATCCATGAGTTGCGCTCTCCCTTCGTCTAAGACGAACGGGTGATCATAACCATACCCGGCATTGACCGTCTCCTCACTTTCCGATTCAGCGCCACTGCGAATCGACCGCCCTGTCTGAAAATCAAGGACCGTTCCGTCGACCGGACGGAATTCCCCCGTCGGTAGCAGATCGGGTCCAAGCGGTAGATAGGTCGAACTCGGTAACGTCAACTGATGATCCAGAATATCGCGTTGTAAGTTGCCGGACAGGTTCCAGTACGTGTGATTCGTCACGTTCAATGGTGTCGTCTGATCCGTCGTTGCTTCAATCGACAACGTCAATGCTGTCCCGTTTAGCCGGTAGATGACATCCACGGTTACATTTCCGGGATACCCTTCGCAACCATCCGGACTGAGCGTCCGTAAGTGCAACAGTTGTTCTGTTGCTTCGATGACATCAAAGAAGACTTGATCGAAGCCGTGCGTGCCGCCATGTAAGTGATTCGTTCCGTCATTTGCCGCAAGGTGATAAGTTTGTTCAGCAATTGAAAAGCGGGCTTGACCTATCCGTCCCGCGACCCGGCCGACGATTGCTCCGAAATACGGCGAATGTTCTTTATAAGCGGCCAGTGTATCAAAGCCAAGCACGACACTCTCCAGCTTGCCCGAGCGATCTTTGACCCGGACGTCATTGATGATGCCACCGTAATTCCAAATCTCGACTTCCATGTCCGGTTGCATCAAGCGGTGCCGGACGAGTCGCGCGTCTTCTGTTTGATGTGTCTCGTACGTCATCGCCGGTCACCTGTCACTTGATGTGTCACCGTCTGCAGGAACCGGTTAAGTCCCGCCTGCCCTGCCTCCGTCTGTTTGAAGACACCGCAGTCTTCGAGTCCACGGACGAATTTCTCAGCCACGGCTTGTTCGACGTAAGATGTGACCGGTTGACCGGTGTACTGTTGCTTCAACTCTTCCGCCCAAGTCCGGTGTACCGGCAAGACGTCCGTCGTTTCACCGACGATGAACTGTTCGACCTGCTTTAGTTCTTCCAGCAACCGGGCCGGTAAGACCGCAAGTCCCATCACTTCAATCAAGCCGATATTTTCACGTTTGATGTGGTGGATGTCCGCGTGCGTATGGAAAATGCCATCCGGATGTTCGACAGAGGTCCGGTTGTTTCGTAAGACAAGATCGAGTTCATAGACGCCGTTTCGCATCCGGGCAATCGGTGTCACCGTGTTATGCCGGACGCCGTCTGTCGTCGCAATGATTTCCTGTTCCGCGTCACTATACGTCAACCAGGCTGTATACACATCATCGGCAGCAGCGAGTAACTGGTGACGATCAGGGCTACTCAAGCGGATGACGCTGAGCGGCCAGTGTAACGTTTGCCCACTGACATCCGGTTGTTGCGGCAAGTCGAACCGGCTTTGGATTGTTGCTCGGTCCATCGCGAACTCATAACGCCCGCCTTGGTAATGATCGTGCGTCAAAATCGAACCGCCGACGATTGGTAAATCAGCATTTGACCCTGCAAAATAATGCGGGAATTGATCGACGAACTCAAGTAATCGTTCAAAGGCGGCGCGGTTGATTACCATATCGCGATGCGTCTGCGATAAAATGATGCTGTGTTCGTTGTAGTAAACGTATGGCGAATACTGCAATGCCCAATCCTCACCTTGAAGTGTCAACGGAACGATCCGGTGGTTCGCCCGAGCCGGATGATTGCTGCGTCCGGCATAACCGACGTTCTCGACACAAAGCAAACACGTCGGATAGGTCGATGCTGCAACAGGTTCTGTCCGGGCTGCCGCAATTTCGCGCGGATCTTTTTCCGGTTTCGATAAGTTGATTGTAATATCAATTTCCCCGTAAGCCGTCGCTGCCTTGTACTGGATGTTTTTCGCAATCCGTTTCGTCTGGATATAATTGCTCGCCTGACTGAGTTGATAGAAATAATCCGTTGCGTGCACCGGATTTTCTTTGTAGAGCTGATTGAACGTCGTCGTGATCGTCGAAGGACGATCAACGAACACATCCATTAATTCAGCTGCGAAACGTTCTTTTTCGTCGAGTCGTGCTGCAAGCCGTCCGGACGCGATCATTTCTTCCACCAGCGCCTCGAGGATGTCTGGAATCGGTTCCGCTGTAACGGTTCCTGGATTGGTATAATCCGCCTGACCGACAAGCGCAAGAATTCGATTACGCGCATAGATTTCATCTTCTGCGTCAATCAGATGTTCAGCAATCGCTTGCTCAATCAATCGTTTGATGTGTTCATTCATCGCCTTCACTCTCCTCAATCCATTCTCTCTCTTATGTTGTCTGATAACCGTTCGGACGGCGTTCGTGCCAGTTCCAGGCATCACGGATGATTTGGTCGATGTCCGTCCGACGCGGTGACCAGCCGAGAACACGTTTTGCTTTAGCTGATCCTGCGATTAACGTACTCGGATCACCGGCACGTCTTGCGACGACTTGTTCCGGAATCGGGTGCCCCGTCACCCGGCGCGCCGCCTCGATGATTTCGCGGACGGAAAATCCGTTGCTCGAACCGAGGTTAAAGACATCACTCGTGTGTCCTTGTTGTAAGTAATCGAGTGCGAGAATATGGGCATCAATCAAATCTTCGACATGAATGTAATCCCGGATGCATGTCCCGTCCGGCGTCGCGTAGTCATCTCCATAAATCGAGATGACAGACCGCTGATTGTTTGCGACTTCAAGGACAAGTGGAACAAGGTGTGTCTCTGGTGTGTGATCCTCCCCGATTTCTCCTGTCGCGCGTGCTCCAGCGACGTTGAAGTAACGTAACGCCACATAACGAAGACCATGTGCTTGTTCGCACCATTTCATCATCTTCTCCATCATCAATTTCGTTTCACCGTACGTATTCGTCGGGTTCGTCATTGCCGTCTCGAGAATCGGCATCGTTTCTTGCTCACCATATGTCGCAGCCGTCGAAGAGAAGACGATTTGTTTGATATCATGTGCGACCATTGCCTCGAGTAAGACTTCCGTTCCGTAGACGTTATTGTTGAAGTATTTTAATGGTTGTTCCATCGACTCCCCGACCAACGAAAAGGCGGCGAAGTGAACGACTTGTTCAATCGTCTCTTTTGTAAAGACATGGTCAAGGAACGACCGGTCGCGAATATCACCTTCGTATAAACGGGCTTGCGGATGGACCGCCTTCTTGTGACCTGCCTGTAAATGATCAATGACGACGACGTCTTTTCCAGCATCAATCAACTGATAGACGGCATGGGAGCCGATATAGCCGGCCCCACCGACAACTAGTACTGCCATATTAGATGACCTCCCGTTCGACTTCACGCGCTCCGTCTCCGACAGTCGCCGTGTAGAACGTTGCCGGATAACCGATCCGGCTTTCATAGCGCTGTCCGACGGCATCGATGAATCGGTCGACTGTTGACGTTTCAACGATTGCAATCGCACAGCCACCAAAGCCGGCTCCTGTCATCCGTGCCCCAAGGACACCCGGTTGTGCCCAAGCCGCTTCGACCAACGCGTCGAGTTCTTGCCCTGTCACTTCATAATCGTGTTGGAGTGACCGGTGCGACGCATTCATCAATTCTCCGAATTCCTCGAGTTGCCCTGCTTGTAGTGCTTCTAGGGCTTGTAACGTCCGCTCATTTTCAGAAATGGCATGGCGTGCCCGACGCATCAAGCGCTCGTCGTCGAGCGTGACGTCTTCGAATTCTGCCACCGACCAATCTCCGAGGGTTGCATACGGACGGACTTGCTGTAACTGTTCGAGCGCCTGTTCACATTCTGCACGCCGCTCGTTGTATTTTGAATCGGCGAGTTCACGCCGCTTATTCGTGTTCATGATGATGATCGTATAACCCGTCAAGTCGAGCGGCGCATACGTGTAGTCAAGCGTTTGGCAGTCAAGGAGTAATCCTGACCCTGCCTGTCCCATCCCGATCGCAAACTGATCCATGATGCCACTGTTGACGCCGATGTAGTGATTTTCGACCTGCTGACCGAACTTCACGAGCTCGACCCGGTCGAGATCCAATTCATATAAACGCTCGAGCATGACACCGATGACGAGTTCGAGTGAAGCAGACGAAGACAACCCAGCTCCGTTCGGAATATCCCCTTTAATCAAGACGTCAAAGCCTGACGTGATGGCGTACCCGGCTTCCCGGAGGACATGCACCATTCCTTTGGCATAATTCGTCCAACCGTCTTGCGGATTATGGGCCAAGTCGTCTAATCCGACTTCGATGATGCCGTCTGCTTCGAAGTTGAGTGAATAGAAACGACACGTTGCATCATCCCGTTTTCGGGCAATCGCATGCGTCCCGAGCGTCAAGGCACATGGAAACACATGACCTCCGTTATAGTCCGTATGCTCTCCAATCAAATTGATACGCCCTGGCGCAAAAAAGCGATGTGTCGCCTGTACACCGAATTGCTCTTCAAAGATTTGTTCTAACGTCTGGTCGGTCATGCGATCGGCTCCTTTTGCTCAATTTGTCTCAATTGATGGATGGGTTGAATTCGTAAACAACGTGCTTCATAGTCCGTCGAATAAGAGAAGTTCAGTCCTTGGTTCATCAAGTAAGCACCGCTCACCTGGCGATCTTCCACTTGATACAGTCTATTTGCATCTAATCCCGTCAGTTTAAAGCTGTACTGGTGAATGCCATGCTTACGCATCGGTGCAACCGCCAAAATGACCGTCTCAGATTCAGACGTATACTGCATGATGCTCGCTGTCGTTTGTGAGAATGGACTGATACGGTATTGACGTCCGTGCTGAACTGTCGGTCGAATCGTCTTGTATGTCTCAATCCATCCTTTTGCTTCCGCGAGTTCACTTGCCGTCCACTCACTTAAGTTTCCACCGATACCGAGCGTCCCTTGCATCGAAGAGACGAACCGCGTCGCAAGCGGTAAGTTCCGCCCATTCAACCAGTTCGGACCATCCGTCACCCAGCAACTCATCATTTTTGCATTATAGGCAAACGAGAAGTCATGTTGAATCGTCAACCGGTCAAGCGGGTCCGTGTTGTCACTCGTCCAGACTTGTTCCGTCCGTTGTAAAATCCCGAGATCAATTCGACCTCCGCCACCGGCACACGCTTCGAAGTCGACCGTCGGATGCCCGAGTCGTAGCTCGTCGAAGATTCGATATAAGGCATCGACGTGGCGCTTCCAAAGTTCTTGTTGCGCGTCCGGCGTTTGCGACGGGACACCCGGCTCAGAGAATGCCCGGTTCATGTCCCACTTGATGTAGTCGATTTCGTGCGTCGTCAATAATTCATCCATCATGTCATAAACAAAACGTTCGACTTCCGGTAAACCGAGGTTCAAGACGAACTGGTTTCTCGATGTCGTCCGGACAGCACGCGGAGCATGATAAATCCAGTCCGGATGTGCGCGATATAAATCGGAGTCCGGATTGACCATCTCCGGCTCGACCCAAAGACCGAACTGCATGTTTTTCCCCTTCACATACTCAATCAAAGGGGTCAGACCGTTCGGAAACTTCTTCCGATTGACGACCCAGTCGCCTAATCCCGCTTGATCGGAGTGACGTTCACCGAACCAGCCGTCATCGACGACGAATAGTTCACATCCGATGTCCGCTGCTTGATCGACGAGTGCCCGTTGTCCCTGTTCCGTCACATCGAAATACGTCGCTTCCCATGAGTTATAGAGGACCGGTCGAACGTTTTCACGGTCAGACGCCGGCATGATCACGTGACGCTGGAAGTCATGCGCGCGCGCACTCATTCCGGCGAAGCCGTCCGGAGTATAGCCGATATAAAAGACCGGTGTTATCAGACGTTGTTCAGCGTCAAGCGTCCAGCTGAAGTCAAATCCATTCATCCCACCCGATAGTTGGACGAACCCGAAGGCATCTTGTTCGGCGTGAATCGACCAGTTGCCCGAATAGGCAAAATGGCCGTAAATGACTTCGCCCGTCGTCTCTGTCGCGTCATGCTCAAGCGCAAACCAAGGATTGGCTTGATGACTTGTCACACCACGGCGGCTTTCAATCGTCTTGCGTCCTGCTGTCAGCGGCGTGATTTGTTTTTGGAATTCGCCCGTCCATGTCCCTGCATAATGATGGAAGTTGAGCGTTGGACGATTCAAAAGTCCCATCGCGAACGACTGCGCTGTCGTCAAACGGACAGGTCTTTCTCCTGCGTTTTCGACGATGAGCGAGCGCCCGATCATATCGTATGCCGCGAAAAGTTCATACCGTACCCCGACACGCAAATCTTGGAGGGGATCGTGGAGCCATAAGACAAGTGCCGTATCAGACAGCTCTGCTTGCTCGAAAGAAAACTGACTGATTCTTGCTCCGTCTGCCCGTTCTGATTTTAACGTCGGTTCTGTATAGACCATCTCACCGAACGGGATAAAGTCGTACGTCGCGACGCCGTCTGGCGATTCGAATGAACTGTGTGCAAGAACCGCACTCGGTAACGCCGCATAATCTGCTCGATACGGAAGTCGTGCCCCGAAATACGTATGAACGAGCTTCCCATTCGCTCCGATTGTCACGACATGCGCGACATCTTGTCCTTCAATCACGAATCGGTGTTTCGATACTTCAAAGATTGCCATGGTCCTACCTCCTTACGTCGTCAGAATCAGTGTCGCAAGCGGTGCGAGTGTCACTGTTCCACTGTATGTCTCTTGCGTCGTCAGCTCCTGATATGTTCCGTCAAGCGTGACTTGTTTCGTTTCTTTTGTGTCATGGTTCATCAGGAAGACGAAATCGCGTGTTTCCCCGTGACGGCGAACGACTTCGACCTGGTCCGGCACTTCAAGCGTCTCGATTCCTGCTTCTTCAAAGGCTTGCGCGTAAATCGTATCGATCATCGCGTCATCGATCGACGCTCCGATGTACGTCACCGTTCCTTTATATTGATTTCGTGTGACAGCTGCGACCCCGTCATAAAATGTATCGCGATACACGGCGAGCGGCTCTGCCGTCGTCGGTGTAATGAGATCGCACCAGAGGCGTGCCGTCGACGATTGTCCGTCAAGTCCCTCGACACGGTTTTGCTGGACCGCTTGAAGGGATTCATATTCATCGATTTCAATGCCGGCATACGTGGCAAACTTCCCGGGAAGTGTTTTCGGGATGACATTGTTATGCGGATCCTTGACACCTGTCCGGTACGTAAAGATGACGTGGCCACCTTGTTCCATGTAATCAATCAGTGCTTGATCGAACGTCGGGTTCGTCAAGAAGTACAGTGGCACGATGATCAGTTTATAGCCGTCAAGCGCGTCGCCCGGGAAGACGATGTCCGTCGCAACCTGCTTGCGGACAGCTCCGCCGTAAAAACGGACGAACTCGGTCCGGAAATCAAACGCATCGCTGTGCGGTTGATGCGTCCAGGCCCAAACGTTTTCCTGATCAAAATAGACACCGACATCCGCTCGGTACGTACTCGCATTGATCTCGTCGCCGAACGTATTCAGTTCCGTCATGATCTGTTTGACTTCAGCAAACTTCCGTTTCGGTTTCCCGTCGTGGTCGATGATGCCGTGGCAAAATTCTTCCGTCCCGAACAAGGCTGCCCGGAAGCGGAAATAGACGATCGCTTCTGCGCCGCGTGCAACGGCTTGATACGTCCAGAGGCGAATATGACCCGGGCGTGGTAAGTATCCGATTTTGCTCCACCCCTGTGCGCCACTGAGTTGTTCCATGACCCAGAAACCTTTGCCCTGTTTCGACGACCGGCAGAGATCGTGATCGCTCGCCATCTTCTCGAAACGGTTCGGCTCCGGTAACCCGCCCCAGACGGGATAGTTATCAAATGAGACATAGTCAAGATCTTGCGCCATCTGTTGTTGATTCACAGCCATATCGCTGTAGACGAGGTTATGTGTGATAAAGGCATCCGGATGGATATGTTCACGTAAGACATCGACTTGCAGCTTGTTGTAATAGTTATAGCCGTCGGCACAAAATCGGTCGAAATCGACGAGCAGGGCTGGACTATGTTCTTGGTAGACTTTACGCGGGACGGGAATTTGTTCCCACGCCGTATAGGTTTGACTCCAAAAGACCGTTCCCCATGTCTCATTTAACACGTCAAGCGTGCCATACCGCTTCTTGAGCCAGACCTGGAAAGCGGTCCGGTCGATAGCACTGTAAGAGCGGTCCGACTTTTCATGACCGTACTCATTATCTGTCTGCCAACCGATGACACGCGGATGTTGCCCGTACCGTTTCGCCATTTCCGTCGTAATCGCGACGGAAAACTTTTGATAGGTCTCACTGTGAACCGTGTAGTGACGACGCGCACCAAAGCTGATCGTCACACCATGTTCGTCGACCGGTAAAATTTCCGGATACTTATGACACATCCAGGCGGGTGGTGTTGCCGTCGGTGTACCGAGGACGATATCGAAGCCCGCGTCACTGAGTCGTGCGACGACGTCATCCCAAAAGTCGAAGTCATAAACCCCTTCTTCCGGTTCCATCATCGTCCACGCAAATTCTGCAATCCGGACGACGTTGACCCCCAGTTCTTTCATCAAACGAAAATCTTCCTCCCACAATTCACGTGGTGTTTGTTCCGGATAATAATCGACTCCTAAATACATGTTGCTCCCCCTGACTCAAAAAACAAATTATTTTACTGCACCGGCTGTCATTCCTTTTTGGAAGAAACGTTGGAAGAAGATATAGAAGACCATCGTCGGTAAGCTGATTAACACAAGTGAGGCATAGATTTTACCTGGATCGCCGCCGAGTGCATCTTTGAAGAAGCTCGGTGCCATCGTGACTGTCTGGTAAGCGGGATCGGTCATGAACGTCAAGACCATCAAGTATTCGTTCCACGAGTTGAGGAACGCATAAATTAATGCTGTTGCAAGTGCCGGTTTCGCGAGTGGCAACATGACTTTGAAGAAGACTTCTAAAATTGTCGCACCGTCGATATAGGCCGCTTCCATCAGTTCGTTCGGCAATTCGTCAAAGTACCCTTTGATGAGCATCAAGCCGAACGGGAGGAAAAATGCAACTTCTGCCCCAATCAATCCCCAATGATTGTTCAGTCCGTCAAATGAACGGAGCGTAAAGAACAAGGGGACGATCATCGAAGCAACCGGTAACATTAAACCGGCGAGGACCATATTGAACATGAGACGCTTTCCTGCGAATTCTAGCTTTGAAAAAGCGAACGCTGCAAACGCCAGAATCGTGATTGAGATGATGATCATGAAGAAGGCAACAAAGAAACTGTTGAAGACGAACGTTGGGAAATTCGGGTTTTGTAACGTCGCGATATAGTTCTCAAATCCATTGACACGTAAGCTTTCCTTGAACATGACAAAGATCGGGAACAGCCAGACGATTGAAGCTAAGGCAAGGACAAGGTTGATCATCCAACGACTCTTTTTAGATTCTACATTCATGGTACGTTCCTCCTTAGTTATCCATTTTCTTTTGTATCCGTAATTGGAAGTACGTGATCAGCAACGCGATTGTAAGTAGCACGATGGCGACAGCACTCGAGTAGCCGACTTCCTGTTGGAGCATTGATTTTCGGAATAAGTAGGTCGAGATAAATTCTGTGGACGATCCCGGCCCACCGGCAGTCGTGATCCAGACTAAGTCAAATGTCTTCAGTCCACCGATGACACCGAGGATCGATAACGTGAAGGTCGTGCCCTTTAAGTTCGGGAACACGATGCTCCAAAGGGTCCGGAAGAAACCGGCTCCATCAATTTTCGCAGCTTCGAAAATTTCTTTTTCAATCGTCAACATCGCCATGTAGTACATGACCATCGACGACCCTGTCCACTGGAAGATATTGATGGCGATGACGGAATAAAGCGCGATATCCGGATCGCCGAGCCAGTTCTGCTCGAGACTCCCAAGACCGATTGCACGTAAGAATTCGTTGATGTATCCAAATTGGAAATCATAAATTTGTGTGAAAGCTGCCCCAAGGACGACCGGACTCAAAACGACCGGGAAGAAGAAGACCGATTTCATCGCAGTCCGCAGCGGTCCTTGTGTATGCAGGAAGTACGCGAGAACAAGTCCGATTCCAGCCTGGATTGTGACCGTCAAGACGGTGAAGATGAAGGTGTTTTTGAGCGAAAGATAAAAGTCCGGATCTCCGAACATTTCCGCATAGTTTGAAAGCCCGACAAACGCTTTATCAAACGAAATCCCGTCCCATGAGAAAAACGAGTTATAGGCATTGTAGAAAATCCCGTAGTAGATGAAACTGACGACGAAAAGGACGATTGGTGCGACAAATGCCCAACCGACCATATTTTGTTTCATCTTGCCTTTTTTTCTTGGAGCAGGTGAACGTGTCGCTGCTGGTTTTAACGGCTCTGCTTTTGGTTTAATCGGCAATTCCTGACGCTCTGTCTGCATGTTGATTCCTCACTTTCCTCTTTTCCAAAAATCAGGAAGTGATACGCCAGGCGCATCACTTCGCTGTCTACTGCTTATTTCGCCGATTTATCCGCTGTATCTTGAACACGTTGAAGTGCTTCTTTCGGATCTTGACCTGTTGCGATATTTTGAAGTTCCTTCCCGAGGATATCGTTCAATTTCGTATCCCGGATTCCACGGCTCGCGACTGCGTCCGCAAGCGTATCGTTTAACATTTTGTATGATTCTTTTTCGCCTTCCGATGTGAAAGCGGAATCAGAGTCGATCGTGACATCTTTAATTCCTGGTGCCATCTCGAACTCACCCATGTATACTTCTTGTCCTTCACCTTGACTCATGAAGGCGATGAACTCTGCTGCACCTTCTTGTTGTTTCGATTCTTTATTGACACCAAGCGCCATATCGATTGAAGCGATGATTGGTTGTTCTGTTCCGCCTACGAGGTTAGGAAGTGGTGCAAATCCAAGCTCATCGTCAATTTTCCATTTGTCTTTTTTCTCAGCCGTCGTCATCGAGTGTGCTTCCCATGAACCGATGACCCACATCGCAGCTTTTTTATCGAAGAACTGGTTCATCCCGTCATTGTAAGTCGCAAGACCAAGCGCTCCTTCTTGGAAGACTTTATCTTCGAAGAGATCTTGCCATACTTGTGCTGTTTTGACCATTTCGTCATCTGTCCATTTTGCTTCACCCGACAAGACTTTTTGAATGTAACCCGGCGCGACTTGGTGACTGAGGACATTGTAGACATCGATGTCGATCCAAGCATCTTTTGCTCCGAGCATCAATGGAATGACTTTATCGCCAGACGCTTTGATTTTTTTGACGGCATCGACCGTTTCTTTATAGTTCTTAGGTGGCGTGACACCGTATTTATCAAGCATCGTCTTGTTGTACATCAAGTATGCTTGTCCTGTGAAACCGATTGGGACTGCGTATTGTGTACCATCAAGTGTCGTCTGTTCAATCCCGAGCTCGACGAATTTATCTTTCCATCCATCTCCGGCTGCTTTATCCATATATGAATCGACCGGTACGACACGATCTTTATACTGCTGAATCATCGGTTCTTTTAAGCCAATGATGTCTGGGCCTTTACCTGACAACATTGCGACTTGAAGTTGCTTTTCATAGTCTTCACTGTACCGTTTGAATTCGACTGAATACTTGTCTTGCGATTTATTGAACGCATCGACAACGGCTTTCCCAGCTTCAGGTTGTGGTGCCCAGCCCCACCAGGTAACGATTGTTTTACCGTCTTTTGTTGTCGTCTGTTGCTCATCTTCGCCACCACAAGCTGCGAGTAGTGCTGATAATGTAAGAACCGATGCTGCCGCTAAAATTTTCGATTTTTTAAATTTCATCTGATTGATCCCCTTTTTATGTGTAAGTATCATGCGTATTTTTGACCGTGTTGACCTTCCAGTTTCGCTTGTTTGCACCAGTCTTCCATCACCGTTTGGTCGATCGGCATTCCCTGTAGCCGAATCAACACGCGGGCAATCAAACGTAACCGATAATCCAATGTGTCGACTTCGCGAGCGACAAATAAGTAAAACTCCCCGCCAAGTGTTAAGCAGCCTGCCGTCCGCATTTGTTGCATCAATGCGCGTAATTCGATGTATCCGCTCTCATTTTTTCGAACATGCAGTTCTGAGGAACGGATTGTCAATACTCCTTGCACGGATGACATCCGGAATTGAAAAACTCCATCTTGTCGCGGACGGACGAGCACGATGTCTTGGTCCGGTGACCGTTCATCCCCTAGTTGTTGTTCAGTCATCCGCTGCGTTTGACGATCATAGTAAAAGCCGCGGATGGCCCCGTAACGCCCAAAAGCTTCACGATAGGAAACCCACGGATCTTTTGTTTCCATCGGCGCGTTGCCTCCTTCTTTCCGTTTCAGCTCGACTGGTCTTCGCCAGTCCGCATCCACCTCCACCGTTCACATGAACTTAGTAAATTAAATTTATTATCTATCTTTAAAAAGACTATAGCATATGACTTTTATATTTGTAAACGTTTTCATAAATTATTTTTTGGGGTTATCTCGAGATTGCTTGAAGTCCTGATAACTGAAGGCGTGATAAAGCGTCTTTTTCGTTGCTTTCCTCGGGCGAGGCGCAAGCCGTTGCTCCTTGGTCCTAACGGACACGAGCAGGGTCTTGCCTGCCTCTGAAAGTGCGTTAAACACGCACTTTTCCCCGTAGGAGTCAACGAAACGTGACGCTTTTTAAGTAATACCGTGAGAGAAATCCAGGCATGCAGACGATTTGGAGCGCAATCCGTCTTGAATCGTTTTAGACCAATTGCCGCTTTGAAGATGAAGCGAGAAAGGGAAGCGCGAACTGATTGCTTCTCGTTATCGCATTTTCACTCTTCATAAGAGTTTGCCTACAGTCAAAAAAACTACTTCCGTCATATCGATGGAAGTAGTTTATACTTTAAATCGTTTGAAAGACACTATTTGTCGCTAAGGCAGCTGCACTAAGTGCCCCTTGTTTTTCACTCCACGGCACCATCTTCACGTCCGTCTGTCGCGAGGCTGTTGTCAGCGCCGTATGCGCGACCCGTTCTTTAATCTGCTCGACGATGCCCGGTGCGCGTTCAAACATCGGGCCGCCTAGTAAAATCCGTTTCGGGTTCAACAAGTGAATCGTATTCAATACACCAATCCCGATATACTCTCCTGCTCGATGATAGGCGCGCGCCGCTTGTTCGTCTCCTGCCACTAAACGACTCCGCAGTTCCAATAAGGTTTTTACTTGCGGATCAATGACTTCAAAATCGCGCAACAGTGACTTTTCGCCTGCCAATGCCTCGAGGCAACCACGATTGCCACAAGAACAGATGGGTCCATCTAAATCAAGTCGCATATGTCCGACTTCACCCGTGATGTGGTTTTCCCCATCAATCAACTTTCCATCCAGTACATAGGCGCCTCCAATCCCTTCGCCTGCATAAAGGTAAAAGAATTGATCGACCCCGACCCCCTCGCCAAATAACAATTCGAAGGAAGCGAGTGCCCGGACGTCATTCTCGATGAAAACTGGATAGGCAAATCGTTCCTCTAAATGTGTTTTTAGTGCGACATCATGAAGGTGGAACCGAGGGGCAAATAGGATGACACCTGTTTCCGGATTAACCATCCCGTGGACAGAAATCCCGATGCCATGAATCGTCCCGACACCGTTTGTCGCTTCAATCAATTCTTCACACAGTTGACTGACGGCATCAATCATATCGTCACTCGTATCAAAGTGTCCGATCGTTTCGACTTCATGAATCGTATTTCCACTCAAGTCGGCGATGACACCGATGAAACGATGACTCGTCGCATCGATTCCGATGACATATTGTTCCGTCGCAACCAATTCAAGCATGATTGGTTTGCGTCCCCCATTCGAAACTCCGAGTTCCCGCTCCGTCACGAGACCATCAGCAATCAACTCACTGACGATGTTCGAGACGGTCGGCTTCGTCAAATTTGTCCGCTGGGCAAGTTCGACCCTCGAAATTGGCTGATGCATTCGAATCAGGCGTAACACAAGTGCCCGATTGTAGGAGCGCATCCATTTTGAATTACGTGGTGTCTCTTTAGTCATGCTTCCCCTCATCCCCTCTAACCTTCTCCTTCCTATCTTCGCACATTTTGTAAGGGATTTCACTGTCTCCTTTTTAACTCATTTTGAAAGAGAAAGAGGCGAGGTTTCACGCTTCATCATATGGCTGCTCGATGACGAGGATTCGGCTACCGTCTGGCTTTTCCGTCAACTCCATTTCAATAATGGCCTGCCCGACTAGCAACACAGCCGGCAATTCTGGGTCCGTCTTCCGAAAAAAGCTGACATGACCTTGATAAACGTCCATATAATCAGCGAATAAAAACGTTCCATTGACATGGATTTCGTCTTGCTTCGGGTTGAATTCAAGTCGCGGGACCCCGAACCATGCTTCTCCGTTCAAATACAACAATGGTTTGTTTCCAATTCCTTCATTGGTGGCTCGGCGCACTTCAATCGCTCCTTTCGTCTCATAATAAAGGCGGTCATCCCCTCGTGTCGCAATGACAATCGGATTGTCTTGATACAGGACGATTTCAAGAATTTCATCCGCCTGTTCGACATAATAACCCGAGTCATCAGCTGTCGCAAAACTAATCGTGTACAATTGAATCCAGGCGACGACGTCTGTTACTTCGACCGGCTTCAAAAACAACGCGGAGACGAGATACGTCCGCTCCGGCATCACGATTAAGTTGACACAGATATCTGCCAATTGAATCGTTCGTACTTGTGTTGAAGGATACATTTCTTCGTAATCTTTCATAAAAATCACTTCATAATAATGCGTCGTCTCCCGGAGCTCTCTCCCAGGTAAACGACGATCAAAGTCGGCAATCTGGATGCGTTTCATGTTGTGCCTCCTCTGCAAAAACCTGTAAGTGTCTCATGCTGATTATTACCCAAAATTTGGTCTCTTTGCACTCCCCTAAAAATCAAAAAATCACCTCCCGATTTTTTCAGGAAGGTGACGCGTCAGATTGTTTTCATTGGAGATACAAGTCGTAGAGGACATAGAGCACTAGCGCAATCACAAAGACGAAAAAAAATTTTCCCGTACCAAAAAAAACACGGTCGCTTGTTTCGTTCCGATTATTTTTATCCGGATACATTATACAACTCCCTTTCTCATCTATCCAATTTTTCTCATATTGAACAGTTTCGCCTTTTGCGGCATCAATTCCTTCCGAACTGACGATCGATTGCTTTAAGATTTCATCCCGTTCGCAAAAAAGACGAGCGTTTCTTCTTCGTCCGTCGTTAACACACGGTCGACCGTTTCTTTGTATAATCGACGCATCTCTGAAATCTTCCCACCTGCTCGCTCCGTCACATCCATCGCCTGACGTAACATCGCGACTTCTTTTTCAAAGGCTTCGCGGGGCATCGCCTCACCGTGCGACCAGACGTAATACGCCGCATCATACTCCGCGATGGTATCGAGTAGCAACGTCATTCGCTCGACCGTATAGTTCCATTTCGCCGAAAAGATATCAGCATACATCGCGTCCCCTAAAAATAAGACACGTTCTTCCGGTATGTAAACGAGCAGACTCCCGGGTGAATGGTCACTTTCGACTTCGCGCAGAATACAATGCACATCCCCTAAGTCGACGACAAGTTCTCCCTCGAATTGAATATCTGGCAATTGTACTGCTATATCACGTGTCGGACCAAACTCGAGCTTGATGGCATCGGCACAAAACGGTATCTCGATTCCCTGCTCGATCCGCGCTTCGAGTGCTTCATCTGTCCAATCATAATCTAGCATCTGTTCAATTCGCGCGACCGTCCGCTTCGTTGCCATCGCCGGAAGGTTCATTTCCTTTAGTCCGAAAATGTGGTCCCAGTGCCAATGGGTCAATGCCAGTAAATCAGGTTTTTTCAAGCCATGTCGCTCCACTTCTTCTAAAAACAGTGTTGCATGCCGGCTCGAGTTTCCTGCGTCAATCATCAAACTGCGTTTTGTTCCGACGATCAGCCCTAAAATCGGTCGATCCGTTTCACTGACCGGTGTTTGATACCATACACGATCCGTCAATTGGTTAAATTGTTGCATCTTCATCGCCTCCTGCTTGTAGTATAACGAAAAAGCCCATCCGGATGACGCCCGGATGGACCAGTTCAATGCCTTTACTTCTTATTTTCTTTTTGACGGAAAGGCCACCAGACACCTGAACCGAACGAAACAGTAATCGCCGGGATCAAGAGCGGTAAGACAATCAATCCATACAAGAGAAGACCCGTGATGACAATCGTCGCGATTTGAACGAGACTGAGGACACCGGATGGCATCATCGCACCGAACGTACCGGCGAGGATGATCGCTGCCGTAATGATGACCGAGCCCATTTTTTTCATCGAGATGTACATCGCTTCTTTCGTCTCAAGTCCGTTGATCGTTTCTTCGCGGAAGCGATCAAGGAGGAAGATTGAATAGTCGATGCCAAGTGCAACGAGCATGACGAAACCGAAGAATGGAACCGCCCAACTGATTCCGTCATACCCCAGTCCGTTGACGAAGATCAACTCTGTGATTGAGACCGACGTATAGTACGTCAGTAACAATGAACCAATCATGAACAGCGGCATGATGAACGAACGGAACATGATTGCGAGGACGATGAACAGACTCACGATCATAATCGCGACCGTCCGCGAAAAGTCCGCTTTTGACGTATCGTTTAAGTCACTATTGATGCTTGAAATACCACCGTAAGCAACTTTTGCCTCTTCGAGTGGCGTATCTTTTAACGTACTCGCAGTCGTTTTTTTAATCGCCGCGACTGTTTCGATCGCTTTTGGCGAATAGGGATCGTCGTTTAAGATGACTTCAAACTTCAATCCTGTTTCGTCATCAATTGCATATCGTTCGATGACCGGTTCAAACTCTTTATTCGTTAACGTCTCTTTCGGAATAAACATTCCGGTCCCGCGAATCGTTTTCGAATCGCCCATCTCAGTCAGAATATCCGCTACATCCGTTAAACCGTCTTCGATTTTTTGAAGACCCTCATTTGCCGAACCGACACCGTCCGCAAGTTGCGTCAAGCCACCACCGAGCTGTCCAGCTTGTGCACCTTGTTGTTCAATTCCTGTCGCCGCTTGCGCAATGCCGGTTTCAATTTGCGTCAATTGTTCCGATAAAGCGGACAACGTCCCGACCGCTTGCGGTATGTTTTGTGTCGTTTGCAGTCCTTGACCGACAGCGCCGAGCTGTTGATTGATTTGACCGAGACCATCTGCTGCCTGTTGCAATTGTGTTGCCCCAGCCGTCGCTTCGTCTCCAGCCGGAAGCTGTCCACTAATCGATTGAAGGTTTTTTTCGACTTCCTCTAGACCTTGACTGACTTCACCAAGACCCGTATTGGCATCTTTGACCCCATCTGCAATTTGCGCGAGTTGGCGGTCGACGTATAAATCGGGGATGACCTCACCCGTTGGTCTTGAAATCGACCGAACGGATTTGACACCATCCAATTTGACGAGCTCGCGACTTAACTGCTCCGCGTAAGGAAGTGTTTCTTCTGTCACGATGTCTTTATCGTCCTTTAAGATGACGTTGACGGGGAGCGATTCTCCCGCACCAAATCCGTCTGAAATCGCATTTAACCCTTTGACGGTTTCGTATTTTTCTCCAATCTCATCGACTGTATTGAATGAAAGATCGTCATCATACGTAAAGAGCGTCGGGACTGTAATGACGGCGACGATTGCCATCGCGAGCAATGGACGGCGAATCGATAATCCGCCGTAACGTGCCCATAACTTACTATCACGGTGACTCGCTGCACTTTTCGACGGCCAGAATAATTTTTCTTTTAACGTCGCCATGAAGAATGGGACGAGTGTAAACAGGACGAGCAGTAAGACGGCAATCCCGACCGCTACTGCAACCGATGATTTAAAGATCGGGAAATCTGCGAATCCGATTGCCGAGAAACCGACGAGAACGGCAATCCCACTGATCAGCAATGTCCGACCCGCTGTTTTATACGTGTTGACGATTGCCGTTTCGACGTCATGTCCAGCTGTCAGTTCTTCCTTGTAGCGGCTTAACAGTAAGATACAGTAATCTGTCCCAATCCCGAATAAGATCGCGACGAGGAAGATTTGTGTGAAGTTCGAGACCGGGAAACCGAACCAATCAACAAAAAACGCCACAAATGATTGGCTCATTAGGTAGGTTACGCCGACTGCAAGCAGTGGAACGAACGGTGTGACGATCGAACGGAAGACGATGAGCAATAAACCAAAAATCAAACCGACAGTAATTAACTCCGTCCGTTTCAGTCCTTCTTGCGAACTTTTATTGACGTCCGCATTAATCAGCGATTCACCTGTCAGATAAATCGTCCGGTCGTTCGGAAGGACATCCGCCCGGATTTTTTCCGCGAGCGCTGTAATTTCTTCTTGCGACCCGTCCACTGTAATTGGAACGAGCACCGTTTTTTTATCTTTTGAGACAAGTTGTCCTTCCGTTTCCTCACTTTCAAACGGATTAAGGACACCGGTCACAGGTTTGTCGAGTTTTTCTAAATCCGTCACGATTTGACCGATGTCAGTGCGGTCAGACGCTGAGACCTTTTCCTTTAACGGGATGACGAGCGAAATGGTTTCTTCACTTGCACCAGCTGCCTGTAAAATATCTGCTGCGCGCTGCGAATCTGCATCACTTGCGAGCTGAATCGCTCCAGCATCCTCTGCTTGTTTCGATAAGTTCGGTGCCGCTAAAAATAGACCGACTGTCGCAATCAATAAGACGATTACGATCGGCCAGCGCCACTTGACGATTTGTCGCATGCCTTCTCCACCTCTTCTAGTTCTATTTTTCTCTGCTGCTTAATCTTCAATCTTTAAAATCGATTTAACCTTTTTAAACGTTTCGATAAACTGTTGAATTTCATCGTCCTCGACCTTACCGTCAATCAATTGTTCCAAATAGAGATAGATTGCCTGGTTCGATTCCTCGACGACATCGTGTCCTGCTTGCGTCAAAATGATTTGTTTCGTCCGATGATCATCTTCCGCCCGTTCGACTTCAACGAGTCCTTTTTCATTTAACTTTTTCAGACGGTTTGAAATCGCGCTTTTATGGACACCTTGCATGACGGCGATTCGTCCCGAAGCAATCGGTCCGTATTTACCGACGATTTTCAATAAATGAAGTTGCTCTGGAGAATACAAACGCCACACGGGAGATTCAACGGACTTTAATACGCGTTCCGTTCCATGAATCATGACTTCCTCAAACAGAAGGACGGCTTCCCGAAGATTGTCTTTCATTTTAGTTTACCTCCTAAACTGTTAGTGTTAGTTTAGCCCCTCAACTAGCTGACGTCAACTTCAAACTGTCACAATTAGGCAGACAGACCCGAGCAATGTTCGATATGATAAAAGAGAGCTTGATGCTTGCTAGATAAAGGAGGAAGAATGATGACCCTTTTATTTTGGATCGCCCTTGTGATTTGTATCATTGGACTTATTTTTACACTCATGGTCGGACGTAGCCGCAATGAAGAAAGCTACAGTAACAAAACAACTGCTAAAAACATGGTTTGGATGTACTTGATTTTACTACCGGTCATCTTAATCGTACTTGGTGTATTTTATTACCTGCTGACAAAGTAAACTAAAAAAGATAAGCGGTCCCTTAAGCTACTACCGTTAAGAGACTGCTTATCTTTTTTGATTAATTTAACGTTTTTGGACGGACGATGTAAATGTCGCATTTCGCATAACGGGCAATGTTTTCGGATACACTCCCAATCATGATCCGTTCCATCGCGTTCATGCCGACAGCCCCACAGACAATCAGTCCCGCCCCGACACGCGGTGCAATGACTTTCGGGATCAGCGTCTTCGGTGACCCTGTCTCGATGACGAGCTCGACTGCATCCAACCCGGCTTGATGTGCCTGTTTTTCGTATCTTTCAAGTAATTCTTGTGCATACTCTGTCACGTTTTGGTCAATGAAGCGTTGGTTGGCACGGACATTTGCGAATGTCTGAATGTCGATGACATGTGTGATGACGAGCTTTGCATGATCAATTTTTGCAAACTGGACCGCTTTATCGAATGCCAAGTCTGCCGTCTTTGATCCGTCTACTGCGACCAGAATTGTATGGTAGTGGCTGTCCATCATGATTCACCCTCTCCACTCAAACAAAAGCAACACTCATAATTTATCGTTGTTTTCGTTCTCCAATGCCCTGTTTTCATGATCGAGTTTCCGCTCTGCTTCGATGCCTTCCGGCTCCGTCTCAAGAATACTTTTAGGTGACGGTGTCGGTCGCTCCGCACCTTCTCGATCCGCGAACAAGACGTAAGCACCATGCCGGACACCGACGACATGACGTTCGATTTCATCGTCCGCTAGACCAAGTGACGTAAATGCTGTTCGAATTTCCTCTTCTGTCGCCGGCTTTCCAGTAAAACGCTCGAACAATGTCCGTTTACCCGTGACGAGTTGTGCTGCTGACTGTCCCCGCAACATCGCCATATCGGTTTTATCCTGTAAGACGACATATAAATCTTCCTCAAGATACCCTTTAAAATGTAAATCTTCAATATCCCGAATCAATTCGGTTTCATTTTCATACGTTCCGATAAATTGTTTTTTCCCCATCTGACTGTCTCCCCCTTTTTAACTTCTATAAGGGATATACCCGAAAAAACGAAAAGCAATGATTCAAACTGTCGGTTTGTTTCAAGAAACTGGTGTTTTTTGTTCTGAAAAAATCTTTTGTCGTCTCCGAAAGACCACTACTGTGACGATTGCGACTGCCACCGTCGCAATAACGGTAATCCATTCCTGTGTCAAAGTGAGACGATCGTTAAAGAACAGCCCACTATAAAACCAAATCATCACTACACCAAACACCCAATCCGAATGGAACCAGCTGAATACTAGTACACCACTGGCAAAAACAATCAGCATGATACTCGTCCAAAGCGAGACACTTAAACCAAACAGTTCCTCAAACCGGAAATCACGTAAAATCCGAAACGGTAAAATTAAGATTTGGACGCTCGACCAGGCTAGAAAAACGGAAAAAGGCGAGCGCATCCAAGGTGAACGGTTCGGATGCTGTTGAATTTTTGAATAGATGAGACAAAGACTTATGAAAGACACTGTCATCAACACGAGTTCCCACGGCGGACCTACAATCGAACTTACTCCGAGTCCAATCATCGTCAAACTGAACCATCCACTTATATCAAGTATCAACGTTCGATCTGCCGGATAAGATCGGACTGGACGGATGCACCAAATCAGGAGTGTCGTATACAGAACACCGACGACAGCATCAACGAATGGTGCCGGCATGATTGCTAACGGTAACTCGGTCGGCGTCTTATACCACACGACACGGGCAAGTAAAACGAATAAAAACGATAAAAAATTGAGTAAACGAAGTCCCGTCAGTGTCAACATCTCGCGTCCACCTCCTTACCTAGTCTTTCCCCGACGCGACATGCTCGAAAACAAAAAACCTGTCTTCAAGAAACGGATTCAGGTACGATGGAAATACAAAGGAGCGTTGATCATATGCAACCATTCATCAAGCCCCACCAATATAATTTCATCCGGAATCAAATTGAGTTATTACTTCAACAATTAACGACCGTGAATGACCCCGATGTCCGTGATGCCGTTTTATACAGCGCGACGACAAAAATTTTCGACATCATTCCCATTCTGTCCCCGGAACAAGAGGAACTTTTGATGACGATCCGGAATCAAGCTTCAGAGCAACAGCTGTTCACGTATCTCGATCAAATCCAACCGTTCGTCGAACCATTTCCGACGATCACCCCCGCTGAAATCCAGGCACTTTTTCCAAAGGTAAAAAAACTCCATCTTCCTCCGCTCGATACGATTGATTTTTCAATGACGACGTATTTGAGCTGGAATGATACGAGCAACAAAAAGAAATTTTTTGTTTATCCGCTCGACGGGACGTGGATCGGACTCGAGAGCACCTATTTACCAAACATTCAGCACGGAATTTGCAGCCTCTGTAAAACAAACAATGAGGTCGCGCTCGTCTCGGTTCGAACAAATAAATCAGCTGATCACTATCGTGCTGTCGGGAACTACTTATGCATCGATAGCGACCAGTGTAACGCTTCCATCACAGCGATTTCTGATCTTGAAAAATTTTTAACAAATGCTAAATAACAGCAAAAGCGAAGCACCCTGTTTTCGGGAGGCTTCGCTTTTTAATCAGCTTGTAAATAGAATTGGTTTTTCCCGCGTCGTTTCGCTTCATACATCGCAACATCCGCTTGTTCAATCAACGTCGTCCGTGACGTCGCATGTGTCGGATAGATTGCGCACCCGATGCTCGCTGTCATGCAGACCGGTGTGTCTTGAAGAATAAAGGGGCGTTCAAACAATTGTACGAGTAATTGTCCACACTCCTCAATCACGTTCGTTTCTTTCACGTCAAATAAAAGGACAACGAATTCATCGCCGCCTTGACGGGAAATGACGGTGTTGTGTGGTAATTTTTTCTCAAGACGGCTGGCAATATCGATGATGAGTTGATCGCCGATTTGGTGACCATAGGTGTCATTGATTTGTTTGAAGTGATCCACATCAATAAAATACAGAGCGGCTAACCGTTCGTGTATTTCAGCGCGACGCAGCTCTTCTTTAAAGAGACGGGCAAACAAATACCGGTTCGGCAAATTCGTCAATGCATCGTGATAAGCCATGTGCTCCATTTCTTCGAGCGCTCGCTCCAAGTCCGCCGTCCGCTGGTCGACTTTCGCCTCCAAGTTTTCCCGAAGCCGTTGATTGTCCATGACAATACGAATTTGTCGCGAAATCAACAACGGTGTCGCAATCATCAGCCCGATGGTCAATCCGTTAAAGGTGACGGCTTGGCGTGCCATTGTGATAAATAAAATCAACAAGAAAATATAAGGCGTCACTAAGCGTACCCAATCCAGCACACGACGATTTAACATGAAATCGATGGACCGCTCATCTGCATCAAATAAAATCGCGGCTCCCCCTACTGTCAACGTCGTCGCGAGCCAAACTGGATCGAGCCACATGGCGGACACCGGGAAGTCCGCCCGATACAACACGACGTATAGAAGGTCGGCTAATAGTTGTAAGTGAAAACCTAATAAGACGAGCAACAACGATCTACTGTTGCCTCGTTTCATCACGCCAAAGAATAAGATGATCATTCCTCCAAGGAGTAACAAATCACCTAACGGATAGCGAATCAACAGCAAGGTTTCTAAGTCAAATCCGGTCGCATTTTTTAAATAGGGTGTAATCATATAGTGCCAAGATATCGATCCTGCAACGATCAAAATAATTAATTCATCGAATAAGAAAAATCGCAGATTGATTTGAGTACGGCGATTGAATAAAAAATAACAAAACGCAATCAAATAAAAGATAATCTGCAAGCTGAAGACAAAGTCAATCCAGTCGAATGGTCCAAAGCGTTCAGCCCGCTGAATTTGCAAAACCAATTGACCTACTTCACCGGCAATCAGAGCGATATTTCCTAAGAGCAATAAGAAAAAAAGTCGTTGCGTAAAGGAACGAGTGGGATGTTTATAAATCGCCAGTAGGAGCATTGCAGACGATAAAATGGCACCACCCGTCGTAAATAGACTATTACCGATTCGTGCGAGATCGGAGGACGTCCCTACGATACCTAACCAGCTAAAATGACTCACGATCCAAGCAATTATCAAAATATAAATTAATTTTTGTCTCACTTCGTCCTCCTCCCTTCAAATAGTTCTAATGTCCTATATTCTATCGGTCAAAACAATATATTTTTAACCTTCTTTTCTTATTATATTCAAAAAATTTTTTATTTTCCTCTATTCCGCCTATCGAAGTATTTGGTTTGGTAGATCCTAAAAAAAAATGCTTGCTCGAATGAACGAGCAAGCATTTTAAACTGTAGACAATGTGCTATCGAGAGACGAAGCATCTTTTTTCGTTGCTTTCCTCGGGCGAGGCGCAAGCCGTTGCTCCTTGGTCCTTACGGACAACGAGCAGGGTCTTGGCTGCCTCTGAAAGTGCGTTAAAAACGCACTTTTCCCGTAGGAGTCAACGAAATGTGACGCTTTTCAGGTAATAGCGTGACGGAAAGCCGGGCATGCAGACGGTTTAGCGCGCAATCCGTCTCGAATCGCTTTTAAAGCGAAAAGCAATCGGTCGCGACCCTGCAGCTTTGCTGTAGCGGCGTGACCGATTGCCGCTTTGAAGACGAGGCGAGACAGGGAAGCGCAAACGGATTGCATCTCAATACCGTATGTTTACGCTTTTTAATAGTTTGTCTACACGCTGAAATGCTTGCTCGGATGAACGAGCAAGCATTTCAGCGTATTTTTAAGATGGAAGTACGCTAGACAATGGAAGTAGAATCGTAAATGTACTGCCTTCGCCTTCTTCAGATTCAACGTGGATCGTTCCATCATGTTCCTTGACGATTTCTTTACAGATTGATAATCCAAGTCCCGTTCCACCGATACGACGCGTATCGGAATTGTCTACGCGATAAAATTTATCGAACAGATGAGCAAACGCATGATGCGGTATGCCGATCCCTTCGTCAATGACATGAATGATGACATTCTCATCATCCAAGTCCAGAACGACGTCAATTTCTCCACCATCCGGTGAATATTTGATTGCATTATTAATTAAATTACTTAAGAGCTGTTTAATACGATCTTCGTCAGCATGAATGGCTGGCAATTCCTTATTTAAGAGGCGTAGTCGAATCGAGTGGCGTACACTCGACGTCTCATAAATTTCGACGACTTGTTTCGCGACAGTATACAAATTAAGTGTCATCTTTTGATAGAGCTGCGCTCCTGATTGCATCCGTTGAACGTCTAAGAAGTCTGTCACTAAGTTCGACAAACGACCTGTTTCGTCATGAATCGTTGCTAAATATTTTTTTTGCTTCATGACATCAATTTCACGGTTCAACATCAACTCCGTAAATCCATAAATGGATGAAAGCGGTGTTCGTAACTCATGGGAGACCGTTGACACGAGTTCTGTTTTCAGGCGATCCGCCTCTGTTTCCCGGGTAATATCACGAATGACAAGAATGACACCTTTCCATCCGCCTTCAATATCAATCCGTTCCGCATACACTTCGAGGTGTGCTGTATTGTTTCGCACATCGAACTGAAACTTATCCGGAGGAACGATGCCTGAGCGAATTAAAGTGACATACTCATCAAATACGTCACGATCGTCGACTACACTTCGCATCACTTCAATCACATAGGACCCGGATGATAAGGTCCGGTCACTCGTGAACTCCGATTGTAATTCCGGAATCAGGTCAAACAGCGGACGGTTGACATACAGTTCGTCATTTCCGTCTTCTAGATAGATGATGGCCTCACGAATCGAGTCTAACACTTGTTCCGTTTTTTTCTTTTCTTGTTTCATCTCTTCATACGAACGTGTCCGTAACAGAGAGAGCGTCATTTGTTGGGAGAAATCGCGCATATCAAGTAACTGTTGCTTTTTGTAAGGCGACTTGTACCGGACTAAATAAACTGCCGCCATCAACTGACCACTTGCCGGATCATAGATAGGTAGTGCCACTTCGTGTGTACTAAAGCTGTACGGAATGTCCGCTGTTCGGTCGACACGTTTTTCAGATTGAACGATCTGTTTACCTAACAGCATCCGACTTAACACGGACGTATCGTCAGTTCGTAAGGCTTCCAGGTGACTTTGTTTCATGCCATTCGTCGTCGCACCGATGTACATGCCTGCTTCATACAGAAGAAGCGCTCCGTACTCTGAAGACGTGATATCAATCATTTTCTGGATGATTGACGGATAGGCTTCCATCGTTTCTCGAATGGCTAAGGCTTCTGTCAGTTCACTTCTGAGCTTTAGTTTTTCTTCATTTTGTTTCGTTGCCTGGTAGGCTTCCTCTAATTCTTCTTGCTGTGCTTGCAATTCTTCTTGTTGTGCAAGCAATTCTTCACTTTGCGCTTGCAACTCTTCATTTTTCCCCTGCATCTCATCTTTATGTGCGTTCGTCGTCATCGCCATTTGATTGAATGAGGCCCGGAGTAGACCGATTTCATCCGGTCGTCGTTGTGCCACCTCGTCTATTTCAATCGGTTCACTTCGCGTCAATTTTTGATTGTCGTCAATTAAGCGGAATAACTGTTTTGTCATCCGACGAATGAACGGATGAACGAACAATAGAATGAAACTGATTAAAACAAAAATACTTGAAATCCAAATCCATTGTGTATTCGCGACTTCAGTCCGTAATTTTAAAACGGCAGCTTCTTGTTGTTGCTGCAACGTATCACGGTATTCTTCCAGTGCCGATGATGCTTTTTCGATGTCTGGTGTGATATCAATCGATCCGTCTGCCGTCGGTTTGATTTGGCCTTGCTCGACGAGACGTTTCGCAATCGGTAACGAAAACAAACTATCACCTTGTAAAAAATCTTCATTGATGCGATTTGCTTTTTTCTCCGTTACGTATGATTGCGTCAGCGGGAACAATGCCCCGTAATATAAATCATACAAGTTCAACATTTGAGCAGCGAATTCTTCTTCTTGATCCGTTTCTGCTCTGCGTCCAAACCAATCCGTCTCACTTTTGATTTCAGTCCGTAAGGCTTCAATTTCATCAAATCGTTCCTGATCTCCAAAAATCACGAATCCGCGTAATCCAAATTGGACGTTCTGCCAATTGTCCCAAAGCGTATCAGCCCGTCTATTTTTCTCACTAATCGTCTCAAGATCACTTCGGGACGATTCAATTCGTGTTTCCATGTAGTCATAAACAAAAAATGATGTCACCGATACTAATAGTAATACTACATAAAACACCGCTAGCAACTGGCGTCCGATTCGTCTCCGAATCCACTTGATCATAGAATATCCCCCTCACCATCCACTCAGGGATGATGCCTCTTTTGAAATTGTTTCAGTTACTTAAAAATAGCATAATCTACCGAAAAATACCTTAAAAATAATCGACTACAAAAAAACCTCCTCCAGATGACTGGAGAAGGCCTGTCCAACAGATTATTTTTTCGCTTTTTTGACCGTGATCGACGTCTTTACACTTGTCTGTTTATGCGCGTTGACAAGATAAACGGAAAGTTTCGTTCCTGCTTTTTGTTTCGCGATTTTTACAGAGAACGTTCCTTTTGACGTGACGGTTCCTTTAGCGATGACTTTCTTTTTCGCATTTTGTACGTAGACGTGTGTTTTTTTCTCACCTGTCCCAGACAGTTTCGTCTGACTACTAGTGATGGCTTTGACTTTTGGTGCCGCAGGTGGTGCCAAAACCGTTACGACAGTTGGTTTACTTGAACGTTTTGCGATATCAAGCACCGTCACGCTGAGGCGTGCTCCAGCTGTTTGTTTTGGTACTTTGACGCTGAACTTACCTTTCGCATCCACCATGCTTGTGGCAATCGTCTTATTCTTAGCGTCCTTCATGACGATTTTTCCACTTGCACTGGCTGTTCCTGTCACTTTCGTCGCGCCTGCGAGTACAGGATTCACTTTCGGTGCAGCAGGTGCTTTCCCAGGCAATACTTCCGTCCGCTCAGATGTAACATCCGTTCCATTCGCATAACGAATCGTCAAGACCGTTTCTTTTGTTTGGCGTGGAATTTGAACGGAGAACGTACCAGCTTTCGCTACCGTCGAAGCTAAACGTTTTGTTGACCAGACTTCTACTTTTGTGCCAGTCTTAACAGTCCCGCTGACAACGAGTTGATTGTCATAGACCGGTTTGACTTTTCCATGTAAATGCAATTGTGAGATGGCACGCAAAATATTGATTTTCCCGTAACCGGATACCGGACTGACGTAGGCCGGAAGTTTTTCCGGCGCTTTACCAGGAGGATACTCGTCCTCCATATCCTCTTCATCATCCTCATACCAATCATTCGGATTTTCGAAAGCAAGTGGTTCTGCACTCGTTCGTAAGATATTTTCGATTTCTTTTGGTTTCAGTGTCCCATCAAGTGACGCCAAGATACCGGCGACTGCAGCAACGTGTGGTGATGCCATACTCGTTCCATCCATGTAGACGGTGTTACCGTCCGGGACGAGACTTGCGATTTTTGATCCTGGTGCTACGACGTCAAGCCCGAAGCCGTAGTTCGAATAGTCAGCGACCATTCCGAGTGGATTCGTTGCTCCAACGGAAATCGCATATTCTGAACTTGCCGGGAACCCGATGTAACTGTCATATTCATTCCCTGACGCCGCGACGACTGTGACGCCGTTGTCCGCTGCATACTTCATCATGTAAGCCATCGTTCGACTCTCGCCGCCTCCGAGGCTCATGTTGATGACTTTTGCTCCGTGATCGACAGCATATTTAATCCCGAGTGCGATGGCATCTGTTTCGCCTTCCCCATTCGCATTCAATACTTTAATCGGGAGGATTTTAGCAGATTGGTGAATTCCGCGAATGCCATATTCATTTTCGAGTGCTGCCGCGATGACTCCTGAGACGTGTGTCCCGTGACCATTGTCGTCAAGGGCATCTCCTTTTCCATTGACATCGACATAGTTCTTTTCGTTCGCGATGTCGACTTTTCCTTGTAAATCTTTCAGGCGGTAATCGACTCCTGTATCGATGACAGCAATCGTCACCGGAGTCAGTGTTTTGCTGATTGGACTGGCGACGAATTGTTCAAAACCGATTCCGACATCCGGTAACTGTTCGACGATCGCATTTTTATTTAATGCCCACTGGTAGTCATAGTTGATGTCCCCTGTTGCGCGGTACGTCTGAATTTTCTCGACATACTCGACGGCAGAAGACCGGCTGAGTGACTGTTTCAGTGCCGTCGCGGTTTGACTTTTGACTGTCGGATCTTCCGTAACAATGACGAAGTCGCCCGCTTTACCAAGCGATAAACGCTCAACATCTGTCGCCGGAGTTCCAGCGATCTTCATCGACCGATTCATCTGACCCGGTTTTAATTTAACGATGAACCGTGTTTTTTCTTCTGATTGAATCGTCATTCCGAGTGAACGGAATGTTTCACTCAGCGTGCTTCCACCGAGCGTTGAAATTTCCATTTTTTTCGCATACTGATTGATTTCATTCGCGATGATTTCTGGTGACGCGTCACGTGTTAATTCAAACAGACGATTGACTGCCTGCTGATCGGCTTTTGATAATGTATACGTCGTTCCATTGACGAGCGCCGTCATCGCTGGTTTCAACGTCTTCAAGTCTTCTGCTGCTTGTGTTCGCTTATCTTTATTAAATAAAATCGCTTTGACGACGTAGGGTGACGCTTTGTAATACAGCGACGTTAAGCTACGTCCTTGCTCCGATTGACTCAACACTTGCTTTTGAATCGCGTGCATCAACGCTAGCATTGGCTTTTCTTCAGTCGTTTGCTTCAACGCTTCTTCCGCTGCACAGCTAATATCACTGATTGGTTCGTACTCGACTGCCAGTTTGACATCATTGTATGTCAGTTTAACGTGTGCCGCTTTCGTCGTTTTGCCTTCTTCGATATTCGGATAGTAATCGACTTTTATATAATACGGGCCATCCCAAGCGTAGGGAACCGCCAGTTTCATGGCTTCTTTTTCATCAGGTTCAGCGTAGCTCCGGTAACGATCGAATGTTTCATCTTTCGCTGCCATTTCTTCACTCGGATAGGCGGTCACTTCGATCGATTGATCCGTATCAATTGATAATTCGAAGTGCGATGCCGTTTTTTCGATTCCTGCTTGCTGTTCGACTTTATACCAATATGTATTTTTGTCGTTCGTCCCCGTTTCGAGGACCGTTTCTTGTCCTGCTTTTAATCCGATTGCCTGTCCTACTTCGTCTGCCGCTATCGTTTTCATAGCGAAAGGTCCCACTCCAAGTGTCAGAATGAGGCAGCTCAACATGAGCCAAATCGTCAACTTCTTCACTAATGTTCCTCCTTAAGAAAAATAAATCGTGCTTTTCTCAAGTATAAACAATATTTGGATAAATATGATAATTTTTTCGTTATATTACCTTACAATTTCGAAAGGAAAAATATTCACTTGACCGAACGACTTGGTCCCCCTGCTTTTTTTCAGAAGAAAACCCACCCTTTCGAACGAAAGGATGGGGCGCATATGTTATTTAAATTCAGACAGATACTGACCGTACCCCTCTTTTTCTAAATCTTCCTTCGCAATGAACTGTAGAGCTGCCGAGTTCATGCAGTACCGAAGACCGGTCGGCTCAGGACCATCGTTAAAGACGTGACCGAGATGGGCGTTGCCATGACGACTCCGGACTTCCATCCGCTTCATCCCGAGGGCAAAATCACTTTTTTCAATGATATTCCCAGGCTCGAGTGGTTGACTGAAACTGGGCCATCCTGTTTTCGAGTCGTACTTATCTTTTGATGAGAAGAGCGGTTCACCAGAAATCAGATCGACGTAAATCCCGTCCGCTTTTAAGTCGTGATAAGGATTGTCAAAGGCAGGTTCGGTCCCGTCTTCTTGCGTGACTTTATACTGAATATCGGTCAATTTCGCTTTCTTTTGAGCATCCGTTAACTTGTCATACTTCGGTAAATCGAGTTTCGGTTGATCGTTCCAGTAGCGGTCGATGAACTCATCTCGTCCGGAAGCGGCACGGTAAAATTTATACTTTTTCTCGCTCTTCAAGTAGTAGTCCTGATGATATGCCTCCGCCTCATAAAAAGGACCGGCCTCAATTAAAGGTGTGACGATTTTGTCGTCAAAGATGCCGCGGTCTGCCAGGTCTTGTTTTGACTGTTCAGCGATTTGCTTTTGGTCATCGTTTGTATAAAAAATCGCTGTCGTATACGACTCGCCTTGATCGACGAATTGACCGTTCGGATCGGTTGGATCGATTTGGCGCCAGTAGACGTCGAGTAACTGTTTGTACGAAATGACAGTCGGGTCAAACGTAATCAAAACGGCTTCCCGGTGACCGGTCGTCTCAGCAGACACTTGATTGTAGGTCGGGTTTTCAACGTCACCGCCGGTATAACCCGAGATGACGGACTTCACGCCCTTCAATTCCTCAAATGGCGGTTCCATACACCAAAAACAGCCCCCTGCTAAAATCACCGTCTCCTCTTTCGCATAGGTCAGTTCTTTACTTCCGCTCGACTTCGCCTGTTGCTGCTGGAAAACAAAATACCCACCGATCATGATGGCAAGTAATGCAACGACGGATAGAATCGTCAACATTCGCTTCTTCATCTCCCTTCGCCTCCTTTTTAAAGCATACGTTCCGGGTGAATGGTTAGATGTCTTTTTTCTAATGTACCTTGATTTCACATAGTTTGTCGTTGACCGTGCCTCAAAATTGCACATCTGATGCTGAATGATTATTTAATGAAAAAGTAGGGAACAGTTTTAAGACTAAACACCAGGAGGGGTATCGATGTTTGATTATACAGTTACGACTGAACACTCAACAGAAGAAACCATCACACGTTTGAAAGAGGAGCTCCAAAAAGTTTCATTTGGTGTTCTCTGGGAATTCGATTTAGCAGGAAAATTAGATGAAAAGGGACTCGACTTTGAAGGCGAATATCATATTCTCGAAGTCTGTAACCCGAAAGAAGCGCACCGCGTCCTGTCAGCTGAACGACGTGCGGGTTACTTCCTACCTTGTAAACTAGCGGTCTTTACGGAGAAGGGACAAACGAAAATCGGCATGCCACGTCCGACAGCACTGATTGCGCTCGTTGAAGATGAACAATTAAAACAGGTCGCAAAAGAAGTCGAAGATCAATTGCTTCACGTCATCGACGCAAGCAAGTAAGCAAAAAAAAACGAGTCGGTTTCGTCTTTTGACGATACCGGCTCGTTTTTTGTCTGCTTATAAAATATCAAGCCAAATCTTGATTGCTGTCGCGAGAATCAAGACAGCAAGGGTCACTTGCAGGATTTTAGTATTCATCTTTTTCCCGGCGATTGCTCCGAGTGGCGCCGCAATCAGACTGGCAACAACCATGATAGCAGCAGGACCCCAATCGACTTGCCCCGTCGTGATTTTACCGACGGTCGCGCCAATCGAAGAAATGAACGTAATCGCGAGGGACGAAGCGATCGTCATCCGTGTTGGAATTTTTAAGATGACGAGCATGATCGGGACAAGTAAGAAAGCTCCGGCAGCACCGACGATTCCAGCACCAATCCCGACGATAAAGGCAGCACTTGCTGCGATACCTTTATTGAACGTCACTTGATCGAGCGGAATGTCATCGAGCCCTTTTTTCGGAACGAACATCATGACAGCAGCGGTCAACGCTAATATGCCGTAGACGAGATTGATTGTATCTTCCGCTAAGACATTCGAGCCATACGCACCGATGAAACTCCCAATCAAAATCGCTCCACCCATGTTGATGATCAACGATTTGTTCAGGTAACCGCCTTTACGATACGCCCAGACGCCACCAATCGTCGCAAAAAATACTTGAATGGCACTGATTCCTGCGACCTCATGAGCAGAGAACGCCGCAAATCCGAGCAACGGTGGAATATAAAGTAACATCGGATACTTGATGATGGACCCGCCAATCCCTAACATCCCGGAGATGTAAGAACCGACGAAACCGATTAAGAAGATGGTAATGATAAAACCGATTTCCATGTAGATCACTCCTTTAAAAAAAGGGGACTGTCAGCAGCCCCCTTCAACTTGAATTACCCTTTTTGAATCCAGAATTTCAATACACTCGCTTCTTCTTCGTGTTTAACGAGCTCATGACCGCCTGAGTTTGCCCAAGCTTGTAAATCATTTTTAGCACCTTTATCCGTTGCATGTACTTCTAAAATTTGTCCTGATTCAAGTCCTGCGATTGCTTTTTTTGTTTTGACGATCGGCATTGGACATGCAAGTCCTTTTGCGTCGAGTACGAGTTCTGATTTCATTGATGAATTCCTCCTAATAGTTGCTTGCTTTAGTTTAATTTTCGAGCTGATTAACGAACGGCACACCGGTTCGGACCGACTTCCATCTCACGTTGTGTTTCGAGATCTGGTGTCTTCTTACCCATGTTCGTTTCGCGGATTTCTTGATACGCATTTGGTTGCGGTGGCAAGTTCTCTGTCACCATCTTACGGAAGACACTTTCGTCTTCGATGTTCAAACCGTGATTGTTCGCGAGGAGGATGCTGAGTTTCTCCGCGACACTGCCATCTGCGTTCAACTCTTCAATCAACATGAAGTGTGCCGGAAGCACGATCAAGTCGTTCGAAAGTTCACGGTACGTCGTGTAGAGGGAGTTTCGTAAGTCACCGACCCAGTCGTCCGCAAGACCTGCGAGGTCAGGGCGACCAATCGAATCGATGAACAGGATATCACCCGTTAAGAGATACCGGTTATCGACGACGAATGATGTCGAACCAATCGTATGTCCCGGGGAATAAAGGGCAAGGACGTCGATTTGTGTATCCCCGACTTGCACATGGCTGCCATCTTCAAGTGCCGCATATTCGAATGTCACATCTGTCGCATCTTTTGGTGGTAACCAATATGTCGCACCCGTTTTTTCAGCAATTTCACGACCACCTGAAATATGATCGGCATGTAAGTGTGTATCAAACACATGTGTGATTTTGACATTACGTGCTGCTGCATAATCAAGATAGACATCTGTCATCCGTGTTGCATCTACGAGGACCGCTTCGCCCTCCGAGATGATCATGTAAGACAAACATCCTTTTCCGATTCGGACGAACTGAACGACTTCACCACGATCTTGACCCGTCTCATTCAATGTTCCGAGTGAAATCGGTTCGAGGTGCTCGCTCCATGCTTTCATGCCACCTGCTAAATAAGAAACAGTCCGTCCTGCTTCCTCTAACAAATCAGCGACGAAGATGGAAGAACCTTCTTTTGCACAGACGACGAGAACATCTTGATCCGTCGGCAATTGATCGAGAATGTCTTCGACACCATCGAGTAAATCAAAGTATGGAACGTTCAGGTAATTGAAGTTCTCGCCTTCAATTTTCCAGTCCGCGAATGCATCTTCGTTCCGGACGTCTAAGATAAAGAGTGGTTGACGGTTAATAACTTTTTGTGTGACTTCTTGAGTCGTCATTGCATGTGCCATCTGTTGTTGTTCCTCCTAAGCGGTTTAGTAATTAAACAGTCGTTGCCGTATCAAACGTCCACTGGCTCATGCCCGGGATGACATTTTGAACCGTGAATCCTTTTGCATCGAGTTGTTGCGATGCGAGATCACTCCGGCTGCCTGTCCGGCAAACGACGTAAATCGTTTTTGTTTTATCGAGTTCATCACTTCGTGTGTCGAGCTCACCGAGCGGAATGTTGATTGCATTCGGGATATGTGAAAAGGCATATTCTGCTGTTTCACGTACATCAAGAACGAGCACATCGTCGTTTGAGCGGACTGCTTCGAGTGTCTCGTTATTCACTACTTGTGTGAAAGCAGGAGCTTCCTGATCGTTTCCGGAAGACTTCCGGACGTAATGACGTAACACGTCCCCTTCTTCAATCGTTCCAAGGTACTGGTTGCCGGTACTGTTCGCCCAAGCACGTAAATCAGCGGTTGACCCTTTATCGGTTGCCTGCACTTCGATGACTTGACCCGGTTCGAGTGTCTTGATTGATTTTTTCGTACGGACGATCGGCATCGGACAAGCGAGTCCACGTGCGTCAAGTACAATGTCTGTTTTAATTGTCTGCAAAAGTATTCGCTCCTTTTACCTCTAGGGGTATATTTAAGATTAAAATTTTTACTCTGTTTTTCCTTCGTAGGACATCATTCCGCCATCCATGTTGATGACATTGTAGCCTTGTCCTTCGAGATATGTTGTCGCGCGACCGCTGCGTGCACCAGAGCGACAAACCATGACGTACTCTTTTTTCTTATCGAGTTCATTCATTTTAAATTCAACGAGACCAAGCGGAATATGATTCGCTCCAGGAATCTTGCCTTCTTTCACTTCGTCGACTTCACGTACGTCGATGATGTTTAATTGTTCCCCGTTTTCAAGCTTTTCTTGTACTTCTTTAGCGGTTAGTCGTTTCATTTGTTTCATCCTCCTTTAGTTTACGTTCAGCGCCACGCGTTCATGCCGCCTGATACTTCCGTTACGTTCGGATAACCTGCTTTTTTGAGTTGCTTGACAGCCTGTTTACTCCGCATACCGCTTTGACAGATTACGATGACTTCCTTGTCTTTCGGAATTTTGTCGAGTTGTGCCGGTAACGTTTGGAGCGGAATGTTTTTGAACCCTTTAATGTGGTTTCCTTTAAATTCGCCCGGTGTCCGGACGTCCAAGTAAAACCGATTACGATCATTTAATTTACTTTTTAGTTCAGTTGTTGAGATTTTCGCGACACCTTTCGTCGGTGCAAACATGCGGTAAGCAAGAAACGCGACGATCAGTAGAAAAACAACGGTTAAGATATCCACTTTGTGATGCCTCCATTCTCTAAGTTAGATGAAGAGATTGACGTTTCCGTTTTCTGCGTCTGCGAGGTATGCTGCAACACCTGCGTATTCGATCCCATCATGCAATTCTTCTTGTTTCAGACCAAGCAAGTCCATTGTCATCGTACAAGCGACAAGCTTCACGTCTTGTTCTTTCGCAAGTTCAATCAAATCCGGAAGTGGCATCGCGTTGTGTTTTTTCATGACGTTTTTGATCATTTTTTGACCGGCACCACCGAAGTTCATTTTCGAAAGTGGCATTTTATCGGCACCGCGTGGCATGAATTTACCAAACATTTTTTCGAGGAACGTTTTATCCGGTTGGATCGGTTCATCTTTACGCATCGCGTTTAATCCCCAGAACGTATGGAAAATCGTAACTTCGTGATCGTACGCTGCTGCTCCATTTGCGATGATATATGCTGCCATCACCTTATCGTAATCTCCACTGAACAATACAATCGTTGTTTTTTTAACATCTGACATTTAACTAATTCCTCCGTCTACTTTTACCCATAGGGGTATAAATTATTCTAAAAAATTTTACCGGCTTTTTAAAAGCAATTGAACGGCTTCTGCAACAGCCTGTTCATGATTTTCTTCTGTCTCATCATTTTTGACACAACCGATGAGGTTTTCACTCACAACCAGTCCGATGATACGATCAATCGCGCTACGTGTCGCACTGAGCTGTGTGACGACATCCTTACAAGAAGCATCCTCTTTCATCATACGGACGATGCCATGTAGTTGCCCCTCAATCCGGTTCATTCGATGAATGATTCGATCTTCATATAACTTTTCCATTTGAAGACCACTCTCCTTTTTCATGTGACGTTCGTCATACCTCGTTGGTACATTTCATACTTTAATACCTATGGGGGTATAAGTCAACGGAAAAGTTTTCTTTTTTTAATTCTGTTTGAATTCTTCCACTACCATCGCCATCCACTTCTCGGAAAGCCGCGTCGGTTGTCCCTTTAACGTCACGAATTGAAAAGTCCGCTTGTGAACCGGATCTTCGTTGTGAAGCCGGTAGTTTGCTGAATCGAGCATCTCTCCCGCCAACCGCTCGGAAATCATCGAAATACCCGTTCCATTTTCAATCAACTGTTTGACGAGACGATTCGAATGGACCGTAATGATACGTTGCGGAACGATATCATTCGTTGCTAACCAGGATTCGAGTGCTGCTCGCCCGGCGGACCCCTCCTCACGGTAAATGAATGTCGCCTCACTGAGGTCGAGTTCTCGTCGACCAATCACCCGGAGGCGATCGAATGTAAACGGCGTTACCTCAATTTGTGGTGCTTCGACAACTCCTTCGACTAGACCTAAATCAATTTCGTAATGAAGCACAGCTTGTTCGACTTGTTCCTGATTCATCAATTTCGCATCAATCACGACTTCCGGATACAGATTTACAAAACGATGGATCATTTTTTCGAGCATCGTTTCATAAATCGTATGTGTCGCAGCAATCTTCAAATGACCGCGGACAAGCCCCTCGAGTTCATCCATCTCTTGATCGAGTCGCTCCACTTGATGCAGGATTTCTTTCGCATGGCGATAAACCAATTGTCCGGCTTCTGATATTTCAATCGTCTTATTAAAGGAATGCCGGTGAATCAACGCTTGTCCAAAATGCGTTTCTAACCGTTTTAAATGCAGACTGACCGTTGGTTGTGAAATATAGAGTTGTGCTGCTGTCTTCGTAAAGTGTTTCGTTTCAACTAATGAAATAAACGTTCTTAGTTCGTGGAGACGCATTCTTTTCCCTCCTCATTAACTTTTATAATCATTTACATCAGTATAATCTATTTTTATAATCAATCATCACTCTGTACAGTAAAGATAGATTAAGTACAAAAGAAAGAAGGGTTTACTGCATGGAATTCATCCTGTTTATACTTTTAGGGTCAACGATTGGTATCTTATCCGGCTTTTTCGGAATCGGCGGAGGGATTATTTTAACTCCCCTCTTATTAATCCTCGGTTATCCACCCAGTACCGCGATCGTCCTCAGTTTGTTATTGACGCTCGGTTCGACCGTGACCGGGACGGTATCCCATATGCGTCTGAAAAATTTTCATGTCCGTGATGCGTTAGCCGTCGGATTATCCGGGATCGTCGGTTCTGCCGTCATCACACCGGTCGTCTTTTGGCTCGAACAACGGACCGGAGCCGATGCCATGATTTCTGCCCTCTACATCGTCTTGTTGACGTGGTTTGCGATTCAGTTCTTAAAACCATCGAAACGAAAACCAGTCGAAGGACATATCACACAAGCGAATCTTTATAAATTGATCGTCATCGGGTTTGCTGCCGGAATTCTCTCCTCCCTCATGGGGGTCAGTGGTGGCTTCTTATTGACGCCGCTCTTGATGGGCTGGGTCCGCTTCCCACTGAAACAAGCCATCGGCACGAGTATCGCCTCGGCGACACTGATTGTCCTCGGCGGTGTCACCAGTTATCTTGCTTCCGGTACCGAAGCTCCGCTTTATCTCGGCATTGCTTTAATCGTCGGTGCGTTTATCGGCTCTCCGATTGGTGCTTCCTTGCTTCATCTGTTTGAAGATCGTTTCGTCCGGAAGAGTCTTGGCATCTTTTACGCCGTCGTCGCCGTCAGTGTCATCTTGAAAGTCTTAGGGCAGGAAACAGGATCGCTCATCTTGCTCGGCATCTTTACGATTGGGCTATTGCTTCTATTTTTCTATCAAAAAGTAAGAAGTAGACATTCCTAGGACATGAGTTTTTTTGAATCGCGTCCAAAGCGAAAACAATCTTCATAACCCTTTATCTGCAAACTAAAGAAACTGCCCTCAGCGGACAGTTTCTTTTTTGATTTTTTCAGGCTTCATGATCTTCGCCTCTTTTTTCTGCCGCATCCGTTCTGCGTTCATCAATCCACCGAGCATCAAAACAACGGAGGATAAATAAAACCAGGTCATCAAGACGATGATTCCTGCGAGCTGACCGTAGAGACGATTGTAACTCCCAAACTCCGCATAGTACGAGAAGACTTCCGATACGACCTGCCAGGCAATCGTCGTAAATAATGCCCCCGGGAGTACTTGACGAATCGTCAAACGGACACTCGGTAAAATGCGATACAACAATACAAAGAACACAAATAGAAACAAGGAACCGAGCCCCCAGCGGAATACAAACCAAATGGACGAATAGTCCGCTGCAACATCCGCGATGAGTGCAAAATGATTGATGAAGCGTCGGGCCAATTTCTCGGCGACCGGAACAAGTAGCGAAAACGGCAAGATGAACATCATCCCAATCGTAAATCCGAAGTCTTGTAATAAGCCCCGCCAAAACGGCACTTTCCTTGTCACCTCGAGGGCATCATTGAGGGACCGGACGAGCGACTGGACCGACATCGAGGCGAGCCAAAAGGCTGCGACGAAGCTAATCGAAGCAAGTTTCAATCCCCCTTCGTCAAAAATCCCTACGACATTTCGGCGAATTAAATCATAGGTTTCCGCTGGTGCGAAAGGACGAATCAAATCAAGGACTTCACCGGAAGTGAATGGTAAAAAAGATACTAATCCGACAACGAATAATAAGAATGGAAATAAGGACAACATCAAATAATAGGCCAGCTGTGCCGACTTATCGAAAAAAGCTTCGCCAAAAAAGCGAATAAAAACCGGTTTGACTAAAGACATGCCAAGTTCCTCACTTTCGATTGATTCTCTTATCTATCCCCCTTCCCTCTCCCACTTAATCTGTGAACGTCTTTTGAACGTATCAAAAAACGGACAATTGCTATGAGTTGGCGCTTCCTCCATTCACCTTGTACACTAGAATAAGAAACTCTGTCGCTTTGGATGAAGAAAGGACTCAAACGCCGTGCAACATTTACTAGACGAAGCAGAACGCTTCTTGACGACTTATATAGAAGAGACACCACATACACAAAATCGTTTGAACGACGTGCGCGAAGAAATTTTACGAACGGGAAACTATACACAAACAACGGACGAATTGACATTCGGGGCTAAACTTGCTTGGCGTAACAGCAATCGGTGTATCGGACGGCTCTTTTGGGATCAACTGCACGTCATCGATGCCCGTGCGGCGACAACGATCGAAGCGATTCGAGACGCGTTGTTCCACCACATTCGCCACGCCACCAATGAGGGACGGATCCGCTCGACAATCACGATTTTCCATCCGCAACGTGTCCGCGTCCTCAATCATCAACTGATTCGTTACGCCGGCTACGAAACGGCCGACGGTGTACTTGGTGATCCTGCATCCACCGCTTTCACGAAACAATGTCAGGCACTTGGGTGGACGGGACAGGGGACCGCCTTTGATATTTTACCGCTGTTGGTTGAACTCGATGGACAGGTAACACTCCATGAGATTCCACAAGAACTGATTCTTGAAGTTACGATCATCCATCCCGACTATGATTTGTTCGCAGGACGCGACATCAAGTGGTACGCCGTCCCGATGATTTCCGATATGCGTCTTGAAATCGGCGGCATTTCGTACCCGTGTGCTCCGTTCAATGGCTGGTATATGGGAACAGAAATTGGAGCCCGTAACCTTGCTGACGCGGACCGTTATAATCTCTTACCGCTTGTCGCTGAACAACTTGGTCTGAACACGTCCCGTGAGCGCGCCTTATGGAAAGACCGGGCCCTCGTCGAACTCAATGTCGCCGTCCTCGAATCCTTCGAGCGGTCCGGAGTGACGATTGTCGATCATCATACGGCGGCCAAACAATTCGCCCGGTTCGAAAAAAATGAAGCCACTTGCGGTCGCGACGTCACTGGGGAATGGTCGTGGCTCGTTCCGCCGATGAGCGGAGCAGCGACACATGTCTTCCATAAAGATTATGACAATGCGTTACAGCGACCGAACTTTTTCCCGAAACAGACGCAAGCCACGGGATGCCCGTTCCACCAGGAGGTGTCGCGGTGAATTACGTCAAATCCATCCGTGATTTAGTCGGACCCACTCCACTGATTTTAGTCGGTGCCGTCGTCCTCGTCATTAAGGAAGGTCAGATTTTACTCGAACAACGAAATGAAGATCAAGCACGTTTCGGTCTTCCGGGTGGTCTCATGGAATGGGAAGAATCGACGGAAGAGACGGCCCGACGCGAATTATTCGAAGAAACCGGACTCGTCGCGGATCAGCTTGCGTTGCTTGGTGTCTACTCCGGTAAAAATTATGTCACGACACTCGCGAACGGGGATGTCTTTCAAAGTGTCACCCTCGCATACGTTGCGTCCGATACTTCCGGCACACTCCGTGTCAGTGATGAAAGTGTTGCATTGACGTATGTGTCACTGACGGACTTGCCGGATAACATCGTCGGTTCGCATCTTCTGATGATTCAAGATTATATAGCAAGTATTTCTTCATAAATTCATTCTTAGAGACGAGGCATTTTCCAATGATGAACAAAATTATGCTTATCATGCTGGGTGGTACTGGAATCTTATTCGTAATTTTCGCCATCCTCGTCATGATTAGTTTATGGACATGACAAATAGCCATTCGTTCCAAAGTAGTGATCACTACTTACGAACGATGGCTATTTTTTTCGTTAACGAATGGCTTTACTCATGACGAATTGTTTTAAATCACGCTGTGCCCATCCTTCTGCACGCAATGCTTCCCAGACGAGTGGATTCGTCGACTGCAATTGATACGTCGTTCCACTCAAACGTCGGGTCGCTTCTGTCGCGATGCGTGCGACCTCCGATTCTTCTGTCAAGATGGCAAAAATCGAGTCGTTTGAAGCAGCGATGAATGCTCCATCCAGTTCATAATAGGTGGCCTTTCTATATTTCATCACGCCCGGATCTTGTTGCCAAATGTATTCGCCTTGTTGGGCGTATCTCCGTTCAAATGCCACTTCATCAATCTCAACGAGTGGGTCAACGTGACTCGGTTCGTCCCGCTTGAAGTACCCGAGTTCATGGTCTTGGCGGTAGCCGAGATGATGATACAAATCAATTGCAGGTGTATTACCTTGGATGACTTCAAGCATGAGTCGATCGACTTCCAGCTCTTTCGCATAACTTAGTTGAGCCTCGTATAATGCTTTTGCGATGCCGAGACGGCGATACTGCGGATCTATACCAAGACCACCACACCGCATGACTTGTTCCTTCTTGATTTTCTTGAGACCGTTCAGCCATAACCCAACAGGTCGTTCTCCATGAAAAGCGACAAACGAGTGCTCCAACTGGTTGGCATCCCGCGTCAAAATCCGTTCCTGAAAAACTTCAAGTGACAAACCGAGCGGAATCATGTAATCACTGAACCCTTCTTGCATCGCTTTGTAGGCAGATTCTAAATCAGGATTTCTTTTAATATGAATCATATGTAGTTCCTCCTCTTCTCTCTTCAATCGTTCGACTCTTTGAGAGAGGTTTCCTGCACTTGTTTCCAACAAAAAAATCACCCCCGATGAAATCGAGAGTGATCATGTACTTAATTTAATTTCGAGCGGCTTCTTCCGTAACCGAAGTAGACAAGCAAACCAATCGCTGTCCAGATGAAGAACGCAATCCACGTAAAGGTTTGGAGATTCAACATTAACATGATACAAGCAAGGACCGATAAAATCGGGAGAACCGGGACGAACGGGACTTTGAACGCCCGTTTCAAGTCAGGACGCGTCCGACGCAAGATGATGACGGCGACGGAGATTAACGCGAACGCAGCGAGTGTTCCGATGTTAATCAATTCCGCCAACGTACCGAGCGGGACGAATCCAGCAATCAAACCAGAAGCGGTACCGAGAATCCAAGTCGCCTTGACCGGTGTATGCGATTTTTCATTGACGTCCGAGAAAACTTTCGGTAATAATCCATCACGACTCATCGCAAACAACAGACGGACGAGACCAAATGTCATGACAAGAATAACTGTCGTCATCCCGACGATGGCTCCTAAATCAACGAATCCGGCAACCCAGTTTTGACCTGCGACTTTCAACGCAAGCGAAACCGGACTATCGACACCTTCAAATTGTTTGAACGGGACGATTCCGACCATGATTGCAGAGACGACGACGTATAAGACAGTAACGATTGCGAGCGATCCTAAAATGCCAACCGGTAGATTCCGACCGGGATCTTTTACTTCTTCAGCCGCTGACGTCACTGCATCGAAGCCAAGGTAAGCAAAGAAGGCAATCGCCGACGCTTGCAGGACGCCGCTGATTCCGAATGGTGCAAATGGTGTGTAGTTGCTTGGTTCAACGTACCAAATCCCGACGACGATGAACAAGATGACGACGGCGACTTTGACGAGTACCATCACATTGTTCACGCGTTTTGTTTCCTTGATTCCAAGTGACAACAAGAACGTAATGACCATCAAAATCAAGAAGGCCGGTAAATTAAAGAACGTGTCACTGCCAGGTACGGCGCCCGGTGCCGCACGGAGCGCCGTCGGAAGTTCGATGCCGAATCCTGATAACAACGACTGGAAGTAACCTGACCACCCTGTCGCGACGGCACTCGAAGCCAGACCGTATTCTAAAATCAAACACCACCCGATGATCCAGGCAACGAGTTCGCCAATCGTAGCGTAGGTGTACGTATATACACTACCCGAGACAGGAATCATCGAGGAAAATTCGGCATAACAGAGGGCGGCTAACGCACAAACGATGGCTGAAATAATGAATGAGACCGGTAATGCTGGACCTGCGTATAAGGCGCCTGTTCCTGTTAAAACGAAAATACCTGTACCAATGATGGCACCGATTCCGAGTAAGATTAAATCGAAACCAGATAGATGACGCGCAAGCTTAGAATGACTTTTATTTTCCATCATCACGCTGACATCTTTTTTACGAAGCAAACTCATGATTCATCCTCCGAACTTTTCACTTTTTTCTGAATATTCAATTCATTTTCTGATTGACCTTCTCATCATAACAAACGATGTTAGCTTTTATAAGTCGCCCTTTCTGTGTTTTTTCACAAATTGGTCAAACCACTTTTGTTTACTTACTACAATGCATATATGCAAAGATGCGTTGACGCACTAAAAACCCCTTCGCAAGTGCACGAAGGAGTCTCTTTTCTACTTACGGACGATCATTCGGATGATCGAGGTTCGGTCCAAGATCCGGGTCAATCGGATAATCATCCTGTTGTGCCAAATCATTTTCAGGAAGCGCACCTTTTGGCTTACCGTGCGTCGGTTTCTCATCAGTCGATTCCGTCGAACGGGAAGCACGTGGGGCACGGTCTGGTGTGACATCATCTGCTGCTTTCGAAGCTGCATCTTTAGCCGCTTCTTTCAGGCTCGGCTTAGGAGCTGATGGAGTTCGGTCCGAAGCAAGACTCGACGTATCAAGCTCTGTCTCTTCTGCTTTCTTCTCGAGACGATCAAGGTAGCGCGAAGCATTATCGCGACCACCTAAACCAAAGGCGAGGCCGAAGGCAAGGGCGGCTGCTCCGAGAATCAAGATGAAGGCCGAGTTGACGATTGTCGCTGCGACCCCAAGTTGATCGAGTGCCATGAAAATCGCGAGGGCTAAAATCGCATAACGTGCAACATTCGATAAGACTTTAAGATCAGAACTGCCGAACAAACTATCCATCGCGCGTTTGACCAAGTTACTGACGATAATCCCGATTGCGAGAATGACAATCGCCGTCAAGACACTCGGAAGGAAGGCAAGGACAGCTCGTCCGAGATCGACCATGAAGTTCAGACCAATCAGGTTAAAGGCTTCGACGACGAACAGGACGACGATGATAATCTCAGCGAGAGCACCGACGAGTGAAGAAGGTGACATCGACGTATTGTTAGCATCCCAGTTTCCAATTTTCAAGTGACGTGTCAAATTGTTAAAACCGAGTCGGACGAGAAGGTCGGTGACGAATTTTTTTACGAATCGTCCAACATAGACACCGACGAGAATCAAGACGACGCCGATTACAATGTTCGGAATCATTCCGAGGACATCGTTTAGCATGTTGATTGCTGGTGCACTGATTCCCTCGATGTTCAGTTGATCAAGTGCTGAAATCGTGATTGGAATCAAAATCAAGATGAAGACGACTGTCCCAAGAATTGACGAGACCGATTTTGAATCTTTTTGATTGTCTGTCCCGATGTTAAAACGGGAAGCAAATTTATCCGTCCCAATCGCATGAAGGAAATTCGTCACGATATCGCGGACGATTTTTGCGACCAAGAACCCAACCAGTAAAATAGCTGCTGCTGCGATCAGTCGTGGGATGAAGCTTAAGAACGAGGATAACAATTGACTGAACGGTTCCGAAACACTGTCAATGTTGAGGGCATCGAGTACACCTGGTAGGAAAATCAATAAGACCAAGTAGAAGACGATATCCCCGGCAATTTTCGGATAGTTCGATAGATCGGCTTGTCCTTGTAACATCTTGTTTGAACGAACCTTTTCGTTCGCCATCAACTTCGTTCCACCTTTGACGATGACCATCCGTAAGACGACGGCAATAATATAGGCGAACAGTAGAACGAGTGCAGCTTTTAAGATGTTCGGAATTGCCGCAAGCAGCGTGCTCATCGTGTCTGCGAGTGGTGCTGCAATGATGCCAAGATTAAGAATGTTGAACACTAAAATTAGTACAAAAACCATTAAGACCCAAAAAATAACTGTTCCAACGACTTTTTCTGGTGTCCATTTCTTTTTCTTCGTTGTTGCTTCAGCTGACTTTTCTGGCATCAACTTCTTGACGACACCTGACTTTTCTAATGCCTTTTGAATGCCGTTCGCAATCAATTTCGCGATCAGCCAACCAATTAGGAACACAATCAGTGCACCTAATATGTTACCAAGAACACCGAACATTCCGTTCAGGCTCAGCGAAGTATCATTCCATACATTGTTCATCCTGTCACACTCCTTTTTTCTAAAGATGGATTATCGGCATACCTTTACATCTATCATTTCCCCCTGTTGTGAATGACGTAAACGCGCTTTCAGTCAAATTGACAGACAATTCAAGAAACACTAAAAAACGGATGGTTCTCGCGAGAACCCTCCGTTTCGACATTGTTTATTTGATTAATGTGACGTTGCCTTTCCGGCGACGGTCTGATCGTGTAAGACGTCTTCAATCGCTGCATACCCGCCATCGATGTTGATGACATTCTTCACACTGAGTGATTGGAGGACGCTGACCGCCATCCGTGACCGGACCCCTGACGCACAGTGGACGGCGATCGGTTGGTCGCTCGGAAGCTCTTCATGACGTGACGCAAGTTTTCCGAGTAAAATCCGGTGAGCCTGTTCATAATGGCTCTCCTCCCACTCTGTTTTATTACGGACGTCAAGGACATAGACGTCACCGGCTTCAGCTGCTGCGATGGCTTGGTCTGCAGTCCAGTCCGGATAACTTTCTGTTAACTGACTCGCTGTCAGTTTTTCGACATCAATCAATGTCACGAAACGATCCAGTCCGATCGATTGTAAATCCGTTTGAATCGTTTCCAGTTGATCCGTTGCTGCGAGAATGGCGATATCCTGATTGAAATCGACTAACCAGCCTGCCCAGGCGACGAATTTCAAATTGTAGGGAATGTTGATTGTCCCCGGTACATGTCCCGCACCAAATGTTTTTCCGTCTCGTGTATCGACGACTTGCATCGTCTTGACGAGTTCTTCCACCGTGTTCGCTTCAGCAAGGCGTGGACGATCGACTTCTGTCGTCACGACAATGCCTTCTTTGTTAACTTTTTTCATCATCGCAAAGTAGTTCGGTGGTTCTGGTTGATCCGTTGTTAATTCTTTAACGAATGCCGCTTCATCCTCCATCCGGAGTGCCCAGTTCGTCACTTTTTCGTAGCCGACCGTCGATGTCGGAACAGCACCGAGGGCTTTCCCGCACGCGCTTCCTGCACCGTGTCCCGGCCAGACTTGTGTGAAGTCAGGCAGTTGTTTGAAGCGTTTCAAGGACTGAAACATTTGCTTCGCACCGAGGGCTGTCGTTCCTTGAATACCGGCTGCTTCTTCCAGTAAATCCGGACGTCCGATATCGCCGACGAAAACGAAGTCACCTGTGAAAATCCCCATCGGAACTGTTTGGTCACGATCGTATAAGACAAACGAGATGTGTTCCGGCGTATGACCTGGTGTATGCATGACTTCAAGCGTCACATTCCCGACTTTGAACGTCTCCCCGTCTTTGACGAGACGGGCATCAATCTCTGAAGCAAAACCATACTTCCAAGAAGCATCGCCTTCGTTTGATAGATAAGCTGTCGTTCCGAGACGTTTCGCGAATTCGCGTGTCCCAGAGACGAAATCGGCATGAATGTGTGTTTCCGCCGTCGCCGAAATTCGAAGCCCTTCTTTTTCCGCTTCTTTGAGATACGGTTCGATGTTTCGTGCCGGATCGATGACGATTGCTTCCCCCGTCTTCTGGCACCCTACCATATATGAAGCTTGTGCTAATTTTTCATCATAGAAATAGCGTAATAACATAACGATTCCTCCTTTAGTTGAATGGTCGTACTCGATTGATCGTTGCTTAGCGTGTGACGTTTCCTTCCCAGCTCATCATTCCGCCGTCGACGTTCGTGACGTCGAAGCCTGCTTGCTCCAAATACATCGAAGCATTCATGCTCCGTCCACCCGATAAACAAATGACGTGGAGCGGTTGAGAGGCATCCAGTTCAGTCGTACGTTCCGTCAATTCAGATAGCGGAACATTTTTAGCTTGTTCGATATGACCGCCTGCGTATTCATCCGTTTCCCGGACATCAATCAACTGGATTGATGCATCCGTTTGAAGTGTTTGTTCAAGTTCAGTCGTTGATATGTTTTTCATGGAAGTTTCTCTCCTTTTGTTGCCCGTTCGGCAAAATGATTTCTGCCCATAATATACCCCCTAAGGTATTAAAAATCAAGAGAAAGGTTTATCTCGACAAAAAAGCAGTCCCTCTCCTCGAGGAACTGCTTTCATTATTCTCATATTGTCATACGACTTCTTTTTCGGAAAACTGGCTGTTGTAGAGGTCCGCATAGAAACCATCTGCTTTTAACAACGCTTCGTGCGTTCCTTGTTCGATGACACGCCCTTGATCCATGACGAGGATTAAGTCCGCATCTTTAATCGTCGACAACCGGTGGGCGATGACGAAGCTCGTCCGTCCGTCCATCAAGCGTTGCATCGCCTGCTGGATGAAGATTTCCGTTCGCGTATCGACGCTCGATGTCGCTTCATCCAAAATCATAATCGGCGGATCGGCGAGGACCGCACGGGCGATCGTCAGCAATTGTTTTTGTCCTTGTGAGATGTTCGAGGCCTCTTCGTTCAAGACCGTCTCATACCCGTCCGGTAACGTCCGGATGAAGTGATCGGCATGGGCTGCTTTTGCCGCATCGATAATTTCTTCTTCCGATGCTCCGACTTTCCCGTAAGCTAAATTATCGCGGATCGTCCCGTTAAAGAGCCACGTATCTTGTAAGACCATCCCGAAGGTCGTCCGTAAGTCTTCCCGGGACATGTCACGTGTGTCGATTCCGTCAATCCGGATCGCACCACCGTTTAATTCATAGAAACGCATCAACAGGTTGATTAAGGTCGTTTTCCCGGCACCGGTCGGACCGACGATTGCGACGGTTTGTCCCGGTCGGACATCGATGTTCATGTCTTCAATCAAGAGGTCTTTTCCGTAACCGAAGTCGACGTGTTCAAACGCGACGGCACCTTTCGCACGCGCGAGATGATGCGTTGTCACTTCTTTGATTTCCTCTTCTTCATCTAATAATTCAAAAACACGTTCTGCTGCTGCGACCGTCGACTGGACGATATTTGCGATGTTCGCCGTCTGCGTGATCGGTTGTGTGAATTGTCGGGTATACGTGATGAAGGCTTGAATGTCCCCGATCGAGATACTGCGTTGCGTCACTAAAATCCCGCCGACGACACTGATCAAGACATAACTGATGTTCCCGATGAACATCATCATCGGCATGATGATGCCGGAAATGAACTGCGCTTTTCGTCCGGCATCATAAAGCTGTTCATTGACGTCGTCAAACTCTGCGACGGCTTTCCGTTCGTGACCGAACGCCTTGACGACCGGATGTCCCGTATACATCTCTTCGACGTGGCCATTCAGCTGACCAAGCGTCCGTTGCTGATCGGCAAAATATTTCTGTGACCTTTTTAAAATCGGACGGATCGCAAAAATCGATAACGGTAACGTCACGAGTGAAATCAGCGTCAAGAGCGGACTGATCGTCAGCATCATGATTAAGATCCCGACGATCGTGACGATTGACGTAATGAACGATGTGACACTTTGTTGGAGCGTACTCCCGATCGTATCGATATCGTTCGTCACCCGGCTGAGCGTTTCCCCGTTCGGTCGTCCGTCATAATACTTCAGCGGTAGTCGCTCGAGTTTCTGATTGACGTCCTCCCGTAAGTCATACACCGTTTTTTGGGCGACGCTCGACATGATGTATTGCTGAATGTAACTAAATATACTACTGATGACATAAAGCCCCGCGAGGAGCAGCAAAATCTGACCAATCTTCGTAAAGTCGATTTCAGCGCCCGGCACCCCTTGGAACTTCGCATACGCCCCTTCGAACAGTTCCGTAATCGCTGTCCCCATGATTTTTGGTCCGGCGATCATAAAGACCGTACTGAGGATCGCGGCGACAAACACAGCAATCAGTGCCGTCCGCCGTGGTTTTAAATAGGCGAGTAACCGACGGAACGTCGCTTTGAAGTCTTTCGGTTTCTCCCCCATCATCATCATGTTTCCACCGCCGGGACCGCCACCCGGTCCACCCGGAGGTCCGCCGGCAGGTCGTTTCGTTGTCTGACTCATGCGATTTCCTCCTCTGACAGTTGGGATTTAACGATTTCTTGATAGACATCGTTTGTTGCGTACAGTTCGTCATGCGTGCCGATTCCTGCGACGCGCCCTTCTTCAAGAACGATGATTTGATCCGCATCCATGACCGTGCTGACACGTTGGGCGACAATCAGAACGGTCGCTTGACGCGTTTCTTCTTTTAATGCTTTTCGGAGTGTCGCGTCCGTCTTGAAGTCGAGGGCGGAGAAGCTGTCATCGAACACATAAAGGTCGGGTTTTCGGACGAGCGCCCGGGCAATCGAAAGCCGTTGTTTTTGGCCACCGGAAACGTTTGACCCGCCTTGTTCAATCACGGAATCGTACCGTTCCGGCATCCGTTCGATGAAGTCGGTCGCTTGGGCGACACGCGCTGCATGTTCGATTTCTTCTAATGAAGCATCCTGTTTCCCGAAACGGATGTTGTCCGCAATCGATCCCGTGAACAATAGGGCTTTTTGTGGCACGAAGCCGATTTTCGAACGTAATTCCTCTTGCGGGACGTCACGACTGTCGACGCCGTTGACTTGGATGCTGCCACTCGTTACGTCGTAAAAACGGGGAATCAAATTGACGAGCGTCGATTTCCCGGCACCGGTTCCGCCGATGACAGCGGTGATTTCACCAGGACGTGCTTTGAAGCTGATATCCGACAGCACCGGCGCTTCCGCACCCGGATAGCTGAACGTCACGTGATCGAAGACGAGCGTGCCCGGCTCACGGTCTGCTGAAGCGGTTCCTTCATCGACCATCGTCGGTGTCATCTCGAGGACTTCATTAATCCGTTTCGCTGAGACCGCAGCACGGGGAATCATGACGAACATGACGGATGCCATGACGAGGGCGAACATGATTTGCATGACGTATTGGATGAACGCCATCAAGTCACCGATTTGCATGCCACCGTTATTGATCCGAATCCCTCCGAACCAAATGACGCCGACGACCGTCAAGTTCATCACGAGCATCATTGTCGGCATCAAGAATGCCATGATCTTATTGACCTTAATCGAGACGTCCGTCAGATCCGCATTGGCTTGCGTCAAACGGACTTTTTCTTCTTTCTCCCGGTTGAAGGCACGAATGACACGGATGCCTGTCAAATTCTCGCGTAAGACGAGATTTAACCGGTCTAGTCGTTTTTGGACTTGTCCGAACAGCGGCACCCCTTTCCATAAAATCAACAAAATCGATACAACGAGGACGGGCATCGCGGCGACGATGACGAGTGACAGCTTGGCATCCTTTGAGACCGCCATGATTAGACCACCAATGAACATGATCGGTGCACTGACGACCATCCGTAACATCATGATGACGACTTGTTGGACTTGTGTGATGTCGTTTGTCGTCCGTGTGATCAGCGATGCCGTCCCGACTTGGTCGAACTCTTGCAGTGAAAAACGTTCGACGTGGTTAAAGACTTTCCGGCGAATGTCACGGCCAAGTCCCATCGCCGCTTTTGACGAATAATAACTTGCGGCAATTGCAGCCGTCGCACCGAGTGCCGTGATGCCCAGCATGACCGCACCAATTTTCCAGATGTAGCCTGTATTCCCGACGACAACGCCTTTATCGATGATGTCTGCCATCAAAGTCGGTAAATACAAATCGGACATCGACTGGGCAAAGACGAGGACCAATACGGCGAGGACCGCCCATTTATAGACTTTTAGATTTTTGAGTAACTTAATCATCTGTACAGCCTCCGTTTCCTGATGACAGGATGTCTTTTAAACCTTCTGCAATCTGTTCATGCGTCTTGAGCATTTGTTCAAAGGCAGCAGGATCAATTTGATCGAGGATTTGTTCGAGCCGTTGCTGCATACCCGCTTCTTGTTGTTTGATCGCATCAACGAACCGTTGCCCCTGGTCACTCAGCGTCAACACGACTTCACGCCGGTTGTCCGGATTCGTATCCCGGATGACCCAGCCGGATTGCACCAATCCCTCAATCGATTGACTGAGCGTACTCTTCGGTAAATGTGTGTGTGCCGCCAGCTCTTTTTGTGTAATCGGACTCCTTGGTGCAATCGTCACCAGGCTATGGAATTGCGGTAAGCTCAGTCCGTTTTCCTGTGCCGTCTGATGTGCCGCCCGGACGAGATGCCGCTGGACATTCCAAAAAGATTGCATCATTGCCGTCGAACGGACCGGCTCACGTTGTTCGGTTTCCATCCTTCCACCTCCATGTTCCATTTGGAATCGTTCCATTTGGAATGATTATCTATGTAAATTAATCTACGCCGATTAGTTCATAATGTCAATAAATAAACAATGTGAAAATGCACATATTTATAATCAAGAATGAGGTATTTCCAGTATAATGAGGATGAGCAGAAATCAAAGGAATTCTGAGTAAGGAGAGATGGCTTTGTTACATCAGATGGGATTATATCAAAACCCTTTTCAATCCATCGTTTCCGGAAAAAAAGTAGTTGAAATTCGCTTAAATGATCAAAAACGACAAGCAATTCAAGTCGGAGATTTAATTAAATTCACTAATTTATCTACGGCTGAACAAGTGATTGTCAAAGTGACAGCGCGACAAACTTTTAAAGATTTCCAAGCATTGTATGAGCATGTTCCTCTCGAACAAATGGATTGTATCGGATGGTCCATGAACGACTTGTTAGACGCGACCTATACGATATACTCAAGAGAATCAGAAAAAGTATTCGGAGCACTCGCATTAACGATTGAACGGAAATTTTAAATGAAAGGAGCTGATCACCATCATTGCCGCCATTAAGCGATTGATCGATCAGCAATATGCACATCCTACAGGGAGATTCGGCACATACATCGGGGAAAAGATGGTTAGGCAACATCAACCTGAGACTGAGTGGACCGTCCACCTTCTGAACGTCCAACAAGATGACGCTATTTTAGAACTTGGTTGCGGAGCAGGATATGCCATCGAACGTCTTGTACATCAAACAACAGCAAAACAGATTACGGGTGTCGATTCTTCTTCCACCATGCTACGTTCTGTAAAAAAAAGAAATAAAGAGGCTATACAGTCACGCCGTGTCGACGTTTTGTACGGTGATTTAAACAAATTAGCTTTCCCAAATGATCAGTTCGATAAAGTGTTCACCATACACACGCTTTATTTTTGGGAAAATATCTCTGGTACGTTAGTAGACATCTATAACGTATTAAAACCGGGTGGTCACTTCGTCATCACGTTCTGTGATGGGAAAAATGATGTCATCTGGACGAGCATGAAAAATTTAGTAGAAAACGAACTGCTTCCTTCCGCAAAAAAACATGGATTTTCCGAAATCACCTTTATCGAAGGCCCCCTTTCAAGACAATTTCATACGGTTGCTGTAATCGGATATAAACCTCTTAACTAAAAAAGGAACGATCGTCTTTTGACGATCGTTCCTTTTTTGTATGTTTCACTCTGGTTCAACATGGACATGAATGTCGTAGACGCCATATTCGTCCGTCAACGTATCTTCGACTCGTGTCGCGATATCATGGGCTTGGTGGATGTTGAGTGTCGAATTGACGAGAATCACGACATCGACGACTTCATTATTGCCGTAGTTCCGTCCTTTAATCGACTTGATTCCTTTGACACCTTCGAGGTCAAAAATCACGTCCTCATACATCTTCAGCTTTTGTTCATCAAAGCCGTCCGTCAGTTCGTGGGAAGCTTCCGAGAAAATATCCCATGCCGTTTTACAGATTAAGAAACCGACGATGATCGCCGTCACGATATCAAGCCACGGCATCCCGAACTGGGAACCGATGATTCCGATCGACGCTCCGATACTGACCCAGGCATCCGACCGATTGTCTTTCGCCGCTGCCATGACGGCCTTGCTGTCAATTTCTTCAGACAGTTTGCGGTTATACCGATAGACAAAATACATGACGACTGCCGAACCGATTCCGACATAGGCAGCTACGATATCTGGAGATTCTTGTTTTCCTTCAAATAAACTTGAAATCGTATCAATCAACACTTGGAGACCGACCGCCATCATAATGAAAGAAGCGACCATCGACGCAATCGTCTCACTTTTCCAGTGACCGTATTTGTGATTGTCATCTGCCGGACGACGGGAAATCCGTAATCCGATTAACACAGCAATCGATGCGATGATATCCGTCGTATTGTTCAAACCATCTGCCCGTAAAGCGGCAGAATCCGCTGAATAGCCGACAAGCAGCTTAATTACGGATAATAGGATATAGGCGGCAATGCTAATCATCGCACCGCGTTCGCCCCGTTTTAAATTATCGAATTTTTGTTCGTCCATCATTCCGCCCGCCCCCACTTACTCGCTTAATTCCGAAAACTTATCGTAGCAGTTCAATACAAGTGGGTCTAGAGAAATCATTTTGTTTATAACTAGATAATTAATAAATGACCAATTTTGTTTCTCATAGGCAAACTAACTCAAGTCTTAATATCCCAACATTCTTGAACAGAAAAACCGCTTACATCTCTTGAACAACCAACTTTTTTGCGGGAATTTATTGAACAAAAAAAAGCATAATCCGTGCATCTTCGTACCGGAGTCAGTAGACTAAAGACAAACGATCATACTATAGGGGGATTTACACATGAGTAACTACATCAAGAGTGAAGACACGTTCAAAGAGTTAATCGCAAGCGATACACCCGTCATCATCAAGTTCGAAGCTGACTGGTGCCCGGACTGCAAACGGATGGACTACTTCATGCCGGACGTCGAGTCACAGTTTAAAGAACTTCCAATCTATACGATCGATAAAGATGAGTTCCCGGAAATCGCATCCGATAATGTCGTCATGGGAATTCCAAGTTTACTCGTTTTCCAAAACAACGAGAAGCTTGGTCACTTGCATAGCGCCAACGCAAAAACACCAGGAGAAGTGACAGACTTCCTCAAAAAGAACTTTAACTAAACGCATGAAGCCCCACTTTCCATTCAGGAGAGCGGGGCTTTTTTTAGCGTTCGCAGGCGATGCCGTCTTTGTCACGGTCTTTTGACTTATTGAGATTATACGTCGCTAAGCTTACATGTTGGGCGTACTTTGTTTTCTTATAAATGGCTTTCCCATTTTTATCGTAACCCGTTCGGTTTTTCAAACCCTTTTTCTTCGAGACGCCACCTTTATACGTTTTTTGCATCTCCGTACAGTTTTTAAACGCCTTCGCCTTAGTCGCTGCGTCACTTTGACCAGATGTAGCGCTAAGTAATGAAATACTAAGTACACCTGTCATGACAATCTTTAATGCTTTTTTCATCAGGTTACCTCCGTTTCTAAAAAACCAAATCTTAGTGATAATTTGATTATAATAGATTTCTTTAGAAATAGTTTCCTATTTTTAAACTTTAGATGTATGACTTATCTGACAGTTCAAAAGACAAAGAAAGACCCGCTTCATTATGAAGCGGGCCCTAGCGTGTAGACAAACGCTTATTAAGTGTGAACATGCCGATTTGAGACGGATTGCGCTCAACTGTCTGCATGCCCGGCTTTCTGTCACGGTATTACCTAAAAAGCGTCACGTCTCGTTGACTCCTACGGGAAAAAGTGCGTTTTTAACGCGACTTGCCAGAGGCAGGCAAGACCCTGCTCGTTGTCCGTGAGGATCAAGGAGCAACGGCTTGCGCCTCGCCCGAGGAAAGCAACGAAAAAAGAGACGCTTTCTCTCCCGATAGCACATAGTTCGTTGTCTACAGTCTGAGACCCGCTTCGTTATGAAGCGAGCCTTTATTTGTAATTACTACTTAGTAACGTAACCGTTCAATCTTGATTTTCTTATACCGTAAGCTTAGACCAAAGGCGATCAAGAGATAGAGGAAACCAATTAAAAATGAAAAATCACCATACGGAATTGCAGTAAAGGCATTCCAACCAAACATCGGCACGACAAACAGAACATACAGTGGATATTGGATTCCTGACATCATGTCAAACCACGACTGATCCCAGAGATGATTCTCAAACAATGTGATCAAGTAGACGACCATCCCACCGATGAAGCCAAAACGAAGGTAGTTAAACAGAAAACGGATGAGCGATGTGTTTTTAAGGATGAGGATTGATCCCATCAAGAAAGCAAACCAGCCAATCGACGTAAGAATTTGTACTATACCAATCGAGCCATCCGGATAGATTCCGGCTGGCCAGCCGTTCAACATAATCGAAACGAGTAATAGCGTACAAAAAAGTACGAGATAAGACTTTGTTCCCTTCGGCATTTTCAAATTCCTCCATTACTTTTGATATGAACTAGTATTCGACGTTCCTTTCGTCAAACCTTCCATAAAAAGTAAAAATATTTAATTACATAACAAACGAGCCCTAACAGGTCAGGGCTCGTCCGGTTTATTTCACTTCCAGCTTCACATCATCAATCATGATGTCATGCGCTGCAAACGGAGAGCCTGCCGCTTTTCCCATCAAGAACTTTAGACCAGCCGTATCATCTTGTCCCATCGTGAACTCGTATTGGTACGTGTTCATCGTCGGACTGACTGCTACGACCTGACTGAAGTAGCGTGTATACGCCGCATTTTCGACCGTCACTTCGAGCGGCCGTGCAACCGTCGACGACGCCTTAAACGTCAACTGGTACGTCTGTCCTTTGACGAGCGCTAAGTTCCCTTGTTCCAGTAAGACGCTCCATGGCTCCTGTCCTTCTGAAGCAATCGCGATTTTTGCAGCTTCATTCACCGTCGAGACGACCGCTTGTGCATCATAATGAACGTAGGAACTCCAGAAGTTCAGCCCTTCCGTGAACGAGCCGTTTTTTAACGGCGACTTGTCGATCTCGATCGGCGTCGTGTCAAAGAGTTCAACATCATCGATGGTCACTTCCCCTTTCTCTGATCCAAGAATGAACTGGAGACGACTTTTTAAATCCGTCGCTTCTGTCATCGTAAACGGTACTTCAAACGTCTCCATCTTACCGCTCAGCGCAATCCGTTGTTTCGGCAAGTAAGCCATCGTTCCTGTCGCATCCGTCAACTGAACGTCCATCTTGTTCACTCGTTTTGCTGCTGCTTTGAAACGCAGCACATATTGATGGTCTTTTACGAGTTGTACGCCTTGTTGCGACAGTGTCGCGTTTTGTCCTTTTTTCGTATTCGTTTTGAATGTGAAGACGCGTGTTACCGGGTCGACCGATCCCGTCCCCTTCGTTTTCCCGGCATCAAACTGCCAGTACGTCAAACGATCCATCGCTCCTTGGTCAAACGTTCCGTTGTAGATTTGATTGCCGTCCGGTAAAGCCGGTTTTGTTGCCGCTTCATCGATTTCACCGCGTGGAATCTGTTCGACACGGACGTTGCCGATTTTAACGCCCGCTTGCGCGAGACCTAAATTGAATTCGAGCCGGGCCGCAAGATCCGTTTCACCCGTCATGTCGAACGTAAACGTGTAAGGCTTGACGGTCGTCGTTAAATCAATTGATTCTTCATTCGAGTATTTCGTATAACCGCGTTCAGCACCACCACCGACTTTGACCACCATCTTCCGCGCCTGGTCGCTACTCGCGTCGAAGCTGACTTGATAACGGCCACCTTGTGCGAGCGACACGTTTTGAATCAATTGGTGCGAGTACGTCTGTGCCCCAGGCTTTGTGATCATCACGTCAGCAAATCGTGTTCCGTCCTGCTCCGTCACGTCGACCGATCCCGTGCCGCCAAAGTCAGGCAACGTCACATAGTTCCAGTAGGTCGGATCAAGTGTCTGCGCGCCGTCCGTAATCGTCTTGATCGCTTTTTCGTACGCTTGGTCATAAACGAGGTTACCGTCTTCAAGCGGTTGCTTCGCCCCGTCCGGTAACGTCACGTCTTCATAAACCGGTTCGACCGGTTCCCGGTAGGCGCGGTTCTTCAGGTCATAGACCCGGACGTAATCGACTTCCATCTCAGCCGGGAACTTCGTCGTCGCGTCGACTTCCCCGTCGAACCAGCCGCCGACAGCGAGGTTCATCACGAGATAGAAATTTTGGTCGAACGGTGCCGGATAACTGTAGTTCGTCGCCGTATTTTTTCCTTTGCTGTACCAATCGTTTTGTGTCTGATAGAGGTTTCCATCCACGTACCAACGGAGTTCACCCGGCTCCCACTCGACGGCATATGTATGCCACTGGTCAATTCGCTCACCGTCCGGGAAATGATAATCCTTGCCGGTATATTTATTGTTCGGCCAATTTTCGCCGTAATGGATCGTCCCCGCGACCTTTTCAGGCTGACTGCCCCAAGATTCCATCACATCGATTTCACCGGATGATGCCCAGGCACCGTACTTGTCCTGCTCCGGCAACATCCAAAATGCCGGCCACAGTCCTTTTCCCGTCGGCAGCTTCGCTTTAATTTCGTAACGGCCGTACGTCTTGCTGAACAATCCCTTTGTCTTCAATTTTGCCGAAGTGTAGTCATAACTTCCGAAGGCGTCCGTCGTCTTTTCCTGTTTTGCGCGGATGACAAGTTTTCCGTCACGGATGAAGGCATTGTCTTTTTTGTCAGTGTAATATTGTTTTTCGTTATTTCCCCAACCGGATGACACCCCGTTGCCGTCCGCATCGACGATCCAGTTTCCCGTATCATAGTTCCACTTCGTCCGGTCGAGTTGTCGTTTCGTAAACTCATCCGACCAAACCACTTTCCATTTCGTTTTGTCCTGTTTGTCTGCTTTTTCAGCATGCCCTGTACCGGCATAAGTTAAGACTAAGCCTGTCCCAAGTGCAATTGCGAGCCATTTCTTCATCTGTAATCCTCCTTTGACAAAAAACAGGCAAGACCGATGTAATTCGACCTTGCCTGCGACTGAGTTACGCTTCCTGTGAGAGTGTTGCTTTATGTGTCTGGATGACATCGGCATACCAATGCGCGCTGTCTTTCCATGTCCGTTCCTGTGTTTCGAAATCGACATAGACGATGCCGAATCGTTTGTCATACCCGAAGCTCCACTCGAAGTTATCGAGCAGGGACCAGAGGTAGTAGCCTTCGATATTCATTCCCTCGTCGTTCAAGTCGGAGACTGCCTGCAAGTGTTGCGCAACATAGTCGATCCGGTTTTGGTCATGGACACGACCATCGACGAGTTGATCGTCGAACGCTGCCCCGTTTTCCGTGATGAAGATCGGGAGTGACGTATATTCCGCGCGAAGGCGACGAATCAAGTCCTTGAACTCGTTTGGTGCGATGTCCCAGCCCATGCCGGTCTTGTCGTAATCCGAATACGCATCTTTGTGCAAGAAGTCATTCGCGGCACTGAACTCAACTAAGTTGCGGCTGTAGAAGTTGATCCCGAAGAAGTCACAGGCAACTGAAATCGATGCCATGTCGCCTTCTTGGATGAAGTCATACGTATGGACGTATTTCGAGAACAGGTTCATCATGTCGACTGGATACTGTCCCTTGAAGATTGGGTCAAGAAACCAGCGATTCGCATACCCGTCCGCATTGTTCATCGCCAACTGATCATTGACGGAATCCGTCTTCGCGTACTTCGGTGCGAGATTCAATGTGATGCCGATCGGTGTCGCCGAGTTGAACTCCCCTTTGAGCAGTTCGACCGCTTTTCCGTGTGACAACAGCATGTGGTGAACGGCACGGACGGCTTCGTTCATGTCCGTATGACCAGGTGCATGGTGTCCGAGGTGGTAGCTGAGGAAACCGGCACACCACGGTTCATTGTGCGTGATCCACGAATCGACGATGTCGTCGAGTTCTTCGAAGCAGACACGGGCGAAGTCGAGGAACCAGTCGACTGAGTCACGGTTGACCCAGCCCCCTTCGTCGTATGCCCACATCGGTAAATCCCAGTGGTAGAGCGTGACGGCCGGTTTGATCCCTTCTTCGCGTAAGCGTGTCGCGAGTGTCCGGTAAAATGCCATGCCTTCCGGGTTGTAGTGACCTTTCGCCGGGAAGATCCGTGGCCAGGCAATCGAGAAGCGGTACGTATCGACGCCTAGTTGTTTAATGTGTTGAATGTCTTCTTCAAAGCGGTGGTAATGGTCGCAGGCGACATCGCCATTGTGTTTTTCAAAAACTTTTCCGTCCGTATCGCAGAACGTATCCCAAATGGATGGTGTCCGTCCCCCCTCGTCGTGTGCGCCCTCGATTTGATACGAAGACGTGGCCGTTCCGAAGACGAAGTTTGATGCAAATTTCATACGCGTACTCCCCTTTAACTAACAGATTATTCTTTGACGGCACCAGCCGAGATGCTGCTGACGATGTATTTCGATAGGAACAAGAAAGCGATCATGATCGGGACGACGGAAATCGCGATCCCGAGATAAAGTGCCCCTAAGTTTTCTGCGACTTGTGAACCTTTCAAGAAGCCCATCAAGACCGGTAACGTGTATTTTTCTGGTGAGAACAACAGGACGAGCGGCATGATGTAGTTGTTCCACGAACCGATGAACGTAAAGATCGACATCGTCGCGATCGCCGGCATCATCATTGGCAAGGCGATCGTATGGAAGATGCGCCATTCGCTCGCGCCATCCATCCGCGCCGCCTCAATCAAACTTGGGTGCATGACGGTCTGCAAGTATTGACGGACGAAGAAGACCGTGAATGGACTGGCAATCGCCGGAACGATCAGCGGGATAAAGCTGTCGAGAATACCTAAATTCTTACTGAGTTCGTAGAACCCGATCAATCCGAGTTGTCCCGGAATCATCATCATGACGAGCATGAAGACGAACAGGACGTTTTTTCCTTTGAACTGATAAAAAGCAAATCCGAACGCTGTCATCGCTGAGAAGTAACCCGATAAGACAGTGACGAGGACGGCGATGATCAGACTGTTCTTGAAGCCGGACCAGATGTTGACGTAGGAGCTTAGCGCCGCATAGTTCTCAGCGAGCGAGTTGCCGGGAATCAAGGAGAACCCGGACAGGACTTCTTCGTTCGACCGGGTCGCGTTGATGATCATCATCAAAAATGGAATGATACAGGCAATGGTTAAAGCAATCAGGCTGACATAGATCAGGCTCTTGCCGAACCAGGCTTTTTTCTGTTTCGGTGGTGCCAACTTCAGCGGACGTTCTGAACGCTCCGGTTGTTCCTCCGTTTGCGGGACGATCCGCCGTGCTTCTGCATTTCGTTCCATCGGTCAGGCTCCTTTCGGTGAACGTTCTTTTCGGAACATCCCTTTGAAGACGATGATTGAAAAGACGAGCGTGATAGCAAATAATCCATAGGCGACGGCAGCAGCGTAGCCATAGTTGTTGTACTTAAAGGCTTGATTGTAGAGATAGAGGACCATCGTGTTCAAGGCACCATCCGGCGCACCGACACCGTCCGTGATCAACATCGGGAGATCAAACAGTTGCAGTCCGCCGATCAGTGACGTGATCATGATGTACAGTAAAATCGGTTTTAACAGCGGCAACGTGATTCGCGAGAAGATTTGCCAGCGTGTCGCACCATCAATCAAGGCCGCTTCGAAATAATCTTTCGAGATGCCGGATACACCGGCCATGACGACGATGAACGAGTGACCAAGCCACATCCAGGTCAGGATGAGTGAAACGGAAATCTGGGCTGTGACCGGTTGTGTCAACCAGTTGATCGGGTCGGAAATGATTCCGACTTTCATCAACATCATATTGAGTGATCCATGTTGCCAGTCGAGTAAAATCCCGAACAACAAGGCAACCGAGCTGATCGTGATTAAGTTCGGTAAGTAGAACGTCGCCCGGAAGAAAGCAAGTCCTTTTAACTTGAGTTGTAAGTCTGAGAACAGTAAGGCGAGCATCAACGCTCCACCAATTTGCAGGATGAAGTTCAGTCCCCAAATCTTGATCGTATTGAAGAAGGCTTCAATGAAGTACGTATCTCCGAGCAAACGCGTATAGTTCGCGAGTCCGACGAGTTGTTCGCCTTCTGCGCCTGTATAGTTGGTGAAGCTGTAATAGAACGTCAACGCGACCGGATAGATGCTGAAGATCAAGAAGACGATCCAAAACGGTGCAATGAACAGATAACCATGGCGATCGAGTTTTTTCACAGGTCAAACCCCTTTCTTAAACAAGAAGAGGTAGGGCGAGGTCCGCCCCACCCAGTCTCCTTATTCCGGTACTTTGACGTCCGGATACGCATTTTTGACTTTTTTGTAGAATTCAGCAAGTGCTTCGTCTTTTGATTTTTTGCCTTGGACGTATTCCATGACTGACGCACCGTATAATGTATCGAGCTGCTGGTCGTACTTCGTCACGATACCTGGTGTGATTTGATCCGCTTGATCGAGGAAGAACTCATAGTTGTTCTGTCCGCCGAGGAACTCATCTTTGAAGTCTGTTTTGATTTTGTCGGTAACTGGTGTGTATGCAAGGACGTCACCTGTTTCTTTCGCCCAATCCGTCAAGAACTCTTCGTCTTGCGTCATCATTTTGACGAAATCATATGCAAGTTTTTGTTTCTTCGAATCTTTGTAGACACCTAACCATGTACCGCCCCAGAAGTATGGGCTCGGTCCGCTTGTGACTGCCCAGTCACCCGCTGATTTCTTCGCATTTTCTTTTAAGACACTGTGTAAGCCCCATGTTGGAAGGACATACGAGAAGATTTCTGTTTCGGTTTCTTTACCGTTTTCTTTGACTTTGACCGGCTTATCCATCCCGGCGAACCATGATGGTGACCACTCTGGCGCAAGTGCTGTGTATTGTTTTGTCCGTAATTCTTTTGCGTAATCCATGTAGTTCTTCTTGTCTTCTGTCAAGACGAGCTCTTGCTTATCGTTGACCCAGGCCTGAGGATCATTACCTTGTGCGAACCAACGGATTGAACCTTCATCCGGGAACATTTTGTAGCCTTTGCCTTTCATCTTCTCAGCGACATCGAAGACGCCGTCCATCGAGTTCATCATCGCGCCGACTTCTTTTGGATCATCCGTACCGAGGACTTTTTTCGCGATGCTGCGTTTGTAATAGACGCCACCTGGTGTCGTTTGCCATGACAGGGCACGGACGTTACCGTCTTTGTCTTTCCCCATGTCATAGACATACGGGATATAGTCGTCTTTGACTTCGCCTGCGTTAAACGTTTTTTCAGATAAGTTCGCCCAGTAACCGGCATCGACCCATTGTTTCAAGAAGGCGATTTCACCAGTGAAGATATCCGGTGCACCGACGCCGCTCTCAAGTGCCGGTTTCAGCTTCGTCGGGTAGTCGGCGATCGGAACGATCGTCAACTCGACTTTGACATCATTGTTCTCTTCAAACTTTTTGATCGGTTCTTTTAACTCATCCGTGAACGACCAAATTTTCAAGACTTGTTTGCCGCCGCTCGTTTTTTCCTCTTCGCCGCCTGAACATCCTGCTAAAACGCTTGCTGTTAACGCGCCGACTGTCAAAACACTGACTAACTTCTTACGCATGTCATCCCATCCTTTTTCTGATGTACTCGCTCACCATTCTAGTAAGCGGTTTCATTTATTATCCGAAAATATCGAAAGCGCTTTCGAAAAATGCTAGAAAAAAGTTCCGAAAGCCCTTTCGGAAAGCTTTAAAAAAATATACTGTTTCGAAACCGCTCTCGCTTGTCCTCGCCTTCCACCTGCGAGAGCGATTTCGAAATCGATTGTTAGTCGTTGACGGGGCCCGTTGAATGGCGGACGATCAACTCGACGGGAATGATGTCCGTCGTCTTGAGACGTTGCTTGTTGACGATTTGTTCGATCAATAAATCCGCTGCATGTTGTCCGATCCGTTCCGTATCTTGCCGGACGGTCGTCAACTTCGGTGTAACGTATTTCGACATTTCGATATCATCGTAGCCGACGATTGAAATATCTGCTGGTACGTGTAACCCGGCTTCATGGATTGCTTCCATCGCACCGATCGCCATTTGGTCACCGGCAACGAATACTGCCGTTGGACGTTGTGGTAAGGCAAGTAACGTCTGCATCGCTTGTTTACCTTCTTCGACCGAGAAAAAACCACCGTTGATTAAGTAACCTTCTAAAATCGGTAGTGCGAGTTCAGCCATTGCCCGTTCGTACCCAGCAATCCGTGCACTTCCTGCGTCAATCGTCGTATCTCCCGCGATATGGGCGATTCGGCGATGACCGAGTTCATGCAAGTGATTGACAGCGAGTGCTCCGCCTGTCAGATTGTCCGAGAAGACGACGCTACAATCCGCGCTGTCCATATCGACGACGACGATTGGAATCGTGCTCTGAATTAACTCTTGGACGTGCTGGTCCATTTGATCGGAACAGATGACGACGATACCGTCGACCGCCCGGTGCTGAAAATGCTCGAGGTAACTCATGTCGCGGTTGCGGAGATTACGTGAAGCAAAGATTAAGTCGTATCCTTGTTGCTCCGTCGCTTGACGGAAGCTTTCGATGATCGCGTTGAAGAACGGATGCATCATCCCGACTTCGTTCGCTTCCGAGAACATGACCCCGATCGTCCAGGACCGTTTCGTCGAAAGGGACTGAGCATGCGCATTGGGTAAGTACCCCATATCCGCTGCCGCCTGAATGATTTTTGCTTTCGTTTTCTCACTGACATCGGAATAGTTGTTTAATGCCTTTGAGACTGTCGTAATCGAAAAACCTGTTAGTTTTGCTAAATCATAAATTGTGCCCATCGTTAAAACCTCATTTCACCGAAAGCGCTTTCGATAAACTTAGTATAGACGGGAATTTGGAAAGACACAACCATTTTTTTCGAATTTATTTGGAATTAAAAAAATAAATGATATCGCTTTCATTTTTAATCAGAAAAAACACAAAAGAGAACAAATGTTTGGTATACTATAAGCATCAGTCAGTCGTGCTCAAATGGAGAGGAGCATTACCATGCCGATTACCCCCTATCTGGTCTTCAACGGCAACACCCGTGAGGCGATCCATTACTACGCTAACATCTTCGGTCAAGACATCCCTGAGATCATGGAGTTTGGACCCGGTAACGGTCCGGACGGTCAACCGTTTGCAAAAGACGTCCAGTCGCTTGTCATGCATTCACAATTGATTGTTCACGGTACACGCGTCATGTTTTCCGACGCCATGCCGCACGATCCGGTGGCGATTGGCCAAAACGTCACACTGGCTCTGCATTTGCCGGACATCCAGGTCATTCACGAGACATTCGACAAGCTGGCGCAAGACGGCAACGTCATCATGCCGATTCAAAAAACATTTTGGAGTGAAGCTTACGGTATCGTCGAAGATCCGTTTGGTGTGCAGTGGCAGCTCAATCATGAAGTGAGTGAAGTGACGGCGTAAGTTGTTTCGGCTGTCATGTTTCCGTTCTCACTCGCTTTCTTCTACGAGTCTAGTGAGGAAAAGTATTCCTATTGAAAAACAAGATCCAACGAAATTCGTTGGACCTTGTTTTTTACTACTTAAATAAGGCATATCTTCGTAAGTTCATTCATAGACTGTCTAAAATAATCTCTAAAAATCAACATCAATTTTATCAGAAAACATAGTTTCACTTTTTAAATTTGTTAAATACCCCTTGAATCCGATTTGTTTTTTCGACTGAAAGAGGTATTTCTAGTACGGATGTTTCTTCGGTCATTTTATTATTGGCTGAACCAGCTATTCCTGTTACTGTCCCAAACAAACCCTTCACCTTACTTGCCGCCTCACCTTTTGATTCTTCATATTTTAGCAACTCAATATCAATTCCCTTATGTAATTCTTCCATTTCAAGCATATATTTATGACTTTCGGATTGAGCTTTTGAATATCTGTCAACTAGTGCATTATATTCAGGTAATTTTCTCTTTTTTTCCGCTAAAGAAGCATTTCCAAAGAAAAAGTCTAATCCAGCGTAGACGACTGAATCATTTAATTTACGATTATGTTGATCCTCTTCTAATTGAATTTCTAAAATTTCTGCTTTAAGGTTCGAAATATCATCTTTAAACAATCGTTGACCTTCTTGTAATGAGACGATTGACTTCTCAATCCAATTTTTTGCATCTTTCGGAGAATCTATCATTAGCCAAGTGATACTGATGTAGGATTGAATAAAGCCCGTAAAATGAACATCAAAAGCTGTTTTTCTAAATTTTGCCCGCTGTACACCGTACGCTTTAATAAATTCTTGCAGAGCATTTTTTACCATCTTTTTAGATTCCCTCGGGCTTCGATGATCATCGTTTGCTTGCTCTAAATAGGTTAGACCTACATAAAATGGCCCTTCTTGAATCGCTTTAATCTCATTCGTAAACATATCAAATAGACGCGTTTGCGCAGCTTCTAGTTCAATCAATTTGCTTGCCATTTCTTTTTTCTGCTGTACTCCGTTATAGACTTTAAATGCTGTTAACGTTCCTGAAAACATAAAATCAATCATTCATCATTCTCCTTTTATGTATGAAAGGTACTATCTAGATTGAACCTTACTTCATTTCATTTGTACTTCTTATAAAATTTTATCAAAGGGCGTTAAAGATTACCAATAAATGGAGTCAATGTTCATTTTAAAAGTCAATTTTTCTTTATCTTTAGCTTGATGGATACACACGCCCGCAAGGAATATACTATTTCTTTTAATTATCTGACGCCTTGAAAATCAGTCGAAACAAGATGCTCGATTGATTTCCAAGGAGTCTTTTACAGATATGACTAAAAACGTACTCTTCATTGTCGAGGAAATAAAATGAATTCTCTTAACGGAACTCTACTAAATCCCAGTGAGTTACGATACCTAGTAGGCGCTCCGTTGATTTTCCATGTTCCGTAATCAACAATGCCTCGAGCTTTTCTCCCTTACTAGCCGCTCGGATGAAATATTCTTTGGCTTCGAAGATGTTTTCTGTTCGCGCAATGAAACGATACGTATAAGTACGTTCATCATGCTTCATAATTTCTTTAATTTTAATTTCTTCGAAGGAAATGATATCTTCCTCCACTTTATGTGCGAGCCAATTCGTAATACCACTCTCCGTGACAAGTGCAACAAAACGGCCATCTTCGTCAAATACAGGAAACTGTGAATATTCTAATTCATTAATTCGCATTAACATCGTACTCATCGTATCGGTAACGCTTAAATAGGATACTGACTTAAAGAAAAATTCCATGCGTTTTGGAAATCTCAATTTTCGTTCAATCTCAGTTATTTCTCGAACGATACTCTCATGCGGTTCTGCAATCTTCTCTGCACCGAAGCCTGTCCCGTGCTGAATTGCATTTCTTAACTTGCCAAATGTTTTTAAACGATATGCGTTTTGTCTAATCATTGCATTTTTCTCACTAGCCTTGTCTATCAATCGTGAAAAAGGAACTTCATCGCTAGAAGTTGTCACTTCGCGAAGTATAGATTCAATCGAATGAATTCGATCAAGAAATATATCTGAATTTCTCATCGTCGACTCCTTTCTCTACTCCAATACCGTTCTCATAACTTTACAATCTTAGAAACCTATTTATATTCTATTTATCCATTTTCACAATTTTTTAATGCTTTTTCCGACGTTTTTCTATTGCTTTCAAAGTATTTTCTCTACTTTCTAATATATTTTCACTGTATACTAAGAGTGTCCTAAAATTAGGAATTAATCATTTCTTATAAGAATTTGCCCCCATTTCCTAACCTTATTTTTTATATAAAGGAGTTTTCATGCCATGAGCACTACCCGGTCAAAAGCTATTAACTTATTCCAATTCATGGCTGCTGTTAAAAAACTTGGTTTGAAGACGCAGCGTGATACGAAAACATATACAAGCATTTTAGAAGAGACGATGATGGACTATCCGAACGTCAAAGCGACGTCCGACGACAGCGGACAGACCGTCGTCGAAGTGAAATTTCTTCCTGCCTTCTCCGTCAGCCGTCCTGCCCTTCCGAGCGGATTGAACGACTGGACTGTACAGAGTGGTGAGGACATCACACCGAAGGCTTCACTCCCTGAAGAATTACGTCAGCAGTGGACGACCTATGAACTCGCAGTCCGGGACTGGAAGGACAAAAAACGCCAACACGAAAAAGCTCAATCCCTATATGACCTCATGTACCGGATGTACCAATTCCAGTCGACCGATAATGACACACATGAAATCGTCTGGACATTCGGCATGCTCCATTGGCCTTTGCACTACATACAACGTCCCTTGTTCGCTCGCCCTGCCGTGATTGAGTTCGATACGGAGAAAAGCGTCTTCCGGATCGAGACGACGCCAACGCCTTCAAAACTTGAACTCGATATGTTGCACTGGGATTCGGTCTGGATGAAGGCTGAACTTTCACAATATGAACTCGACTTCAAGGAAGACCATGCCTTTGACTTCAATCCATGGAGCACAGACGAGGTGAAAGAACGAAGCGAACAAGTATTACGCCTGTTACATGCGGATCATGCTTACGGTCAAGAAGCTGACGTCTATGTCATGCCAAGCGTCCGACTTTACCGCCGACCAAAATCAAATCACGGCTGGGTCGAAGAACATGAGCACCTGGCACAAGCCATCGAGGAAGAGTTGCCGATTTCTCCTGCACTCGAACAATTTTTCACATCGAATGATGCGGAGATTGCGGCACTCGATCAACAGGACCGCCCACAATGGACAGCTGTCGGGGAAGAAATCCTGTTCCCGCTCCCCTACAACGAAGAACAAAAGCGGATTTTGCAACAGTTGAGCAACAATGCAGGTGTCGTCGTTCAAGGACCTCCCGGAACAGGGAAAAGTCATACGATTTCGAATCTCATCTCGCACCTGCTCGCCCACGGAAAACGCGTCCTCGTCACGAGTGAAAAAGAACATGCCTTGACCGTTCTACGTGATAAGTTACCTGCTGAAATCCGTGAACTTGCCGTCTCTGTTCTCGGGGCCGATTCAAAGACCATCAAGCAGACCGAGACTTCCCTCCACGGGATATCAACGTATCTTAACAAGACATCCGCCGAAGAACTTGCACAGCGTGCGACGACGATTCGCGAGCATCTTGAATCGATTCGACGGGATATCGCAAAAACACGACGGACGATGATTGATCAAGCCGTCCTCGAGCATGAGAGCCTCGCGATCGGAGGCGAAACGAAAACACCTCTCGAGTGGGCAAAATGGGTCAGTCAATCCCCGACGCAGACACTGGTTCCGACGCCGATCCTGACGGAAACGATTCCGCTCAGCGCACCAGACATTCAGGAACTTTATGCTTTGATGCAAGACCAGGAAGCACTTGCTGAATTGAAGGTCCTCGGGCGCCGTCCAGCACGAACGGCATTCTCGGAACCACGCCGCTTTGAAGAACTTGCCCAAGAAGTGACGGTCTTACGCGCGCTTGAAGCGGAAGCTGCCCCTGTCGATTGGATGCGCCCTGCGTCAGAAGAGACGAAGGTGCAGACGCTCGACTGGTTACACCAAGCTTCTACAACGTATCCGACACTTGAATCTTGGACACATACTTTGTATCGCCATTGGCTAGCCCATCCGTCTGACGCAGAAGATTTGGAGCGAGAACGTGCCCAGTTCGAACAGACATTGCGTGAAATCGAACGACTCGAACGGACCGTCTCACTGCATGACTTCTCGCTTCCGACGACGGACGTCGACCTCTTCTCGCTCGCGACCGAACTCGTCCCACTCTTCGAAGCAAATAAAGTCAACGGGATGTTCTTCAAATGGACGAAACGGAAGAACTATACGGTCATCCTCGACGAGGTGACGATTGACGGGAAAAAAATATCCCAGTCAGAAGATGTCACGCTGTTGCTTGAGCACCTGACCTATACGGAAGAGCTACGGAAACTCGAGCGGACGTTTACCCACCGATTCGCTCACCATGCCATCGAGATTCCAGTCGTTTCTTTAACGACATACCGGAAGGCGCTTGACGTCATGCGTAAGCTCGATGCAGTGCTTAATCATTTTAAAGAAGTCGTCCGCCCGCTTCAAGCAGTCTATGCGACAGCGACGTTTTCGTATGAGCAAGACTGGTTGACGGCACAGACACATGCCCTCGAAGTCTTGTTCCGTCTCGAACGCCTCGACGAACTGGATCACCAACAGCAAGCTTGGCTCGCAACACTCGAGAATACCGAATTCACGCACCCGATCACGGCACGGGTGATGCAAGCGATTCGTGCATGGGATGCGTCACAGTATACGGAAGTCTATGAAGAACTCAGACTCTTAGAGACGAACGAGCATCGCGCGAGTCGTCTGCAGGAGCTCAGCGACCTGCTCGAACAGGCTGCACCGAACTGGGTGACGGCACTGCGAACAAACAGTGCCCCGACCTTCCACGCCCTCGAGCTGCGTGACGCCTGGCACCTTGCTTATGTCAAAAGCCGCCTCGACGACTTAAGTGATGCCGATGAGCGGGATCACTTGTATCGATTGGAACAGGAGGAAGGTCAAACTGTCGCTCGCCTCTGTGCGACACTCGCGTGGAAGGAACAACTTAAACGGATGACCCCTTCGAAGCAGGAACAACTCAACAGCTGGGCGACCTTGATTCGTAAAGTCGGGAAAGGAACAGGGAAACACGCCTCCCGTTACCGAAAGGAAGCGGCCAAACAGATGATGCAGGCGCAGGATGCGATTCCCGTTTGGATCATGCCTGTCAACCGTGTCCTTGAATCGTTCAAGGCAGCGAGTGATTTGTTCGACGTCATCATCTTTGATGAGAGTTCACAAAGCACGATGGATGCCATCTCGCTCCTGTCACGGGCACGTAAAGCCATCATCGTCGGCGATGATCGCCAAATCAGTCCGACAAGTTTTGATAACCGGGATAACGTCGAAGAGAAACGGAAAACTTATTTCGGGGATGATCCAACGATGACGCTGTTCGATGGGACGAGTAGTCTGTATTCGCTGGCCTCGGTCAAGTTCAGTACGAAGGTCGGCCTACGGGAACACTTCCGCTGTGTACCGGAAATCATCGGCTTCAGCAATGCCCATGTCTATGAAGGAACAATCGTCCCGCTTCGTCTGCCGCAACGCGCGGAACGGCTCAGTCCCGCCGTCAAAAGTCACTTCGTCAGTGACGGTTATGTCGACGAACGCATGACGGATAAAATCAACTTGCCGGAAGCACGCGCCATCGTCGCGGATCTCAAGCAGATGATGCAGGACCCGATTTACGCAGAGCGGACGTTTGGTGTCGTCTCTTTACTCGGAAACGCCCAAGCGAACCAAATCGAACGGATCGCGACGGCTGAAATCGGAATCGAGACGTTAATGAAACATCACGTCCGTTTCGGGGATGCCTATACGTTCCAAGGCGACGAGCGAGACGTCATGCTGCTGTCGATGGTCGTCGCTCCGAATAAACGCTTCATGGCGATGACGAAGGAAACGGATAGTCAACGTTTTAATGTCGCAGCGAGTCGTGCCCGCGATCAAATGATTCTGTTCCATTCGGTCTCGTTGAACGATATCGGCAATAGCAACTGCATGCGTTATAAATTACTTGGTTATTGTCAAAATCCACTCGGTGACCAAGCTTCACTCGAGAGTATTAAACATCGCTTCGACTCCCCGTTCGAAGAAGCCGTCTACCGTCGCCTCGTCGCTCGTGGCTATCTCGTCACGCCACAAGTCAAGGTCAATGGCTACCGGATCGACCTTGTCGTCGAAGGCGAACACAATCGTCTTGCCGTCGAATGTGATGGCGAACGCTGGCATGGACCGGATGCGTATGAAGCAGACATGTTCCGGCAAAAAGTCTTGGAACGAGCAGGTTGGAACTTCTGGCGTGTCCGTGGCCGTCATTTCTATCAAGACGCCGACCGGGCGATGGAATCGTTATGGACGACGCTTGAAGAGATGGAAATTAAGCCGACTTTGCTTGAATATGTCTAAGGCATACACACGATAAACAACTTGTACACCATCAAAAAAACACCTTTCATTGTCGGCTTGAGCAGTTCAAGCGACTTTTGAAAGGTGTTTTGTTTTACTTGCTTATTTAACAATAATTTTACGTTTTATGCTCGTCAGGTTCCCTGCTTTATCCGAGACACGATAAGTCAGGTAATAGGAACCTTTCTTTTTCGTATTGACGGTTCCGCTGACTTTTATCTTCTTCGTCAAAGAACCGTCCAGGTTATCTGTCGCACGTACACCCGTCATCGGGTTAAACGACGATTTGTACTTGATTGATTTTGCTGTTGACACTACCGCTCACCTTGATTGATTTCGTTAACGTCCCGTCGACATTGTCTTTGGCTGATACGCCTTTTCGTACATCAAACTTTTGATTCAGAGCAACTGTCGTACTCTTCACCCCGCTGATCACCGGCTTGATCGTGTCCTTGACCGTAATGACGCGGCTTACTTTCGTGACGTTACCTGCTTGATCCGTCACGGTGTAGATCAACGTATAGCTGCCTGCCCGTTTCGAATCGACGGTTCCTGTAATCTTGATTTGACTCGTCAAGTTTCCGTCCGTTTCATCAGTAGCCGTCACGCGATCAGATGGATTAAATGTTTGCCCTACGTCGATCGTTTTCTTCGTCGCACCGGAAATGACCGGTTTGATGACGTCACTCACCCGCTGTTCGACCTGCTCACTCTGATTGTTCGAAGCGTCTGTTGCACTGACGCGAATCACCGTACCTGCAGGAAGAACGGTTGTCGAATGAGCGAATCGTCCCGATTGATCGGCCGTCAATGCGACCGTTGTCTTTCCGATGAGAAGTGTGACGTACGCACCAGGCTCCACCTGCCCTGTGATGCGTGTTGATTGATTGGTCACTTGATCGACGACTGGTTTCGCCGGTGCCGTCACATCTTTCAACGTCACCTTCTGTAGCTTACTCACGTTCCCAGAAGCATCGGTCGCGACGACATACAACGCGTTTCCTTGCGGACGTTCGAATGAAATACTGAACTTCCCGTCCGCTCCGGCCGTCCCTTTACCAAGTTGCTTGTCTTTCGATTCATTTTCGTAAATCGTGATCGTCGCGCCTACTTCTGACTCCCCTTTGAGCTGAAGGACATCGTCCGTTGTCTCGAGTGGGAGTTTCATCGTTGGTGGGACATGATCCTCTACCACGAAGCTATACTCCTCGTTGATTAGACCGTCGATTTCAACTTTAACAGCTAACCGTGTGCCGATTTTTTGTTGGTCCAGCTTTAATTCAAATTGTCCAGAAGCACCTATGACGGTTTTTGCGACACTTTTTCCTTCTTTTAAAACGGTAACACTCATTCCGTTAGCGCCACGCCCTTTAAGCGTGCTCGATTCTTCTAAGAAAGAATCTACTTTATACGTATAGAATTGTTGCTTATTGATGTCCGACTGAATATTAAGTGCATCAATGGCGACATATCTAATAGTCATACTATTTTTAAGTGGAATGGTATCAGTAAACACTGGACTCCCTGATGTAGGTGTCGATCCATCTAATGTATAGTGAATTTTTGCACCTTTTGTCGCACTTAAGACAACCTGCTCTCCTTCAGTATAGATTCCACTCGATAACGAAGAGGTAACAACAGGCTTCGAACGATCTAAAACACTGTACGATTTAGTCCATGTATTTCCGAAAATGTCACGGAACGAAAAGTCCAACTGACGCTTTGTTCCAATTGGATAGTCTTTGACACGGAATGTTCCATCGGAGTTAATATTTAATTTTTCACCTTCCAATGTCACATCGACTACAGGAACAGTAGCACCAGAAAACGTGACTTTCCCATCCGTTTCGACGATCGGGTCTTCATAAAGTTTAAATGGCAGATTTTTATTTAGCGGGTTATTGCTTGCCGTCATACTCGATACACTATTGCTGCCGCTCATGACGACTCCACCTTGGTAAAGCGAACCTGAACCGTAGCTAAAACTATTAGCATAAATCGTCCCAGTGACACGGACGCCACCATAAATCCGCATCGCTCCAAGTACATACACATTTCCATAGACAGTAGTTCCGTTTAACGTCGCAACAGCCTTTGGTCCGATATAAAGATCTCCAGAAATTGTTCGGTATGTTAAGGATGTATTTTCTGTATAGAATGTGTTAGCTAGTGGCTCGATTCGTTTAAATACCGTAAATGTATGGCTGCTTAATCCTTCGGTCACAATTGTTTTATTTCCGTTTAAGTCTTCCACTTCAACAGAACTAATCTTCCATTCACCAGCATCTAAGCCTTCAGTCAGTTGAAGAGATGTTTGGTATTCATCTACCTCTGTCGAAGGAGAAAGTGTAACGACTTGTTCCTTCTGAGAAGGACTATGTTGATATGTTACCTTGACACCTTTTACTTTCGTGTCATCCACTGCACTAACTTTTATTTCTAGGGGCTGTGCTTGGTCAAGAAACGATTGGCTGAGTGATAGTGACTTGAATACAGGCGGTATTTTGTCGTTTTGATAATCGTTTAGATTGAACTCACCTAAATTGTTAAACGCGCCCTTCGAGGAATAAAACCACGCTTCATTCTCAGCGTTATCCTCGATGTATAGAGAGCTTGGCTTCCACACACCTGACGGTTTATCTTCCGTCATCATAAGACGCGCAACATAGACTTTCTTCTCACTATCGTAACTCATGTTTAAGAGTTCCGATTTATCAGTCTGGGGGACCTTATAAAATATCATGATTCGCTTGATCCCACTCTCAGCATCACTCGCCTTGACCGTTATCGTCACTTCTTCCCCGACCTTCACGTCCTTTTTATCTACTGACAGGCTTTCAAAAACGGGCTTTGTTACATCGGCAGAAGTGCCGGACAACGTAAAGTCGCCCGATTCATCGAATACTCCCTTCGAGGAATAAAACCACGCTTCATTCCCAGCGTTATCCTCGATGTATAGAGAGCTTGGCTTCCACACACCTGACGGTTTATCTTCCGTCATCATAAGACGCGCAACATAGACTTTCTTCTCACTATCGTAACTCATGTTTAAGAGTTCCGATTTATCAGTCTGGGGCACCTTATAAAATATCATGATTCGCTTGATCCCACTCTCAGCATCACTCGCCTTGACCGTTATTGTCACTTCTTCCCCGACCTTCACGTCCTTTTTATCTACTGACAGGCTTTCAAAAACGGGCTTTGTTACATCGGCAGAAGTGCCGGACAACGTAAAGTCGCCCGATTCATCGAATACTCCCTTCGAGGAATAAAACCACGCTTCATTCCCAGCGTTATCCTCGATGTATAGAGAGCTTGGCTTCCACACACCTGACGGTTTATCTCCCGTCATCATAAGACGCGCAACATAGACTTTCTTCTCACTATCGTAACTCATATTTAAGAGTTCCGATTTATCAGTCTGGGGCACTTTATAAAATATCATGATACGCTTGATCCCACTCTCAGCATCACTCGCCTTGACCGTTATCGTCACTTCTTCCCCGACCTTCACGTCCTTTTTATCTACCGACAGACTTTCAAAAATAGGCTTCGTTACATCAACCGCTGCTTCAACTTTCTCCACAGGAATAAAACCGATTAATAGAACTATTAAAAGTAAATATGAAATCCATTTTTTCATCATTTTTCTTTCTACCTTCTTCTTTTACATATTTTTAGTTTTTTAGAAATTCGATTTCATTACAAAAGCAAAGATATTTACAACTCAATATTACTTTATCAATTAATTCCCAATAAATGATTTTCTAACTTTAGGTCAATACTTTTTACTACTTAATTACTTTAGAAAATCCACAATCTAAAATACCTTAATATTACATTATTTAAATTATAATGGTATATTAAGTGTGAACAGTTTTTTAATTATGGATGGAAAATAAAAAGGTTTTTTTAGATATTTATAGAAAATATATATACATTATGTAGTTTATTGAGAAGGAGGATTTCATCATGGAATTTCACGTTTCTCAGAAGGAGGCGGAGTGGTCTTCTTACTGGCAGGAGCATGACCTCCAGTTCGCTCATGAACTTCCTTTAAAAAGTGAAGACATCGTGGCACTTCAGAAATGGATGAATAAACAATTTCAAAGTAGATGGCATGATTCAAGCCGTCGTATTGTAAACAGGCTTTGGAGTCATTACCCCTTCACTTGTTTACTTGCTACATCGACTATCGCGCTAAATCAGGAAGATGCAGGGTTTTGGACATTATTTGCTAACTTCTATTCAGTAAACGGCAATTTCGTTAATGATTGGAAAGAAGAAATGGACATCGCTCTACTCCGAAACTCAATCTATCGATCTGTGGATAATCATCGACGCTACTATCTCACGGCTTTAATCCATTCAGGTGTCACTTCAATTTATGCTTTAGAAAATATATACAATTATTTTATTAGCCAAGTGATTGAACAAAGAAGACAATTACCCAGTGCCATTCGTCAAGTTATGAACGGACAATGGCAATGGTCAGATCAATTAAAAAAACCAATCCTCCTTTATATCGAACAAAGTTTACGGAATCCAGAACCTCTTTTTCGCTTAAAAGAATTCTTCATGGAAAAGCGAACAATTAGTTCCTTTCCACCCTATATGCATAAAAATCTAAAGGCAATTCAAAAAATTGCTCAGGTAGAACGAAAAAAACATTCTCGGCGACAATTTATTTTTTGGGATGAAGTGCGTCACCGTCCACGTCTTAAGCTTCCTATCGTTGAACGAGAAAATGCTCATCGTGCCTATTGGATGATTGGAAATCAAACGATTCCTTGTCAACGTGAAGCTACTGAGCATTCAGTTCGTTTTCACCCTGTTGATACTGAAATTGATTATTCTCCAAGCCAAAAAATACTAACACTGATGATTGACTCAGAAGAAGAAGTCTACGAATTAACATCAACTTATCCCTATTACTTCAAGCAAAAGTTAGAGACGAGTCACTATGATTTATTACGAGGAAACTACGTTGAAGCTGGAACAGAAGTGGTTATCGTCAAACCATCGAATTTTTCAACGAATGAATCCTATCGACCTGTTTCTCATAAGTCTTGGAGTGGTTTTGAATATAAACGTTTTTCGATTCAAAGTGATACCGAACTTTACTTCCAATCAGAAGAGGGTTTCATCAGAAAACAATTCGTCACAACGTCAAAAGTAGAAGTCACTTTAGATACACCACCACTTTTTTACTCGACCGAAAAGCATTATGCGGAATTTCCAAAGTTACGATTCCATGACCTTGAAAGTTTTCAGAATTTATTAAATTGGTCTTTACAGGTCAATAATTCACCCTTCACCTTTGAACAATTTTCAGACGGCTTGATGCAACAAGGAGAAGATTTGATTTTAGATTTGCAAAAATTAAATATTAATCGGAATTTACTACAACGGGTTACCTTACATCTAAAAGATCAACATAAAGATCATACTTACAATTTAAGTTTCGTACTTTTTCCACGAGATTTTTATTATCGACGTTATCAAGATCATATTCGTTTTTCCTCACGACATCTTCAAAAAATTCGTATTTCGACAAAGACATTCAGTTCAAAAGAACAGAAGATTGATATATCGAATGATTACTTAAAGGCGTCTACACCTTTGACATTCACAATTGCTGGTCACCCTCTTTATAGTGTCGACTTCAATAAAGTATTTTTCGAATATGAAATCCTCTCTAAAAACGGTGTCGGTAAAGTATATACACCAGAAGAAGTAGATGATATCTCAATCCGAATCACTAGACTTTATCCATCACAAGAAATTCTTCATGCTTATTTATCCGTTAGTAACTCAAAAAAATCTGAACAGATACCAATTTCGATTAAACGTAATTATTATACGAATGTCATCTCCCTTAACATTTGCCATCATGTACTAAAACGTTTCGAATCTGGCAGCATCACACTCGTTATTAATGATCAATCCGAATTCATTTGTCATTTTACAGATGAGCTTCACCCTTTACTCCACATGGATGAATCATTCACTATCCATCTGGAACATCGACTTGAGTATGATATTAAATTCAAAGTTTTTCATCCATATAGCTTAGTCGAAAATGAAGCAATCTTTATTTTACCTCAAGGTTCCAATCATCTCTGCCTGAGTCCCTTTTCTGACCACGACGTCATTGTCAATGGAATCAAGGATGAGACAGATTGGTTCGGGAGCGATGACGATGTCATCACCTTCCCGAAATTGCAAAGGGCGTTATCCACCGAAAAACTAATCTCTTTAGTTCATTCATTAGACGAAACAAATTGGGCATCTTTCATCCATAAATTGAATACGTATGGAACAGCCTATTTTCAACAGCTCACCGACATCCAACCGTTCCTATTAAAACGAATTATAGAATCTTCAAAGCTAGCAGAATTAACAATTGCTACAATCGATACGAATCATGTTTCATGGGAAAACTGGGTCGACGCCTTCAGTATCTATTTATGGCCATTAAAACACCAACAATCATTCTATACAAAAACTGGAACGACAAGGCTCACCGATGAGTCATTTGGTCACTTAAGGACGTTCTCGCAGCTAAATTTATCTGACCGACATGCACTACGTCAGCAATTCAAACGATTTAACCCTGAAAATTTACATCCTCTTGATTTCAACATCATTGATAGCTGCAATCCTTATCTCGATGATCGTTTTTATCAAGATCCGAACGAAGTCATCTTATATAAACTGCATATTGAGAGTGAGCTTAAGTGGGCAGACTCTCAAATTCAAAAATGGATTAAGGCGGACAAGCTTCCACTCAAGGTACAAAAGTTGATTAATGAACGAGAGTTTCCGATAAGTGTCAATATGAATCAATTTCCGACACTCTTTTATATTACTTTACGAACAAAACTATTGGCTTTAGGGCTTTCACCTCGTTTAAACACACGTGCTAAACAACAAATCAATCAAAAGCTAAGAGGTCTTCCAGCTGTATCTATTAAAGACTTAAGTCACGACAGCTATCATCTTGTAACCGCTTGGGAGGAACGAACATGAGTATTCATCCGATAAATGCCACTGCCCGTCTCCAAAATCGATACATGGATTATTTGACATCTTTTTTTAAGATCAATAATCAAACGTTGCACGAACAGTTCAAACAAATCCTTCGTCTTAACAATCAGTTTTTAAAGGGTCCCTATCTAGAAGCAACGCTCCCTTATAAACCTGGTAAAACGATCACAGAGCTAATTCAAGAAAATATCGTCCATCCAGATATCGCACGTTTCTTGCCTGGTGGAGATACGTTTCGTTTATATCGTCATCAAGAACGTGCCATACGTCTCGCTAAAACGAAAAAATCCTTTGTCGTCGCTACTGGAACCGGGTCTGGTAAAACAGAGAGCTTCATGTTACCAATTTTTAATCACCTTCTCGAACAGAACGAAGCAAACGTTCTGACAGACGGTGTCCGTGCGCTTCTGCTGTATCCGATGAACGCACTTGCTAATGACCAACTTGATCGTCTTCGTGAACTGTTAAAAGATACGCCAGAAATCACATTTGGTCGATTTACTGGTGAAACAGAAGAAAAGAAAATAAATGCTCTTCAATCTTACAAGGCACAGTATAAAAAAAATCCACTTCCGAATGAACGATTGTCACGTGAAGAAATACGTCGTAATCAACCACACATCCTGATTACGAACTATGCGATGTTGGAGTACTTGATGATGCGTCCAGAAGATAACACCCTTTTTTCAGGACGATTTAAGAAAAATTGGCGTTTCGTCGTTTTGGATGAAGCACATACGTATGATGGTGCGACAGGTGCTGAAGTCGCTATGCTGCTTCGACGATTAAAGACCGAAGTAGAGCATGAATCGCCTTTACAGTTCATCGCTACTTCTGCGACACTCGGATCATCCGAACAAGCAAAAAGAGATGTCATGTCATTCGCAAGTAAACTGTTTGGTCAAGCTTTCTCGTTAGAAGCAGGGCAATTGGTCATGTCTGAACGGATTGACTACGACGAACTCTATTCAGCAATCGAACTACCTGACTCGACGATTTATCTTGAATTACAGACTTGTTATGCCGAAAATCGTCTACCCGACTTAAAACGCTATGGTTATCTAAAAGATTACTCAGGGCATCCTAAACAGGTGATTTATGATTTACTCGCACACGATCGACGGTTGCATACCTTACGCAAAAAATTGAGTGATGTCCATCTGTTGATTGATTTAGCAGATGAAATCTTCTCGGAGTTAAAGCGAGAAGATGCAATCGAGCGTTTAATCGCACTGATTGATATCGCGACGCTCGTCCAAGATGAAGCTCGTCCCAAACTGCTACCAGCTAAATATCATACTTTTTTCCGGGCTCTTGAAGGTGCTTATCTTGAATTTCATCCACAAGAAAAGCTCCATCTATTTCCAAAGTATAAATCCGAATCTGGTCATCCTATTTATGAGATGGGTGTCTGCCGCCGTTGTGGAGAAGTACATTGTTTTGGACACTCCCCTCATTCCGGTCTACTCGTACCCCAAAGCTCGAACGGAAAAGTCTTGAACACGATGTTTTGTTTTAAATCGACTGATGGGATGTCTTCTGATTTAGAAGACGAGCCAGTTGCAACCATCTCTCAAAAGGATTGGTGTCCGTCTTGTGGTAAAACAAGGTTTGCTTCTGAGACTTATTTACCTTGCGAATGTGATGTTCCTCTTCGTCAGATTTCAACGATTGATATTTCTGAACATTCTGCGTCCTGTATGTCATGTGGTCTTCCTTCCCATCGTACTGATGCGATTCGTCGTTTTTATACCGGAGCAGATGGTGTAACTTCAGCACTCGCAGCCCAACTGTATCAAGAACTTGTCTATGGGAATCCAACAACATCCACTGGACAAGCTAACAATGCTATCGAAGATGATTGGTTCGACAGCGATGAACCTATCGTGATAGAAGAGCAAAAAGAAACATATGAAACTCAGAACTTGATTGTTTTTTCCGATTCTCGACAGGATGCTGCCTTCTTTGCACCTTTCTTGGATCGAACATATCGTAATTATCTGTGGCGTTCTTACTTTTGGCGCGCCATTCAAGGAACGACTGACACCGTCTCTATCATGGAATGGAAAAACCTTACCCTCCATCTAAGTGGTGCGCGCTCGATTCATCTTTTTGATGATTTGACGGTTGATCAAGAAATCAAGCTTCGACTTTTCCGTGAATTCATCTTAAGTGATGATGATTTTTCATTAGAGAACCTTGGAATGATTGGATTCGACTTACCTTTAGATTCGGATGATAAAATAAAGCTCGAAACCATCATCTCAAAACAGATGCAAATCAAACCTGAACATGCTTGGTCTTTCTTAATGACCATCTTTTATTATTTACGTCTTCAGGCAATCGTCGGAATTTCAAAAGATTTAGATCGAAGACACGTTTTACTAGCGCCGAAGGACCATGTTTATGGCATCGTAGCAACCGGTGGTCATCCAACGACGTATATAAAGAATTTCGTACCCGAACGAACAAATGTGTTTTTGCAATGGTTTGAGCGGTATTATGACCGCTATGAGATTCCTTATACGACAGAAAGTATCAAAAACACACTCATGAATTTATTTAATAAAGTACTTGTTAATCCAAAATCACCGCTTCATAAAGTTTTTGATCATTACGACTCTGAGAAGAATCAGTCTGAACGTTGGGTTTTACAGGCAAATCATTTTCACGCGTATATCCCAGAACACCTCTATGTCTGCACGCTTTGTAAGGTAGTTCATACACACGATGCTGGTATCTGTAAAACACGCAACTGCAAGGGGCATCTCGAACAGACTACAATTACTACACTCGAGCAAGGTGCACATTATCGAGAAATGTACCAGACGATGCTTCCGATTGATATGGTCGTCAAAGAACATACGGCCCAACTATCAAATCGTCTCGGACAAGAGTATCAGAATCAATTCATCAAAAAAGAAATCAATGTTTTATCTTGTTCGACGACCTTCGAGATGGGGATTGATGTCGGGAGTCTAGAATCCGTCTTCATGCGCAACGTACCTCCGAAGACAAGTAACTATATCCAGCGGGCTGGTCGCGCCGGACGAAGTTCGTCTGCTGCCGCATTTGCCTTAACATTTGCTCAAAAGAAATCGCATGATTTAACCTATTTCGAGAATCCGAAAAGTATGATTGCTGGCGACGTCAAAGCACCGATATTCTCAATCGATAACGAAAAAATCATTCGTCGTCATATTCATGCGACCGCGCTATCTTTATTCTTTAAGGAGCAATCACACTTTTATGGTAATTGTGAGCGCTTTTACCGACTAGAAGAATCGGGTGATAAAGGACACGAAGCGTTCATCGAGTGGTTAAAGACACATCCGGCATTATTGAAACAACAACTTTTCTCTATCGTTCCAGTTGCTCTTCAAAAACATCTTGGAATCGAAAATTGGGATTGGATTGATGTCGTTGACAGTCAGGAAGAAGCCTTTTGGACTGCTTCCTTACAGTACGCAACAGATATCGAAAGCTTAAATACAATTTATGAGGAGCAATCTGCTCAACGAAATAGAGTGGATTCGTACGGAAAAATGATTACGACACTTAAAGAAGAGCAATTGATCGGTTTTCTCTCTTCGAAAGGTTTTTTACCGAAGTATGGATTCCCTGTCGATACGGTCGAAATGAAACTGCTCGATTCAGACTATCGTTCGAAACTGCGTTTACAACGTGATTTGAAACTAGCGATTTCTGAATATGCGCCAGGTAGTAAGTTAGTCGCGAATGGGATGTTAATCGAATCCACAGGTGTGAAGTTGATTGAAGGCAAGCAATTGCCAGTACATCACTATACACATTGTCGTCACTGCAATAAATATAGTTATGTCGGTAAGTATGGTGTTAACGATGACCGCGAGATGGACTGCGAAAAATGCGGAGAGCCACTTCAAGTTAAATATTATGCCATTCCGAAGTTCGGCTTTTACGGAAAAGCCAAGCCTCTCAGTACGGAGCGGCGACCAGAAAAAGCATTTGGTTCGCGTGTCTTCTTTGCAGAGTATGGAGAGAGTCAGACACCAGAACCCATTCATTTAGAAGGGAATCGTTATGAACTCGACTATATATATTCCCATTATGGAACGCTCTCTGTCGTCAATGATAATAAAGGTCAACAGTACTGGATTTGTTCGACATGTGGCACACAAGTCGAGGGGAAAAAAACTCATAAAACTCCTTTCAACGGAACCTGTCGTTCGCATCATCGGATGACCGTCCATCAAGCACCCGTTTCACTTGGCCATCACTTCACAACGGATGTCTTACGCCTATCCTTCCGATTTTCGAATGGAATCCGTCTCTATGAATCGTACCAGTCCTATTCCTTACTATTTGCGTTGATTCGTTCTACAAGTTTCCTCTTACAAATCAATGAGGATAATTTAGGTGGGGTCATCCATTATGAAGCATCGACTAGCACATATGATTTAATTCTATACGATGACGTTCCAGGTGGAGCTGGATTCGTTCAAGCAGTTAGTCATAAGCTACCAGAAATCATGGATCATGTTCGAACGAGTATTCAAAACTGCACGTGTGATGTGGATACGAGTTGTTATACGTGTTTACGTTCCTATCGAAATCAGTTCTTACACGATCAATTGAAACGACAACATGTAATCGACTTGTTTAAGTAAATACCTACAAAAAATACCTTCCATTTCTGATTCACATCAGCTTTGGAAGGTATTTTTGCGGCTCTAACTTACACCAAGTGCTTTAAATACAGCATCTGTTGGGTCTGCATAAAATACTGGTTGTACTTTGACTAATAAATCAGGTGGAACAGTTTGTAAATCCATAACAGATGATGCAGGGATTAATACTCTTTTCGCGCCTGCATCGACACAGACTTGTAAAACACTTGCAAATTCTTCAACCTTTGCGATTGTTCCCCCAACAGTCATATTACCAATAACGACTGTACTCTCTTGAACCGGTTTGTCCAATGCTGCTGAGCAAAGGCCAATTAGTTCCGCAATCGCAAGTTCATTCGTCAGTCCAATTCCTTGAAGATCACTAATATGCATCAAGTAATCTTTGGTTTTGGTACTAATAGTATTACTAATGTTTTTACTGTTAGCTGTGAAGAAACGAAAAGCTGTGTCTAAGCTTTCTTTTGTCTCTCGAGAAGAACCAACACCCGATTTATCAAACTTACCCGTTCCACTGACAACTTGATTTTCGAGTTTGTAAACGCCTATCATACCTGAGTTACCATGCCCTACCACATAGATATGTCCGGGCTTACCCATGCCTTCAGGAATGAGCTTTCCACCACCTTGTTCCGGTACGGAAATATGTTCTTCTTCCAGTGTCTCTTTATCGATATAAGAAAACATCACATCATAAAATTCCATGCCACCAATTTTCTTTAATTGTTCCTTGACTCGGCGACGTCCTTCTAATGCATAACGCAAAATTTCTTCAATATCTTCCTTCGTATAAATTCCATTTGGGTAGATGAGCTTTACCATCCCTGATACTGTTTTGCGCACGGCTATAGTATCTCGTTGGTTTAAGTTATTACCTAATTTAAAATAACTGTCTGTTGAATCCGCAAACGAGCGTTTTCTCATTTCTCTAAAGAATTCAGCGATATAGTCTACAATGAATCCGTATTTATCAGTAAAGAAGTCTGGTCGCATTTTGGGAATTTCCCAGCCCGGCATATAATAATGCATTCGATCAAAGAATGCCGTATCATTTGCCATTTCTTCAGGAAATGGTGCAAATAAATGTGAGGTTTTTAATAAGACATCTAAACTTTGATTGATATTACCAACAAACACCATAGAGGCCGAAGCATTTTTTTCTTCTTTACCTCTGGCAAACGATCCTGAAGCCATATAATCCTTCATAATTTGAATGCCATCTTTGTCTTTAAATCGAATACCTGCGACTTCATCAAATGCGACGCAATCCCACATTCCAACCAGTCCAACTTTTCGAGTAGACATATTATAGAACAAATTGGCTACTGTTGACTGTCCACCCGATACTAAGATGGAGTTAGGTGAAATTTCTTTGTATACATGTGATTTTCCTGTTCCACGAGGTCCAAGTTCACACATGTTGTAATTATTTTCTACGAGAGGTACCAGTCGTAAAAGTAAATGCCACTTTACACGTTCTTCTAATTGTGTCGGTTCCATCCCAGTCGATCGAATCAATGCATCGATCCATTCATTTTTTGTAAATTGCTTGCGCCCTTCAAATACCTCATTCATGTCCATATTCGGCATTTGAATTGGCTGAAGACTGCTAACACTAAATGGATTTGAAGCTCGCCCTTCCTCATCGTAATAATAATCAATCTTGACCATACACCAAATGCCACCGACAAGAAGTTTATCAAACTCTTTTACAAAATTAGAAGGAATCGGAACACCTTTTAATCCAAGATTCGAAAACTCCGCTTCATACGTATCAATCTTCGGATTTAAAGCTACTGTCACTTTATCAATAATTGAATATTGTCCCAGTTCACGAATTCTTGATTTGATTTTTTCTGATTCGTCTGGACGAACAAAGTTATCAGTCAAGATTTTTTTTACGCGATCTACACCTTCTTGAATGCTCTGTTCATCATCAGTCGCTGCATACATTCCTAACAAATACTCAAGTACATATACAGGAACATTTGCACCTTCTTTAATGAGCTTAGTTAAGTCTTTACGAACAACTCGCCCAGCAAATACATCATTTAATTTCTTATCAAGATCTAGTGTCGAAGCCCCATCTGTTTCTTCTGCCACAAGTACACCTCCTCAATTAAAAGTCAAAATCACTGACAATTCCTAGATTAATGGAGAATGGTATCTTCTCTGTTACAACTCCTGTTTCTAAATCTTTTACAAGTAAATAATAAGTTTTGCTACGATCATACGAAATACTTTTTAAGACAAATTGAAGCTTAAATATACGATCCCCAGGGTTATCAAATGTACGATCTCCAATAATTGTTTCTTCATTGGATAAAACCGTTCCATCGATATCTTCGATACAAATAACCACTGTACGCGGAATCATCTTATCTTCGACTTTTTCTGTTTGGAAAAAATTTAAATTGAAAATACTGTTCGTAATTTTGCGTGTCGAACTTGTGAGTTTAATGTCTACTTTTTGGAGAGCATAAGATCCCTTTTGACCAGCTCTTTTGTTTTTGTAGACAACTAACGGAACCACAACTTCTTGTAAACTTGCACCACCATGAACAAAGTTGACGCCAGTCCCTTGCATGCGATTCCGAATCGTCCCATTTGGTACATAGGCTGTCAGTTGCTCTTCATTATCTACAATTGAAGACAAGTTAATGCCAAGCTGTCCAGAAATTTCGCGTTTTTCTTTCGACAATACATAGCGACGCTTTACTTCGACCGCATTTAATACTTCATTACTTATTTTATCGCTGTCTTCTAAGGCATCACGTTGATATAAAAAACCATGGTCAGCAGTGACGTAGATGTTCGTTCCACTTAAATCATCGCGAATCATTTTAACTAATGCCTTTAACTGATTTAGGGCTGTTTCAACCGCATTGAACGTATAAATTTCAGTAGAAGCTTTATCGCCCATTGCATCAATTGTGTCGTGGTAAATATATACAACGCGTTTCCCTTTAAAGGTTTCTCGACGACCGGCTTTATTCATGGCAAGCATATCTTGGAAATGAATGGCTAGACTATCTTCTACATAAGATTCGATAATCTTTTTGCGACTTTCGAGTCCTGCCGAATCCCTTCCGTCTACCAGCATACGACCGTTTTCATCAAAATCTAAATTACGATGTGGTAGCAGTGCTGCCATACCTAACTTCGTTACAGAAGGAACTACGCCAAGCATGGATTGCATTTCACAAATACCTGTCGTTTCAAAGTTCAAAAGATCTATCAGTTCCAATCCCACTTCATAACGCATGGCGTCTGAAACAATAACGAAAACACGTTCACCTTTTTGAACATGCGGAGCAATCGTTGACGAATAAAAACTTTGCTGACTTGGAACTCCCGGAAGCGACCATTCCTCAATCATTTCCGACTTAACCGATTTCGACCAATGGGAGCTTAATTCGCCGATAAACCAGTTGGTATACAAGTGTTCGACAAGTTCTTTTAACTTTTTCACTAACTCGTGATTACTTTCTTCATCGTAGGCCACATAGAACTTCCGGTAATACGTATCCATAACGAAATACTCATCACAATAAGCTTTGTATAAATCAATGGCTGGCCCTTGTGAAATCCCTTGTTGATGAGCTTTATAAAACTCATGCATTTTTACTGTGTAATAAAGAGATTCATAAATCGATGCGTATTTTTCGTAATAATGTTTTACACGTCTTAATTTAATAAGCTTTGTATACTCCTCGTAATCCTCCAGCTTTTCCATTAAGTTATTCGCAATATAGAGGATAATAGCTTTATCGGTATACGGGAATATATCTGCCTGTTTAAGCTCATCTACCGGGATATCTTGCAGAATATTTGGCAGTTGGATTTCCTGTTCTACCATTTCAGCATACTGATCAAAGACTACACCATGTGCTTTATGATGCATCCAGTGATCAATAAACACCAACACATTCGCCTTATTTCGTACAGCTATAAAATCCTTTACACTCGTTAAATATTCATCATTTATAGAATGCGTGAACGCTGTAACGGTTAAATGGATAAACAAAGTCTTCAAGGTCTTGGTTTCGCGTACATATCCATAGTATTTTGCGACATATTGCCAAAATATATCTATATCAAAAAATCGTTTTAGTTGAGATAAGGGTTGGTTTTCATTCTCATCAAGCGTATCCATCAACACTTCTTTTAACACCGCTTCAAAATCCGGTGTTTTTACATTACACAATACACTCATAATCGCCAACTCAATTGTTTCTTCCGAATAGGACTCGATAGCGAATGACTGAAATTTACGGAAGCGTTCTTTATTGTTAAAAAATCGTTCATTTTTCTTAATAATTGTTCTCAGAGAGAGATCCATCTGAAGTTCATTTAATATAAGTGAGATTCGATCCGCGAAAAAGACCTTAGAATAGAGCACTGTATCCGCTAACCAATTATCTTCTACACCTAATTCTAGATTGGTATAAATCAGATAATAAGACGTCGGATCTTCTTCTTCCAACAAATACTTTATATAAAATGAATTTCGATCAGATAATGTTTGGACTTTAACATTCGGTAATGCTAATTGACCAATTTCCTCCGTAAATTCTTTGTCTTTATCCACCCAAAACACAAGCTTTCGTTGTTCGCCATCATTTAACAGTTCATCGAAGATGTCTTGTAGCGCGGACTCAATTTGTGTCATGTTCATAGCATTTACCTGCCTTTTAATTACTTCCAACTATATCTTTACCACTAAACCCTTAAATTTTTCATAGTTCACTTTCACACCATCATCTAGGTCAATTTCGATTTGCATATCTGCCATGTGATGAAGTAACTCGTCGTAAGCTTTCAATTCATCAATTTTTTTGTCAAGCGACTTGAGTTCTTTCTTAGCGTTACTGATTTCCTTCGTAGTCGAATCTCCTTCAATAATATCAAGCAAGTCTTTCTTTTCCGCATCTAAGCGAATTTGAACTTCGTGTAAATAGTCCGTCCGCATACGAGAAAGCGTCGTTTTATCATAGCGATGCATATAGATTAAGCAGTTAAATGCCTTTTCCTTACCTGATGTGAATAACCAGTAAATTGGTCGTTTCTTATATAGTTGCACATGATCTTTATAAAAATCATTTAAAAAATAACGACGCAAACTTTCTCTTGGTGTTTCATTTTTCTTTCGACCAATCGCCTCTACAATAAAGTCTAGATTTTCTTCAAGTGTCTTTTCACTAAATGTTAATCGAATAAAGTCAATAAATTTTGTGACGATATCGTCATGGAAATAAGCACCTGAAAGAATTGGGATAACATTATTTCCAATCGGATTTCTTTTATATTGTGGATTATTAATATCTTCCCCAGCATTTATTAATCCTTCTTTTTTTAGAGAATAACGTTCAAAATAACAACCAATAAAATATGAAATAAAGCTTTTTATATCCATATTCAGATTTGCTCTTCGGACTGTAACATCTTTATCATCAATGTCTGATGAAAGCTCATTATTTAAATTATATATATTTGTAAAGATATAATTTAATTTTTCTTCATTAGTTTTAAGTTGGTTAAATCGAAGCGCAGAATCTCTTTCCCATAGATAAAAATTCTCTTTAATAGTAGGTGAATTATATTTTAATAAGGGGTGTTTTTTAAAATCCCATGATTCTTCGTATGAATCCCAATCTTCTTTTGAGAGTCTAATACAGTTTGACACGGTAAGATCAATTTCATTTTTATATTCACTTGAAATATTTACTGGAATCGTCGATACTACACCTGAACCAGTATTAATTGTTGGATTAATAATCTTTATAACCATATTTGCAAATTTTGAATTTAATAATCCTGCAAAGTAGTAGTAGTGGTCATCATCATGTACAAAGAGTCCATTAGCTCCTGAATCAAATATCATTCCTTTACCATAACATCGAACACCAAATGTATTCATAGTTACTCCTGACCATGTAATACCTTTTTTGAAATAATATTGTTCATTACTGATTTTCCAGCTTAAATTATCTCCGAGTTGAGGATAAACTAATTTTGTATTCTCCTTAATTTCTTTACCATCAAATTCCCAATTAACAACAAAATTGTTATTTCCGTACCATTTCCTGAATGCCCCTCCTTTATTATATGGTATCCATTTTTTCTTTTCATTTATAACATCATTAGAACTCTCTAAACCAATCCCTATTTTTTCTTTACCAACTTCATGCCAGTACCTCAAGAATCTATCGTTATCCCCTGTTCTCATACCAATACAGGAATCAGCATAATGGCTCAATTCTTTTAATTCATTGAATATTCTACTTACATTTTTACTTATCCAATATGCAAAAGGGGACCCTGGTATAGTATTAAACGATTTTTGATTTATTGTGTAAAGATTTTTTTCTGATTTCCCACTTAACACGGACATAATTTTTTTTCTTTTTTCGACAGCAGAACGTTCATCAACTACTCTAATGTATATTCCTTTAAAATCATTGGAGAAAGTGTTTCTTAACACAAATGTTGTAGACTGCACTACCTCACCACTTATTTCTTCAAATGCTCTAGGTCCTAGATGGATCATTGAATCTATATTCTTTATACTTATTATTTTTTCACGTAACTTTTTAAAACTTGATAAGAACATCCATGAATGTTGATTAATTGCAGCATAAAATGAATTCTTTTTTAAATAGTGATTTACTTCCATGAAAGCGGAAAACAAATCTGATTTAGAATCGGGATAGTTCTTTTTTAGAAAATCTGATAACTCTTTATTCATACTCCCCGAACCCATATAAGGTGGATTCATAACTACAATGTCATATTGCTTACTCATAATTTTCGTTTGCTTGATCAGAAGCGGTAGCTCAGTTATTACTTGATCACGCTTTTCAGTGTCGAATATGTCAGCTACTGGACTCTCTTTAATCTCGTGCAGCCTTTCTTCTAAATACTTTAAATCAGTTTCATCCACTTGAATGAGCGAACCAAATGTTTTAGCAGTTTGATATTGTTCAATAAATACTCTGGTTTGTGCGAACCTAGTTCCTTCGCAGTCTCCAACAATATAGGAAATGACATCGTTATCCCAGCTATTCGTTTCCTGTATAGCTGCTAAGTTTAATGAAAGTCCTTCTTTTTCAATACTTCTTAGGAAACGCTTATTATATTGCAATGCTTTCATAACCACGGAAAAACTTGCTAATTGATAAGCGCGATCGTCAATATCTAATCCATACAAATTGTTTTCAAGAATTAATCTTGGGATTTCTCGTTCTGTATACCCACACTTATTATAAATCTCATACAACACATCAAACATATATAATAGAATATGTCCACTGCCCATTGCAGGATCAAAACATTTAATTTCTTCTACGTTTAATTCTTTATCTATATACGGAGCAATTTTTTCTTGGAAATTTTCTTGTTCATGTTTCAAGAAAAACTCCCAATTTTCTATTAAGTCGTTATGTTCAGGATGAGCTTCTGTCCAATAACGTCCGAGTGAATTTTGCACCATATATTGAACAATCCAATCGGGTGTAAACAGTTGTGTAGCAAAAGGGATTTCTTCTGCTTTATACTTATTTTTCGCTTTGAAGACTCGATCTTTTTCTTCTGCAATATAGTATTGGTACAGCCAACCAATGACCTCTGTTTGTTTCCAATTCTCTTCTGGTATAAATTCTAAATTTATCATTTGACTAATAAATGAATCTGTTCCAAGTAATCCTTCAGGGAAAAGAATTTCAGAATAATCTTCAATCGTCTCGAACATAAATGGCATATAACGATTCAAGTCATTGCAATGCATTTTGATCAAGTATTTAAATAACTCATCTGTTTTATTATTCAGTTTTAAGTCGTACACATACTCTTTATCCAAATTTAAATTTAAAGACAATGCTTCTTTCATCATGTCTGGCTCCACACTATCTGAATTGGAAGAAAGCACGCGGACTTTTGTTGGAAGGTAATCATTTACCTCCATGTAACGCAGTGCGACAAAACGATTGAACCATGTATATGCCGTTTCATCCATTACACGGTCAAAACCTATGTCATTAATTCGAGAAATGAGTTTATTTCGCTGTTTTCTTTCTGTATCGGAAAGCTGTCTACCTTCAATAAAAACAGCGTCTGAGCTTTCTACATTTACTTCTTGAATTGACTCCGCAGTAATACCCAATTTTCTAGCTTGAAGTTCTACTTTTTCAAGTAATTCTCTTCTTGCTTCAGTTGCGAATTTTTTTAATGCTGATTTGTTCAATGCAATCACTCCTTATAAAAATCACAGACACCGACAAACTAAATTTTGTCGGTGCTCATGTCTGCTAGAAATCCATGCTTTAATCTATAAATTTGATTTCTTTATTTGATTTAATTATTTGTTTTAACTTATGAGACAAGGCATTAATATACTTGTCTACATCTTGTTCTGTCTTTAATGTATTTATATCAACTAAGTTTTTTACTTTTACACTTTCTGTACGAATTTCTAGTGGGCTAATTGGTGGGTCAACAACCTCATCGCCATGTCCTCCTTGATGCTCTTCTTTTTTCTTACGTTGCCATTCAGCAATTTCTCGTTTGATGCTGAGGATACTTTTTTCTTTAAAGCTTGTACTTTGAGCAATCGTTGCATCGACTTTATAAATATCAGTAAATACGCTCAAATTAGTTTGCAAGATTTTATAGCGTTCTTCGATTTGCTGCTTTGTTTCGTTAGATACTCCGTATTGTCTTAAGTATAGAAATAACTCGTCATAATCCTCTTTCAGCTTTTCTTGAACATTAATTTTTTTCTCAGATAAAAGGGACGTCATTTGCTTTTCTAATTTGTAGACCAATTCTGGAATTTCTTTAATCTTACGATAAGGAATTGGGTTTTTGATAATATCTTCAAGACTTACCATAGCTTCTGTTACAGTGTCCTCTGACAAATATGCTTTGTTTTCTTCGTACTTATTCAATCCGGCTAAGCCTTGATCAAAAATCTCTTTCTGATTCGTGTCAAAGAAACTCTTCACATAAACGATATCTTCTTCCCAGTCAATCAAGTCTTCTTCGTGCTCTGTTAACTTGTTAAAGAATGTAACGTTATCAATTTTTTGATTAAATTGAGTAAAGTACTCAAGCCCTTTATCAAGTAGGCTCATTCCTGGATACTTCCGTCCTTCGTAACGTACTTTATACGAATTAATTTCGTCTATTTGTTTACTGATGAGTGCACGAATATCTTTGACAAGACCATCCTCATCATCTGCTAAATCCGTGGTGTTGAAAACTTCTCTGCAGACCCGCTTGGCTGTCTGAATGAGTGCACCGTCAACCTTCATCCGTCTAAAAAGGAGTGCTTTATCCGATTCGCCTGCTTTTCCAAAGACTGTTATTAATTTATTTGTGTCTACCTCAGGTTCTAAATATTCTGCATTGTATCGAATGCGAATACGTTGTTCTTTTAACAACTCTGCAAGCAAACCGGCAATGTCCAGCTGCTTCCATCCAAATGGCTTATCTTGAAAGCGATCATATACCAATTTCACGCGGTTTTGTTTTTGTGCTTGATCCTGCATATCGATAAATTCATAGACTTCTCGTTTAGCTAATTCATTTGGTTTTGTCACGATGCTATCGTCTAAAGATAATTGATCGTTGGTTGAAGCTAAAATAACGATCAATTGTCGCTCATTCTCTATATTCTCTTTTATATATCCTAATTTAAAATATACATTATCGATTAATTGTTTAAAGGCAAAGTTAACTTTTTCTTTTACGGAAGAACCTTTACTATCCATTTTGTCTCCATTGACAAAGAAAGATCCATTTTTAATCGCATCATCTAGCAGCTCACGTACTCTTCGTCTTCTTTCACGCACTTCAGCTTGCTTGTTGTTTAAGATGTTTTGAATATTTTCTGGAAGCTGTGTAATGTTCTTTTTCTTACGAAATTCTTCTATTTTAAGTGCTTCTTCTATTTCCTCAACGTATGCTTCACTACCACCTAATTTAATTACCATTTCACTACTGTCTGAAGTCATCATCATCATTTCCTGATCTGACTTTTGATAGTTGTCTGATAGCGGAGATAAGATATGCAACCCGATACTAGATGTCTGAGCCCCATAATTTTTTTCGTCCATTTTTTGATTAAAACTAAAGGAGTAAAATTTATTATAGGTGAATCGTTTATTCTCGTATAAATCTTGGAAGATATAGTTGGCTAACTCACGTTTAATAATGTCTTCATCAATATTCATTTGTTTAATTTCACGGTTAATATCTTGTTCATCATCTGTTAAGAAGAGATAGTGCTCGCCATTTTTTTGAATCAAGGTTTGTCCAATTAGCTTTCTTAAAGAAACCTTAATTTTTTCTTTAAGCTGCAGTTTATCTTCATTAATATGGGTAACCATAAGTGTCGCAATATTATCGATGCTTGCTGGCAATTCTTTAATATATTTAATCATGAACAGTACTTTCAATAAATCCTGATTAAATCGATCATCTTTCAACACAGAATTCTCAGTTGCCCCTTCAATAACTCTAGATATCGATGGGTTTAAAAATTCTTTGATTGTATCGTAGAAGGAATAAAAAGGGATTAGAGAGCCTTCCTCTTCGTCTTTATATCGTAGTCCTGCTTCTTTAAAAGCAGAAAGCATCGAGCGTTCACCTTCAGATAAATGCTTGCCCGATGAGCCATGTTTACGTACTTGCTCAAATACATTTTGTAATAATTTAAATTGGTATGGGATGAACGGGTAGACTTCAGCAAACTCTTTCTCATTATTGTATCCTCTAAGTTCCGCTGTACTACCAGTAAAACTGATAAGATTTTTTAAAATTGGGCTTTTTTCAGGGTATAGCACTTTTAGTTTGTCATTAACGTGCTTATGCTTCTCCAAAATCCGCTTTTTAATAACTTCATCGACTGATATCGAAGATAACGATAGTCTTGTATCAAAGCGTCCTTGAATACGAGAAAAATCATCACCTTTAACTTTTACTATGGAGTCAATACTTTCTTGTGATGTCACCATAATCCACACTTTTCCTTGCGCATGTGTCCCTAAATCCTCTGTTAATGTTTGCAAGTTAAGCATTAAATCACGACTATCTCCTATGTATTGACCAATCTCATCAACTAAAAATACCAAGTGAAATTTTGGTCCTTTTTCATCGATGTACTCTTTTACGTCTCTAGAGAATTTTTCAATACTAATTTCAAAATTGTTTACACCTTCATTAAACCAGTCACGTGCAGTTTCTTCCGACATATCTGTCGCTTTGGTTAATGCCCCGATGATATAATCTGCATCAAAGTAGAAGCTGTTACGACGTTCCTCCCATATCTCACCTGCTAACGTATAAAATTCTTGTTTAAACGTTTCATAAAAGCCTCGTTTATCCAGGTATTTCTCCATTTCAGCTACACCTGGAATATCCCCATAATAGCCTCTATGTTCGTAAAACACTTTCATGAAAACGCGCAAAATAGCATCTTCTTTTGATTTGCTACCTAAAGAACTTTTAGAATCAATGTTAAATAAAATTACTTCTGTATCCACATCAGCAGTACGTTTCATATTGGAATAGACTAATGTATCTTGTACTTTGTTTTCAAAGAAATCGATTGGATGCTTTCCTTTAACAGACTGATTCTCTAATAGATATGCGAGAATTTTAAGAAAGTGAGATTTACCGGATCCGAAGAAGCCACTAATCCAAACACCCATCTTATCTGTCTTTCCATTAATTCCTTTTTGATAATTGTCGTAGAACTTCGAGAAATGTTTGTGCAACTCTTGCGTGACCACATATTCGTCAAGTTCTTGATAAATATCCTTTTCGTTCGTTTGTGCGACTTTAATAACGCCACGTATATCACGTTCAATATCCTTTAAGAACATCTCTTTAAGTAGCATGTAAAATCCTCCTCGTCTTATCTAAAATTAAATCAAATGCCGTATTTTTTTAGTCAACTAAGCGAAATGCTCTATAGTAATTATCGTCTTTGAACTTACTGAATAATTGCAATGATTGACCATCGTATGTTCCAGGGAAAAACATTACTACGGGCGTCTTATCCAATACTTCTTGAAGGTTATTTAAAATATTGTGTGAACGTACAAATGGATAAACCTTCCCGATGCCAGTAAGAAATACAACATTGTAATCGTCCAGCTGTTCCTTGATCTTCTGTACAAATACTTCCGGTTTGGCAAAGGCGGTCATAGCTCTAAATAAGGCATCTTTTCCTTGACGTTCTTCCATATCAAAGACGCGATCAAAGATACGCTTTTCTTTTGTAATCTCGATAAGCATTTTGTACAAATCGAATTCAATGATTCTTCTATCAGTTCCCTCATAATTGAACTCTTTTTTTATGTGTTTTACATAATCTCTAACAATAAGTTCATCCTTTGGTTCATAATCAAAAACATAAAAACTAATTTCATTCCCTAAGCCGCGCCCATCAATAAATTTTTCTTCTTTGATTTTTGGAATGATACTATCTAGTCTTGCATTTAAATTAGCCATACTTTCTCCTCATTCACCCATCGCTCGTACATATCGAACATCGCCTATACGGTTAAGGTATTCTTTGATTTGTTCGTCGATGATGATGTGTCCTAGTTCTTTGCTTTGTCGACTTTTGAGAAATCCACTTTCGAAAAGGACCTGCATAAACGCTCGCTTTAACTTTTCGATATTAATATCGCTCCAACTCGATATTTTTTCACTCTGCTCTAACTTTGCTTCGAAAAAGAGATTGATATCCTTCTTCTCAATCAAATAATCATTATTGTGTAACTTTTCACTAATTACTTCATCCATAAATTCAAAAAAAAGAAGATCGGTCTTCATAATTGCATATAAATTAACTACCTTACTCATTTCAATAGAACCTTCTACCATAAGAATTGCTAGATCCGAGTCAATTACATGAGCTCTTTTCATCACTGATGGTAATGTGCGCTTGATTCTCCCTTTATTTTCAAACTGAAATAAATTTTCATCCACTACTTTGTGTCGAATTTCTTCAATAGACAAACCTTTTTGTTTCAATTTAACTACTTGTTTCAGTTCAAACAGTAAGTACGACGCCCCGTTCATACTTGAAGAATACTCTAGTTCTATTGTCATATAATCAAACCTCTCAAACAAGACTTCATACTTGTTTATTTCCAAAATCAGATTTTACCCTACTGTTTTTTCCTTTTCATTACTTAACTATTTCTATAATCATTTCTCTCTTAATTTGATCCAAATGGTTTTGTATACAATATTCCCTAGTTTATTTCATTAATATACGCACACATTTCATCTATCTTATTTTTTATTTTAGTCTTACTTTATTTATTAGACAATGCAGATAAACAACAGTATTTTAGCTATAACATATATTTTAAACTTAGTAAATTAGTAATATCTACCTTGGAATAAGAAGCGTAATTTTTCTGAAAAAAGAAAAAGAGCTCTCAATTTGGAGCTCTTTTTCTTTTATGAATGGTATATTTATCGCACTTAGAGACTTAATTATTTTCATCGAATGGCTCACAAGAACGTACAAGTAACTTTACTCAGACGTAATATTTATACATAATCATTTTCTATGTTTTGCATGACACACTATAAGAACGAACAGTATATAAAACCATCTTATCTTATTTTATGAATTATCAACTCATGATATACCTTTTTATTTTTAATCAAAGAGCAAGTTCGACTTGCTTTAAAAGTTTTTGATAAGTCTTTAACTCTTCAATTAAACGTTCAATCGAGTCTACATTTTTATTTTTGATATCTGAGTGTAACTGTGCCACGTGTTCTTCCCACTTATGCCCCAGCTCATTCGCTGCCGTATCGAATCCTACTTTTGTTTCGTTCCAATAACGATCAATTTCCTGAGCATATTGTTCTTCAACACTTTCTTTTTCAAATGCCTGTATGATGCTTTTCGCTAGTTTTTCTTCCCAACCTGTTGCTGAAAGGAAAGCAATAGTCGATACACCAACAAGAACTGCCATTCCGATACCAAGTGTCACTGGACCACCAATTGCTGCAACACCTGACATAATTCCGCTCATTCCACCCAAAACACCAATATTAAAGCCTGTACCTGCTAATAATCCTGCACCTTTTGCTACAAGGATGTAGCCACCTAGATTTCCCATTCCTGCTGCGTAAGCTGCCATTCCACCTAACGCAGCCGCTCCAGCAGCTCCACCAAGAAAAACATTTTTTACATCAAAGGCTAATCTCATCTCATTCTTCTGAGGGAATGATTTTTTGATATCCGTTTCGAAGTCTTCTAGATAATCTTGTACACCTTCTACGAAAGTCTCTGTCCGGTCTAATAAAAGTATATTCAACTGACGTTGTAATTCATTCGACAAATAAGTAACAAGCTGTTCTTTTCCCTGATTGTCTTTTTTGAACGCGTTCTCTTTAATTACCTTTTCGATTACCTCTTTGTTCATTACATTCTGATAAACGTCCTCAAATTGAAGTTTACTTTCTCTACTTAACGTTTTAATCATTTGATTGACGTCTACACGTTTCTTCAATTGACGCTCATTTCGCAACGGTTCTTCCCGTTCAATTCTGTGTAATTCATCTTGAAGTATCTCACGCTTTGATAACAGAAGTTCTTGATTGATTAGTTCTTGTTCAGTCAAATCATATTGATCTTCCAGTAATTTTGAAACCATCTGAATCGATTGATACTTCATTCTTTCTGGTAAGTCGGCTAACAATGCCTGTAACTCATTTTCAAACTTCTTTTGTAACTGCTCATCATTTGTTGTGTAAGCATAAAAACGCTGACGTAATGCTGCTTTCGAGTGTACTCTACCCGATAACTCACTTCTATTTTTCCAATCACTTTCTGGTACAGAGTGATAGAATCGGTCTGTTCCAGCATCTAAAATTCTTTCAAGCTTTTCTTGCTCTCCAATGATATGTGCTTGAGAAGCAAGAACGAATAAATTAGCGAATGCTTTTGCTTCATCATTTTCAACATCTGCTGATGAAAGAGAGTCAAGTGTGTTCTTCAAGAAATTAATATCAGTTCCACGCATGAATGCATTAGATACAGACATGTAGACAATGACATCTGCAAGTCTCTGTGAGTGATGCGCAAACTGATCATCTGATTGACGGTCACCCGTACCGAATCCGGGAACATCTATAATATCGCAACTCTTTAAAATCGGACTGTCTAAATAAACAATCGCTGCCTGAATATTCCGTGTCAAAATTTCATTTGGTTGACGGATTGCATATTCTTTTAATAGATTCTCTCCACCCTTAGCAATCATATGTCTCTGAACATACTCTTCCTCATCCAGGCGGCTGACATCGAATCCATTTTCATCTCCACCGAAGATCAGAATTTCTTCTTCGAGGAAATGTGGCCGATCTTCAATATGTTTAATGTAGATGTTGACTGATGTAGTAGGTGACCAGTCTGAAGGAATTTTTTCTGTCTCTAATAATGTATTGATCAGGTGGCTTTTTCCTACATCCGACATACCTACAATCGCTAACTTCGGTTTAACCAAGGATTTTCGGACTAGATTTTCTAATGTATCTATGCGACTTTCTATTTCTACACTCCACTTTGAAGTCTGTTTTGCTTTTTCAATGAGGTGCAGTAAGCGATTTCGTAATTGTTCAGATGAATTTGATTGGTTTTCTTTATTCGCTACTACATCTTTTAACGTGTTTACTCCAGCACTTGTTGCATTAGTTACTAACTTTGTCATTTGTTGAAGTCGATCTGTGATTTTTTTTGAATCAAACATCCCTATCACCTCTTAAATTTTTTATTCTCACGTTAGATGGATTTCACATCAATCATTACCACATATCGTAGTCTGGATCTTCTCCTTTTTCGATTTCCTCCCCAAACTCAAGAACACTTAATTCATTTAAATTGAATATCGCTAACATCCGTTTGTGATCATCTTGTAGTTTTTTTTCCGCGGTCTCCTTAATTAGTTTAGCCTTATCAAGATCCCACTTAATTTCACCACCATACTTTTTCAAAATAGCAGTAGCTCCTTCAGCAATATTCCCTTTCGGAAGAGATGTCCAAATTGTTCCGATGTTTGGTATCAACTTGCTTAAGGCCATTGTCGTCACACGCTTCAATCCACTGATGGTCGTTCCGGAGCTAGAAGCTATATTTTTCAAAAAAATACCCATATCTTTTTCTCGTTCGTACTCATCCGGATTAATACATTCTGTTTCCTTTAGACGTTTTAAGATTTCATACGAAACAGAACTAAAAAATGCATATCCTAAAGCCTTTGTCATTTTGGTTGGATCTTGCTCGATTTTTACAATAGTAGGCCTACTTACTCCCATCATCTTTGCTAACTCTTCTTGTGTAATCCCTAGTATCTGACGAATTTCCGCCATCTGATTTCCAATTGATAATAAATAGTTGTTCAATTTCATCACCTCTAATAATTATTATAACTCCAAGTAAAAATAAGTACAAAAAAAATAATAAAAAACATTTTGTAAAAATATTGACACTAAGTAAATTTAGTTATATATTGTTAACAAGAAGTCGTCACATATTTTACGAAAGGAGGTAAAATTTTATGAATCCTAATTTTGCTAAACTTTTAAAATCAATAGTTAGTATCGTCTCAACAAGTCTTATCTACATTATCAATAAAAAATTCAATGGTCCGACACATTAAAAAATGATGGAGGTAAAATCATGCAAAACAAATTAATCAAGCAGGCTTTATTGGCAGCAGTCCCATTAGTCGTTTCAACAATCAATCAGCTGATTGATCGTCATACCAAATAATTAAAAATGAAATTCAAATCCACTAACTATAAAGGAGCGATTTATTATGTTAAGTAAAAAAAATGAGCTTGTAGGAAAAACTACAGAGTTCCTCATGAAACAAGTACCATCACTCGTCAAAATGATTCACGATCACCTAATTTCAGAAGAAGATTTTAAAAACCAACCAGTCAAAAGCAAGTTAGCGTATCAATTAACAGAAACTACAGTTAAGCATTTTCTTCCGAGTTCTTTGAAGACAGAGAGTAAGGCTATGACTGATTTACTTATGAAGGTACGATTCAATAAAAAAACGACGAGCGATGGGTCTACTAACATTTAATAGTTCGTTCCTACAAAAATAACGATACATCTGTTCGGTCTTCTTACCCGTTCAGATGTATCGTTATTTCCGTGTATACTTATACTACTTTTAATTTATCGTTCTCATAACTACAAAAAGACTATTTCCACAGAAGTGATATTAATCTTAATCACATTTAGATTTATACATGTTCTACAGTTTTAACGACTTCCCCACTCACATAAAACTTCTCATCATTTCCTCGAACCTTAATATGATCTTCCCAGATATAAAATCTCCATTTTTCATCTTTTGAATAATCCAAAATCATATCCGCTGTCATTAAACGTCTCAAATTTTTGAATTCTACAAAATACACTTTGTTACCTTCAATTCGAACGGCCATGATCGCCATATCTGCACCATCCAAAATTTCAACTTGCTTCGTCGACAAGTCAAACCAACCGTGCTCTTGATTGTGCAGTTTCGTTTCTGGTGTACATAAGACTACTGATTTGTCATTACACGTTGTTCCTTCATACATGATTTTCTTTTGTTTCATGATTGTAAGTACACAATCGTATCTTTCGCTGATCATTTTAACAACAGTTTCTTTTTCTGGTATCGACATTTATAAAACTCCCCGTCACGTCTCGTGAATTATTTTATTGAAAATCAAAAATACATATATTTCTATTTTATCACTCTTCATCAATTCATTAGTCTAACTTGAAAAATAATGTTCAATCCGAAACAGAACAATATCCGTTATCCACTTCGTTAATACTCTACTATCTGTCTTAAAGTCTTGTTGAATAAATAATGTTCTTTGATCTTTAGTTGTTTCAAACGGATATCCCATCTTTGGAAACGGCTGTTGTTTCAGCAATGCTACTGTTTTTGACTCATTGTATCCATTCTCAAAGACCTTCCCTTGCGCATCTTTCACTTCCCGATACTTCTCTGCATGCAAATACTCATAAAAAAATGGTGCGACTTCAGCTGCCGTAATCGGCTCCATCCAGCGTTCTTCTCCTCGCTCGAGCATCGCTAGCAAGACAATCATCTTATAACTCCGATTCATCTGTGTCTTCTCGACCTGTTCGATCAGTTCCCGATTTGCGTCGTACGCCTCGACTTCTTCTTGAGACAATTCCTGATTCTCCTTCAAAAAACCAACGTAAGACCCCCACTCCTGTTTATAACCTTGCGGAACTGCCGCGTATTCCCCGATTTCAACATACGATGGTCGACGACCGAGTTCGTATTTGATTTGCTCGTATTGCTCAATCAGCCGTAACTTCCGCTGGCTTGGTTGCCGTAGTCGATGAATCAATTCCAGTGCCCGCGTATCAAACTCAATCACACAGCCGGACGGTGGCGTAATCGGTTCTGTCTCCCCTCGCTTGAATGATTCTTTCATTGCCCCAAGCAGTTTCAGTTTCGTCTCGACGTTACGATAGTTCCCAATCAAGTCAATGATGACGCAGTGTGATTTATCTTGTGCCAAACGCAGTCCGCGTCCGATTTGCTGCGTGTAGATGGCTACTGATTCCGTCGGACGACAGAACAAGAGTGTATCGACTTTCGGAATATCGACACCTTCATTGAATAAATCGACCGTAAAGAGTACTTCAATCTTGCCTTGCTCGAACGCTCGCATGTACTGCGCACGATTGGTCGTCTGTCCTGTCAGTGCAAACGCCGTCGTTCCTTTATCCCGGAAGACTTGCGCCAAGTATTCCGCCTGCTTGATCGACGAACAAAAACCGATTGTCTTCGTTTGACGATGTTTCTCCCACGAATGATAAATATTATTCGCGACTTCACGATCAAGTTGACGGTTCTCGAGTTGCGTCGCATCATACGTTCGACCAAACCGCCGAATCTGGGAATAATCAATCGTGTCATGAATGCCGTAGTAATGAAACGGTGTCAAAAACCCTTCAGCAATCGCTGCCGTGAAGTGCATCTGGAAAGCGACGTTATGATGACAGATCGCATAGACATCTGCTCCGTCCATCCGGTCTGGTGTCGCTGTCAGACCGAGCAGGAAACGGGGCGTGAAATGATCAATAATTTTTCGGTAACTCGTCGCTGCCGCATGATGGAACTCGTCGACGATGATGAGATCGAACTGGTCGGGTGTAAACCGCTCCAAGTGACGCTTTTGCGCCAACGTCTGGACGGACGCGAAGACGATCTCCGTCGTCTCTGTGACGGTCCGGTCACTTCCGATGTAGAAGCCGGTCTGCCACGCCGGATTGACTTTTTTAAACGAACGCTCTGCCTGCAGCAACAGTTCTTTTTGATGCGCCAGGAACAGGACCCGGGTAAAGTCTCCCGCAAAGAATGCACTAAGGTAAGTCTTCCCTAAGCCTGTCGCGAGCACCGTCAACGCACGTGTCCGTCCTTCCTCCATCGTTTCCCGTAACGCGTGTAGCGCTTCTTCCTGCACCCGATGAGGGAGGATTTCCGGAGCAACGACGACGGTCCCTTCGTCATATTCGACTTCCGGTTCCGCAACATATTGACGCGCCGCATACGCTTGACGATAGGCTTCTAAGACGACCGGATTGAGTTCTTCTGCCGACTCACTAAGGTAAAGATCCATGAAAGCATCAATCGCATCATCGAGTATCTGGGGTGCAACGGCTTGCGGCAAATGGACGTTCCATTCAATGCCGGAGCGAAGCGCACTGTTCGAGATGTTCGACGAACCGACAATCGATAAGCCGGTCTCCGCGTTTCGAAACAGATACGCCTTTGGATGAAAGGAGCGTCCGCCTGACCGATAAAAGCGGACCGATAACCCGTCAAGCGCAATCAACTGCGCAAGTGCTTCTGGATCGGTGATATGTAGATAGTCGCCAATCAACAGACGAATCTCGGCGCCCCGTTGCAAAGCGCGCCGAAACGCCGAGACGAGTAAAGCGACGCCTGACTTTTGGGCAAACGCTGCGACGATATAGACTTCCTCCGCCTGGTCAATGGCTTTGACGAGTGAGTCATATAAATGGTGTGTCGTCAGCTTCGCTTCCGGGATCAATCTTCTACCTCGACAAGATAAAGCCGTTCTTCAAAACCGCCGCGCTTTCGCTGTTTCGCCTGTCGGACGGCTTCCAGTTCTTCGACTGTCGTTCCATGCGTCTTCGCTAATGCATGAATCAGTTCGAGCAGGTCAGCCAGCTCCTCGACTGCATCCGCGTCCGTCACCGCAGCTTCATATTCCGCGACTTCCTCATGGAGCTTTCGTTTTGCTTCCGCTAAAAACTCTTCCGGCTCAAGCGTACGGAACGTCGCCTGCTTTCCGGTTTTCGCAATGATGGTTGGAATTTCGTCTCGGACTAACTTATGATAAAGAGGCATTTTGCTTCACTCCTTGTATGTAATAGTAACATTGTCACAACTATCCTACAGTTGACCGTAAATCGCACGCCATATCCCTATTCACCATCCAAAATCATAGGAGGTTTTATCATGAACGCATTCAAAAAAATCAACACAGACCAGGCACCCGCTGCCATCGGTCCCTATTCGCAAGGTTTCATCGCCAACGGTACGTTCTATGCCTCCGGTCAGATTCCGATTGACCCGGCAACCGGTGAGCTCGTTGCCGGCGGGATTGCCGAACAGACGGAACAGGTCATGAAAAATGTCGATGCGATCTTAAAAGAAGCCGGCCTGACGCCGGACCGTGTCGTCAAGACGACGTGTTACTTAACGAGCATGGAGCACTTCGCAGCCTTCAATGAAGTTTATGCTGCGTACTTCGAACCGCATCACCATTTCCCGGCCCGCTCTTGTATTGCCGTCAAAGAGTTACCAAAAGGTGCTTTGGTTGAAGTAGAGATTTTAGGATTGGTTTAATAACTTCGAACACGTCACTTTTGGTGGCGTGTTTTTTACCTCCGTAATCCCCAACGGCCTGTACCTTTACCGGTCTCACTGAAAAACAAATCCTCTCCCCCTGCGAAAAGGTCACACTCACTGGCGTGAAGATAAATCAACTTTCGTATACGGCTTTCGAATCCATCATCGGTCGTAAAACGTGACAAATCTAAATCGTTTCGCTCTCGTACACGCTGGTAAAGCTCTGTCAACTCCATTTGGCGTTCTGTCCTCAAGATTTCGATGATGGCTTCTAATAATGATTCACTGCTTTCAGTCATCGGGGTCTCCTCCACTCATTCAGTTATCTGCTTTTTCATCCGTCGTTTCGCTTCCCGCGACATCGCGACGACCACCGCAATTAACTGCGGAATGAGCATCAACAGACTGACAAACAGAATCAGTTGTTCTGCTGTCAGCGGTTTAAAATACCCGTCCCAGCCGAAGTCGTTCCTCTGTCCCGCAAAATAAACCGAGACGAAATAAGACACGAGATTGCCGAAAACTACAAACAACAGATGACTAAAACGTTGTCCGACAAAGGCGAGTGCCGTAAACATGACCAGTAACAGCAAATAACCAAGTAACGTTCCCGTTTTGAAATCTTCCAATAATGCAAAATAAACGAACGGAACCGTGTACCCGATTAGGACGATCAGTCCGACCAGCCCTTTTTTCATCTCGTTTCCTCCCCGCTTTCTGTACATTGTCCATAGAGCCAGTCCCGCAGCACTTCCCACTCTTCTGGAAAGGCATTACTGCCGCGAGATGCCCCGTCTCCACCTGGACCACTCCAACTGATTTCCCAGTCCGTCCCGTCGAGAATCAGCCACTCCGTCTCATAAATCGGTTTCCAGTCGGCTACCTTTGCTTGCGTCAACCGTTGTTCAAGCACCGCTTGTTGCTTTAACGAGAGCCGCTTGATTTTAGGTTCTTCCCGCCCGTCCTCTTCGTATCGCAATTCCCCGGTCGCCCTAGTCCAGAAGAACGTTTGCCCTTGCCCCATCCCGGACTCCCGGTAGCGAAATCGATTTATCTGCTTTTGGTTCATATCCAGCTCTCCTCGCTGTACTTTCCCTGGTATTCCCATTGTAATTCATTTTCCGTTTTCTACCTATCACAAAAAATAAACAGGTACCCTTTGTCGTACATTTCTAATACGATAAAAGAATACTTTTTTTGAAGGAGGTCTTTCCCATGACCAATCAACATCTCTTCTTATTCGGCGGTGGACCGCCGTTCCCGCCAACACTCTGTGCCGCGTTTGCCGATTGTGTAGACGGACCCGGACCCGTCGCCTTACTTTATGTTCCGCGTCCCGGTTCGTCCTTCTCAAGTTACGCACCGGTTTATACGGATGCGTTAGCCGCCTGTGGGATAACCGACTTTTTCCACTTGCCGTTGTCGCCCCATCCGACCGACGGACAGCTTCAACAGTTGAGCAAAAGCACAGGCATCATCATCTCGGGTGGGGAAACGGAATGTTATCAGGATTACATCCTCAACACGCCAATCGGCGCCGTCATCCAAGAACGGTACCGCTCTGGTGTCCCGGTCGCTGGTTTTTCTGCCGGGGCATTACTCGCACCGGACGAGTGCCGGATTCCGGCAATCGATCAGCGGGACGGTCGGGACTTAGTCCTTGAAGGGCTCGGTCTCTTACCGGACGCCGTCCTCTCCGTCCATTACGATACTTGGGATGAAGTTGCGAATTTACAACGGGCCTTCACGTTGACTGAAAGTTTGTCCGGCTACGGTTTACCGGAACGGACAGGAATCTACCTCAAAAACAATCAACTCGTCCAACAGGAAGGTCCCCTGCCTGTTGTGCTCAAGCGAACGGAGGAACACACATGCCGACCATCGTCACCGCCGTCAAAGGCATCATCCGGTACGACAACCAAATGTTAATCGTCCAGCGCGCCGCTGCCGACTCAGGTGGCGGGACCTGGGAATGCCCGGGCGGGAAGATTGATTTCGGGGAACACCCGGAAGCGAGTCTGCTGCGCGAAATCCGGGAAGAGACCGGTTTGACGGTCACAGTCGACCGGATTGCGTATGCCTCAAGCTTTCTGACCCACCCGGACCGACAAGTCATCTTAGTCGTCTATTTCTGTACGGCGGAAACCGGTGCCGTCAGCTTATCGGACGAACACGACGCCTATCTTTGGGCTGACGAAGCAGACGTCCGGAAACAGATTGCACCGAACATCCTGGCTGAGTTTGAGCGGCACCAGATTTTCCCGCAACTCGTCTCAATCTGAGAACACGTCACGTGAAGTGGCGTGTTTTTTTATTGTCCTGCCCACCAGGACAGATTGTCTTTTGCCTGAAATGCAACTTCCTTGATTGCATCACGTCACGATATTGACGTCGTCATTCCTTAAGTAAATTTACATATTTGTTTAATTGCACCCAAATATATATTAAGATTGTTATATATTGAAAATCAGCTTAGCGCCAGCTTCAGGGATGTTGAGAAAACAGACGGGTGTGCTTAAGTGAAAGGAGTGCGGCTTGAAAAAACGAATGTACCTTGCATTACCGCTAGCGGCCCTGTTACTGACGGGATGTGCGAGCGACGAGGAGACGGTTTCTTCGACAGACACGAAGACAGAGGAACGTGCTCCAAAAGAAGAGACGCCGCAGACGAGCGACGTCAAAGAACCGACAGCGGACATCGTTAAAGAAGACGCGAAACAGGAGACGCCTCCTGCAGAGCCGGTTGCGAAAGAGACGACCGAAAAAAAATCAGACACGACAACGGATCAAAAAGAAACAGAAGACAAGCCCTCGGTCACGGCGTCCAGCAATGATCCGTTCGCCGGATACAAACAGATTCAAGTTGATGGCGGCGACCAGTCCGGAGACCGTCAGGCGAACGTCGTCGTCGATATCGGGTTCGGGGACCGTGAATACTGGGCATTTACGAACAAGCATGGACAACTCGTCAAAGTCATCGCCAAAAAAATCACCTTACAAAATGATGAAACGGAAGACGTGACGTCAGCCGGTCGCTACTATCATGATGAAGCGAAGGTTCCGGGTGTCGAACACCGTGATCTTGATGAAGGACATGTCATCGCCGATTCGCTTGGCGGTGTCTCGAACGCCTACAACATCACGCCGCAGGACAGCACGCTCAATCGCCACGGCGATCAAGCCTACATGGAAGATACTATCCGTAAAGCCGGTGGTGCGACGAATTTCGAAGCGATCATCCGCTATGAAACGACGAAAACGCAAATTCCTTCGAGTTATCAGTACACGTACACAATCAAAGGCAACGTCATCGTCGACAAGTTCGATAACGTCAACCCGGATGGTGTCAACGCGTCGCTCGGTCTGACCGAGAGTCCGGAAAGTAAACCGAAGGCTGAACCAAAGGCAGCGCCAAAAGCAACACCAAAAGCTGAACCGAAGGCGAAAACGCCTGCCGCTTCGACACCAAGCACGACGCCGGAAACAGGCGGTGACGTCTCAAGCGTCGATGCGAACGGAAACGGACAAGTCACGATCCAGGAAGCGAAGGATGCCGGTTTCAGCATGCCGATCCGGAGTGACCACTGGCTCTATCCGTACATGCGGGACAACGATAACGACGGCATGGTCGGTGAATGACAACACGAAAAAGGCAGGCTCCGCGGAGCTGCCTTTTTTTAATTATGTGTCATATCATAACCGACGACTTTGTTGCGCCCCGTCTGTTTTGCCTGATACAGCGCCTGATCGGCTTTTTGGACGACTTCGAACGCCGTCTTGGCTTGATCGGACGATGCGACACCCATCGAAAGCGTGACATGGAAAGCCGGATACGGTTTGAAGATGAAGTGTTGATCGGCGCACGCCGTCCGAATCCGTTCCCCGAGTCGCTCCGCTTCACGGTGCGAGATATCCGGCAGGACGACGACGAATTCCTCGCCGCCATAACGTGTGACGAGTCCCGTTTCCGGACAAAACGTCGTCAACAGATGACTGAGTTGCCGTAAGACGACATCCCCGCCATCATGTCCGTATTCGTCATTGACCGACTTGAAGAAGTCGATATCGACGATCAGAACCGAGAAGGCATACCCGTGTTTGTCATAGTCGGCTAACGTCTCATCGAGTTTCCGTCGATTGGCGAGATTCGTCAGACTGTCCGTCAAGGCAAGCTCCTGCTGGGCTTGGACGAACTGGAAATGTTTCCGTAATTCCTGCAGGAAACGAAACGTCACGTACCCGCCGAGGAGATTGAAGATGATGTAGACGAATGACATCTCAAGAAACCGAATGAACGTATCCGTCAACAAATACAGGGCCGGTAAGCTGTAGCCGATCCCGATGCTCAGTAGGACAAGGTAGTCTTTGAACGTCTGGGCAGCAAAGCGACGGTAAATACTTGCCGTGACGAGTAAAGCAAGACAAATCAGCGTCGCGAGAATCAAACCTTGGTAGACACCGGGTGGCGTGACGAGAAAACGGGCCCCGATGACGGCGACCGTCGTCAATGCGCCACTGACCCAGCCGCCGTAATAATACGCCGTGACGAGCGCGACGAGTCGTAAATCAATCTTCGCTCCATCGTAGGAGATACTGTTTAAGACGAGCAGTGCCCCGATCACGCTTGCAATCAATCCGACGGCAAGCCGGATCCGGATTGAGGAATGCGGTGAAATGCGTTTGATGTTGCGCATCGGTAAGAAAGCGAACAGCAGGGACGTAATCAAAAGGGAAAAGTTTAATAGAAACTGGTTGAACTGACTCAACATACCGACCGACACCCCTTCAAAAAATAGCTTTTTCTGTCTATATCTTCTTTATCGTCTTACCGAAACCCTTTTTCTAGCCGTTTCGCAGGTTTTCCATTTTCTTAAAGGGGAATCATTATGACAGATGCATCTGTTTAATTCGTAAAAGGGGGAACTACCTGTGGACATGAACGAAGAAAAACGAAAAAGTAAAATGCCTTTCTTCATCGGGCTCGTCATCGTCATCTTTTTAATCGTCGCCGCTGCGTTAATCATCTACGTCACGTCTGAACCGAAAGAGGAAACGCAACAGCTCCTCCAACTGACGGTGAGCCAAATCACGCCGTACTTACCACTTGCCGGCTAACGACACCTTACTTTTTTTCAACCAAAAGGGCAGACCGATTTTCTTCGGACTGCCCTTTCCTTTTGCCTACATGACATACCGCGCCTCTTTCTTATCGATGATATTGCGGACCCGGTTTTCAGTCACCCCGTACACGAGCGCAAGCTTTCGAATCGATGCTTCGCCCGCCCGGTAGCGCCGCCGGATCTCCCGAATCTGCCACGCCGACAATTCGACATGGTCCGTCAACAGCAGATCGAATTCAGCGAGCAAGGAAGCATAGGCTTGACTCGGCGAAGGCTTGACCGACAGATTATCGATGTGGTCGTTCAAGCGGTCAGCGTCTGCCCGCACGAGACGCTCCTGACAGGCGGTCGGGTCAAGAAACGCCCGTGCGACAAGTTCACCGACGTAAAACCGTTCACCGCGCCCATGCTGATACAACGTCACTTTCCGGTAACCCTCCTGATTGATGCGCGGGCGCAGGACGACACCCGTGCGCCGCTGCTTGACGCCACGGCTCGTCTCGACAATCCGGTCGAGCGAACGAACATTTCCCGACGTCGACACTTGATAACTCCCTTCATATCCTTGTACCATCTTCCAATGTTCCATATGAGCAATGACCTCCATTCGGTCCTAAAACGCCAACAGTTCTTACTCCCCTTATACTACAAAGCGAACAAACGTTCTAATTACAACGTGCTGAACGGGTGTGGTAATCTAACAAAAAAAGGAAACGGGGTCTTTCGATGAAATTTGTTTTGCTGCTCGGTCCTCAGGCCGTCGGAAAGATGACGATCGGTCAGGAACTCGAACGATTGACCGGGATGAAGTTATTCCATAACCATCAGACGATTGATTTGTTGTTGCCCTATTTTGATTTTTCAAAGCCCGCCCATCACAGACTGAAAGACTTAATCCGCCGGGAGATGTTCAAAGAGATGGCGGTCAGTGATCTTGAAGGTGTCCTCTTCACGTTCCTCTGCCTGTTCGGGGTCGAAGGCGGGGGGATTGAGTTCATCGACGAGACGGTCGCATTGTTTGAAGAGGCGGGTGCCGACGTCTATATCGTCGAACTCGAAGCCTCTGTCGCAACACGTCTCACGCGGAACAAGACGGAAAACCGCCTTGCCCATAAGTTTACGAAACGTGATCTCGCCGCTTCCGAAAACGACCTGCTCGAGACGGCACACGGCTACCGAACGTCCTCCTTGCCAGGCGAACTGCCGTACCCGAATTACTTGCGGCTCGATACGGAAGGACGCTCCGCCGTTGCAAGTGCCGAAGCGATCTGCGCCCATTTCGGTTGGTCTGATCTCCCCGTCAGTCAAAAATAGAGAGGAGAAATGCCACTTGACGTCACAACCGAAGGAATACCGCTCACTTATCCTGACGTTCATCCTCTTTTTTTAGTCAGTCTCCTGTTATTTTTCGGACTGAACGGACGGACGTTCCCGAACATGATTCTTTGGGTCCCGATCAGTCTATATTCGCTCGTCGGCGTCGGCTATGTGATGTCACTCCTGATCGCGCTCCGGTTGAAAAACACCGTCATCAAGATTTTCAGTTTGCTCGCCAATCTGATGTTGCTGCTCCCGCTCGTGATTTGGGTTTATCTCCTCCTGCTCGCGAACGGCATCTCGGAACCTTAAAAGAGGACAACGCGCGCCGCAATCCGCGGTAGGTGTTGTCCCCTTTTTCATTTAGTGCGTCAAGGCTAACAAAAATCCATCATCCGTTCTCTTAAATCCACTCTTCTCCCAGACAGCGGCTTCCCCGCCGCGACCCGTGACGGACGGTAACAACAGCGTCCGCGCTAAATAGGCCGTGATGACCGTCAAGGCTTCTTCAATGTAGCCGGCGGCGTCGGACGGATCGATTGCGTCATAGCTGAGTTGCTGACCGGCTAACTGCATTGTCGCAACCTGTTGGTGCTTGTCCCGCAGGTCCAATGTCCAAACACAGCCGTCTGTCGTATCCACTGCTTCGATGTGTAAGCGGGACGTCGTAAAGTCAGGATGGCGTCCGTTCATCTTCATTCCTCCCCTGTCACGTCAAACGTTGCCGTTGCGTAAGCTTGCCCATTAATCAAGATGGTCACACGATGCGTCCCCGAATAGTGGACGCGTGTCGTCAAGTTCCGAAACGATTGCCGTTTCGTAAACGTCTCCCGTCCAGTCACCTGTCGTTCACTAATCCGAAAGACCTTTTGACTCATTCCCCGCTTTTTGACATAGTCAATCGCATATTCAATGCGAAGGACTTGCGGTTCCGTCGTCGCGAGGCTAAACGTAAATGACAGCTCGCCCCCGATCGGCAGCGACGGTGTCACCGTCAAATCATCGACCGTGACCGTCCCCCGTGTCACGAGACCAAATGCCTGCAGGACGTTCGGGTGTCCTTGTTTCAGCAAGGTCCGCGAAGCATGACGTAACACCCAATCCGTCTGCGGATTGTTTCCGAGCTGATCAAGTCGTTCGATCACAAGTTCCGGATGGGTCTTCGTGATGTCATTCAAGTGATTGGCGACACTCTTGCGGACGTAAAGTGAGTCGTCGGTCAGCAACCGGTCGAGCAGCGGCAGGACGGGACGCGGATCGGCGATCAACGACGGGATCGCCTGTCCCCACGGCAGGCGTGGTCGTGTCCCTTCCGATGCCAGGCGCCGGACATGTTCATCGTCCGACGTGCTCCAGAGCAGTGCTTGTTGCAGGTACCGGTCTTGGTCGGTCAGTAAAAACCGCCGGACGGCGAACTCCGCCGTCGAATACGGCGTCAGCCGTTCGAGTGCCAGTAACGCCCGGTCCCAGTCGTCGCCGTAGAGCTCGATATAGTCGGGAAACACGATCCCGGCGAGTCCTGTGAAGTCCGGGGCAAGCCGTTCGAGTTCTGTCGCTGCCAAGTCAAATTCACGTGGCACATACGATCCAAGCGACGTCGAAATCCGGCGGACCCGTTGTTTGAAGGCGAGTTCGTCCCAGTCGACTCGTTTAATGTCCTGCTGCAGCCGCGGCGCATCCAGCGCCCGACTCAGGCGGTCGAGCCAGTCGTCCGAGAAGACATCTTTAATCAGTGCCATGTAAAATCAAGTCCTTTCGTCGCTCGGTTTCGAGTAACGTCGCTTTCCGGGCGAGCCCACCGGCATATCCGCCTAAGTCTCCATTTGTCCGAATGACGCGGTGACACGGAATGACGAGTGCCAGTTGATTGGCACCGTTCGCCCGGGCGACGGCCCGGACGGCAAGCGGATTACCGATCCGGATGGCAAGTTCTTGATAGGAAATCGTTTCCCCGGATGAAATGCGCTCCAACTCGGCCCAGACGCGACGCTGGAAGGGTGTCCCGTACAGTTTGCGCGGCGTCGCGAACTGGTTCAGTTTCCCGTCAAAATAGTCGGCCAGCTCCTGTTTGATTTGCTCAAAGATGACCGATTCACCCGGGACGATAACGGCACGTGCCGCAAGACGAAGCCGTTCGATTTCCCGTTCCAGTCCCCGGCGATCGACGAATTCAAGCAAGTGAAGGGCTGCGTCGTCCGCAATCGCAAGCATCGGACCGAGTGGCGTATCGAGCCATTTCGCCTGCAGGTAGGTCCCGTCCCAGCGTTTCGGTGTCTCCCCCATGATTTTGGCGAAGGCATCCCGAAAGCCGCTGCTCGATTCGTAGCCGCTTGCGAGCTGGGCCTCGATGACCGGTTTCCCGGTCCGGATTTCCTTCATCGCCAGTCCCATCCGACGGGAGCGGGCATACTCGACGAACGTCATCCCGAACCGTTTTTTGAATTGGCGGCGCGCCGTTGACGCATCAAGTCCAAGTTCCCGGAAATCGGCCTCCTTAAAACGTTTTTCCGGTGTCGCTTCGACAGCGGCAACAAGACGGCTGATGATGTCACTCGCACCGGGGTGCGACAACGGTTTACAGCGCAGGCACGGGCGATATGAAGCGAGTAAGGCTTCTTTCGCCGTCTTGTAAAATTCACAGTTCTCCTGTTTCGGTTTCCGGGCCGGACAGGACGGACGGCAAAAGATGCCCGTCGTCTTGACGCCGACGAAGAACCGTCCTTCATAGGTCGCATCCCGGCGGACGAGTGCCGCATAATACTCTTCTGTTTGATGGTCCTCCATACGATCGCCTCCTTCTTTTCTACAGTATACCGAGTTCTTCCGATGGGATGTCGCCGAAAATCAGGCATCGATGTGTTTGTTTTTGCGGCGTGCCTAATACCACCGCATATCCAATTCAAAAAAAATCCGCTTCTTCAGCCGCAGGTGGCTGAGAAACGGATCGTGCTTTCATTTAACGCTTTGGTTTACGTCGCAGGAGGAGGAACGTCACGAAGGCACTGAGCAATAGACTACTGACGATCCACGGTAAGATACGCGGGACGATACCTGGCTCGACTGCACGATCTTCGACCGGGATGACTTCGCTCGATGTCAATGGATCCTGCAACAGATGTTCAAATGCCGCCGCATGCAGTTCTGTTGTCATGAGAGCGATGAAGACGACGAAGACGAGTACTACTACCACGCCGCTGGTTCGTTTCATTGTTCCTCCTCCTTTCCTGATTTCTATTCTAGTGACCGTCCTCTAACAGAGATTCGTTTTCCGAAGAATGCGGGAGTAGGAACGAATCTTGAACCCTTCAAAATCACTGAGGCTGCAATCTAATGCGACTGACCTAAACGTCAGTCTTGACAGAGACAAAGGTGGCCGACGTTACATCCGCCACCCTCCTCTCGTCTAAAAGAACGCACGCGCTTCAGGCGACTTTTTTGAGTCATCTCCGTCAGACGGCTTATTGTTGTTCACGACGACCGCGGAGTGCAAAGAATCCGAGGATTGAAGCAGCAGCGATTCCGAACAGTGACCATAAGATACCGGCTGACGATTGAGTTTCAGCGGCTCCACCAAGACCTGTGTTCGGCATGCTTGCTGGCGTCCCTTGGAATTTATCCGGGAATTGATCGACGATTGCTGTCGCTGTTCCTTCACCGACTCCGTACATGTGACCGTAAGCTTCACGGATTGCCGGGTACGTTTTATCGTAGTCTTTTTCATTGTAGCTATTGAAGGCGAGTAACAATTGATCAACGTGCATCTTCAAGCCTTCTTCCAGGTCTTTTGACTTCAGGCGACCTTCCGTTGCTGCATCAAGGAAAGCCGCTTGTTCGACACGGTATTCGTCGAGCTCTTTGACGGCCATGTCACGTGCGTCTTCATCTTCCGCCCCCGTTGCTTTGACATAGTCGACGAAGTAGCCGATGTGGCTCGACCAGATTTTTTTGAATTCTTTCGCTGCATCACTACCGTAGACCGAGCCGATTGATGCTGTCAGGTCGTCCGTGTTTTCACTGAGTGCACCGGCTGCGGCATCAAAGTCTTTTGCTCCTTCAATCCCTTTTTGCATCGCAAGTATTGCGAGTGCCGCGTGTTCCGAGAAGTTGTGGTTCAGACCAGCACGTAAATCGGCTGCGGGTGTATCGACTTTCGTATTTTCAAATTTATCCGGGTATTGATCGACGATTGCACCGGATAATCCTTCCCCGACCATGTACATATGCTCGATTGCTTTTCGCAAATTGCTGTACGTGGCGTCATAATCACCTGCAACGTAACTGTCGAACGACGTCAAGAGTTGGGTGACGTGGACTTTTAAGCCACCTTCGAGATCAGCTGCTTTCAATCGTCCTTCTGTCGCTTTATCCAAAAAGGCTGCTTGTTCGACGCGGTACGAATCGAGGTCATCGAGCGCTTTTTGTTTTGCTTCCTCATCTTTCGCTCCTGTTGCTTTGACGTAATCGACGAAGTAACCGATGTGACTTTTCCAAATTTCTTTAAAGGCTTCTCCGCCTTCATCCCCGTAAACTGATCCGACGGCTGCCGAGAGATCATCCGCATTTTGATTCAGTGCACCTGCTGCTTGATCAAAATCATCCGCCCCATCAATCCCTTTTTGCATTGCAACGACTGCGAGGTAGGCATGTTCCGATAAAAGCTGATCGAGTGTCGCCCGGAGGTCGGACGCTGGTGAAGAAACATCGAGAGACATGTTTCCGGAGCTGGCCATCTTGCTGTGATCTTCATGACCATGGGCACTGACGCCAGCTGCCGGAATCAACAATGCGGCACTGAGTGGAACTGCGAGAAACGACTTTTTCATTTTCATCTTGTAAACACCCCTTTATTTTTTTGGACTACACATAGATAACGTAAGAAGTTCACAAATAGTTTTGATTTTTAATATTTTTTCCAAAAAAATAAAGACTTCGGCAGCGAAGTCCTTATTTCCCATTAATGATGTCCATGATGATCCGTCTGTTCCCCTGCCGGTACGGCCTGTTTCAATAAGCTCTGTGCCGCCTCGAGCTCTTTTTCTGACACATCCCCCACTTGAACGAGTGCTTTTGGTGTGTAGACATGCGAACCGACATGGACCATACCATTGACGAGATAGACACCGGCTTTTTTAAAGGGAATACTGCTGACATAATGTCCCTGTTTCTGTTCTGCCATATACGTTTCTGTCTCGTCACTTCCTACTGGCGTAACTTGAACATGCACCTGATCGATGGCTTGTGGGTTCTCAATTTCAAGCGCGACCGTCGTGTTCGTGTCTGCTGCGATTTTCTCCGGTGCGTAAAGTCCGACTTTCATCGCAGGCGCAGCCGCTTTTGTCTCGAACTGACAGCCGGCCAGTAACACCATACTACTGGCGAATAAACCTGTTAATACGAATCGTTTCATGCTGCCGCCTCCTTATTTCCTTTACGTCGACGCGTGAAAATCAAGAAATCGAGTACGAGAATCGTCATGACCGACAGTGCCGCGAGTGGCATCGTCAAACTGATCACTACAATCAAGCCGGCAACGATTTTTTGCACGCGTTGATCACTCGCCCGTTTTGGTGGCGCTAGTTTTCCCGCACCATTTCGGCGTTTCCACCATAGAACAAATGAGCTGACGACGATGAAGATTAATCCTAGACACAGTGATAATCCGACGAGTTGATTCAAGAAACCAAACAACCGTCCTTCATGAAACCCAATCCCAAGCGTAATGCCCTTCGCGAGGAGTCCGTAGTCTGCATAAGAGACATTGGATAAGACCGTTCCCGAATATTGATCGAGATTAATCGTCGCTTCTTTGGTCGGCGCACTTTGAAGAGAGGATAACGTATAGACCCCTGTCTCCCCTTGTGGAAGTGTAATTTGATACGGGCGTCCCATCCCTAACTGTTTCGCTTCAGCCGCGACTTCTGTCACAGACAGTGTCAACGGTCGCGCTGGTCCCGAACTCGGAACGACGTCGTTTTGTGTCGCCCAAGGAATATCCGTCGCAATGTCCTTCGTGACGATTTTTGACGCCATACTTTCATCCGGTCCGTACGCAAACTGTGGATAGTTCGAATTGGCTTTCGTCGCAATCGTATTGATCCACTGACCTGCGACACCCGACCATGCGAGTCCGGAACCGATGATCACGAGTAATCCGATCGTTGACCAGACGGCAACTGAACCATGAAGCCCCTTCCAAAAATTACGTGATCCGTTTTTCTGTCTGAAGGACGGAAAAAATACACGCTTGAAGCTCCCGGTTTTCCCTCGTGGCCAAAAGAGATACGTTCCTGTCACCAATAAAATAATTGCCCAGCTCGCTGCAAGTTCGACGAGAAGATTTCCGGCTTTCCCAGCAAACAATTCCCCATGAATTGTTTTAATAAAGCCGAGTGGCCCTGCCCCGAGCCGTTTCCCCGTCACTTCACCCGTGTATGGATCAACATAGACATATCCCGACTCCTCTTTGAACGTCACGCCAATCCGTGTTGTCCGGTCTGCCTCTGCAAACTGGCCAATTGAAGTGACACTTACTTCCGGATACTTAGTTGTCACAGCCTGCATTTGATTTTCGAGCGGCAAACGTTGCCCTGTCTCTTCTGTGAAGATCATGTCACGGTACAACATGTCCTCCAGTTGCGGTTTAAATAAGTAAATCGATCCTGTGACGGCAAGTATGATAAAAATCGGTGCAAAAATAATGCCTGCATAAAAATGCCACCGCCACATCGATTGGTACCAGCTCTGCCGCACGCGCGAAGCTTGATCCCGTTCTTTCATGATCATATCCCCCGTTCTTTCCTATATATGTCCCACATGTGAACACGCCTTTAATTATAAGCGGTTACATCAAGCCAACTTTTAACACACTATGGCGAATTCTTGCCAATCCGGTGTTGTTTCTGCGTAGTCCCTATGAAGAAAATGCACACATACTGGAGTCTTTTTTCATAGATTCCGCAAATGACTTAAAAAAGATTTCACTTTTTTTGCTTTTTTTAAATCCAAACGAAATCCGGGTGCGTATGCTGTTCAGAACGATGAGGAAACGAATTACCAGATTGGTTAAAATAAAACCCAAATTTGAAAGGATGATTACAAATGAAACACACTAAAAAATTCGCAGCATCAGCAATGGCAGCAGCACTCGTATTACCAGGAACGGCAGCGTTCGCATCAGGCGGCGCATCGGACGATACGATGATGCATGAGGACAAAGCAAAAAACGTCACGGTCAAAACGAAAGCAGCAGATCTTCGTGCGACACTCGACCAATTACTTTCTGAGCACTTCGTGCTTGCTGTCATGGACATGAAAAAACAATATGACGGTTCAAAAGATGCTGAGTATTATGAAGCAGCACTCAAACAGAACGCACTCGACATGACACCGGCAATCGCTTCAGTCTATGGCGACGAAGGCGCGAAACAATTCGAAAAAATCTTCGTCGACCACAACAAATACACAACGGACCTCGTCAAAGCCGTCAAAGCGGATGACCAGGAAGGCATCAACGCTTCGAAAGCCGAGACAGAAGAATTCGTCCAGGATCTCTCGACATTCCTCGACGCTGCGACAGAAGGCGAACTTCCGAAGGAAGCAGCTGAAGAAGTCCTTCGTGCTCACGAAGCGGACGTCTATAAAACATTCCAAGAGTATGCAGCAGGCGACTACGAAGGATCGTACAACACGTTCCGTGAAGGATACAGCCGCATGTATGACATCTCGAAAGCACTCTCAGTCGCCATCACAACACAGATGCCTGAGAAATTCGATAACTCGAAAGCTGATACGAAAGCCGCTGACCTCCGGTCAACACTCAACAGCCTTGCTGCTGAACACGTCGCTCTTGCGAACCTCAGCATGACGGCAGGCGTCGATCAAGCGAAAGACTACGATGCTGCAAACTGGGCGGAAGATATGCACACAGCTGACTTCAAAGCCGCAATCAAATCGATCTACGGTCAAGCCGGTGCGGATCAGTTCGAGCAAGTCTGGACGAAAAACCACATCGAAGCACAAGCGAACCTTGTCACAGCAGCCATCAACGATGATAAAAAAATGATGGGTGACGCACAAGACATGCTCAAAATGTTCACGAACGACTTCGGTGCGTTCCTCGGAGCAGCAACGGAAGAAAACCTTCCGACGAAAGCAGCAACTGAAGCGGTCGCTGGCCATGAAACATATGTCCAAGACACGTTCATGCAGTACACGGAAGGCGACTACAAAGGATCAGTCGACACGTTCCGCGAGTCATATGCTTACATGTACGGTGTCGGTGAAAACCTCGGTAACGCGATCGTCATGCAATCTCCTGAGAAATTCATGGACGGTACACCAGGTTCAATGCCGAACACAGGTAACGGCGGCATGAGCGACACAAGCAACAACGCAACAACAGGTGCACTTGCACTCTTCGGTCTTGCACTCGGTGCAGCTGGAATCGTCGTGGCACGCAAACGTCAAAACGCGTAAGTTCACTTAATCAACTTTATTCAAACGAAAGACACGTTCCGCCTCGGCGAACGTGTCTTTCGGCGTTTAGACAAACGCTTATGAAGAGTGAACATGCGATATCGAGATGCAATTCGTTCGAGCTGCCCTGTCTCGCCTCGTATTCAAAGCGATTCGAGATGGATTGCGCTCTAAACCGTCTGCATGCCCGGATTTCCATCACGGCATTACCTAAAAAGCGTCACATTTCATTGACTCCTACGGGTAAAAGTGCGTTTTCAACGCACTTTTAGAGGCAGGCACCCTGCTCGTTGTCCGTAAGGACTAAGGAGCAACGGCTTGCGCCTCGCCCGAGGAAAGCAACGAAAAAAGACGCTTGATCTCCCGATAGCACGTTGTCTATCGTGTTTTAAGTTATCAGGAGAGTGCTCCCCCGTGTTCTTGTTCACTCAGCGATTGCTTCTTCTTTCTCGAGGCGGTGTCGCCGTCTCGCATGTACGATGGAGGCACCCGCAATGATTAATATGACGGCAAGGATAATAAAGATCATACTCGGATTCGTCATAATCCATTCCCAAAGCTCCGACCATGTCACGGCTTGACCAATCCGAACGATGACAAATGTCCAAAGACCCGTATATAAACCGGCGGCTAAAAACGTCATCCCGAGGTATCGTGGAAGTGGGTATGCAAGCAATCCTGCAACATAATGGATGGGATGACGTACCCCTGGTAAAAAGAACGAGAGCCCGATCGCCCACAAACCACGACGATCTAAAATCTCTTCTGCCCGTGTCAAAAACTTTACTTTCATGAATTTCTTGACGAGTGGAATTTCACGGAAGAAACGGGCGAGTAAATAAAACCACGCGAAGGAAATGAAAAAAATTGGCCACGCAGCGAGCCATATGAGGACCGGATGTACCCCTTCTTTGATTCGTAACGCTGTATATCCCATCATCAAAACATCATCCGATAGCGGAGTAAACATGATTCCTCCGGCCAGGCGGACGAGTGCCATGATATCCATTAGTTCATCACTTCCTTTTTTCTCTATACAGAGAGTATGCCTGATTTTGACGTTTTTGAGTAATCTTTGTTCACAAAGTATTTTGAGTGGAAAACTATTTTACCTTTTAATTTTTTCATAAGTTGATGCAGACACGCACTGTAAAGTGGCTGTACTAAAGCGTTGAAGTATTTATTGCATAAAATCATGCAACCGATTTCTATATTTCGAATAATCAGAATGATTAAAACGCTGTAGTAATGCCATTTTAGATGTGCGAAAATAGCTTCAATTCAGTTAGACAATTTCATTATTAAGAAAGGATGATTGGTTTGAAGTTTAAAATTGGTCTGCTCGGTCGTATTGTCATCGCCATCGCATTTGGAATTATAGTGGGTAGCCTCGTCACCGAACGCTTCGATTGGATTGTCCGTTCTTTCGTCACATTCAATGGGATTTTTGGTCAGTTCTTATCATTCGCTATACCCTTAATCATCCTTGGTTTCATCATTCCGGGTATCGGTGAACTTGGAAAAGGCGCTGGAAAGCTTGTCGGAATCACAGCTCTCATCGCTTATCTCTCGACAGTCGTCGCCGGTTTACTCGCATATGGTACAGCAGTCAACTTGTTCCCGCGCATGCTCAGTGGTTCATTCGCAAACATGGAGAACCCGGAAGAAGCACTTTTAAAAGGCTTCATGGAAGTTGAAATTCCGCCTGTCTTCGGCGTCATGACAGCTCTTGTCATGGCCTTCGTCTTCGGAATCGGAATCGCAGCAACTAGAAGCGAACGTCTGCTTGAACTCTCGATTGATTTCCGTAGTATCATCGAACTGATTATCGGCAAAGTCATCATTCCATTACTCCCGTTCCACATCGCAGGAATTTTCATGAACATGACATATGCCGGTCAAGTCGCAGAAATTCTTTCTGTGTTCGCACTCGTTTTCGTCGTCATCCTCGTTCTTCACTTCGTGATGATTACATTACAATATACGATTGCCGGTATCGCCAATAAACAGAATCCGTTCCGTCTTTTGAAAACAATGATGCCTGCCTACTTCACAGCCATCGGAACACAATCTTCCGCAGCGACAATTCCTGTCACGCTACGGCAGACAAAAGCAAATGACACCGATGAAGAAGTCGCAAACTTCGTTGTTCCGCTTTGTGCGACCATCCACCTTGCGGGTTCGACGATCACGTTGACGTCAATCGTCATCGCGATTCTTTACTTGAACAACATGCCGGTCACGTTCGGTGCGATCTTCCCATTCATTCTCGCCCTCGGTGTGACGATGATTGCAGCACCAGGCGTTCCCGGTGGTGCAGTCATGGCCGCAACCGGCTTGTTCGTTTCCATGCTCGGCTTTGACCAGACAATGGTCAGCCTCGCGATTGCACTCTATATCGCACAAGACAGCTTCGGTACAGCAGCAAACGTCACAGGGGACGGTGCGATCGCGAAAATGGTCCATGCCATCAAACGCCATACATCAATCCTTGATGACAAAAAAGAACGAGATATCGCTTAATCCCAAAAACGGCTTCGCTCTCCGCGAAGTCGTTTTTTTGTTGTGCTCGATTCGTTTGAAAAAGAAGGGAATCCGCTTACTATAAGAGAAGTGTAATAAAGAACCTGAACGTATATCTGCTTGTATGATAGAGGAGGAATTTTCATGTTACATCGCCGGAAGACCTATACGATTCGCCCGGAACGACTACAGGAATTTACCGAGTTCTTTCACACCTATCTCTTTCCCCTACAAATCAGTCACGGTGCCCGTCTCGTCGGTCGCTGGGTGACGGAATCGGAAGATGAAGTCATCGCCATTTGGGAATATCGCGATCGCGAGCACTATGAGCAAGTCGACCGTGATGTCCGCAACAGTGCCTTACGCCGGGAAGCGATGAAGAAACGCGCCCGCCTCGGGAAAAACCTCTACATCAAATCGACGGAAGATTTCATGACGGCGACAGGTGTCTACACACCACCCCGTGCAATCGTCAGCGTCACCGCCTACATCACGAACGATGCTGGTGAAGTCTTGCTTGTCCGCAACCTCCATCGTGGCGACACGTATGAGCTACCGGGCGGACAAGTCGAAAACAATGAATCGATTCTCGATGCCGTCAAACGTGAAGTCAAAGAAGAAACCGGTGTTGACGTCACGATCGACGGCATTACCGGCATCTATCAAAATATATCAAGTCACATCATCTGCGTCGCCTTCCGCGGGACGTACGTCAGCGGTGAATTGCAAGCACAAGAAGGCGAGACGACGGACGTCGGCTTCTTCCCTGTCACGCGTGAGAACGTCGACACCTATATCAAACGTGAGCATTTCCAAATCCGCGCACTCGATGCGATGAATCCCGTTTACCTGCCGCATGCCCTCTATACCGTCCGACCGTATGAACTCGTCAGTCGTTACGATGGCAATGCCCCGTCTGCTTTATCCGGACAAAGTTAACTGACAAAAATGGACCCTCTCCACTGAGAAGGTCCATTCAGCGTGTACATGTGGTATCGAGAAGCAATCCGTTCGCGCTACCCTGTCTGCATGACTAGATTTCTGTCACGATATTACCTGAAAAGCGTCACGTTTCGTTGACTCCTACGGGAAAAAGTGCGTTCTTAACGCACTTTCAGAGGCAGGCAAGACCCTGCTCGTTGTCCGTGAGGATCAAAAAGCAACGGCTTGCGCCTCGCCCGAGGAAAGCAACGAAAACAGACGCTTATCTCCCGATGGCACTTTGTCTATAGCCTGAAATGGACCCTCTCCACTGAGAAGGTCCATTTTTCATTATTTCGTAACCAGTCGTGCCGTAATGCCGGCATCATCCGTGACGTACACCGCGTCTTCCGTCCGTTCTACTTGGTAGAGCGAAGCATCAATCGCAGCAACCGCTTTTTCTAACACGGATGCACTTGGATAAACGAGCGTCCAATAATCCAGTCCGACGACGTCACCCGGTGCCTTTGGCGCGTCCGCTCCTGCCCACAGGTTCATCCCGATGTGGTGATGATAACCACCCGCTGCAACAAATAAGGCTTTCATCCGTGACGCATCGGTCGCCACTTCAAAACCAAGCGTGTCGACATAAAAGGCGCGTCCAGCTTCGAGTGATTTGACATGGAAATGGACATGACCCATGACCGTATCTGCCGGCATTCCGTACCAGTCTTCTTCTCCTGCCTCAACGAGCATGCTTTGCCAATCGACAGGATTCGTCGCCATCTTTATTTCACCATTCGCTTCATAAGTCCACGTCTCCCGTGGACGATCGGCATAGATCTCAATCCCGTTCCCGTCCGGATCGGATAAATAAAACGCTTCACTGACGAGATGGTCGCCTTGACCAAGATCAACGTCATTTGCAATCAAGTTGCGGATGACGAAACCAAGTTCTTTTCGACTTGGCAATAAAATCGCGAAATGATACAGTCCCGCGACTGAATTGGGTGCGAGACGTCGTGCATCTTTCTGTTCCTCCAGCACGACGAGTGGTGTCATTTTCGCACCAAGCGTCGCTGTGTTTCCTGTCTGTTCGAGTACCGTTAGTCCGAGTAGATCACGGTAAAATGAAAGCGATTGTTCAAGGCTCGTAATCCGTAACTTGACAGGACCAAGTGTAATCTCTGAATGAATTGTCATTGTCTGTTTCCTCCTAAAGTAAGTTCATACCTTCATTATCAAGCAGGACAAATTAAAAAGGAAGTAGACACAAAAAAGTGGTATAGTATCTAAAAAGATACTACGAAGGAGGAACATTGATGCAAGAGACACCCGTTTGTCGCGTCAATACCGCGCTTGAGATTATAACAGGAAAGTGGAAGCCGTCAATTTTACTGGTCTTGATGGTCCACGGTACGTTACGCTTTAGTGAATTGAAACGGAATCTGCCGAACATTACGCAAAAAATGTTAACCGCACAACTCCGAGAACTTGAGATGAACGACATCGTACACCGTGAGATTTACCAGGTCGTACCACCACGCGTCGAGTATTCGTTAACAGAATATGGTCGGACACTTATGCCGATTCTCAACGCAATGAATCAATGGGGAAAAGAGCATGCTGTCCATATGGAACAAAAAGAACAGGAACAAAATACAGCTTCTTTACGCTAAGGGTTTGAAACAGCTGATGATTTAAGGGGATGGCTTTCGAGTCAGGCCCTTTTTGTGTTGTTGATTTTTCTCTGCTCACTCACTTTAGGAAATCAGCAAAAATGATAATGGAATAATCTCCCTTATTTCACGTATACTGTAGGAATAGACTGCCTGAAGGAGTGACTTACTTATGCACCAGCTATATGCCATCGAACAACTTACAGATCGGCTCAAACAGGATCCGACCGTTGAAGCGATTTTTTTGAAAGGCTCATTCGGTCGCGGCGAGGAAGATTTTCATTCTGACCTCGACCTCTACTGCCTCGTCGCAGAAGGGACTGTTTCAGAGTTCCTGTCTCGTCGTCTGGCGCACCTTGAAGCGTACCGGCCCGTCATTTGGCACGATGACATTTTCATCGTCGCCCCACAAATGATTGCGGTCTATGATGACTTGTTACATGTCGACCTATTTACCGTCACGACCGCTTCGTTAAATCAAAAAGATGCCATCCGCGTCCTGTATGATCCAAAAAATCAGTTAGCACCGTTTATCGAAGAAACGTCTCTGACCCTGTCGCAGCAGGAATTCGAAGACGAGGCAATCGATGCCGTCTGGTTCTACTTCCAGTATCAAAAAGCCGCAGCGCGCGGCAACGGCTTATGGGCGGTCGAAATGTTACGCAATGCGTTGACGAAGTTCGCAAAAGTCCTGTTGCACCACTATCTGCCGGAGCGGGCGCAGCTCGGACTAAAGACGGTTCCTGACTACTTACCGGACGACCAGCGTGTCCCGTTCGAGGCCGTTTATGACGTCCTCGTCCCGGCGACGTATCAAGAAGCAGGACGTCGCTATGTTGCGTTACTCGAGCAGGAACGCTCTTTTTTGCAGATGACATTACAGAATCAACCGGAGACACTCGTGTTACTCGACCGTCTCCTCCGCTCAGCGTCTGTTTCCCGTTAAAAAGGAACCAGCTTTGTTGCCGAATGTTACACTGCCTGCACACTAAAAACTCCCCTCGGAGATTGAAGGGAGTTTTGTTTGCTGTTCCGGTTATCCTAACGTAAGATGACGTTTAGAAAATGCCCTGACTCAAAGTTCGAGTCAAGACGTTCACACGTCATTTCACTTTAATGACGATTTTACCTTTCGCATGCCCTTCTTCTCCGTAATCATGGGCTTGTTTCGTATCCTCAAGATCAAAGATCCGGTCGACGACGGGTTTCAGTTCACCTTTTTCGACGGCTTCCGCAATTTTTTTCATCCGTTCGCCTGTCGGCTGCATGAAGACATATTCGACGCGTGCCTTCGCCTGTTTTGCTTCCTCTTCGTTCGGAGGCGTTGAAATCGAGACGAGCATTCCATTTTCTTTAAGCATGTTGTACAGTTTGCCCTGTCCGTCTCCCCCCATCGTATCGAAAACGAAATCAAGGTCACGCATGGTTTCTGCCGGATCTTGTTGTTTATAATCGATGACTTCGTCGGCTCCGAGTTCACTGACCCAATCGACGTTCGGGGTGCTCGTTGATGTGACGACATACAAGCCGTGTGCTTTCGCGAGCTGGATTGCGACCGTTCCGACCCCACCTGAACCGGCACCGATGAAAATCCGGTCACCCGGTTTCGCATCCATCACTTCGAACATGACTTGCCATGCCGTATGCGCAACGAGTGGCAATGATGCGGCCTCCTCGAAGCTCAGCGAGGCTGGCTTTTTGACGACGAGATGGGCATCGACCGCGACATACTCGGCATATGTGCCTTGACGGGCAATATCCGGGCGGCTGAAGACTTCATCTCCGACCTTCAAATCGGTCACGTTTGCTCCGACTTCTTTGATGACACCCGATACATCCCAGCCGATGACGAGCGGCATGTCGTAACTGAGCATCTCTTTTAAGTACCCTTCACGCAGTTTCCAGTCAACCGGATTGACACTCGCTGCATGAACTTCAATCAATACGTCATCTGCACCAATCGTCGGTTGCTCAATCTCTCCTACTTTGAACTCATCCGATCCACCATATTGTTCGATATACGCTGCTTTCATCTCATCGTCCTCCTTTAATTTGTTCATTCACCTTTACTATCTTCCCATTCTGCTTGTTCCACAAACGAAAAAGCACACCGCGTGTCGGGCGGTGTGCTTACTCGTTAACCTTCTTTTGTCGTTTCGCGGAGCGTCGATGCCGTCGCGTTCAACGCATGAATCGCGTGCTGTAAGTCACGAATCTGTTCGACTTGCGACCGGGTCAGACCTGATAATTGATCACTGCTCGTCAATAACAAATCCATGAAGGCATCCAGCTGTTCTGTCGCCTCCGTGATATCCGTCAAACTACTCGTAATCGTTGCGAATTGCTGACGGGCGCCACTAATCGCTTGGACCGAATCGGACGAGTCTGCTGCAATCGTCTGCAAGGCTTGCTGACTCCGCTGCATCCGTTCCTCTTGCTCACGGAGTAACGTCGTGCTCGCATTGATCGCACTTCCCGTATTCGTCACGTCACGTTCAACCCGTTCGATGATTTGATTGATTTCTTTTGATGCCTCTGCCGTTTGTGACGACAGGTTGCGAATTTCTTGTGCGACGACGGTGAACCCTTTCCCGAATTCCCCTGCCCGTGCAGCTTCGATTGAAGCATTTAAGCTCAGCAAATTCGTCTGCGTCGCGATTGCGTTGATGCTCGACGTGATCGTCACGATTTCTTGGAATCGTCCTGCGAGCTGACCGAATGATGTCACGGACTCACCCATGCTGATCGTCAATTGTTGGAGTGACTCGCCCGCTTCACTGATTGTCTCTTGACTGTTCTCTGCCGTGAGTTTTGAAGAAGAACTCCGCTCGAGAGCGCGATCGACGGCTAATGTGACGTCAGCAATCGATTGGACGTTACTCTCATTCATTTGCCGAATTTGACGGACGGATGTCGCATTTTTCGCTGAGTTCGCGGCAAGCATCTTCATCGCGTCATCGATTTTTTCGAATGAGGCTTTTGCCGTATCGACTGTTTCACTCATATCTTCCGTGAACGTCGTCACGTCTGTCGCTGTTGCTGCGGATTGGGCAAGCGTCGTCCGAGAGACTTCTGCATACGTTTCCGCTTTTTCCTGTTGACGCTGAACTTCCGTCATGACATTGCGACCGAATACGGCAACAAAGACGGCTGCTGCAAAAATCATCAAGTAAATGACAAGCGCAACGATCAAGTCGAACAGATTCGTAAATTCAACCGTTCCGATGCTTGTAAACATGACAAGTTCGAGCAGACCGAGTACTCCCGCCATCACGACAATCCGGGGAATCAAGTAGACAATCGACATGACGAGATACAGATAGGCAATCGTCCAAATGCTCTGCGTCGGTAAAGTGACGAGGACGAGCGCCAGGACCAAATAGGTCAATGTGATTTGAATGTACTTCCCAATCGGGTGCTGCCCGAAAAACTGATTCCCGGCCAGTAATGCTATCGTCAAGATGATGCCACCGACCAAAAATTGATAAAAAGCTCGCATCGAGACATAATCCATCTGGGCAAAAATGAAAATCAACGGATGGGCGACTGTAATTAACGTTGGGATGAGGCGGGACAATATTTTAGTACTGAGCTGTTCGAGCGGTGACACCATCTGCAAAACTCCTTCTCTCATTCGTATAATCATCTATCGGTTTCAATGCGTGAGAGTTTTAGTAATTTGCCTATTTTACCCACTTGACGCCTTGATTCTGAACAGCGTATGTTGAAAATATGCTATAGGTAGAGGATGGGTGACAATGCTGTATGTTTTAGTCGGCTTCGCCGGTGTACTCGGTGCCTCGGCACGGTACGGTCTTAGTCTAGCAATCGGTCAACTGACGACAGGGACGTTTCCCGCCGCAACGGTCTGTATTAATCTTCTCGGCTGTTTCGTTTTAGGGTATGCAACACATTTTTTATTCCGTACAAATTTACTTCATCAATATGCGATGACGGCGCTCGGAACAGGCTTCATTGGCTCGTTCACGACATTCTCGACGTTTAGCGTCGAAGCGGTCACGTTACTGCGGACCGGTCTATATGGCTTCGCCGTACTTTATGTCCTCCTTAGTCTATTCGGCGGGTTATTTTGTTCGTACCTCGGTTACGCGCTCGGGACGCGCCGGCTCCGGCAGTTCGCCGCAAGGAGGGATAACACATGACGCTTCTCGCACTCGGACTCGGTGCTTTTTTTGGCGCCATCAGTCGTTTTGCACTCAGCCAATGGACGAAGACGTTTTGGACACGCGACTTCCCGCTCGCGACATTCATCGGTAATGTCAGCGGTTCTTTTTTACTCGGTCTCGTCATCGGTCTTCATCTCGATTCGACGTGGACGTTGTTTCTCGGGACGGGATTTCTCGGTTCGTTTACGACCTTTTCGACTTTTAAACTCGAGACGCTCCAACTGCTCCAACATGAAAATAGACGGACACTCGCTCTTTACCTCGGGACAAGTTATGTCCTTGGCATCAGTGCAGCTTTTCTTGGTATCGTCTGTGCCCTCGCAATAAACTAAAAAGCAGGTCTGCCTCGTCCGCTCAGCGGAGAAGGACAGACCTGCTTTATTTTTTCATTTAATCGTTCAACCAGAAAAGGCCGACTGTTTCTGCTCCGGCATGTGTTCCAATCGCTGGACCGAACGTCCCTTCAAGAATCGTCAATTCCGGAAATTTCGCTGCGACACTGCTCCGCAGATCGGCTGCCATGTCTGGCGCAAGCGTCGTCGCGACATAAATCCGATTCTTATAGAATGTCTTCTGACGCATGATATTTTCGATTTGTTTAATCATTTCGATATATGCTTTTTTAAGTGAACGTGCCTTTTTGAACGGAACGATTTTCCCCGCTTCGTCCGTCGTGATGATCGGCTTGATGTTGAGTAAGTTCGCGAGGAATAAATCTCCTGACGAAACCCGTCCACCGCGGCGCATCGTCTCCATGTTCCCGACGATCATATAAAAATGCGTCCGTTTCGATAAGTTCGTCAAGGCTGCTGTAATCTCTTCGACGGTCTTTCCTTGTGCTTCGAGATCCATCCCGTAACGAATGAACTCTTGTTGGTTTTCAAACGCAGTATGCGAATCGATGATATGGACTGGGAAACTTGCCGCTTCTGCAGCTGATGCAGAACTTTGGACCGTACTTGATAATCCATTCGTACAGTGCACAGCAATCGCACAATCATATCCTTCTTCTTTTAGGCGTTCATACGTACCGACGAACTCGCCGAAGATTGGTTGTGATGTCTTTGCGACCAACTTCTTGTCCGCATCAAGTGCGCGGAACAAACGCTCGACAGTGATCGTGTCTTCGTTGTAGGCAGTATCCCCGAGCAAGATTTGAATCGGTACGACATTGACGCCGATTGCGTCTGCCTCTTCCTTTTTGAAATAGGCCATACTATCGGTCACCCATGCTATTTTAGTCATTTTCTTATGCCTCCGTTAGATTCTTCTCGCTTTATCCTACCACATACGAACTTAATATTCGCGAGAAACATCACTGTATTCGGCTAAATTGGAAGGTCGTCCGCTTTTGATACCGATCGCCCGCGCGTAAGACGACGGATGGGAAATCAGGTTGATTGATGGCGTCCGGCAGTCCTTGTGTCTCAAAACAGATGCCAAGGTAAGGCGTCGCGCGACGACCGGCAATCGTAAAGTCTCCCCCTAAATGGTTGCCCGTATAGACGACGACACCCGGTTGTTCTGTCACGACACGTAACGTCCGACCACTGACCGGTTCTTCGAGGACGATTTCGCCCCCCTCTTTCAGAAGGAAGGGATGATCGACTCCGCTTCCGACCTGACGGAGCGCTTCGTCAGGGGCATGCGTCACTTCATATAACGGCCGCGCTTTCCGAAAATCAAAAACGGTCTCATGAACGGATAAAATTTCGCCCGTCGGTAACGCGTCTTGATCGAGCGGGACATAAAATGGTGCATCCATCCGCAAGCGGTGTTGCTCCACTGTCGTCTTCGCGTCTCCTGTTAAATTGAAATACGTATGGTTCGTCGGACTAAACGGTGTTGACGCCGTCGTCGCCGCATCATACGTCAACGTCAATGCATCCTCATCCGTCCACTCGACCGTCAATCGCACATCGAGCTGTCCCGGATATCCATTCTCTCCATCCGGACTGACGAGTGACAAGTGAAGCAAATCGCCTTCAATCTCATAATCAAAAAAGCGATTCGACCAGTTGACACTCCCTCCATGTAAATGATGATCTCCTTCGTTTTGTTCGAGTAGGTAGTTCATCCCTTCGAGCGCAAATGCCCCATTGGCGATTCGTCCCCCGACACGACCAATCGTCGCACCTAAATGATGGGGATCATCTAAATATTGGTCGAGCTCGTCAAATGCGAGAACGACATTCTCAATCTTCCCCTGCTTATCAGGTACACGAATCGCCGTGATTTTACCGCCGAGGTTCAACAGGTCGACACTGTGTCCCAATCGATTCATCAATGTAAAAGCGATGATCGGTCGTTCGCCGGATCGTCCGACTTCTTTTTTTGTAATCATCCGCTTCTTCCTCCTATATCTTATCGTTGCCTGCTTTCATTTTTACCCACCTTCTCCTAAAAAAAAACAATCCTCTTGTTGAAACGCTTCCCCGCCTAAAAAAACCGGACTCGACACCTGTCGAATCCGATTTTCACTTCAAGACGATTCCTGCTGATGCAGTCATATTGAGTTCTGAGTCAACCTTCCTCAACTACTGGTAGCGGCAAGGTTAGCACGACACGCGTTCCTTGGTTGAGACGAGAGTGAATCGTACACGTCGCGGCTTTTCCATACTTGATATCGAGCGTCCGTCGTAGTAAAAACAACGTGCTCGTCTCCGTCAAAGCATCTTCTTCGAGCCGTCGTTTCACATCTGGTCCGATTCCGACGCCGTTATCGCTGACTTCTAAGACAAGATCGTTCTCCTGACGAAAAGCACGTACGTTAATTTGTGAACGACGACCGACTTTCGAAAACGCATGCCGTAACGCATTGTCGACTAACTTCGTTAACAGGAATGGCATGATGAGCGTCTCCTCAATCGCCGTCTCGACATCTAAATCAATCGTGATATCCGCATGGGTCAACTGATTTTGACGTCGCCTTGTCCCTTCGAGAGCGAGATAGGCTTTTAAGGTCGTGATTTCGTCACGAAGTGGATGATCTTCGACCCAGCGTGCTGCCGTCAATAGTTGGAGCAAAGAGCCTAGCTGTTGTTTGACCGGCGTCCCCGGATCAGCCGTCTGATGGATTTCGTCCACGATTCCCCGTAAATAATTCGGATGGAGGAACGGTTTCATTTTAGGGAGCGAGCGTTTTTCGAGTTGCTCTTCTCGATACGTCACGAGCTCACGCGCAAACAGCTGAACGAGTTGTTCCGTCGTCTGTTCAATCGTGTCATCAAACAAATGACTCGGAAAATAACATACGATACCGGCCTTGTCTCCATCCATCTGTAACGGATGAAACGATAGAATTTGGTTTGTCGTCCGGTCTTCGACTTGTAACGGAACCGCTTCTTCAATCCAACGTTGTACATTCGGTTGAAATCTGCCGCCGTACACAGGTGTTTCCCCCGCTTCAATATCGACGAGCACTTTTGCAGGTCCAAGTAAGACGACACGGTCAATTTTAGTTTCTTCCAAAATGGTCGTGCCAATCTGACAGGCGACGTTTGCTGTCATGCCTTCTTTTCGAAGTGGACGGATGACAGCCAACAATCGAGAGGAACGGGCACTTTCGCGAACAAACAATTCCTTTTCGAATCGGAGTTGCGTCCGTAAGATGACGATGAAGACGATAATCCCGATCGTGTTTGCAAACAGCATCGGGAAGACCGCCTGACTCGCAATCACGATGAGTTCCGACGGATCATCTGCGAGCAAGATGGCCAATCCTAAATCAAGGATAACCATACTCATGACGAGAGCGATCGGTTGTAATAATGTATATTTATCTTTCAAGCGCCAGCGACGACTGTAGAGACCACTGAGAGTACCGGCAGCGACGGCGATGAACCATCCTGTCTCTGCTCCCATCGAACCGAGCAAAAAACGATGAAACCCAACAAGGAGACCCGTCAGTCCACCGACGAAGGGACCACCGAGCAGTCCACTCGTGACGATAATCGTTAGACGCGTATCAATCAATAATTGATCATCGGTCACTGCAAGTCCAAGCAACGGATCAATCGTTTGATTCGAGGAGACGGCAACTCCGGCATAGTTCATCAAAATACCCGAGACGACGAACATGCTGAGCAAGGCGAGTCGACGCGAGCGACTCGTCGATGTTTTAAAGACGTGCCGTGACGTTCGCCACTGCGACAATAAAAATGCTAGCAACGCCAGCATACCAAGCCGGCTGAGTAAAAACGGGATTAAGTCTAACACAAGGTTCCTCCCTCTAGTGAACGACACGATGAATTCTCTTTTTAGTAGTATTCAAGCCGACACGACGATTTCCCTACTTCCCGATCCGTTATTCACATACTGATATGATTTCTGAAAAATTGATTCCCGCAGCAACAAAAAAATCCCCTTGGTGATCTCAAGAGGATTTTAGACTGTAGACAAACTCTTATGAAACGCAAAAATGTGATATCGAGAAGTAATCAGTTCGCGCTTCCCTGTCTCGCCTCGTCTTCAAAGCGGCAATCTTCCGCGCCGCTACAGCAAAGCTGCAGGGTCGCGACCGATTGCTTTTCGCTTTAAAAGCGATTCGAGACGGATTGCGCTCTAAACCGTCTGCATGCCCGGCTTTCCGTCACGATGTTACCTAAAAAGCGTCACGTTTCGTTGACTCCTACGGGAAAAAGTGCGTTTTTAACGCACTTTCAGAGGCAGGCAAGACCCTGCTCGTTGGCCGCTAGGATCCAAGGAGCAACGGCTTGCGCCTCGCCCGAGGAAAGCAACGAAAAAAGACACTTTTATCTTCCGATATCACGTTGTCTACACGCTAAAATCCCCTTGATTGGCTCAAGAGGATTTTGCATGTTGTTCTTATTCTGCTTTTTCGAGCGGGTGCAACCACAGTTTGATTTGATTGATTTGATAGTTCTCCATTTCCATCACTTCGACAGAGAACGTCTCTGTATCGATATGTTCGCCTGGCTGCAGATCGATGTTGTGCATCTGAATCCAGCCACCGATCGTATCGACATCTTCATCGTTCGTAAACCGCAGACCGAAACGTTCTTCCAAATCTTCTAGTAAGACCGTTCCTGCGACGAGATATTCGTTGTTCGGCAACTCTTGAATTTCTTCGACTTCATCCGTATCAAATTCGTCACGGATTTCACCGACGATTTCCTCAAGTAAATCTTCCATCGAGACGATTCCCGCCGTACCGCCATATTCGTCTACGACGAGGACGATATGTGAACGGGTTTCTTTCATTTTTCGTAACGTATCCTGAAGCGACGTCGATTCTGAGACGACCGGTAAATCCTTCAAGTAATGTGTGACCGGATATTCATGTCCGTTCGCGAAATCTGTCAAGACTTCTTTGACGTTGATATAGCCAAGAATACGGTCTTTATCATTTTCTTCCGTTACCGGGTAACGGGTAAACGGATTGTCCATGAAAATTTCCATCAGCTCCGCTTTTGAGAGACGCTCTGAGATCGTCGCCATCCGCATCCGCGGGACCATCAAATCTTTGACGACGTGCTCGTCAAAAGCAAAAACATTTTGCATCAAGGCAAGTTCCGTTTGGTTGATTTCACCACTTTGGAAGCTCTGTGCCATGATGATTTTCAACTCATCTTCTGAGTGGGCTTGTTCGTGTCCAGCAGGTTTCACACCGAAAAGTCCAAGGAACAGACGTGCCGATCCATTGAGTAACCAAATGAACGGGTACATGATTTTTCCGAAAATGAACAAGGGACGTGCGAAAATCAAAGTCATTTTTTCCGCATACTGGATGGCAAGCGTTTTTGGCGCAAGCTCCCCGATGACGACGTGTAAAAATGTCACGGAAATGAAGGCGATTCCGAACGATAAGAGTGTCGAGACGGCAGCCGAGACGCCGAATTCGTCAAAGACAGGATGGAGAATCTTTTCGACGGTCGGCTCTCCGAGCGCCCCGAGTCCAAGTGCTGTCACCGTGATCCCAAGCTGACAGGCAGACAAGTAATAATCGAGATCACCGGCGATTTTTTTAGCAAGAATCGCACTCTTATTGCCTTCTTGAATCATTTGGTCGAGACGCGACATCCGAACCTTAACGACCGCAAACTCTGACCCGACGAAAAACGCTGTTAACACAATCAACAACACCACTAAAAATAAATTGATGAAAAGTATAGTATCCAAAATCCCCTAAAAAGGGGTCACCTCCAGTTATTAGTTTTACAGCTGGGCGATCAACGATGCAATCAAGGTGAGGCGACGCGATAACTCAAGACGAATCTCTTGTTTTTCGAACTCTGTCGATTCGAGCAGACGTCGCTCTAACCCTTTGACCGTATCTTGAAGCTGCTGTACTTCTTGATAAATGACATCTCCCGTTTTTTCTTCTCGTTCCGTAAATGAAGCAAGAATCTCTTGTAAGGAAAGCCGCTGTGTCTTTAAATATTCAATCTTTTGGACTTGATGGACGACATCTTCCGGATACAACCGGTAACCTGCCGCCGTTCGTTCTGACGTTAAGAGACCGAGCGACGTGTAATAGTCAATCGTCCGTTTTGATAAGCCGGTGGTCTCCGCGACCTGACCGATTTTAAGTAGCGCCTTCCCAAAGATTCTCACCCCCTTTCACAGCAATTTGTATTTTTATCATAGCATGTCAAAACCGTACAGTACAACGTTGTGCTTGCTTTGAAACGTGTATTCACAAAAAAAAGACCACTCGCCGGTCTTCCGTGACGAAGACGCGCAAGTGGTCTTTACTCATACCGTAGCGATTGATTCTTTCATCGGTGTCCCGACGATTGAACGTTCAAGCAATTCGACGACGTCGTATGTTGCGACGGATTCATCGACTTCTTTTGCTTTCGTTCCATCGCTGAGCATCGTCAGACAGTATGGACAAGCAGAACCGATGACAGATGGTTGCACCGTCAACAGCTGTTCCGTCCGAGCGACGTTGACACGGGCTCCGACTTTTTCTTCTTGCCACATCATCCCGCCGCCTGCACCACAGCACATCCCTTTTTCCCGGTTCCGCTCCGTCTCGACGAGCGTGATCCCTGGAATTTTTTCAAGAATGTAACGGGGAGCGTCGTAGATGTCGTTGTACCGTCCGAGGTAACACGAGTCATGATAGACGACACGTTCTTTCACTTCATGCATCGGCGTGATCCGTTTGTCGTCAATCAAGCGCGCCAGTAACTCCGTATGGTGATAGACTTCGACGTCCGGACTGAGTCCGAAGTCCGGATATTCGTTTTTGAACGTGTTGTAGGCGTGCGGATCAATTGTGACGATTTTTTTGACACCATATTTTTCGAACGATTTGATGTTCGCTTCCGCAAGTTCCTGGAACAAGACTTCGTTTCCGATCCGGCGTGGTGTGTCACCCGAGTTCTTCTCATCATTTCCGAGAATCGCGAACGAGATGTCCGCTTCGTTCAGAATGCGGGCGAATGCCATCGCGATTTTTTGACTGCGGCTGTCATACGAGCCCATCGCACCGACCCAGAAGAGGTACTCGAATTCTTCGCCGGCCTTTTTCTTTTCTTTCGCCGTTGGAACGACGAGTTCTTCGCGCGTTTTGCGCCAGTTTTCGCGTTCTTTCCGGTTCATGCCCCATGGATTCCCTTGACGTTCGATGTTCGCCATCGTCCGTTGCATCTCCGGATCCATTTTTCCTTCCATCATGACGAGATGGCGACGTAAGTCGATGATCTTGTCGACATGTTCATTCATGACCGGGCATTGATCTTCACAGTTACGGCATGTCGTACACGCCCAGATTTCTTCTTCCGTGATGACATTGCCAATCAACGAATCGGGTACGATGTCCATTTGACCGGCTGCAGCAAGGGACGCAATCTGATTCCCTTGTGATCCGTCAAAGGCAAAGGCAGGTGCCCACGGTGATTTTTGTGTGATCGCTGCCGTCTTCATGTTGAGGTGATCCCGCAGCTTGACGATTAAGTCCATCGGCGACAGCATCTTCCCTGTTCCGCTCGCTGGGCACATATTCGTACAGCGTCCACATTCGACGCAGGCATACAGATCGACCAATTGCTTTTGGTTGAAGTCTTCAATTTTATTGACCCCGAAACTAAATTCGGCATCATCATCTTCCGCTTCTTCCATGACAGACAAGTCGATCGGTGCAAGGCGGCCGACTTTTGACGTCCGACCGAGCCAGACATTGGCCGTACCGGCGATTAAGTGGGCATGTTTGCCTTGCGGGATGTAGACCATGAAGCTGAGTAAGAACAGTAAATGGGCCCACCAGAAGAAGACGAACAGTCCGAATGCGACCTGTTCCGGTACCCAGCTGAACAAGAAGGCGATGGCAGACGCAACCGGTTCACCGAGTGTCGAATGATTTTCATAGACGAGGAAAAATCCGTTGCCGAATAAAACTGCGACCATCAATCCACCGATAAAGATTAAGGCGAGTCCTGCCATGAAGTTTCGTTTTAAGCGCACCAGTTTCTCGACATAGCGACGGTAGAATCCCCAAACGACCGCAACCAAGATGACGAGCATGACGATTTCCTGGAAGAACGTAAAGATTGGATAAAGTGGACCGAGTGGAATGTGTGGAAAACGTTGTCCGACTGCGAGTCCCTTCCAAATGAAATCAATCGCTCCGAACTGGACGAGTAAGAATCCGTAGAACATCATGACGTGAATCGTCCCACTCTTTTTATCCTTAAGTAATTTCTTTTGTCCAAAGACGTTCACGAGTACCGAATTGAACCGTTCTTTATTCGTTATATCCCATTCCGCCTTTTTCCCCCGACGAATCGCTTCGTAACGGCTCTTGACGAGCGTCACGAATAGATAACCTGCATACCCGACGATGAGCAGGAAGGCAATCCAGTTAATCAGTAAAAATGTCCCCATGAAACAAGCCCCTTTCCCCCTAAAGCAGTTGTATTGAAATGAGTATAGCACATAATGAATGAATATTCATTCATTATTTTGATATTTTTTGGAATAACAAAACATTGATGATTCCTCTCAAAATTTTAGTTTATTTTGTAATATAAGTAAGTTAAACTAAAAAATCTGTTTTATTTACACATTTATATAGGAGGTATTTGGTTATGAACGGTGTTTTGCAACATCCGAGTGGTTTAGTGAAAGAAGTAAAAGCCGGTTTCTCGTGGACGACGTTCTTTTTTGGATTTTTCCCAGCGTTTTTCCGCGGTGATTTTAAATGGGGCTTGATTCAATTGGTCGTCGGTTTCGTCGCAGCATTTGCGACAGCCGGCATCCTGAGTATCGTAATCAATATCGCGTTTGCTTTCCTATACAACAAGCTTTACATCAACGATTTAATCGAAAAAGGCTATCGCCCGATCGATCAGTCGTTCCAACAGTCATTACGCCAACGCGGCATCCACGCTAAACTCTTATCCGAAACAGAACGGACAGAAGCTGCGTTTTGATTTTTCTTTTTAACACATACAAAAAACCGACAGCTTCTCACTTTCCAAGGAAGGTCAGAATCCGTCGGTTTTTTTGTATAAAGTTAATTATTCACCCGTTGGCAACAAAACGATTTTCCCAAGCTTCCCTGCTTCTTTGAAATACGTCTGTGCTGCCCCCGCTTCCTCGAGCGGGAACGTCCGGTCGATGACCGGTTCGAGTTTCCCGGCTGCAATCGCTTCAAGCATCCGTCCGTATTCTGCACGTGTTCCGAGAACAGAACCATACAGCGTCAAATGCTTTAAGTAGACCGTCCGGAAGTCGAGCTGTGTCTTTTGTCCGCCCGCAGAACCGGAGATACAGAACTTCCCGCCATTTTTTAGGACGGCGAGTGATGTCGCGAATAACGCGTCTCCGACGACATCGAGGACGGCATCGATTGGTCCACCGTTCGCCGTTACAATATCGTCTGCCAGCTGCTCTGATTTATACGAGAGGACGTGTGTCGCCCCAAACTGTTTTAACTGGTCGCTTAGTGCAAGATCTCCGACAAGAGCGATGACGTTTGCCTGAAAGACACGTGCGGCAATTTGAACGTTCAGTGAACCGACACCACCATTCGCCCCGGTCACGAGTACCGTTTGTCCCGGTTCCAGTTGGAGCTGCTCGACCATGTGCCACGCCGTCAAACCACTGACGGAGAAGACGGCACTTTTCGTATAGTCGTCAAGCGGCATATCGTAACAGAGTTCAGCCGGCCAGACGACGTAATCCGCGTAACCCCCGTCGTATTCCGAGCCGATGAACGACATATCTTGCGCGATATGCTCCGTTCCGTCCGGTCCGCTTGAGGTAAAGGGAAACAGGACGACGTCCCGCCCGATTTGTGTTTCTTCTACTCCCGTCCCGACTTTCACGATCCGTCCGCTAATATCAGAACCCGGGACGCGTGGAAACTGAACGCCTTCCGGTTTCCAACCCGATTTTTCGTCCGTCCCGTAGGCCCCTTCACGCATCCAAATTTCTGTATTGTTGATCGCACACGCTTTGACTTGTACGAGTACTTCTCCTGGACCTGCTTCCGGAATCGGACGCTCGACGACGGCGAGCTGGTCCACGTCCCCGTATCCTCTGACTTCGACTGCTTTCATGATTATCTCTCCCTTTCTAATTTAACTTACTCTGATTTATCGTTTGACGCATCCTCTTCATCGACATGCTTCAAGAACAGCCGTTCACCGAAGAAGACGACGGCGATGACGATCAGTGACACGGCGACGACGAGCCAATCACTTGAGGCTTTGACGTAGACGAAGGCACCGAGGACAATCGCGTCAAGGATGATTGCACTGATGACGATGAATGGATTAACGCTCAACTCTTTCCGAAGATGTTTCAGCACACCGACATGAATGATGATATCCATGACAAGGTATAAAATCGCGCCCATCGAGGCGATGCGTGTCAAGTCGAACAGCACCGTTAAGACCATCGCAATGACGATCGTATAAACTAACGTATGCTTTTGCACCGACCCCGGCATCCCGAAGTGTCGGTGCGGAATCAACGTCATGTCCGTCAACATCGCGAGCATCCGTGAGACAGCAAAGACACTGGCAATGATTCCGGAAATCGTCGCGAGGAGCGCGATTGACACCGTGAACCAGACACCGGCGTCACCAAGTGCCGGACGTGCCGCTTCTGCCAAAACATAATCCTTCGCATCGATAATTTCTTGGAGCGATAGACTGCTTGACACCGAGAAGGCGAGCAAGAGGTAGACGACCAGACTGATTAAAATCGACACGATGATTGCGATGCCGACGTTGCGTTTCGGATTGACGATTTCAGACCCGCTGTTCGTAATCGTCGTAAACCCTTTAAACGATAAAATCGTTAAGGCGACTGCCGCAATATAGCCGGTGATTGTGACATCGGGTGCACTCCCCGTCGTCTCCGGGACGAATGAAAAGCCGCCGATGGATAACGCAATAATCGCAAAGACGACGAGTGCCGCGACCTTCAAGACCGAGGCGACGAGTGAAAAGGATTGAATGAAGGCATTCCCTGCGATATTGACTAAAAAGGCGAAGACCAACAAACCGACACCAAGTAAGGGAACGAGATAGTCGGCTTGATCCCCCGGGAATAATTGCAGTAAGTATGTCCCGAACGTCCGGGCGACCAAGCTTTGGTTGATGACCATCGACAAGGCCATCAGTAAGGCGGCACCTGCCGTAATCGTTCCTTTCCCGTACGCTTTGACGAGGAACATTCCGATTCCGCCGGCAGACGGAAAGGCATTGCTCAGTTTGATGTAGGAATAGGCACTGAATGCCGTCACGATCCCACCGATGATGAAGATGAACGGAAACCATGTCCCGGAAAGTTCTGCGACTTGCCCAAGCAAGGCAAAGATTCCGGCACTAATCATGACGCCTGTTCCGAGTCCGATGGCTCCTGTTAACTTGATGCTGTCTTTCTTGTATTCTGCCACTCGCTCCACTCCTCTCTATTGCAGTCCTTACCCTGAAAATTCTTAGGTTTAAACAGCAATCAAGGAGTAGAGGCATCTGCAAACAAATTTTTTTGAACACAAATAGAGAGATGGACATCAATATCCACCTCTCTATTTCGTCATCACCTTTAGCGTGTTAAAAAGCAATTCTGTCTAACCCGCCGTTATTCGAGACCTAACGTTTGCGGCAACTTGACAGCTTTTGTATACGCCGTCTGATAATCTTTTTTCGCGACAGCTTGTTCGACTTGACGGAGCGCCGGGTGGTTTTCTTCCGCGAACGCACCGAGAATTGCGAGGTAGCGCTCGTAGACCGTTTCATCTTCTTTTCGGGCGTGAAGTAACGCCGTATACAGCATGACTGTATCTTCCCCGTATAAGACTGGCAATTCTTCATTGATCAACAACAATGAATCGATTGCGTCCGTCTCGACTTTCGGATTGTATTCCGTCATGACTTGTTCTGCGAGTGTCTCGAGCTGATCGCGCCACGCATTGTATTTGTCCTCATCATTTTCCAACCACTCGAACCATTCCTCGTCGAGCATCTGTTCCATTTCTTTTACCGTTTGTTCAAACGCCATCTGTCTCACTCCGTTTCCATGTTAGTTCAATCGTATACGTTCCGACCGCCTGATGATTCATCATCAAGTCGTAGGTAAAGCGCATCTGTTGGTCGCGCATTTCAATCGTGTGGGTCTCCGTCTGCATCAACATCTGACCAAACTGACTTTCATATCCACTCTTTGTTTGTTGTCCTAAAATGAACACATGGTGCATTGAAACAGGACCTTTACGGTTCAACGCAACTTGATCATGCGACCATTTGATCGTTGTATCAATCGGTTGCTCGTCTTCTTGTACGAATTTCACCGCAAAACCGTCCTTCGTCTCGAACAGCATACCTTCTGCTTCGAGATCGACGGATTCACGCATCGCGTCATCTTGAATCGTCGTCACTTGCCGCAGCAGGACGGGATAACGTTTTGGTTTCACTTTTTATCACCTCATTGTCTAGCGTACACGATTTTTTCGTCTTTCGCACGGTCGCAAACTGACAAGATACACAAAAAGACCGGATCCGGCACGTGCCGAATCCGGTCATTGTTTATCGTACCCGGTACAGACGTGCTTCGAATGGACGAAGCGCTAGTTCTGTTCCTTCGTGATAAGCCGTCACGTAGTTACCGAGAACGAGATTATCCGAATGGAGGATGATGTCCGTGTCGATGTCCGCTGCTTCACCTTTTAAGTTCGTGACGATTAAGAATTGTTCGTCACCGAGTGTCCGGGTGTAGGCGTAGACTTTTTCGTCGTCCGGTAAAATCAAATCATATTCTCCATAAATCAATGTTTCTTCTGCTTTACGAATTTGAATCATCCGTTTGTAGAAGTTAAGAATCGAATCTTCATCTGCTTGTTGCGACGCGACATTGATGTCAGCGTAGTTTGGATTGACACCGAACCATGGTGACTGCGTAGAGAAACCGCCGTTTTGCTCATTCGTCCACTGCATCGGTGTCCGTGAGTTGTCACGCGATGAGTTCCAGATGACTTCCATGATTTCTTCATGCGTCTTCCCGGAGGCCAGTTGCATGTCATACATATTTTTCGTTGCGACGTCATCATAATCCGTAATATCCGGGAATTGAACGTTCGTCATCCCGATTTCCTGCCCTTGGTAGATGAATGGTGTGCCTTGCATGAAGAAGTACATCATCGCAAGCGACTTCGCACTTTCCTTCCAGTACTGCTCTTCATCTCCCCAAAGTGAAACGGAACGGACCTTATCGTGATTTTCAAGATAGAGTGCATTCCAGCCCGTTTCTTCAAGACCTTTTTGCCACTTCGTTAAAACTTGTTTCAGTTTGACGACGTCGACACCTTTTTCTGCATCTGACCGCCATAAGTCCATATGCTCGAACTGAAAGACCATGTTCATTTTTCCGTTCTCTTCGCCGACCCAAAGATCTGCTTCTTCCGGTGTAACACCATTCGCTTCACCGACTGTCATGATGTCGTACTTCGAAAACGTTTCGTCTTTGAGTTCTTCCAAGTACTCGTGGATGCCCTCAACGTTCATGTGCATCTCAAACGATGGCACGTGTGGCATCCCGAGTGGGTTTGGTAAATCGGCAAATGATTGGTCTTTATTGATGTGGCTGATGGCGTCGATCCGGAACCCGTCGATTCCTTTATCGAGCCACCAATTAATCATCGTATAGATTGCTTGACGCATGTCTTTGTTTTGCCAATTCAAATCCGGTTGGCGACGCGAAAAGACGTGTAAGAAATATTGTTCTGTCTTTTCATCATATTCCCACGCGGATCCGCCGAAGATGCTTTCCCAGTTGTTCGGTTCCCCACCATTGACGGCATCTTTCCAGATGTACCAGTCGCGTTTCTCATTCTCTTTTGAAGAACGCGATTCGAGGAACCAAGGATGCTCATCTGATGTGTGGTTGACGACAAGATCGAGTAAAACTTTAATATCACGTTTGTGCGCTTCTTCCATTAAGAGATTGAAGTCTGCCATCGTCCCGAACTCATCCATGATATCTTCGTAATCACTAATGTCATAACCATTGTCGTCATTTGGCGATTTAAACATCGGACAAATCCAAAGAACGTCGACACCTAAATCTTTCAAATAATCAAGTTTTGCGATGATACCCGGAATATCGCCGATTCCATCGTTGTTTGCGTCATAAAAGCTTCGTGGGTAGATTTGGTAAGCGACAGCTTCTTTCCACCAAGCTCGTGTTAAGGTTTTTTGGGCCGTTTCTGGGCGCGGTATCATTTGTGTCATCGTGTATAAATCCTCTCATCGGTCTGTCTTAGTCCATTGATTTTTTCATCATAATTGCTCATTTGTTATAAGGGTAATCGATTCATTTCTTTTAGCGCAATCGATTGCGCAAATACTCTACCTTCATCTTATCAAATACATATGCAATGTCAACGTTCCCGGTCTGTTTCCGGCACTTCAAAGTGATGACGTTTGTTAACAATATTTCAGTCATGCATACATTACAGTTACTGAATTATCCTACACTCTTTATCGGTCGATTTCTAGCCTTTTGCATGAAGTTCTGTCGAAAGATGAATCTTTTTTTCCTCGTTCGGGTATATTCTTAACAATGCAAATAAAAAAGGGGGATTTTGTAAGATGGACGGACAATTTTTGATTGATGGAAAGTGGCTTGATCATAATCGTGAACGGACGGACGTCAAAAATCCCGCAACCGGGGAAGTCGTCGGGAGTGTCCCGAACGGAACGAAATCGGATGTCAATGACGCCGTCGAAGCGGCACGCGAGGCGTTTCCGGCTTGGTCGAAACGAAGTGTCTATGAACGGGCGGAACTGCTTGAGAAGCTTTACGCGAAGATGATTGAGAAAAAAGATGAACTCGCCCGCTTGATGACACTTGAAATGGGGAAACCGCTCGCAGAATCTGAAGGTGAGGTCCAGTATGCGGCAAACTTCGTCAAGTGGTTCGCTGAAGAAGGAAAACGTGCGTATGGACGCATTATCCCCTCGCACGATACGAACAAACGGCTTCATGTCATCACACAACCGGTCGGTGTCGTCGCTGCCATCACACCCTGGAATTTCCCGGCTGCGATGATTACACGGAAAATGGCACCGGCACTCGTTGCAGGCTGTACGTTTATCCTGAAGCCACCTACTGCGACACCACTGACTGCCCTTCGCCTGCTTGAACTTTGTCAGGAAGTCGGGATACCGGATGGCGTCGTCAATGCCGTCACAGGAAGCGGTAAAGAGCTTGGGGAATCGCTCGCAACGCATCCGCATATCGACAAAATCACATTTACAGGCTCAACAGAAGTGGGTCGGACATTGATGGCCCAAGGTGCTGAGACGATCAAAGCGATGTCACTCGAACTCGGCGGACACGCTCCGATTCTTGTTTTTGACGACTGTGACCTTGATCTCGCCGTCGCGGAAACGATCAAGTCGAAATTCCGTAATGGTGGACAAACGTGCGTCTGCGGGAACCGGATCTACGTCTCCGATTCAATCTATGATACGTTCGTCGAAAAACTGGGCGAAGCGACAGCGAAGCTCAAGACCGGGAACGGACTCGACGAAACAACGAACATCGGTCCGATGATCAATCAAGCCGGTTATGACAAAGTCAAAAAACACGTCGACAATGCGACGTCAGCCGGTGCCCGTGTCGTCACAGGTGGAACTGGAACGACAGATGAAGAAAAAGATGTCTACTATTATGAAGCAACGGTCCTCGCCGATGTCACACCGCAAATGTTAATCATGAATGAAGAAACATTCGGTCCCGTTGCTCCCGTTCAACGTGTCAGCTCTGACGAAGAAGCCATCCGTTATGCAAACCAAACGCCGTTCGGTCTTGCATCTTACGTCTTTACGAATAACTATGCCCGCGCGATGCGGACGATTGAACAATTGAACTACGGCATCGTCGGTTGGAATGATGGTGTTCCCTCTGCCGCACAAGCACCATTCGGCGGTATGAAGCAGTCAGGAATCGGACGCGAAGGTGGATCGGAAGGTCTCGAAGCGTACCTTGAAACCAAATATGTTTCGATTGGAGGAATGGACGCATGAATGCGGCAGAACGGTTCGTCGCCTGCCTCGAAGCAGAAGGGGTCACGCACATCTTTGGCGTCCCGGGAGAAGAAAACATTACGTTACTCGACGCCATCAGTGAATCGGATATTACGTTCGTCACGACACGCCATGAAACAAATGCTGCTTTCATGGCAGCGATGTTCGGTCGCTTAAGCGGTCGTGCCGGTGTTTGCTTATCGACGCTCGGACCAGGTGCGACGAACATGATGACGGGCATCGCAAGTGCAACGATGGACCACTCGCCTGTTGTCGCGATTACGGGACAAGGAGCGACATGGCGCCAGCACAAGGCATCCCATCAAATGTTCGATTTAGTCGAGATGTACCGACCAATCACGAAGTCGAGTACATCGGTCGTCTCAGGAGAAGTCATCCCGGAAATCGTGCGTCAAGCGTTCGCCCAGTCTTGTTGTGATAAGCCGGGTGCGACACATATTTCTTTTCCGGAAGATATTGCAAAGGCAGATGTCGATGCCAAGACACCACTTTTACGCGACAGTGAACCGGATACGTTACACCCGACATCCGTCAAAGACAGCGCGGTCTTAAAACAAATCGAACAAGCGGAACGGCCCGTCGTGATTGCCGGATTTGGAATCAACCGGAGCGAAGCGACCGCTGTGTTCCGAACGTTCGTTGAAAAGCTTGGAGCACCTGTTGTCGAGACGATGATGGGTAAAGGGGTCATCTCCTCGCAACATGCGCTCGCCGCCCATACAATCGGTTTACCGAATACCGACTACAATCAACGGATTCTTGACCAAAGCGATCTCATCATCGCCATCGGTTACGATATTACCGAGTTGCCGCCTTCGAAGTGGAATCCGGACCGGACACCTGTCATCCACATCGACACGAACCGGCATGAGATTGACCAGTATTATCCTGTCGTTGCGAACTTGGTTGGTCCGCTGTCTGATTCGTTACGTCTGTTAGCAGAAGCGATTCCGACGCGGGCCTGGGAAGGTTGGCAGGCGGACCGTGATAAGTTGCGACAAGAAATTCAAGCAACGTATTCGATGGCATTGCCCCTCCACCCTCAAAGTATCGTTCGTGCCCTCGAGACGGCGACGGGTGAGGACGGCATGTTGTTCTCAGACGTCGGGGCCCATAAAGTTTGGCTCGGTCGTCATTTCCAAACGACGCGTCCTAATCAATTATTCATCTCCAACGGCTTTTCTTCGATGGGCTATGGTCTGTCGAGCGCGATTGCTGCAAAACTGCTGCACCCGGAGCGTCGGGTACTCTGTGCTTCTGGTGATGGTGCATTCTTAATGAATGGTCAAGACCTCGAGACAGCAGTTCGTTTGAAACTCCCCATCACTGTCGTCATTTGGCGTGATGGCACATACGGATTGATTGAATGGAAACAACAGCAGGCTTATGGCCGGGCACCGTTTACAGAATTCGATAACCCTGATCTCGTCGAACTCGCGACGGCTTTCGGTGCACTCGGACTTCGTGTCGGAGAACACGGCAGTCTCTCGAACTGTCTCGAACAGGCTCAAAACAGTGACGGACCTGTTTTGATTGACTGTCCGGTCGATTACAGGGAAAATCTAAAGTTAAGCGAACGTCTACGGACGTATGGAGGATGATACTATGCCACAACTTAGAAAACTGCAATCGATTTCTGACTTTGATCAATTCGTTTCCGAACACGACTCGTTCGTGATTTGTAAACACAGTACGACCTGCCCAATCAGTGCCGCCGGTTTTTCTGAATACACGAAATTTGCTGACGCGACGTCAGTACCGACTGCCTACTTGCTCGTCCAAGAAGCACGGACGCTGTCGAATCACATCGCCGAACATTACAATGTTCGTCATGAATCACCACAAGTCATCTTCATCGAAAAAGGACGTGCGACTTGGTCCGCAGCTCATTATGACATTACAAATGATGCCCTCAACACACATGTCGGCTGAGACCTTTCATCACTACTGACGGTTTACAAAAACATCCTACTCTTTTTTAGAGTCGGGTGTTTTTTTACTTTCAACAAGCTTCAGAGCCATTCGTTCTTCATTAAAAATAAAATTACCTTTCTTAGTTATTAATGTTTGTATTTATCTTGAAATCAGATTAAGATATACAACAGATATAACGACCGTATAGAAATGTGTACCGTCAGTTCATTAAGGAGGAAAATCATGCAACACAAAAAAACTGCTTCTAATCGTCCCCCCTACGGTATCCTTTCCGTATTGATGATTGGAGCCTTCATCGCTTTTTTAAATAACACGTTACTTAACATCGCCCTTCCTTCGATCATGAAGGATCTCAACATCGAAACATCGACCGTCCAGTGGCTGTCGACTGGTTTCATGCTCGTCAACGGGATTTTAATTCCGACATCTGCTTTTCTGATTCAAAAATTTTCTGTTCGTCGTCTATTCATCCTCGCGATGACATTATTCTCACTCGGTACAATCCTTGCCGGGTTCGCAAGTGAATTCCCCGTCCTGTTGGCAGGACGAATGATTCAGGCTTCTGGTTCAGCAATCATGATGCCGCTCTTGATGAACGTCATGCTCGTCAGTTTCCCGATTGAAAAACGCGGGACGGCGATGGGCTTCTTCGGGCTCATTATGATGGGTGCACCCGCAATCGGACCGACTTTGTCAGGCTGGATCATCGAACACTATGATTGGCGGATGTTGTTCCACTTCATCACGCCGATCGCTTTAGTCGTTCTCGTTGCCGGAATCGTCTTACTCCGTGACGTCAAAGAACGGTCGGATGCTAAACTCGACTTCATGTCAGTTGTTTTATCCTCATTCGGTTTCGGTGGACTCCTGTACGGATTTAGTTCTGCCGGTTCTAAAGGGTGGGACAGCCCACACGTCACAATCGCGCTGACAATCGGTGTGATTGCGCTCGTTTCTTTCATCCTGCGTCAGTTACGGATGGAGCGTCCGATGTTGAACTTCAAAATTTATCAGTATCCGATGTTCGCTCTCTCATCTGCCATTTCAATCGTCGTCACGGTGGCGATGTTCTCCGGGATGCTGCTATTACCGATCTACGTCCAAAATATCCGTGGCATTTCTCCACTCGATGCAGGGTTGATGTTACTACCGGGAGCCATCCTCATGGCAGTCATGTCACCGATCAACGGGAAGTTGTTCGATAAGATTGGCGGACGCCCACTCGCAATCACTGGTCTCTTCATCACTGTCGTCACGAGTTACTTCTTCAGTCAACTGAAGATGGACACGACGTATACACACTTAATCATCTTGTATTCACTCCGGATGTTCGGGATGTCAATGGTCATGATGCCCGTCTCGACAAACGGCTTAAACCAGTTACCGACGCGCTACTATCCGCACGGAACGGCAATGAACAATACGTTGCAGCAAGTATCCGGCGCCATCGGAACGGCATTACTCGTTACGATCATGTCGACGCATGCGAAGACACGTGGGACGGAACTTGCCGAAGAGGCCGCTAAAAACATGACGAGTCAACCGACAGCAGAGGCTGCTGCTGCGTTGAAACAACAAATCATGATGCAGGCGACACTGGACGGCATCAATTACGCCTTCCTCATTTCGACGTTCATTGCGGGTGTTGCGTTCATCCTTTCGTTCTTCATCAAACGAGCGACGCAAGCGGAAGACATCATCAGTGGTCGTTCGCGCAACGAACAAATCATCAAACCTCAAGTGTCTAATCAATAAGGCCCGACTGAATACACCAGTCCATTCGGGTGGCGTATTCAGCGTGTAGACGAACACTTATGAAGCGTGAACATGCGACATCGAGACGGAGTGCGCTCTAAACCGTCTGCATGCCTGGCTTTCCCTTATGGTATTACCTAAAAAGCGTCACGTTTCGTTGACTCCTACGGGAAAAAGTGCGTTTTTAACGCACGTTCAGAGGCAGGCAAGACCCTGCTCATTGTCCGTGAGGACTAAGGAGCAACGGCTTGCGCCTCGCCCGAGGAAAGCAACGAAAAAAGACGCTTGATCTCCCGATAGCACGTTGTCTACAGTCTAAATACGCCATCCCGTTCGGGTGGCGTATTTTTTTATTCCTGCAAACCAACATACTGGTACCCCCTACCCCTATATGATATAGTGTAGACATCAACCACCAACAGAAAGAGGTGTTCCTATGCAACACGATCATCCACTCGTCCCCCGCTCTTCTGAAGAGCAGGACGCATTGACTAAACGTTTGAAGCGTATCGAAGGGCAAGTCCGTGGTATCGCCAACATGGTCGCCGAAGATCGGTATTGTATCGATATTTTGACACAGACGGCATCGATTCAAGCCGCTCTTCGTCAAGTCGAACTGCAAGTCATCGAACGTCATGTCAAGATGTGTATGCATGATGCCGCAACCGGACAGAAAGACACAGATCTTTATGTCGACGAACTGATGTCCGTCATCGCCCGACTCAAAAAGTAAGGAGGTATACGTATGTCAAAAACAATCGAATTGAACATTGAAGGCATGACATGTGCTGCCTGTTCAGCACGAATCGAAAAAGTCCTGAACCGGATGGACGGTGTCGATGCGACGGTCAACTTACCACTCGAGACGGCGCGGATTGCAGTCCCCGACGAACTCGATGAACAAGCAATCATTGATAAAATCAAGAAGGTTGGTTATGGCGCGACCATTAAGTCGGCCCCTCATGAAACAGTGCAAGATCGGCGGATGCTCTATCGTTTTTTCATCGCCGCCTTGTTGTCGTTACCGCTCTTACTCAGTATGGTGTCGCACATTCCAAATAGTCCGGTCCATCTGACGTTCCTGATGAATCCGTGGCTCCAGTTCGCACTGGCTACACCCGTTCAATTCATTATCGGGGCGCCGTTCTATGTTGGTGCCTATAAGAGTCTCCGGAGCGGTAGTGCCAACATGGATGTCCTCGTCGCACTCGGGACGTCAGCCGCTTACTTTTATTCGGTCGCAGAAATGCTCATCCATCCGGCAATGCCGAACCTTTATTTTGAAACAAGTGCCATCTTAATTACGCTCGTCCTTCTCGGTAAAGTACTCGAAGATCGGGCAAAACAACAAACAACCGGTGCAATCAAAAGTCTCTTGTCCCTGCAGGCAACGGATGCCGTCGTCCTCGACAATGGCACGGAACGAACTGTCGCGATTGATCAGATTCAACCAGGCATGCAGATCGTCGTCAAACCGGGACAGAAAATTCCGATGGACGGGATGATTTTATCCGGTGATGCCTATCTCGATGAATCGATGCTGACCGGTGAACCGCTTCCTGCGCATAAAGGTGCCGATGATACCGTCATTGGTGGAACTTTGAATACGAATGGGAATTTGTTGATTGAAGCAACGAAAGTCGGTCAGGAGACGATGCTTGCGAACATCATCCGCGTCGTTGAACAAGCGCAGACAGAAAAAGCGCCAATCCAACGACAAGCCGACCGGATTTCCGGCATCTTCGTGCCAATCGTCGTCGCCATCGCCCTCATCACACTTGGTGCCTGGTGGTTGACGACCGGCTCATTCGCTGAAGCAATTCGTCCTGCAATCGCTGTTCTCGTCATTGCTTGTCCCTGTGCATTAGGACTCGCGACCCCGACATCGATTATGGTCGGAACGGGTAAAGGTGCTGAGCATGGTGTGCTTTTTAAAGGCGGTGCCCAGCTTGAATCGTTACAACATGTCGATGCCGTCGTTTTCGATAAAACAGGTACACTAACCGTCGGACGCCCTGTCGTCGTCGAGACGTTCGGGAACGAACAAGCACTCGACTTCGCAGCAGCCATCGAAAAAAAATCAGAGCATCCGCTCGCGCATGCCATCACGGAAGAACGTGATGTCGTGTTCGATATCGAACAGTTTCAAGTCGATGCCGGTCGTGGTGTCAGCGGGATGATTCTCGGTCGCAACATCCTGGTTGGTTCTGAACGAATGATGCGGGATCAACAGTTCGATGTCCCGGACTGGTCTTCTGCCGGCGCGACATTCGTCTATGTCGCCGTCGACGGGCACGTTGAAGCCGGTTATGAGATTCGAGATGAACTGAAGCCGACGACGAAACACGTCATCACTCAAATTCAACAGACAAAAGCAGTCTATCTCTTGACGGGTGACCGAAAAGACGTTGCCCTCAATCTAGCGACGGAACTCGGTATTCCAACAGACCATGTGTTTGCAGATGTCTTACCCATCGAAAAAGCCGATCACATCAAAGCCCTTCAAGATGCGGGGCACCGCGTCGCCATGGTTGGTGACGGAATTAACGATGCGCCAGCGCTTGCGACGGCTGACGTCGGAATCGCTCTTGGTAGCGGGACGGATGTCGCCTTAGAAGCAGCTGACGTCACACTGCTTGGACACGATTTACAACAAGTCGCGACGGCGATTCGGTTGAGTGAACAGACGATGAAGAACATTCGCCAAAATCTCTTTTTCGCACTCGCCTATAATACGATCGGGATCCCCGTTGCTTTTCTCGGACTGCTCGCTCCGTGGCTCGCCGGAGCAGCGATGGCATTTAGCTCTGTTTCCGTCGTCACGAATGCGTTACGCTTAAAACGTACCCCACTCACTAAAGGAGGAACTCACTCATGAAAGAAACGACTTTAAACGTCATCGGTATGACATGTAACCACTGTAAAGCAAGTGTCGAATCGGCACTGAATGAACTGGAAGGCGTCACAACGGCGACTGTTTCGCTCCCTGACAATTCAGTCACTGTCGTCCATGAGGATGTCACACAAGAACGTCTCGTCGAAGCCATCGAAGAAATCGGCTATGACGTCGCGCCCGCTTAATTTTCTCAAGTCAAACTGTTGCTAACGCACAGTTTGGCTTTTTTAATTGCGGAAAAAGGGGAATGGACTAACAAGGAGGGGTTCGTATGGTACCGAAAATCGAATTCGTACAACACTTCGACGACAACAAAGGAAAACGATTTAAAATCGAACTTTGGAATCTCGGAACCTTCACATTTAGTGCCGAATCAGCCAAAGGCCCCGTCACGCGGTTTAGTTCGATTGATATCCAGTTCATTCAATCGTGCGTTAGCCGGATGCGGGCACTCAATGATGCAAAACAAGCCTTTCAAGAAGATCAACCGGTCTAACTTTCTTTCACTTTCTCTTTAAAAATACATGATGTACGATCGAACACGCTTCCGCTCATGATCCCGGATCATGAGCTTTTTTCGTTTAAGGTCAATATTTTTTAACTTCTAGAGAGTTTCCTTCTAAAAAAGATACTGTTTTTTCCTTTAGCAACCGATAAAGAATAAGACTATTACATTCTTAATTTGAAGAAAATCGGAGGCTTACTGTGCGCAACCCATTTAAAACTAAATCATCAAGCTCAACCTATCAGGCAAAAATCGGATTTCCCGATAAAAAATTCATTACAAAAACAAGTGATCCCACTTTAGCAGGACGCCTTGAATATATGGGCTACACTGAAGAACAATTGCAAACGTTAAAAGCGATGGCTCCTGTCGTCAATTCTGTATTAGATGAAGTCCTCGAACAAGTACTCGATCATCTCCTTCTCCACCCGGAAATGGTGCAGATTGCTGAAAATGCTTCGACACGTCAACGCCTGAAAAAAGTATTTGCCGACTATTTCGGTAGCCTCTTGACCGGAAACATGGACGAGAAGTTTCTTGCGATGCGAAAACGAATGGGTAAAACGCATAACCGGAATTTCGTCCCTGTTACGTGGTTCATCGCTTCTTACGCAGCATTCAACACCTTACTGATTCCTAAAGTCGTCGAGCATTTCCAGGAAGATCCGGAGCAACTTGCAACAGCAATCCTCGCGTTGACTCATGCGATGAACTTGGATGCGCAAATCGTTACAAGTCAGTATGTCGACGCACGACTGGAAGAAGTAGGTGCAGCCAATGAAGCACGCACACGACTTCTGCAAGACGTCGTTCGTGTCAGCCAGGAGGTCGCGAGTACGGTCGAACAAACAGAAGGGGCCATTCTTGAAACGAGTCAACGGGCGACACAAATCTTATCCGAGACGGATCAGACCGAGAAAACAAGTCGCAATCTCGTTGGCTTGACATCAGAAAATGAAGCACAGATGGACAAAATGGAACAACAATTCGTCCAATCGACGGGTCAAGTCAATACATCATTAACAAGCATCCAACAGTTAAAAACGACATCTGACGAAATCGTCAAGATGACACAAGGTATCGAAGACATCGCGAACCAAACGAATCTCTTAGCTTTAAACGCCTCAATCGAAGCAGCACGTGCCGGTGAGCATGGAAAAGGATTCTCTGTCGTCGCAATCGAAGTCCGCAACCTCGCTGAAAATGCGAAACACTTAAGTAGCAGCATCAACACGTTGATTCAAAAGAACAATGGAAATATCACAGAGCTCGTTTCACAGATGGAAGACATCACACGTTCGAACTCCGCTTCACGGACTGAGCTCCAACAGGTGAAGAGCGGCATTCACACAGTGAAAAAAGAGATGGAGAACTACTTGGAGATGTTCGGGCGCAATAAGAATGACTTAGGCCAAATCGTTCAGACGATTCAAGGAATCAGCCAAACGACACAAGGTCTCTCGGCTTTGACAACGAATCTTGTCGCAGCATCGGAGTCGAACGCGTAAGTTTTTCTGATTTGTTCTGGTTGAGCTTCATCTAAAAAAAGACCAATCCATGACGGATTGGTCTTTTTTTGATTCCGTATTGCTTGTTACTCTTCCACTTGATCGGCTGTTACGACTAACCGTTCATCGTACCCTTTTGATTTCGTGAACGTTCCGATACACGAAATCAACGTCAGGCGTTTTGCGACCGTTGCTCCAAAAATCGAACCAACGGGTGCTTCATCTACAGGATAGGAGGTTACGTTTGTCACCACGTAAGATATCGTCTGCCCTGTTTTTGATCGTAACTCGATTCGTTGTCCTTGTTTCATCTTTGCTAAGTCGTAAAATACAGCGGGACCTTCCGTATCATCTAAATGACCTGCGAGGATGACATTTCCGGTTTGGTTCGTCTCCGCGCCGTATCGGTACCAACCCACTTGATTGGTTTTTTTCGGAACATCCATCCGCCCTTGCTTGTCTTTACCCACGATTTCGACCTTCGCTTTCACGTCAATCGCATCAATCGATAGCGTCGTCGGGATAAAACTAGCCGTTTCACGACTTTTTTGTACAGGTTCAGGTGTTGCTTGCTCGATTGCAGGTGTCGCTTGCTCGACTGGCTTCGAAGGAGGAACAGATTCTTCTGTTCCTCCACATCCAGCGAGAATGAGAAAGATCAGAAAGAAACTGTTACGCGTTTTGTTTACGACGAATGACATAACTTGTTCCAACTAGGGCCGCTCCTGCAAGTGCTACAAGTGCCCAAGTCGTTGCCATTGAAGATGTGTCTGCTGATCCACCAAGTCCTGTGTCTGGCATCGCAGCCATTTCACCGCCATCTGGAATCAAGAGCACATCAAACGCTGGTTCTCCTTCAAGAAGACCGATTGCAAGCGCTGTATAGTTTTTACCGCTATCTAATTTAACACCGTCGAGTGCTTTGACAACATCCATCGCGCCCGCTGGTCGTACTTCAAGATCATACGTGCCGGCATCGAGTGTTCCATAGTCTGAGACTTTCGAGAATTCAAGGTCACTGAAGAGTGCGTCTCCACCTTTAGGAGCGACATCAACAGCTGGTGCGTCCGGTGCAAAGTGCGCGACACGAACCATTGATTTTCCGTCTTCGCCTTGACCATTGTCTTCCATGACAGCGAGTTCAATATCTGCTAATTTACCGATTGCCGCGACTGAGTAAAATTTTCCGGCTTCAATGTTGAGTGTTTGAGAAAGTACAGGATCTTCTGTTGTTCCTGCAGCGAAGACTTCAACTTTATGTTCTCCTGCCGGAAGAGTGAGATAATCTGTGACAGCTTTGAATTCCGCTCCTGAGACAGCTGTTTCGCCATCGACGGCAATATCAACTGCCGGAGCATCTGGTGAAGCGTGAATTACACGCACCATTGCGTCATCTGCTGCACCTACCGGTAGCACGAATAGTGCAAACAAAAATGCAGCGGTAACGAACGATATGAATTTCTTCATCATTTTTTCCACCTCTCGTGTCATAATGTATTTCGCTTCTCAAGCCAACCTTTCATTCTAGAAAAAAATATTTCATTCGCGGTGACATCTTGAATTTAAACTAATCTGCAGTACTTTGTAAATATTCCGATGTGCTGAGAGTAACAGTTGTACGCTATCCTGTTTCGGAGTCGCCAGCATCTCACTACCGTATTCCATTCACCCCACCTTCTTTAACCGAAACTGACAGACTGTACAAATGAAGAAATGTACTGCCCATCCTATGTCTTTTTAGACGCATCATGTTTTTCAGCACCACATGAATCGGTTTATCGATCATATGATTCAAGCGGCAATCTTTCGGGATGTTGTAAAAAAACAGGCAGGCGTCTATATAATTACACTACCCTTTGCTAAGCATTTGTAACGTCCGAATGTAGATTCGAGACGGATTGCGCTCTAAACCATCTACATGCCCGGCTTTCCGTCACGATGTTACCTAAAAAGCGTCACGTTTCGTTGACTCCTACGGGAAAAAGTGCGTTTTTAACACACTTGCAGAGGCAGGCAAGACCCTGCTCATTGTCCGCTAGGATCCAAGGAGCAGCGGCTTGCGCCTCGCCCGAGGAAAGCAACGAAAAAAGACGCTTTATCTCCCAACAGCACATTGTCTACAGTCTGAAAAAAGTAGCGTACAAGGACAACCCCTTGTACGCTACTTTTTTACATATCCCGCAATCATTTCAGACAAATTTACTTAATGAAACCAATCATCATTTCACGTAAGACTTTCGCAGCGGCAATCGCTGTCATGTCAGACTGATCATATGCCGGGCAGACTTCAACGAGATCGGCTCCGATGACATCGACGTCAGCGCGTGAAATCATGTGGACGACTTCAAGTAACTCTTTTGTTGTCACACCACCGATTTCCTGTGTACCTGTTCCTGGTGCAGCAGACGGATCGAGGACGTCGATATCAATCGTCACGTAAACTTTTTTACCGGCAAGCTTCGGCAAAACAGCCTTTAACGGTTCAACGATTTCGTACTTAAATAAGTTGTAACCGGACGTCTTCGCCCACTCGAATTCTTCTTTCATCCCTGAACGGATGCCGAACGAATAGCAGTTTTCCGGTCCAATCAAGTTGGCGATTTTTTTGAGCGGTGTCGAGTGCGACAATGGCTCGCCTTCATACGAATCGCGTAAATCCGTATGTGCGTCAAAATGTAAGACGACGAAATCATCGTAGTGTTTATCAAAGGCTTTAACGACCGGCCACGTGACGAGGTGTTCGCCCCCCATACCGAGCGGGAACTTACCTGCCGTCAGTAACGAATCGACGTACGCTTCAATCATGTCGAGCGACTTTTGGGCATTGCCGAACGGCAACGGAATGTCACCCGCGTCAAACAATTTCGCATCGGCGATATCGCCGTCTAAATAGGGACTATATTCTTCGAGACCAAGTGATACTTCACGGATCCGCGCCGGACCAAAACGTGATCCCGGGCGGAAGCTGACCGTCCAGTCCATCGGCATGCCGTATAACACACCTTTTGCATCTTCGTGAGTCGACTGACTCGCGATAAAGACTTTACCTGAATATGCTTCATCAAAACGCATTTCTATTCCTCCAGTCATAGAAAGGAGTGTCCCTGAAAACGGAACACTCCCACTTTGAAATTAAATCGTTAAATCTTTGACGAACTTCGGCAACGCGAATGCTGCCGTGTGAAGTTCTGGTGTATAGTACTTCGTTTCGATTTCATGGAAACGCTCTGGTGCGACAGCGAGTGGATCATGTTTTTTCGATCCAATCGTAAATGTCCACAGACCGCTCGGATACGTCGGAACGTTCGCAATGTAGAGTTTTGTGATCGGGAAGATTTCTTTGACGTCACGTTGTACATCACGGATCAAATCTGGTGTAAACCATGGGTTGTCCGATTGTGCGACGAAAATACCGTCTTCTTTTAATGCTTTCGAGATTCCAGAGTAGAATCCTTTTGTGAACAGGTTGACAGCAGGACCGACCGGCTCTGTCGAATCAACCATGATGACATCGTATTCGTTGACTGCTTCTGCGATATGCATGAATCCGTCACCCACGATGACTTCGACGCGTGCGTCGTCTAAACCACCTGCGATGTTCGGAAGGTATTTCTTCGAGTACTCGATGACCTTGCCATCAATTTCGACGAGAACTGCTTTTTCGACCGATGGGTGTTTTAAGACTTCACGGATGACTCCGCCGTCTCCCCCACCTACGACGAGAACCGATTTCGGGTTCGGGTGTGTGAACAATGGGACGTGTGCGACCATTTCGTGATACACGAACTCATCTCTGTCCGTTGTCATGACCATCCCGTCAAGTAACAACATTGTACCGAACTCGTCCGTCTCAACCATCTCTAGGCGTTGAAACTCCGTTTGTTCGCTCTCATAAACGTGGTTGACACGGAATGTGATACCGTAATCTTCCGTTTGGTGTTCCGTGAACCATAACTTTAATTTTTGTTCCATTTGCGATAGAACCCCTTTCTTTCTCAAGACAAAAGTTGTTCGTATGCGAGTGGCGTTTACGGCGCTTCTTAATCATACAAATGCGAGTATACCGAATTTTGAAAGAAACTTCTATATAATTCGAAAAAAACTATCTTAGTGTTTACTCGACGAAAGTGACGATTTCATCCAAGTCACGGCGTTGTTTCGCACGTTTCGGTTCATCCGCCCGGTAACCGAACGCTACCATGACAGGAACCGTAAATACAGTCCGGTCGAGTAAATCATGGTCGACTAAGATTTTTTCAATCGCCTCTTGATCAAATCCTTCAATCGGACATGAATCGATTCCGATTTGTGCTGCCGTCGACATCATGTTTCCGAGCGCGATATAGGCCTGTTTCGCTGACCAGTCTTCCATCGCTTTTTCATTATTCCCGATTTTAAAGTCTTCTTCGAGGAAAAGACCATACCGCGTCGTCCGCCCTTGTTTTGCCTCGTCCGACAAACCGAGTGCGTCCATCATGTGCGTGACATGCGGGCCATCTGGTTGCATTTGCGCACCTGTCCGTGCAAGGAAAATGACATAATGGCTCGCTGTCGGCAATTGTCCTTGGGCACCCCATGAGACGGTACGAAGTTCTTCACGCAATGCTTCATTTTGGATGACGAGCATGTTCCAAGGCTCATAACCAAATGAACTTGGGGAGAGACGCGCGGTTTCTAAAATAAATGCGAAGTCTGCTGGTATGATCTTTTTTGAAGGATCAAATGCTTTCGTCGCATGACGTGATTGAAAGGCGGCTAAAATCTCTTGTTTGGTTTGTTCGTGACTCATCGTTTCATTCCTCCAGTGACTGTGGTTGATTATTTCACAACGATAGCAAATCTGAAATCACCCGTCTGCTATTCTGCTTGATATTAAATGTTACAAATCAATCTTTTCGGGAAATACTAGAGAAACAAAAGAAAAATTAGATTTTTTCATTTTTTTCAAAAATCGCTACGCAAAGCCAGTTCAAACGACTTTACCACCCTTTTTTTCTAGAAATCCCCATCTTTCATTACCCACAGCATTTGCCATCCTTACTATAAGTTTGTTACGGTAGTAACTTGCGTGATAAGGTTTTGTTTTTGAAGTTACGGGTATTACTAATCGTTGTATAGCAATTTTTCAGTATTTACAACACGAAACAAAACAGACATGTAAAATTCGAAAGAAGGTGTTGACCACGATGGAAAATAATCGAAAAAGCAAGATCACGAAAGTCTTTATTGTATCCGTCATTTTCTGTGTGCTCTTTACCATATGGGGAATCTTACCTGAATCACTCATTGGTGCCGCAAATCTTGGCAACGTAACAGCAGTCGCACAAAACTTTGTTACAAATGGCTTCGGCTGGCTCTACTTATTCGGTATGAGCGTCTTTTTATTAGTTGCAATCTTCCTCGTCTTCTCGCGTTTCGGTTCTATCCGACTCGGAAAAGACTCTGATCGCCCTGAATATAACCTGATTTCTTGGTTCGCGATGCTCTTTAGCGCCGGTATGGGGATTGGACTTGTCTTCTGGGGTGTTTCAGAGCCATTGACACACTTCCATACACCACCGGTTGCGACGAGTGACCCGACTGAAGCAGCACGTCTTGCGATGCGCTATTCATTCTTCCACTGGGGACTTCACCCATGGGCACTTTATGCAATCGTCGCTTTAGCAATCGCTTACTCGACATTCCGTAAAGGACGTCCTGCAACAATCGGCGATACTGTCGCTTCGCTTATGAAACCGAAATATGAAGCTGCAGGTAAAGGGACAGTTGAAGTTCTCGCGATCGTCGCAACAGCATTCGGTGTTGCCACTTCACTTGGACTTGGCGCCCAGCAAATCTCGGGCGGTTTACATTTCCTCGTTGGAGGTATTCCAAACTCGTTCATGACCCAGCTCCTGATCATCCTTGTTGTTTCAGTCCTTTATATGATTAGTGCTGCTTCTGGTCTCGACAAAGGAATTGTACGCCTCAGCCACGCGAACCTTGTTCTCGCGGCGCTCTTGATGGTCGGCGTCTTGTTCCTCGGACCATTCAGTTTCATCATGGATTTATTCGTTCAAACAACAGGTGCCTATTTACAAAACCTGCCGATCATGAGTTTCCGTGCCTCAGCCTTCAATCCGGACGAACGTTCATGGATTAACGGCTGGACGATCTTCTACTGGGCATGGTGGATTTCTTGGTCACCATTCGTCGGTACGTTCATCGCACGTGTTTCAAAAGGACGGACGATTCGTGAATTCGTTCTCGGTATCTTGCTCGTCCCAACAATTTTCGGACTGCTCTGGTTCTCTGTCTTCGGTGGATCAGCAATCTGGAACGAACTTTTCAACAGCGTAAACTTAATTGATACAGTTAACGATAAAGGTGTCGAAACAGGTATGTTCGCCTTGTTCGAGACATTTGGTACACTTGGTACGATTCTTAGTATCGTAGCTGTCTTCTTGATTACGACATTCTTCATTACGTCAGCTGACTCAGCAACGTACGTACTCGGAATGCTCTCTTCAGGCGGTAGCTTGATGCCAAGTCTTCGAATCAAATTGACATGGGGTGTCATCCAGTCTTCAATCGCAGCTGTTTTACTTTATGCCGGTGGGCTGAGTGCTCTCCAAGCTGCCGCGATTTTAGCCGCCTTCCCGTTCATCTTCGTTGTCGGGATGATGGTCATCGCCTTGTTCATTGATTTGTATAACGAACCTGAAGAAAAGAAAGCATCTGATGATTTAAAGAAAGAAGCATAATCATGTCAGGCACCTCTTCCGCAATGCGGACTGAGGTGCCTTTTTGGTATGCTTAGTGAAGAGAGGAGTGAGGTCTTGCGCGTCAGAAAACGCTGGTTCGTTTCATTAGGGGTTCTTGTCTTAGGCGGTTGGTTTTTATATCAAGAAAATAATGTGATTGAAACGACCGCAATCACGATTGAAACAGAACGACTGCCAAAAGCATTCGATGGCTATACAGTCGTCCAAATCGCTGACTTACATGGGAAATCCTTCGATCCAAAACAAACGAAGCTACTCAAAAAAATTACTCAAGCACAGCCTGACCTCATCGTGATGACCGGGGATTTAATCGACTCTCGCCGAAACGGAGAAGCCGCTGCGCTGACTTTGATGAAACAATTGACTGCGGACTATCCCGTCTATTTCGTCACAGGAAACCATGAAGTTCGTCGCAACTTGACCCTTTTACCGAAACTCGAAGCGATTGGTGTACAAATCTTACGGAATACGGCAGTCCCGCTCGAATATAACGGTGCAAACATCGCTCTACTCGGCATCGACGACCCAACGACGACACGCTGGAGCGAAGGTCTCCAAGAGTCTGACGGAACTCGGAAAAGCCTCGCCTCCGCACAAGAAGCTGTCGATCGATCGACGTTTCAACTCTTACTCGCCCATCGTCCGGAATATGTATCGCTCTATGCGGAGCGGCAAATCGATCTCGTTCTGTCCGGTCATGCTCACGGCGGTCAAATCCGACTTCCCTTCACAGATGGCTTGTATGCACCTGGACAAGGATTTTTCCCGAAACGGACGGGCGGTCAATATACAGTGGATACGACACAACTCATCGTCAGTCGCGGTCTTGGCAACAGTCTCTTCCCGTTTCGGTTGTTCAATCGTCCGGAAATCGTTGTCATCACTTTAAAATCATGATAAAAAATCGCCGCCTCCTAGGAGACGGCGATTTTTTTAGTTATGCGAGTGCATCATGTAACTCAGGCTCTGCGTTCGCCCACATTTCCGGTTTATGTGTCATCAGGAATTCACGAAGCAGTCCTTTTGACGTATCGTCCATCTGATCGACGACGATGCGTCCCTTGAGTGACTTGTCCATCTTATTGACGTGATCAGCTAAGATTTTAAACCCGCGCCGTGCTTCGACGTCGACTAATAAATCGCATGCTGCGACGCCTCCATAATAAAACCCTTCTGGCTTACGTCCTACCGTGACCCAAACGATCCAGTACAGTTTCCCATTCGGTGCGTCCGCTCGATCCGTCGTGAACTTAATCCGCTTCTCAATCGCTGCTTTCGCATGCATGGCACCCATATCGATGTATGCTTCGCCGTCCTCTGGCGAGATGATGACCGGTGACATACTGTTCAAACTGAGTGTCCCGACGCCAAATCCACCATGTCCGTCTGTTGAATTATCTGAAATGATATTGAAGTTAATCTTCTTTTCCATCTTTACTCGACCCCTTTTACAGCTGTTGCCTCTATCATACCGCATTCAACTGCTGACGCAAGTCCTGCTTAGCGTTTCACTTGTTCCAGCTGTTCTTTCGTCACACGCCGAATCGTCGGCAGACGGAGACATTCAAGTGAGGTCAATTCTTCATGCACAGGTGGATTTGATTCTTCCAAGCGTGTCAATGCCCGGTCGTAAAGTGTCTGTGCCGCACGACCAAACAAAATCACGCGTTCAAGCGACGAGCAACGAGACCGAATCGCCCGCAGTTGTTTAGCAAGCTCCCGGACACGCTCCTCGACTTCTGTTTCAATCTCAGGCGGTAACTTCCGATTTTGGAACAAGGGCTTAAAGCGGTCATCCTCTTCAAGTAACGTCACCATTCCATACCGTTTCGCTTCCGGCGTACCGACGAGTGCTGCTAATTCTTTATCCGTCACAAGTCGACCAAACGGAATGCTTTCATCAAAAATGACTTCTGCGACTTCCAAACCCTTCGTCCCCGATAGTGGATACGTCGTGTCCTCTGGTAATGCCCGGTCGAAAATAAGCAATGTATGAATCTTTTTTCGTATAACAGATTCCATTTCCATTGGTGTCACCTCTTCATCCTAAGTTTTCCTCTCGACTACTTCTCTTTTACATGCCCCCACTCCTGTCTTATACCCGTCTTTTCGTGTTTCGATGTCGCTGTTTGACGGCTCCCCTGCTCCATACGGTATACTGAGGGCGTATTGCCATTATGTTTTTAGGAGGAACGATTTATGCCTTACGTTACCGTTAAAATGCTTTCAGGACGGACTGTCGAACAAAAACGTGCACTGATCGAAAAAGTAACAGAAGCTGTCTCAGAAACAGTCAATGCTCCAAAAGAAAACATTACCGTCTTCATCGAAGAAATGGAAAAGACGGACTATGGACAAGCAGGCGTCATGTTTGCCGATAAATAAGGAACTAAAAAAGGATGGACGATGCGTGTTGCTCGACCATCCTTCTTTCTTATACCTATAACACCATGAACGAGAGAGGATGAATTATGATGGCAACGCTTAGCCTTTTAGGGGCAACGGGACGGACAGGGCGCCCCCTGCTCGATTTATTGTTACAAGCCGGTCACAATGTCCGTGCGCTCGTCCGCTCGTCCGATCACATGTTACCGGAGCACCCGCAATTGACGATCATTCAAGGAGATGCAACGGAAGTAACAGATTTAGAGAACGTCATTCAAGGTTCATCTGCCGTCTTCAGTTGTCTTGGTACGGATCAGCAACATGTTCTTTCAACAGCGATTCCCCATCTCGTCACGAAAATGAAGGAACAACAGATCGAACGGATCATCTTCATCGGGACGGCTGGCATTCTCGATGCCTCAGAAGAACCCGGGAAGTACCGCTTCCAGTCAAACGAATCGCGCAGACGCTCGACGACTGCTGCTGAAGATCATTTGAAAGCTTATTTGACATTAAAGGATGCTGACGTTGACTTCACTGTCATCTGTCCGACTCAATTGACGGAAGACGATGAAATCAATGATCTCTTAATTGAAGCACCCCGCTTCACACAGGAGACAGGACCGATTCCTCGCCGCAACGTCGCCCGTTTTGCTTTTGAAGCCTATAACGAACACCTCTTCAGTCGTAAGCGCGTGGGGATTGCTTCCCATCAATGATTTCAAAAATCAACATGACGATGAATCCAGTGCGCCGTCAGGCATGCTGGATTCATCGTCATGTTTTAGTCTGCTTACTTTCAATCAAACACTTGTCGTAGTTCAATTTCCCCTTCACCGTGCCCTTGCGGATCCGGCATCCGTAGTGCCCAGTCGATTGCTTCTTTTCGTGACGCGACATCGATCAAAATAAATCCAGCAATCAATTCCTCTGTTTGCATGAATGGTCCTTCCGTAACGATCGGTCGATCTCCAGGTCCACGATAAGAAAAGCGCATCCCGTTCGAGCTCGGATGGAGTCCTTTCGCCATCACATGTACCCCTGCATCGCGTAACGCTTGATTGTACTCGGACATCGCTTCGATGAGCTCAGGACTTGGACGCTCACCCGCTTCTGCACGCTTTGATCCTTTAACGATCAACATAAATAGCACGTTCAGCATCTCCCTTTCTCGAAAGTCGCTAAAATGATGTATTAACCAATTCCACCATCCCCTTCTCCGCAAACCAAGATGCATCTAACCAAATCAATTCTTGTGGCGGATGTTTCCGACATCCTCGCTTTCCAGGTAAGCTTAGGGAGAGCAACAAAAATAGATGACGCTTGTCTGACCTACAATTTCTTTTTCCACAATCAAAAATACCCGCCGACAACGATGTCAGCGGTAGACAAACTCTTATGAAGCGTGAACATGCGATATCGAGACGAATTGCACTCTAAACCGTCTTCCCTGATTTCCTACATGGTATTCCCTAAAAAGCGTCACGGTTCGTTGACTCCTACGGGAAAAAGTGCGTTTTTAACGCACTTTCAGAGGCAGGCAAGACCCTGCTCATTTTCCGTGAGGATCAAGGAGCAACGGCTTGCGCCTCGCCCGAGGAAAGCAACGAATAAAGACGCTTGCAGTTCCCAATATCGACTTTTTCCACAATCTAAAATACCCGCCGACAACGATGTCAGCGGGTATTTTAAGTTCTCATTAGATGATGACACTGACGACGATTGCTGTCAGAACACTGACAAGCGTCGCACCGTACAATAATTTAAGACCGAAGCTCGCAGCAACACTGCCTTGGCGATCGTCGAGTCCTTTAACTGCACCCGCGATGATCCCGATTGACGAGAAGTTCGCGAATGAAATCAAGAAGACCGATACGATTCCGAGTGTCCGCTCTGAGAATTCTTTCGTGTACTCAGGAAGACTGAGCATCGCGACGAATTCGTTCGTGATCAATTTCGTTGCCATGATGCTACCAGCACTGACGGCTTCTGCCCATGGAACACCCATGATGAAAGCGAATGGTGCAAAAATGTAGCCGAGAATTTCTTGGAACGAGATACCGAGAACCATCAAGAAGATGTCGTTGACCATCCCAATCAATGCGTTGTATCCGATCAACATCGCACCGACGATGATCGCGACTTTAAATCCATCCAAGATGTATTCGCCGAGCATCTCGAAAAACGTTTGTTTCTCTTCGACGATTTCCAAGATATCTTCGTTTGGATCGACTGTGTACGGGTTGATGATTGAAACAATCATGAATCCACCAAACAGGTTCAAGACGATGGCCGTAACGACATACTTTGGTTCAACCATTGTCATGTAAGCACCGACGATTGACATTGAAACGGTCGACATCGCCGACGCACACAATGTATAGAGACGGTTTGGCGGTAATTTACCGATTTGTTTTTTGACTGTGATGAATACTTCAGATTGTCCGATCGCTGCTGAGGCAACGGCATTGTACGACTCAAGTCGTCCCATCCCGTTAATCTTCGATAAGACGAACCCGATTCCACGCATTAAGAGGGGAAGAATCTTCGTGAACTGCAAAATCCCGATCAACGCTGAGATGAAGACGATTGGTAAGAGGACATTGATGAAGAACGGTTGTGCCCCTTCATTCGCAAGTCCACCGAAGACGAAGTTGATCCCGATCGCTGCGTAACCCAGAAGTTTTTCAAACACTTTTGCGACAGCTTGGATAACAATATAACCAAACGATGTGTTCAGTAAAATGAATCCGAGAATGAACTGAAGCACTAGCATGACCGCAAGCGGTTTCAATTTGATGCTTTTACGATTGCTGCTGACGAGTAGAGCTAGTCCAAAAACGACGACCAGTCCGAGTAACGCGATTAAATATTTCATGAAGTACCCCTCAATCTATTAGTTGTTTATCAGTTGTACATAAGTACGATGTCTGACGTTTAATCTCTGTCCCAAGTACTAGAATAATCAACATTCGCCAGAACTGCAATAGGAAAAGTTCATTTAGTAACCGCTTTCGTTATTTTCATAAACTTTCAAGACAAAGTTTTCCAGGCGTTTCCGAACATTGTCCTGACTGATGTTTCGCTTTCCATATGCCTCCCACCCCGGATAAACAGCAATTGTTTCGGGTCCAAAATCAAAAACGGCATTTAAGTCCCATCTCCGATCGTAAGTAAGCCCGCTCATCGCCTGATAAAATTTTAAAAACCGGTCCGCAATTTCGACAGAATCGAGTAAAGCAAGGTTCAGCCGGCAATGCGCCACGTCTGCTTCAATCGGTCCAACACATGCATTCACCCAATCAACTACGTTATACTTTTCCCCTGAATCGTATAACACATTAACCGGATGGAAATCACGATGGATGAACCGAATCTGTTCACTGGAAGCTGGTGCTGTTGCGCTTGCCCAGTTCCAAGCAGTCGTTTCGGTTGCCCAGGTCGGAACGACACGTGCTTTGCTATAGGGTTTATACACATACGCGGTTTCCGGGACCGGCAAACGATGAATTGCAACTAACGTCCGTGCCAGACGTTCCAAATACACATCGTCAAGTGGTGTAAGCTGCACCACCCCTTGGACATACGTCATCTGAAGCCAAGGTGGAATCTCGCCGATCCACGCTTCTTGATAATTGAGGACGCGCGGTGCAAGCGGCCCCGCCGTCTCTAGCGCAAAAACCTCGTGCGCGACGAGGTCTTGTTCTTGTTGCAGCCAGTTTTGGTTGGTATGGATCCGGATAACACTGTCACCCGCCCGTACGACGAGCGACGAGGTCGCCCCGGGTAAAACTTCCGTCTTAATTCCGGACAACCCGACCTGTTCTAAAATCTGCTCAATGACTTGTTTCATTTGAGTATCCTCCGAGCAACAGTTGATCAATCTGCATCTTTTCGTTCGCGAACTCACGCAGATCATGCAAGATTTCTTGCGGATAAAATAACTTTTCATCCGTCTGTCTTGAGTTTGCAATCGCTTCGACGAGCGGAGAGACTTGTGAAATTTCTTTTTTCTGCCCATCTTTCATTTGGAGCATGATCGGCTGTTTACTGATTTCTCCGTTCTCTCCATATAAATCGTATGGAAGGCGACTTAACTTATCCTCTAACAGGTAATACGCCGGATCGAGTCCGATTTTATTAAACAGCTCCGCAAGTTTTTCATGGATTGCTTCTCGTTTTTCTGGCGGGTAATCGACATATTTGAACAACTGTCGATTGACGAACCGACGCGATAAATCACTGAGGACACTATCCGTCTCCTCCATCCATTGTTGGAAATAAAAATAAACAATCGTTTCATCAAGCGCAAGGTAATTCTTCAACGCCATCGTTTGGTCAAATAACGGAATCAAATGAACCGGATGGATGTCAAACACATAACCCGAGGTATACAGTTCCTTCGCCCGCTCGAGAATCGCTTTTAATAAGTAATCGCTCGATCGTGTGACCGGGTGCAGATAGACTTGCCAGTACATCTGATACCGACGCATGATGTAGTCTTCAATCGAGTGCATGCCTGATTGTTTGACGACCATCTGATTGTGTGCCGGACGTAAGACACGCAACATGCGTTCTAGATCAAACTTCCCGTAACTGACACCTGCGAAATGGGCGTCGCGCAATAAGTAATCCATCCGGTCGACGTCGAGTTGCGAACTGATCATCGTCACGAGCAACTGGTTCGGATGCGTCTTATTGATGACGGAGGCGACTTCTTCCGCAAAGCCTTCGCCAACTTGATCGAGGACTCGTTTGATTTCCGTATCCCCGAGAATGATCCGTTCCGTCCACTCCTCGTGATCGACACCAAAGACATTTTCGAAGGCATGGGAAAAGGGTCCGTGCCCGACGTCATGAAGCAAGGCTGCGGCGAGCGTCAGCTCACGGTATTGGTCATCCCAGTCAGCCCGCCCATTAAAGACATCAATCAGTTGGCGTGTAATCTCATACACACCAAGCGAATGATGAAACCGCGTATGCTCCGCTCCGTGAAACGTCAAAAAGGATGTTCCGAGTTGTTTGACCCTGCGAAGCCGTTGAAACTCCTTTGTTCCAATCAGTTGCCAAATCAATTGGTCGCTGACATAAATATAACGATGAACCGGATCTTTAAAGACCTTAGTTTCTCTTAATTGACCTAGTGACTGATACATGTCATTCTCCCCTTCATCTGGTCGTTCTCTTCGTTGTTTTCAATTTAGGGGCAGTCTGTTCCTGTCAGACCATCCGCTTCTTACATAAAGTTTACACTGTCTATGCTATAATGATGTCGCAAATCTACAAAAAAAGGAACGAGCCAATGGGAATCGAACTCTTAAAACAAGAACAATATCGTATTTTTGATCAAACGTCACTCGGAACGACATTTCATGCCACCCAATCGTTCGCGATGGACGACACGCTTTGTGCCTCCGTCGCAACAGAAGGTGCGGCACTTCGTTCTTGGGTGCATCATGAAACGGTCGTCCTCGGAATTCAAGATGCCCGTCTGCCTCACTTAACAGAAGGAATCGATGTCTTGCATGCGCACGGTTTTCACCCCGTCGTCCGAAATTCGGGCGGACTCGCGGTCGTCCTCGATGCAGGTGTCTTGAACATTTCGCTTGTCCTACCAGAACGGGGCGGCATTGATATCGACAGCGGCTACGAAGCGATGCTCGCTCTTGTGCAGCACATGTTCAGAGACGAAACCGATGCGATCGTCGCTGGCGAAGTCGTCGGCTCATATTGCCCCGGCTCTTACGACCTTTCGATATTCGGTAAAAAGTTCGCCGGGATTTCGCAACGACGTGTCCGCGGTGGTGTCGCCGTTCAGATTTATTTATGTGTCAACGGAAGCGGGAGCAAGCGCGCAGCACTCGTGCGCGACTTTTATGAAGCCGCCCTGCAAGGAGAAGAAACAAAATTCACGTATCCCGTCATCATTCCGGACACGATGGCTTCTCTTGAGGAGTTACTTCAACTTCCGCTTACGGTCGAAGACTGTTTACTCCGTGCTTACCGTGCTTTGATGGCACTCGGCACAAATTTAGTCCCGTCCGTCCTCGATGAAGTCGAAAATGAACGATTCGGTGTAAACCTGGGCCGGATGCTCGAACGAAACGAAAAAGCCCTAGGTAAGTAAAGGAGAGAACGCAATGGTACGATTCATTACCGATAGTGGTGCCGATGCACCGCAAGAATTATTAGATGCCCATGACATCACAATCATGCCGTTCGGTGTATTGATTGGAGACGACACGTATTTTGACGGCGAAACGATTTCGCCGGAAGAGCTCTATGCTAAAATGCGTGACGGTGCTGCGCCAAAAACTTTCCAAGTCGAGGTCACGCGGATCGCGGAAGTCTTCAAAGCGCACTTCGAACAAGGGGAACCGTTCCTCTATCTCGCTTTTTCAAGTGATCTATCCGGGACGTATCAAACGGCAACGATGCTCGCAGAAGAACTCGCCGAACAATATCCCGATGTTCCGTACGCCGTCATTGATACGAAAACAGCATCGACCGGTCAAGGACTCTTCGTCCTTGATGTCGCGGCCTTCGCGAAAACACATACGTTTGACGAAACAAAAGCCTATGCAGAACAAAAAGTGAATTCGATCCGTCACTTGTTCACGGTTGAATCACTCGAGTACCTGATGCGTGGTGGTCGTGTGTCCCGTGCGAGTGCCTTCATCGGTGGATTATTATCGATTCTGCCGCTCTTGACGGTTGAAGACGGTAAATTGATCCCGAAAGAAAAGATCCGTGGTCAGAAAAAAGTCATGAACCGAATCGTCGAATGGATGGAAGAAGCGCGTCCGATGATTGACGGACACCGCATCATCATCGGTCACGGTGACTCGATTGAACGGGCCGAGATGCTCAAACAATTGATTGAAGCCCACTTTCATCCGAGTGAAATCCTCATTACATTCGCTGGTGCTGCCATCGGTTCCCATACAGGACCGGGTCTCATCGTCATCGCGTATGATTTACCGGTACCGGCTTAAGTGCATTTATTTTTCCTTTTAATAAAAAAGACTCGCCACTCGAATGAGTGAGCGAGTCTTTAGGTTGTAGGCAACTGCTTATGAAAAGTGAAGGTTTTTCTTCGGTCTGCTGTTGTGTCGCGCTTCCCTGTCTCGCCTCGTCTTCAAAGCGGCAATCTTCCGCGTCGCTACAGCAAAGCTGCAGAGTCGCGACCGATTGCTTTTCGCGGTTCTAAAGCGATTCGAGACGGATCGCGCTCTAAACCGTCTTCACGCCCGGCTTTCCGTCACGGTATTACCTAAAAAGTGTCATGTTTCGTTGAATCCTACAGGAAAAAGTGCGTTTTTAACGCGACTTGCCAGAGGCAGGCAAGACCCTGCTCGTTGGCCGTGAGGAACAAGGTGCAACGGCTTGCGCCTCGCCCGAGGAAAGCAACGAATAAAGACGCTTGATCTTTCGATAGCATTTTGTTTACAGTCTTTAGATGGAAGAAGGTTTTATCCCCCTCTATATGCGGAAGCGACTCGCACACATGAAGTGCACGAGTCGCTTTTTTTCGAATAACCAATCAATCTTCTTATCCTTCTGTTTTCGCTCCCGTCGCTACCGGCTCACCTTGATTCAAGTTGACCGTCAACGGTTTGGCTGTCCCTTTTCCAGAAAAGTTCTCAATCAATTCTTTGACATCGATTCCGGAAGAAGCCTTCAACGTCTCTTGGAGTGACGCCATCAAGTCCGTCGCATAACCCGTCACACGGTTCGCACCGCCACCTTCACCGTTCCCTGTATCGACGACCGTGATCTTGTCGATGTTACCGAGTGGTGCCGCAATTTCTTTCGCATATTCCGGCATCATGCGAATGACCATGTCGAGAATCGCCGCTTGTCCGAATTGTTCGAAGGCTTGGGCGATTTTCTCTTTTGCTTCCGCTTCCGCAAGACCTTTCAGGCGGATGATGTCCGCTTCTGTCTCCCCTTGTGCCCGCTCGGCGTCGGCTTTTGCGAGACCATCAAGGCGAATCCGTTCCGCATCGGCCTTCGCTGACGCTTCAATCCGGTATTTCGTCGCATCGGCTTCTGCATATTGTTTCGCCCGGTCCGCTTGTGCTGCCTGTTCGATCGAGTACCGATCGGCATCGGCACGTTTTTTAACTTCTGCGTCGTACTGTTTCTCGCGACGGAGAATTTCACGTTCTTCGAGTTCGATTTGTTTTTGCCGTTCGATGATTTTGATTTGCATTTGTTGCTCTGTGACTTCTTGTTGCGCGCGTGCATTTTCTAAGTCGTAGGCTTGGTCGGCTTTCGCCTTCGCGATGTCTTGTTCGCGACGATAGTCTGCCATCTTCAATTGATTTTCTTTTTCTGCTTCCGCGATTTCAGTCGCGCGCTCGAGCTCTGCTTTTTTCGCATCTTTTGAAGCTTCTGCCCGTTTGATACGCGTTTCTTTTTCAGCATCCGCTGTCGCGATATCAGCGTCACGGCGCACTTGCGCGATGCGTGGTTTCCCGAGTGATTCGAGATAACCGTTTTTATCGCGAACATCTTTAATCGTGAACGAGACGATGATCAGTCCCATCTTCGCGAGATCTTGTGAAGCGACACGCTGGACTTCTTGCGAAAATTTATCGCGGTTCTTATAGATTTCTTCGACCGTCATCGATCCAAGAATCGACCGTAAGTGACCTTCGAGGACTTCCCGTGCCTCACTTTCACGGTCTTCCTTTGATTTCCCGAGGAATTGCTCGGCTGCCGTCGCGATTTCCGAAATCGAGCTGCCGATTTTAATGATTGCCGTTCCGTCCGCCATGACCGGAACACCTTGCTCCGTGTAGACTTCAGGCGTTGTTACTTCGAGCTTGCTCGACAGTAAACTGAGCGGTGTCGCCTGTTGGAAGACCGGCAAGATGAATGCCCCGCCACCGCGAATGATTTTAACGCGGTTACCGGATTCATCCGTATTGACACTTGGACTATTTCCGAGATAACTCCCCGACACGATTAACGCTTCTTCTGGCCCAACTGTCCGGTACTTCGTGATAAATAGAGCAACAAGCGCTAAAATGAGCGCGCCGGCGATAATCGCCACAATAATAACTGGATTCACGTAAACATCTCCTCTTTCCATTGGTTCGGGTAGGTCATGACGTGCGCCACCCCTTGTTTGATTTCAATGATGATGACTTTCGTTCCTTGATCGAGCGGCGGTCCTTCAAATAAAACGGCTGATTTTGAAATCCGTCCGGAGACGTCATCGACTAAAATTTCTCCATATCCGTCTCTCGGAATCGGTAGGATGACTGTTGCACTTCTTCCTTCTAACATCTGCTCGGAAAAACCTAGCGACTGCTCGGCTTCGGCAAGCGGTACAAAAATGAACAAGTGCACTAAGATCGTCAAAATAAGACTGATGAATCCACTGAGCAATAAGATCATCAATGAGCTCATGGCTGTTAAATGCTCAAGTCCGAACCCGAAAGCCGACGTTAAAATGACGAATGATAAAATCAACGTCGGATGAAAAATTTGATCGACGCCCGGAACCAGGTCCGAGAACACGACCGATAACAAAACGCCACATCCTGCTGCTGCCAGTGCATAGAGATACAACGTACTAACGTCCATCTTCTGTCACCTCGATAAAAGCACTCGAGCCATAAAGCTGATGATAAATCCGTTTGTATTCATGCCGGTTTTCTTCATACAGCAGGTGTGCCAGCTCACGCTCACGCGGACTGGTGTCTTCTTGCAAACGCCGTGCATACTTTTTCTGTGCCGCGTAATGACGCGCTAGCAAACTTTCGAGTGCTCCTTGACTTGGCGTGGCCGCGACAGGTTGACGTCGTTTTCTCATCTTCGTGCTCCTTTCCTGTTTAATCCGTTCAGTTTTATGTACGCTAGTTTTTGGAAATGGTTTCAAAAACCAATTTCCTTTTTCCATTTTTCATGCGGATAAACAAAAAAACCGAAGAGCGATGCTCCTCGGTTTTAATCCGTTTACTTTTTCCGTTTAACAATCAAAACATAGTAGATGACGAGTGCTGAACAATCGAGTGTCATGATGATCAACCCCATCGGTAAAGCCGAGTCCTCGCCCATGATTCCGACGAGTGGTGAAACGAGTGAACCGACGAGCATCGGCAAGAGACCGAGCAAAGCAGAAGCGCTCCCTGCCGTCTTCCCGTAGTTTTGCATCGCAAGTGTGAAACCAAGCGTTGAAATCAGACCGACGCTCGACACAACGAAGAAAAGTGGAATCATGACAAAAATTAAGGCATCGGATAAGGTCAAGCCGAGGAACAACAAGATGCTTGCCGCCGCAACAATCATTAAGGCAATCCGCATCAATTTCTCACTATCGACGCGACCAGCCAGTCGTCCTGCGATTTGAGCCGCGATGATGATTCCAATCCCGTTCAAGCCGAACAGGAAACTAAACTGTTGCGGACTCGCACCGTAAATATTTTGTAAAACGAACGGCGAACCGGAGATATAGGCGAACATCGCACCCATGACGAACGCTTGTGCAAAGGCGTAACCGATGAACACGCGGTCCGTCAGTAAACGACCGAACGTCCGAACCGTCGTCGCGAGATTCCCTTCGACCCGGTGATGCACCGGCAGTGTTTCCGGTAACCGGAAAGCAACGGCAAGCAGCATCATCGTACTTAAGATGGCCAGTAAATAAAACACCACATGCCAATCACCGAACCGTAAAATTTGTCCACCGATGACTGGTGCTAAAATCGGAGCCGTCCCGTTAACGAGAGATAAAGCAGCAAAGAACTTCGTCAATTCCGGTCCTTCAAACAAATCACGAACGATCGCGCGCGAAATGACGATGCCGGAAGCACCAGCCGCCCCTTGCACAAAACGAAGTGCAATCAACACTTCGATCGTCGGAGCAAACGCACATGCAAGCGAGGCGAGGAGATAGGCGACGAGTGCGAGTATTAAGGGACGTTTCCGTCCGCGGACATCGCTAAGCGGTCCGACAATCAATTGACCGAGCGCCATGCCAAGCATACATGCCGTCAAACTCAATTGAATCATCGACGCACTCGCCCCGAATGAACGGGACATGTCGGGGAAAGCAGGTAAATACATGTCGATCGAGAGCGGACCGAGTGCTGCCAATGAGCCTAAAATTAAAATCAAGGTAAGTCGTTTCGTTTTCACGAGTGAAACATCTGCCATCCGATTTCCTCCTTAAGTCGTTACGTAATCCAAGTCGTGCAAGACATAGGCGAGGAAAAAGACGACAGATGGATTTTCGTAAGCCGTCTGGACTTTCTTCAGTTGCGCCCGGTAGCCTGTCTCATATTCCACTCCGTTCAACTTGCGTTCCATATTCATTTTAATCAACGCATCGAGCTTATCGACGACATCTACCATCTGTCCTTCATACGTATCATCTTTCGCTTCGACGAGAAAACGATAAAATTCTGTTCGCATCACGTCAGGTAATAATCCAATCAACGCCTCCCCTTCTGCCCGTTCATAGGCCTCAAAGGCAGCTGCCGTGACCGGCGTCGCATGTTTGACCGGTCCGAGGACGTCCCCTGTCGTCCCTTCGACTAAATCGTGACAGAGCAAACGCGAAACGACTTCAGCCGTATCGATCGTAACCCCGTACTTTTTCGACTCGATCAGACCGTTGAACAAGCCGAGGGAAGCCGCCCGAAACGCATGTGTCGCGTCATTGTCATCAATCGTATTGAAGCGCCCTTTCCAGCGTCGAATCGTATCCATCATCAATGCATTGTCAATGAAATGTGCCATCTCGTCTTCGGCAAAGACGGATGTCGTCAAGCGACGGATGGCATATAACGGGTGTTCGAGTAAATAGTTTTTCAGTTCAAGCGTTTTTGCTTCAAAGAACGGTGACGCCGTCATCCGTGCTTCCCGTCTTGCGAACAACATCGCGTCGAACGTATCGATCGCTTTAACGATTTGCCCTTCAATCGTGTCATCTTCGGCATGGACGAGATAGTCTGTAAATTCTGTTTGAAGCGATTTTGACAATAAGGCGACTAGTTTCTCACTCGCCTGTTGCTCCATCGCCTGAATGTGATCATGAAGTGTCGGCTCTTTTTTCGTCCGGTGTTTGATTGGACCGGTGATCACTTCGTTCATATCGTGAAACAGTGCCTTTCCTAATAAGCGGAGGCGATCGATTTCAACCGGTTGCTGCTCTTGTTCGATATAGCTCGCCATTAAACTAAATAGAGCGACGCGAAAACTATGGCTCGCAGCATTGTCTTGAAAACGCGGAGCATACTCATCCCAACGTGGTACGTTCTGCATCCGTGTCAGCATCCGAATAAAGTTACCGTTTTGCATGAAATCTCCCCCAAAATCAAAAAGGACAGAGGAGTTGTGACCCTGTCCAATTTTTGTATTATTTTTCTTCTTTGACACCACTTCTGAACCAGCCGATGACAAGAATCAGTCCGAGAACGACCCAGAAAATCGTCTGCCAGAGCGTGCTTTCCGGAAACTCGTGCGGTAAGACATGAATGGTTGGGTGTGCAAGCGTCATGATGACGAGCTTAACTCCGACCCAAGCGACGAGCCAAAACGCTGCTTCTTCAATCCCTGGTCGTTTTTGGAGTAAAACAACGAACCAGCTTGCGAAGTACCGCATGATGACAAGTCCGATGATCCCACTGAAGAAGACGACCCAAAATTGTCCCGTGTTCAGTCCACCAATCATCCCGCCGACCATCGGTAATGTCGTCGCCATGGCAACGGCCGCGAGTGTCGAATCGACGGCAAACGCTAAATCAGATAATTCGACCTTGACGACCGTCCACCAAAAATTCGGCGATTCTTTTTTGGATGCCATCGCATCCGGTATTTGATGTTTGTTTGATCGTGCCTCGACGATTCCTTTAAAGGCGACATAAAAGAGGTACGCTGCACCAAGTGCCTGTAACTCCCAAACAGTCGCTAAGTACGACGCAAAGAAAATCGCGATGAAACGAAGGACGAGTGCCCCGATTAGTCCGTAAAACAACGCTTTTTTTCGTTGATCGTCCGGTAAAGGACGAACGAGTACCGCCATGACCATCGCATTATCAGCCGACAGCAATCCTTGTAAGATGATCAGGACGAGCCCGACCGTCGCATACTGCGTAATTAATCCAATATCCATAAAAACGAATCCCCTTTTTGTTCACTAGGTTCATTATAATCTTTGTACCTGTAAAAGAAAAAGACGGAAGCTTGAACCTTTTGTTTCTATGTTCCCCCTTTTTTCGGAGTTCACACTAAAAAAGACCCTCCAGTCGGAGAGCCTTTCGCTTAAAGATGTTGATCCACTTTTTTCTCAGCATCTGGATTTGGTTTTGTTTTCGGTGAAGAGAACCAACCCCAAACTGCGAGACCGACCATGACCGTCCAGAAGAACGCTTGCCATGGCGTACTGTGAGCAAAGCCTTCCGGTAACTTCATCGCTTCAAAGATTGTTCCTTCAATCGATGCGTGATATTTCGGATGCTCAAGGGCAAGAACGGCGAGCTTGACTCCGACCCAAGCGACGATTGCGAATGCCGCTGTTTCAAGTCCAGGACGTTCTGCGAGTAGTCTGACGAAGACGCGCGCTGCGAAACGCATCAAGACGACACCCATCAAACCACCTGTCAGGATGACGACGAAATGTCCGGCATTCAATCCACCAATTTCATTTGTCCCCCAGTCAGGTAATGCGACGGCGAGTGCGACCGCCGCAAGAATCGAATCGACGGCGAATGCAAGATCGGCGAATTCAATTTTAGCGACTGTTTTCCAAAACTCCGCTTTTGAGACGGGCTCATCCGATTTCGGTTCTTGATCGAGCTCACTGTCTGCCCCATGGTTTTCACCGAGCCGTCGTGCCTTGACCGTTTTATAAATATGCCGTAACCCCATGATAAGCAGGTATGCTGCACCAAGTGCTTGAATCTGCCAAATATCAACGAGGAACGAAATCGCGAACAATGCCGCGAAGCGGAGGACGAACGCTCCTGCCAAACCATAAAATAAAGCCTTTTTCTGTTGTTCGCCTGGTAAGTGTTTTACCATGACGGCGAGGACGAGTGCATTATCTGCTGAAAGTAGTCCTTCGAGTGCGATTAAAACGACGACTACCCAGGCATATTGTAGTACTAACTGCCAATCCATCTACTTCATTCCTTCCTATCTTATAAGTTTCACAAAGGCATTAACTAAAAAAATATTTACGCGTTCATATGAACATATACTATCCGATTCAGTACAGACTTGCAAGTGTCCCTTATGATGAGTTTAGCAAACTGTTGATTCTGAGCCTTGCTAGTTTCGTTTTGCTATCAGTTCATGATAAAATTCATATCAACAGTTCAACATAGTGCAAACACATTTGCGGAATCATCAGAGTTGCTCGTCTCTAGCATTCCTGTCATGTTATTACTATTGATAAAATACAAAAGGACAAAGGGGCCAATTGAAATGTCTACCTACCCGATTACACTACCCACAAAAGAAGAGCGTCATAAGCTTTTCGGTTCTGTTCCCCCTGTTAAAGGAACAAAACCTACTGAAAAAGATAAAATGGTTGATCTTCAAAATACACCAAAGAATTTCTTGTTTGCACTTGATGCAGTCGGTATTTCAAACGTCAAACATCCTGTCGTCATCCAAGATGGTGACAAAACGCAGGCCACTGTCGCGACGTTCGAGCTTTCGACATCACTCGTTCAAGACCGTAAAGGCATCAACATGAGTCGCTTAACGGAGCAACTCGATCAGTACCATCAAGAAGGATGGGTCGTCACGAACGAATCACTGATTCAGTTCGCGCGCGATTTAGCCGAGCGGATGGAGCAGTCTGAAGGTCAATTAACGATTCGCTACCCATGGTTCTTCACGCGTAAAGCACCGGCAACTGGACTCAGCGGTCTGATGAATGCCGAAGTCTGGCAAACGGTCAGTGTCGATACGGAAACGAATGAAGCAACGTTGACGGTCGGGTTAACGATCAATGTCACGACACTCTGCCCATGTTCAAAAGAAATCAGCGAGTACAGTGCCCATAACCAACGTGGTTACGTCACGATGGAAGCATCGCTTCGTGACGAGGCAGATGACTTTGACTGGAAACAAGAATTACTGGATGCGGCTGAATCAAATGCATCAGCACCACTTCACCCGGTCCTCAAACGTCCGGATGAAAAACGTGTTACGGAGATGGCTTACGAAAACCCACGCTTCGTCGAAGATATGGTCCGCTTAATCGCGGCTGATCTCTACGAAATGGATGCGATCGCAACGTTCTTCGTCGAATGCCGAAACGAAGAAACGATTCACCAACATGATGCCATCGCTCGAATCACGTTCGATAAAGACGCACAATAAGTCCTATACCACCCTCGCCCTAGATGACCTCTCGTTGTCTAGAGCGTTTTTTTCATTAACCGGATGCACTTTTTTGAAACGCCTGGAAGCAATGAAGAAATCGGTATGACTTGAAACAATATTAAAAATGAGAGGAAAGACCTAGTAACGGTCCATCCTCTCATTTTGTTTTTTTACTCGTTTCGGAGCAATAAGTCCGTCGCCCGGACGGTTCCCCATGGCGAAACATCAGCTTTGACTTCTAATTTTTCCGCATCCTCATACCCTTTCCCTGTACCTTGTTCGACATAATATTGAGTCAGCTGAGAAATCGTCACGTATTCATCGTAATACTCACCAGCAACCGAACCGAAAAAGCGGTCATTCGAGATTTTATCAATTCTTGCATATCCATCTTCCCCCGTTATAAACGTAACGTAGACAAGTCCTTGTTTGACAGAAGCATCCGGTTTTAAATCTGGATACTGCAACATGACGTACTCCCCGTAAATCGGATCAAATGGATCAAACGGCTCTGCCCGGAAGCGGTAACTCTCTCCGAACCACGAAATCGCATAAAAACTGAGCACGACAAGCAAAACAATCAGTGTCTGAATAAACGCAAACCCGTACTTTTTCATGCCGACTGACCTCCTTCACGACGTCGTTGCATCCACCAGAGCACACCGGCAATCAAGAACACGAGTAAGGCCCCGCCTAGGAAAAAGAGTGACATATCCAGACGATTCCAAGCATAAATGAAGTAAACCGTCAGTTGAACGGCAATGAAATAAACGAACGGAATCAGTAAACGATGACCGGTTCGTTCTCGCTCAATCAAATAAACGAATGCCATCACTTCAACTAAAATCGCCATCAAGATCGCTTGTTCCTCGAACCATAAGAGTCCGACCAAACCGAGCGGGACGATGAAAAGGAGCGGACGGTAACGTACATAAATCAAACTTCCGACCGCGGCTGCGGCAAGTACAAGTAAAATCGCTTCGACGAGCGAAATCGGAGCAGTTGTCGTTTCTGCGCGGACAGATAGATAGACCAGTGAGTTAATGGCTGCCGTGACTAAATAGAGCGCGTAGAGGAGCAGGCGCTTTTGTTCCTCCCGAACAAGTAACAGTAATGGAACGAGGAAAAATAAAGTCCAAATCGGCCAAAGAATGCCTTCATAGGAAACGAGGAAAAACAATTCCAACCCTGCGAAGTAGAGGAGCAACCAGCTAAAAATCAGTGATGGAAACGTTTGACTGAAATAGAACCAGGCTACGGATATCAGAATCAAACAAACAAATGATGTCCAGTCGAGAAATGTAGCGTACTCGCTCCCGAAGCTGCCGATTCCCGTAAAAATATTCAATCCCGCCAAAAAAGCGACGACAGCGTAGGCAGCGTGACGCCAAACGAAAAAATGACCGAGTGCCATAAGAAAGATTACCCAGGCAATGAATGAGCTTTCAAGCGACATATGAAAACTTTGGACCGTGACAATCAATGCACCAAGGAACGCGAGAATCCCGAGTATCCGGAACGCCACCGGATTCCAAATCGTCCGGCGTTCGGAAATATCAGCTAGCACATAACAACTGAACATGATGACAAGAACGAGTCCGATTTTGACCAATGCCGGAATGACTTGCCAATTGGCCGCTAAAAAACTGAGTAAGGCCAAGCCGACAAACGTCAAGCCGACAATCAACAGTAAGGGCGTCCGCTTTTTGACTTGGTGTTTGTGTTCGTACGCTTCAATTCGATCGACGGTTTCTGCATCAAGCAATCCTGCTTCCTGCCATTCTTTCAACTTTTTCAATCGCGCCATCTTTCCACCTCCTAGGACTCAACACTACACTTATATTTTTCCCGTTTTCCTATCGCTTCAAGCAAATTCACAATAAAAAAAGCGACTACGTCCAGCTCAGTTTCGCTGATGTAGTCGCCTTCATCTGGTTTAAACGCGGAATTGCGTCACCATTTCTTGTAGTTCTTCTGCCATATCCGACAATGCTTTCGCGGATTGCGAAATTTCTTCCATCGAACCGAGCTGTTCTTCCGTCGTCGTCGCAACACGTTCGGATGCTGTCGAATTTTCATCCGCAATATGAGCGATTTCCGTTGCCGAAGCCGACACTTCTTGGACGTTCGCCGCGATTTCTTCGACCGTCGCTGTGACATCTTCGATTCGTGGCGTCATCTCTTGTGTCCGTAACATAATTTTCTTGAAACGTTCCGCTGAATCTTCTGTCGTCTCAAGTCCGGCTTTCGTATGATGCGATACTTCTTTCATCAAGGAAACCGACCGTTCTGTTTCCTGCTTGATGTTTGTAATCAGGCCCGAAATTTGTTTTGTCGACTCTTGTGACTGTTCGGCTAGCTTCCGAACTTCACTCGCGACGACCGCAAATCCTTTTCCATTTTCGCCGGCCCGTGCTGCTTCGATCGCTGCATTCAAGGCAAGCAAGTTCGTTTGGGCTGCAATCCCGTTGATGACATCGACAATCTTTCCGATTTCGTTTGAGCGATGAGCCAAGGATTGAATGACTTCACCGAAGTTTTCGACCGATGCATCAATCGCTTTCATCTGTGTCACATTTTTCCCGACCGCAATCGTTCCGTCTTCTGCTTCGAGTGCTGTTGCCCGTGATAGCTCGGAGACGTTCGTCGAACTCTCTGCGATTCGCATGACACCTGACGTAATCGCTTGGAGTGATACAGCGTTTCCTTCGAGTTGACGTTTCGAGTGGTCAGCACCTGCTGCCATCTGTTGGACGGAACCTGCGATTTGCTCGGAAGCTGCTGTCGTTTGCGCTGCGTTCGCCATCAATTCTTCTGAAGACGCCGCAACTTGCCCAATCGATTGATCGAGGTTCGTCACGATCGACCGGAGTGATGTGACCATGACATTAAAACTTTGGGCCACCTGACCGATTTCGTCATTGGATTCGACGATGACTTGCTCCGTCAAATCACCTTCTTTAATCCGATCGGCACTTTCCGTCAAACGACTTAACGGACGGAGGATCGAACGGAGAATAAAGTAAATTAAGACAGCTGCTAACAAGAACGTTCCAGCGATGACGGCAAGCGTCGTCCAAAGAATGCCCGATGTTTCATTTGTAATTTCTTTATCGTACAGTGTTCCGGCGACTTTCCATCCCGTCAAACTGTTCGTCATATAGTCCATTTTCTTTCCTTGATTCTCAAACTCATAAGAGAACTGACCATTTTTCCCGGCATAAAGGGACGTGACCCAGTCTCCAGATGCCTTTTCTCCAGCCTTCTTTGTCGGATGTGTGACGAAATTCTTATTGGAATCGAGAATCGTGACATAGCCTTCTTGACCGATTTTAATTTTTTTAGCGATTTCAGAAATTCGATCGACATCCACATCGACAGCAATGACACCACGTCCATCACCACCCGTTTGTGAAAGGGTGACCATCATCTTCCCTGAAGCTGCGTCGACGTATGGATCAGTAATGACGACTTTCCCACCGGCTTCTTCCGCTGCCTGATACCACGGCCGTTCCCGTGGATCGTAGTCATCCGGTAAGGATTGTTCTGGGTAAATTACCATCTCCCCTGCTGTCGTCGCGTAATAAAGATTTGCTGCTTGCGGGTGTGTATCGAGATATTCTGTCATCTTTTCTTTCAATGCTAAATTTTGTTTCCCTTTTTGATAGAGCATTCCATCAATCCGGTCTGCAAAGAAAGCAACATCGCGCCGCATCGGATCAACGATATTCATGATTTCATCGTTCATCCGGTCAACACCGGCATGCGCAGATTGCAGGATTTGATCTGTGATTTTCTGTTTCGCTTGGTTGTATGCAACAAAACCAATCAATAACGATGGAATCAATAATAAGAGCAAAGATGTGATAATTAGTTTCTGCTTGATGCTAATCGTTCGTTTTTTTGTCTGTTCCATACACGTCTCCTCTTCCCGATATGTAAACTCGTTGTTCTAATCTATATATCGGTCAGAACGTGTCATTTTTCACAACTAAATAAAAAAGAAGGTAATCCATTTTCATGGATAACCTTCTCAGCGTGCAGACAAACTCTTATGAAGCGTGAACATGCGATAACGAGAGGCAATCAGTTCGCGCTTCCCTGTCTCGCCTCGTCTTCAAAGCGGCAATCTTCCGCGCCGCTACAGCAAAGCTGCAGGGTCGCGACCGATTGCTTTTCGCTTTAAAAGCGATTCGAGACGAATCGCGGCGCTCTAAACCGCCTGCATGCCCAGCTTTCCGTCACGGTATTACCTAAAAAGTGTCACGTTTCGTTGACTCCTGCGGGGAAAAGTGCATGTTTAGCGCACTTTTCAGAGGCAGGCAAGACCCTGCTCGTTGTCCGCTAGGATCAAGGAGCAGCGGCTTGCGCCTCGCCAGAGAAAATCAACGAAAAAAGACACTGTATCTCCCGATAGCACGTTGTCCACAGCCTGAGAAGGTAATCCATTTTCATGAATTACCTTCTTGGACTACCTATAAAGTGATGCGGGATAACTTCGCGAACAGAACGTTTGAGAAAAGAACACTATCGCTTTACGCTTCTTGATCGCCCTTCCAGTTCATCATCCCGCCTTCGACGTTGACGATGTCATAGCCATACTGTTCGAGGAAACGTCCGACGTTTTCACTGCGTCCACCTGCTTTACAGATCAGGTAGTACGTTTCACCTTCTTGCAGCTCCGTATAGCGTTCACCGATTTCAGACATCGGTAAGAGACGGACATTCGGGATATGACCCGCGTCATATTCATCCTGCTCGCGCACGTCCACGACGTGAAGTGCTTCACCGGCTTCAAGCTTTTCTTGTAACTGATCGACATGGATTGTTTTCATCGTAGTTCCTCCTTTTATTTCATCTTTGTTCAGTGTAGCAAAACTGACGTCGAAACAGAACAAAAGAGACCGGCCGAAGCCGGTCTCCCTGATTCATTCCCCTGATGCCCGGTCGAACGAGCGTCGTGTCTGCTTATGCATCCCCCGCGCATAGTAGACCGCAATCAAAATCACATACCACAGTGGTCCAACAATCAGTGCGATGCGTGTACTGGCATCAAACGCCATCAAGACGATGACACCAGCTAGCGCAAGCAAGGCGATGTAGTTCGCGACCGGGAAGAACGGAACAGCAAATTCTGCCGTACCATAGACTTTCCGAGCCCGCATTTGCGAAATCAAAATCATCGCCCACGTCCAGACGGCTCCAAACGTCGCAATACTCGTCACGATTGCAAAAACACTTTCCGGTAAGAAATAGTTTAAGGCGACACCGACGAGCAGCGCGATCCCTGAAAGAATCGTCGCAATTGCCGGAACACCGTTTTTGGAAATCTTTGCGAATCGTTTTGGTGCTTCTTCATTTTGTGCCAGGTTCATCATCATCCGCGCCGTCGAGAAAATCCCCGAGTTACATGACGACAAAGCTGCTGTCAGTACAACGAAGTTGATGATTCCGGCAGCTGACGGAATACCCAGTTGCTGAAACAATAAGACGAACGGGCTACTGTTGTTTTGTCCGACTTGATCCCATGGATAAATCGACAAGATGACGAACAGCGCACCAATGTAGAAAATCAAGATGCGTAAAAAGACGTTGTTGACCGCCTTCCGAATCGTTTTCTTTGGATTTTTAGCTTCCCCAGCTGTGACCCCAATCACTTCAATGCCTAAGAACGCAAACATGACCATTTGCATCGCCAGCAGGACTCCCCCGAATCCGTTTGGCAGGAATCCACCATGCGACCAAAGATTAGAAATCCCGACCGGTGTACCCCCGTTGCCAAGTCCGACGACAATCGTCAATGTCCCAAGAATAATCATCACGACAATCGCGACAATCTTAATCAAGGCGAACCAAAATTCGAATTCGCCATAAAATTTGACGGCAATGAAATTAATGCTCGTCATAAGTAGTAATGCTGCAAGCGCCCAAATCCAGCGTTCCGACTGCGGGAACCATTCCTGCATATAAATTCCGACTGCTGTGATTTCTGCCATACATGTAAAAATCCACAGAAGCCAATAATTCCACCCGGTCAAAAATCCAGCGAGTGGACTGACATATTTCCGGGCGTATTCAGCAAAGCTTCCCGCCACCGGTTCACGTACCGCGAGCTCCCCAAGTGCCCGCATGATGATGAAGATGATGATACCGCCGATTAAATAACCAATCAGAATCCCTGGTCCTGCCAACTGAATGGCTTTTGCCGAGCCTAGGAAAAGTCCAACACCGATTGCCGCCCCCAGCGACATCAACGTAATATGACGCTCTTCCAGTCCCCGATTTAGCTCTGTCTGTTGCTTCATTTGTACGACGTCCTTCCTGTCTCTCTATCGTTCTTAGCAGTTCCCCAAACCGCTACGTTGTCAGTATAAAGAAGAGGTGTCTGATTTGTAAACGTTTTCAAGTGAGATTTACCACTTTCTTCCCATACTCGAAATATTCTGATTTGTGTAACGTTCTCTCATCACAAAAAAGAGACCTCCATCCGAAGATGCAGGTCTGCTCGTAACACAATCGTTCTACTATTTACTCAGCTTTTGCGAATTGTTCGTCTTCTGTACGCTGCTTGCGATCAGCCAAACGGAACAAACCATTGAGAAGCAATGCCGTCAACGAACCGGCGACAATCGGACTATCCGTCAAGACGCGGATTTGTTCCGGTAAACCGGACACAATCGCTGGGTTCATACTGATGCCAAGTCCGACGCCAAGCGATAAGGCGACCGTCAAGACGTGGTCGTTTTTTGCGAAGTCGACGCGAGACAGAATTCGAATTCCGCTTGCTGCAACCGTCCCAAACATGATGAGCATTGCCCCACCAAGCACTGGTTTCGGAATCAGTGTCGTAAAGGTGGCGACTTTCGGCAAGAAACCGAGGATGACTAAAAACAACCCGGCAAAGATGATGACTTTTCGTGTTTTGACGCCCGTCAGTTGAACAAGCCCGACATTTTGACTGTAGGTCGTGTATGGAAAACTGTTGAAAATCCCGCCGATGATTGTCGCAGCACCCTCTGCCCGGTAACCGCGTGCTAAGTCTTGCTTCGAGAGTTTTTTATCCGTGATTTCACCAAGCGTCAAGAAGACGCCTGTCGATTCAACCATTGAGACGAGACCAACGAGCGTCATCGTCAAAATCGCCGTGATATTAAACGTCGGTGCACCAAAGTAAAACGGTGTAATCATTTGGAACCACGAGGCGTCAGCGACTGGACTAAAATCAATCATCCCCATGCCGAACGCGACAAGTGTTCCGATGAGTACCGCAATCAAGACAGCGGCTGCCTTCGAAAAAACGGTGCCGTAACGATTTAAAATCAAGATTAAAGCAATCGTTAATCCGGCGAGACCGAGGTATCGGAAGTCACCAAAATCTTTAACACCTTGTCCGCCACCGATATCATTGATGGCTGCCGGAATGAGTGATATTCCGATAATCGTCACGACGGATCCGAGCACGACCGGCGGAAATAAAATCGCAATCCGGCTAAAGAGTCCGGAAATCAATAAAATGATGATGCCGCTTGCGATTAATGCGCCGTAAATCGCCGTGATGCCCTGCATGCTACCGATCGCAATCATCGGTCCGACTGCCGTGAACGTACATCCGAGCACGACCGGCAGTCCGACACCGGTATACTTCGTGACGAAGACTTGGAGTAACGTCGCGATTCCACACATGAATAGGTCAATCGCGACAAGATACGCGAGGCCTTCTCCGGATAGTCCGATTGCACTGCCGACGATCAACGGAACGATGGCTGCTCCTGTATACATGGCGAGGACATGTTGGAGTCCGAGCCCTGCCGCTTTAAAATTCGATAAGGATTTCATACGTTCACCGAGCGGACGAACGTCGCTTTCCCGTTCTCTAATTTTTCAATTCGCGCGAGCGATTCAACAAGGAATCCTGCATCAAGTAACTTCTCTCGCCCCGGTTGGAATGATTTTTCGATCACGATTCCGATACCGACGACTTCTGCTCCTGCCTGCTCGACTAATTTAGCAAGACCGAACGCCGCTTCCCCGTTCGCTAAAAAGTCATCGATGATCAGCACACGTTCACCTTGCTGTAAGTACTTTTCAGCGACTGTGATCGTACTCGTCTGCTGTTTCGTAAACGAGTAGACTTCTGCTGAAATCGTTCCTTCGTTTAACGTCAGCGACTTCGTTTTTCGTGCATAGACCATCGGTACACCGAGACGAAGCGCCGTCATCATCGCCGGTGCGATTCCACCTGCTTCAATCGTTAAAATCCGCGTAATGCCTGCGTCTTGAAACCGATTCATGAATTCATAAGCAATTTCCCACATCAATGTCGGATCGACTTGATGGTTAAGGAATGCATCGACTTTCAAGACTTGATCGGACAGGACGATTCCTTCTTTGTTAATCATTTCTTCTAAACGTTTCATAGCTGAGTTCTCCTTTATTGACGAAAAAAAACGTACAGCGCTACCCCCGGGGGCAGCCACTGTACGCCAAAAAAGAGAGCAGTAACTCACCACCCGTAGTCGGATCGTTACGGCGATCCGGTAGAGACTCGTGGGCCAATTCCCACTATTATACGAGCGTTGCTATACGTTTATGATTCGTGCATGATGTGTTTCATTTTACGATGTTCTCTGAAAAAGTAAAGACTTTTCCGTTTTATGCGTTTGCTTCAACTGCTTGAGCTGCCGTGATGATCGCAAGTTTGTAGACATCTTCTTCGTTACATCCACGTGAAAGATCGTTGACCGGTTTGTTGAGACCTTGGAGAATCGGTCCGATCGCTTCGAATCCACCAAGACGTTGTGCGATTTTGTAGCCGATGTTTCCTGACTCAAGGCTTGGGAAGATGAAGACGTTGGCTTGACCTGCAACATCTGATTCTGGTGCTTTTGATTTTGCGACGCTCGGGACGAACGCTGCATCAAACTGTAACTCTCCATCGATTGCAAGTTCAGGCGCACGTTCTTTTGCGAGACGTGTTGCTTCGACGACGCGTTCTGTTTCAGGTGATTTTGCTGAACCTTTTGTCGAGAAGCTGAGCAATGCCACTTTCGGCTCGATGCCGAATGTTTTTGCTGTTTTTGCTGATGCGATTGCATTTTCTGCTAAGTCGTTTGCGTCAGGTGCGATATTGATTGCGCAGTCAGCGAAGACATACTGCTCATCATCACGAACCATGATGAAGACACCCGATGTTTTCTTATAGCCTTCTTGCATTTTGATGATTTGAAGTGCCGGGCGGACTGTATCGCCAGTCGCGTGCATCGCACCCGAGACGAGACCTTCTGCTTTACCTGTATGCACGAGCATCGTTCCGAATGTGTTGACGTCCTTTAAGATGACTTCACGTGCTTGTTCTTCTGTCGCTTTTCCTTTACGGCGCTCGACGAATGAAGCAACAAGTTCTTCCATCGCATCGTACGAAGCCGGGTCGATTGTTTCAAGATCCGTTACGTCGATTCCGTTCGCCGACGCCGTCTCTTCAATCTTCACGCGTGGGCCGATAACGACTGGTGTGACGAGACCATCTTTTTTCAGGCGGACAGCAGCACCAAGAACACGTGCGTCGATTCCTTCTGGGAAAACGATTGATGGTTGGTGTGCTTTTACTTTTGTCTCAAGCATTTCGAATAATTGCATGATTTTCTCTCCTTTTATGTCAATCAAGTGTCGGTTTCTATTCCTTATACATTCCATCGTTCATTATACACAGTTCTGTTTCGTTATTAAAACAATTTGCAAAAAACTTCTTTTACCCATTACACGGAGCGGAATTTCATCACTATTACAGTTATTTCTAGGAATAGTACAGAAGGCGCTTAACGCGTTTCATCACACCCTTTTACTTCATACCCCGATTCGTGTTACTTCATGTCTCTACCCCTAATGAGAGACGGTTGTTTTGTTGCGATGAACTGTCCGATATATGATAAGATTAGCAATGGAGAATGTACTTTTCATTATAGATTTCAGGAGGTTTTTTCATGGAACATCAAACATCAGAACCAACTGCTACACAGCAAGCCGCCGAAACACTCGACGGTTGGTATACATTACATGATTTCCGCCGGATTGACTGGTCGCGCTTAAAACAAGTCGAAACAACTGTCCGGACGAAAATGATCAACGAGTTCCAAACGTTCTTAGCTGAGCTCGGACAAGTCGAAGAACAAAAAGAAGGCAGTCATGCCCTCTATACGATCATCGGTCAAAAAGCAGATCTCGTTTTGATGGTCCTTCGTCCGACAATGGAAGACATCCAAGCCGTCGAAGTGAAGATGCAAAAACTCGACTTATATGACTATCTCATCCCGACGTATTCATATGTCTCCGTCGTCGAACTCGGCACATACCGTGGATCTGGCGAAGGGAACCCGTATGAGAACCCGTATGTACGCGACCGTCTCTATCCAATCTTGCCAAAATCGAAGCACATCTGTTTCTATCCGATGAGTAAATCTCGTCGCGATGGCGATAACTGGTACACGCTTTCGATGGAGAAACGGAAAGAGCTCATGTACCGTCATGGTATGATCGGGCGGAGCTACGCTGGGAAGATTCAACAGATTATCGGTGGATCAACTGGCTTTGACGATTGGGAATGGGGCGTCACATTGTTCGCGAATGATATCCTCCAGTTCAAAAAAATCGTCTATGAAATGCGTTTTGACGAAGTGAGTGCAAAATACGGTGAATTCGGTGAGTTCTTCATCGGCAACCGTCTTGAGTCAAGCGAGCTCGAAACACATTTCGCGCTTTAATATGCTAAAAGACGTTTCATAGAAAAACCCTATGGGAATATACTCTTTGCGGCCATAAAAGATGTACGTTTTATACGTTAAGGAGGAATGATCATGGGGAATGCTATGAACCGGTCAACGCGATCGCGTGAGTTGCAATTCGCTGTGCTTTCAAAAGAGCTAAAGCCAGTCGCACAACGTGTACTGGATCGCTATGAGCAAGCATTATCGAAGCTAAATAAAACACAACCAATAAAGCATTGAGGCAGTTGCTTCAATCGTAATCGGTCAAGAGGCAGTGATGTCTCTTGACCGATTTTTTTATTTCGATGGCGTAATCGTCGTAAAAAGACAAAAAAAGAGAGTGGATATATATATCCACTCCCAGTGTGTAGACAAACTTTGAACATGCGATATCGGGAGGCAATTCGTTCGTGCTTCCCTGTCTTGCTTCGTCTTCAAAGCGATTCGAGACGGACTGCGCTCTAAACTGTCTGCATGCCTGGATTTCCCTCAAGGTATTCCTATAAAAAGCGTCACGTTTCGTTGACTCCTACGGGAAAAAGTGCGTGTTCAACGCATTTTCAGAGGCAGGCAAGACCCTGCTCGTTGTCCGCTAGGATCAAGGAGCAACGGCTTGCGCCTCGCCCGAGGAAAGCAACGAAAAAAGACGCTTTTAACTCCCGCTATCACGTTGTCTACATTTTAAGAGAGTGGATATAAAATCCACTCCCATATTTTCGTTTGAAGACCAACTTTCAAGTCAGTCGATGGATCATAATCCTTTATACGCACCAATCGCGACAAAAATCCAGGCTGCGATGAACAGAACGCCGCCAATCGGTGTGATTGCACCGAGTTTTGTAATCCCTGTCAGCGCCATGACATATAAGCTGCCGGAGAAGAAGACGATTCCGGCGAGCATCAACCAACCTGCAAGCGAAAATTGTGAAATCGAAACTTTCAGTAACATGCCACCCAGTGCCAAAATCCCAAGTGAGTGCACCATCTGATAGAGGACACCCGTCTGCCAGTTCGCAAGCATCCGCTCAGATAACATATCTTTTAGCGCATGCGCTCCGAACGCACCGAGTGCGACCGCTACCATCATCGATAAAGAACCAATCATAATCAATACTTTCATGTCATTCTCCCCCTAAACGTCGTGCCGGTAAATTCCATTCATAATAATAAGATAGCATACGTAAAATCGTAATGAGTCCCAGTAATGTGAACAAATGCAGAGGATTCGTCAGTTGGAACCGATCGATGACGAGCGCGGCCATGACGGCCCACATCGCATAGATTTCCTTATGCAGGACAAGCGGTTTGCGTCCGGCCAATAAATCCCGGATGACACCACCGCCGACACCCGTTAAAACAGCTGCTGAAATCGTTGCTGAAAGAGGTAAGCCTTTTGCAGATGCCATGAGTGCACCCTGGATCGCAAATGCGGATAAACCGAGTGCATCGGCGAGTACGCCCCACCGTGACCAATGTGGTAAAAATAATTGTGGTAAAACAAAGATTAATAATGCGACTAAAATCGCAATCAAGAACAATCCGCCTTGCGACCAAAGTGCCGAGACGGGTACACCAATCAACAAGTTCCGGATTGCACCGCCTCCGAACGCCGTAATCAATGCCAATAACCAAACCCCAAACAAATCATATTTTTCTTCCATCGCGACGATCGCGCCACTCATCGCAAATGCGACCGTTCCGATGATATTTAATAAGTCCCAGGACATGCACACATTTCACCTTTCCACATTGAAATTCCATTACTTACTATACTCTCTTTTTGCGTCGCGTCCACCTTATTTTTACGATTCTTTTTTCAGCCGTTTGTAAGTGACGTTTTTAGGTAAAGTAACCTATACTGAAACAAACTGTACAGGAAGCTAGGTGACCGTATGAAACGTTGGGCGCTCTACCGGATTTTCGTCATCGTGACGATGTTCGCTCGTTATATTTGGACTATCTATCGATTCACCCGGAAAAACCGACCAGGTACGAATACTGAAGAATTCGAGCGCATCATGATCACGATTGCGCGTGATTATAAGAAGAAAGCACTGCGTCTCGAAGGACTCCTGATTAAACTCGGGCAGTTTTTATCGATTCGTGCCGACTTATTCCCACCAACCGTTTTAATGGAGTTAACTGAACTCGTCGATAAGGTCCCATCGAGCAAACTCGGGGAATCTCGAAAAATCATCGAGGAAGACTGGGGCATGCCGATCGAAGACGTCGTCGATAATATCAGTCCTCGCCCCATCGCATCTGCTTCGATCGGAGAAGTCTATAGTGCGACACTCAAATCGAACGGGCGAAAAGTCGCAATCAAAGTCCAGCGTCCTAACATCGAACGAATCATTAAAACGGATTTCCGCGCGATGCGTCTCGTCATCGCGATGCTTCGGCGGACGTCACTCAATAAATCGACTGACCTCCAAAGTCTTTATCGCCAAATGGTCTTCGTCATCGGAGATGAACTGAATTATCGGACCGAATTAAAAAATGGTCTCTACTTTAAAAAGATGTATGAAACGAACCCTGTCATCTACATTCCAGACTATTATGAAGAACACTGTACGAATCGCGTCTTGATGATGGAGTGGATTGACGGTACACGGATCACGGACCTCGAGTTTTTAGCAGAACATCAAATCGATCGTGACGAACTCGCGCGTAACCTCTTCCTGAATGCGGGTGAACAGTTGCTGTTCGGTGGGAAGTTCCATGCCGATCCCCACCCCGGCAACGTCCTCGTCCAGGCAGACGGAAAAATCGTCCTGCTCGACTTCGGGATGATCGGTGCGACGACCCCGGACGATATGCGGGCGATTCAAGGAATCTTACAGTCGTTCGTCACACTCGATTACGATGCAATCGTCGACGGTTTGGAAGACTTACGTTTTTTATTACCGAACGCCAACAAACAAAATATCCGCCAGGCGATTGAAAAAGCCGTCAACTTTTACCTTGAAAGCGATATGGAGAACGTCGATACGAAATTAATTGAAAAAGTACTGTCTGATATTGAATTACTCGTTCGGAATGAACCGATTCAATTACCGGCCGAGTTTGCCTTTTTCGGTCGTGCCGCTTCGACGATCCTGGGTATCCTGCAAATCCTCTCACCAAAAATCAACTTGCTTGAACTCGCGAAACCGATGGTCCGCCGTTGGCTGGACGAAGAAGGGAAAAACCAGAATCGTTACTTACAGATTGCAGGGTCTTACGGCGCACGAATTCTCGCCTTTCCTCGCCTAGTCAATGATGCCCTCAGTGAACCAACACGCTGGCGGTTATTCGAACAGCAAAAATTCTCACGCGTCGCGAACATGGAATCGCTTAAAATTCGTCAGTGGACCAGTTCGCTCGTCGGAATCGTCAGCTTACCTGTCAGTTATGGTGGCTATTTTTTAAGCCAGTATGACTTGATGGGAATTTCTTTAACGATTGCTGTCGTCGCCCTCTGGAACGCTCGACGAATCGGACGACACATCGTCCGCATCGCTGATGAACCCTTTAAATAATAATTTTCACGTCCCATTCGTGGGGCGTTTTTTATTTTAAGATAATATTCGTTACCCATTAGAGGTTTTTCGTCGGGATTCCCGGGGTACATCTTCAAGTAGATAGAACAAATGGAAGAGGTGAATCACTTGATTGATATTTTAATTGCCATCGTTCCTGCATTGATGTGGGGGACGTTGCCTCTCGTCGTTTCAAAAATCGGCGGTTCAACAGAACAACAAATTATCGGGACAACACTCGGTGCGTTAGCATTCGCCCTCGTGACGTTCTTATTCATCAGTCCAGAACTGTCGATGACAGCCTGGATTGCCGGTCTTTTCTCCGGTGCTTTTTGGGCACTTGGTCAAATGAACCAATTTGCTGCTTTTAAACAAATGGGTGTTTCGAAAACGATGCCGATTTCGACCGGGATGCAACTCGTCGGAACATCATTGTTTGGCGTCCTCGCTTTTGGTGAATGGTCAAATACATCCGCACTTATTCTTGGAATTAGCGCTTTAGTACTGATTGTCGCCGGTGCTGCTTTTACATCGTATAAAGAAGATAAGAGCAAGAAGGATGAAAACATCGGAAAAGGATTGCTTCTACTCGTCATCTCGACGATTGGTTATGTCGGCTATGTCGTCATCGCCCGTTGGTTCAACATCAATGGTTGGGAAGCCGTTTTACCACAAGCAATCGGGATGGTCGTCAGCGCCATTTTACTTTCATTACGCAAAGGGAATTTGTTTGCGAAACAGACGTTCACAAATGGCCTTGCCGGTATCATGTGGGCTGTCGGTAACATCGCCCTGCTCTTCGCAACGGCACGTGTCGGCGTCGCAACAAGCTTTTCGTTATCGCAAACCGGTGTCGTCATCTCGACAATCGGTGGCGTCCTGTTCTTGAAAGAAGCAAAAACGAAAAAAGAAATGACGTTCGTTATCATCGGCTGTATCCTCGTCGTAGCGGGCGGTATCATGATCGGATTTACGAAACAATAACTTTTAAAGGAGTCGATTTTCATGTATAACAGTTTAACTGGAAAAGTAGCTATCGTCACAGGCGGTTCAATGGGGATTGGTGAAGCCGTTGTCCGTCGTTACGCGGAAGAAGGCACAAAGGTCGTCATCAACTATCGGAGCCATCCGGAAGAAGCAGATCAGATTGCAGAAGAAATCAAGCAAGCCGGTGGAGAAGCCATTACGATTCAAGCAGATGTATCAAAAGAGGACGATATGATTCGTCTTGTTAAAGAAACAGTTGACCACTTTGGTCGACTCGATATCTTCGTCAACAATGCCGGTGTCGAAATGCCATCACCATCGCACGAAATGTCCCTCGAAGACTGGCAAAAAGTCATCGATGTCAACTTAACCGGTTCATTCCTCGGCGCACGTGAAGCCTTGAAATACTTTGTCGAGAACGACATTAAGGGGAACATCATTAATATGTCGAGCGTTCACGAAATCATTCCATGGCCAACATTTGTTCACTATGCGGCAAGTAAAGGTGGCGTCAAACTGATGACGCAGACGCTCGCAATGGAATATGCACCAAAAGGAATTCGAATCAATGCGATTGGGCCGGGAGCGATCAACACACCAATCAATGCAGAGAAATTTGAAGACCCGGAACAACGTAAAGAAGTCGAAAGCATGATTCCAATGGGCAACATCGGTAAACCGGAAGAAATCTCCGCTGTCGCTGCATGGCTTGCTTCTGACGAATCCAGTTACGTGACCGGCATCACACTATTTGCAGACGGCGGTATGTCACTTTATCCATCATTCCAAGCAGGACGCGGTTAATTCCGCTTTCCTGCTTTTTTAAAAGGAGAGGATCACACTATGGCCAACTTTTTCTCACTAATGAGGCGTGGTAATAAATCTGCTTTAGCTGCCGCTATCGTCAATACGATTATTGCCATTATTAAATTCATCGCTTATATCTTAACCGGTAACATCGCCATGTTCGCAGAAATGATGCATACAATCGGTGATGCTGCCAATCAAATGTTCGTTTATGTCGGATCTGCGTTAAGTAAAAAAGCACCAACAAAACGATTCCCGAATGGATTCGGTCGACTCGTCAACCTCGTCCTGCTCGCAGCAATTATCGTCGTCGCTATTTTAGCGTATGAGACGATTCGTGAAGGCGTGTTGCATATTCTACATGCTCCAGGAGAAGAAACAAGCGGACTATGGATCATCTTAACAGCGCTCGGAATCGGAGTTGTGCTCGAAGTCGGGGTCTTCTATAAGGCCATGACGGAAATCGCCCATGAAACCGGTCTAAAATCGCGTGGATTCACGCTCGTTCGCGAAAGTTTTTCGAAGCTTGGACAAGCAAAACCAGCGACGCGCCTCGTCTTTATGGAAGACTTAGTTGCGACACTTGGTGGTCTCATCGCCATTATCGCCGTCCTCATTTCGCACTATACATCGTTTTATCAAGCAGAAGGGATTGCTTCTGTTTTAATCGGATTGATGATGTTTTACGTCGTCTATAACGTCTTCATCCAAAATGCAGCCGGCGCGCTCGGTGAAAGTGATGAAGTCTTGACGGCAAAAATCGCAGAGATTTTACTCCGTGATAAAGATGTCCGTGATATCGAAAAACTTGAAGTCATCAAAGAGGGCGATCATTTCCACGTTGATCTTGAAATCGAAGTCGACCGTGGCATGACAATCGCGCAAGCCGATGACATCAAAGACCGTCTCGAACTGCAAATCCGGATTTTAAAAGGCGTGACCGACGTCACGATTGCCTTTGATGAGGATGATCAAATTCCGCATTATAAACCCTCCCCGCCTTCAGAATAAAAGGGAGTAACCACAAACAGCAGGCACCTGTTAGGGTGTCTCAGACTGTGGACAACGTGCTATCGGGAGATACGCGTCTTTATTCGTTGCTTCCCTCGGGCGAGGCGGACATGCAGACCGTTTAAAAAACGCCGATGATTCCATGAAAAATGGGATCATCGGCGTTTCGTGCGTACAGGACGGAACCGTCCGTCATGAAGTTTGAGTTTGAAGCGCCTTTAACATCGGCCCCTTCAGACAATAAAGGACAAACTCTCATGGGGCGTGCATCATTAATTCGCAGCGCGTCGAAAACCTGCTTGTTTCGCTTCCTGTTCGCTACAGAACATTTCCTCTGGCTTGACGTCCTCGTACGAACGACCGCCTTTGACATGATAAATCTTATTCCCTTGCCGGTTGATATTTCCTTTGATGTCTTCACACTGACCTTTTGCCGAAGAAGTCGATTCCTTCGTCAAGACCGTTTCGTCAAATCCACGATTCGTCGCATAGCCTTCCGTTTCCCAAATCCCTTTTTTCGCTGCTTTTGCTTCTTGTTCAATGTCTTCGAACGTTTTGACATACCGCGTATCCGGTTCGTACACATAGGCGACACGCGCAAGCCCTTGACGTAACAGCTCTTGATTAACCATCTTGCCATCAATCCAGACGTACGCTAGGAGACGACCGTAACGATCCGCCTTTGAGTGATCTCGCTCGATGACGATTTTGCTCCCTTTCGGTAAGAGGTCTTTCGTAAAGCTTGAAGCTTCCGGTCCGAACGGTTGAACCGGTTTTTCCGGGTTTACCGTTTCTGGCGTATCGATTAACAAAAAACGGACGTCTTCAATCTTCCCATCCGGTAACCGGACTTTAATTGTATCCCCGTCGACGACCCGCTCGACGGTCACTTGTGTGGCTTTTGTATCATCCGGTTGTGCGATACCGAACTTCGTTTCTGTTTCCGGATCTGCCTCTAAGGCACAGCCTGTACTGAATACTAGTCCGACTAGCATCAATGCCTTCATCCAAAACTTCATCATGCTCCTCCTTTTTGTTAGTTAGCCCGTCCATTCAAAAAACGCCGACCTTGCTTGCGTCGGCGCTTCGCTACATGTATTAGTTGATGGAACACTCCGTCGTACAGCTCATCGGAATGACGCGATTTTTCGCAACTCGGTCATAGAGTGGTGCTCCGATTCGTAAAACAATCGCTAACGAGACCACTGGAGAGGCCGGTAAAAGGACTGGCAAAGTTTTCGCCAACAGACGAATCCCTTCAATTCCCGGGTACCGGACCCCTTGCTCGGTTTCGACATGCATCCGTTCGAGCAATCGCGGTTGTTGTTCCACCGGCATCCGTCGCGCATCGGAAAACGTCAACTGCTGAAAACAATCAATCCGTTCAAGCAGCCGTTTCGATTTTTGACAGAGTGGACAGAGACCATCGTAGTAGACGATTAACTGTTTCATTCTGCAGACAAGACTTTTTCGACATCCGTCCGATTCGAATACAGTGTGTAGAAGGCTTCAGCGACATTCGCCGGATCGAGCGCCGTCCCCCGCTTCACTTCTCCTGCAATCGTGACCGTCCCGACGTAAACGTTACTTTCTTTTAGCGTGTCATGCAGCATGTGTGTCAATTGACGGACACCCGCTTTTCCAATCGATAATCCGGGTAATGATTTAATCGCATGGATTCCAGCCCCGCCACCTGTGATTAAGATGGCGCCGTCTTTTCGTTCCACCATGTCCGGTGCGACGAGCTGCGCAGCATCGAGTGCCCCGAGGACGTCGATTTCAAATTCTTTCGTGATTTGTTCTGCTGAGACGTCGAGAACCGATGACTGATGCAGAATCGATGCATTGTAGACAAGGACGTCGACTTGTCCGTATTGTTCCTTCGTCCATTCGACAAGTGATGCGATATCCGTTCGGCGTGATGCGTCACACTCGACACCGACTGCTTCGACCCCATGCTCTTTCAATTCCGTGACGACAGCAGCAAGTGTGTCTTGCGTTCGCGCTGCACAAACGATTTGGAAGCCTTCTTTCCCGAATCGTTTACTGATTTCGACACCATTTCCTGGACCTGCTCCAATGATGATTGCTGTTTTCATACTGTTTCCCCCTCTGGCTTGTCTGTCTTTTCTATTCCCAAAAAGTTACGTATCTAGTCAAAAATCGAGCAATGACGGACCTTTTTGTTCATCTTCTTGTGCAACGCCCATGAAGCGTGCGAGCATCGGATCGACGTCCGGTTTTGCTGCCGGAGCTGTCTGTGGATGCATGACGCTTGGTGCCGGTGTGCCCGGTTGCTCAAGCAACAGCTCACAGTATGCTTTCATTGTCGCCAGTTGTTCGACTTGTGCTGTACCAGTCGTCTGCTCGATTTTTGCCATCGTCTGCCGCATTTTTTCAATGACATGTTGTTCTGTAATCATCTTCTTCACCTCACTTGTGCTAAATTGAAGGGACTAACCGAAAAGGAAGTGTCCTTATGATTCGTACTGCTTTAGTTGGATTTGGTCTTGCCGGAGAACACCTGCATGCCCCCTATATTACATCGCCTGATTATCAGCTCATTGCTGTTCAGTCGAGTCGTCCGGATGCAGTTGCAAAAAGCTACCCAAACGTGCCTGTATATCCATCGCTCGAAACATTACTCGCCGAGGAAACGATCGATCTCGTCGTTATCGCGACACCGAATTCTGAGCATTATCCTCTCGCACGACTTGCGTTAGAGGCAGACTGCCATGTTCTCGTCGAAAAACCGTTTACCGTGACGCTCGCTGAAGCAGAACGATTAACTGAACTGTCTCGTCAACAAAATCGCTTACTGACAGTCTATCATAATCGTCGCTACAAAAAAGACTTCGAAACGCTACTGGAACTCGTCCGGACCGATCAGCTCGGCGACGTTCAGACGTTCGAAGCCCATTATGACCGCTACCGTCCGACCGTCCGTGAACGCTGGCGGGAACAGGACGTACCCGGTGCCGGTCTCTTGTACGATTTAGGATCGCATTTAATCGATCAGGCTCTGACTTTATTCGGAGAACGACCGGATCGTGTCTTTTGTGACCAAACGATTCAGCGGATCGACGGTCCGGTCGACGATTATACGCACCTCATTCTCGCCTTCGGAACACGGCGTGCGATTCTTCACATCGGCTCGCTCGTTCCGATGTCCGGACGTTCTTTGAGCGTGCACGGAACGAAAGCGAGTTACTTCGTTGACATGGTCGATACAGAGAATGCGACCTATACATTCGGTCTTCCGGAACAACCACCTGAAGAACGCCCTTTCTTAAAACCGTCTTCTACGTATTACACGGATCTTGCACGGGCAATCCGAAACGAAATTCCGCTCGTCGTGACGACAGAGCAAGCGTTATTTGTCATGAAAATCATCGATTATGCTCAAAAGAGTGCAAAAGAGGGTACATGGATATCAGTAGAGTAATTCAATCCAATTCATAACGAACAGGGGGAACTATTCATGTTTTCAAGTACAGAACGCACGGCATGGTTAGAAGAGATGGGACAAGAACTGCTCGATGTATTAGTCATCGGGGGCGGAATCACGGGCGCCGGGATTTTGCTCGACGCACAAAGCCGCGGTATGCGTACCGGTTTAATCGAAATGCAAGACTTTGCTGAAGGCACATCAAGTCGCTCAACGAAACTCGTTCATGGGGGACTGCGTTACCTCAAACAATTCGAAATCAAGCTCGTCGCAGAAGTCGGAAAAGAGCGGGAAATCGTCTATGAGAATGCGCCCCACGTCACGACACCGGAATGGATGATGTTACCGCTCGTCGAAGGGGGAACATTCGGAAGTTTTTCAACTTCTATCGGTTTACGTGTCTACGACCAACTCGCTGGTGTACGACGCAATGAACGCAGAACGATGTTATCGAAAGAAGAAACACTCGGTTATGAACCACTTCTCCGCTCAGAACACCTCGTCGGTGGCGGGCGTTACGTGGAATACAAAACGGATGATGCTCGCTTGACGATGGAGGTCCTAAAATCCGCTATCAGTTATGGTGGTCGTCCCGTCAACTATACGAAAGCAGAATCACTCGTCTATCATAACGGGAAAGCTGTCGGCGTCGAAGTCCGTGACCTCTTAACAGACCGGACGTATACGATTCGGGCGAAAAAAATCATCAATGCGACGGGTCCATGGGTTGATGAATTACGTGAACAAGATGGTTCAAAATCTGGTAAGTCGCTCCACCTGACAAAAGGGATTCACCTTGTCATCGATCAAGCTGATTTCCCGCTCCGTCAAGCCGTTTATTTTGATGTCTCAGACGGACGGATGATTTTCGCAATCCCACGCGAAGGGAAAACCTACGTCGGAACAACCGACACGAACTATAAAGGTGACATTCTCGAGCCTGGTGTCACGGAAGAAGACCGCGACTATATCTTAAAAGCGACAAATGATATGTTCAATATCGAGCTTCGTCCGGAGCACGTCGAGTCGACTTGGTCTGGTCTACGTCCATTGATTCATGAAGATGGCAAAGATCCGAGTGAACTGTCTCGTAAGGATGAAATCTTCGTCTCGAAATCCGGCTTGATGTCGATTGCTGGTGGTAAACTAACCGGTTACCGGAAAATGGCGGAACGCATCATCAATATGGTCGCCGAACAATTCAAAAAAGAAGAAGACCGGATCTATCTTGAATCACGGACGCGTCATATCTTACTTGGCGGCGGACATAAAGATGGTAGTAAAGGATTTGCCCGCTACTTGAAAGAGCAACAACCGAAAGGAGAAGCCCTCGGTCTCTCGCCAGACGAGACGACATGGCTCATCCAACGCTACGGAACGAACGTCGAACGGGTATATGAACTCATTCGTTCACGTGGCAGTGAAGCGGAACGTTACCAGTTACCACTTCACTGGTTTGGCGCACTGCTTTACGGACTCGAAGCCGAGCTCGTCATGCAACCCGGTGATTTCTTGAATCGCCGTGCGTCCGCCGTCTTCTTCGATTATCCAAATGCCGAGAAATATGCGGACGGCGTACTCGCTCTCATGCGTAGCGAACTCGGTTGGTCGGCTGAAGAAGAAGCAAAAGCCAATGAAAGCATCAAACGTGAGTTTGACGCTGTTCGTGTAAAAAGTTCAGTTCCTTCTTAAATAAGAAATTAGCCTAAAAAAGGCAGGAGACGCCGAAGTTCAATTCGGTGTTTCCTGCCTTTTTCCGATTCCCAAAAGACCATTTTCTTATCGGTTCGTCATCCAGTTCAAAAACACGTGGAAGTCTAGCTTCGTTCTTTCCGCATAGGCGTTTGACCAGCGTTGAATTTGCTGAAGGAAAACTTGCTCTGACTGTCCGATTGCTTCGATAATCGCGATATCCGCGTGATGAGTGAGAACCGTCGCCTTAATTCCTGCATCCATATCGGCTCGCGCATGGATTTTCGCCGTAATCCGACCTTGAAGAGCTAATACATTTTCAAGATCATCCTGGCTTTTAATATGCTTTGCTTTTAATTTCTTTTTGTACGGAGAGCGCTCTCGAATGTAATACTCCTTTTGATGCATCGTCACGTATCCGAGATGAGGATCTTCATGCGCTTGCATCGCTTTTTGAGACGCGATGACCCGTAATCCTTGATGGACGGTCTCGACATCTTCGCGGTAAACAGGAACGAATAAGGACGGCACAGCCGTTTGTGCTTGTTTCATCTCAAGGATGACGTCCGGCTCTTCCTTCCCTTCCCCATTGATCAAAATGTAATAGCGTTCCAGACCAATCGAGGCGGTTCCGCTATCCAGTTTGTGGACGATGTCCTTGATCGTATAAAACGCGTCGTCTCTTCGATCGTTCTCATCGACTGATGCAATGTAATCCGGCCAGATCGCTTCGATTGCTGCGTACGTCTCTTTTTCGACACGCTTCATATCCGGTAGATCAAGAAACTTCCGGTGTCCATCAATCACAGTAGTTCGTTCACCAAGCAAGTCTGCTTTCTTCTTTTCAGCTTTTTTAATTAATTTTCGAATCGGTCCTTTCGTATTCTTGACCGTAAAACAGATGTCACTCGGATTTTTACCATTCGCGTATTCATGAAGGTCGTGTAAGTAGTTTTCAATGTAGGCCTTAATCGCCGGTTCCGGATCATAAGCGACCTCGTCTGCAAATAAACGGACCGAAACGGCCATCCGGATGACATCGTAAAGATAGGATCCGAGATACCCTTCATCAAAGTCATTAACGTCGTAAATGATTTCACCCTTCGCATTTCCATGAACACCGAAGTTCTCAAAGTGGAGATCGCCTTGAATCCATGTCGGTGTCTCAACCGGTGTGTCGAACCCTAATGGAATCCGGGTCAAATCATAGTAAAACAGATGGGAACTGCCGCGGAAAAACAGAAACGGACTTTGGCTCATCTTGTCATACTTTTTCCGTCGAGCCGTTTCATCAAGTCCTCGCACTTTATCATCATAAAAATCCAATACTTTGGCAATCGTCATCTGTCGAATGTCATCATAAACTGCTGTAAACAAAACATGACCTCCTTTCGATTCTAAAAAAGGCAGCCAAAACGAATTCGTTTTGCTGCCTTACGATTTGACTTACTCGAAGTGTTTTTTATATTCCCCATATCCGGCAGAGTCAAGCTCTTCTACCGGAATAAATCGAAGAGCAGCGGAATTGATGCAGTAACGCAGACCACCGAGCTCTTTTGGACCATCATCAAAGATATGACCGAGGTGACTATCGGCATCAGCTGAACGAACTTCTGTCCGCGTCATGCCGTGCGTCGTATCAAGATTTACTTCCATCTTGTCTTCTGCGATCGGCTTCGCGAAACTCGGCCATCCACAACTTGAGTTGAACTTGTCTTTTGACGTGAAGAGTGGCGTTCCATCGACGATATCGACATACAGTCCCGGACGTTCTTCATCCCAGTATTCATTTCGGAAAGCCGGTTCTGTCCCGCTCTCCTGTGTCACTTTATACTGGATGGGTGTTAAGCGTTGTTTCAATTCCTGTTCCTTACCGTGATCTTTCCAAGCTTCTTTGACGAACTTGGCACGACCCGATCCGACACTATACATTTGATAGCGGAACGGATTCTTTTTGTAGTAGTCCTGATGATATTCTTCCGCCGGCCAAAATGGTGCTGCCGGACGGATGTCGACGGCAACCGGTTTTGAAAAACGACCAGAAGCATCAAGAGCTGCTTTTGATTGTTCCGCCGCTTGCTTTTGCGCTTCATCAACATAAAAAATAGCGGGTTCGTACGATTGACCTCGGTCATTAAACTGACCGCCACCGTCCGTTGGATCAATTTGACGCCAAAATACTTCAAGTAATTCTTCATATGTGATGACAGACGGATCATACGTCACCTCGACTGCTTCGAGATGTCCCGTCGTCTCAGAACAAACTTCTTTATAGGTCGGGTTTTCTGTATGACCACCGGTGTAGCCGGAAATCACCTGGTCGACACCATCATACTTATGAAACGGTTTGACCATACACCAGAAACAACCACCTGCAAATATTGCTTTTGCCATCTATCTTCCCCTCCTCTTTCTATCTCTCTAGTCTACTGCTTTTTAAAGCATGCCCCTACTATCTTGCTCACTCAATCTTCTGGATTTGCCTTCAGGCGTCGCATGACAAAATAAATCGCTGCAAAAACTAAAATCAATCCGCCGAGCGAATACCAAATGTTGTTCATACGATAAATCATTTGATAAATCGCTAATGTAATCAATAAAATCGCAATCGGGATGAATGCCCGTTTAAAGTGGTACCAGTAGTTCACGATGCTCGCCTCCGTTTTTCTTTAATCTTAATCGATTTGAGCCGTCAACTGTGAACTTATTCCGCTCGTTTGTACTCTTCCTCGAGATAAGTCGTATACCGCGCATGCCACGACTTCAAGGCAAAGCGCCAGAGGAAGACCGTCCCGACAAGCAAGACAAGCGTGATTGGCCAGAACCAGCCTGAAACGATACCATCCGGATAGGCGAGTCCTATTTTCGAGAAGAGGACATACATCAAGATGATACTCGACACGAGTAAGACCGAGACAGGCATCGCATATTTCCATGGTGTCATCCCCGTCGTACGTACCGGTCGACGACGATTCACCTGCATAACAGGACGATATTTCCCCATGAACCACATGAACAGCACTTCGATCACCAATAAAATACCGTAGCCATGGATAAAGCTGATGCCGTGATCGATTCCGAACAACTGTCTGAGTCCGAAAACAAAGAAGTAATAGGCAATGACATGAAAAACAATGACGATTTTGGCAGCAATCGGCGGAATCGTCCGCACGAGCATTCCCATCATGACGATGACGAGAATCGGAATGTTGAAAAATCCTGTGAACTGACGAATCAACGTCCAAAGACCGTCTGGTGCATACATTAAGAATGGAGCGACGACAAATGAAATCAAGGCAACGATCGTTCCGAAGATTTTACTGACACGAATCAGCTGGCGGTCGGTCGCTTCTTTCGCAAAGACCGGGCGATAAATATCGAGTACGAACAACGTCGCGATACTATTTAAGAGTGAGTTGAATGAACTAAAGACTGCTCCCAGCAAGACGGCCAAGAAAAATCCCATCAATGAGACAGGGAGCAACTCCGTGATTAATTTCGGATAGGCCAAATCTCCACTTGCTAGATTATCTCCATACAAATGGTACGCAATCACACCCGGAATCAACATGAATACCGGGACGAGTAGTTTCAGGAAGCCTGTCATCAAGACACCCTTTTGTCCCTCTTTTAAGTCCTTTGCTCCAAGCACGCGCTGAATCACATATTGATTAAGTGACCAATAGAAGAGATTCGCAAACAAAATTCCTGTAAAAATCGAAAAGAACGGAACGGCATCGGTTGACGACCCAATCGCATTCAATTTTTCAGGGTGTGTCGTTGCGAGACGCTTCATCCCGTCGACCATATTCCCGTCCCCGAGTGCAAAAAAACCAAGAATCGGAACGAGGAAACCGATGATGACAAGGCCGACTCCATTTAATGTATCGGATACGGCGACAGCCCGTAGTCCTCCGAAAATTGCATAGATGGCCCCGATGATCCCGACAACCCAAATGACGAGCCACAGCGACTGCGTATAACTCAATCCAAATAACTCCGGTACGTTAAACAGTTGTAAGACGGCAATCCCGCCGGAGTAAAGCATCGATGGAATCGTCACGCACATGTAGCCAAGTAAGAATAAGAGCACCGTCATCCGCCGGACCGTTTCATCATAGCGCTGACTTAAAAATTCAGGTAACGTCGAAATCCCCATCCCCAAAAACTTAGGCAACAGGTAGATCGCCATGATGATGGCAGCAAACCCTGCCGTGACTTCCCACGCCATGCTCGACATATTCCCCATGAACGACTGACCGTTCAAACCAATCAGTTGTTCTGCCGAAAGGTTGGTCAGAAGCAAGGAACCGGCAATAAAGATTCCGCTTAGTCCACGTCCTGCCAAAAAATATTCGTCAACTCCCTGTTCCTTGCCTCGTGTCATGCGATAGGATACATAAGCAACGAGCGCCATGAAGAACGCGGCCGAACCCAGTGTCAAAATCAATTCATATGTACTCATTTCACACTTCCTCCATCCCGATTGTTTTAGTAGATTTACCGTAAAGAATTTATTCCTTATTTTTACTTTATTGAAACAATATTTTTAAATAAAAATAAAATTATTAAAAAGAAATAATCCGATTACAGATTGACATACTTGCAGGGACATATCATGGAAAGAAACTAAAAAAATCTTTCGGAAAACCACTCGGTTCTTTTATACACAAAAACCCTCTCGCAAGTGAGAGGGTTTTTGTGTGTAGACAAACTATTAAGAAGCGTAAACATGCGATAATGAGAGACAATCCGTCACGATACTACCTAAAAAGCGTCATGTTTCGTTGACTCCTAAGGGAAAAGTGCGTTTTCAACGCACTGTCAGAGGCAGGCAAGACCCTGCTCATTGTCCGTTAGGATCAAGGAGCAACGGCTTGCGCCTCGCCCGAGGAAAGCAACGAAAAAAGACGCTTGATCTCCCGATTCCCGATAACACTTTGCTTATAGTCTGACCTCTCGTAAGCGAGAGGGTCCTTTAGCTTATCCTATTATTTTTTCGGATGTTTCGGAAACTCCATCTCATCATACCGGACAACCGATGTCCGGTGTTTGACTTTATGTCCGAGCCAGAAGACCAAGAATAACGGAATTCCGATATACGTTGCTGCAATCCCAACCCAGTCGATTTGATCAGCGAGGAACGCGGCATAGTTTTGCCCAACGATAACGAGGAAACATAGGCCAAATGCGAATAGCGGACCAAACGGGAACGCCGGTGCAACGTACGGTAAGTCACGTAACGCATGCCCTTGGGCGACGAAACCTTTTCGGAAACGGTAATGACTGATCGCGATCCCGAGCCACGCGATAAATCCTGTCATTCCGGAAGCATTCAGTAACCAAAGATAAACTTGTCCACCGAACATCGACGTCAAGAAACAAAGCGCACCAATCGCCCCTGTCGCGAGTAACGCATTCCGCGGCACACCGTTTTTTGAGACTTTCGCAAATAGTTTCGGTGCATCACCTTGTCGTGCCAGTGTGTAGAGCATCCGGGTTGAAGCATACATCCCGGAGTTCCCGGCAGACAAGACGGACGTCAAGATGACCGCATTCATCAATGCTGCTGCAAACACGAGTCCTGCTTTTTCGAAGACGAGTGTGAACGGACTGACGGCAACATCCGTAATATCATTTGAGACAAGATTTGGACTTGTGTATGGAATCAACATTCCGATGACGAAGATCGCAAATACATAAAATAATAAAATCCGCCAAAACACTTGTTTAACTGCTTTCGGGACATTTTTTTCCGGATCTTCCGACTCGCCTGCTGCGATTCCGACGAGCTCCGTCCCTTGAAAGCTAAAACCTGCGACAAGAATGATACCGATGACAGCTGGAATCCCTCCGACAAACGGTGCATCACCTAAGCCAAAGTTTTTGAAGCCTGCTGGTGGCTCCGAAGTAAAGATACCAAAAATCATCGCGACTCCTACACCAAGAAACACGATGACCGTGACGACTTTAATCATCGCAAACCAGTATTCGGCTTCACCGAATCCTTTGACCGAAAAATAATTTAATCCAATCATTAAAAGTAAAAACAGCGCGCTAAAATAGACGCCCGGAATGTTCGGGAACCAGTAATGCATGACGATTTGTGCTGCGACGAGCTCGACGGCAATCGTGACGGCCCAGTTGTACCAGTAGTTCCATCCTAAGGCGAATCCGAATGAAGGGTCGACGAACTTCGTCCCGTACGTCGAGAACGATCCTGCGACCGGCATATAGGCGGCCATCTCCCCAAGGCTCGTCATCAAGAAGTAGACCATCAATCCGACGATTGTATAAGAAAGTAACGCACCGCCCGGTCCTGCCGCTGCAACAGAGGCACCTGACGCGATGAATAAACCGGTCCCAATCGCTCCGCCAATTGCAATCATCGACATATGCCGGGCTTGAAGCCCTCGTTGTAGCCCTTCTGCTGTGGAATCAAGGGGGTGTTGTTGCTGTTGTAAATTGTTCATGTTTGTCGCTTCTCTCTTTTTATAATTTTTGAGAGGGCGCAAAAAAGCGCCCTCACCTTCCAAGAGGAAGATGAGAACGCAACATATCGATGATGCGTCTCATTCTACCGTCGTGAAAGATAGCTCCCCATAAACCGCAAACGGTTCATGACAGTATTAGACCTGTTTGATCTAATCCCAATCGCTGACTTTCAAAGTAGTCTACGATTTCGGCAATTCTTCCTTTTGAGCTATTTCATCTGCCGCTTGACGACATCCGTAACCCGACTCATAAAAATCGCAACCTCCATCCCACTGGTTGAGTGAGAACTAATTAAGTTGATTTACTAATTCATTACTTCGACATAGTACATAATATGTTTCTTGTTTGTCAATTTATATTTTTGAATCCTAGCGTGTTCATAGTAAAATTCCGATATTTTTAGTACACTAAATGGTAGAAGGTAGTACAGAAAGGATGTTGCTCAGATGGGACAAGAACAACATGACCAATTGACATATCGATTAGAAGAACAAATGCGCGTGATTCTCCGGACGTTGCGCCGTGAGTTGAATCAACTGTTTGAAGGTACTGCCACGCGAAGTGAATTCTTCATCTTACGCAGCTTATCTGAAAACGGCCCCCAGCGTCCGACATTACTCGCGGAACAGTTCGAACTCGCGACAAGTCAGGTCACCGCTTTGACAGATAAACTGTATAAGACCGGTTTTGTGACACGGACACGCTCGACGGAAGATCGTCGTTCAATCGTCCTCGCCTTGACTGACGAGGGAGAGGCCGCTTTTCGGAATCTCGAAGTCGTCCGTCGCACATATCTTCAGGAGCGATTCGGCACTTTATCTGAAGAAGAACTGAACGTGATGATTCATGTATTTGATAAAATCCTTGCGACAATGGATGAAGAAGTCGTCTCATCCAATTAATAAAGTAAGAATTACGAGAAAAACAGGTGTTTTATGCTGTTTTTCTTTTTTTATTCTAAACATTCAGACCTCCTATACCGTTAGTAGAACGAGTATACTCAAAGTATATAATTGGAAGTATACTGCAGGGGGAGTTGGGAGGATTTGTTGTCTATTATGAATAACTTCATCATAAATTTTTGTCTCTTATTCACGACGATCACGCTTTTATTTTTACCTTTTCGAAATCAACCAAGAATTACACCAAAATCAAAGCTTGAATCACGCCTTATTTTAGGTTGTGTAGCTGGTGCAATTGCTGTACTCCTCATGTTCAACAGCATTCAAATTGATATTGCCCGGATTGACTTACGCATCATTCCTGTCGCGATTGCCACATTATTTGGCGGATTGCCTAGTGCCCTCATCACGGGAGTCATGATTATCGGAACGCGTTTTTTAATTACACCTGCTGATCAAATCGAAGGAGCGATTCTCGCTTCCGTCATCATGGTTTTATTCATTTTGACAATTGGCATAGCACGCAGATTTTTACGTAATACATTGCTGACCTTTGAATTAATGATTGGAATCGGTATTCTCTATTCGTTACCAGCCATCTATGCACTGACAAACAGTTGGGAAACGTTTTTCAAAGTATCGGTTACGTACATTTTCTTTAATTTATTAGCCGGACTCGTCACCTATCGCTTATTAGCCGAACTGCGACGACATTTTGAAAATATCCAGTACCAGCAAAAACTTGCGATGACCGACGCCTTGACGGGTCTCGCCAATCGCCGACGTCTGGACGACTCGCTATCACTCGTCGGATCGGATGACGACGGATATTCACTTATCCTGATCGATATCGATTTCTTCAAACACGTTAACGATACATATGGTCACGATGCCGGCGACGATGTGTTGCGACAACTCGGAACGACACTTGCCTCTATCGTTCGTCCGGATGATTTAGTCGGTCGGTACGGCGGAGAAGAATTCTTGATCATTTTACCGAATACATCATTGAAGGATGCGAAGAAAATCTCTGAATTAGCGCGGACGACAGTCGCCCGTAACCTGTTCCCGACTGCAAATGTACCTGATTTGAAGATTACGATTTCGTTAGGAATTGCCCATTCGGGTGGATCCCATACATCACTTGAAGCATTGCAACAAGCGGATAAAGCACTCTATGCTTCAAAAGAGCACGGACGTAACCAAAGTACGATTTATACGAAACAGCTGGAATTCCGTCAAGCGTAATCTAACGTTATATCCGACTAGCACCAAAAGCGCCATTCCCTCACATCGGAATGGCGCTTTTTAGTTCATTTTTTAGACAGTCCCTGGACGTGTCTGAGGAAAACCAATACTTTCAACTGTTCCGAAGACGATCATCTGACTGAGCTGATTTGCCATATACTCGGAGGAATACGGACGATCATTTCGTAACCACGACATCAAGAGCCCGAGTTGACCACCAATGACGTAGTTCAGTAATAAATCCCGATCCACCGGAACAGAGACACTTGTCGTCTCCCGGAAAGCAAGACGGTAGTTTTCTTTTAACGTATCCAAGAAACGTGAGATGAACGTCTTGACTGTTCCTTGGAGCAGCATCGTCCGGTAAAAGCGCTCGTTTTGCTCAATGTGGATGAACAAACGTGCAAAGTAACGACTGACGCGTTCGACTGTCGGAGGCTCGGCCGATTGTTTTCCTGTAATCCGAATCGCTTCTGCGAGCAACGTCATGTGTTCCTCAACGATTTGATCCAGCAAATCGTATTTATCTTTATAGTGCGCATAGAAGGTCGAACGATTGACCTCAGCACCATCCGTCAACATTTTGACGGTGATCGTCGAAAAGGAATGGTGTTCAAGTAAATGAAATAGCTCTGTCGTAATACGTTCACGTGAACGTTTAGGACGCGGATCGCACGACTGATTCATTTAAAATTCAGCTCCTTTTTACGTATTGTATCCGTTAACAAAGACTTTTCCAACATTTTGTCGGAAATTGTTGGTTGTTTGTTTGTTATGCACCCATATAATTAACTGTATTAACTACTCCTCCCCAGAGGAGTCTTTTTTATGAGACCGCACTGGGGCGATCAGCTAGTAACAGAAAGGATGCAACTTACTCATGAACATGAAGAAATTATTAATCATCAATATTTTAACGCTCGTCGTTTTAATTGGTGGTGGCGCAATCGGTTATTATTACTACGATCAAGCAACAAGTTACGTCAAAACAGAAAATGCCAAAATCGACGGTAAGATGATTACAATTGCTAGTCCTGGCGCTGGAAAACTCACTGACTGGACGGCAAAAACAGGACAGACACTCGATAACGGGGCGACACTTGGTCACGTCATGATGGCACAAACTGGTCAAAAACCGGTTGATGCGTCAATCGAAATGCCAGCAAAAGCAACCGTCGTTCAGTCGATGGCGACAGAGAACGGTTTTGTTGGTGCCGGTACGCCGCTCGCTTACGGATTTAACTTAAATGAATTATGGGTCACAGCAAACGTCGAAGAAACAGAAATCGATGAAGTCAAAGTCGGTCAAGCCGTCGATGTCTATGTCGATAGTTATCCCGATACAACACTTTCGGGTGAAGTCGAACAAATCGGGATGACAACAGCAGGCACGTTCTCGATGATGCCGTCATCGAATGGAAACGCAAACTATACAAAAGTCGCGCAAGTGATTCCCGTGAAGGTGTCGCTCTCACAAGAAAAATCACTCGACATTCGCCCTGGTATGAATGTGACCGTCCGCATTCATAAGGATTAAGGAGGGACGCTTATGTCTACGACCTTCCTCTTTGGATACATTGTGTTCATGCTTGTCACGTTCCTTGCAGTCAATTTGATTGCACGCCGGGCACGGCAACCGCGGGTAGCTGGCGCAGGAGGTCCGGCGCTTGATGAAACATTGATTGAAGCAGAAGCGGTTGGCGCGATTCCAGCCGCCCCTGCTCCGCAAGCGCAAGCGACGATTTCAACGGAAAACATCAGTATCCCGAAAGTCATCACTGTCCTGTTAATTGGAATGTTCATCGCGATTTTGAATCAGACATTAATCAACGTCGCTCTTCCTGTCTTGATCAACGACTTCAACGTCACGACGTCGACAGCACAGTGGTTGACGACCGGATTCATGCTCGTCAACGGGATCTTGATTCCAATCAGTGCGTTCCTCATGCGAAGCTATACGTTTCGCCGCTTGTTTCTCGTCTCGATGACGTTGTTCTTCTTCGGATCGATCATTTGTTCGATGGCGATGAACTTCCCGGTCATGATGATTGGACGTGTGGTCCAAGCAGCCGGGGCCGGTGTCTTGATGCCGCTCGGTACGAACGTCTTCATGACATTGTTCCCACCCCATAAACGGGGAGCTGCGATGGGCATGCTCGGGATTGCGATGATTCTTGCACCGGCAATCGGACCAACGATCACAGGATATGTCATTCAAAACTACGATTGGCACGTCATGTTCTATGCAATGGCCTTCTTTGGTCTCTTAACACTTTTACTTGGATTTGCCTGGTTCAAACTCGTCCAACCGTTATCAAAACCAAAGTTCGATGTCCTCGGTGTTGTCTTTAGTACGATCGGGTTTGGTAGTCTCTTATACGGATTCAGTGAAGCCGGAAACGACGGTTGGGACAGCCCTGTCGTCATCAGTACGATCGTCATCGGGTTACTTGGTATTGCCGCCTTCGCTTTGCGTGAGCTTGCGATGGACGACCCGATGCTGAACATCCGTGTCCTAAAAGTACCGGAATTTTCATTCACCCTCTTCATTAACGTCATCGTCACGATGGCCTTGTTCGGCGGGATGTTGCTGCTGCCGATTTACTTGCAGAGCATCCGTGGTTTTTCACCCGTCGACTCAGGTCTCTTATTACTGCCTGGTTCATTGATCATGGGAATCACCGGTCCTTTCGCCGGTCGACTGTTCGACCGGTTCGGCATTCGACCGCTTGCCATCTTCGGTCTGACGTTGATGACGTACGGAACATGGGAATTGACGCAACTTGATTTGAACACGTCTTACTATTCCATCATGGGCATCTATATGCTCCGGTCCTTCGGGATGGCGTTCATCATGATGCCGATTATGACAGCTGGCATGAACGCTCTGCCGATGAAGATGATTCCTCACGGAAACGCGACACAAAATACATTACGCCAAATCGCTGGATCAATCGGGACGGCCATCCTCGTCACGGTCATGACCCGTCAGACGACAGCTCATCTCGCGGACGATGCCAACCAGTTTACGACACTTGACCCAACGCTCTCGCAACACCTTGGTGAGCTCGGACAACAGCTTGGTAGTCCACAAGCCGCATCCGTTAGCTGGTTGACGCAATTGACGAAACAAGCGACGATCAGTGGAATTACAGATGCCTTTTGGGTGGCGACTGTCTTGTCTGCTCTTGCACTCGTATTGTCATTCTTCCTTCATGGAAAAAAAGAACCGAATTTAGATTAACGTGTCTTATCGAGCCAGTTGACGGCACATCGTCAGCTGGCTTTTTAATCGTTCACCTTTGCACTTCTTCTCTAATATCGCTACACTAGGTTCATTGAGTTCATATCAAAAGGAGATGCTTTATGGTTGCCTTCCTTCAATTTTACGCGTTCATTTTCGCCTGTTGCTTCGCGTGGCAGGTCGGACGACCATCTCTTTCCTGGTCGCAAAAAATCTCGCGTGCGTTTTTAACGAGTATCAACAGTCTCTTCGTCTTTTTCCGTGCTTCGGTCTCGATTTTCTTACTCGTCGGTCCGTTAGTGCTTGTCTCGTACTATGTCTTTCCGAACCTCTTACAGTTCGAAGGTGGTCTCGCAATCGTCATCAGCGTGCTCGTGATTGGTCTAATTGATCGGCTCGTCAGCCTCGTCATCTTACCGCTTATCCGCTCGTTTTTCTTGAAGCGTAAACGCATCATGCCGCAGTTGCTTGAAGCAACTTTTTATACGTTGTCCATGACGGTCTTGCTTTACATTAACTTGACGGCTGTTCCGGGTGTCGAACTCGGACTTGCGATCCCGATTTTCTTTGGTTTCACAATTTATTTTGCACATTATTTAATGGCATTACTGCGATTACGCCAAGTCAAAAAGAAACTCGCTACGACAGCAAGCAAAAAACAATAACCACATGAAACGAACGATGACTTCCATTGAATTCTAGTCACCGTTCGTTTTATTTTTCGTATTACCATTGACAATGATAATCGTTATCATTTATATTTTAAGAGTACTTAGGTCAGGAGATGATAGTGATGAATGCACGACAACTCATTTTAGAACGACGTTCGGTTCGTTCCTACACCGATCAACCTGTTCCATCCGAAATGATTGAAGAAATCTTAGAAGCAGCAATTTATGCACCGAATCATAAGTTACGCGAACCATGGCGTTTTGTTCTCGCGATTGGTGAAGGACAAGTCCGGTATGTCGAACAATTGATGGAGCTCCTTGAAGCACGTGGTCAATTCGATCAAAAAACGGATGAGCAACGCCTATCATTTAAAGAAAAAATAAGTGAAGTCCCGGTGTTCTTGACGGTCCTTTATCACGTTCAAGGAACAGACGATCAACAGACAGAAGATTTACTTGCGACTGCTGCGATGATTCAAAACATCCAACTGCTTGCATCAGAACTTGGTTTAGGAAGCTGCTGGAAAAGCGGGAAACATTGGTTTACAGACGAATATGCGACACTCGTCGGTGCCCATGATGAAGAACGTGTCGCCGGTGTCATCCAACTCGGTTGGCCTGCGATGATTCCACCACTAAAAAAACGGACACCTGCCCGCGAAAAGTTAACGCACTTTTAAGGAGTGCGCATCCTGCGAGCTACCCCTGCTCGCGCCAATCAAGCCCCATTTATACAGTCATAAGCGATTATTTTGCAACTTCCTCCCCAAACGAAGTTGATCAAATAATCGCTTTTTCTTCTGCACGTTTCCCTCATTCCTGTCAGGAAACCAATCAAAAAAACACGGATGATTCTCACTTTTTTTTAAAAGCAGAATCGTCCGGGTTTCTCTATATACTGTGTGATGTCCTTCAAGATGATCGTATTTACACGATTGTCGTTTTTTCAGGTGACACTGCAGGCGACTGCACATGATCTAACAGATGATCCACGATGCGTTTTGTCGCTTGCCCATCTTGATACGTGAAGAATTGACGGGCGAATTCCTCAATCTTCTCTGATTCGAACTGCCCTTGTTTCACCCAAGCGATGACTTCGTTGAACGAGGAAACAATCGGCCCCGGGACAAACGATTCATACGGGAAGTAAAAATCACGTTCTTCCTTATAGGATGTCAAATCATTCACGAGGAAGATGATTGGTTTTTTGAGTAAAGCGAACTCAAAGATGACGGACGAATAATCCGTGACCAAAATGTCTGAAATCTGCATCAAATCATTGATATCCGGATAATTCGTCATATCGATGATTTGGTCCGAAAATTCAGCCGGGACGACAGGACGATTAAGCACGAACGGATGCATCCGTAACAATAAAATATACTCGCTCCCGAGCTCTTGGCGGAACTGTTCGAAATTTAGTTCCTCATCATAATGTGCCGTCGTCTGACCGTTGCCCCGGAAAGTCGGAGCAAGAAAAATGATTTTCTTCGAACGCCACTCCGGATAGTCAGCATACAGTTTTTGTTCGACATGTGCTTGGCGCGCCGGATTCAAGAGTTGATCCGTTCGTGGGACACCGAGTGGATGAACACGGGCCGCGTCCATCCCGAATGCTTCAGCATACGGTTCGATACAGGCTGTTCCCGAGACATAGACTTTCGAGTAGTTTCGGTGAATTTGAACCATCTTCAAGTAATCATCGTCCGGTGAATAGGATTTATCGAGCACACTGTAACCGAACTTTTTAAAGGCGCCACATGCATGCCACAGTTGAATGACCTCAGTCCCTTGACGCAGTGACGAGACATAGACCGGATAATAGTAGTCATCGATGATGAAACAGCGGGCAGTCGCGAGTTCATACGTCGCCCGCATCATGTGGAAGACGTATTTAATCTGACCGAAAAGACCTCGTGGGAACCGCTTTAACAGGAACACATAGCTGAATCCAAGATCGCGGCTCTCAAGTTCGTCATAAACGGCACGGAAGTTATCAACGAGCTTGTCTGAACGATATGTCGCAAACACGACTTTTTGCTTGTCAATCGGCAAGCGTCTCGCAAGCCAATACGTCATGACCAGTAAATAATGAACCGTCCGCCGCTGAATTAAACGTATTTTTTGTTTCATGAGTGATCCCTTCTACTTTAAATCTGCCACTCCATAACAGTTTTACCAAAACGATTCGCTAAGTCACTTTCAAATGCGCGATGTATATCTTCAGTTTGACGAATTTTAAAAACACCTGCGATTAGATTCGATAAATATTCTGGAATGTCTGGATACATTTGATATAACTCTATTGTATGAGAAAAATCAGCAGGTGTACTTCGGCTTGATCCATATATGCGAAGACCTTTCTCTAAAATCATCCTTGTATTAATCGAAACAGGATCTTCTGATACACCAAGTATTGCTACCGTCCCTTCAGGTGTGATGTAATCGATTATTTGATTTATTGCATATTGACTACCTACCTTGCCAACACATTCAAACCCATGATCAAAAGTAACATTTTTTGGAATTTGATCAATATGATACATCTCATCTGCAAAGGAAAAGTAATCAAGTTTCAACTTAGTCTTTCCAAAAACAAGTAACTTTGCATTTGGATACAATTTTTTTAATAATAGCGCGATGATGAAACCGAGATTTCCATCACCCCAAACTCCAAATGATTCACGACGATGATGAGCTATTTGATCAAAACGTGTTAAAGTGTGAACTGCAACACTGACAAGTTCTGTAAATGCTGCGACTTCTGGCTTGAGATTGATCGGTATTTCAACGAGTCGATCCATTTGAATAAAAACGTAATCCTGCATATAACCATCATACCCGCTTGAACGGAAACGACTTGAGCGCAAGTAATTTTCACCAATAATATCGTCAACTTCTACAGGAGTGTTTGGTACCATCACTACTATAGTCCCCTTTGAAAATGTTCCTGTTGGATCATAAACAACCTTTCCAATTCCTTCATGAATCATCGCCATCGGTAATTTTTTGGAAAGAACTTCTGTGCTACGACTGCCTGTAAAATATCGTTGATCTGCATGACAAATTGATAAATACGTTGGTCTGACAACAACTTGATCAGAATTTAAAGACTGTTCATCATATGTGACCTCGATTTGTCGTGGGGCTACAAGTTGGTAAATTTGATTTATCATTTATTACTCATCGGATAATCCGCTCCTTTAGGATTGCATTCGCAATACGCAAATCATAAGGTGTTGTAACTTTGATGTTAAAGAATTCTCCTGTGACGAGTGCTACTTCTTCACCTTTAAGCAATAAAATCTTACAAGCATCCGTCAAGAGAGCACGCTCGTCTACAGATAAAGATTCATAATGTGCTTTAAGCTTTTTTATTTGAAAACTTTGTGGTGTTTGCCCTTGATACATCTGATCCCTTATTGGAATATCTGTTATACTTTCGCCATCTTTTGAAACGACAATTGTATCAATAGCTGAAATCACAGTGTTACATGCGCCAAATTCAAGTGCTTTCGAAATATTTTCTTTTATGATTCGGTGAGTTATGAAAGGGCGAACTGCATCATGGGTGACTATTATATCTGTCTCTGAAATACTATTTTTTGCTTGAATCCACTCAATAGCAGCCATTATTGATTCATTACGATCTTTTCCACCGGCAATGATGACGATTCGCTCATCTCGATCAATATATTTTTCTAAAATATCACGAGTATAGTTAATCCAGGTATTTGGTGTAACGATGATAATTTTATCGAAATTATCATTTAACAGAAATTTTTCAAGGGTATGAATAAGAATGGGATTTTCACCAATCGAAAGAAATTGTTTAGGACGGTCTACATTTCCCATTCTCGTCCCTTTACCACCAGCTAAAATCGCCGCATAAATCATTTTAAATCGCAGACGCCTCATCAGTACAAAATACTTCCGTGAAGCGGTCTACTTCCCTCCTTCACTAAGTTTTTTTGTTTCTACTTAATAACATTATGGGTATATTTACAATGATTCAGTTCGAAGATTTCTCATATTGGTTCTGTTTTTCCATTACATTTTTAATTGTTTGTATTCAATTTTCTGAGTAAGAAATTGTATAATAATATTTTCTGGCCAGGGGAGAGGAGAGATTGTTTTGACAGAAGAAACACTGATGCCGACTTTACAAGCGAAAGTCGACTATTTAGAGCTTGCCGGTACGACATTCCGCTTTGAGGCACGCTTGTTTGGATTAACTGAATTCTTGCAAGCAGAACAATTACTTTTCGAAAACCCGACAGCACAAGAAGGACAGGAAACAGAACGAGAAGATGACTACATTCAATCGGAAGCACCAGAAGCACCCATTCCGCTTGAACGTGCCATCGTCTTCCGCAATAAACGAAATAAACGGACGTTCATCCTCCGCTTCCCATTTGAAGGGGACTGGACAGAAGAGACCTTTACCGGCTCATTGAACCTCAATCACATCACACCGACGGGACGTCCTTTACCAATGGGCTATTTTGATGCCTTCTTCGCAATCGTCCAGGGCAACTCGATTTTACACGAAGCCCCATTCGGCGACACACGTGCACTGATTCCGGTCATTTACCGTGTCGATACGAAACATAGCAATCTGTTATTGAAACTCGAATATGAACTCGTCGTCCAACATTCTGAGTATAGCAACACCTTAAGCTTCCATTCCCTAAAACGCGGGGAGTCAAAACGTTTCATCCGGATGATTGACCGGTACAACAAATATAAAAAGGATTTCCGCAAACGCGCCTTTAAATTCCGTCGGTTTACGTTTAAAGCCATCTACAACGTCACGAAATGGACGCAGCCGATCGCGGAAGACAAAGTCTTGCTCGCTTCCGACTCACGGAGTGATGTCAGCGGAAACTTCGCCTACATTCTCGACGAAATCGAGCGACGCGATTTGAACCTCGACGTTAAGACATTCTTCAAACCGAATCTTCAATCCCGACGCGACTGGCGTGATAAATTCACATTGCCGTATCACCTGGCAACAGCCAAAACAATTCTCGTCGATGATTTCTATCCGATGATCTATCCACTCAAAATCCGTAAAGGAACGGATCTTGTCCAGGTATGGCATGCTGTCGGAGCATTCAAGACGTTCGGTTACAGCCGTCTCGGTAAACCGGGTGGTCCAAGCGCCAACTCGCTCAGTCACCGGAACTATACGAAAGCAATCGTCAGTTCACATAATGTCGCGCGCCACTACGCTGAAGGATTCGGTCTCCGCGAAGATCAAGTCGTCGCGACCGGTATCCCACGGACGGACATGTTCTTCGACCAGGACTACATCGCTGCTGCGAAAGAACGGATTTATGAAGAATATCCAACATTCAAAACGAAAAAAGTCATCATGTTCGCGCCGACCTTCCGCGGTAATGGTGCGAAAAGTGCTTATTACGACTTCGACCAACTTGATTTAGATGCTTTGTACGAAGCGTTCCACGAAGAGTATGTCTTCGTCTTAAAAATGCACCCATTCGTTCGTCGTCGGATGGAAATTCCAGAACTGTACGCTGATTTCTTCATCGATTTGACGGATCACCGTGAAATCAATGAGTTGTTGTTCGTCTCAGACATTTTGATTACGGATTATTCTTCGACGTGTTTCGAATTTTCACTCTTGAACCGACCAATGTTATTCTTTGCTTATGACTTAGACGACTACATCTCTAAACGCGATTTCTATTATGACTTTGAAGAATTCGTGCCCGGACCAATCGTCAAAAATTCGGATGAATTGATTGAACGGATTAAAAATGAAGACTTTGAAATGGACAACGTCAAAGCGTTCGCTGAGTACTTCTTCGAGCATCAGGACGGGAAATCAAGTGCCCGGTTCGTCGATCAAATCATTCTTGGAGAGAACAAATGACGGTTGCTCCAAAGCCGATTCCCGTGCCGGCTTACGATCACTGGCTCGGGAATTACAAAGTCTTGTTGATTTTCACGGTCGTCTTCGGTCACTTGATCGAGACGTTTCGTAATCTTGACGGCAATGATTCGGTCCAAATCGCTTACAATGTCATCTACTTGTTGCACATGCCGGCCTTCATCTTCATGAGCGGATACTTCTTCAAACAAGTCCGACCAAAACGAATCATTTCGTTTGTTGTCTTGTATTTCATTTGGCAGTCGATTCATGAAGTCTATCTTGCGTATGCGAACGATAAGACGCTCGAAGGACTGATTGACGGATTACTTCATCCGCTCGTCCCAAGCTGGACATTGTGGTACTTGCTCGGCATTATCATCTGGCAAATCGTCACACCGGGGTTCCTCATCTTACGCTTCCCGCTCTTGATCAGTGTCGCTGTTGCGCTTTTAATCAATGCAGACCCGGGTGCGATCACAAACTTCCTGTCGCTCCAAAAGGTGATTAGCTTTTATCCGTTCTTCTTGATGGGCTATCTCGTCAAGGAACGCGGATGGTTAGCGAATGACGGTTTCCGCGATCGGTTGACGGGGCCTGCCGGACGACTTGTCGGTCTCGTCGTTTCACTGACGATTGCGATTTTTATGGGCATCTGGACAAAAAACGGTTTTGATACGGCATGGCTCTTTTACCGGGATACGTACGGTGAATTTGAAGTATCTCTCCTTAAGGGAGCGGCGACGCAACTGTTCCTTTATGCAGTCAGTACGGTCATGATTTTCTCCGTCCTCCTGATTGTCCCAAGACGATCTTTCGGTGAACGGTTTGACGAAATCGGGATTCAGACGTTAGCGATTTATTTACTCCATTCGTTCATCGTCCGTCTCTTCCGGGATTCCTTACCACCGGCTATCGCAGAATCACCGTTCCTGTTAATCGGCTTAGGACTTTTGCTCGCGACAGTTCTTGTCTTTGTCCTGTCGAGTCGCCCGATCGTCCGGATTTTGCGACCGTTGTTATCGCCGAATGTGAATTGGTTGTTCAAGAAAACAAGCTGATGCTTTACCTGATACGTGTAGAAGCAGGTGACTTCATCTAAAACATCCAAAAAGGGATTGTCCATCGATTTTCAGATGGCAATCCCTTTTTCCGTATCCATTTCAAAATCAATCTGGTCTTTTCAGCCCTCTAAATTGACACAGTCTTTCTCTTGAAACTAAGATGATAAGGATGACACAATAATCGCTTACATAAGCGCGCAGAAAGAAGGGGTCCCCTTGCAAGCGGATCAACGTAAAAAATTAACGGTCTTGATGATCAACATGTTCATCGCCGTCGGGAGCTTCGGGATCATCATTCCGATTCTGCCTGCTTATCTTGCCTCCATCGGACAAGGTGGAACGGCTGCCGGGCTGATGATTGCCATCTTTGCCGGCGCCCAGCTCATCATGTCTCCAGTTGCCGGAAAATGGGCCGATCAATACGGCCGTCGCAAGATGATCATCTATGGACTGATTGGTCTGACACTGTCGATGTTCGTCTTTTACTTCTCGAACTCGGTCGCAATTCTTTATCTGTCCCGTGCAATCGGTGGTATCGGTGCTGCCTTACTGATTCCGGCAATCTTTGCTTACGTCGCCGATATCACGACGATGGATCAACGGGCGAAAGGAAACAGTTATGTCTCGGCCGCGATGTCGCTTGGAATCGTCATCGGACCGGGAATCGGTGGGTTCCTCGCCGAATATGACTTAAAGTTGCCGTTACTCGTCTCAGCTCTCGTCTCGGGACTCGCCGTCTTGTTCAGCATCTTGTTGCTCAAAGAAAGTGATGTCCATGACGCAACAGCGATGGCACCGGACGAAGGATCGATGCTCAGTAAAATCGGTGCGTCGTTCCAAAAACCGTACTTCGTCCCACTCGTCATTACACTTGTCATGAGTTTTGGTCTGATGGCGTATGAATCCGTCCTTGGTCTCTTCATTGATAACCAATTCGGTGCTTCACCAAAGGATATCGCCGTCATGGTGACATCGACGGGTATCATCAGCGTTATTGCTCAAATCTTTATCGTCGACAAAATCACCCGGAGTCTGGGTGAAGGCAAAGTATTGAATATCTTTTTATTGATTGCGACACTCGGGTTTCTCGTCTCACTCTTCGCCTCGAGTTACGGCGGCTTCTTTGCCGTCACGCTGGTCATCTTCCTCGCGACGTCGATTTTACGACCTGTCTTGAACACGATGATTTCAAAACTCGCCGGGAACGAACAAGGCTTCGCGATGGGGATGAACAATGCCTATATGAGCATCGGAAACGTCCTCGGACCAACACTCGCCGGTCTGCTGTATGACGTCAATATCTTATATCCGTTCATGCTGGGACTTGTCTTCCTCGCCGTGACGTTAGTCGGCTCTGTCGTATGGCAACGCCGCCAGTCCCGGTTGATTGAAAAAATCGAACGTACGTCTTAAGTTTCACCCACTAAAAAAGAGTAGGAGGAATCCGGATATACAGCGGAGACCGCCCTACTCTTTGTTTATCGTACGACATCTAAATGAATCGGTCTTTTCTTAACGTTGCAGCTCTTTTCGAAGACGGAATTCGGTCGCAATTAAACGAAGTCCTTTCACACTGACTTCTACTGCAAGCAAGACAAACAAGAAAGCCGTCCATTCTAACCAAAGAACATGATTGAAGAGCAGTCCGCAGAGCAGTGTCGTCAGAAAAACGCGACGCGTCGTAAAAAAGCTCGCTTCCTGTATTTCGCCTACGAAACTAAGTCCCACACTGCTTACGAATAACACGAGCAAAATAGAGTACGCAACGGTCTCGATGTAATAATCCGTCACTGCATACATACTCAATCCGAACAGGATTAACACGACTTGCTTCAGCTTTTTCATCCTTTCACACTCCATGATTGATTTGTTTCATAATAACAAATCGTTCCCCTTCAAATCCGTCTTTTTTAGTGCAATATGGAAACTGATTTTTAAGAAAAATCGGAGGAAGCGTCGTCAAAGATATGTGCATCGCTGCAAGGTTACTGACGTATTGGATCCTCTTCGATTCATTTTAACCATATGCTTTTTGATGGGCTTTTTTTAACTTCAGGTAGTCTTCATCGGCCCGGATCAAGTCCCACTTCTCTTGAAAGATTTCAGCGGATTTTGCTTTTTCCGGGTCAATGTCCCGTTCGTTCAACTCGCCTTTTTCTTTATCCTTATATTTCCGCCCTCCCGGATAGTTCGCATAACGACGGGCACGTGTGTGTCCCATCTGAATGAACTTCCGTGCCATATCCATCCCGACGAAATCACCCGCCGCTTTATAGGCTAAGTACATTTCATAGATTTTTTCAGAGGACTCCTTTGCAATCTCCGGTGTCTTGAACCGCCAGTGCGGCAGGATTTCACCTTTATACGGTTCGACAAGCAGGACACCTTGCTCCCCCCGTCCGACGCGGTATTTTTCCGGTTCCTTCCGAAAGTCCGTCGTCTCGAAATCGATCTCATAATCAAATGCCACGGTTCCCACATCCCTTTAGTTAATTACAGGACAATTCCCCGCCATGCCTTCACTTAATCTTCTCGATACAATCCATGTGCATACACTTCCGTCAGCGTCCGCGCAATCTCATCAATCGTCGCCGTCGTTTCTGACCGGACGACTTCAAACAAATACATTTCATTTGCGAAAAACCACCCGCGTGCGACGAGTTTCGGATCAAGATCCATCCGGGCAAGCCCTTGCTGTTGGGCATATAAAATGTCTTGGCTGATTTGTCCGATGAACCGCTCGCGAATTTGTTTCCACTTCGTCCGGACGACGTACGATACGCCAATCGCTTGCTCGACGATCCGAAGCATCGCCCGCTCCTCATCCGCTAATCGAAGAAAGGCCGTCGCCTGTTCCAAAATCTGCTGTTTTGCGTCCGCACGCGAACGCGGCTCAAACACTTGCTCGGCAATTTTGTAAAACCGGTCCATGACGTCTTCCATCAGGACGATCAACAATTCATCCTTCCCTTCAAAATGAACGTATGCCGTTCCGTAACCGACACCTGCTTGTTTGATGATTTGTGAGATGGTTGCCGTTTGAAAGTCTTGCGATAAAAAGACGTCACGTGCTGCTACTAGCAGCTTTTCACGTGTTCGCACCGTCCGTAGATGACGTTTGTCGACTTTCGCCTGTCCTGGTTCCTTCATCCTCACACCACTCCTTTTGATTCGTTATTCGATAATATTGACACAGTGTCAATTTGTTTGCTACGCTTTTGTCAAAATTGATTGAGGATTCAGTTCGAGGAGGAACCGAGATGACACTTACCGCAAACCGTGAAGATGCAGTCCGCATGGATCAGCAAGACCAACTTGCACAGTACCGTAATGAATTTTATCTCCGTGAAGGGTCGATTTATATGGATGGCAACTCGCTTGGTCTCTTATCCAAACGTGCCGAACAGACATTGCTTGAGTCGCTTGCCGATTGGCGCGAACTCGGGATTGACGGCTGGATGCAAGGACGCCATCCTTGGTTCGAATTGTCGGAAAAACTCGCTGCCTTAAACGCCCCCCTCGTCGGCGGGCGGGCAAACGAAGTCATGGTGACCGGCTCGACGACCGTCAACCTGCATCAACTCGTCTCGACGTTCTTTGCTCCGAGCGGACAACGGACGAAAATTTTAGCGGACAGTCTGACGTTCCCGTCAGACATTTATGCACTGCAAAGCCAGCTTCGCTTACGTGGACTCGACCCAGCTGAGCACCTTGTCCAAGTCGAGAGTCGTGACGGACGTTTCCTTGACGAAGAGGATTTAATTGCTGCAATGACAGATGACATCGCCTTGATCGTCCTCCCGACCGTTTTATACCGGAGCGGGCAAGTCCTCGACATGGAGCGCTTGACGAAGGCCGCCCATGACCGGGGAATCCTGATCGGTTTTGACGGCTGTCACTCCGTCGGTGCCGTCCCCCATGCGTTTCACGACTGGGGCGTCGACTTTGCGTACTGGTGCAACTATAAACATTTAAATGGTGGACCGGGAACCGTCGGTGGTCTATTCGTCCATGAGCGGCACTTCGGGACACTCCCCGGTTTAACCGGGTGGTTCGGTTCGCGCAAGGACAAACAATTCGACATGGATCACACATTGACGCCGGCAGAAGATGCGGGTGCCTTCCAGATTGGAACACCACATGTCTTAAGTCTTGCGCCGCAAATCGGTGCCCTCGAACTGTTCGCAGAAGTCGGAATCGGTGCCGTCCGGGAAAAATCGCTCGCCTTGACGGATTATATGATGCGCCTGGTCGATGAAGAACTTTCGCCTTACGGCTTCTTCATCGGAAGTCCTCGCGATCACAAGCAGCGTGGTGCGCACTTGAGCCTCGAACATCCGGAAGCGGCGCGGATCTGTAAAGCGTTAAAAGCCCATCACATCATTCCCGACTTCCGTGCACCGAACATCGTTCGCCTCGCACCGGTCGCATTGTACAATACGTTTAGCGATGTCTACGACGTCGTTGCGACACTGAAGACCATTATGGAAGAGAAGGAATACGCGCAATTCGCAAATGAACGCGAAGTCGTCGCGTAAGGAGGTCATCATGAAAGAACACCCTACTGAACTACGACGTGACTTAAAAACGCGTCAACTGACGATGATTGCGATGGGGTCTGCCATCGGGACGGGACTATTTCTCGGAAGTGGTCTCGCGATCAGTCTCGCCGGACCGAGCGTGCTGATCAGTTATGCGATCGGCGCCTTCATCGTCTTATTACTGATGGGCTGCCTCGCCGAAATGACGGTCGCCCATCCGACTTCCGGTGCGTTCGGAACGATTGCCGAACGCTATATCAGTCCCTATGCCGGCTTTCTTGTCCGCTATTCGTACTGGGTCGCGAACGTTCTTGCCATCGGGGTCGAGGTCAGTGCCATCGCGATTTACATGAAGTACTGGTTCCCGGACGTTCCCGGTTACTTATGGATCTTATTGTTTGCCGGTGCACTCATTTATATCAATGCTACGACGGTCCATACGTTTGCGACGTTTGAATACTGGTTCTCCGTCATCAAGATCAGTGCCATTCTCATGTTCATCGTTCTTGGTGCGTACTTGATCATCGGTAGTCCGGCACCGGAAATCGGCCCGCAAAACTTCACGAATGATGGCGGATTCATGCCGTTCGGAATTTCCGGTCTGTGGGTCGCCGTCTTTATCTCGCTCTTTAGTTTTATCGGAACAGAATTAATCGCGGTTACGGCGGGTGAAGCAAAGGACCCGGACGTTGCCGTGCCGAAAGCATTAAAAGCGACGGTCTTCCGTCTCTCGACGTTTTATGTTCTGACGATCGCCGTCATGTTGATGATCGTCCCGTGGCAACAGGCCGGCGGGATTGATCAAAGTCCATTCGTCAAAGTGATGGAGCTCCTGTCGATTCCGTATGCAGGCGGCATCATGAACTTCATCATCCTAACAGCTGCCTTGTCAGCGATGAACAGTCAACTGTACGCCTCGACGCGGATGATGTACTCGCTCTCGAAAGCGACCTACGCCCCGCGGATCTTCAGTCGTCTGAACGCAAAAGGTGTTCCGCTGTTCGCACTCGGAATCTCGACACTCGGTATTTTCCTTGCTGCCGTCATCAGCAGCCAATCGAGCGTCTCCTACCCGTTCATGATGGGGATTTCGATGTTCGGTGCGATTTTCACCTGGTTCATGATTTTTATTTCCCACCTCTACTTCCGCAAAGCCTGGGAACGGGACGGCGGGCGGAAACTACCTGTCCGGATGATGGGTTATCCGTATTTGACGGCACTCGGCGCGATCTTGTTAGTCGCGCTCGTCATCACGACATGGTTCACGGACTTCCAAATTGTCCTGAAGTTCGGAATCCCATGGTTGATTTTCTTGACGATTGCCTACGCGTTTTGGAAACGAAATCATCCACCGCAAGCAGATCAACAGAAACGTTCACAATCACTTTAACGTAAAGGGGATCGATTGGAATGGAACAGACCGGTCACAATGGAATCGAGTCGACGATTCAAACGGATTTCAAGAAAGACATGTCGTACGGGGATTATTTACAGCTTGATCCACTACTAAGCAGCCAACACCGCTTATCGGATCATCATGATGAAATGCTGTTCATCATCATCCACCAGACAAGCGAGCTTTGGATGAAGTTGATTTTGCATGAGATGACGGCTGCGACAAAGGCAATTGCGGACGATCAGCTTGAACGTTCATTCAAGATGCTCGCCCGTGTCTCAAAGATTCAGCAACAATTGATTCAGTCCTGGTCCGTCCTCTCGACGTTGACACCGGCAGAGTACCTCGAGTTCCGGGATTCGCTCGGGCACTCGTCCGGTTTCCAGTCCTATCAAAACCGGCAAATCGAATTTGCACTCGGCTTTAAAAACGCGCAGATGTTGCGTGTTTATGAACATGAAACAGAATTATTCGCTCAGCTGAACAATGATTTAAAAACGCCCAGCATCTACGATGAGACCGTCCGCGCGATGGCACGACGCGGTCTCGCGATTGATTCTGCTATCCTTGAGCGCGATGTCACACAGGACTGGGAAGCTGATGCCAGTGTCGAAGCAGCCTGGGGTGAAATTTACCGTGACGTCGCACAATACTGGGACCTGTACGAACTCGGTGAGAAGTTACTCGATATCGGCAGCCAACAACAAATGTGGCGCTTCAATCACATGAGTACGGTCGAACGGATCATCGGACAAAAACCGGGTACGGGCGGCTCGTCCGGCGTCAGTTATCTCCGGCGTGTCCTTGACCACCGCTTCTTCCCGGAACTCTGGTCCGTCCGTACAAAATTATGAGGGGGAATTCCTGATGAACCGCTGGATTGATGTTTCACAACCACTGTCTTCGTCCGTGACGACATGGCCGGGAGATACGAAGTTCGACTATACGATCAGTTGGAGTAAGGCTGACACCGGATCCGTCAACGTCGGTAAGGTCACGATGAGCTTACACACGGGCACACATATCGATGCGCCGTTCCACTTTGACGATGCAGGCAAAAAAGTCATCGAACTCGACCCCGATCTTTACATCGGTCATGCACGGGTCATCTACTTACCCGGTCGGACGGAACTCGTCGCAAGTGACCTCGACGGATTCGATTTGACGGATGTCCGCCGTCTCATCATCAAGACGGACGGCTGGGTCGATAAATCGGTTTTTCCTGAGTCGATTCCCGTCCTGACACCCAGTCTCGCCGACCGACTCGGTACTCTCGGCGTCGAACTGATTGGTCTCGATCTTCCGTCCGTCGATGCGATCGATAGTAAGGAGATGGCTGCCCACCATGCACTTGCGACACATGGTGTGCATATTTTAGAAGGACTTGTCCTCGATAAAATCGCACCTGGGGACTATCACCTGAACGCGGTCCCGCTCCCGCTCGTCGATGGTGACGGCAGTCCGGTCCGTGCGTTATTACGTCCGTATTGAACAGAAAAAAGAACGTTCTCGTTTTTTCGAGGACGTTCTTTTTTGACTGTAATGAAGTAACTTTCGGACAAACGTTTCACTTTTCGTGACTCCTACGGGGAAAAGCGCACGATTTTTGCGCTGTCAGAGGCAGGCAAGACCCTGCTACTTGGTTCGTTAGAACCAGGTAGCAACGGCTTGCGCCTCGCCCGAGGAAAGCACGAGAAGGAAGACACGTTTGTCAGTCACTCACTTCGCCTAGAAACGATAGACAACACCGTTCAACGAATTACCGTCACGGGAAAGAGTGTTTCTTCAATCCGTTTCGTCACATGCGCAACCGTCGCAAGCGACTGATCGACTTGAAAACCGATATCTAACGAATGATTCGCTCCAGGAATCAGCTCAACCGTTAAGTGACTGGCCCGGCACCGTTCGAGTGCCGACGTTTCATAAAAACGGTCCGTATCACCGATGACGAGTAATCCCCGTTGCCGACTTGCGACAATCCCTTCCGCGATGAAAGGTACGGTCAAAAGCGGCGTCAGTAAAATGACTGTCGCTTCCGAAAAAACCGGTCGTTGCATTAACGTAACGAGCGGACCTGTCCCAAGGGATTTCGCGATGAACTGGTGCGTCAGATAGGTTTTTTCTTGTAAAACTTTCACGATGACGGCCTCGATCCGGCGTAGGATTTCGTCGTCCGCTTCCTCGTCCGGCAACGCATAGATGTCGTCTGACATATAGTGAATCTCAATGATATTGACATCATGATTCAGCAACATCATTCGACTATAGTAAAAGTATGGATGGTTGTAGACATAACTTGCGCCTGACAACAAAAAACAGACCTGTGATGACTCGGAATAATAATGCGTATATGAAACCAGCTGCTCCCCGACTGCGATTGTTTCGTGACGGATATCCATTGAACTCCCCCTTTTTAATTTTCCTTACTTTACCATCGATACATCATAAGGTCCATTAAAATTCCATTTCCATTCTGTAAGAAAACGGTCACCTGGCACTGACGATTCTTTTGTACACTGAATCCATCACATATCCTCTGGAGGTGCAGAATGGATTCAAAACGAAATGATGGGGTGATTGCTGTCGGTCTCCTGTGCGTCGAAGCCGGTCTTTTTGGTTTCGGTCATGCGATGTCCGTTTCACCTGAAGTCAGTTCCGGTAACGGCAATCCGGCCATTTTATTGGCAATGCTGTTAATCTTCTTATTCGTCACCAGCGTCCGTTCCGTCATCCGTTTCCTGCACCGTCTTCAAGTCCGTCCACCCGGATTGACGATTTTGCTGCTGCTCAGCGGGAGTTCCGTGCTGTTCGGTTCAATCTATCAAATCCATCACTACCGGACGTACCGGGCTGACTTGATTGATCATTTGATGCATCGCGAAGGAGCGACACGTGATTTAGAATACATTCGCTCGATCACATCCGTCTTCGACATCCACATGAATGATCAGACTTTCAATAGTACGACTTTTTTCATCTTCACTTGTGCCATCCTCCTCGTCAGTAGCTCGTTCCTGCTCCTCCATCACTGGTGGCTCAACGTACCCCGTTAAACCACACGAAAAAACAGGATCCGCTGGCGCCGTTCGTGGCACAAGTGGATCCTGTTTGTTTAACGTGCGATTTGATCCGGCGTAAAGACGGATTGTTCGACTTGTTTTAATGCGTAGAAGGCACCTTGTCGGTTCATCAACTCATCATATGTTCCGACTTCCATGACTTGTCCCTGTTCCATGACGACGATTTGATCCATCTGTTCAAGGCCTGCGAGACGATGGCTGACGAGTAGCACGGTTGCGTCTGTCGCACGTGCGAACAGTTGACGTAAAATCATTTGTTCCGTCAAGGCATCGACGGACGATGTCGGTTCATCCAGCAAGTAAAGCGGTGCTTCGCGTAAGAAAATCCGGGCAATCGCGAGGCGTTGTTTTTCGCCTCCCGATAGATTTTCTCCTTTCTCGAGCACCTTGTCAGCCAGACTAAACGTCAAATCAACCTGCCGCAACGCCAATTCCATCGCTTCATCCGTCGCTTCTTCATGTGCGAGCTGCAAGTTTTCACGAATCGTTCCGTAAAAGAAATGATTCTGTTGCAGAACGACATTCGTTTGTCGCCACAAGGCTTCCGGATCGATTTCTTCTCCACGGACACCAGCAATCGTGATTCCGTCTACTGGATACATTCGGAGCAACAGTTGAAGCAAGGTCGATTTTCCGGAGCCACTCGCGCCGACGATCGCCGTCTTCGATCCACGGGGGAACGTCACGCTGACGTCACGGAGGACGGGCCGGACTTCACCCGGAAATGAAAACGTGACGTCCGTTGCCGTAAGCATCGGGGCAGCGTCCAGTTCAAACGGAGGATATGTCGGCATGACTTCGTCCGTTACGACGTCATCGAGCCGCCGTGCAGCATGGCGGCTATCTTCGAAGAAGCCGGGTAAAATCGCCATCGGTGCCGCATTTTCGAATACCGTCAGTGATGTCATGACGAGCAACGCAAGGAACACACCATCGAGTTGACCATCCGCGACGAGGTAAGCGCCCAGTCCGAGGACGAGCCATGAGATGACTAACGTCACCAGTGTATTGAGCGCCAGGTTCGAGACGGCATGCAGTCCGTTTCGCCGTTCTTCTGCAACATAGCGGGCTGCGACTTCGTTCAGTTCCGTCTCTTTGTTCGCGAGTTGCTGATAGATTTTTAAGTCACGGTAGCCTTGGAACAACTCTGTCACTTCCGTCGAGAGTTCCCCGCGCCGCGCGCGAACGGTCCGCGCGAAACGCTGTTCCCGGTAAGCGAACCAGCCCGGGATGATGAATCCCGTCAATAACAGTCCGAACACGAGGACGAGCGCGACGCTCAGTGAGAAGAAGCTGACAAAAAAGATCGTACACAGAAAGACGAGGACGAGAATGATCGGCGGATAGACGACACGTAAAAACGTGTTCTGCAGACTCTCGACATCGCCGACGATTCGCGCGAGTAAGTCACCGCTCCGGTACTTCGCGAAGATGCCCGGCGCAAGCGGTTCGAGCCGTTTGTAAAACGTCGTCCGTAAATCACTCAAAATCGTAAACGTTGCCCGGTGCGAGTAATAACGCTCCGCATACCGACTGACGGCACGCGTCAGGCTTGATATTTTTTGCAAGGCAATCAGTACAGCGAGTGTTTGAATCGGTGGCAACAGTGCCGCCTTCGAAATCAGGAAGCCGCTTGCTGCAAACAGACCCACCGCCGTGACGCCGGCAAGAACACCAAAGACAATCGAGAGGACGATATCCCGTTTCTGGTGCAGCATCAATCGAAAAATACCCATCAATTCCTTCATCGTGTTTCCTCCCCTCGTTGGACGGCACGCATCCGTGCGTATTCCGAATCCCGTGCGAGTAACGCCTCATGTGTGCCTTGGTCGACGATCCGGCCGGCCTCTAAAATGACGATGTTGTCCGACTGTTCGATCGTATGCAGACGGTGTGCGACCGTGATGACGGTCGCCGTCCGTCCGAGTTCCTGGATTGCCTGCTGTAACAGGTGTTCCGTCTTGACGTCGAGTCCCGTCGTCGGTTCATCGAACAGGATGACGTTCGGTCGTTTTAAGAAGGCACGGGCGAGTGCGACCCGTTGTTTTTCGCCACCCGATAGACCGCGCCCCCCTTCACCGATTCCGGTGTCGAGCCCGTCCGGTAAACTCGCAATCAGTTCCCCGAGTCCTGCGGCAGCTGCCGCACGCTCGATGTCTGTCCGCGTCGCCTCCCGTAATTCACCAATGGCGATGTTGTCGGCGAGTGTCCCCGCATACAGGTAAGGATGCTGCGAGATATAGCTGAGCTGTTCAAACCAGCTCGTTTCCGTGATTTGTGCGCGTGGCTGACCATTCAGGAGCACTTCGCCGTTCTTTGGATCGGCCAGTCCCGCGAGTAACTGCAGGACGGTCGACTTCCCGGCACCACTTCGTCCGATCAAGGCGACTTTTTGGTACGGTTCGATGCGCAGCGTGACGTCGGTCAGTGCAAACCGCTCATCCTGATACGTAAAGTCCACGTTTTTTAATTCAATCCGCGGTGGTGTCGCGGACTTTAATTCAACCGTTCCGAACGTTACGCCCCGGTCGTCTTGCGTCAGTTCAGACGCAATCTGTTTCGCCGCCGCAACACTGCCCCGTCCGGTATGGAACGCAGCCCCCATCTCTTTTAAGGCCAAATAATACTCCGGTGCAAGCACGAGCATCAAGAAGGCTGGAACAAAGGTGATGCTTTGGAAGAGAATCAACCGGAGACTGACCTCAAGGGCAATCATCCCCATGCTGAGCATCGAGATGAACTCAAGCATCAACGACGACAAGAAGGCAAGCTTCAGAACGGTCAAGGTCGCATCGCGGAAGTCGAGACTGCTCCGTTCGATGACGTCCTGCTGTGCTTTCGCGCGACCAAACAACTTTAACGTCGTGATGCCTTGCAGCGTATCGAGGAAGGTTCCGGAGAACGCCGTCATCTTCTCGAGCTGTGTATCGGCACGTTTTTGTGTCATGATTCCGATGACGATGTAGAACAGTGGAATGAATGGTGCCGTGATCATCATGACGAGTCCCGTAATCCAGTCATAACTGAATGCTGCGATCAGCACCATCAAGGGAACGATCGACGTCTGGATGACTTTCGGCAAGTATTGGCTGTAATAGCTGTCCATCTCATCGACTGCGTCAAGCAATACACTGACCTTTTGTCCCGACTGACCTTGCGACATCACTTCGACGGAACTCGTCGTATACTTCGCGACGAGCGCCTGGCGTATGTCTTGTTTGACACGCGCTGCGAGGACCGTCCCGAGCCGCCCGTTCCAGTAGGTAACAGCGACCCGTAACATCAGCATGAGCAGTAAGATACCGAGTAGCGGAACAATTGCCGCAAAGGCGTCCCCTTGGAGAAAAATGCGGTCGACGATGATGACGATCAAGTACGATTGACCGATGACCGCAATCCCCATCAGGACAGCCGCCAGCATCAATTGCAACATGATCGTACGTGGAATCGAGATGATTCCTTTAAGTGGATTCATATAAAAACGCCCCTTCACAAATTGTGAACGACTTTTAGTGAATATTTTCACATATCGTACATTCAGTATACCGAATCCTTCGTTTAGTTGCCATGAGAATGCCGCTCCAAAGGTGTGACGGTTTTGTGAGAAGCGTTTTACTCGACAAAATTGCTAACGTCCACTATTATAGACAATAGTTATCCACGTTATACAGAAAGGGCGAATTACCATGCAAATGAAAACCGGAGTCGAACAATCCGTCTACGCGATGCTGTTACTGACCTTTTTGCCGGAGAAAGGACTTTTACCCGGTGAGTTCATCAGTCAGCAGCTCGGCGCGTCACCGACGTACTTTCAAAAACTATTACGTAAACTCGTCAGTGCCGACCTCCTCTTGTCTGTCCCGGGGGTCAAAGGCGGTTTCCGACTGAATCAACCTTCCGATCGGATTCGTATCTTTGACGTCTACGAAGCCATCGAAGGAAAACAATCCCTTTATGCTTCAAGTGGTGTCTTTGAGGACTTGATGGGCATCAAAGAACAGAATGTCCGCCTCTTATCGAACTTGATGACGGAAGCGGAAGACGCTTGGCAATCGACCTTAAAACGTGAAACGATCGGGTCGCTCCGACAGGAAATCGACCGGAACTGTCCCCCTGACCACTTAACGACATTGCAAGCCTTGATTGAACAACAAATGATTCGCAACTAAAAGGAGACTTACGCATGACTACACTTGACCGCTACTTTGACTTATTTGACGCTTCCCGGACTGATGAACAGGCTTTTAGTGACCTCATTTCACTCTTTTCGGACGACATCACGTTCGTCCTGAATGGACAGGAACAACACGGGATCGACGCCTGGAAAAACTTCGTCCGGCTGGTCTTCACTGCCAACCAGGACATCAAACACATGTATGAAGCCTGGCTTCCGTCAGCAGATGGTGATACATTCGAGACACGCTGGGCCGTCTGCGGCAAACGGGCTGATGGAACGGTCTTCACGCAAGAGGGAACGGACATCGCCCGCCTTGATGCGGACGGTAAAATCGTCTACCTCGCCAATGTGCCGGATGATGCGAAGATGTTCAACAATTACAACGACTAACAAAAAGAGAGACCGTTCTCCACTCGGAACGGTCTCTTCAGACTGTAGACAACGTGCTATCGGGAGATAAAGCGTCTTTTTTCGTTGCTTTCCTCAGGCGAGGCACAAGCCGCTGCTCCTTGGATCCTAGCGGACAATGAGCAGGGTCTTGCCTGCCTCTGGCAAGTCGCGTTAAAAACGCACTTTTCCTGTAGGAGTCAACGAAACGTGACGCTTTTTAGGTAATACCGTGACGGAAAGCCGGACGTGCAGGCGGTTTAGAGCGCCGCGATTCGTCTCGAATCGCTTTTAAAGCGAAAAGCAATCGGTCGCGACCCTGCAGCTTTGCTGTAGCGGCGTGACCGATTGCCGCTTTGAAGACGAGGCGAGACAAGGAAGCGCGAACGGATTGCCTCTCAATATCACATGTTCAAGCTTCATAAGAGTTTATCTACCCACTGAAAAGACCGTTCCCCCATTCGGAACGGTCTCTTTTTGAAGTCATCCGCTTATAAGTTTGCTGCTTCGAACGTGTCGCCACCTTCAATCGTTCCGTTATCAAAACCTTTTTGGAACCAGCTTTTCCGTTGTTTCGATGTCCCGTGCGTAAAGCTTTCCGGCACGACGTATCCTTGACCTTTTTTCTGAAGTGTATCGTCACCGACGGCATTTGCAGCACCAAGCGCTTCTTCAAGGTCGCCTTCTTCCAACAAGTTCTCCCCTTGCGCGTGATGTGCCCACACGCCGGCATAATAATCCGCCTGCAGTTCGAACCGGACGAGGTATTTATTGAATTTCTCTTCGCTCATCTTTTGACGGAGCGGCATGATCTCATCTGACGTCCCGAGTAACGTCTGGACGTGATGACCGACTTCGTGGGCAATGACGTAAGCCATCGCAAAGTCGCCAGGCGCCCCGTACTTAGTTTGTAATTCATCATAAAAACTTAAATCAATGTATAATTTCTGATCACCCGGACAATAAAAAGGACCGACCGATTTCCCGGCTTGCCCACACGCTGAACTGACTTGGTCGGTATAAAGGACAAGTGTCGGTTCTTTGTATGTCATCCCGTCTTGTTTAAACTCCTTCGTCCAGACACGTTCCGTATCGGCGAGCACGACCGAGACAAAATCGGCGGCTTCTTTTTCTTTCGCTGTTTCTTGATAGCCTGAGTTCGTCCCGCTTTCTGAACCGGATAAATCCCCAAGCAAATCAGCAGGATTCCCACCCATCAACGTCACGACGATCAAGATGATGATGCCAAGTCCACCTCCGATTCCAGCAATTCCTTTCCCACCCATTCCCCGGCGGTCTTCTACGTTTGAACTTCGTTCTCTTCCCTTCCACTTCATGCGGCTTCCTCCTACCAATTTCGATGTTTTTATATACCCGTTCAGGCATTTATTCATGCCACGTTCTTTTAGAAAAATAATGGATGTGCATCTAACTTTTTTTCCAGTCAACAAACACATGCGTGCAACCGATAGTCTTGATACGCCTACAAAAACAGGACTTTGTCTTTGTTTTAGTTTTAACTAGAAATCGGAGGAACTTTATTTTATGAAACGTCATCAACTCATGCTTGGCATCACGTCTCTTATCGTCGTTTTATCTTTAATCGTCCATGGACTCCACCGCTTCACAACGTTTGGAGAAGGCTACTCCCTTTTACAGGGAAAAGGACCAGCCGCGTCGCTCGCTACGTTAACGGTCGTCGCGCTGATTCCTGTCTTTTTTCTCTTTGCAGTTGTTATCCTGTACCGGCTTAATCCCCAAAGCAAACAGGTCGCCATCCTCTTGACACTGACGCTGACATTCGCAAGCATGTCAATCATCGCCGGTGGAGAGGGTCTCGTCGAATATCACTTCTCGATTTTCATGGTCCTGGCATTGATTGCCTATTTCCGGCGAATCGACTTGATTTTAATCAGCACGGTGTTATTTGCGATTCAGCATCTTGCCGGATTCTTTTTTGCACCGACGCTACTGTGCGGAACGACCGGGTATCCGTTTAGTTTGTTGCTGATTCATGCGGTGTTCTTAGTTTTAACGAGCAGTGCCCTGATCATTCAAGTATTCGTTCAAAATCGTGAACGCCACGCGGCGCACGCACGGGAAACGGAAGCAAACACGCTAATCACGAACGTCAGTCAACAAATCGAAGCACTGGTCGGTCATTTAAAAACGAATACGACACACTTGAAGCAAGCTGCTGCAAACTCGGTTGTCGTCACAGATCAGATTGCTGCTGCCATCGAACCGATTGTCGACTCTGCCGACGGTCAATATCAATCGATGCAACATGGAACGAATCAGTTACAGCAAGTCAATCAAGCAATCGCGACGATTCAAACACAGATGGCGACGACGGCAGACACAGCCGTCCACATGACAGCCACCGCACGTGAAGGAAATGAAGAGATGCAGTCGATGGAACGCCGGGTCGAAGGAATGGTCGAAGCGACGAACCGCTTAAACGATTCCGTCGAGACGATGACAGGACGCTCCGATCAAATCCAGACGATTCTCGCGAGTCTTGAAGCAATTGCCGGGCAAACGAACTTACTTGCACTCAATGCAGCGATTGAAGCTGCGCGAGCCGGTGAAGCGGGACGCGGCTTCGCCGTCGTTGCGACCGAAGTCGGGCATCTCGCCGTCCAGTCACGAAGCTATGCCAATGAAGTGACGGAAGTGTTAGAGGCTCTTGTCGAAGACACAAACCAAATCAAGGCAACGGCCCGAGCGTATGCCGAGACGTTGACGGAAAACCGTCAGATGACGAAACGTGTCGGTCAGACCTTCGCTGATATTACAGGAATGATTCAAGATGTCGAACAGCATATTCGCTCGATTCAAACAGCACGCCAAGGTGTCGGTACGCAAATGCTTGAAATCGGTGAACGCATGGATACGACACGTGTCGCTTCACTTGAAGTGCGTCGTGGAATCGAATCGACAGCTGCAGGACTCGAAGAACAGGCTGGTGTCCAACACGAATTTGAAACGATGACCGATTCACTCAATCAAATGACCGATTCGCTCGAACAACTCGTTGATGAACTGACGAACCACGTCGAATCCTAACAGTCAGGTTCCTCCCATAGGCGGAGGAACCTGATGTGCTTTTTTATTAAAATTAAATGAACAAACTCTAGGATTCTCTTGTCTGGACCCCGAATAACTAACTAAGACTGACCTTTTTAAAGAGAGGAGTTCTTGAATGCAGACTTCACGAAAACAGCTGATGGATTCCTTGAAGCGATTCGGACGGACGTACTGGAAAGATGCCATCGTTTTATCAAGTGTTCTACTTGTTATCTTCTTATATGGCGCTGCCCTCTTCCAACCAGGGATGGTCGTCTTTAGTGATTTGTCGTTTGGTTTATCCTCCAATCGTTATTTAGAGGAAATCTTCGGTGCCTGGAACAATCGTTGGAGTACGACGACGTTGCTGAACGTCGCTCGTCTCATCTATATTTTTCCGTTTTACCTGTTAAGTTTACTGTTCGGTGCTTCGGGACCGATTTTGATTAAATCATTCATTTTTGGACTCTTAATCGTTTCCGCTGTATCGATGTTCGCTTTCACGAAACGACTGCACTCCGTCTACGTCTCACCTCATTTTTCTTTCTTATCGCTCGTTGCATTCGGTATCGCCGCACTCTTTTACGCCTTGAACCCTTGGGTCATCACCCGGATTCAACACATCTACCTATTATGTGGCTATTCGGTTTTCCCACTCGCCTTACTGTTATTCTTCAACATTTTCGACCCAAAGTTTCGTGAACAATTGAATCCGAAGTTCACTTTGTCAGATCGTCTGTCGCGGCGGACCTGGATTGACATCGTCGGACTAGCCGTCGTGTTTGCTTTTATGGCGGCTGGCATTCATTACTTTTTCTTTTCATTGATTTACATGGGCATCATGGTCGGACTGATTTTTTTAAAGACGTATTGGGCGCATCGAAGAGAAGGAATTCTCAAACCGTTAATCGGTTTCTATGTCCGATCCACACTCGCTTTTTCGATGATTTTCCTGTTGTTTAATTCCTATTGGTTCTTAATGTACGTCGGCTCAATTTTGACAGGTTCACAAGCATCGCAACACAATATCAACGTATCTGATACCTTGATGTTGTTCAGTCGCCACTCCTCCTGGTCAAACGTTCTCTATTTGACGAGCTATTGGTGGCCGATGTTCGACTTAACGACGTTACCGATCAGCTTTTGGCTTGGCGGCGGTATTATTTTATTGCTCGTTCTGCTCGGGGCGCTCGTCTCCTATCGGCAACCAATCTTACTGTTCTTCACTGGACTTAGCATTCCGTTAATCGTCTTTGCGACCGGGACACATGAGCAGGTCGCAGACTTTTTTGTTTTATTCGTCACGAAAACGCCACTCATCGGTGCGATGTTCCGTGACCCGAACAAGCTCGTCGGGTTGCTGATGGTCAGCTATAGCCTTTTGCTTGCCTCTAGTCTCGCGACGATTTTTAATCGTCCATCAAAAACCTTGCCACTTGCGCTTTACCGGACGTTCGCAATCGGCATTACTGTCATTGCGCTCAGTCTATTCTTTCTCCCGTATCGCGCGGTCTATATGGAAGGCTTTTATCATCCTGTGAAGATGCCACAAGAATATTCTGCTGTTCAAGAACTGATTGACGGAAAGTGGCTCCAGTTTCCGATTGCTGACGAAATGACACAACCAGGTACAGGTGTCGCGACGCCAACGTGGAACAAAAACCCGAATCCTGACGGAGAGGTCAAGGCGACAGGCGACGTTCAAGTATATGGTTCGCAGACCGATACCGTCTTCCATCACGAAGGTGCCTCCCCGACCGTCGGCTATATGATGACGTTCATGCAATATTTACTCGACACAGGACGATCCGACCAGGCAGGACAAATCGCTAAGGCCTTTGGTCTGAATCAGTTCGCTTATCGGACGGAATACTCCGGGATGGCTGAACGCCAAGCCTTCAACAAAGAAATCTTGGCAACACAACACGATCTTTTAGCGACGAAACAAGTCGGGTTGTTTACTTTATTCGATTTAATCGAACCACTCGGGACACGAACCGTCCCACAGTTGATTTTGACACCGTACGGACTCGAACGGTCCGTCACCTACTCGACACTCGATGACTACTCGCTTGGTGCACAGTCGATTTTATTTGCGACACAAGCCCATCAAGATGGACTATCGTGGCTGAAACAAGATGACATCATCGAGATGGCTGAAGAAAACGATCTTTTGCTGAGCCAAGTCCCGGATGCATATTTTTGGAAACCGTTCGACGCAATCGATTCGGCCAATTCGTTTTTGAACTGGGGAAAAACATTTTTAGCGAACAGTGATTGGCGCTGGTACTTGCGCACGCAAGGTATTACAAATCCAGCGTTCGATCTCGACTTTGGTGATGGAATCGGTTTATCGTTCGCCTCAGCTAAGATTGACGTACCTGTCTATAAACTTGATCAACTAAAGACGAAGCAGATCGCCTCGTTCAATTCAATGCTCGAAGACGAAACGTTTTTTAAAGCCGATAATCCTGACGTCGTCGACTTATCACCGAACCCGATTTCAAAAGAAAATAACTTACCTGTCTTACGAGCAGAGGTCGCTGAAGGTGACCCGAAATACATTTGGCAGGTCGCGAAGTCCGGTAAGTTACAAGCGTTACCGAACAATGCGTACCGGTTCGATATCACGGCTTCCGGTCGCGGGGTCGATCGCCTGCACGTCAAGGTCCGCTTCTATGACGCAAAGGATCGTGAGTTGAATCAAACCTATGTCGTCGCCCCGCGTGACTCGGGTGACGTCGATGCGATTCACTTGCAAGGGGAGTTCGTCACTCCGAAAGATGCGACGACGATGCGGATCGATTTACTGAGTTTCCAGCGTCCGGAACGTAAAACGTATTGGTGGATCCACGACATCAAGATTTTCAGTTTCGAAGACTATATGGTCCCGAATACGATTGAGATGACAAAAGAGACGGTCCGCGGGCGCTACGCAGGCTATGCACGCGTCCTCCTGAATCAAAATGGCGGACAGCTCGATTTTGAGTTCAACGGGCAAAACATTCCAATTAATACAAAGCAGACGGCCGGTGCCAAGCTCGTTTGGGTCCCGCTCGGAAACCTTGTCGCAGATAGTACCAGTTCGACGTTACGCGTCACGAATACGGTCGGATTCAATGCCATCCAAAATATCGTCTTGATTCCAAAACCAGAACTAACTGACTTAAAAGATCAACTCGAAGAAAAGCTCGCCATTACGAAAACGATGATGGTCCTTGAAGCCGAAACATCGTTTGATTACACGGGACACTTACAATCTGAGCGAAACTATCCAGGCCTCAGTTTCGGGAAAGGCGTCGCTGCTCAACGCGGCACATTGAAACGTGCGATTGATATTCGAGAAGACGGCACGTACGACATCAAACTAAAGGCGACGCGACCGACGAACACGAAAGGACGCCTGACGGTCTTGATTCGTGACGGTACCGATGAAGTGTATCGCCAAACCCTGAGTGCGAAAGACTTCAAGGAGACAGACATCCGAAAAGAGAAGATTGGTCAACATACGGTGACATTCGATCCGCTTTATCGTGATTTCCCGTACCAACTCGAAGCGTTATCTGATGTTTATCAAACACTTCATCAAATTACGCTTTCGGACATCCCACTCGCAAGCGGGCGCTACGAGATAGAACTCGATTACGAAAGTGCCGTCCCTTCTCTCGTCACGATGGACGACCTGCATAAGTTCGACCCGAATGAAATCGTTACGGATAAACCACTCGCTGAACCGGAAGCCGCCGCCAACTGTGCGAGCTGTGTCTCGATCACAGAGGACATGTTCAGAGATCGCGAACAGGATGGTATCTACACGATTGACTACGACCCGACCTGTTCCTGTGATTGGTACATCTACGCATCGCAAAAGGTCGAGGCGAAACCGAACCATGAGTACTTGCTGCAATTTGATGCCGTCAGTCAAAATGTCCGCCAGCGTCATCTGAAAGTCTATTACCTTGATGAAGACGATCGTGTCATCGGGACCGATTTCATCAACGAGGTCGAAGAAGACAAGAAAAGTCGCTGGAATCACTATGAACAAATTCTCATCCCACCAAAAGAGGCTGTCCGGATGCAACTGCACATTTGGACTCGTGGAAATGAAAAGACGGCAGGAAAACTGAAGCTTAAAAACCTTGAATTTTTGCCGTACGAAAAATTGATTCTCGTCGATCAATTCATGCTTTCTGAACAGACAGATACACCCTTGTTCGCAACAGCTGCTCCGGAGACGCTTGACGTCGTCAAGTCGTTGATGCGTCGACAAATCACGAGTCAGCAGACGCTCGGTCGCTTTACTGTCAACGACTCGCCGACTCCACTCTTTGAACTACAAGATGGCGACACTCCGATGCGAGGAAACATCGCCCTGAACGGTGTCACCCAACTCTATCGTTCGACGCAACAACAGGCTGCCGTCACCGTCGTCTTACGCCCGATCTATTATGCCGGACTCGGATTACTCGCTCTAGCCTTCCCGCTCAGTCTATTACTGATTGGATTGATGACCGGACAACGGTTCGAGCCGTTCCGGACACGACTTCGTGAACGCTTCGCAGCTAGACGACGCTTCAGAAAAAAATAGACTAGACGCAAATACCCGCTCGGACTCACAGTGATTAGAGTCCAAGCGGGTATTTGTTAACGGTGGCGTTTATAAAGTTGTGCCATCGTCTTTAAAAAGGCGACTGAATCTTTCACGATATTGACATGAGACCCTTCCCGTTCGATACACGTCACGGGTTGTTGAAAGACGCGTAGGTTCTCTTTTTTCGCCGCATACATCAGCTCGAGATCAATCGCTAGACCACTCTCGACGTGAAGGTACGGTAAGATCCGATGAATGATGCGGCGGTTAATGATTTTGAGACCCGTCTGCGAATCCGTCACACCTTTTGGTAAAAATGCACGCGTCAAATTTCGTTTGGCAAAACTCATCAGCCTGCGGACCATTCCCCGGTCTTCAATCGTCAAATCCTTCGTCCCGATGACGATATCATAATAATCTTCCTGAGCGACCGTCAGCAATCGTGCGATGTCCTCCGTCTGAAACGAATTATCGGCATCGACGAACACATAATAATCACTCGAAATATTTTGCATCCCTTCGATGAACAAACCTGCCTTACGCGTATTATGCTCCACTTGATGGACTTCGAGATAACCGACGGTAAACAATGTATCCGTCGCATCCATGACGATCGCCCGGTAATCATGCAATAAATCTTGTGAGCGGTCGGACGAGGCATCGTCAAAAAAGTTGATGGAGGCATGGATGTAATCTTCACTGACGAGTTCTGCCAGGTTCTCCAAAAATTGTTTGACGTGCCCAAAACGTTTCTCTTCGTTAAATATTGGTAATATAAAGGCTATAGTGTCTTTTAAAATGGGATATTCCGGATGAATCAAGTGTTGCACTTCTGCAAATAGCTCATTTGGATACGAGGGTCGGTAGGAAAAGATACGAAACACACCGTCCCCATGGATGTCCTGGAATGGAAAATCACCTTTTGCGCGGACGACTTCTTCAATCAATAATACCTTCGCGCGGGGGCGTCGTTGACGGATCAAATTGACGATTCTAATTTGGTCAGGTTGAGCGACGTAGTCGACGATATACAATTTAACATCATGTTCCGCTTCCGCCGTGTTGACTTCCGTTAATGCGATTTGTTCAAATGAAGCAGGACTCTTAACGGGCTGTGTGTAAAGTAGTACGGGATAGTAGGAGATTAATGCTTCGTAAGGAATGTGTCGTTCTTGGTCAGTAAAGACTACGATATGCCCTTGACTCATGCGTTTTCATCCTTTCCGTTTCACTCAAATCGATGGATTGGAGGGAGTATACCTTGACAAGCTTTTTGAATCGACATGCGATCATTTTCATTTTTCCATTTCTTGACGTATTGCTGAATGTCGTCAACTACGCCTACCACTTATTACTTGCTCGTGAATTATCGAGCGTCGATTATGGACTACTGAATGCCTATCTTGCCTTACTCGGGCTGTTGCTGATCATCGGTAGCGCTTTGCAGTGGACGGTCACACGGGATTTAAGTCAGCGCCTGGATAACCAGTACCGTCACTTACGTTTTCGGCTACTGCTTTACACGGGATTCATTTTACTTATCTTAATGTACGTATTACCATTCATTCTACCTTTTACCAAAATAAACCTTCTTCTAATCGCATTTACAATCTTAATCCATATCTTACTCTCGTTCCGACGAGGGATTCTTCAAGCAGAAGAACGCTTTTATGCGTTGAACCTTTCCTATTACGTCGAGTCGGTCGTCAAAGTGGCTGCCACTTGGCTATTCCTTCGTTATACAGATGTCACACTCGCACTCGTTTTTATCTTGATCGGCATGCTGATGGCCTACTTGATTAGTTTAGTTCAAGTTCCATTTCCTAAAAGCGCGGGTACGATGCGCTGGCATGGTCTGACTCATATGATTCATACACAAGTCGTCATGACGTTGTTCTTCACACTCGACAGTCTGCTCGTTACTCGTTTTTTCCCGACACTCGCAGGAGATTATTCCGTCGCGCTTCGCTTCGGTCAATTGCTGTTATTCGTCGCCCTTTCACTTTCTCAGTTACTTTTACCACGTCTCAGTAGTTTGAATCAGTCCAAATCGTTCGTCGCTTGGGAGCGTAAACTTTACATCGGAATCCTGATTGGACTCAGTTGTTCTGTTTTATTCTATTTCACCGCCATCCCGTACATCATCCCCATCCTATTCGGAGCGGGATACGAACAATCCGGTCAGTACGTAAAATACATGGCACTCATCTACAGCGGTATCACTCTAATTCAGTATGAAGCACTCGTACAGTTTTCCTTACACCGGACGAGTTACTTGAAATGGTACTGGGGAACGTTAGTGTTACTCATTCTCGCGCTTCTGCTCTTTCGACAAACGATTGAAATTTGGTTGACGGCTCAAGTCGTCGTTTTTCTCACAAGTGCCATCTTCTTACGCTTCATCCTCAGAAGATATCGCGTACCTACTACGACTCCAGGAGGACATGACGCATGAAACCACATCTCTTATTTTTATCTTGGCGTGACATCAAGCATCCAAAAGCAGGTGGTGCCGAAGTGTTCACTCATGAAATGTTAAAGCGTGTCGCTGAAGATTACCGCATCACCCACATTTCCCCTCGCTTCGAAGGTGGACATGACGTCGAATTTCTCGACGGTATCACATACATCCGGCGCGGGACACTCGCGACCGTCATCGCTTACGCCTGTAGCTATTACCAGACGCATGCCGCGACGATTGACCTTGTCGTCGATCAAGTCAATACCCATCAATTTTTCACTCCGCTTTATGTACCACGAACAAAACGAGTCCTCTTCATTCATCAACTGACACGTGAAATTTGGAAGATCAACGTCAAACAACCGTACGCCTGGTTAGGGCAACAGACGGAGACGCCCCGCCTCCGTCTCTACCGGAACGATTTGGCGTTGACTGTCAGTAAGTCGACCGCTGACGATTTAATCGATATCGGATTCGTACCAGAACGTGTCACGATTTTACCGGAAGGTCTCGATTTCATCCCTTGGCCGGAAGAACAATGGCAAGCCAAAGAAGCACAGCCGACTTTCCTCTATGTCGGACGGATGTCCGCCTATAAAGGAATCAACGATGCGATTAAAGCATTCGTGACACTCAAACAAGAATTTCCCGAAGCACGCTTTTGGGTGATTGGTAAAAAGGATGAGGACTATATTGAAAGCGAACTGAATCCTCTCGTCCCAGAAGAGATGCGCCAAGATATCACCTACTTCGGTTTTGTCAGTGCGGAAGAAAAACTTGAACGGATGAGTCGCGCGACTGCTTTACTGTTCCCATCGAAACGTGAAGGCTGGGGATTGACCGTCAGTGAGGCGGCAGCGGTCGGGACACCAACAATCGTCTATGACGCCCCTGGTTTACGGGACGCCGTCCAATATGGATTAGCAGGATATATGGCAACGTACCAGACACCAGGTGCTTTAGCCGTCGAAATGCGCTCATGCATAAAGGATCGCGAACAATACGACACGATTCGCTACGCTGCCCATCGTTTCGCAAAGACGCTCCACTGGGATAATACGGGACAGCATTTTCGGGAATGGCTCGAAGGCGTACTCGTCCCATCACAATTCAAGGAGGGATATGAATGATTGGAATTGCCATGTCGACGTATGAAAATGAAGCCATCATCCATGAAACAATCACTTCACTCAAGCTCCAACAAGCAGCATTCCGGTGTGTCATCGCCGATGACGGCTCGACAGATGGAACGGTCGCTTTGATGCGCCAGATGACTGCCGGCGATGAACGGTTCGAGATCATCGCACTGCCCCACGGTGAGCGTGGGATTGCCCGCAAGACGGCGATTGATCGATTAAAAGAACTCGGTGTCGCTTATCTCTACGTCATCGACTCCGATATGGTGTTGGCTGATGATTTGTTAAAAAGTTGTCTGCTCTACCTTGAGGCGCATCCTTCCATCGGTGCCCTCGTTATTCCGGAACAGGCCTATAGCGAGTATTCCAATTACTTCAGTCAAGTCAAAGTCTTCGAACGTAACCTCTTTAACGTACCAAACGACCGACTGGATTCGAATTCGATTGAAGCCGCTCGGTTTTGGCGGCTCGACGCGTATGTAAAGTCAGGTGAAATCGACCCGGGTCAAATCAGCTTCGAAGAAACACAACCGACGATTCGCTACCTCGAACAAGGCGGTGAAATTCGACGCGCCACGTTTACGTTCGTCCGCCACAATGAAAAACAGGTCGAGCTCGCCGACCTGTTGAAGAAAAAGCGCTATTATTTTGACGTCATGCCGACGACGCTGGCAAGTGAAGAAGGGGGTTTCCTGAAAGCACTTCAACGGTGGTACTTCTTCCGTCCCGTCCTTTACCATCCGGCAAACATCAGGAAATACGCCAGTCACCCTAAATTGACGGCCGGTGTCATCTACATGTATCTTCGTCTCAGCTTGATTGGTGTCAGTTCGCTTCTTTTCAAACGGGTTTCTTGACCGTCGCTGCAGTCGATTGGTAAAGGATGAACGTTCCGAATTGGGTCGGAAACTCAAACCGCCGGATTCCGCTTGTTTCATCGCTCGGTGCATTTTTATCTTCCGGAGTTAGCTCACGCTGACCGATAATCGTCCCATCTTCAAAGAATAGGCAATAGGGACGATTCGAGTTCAGCAATACTTCATTAAAGGCTCTCGAGATGATCAATTTACGGGATTTCAATTCGACGACTTCTTCACCAATCTTTTCTAAAATCCGTAAAATCGTCGCATCGACCTTTAATGGTTTTGTCATCAACCGACTAATGTTCCCAGAATTGACGGCGGCGAGTAAGGTATGAATTTGGACATAATCGGTTAAGACGACTTGTCGAATGAGCGGATGCTGTTTCGTCACCTGACTCAGGAGTTCGACCCCGTCCATTTCTGGTAATCGCAGTTCCGTGATGATGACATCGATATCGTGGCGTTCCATTAATTCAAGTGCTTGTTCTGCCGATACAGCCTCAATCACACGTTGCTGATCTTCTACTAATTTCCGTTGCAAAATTTTCCGAGTCGGTTCATGTGAATCTACCAATAAATAAAGTGCCATCTATAATACCCCCATTTTTTTAGTGAAAGGATGGATTACAATGTATATTCTCTTATTATCTGGTGGGTCAGGAAAACGACTCTGGCCGCTCTCGAATGACTTAAGTTCAAAACAATTTTTACGTATCTTAGAAGATCGTCATGGACAAAAACAATCGATGATGGAACGTGTATTTCTCCAACTGCAAGAAGCCGGCTTGTCGGAACGCACCGTCATCACGACAACGGAAGCGCAACTCGATGCGATCGAACATCAACTCGGTCAGGATGTCGCCGTCATCTGCGAACCATCTCGTCGCGATACCTTCCCCGCGATCATGCTCGCGACCAGCTATTTGGCTGAAATCGTCGATCCGACGGAAACAATCGTCATCATGCCCGTTGACCCGTATGTCGATACGTCCTTCTTCGAAACGTTCACCCTACTCGATGAAGCTGTCCACGCACACCCGGATGCCCTACATTTAATGGGCGTTGAACCGCTGCACCCGACACCGAAGTACGGGTACATCATTCCAGAAAATGCTGATCCCATGGCACGCGTTAAAAAGTTTCAAGAAAAACCGACGACCGCTGTCGCGGAACAATTGATTCAAGAAGGTGCCCTTTGGAACTGCGGGGTCTTCGCATGCCAACTCAGTTTTCTCATGAAGCAATTGACTGCGCAAGACGTCCCGACCGGCTATCGTGATTTGCTCGTTGCATACGATTCACTCGAAAAAACTTCATTCGACTATGCGGTCGTCGAAAAAACAGAATCAATTTATGTTCGTCGCTATGATGGGTACTGGAAGGATCTCGGGACATGGAATACATTAACGGAAGAAATGCCAAGCGTCCTTCACGGGAATGCACGGCTTTTGAAGTCGACGAATACGCATATCGTCAATGAACTGCAAGTCCCTGTACTCGGAATCGGTTTAAAAGACTTAATCGTATCCGTCAGTCCGGATGGTGTGCTCGTTTCTTCTAAAGAAGAGACTCCCCATCTTAAGGAATATCTTGTCGACCAAAACTTGCCACCTCAATTCGAATGGAAACGCTGGGGATATGCGACGATTTTGCATCAACAACTCCTCGACGATGGACGTTATGCCGTTACACGCCGTTTGCACATTAAAGCAGATCAAAAGATTAGTCACCATTATCATGAGCATACCGACTCGACTTGGAGCATCCTTAAAGGAAAAGCAGAAGCCATCATCGATGGTGAACGCCAACTCCTTGAGGCTCCAGCCGTCGTCCACATTCCGCAAGGTGTTCCCCACACATTAAAGACGATTGATGATTTAATCATGATTGAAGTGAAATACTCTGTCGATTGGACGGAAGAAGACAACTATCCCCTTCCGATTTCGTTACGCTCCAAAGGATAACCTCTTTTTTTACTTCTATTACGTGTAGACATCTTTCCTTGAGATGTCTACACGCTTTTGTCTGTCCTAACGGGGAAACACTTCGCTTGTCACGAACTCGACCTCTCCCGTGATTGAGTAGTCTCCGCTCGCTCGCGGAATAAAAAAATGTTCGCCTTTTTTGATTGTCCGACTCGTCTCATGCTGACGGACGACCCCTTCTCCCGTAACAACTGAAAGAAGACGAAACACGTCATGATTTTCAAGCAGATAGCCTGGTCCCGTCACTTCATGGCGAACAACGGTAAAAGGTAAAGCTTCAAGCAGCGTCGTCTTGATTCCGGAAGGCAAGACTTCTTCAATCGGCTCAAAGACGACCGGTTCGTCCGGAATCGTCGTGACGGCGAGCGCTTTTTCGAGATGCAATTCTCGTGGATTCCCCTGCTCGTCCAACCGATCGTAATCGTATAAGCGATACGTCCGGTCACTCATCTGTTGAATTTCGAGTAAGACAATGCCCGGTCCGAGCGCATGAATCGTTCCGCTCGGGATATAAAGAAAGTCACCTCGTTTAACGGGAATGTGACGTAAACAGTTGTCCCAGTCTTTCGTTTGCGCACACTGCTTCAGTTCTTCCGGACACGTCAACGTATGACCGAGGATGACTTCCGCCCCTTCGTCTGCTTCAAGAACATACCAGCACTCACTCTTTCCGTAAGGCTCCCCTTCGAGACGCCGTGCCTCTTCGTCATTCGGATGAACTTGAATCGATAAGTAGGATGAAGAATCAAGTAACTTCACATGTAAGGGAAACGAATCAAGTGCATAGGAGCCAAATAAATCAAGCCGTTGCACTGCCCATAATACATCAAGCGTTTGTCCGCGATTCGGCCCTTCCAATAGACGTGTCAAACCACTAGGATGTGCGGAAACAGCCCAGCATTCTCCGATTTTACCGACTGGTAAATCGTATTGAAACAACTCCTCGAGACGACGACCACCCCAAATCCGTTCTTTGAATACCGGTTCTAATTTATACATCCTAGTAGCGAACTCTTCTATAAGGAAAGGAGAGACGCTGCACCTCCATTTCTTCAATTCGTTACCTTTCTATACCCATTTATATACAATTTACAACAAAAAAGCACCTTGCAATACTACTCGTTATTTTGACAGGAAAGACAAAACCGCCCTCACCACAGGGGTGAGGACGGTGCTCGATCATAAAAGAGATAGCGTGACGCTTTCTCCTAAGCAATTTACAGTTTTGAGATGATCGTTAACGGATCAACGCGTTGCGTGTAGTCAGACGGAACGTCAGCAAACGAAATTTCACCTGACGGCTGAATGATGAACGTTGCTGGTTTCGGTAGCTGCCAGTCTTCATTTCCGTTATGTCCGGCGACGTCCAGCCCTGATTCTTTGTACACTTCAACCAAATAGTCCGGCATCTCGAAGACGAGATCAAATTGACTAGCGACGACATTGTCGACGTCACTGAGGACGGCGAACTCTAAGTCATTTTTTTCTTGTGTCGAGAGTGAATGATCCGGTGTCTCAGGACTGATTGCGACGAGTGTCGCTCCTTTTTCCTGAATCTTCGCCAGTTCACGTTGGTACGCACGGAGCTCTAAGTTACAGTACGGGCACCAGCCGCCACGATAGAACGTGACGATGACGGGACCTTGTTCAAGTAAATCTGCTAAAGCGACGGATGTCCCTGCCGCGTTCGGTAACGTAAAGCGCGGCGCCTCGTCACCGACAGCTAATCCTTTTGCTCCGTTTGATGCTGCGAGTTCTTCTGTTGCTTGCGTCATCAGCTTCTGCTTTTCAGCCGGTGCTTTTTGACGGAACTGTTCTTGATACGCTTGAATTTCTTCTAATAATGTAGACATGACAATCCCTCCCTGTTGTTTTTCATAGCATAACAGGGTGTCTGACAAAAGACTGAAATTTTGCTCACTCCGATTTTTTTCGGAATCGTTTCACAAATCCTATCAGACTTTCCGGTGTCAGTTCGAGTTTGTTCTCGTACGCATATTTTGTTCCGTAACCAAGTGCGAGTGTCGCCGTCGAGGCGATACCCGCTCCGAATACAGCCCCGTACCCGGGCACCATCTTCGCCAGTTGGCGAAAAGCCGTTTTTCCTGAATTGCCGACGATTGTCACAACAAGTAACTCTTTCGCACTTTCTTTCGATAAGTTCCGTTCATATAAGTTCGACAGCTTCAGCATCAAACCGATTTGAATCGATGTCAACGGAATGATGTCCGCGCCCGGGAACGGGACCGCTCCGATTGCACCAGCCGCCGTCCCGGCCCCGACAATCCAGTTGTTAGCGATTTTCCCCCGTAACGAAGGATCGATTTCGCGGACAAACAGATTATCCTTGTCGAACTTTTTTAGGATGTCGAGGACCTCACGCCGCAGCCGGTCGATGTTCGTCCCGTCCTTCGCTGATACAGGGACAAGCGTCGGTCCCGGTAATTTTGATTCGATGTGCCGGGTGACGGTCTCTAAGTCGTTCGTTGCATCAATCTTCGTCACGACGATGATGATGTTTTTATTATGGGCATAAATCTTATTGAAGTTTTTTGTTTCTGTCTCCGATAAAACGGTCCCCGCTGCATTCAAGAAATACAAAATGACGTCAGCACTCTCGTAAAATTGCCATGTCGTATCCGAATTTAAGCTGTTCGCGTCATTGAGTCCCGGCGTATCGACGAAGATGACTTTATCTTCCGGGTGCTGCCGGATTTGATCGATGCGTGTCGTTTCACCCGGTTGCGCTCCGACTGTCGCAACATCACGTCCGAGGATTGCATTGAGTGTCGACGATTTACCGGCATTAACGTCGCCAATCAGGGCGACGGTCACTTCTTGATTGAGCGACTGGTTAAAGTCGCGCCGTTCTGCTTCAAACGATTGGTCAAATACTTCCTCAAGCTTTGACTTCCGTTTCTGTTCATTGGTCTCAAGTCCCTCACCGAAAAAATCATCCATCGTTACCCCTCCTGAAAATATGTGCTGTCAGTCTTTTCCCGTTCTTCATTGAAATCATCCAAGGAAAACGATAAGCTTGATGATGGATAATGTTTCCAACAAGCGAAGGAAGGGGCTTTTTCTATGAAAAACTGGATGTACATACCACTTGCCGCTCTTATCTTGACGGGGTGTAGCCAAAACCACGATCAAATCGAATCCGCCACGAAAAAAGCACCTGTCACCCAGGCTGCTTCTACATTCACCCTCGCTCCCCTGTCCGTCACAGAAGGAGAAGAAAAATTCGCGGCACTTGCCAACCAACAGATTGGTGCCGTTCAGTTAAAAGGAACAGTAAAGACGACCCACTGGCTAAAGGGTGTCGAATACCTCCCGAACAAACAAGAACATGTACTCTTCTCGATGGAACTTGAACCGAAAAAGTACGATACCACGATCCGGTTTTCCCAGTCGTTCTCGGACGACCTGATTCAATTCGGGATTGATGTCGGTGAGACGGTACTCTTCGGTGACGACACGTTTACGCATCTCGACGATTACATCGTTCGCGGTGCCGACTTCCGCTCAAAAACGGCTACGGCGACCCCTTATAATCTTTTGATGGTCTACCATCTGTCGAAAAATGAGGAAATGCGCGGATTTAATTTAAATGAGGTCACAGGTCCCGCTGACGTGCCACTCAAAAAAGGAGAGCGGATTTTCGGAATCGTATTATCAAATCAAAAGTAAAAATATGACGTTCCTACAATCTTCTTAAGAAATGATGTGTTCCTGCATGAAAAAATTTGGCATTGCTTGCTTATTCGCCACTCTATTACTGAGTGGCTGTCTCTCACCTGAAAACGATCGCCTGACTGTGACACCAATTGGAATAAAAGCCGGTGAAGAAGCCTTTGCAGAAATCAATGATCAAGACATCGCCGCTTTTCATTTGGATGGTAAACTGGGTAAGGCTTATTTGCTAAGATGGGTTGAATTTTTACCGAATCACAAGGAGCGGACACTTTTTTCAATGGAAATCTCTCCGGATGACTATGATACAACGCTCCGTATTACGCAATCTTCCACCGCAAAATACATTCGTTTTGGAGCGAGCTTTGAAGGTGGAATCATGCGTGCTAACGAAGCATTAAAACAAAAACCGGTTGCCCTTAGCATGCAAGCTCAAGGAGACACATTCACCATCAGCGATTACGATGTATTGACGCTTCGTCGCTTGTCCACGAACACTGGCAGTGAAATCAAGACGAGTTCGTCCATTGATATTCACGGTCCTCAGGACATCGATGTAAAGAAAGACGAGCGGGTTTTTGCACTCGTGTTATCTCCACTTGAATCATAAGTGACTCCATTTGAACGAGACTAAGGGTGGCAGACTTAATATCTGCCACCCTTAGTTGCGTAGAAATCGACTTTTGCGTCAGCCCCGTTTTTTAAATTTCACTTCTTCGCTCGAGTAACACGGTATCCCGCCAGACACCAGCCAACTGTCCAATCCGTTCCCGACGACCGACTTCACGGAAACCGAACCGTTGATGGAGTTTGAGGCTGGCGGTGTTTTCCGGAAAGATTTGCGAGTGCAGCGTCCAGATGCCTGCTGCTTCACTCGACGTAATGACCGCCCGCATCAATACCGCCCCGACTCCTTTTCCCCGTGCGTCTTCATCGATATACAAACTGACTTCGGCAACACCGGCATAGGCCGGAATCGACGAAAACGGACTGATGGCGACCCAACCGAGGAGCCGTCCCGCTTCTTCTGCAACAATCCGGCTATGGCGATGGTGATGGGCATCCCAGTAGTCAAACGACGGTACTTCCGTTCGGAACGTCGCATTCTGCGTCTCGATCCCCTGTTGGTAAATCCGACTGACTTCCGGATAATCTGCTGCGGTCATCGCTCGTAGATTCATAACAACCTGCTCCTTTTCTAGTCTTTTATCGCTTCGCGTCAAACAATCTTGACCTATTTTCGTCAGCGGACTCGTTCCGTCGTCCGCAACAGATCAAGCAACTGTTCGAGCCGTTCTATGGCGTAGGTCGGTGTCAATTCAACGGGAGCCGTTTCCTGACCCGGGTTAAACCAACACGTATCAATTCCGGCTGAAAGACCGCCTTGGATATCTGCAGTCAGGGAGTCACCGATGAGCAGTGTCTGCTCCGGACGGAATGCCGGAATCCGGTCGAACACATACGTAAAGAAAGCACGCATCGGTTTTTGATAACCCGTGTCTTCCGAAACAAAAATCTCGTCGAAGTATGGCGACAGTCCTGAACCAGCGAGCCGTGCATGTTGTGTCCGCGAGACACCGTTCGTCACGACGTAGAGCCGGTAATGTCCTTTTAACTGCTCGAGCAATTCGTGTGCCCCGTCAATCAAATCCGTTCCCTGACCGAGATACGTTCGGTAGCGCTCATCCATCTGTTTCCCGTCGACTACCCGTCCCTGCTCTGCAAAAAACGTCACGAAACGTTCCGAGATGACTGCGTCTCGAGTCACTTCCCCCCGTTCGAGGGCTGCCCATAAGGCTTTGTTAATGGACCGGTACCGGGTTTCACGTTCTTCCGTCCATTCGAGCTGTTCGTCCACGAATAGTTTTCGCAGCGCCCAGCGTTCCGTTGCGTCAAAATCAAGTAAAGTATGATCGATATCAAAGAGTAATGTTGTATAGTTCATCCGTCATGCTCCTTTTCGTAAGATCCGTTTTTCTGTCAGCTTCCCGCCGAGTTGGAACAAAAGCACCCCGCCGCCAATCAAGAGAACGCCGACTGCCTTCGTCCATGTGAAGGCGACCTGTTCGAGACCGAACCACCCGAGCGTGTCCCACAGCAGGGCAAAGAGGATTTGTGAGACCATGACGATCGAGATCGCGTAGCTCGGTCCGAGTTGCTGAACGCCTTGCGTCACAGACAGGACGACACCGACACCGATGATGCCGCTGAACCAAAACCACGGCTGCATACCGGTCAAAGAAAAAAGTGCCGTCCCTTCAACGAGCAATCCAATCGTCAGCGAAGCGAGAAAGCCGAGTCCAAGGACTAACGTCGTCGTTGCCCAGGCTCCGACCCGTTCTTTGACTTTGGCGTTAAAGGTGTTTTGAATACAGACGAGCATCCCGCCAAATAAGGCGAGTAAAATCCCAAGTGTCATCGTGCTTGCCTCCTATTCATAAATACTTTCCCCGACACGCTCCATTAAACCCGCGCGGTCGATAATCTCAATCGTCCGTTTCGTCCGGTCAATCAATCCATCCCGGCTGAACTGGAGCAATACCCGGTTCAGGTGCCGGTAGCTCGTCCCGATCAAATCCGCTGCATCGACTAAATCCGTGACCGGCAGAGTTTGTTTTTCCGGTGTCATCGACAACAGATAACTCGCGAGCCGGACTTCGACCGGATATAACAGGTTGAAGCTCATCGAGTGCGATTTCAGTTCGAACTTCATCGTAATCGTCTCGAGCAAAAAACGTAAGAACGCCGGATTATCCGTTCCGACCTGTTCAAGTGCCGCGTAACTGATTCGGAAGACTTGGACCGGCGTTACAGCCTCGACCGTGTTCATCAAGGGGATACGGCGGACATATTCGATATCGCCGACCAGATCGAACGGATGCTTGAAGGAAAGAACGAGCCGTCGTCCGGCCGCTGACATATGTGTGATCTTCAACTTTCCTTCGACGAGCAAATACAGCTGTTTCGCGTCATCGCCCTGCTGGCACAAGTATTCGCCCGGTTCGACCTCGACACGTTCGAGATGACGGCGTAAGCGCTCGTCAAAGACATGCGTCAATTGAAAACGGTCCAAGTATGTCGCAAGTCGCTCATCCTCCACGCGAATCCCTCCTTATAGTTTCAAGATTAAGACACCGCCGACCATCAACAAAATTCCGATGACTTGCGGCAGCTGCAACCGACGTTTCATCATCCCGAACCATCCGTTCCAGTCAATTAGAAGGGCCAGACCAAGCTGGGCGATCAAAAAGAGTGAAATCGTCAATGTCACACCCATCAAATGCACGGCTGTGATATTACTGAACAAAACAGCCGCCGCCAGTGCGCCTCCTGATAGATAAAGCGGCTTGACGTGGCGCATCTCTTGAAACGTCCGGTCGCGTAAAGCGAATGTGATCAATAAGGCGACGATGAAGCCTGTCATTTGGGTCACGGTCGCTGCCTGCCAGGTCCCGATGCCATCACTGATCCGGGCATTGGCGACACTTTGGAGCGTCAGGAAAAAACCGCCGCTGATTGCAAAAAGGATGCCTCGCATCTGTATCGCCTTCCTTTCGTTATCTTCTTTCATCCTATCCTAAAACGACGGTGGATGATTGATAAAGGACATTTGTCCTGAACATAAATTCATTCGTCGAAAACACAAAACCGCCAAGTCCACTTGACTGGCGGTTTTTACTTCAGATTTTTTTAACGAACTCGGATTTCAGCTTCATTGCGCCGAGTCCATCAATCTTGCAATCGATGTCGTGGTCTCCCTCGACGAGACGAATTCCTTTAACACGGGTTCCTTGTTTGACGACGAGCGATGTGCCTTTGACCTTCAAGTCTTTGATGACCGTAATCGTGTCACCGTCATGCAATTCGTTTCCGTTCGCGTCACGGATGACCGCCGTCTCTTCAGTCACGTCCGCTTCCGCCTGCGTCCATTCATGGGCACATTCCGGGCAGACGAACAGATTTCCGTCTTCATATGTATAGCTCGATCCACAGTTCGGACAGTTTGGATATTCAGTCATGTGTGATTCCTCCAAGTCTTTCATTGTTTCTTCTTTGTTTAGTATAACGTGTCTGACAAAAACGAAGATAATAAATTAAAACAATGCTTAGACAACCTCTTATAAAGCGTGAATATGCTAGAACGAGAGGCAATCCGTTCGCGTTGCCCTGTCTCGCCTCGTCTTCAAAGCGGCAATCTTCCGTACCGCTACAGCAAAGCTGCAGGGTCGCGACCGATTGCTTTTCGCGGTTCTAAGCGATTCGAGACGGATTGCGCTCTAAACCGTCTGCATGACTGGATTTCTGTCACGGTATTACCTAAGCGTCACGTTTCGTTTCTTCCCCCGTAGGAGTCAACGAAACGCGACGCTTTATCTCCCGATAGAACTTTGTCTACAGCCTAAAAAACCGTTCATCGTCAGACGATGAACGGTTTTGATTATTCATTTTCCAGCTTTTTGATTGCTTCATCTAGTTTTTCTTGATCCTCGTCCGACACTTCAGGAAACTGCGGATCGATATCGCGTAAAACGTCGTTCATGACTTCTGTCACGATGTAACGTCCGAACCAGTCATCATCGGCCGGTAGCACGTACCATGGCGCATTTTCCGTTGATGTGTTTGAAATCAAATCGGCAAAGATGTCTTGATACTCATCCCAATGTTCCCGCTCCTCAACGTCACTGAACGAAAACTCGAAGTTCTTTTTCGGGTCTTTCATCCGTTCGAGCAACCGTTCCTTTTGTTTGTCTTTTGAGACGTTAAAGAGAAACTTGACGACACGGACGCCGTTCTCGACCAGGTACCGCTCGAAGTCATTGATTTGCCGGTACCGCATCTGCCAAACGTCTTGATTGTTCGGGAGCTCTTCCTCCTCAAGCAGGTTATGAATACGCGGTGCAATGACGTCTTCATAATACGAGCGGTTCAAAATCCCGACTTCGCCCTTGGCCGGCAACCCGTCATGAATCCGCCATAGAAAATCGTGTTTTTGTTCTTCTTCTGACGGTTTCTTGACGGAAATCGTCTTCAAGCCCTGAGCATTTAGATTTGAAAAGATATAGCTGATCGCTTCATCTTTCCCACCGGCATCGATTGCCTGCAGAACGACAAGAATGCCCTGTTTTTCTTCTGCATGAAGCCGCCAATGTAGCTCTTTCAATTCCTCAACGCTATCTGGAATATATGTCTTGAGTAATTGTTCTTCAGAAATCCGGTCCGGATCAGATGTTTGGTAATCAGCTAAACTGACGTTCGCATCCGGAGCGACTCGATATTTTTTGATGTCCATTTGAATCCTCCTCTAACTTTCGCTCACTCTCAAAAGAATACCCTGAGAAGGACTTCGGAAAACCCGTTCAAATGAACTTATCTTTTAATCAATCGTTCTAATGCATCGTTGATTACGACAGGTGGGCGACCGAGAATTTGTGCAAAGTCCTGACTTTCAACAGCAAGCGTATCGTTTGCGATCCCTTCTTGAATCGAGACAAGCATCGGGATGAGGAAGTCCGGGAGACCCGCTTGTTTCATGATATCAGCATACGTTGCTACATCCACTTGTTGAACAGTGACAGGTCGAGCAAGAACTGTCCCAAGTGCTTGAGCGATTTCTGTTTGTGTCAACAATGAACCCGACAGTTCATAGATAGCTTGTTTTGGAGCATCTGTTGTCAAAACAGTAGCGATTGCTTCTGCATAGTCGTCCTGCAACGCCCAACCGACTTTTCCGTCACCCGCTGCTGTCAGCCAGTCTGCTCCGTTACGTACAGCGTCAATCGTCGCCTGCTCGTTTTCAAGATACCAGTTGTTCCGGAAGAAAACATATGGGATACCTGTCTGTTCAATCAATCGTTCTGTTACCTGGTGCGTCCGTGCCAAGAAATTTTGACTTGCTTGTGCATTGGCAATACTCGTGTAGGCAATCAGGCCGACGCCTGCAGCCTGTGCTGCCTCGACTGCTACCGTGTGTTGCCGGATCCGTGTAGCTTCTTCCCCGTCCGTTGAAATGATCAACAAACGATCAATCCCTGCAAAGGTCGTTGCTAACGTAGTTGGCACATCAAAATCTCCATGACGGACTTCGACACCACGTTCTTTGAGATTCGCTGCTTTTTCGACATTTCGGACACTGACGACAAGGTCGTCCGCACTGATCCGCCCTAACAGATGATCGACAATCTTAGTTCCTAGTTTTCCAGTTGCTCCTGTAATCAATAGCTTCATGGGTATTCGCTCCTTTTTCTATCAAATGCCTATCCTGTACCTAATCTTATTACAGGTGGTACACTAATCCTAGTAGGCACCTTTTAGATACTTGGTCACCTAAACAGAACCATTGGAGGACACTAAATGAATCTTACCGAACAGCGGACGGCTTGTCCGGTCACTCGTGTACAAACCATCATTTCTGGTAAATGGAAAATCCTCATCCTGTGGCATCTCAAACAAGGAACACAACGCTTTGGTTCCTTACAACGTCTGCTGCCCGGAATTTCTAAGGGCATCTTAGCACGTCAACTACGCGAACTTGAGCAGGATGGCATGTTGCTTCGAAAAGTCTACCGGGAAGTCCCGATAAAGGTCGAATACTCATTGACCGACACTGGACTTAGTTTTTTGCCGATTTTAGATGCAATGGCTGCTTGGAGCATGTCGCACATTTCAGAATCTGAACAATAATAAAGGAGCATGCCATGTCGCATACTCCTGCTTTTACTTCATTTCGTCAGAACGTTTTGCTTAAAATGCGCATCGATTGTCGCTGCAACACGCAGACCAGAAATGACGGCACTCTCAACCCGTGTCCGTCCCGAGGCATCATCCGCTTCAAGGAAGGCATCCCCGGCAAGCCAGAGCGGATGGTGATTCAGTTTTAGAAACGGCGTGTGGAAAACATCGCGTGCCTGGGCGTAACGCCATCGTTTTAATTGACGGGAAACGAGTTCGACGGGACCGAGTTGTGCTTGAAGGAGCCGTTCGATTTCAGCAAGCGTGACCGCCTCTCCTTTTTCATACCAGGCTTCACTCCACTCACCCGTCATGTAGACACTCAGTAACGGTGTCGCCGAGATTTCTTTTTCTGCGTTGTTGACAAGCTTCAGCATCCCGGGGACAAGTCCTTCGTCCTCTAGACCGACCTGCCCGATTTCGCATGGTTCCTTCAGTTCAAACAGGCCGACGAATGTCGGTTCGAACGTGACACGACCTAACGCTGCGTGATCGGCTGCGTCAAGCGTCAGCCGGGACGCTTGCAGCAAGTCATAGGCTTGCGGGACGGGTGCCGTCACCAGCATCGCGTCATAGACTCGTGTCCGGCTATCTGCAATCGTCCGGAGCGTGGTTGCGTCCGCTTCAATCCGTCCGACCTGTTCATTCAAGTGGACCGGAATCCCTCGTGCAATCGACTGAACGAGTTGATTCATCCCGTTAATCGCGATATATCGTGGAAAATCATCACCGAACCATTTCCGGATCAATCCGCGTTCGAGCCATTCATCGACTTCCTGCGCCAGTTCATCCGTCCGGACGGTGAAAAAGACAGCTCCGTGGTCCGCCTTTCCCTGATCGATTCGTCGTGTCGCCATGCGTCCCCCGACGCTTTGGCTTTTTTCGATGATCTCGACCTCGTATCCTTCGACTTGTAATTGACGGGCAGCGAACGTCCCCGCAAGTCCACCGCCGATAATTCCGATTCGTTTTGGTTGTTCCATCTGATACATCCCCCTCCACTTGCTTCATTTCCACAAGTATAGCGGTTTGACTGTCAAATCACGTCTTTTAACGTTCTTCGAATATGCTCGTCCGTTCGAGTTCAATTAATAAGCAGGCATGGTTGTTGTTAAAAAACTGTTGGTGCTGCGCTAACCCACGCTGGACGCACCAACCGATTCCCGTCAGTGCTTCAAACAGACGGTAGTACGGCAAATAAACTTCAATCGGTTCCGGTGTCCGAATTTGGCCGTATCCGTTTTGATAAGCATCCAGCAGAGCGCTGCCACCTTGGAATACGTCCCGGTCGAGTTTCGTGAAGTCGATCTCCGTCGCTCCGAAACGTGAAGTTTCAAAGTCGATCAGTCCAGTGAGGTTTCCGCCGTCTGCGAGCAGATTCCCGAGTCGGAAATCGAGATGGACGGCGACCGGACGCGACGGTTCCGGTAACTCATGTTCACGCCGCTTTAATTCTGTAAAGGCGGCTTGATAAAGGGCAGGCGGCAAAACTTGTTGAATCGCCGGCTCGAATGAGGTCATCTTCGCATTTCGGAAGACACGCCAGTCCTGTGAGGTAAACGCGGTGAAGCCGTTTTGTTCAAAATCACCATAGGTCTCATGCGTACAGGTATGTAAAGTCGCGTGAAGCTGTCCGATTTGTGTGGCTAGTGTCGGTGTCACCGTCTCGATTGTCGCACCGGCTAATGCCTCCAGTACGAAAGCTCCCGTCGTCTGCGGCGTTGGCGGTGCTTCTGCAAGGATTTTCGGAACGGCGACACGGTCGGCCAAATACGTCAGCCATCCGTGCTCCCGGTACCATTTATCAGCCGTATAGGGTCGCTTTAAAAAAACAGTCTGCCCGTCACGCAGAACCAGCCGGTCGACTTCGGAACTGTACGAATCCGTGACGGAAAAAATCTCTGCTACATCGAGCTCAAACGATTGAATCCACTCTTCGCGGGTCATAATGCATCCCCTAGTCGTTTTTCAAGGATTTCACCGGGCAGTCCGTCAATCGCGGCTGTACCGAACATCTGATAGGTTAAATAAACAGTCTCTTTTATCTTTCGCAGTTCAATCATAACTTCACTCCTTTATGTTCTGTGCTGATCGTGGATCGGTTCAAATAACTTCTCCGATGAGGGGCGGACAAGCGCAAAATGTTCGACATTGTAGTGACCGTGCAAGACTTGATTGTGATGGGCAATCATCAAATCCGCCGATAAAACATCGGAGCCGTTCGTCGTATGTCCGTCAGCAACGAGCGTCACATCAAATCCATTGACGGTTGCACTGCGGACCGCGGTATCGATGCAGTGTTCCGTCTTACAGCCGAGGATGACGACATGTTCGATTTGTCGTTCATTCAGATACTCAAGCAGTGGTGTCCCGTGAAACGCATTCGTTGCAGCTTTATCGAACGTCACCACCTGATCTGGAATCTGAATTGAGGCGTGCACCTCAAACCCCGGTCCGTTTCCGTCCGCGACATCAAGATCCCGGATGAAGACAATCGTATGAGCATGATTCCGCGCTTCTTGCACGACTTGATTGATGACCTGACTGACGGCATCTTTCGCATGAACACCTGACTCTTCTACCGTACCTTCGACGAGATCCTGTTGAAAATCAATAATGAGTACTGCTTGTCGCATCTGAATGTCCCTCCTTTTGGTTTCTTTACTTTTCTTTTTTCCCTTCCCTACTGGAAAATCCTGTTTTTCACAAAAGATTTTAAGCTTTGCGAAACTTTTGATTGACTTGATGCGTTGAATAAGATGATGGAAAGGATGTTACATATGGACCTATTGCCACTCTTTTTCGTGATTTTCGTAATTGTCTTAGCTGTTAATCTGTTTCTCGATAAGATGATCATGAACCGGCGCCTTTCACGGAACGTCTTCATAAAAAATCTGTTCGTCTGCTTTTTGATTTCGCTTGTTTTGCTAAGCTTCTTCTATCTTCAGTCCATGATGAACTAACAAATAGACCGTACACTCTCTGTTGAGCGTGTACGGTCTATTGACGATTACTCGATTTCAGTATTTCTACTGCTTTGTTACCTTGCGTAAACGGTAGTATTTTGCAAGTCGAAATCCGACATAGGCTGAATCCCCTAAGAGTGGATAAGATGTCCGCTGATATACATTCCAGTAGCTGATGATGCGACGCTCAATCCGTGTCATGTAAACATCATTTGCTTGTAGAAAGGAACACAGATTTTCCTCAGGCCACCGCTCTAAAATCGGCTCGATTCGTTCTAGAATTTCACTCACATATTCCCCGGTCAACTCAATTAGATAAAGCAACACCCAGTCTGTATCCGCCTGTTCTTCTTGTAATCGTTGAACATATTTCTCGCGGATATAACCATTGTGATGGCGCGTATACAAGCAATAGAGCAGCCACCGTTGTTGTTTCGTCAACGTCTCGATTTTCACCTCTGGTACTTCATCCAAGTACACGCGAGACGGCAAATTCAACTTTTCTTGCCAATACGCGATTTCAATCGTCCCCCACGTCACCGGTCTAAACAATCGGTGTGGGAAGAGACGTCTCACAGCCTCCACGTCTACTGCACAGGATTGCGGAAAAGCTTGAAGCCAGTTTGTTTTCATTTGCATATGTGTTTCACCACTCATTCCTTCAGTGTTAGGTAATAAAAAAGTCATACTCCAACTGGAAGGAGTATGACTTGAATGTTTTTATTCGACTGTTACCGATTTCGCCAAGTTACGTGGTTTGTCGACGTCGCAATCACGACCGAGTGCCGCGTAGTACGAGATCAACTGAAGTGGTAAGACTGAAAGTAATGGTGACAAGAGCGGCTCGACTGACGGGATGACGAATGCATCCGTCGGCAATTCGAGACCTTCTGAAGCGATGACACATGCGTTCGCGCCACGTGCAACGACTTCCTTAACGTTGCCTCGGTTGTTGAGGTGAACGTGCGGTTGTGTCACGAGGGCGATGACCGGTGTATTGTCTTCAATCAAAGCGATTGGACCGTGTTTCAATTCGCCGCCGGCATAACCTTCTGCCTGGATGTACGAAATTTCTTTGAGCTTGAGGGCCCCTTCCATTCCGACATACGCATCTTGACCGCGACCGATGAAGAACGCATTGCGTGATTCAGACAAGTATTCTGAAGCGATCTCTTGGAACCGTTCTTTTTGTGACATGACGGATTCCATCGCGCTTGAAATTTTACCGAGTTCTTTCATGAGATCGAAGTTGACGTCGACGCCTTTTGCTTGAGCCAGGTCAAACGCAAGGACCGCAAGAACAGCGATTTGCGCTGTGTATGCTTTTGTAGAGGCAACCGCGATTTCAGGACCGGCATGCAACAAGAGTGTTGCGTTCGCTTCACGTGACAGAGTAGATCCTGCAACGTTCGTGATTGTCAGTGCCGGGTGACCAAGTTTTTTCGCTTCGACGAGAACCGCGCGGCTGTCCGCTGTTTCACCTGATTGTGAAAGGAAGAGGAAGAGTGGTTTCTCTGTCAAAAGTGGCATGTTGTAGCCGAATTCAGATGAGATGTGGACCTCTGCCGGAATCCCCGCGATTTGTTCAATCAATTGTTTCCCGATCAATCCTGCATGGTAGCTTGTTCCGCAACCGATGATGTAGACACGGTCACGTCCGAGGACTAAATCACGGACTGACTGATCGAGTGTGATGTCGCCAGCTTCGTTTTGGTACTTCTGAACGATGTTCCGGATGACCGCCGGTTGCTCGTCCATTTCTTTAAGCATATAGTGCGCGTACGTTCCTTTTTCGATATCTGATGCATCGATTTCAGCTGTATACGCGTCACGCTCTTGGACGTTTCCGTCTAAGTCCTGGATTGTGACACTGTCACGCGTTAAGATAATCATTTCACCGTCATGTAACTCAACGAACTGATCCGTCACTTGAAGCATGGCCATTGCGTCAGACGCAACGACGTTGAACGTGCCGTCTCCGAGACCAACGAGAAGTGGTGATTTATTTTTTGCGATATAAAGAACGTCCGGGTTTTCTGCATCGATTAAAGCGAGCGCATACGAACCGTGAAGCACGCGAAGTGTTTGACGGAAGGCTTCCGTGACATCACCTGTTGCGTCAAAGTTCTTTTCAATCATCTGAACGATGACTTCTGTATCCGTGTCGCTGAGTAAATCGACATTGAGTTCTGCTTTTAACTGCTCATCGTTTTCGATGACACCGTTATGCACGAGTGTAAAGCGTGATGATGCACTTTGATGCGGGTGCGCGTTCGGGACACTTGGTACGCCGTGTGTTGCCCAACGTGTGTGACCGATTCCTACTGTACCGTCTGCATCTGCAGGGACGACTTCGCGTAGCGCAGCGATGCGACCGACTTCTTTATGAACCTGAACGCCGTCATTGACGAACGCAAGACCTGCCGAGTCATAACCGCGGTACTCGAGTTTTTCGAGACCCTTTAGTAAAATTTCTTTCGTGTTAACTTCTCCGATCATACCTACGATTCCGCACATATTGATTCTCTCCCATATCAAGTATTTCCCTGAAGAGGAAACGGCTCTTGTCGAGAGTTATCAGCACTTGCTTGTTTGTCCATCTAATCACTTAGACGATTTCAAGTAAGTTTACGGTACTGATAAGGTACCGGGAGGCATCCGCCGAATGATTCGATAAACCTCCACCTCGTCAGCTGCCTATCACATAGTCAGCCCTGGCGCTTCTGTTTCTGTCCGACTCCGTTTCTGTCCGACTTTACAATCATACGAACTTTAATTGGAAAAAGCAAGGAAGGTAACGTATTTGTAACTATTCCCGATATCTTTCTAAACAATACCTCTAATACCTAGATTTTGTAAAAAAAGAATCATTCATCTTTATATTACTTCTCCACCTTCGAACGAACCCGTACCCCTGTCCGACTTCTACAGGAAAAGGAAGCTCTGCTTCCGACAGGAACAGGCGAGACCCGAACAACCCCAAGCTGGCCGCGGCTTGCGTTCCGTCTGAGAAAAGCGGGCAGAGGACAGCGGTGTCGTCCCCTTCTCTCTCCTATGATCCAAACACTGTTCCTACTCCAGACCCACGCTACTCCTGAAATGAACCCGTACCCCTGTCCGACTTCTACAGGAAAAGGAAGCTCTGCTTCCGACAGGAACAGGCGAGACCCGGGCAGCCCCAAGCTGGCCGCGGCTTGCGTTCCGTCTGAGAAAAGCGGGCAGAGGACAGCGGTGTCGTCCCCTTCTCTCTCCTATGATCCAAACACTGTTCCTACTCCAGACCCACGCTATTTCTGAAACGAACCCGTACCCCTGTCCGACTTCTACAGGAAAAGGAAGCTCCGCTTCCGACAGGAACAAGCGAGACCCGGGCAGCCACAAGCTGACCGCGGCTTGCGTTCCGCCTGAGAAAAGCGGGCAGAGGGACAATGGGTTCGTGACGAGTTCCCTCCTTAAAAGTTCGTCCATTAGTCGAACAAAAAAGGAGCAGCACGTAGCTACTCCTTTTCGTTGACTCAATTTTCTTGTAATGCGTAATTTTCACGCACGACGTTCGCGATCCGCTCGACGTACATGTCACATGCTTCTTGCGACTCTGCTTCCGCCATGACACGAACGAGTGGTTCTGTTCCAGACGCACGAACGAGAATTCGACCGTTTCCAGCCATTTCCGCTTCGACTTCCGCAATGATCGCTTGGACGGCAGGACCGTTCATTGCCCCATTCTTATCCGATACACGAATGTTGACAAGACGTTGCGGGAAGATTGGCATCTCGGCTGCGAGTTCCGATAACTTCTTGCCTGTCGCCTTCATGATTTGGAGCAACTGAACGCCAGACAACATGCCGTCGCCTGTCGTCGAGTAATCCATGAAGATGATGTGACCTGACTGTTCGCCACCGAGCGTGTAGTCGTTTTTACGCATCTCTTCGACGACGTAACGGTCACCGACCGCTGTTTGTAATGCCGTCATGCCATGTTCTGCGACCGTTTTATGGAAGCCGAGGTTACTCATGACTGTCGCGACAATCGTGTTATCTTTCAAACGACCGATTTCGTTCAAGTATTTTCCGCAGATGAACATAATTTTATCGCCATCGACGATATCGCCGTTCTCATCGACTGCAATCAAACGATCGCCGTCACCATCGAACGAGAGACCGACGTCGGCACTTTTCTCTTTGACGAATGCCGCGAGGTGCTCCGGATGTGTTGACCCGACACCATCATTGATGTTCAAGCCGTTTGGTGTTGTACCGATTGTTGAGACTTCTGCTTCGAGGTCCCCGAACAAACGTGGTGCAAGGCTTGATGTCGCGCCGTGCGCGCCATCGATTGCGACATGAATCCCAGAGAAATCTTCATCCGATGTTTGACGAAGCATATGGAGGTATTTTTGCGCACCTTCATAATAATCGTGAACGAAACCAAGTTCTTTCCCTGCTGGTCGTGGGAGTGTGTCCTCTGTTTCGTCGAGCAATGCTTCGATTTCAAGTTCTGTTGCATCATTGAGCTTAAATCCGTCTGTTCCGAAGAACTTGATTCCGTTGTCTTCGACTGGATTATGTGAGGCTGAGATCATGACGCCTGCTGTCGCATCCATCGTCTTCGTCAAGTACGCGACGCCCGGTGTCGAGATGACACCAAGACGCATGACTTCCGCGCCGATTGATAACAATCCTGCAATCATCGCGTTCTCAAGCATTTGACCCGAGACGCGTGTATCGCGTCCGATCAAGACTTTCGGACGTGTGCTCTCGTGTTTCGTCAACACGTATCCGCCAATCCGTCCAAGACGGTAGGCGAGTTCCGGTGTCAATTCTACGTTTGCGACGCCGCGGACGCCGTCAGTTCCAAAATACTTACCCATGTGCTATTTCCTCATTTCACTGATTGGTTTTAATTGGTCTGTACCGATGTCCGGGGAATCGTCTTTAACGTGACGTCCATGTTATCCGGTCGTAAGACATCGAATGCTTTAGATGTCTGATATGAAATCGGTAAGCCGTGTGTGCCTTCTTTTAATCCTGTTACGTCGATGACAGCCTTGATGTCGGTTGCATCAATCGAAGCTAAGTCCGCTTCGCTGCCACGGACGACGAGATCAATCGTTTCAGCATAGTCAATTGTATACTTCGACTCGTCGAAACCGTTAAGCGTCACAGGAACACCTGTAATCGTCTTCTCTGCTCGCTCCTCGACCGTTTCCGTCGTCGATTTAGCATTTTCTTTCTCGACGACGATACTGACCGTAATCGAAGTCGGATCCATTGCCGTCACATTATCCGGTTCGACGAGTTCGATCGTCTTATCGGTCGTCTTCGTCAATCCTTTTAGTGAGATTGCCTTTGTATCGACTGAACCGATTCGCGTCAATTCTTCCTTCGTTCCGTACAGACGCGCTTCCGTGACGACGGGAACGATTTTGACGACCTTGTAGCCTTTTTTGACGCTACCTGTTGTTTTAACGTTGATCGGGACTGTTTTACTCTCCTTATAGACAGGAACTGTCACTTCAAGCTGTTCCGGATCGTACGTCGCGCTAATCGCGTTCCCATTCGTATCCGTCGCTTTGACGTTGAACGACTCCATGAAGGTCGACGCGCGACCTGTCACGTCGATCGGGACTTGAATCGATGTGATGGCTTGGAGCTTTTCTGCTCCTCCTGTCACAGCAACCGTTTGTTTACTCGGTTGTGCTTCACCGACGACATACCCTTCGGCGATTTTATTTTTGTTGAGTAAAGCGACTTGAACCGGGACTTGTTTCGTGACTTTTTTATCAAGAAAAACTTCGACCGTCTCCTGTTTCGGTGTCACTTCAACATCTTTTCCAAAACCATTCGCTGTCACACGAACACGGTGGTACCCAGGGTCGAGTCCCTCTAAATCTAACGATAGACCAAAGTCTTTGACGAGGCGAAGCATCGTCAAGCTACTCGATGGTCCTTTGACCGTCGTTTCGATTGTAGTTGGAATATTATAGGCGACCCACTGCGATTCATCATAATTCACTGTGACCGTTACGTCAAACGTCGTCGAGCCCTGACCAGCGATCGGCAATAGACTCGCCGCGTCACTTTTCCCGCTCGAACTCGAGCCTGCGACCATCAAATAGAGCATCACAGCAAGTAGTACCGCAACGATTCGTAAAAACCATCGTTCATTGAACCACTTTTCGAACATTATTTTTTCGCCCCCATCCAGTTAAAGAAGGACGTATTCGCCGGTTCGACTTTGACGAGCGTCTCAAGCAACTTCGTCCGAAGCGAATCTTCGTCGAGTTCCCGGTAAAGACGACCATTGATTGCGAGAGATACGCCTCCCGTCTCTTCCGATACGACAAGCGTGACACTATCCGTAACTTCACTGACACCAATCGCGGCCCGGTGACGCGTCCCGAGATCTTTAGAGATGTGGGCACTTTCTGAGAGCGGTAAATAACAAGCCGCTGCCGCAAGTTTGCCTTGCTGAACGATGACGGCACCATCATGCAACGGCGTGTTCGGGATAAAGAGGTTAATCAAAAGCTGACTCGTAATTTGAGAACCGAGCGGAATCCCCGTCTCGACATATTCACTGAGACCGGTTTCCCGTTCAAACGTGACGAGCGCACCAATCCGGCGTTTCGACATGTATTGTGCTGACGAAACGAGTGCGTCGACGATTCGCGTTTGTTCATCTTCATCACTGATGGCACTCCGTGAAAAGAATTTACTCGTTCGTCCCAGGTGCTCCAGTCCTCGACGGAGCTCTGGCTGGAAGATGATGATAATCCCGAGTAATCCATAGGTGATGATTTGATTCAATAGAAATTGTAAGGTCTTCAGTCCGAAGAAGCCGCTTAAGAACCAGCTGATCAAAATGACAGAAATCCCTTTAATCAATTGAACCGCTTTTGTGCCTTTGACGATAATCATCAGGCGGTAAATGACGAATGTCACGACCGCGATATCAAGCACATCATTAATATAATCGTACCAGTGTACGTTTTCGCCCAGTTTCAACATTTGAAATTGAAGTGGTTGCCAGTTGAAGTAATTCACCAACCGTGCCCCCTATCTCATCTAATTTAAACAGCTTTCATTATAGCATAAAGGGGCGAGTTAGACTCGCCCCAACTGATTAATCAAAGATTCGTTTGATTCCATACCAGACGCGTTCGAACAACTGATCGATTTCTTTAATTTCTCCAGTCACGTTTCCGGCACTGGCTGTATAAGCCGTCCCGTCCACGGTCATGACGTCTCCGTTGACTTTGCCTTCAATCCGGACATTGCCGCCTTCGACGTATAAATCTTGATTGACCGTCACTCCTTTTGGAACAACGACCTCGCCATTTTCAGCGACGATACCGGGAACGTTCGTATACGACAAGTCTTTATCTTCTTGCGTCATGTACCCCCCGAGGCTACCGACCGAAAGTAACGCAAAGATCGAGGCAGCTGCAAGGAGTGGGTACTGTTTCATCTTCCCTCCAAAACGAGAAGTCTTACGAAGCGGTGTCACATTCGACGTGTCCACCTGTTCGGGCAGTTGTGCCAGCACGCGGGATGTAAAGTCTGCCGATAGCTTCGGCTTCGGAAGCGTGCGTAACTGTGCATCGAGGAGTCGATACTCTTCGAAGTCGTCCATCGCATTCGCCTCCCGTAACTCCGCTTCGAGTTGCTTAAAGTCTTCTGGAGGTTGGTTTTGGTCTAAATAATCTTGGATGCGTTCGTTTACGTGTTCTCGTGTCATGGTGAGATCCTCCTTCTCACCGCGTTCCGAAGTGCTTCTTCAGCGCTTCGCGGCCACGGTGAATTCTAGTTTTGACTGTGGCGACAGGTAGGTCGATCATTTCACTGATTTCCTTTAATGAAAGATCTTCAATATATTTCAAGACAAGTGGAATACGATATTTTTCAGGTAAAGCGGCAATCGCGTCACCGACAGCATTTCGTTCTTCTGAATCAACGACTTGATCTTCTGGCAATTGCTCCTTACTTTCAAGCTGGGAATACAGCGTCAATCCTTCAGTGCCCGACATCTCGGCATCAAGAGAATAATCTGGACGTTTCTTCCGTAAGCGGTCAATTGAGACATTTGTGACGATGCGATACAGCCACGTACGGAACTTCCATTGTGCATTATACGATTCAATCTTTGTGAATACGCGAATAAAGGCTTCTTGCGTGGCATCTTCTGCTTCCATCCGATCACGTAATACACGGAAGGCAACTAAAAATGCTCCTTCTTTATATAGATCAACAAGTGCCGCAAATGCATCACGGTCGCCTTGCTTCACTCGCTCAATTAAGCGTAGTGTTGTTTCTTCCACTTCAAATACCCCCCGCTCTATGCGGTCAATCTCTTATACGGAGTCGACCGATAAATGTTTCATCTCATTTTAAATTGTAACAAAAAAAACTTGAACCCCGATGAAAAGAGTTCAAGTTCTATCCATTATTTTACTAAATGCTGGTTTTTCATCGCTTGAAGTAGGTTTCCGATCAAAGCATTTGCAAGAATCGCCGTCCCGTTTCCTTCTTCTAACAACGGATTCACTTCGACGAACTCCGCTGCAATAAAGTTTTCTTGTTCCGCACAAGAGTTCAAGACGGTCTGAGCATCCTCTAACATGACACCATCCGCAACCCGCGTCCCCGTCCCTTCGACTAAACTCGGGTCAAGACCATCCATGTCGAAACTTAAGTAAAATGCGTCTGTCGTTTCGTTCAGGTAAGCAATCGCTTCCTTCATGATGGCTTCCATTCCCCGTGTCCGAATCGCTTCCATGTCATAAACGCGAATGCCAAGCCGATCAATCAATTCCTGTTCTCCCGGGTCGACGTCACGCAAGCCGATAAAGACGAGATGCTCCGGTTGTAACTTGACGTCTGTTCCACCGATTTCCGTTAGGCGCCGATGCCCTTCCCCAAGGGCAACAGCGAGTGGCATTCCGTGAATATTACCTGTAGGTGACGTTTCCGGTGTATTTAAATCGCCATGCGCATCGAACCAAATCGCACCGAGCCGCGGAATCGATCGACGAAGTCCTGCGATCGTTCCGATTGCCATGCTGTGGTCGCCCCCGACGAGTAACGGAAAACGTCGTTCGGACAGCGCATCATGTACAAGTAGCTGTAAATCATTCGTCGTATGGACGACTCCTTCGAGACGCTTTAACTTCGCATCTTCCTCACGTATCGCGTCTTCTGGTAAGACAGCCGCTTCCCCGTAGCGGACTGCTTCTTGTCCATGTGTTGCTAACGTTTGAAATAGGCCTGCTTGTTCGACTGCTGCCGGACCATGCTCTGTTCCTGGCTTTCCTTGACCGTAACGATATGGCACGCTGATATATGCAATGTTCATCCCCGCATCCCCTTTGCTTAATTAAGTTACCTTAATTGTAAGCGGTAACATACAGCTGGTTCAACTCGACAAGATGACGCATCTTTATACAGTAGAAGACAACAAAAAAGCACTGTGAAGGGAATCACAGTGCTTTCGCGTACGTACTCTGGTTAACAGGCATTTCAAGTATAAAAAAACTTAAGACGAACGAAACTCGCTTAAGATCTTTAAGCAAAATTTGGTGGAGCCTAGCGGGATCGAACCGCTGACCTCCTGCGTGCAAGGCAGGCGCTCTCCCAGCTGAGCTAAGGCCCCAAAAAAATAAACAAAAAGCGGAAGACGGGATTCGAACCCGCGACCCCGACCTTGGCAAGGTCGTATTCTACCACTGAACTACTTCCGCAAGAAAATGAGCCATGCAGGATTCGAACCTGCGACCCTCTGATTAAAAGTCAGATGCTCTACCAACTGAGCTAATGGCTCGACATGGTGGGGGGGGGCGGATTCGAACCGCCGAACCCGAGGGAGCGGATTTACAGTCCGCCGCGTTTAGCCACTTCGCTACCCCCCCAGTTTGTCTAGGAAAATTTAATTAAAAAAACAGTGCCGGCAACAGGAGTCGAACCCGCGACCTACTGATTACAAGTCAGTTGCTCTACCAGCTGAGCTACACCGGCACAATAAAATGGTGACCCGTACGGGAATCGAACCCGTGATACCGCCGTGAAAGGGCGGTGTCTTAACCGCTTGACCAACGGGCCATTGGCTCCGCAAGTAGGATTTGAACCTACGACCTACCGGTTAACAGCCGGTTGCTCTACCACTGAGCTATTGCGGAATAAAAAAACAAAATTGCCTGGCAACGTCCTATCCTCACAGGGGGAAGCCCCCAACTACTTTCGGCGTTCAAGTGCTTAACTTCCGTGTTCGGCATGGGAACGGGTGTGACCACTTGGCTATCGTCACCAGACGACAGGGCTCGCGCCCTCAAAACTGAAGTCATCAACAATCATCTGCTAGAACAAGGCCTCGACCGATTAGTATCACTCAGCTCCGCATGTCACCATGCTTCCACCCGTGACCTATCTACCTCATCGTCTCTGAGGGGTCTTTCTTGATTACTCAAAGGGAAATCTCATCTTGGAGGGGGCTTCATGCTTAGATGCTTTCAGCATTTATCCCGTCCGCACGTAGCTACCCAGCGATGCTCCTGGCGGAACAACTGGTACACCAGCGGTGCGTCCATCCCGGTCCTCTCGTACTAAGGACAGCTCTCCTCAAATTTCCTGCGCCCACGACGGATAGGGACCGAACTGTCTCACGACGTTCTGAACCCAGCTCGCGTACCGCTTTAATGGGCGAACAGCCCAACCCTTGGGACCTACTCCAGCCCCAGGATGCGATGAGCCGACATCGAGGTGCCAAACCTCCCCGTCGATGTGGACTCTTGGGGGAGATCAGCCTGTTATCCCCAGGGTAGCTTTTATCCGTTGAGCGATGGCCCTTCCATGCGGAACCACCGGATCACTAAGCCCGACTTTCGTCCCTGCTCGACTTGTAGGTCTCGCAGTCAAGCTCCCTTCTGCCTTTGCGCTCTACGAATGATTTCCAACCATTCTGAGGGAACCTTTGGGCGCCTCCGTTACTGTTTAGGAGGCGACCGCCCCAGTCAAACTACCCGCCTGACACGGTCCTCCAGCCGGATTACGGCTGCGAGTTAGAGACTCTATGCATGAAGGGCGGTATCCCAAGGGTGACTCCTCCGAAGCTGGCGCTCCGGTCTCGACGTCTCCCGCCTATCCTGTACATCATGCACAAAGCCTCAATATCAGGCTGTAGTAAAGCTCCATGGGGTCTTTCCGTCCTGTCGCGGGTAACCTGCATCTTCACAGGTACTATGATTTCACCGGGTCTCTCGTTGAGACAGTGCCCAAATCGTTACGCCTTTCGTGCGGGTCGGAACTTACCCGACAAGGAATTTCGCTACCTTAGGACCGTTATAGTTACGGCCGCCGTTTACTGGGGCTTCGGTTCAAAGCTTCGCTTGCGCTAACCCATCCCCTTAACCTTCCAGCACCGGGCAGGCGTCAGCCCCTATACGTCATCTTGCGATTTAGCAGAGACCTGTGTTTTTGCTAAACAGTCGTTTGGGCCTATTCACTGCGGCTCTACTCATGTAGAGCGTCCCTTCTCCCGAAGTTACGGGACCATTTTGCCGAGTTCCTTAACGAGAGTTATCCCGCGCGTCTTAGAATTCTCATCCCGCCTACCTGTGTCGGTTTACGGTACTGGCACCTTCCACCTCACTAGAGGCTTTTCTTGGCAGTGTGAAATCGTGACCTTCGTCCCTAGGGGACTCCGCGTCGTTC
>NZ_CM149679.1:15000-147500 GCF_056173545.1 Exiguobacterium sp. QJM3NY_9 | reverse complement strand
AATGATCCGGTCATTGACGACGGTCGGTCGTGTTTCAATTCCCATCATATCCGGAACACTAAAACCATAGATATCCGCGTCGATCAAACCGACTTTTTTACCTGCCCGTGCAAGGGCAACTGCGAGGTTGACGGAAACCGTCGATTTTCCGACGCCCCCTTTACCAGAAGCGATCGCGATGAACGTCGTCCCTGACTCCGGTTTAAGAATCGATGGTGTCGTCGCTGCCTGAATCCCGTGATCGCCGAGTGCCTCGAAACGAAGTCCGACCGTCTTGAAGCCTTTTTCTTTTAACTCTTTAACGATTTCTTGTTGTAACGTCAACTGTTCACCTGAACCTGCTTGCGCAAGTGCGATTTTCAGGCTGACGTAGTCTCCTTTGATTCGGACATCACGAATCCCGTTCGTATCTGCAAGCGAGCGTTCGATCGTCGGATCAATTAACTGTCCGACTACCTCGCGAATTTCTTGTTCATTCAACATAGTGCCTTCCCCCTGAGAACGTTCGATTTATTCCATTTCAGTATAACAAAAATAAGATAGCGCTTGCACATTTCGGCTCATAAAGGATGACATTTCCTTGTCGACCCGGAAGAATCAGTCCAGCAGCTTCAAAAAAAGAGATCTCCTCCGCGCTGTCGCTAAAAGGGATCTCCCGATCTGTTAAAACATCCGATTCCAGGTTGCCGGTCCGACGACTCCGTCAACTGCTAATCCTTGACGTGCTTGGTAGGCACGGACCTTTTCAACCGTCTCTACATCAAATCGTTTCGTGACGGTTGCCTTGACCGCCCGCTGAATCCGCTCGATGTCCCGACTGTTCATCTGGACGGCCCCTCGATAGAGCGGCTGTCCCGGATAAGGCACTAAAACATCCGTCGTCACTGTATTTAACTCAAAGTGCGGATAATCTTTAAATCCACTCCAATCTCCGCCCCAGGAAAAACCTTGCCGTTTCATTGCCTGGACGATTTGTTGAAAGTTGGCATCGGTATTAAAGATCGCTTCCGTTCCGTCCATGGAGTATTGAAACAGATCAACGGCAATCCCGCGGTTATGATTTGATTGTCCTCCACGGGCATGCGTGACAATCGCTCCCGGCGTCGTTCGTCCTTGCGCATAGAGTTTCTCCTGCTCGGCATAGGAACGGAAGCCTTGGACCACTCCGACATAAATTCCTTTGACATGGAGTTCCCGGATGACTTGGCGTGTCTTTCGGACGACTTCCGGCGAGAGTCCGGGAACATTCAGTTTTCGATTGGCTCGTTCGAGCAACCAACTGACTGATAGTGTCATCTTTCACCACACTCCTTTCTCCTCTGTTCCCGAAAACAGAATCCGGTATACTTAACGATGGACTTATCCTCACCAAGCATTCGGAAAAAGGAGTTTTTTGATGAAAAAAATGTTAGTCTTCGCAAGCGTCATCACAGTCTTCTTACATATCGGCTATGCGATTTACTTTTATGCAGGGCATGAAGCAAATGTAGCTTATCAACCCGCTCTCCCTGAAAACAGCACGGTGTTAAGTCAGGAGACGTCTTTTACCGGTACAGTCGGTTCACAGACGGCGAATGATCCTCTTGCATTTTTACAGCATCTGTTCCTCTGGAGTATCCCGCTGACGTTTGTTGCTCTCACAGCACTCTTATTCCTCATCCGAACAATACGACGACGTACGTTTTGAACGGCAGACAGTTGCTTGACCGCTTTTTTAATTAGAGAGCGGTCTTTTGGCATAAAAAAATCTCCCACCCGTAAGGATGAGAGATAAAACGATTAACGTTTTGAGAACTGAGGCGCACGACGTGCTGCTTTAAGACCGTATTTTTTACGTTCTTTCATACGAGCATCGCGTGTTAAGAAGCCTTTAGCTTTAAGTGTTCCACGGAAATCTGGATCCGCTTGAAGAAGTGCACGTGAGATACCGTGACGGATAGCGCCTGCTTGACCAGTGAAGCCGCCGCCTTTGACCGTTACCATGATATCGTATTTACCTTCTGTTTCTGTGAGTACAAGTGGTTCTTTTGCAGTCATGATTAAAGTTTCATAACCGAAGTATTCGCTGATATCGCGCCCGTTAACTGTGACTTTACCGTCTCCAGCAACGAGGAAAACGCGAGCTGCCGCGTGTTTACGGCGACCAGTGCCGTAGTAACGTACATCTGCCATCGTGTAGTTCCTCCTAAATTCGTATTAACCGCGAAGTTCGTAAACTTCTGGTTGTTGTGCTTCTTGCTTATGAGTATCTCCAGCGTAAACGTGGAGTTTGTTGAACATTTGACGACCGAGGCTACCTTTTGGAAGCATCCCTTTGATCGCGAGTTCAAGCATACGCTCAGGTTTGTTAGCGAGTAAGTCGCGTGCGACAGTCTGCTTCAAGCCGCCTGGATGACCAGAGTGACGGTAGTAGACCTTTTTGTCGAGTTTGTTACCAGTTAATACGATTTTCTCAACGTTGATGAGGATAACGTGATCCCCACAGTCAACGTGTGGTGTGAACGTAGGTTTGTGCTTACCGCGGAGAAGTGAAGCCACTTCGCTCGAAAGACGACCGAGTGTTTTGCCTTCTGCGTCGATAAGGAGCCATTTGCGTTCTACATCAGTAGCTTTCGCCATGAAAGTTGTGCGCATGTAAAATACCTCCTAAGGAATTTAAAAGTTTCTTTTTTGATTTTTCATTTATTCACTGTGTGAATCTATCAGAATCTTAGGTGTACGGGGCTAAGATTGTGGTTTCATAATAAATGAAATGCCAATAAACATTGTATGTTTTTTAGCGGCTAATGTCAAATGCCTTTTTTAGACTCTGGGTAGAAAACTTCCCAAAGGTACAACCCGTGCGGTGGTGCCGTCACACCAGCGACGTTTCGATCCTTCGCGGCAAGCATCTTCTTGATGTCCGTAGCGGCAAAACGTCCGCGTCCGACATCAAACAAAGTCCCGACCATGATACGAATCTGATTATAGAGAAAACCGCTTCCTTTAAACCGAAAGATCAGCTCTTCCCCGTACTCAATCAACTCCGCTTCATAAATCGTCCGGATCCGATTATCCGTTTCCGTCTTCGCGACACAAAACGAACTGAAATCATGGGTGCCGACTAAATACGTCATCGCTTGACGCATCACGTCGAGATCAAGCGCGTACGGAATCAATACCGATTGATGACGTCGAAACGCATCTTCGGTCCGGCGTACGAAGTACCGGTACTCTTTCCCCACTACATCATACCTTGCTTCGAAGTCAGAAGCGACCTCTTTACAGTCCCGGACACGAATATCGTCCGGTAATAACGTATTTAAGGCCTTGACCATGCTGTCCGGCGCAATCGCAAGTTCCGTATCGAAATGGATGACTTGCCCCTGTGCGTGCACACGAGCGTCTGTACGCCCTGATCCAATCACCTTGACCGGGTGCTTGTGCATCCGCGCAAGCGTCTTCTCGACGACCTCCTGGATCGTTACACCATTCGGTTGGACTTGGTAACCAGAGTAACCCGTCCCGTCATATTGAATCGTACATTTAAAACGTCGCATCAGAAACCTCCCCGTAAGTAAACAAGCAGGAGCGCGACGACGACGAGGAGACCCATCAAACCGGTATCACGTGCCGTCCATTTCGATTCCCGGAGACGCGTCCGTCCCTCTCCCCCACGGTAGCCGCGTGCTTCCATCGCAATCGCGAGGTCCTCTGCCCGCTTAAAGGCCGAGATGAACAATGGAATCAAAAGTGGGATGATTGCCCGCAGACGCTCTTTAATCGGTCCTGCCGCTAAATCAACACCACGTGCCTGCTGTGCTTTCATGATCTTCTCCGTCTCTTCTGCCAGTGTCGGTAAGAACCGCAGCGAAATCGAGAGCATCAAGGCAATCTCATGCGTCGGAACGCGGACGACCTTGAATGGCTTCAAAAGCAACTCAATTGCATCTGTCAGCTCGATTGGTGACGTCGTCAAGGTGACGAGTGTCGTGATCGAGACCAAATAGAAGAAGCGGAGCGAGACGATGATGGCGAGACGCAGACCTTCCGAATAAATTTTAAACCATCCAAATTCGAACAAGACGGTTCCTTCCCGCGTAAAGAACAGTTGAACGACGAAGGTGAAGACGATTAGGAAAAGAATCGGACGTAAGCCCTTCAAGACGTAGCGGAGTGGCAATTTACTACTCGCTAACGCTAAAAACGTAAAGATGAGTAAAAAAATGTTCGTCGCTGCATTGTTCGCGAGGAACACGAGCGGGATGAAACAAAATGCAAAAATAATTTTTGCAAGCGCAGAAGAACGATGAAGATAGGACGTACCCGGAATATGTTGTCCGACGATCATATACGTCCCCCCTGTACCTGTAAAATCCAATCCACGACTTCCGGCTCCGTTCGTAAGTTCGGACGCGAAAGTCCGAGTCGGTCTGCCACCGGCCAGGCAAGTGCCAAGACGTGCGGCAGATCAAGATGGAACTGCTTCAGCAATTCCGCCTGTTGGAATAATCCAATCGGCTCGCCGTCATATGCGACTTGTCCATGCTCCATGACGACGACACGATTCGTATACTCGAGCACTTGATCCATATCATGCGTAATCAAGAGTAATGTCAAACCCGTTTCCGCGTGAAGTCGAGCGAAAAGACTCAACATTTGCTTACGTCCTTGCGGATCGAGTCCAGCGGTCGGTTCGTCGACGATCAACACGTCTGGTTGACTAGCGAGTACGCCTGCGATCGCAACACGCCTCATTTGCCCACCAGACAAGTCAAACGGCGATCGGGACCAGAAGACTTCGTCTAGCCCTACTGTGCGTAATGCCTCTTTTGCGAGCCGTTCCGCCTCTTCCTGCTCATGCCCGAAGTTCATCGGACCGAACATGACATCCTTTAAGACCGTTTCTTCAAACAGCTGGTACTCCGGATACTGAAAGACGAGACCGACACGTTTTCGTAGTGCCTTTAAATCTTGTTTTCGTTTTGGTTCAATGATGATGTCATCGACTTGGACTTTTCCTCTCGTCGGTTTCAGCAATCCGTTGATGTGCTGGACGAGCGTCGACTTCCCAGACCCAGTGTGCCCTACAAACGCAACAAGCGCCCCTGACGGAATCTCAAGATTCACATCACGCAGCGCGACTCGTTCGAACGGACTATTAAGTTGGTACGTATAGTTCAATTCCTGGATTAGGATTGGCATAAGCGGTTCACCAATTCACTTTCATCTAGTATCGTGTCCCCATACGAGAGACCTCGCGCCCGCAATTGCTCCTGAACTCGAACGATGAAAGGAACATCGAGACCGATTTCTTGGAGAAACGCCAATTTCGCAAAGACTTCTTGAGGTGTACCTTCTAATACGATTTTCCCGGCATCCATCACGATGACACGACTGGCCTGTAAGACCTCGTCTAATTCATGTGTAATGGCGACTACCGCCATCGGATGTCGTTCATATAATTCTTGAACGGTCGACATAACCTCTTCACGTGCGAGTGGATCAAGCATCGATGTTGCTTCATCAAGCACGAGAACATCAGGGCGCATCGCAAGTGCCGAAGCAATTGCGACACGCTGCTTCTGTCCGCCGGATAGTTGATGGGGTTCCCGATCAACAAAATCCGTAAGGCCAACGCGCGCTAGACTGTCGTCAATACGACGAACCATTTCCTCGCGTGGCACACCCCAATTTTCAAGGGCAAATGCCACGTCGTCGCGCACGGTCGTGCCAACAAATTGATTATCTGGATTTTGAAAGACGATGCCGATTGCCCGGCGCATCTCCCATAGTTGCTCCGGATTCGCACTCGAGAATGTCTCGCCTACGGTCACCGTTCCTGATTCAGGAAGCAACAAGCCATTAAACAATTTAGTCAGCGTTGATTTTCCAGAGCCGTTGTGTCCAACGATTGCGACCCATTCACCAGAATGAATCGTCAGAGAGACATCTTGTAACGCAGCTTGTTCCTGTTCTGGATACCGATACGTAACGTGATCCAGTTCAATTAGCTTCGTCATGTCTACTCCTCCTTCATCAAATCAATTAATTCCATTTGTAACAAAAGGGCAGAAGCGAGTTACGCACTGCCCTTTTATAACGAATCATTTAAAAATTAAACGAGTTCGATGATGACCATTTCTGCGCCGTCACCACGACGTGGTCCCATTTTCATGATGCGTGTGTAACCACCTTGACGCTCAGCAAAACGTGGAGCAACATCAGCGAATAATTTTTGGATCGCGTCTTGTGCTTTGCCCTCTGCGTTTTGACCAGCAGCTTCACGGCGAACGAACGATGCAACTTGACGACGAGCGTGGAGATCACCGCGTTTACCTAAAGTGATGAGTTTCTCAACGACTGGACGAAGTTCCTTCGCTTTTTGTTCTGTAGTTTGGATACGCTCATTGATGATGAGATCAGTCGCAAGGTCACGCAAAAGTGCCTTACGTTGTGAGCTTGTACGGCCTAATTTCGAGTATGCCATGGATGGATTCCCTCCTTCGTGCAATTAATAGTTTTTAGTCTTCTTTACGCAAACCAAGTCCGAGTTCGTCGAGCTTCGCTTGAACTTCTTCGAGTGATTTACGTCCGAGGTTACGAACTTTCATCATCTCGTCTTCGCTCTTATTCGCGAGTTCTTGAACCGTATTGATACCAGCGCGTTTCAAACAGTTGTACGAACGAACTGAAAGATCGAGTTCTTCGATCGTCATTTCAAGTACTTTTTCTTTTTGATCTTCTTCCTTTTCGACCATGATTTCGGCATGGAGCGCTTCGTCCGTAAGACCAACAAAGATGTTTAAGTGTTCTGTCATGATTTTCGCACCGAGTGACACTGCTTCTTCAGGGCGGATTGAACCGTCCGTCCAAACATCAAGCGTCAATTTATCGAAGCTCGCATCTTGACCGACACGTGTTTTTTCAACTTGATAGTTTACACGTTGAATTGGCGTGTAAATCGAATCAATTGGGATCACACCGATTGGCATATCGTCCCGTTTGTTATCTTCAGCCTGAACATACCCACGACCGCGACGAGCTGTCAGACGCATATGAAGTGATGCACCTTCTGCAAGTGTTGCAATGTGAAGTTCTGGGTTGAGGATTTCGACGTCGCTGTCATGCGTAATGTTTGCCGCAGTAACAACGCCAGCGCCTTGAATATCGATCTCAAGTGTTTTCTCTTCTTCCGAGTAAACTTTGAGGGCGAGTTTCTTAAGGTTCAAGATGATTTGGGTAACGTCTTCTACAACGCCATCAATCGTCGAGAACTCATGAAGAACGCCATCGATTTGGACTGCAGTGACTGCAGCACCCGGAAGTGAAGATAATAGGATACGACGCAATGAGTTACCAAGCGTTGTACCGAATCCACGCTCAAGCGGTTCTACTACGAATTTACCAAACGTAGCGTTTTCGCTTAATTCGACCGTTTCAATCTTCGGTTTTTCGATTTCGATCATCTGAACCCCTCCTTGAATATCGTCCTGTTGGCCATCGCGTTCAATCGCCAACCGTCTCGTGTACGTGTCTACTGCTTGATTTGGTCAAACGATCAACAAAAGTCTACTCGATTTCCCGCTTTGCAGTACAAGACGGGTTACACGCGACGACGTTTTGGAGGGCGGCAACCGTTGTGTGGAACTGGAGTTACGTCACGGATCGCTGTAACTTCGAGACCGATTGCTTGAAGCGCACGGATAGCAGCTTCACGACCTGCACCAGGACCTTTAACGTTGACTTCTACAGTACGCATACCGTTGTCCATTGCAGTTTTTGCAGCTGTTTCAGAAGCAAGTTGTGCTGCGAATGGAGTCGATTTACGTGAGCCTTTGAAGCCCATGTTACCTGCAGTTGCCCAAGAGATTGCATTCCCTTGCACATCAGTGATCGTAACGATTGTGTTGTTGAATGTTGAACGGATATGCACGATACCAGACTCAATATTCTTTTTGACTTTACGTTTACTACGAACGTTCTGTTTACGTTTTGCCATATTAGTTTACCCTCCCTTACTTCTTCTTGTTCGCTACTGTACGGCGTGGGCCTTTACGAGTACGCGAGTTGTTTTTAGTGTTTTGACCACGAACTGGAAGACCACGACGGTGACGAACACCACGGTAGCAACCGATTTCGATCAAACGTTTGATGTTGAGTGAGATTTCACGACGAAGGTCACCCTCAACTTTTACTTTATCTAAACCATCACGAAGTTGGTTGAGTTGTTCTTCAGTCAATTCACGAGTACGAGTATCTTCAGAGATACCAGCTTCTTTCAAGACTTTCTGAGCAGTCGTTTTACCAACACCATAGATGTAAGTGAGTGAGATAACGATGCGTTTCTCACGTGGAATATCTACACCAGCAATACGTGCCATGTGTGCACCTCCTTGTTTAATTACCCTTGTTTTTGTTTATGCTTAGGGTTTTCGCAAATAACCATTACTTTGCCTTTACGGCGGATAACTTTACACTTTTCACAGATCGGTTTAACCGAAGGTCTTACTTTCATTGTGAATACCTCCTCCTGAAAAAATCGGAGTTTTTATTTGAAACGGTATGTGATCCGTCCGCGAGTTAAGTCGTATGGTGACAACTCAACTGTTACTTTATCTCCTGGTAAGATCCGAATGAAGTGCATCCGAATTTTTCCTGAGACGTGCGCGAGGACCGTGTGGCCGTTTTCTAACTCCACCTTAAACATCGCATTTGGAAGTGGTTCGATAACCGTACCTTCCACTTCGATTACATCTTGTTTCGCCATCAATTATACCCCTTTCTCTATAAAGTTGATTGGGAGCCCAGACGATTTGTAGCGCTTAGGGGCTTTCTACAGTAGCCGTTGAGAGATCATCGGTCACAAACACGAGTGGATAGCGGCTTATAGAAAGGTGACACCAATAACGCGCACAGCTCACTCTGCATCGACCGTTAAGATCTCGTAGCCGTCGTCTGTGATGGCGATGGTGTGCTCAAAGTGGGCGCACATGCTACCGTCCACTGTCACTACCGTCCAATTGTCGGATAGTGTGCGAACATAGCGTTTCCCGACGTTGACCATTGGCTCAATCGCCAGTGTCATGCCGGTTTTCAGGCGCGGCCCTTTCCCCGGTGGTCCATAATGTGGGATTTGCGGATCTTCATGCAAATTTTGTCCCACGCCGTGGCCCACATATTCGCGGACTACAGAAAAATTCGCTGCTTCGACATGTGACTGAATCGCATGCGAAATATCTGTCAGGTGCACACCAGCTTTGGCGCGCTCCAATCCTTTATACAGAGATTCTTCAGTTACGTCAAGTAACTGCTTTGTCTCTTCAGAGATTGTACCGACCGGATATGTCCAGGCTGAATCTCCGTGATATCCATTATACTCCGCCCCGATATCAATCGAGATGATGTCTCCATCGTGGAGTACGCGGTCACCCGGAATACCATGGACAAGTTCTTCATTTACTGATGCGCAGATGCTACCAGTAAACCCATTATAACCTTTAAACGATGGTGTTGCCCCTTGACTTCGAATATAACGTTCAGCGATCGCGTCGAGTTGCCCCGTCGTGATGCCTGGACGAATGTGAGCTTTAAGCTCCTTATGCGTCCGAGCGACGATTTGTCCTGCCTTACGCATAATGTCGATTTCACGCGGCGCTTTCGTAATGATCATTACTGACCACCAAGAAGTGCTTGAACATCGGAGTAAACTTCATTAATCGGACGATCACCGTCCAAATTACGAAGATACCCTTTTTCAGCGTAAAAGTCAATCAAAGGTTGCGCTTGCGCGACGTTGACTTCAAGACGACGGCGAACCGTTTCTTCTTGATCATCTTCACGTTGAACAAGTGCTGATCCGTCGATATCACAGACACCTTCCACTTTTGGTGGGTTATAGATGACGTGATACGTTGCTCCACATGTCGGGCAAATCCGGCGGCCTGTCAAACGAGGGACAAGTTTCTCCGGGTTGACACCGATGTGAATGACGTGATCGATTTGTTTGTTAAGATCCGCAAGTAATGCTTCAAGAGCATCTGCTTGTTTCACTGTGCGTGGGAAACCGTCAAGAAGAAAACCATTTGCACAGTCTTCTTTGGCGAGACGTTCACGTACGATGCCGATTGTGACTTCATCCGGAACGAGTTCCCCTTTATCCATGTACGATTTCGCTTCCTGCCCGAGCGGTGTTTGATCTTTGATCGCCGCGCGGAACATGTCGCCTGTCGAGATGTGTGGAATGGCGTAGTCTTCGATAATTTTCGCAGCCTGCGTCCCTTTTCCAGCACCCGGCAAGCCCATCAATACAAGATTCATGTCGGTAGCCTCCACTTCTATAGACTCTATAGACACAACAGAAAGGAAAGGGATGGTCCCCTTCCTCCCGCCTTATCGGATAAAGCCTTTGTAGTGTCGTTTAACCAGTTGACTTTCAATCTGTTTCATCGTCTCAAGACCTACACCGATGACAATCAGCAAGCTTGTTCCACCAATTTGCACCGAGTTCGGTAAACCAGCGAACTTAATAAAGAACGTTGGCGTTACCGCGATGACAGCAAGGAAGAGCGAACCGAAGAATGTCAGACGATAGAGGATCTTCGTGATGTATTGTTCCGTTTGCTTACCAGGACGGATACCAGGAATGTACCCGCCTTGTTTTTGAAGGTTCTCTGCCATTTGTTCCGGGTTGACCTGAACGAATGTGTAGAAGTACGAGAACGCGATGATCAACGCAACATAAATCGACATTCCGATTGGACTCGTATAGTCGAAGATGTCACGAATTTTCGTCGCTGTTTCCGGACTCGCAAAGAAACTTGCAACCGTTGGTGGAGTCACCATGAACGACACCGCGAAGATAACTGGGATAACACCAGCAGCGTTCAGCTTCATCGGCAAGTGTGTCGATTGGCCGCCTACTGGCGTACGGTTCACCGTACGCTTAGCGTACTGAATCGGAATCTTACGTGCAGCTTGCTGCACATAGATGACACCGACGATGACCGCAATGATGATTAAAAGCAACAGTACGATATAAAGCACGTTGACGAACAAAGCATCCCCTGCATTTTGGAGCTTTGTTTCGTAGATCTGGCGGAACGCATTCGGGAAGCCTGCGACAATCCCAGCGAAGATGATCATTGATATCCCGTTACCAATGCCCTTCTCCGTGATGAGTTCACCGAGGAACATCAAGAACGCTGTACCAGCCGTCAAAACAAGTGCAATCATAACGTACGTCCAGGTGCCGAATTGTTCATCGACAAGACCTGGGTAGATACGGTTAAATCCAAGCGCGATTCCAAACGCTTGGACTAAGCCGAGTACGATCGTTCCATAGCGCGTTACCGTTGCTAACTTCTTACGGCCCGCCTCTCCTTGTTTTGCCCATTCGGCAAACTTTGGAACAACGTCCATCTGTAAGAGTTGGACAACGATTGAAGCCGTGATATACGGCATGATTCCCATCGCAAAGAGTGAGAAATTCTTCAAAGCATTCCCACCGAAGGAATTCAAGAAGCCGAGAACACCGTTGTCGTCAATCTTGAATACTTCAGTGTTTACCATCGGCACTGGGATATGCGCTCCGATCCGGAACACGATAATCAATGCGAGAGTAAACAGAATGCGCCGACGAATGTCGGCTACGCGCCACATATTGGAGATCGCTTGAAACATTAGATCACCTCAACCGTACCGCCGGCAGCTTCGATCGCTTGCTTCGCAGCTTCGGAGAACTTGTGAGCTTTTACAGTCAATTTCTTTTCAATCTTGCCGTTTGAAAGGATCTTAACGCCGTCTTTCATACCTTTGACTGCGCGAGTCTCGATAAGAAGTTCAGGAGTTACTTCAGTTCCTTCTTCAAAACGGTTAAGTGTGTCAAGGTTGATAACCGCGAACTCTTTACGAGTTGGGTTGTTGAAGCCGCGTTTTGGTAAACGACGGAAAAGTGGGTTTTGTCCACCTTCGAAACCTGGACGAACACCACCGCCTGAACGAGCTTTTTGACCTTTGTGACCACGGCCAGAAGTCTTACCGTTACCAGAAGACATACCGCGACCTACACGGTTGCGTTCTGAACGTGAACCAGCAGCTGGTTTCAATTCATGGAGTTTCATAGTGGGGCACCTCCTCATAAAATTATATCGTTCTATTACTCTTGAATTTCTTTAACTGTCAATAAGTGTGACACGTGGTTAATCATCCCACGCATAGCAGCGTTGTCAGGTACGACAACCGTTTGGTGCATCTTACGGAGACCAAGCGTACGAGTAGTAACGCGTTGGTTCTCCGGACGACCGATCATGCTGCGTGTGAGGGTAACTGCGAGTTTCGCCATCTGTATTCCCTCCCTTTCTTAACCGCGAAGTTCTTCGACGGTTTTACCGCGGAGTTTCGCAACGTCTTCAGCACGTTTAAGTGAAGTGAGACCTTTAACAGTCGCACGAACCATGTTGATTGGAGTGCTTGATCCAAGTGATTTCGAAAGAATGTCGTTGATTCCCGCTAATTCGAGAACCGCACGAACTGGGCCACCAGCGATGACTCCAGTACCTTCAGAAGCAGGTTTCAAGAAGACGTGACCTGCACCGAAAATTCCGTTGATTTCGTGTGGAATTGTAGTGTTAACGATTGGAACGTTAACCATGTTTTTCTTTGCATCTTCGATTGCTTTACGGATCGCTTCAGGCACTTCCTGAGCTTTACCCGTACCGAAACCTACGTGACCATTCTTGTCACCTACGACGACGAGTGCAGCAAAACGGAAGCGACGGCCACCTTTTACTACTTTCGCGACGCGGTTTACAGTAACAACGCGTTCTTCGAGTTGATCCATGTTAATTTCTAACTGGCGCATGTAGAGGTTCCCTCCTTTTCTATTAGAATTTGAGACCAGCTTCACGAGCTGCTTCAGCTACAGCTTTGATACGTCCATGATAGAGATATCCTCCACGGTCGAAAACGACTGTTTCAATACCTTTTTCAAGAGCGCGTTCAGCTGCGAGCTTACCGACTGCTGTTGCAGCGTCAGCTGTGTTGCCTTTTTCAAGATCGAGTGATGATGCAGATGCGAGTGTTGCATGTGTTGCATCGTCAATGACTTGTACGTAAATGTTCTTGTTCGAACGGAATACGTTCATGCGTGGACGTGTTGCAGTCCCGATGATTGTACGACGTACACGACCATGACGCTTTTTACGCGTAGCGTTTTTGTCTGCCTTTGAGATCATTTATGCCACTCCTTTCCGGTCAATTCGTATCAACGAATTACTTACCTGTTTTACCTTCTTTACGACGAACGACTTCATCACTGTAACGAATTCCTTTACCTTTGTACGGCTCAGGTTGACGGTACGAACGAATCAATGCAGCAACGTGTCCAACACGCTCTTTGTTGATTCCGCGGATGATGATTTGCGTATTCGTAGGAACTTCGACTTCAATGCCTTGTTCCGGAGTGTACTCGATTGGGTGTGAGTAACCGAGGTTGAGTACGATTTTGTTACCTTGCTTTTGAGCACGGTAACCAACACCTTGGATATCAAGTGTCTTAGCAAAACCGTTGTTTACACCTTCGACCATGTTCGCGATAAGCGCACGAGTCGTTCCGTGAATTGTACGGTTAGCCTTTTCGTCGTTTGGACGAACGACAGTCAATTCATTACCTTCTACGTTGATAGCCATAGTCGGGTTGAACTCACGTGTGAGTTCACCTTTAGGACCTTTTACTGTAACTGTGCTGTTTTCAACTGTTACTGTAACGCCTGCTGGGATAACGACCGGCTTTTTACCAATACGTGACATTTAAGACACCTCCGTTCTTTTTATGCGTGAATTACCAGATGTATGCGATCACTTCGCCGCCGACTTTTTGTTGGCGAGCTTCTTTGTCTGTCATAACACCTTTAGATGTTGAAACGATAGCGATTCCGAGACCACCGAGTACTTTCGGGATTTCATCAGCTTTCGCGTAAACGCGAAGACCTGGTTTCGAGATACGTTTGAGTCCAGTGATAACGCGTTCGTTGCTTGCGCCATACTTAAGGAATACGCGGAGCGTACCTTGTTTGCTGTCCTCGAGATATTCAACATCGCGGATGAAACCTTCACGTTTGAGGATTTCAGCGACTTCACGTTTGATTGTAGAAGCTGGCATTTCCAACTTCTCATGGCGAACCATGTTTGCATTACGAATGCGTGTAAGCATATCTGCAATCGGATCTGTCATAACCATGCGATGTACCTCCTTTCACAACTTTAATGAATTACCAGCTTGCTTTTTTAACACCAGGGATTTGACCTTTATGAGCAAGATCACGGAACTTAATACGGCTGATACCGAATTTACCAATGTAACCGTGTGGACGGCCAGTGATACTGCAACGGTTGTGTAAACGAACCGCTGAAGAGTTACGTGGGAGTTTGCTCAAGCCGATGTAGTCGCCTTGTGCTTTCAATTCTGCGCGTTGTTCAGCGTAGCGCTCTACGAGTGCTTGGCGTTTTACTTCACGTGCGATCATTGATTTCTTAGCCATGTGTGCGGCCTCCCTTATTTTTGGAATGGCATGCCGAGTGCTGTGAGAAGCTCACGAGACTCTTCATCCGTATTAGCAGTAGTTACGATAACGATGTCCATACCACGGACTTTAGATACGCGATCGTAGTCGATCTCTGGGAAGATCAATTGTTCCTTCACGCCTAGCGTGTAGTTACCACGGCCATCGAATGATTTCTTCGATACACCACGGAAGTCACGTACACGTGGAAGTGACACGTTGATCAACTTGTCGAGGAATTCGAACATGCGCTCTCCGCGAAGTGTAACCTTCGCACCGATTGGCATACCTTCACGAAGTTTGAAACCAGCGATTGATTTCTTAGCTTTCGTGATGAGTGGCTTCTGACCAGTGAGGAGCTGAAGCTCTTCTACTGCCATGTCAAGTGCTTTCGTGTTCGTAACAGCGTCACCAACACCCATGTTGATTACGATCTTATCGACTTTCGGCGCTTGCATTACAGAAGTATAGTTGAATTTCTCCATCATTACTTTGACGATTTCGTCTTGGTATTTAGCTTTTAAACGGTTCATCAGAAAGTGGACCTCCTTTCTTTAAATCTTCTTATTTATCTAAAGCTTCGCCCGATTTTTTAGCGATACGTACTTTCTTGCCGTCAACCACAGTGAAACCAACGCGTGTTGGAGTTCCTGTCTTAGGGTCGATGAGCATAACGTTCGATACGTGAATCGGTGCTTCTTTCTCGACAATTCCGCCTTGCGGGTTAAGTTGAGAAGGTTTTGTGTGTTTTTTGATCATGTTAACGCCTTCGACGATAACGCGATCTTTTTTAGGCATAGCAGTAAGAATAACGCCTTGTTTGCCTTTATCTTTACCAGTCATAACCTGAACTTTATCACCTTTTTTGACATGCATCGTTAGAGCACCTCCTTGTAGGAATTCTTTGGAATTAAAGTACTTCCGGTGCCAACGAGACGATCTTCATGAAGTCTTTTTCACGAAGTTCGCGTGCGACTGGTCCGAAGATACGTGTGCCACGTGGGCTTTTATCATCTTTGATGATGACTGCTGCATTTTCGTCAAAACGGATGTACGAACCGTCTTTACGACGAACGCCACGTTTAGTACGAACGACTACTGCGCGTACAACTTCACCTTTTTTGACAACGCCACCTGGTGTTGCTTGTTTAACTGTGCAAACAATTACGTCACCGATGTTAGCAGTTTTGCGACCAGATCCACCGAGGACTTTGATCGTCAAGACTTCACGAGCTCCTGAGTTGTCTGCTACTTTCAAGCGAGATTCTTGTTGAATCATACGATTGTACCTCCCTCCGGATGTTTATTCATCCGAACTAATTAGAGTTTAGATGATTACTGCTTTTTCGACGACTTCTACGAGACGGAAACGTTTGTCCTTAGAAAGTGGACGTGTTTCTTGAATGCGTACAACATCACCGATTTTAGCTGTGTTGCTTTCATCATGCGTTTTATACTTCTTAGAGTAGTTTACGCGTTTGCCGTAGAGCTTGTGCTTTACTTTAGTCTCAACTGAAACAACGATCGTTTTATCCATTTTGTCAGATACGACGCGTCCAGTTAATACTTTGCGGTTGTTAGTGCGTTCCATTGAGTGTTCCTCCTCTCAGAATCCGAGTGAATTATGCGTTGTTGATGCCGAGTTCGCGTTCACGAAGAACGGTTTTCGCGCGTGCAATCGACTTGCGCACTTCACGGATACGAGCAGGGTTCTCAAGCTGACCAGTCGCGAGTTGGAAACGAAGGTTGAACAACTCTTCTTTCCACGAACCGACTTTACCGTTGAGCTCTTCTGTAGTTTGCTGACGGAGATCAGTTGCTTTCATTCGTATCACCACCATTTTCTTCACGTTTTACGAACTTACATTTTACTGGAAGTTTGTGTGATGCAAGACGGAGAGCTTCGCGTGCGATCTCTTCCGATACTCCTGCGATTTCGAACATTACTTTCCCCGGTTTAACGACTGCAACCCAGCCCTCCGGAGCACCTTTACCTGAACCCATTCGGACTTCAAGAGGTTTTTTAGTGTATGGTTTATGTGGGAAAATCTTGATCCACACTTTACCACCACGTTTCATATAACGAGTCATCGCGATACGCGCTGATTCGATTTGACGGCTAGTGATCCAGCTAGCTTCTTGAGCTTGGATACCGAACTCGCCGAAGTGTACTGTAGTACCACGTTTCGCTTTACCACGCATGTTGCCGCGGTGAACACGACGATATTTTACACGTTTTGGTAACAACATGTTGTGTTGCCTCCTTCCCTAGACGGATGTGGATTATTGTTCGTTAGATGCTGCTTTTTTAGTAGGAAGCACTTCACCGTGGTGGAGCCATACTTTTACGCCAATTTTGCCGTAAGTTGTATCAGCTTCAGCAGTACCGTAATCGATGTCTGCACGGAGTGTATGAAGTGGAACTGTTCCTTCTGAATACTTCTCTGAACGAGCGATATCAGCGCCACCAAGACGACCAGAAACTTCAGTCTTGATTCCTTTGATACCTGAACGCATAGAACGTTGGATTGATTGCTTCATTGCACGACGGAAAGATACGCGGCCTTCAAGTTGGCGAGCGATGTTTTCAGCGACAAGTTTAGCAACTGCATCCGGGTTTTTCACTTCAACGACGTTAACGTGAACGCGTTTGCCTTTTGCAAGGTTAGTGATGTCTGTACGAAGTGTTTCGATTTCAGAACCGCCTTTACCGATAACCATACCAGGTTTAGCAGTGTGAAGTGAAATGTTCAAGCGGTTTGCAGCGCGCTCGATTTCAATTTTAGAAACACTAGCGTCTTTAAGACGTTTTTCGATATATTCACGAACTACGTAGTCTTCATGAAGGAGATCAGCATAGTCTTTATCTGCGAACCAACGTGATTCCCAGTCTTTGATGATACCTACGCGAAGACCAGTTGGGTTAATCTTCTGACCCACGGTAATCCCTCCTTATTTTTCAGATACCACGATGTGAACGTGGCTCGTACGTTTGTTGATACGGCTTGCGCGACCCATTGCACGTGGGCGGAAACGTTTGAGCGTTGGACCTTCGTTGACGTAAGCCTCTGTTACTACGAGGTTTTCGATGTTCATGTCGAAGTTGTGCTCAGCGTTCGCGATTGCCGATTTCAATGCTTTTTCAACGATTGGCGTTGCTGCCTTGTTCGTGTAAGCAAGAATCGAAAGAGCTTCGCCGATTTGCTTCCCGCGGATTAAGTCTACTACGAGACGTGCCTTACGAGGAGCAATGCGAACCATATTAGCCGATGCTTTTGATTGCATAATGAGTACCTCCCCTCAGATTAACGTTTCGTCTTCTTATCGTTACCAGCATGTCCTTTATAAGAACGAGTTGGCGCGAATTCACCAAGTTTGTGACCGACCATATCTTCTGTCACGTAAACCGGTACGTGTTTACGACCATCGTAGACAGCGATCGTGTGACCGATGAACTCTGGGAAGATTGTCGAGCGGCGTGACCAAGTTTTGATAACATGCTTGTCACCAGCTTCGTTGGCTTTATCAACCTTAGCGAGCAAATGGTGATCTGCAAATGGACCTTTTTTCAAGCTGCGACCCATAGTTGTACCTCCCTTTGGCATGATTCAGGAACGGTTCCTACGAACCGTTCAGAAATCACGTAATTATTTTTTAGAACGGCGGACGATGTATTTATCGCTCGCTTTGTTTTTCTTACGAGTTTTGTATCCGAGTGCCGGTTTACCCCAAGGAGTAAGTGGGCCCGAACGACCGATTGGAGCACGTCCTTCACCACCACCGTGTGGGTGATCAACTGGGTTCATTACAGAACCACGAACTGTAGGACGTTTTCCGAGCCAGCGTGAACGACCAGCTTTACCGATATTGACGAGCTCATGCTCTTCATTACCGACAGCGCCGATTGTAGCACGGCAAGTAGCAAGGATCATACGTGTTTCGCCTGATTGAAGACGAACAATCGCATATTTACCATCTTTACCGAGAAGCTGAGCAGAAGTACCAGCTGAACGTACCAACTGACCACCTTTACCAGGCTTAAGTTCGATGTTGTGGATCAACGTACCAACTGGGATGTTTACAAGTGGAAGAGCGTTACCGACTTTAATGTCAGCTTCTGCTCCTGACATGATTTGCATGTCAACTTTCAATCCTTTAGGTGCGAGGATGTAGCGTTTTTCACCATCGATGTAGTGTACAAGAGCGATGTTTGCAGAGCGGTTCGGATCGTACTCGATTGTAGCGATACGGCCAGCGATGCCATCCTTGTTACGTTTGAAGTCGATGATACGGTATTTACGTTTGTGTCCGCCACCTTGGTGACGTACTGTCAAGCGACCTTGGTTGTTACGTCCGCCCTTTTTCGAAAGCTTTTCAGTTAACGATTTTTCAGGACGTGAAGCCGTAATTTCAGCAAAGTCGAGTGCAGTCATGTTACGACGACCGTTAGTGGTCGGTTTAAACTTTTTAATTCCCATCGAGAGTTCCCTCCTTTTCTACAGAGTACCGATTAACCGAGGTAATCGAGTTCTTTGCTATCTGCAGTAAGCGTGACGACCGCTTTTTTGCGGCGTGCTGTGTAACCAGCGTGACGACCTACGCGTTTTGCTTTTGGTTTTGAGATAAGTGTGTTGATTTTTTCAACTTTAACGCCGAAGATCGCTTCAACAGCATCTTTGATTTGAGTCTTAGATGCCTTCACGTCTACTTCGAACGTGTACTTTTTCTCAGCCATTTGGTTCACTGAGCGTTCAGTAATTACAGGACGTTTGATAATGTCGTGTGTATGTGCCATTATGCAAGCACCTCCTCTACTCTCGCAACTGCATCCTTCGTGAAGATGACTTTGTCGTGTCCGACAAGATCAAGGACGTTTACTCCAGCAGCGTCAACGACTGTGACACCAGGAATGTTGCGTGTTGAAAGAACGACTGTCTCGTTGTAATCAGCAGTAACTACAAGAACTTTACGTTCGATTGAAAGAGCAGCGAAGACCGAAATCATATCTTTTGTTTTCGGAGCATCGATTGTCAAACCTTCAAGAACGATGAACTCGTTGTTAGCGACTTTCGAAGAAAGTGCTGAACGTAATGCGAGACGACGAACCTTTTTAGGAAGTTTATAAGCGTACGAACGTGGTGTTGGACCGAAGACTGTTCCACCGCCAACCCATTGTGGCGAACGGATCGAACCTTGGCGTGCACGACCAGTACCTTTTTGTTTCCATGGTTTACGGCCGCCACCGCGAACTTCCGAGCGACCTTTTGTATCATGTGTACCTTGGCGACGTGAAGCTTGTTGCATGACGATTGCATCGTATACGACTGCTTCGTTTGGCTCGATTCCGAAAACGGCATCTGCGAGCTCAATATCTCCAACTTGTGTACCTGTTTGGTTAAGCAAAGCTACTTTAGGCATTCGTTATTCCTCCTTTCCTTGCAAACGGATTAGTTGCCTTTAACCGCAGTTTTGACGACAACTTGGCTCTTACGTGCGCCTGGGATAGCACCCTTGACGAGGAGTAAGCCACGTTCTACATCAACTTTTACGATTTCAAGGTTTTGAACAGTGATTTGTTCTCCACCCATGCGTCCTGGGAGCAATTTCCCTTTGAATACACGGTTTGGAGCGACAGGACCCATTGAACCTGGGCGACGGTGGTAACGCGAACCGTGAGCCATTGGACCACGTGATTGGTTGTGACGCTTGATTGCTCCAGCGAAACCTTTACCTTTCGACGTACCTGTTACATCAACCATTTCGCCTGCAGCGAAAGTATCTGCTTTAATCTCTTGACCGATTTCGAAATCTGTTACAGATGTACGGATTTCTTTAATGAAGCGCTTAGGTGTCGCACTTGCTTTCGCAGCGTGACCTTTTTGCGGTTTGTTTTGACGACCTTCTTTGATATCACCAAAGCCGAGTTGGACTGCTTCGTAACCGTCCACTTCCATTGTCTTCAATTGAAGAACAACGTTACCTTCTACTGAAACAACAGTAACTGGTACTACTTCGCCTGACTCGTTGAAGATTTGTGTCATACCGAGTTTAGTTCCTAAGATTCCTTTAGCCATGAGATACACCTCCTAATATTGAATGATTTTGATCTTCTGGCTAGTATCAACTATTTATAGAAGAAAAATTAAAGTTTGATTTCAATGTCAACGCCCGATGGAAGTTCAAGACGCATAAGCGCATCAACTGTTTTCGGTGTTGGGTTAACGATGTCGATCAAACGTTTGTGTGTACGCATTTCGAACTGCTCACGAGCATCTTTGTACTTGTGAACGGCACGAAGTACTGTGTAGATCGCTTTCTCCGTTGGGAGTGGGATCGGTCCAGATACAGTAGCACCAGAACGTTTTGCTGTGTCGACAATCTTCTCAGCCGATTGATCAAGCACGCGGTGATCGTATGCTTTCAAACGGATCCGAATTTTTTCATTTGCCATGTTGTTTCCCTCCTTTTCGCCTATTTCGTAAATAGACATTCTCCGCGGAAATTTCCACACTAGCCATGGCAATGCCGCCTGGTGTGTCATAACCTCCCGCTTCATCGCGTTGTGTTTGTGACCAACATATTCTAGTTTACTTAATTCCAAGCAAGAATGCAAGCAAAATAAATTAGAACTTGTTTTCAAGTCTCTCACCACTCGCACAAACACTTTCCTCAGTATATAAGATGTCTGACCATGTTGCAAGACTGTTTTTCAGAAAACAAAAAAAGGTCTTCCGTCACGGGAGACGGAAGACCTTTTTGCTTAAAAATTACTCAACGATTTCTGTAACTGATCCAGCGCCTACTGTACGGCCACCTTCACGGATTGAGAAACGAGTTTCTTTTTCAAGAGCGATTGGTGCGATGAGTTCAACAGTCAATTCGATGTTGTCCCCAGGCATAACCATTTCAGTACCTTCAGGAAGTTGGCACATACCAGTTACGTCAGTTGTACGGAAGTAGAACTGTGGACGGTAGTTACCGAAGAATGGCGTGTGACGGCCACCCTCTTCTTTTGAAAGGATGTAAACTTGCGCTTTGAAAGTTTTGTGCGGTGTGATTGTGTTTGGTTTCGCGAGAACTTGTCCACGCTCGATGTCGTCACGTGATACACCACGAAGAAGAGCTCCGATGTTGTCGCCAGCTTCAGCATAGTCAAGAAGCTTACGGAACATCTCTACACCAGTACATACTGATTTTTTAGTTTCTTCGTGAAGACCAACGATTTCGATCTCGTCGTTGACTTTAAGAACTCCACGCTCAACGCGGCCAGTAGCTACTGTACCACGACCAGTGATTGAGAAAACATCCTCAACTGGCATCATGAAGTCTTTTTCAGTGTCGCGAGTTGGCTCAGGGATGTACTCATCAACAGCTGTCATGAGTTCCATGATTTTTTCTTCCCATTTAGCTTCGCCGTTAAGCGCGCCGAGAGCAGATCCTTGGATAACTGGGAGGTCATCGCCTGGGAAGTCATACTCAGAAAGAAGTTCGCGGATTTCCATTTCAACGAGTTCAAGAAGCTCTTCGTCGTCAACCATGTCGACTTTGTTCATGAATACTACGATGAAAGGAACACCTACTTGACGTGAAAGCAAGATGTGCTCACGTGTTTGTGGCATTGGACCGTCAGTTGCAGAAACAACGAGGATCGCGCCGTCCATTTGTGCAGCACCAGTGATCATGTTTTTAACATAGTCAGCGTGACCTGGGCAGTCAACGTGTGCATAGTGGCGTTTTTCTGTTTCGTACTCGATGTGAGCTGTTGCGATAGTGATACCACGCTCGCGCTCTTCTGGAGCACCATCGATTTGGTCAAACTTAGTTGCAGCTTTACCTTGTGATTTTGCAAGTACAGCTGAGATAGCTGCTGTTAAAGTTGTTTTACCGTGGTCGACGTGGCCAATTGTACCAACGTTAACGTGCGGTTTAGAACGGTCGAATTTTTCTTTACCCATTCTGAATTCCTCCTCTATGTGTCTAATAATTTTTTATAACTAGGAAGGTGAATCGTCGAATAACGTACACCTTCCTTAGCTTACACTAATCAAATAATCGTGACAACCTGTGAAGGATTAGCCGTTTGATTTTTTGATGATTTCTTCAGCAACTGATTTCGGTACTTCTTCGTAGTGATCGAAGTGCATTGAGTACGTACCGCGACCTTGTGTGCGCGAACGAAGTCCTGTTGCATATCCGAACATTTCCGAAAGTGGAATCATCGAGCGAACGACTTGTGCGTTCCCACGAGCTTCCATACCTTCAACGCGTCCACGGCGTGACGTAACGTCACCCATGATGTCTCCCATGTATTCGTCTGGGATGACGATTTCAACTTTCATCATTGGCTCAAGGATAACAGCGCCGCTCTTATCTTTAAGTTGTTTGACTGCCATTGAAGCCGCGATTTTAAATGCCATCTCGTTTGAGTCGACATCGTGGTATGAACCGAAAACGAGTGCTGCTTTAACGTCAACTACTGGATAACCAGCAAGGATACCGTTTTGAAGAGCTTCTTCGATTCCGTGCTCAACCGCTGGGATGTATTCACGTGGAACAACACCACCGACGATTTTGTTGTTGAACTCGAAGCCAGCACCTTCTTCGTTCGGCTCGAATTCTACGACGACGTGACCATACTGACCACGACCACCTGATTGACGAGCGAACTTAGAATCGATTTTCGCCGCTTGGCGAATCGTTTCACGGTAAGCTACTTGTGGAGCACCAACGTTAGCTTCGACTTTGAACTCGCGACGCATACGGTCAACGATGATGTCGAGGTGAAGCTCACCCATACCTGAGATGATCGTTTGACCAGTCTCTGGGTTTGTTTCAGTGCGGAACGTTGGATCCTCTTCAGCAAGCTTAGCAAGTGCTTGACCCATTTTATCTTGGTCGGCTTTCGTTTTTGGTTCGATTGCGACCGAGATAACTGGTTCTGGGAATGTCATTGATTCGAGAACGACGTTGTCTTTCTCAGAACAAAGCGTATCACCAGTAGTTGTATCTTTAAGACCTACAGCTGCAGCGATGTCACCAGCGAAGACCATTGGGATCTCCTCACGGCTGTTCGCGTGCATTTGAAGGATACGTCCAAGACGCTCACGTTTACCTTTTGTTGAGTTCTTAACGTATGATCCTGCCGAAGCTGTACCAGAGTACACACGGAAGAACGTTAATTTACCAACATACGGGTCAGTCATAACTTTGAATGCAAGTGCAGAGAATGGCGCTTCGTCAGTAGACTCACGAATGATCTCTTCATCTGTATCCATGTTAATTCCTGTGATTGCTTTTACGTCGACTGGTGATGGGAGGTAGTCAAGGACTGCGTCAAGCATAAGCTGAACACCTTTGTTCTTGAATGCCGAACCAACGAGTACAGGGTAGAAATCAACTGTAAGAGTCGCTTTACGGATACCCGCTTTTAACTCTTCGATTGAAATTTCCTCGCCCTCGAGGTATTTCATCATCATTTCTTCTTCGTAATCCGCAACAGCTTCGATTAATGATGCACGAAGTTCTTCAGCTTCGTCTGCGAATTCTGCAGGGAAACCATCCGTTACTTCGATATCAGTACCGATGTCGTTACCGTACATGTATGTTTTCTTTTCAACGAGGTCGATGATTCCTTTGAATTCATCTTCAGCGCCGATTGGAATTTGGATTGCGTGTGCGTTCGCTTGAAGGCGATCGCGGAGCGTTCCGACCGAGTACAGGAAGTCTGCACCGATTTTATCCATTTTGTTTACGAAAACGATACGTGGTACGCCGTAAGTTGTAGCTTGGCGCCATACTGTCTCAGTTTGTGGCTCAACACCAGACTGAGCATCAAGTACTGCAACCGCACCATCAAGTACACGGAGTGAACGTTCAACTTCAACAGTGAAGTCTACGTGTCCAGGAGTATCGATGATGTTTACGCGGTTACCTTTCCATTGTGCAGTTGTTGCTGCCGATGTAATCGTGATTCCACGTTCTTGCTCTTGCTCCATCCAGTCCATTTGTGAAGCACCTTCGTGCGTTTCACCGATTTTGTGGATACGACCCGTGTAATAGAGGATACGCTCAGTCGTTGTTGTTTTACCAGCATCGATGTGGGCCATGATCCCGATATTACGGGTGTTCTTAAGGGAGAATTCTCTTGCCATCTTTAAACATTCTCCTTTCGCATTTTAATTTAGTGTACGTGCGTTGCCACACGTCATGACTATACCCGAAAGCCACCTCATATTTCCATACAAAATGGCATAGATGAGGTGGTTAATTCCGGATTTACCAGCGGTAGTGAGCAAACGCTTTGTTCGCTTCCGCCATTTTGTGCATATCTTCGCGCTTCTTAACAGAAGCACCAGTGTTGTTTGCAGCGTCCATGATTTCATTAGCAAGACGAGCATCCATAGTTTTTTCGTTACGGAGACGTGAGTAGTTCACGAGGTAACGAAGTGCAAGTGTCGTACGGCGCTCAGGGCGGACTTCGACAGGAACTTGATAGTTAGCTCCACCTACACGGCGTGCTTTTACTTCAAGAACTGGCATGATGTTGTTCATCGCCTCTTCAAAAACTTCCATTGCATCGCGACCTGAACGTTCAGCGATAGCTTCGAAAGCTTTGTATAAGATTTGTTGAGCAGTACCTTTTTTACCATCTAACATAAGACGGTTGATAAGGCGGGTAACGAGTTTAGAGTTGTAGATCGGATCAGCCATTACATCACGACGTTCTACTTGACCTTTACGTGGCATTCCGAGTCCCTCCTTTCATATAGTGAGGTGATATCTTCAGATATCTAGATTATTTTTTTGCTGCTTTTGGACGTTTAGTACCATATTTCGAACGACCTTGCATACGGCCGTCAACACCAGCTGTATCGAGTGCACCACGAACGATGTGGTAACGTACCCCTGGTAAGTCTTTTACGCGGCCTCCGCGAATAAGAACAACACTGTGTTCTTGCAAGTTGTGGCCGATACCTGGGATGTAAGCTGTTACTTCCATTGTGTTCGTCAAGCGTACACGTGCGTACTTACGAAGAGCCGAGTTCGGTTTCTTCGGAGTCATTGTACCTACACGAGTACAAACACCACGTTTTTGTGGTGAGCTGATGTCAGTACGAGCTTTAATGAAGCTGTTGTACCCTTTGTTCAGCGCTGGCGAATCTGATTTCACAACTTTTGATTGACGTCCTTTACGGACCAATTGATTGATAGTAGGCATCTTTGAGATCCTCCCTTCCTGAATTCATGACAAGTTTCAAAACCACCGAGCCGGGTGGTTCATCGAAAGTCATAATGAAACGTTTTGCGTGGCTCAGGCATTCCATCGCCACACAAAACGTATTATCAAACTTTCTTAATGGCAACAGCAGTTGCCGCGACATCGATTCCACAAACCTTACCAAGCTCAAGCTTAGAAGGCACGCTCACAACCGGAACGTTAGCTTGTTTCGCCGCATCCAGCAATGCTTGTTTTACGTGTTCATCTGCGTCATCCGCGATGATCACTTCCGACGCCTTGCCAGATCGCAATGCTTTGAGCGTTTGCTTTTGACCGACAAACTTCAAATCTGCGCCGACTACTTTTTTGTAAGACATGAAGATATCCTCCAAAATAACACGGCCGGTTGGCAACACTATATCATAGTAGCACCGCCATACCGACGTGTCAAGGCGTTTTATTCTACAGGAGAATCTGCTTCTACAGGTGCTTCACCAGCTACTTCGAGTCCGATTTGACGGTAACGTGTCATTCCTGTACCAGCTGGAACTAGTTTACCGATAATAACGTTCTCTTTCAAGCCGCGAAGGTAGTCGCTCTTCCCTTTGATTGCTGCATCCGTAAGGACACGAGTAGTTTCCTGGAACGAAGCAGCTGATAGGAACGAGTCTGTCTCAAGCGATGCTTTTGTAATACCAAGGAGAACTGGTTTAGCGGAAGCGAGTGCTTTTCCTGCACGGAGCGCTTCTTTACATGCTTCTTTAAAGGTACTGATATCAACGAGTGAACCAGGGAGAAGTGTTGTCTCACCTGACTCGATGACGCGAACGCGGCGAATCATTTGACGAACCATGACCTCGACGTGCTTGTCACCGATTTCAACTCCTTGCATCCGGTATACTTTTTGAACTTCCTGAAGAAGGTAGTTCTGAACACCAGATACACCTTTAACGTTTAAGAGTTCTTTCGGATCAATCGATCCTTCTGTGAACACTTGACCGGCAATGACTTCTTCACCGAGTTGGACACGAAGACGCGATCCGAATGGAATCGTGTATGTGCGTGTTTCGCTCAGACCTTGAATCGTCAATTCACGTTTGTCACGCGACTCTGTAAAGTCGATGACTTGTCCGTCGATTTCCGAGATGACCGCTTGACCTTTCGGATTACGGGCCTCGAACAACTCTTGGATACGTGGAAGACCTTGCGTGATATCATCTCCGGCAACCCCACCTGTGTGGAAGGTACGCATTGTAAGCTGCGTTCCTGGCTCACCGATTGATTGTGCCGCAATGATTCCGACTGCTTCACCGACTTCAACATCGTTACCCGTTGCAAGGTTACGTCCGTAACATTTCTTACAGACACCATGACTCGTGTTACAAGTGAAGGCAGTACGAATTTCAACGTTGTCGATACCAGCGTCCGTAATTGTACGCGCGATATCTTCGTCGATGAGTTCGTTAACAGAAACAAGAACTTCTCCCGTTTCCGGGTGAACGACTTTTTCGAATGCCGTACGTCCGACGAGTCGGTCGTAAAGACTTTCGATTTCTTCCGTTCCTTCGCGAAGAGCCATGACACGGATACCACGATCCGTTCCACAATCATCTTCACGAATGATAACATCTTGCGCTACATCAACGAGACGACGAGTCAGGTAACCTGAATCGGCAGTTTTCAAGGCTGTATCGGCAAGACCTTTACGCGCACCGTGCGTCGAGATGAAGTATTCCTGAACCGTCAGACCCTCACGGAACGAAGATTTGATCGGGAGCTCGATGATCCGTCCACTTGGAGCGGCCATGAGTCCACGCATCCCTGCAAGCTGCGTAAAGTTTGATGCGTTACCACGGGCACCAGAGTCACTCATCATGAAGATCGGGTTTAGACGGTTGAGGGATTTCATCAGACGAGACTGAATTTCATCCTTCGCGTCGTTCCACGACTTGACGACACGCTCATAGCGCTCGTCTTCCGTGATGAGACCACGGCGGTACGATTTCATAACGCGATCCACGTTATCTTGTGCTTCGACCAGGATTTCCTGTTTGTCCGGGAGTACGATGATATCCGAGATACCAACCGTGATACCGGCACGTGTCGAGTGTTTGAAACCAAGGTTTTTCATGCGGTCGAGCATACGGCTCGTCTCCGTCGTTTCGAAACGTTTGAAGACTTCCGCGATGACATTTCCAAGGAATCCTTTTTTGAATGGCTCAATGATTGGACGGTTCTTGATTTCAGCAGCAACATCCGTTCCATTTTCAAGGAAGTACTTCTCAGGCGTTGCTTCCTGTAAGTTACTCATTGTTGGCTCATTCAAGTATGGGAAAGTCGTTGGGAGGATCTCGTTGAAGATCAACTTACCGACAGTCGTAACAAGTAATTTCTCGTTTTGTGATTCTGTAAACGTCGGGTTCTTAAGAACGCCGGCAGGAATCGCAACACGTGAATGGAAGTGAACATACCCATTTTGGTAGGCGATGAGTGCTTCATTCACAGTCGAGAAGATTTTACCTTCACCGATCGCGTTTTCGCGTTCGAGTGTGAGGTAATAGTTACCGAGGACCATATCCTGCGATGGTGTAACAACAGGCTTACCGTCTTTCGGGTTCAAGATGTTTTGTGCAGCGAGCATGAGAAGACGTGCTTCTGCTTGTGCTTCTGCAGAAAGTGGTACGTGGACCGCCATTTGGTCACCATCGAAATCGGCGTTGTAAGCCGTACATACGAGTGGGTGAAGGCGAATCGCGCGACCCTCGACAAGTGTTGGTTCGAACGCCTGAATACCGAGACGGTGAAGTGTCGGTGCACGGTTCAAGAGAACCGGATGCTCGCGGATGACTTCTTCAAGTACATCCCAGATTTCAGGTTGAACGCGTTCGATTTTACGTTTCGCACTCTTAATGTTTGGTGCGATACCACGTGAGACGAGTTCTTTCATGACAAACGGTTTGAAGAGCTCAAGGGCCATTTCTTTTGGAAGACCACATTGATACATCTTCAAGTTTGGACCAACGACGATAACCGAACGACCAGAGTAGTCGACACGTTTACCGAGTAAGTTTTGACGGAAACGTCCTTGTTTCCCTTTCAACATATGTGAAAGAGATTTAAGTGGACGGTTACCTGGTCCAGTGACCGGACGGCCACGACGACCATTATCAATCAAGGCATCAACCGCTTCTTGTAACATCCGTTTTTCATTCTGAACGATGATGTTCGGAGCGCCAAGGTCAAGAAGACGCTTGAGACGGTTATTACGGTTGATAACACGACGGTATAAATCGTTTAAATCTGATGTCGCGAAACGTCCACCATCAAGCTGGACCATCGGACGAAGTTCCGGCGGGATGACTGGCAATACTTCGAGAACCATCCATTCCGGGTTGTTGCCTGAGTTGCGGAAAGCATCTAAGACTTCAAGACGTTTGATCGCACGTGTACGACGTTGTCCTTGAATCATTCGAAGGTCTTCACGTAAACCAGCTACTTCTTTTTCGAGTTCAACGTCGCGGAGCAATTTACGAACTGCTTCCGCACCCATTTCAGCTGTGAATGAGCTACCGAATTTCTCACGGTATGCACGGTATTCTTTTTCTGAAAGGAGTTGTTTTTTCTCGAGTGTCGACTCGCCCGGATCTGTAACGACGTACGATGCGAAGTAAATGATCTCTTCGAGCGCACGTGGTGACATATCTAAGACAAGACCCATACGACTTGGGATTCCTTTGAAGTACCAAATGTGCGAAACCGGTGCTGCGAGCTCGATGTGACCCATGCGCTCACGACGGACTTTCGACTTCGTGACTTCAACGCCACAGCGGTCACAAATGATTCCTTTATAACGGATTCGTTTGTATTTCCCACAGTAACATTCCCAGTCTTTCGTTGGACCAAAAATCCGTTCACAGAACAAGCCATCTTTCTCTGGCTTGAGCGTACGATAGTTGATCGTCTCCGGCTTTTTCACTTCCCCGAAAGACCACGAACGGATCTTTTCGGGGGAAGCGAGGCCGATTTTCATATATTCAAATCTATTAACATCTACCAAGGGGTGGACCTCCCTTTCGCTTATTCCTCTTCAGTAACAACTGGTGCGACAGGCGCTTGAACTTCTTCGAGTGCTGGAGTCGCGTTCGGGATGTTGTCCTCGTCGTCGTCCTTCATTTCGATCTCTTCGTCCTCAGCAGACATCATCTTAACGTCCATACCAAGTGATTGAAGTTCTTTAATGAGAACTCGGAACGATTCCGGTACGCCCGGTTGCGGTACATTTTCGCCTTTAACGATCGCTTCATACGCTTTAACACGACCGATCGTATCATCCGATTTGATCGTTAAGATCTCTTGGAGTGTATACGCGGCACCATATGCTTCAAGTGCCCAAACTTCCATCTCTCCGAAACGCTGTCCACCGAACTGGGCTTTACCACCGAGCGGCTGTTGCGTAACGAGTGAGTAAGGACCCGTCGAACGTGCGTGAAGCTTATCATCGACCATGTGGGCGAGTTTAATCATATACATGACACCGACCGAGATGCGGTTATCAAACGCTTCACCTGAACGACCGTCATAAAGAACAGTCTTCGCGTCGCGATCCATACCGGCTTCTTCAATCGTTGCCCAAACATCTTCCTCACGTGCACCATCAAATACCGGTGATGCGACTTTGATTCCGAGTTGGCGTGCAGCCATACCAAGGTGAAGCTCGAGCAACTGCCCGATGTTCATCCGTGATGGTACACCAAGTGGGTTCAACATGATGTCGATTGGTGTGCCGTCTGGCATGTACGGCATGTCTTCTTCTGGCAAGATACGTGAGATAACACCTTTGTTACCGTGACGACCTGCCATTTTATCTCCTTCGTGAATCTTACGTTTTTGAACGATGTACGCACGGATCAACTGGTTGACACCAGGAGATAGTTCGTCGCCGTTATCACGATCGAAGATTTTGACGTCAAGGATGATACCGTCGCCGCCGTGTGGTACACGGAGTGATGTATCACGCACTTCACGTGCTTTTTCACCGAAGATTGCATGTAACAGGCGTTCTTCAGCTGTCAATTCCGTTACGCCCTTAGGTGTAACTTTACCAACTAAGATATCCCCATCTTTTACTTCAGCACCGACACGAATGATTCCGCGGTCGTCGAGGTTTTTCAGGGCGTCGTCACCGACGTTCGGAATATCACGAGTGATTTCTTCCGGTCCGAGTTTTGTATCGCGTGATTCACATTCGTATTCCTCAATGTGGATCGACGTGTAGACATCATCTTTCACAAGACGTTCGCTCATGATGACGGCATCCTCGTAGTTGTAACCATCCCATGTCATGAAACCGACGAGTACGTTACGACCGAGCGCAAGTTCCCCACCGTCCATTGATGGACCATCTGCAAGAATCTCGCCTTTATCGACAGGATCGCCTGCTTTGATGATTGGTTTTTGGTTATAGCACGTTCCTTGGTTAGAACGAATGAATTTTTGGATTTTATAACGATCAAGTTCACCTTGAACGATGTTGCCATCGACTTCCGTCGTACGACGGACAAGGATTTCACGAGCCGTTACGCGCTCAGCGATACCAGAGTGTTTTGCAACAACGGCAGCTCCTGAGTCTTTCGCAGACACGTACTCCATCCCAGTTCCAACAATCGGAGATTCTGGATCGAGAAGTGGTACGGCCTGACGTTGCATGTTCGCTCCCATGAGGGCACGGTTCGAGTCATCGTTCTCAAGGAACGGAATACATGCTGTCGCTGCCGAAACAACCTGTTTCGGAGAAACATCCATGTAATCGACACGTGATGGCTCAACAGACAAGTTTTGTCCACGGAAACGTGAGAGGACGTGTGTATCTTGGAACGTCTTCTCTTCCGTCAACAACATGTTTGCCTGCGCAACGACGTAGAGATCTTCTTCGTCTGCCGTCATGTAGTGAATTTCATCCGTGACAACACCCGTTTCCGGATTGACACGGCGGTATGGTGCTTCGATGAAACCATACTCATTGACTTTCGCGAACGAAGACAGTGAGTTGATCAAACCGATGTTTGGTCCCTCTGGCGTTTCGATTGGACACATACGGGAATAATGCGAGTAGTGAACATCTCGAACTTCAAAGCCAGCACGCTCACGTGTCAAACCACCGGGTCCGAGAGCAGATAGACGACGTTTGTGCGTCAACTCAGCGAGCGGGTTTGTTTGGTCCATGAACTGTGATAACTGTGAGCTACCGAAGAACTCTTTAATTGACGCGATAACAGGACGAATGTTGATCAATGCCTGTGGCGTGATCGCATTCTGATCTTGAATCGACATACGTTCCTTAACGACACGTTCCATACGTGAAAGACCAATACGGAACTGGTTTTGGAGCAATTCACCGACAGAACGGAGACGACGGTTACCAAGGTGGTCGATATCGTCTGTTGTTCCTACTTCATGCAACAAGTTGAAGAAGTAGTTGATTGCAGCAATCATGTCAGCAGGCGTAATGTGCTTGATGTCACGATCGATGTTACCGTTACCGATGATATTGATGATGCGTTCACCTTCAGCATCGTCCGGTGCGAACACCTTGATCGACTGTAAGTTGAAGGCTTCGCCTTGTGTTACGCCGCCAGTTGGCGTCGCTTCGATGTAACCGACAGATCCTTCAAGGAATGGCAAGACTTTGTCGAGCATACGACGGTCAAGAACCGTTCCAGCTTCTGCGATTACTTCACCTGTTTCCGGGTCAACGAGCGTTTCCGCAAGCTTTTGTCCGAACAGACGATTTTTTAAATGAAGCTTTTTGTTAATTTTATAGCGACCAACGTTTGCCAAGTCGTAACGTTTCGGGTCGAAGAACCGTGACACGAGAAGTGCTTTCGCATTTTCAACTGTCGGTGGCTCACCCGGGCGTAGACGCTCATAGATTTCGATGAGGGCTTTTTCCGTTGATTCTGTATTATCTTTTTCAAGCGAATTCCGGAGGTACTCATCATCTCCAAGGAGATCGATGATTTCCTGATCCGTACCGAAACCAAGAGCACGTAAAAGAACCGTTACAGGAATCTTACGCGTGCGGTCGATTCGGACATATACGATATCTTTCGCATCTGTCTCAAGTTCGAGCCATGCTCCACGGTTCGGGATGACCGTTGCCGAGAATCCACGTTTACCGTTCTTATCTAACTTATTGTTGTAATACACACTTGGCGAACGAACAAGCTGAGAAACGATAACTCGTTCCGCACCATTAATAATGAATGTTCCCGACTCCGTCATAAGCGGGAAGTCACCCATGAAGACTTCTTGTTCCTTCAATTCACCCGTCTCTTTGTTTTGAAGACGGACTTTAACGCGCAGTGGTGCCGAATAGGTCACGTCGCGTTCTTTCGATTCATCAATCGAATACTTCGGCTCACCGAGCGAGTAATCGATGAATTCTAATACGAGATTTCCTGTGAAGTCGGAAATCGGCGAAATGTCATGAAACATCTCACGAAGACCTTCCCGTAGGAACCATTCGTATGAATTCGTTTGAATCTCAATTAGATTTGGAAGTTCTAATACTTCGCTGATACGTGCATAGCTTCTTCTCTGACGGTGACGACCGTACTGAACAAGTTGACCAGTCAACTGATTCACCTCTCAGACCCACTTCTTCTTCTAGAGAAGGACGGGTGTAATATCGAACATTGAAGCCATTTTTTGACCGATAAGCGCAAAAAAGCGACGTCTTGTCTACTCAATCATCTGTAGTCGAGAACGCCAGCTACTTTCAACCTGCTTATCCAAAAATCACTCCAATGGCATTTTATAATACTATCATAGACACAACACAAGGTCAACGACAAATCACCCGATTTGTCAAGACCGAATTGATTTAAATATTGAATACCCTTTATCGCGGGTTACTGTCTCGCAAGAACCGAAGACCTCTTCCATCAGTTTCTTCGCTGATGGCCCCCCTTGTTTTTTCTGAATGACGACCCAGAGGGCGCCCCCTACTACGAGGTGATCATAAGCTTCACGTAAAATCCGATGAACAACTGCTTTTCCTGCCCGAATCGGTGGATTCGTCACGATCGCTGCAAATGTCTCATCACCTACGCCAACATACCCGTCACTTACACCGGTCGTCACGGAAACACCATTCGCACGTGCATTTTCAGCCGCTAGTTCAAGTGCCCGTTCGTTAACATCAACGAGTTTCGCGTCACGCCCGGTCGCTTTTGCCAGTGAAATCCCCATCGGCCCATATCCGCAACCGACATCTAGAATCGCACCCGGTACATCCGGCTCAACGAATGCCTCAATCAATAGACGCGAACCAAAGTCGACGCCACCTTTTGAGAACACACCGTGGTCCGATGTGAAGCGGAACGTTTCGCCGCGTAAGACGAACTCCCATGATTTCGGATCTCGTTTTGAGGAGGGATCATTCGTGTAATAATGGTCTGCCATGTTTCCTTCCCCTCTCTTGATTAAAGATGAAAACAAAAGAAGCCCGCAAAGCGAGCTTCTTTTGTCTGCGGAAGAAGAAAATTACTTAACTTCTACGCTTGCGCCAGCTTCTTCAAGCTTAGCTTTGATTGCGTCAGCGTCTTCTTTCGAAACGCCTTCTTTAACTGGAGCCGGAGTTCCGTCAACGAGTGCTTTCGCTTCTTTAAGACCGAGGCCTGTCAATTCGCGAACTGCTTTGATGACGTTGATTTTACCAGAACCTGCGCTAGTAAGGATTACGTCGAATTCAGTTTGCTCTTCAGCTGCTGCTGCGCCTGCACCTGCTGCTGCTACTGGAGCTGCTGCTGATACGCCGAATTCTTCTTCGATTGTTTTTACGAGTTCGTTAAGTTCAAGAACAGTCATGCCCTTGAGGTCTTCGATAAATTGCTCTTTGTTGAAAGCCATTATGGTTTTCCTCCTTTGATTTAGCCCACGTTGGGGTTTGAAAAATTGTGTGTTTGCCTATCCCGCTAAGCGGACATTAAGCAGATTGTTCTTCTTTTTGCTCTGCGATTGCGTTCGTTGCCACCGCGAGACCGCGGATTGGCGCTTGAAGCACGCTGAGGAGCATTGAAAGGAGACCTTCGCGTGATGGAAGTTCTGCAAGGGCTTTGACATCTTCTACTGAAGTGACTTTGCCTTCGATGATACCACCTTTAAGTTCGAGAGCCTTGTGTTCTTTAGAGAAGTTGTTCAAGATCTTAGCTGGCGCGATAACGTCTTCATTGCTGAATGCGATCGCACTAGGACCAGTGAATACTTCGTCAAGACCTTCAAGGTTGCTTTGAACTGCTGCGCGGCGAAGGAGACCGTTTTTGTAAACTTTGAATTCAACACCCGCTTCGCGGAGTTGTTTACGAAGTTCAGTGACTTCGTCTACTGTGAGACCACGGTAGTCGACGACGATTGTTCCAGCGCTCGCTTGCATTTTCTCAGCGATCTCAGATACGAGATCCGCTTTGACAGCGATAACTTTTTCGTTTGCCATTTCTGTTGCACCTCCTGGTAAATAAATTGTACCGGCGCGAGGGGCTGCTCGATTTCAAATAAAAAGCCTCCTTCTGCAGGGCAGAGGAGGCGTAATCGTCAAAAAGGATACCTGAACAAACAGGCTCTCTGAGCAAGAACACCTCGGAAGGGTTTAAGCTCAATCGTTGAGCACCTTCTGTCTACGGTATGTCGAATATATCAACGTTTTATACTGTAACAGCGTTCTTAGAACGTTGTCAAGTTCGTTTTAGACGAAATTATTTCGCGAAGTCAGCTGAAGATACTTTAACACCAGGACCCATTGTAGAAGCGATCGCGATGTTTTTAAGGTAAACACCTTTAGCAGTAGCAGGCTTAACTTTTACGAGAGTTTCCATAACGGTAGTGATGTTTTCAACCAACTTCTCGTTATCGAATGATTTTTTACCGACAGGAACGTGGATGTTACCTGATTTGTCGACACGGTACTCAACTTTACCAGCTTTGATATCGTTGATTGCTTTTGTGACGTCAAATGTAACAGTTCCTGTTTTCGGGTTAGGCATGAGGCCTTTAGGTCCGAGAACACGACCGAGTTTACCAACTTCACCCATCATGTCAGGTGTCGCAACGATAACATCGAAGTCGAACCATCCTTTTTGGATTTTAGCGATATACTCAGAATCACCAGCGTAATCTGCTCCAGCAGCTTCCGCTTCTTTCAATTTCTCACCTTTCGCGAAGACGAGAACGCGTTGTGTTTTACCAGTACCGTGTGGCAATACGACTGCTCCACGGATTTGTTGATCTGCTTTCTTCGGATCGACTCCGAGACGAACAGCAAGTTCGATCGTTTCATCGAATTTCGCTGTTGCAGACTTTTTAGTTAAGTCTACAGCTTCAGCGAGTTCGTATGAAACCGTACGATCGATAAGTTTAGCAGCTTCTTTGTACTTCTTACCCATTTTAGGTTCCTCCTTTGTGGTTGTGCGGAAAATCCTCCCACATAATGAAAGGGTAGCAAGGCTTCAATTAACTATCCGCCTGCGACCCTCATCGTTGTTCATTGTAATTCGAAAGACTTAGTCTTCGATTACGATACCCATAGAACGTGCAGTACCTTCAACCATCAACATCGCTGTTTCAACAGATGCTGCGTTGAGGTCTGGCATTTTCGTTTCAGCGATTTCGCGAACTTTGTCACGTTTGACAGTCGCTACTTTCTTACGGTTAGGCTCGCCTGAACCGCTCTCGATTCCAGCTGCTTTCTTCAAGAGAACTGCTGCTGGTGGAGTTTTAGTAATAAACGTAAATGAACGATCTTCAAAAACCGTGATGACTACAGGGATAATCAAGCCGGCTTGGTCTTGTGTACGAGCGTTGAACTCTTTACAGAAGCCCATGATGTTCACACCTGCTTGACCGAGTGCCGGTCCAACTGGTGGAGCTGGGTTTGCTTTGCCCGCAGGAATTTGAAGTTTAACTAGTTTCATAACCTTCTTCGCCACGAGACACACCTCCTTAATTCTTTAATGTGGTTTAATTGGACGTTGCGCGTCCTCCCACTCATTCTATTCGACGAGTTATTTATCGAAATAAGCACAACATCAAACAGGAAAAATTGTACCATTAAAACAAAACATTCGCAATAGGAAACTTAATCGATTTTTTCAACTTGTGAAAAATCGAGTTCTACTTTCGTTTCGCGACCGAACATATCTACAGAAACTTTCATTTTTTCTGTTTCTGTATCAAGCTCTTCAACCGTTCCTTCAAGGTTCTCGAAGGCACCCTCTTTGATTCGGACGATTTGACCGAGTGAGTAGTCATAACGACTCTTCATGTCGACAAGTCCCATTGAACCAAGGATGTTTTCAGCTTCTTCAGGAAGAAGCGGCGTCGGTTTCGATCCACCACCCACTGAACCGAGGAATCCGGTTACGTTCGGTGTGTTACGAACAACATACCAAGAATCATCCGTCATGACCATTTCAACGAGGACATACCCCGGGAAAATCTTAACTTCACGCTCTTTGATTTTTGTTTCGCCTTTTTTATTCGTTACTTCTTCCTGTACCGTTTCAATCGGAACGAGTACACGGAAGATTTTCTCGTCCATGTTCATAGACTCGATCCGACGTTCAAGGTTAGCCTTGACGTTGTTTTCGAATCCAGAGTACGTTTGGACGACAAACCACTGTTTATCCATGGTACGCCACCTCTTCTTTTACTTAATCAACCAACTCATGAGTGCGCTGAGACCAGAATCGATACCAAAGATGAAGACGCCCATGAAGATAACCATACCGATTACCGTCAATGTGTACTTCGTCAATTCTTTTCGTTTTGGCCAGCTCGTCTTTTTCAGTTCATTCCATACGTCACGCAAAAATTTCATCGTACTTTCCCTCCAGGATGTATTAAATCGGGATAGATGAAGCCTTATTTCGCTTCTTTATGAATCGTATGCGCGTTACAACGCCGACAGAATTTTTTCAATTCCAAGCGGACTGTGACATCCTCTTTTTTCATCGTCGTATAATCGCGGGCACCGCAAATATCACAAGCAAGGCCTACTTTCTTCGCCATCTCAAAAGACCTCCTTCTTTGCCGCTCTCTCTCTCGAACGGAGGAGATTCCTCCAAAAAAGAGCGTAAAAAAAAACGCCTATGAGCGGCGTCTCGCTAGTAAGGCGCTATTTATACAGTAGCATACGGTAGTCGGATTGGTCAATCCACCTCGCGGTTAGACAATCAACTCACGTGCCTCGAGGTATCGCTCCAGTTTCCGTTTGACACGCTGTAACGCGTTATCAATTGATTTGACGTGGCGATCGAGATCATCCGAAATCTCTTGGTACGTTCTTCCGTCGAGATAAAGTGCCAACACTTTTCGTTCTAAGTCACTAAGAATTTCATCCATCTTCGTTTCGATATCTGCATACTCTTCTCGGTTGACGATCAAGATTTGCGGATCCGATGGTGCCGTTGAAGTGATGATATCAAGCAACGTCCGTTCAGAAGATTCATCATCATAAATTGGTTTATCGAGCGAGATGTACGAATTGAGCGGAATATGTTTTTGACGGGTCGCCGTCTTGATTGCCGTGATCATTTGCCGTGTGATGCAGAGTTCGGCAAATCCTTTAAAAGAAGCCAACTTATCAGTCCGGTAGTCACGTACTGCTTTGTATAGGCCAATCATACCTTCTTGAATGATATCTTCGCGGTCCGCACCAATCAAAAAATATGACCGGGCCTTCGCACGTACGAAGTTACGATAGCGCTCGATCAAAAATTCAAGGGCATCGCTATTATCGAATACCTTCGCTTGTTCCACAAGCGCCTCATCAGACATGCACTCAAACTGGTCGAACGAAACCAAACTCATCCTTCATCCCTCCAAGCTTCTATGACGAACTAATCAATTGCCTACAATTATACAATAATTTCCTATCCTGCGACAGTGAAAATTGGCATGACCTCTTTTTATCTGTATTTCGCCCTTAAAAAAACCGCCTTCTCGACAGGTATGAACTGAACCCTGAATGGTGGACACTTGATAAAAGACCCCATTCGGGGTTTTTTGTGTTTAAAGATATCGATATACTGTATCTATTCAATTTAGACGGGAGAATTATTCATGAACAGACGTACCTTCAATCCAGATCAAATCAGACAACTTGAAGCGAATCTTCACGTAGCCTCGGTATCAGATCGTACGATTCAATATAAAGGAGAATTTAAGATTCACGCTGTACGTGAGAATTTAGCTGGTAAGCGACCGATACAAATCTTTGAAGAAAGCGGCTTTGACCTGGACATGATCGGTAAGCGAACAACGAACGAAGCGTTGAAACGATGGCGGAAGACCTATCGCATTTATGGAGAAGAAGGACTCTTGAATGAGAGACGTGGAAAATCAAATCTTGGAGGTCGACCGAAAAAAGATGATTCCGTCGAACGACGCCTTGCGAAAGCTGAAGCACGAATCAAGTACCTCACAGCGGAGAACGAATTACTAAAAAAGCTCGACGCTCTCGAAAGAGAGGCGAAGTATCGAAACTAACCGCATCTGAGCGCTATCAGGCAATCAATATTGTCTTACGGAAACAATCATCGGGCCGATTCGTGACGGACCTATGTACGCTCGCTGAAGTGAGCCGCAGTGGTTATTACGCCTGGCTCGCACGTACGGATAGTGTTTCCCTTCGGGAAGAACGCGACTATGCGGACTACCTACTTCTAAAACGTGTTCATGATCGTCACAAGGGAAAAATCGGCTATCGTGGTCTTTACATGGAGATGCTTGATGTCATTGGTGGACCGATGAATCATAAACGTATTTTGCGTATCATGAGGAAGTTTGGAATCGTGACGAAAATCCGTAGGCAGAACGCTTATCGTAAAATCGCTAAAGCGACATATGAACATAAGACTGTACCGAACCACTTGAACCGTCGGTTCGATCAAGATGAGCCTGGTAAGGTATTCGTCACAGACATCACTTATCTCCGTATTGGATCTGGTCAAACTGTTTATCTCTCTTGTGTGAAGGATGTCGCTACACGTGAAATTATGGCACATCATCTATCTACAAGCCTCCATATGGAACTAGTCCTTCATACAACGAATAAACTCGCAGAACGACTTCAAGGGAATATACACCCGGAAGCCATGATACATTCCGATCAAGGATTCCATTATACGCATCCTGCTTATCAAACACGCATCCGTGAGATGGGAATGCTTCAATCCATGTCCCGTAGAGGAAACTGCCTGGATAATGCCCCGATCGAATCGTTCTTTGGGCACTTGAAAGATTATGTCGATTATAAATTAGCATCTGACCTCGATGAGGTCTGTGCCATGGTCGATGCTTACATTGATTATTACAATAGCGAACGAAGACAATGGAAACTACAAAAGATGACTCCGGTACAATACCGAAGCCATCTCATAGCAGCTTAATACGTTAAGGGTGCTTTTATTAAACTGTCCAAACTCTAGGGCTCAGTTCAGTACGTCAAGAAAACGGTTTATTTTTAAGGGGAGACCCCCTTACTGATCTGAATTTTTTCTTCTTCGGATTTGTTCAAGCCGTTCGATGACATCTGCCGGCAAATCGATAGTCGACCGCGGTTTCTTGCTCGTCTTCGACATCGTCGTCTGTCCCTGAATGACGGCGACCGCTGCTTTCCAGTCCCGTCTCAACTCTTGTGCCGAGATGCGGAGTGCGCCGAGCGTAAAGATCACCCATTGTTCCGTGAAGTCGTTCGTCGCGACCGTCAGCTTGACACGGATGTCTTGTAACCACTCGGCTGCCGTTTTTTCTATCCATTCGTCAGCAGTTTCATTCTCGCGTGTATAAATGACCTCGAGTCCACTCTTTTTTAAGCGTGACTCGCGCCCTGGCTGAAGATAGGCATCAAAGACGATGGTGACACTAATTCCTGTCACTGCCTGATATTCCGCCATTGCATCGACCAATCGTTCCCGTGCTAATTCAAAATCTTGCTCCCGCAATGTCCGGAATTCCGGCCATGCGCCAATGATATTGTAGCCATCAACGATCAGACGGTCATATTTCATCGCGCGTACGGCTTTCTCGTCCGGTACACTTCATACAATAAGAGTGACGCGGCAACGGAAGCATTGAGTGACGTGACATGGCCCGCCATCGGAAGGTGGACAAGGAAATCACATTTCTCTCGGACGAGGCGACTCATCCCTTTTCCTTCACTACCAATGACGATTCCAAGCGGCATCGTTCCGTCAAGCGTCCGGTAATCATCACTTTCACGCGCATCCGTCCCGACGAACCAAAGTCCTTTTTTCTTGAGGTCTTCCATCGTCCGCGTTAAGTTCGTCACGCGAACGACCGGAATATGCTCGATTGCACCCGTCGATGCTTTTGCGACGACTTGTGTCAATCCGACCGAGCGCCGTTTCGGAATGATGACCCCGTGCGCACCGACAGCGTCTGCCGTCCGAAGAATCGAACCGAGGTTATGCGGGTCTTCCAGCTCGTCGAGTAAGACGATGAGTGGTGTCTCATCCTTCTTCTCTGCTAGGGCAAAGATATCGTCGAGTTCCGCGTATTCATAGGCGGCAACTGCCGCAACGACACCTTGGTGGTTGTCGCTCCCTGTCAGACCATGCAGTTTTGAACGGGGGACGATTTGAATTTGGACATTCGCTTCTTGCGCCATCGCATGGATGACGGCGAGTGGACCTTTTTGTTGACCTTCCTGGATAAAGAGTTTATTCATTTCGCGTCCACTTCGTAACGCTTCGAGAACGGGATTTCGTCCGTAAAGGAAATCCTGCCCTTCCGCGAGTGGTTCGATGACGACCGGGTCCTCTTGTTTCTTTTCAACACGTTTTCGTTTTTCGCCAGTCTTAGGGCGCTGTCCTTGATCGACTGGGTTATTTTCCGTCTGTCGTTTCGGCTTCGAGTAATTCGAACGCTTGCCCGATGAGTTCTTCAAGACGATCCCCTCCTTCTGAAAGATAAATGTAGCCTAACAATGCTTCGAACGCCGTCGCGTAGCGGTACGTATGGACATCCGTACTTTTTGGTACAGAACCGGACTTCGCATTTTTCCCACGCCGGACGACGGCTTGTTCCTCTTCTGTCAGTGTTCCCTGATTGAGCCAATGTGTAACGACGGTCGCCTGTGCTTGCGCCCGGACATACTGGACCGCCGCTTTATGCAACTCGCCTGGTTTGACGAAACCACGGTCAAGTAGTCGCTCTCTTACATGCATCTCATAGACGACGTCTCCCATATAGGCGAGCGCGAGCGCGTTCAATTGTTTATAGTTCTTCATCCGCGCTTCCACCGCATCCCTTGCGCTGTATCTTCAAGCAAGATGCCCTGGTCGCGTAACTGATCGCGGATTTCATCTGCCCGTCCGAAATCACGATTTTTCCGTGCTTCGTTTCGTTCTGTGATCAACTGTTCGACTTCTTCGTCGAGCAGTCCGCGGTCGACCGTCAACGTTACACCTAATACGCCCGACAATTCATTGAAAACGGTCAGGAAGCGCTCAAGAACTTCTTTTGACACTTGTGCTTCTGCAAGATAAAGATTTGCTTCTTTCGATAAATCGAACAAATCCGTTACAGCATTCGCTGTATTGAAGTCATCATCCATCGACGTGATGAAATGTTGCTTGATGCCTTCAATCCGCTTTAACCATTTTTCGTTTGCCGTTCCGAGATCTGCCGTCATCGCGAGACGATGCTCGACGTTTGCGACCGACTCCCGAATTCGCGCGAGACCGTTGACCGCTTGATCAATCAGCTCACGGCTGTAGTTGATCGGATGACGATACTGAACAGACAGCATGAAGAAGCGTAAGACCATTGGATCGACGACTTGAATCGCTTCATGGACCGTCAAAAAGTTTCCGAGTGATTTCGACATCTTCTCGTTTTCGATGTTGACGAATCCATTGTGCATCCAGTAGTTCGCGAATTTTTGAGAATTGCATGCTTCCGACTGGGCAATTTCATTTTCATGGTGCGGGAATTTCAAGTCTTGTCCACCGGCATGGATATCAATCGTATCGCCAAGGTATTTCTTTGCCATCGCCGAGCACTCGATGTGCCAGCCCGGACGTCCTTCACCCCATGGACTTGTCCAAGACGGTTCGTCCGGCTTAACGGCTTTCCAAAGAACGAAATCGAGTGGATCTTCTTTTTTCTCGCCGACTTCAATCCGCGCGCCCGATTGTAATTCATCAATCGATTGCTGACTCAACTGACCATACGTCTCAAAACTCCGTGTCCGGAAGTAGACATCTCCGCCTGAAGCATAGGCATTTCCTTTTTCAACGAGAACTTTGATGAAGTCGATGATATCATCCATCGTCTCCGTAACGAGCGGATGGACGTCCGCTTGTTGCACGTTCAAAGCGCCAGTATCTGCATGATACGCGGCAATGAAACGTTTCGTTAAGTCATGATAATCTTCACCGAGTTCATTTGCCGTCCGAATGATTTTATCATCGACATCCGTAAAGTTCGAGACGTACTGAACCTCATAACCGCGGTACGTAAAGTAGCGGCGGACTGTATCGAAGACGATTGCCGGGCGGGCATTACCAATGTGGATATAGTTATAGACGGTCGGTCCACAGACGTACATCTTGACCTTACCTTCTTCTAACGGTTTAAATGGTTCCTTTTTTCCGGTCATGCTGTTGTAGAGTTGTATCATTCCGAAGTCCTCCTTTGATTCGTTCAATTTCCCGTTTTAGTTCATCGATTTCAATTTCAATCCGTTCCTGGCACTCACTAACAGGATCCGGTAGACGGTGATCGAGAGGGGCCTCGACTTTCATTCCGTCCTGGATGACGACACGTCCCGGAATCCCGACGACGGTTGCGTTAGCAGGGACGTCTTTCAGGACGACTGAGCTTGCCCCGATTTTTGATGCATCGCCGACCGAAATATCACCGAGTACACGTGCTCCGGCTGAAACGAGCACGCCATTACCGAGCGTCGGATGACGTTTGCCCGTCTCTTTGCCCGTCCCGCCGAGCGTCACGCCTTGAAAAATCGTCACATCGTCGCCGATGATGGCTGTTTCTCCGATGACGACACCCATCCCATGGTCGATGAAGAAGCGACGACCAATCGTCGCACCCGGATGAATTTCGATCCCTGTCAAGAAGCGGCTGAACTGTGAAATGCTTCGCCCCAGTAACTTTAAGTTCAACTTCCATAACCGATGGGCTACACGGTGCATCCAAATCGCATGTAAGCCGGGGTACGTCAAGATGACTTCAATGCTACTGCGTGCAGACGGGTCTTGGTTGAATACATTGCGAATGTCTTCTCGTATACGTGTCATGTTCAATCTCCTCTCCATAAGAAAAAGCGCCCCCGTGCATCGCTGCACAGAGACGCTAATTAGCGCGGTCCCACTCTGTTTGGACGAATCACTCGTCCCTCTCCGTGTCCGTTAACGCCGGAGATACGTCTACGCCTACTCTCACTGATTTCGGGTAGCACTCAGAGGGGCATTTCATGGCAATTTTCTTCAAGCTCTCGCACCACACAAGCTTGTCTCTGGAGAAGAAACATTGACACTACTTTCCTCATCTACGCTTTATTTATACGTCTAGTCGCGCAAGTACGCGGTCTTTTCCTAATAGTTGAATCGTATTCGGAAGTTCTGGACCATGTGTTTGTCCCGTCGTTGCGACGCGGATTGGCATGAACAGATTTTTTCCTTTTTGACCGGTTGCTTTTTGTGTTGCCTTAATCGATGCTTTGATCGCTTCCGGCGTCCACTCTTCAAGTGTCCGCAATTGGTTCGCGAATTCAGCTAAGACGGTCGGAACCGTTTCGCCACTCAAGACAGTGTTTGCTTCTTCATCATACACCACTTCATCTTCAAAAAACATCTCTGAAAGCTCAACGACTTCCGCTCCGTGTGTCATCTGCTCACGGTAAAGTCCGACGAGGTTCTTCGCCCAGTCGAGTTCTTCTGCTGACGGCTCGTTTGAGACGCGTCCTGCTGCTTGAAGGAATGGAAGACTCGCTTCGAATACTTCTTCGAACGATTGATGTTTCATGTACTGTCCATTGATCCAAGCGAGTTTTTGTTGATCGAAAACAGCTGGACTCTTCGACAGGCGGGACGCATCAAAGATTTCGATGAATTCTTCTTTCGTAAAGATTTCTTGTTCTCCGACCGGCGACCAACCAAGCAACGTCACGAAGTTAAGTAACGCTTCCGGGAGATACCCGAGGTCTTTATACTGCTCGATGTACTGAATGATTGATTGATCACGTTTCGACAGTTTTTTATGCTCTTCGTTGACGATGAGCGTCATGTGACCAAATGTTGGATACTCCCAACCGAACGCATCATAAATCATCATCTGTTTCGGTGTATTCGAGATATGGTCGTCTCCACGTAAGACATGGCTGATTGCCATCAAGTGATCATCGACAACAACGGCGAAGTTATACGTCGGGATTCCGTCTTTTTTGACGATGACCCAGTCCCCGAAGTCTTTTGATTCAAACGATACGTCTTCTTTGACGATATCGTTCCACGTATATGTCACGCTTTCCGGTACACGAATCCGAATCGATGGTGTCCGTCCTTCCGCGACGAATGCGTCTTCTTGTTCTTGCGATAAATCTCGGTGTGCACCTGAATAACGCGGTGCTTCACCACGTGCGATTTGTGCTTCACGTTCCGCCTCAAGTTCTTCCGAGGTCATGTAGCAACGGTAGGCGAGTCCTTTTTCAAGTAACTCGTCTGTGTATTTTTGATAAAGATCAAGCCGTTCCATTTGGAAGTAAGGACCGTAATCGCCACCGCGGCCTGGACCTTCATCCCAATCGATTCCGAGCCACTCGAGGTACTTCATCTGACTTTCAACGCCACCATCAATGTTTCGTTTTTGGTCCGTATCCTCAATCCGTAAAATCATTTTCCCGCCCGCATGACGTGCGAACAAATAGTTGAATAAAGCCGTCCGTGCATTCCCAATATGAAGGTGCCCGGTCGGACTTGGTGCATAACGTACACGTACTTCTGCCATTGCCGATCACTCCTTTAGTCTCAAATTCGCTTAATTAGTATACCTTATTCTTCGATTCGTTTCAGCAGAATCACAGCTTGGCACGCAATTCCTTCTTCACGCCCTGTAAACCCGAGCCATTCAGTCGTCGTCGCTTTGACATTGATCTGCTCGATGTCCGCTTCAAGCAGTTCCGCAATCCGCGCACGCATCGTATCGATGTACGGGCGTAATTTAGGCGCTTGCGCGATGACGGTCGCGTCTAAGTTACTCAATTCATATCCTTTACGTTTGACGAGTGCATAGACATGTTCGAGCAGTTTAGCGGAGTCCGCATCTTTGAACTCAGGATCGGTGTCCGGAAAATGTTTTCCGATATCCCCTTCTGCAATCGCTCCGAGTGCTGCATCCGCAATCGTATGGAGCAAGACGTCCGCATCCGAGTGACCGAGTAATCCTTTCGTATGTGGGATTTCAATCCCACCTAAAATGAGTTTCCGATCTTCTGCGAATGCATGTACATCAAAACCTTGTCCAATTCGAATCATCGTTATTTCCCTCGTTTCATTAGGATCGCTTCACCAAACCATAAATCATCCGGTGTCGTCACTTTAATATTTTCATACTGACCGGTGACGAGCGTCACCTTTCCTCCGTCCCATTCTATCAAACTTGCATCATCTGTACCTAAATAGTGTTCTGCTGCTTTTTGATGGACGGTTCGGATCGTGTCGAGGTCGAAGGCTTGCGGCGTTTGAGCTGCCATCAGTTCGTCACGCGGAACCGTTTCGACGATCGTCTCTCCGATGATCCGTTTGACCGTATCTTTGACCGGGACGGCGAGAATCGCTGCTTTGTGCTCGACTGCCGCCGCGACGACGGCATGAATCGCTGTCTGTTCGATGAATGGCCGGGCGCCGTCATGAATCAACACGATCCCGGGTGCTTCGATGACTTCCAGTCCGCGTAAGACACTTTCTTGTCGCTCCCGTCCTCCGGCAACAAGGCGTACAGGCGTTGCGTATCGGTCCGTCACTTGCTCAAACCAGACTTGTTCCGCCGGATTGATGGCAAGAATGATTTCTTCACATAAGGGATCGGCTTCAAACACATCGAGTGTCCACTCAATGATTGAACGGTCCCGTAACAGCAGCATCAGTTTATTACGATCTGCGCCCATTCTTTTTCCGGCACCAGCTGCCGGAATGACGACGCGGTATGTCTGTTCTATCACTGCATTCCCTCTTTTCTCATAAGTAAAGACTGCCACAGTTGTGGCAGTCCCTTATTTTTCTTGTGGCTTCGCAAAAATCATCCGTCCAGCAGACGTCTGAAGGACACTCGTCACGACAACACCAATCGTTTTCGAAATCAAGTGTTTACCACCTTCGACGACGACCATCGTACCATCTTCGAGGTAGGCAATCCCTTGCTTTTGCTCTTTTCCTTCTTTGATGACAAGCACCATCATCTCTTCACCCGGAATCACAACTTGCTTGACGGCATTTGCTAAATCATTGATGTTCAAGACGGGTACGTTCCGGACTTCACACACTTTATTCAAGTTGTAATCGTTCGTAACGACAATCCCTTTCATCAACTCTGCCAGCTTAATCAGTTTGATGTCGACTTCTGGTACCTCCTCGAAGTCACCATCATAAATTTCGACTTCCATACCGGGGATTGATTGGAGTTCTTTTAAGACGTCAAGCCCCCGGCGTCCACGATTTCGCTTTAATGTATCCGATGAATCGGCGATGTATTGAAGTTCCCCAATCACGAATTGCGGAACAATCAGTTTCCCTTCGACAAATCCGGTCTTCGCGATATCTGTGATCCGTCCATCGATGATAACACTCGTATCGAGTACTTTACTGTTTGATTTTGCGACAACAACGGGTTCCGGTGTCGACTTTTTATCCGAGTTACTACTGTTTGACCGTAAAAAGATTTTCGTCAACTCATGCCGTTTGCGATATCCGACCGTAAAGCCGAGGTATCCGAATAAGGCAGTCGCGAAAATGGTTAAGACATTACTAAGCAGCGGAATCCCGACAAGTTCGATCAACATGCTGACGAGAAATGCCATCACGAGACCTAGCAAGAGACCAAATGTTCCAAAGAATAAATCTGCAGCGGGCGCCTTTACTAGTTTTTCTTCTAAAAATCGGAGAAGTCGAATAACCGCATCCGTAATGAATAATCCAATTAATAAAAATATGAGTGCACCAATCGTTCCGGTTACGTATGTCGTCATCAACCATTCCGGGAAAGTCATCCCTGTCGCCGCTTCAATTAATTGAAATAACTGGGGCAATAACAAGACACCAAGCGCAAGACCGAGTAACGCGAAAAAGATTCGAATGATGATTTTCAATCTTCCCACCTCCTTCTATTATTTTAAGTTCATTGTAACATGTATTTATTTGAATCACCTACGCCTTAAGGTGGGGAAACTGTTTACATATCCATTACAGCCTCCCCATCTTTTCCTGCATTTCAGGCGTTTAAAACGGGATGGTTTCGCGTAACGCTTCGTCAACACTTTCGACACCGATGACCGTGATGCCGTCCGGATAGGTCCATCCCCCGAGATTGTTTTTCGGAATGATGGCTCGTGTGAATCCGAGCTTCGCAGCTTCTGCGACGCGTTGCTCAATCCGTGAGACGCGCCGGACTTCTCCCGTTAAACCGACTTCGCCAATGACGACGTCTGTCGGACGTGTCGGCTTGTCGCGAAAACTCGAGGCAATCGCGACACAGACTGCGAGGTCGATCGCTGGTTCATCTAACTTGACGCCACCAGCTGCTTTCAAATAGGCATCTTGTGTCTGGAGCAGTAAACCAGATCGTTTCTCAAGCACTGCCATCAGCAAGGCCACTTTGTTTTGGTCAATCCCTGTTGCCATACGGCGTGGATTACCGAATGATGTCGGTGAAATCAGGGCTTGTAACTCAACGAGAACAGTCCGTGTCCCCTCCATCGAAGCAACGATTGTCGAACCCGATACACCGGACGTCCGCTCCTCGAGGAAGATTTCCGATGGATTCAAGACTTCTTCTAAACCAGACTCCCGCATTTCAAAGATTCCAATCTCGTTCGTCGAACCAAACCGGTTTTTGACGGCACGGAGGATCCGGAACGTATGGTGACGTTCCCCTTCGAAGTACAGGACGGCATCGACCATGTGTTCGAGTAAACGAGGTCCGGCAATCGAACCTTGTTTCGTGACGTGACCGACGATAAAGATGGCAATGCCGCGACTCTTCGCGATTTTCATCAGCATCGCCGTACATTCACGCACTTGCGTGACGCTACCAGGGGCCGACTGAACCTCATCGATATAGACCGTTTGAATCGAGTCGATGATTAAAAAGCCTGGTTTTTCTTCGTCGACGACCCGCTCAATCATATTCATGTCCGTTTCACTGAGCACGAATAAGTCTTGAGTCGGTAAACCGAGCCGTTCAGCGCGGAGTTTCGTCTGTTTGAGCGATTCCTCGCCTGAGATATAGAGGACTTTTTCGCCGCGTTGTGCAAGGCGGGCACTTGTCTGTAACAGAATCGTCGATTTCCCAATCCCCGGGTCACCTCCGACGAGGACCATCGATCCGGGCACAATCCCGCCGCCGAGCACACGGTCAAATTCACTACTCCCCGTGAAGACACGACTTTCTTCTTGTGAGACGATATTTGCGAGGCGTTCCGGTTTCAATTGTTTCGTCGTCGTATGGACAAAAGCGGAACCGCGTCGTGCTTTCTTCTCCTCGACGACTTCTTCGACCATCGTATTCCATTCCCCACAGCCGGAGCAGCGTCCCATCCATTTCGGTGACTCCGTCCCACAGCTTTGGCAAACAAATTTCGTCTTCATTTTAGCCACTCTGTTCATCCTTTCTCTATCCAAGAAAAAGCCCAGCTTTCGCTTCGTACTTGCGAAAGCTGGACCCTGTTGATCACTTATTCTGTCGTTGCCGGTTCCACTTGGTGGCGGCGGACGATGAATTCATCGTTTTCTACATCAAGTGCAACACGTTCTCCTTTTTGAATGTCTCCCGCAAGCAATGCTTCCGACAAACGATCCTCAGCTTCTCGTTGAAGTGCACGACGGATTGGGCGAGCTCCGTATTCTGGGTCGTATCCGATGTCGGCAATCTTCGAAAGCGCGGCAGGTGTCAATTCAAAGTGAACCTGTTGTTCCGCAAGGCGTTTTTCGAGAGTCTTCGCCATGAGTTTGACGATCTCTTCGATGTGTTTTTTCTCAAGTGAGTGGAAGACGATCGTTTCGTCAATCCGGTTCAAGAACTCTGGACGGAAGGCTCTTTTCAACTCATCCATGACTTTCCCCTTCATGTCTTTGTATTCGCGGTCCGTATCGTCCGACACTGCGAACCCGACGTACTTGTTCCGTTTAAGGGCACTTGCACCGACGTTCGACGTCATGACGATGATCGTATTACGGAAATCGACTGTCCGGCCTTTTGAATCCGTAAGACGTCCATCATCGAGCACTTGAAGCAAGATGTTGAAGACTTCAGGGTGAGCTTTTTCAATTTCATCAAGCAAAATGACGGAGTATGGTTTACGGCGTACTTTTTCAGTCAATTGACCGCCTTCTTCATACCCGACATACCCTGGAGGTGAGCCGACGAGACGGCTTGTCGCATGTTTCTCCATGTATTCTGACATGTCGATTCGGATGATGGCATCCTCGTCACCAAACATCGATTCTGCGACGGCACGGGCAAGTTCCGTTTTACCGACACCCGTTGGACCGAGGAAGATGAATGAACCGATTGGACGTTTAGGATCTTTAAGTCCAGCACGTGCGCGACGGATTGCTTTTGAGATTGATTTGACCGCTTCATTTTGACCGATGACCCGACTATGAAGAATTTCTTCGAGACGGAGCAAACGATCGGTTTCTTCTTCAGCGATTTTCGTTACCGGTACGCCCGTCCAGCTCGCGACGACCTGCGCGATATCATCTTTTGTGACTTCAAGCTTCTCATTGCCTTGTTTGTTCTGCCATTCTTCTTTTAAGCGCTCGAGCTCATCGCGAAGTTTTTGCTCTGTGTCGCGTAAGCTTGCTGCTTTTTCGAATTCTTGGCTTTGGACGGCTTCGTCTTTATCTTTTCGGATACCTTCAAGTTTTGCTTCGACTTCTTTTAAGTTCGGTGGTGCTGTATATGAACGAAGACGAACTTTTGAAGCCGCTTCGTCAATCAAGTCGATTGCTTTATCCGGTAGGAAACGGTCCGAGATGTAACGGTCAGAAAGCGTCACCGCTTCTTGAATCGCTTCATCCGTGATCGTGACACGGTGGTGGGCTTCATAACGGTCACGAAGACCAAACAAGATTTGTGTTGCTTCGTTCGCTGTTGGTTCAGCGACTTGAATTGGTTGGAAACGACGCTCAAGCGCTGCATCTTTTTCGATATATTTACGGTATTCGTCAAGTGTCGTCGCACCGATACATTGGAGTTCACCACGCGCAAGCGATGGTTTTAAAATGTTCGACGCATCGATTGCGCCTTCTGCTCCACCTGCACCAATCAATGTGTGCAATTCGTCGATGAAGAGAATGATGTTTCCAGCTTGACGGATTTCATCCATGACCTTTTTCAAACGGTCTTCGAACTCACCACGGTATTTCGTCCCGGCGACGAGCGTCCCCATGTCGAGAACCATGACGCGTTTATTCCGTAACGTTTCCGGCACTTCATTGTTGATGATTTGTTGGGCGAGTCCTTCGACGACAGCTGTTTTACCAACACCTGGCTCCCCAATCAAAACCGGGTTGTTTTTCGTCCGACGACTCAAGACTTCGATGACACGTTGAATTTCTTTTGCGCGTCCGATGACTGGGTCGAGACGTGTCTCACGTGCTTGTTGCGTCAAGTCGCGTGCCAAGCCATCTAGCGTTGGCGTCGCGACGCCTGAGCCTGCTTGTGATGCGTTAGCTGTCGTTTCGCTGTTCCCAAGCAGTTGCAATACTTGCTGACGTGCTTTAGAGAGACTGATTCCAAGGTTGTTCAAGACACGTGCCGCGACACCTTCTCCTTCACGAATCAAGCCGAGTAAGAGGTGCTCCGTGCCGACATACGAATGACCGAGCTTACGTGCTTCATCCATCGAAAGTTCGATGACTTTTTTTGCACGTGGTGTATAGTGAATCGTCGTCGCACCATCTTGTCCACGACCGATCAATGCTTCGACTTCCATTTGAATTTTATCTGAACTGAGTCCGAGTGCTGTTAAAGCTTTCGCAGCAATCCCGTCTCCTTCACGTACAAGCCCGAGTAAAATATGTTCTGTCCCGATATTATGGTGTCCGAGTCGTACCGCTTCTTCCTGTGCAAGTGCGAGTACGCGTTGGGCACGTTCTGTGAATCGTCCAAACATCATTACGCAAAACCTCCTTGTGTGTGATCCCTGTGTTTCTGTTCGGTTAACATCTGACGAATCACATTCGCTCGCTCGATGTCCCGTTCTCTTGTTGTTAATTGATTCCCGAAATGCTTTTGTAGAAAACCTGTTTGTAAGGATACAAGTAAATGATGGAACACATTCGGTGCGAGATTGACAGCTAGTCCTAGCCCATCTGCTAAGCGAACATCGGATAGACGTTCCGTTGCTTCTCGTGCCGTAATTAAACGGGCGGATGTTAAAATGCCATACGACCGGTATAACCGGTCTTCTAGTTCTTCTTGATACATCTCCAATAATCCTTTTCTTGCGGCCTGTTCTGCCTCAATTAATGCTTCAACAGCAAAAAGATAATCCGTAATCAACATATCTTCACTCGCTCCAAGAGTCCGTTGATTCGACAGTTGAAACATCCGCCCAGAGGCGTCGCTGCCTTCACCATACCGGCCACGAATCGCAAAACCAAGCTGTCTCAAGTGTTTGACGTATCCTTGAATCTGATTCGTCAAGACAAGTCCAGGTAGATGTAGCATGACAGAAGCGCGAAGTCCTGTCCCGACATTGCTTGGACAGGTCGTCAAATAACCGAGTGTATCATCAAAGGCAATCTTAAAACGTTCACTAATCAATTGATCGACTTGTTTCGCGATCCGAAAAGCTTCTTCGAGTTGTAGACCCGGAAACAATGTTTGAATCCGGAAATGATCTTCTTCATTCACCATGACGCTAATCTGTTCATCTTCACTAATAAACAATCCCGTCCGTGGATGGGATGCAAGTGCGGGACTGATTAAATGTTTTTCCACTAAAGCAGTCCGTGTCAGCGCATCCGCCTGGTCGACCCGTCCAAATCGGAATCCTTTTAGTCCACTCAACTGGCGTTCCGTTTCATCAATCAGTTCATTCGCCTCTTTTTCCGACAGCATCGTCGAGAACGGATATTGCATCGCATTTCGAGCTAAACGAATCCGTGTCGAGACGACGATGTCATCATAAGGGGCTTGTTGATTCATTTTTTCACTTAAAGGATGCGTCAATAATTCTTTAAACATGGCGCAAATCCTCCTCGACGCTAACAATCTGTTGTTTAATCAGTTCAGCTTCTTCGTAATCTTCTGACAAGACCTTCCGATTGAGTTGTTCTTTTAACCGGCTTAACTGTTGCTTCAAACGCTTTTCGACTGATTCTTCATCAGCGCGTGATCCATAATGTTTGGAGTGGCCATGCTGGAATTGACGGACCATTCCATCGACTTCATCCTTAAATACGGTGTAACACGTCGCACAACCAACTTTTCTCAAATGCAACAACTGTTGTCGTGTCATACCACAAGAAGGACACGTTGTACCTTGATACTCGCGCGCAAGCTCTCGGACACATACAGAACATAAAACACGCTCTGCTCCTTCCGTTTCTTGTGGAAGTTTGACACGTACGATTGCCTCGCGCTTTAAACAACGTTGACATCGCATATGGCATTCCTCCAATGCTACAATCGCTTGATGGTTTGGAGAAGTGATTGCATCAGATGCGCTCGCATCCGGTGTTGATCTTCTACATCCATCGGTAGACTTTCTTTTCGTAACAACGCTTGGATGATAATCGCTTCACGTCGCGTTAATAATTGTTCATTCATTAATCGAATCAAATAATCTTCAGCAGCCTGTTCGGTTAATTGATCACCGACCCAGGCACTCATCTCGTCTAAGAGATCGTGACTATCTAGCAAAACGATTTTCTGAATCCGGATATACCCTCCACCACCACGCTTACTTTCGACAAAATAGCCTTTTTCGACTGTAAAACGTGTGTTGATGACATAATTGATTTGGGAAGGGACACAATCAAAACGCTGGGCAATTTCTTGACGTTTGATTTCAACTTTTGTTTCATCATTTAAGATTTGTTTTAAATAGGCTTCGATGATATCTGTGATGTTTTGCATGGGCACCACCTCTCTGACCATCTTTGACTATTGTTTGATTTAATAGTAATCATCTTAAAAGTGAATTGCAAATAATTTAACTCTAAATGAACATACACAAAAAGACCGACCTGCAAGATGCAGATCGGTCTTTTTCAATTGCCTGGCAACGTCCTATCCTCACAGGGGGAAGCCCCCAACTACTTTCGGCGTTCAAGTGCTTAACTTCCGTGTTCGGCATGGGAACGGGTGTGACCACTTGGCTATCGTCACCAGACGACGGGCTCGCGCCCTCAAAACTGAAGTCATCAACAATCATCTGCTAGAACAAGGCCTCGACCGATTAGTATCACTCAGCTCCGCATGTCACCATGCTTCCACCCGTGACCTATCTACCTCATCGTCTCTGAGGGGTCTTTCTTGATTACTCAAAGGGAAATCTCATCTTGGAGGGGGCTTCATGCTTAGATGCTTTCAGCATTTATCCCGTCCGCACGTAGCTACCCAGCGATGCTCCTGGCGGAACAACTGGTACACCAGCGGTGCGTCCATCCCGGTCCTCTCGTACTAAGGACAGCTCTCCTCAAATTTCCTGCGCCCACGACGGATAGGGACCGAACTGTCTCACGACGTTCTGAACCCAGCTCGCGTACCGCTTTAATGGGCGAACAGCCCAACCCTTGGGACCTACTCCAGCCCCAGGATGCGATGAGCCGACATCGAGGTGCCAAACCTCCCCGTCGATGTGGACTCTTGGGGGAGATCAGCCTGTTATCCCCAGGGTAGCTTTTATCCGTTGAGCGATGGCCCTTCCATGCGGAACCACCGGATCACTAAGCCCGACTTTCGTCCCTGCTCGACTTGTAGGTCTCGCAGTCAAGCTCCCTTCTGCCTTTGCGCTCTACGAATGATTTCCAACCATTCTGAGGGAACCTTTGGGCGCCTCCGTTACTGTTTAGGAGGCGACCGCCCCAGTCAAACTACCCGCCTGACACGGTCCTCCAGCCGGATTACGGCTGCGAGTTAGAGACTCTATGCATGAAGGGCGGTATCCCAAGGGTGACTCCTCCGAAGCTGGCGCTCCGGTCTCGACGTCTCCCGCCTATCCTGTACATCATGCACAAAGCCTCAATATCAGGCTGTAGTAAAGCTCCATGGGGTCTTTCCGTCCTGTCGCGGGTAACCTGCATCTTCACAGGTACTATGATTTCACCGGGTCTCTCGTTGAGACAGTGCCCAAATCGTTACGCCTTTCGTGCGGGTCGGAACTTACCCGACAAGGAATTTCGCTACCTTAGGACCGTTATAGTTACGGCCGCCGTTTACTGGGGCTTCGGTTCAAAGCTTCGCTTGCGCTAACCCATCCCCTTAACCTTCCAGCACCGGGCAGGCGTCAGCCCCTATACGTCATCTTGCGATTTAGCAGAGACCTGTGTTTTTGCTAAACAGTCGTTTGGGCCTATTCACTGCGGCTCTACTCATGTAGAGCGTCCCTTCTCCCGAAGTTACGGGACCATTTTGCCGAGTTCCTTAACGAGAGTTATCCCGCGCGTCTTAGAATTCTCATCCCGCCTACCTGTGTCGGTTTACGGTACTGGCACCTTCCACCTCACTAGAGGCTTTTCTTGGCAGTGTGAAATCGTGACCTTCGTCCCTAGGGGACTCCGCGTCGTTCCTCGATCTTGATGCCTGACGGATTTGCCAATCAGACAATCTCGAAACTTACACATGCACTTCCATCCGCATGCGTCACTATCCTCCTGCGTCCCCCCATTGTTCAAACGGTGGATCGGTGGTACAGGAATATCAACCTGTTATCCATCGCCTACGCCTTTCGGCCTCGGCTTAGGTCCAGACTAACCCTGAGCGGACGAGCCTTCCTCAGGAAACCTTGGGCTTTCGACGGAGGGGATTCTCACCCCTCTTTTCGCTACTCACACCGGCATTCTCACTTCCAAACGCTCCACTGCTCCTTCCAGTACAGCTTCACAGCGGTTTGGAACGCTCCCCTACCATTCCTTACGGAATCCGCAGCTTCGGTGGTATGTTTAGCCCCGTTACATTTTCGGCGCGGCGCCACTCGACTAGTGAGCTATTACGCACTCTTTGAATGGTGGCTGCTTCTAAGCCAACATCCTAGCTGTCTAGGCAGCGCCACATCCTTTTCCACTTAACATACACTTTGGGACCTTAGCTGGCGGTCTGGGCTGTTTCCCTCTTGACTACGGATCTTATCACTCGCAGTCTGACTCCCGAGTATAAGTTGCCGGCATTCGGAGTTTAACTGAATTCGGTAACCCTGTGGGGGCCCCTAGTCCAATCAGTGCTCTACCTCCGGAACTCTCAACCTCGAGGCTAGCCCTAAAGCTATTTCGGGGAGAACCAGCTATCTCCAGGTTCGATTGGCATTTCACCGCTACCCACACCTCATCCCCGCACTTTTCAACGTGCGTGGGTTCGGACCTCCAGTCAGTGTTACCTGACCTTCATCCTGGACATGGGTAGATCACCTGGTTTCGGGTCTACGACAACGCACTATGGCGCCCTATTCAGACTCGCTTTCGCTACGGCTCCGCCTCATCAGCTTAACCTCGCGCGCTATCGTAACTCGCCGGTTCATTCTACAAAAGGCACGCCATCACCCATTAACGGGCTCTGACTACTTGTAGGCATACGGTTTCAGGATCTATTTCACTCCCCTTCCGGGGTGCTTTTCACCTTTCCCTCACGGTACTGGTTCACTATCGGTCACTAGGGAGTATTTAGCCTTGGGAGATGGTCCTCCCGGATTCCGACGGGGTTTCACGTGTCCCGCCGTACTCAGGATCCACTCTGGAGGGAAAACAGTTTCAGCTACAGGGCTGTCACCTTCTTCGGCCGACCTTTCCAGGTCATTCACCTACTGTCTTCCTTTTTGACTCCGTATAGAGTGTCCTACAACCCCGGAGAGCATGCTCTCCGGTTTGGGCTGTTCCCGTTTCGCTCGCCGCTACTCAGGGAATCGCATTTGCTTTCTCTTCCTCCGGGTACTTAGATGTTTCAGTTCCCCGGGTCTGCCTCACGCTACGCTATGTATTCACGTAACATGTCCCATCCCATTACGGATGGTGGGTTCCCCCATTCGGAAATCCTCGGATCAAAGCATACTTACTGCTCCCCGAAGCATATCGCTGTTCGTCGCGTCCTTCATCGGCTCCTAGTGCCAAGGCATCCACCGTACGCCCTTCATACCTTGATCTAGCATTTTGGTATTCTAAGAACACACGTCTAATGACATGGTTATAAAAAATTTGATGTCTTGTTGATGTCTTCAGTTTTCAAGGTGCGAGTGTCTCTATCGAGACTAGAGAGACGAGCTCTCAAAACTGAACGATGGGCATGTCCCTTACGGGACGTTTTCCTTAGAAAGGAGGTGATCCAGCCGCACCTTCCGATACGGCTACCTTGTTACGACTTCACCCCAATCATCTACCCCACCTTCGACGGCTGGCTCCTTACGGTTACCTCACCGGCTTCGGGTGTTGCAAACTCTCGTGGTGTGACGGGCGGTGTGTACAAGACCCGGGAACGTATTCACCGCAGTATGCTGACCTGCGATTACTAGCGATTCCGACTTCATGCAGGCGAGTTGCAGCCTGCAATCCGAACTGGGAACGGCTTTCTGGGATTGGCTCCACCTCGCGGTCTCGCTGCCCTTTGTACCGTCCATTGTAGCACGTGTGTAGCCCAACTCATAAGGGGCATGATGATTTGACGTCATCCCCACCTTCCTCCGGTTTGTCACCGGCAGTCTCCCTAGAGTGCCCAACTAAATGCTGGCAACTAAGGATAGGGGTTGCGCTCGTTGCGGGACTTAACCCAACATCTCACGACACGAGCTGACGACAACCATGCACCACCTGTCACCCTTGTCCCCGAAGGGAAAACTTGATCTCTCAAGCGGTCAAGGGGATGTCAAGAGTTGGTAAGGTTCTTCGCGTTGCTTCGAATTAAACCACATGCTCCACCGCTTGTGCGGGTCCCCGTCAATTCCTTTGAGTTTCAGCCTTGCGGCCGTACTCCCCAGGCGGAGTGCTTAATGCGTTAGCTTCAGCACTGAGGGGCGGAAACCCCCCAACACCTAGCACTCATCGTTTACGGCGTGGACTACCAGGGTATCTAATCCTGTTTGCTCCCCACGCTTTCGCGCCTCAGCGTCAGTTACAGACCAAAGAGTCGCCTTCGCCACTGGTGTTCCTCCACATCTCTACGCATTTCACCGCTACACATGGAATTCCACTCTTCTCTTCTGTACTCAAGCCTTCCAGTTTCCAATGACCCTCCCCGGTTGAGCCGGGGGCTTTCACATCAGACTTAAAAGGCCGCCTGCGCGCGCTTTACGCCCAATAATTCCGGACAACGCTTGCCACCTACGTATTACCGCGGCTGCTGGCACGTAGTTAGCCGTGGCTTTCTCGCAAGGTACCGTCAGGATACGAGCATTACCTCTCGTATCTGTTCTTCCCTTACAACAGAGTTTTACGATCCGAAAACCTTCATCACTCACGCGGCGTTGCTCCATCAGACTTTCGTCCATTGTGGAAGATTCCCTACTGCTGCCTCCCGTAGGAGTCTGGGCCGTGTCTCAGTCCCAGTGTGGCCGATCACCCTCTCAGGTCGGCTATGCATCGTCGCCTTGGTAGGCCATTACCCCACCAACTAGCTAATGCACCGCAAGGCCATCTCAAGGTGACGCCGAAGCGCCTTTCATCATCGGACCATGCGGTCCGAAGAACTATCCGGTATTAGCTCCGATTTCTCGGAGTTATCCCAATCCTTGAGGCAGGTTCCTTACGTGTTACTCACCCGTCCGCCGCTCATTCCACTCGCTTCCCTCCGAAGAGTTCCGCGAGCTTCCTGCGCTCGACTTGCATGTATTAGGCACGCCGCCAGCGTTCGTCCTGAGCCAGGATCAAACTCTCCATAAAGTGTTTGACTTGCTCGTTTTTGTGACTAAAAGTCACGTTGACGAAGCTTGCGCTTCATTCATTGTTTGTATCCGAAGATACGTTTTTGCCTCATCGTTCAGTTTTCAAAGTTCGTCAAAGATAAAATTTGGTGGAGCCTAGCGGGATCGAACCGCTGACCTCCTGCGTGCAAGGCAGGCGCTCTCCCAGCTGAGCTAAGGCCCCATTAAAGGGATTAAATTGAAGATGGTCGGGAAGACAGGATTCGAACCTGCGACCCCTTGGTCCCAAACCAAGTGCTCTACCAAGCTGAGCTACTTCCCGAAAAAGTGCACCCTGAGAGATTCGAACTCCCGACCCCTTGATTCGTAGTCAAGTACTCTATCCAGCTGAGCTAAGGGTGCGGGGTATAATGGATCAAACAGTTATTAAAATTAAAAATGGTACCGAGGGCCGGAATCGAACCGGCACGGGGAAACCCCCGCAGGATTTTAAGTCCTGTGCGTCTACCAGTTCCGCCACCCCGGCAGGGTTTTAAAGGTAGAACCTAAATTCTAAATCAGAATCTTCGGTGATATTCAAATGAAAATGGTGCCGGCAACAGGAGTCGAACCCGCGACCTACTGATTACAAGTCAGTTGCTCTACCAGCTGAGCTACACCGGCAAGTGTAAATAAAAATGGTGGAGGATGACGGGATCGAACCGCCGACCCTCTGCTTGTAAGGCAGATGCTCTCCCAGCTGAGCTAATCCTCCATATGTACGCCTGGCAGCGTCCTATCCTCACAGGGGGAAGCCCCCAACTACTTTCGGCGTTCAAGTGCTTAACTTCCGTGTTCGGCATGGGAACGGGTGTGACCACTTGGCTATCGCCACCAGACATCTATTATCTTAACATTATGTTTCCATAACGTCAAGCACTTTTTTTGAAAGGCTCGCGCCCTCAAAACTGAAGTCATCAACAATCATCTGCTAGAACAAGGCCTCGACCGATTAGTATCACTCAGCTCCGCATGTCACCATGCTTCCACCCGTGACCTATCTACCTCATCGTCTCTGAGGGGTCTTTCTTGATTACTCAAAGGGAAATCTCATCTTGGAGGGGGCTTCATGCTTAGATGCTTTCAGCATTTATCCCGTCCGCACGTAGCTACCCAGCGATGCTCCTGGCGGAACAACTGGTACACCAGCGGTGCGTCCATCCCGGTCCTCTCGTACTAAGGACAGCTCTCCTCAAATTTCCTGCGCCCACGACGGATAGGGACCGAACTGTCTCACGACGTTCTGAACCCAGCTCGCGTACCGCTTTAATGGGCGAACAGCCCAACCCTTGGGACCTACTCCAGCCCCAGGATGCGATGAGCCGACATCGAGGTGCCAAACCTCCCCGTCGATGTGGACTCTTGGGGGAGATCAGCCTGTTATCCCCAGGGTAGCTTTTATCCGTTGAGCGATGGCCCTTCCATGCGGAACCACCGGATCACTAAGCCCGACTTTCGTCCCTGCTCGACTTGTAGGTCTCGCAGTCAAGCTCCCTTCTGCCTTTGCGCTCTACGAATGATTTCCAACCATTCTGAGGGAACCTTTGGGCGCCTCCGTTACTGTTTAGGAGGCGACCGCCCCAGTCAAACTACCCGCCTGACACGGTCCTCCAGCCGGATTACGGCTGCGAGTTAGAGACTCTATGCATGAAGGGCGGTATCCCAAGGGTGACTCCTCCGAAGCTGGCGCTCCGGTCTCGACGTCTCCCGCCTATCCTGTACATCATGCACAAAGCCTCAATATCAGGCTGTAGTAAAGCTCCATGGGGTCTTTCCGTCCTGTCGCGGGTAACCTGCATCTTCACAGGTACTATGATTTCACCGGGTCTCTCGTTGAGACAGTGCCCAAATCGTTACGCCTTTCGTGCGGGTCGGAACTTACCCGACAAGGAATTTCGCTACCTTAGGACCGTTATAGTTACGGCCGCCGTTTACTGGGGCTTCGGTTCAAAGCTTCGCTTGCGCTAACCCATCCCCTTAACCTTCCAGCACCGGGCAGGCGTCAGCCCCTATACGTCATCTTGCGATTTAGCAGAGACCTGTGTTTTTGCTAAACAGTCGTTTGGGCCTATTCACTGCGGCTCTACTCATGTAGAGCGTCCCTTCTCCCGAAGTTACGGGACCATTTTGCCGAGTTCCTTAACGAGAGTTATCCCGCGCGTCTTAGAATTCTCATCCCGCCTACCTGTGTCGGTTTACGGTACTGGCACCTTCCACCTCACTAGAGGCTTTTCTTGGCAGTGTGAAATCGTGACCTTCGTCCCTAGGGGACTCCGCGTCGTTCCTCGATCTTGATGCCTGACGGATTTGCCAATCAGACAATCTCGAAACTTACACATGCACTTCCATCCGCATGCGTCACTATCCTCCTGCGTCCCCCCATTGTTCAAACGGTGGATCGGTGGTACAGGAATATCAACCTGTTATCCATCGCCTACGCCTTTCGGCCTCGGCTTAGGTCCAGACTAACCCTGAGCGGACGAGCCTTCCTCAGGAAACCTTGGGCTTTCGACGGAGGGGATTCTCACCCCTCTTTTCGCTACTCACACCGGCATTCTCACTTCCAAACGCTCCACTGCTCCTTCCAGTACAGCTTCACAGCGGTTTGGAACGCTCCCCTACCATTCCTTACGGAATCCGCAGCTTCGGTGGTATGTTTAGCCCCGTTACATTTTCGGCGCGGCGCCACTCGACTAGTGAGCTATTACGCACTCTTTGAATGGTGGCTGCTTCTAAGCCAACATCCTAGCTGTCTAGGCAGCGCCACATCCTTTTCCACTTAACATACACTTTGGGACCTTAGCTGGCGGTCTGGGCTGTTTCCCTCTTGACTACGGATCTTATCACTCGCAGTCTGACTCCCGAGTATAAGTTGCCGGCATTCGGAGTTTAACTGAATTCGGTAACCCTGTGGGGGCCCCTAGTCCAATCAGTGCTCTACCTCCGGAACTCTCAACCTCGAGGCTAGCCCTAAAGCTATTTCGGGGAGAACCAGCTATCTCCAGGTTCGATTGGCATTTCACCGCTACCCACACCTCATCCCCGCACTTTTCAACGTGCGTGGGTTCGGACCTCCAGTCAGTGTTACCTGACCTTCATCCTGGACATGGGTAGATCACCTGGTTTCGGGTCTACGACAACGCACTATGGCGCCCTATTCAGACTCGCTTTCGCTACGGCTCCGCCTCATCAGCTTAACCTCGCGCGCTATCGTAACTCGCCGGTTCATTCTACAAAAGGCACGCCATCACCCATTAACGGGCTCTGACTACTTGTAGGCATACGGTTTCAGGATCTATTTCACTCCCCTTCCGGGGTGCTTTTCACCTTTCCCTCACGGTACTGGTTCACTATCGGTCACTAGGGAGTATTTAGCCTTGGGAGATGGTCCTCCCGGATTCCGACGGGGTTTCACGTGTCCCGCCGTACTCAGGATCCACTCTGGAGGGAAAACAGTTTCAGCTACAGGGCTGTCACCTTCTTCGGCCGACCTTTCCAGGTCATTCACCTACTGTCTTCCTTTTTGACTCCGTATAGAGTGTCCTACAACCCCGGAGAGCATGCTCTCCGGTTTGGGCTGTTCCCGTTTCGCTCGCCGCTACTCAGGGAATCGCATTTGCTTTCTCTTCCTCCGGGTACTTAGATGTTTCAGTTCCCCGGGTCTGCCTCACGCTACGCTATGTATTCACGTAACATGTCCCATCCCATTACGGATGGTGGGTTCCCCCATTCGGAAATCCTCGGATCAAAGCATACTTACTGCTCCCCGAAGCATATCGCTGTTCGTCGCGTCCTTCATCGGCTCCTAGTGCCAAGGCATCCACCGTACGCCCTTCATACCTTGATCTAGCATTTTGGTATTCTAAGAACACACGTCTAATGACATGGTTATAAAAAATTTGATGTCTTGTTGATGTCTTCAGTTTTCAAGGTGCGAGTGTCTCTATCGAGACTAGAGAGACGAGCTCTCAAAACTGAACGATGGGCATGTCCCTTACGGGACGTTTTCCTTAGAAAGGAGGTGATCCAGCCGCACCTTCCGATACGGCTACCTTGTTACGACTTCACCCCAATCATCTACCCCACCTTCGACGGCTGGCTCCTTACGGTTACCTCACCGGCTTCGGGTGTTGCAAACTCTCGTGGTGTGACGGGCGGTGTGTACAAGACCCGGGAACGTATTCACCGCAGTATGCTGACCTGCGATTACTAGCGATTCCGACTTCATGCAGGCGAGTTGCAGCCTGCAATCCGAACTGGGAACGGCTTTCTGGGATTGGCTCCACCTCGCGGTCTCGCTGCCCTTTGTACCGTCCATTGTAGCACGTGTGTAGCCCAACTCATAAGGGGCATGATGATTTGACGTCATCCCCACCTTCCTCCGGTTTGTCACCGGCAGTCTCCCTAGAGTGCCCAACTAAATGCTGGCAACTAAGGATAGGGGTTGCGCTCGTTGCGGGACTTAACCCAACATCTCACGACACGAGCTGACGACAACCATGCACCACCTGTCACCCTTGTCCCCGAAGGGAAAACTTGATCTCTCAAGCGGTCAAGGGGATGTCAAGAGTTGGTAAGGTTCTTCGCGTTGCTTCGAATTAAACCACATGCTCCACCGCTTGTGCGGGTCCCCGTCAATTCCTTTGAGTTTCAGCCTTGCGGCCGTACTCCCCAGGCGGAGTGCTTAATGCGTTAGCTTCAGCACTGAGGGGCGGAAACCCCCCAACACCTAGCACTCATCGTTTACGGCGTGGACTACCAGGGTATCTAATCCTGTTTGCTCCCCACGCTTTCGCGCCTCAGCGTCAGTTACAGACCAAAGAGTCGCCTTCGCCACTGGTGTTCCTCCACATCTCTACGCATTTCACCGCTACACATGGAATTCCACTCTTCTCTTCTGTACTCAAGCCTTCCAGTTTCCAATGACCCTCCCCGGTTGAGCCGGGGGCTTTCACATCAGACTTAAAAGGCCGCCTGCGCGCGCTTTACGCCCAATAATTCCGGACAACGCTTGCCACCTACGTATTACCGCGGCTGCTGGCACGTAGTTAGCCGTGGCTTTCTCGCAAGGTACCGTCAGGATACGAGCATTACCTCTCGTATCTGTTCTTCCCTTACAACAGAGTTTTACGATCCGAAAACCTTCATCACTCACGCGGCGTTGCTCCATCAGACTTTCGTCCATTGTGGAAGATTCCCTACTGCTGCCTCCCGTAGGAGTCTGGGCCGTGTCTCAGTCCCAGTGTGGCCGATCACCCTCTCAGGTCGGCTATGCATCGTCGCCTTGGTAGGCCATTACCCCACCAACTAGCTAATGCACCGCAAGGCCATCTCAAGGTGACGCCGGAGCGCCTTTCATCATCGGACCATGCGGTCCGAAGAACTATCCGGTATTAGCTCCGATTTCTCGGAGTTATCCCAATCCTTGAGGCAGGTTCCTTACGTGTTACTCACCCGTCCGCCGCTCATTCCACTCGCTTCCCTCCGAAGAGTTCCGCGAGCTTCCTGCGCTCGACTTGCATGTATTAGGCACGCCGCCAGCGTTCGTCCTGAGCCAGGATCAAACTCTCCATAAAGTGTTTGACTTGCTCGTTTGTGTGACTAAAAGTCACGTTGACGAAGCTTGCGCTTCATTCATTGTTTGTATCCGAAGATACGTTTTTTGCCTCATCGTTCAGTTTTCAAAGTTCGTCGTGTCGTTTTCAGCGACTTTAATATCTTACCAAGTTATTAACACAATTGTCAACAACTTTTTTTGATATTTTTTTCGGTGTGTCACAACCATTTGCGGCACAAGAAATAATATACCATGGCTTTTTCGATTGTACAAGCATTTTATTAGAAAAACATTTAAAAAGATTATTTACCCGTTTTATTGCTGATTGATTCCAATTCATCATGTCTTTTCGAGCCTTCATTTTTCATAATAAAGCTCCCTCTCTACTATATATAGAAGAAAGGGAGCAAACGTGTTTGTTAGTTTTGTTGGTGGCGCATCGTTGGGAATAAGAGAACGTCACGAATCGATGGTGCATTTGTTAGCAACATGACAAGGCGATCGATTCCGATTCCAAGTCCACCCGTTGGCGGCATTCCGTATTCCAATGCTTCGATGAAATCATTATCCATCTCGTGTGCTTCGTCGTTCCCAGCTTCCTTTTCAACAAGCTGTGCTTCGAAACGTTCACGTTGGTCGATTGGATCGTTTAACTCCGTGAAGGCATTCGCATGTTCACGACGCACGATGAATAATTCGAAACGATCCGTAAAGCGTGGATCTTCTGGGTTTTTCTTCGCGAGTGGTGAAATTTCAACTGGGTGACCATAAACGAAAGTCGGTTGAACGAGTGTCTCCTCGATTTTTTGTTCGAAGAATTCATTTAAGATATGCCCCGTCGACATATGTGACTGAACTTCGATTCCGTGTTCATGGGCAAGTTCGTGGGCCCGCTCTTTCGAAATATCATCAAAGAAATTGATTCCTGTCGCTTCTTTAACGAGATCTGCCATATGGGCACGTTTCCAACCAACCGTTAAATCGATGACGTCTTCGCCATACGTAACTTTTGTTGTCCCAAGTACTTCTTGAGCGACGTGAGCAATCAGGTTTTCTGTTAAATCCATGATATCTTCATAGTCCGCATATGCCTCATACAACTCAATCATAGTGAACTCTGGGTTATGGCGTGTTGAAATTCCTTCATTCCGGAAGACACGACCAATTTCATATACTTTTTCAAGTCCACCGACGATAAGACGTTTTAGGTGCAATTCAATCGCAATTCGCATGTAAAGCGTCATATCAAGAGCATTGTGGTGCGTGATGAACGGACGCGCAGATGCTCCACCTGCGATTGTGTGTAACATCGGTGTTTCGACTTCCAAGTAGCCGAGACTATCGAGGTATTGACGGATGCCTCGAATTACTTTGCTTCGGGCGATGAATGTCTCCCGTGATTCCGTATTTGTAATGAGATCGAGGTAACGTTGACGGTACCGTTGTTCCACATCTTTTAATCCATGATATTTATCTGGAAGCGGACGAAGTGCTTTCGTCAACAATGTAAACGACGTGACATGGACTGATAACTCGCCGACGTTCGTTTTAAAGACATAACCACTGATTCCGATGATATCACCTAAATCGCATGTCTTGTAAATTTCATATGCTGCTTCTCCGACATCGTCTTTCCGGACATATAACTGAATTTGACCTGTCACATCCTGAACGTTCGTAAATCCAACTTTCCCTTTACGGCGTGTTGTCATGACACGTCCCGCAATCGTTACTTCCGGTTTTAATTCAGCTAATTCCTCTTTTTCGTTCTCGCCGTAAGCTGAACGAATGCTTGCTGTATCCGTTGACCGTTCAAAACGAGCACCGAACGGGTCGAGTCCTTGCTCACGCATCGCGTTCATCTTACCGAGACGCACCTGCATTTGATCATTCATTTCCATGTCCTGACTCACTGTATTCACTCCTTCTAAAAATTGTTCACGACGGTCTTCATCATTCTGCATCAAAAAGCTGCCGGCATGACCGACAGCACCTTGAAAAAAACCGATTCGCTCATCTTTAATGCAATTAGCGTACCATAAAACGGGTAATGCCGACTATACTTTACCTGTCACGCATGTACTGCGGTTGTTTCCAAGGTTTCGACATACTGACATAACAACTCTTGAAGACCGGCATGGGTATCAATATCGAATAAGGCTTTTCGGACTTGCCCGTTCCCACTTAATCCTTTAAGATACCACGCGACGTGGGTACGCATTTCACGAACGGCTAGTTTCTCACCCTTCAGTGCAACGAGTCGTGCCGCATGCAACAAGCAAATATCAATCTTTTCACGTGGTGTCGGCTCGGCTGGTAACGTTCCGGATTCAAGATACTGGATGGTCTGATAGAGCATCCATGGATTGCCGAGCGCCGCCCGACCAATCATCACACCATCTACCCCGATTTCATCAATCATCCGTTGCGCGTCTTGCGGCGTTTGCACATCACCGTTTCCGATGATCGGAATCTGCACTGCCCGTTTTGCTTCCCCGATGATGTTCCAGTCCGCAACGCCCTCATACTTTTGCGAACGGGTCCGCCCGTGAATGGCAACCGCCTTTGCTCCACCCGCTTCCGCTGCCCGGACATTATCGACACAATAAATATGATGACTGTCCCACCCTGTCCGCATCTTGACCGTGACGGGCTTCTCGACCGCTTGCGATACAGCATGAACCATTTCATATACTTTATCGGGATCAAGCAACCATTTTGCACCGGCATCACATTTCGTGACTTTTGGAACCGGGCATCCCATGTTGATGTCAATGATATCCGCATTCGTGTTGGCATCGACATACTGTGCCGCCTTTACGAGTGTTTCCTTCGATCCGCCGTAAATCTGCAGACTGAGCGGCTTTTCGCGTTCGTCGACATACAGCATCTCTAACGTCCGTTCATTTTCATACAAAATCCCTTTATCGCTGACCATTTCCGCACAGACGAGTCCTGCCCCGAATTCTTTTGCAATCAAACGAAACGCAGGATTGCAGACGCCCGCCATCGGTGCGAGGATGACACGATTGTTCAGTTCGACGTCACCAATCTTAAAACCTGACATGTAGCGCTCTTCCTCTCTTCTTCAATACCCTCTATTCCTTCACGATTCGTCTGACGCCCGCTCGTTCCGTTTCCGGTAGTTGCGCGTAGAGTTCCTCGACCGTCCTCTTTAAATGCGGTACCTCATATTGCGGATTCAATTCCTGCAACGGCGCGAGGACAAATGCCCGCTCTTGCATCCGTGGATGCGGCACCGTTAATCCTTCTGAATGTATATCATCTGTATTATAAAGGATGATGTCAAGGTCTAACGTTCTCGGTCCATTCTTGAACAATCGCTTCCGTCCTTCTTGACGTTCGATGCCCTGCAAGTGCTCGAGCAACACCTCCGCGGACCAACTCGTCTCAAGTTCGACGACCATGTTGTAGAATAAATCTTGATCGAGGTAACCGACAGGAACGGTCTCATAAATCGAGGAGGGGCGAATCGCTTGAATCTCCGGGTACGCCGTCATCGCTTCAATTGCAGCATGTAAGTGCCCGGCCTTATCCCCGATGTTCGACCCAAGGGCGATGTAAGCACGGTTCATGCATAATCCCCCCGAACCCGATTGATTTCTACCGCGACATGCTCATAGTGCCCTGCGATCGGTGGATCAGGTTTGATGACTTTGACGGTCGCTTCCAAAATTCGTGGATCGAGCAAAAAGACGTGTCGGACGATTCGGTCCGCGAGCGCCTCGACCAATTGAACGGCCTCCCCTTCGACAACATGTTTCGTCGCTTCATAGAGTTCCGCATAATTGACACTTTCCCGTAAATCATCCGTCTCGCCAGCGCGTGATAAATCAAGTCCGATGGATAAATCCACATTAAAGCGCTGTCCTAACTTCGTTTCTTCTGCGAACACTCCATGATAACCATAAAAACGCATCCCTGAAACGTGTATGCGATCCATCTTCATTCCCCCTTCGGTAATTCTGCTGCAAGCATCGCGTCCATCATCAGAGCGGCCCGCTTGATTTCTTTCACGTCATGGACACGCATCCACTCGCAACCTTGTTGGATTCCGTAACAGACGGTCGCAATCGTCCCTTCCACCCGTTCCGCCGCCGGGAGTCCGAGCGTCAATCCGATCAGTGACTTGCGTGACGTCCCAAGTAAAACCGGGTATCCAAAATCTGTCGCGATCGCGAGGTGACGCATCAAAAATAAATTCTCTTCATACGTTTTCATGAAACCAATCCCTGGATCGAGCCAAATCCGATTTTCCGATACACCCGCCTGTTTCGCTAATCGGATTGATTCTTCAAGGTCGGCGCGGACTTCAGCTAAGACGTCTGTTCCGTGTGGTTCCGTCCGATTATGCATCAAGATGATTGGGACTTCGTGCCGGGCGGCGACCGTTACCATTGAACGATCCCCCCATTTCGAACCCCAGACGTCATTGATGAGATCTGCACCGGCACGGACAGCGGCTTCAGCGACTTCCGGTTTATACGTATCAATCGAAATCAAGACATCGAGCTCACGCTTCAAGCGACGAATCACTGGAACAACGCGGTCGATTTCATCTGCTGCTGAAACAAATGTCGCACCCGGTCGCGTTGATTCTCCACCAACATCGATTGCATCTGCCCCGTCCGCAACAAGTTGCCTAGCATGACGAACAGCGAGTTCGACATCAACGTATTGTCCACCATCTGAAAACGAATCCGGCGTCACATTTAAAATTCCCATGATTTTTGTCAACGTTTTTCCCTCCTCGACCACCGCGTCTCGACGGCCTCATCGAATAGCTGACGCACACGTTGATAGCCGCTTCCCGATTGCCCCGGGAACGTTCGTCCGTCAAGTGATGAAACGGCGACTGCTTCTTGAACGGAATTCGTGTAGAGAATTTCGTCCGCCTCCATCAACTGTGGCAATAAAGCAAGGCGTTCTTCGACCATAAGTTGCTCCATCAAGAACTGGCGGGTGATCCCATTCAAGGCACCCGTCTCAAGCGACGGTGTATACCACTTCTCCCCATAACGCCAAAAAATGTTCGAAGTGATGCCTTCACAAATGAATCCTTCCTTCGTCAAGAAGAGCCCTTCCGCTTCCGGATTAAACAGTTGGCGTTTCGCAACTAGATTGTTCATGTAGTGATGCGACTTTAAGCGATACGCCGTTTCCGGTGTACTGCGTGGCAACCGGACCGTTTCAAGCGCCCGCTCCGTCGCTTGTCGCGCGCCAATCGGTCTCGCATAAATCACGACCGTCGGCGCGTCATACCGTTCAACGGAGAGTCCGATATCACGGGGACCAGCCGAGACATTTAAGCGGATGTATAAATCAGTCGTCGCATGGGCACGGTATAAGGTCTCAATCGCAACTAACAGTTCGTCCCGCGTATAGGGGATGACGATTCCAATCGCGGCACAACTCATCTGTAGCCGTTTAATATGATCATCAAATAAAAATGGATGTCCTGCATACGTCCGAAAGGTCTCAAAAATCCCCATTCCATATAAATAACCATGGTCAAATGGTGAAATCCGAACGTCTTCTTCTTTTACTACCTGTCCATCATGCCAAAGATACATATCGATTCAACTCCAAAAAGTTTTTTAACATCCGTTTCCCGTCTCGGGTCAAGATTGCTTCCGGGTGAAACTGGACACCGACGATCGGTAACTCGCGATGTCGCAGGGCCATGATTTCTCCCCCTGCTTCCGCCGTCACTTCCAGGGCATCCGGAAAGGTCTCCCGCTCGACGACAAGCGAATGGTATCGTGTCACTGGTGTATCTTGAGCGATGCCTTCAAACATCCCGGTCGCGTCGTGAGACAATAACGAAACTTTTCCGTGCATTAAGTCTTGTGCCCGGACGACTTGTCCGCCGAAGATTTGCCCGATTGCTTGATGACCGAGGCAGACACCAAGGATAGGCAACTTGCCTGCGAAGTATTCGATTGCAGCAAGGCTGATGCCCGCCTCGTTCGGAGTACAAGGTCCTGGCGAAATCACTAGGTGATCGGGTTTGAGTTGTTCAATCTCCTCGAGTGTAATCGCATCATTCCGAAACACCTGGATCTCTTGCCCGAGCTCCCCAAAGTATTGGACTAAGTTGTACGTAAATGAGTCATAGTTATCAATCAATACAATCATGTCGTTCCCTCCGCCATTTCTTTTGCGACCCAAAGTGCCTTTGCCTTACTGAGTGATTCTTCATATTCGCTCACTGAACTAGAATCGGTGACGATTCCTGCTCCCGCCTGAATATAAGCGACGCCATCTTTGGCGACGAGCGTCCGAATCAAGATGTTGAAGATCGCATCGTCCGCCCAACTGATAAATCCGAGTGACCCTGTATAAATACCACGCCGGACCGGTTCTAACTCCTCGATGATCTCCATCGTCCGGATTTTTGGTGCACCGGTGATCGTCCCACCGGGGAACATCGCTGCGAGAACATCGCTCGCACCTTGGTGTTCCGCTACTTTCCCACGGACATTCGAGACGATATGTTGGACATGAGAATATTTTTCGATCACCATCAATTCATCGACATGAACGGACCCATACCGGCTGACCCGTCCTAAATCGTTGCGTTCTAAATCAACGAGCATGACGTGTTCCGCCCGCTCTTTTTCATTATCGAGCAGCGTCTTCGCAAGCGCTAAGTCTTCCGCTTCATCCTTCCCGCGCGGACGTGTCCCAGCAATCGGACGCGTCGCGAGATCGTCTCCAATTTTTTCGACGAGCAACTCGGGTGACGCTGAGACGAGCGTCAACTCTTCATCGACGAAGTAGCCCATGTACGGCGACGGGTTCACCTGCCGCAAGACGTCATAGACATGAGCCGGCGATGTTAAGAGACGTTCATGTTGACGAACCGCAAGATTGACTTGAAAGACGTCACCCGCTTCAATATAACGTTTGACGCGGTCTGCCGCCTCGACAAAGTCGGCTTGTTCGAACGACCGCCCCCGCTCTAACCGTTCCTTCGAAACCGGGCGAAAGACTGGCGCAGGACTCTCCACTTTCCAAGCAAGCACTTCAATTTCAAGTGCTGCTTCCGCTGCCTCGACCGTATCACGCGTCACGGCAACGAATAACTGACCTGCCTGTTCGTCATACACGGCGACTTCATCGTACCAATACAACGAAATATCTGCTGTTTCTAAATCGTCCTCCGCTTCGTCCGGTAATCGCTCTAAATACCGGACAGCGTCATAACTGACGTAGCCTGCCAGTCCACCGAAAAATGCAGGCATCCCGTCCGGACGAGCCGATGCATGACGCGCGCGTACTTCTTCAATTAATGCAAACGGAGAATCTGTTCGTTCTTCGACACCATCACGGGTTGTAATCGTCGTTTGTCCGGATTTCGAGCGTAACTGCCCGACCGGGTGCACACCAGCCATCGTATAGGAACCGATACGACCACTTTCGAGCCAGATATGACCGGTTTGTTCTTTTGTCCGCTCCACATAACGGTTATAAAATTGTTCCTTCGTCCATGTAAATGCTACATATCTCGTCTGTCGCACTTGCGTCCCCCACCTCTGTACGTATTCTGTCCTCATTATACGCAAAAAAAGGCACGCGGGAGTCGAATGACTTCCGTGTGCCTGAAAAAAATTATAGTTTCGAACCTTCTTCTTCCTCGACTTGATAGAGTGGCGTACTGAGGTAACGTTCTCCATTCGAAGGAATGATCGCTAACACATTTTTGCCTTTTCCAAGACGTTTGGCCGTTTTAAGAGCTGCAGCGATTGCAGCACCTGAAGAAATCCCACCGAGAACTCCGTTTGATTTCGCGGCACGGCGCGCATGATCAAATGCTTCTTCCGTCGTGATTTGTTCGACACCGTCATAGATGTGTGTATCGAGAATCGAGGGTACGAAGCCAGCACCGATTCCTTGGAGCTTGTGTGGACCCGGTTTACCACCCGAAAGAACAGGTGAATCCGTTGGTTCGACCGCGATGATTTCGATTCCTGGGAAAGCGTCGCGTAATACTTTACCAGCACCCGTAATCGTCCCACCTGTTCCGATTCCGGCGATGAAGGCATCCAGTGATAGTCCTTCGAACGCTTCAACGATTTCAGGTCCTGTCGTCTGTTCGTGGACGACGGGGTTCGCTCCGTTGTTGAATTGTTGCGGCATGAAATGACCATGTTCTTCTGCTTCCGCCGTCGCTCGCGCGATTGCACCCTTCATCCCTTCCGGACCAGGTGTTAAAATCAACTCCGCGCCGTACGCACGAAGAAGAGTTCGACGTTCCATGCTCATTGTTTCTGGCATGACGAGAATGGCCCGGTATCCTTTCGCTGCTGCGACCATCGCTAGACCAATCCCGGTGTTGCCACTCGTTGGTTCGATGATCGTATCGCCCGCTTTCAGTTTCCCAGCTTCCTCTGCCGCTTCAATCATCGACAGCGCAATCCGGTCTTTGACACTTGACCCGGGATTCATGTACTCCAGTTTCAAGTAGACATCTGCATCCTCTGGTCCTGTCAGATGGTTCAATTTGACAATCGGCGTGCGGCCGACTAAATCTAGTACTGAATTTGCAATACGCATGACCATTCCTCCTCATAATGAAAAACCTTTAATTCCAAGTAATCCGATAAATCAATTATCAATGGACTGGATGAAATCTGTCAATCAAAGCGCTCCACGGTAGGTTTCGTTCCATTTTTGGATTGACGTTCTACCGCTTCTTGAATCAAACGATCGAGTGTATCTTGTTCGTGTTCTTTACGCATTACTTGATAGACATCCGCTCGTGTGATGTCTTCGTCTCCGACTGTCGCGACGACGTCTTCAAGCGGTCCACCGATACTTTCTTGGACAATCTTCGGAGAATCAACTTTCGGTAGTTCTCCCATGAAGGCATATGCTCCCGTTAAAAAGTTCGTCAACAGTAAGATGAAAATCAACATCCACAAGTACTTAGAGTTTACATTTCCCATTTTCAGACCCTCTTATGCTCGTTCGAGCGATTTTTCACGAAGTGATTGTAATTCTTCGATGCCATACTGATAGTGTTCTGAACAGAAATGACAAACTGCCTCTGCTCCACCATCTTCATCAATCATCGATTGAATCTCGTCAGGTCCGAGCGCCACGATGGCTGTCGCGAGCTTTTCGCGATCACATGTGCAACCAAACGTAACCGGCACTGTATCGAGGACTTCGTATGATTCACCGAGGACGAGTTCAAGCATTTCTTCCGGTGTTTTTTCTTCTCCGACAAGAATCGAGATTGGTTTTAATGCGGCCACTCGTGCTTCGAGTGCGGCAATCGTTTCTTCCGATGCACCTGGCATCAATTGCACGATTAACCCACCTGCTGCGATGACCGACTCATCTTCCGGATAAACGAGCACACCTGCACCGACGACAGATGGACTTTGTTCTGAGACTGCGAAGTAATACGTAAAGTCTTCACTGATTTCACCGGTTTGGATCGGTGATTGCCCTCCGACGAAGTCACGAAGCCCTAAATCTTTGATAACGGAAATATTTCCGCGACCGACTGCATCGCCGACTTTTAATTTCGTCAGACCGTCTGCATTGACGTACGTATCCATTTCGACACGTGGATGGCTGACGTATCCACGGACCGTTCCTTTTGCATCGGCATCGACGATGATTTTTCCGATCGGACCGTCCCCTTCAACTTTCAGGGTCACACGTGTGTCGCCTTTTTGCATCGTTCCCATCATCGCACCGATTGTCAGCGTCCGGCCAAGCGCCGCCGTGACGACCGGAGTCGTTTGGTGCCGGAGCTGTGCTTCATACACCGACTTTGTCGAACGGATTGCAAATGCACGGACTTCGCCGTTAAAACCGAGCGCCCGTACTAAATAATCATCTTTTAGTTGTGCTAATAATTCTTCACGTTTCATTATTTATTCCCTCACTTATTTCGTTCGTAGATAATACGCAACCCGTCAAGCGTCAAAAATGGATCGACGATTTCAATCGTTGCGGATTCCTCGCTGATTAATCGGGCAAGCCCACCAGTCGCGATGACTTTTGCTTCACCCATTTCTTCTTTCATCCGGTGGACAAGACCGTCCACTTGCGCGACATATCCAAAATACGTCCCTGACTGCATCGCATGAATCGTATTCCGCCCAATCGCGGATTGTGGTTTCGCAATCTCAATGCGCGGCAGTTTTGCTGCTTTGTTATAAAGTGCCTCAGTCGACACCATGACACCCGGTGAAATGATTCCACCGTAATAGCGTTTTTGTGAATCGATATAACAATAGGTCGTTGCTGTCCCAAAGTCGACGATGATCAATGGACCATCATATTTGACCGTCGCGGCGACCGCATTGACGATTCGATCCGCCCCGACTTCCCTTGGGTTATCGACTTTTAAGTCGAGTCCGGTTTTAATACCTGGTCCAATCACGAACGGGCGTCGATTGAAATAACGGACGCACATGTTCTCCAGTGGAAACACGACGGGGGGTACGACAGATGATAACACGATTCCCTCGATTTCTTCCACGTTTAACTCTGCATCCCGGAACAAGGCTTTGACGAGCATCCCGTACTCATCGGTCGTCCGTGTCCGATCGGTTGCGATCCGCCAGTGCTCGACCAATGTCTCGCCAGCATAGACACCCAGTACGATATTCGTATTTCCAACATCAATTACTAAGATCATTTGACTGATTCCCCACTTTTCTATACGATACCTGCAATATACGTTGTGATTATACCACGTCGTCTAAGCTTCACCTACCGAAGTGCGCAAGCATCACGGCATATAAAAACAGGACCAGCACCCGCATAGCGGGCACTGATCCTGTCTCGTTGTGTCAGCGATTAAATTTGATCATCACGGCGTGGTTGATCAGGCTTTTCTACATCCACATTTTGACCTTCGTCGATGACTGAACCACGTTGTGTCGGAGATTCTGTCGGTTCATCGATGACAGGAGTCGTCGATTCCGGTTTTTTCTCGTCTTCTGTTTGTTCAGCTACCACTTCTGGCTCGTTCTTTTTGTATTCACCTGTCTCAATGAGGTGGTGAATTTGTTTTTGATCCAGCGTTTCAACTTCAAGTAACGTTGTCGCAATCAAATCAAGCTGATCACGTTTTTCCGTTAAGATCGTTTTCGCTTTTTGGTAACAGCGGTTGATGATCGCTTGGATTTCTGTATCAATCTCATGCGCAATCGCGTCCGAATAGTTTTGTTCATTTTGGAAGTCACGTCCTAAGAAGACATTTCCGCCTTGACCTGAACCGAACTGAAGCGGTCCGAGTTTTTCACTCATCCCGAACTCCATCACCATCTTCCGGGCGAGTCCTGTCGCACGTTGGAAGTCGTTGCTTGCTCCAGTCGATACTTCACCAAAGACGATATCTTCCGCGACACGACCACCAAGCAATCCGGTAATTTTATCTTCAAGTTCTGGTTTTGTCATGAAGTAACGATCTTCTTTCGGAAGCATGACGACGTAACCGCCGGCATTCCCACGAGGAACGATTGTTACTTTATGCACTTCATCCGCATCATCAAGTGTGACACCGATGATCGTATGACCTGCTTCATGCCACGCAACGATTTTTTTCTCTTTCGGCGAAATGATCCGGCTCTTCTTCGCTGGTCCAGCGATAACACGGTCAATCGCTTCTTCTAGATCGACAATGGAAATCTTATCCCGGTCGGTACGCGCTGCAACGAGTGCTGCTTCGTTCAACAGGTTTTCAAGATCAGCACCAGAGAATCCTGGTGTCCGTTGTGCGATTGCTTTCAAATCGACTGTTGAGTCGAGTGGTTTATTTCGTGCATGTACCTTAAGAACTGCTTCACGACCGACGACATCTGGACGCTCAACCGTAATTTGACGGTCAAAACGACCTGGACGAAGCAAGGCTGGGTCCAAGATATCAGCGCGGTTCGTTGCTGCGATCATGATGATGCCTTCATTTTCACTGAATCCGTCCATCTCAACGAGAAGTTGGTTCAATGTTTGTTCACGCTCATCATGTCCGCCACCGAGACCTGCGCCACGTTGACGACCGACTGCATCGATTTCATCGATGAAGATGATACACGGTGCATTTTTCTTTGCATTTTCGAAGAGATCACGTACACGTGACGCCCCGACACCAACGAACATCTCAACGAAGTCAGAACCTGAAATCGAGAAGAATGGAACGCCAGCCTCACCTGCCGCTGCACGTGCAAGTAACGTTTTACCTGTACCTGGAGGACCGACAAGAAGGACCCCTTTAGGGATACGTGCACCGAGACGTGCAAATTTACGTGGGTCTTTCAAGAATTCAACAACTTCGACGAGTTCTTGTTTCTCTTCGTCTGCACCAGCGACATCTTCAAACGTAATTTTCTTTTTCTCCGTATCATAGAGGCGCGCTTTTGATTTACCGAAGTTCATCACGCGGCCACCGCCGCCGCCACCTTGTGCTTGATTAATTAAGAAGAAGAAGAGAATGAATATGATGATGAACGGGACGATCGTCGTCAGTAACGCGATCCAACCGCCATTCGTCTCTGCTGCTTTAAAGTCCATATTGACACCTTGACTGCGCAATTGTGTATAAAGATCCGTTAACTCCGTATCAACAGCTGGAACAACCGTTTCATACGTCGAATCCTTTTCACGTAAATCACCAGTCACATTATACGTCTGTCCTTCGTACTGGAAGGTAGCCGTCTTAATTTCACCTTTTTCAACCGACTCGACAAACTGTGTGTAATTGATTTCTTTGCTTTTGTTCACTGGACTCTGCAAGTATTGCAGAAACAAGATCAAAGCTAGAAAAATGACCCCAAACACGAGGGTATTCTTCACTGCTCGGTTCATCTTATGCCTCCTCTCCGCACCAACTGACATACCTTCATCAACTGATACGAATCCTGACGCGGCAAAGCGCGCTTTGTAATTGGTTTCATCTTATCATGTGACAGTCAAGATTAAAAATAATTAGCCACCGTAGACTGCCGGCTTCAACACACCAACATATGGAAGGTTACGATATTTCTCTTCATAGTCGAGACCGTAACCGACGACAAACTCGTGTGGAATCACAAATCCACTATAATCCGCGTGTAGATCATTTTTGCGACCTGACGGCTTATCGAGCAATGTCACGATTTTGACAGATTTTGCTTTACGGTACTTAAAGAGATCAACCAAGTATCCAAGCGTCAATCCACTGTCAATGATATCTTCGACAATCAGGATGTCACGTCCTTCTACAGATGTGTTCAAATCCTTTTCGATTTTAACTTCGCCTGTCGATGTCGTTCCACCGTGGTATGTCGAAACATCCATGAAATCCATCTCAAGGTGCATGTCCATCTTTTTGACGAGATCAGACATGAACGGCATTGCGCCTTTTAAGACACAGACGAGCAGTGGAAAACGATCACCATAATCTGCTGTCAGTTCACCCGCGAGTTCACCGACTTTATGTTGGATCTCTTCTTCCGAAATCAGTACTTTCTCCATATCATTCATTAAGGTCATGCTAGGTATTCCTCCTCCATTTTAAACACTACATTACCATTCTATCATTAAATAAGACCGTGCGAGGAGTTCAAATGACCCGAATTTTGCAATTCGATGTCCGACGACCGCTAAAACTTGACCCGTGGCGTCGACGACGACCGGAACTTCTGCCCGAAGATAACGTGGTACTTTCGCATCAATTAGAATCCGGCTCACTTTTTTCGTTCCGATTTCTAGCTGTATCCGGTCCCCTGGCAACTGACTTCGTACCGTCAGCGGGAAAGTAACTTCCGCTAACGGAATCCCTGCATCCCCGTATGAAAACGTCACATCTCGTTCACCATAACGGTATGTTCCCAAATCAGCCCCTACTTGAAACGATTCAAGTGCAGAATCTGTCGTATCTTTCTCGATACAGGTCAAGTATCCGTACGCGCGGCGAATCCTCCAGTTTTCATAATACACTTCGCTCGAGGGCATATCTACTCGGAGCCATGCTAAAAAGCGATCGAAATCCTCTGATGTCAACCGGACATCCGGTAAGAGCACTTGTAAAGCGAGTCGTCTCAAATCTGTCGGCAGCTGGTTGATCTCATCGATTACTATCCCATCCTCCGTCGTATGTCGCGCTACTAATGCTTCGACGTACGCTAAGTGCTCGTCCTGTATCGTTTGACGAAGCCGTGCGGCACGTACCGTCGCTTCTTCGAACCCCGGGCGCACTTGAGCGAGCCTTGGTAAAATATCATGCCGGATTTGATTTCTTAAGTACTTCGTTTCCGCATTTGTCGCATCCTCACGCCACTCGATTTGTTGACGCGTCGCATAAGCCGTCAGTTCCTGTTTCGTCCAGTTCACTAGCGGACGATGCAACTGACCGGGACCGAACGGGCGATGAATCGGAATCCCGTCGATCGTCGCTTCACCCCGCAACAACTGAATCAATAACGTCTCGAGTTGATCATCACGATGATGTGCTAAGACTAAGTGACTCCGGTTCGTCTCTTCCATTAAGTTTTCAAAAAACTGATACCGTTTCTCGCGACAACGGGCTTGACTCACCCGTTGTCCACCCCATTCTAAACGGGTCGTCCGGAACGGGATATTACGTTCAAAAGCCCAGTTTTCGACAAACGCGGCTTCTTCATCCGATGCTGCACGAAGACCATGGTGGACATGGGCAATTAAAAGATCAAACTTCGCCTCGTGCAACAGATGCGCGAGCACCATCGAGTCGCAGCCTCCGGATACGCCGACGATGAGCGGTTCATTCGGAACAGGAGCAATCGTTTCCATGATGTACGCATCCCCTTTTCGAATCTACTATACTAAAAAAAGCCACCTCTATATAATAGAGATAGCTTTTAAAGAATGACCCGTACGGGAATCGAACCCGTGTTACCGCCGTGAAAGGGCGGTGTCTTAACCGCTTGACCAACGGGCCAAAAAAATATGGTAGCGGCGGAGGGAGTCGAACCCACGACCTCACGGGTATGAACCGTACGCTCTAGCCAGCTGAGCTACACCGCCATATTTTTAACTCGTGCGTCTTAAGCACATTTTCTATAATACGGTGGAGTCAAATGAAAGTCAACGCTTTTTATAAAAATAATTTCAAAAAAATAAAAGATGGAATGAACAGCGTCATTCCATCTCTATTCTTATAAAGAACAGGTCAGCAAGTTATTGACGTTTAGCACCGCGTCCGCCACGTTTTGAATCCGTTTGGCGTTTGAGTGTCGCAAGACGATCTTCACTGTCTTTGAGGAAACTCGTCATCAACGTATCGAACGTTTGCTCTTTACGTGGAGCAGGTGCTCCGCGACCACCTTTGTTGAATCCTCCACGATTTCCACCACCGCCGCCACTGCGCGGTCCTTTGTTATCAAACGGACGTGGTCCGCGATCTTGACCGGCCGGGCGTGGGCCACGGTCGAATTGACGTGCAGGACGAGGACGTTCGCCTTCAGGGCGGTCAACAGCCTTCTTGATTGAAAGACCGATTTTACCATCGTTTTCTACACTCAAGACTTTAACTGTGATTTCCTGTCCAACCGTCAAGACATCATTGATATCTTTAACGTAAGAATCTGCCACTTCGCTGATGTGAACGAGACCGGTTTTCCCAGTCGGTAATTCTACGAACGCTCCGAAATTAGTGATGCCTGTAACTTTCCCTTGCACTTTGCTGCCTACTTCAATCGACATAAATTGTATTGCTCCTTTTTAGTTGATTCATTTCTTATTATACGAGTGATTACATATTTTTTCAATCAATCGGCAACCATCGGTTAATCTTCAGGTGAGAAATAGAAAATTGTTTCGCCTTTTTTCGAGTACAACAACTCACTTCTCGCTAAGTTCGCAACATATTCTTTATCGTTCAGCCGTTCGATTTCCTCTTTCAGGCGTGCCGACTCTTTTTTCGCTTTTGTTTGCTCTTGTTGAGCGACCTGGAACGATTGATTTTGTTCAGCAATCAATTGTTTCTTTTCGATGTATGACCACCCCATGAGAGAAAGGACGATGAGAAAGATTGACATACAAATCAAGAAACGCTTTTTTAAGCGCGATCGGTTCTCAATCGCATTTTGGCTTAATTGCTTTTTACGATCATTGAGCGGTTTAATCTTTGGTGGTGTTTGACGACCTGATTCTAACGGTGCCGGCATATCATCCCTCCTTATCCGAGTGGTCATCTCTGACACTCTTTAGTATACTTCCTTTTTCAGGTAAATTACATTGATTCTTCAGAATTCACTTTTTCTTCACGAATAATCTTATACATGTCCGTCGCTTCTTCTTTTTTCGCATGCTCTTTAATGCCGTCGATTTGAACGGTGACGATTTTGTTTCCGAATCGAATCGTCATCTCATCGCCGACTGCGACGGTACTGCTTGCTTTTGCGACGAGACCGTTAATCGTAATCCGACCTTGGTCTGCTACCTCTTTTGCGAGTGTCCGTCGTTTAATCAAACGGGATACCTTTAAAAATTTATCGAGTCTCATGACTGTTCCTCCTGCTTCGCTTGATTCCATAACTGATCTTGTTCGTCGAGCGACAACTCTTCAATTGGTCGCTTTGCGAGTTGTTCCACCCGCGTAAAACGGCGAATGAACTTATCGTTCGTCAGCTGCAACGCTTCTTCTCCCGATAATCCCATATATTTTCCGACAAGTGCTAACGAAAATAAGAGATCTCCGAATTCAGCAAGTTGTTCTTTTGGCGCTGCTTCTTGTAGTTCACGTATTTCTTCTTGTACCTTTTCAAGCGCACCACTGACTGTGTCCCACTCAAAGCCGACTTTTGCGACTTTTTTCTGAATCTGTTCAGCACGCATCAAGGCAGGTGCCCCTTTTGTGACACCGTCGAGCAGATATTTCCGCTCTGGTTTCTCCTGCGACTTGATCGTTTGCCAGTTCGCAACGACGTCTGCCGCCGAATCAACCGTCGTCTCTGCAAAGACGTGTGGATGACGGCGAATCATCTTGTCACTGACACTGCCGATGACGTCCCGGATATCAAAGTACCCTTCATCGAGACCGATTTGTGCATGTAACATGACTTGAAGTAAGACATCCCCTAATTCCTCTATCATTAAGTTATCGTCCTGAAGGTCGATTGCTTCCAGTAATTCGTAAGATTCTTCGATTAAATGTTTTTTGAGCGATTCATGCGTCTGTTCTTGATCCCATGGACACCCTCCTTCACCACGTAAACGGGCGATGATGTCTTTTAACGTCGCGAAATCCCGATTCAACGCCTTTTCCTCCGTCACCGGCGGCACATAAACGGTCGTTAAGTTGCTGAGCATCGTCACACGATCCAGTTCATAGAGCGGAACTGCCATGACGTGTTGCTTGCTCGTCCCCGCTGCTGTGACGAGCGTCACCGGGTGTTCATCCGGATAACGTTCCATCAACATGACTTTCAAGTCACCTGCGACAAACGCATCGTACACTTGTCCGATCAGTACGTGTTGACGAATTTGCGCTTCATCAACACGGAAGGCCGTTGCGTCAAGCAATTGAAATCCTTCAATCGGATCTACCCCGACCGCTGCGAACATCGGATCAAGAAAACTTTGTCCACCGACGATGTCGATGTCAGTCGCACGCGCAAGTAGTTGTTGAACGGTACTTTCTGCTACAAGCGGGTGTCCCGGTACCGCATAGATGATTGGCGTTTGTGTCGCCTGATCAAGCAGTGTTTCGACGATGTCCATATAGACCGCTTCAAAGCGGTCGTGCCGCTCATAAATCGAATCAAACGATGTAAATTTCATTCCCTCTGTCGCCAGTTCTGAAACGACGGGATGATCTGCTGTCCGTAAATAAACAGGTTGTGTTGTTTCTTTCAATAACTTATAAACGCCAAACGGCAATTGCTCTAGTTCGCCAACACCTAAGCCGACGACTGTAATACGGTGTGTCATATGATTTTCCTCCGATGATGAATTCGATAAAGTTTGTCTCCGAACGGCAATAAAGACCACTCCCGCTCTGTCAGGACCCGCCTGCGCAGTGCAAATATACAAAAGATCAATGCACCACCGATGACGAGTAGACCCACTTCAAACATCGCTCCAATCCGCGTCTCGAAACCTGCCCATTGAAACAGACGTTCGACCACGTACAAAAACAACGCCATCGGGATGATTGCTTGGAGCAATCGGACGTAGAAAATTCGTCCTGCTGTTACACGTCCGAATTTCCGATTCAATAAGATGAGTTGTGCTGATGCCATCATCGCGAATCCGCCGAATGTCGCCATTCCCGCCCCGATCATACCATAACGGGGCAACAAGTAGATGTTTAATAACAGCTTGACGACCAGTCCGAGCACGACGCCTGCAAAGGCATATTTTTCAGCATCGACGGACTGGAGACAAGAGATGATAATCATCGAGAGCGATGCCGTAAAGGCCGTCGCAGCAAGCCAACTGAGCGCAATCGTCCCTTTATCATCTTGATAGAGCGCGATGTTGAGTGGACGCATGACACTAAACAATCCGACCGTCGCAGCTGCCGCGACCAATAGACCAGAACGAAGGAGTGTTTCAAGGTGCAACCGTGTCGCCGCGTCATTTTGTTTACGATACTCCGTCAGCAACGTCGGAACACTGGCCAGACTGATCGACGTCGCAAATAAAATTGCGAACTGCAACAATGGATAACCACGATCAAAAATCCCCTTCTCGATTTTCGTCTCCATCGTATCCCCGAGCAAGTTGACGAACGTCAATCCATCAATCAACTGCATCAACAGTAAAGCAAGCGACGCGATACTGACCGCCATCCCACTCGTCAATAAGACTTTCCCGACACGTTTTAAATGACGCTTCGAGACGACCGGGCGACCAATCCGCCCTTTCGCGAAGCGAAGGAGCAACAACAATGAAGCGACACTGCCACCGAGCGCCGTCACGTGTGCCGCAGCACCGATTTGATAAGGATTCGCTCCGATCGAGACACCATAATACGTCACGAGTAACAATAAACAGACACGCACGGCGTTTTCCGTAATTTGCGAAAAGGCGGTCGGTCGCATCTCAAGGTCTGCTTGAAACATTCCTCGTAACACGGCAATGACCGGCAATAAATAAAACGTCAACGTCACAGCACGTAACGGAAGGACGAGCTTCGGATCTCCGAACAGTAAAGCAAGTTCTGGTGCGATGATCCAGCCGAGCAGACCGAACACTAACGAAAGACTCGCAAGGACAAAGAAAATCGACCAAAGAACCTCTCGTTTTTCTTCCGGGTGATGCAACGTCAACTTTGCGACGATGACGGGTAGCGCATAAATCCCCAGTGCTGCCGCAATCGCGAATAATGGATAGACCGTCTGATAGACGTACAATCCAAAATCCCCTGCCATGTTTTGATACGGAATCCGGTAAAAAAAGCTCAGCAGCTTTGAGACGTAACTCGAGATCGCCAGGAGCGCTGCCCCTTGCGCAATCGTTCGCCGTTGACTCATCGCATCGAGATCCGGCGGTCAAGTTCAGCGAGCAACCGCTCTGCTTGTTCCGTTGTTTGTTGAACGGTTTGTTTGCCACGGTTCAACGTCAAAACAAGTTTTCCTTCTTGTTGTCCCATGCCGAGTCCGCGACCAATCGGTACCGTCCACTTGACGAAATCCGCAACATCGAGCGTCTGAGTCGTTTGTTCGGATAAGACGATCTCGATTTTCGGGTCCGTTTGTTTGACCCGCTCAATCCGAGCCCGTTCAGCAAAAATCCGCATCCGCGTCAACTGAATCAATCGTGCGACTTCATTCGGGAATTCACCGAAGCGCTCCAGCATCTCTCCTTCGAGTGCATCAAGACTTTCTGTCGTATCAACATACTTTAAGCGTTTATAGAACTCAATTTTCAGTTCAGAATCCGACATATAATGACTCGGAATATACGCATCGAGACTGAACGTAAAGTCTGGTACGAATTTTTGGACACGTTGTTTCCCTTTCATTCGTTCCTTCCGTTCTTCGACGGCTTCCGATAACATTTGTGAATACAAATCGAACCCGACTGAATCGATAAAACCGGATTGTTGGGATCCGAGCAGATTCCCGGCACCGCGAATCGACAAGTCACGCATGGCAATCTTGAAGCCACTTCCAAGCTCCGTAAATTCCTTGATCGCCTGAAGACGACTCTCGGCGACTTCGGTCAACCGTTTTTGCGGACGGTACGTAAAGTAGGAATACGCGACACGACTTGAACGTCCGACACGACCACGCAGTTGGTAGAGCTGTGATAGACCCATTTGATCGGCATCGTTGACGATCAATGTATTGACGTTCGGAATATCGATCCCCGTTTCAATGATTGTCGTACTGACAAGAACATCGGCATCCCCCTCGAAGAAGGCAATCAATTGACTTTCAAGTTCCGTCTCTGTCATCCGACCATGTGCCGTGACGACACGTGCTTCCGGAACGAGCGCCCGGATTTCCTCCGCCTTCCGTTCAATCCCTTCAACGCGATTGTAGAGGAAAAAGGCTTGCCCCCCTCGACCAAGTTCACGTTCAAGTGCTTCACGCATGATGATTCCGTCGTACTCCATCACGTACGTTTGGACAGGATAGCGGTTTTCAGGCGGTGTCTCGAGGACCGACAAATCACGAATCCCAATCATCGACATGTGTAAGGTCCGTGGAATCGGTGTCGCCGTCAACGTCAAGACATCGACATTCGTTTTGAGTTGTTTCAATCGTTCTTTATGTTTAACACCGAAGCGTTGCTCTTCATCGATGATCAACAGACCGATGTCAGCGAACTGAACATCTTTTGATAAGACACGGTGTGTTCCGACAACGACGTCGATCGTTCCTTCTTTCAAGCCTTTTTTTGTTGCTTTCAGTTCTGACGCCGATCGGAACCGACTCATGACTGAAACATTGATTGGCCATTCGCTGAATCGCTCGAGCATCGTTTCATAGTGTTGTTGGGCAAGAACAGTCGTCGGCACAAGGAGAGCAACTTGTTTCCCTGCCATAACTGCTTTAAATGCCGCCCGAATCGCGACTTCCGTTTTCCCGTATCCGACGTCTCCACATAACAGACGATCCATCGGACGCGGCCGTTCCATATCTTTCTTAATCTCTTCAATCGACCGGACTTGATCGACCGTTTCCTCGTACGGGAACGAGGCTTCGAATGCCTGCATGCTGTCATCATCTTCTGGGAAAGCAAATCCAACTGCCGCTTCTCGTGTCGCATACAATTTGATTAGTTCATCTGCGATGTCCTCAACTGATTTTTGGACTTTCGCTTTGACTTTCTTCCAGTCCGTTCCGCCGAGTTTATAGATTTTCGGTTCTTTTCCTTCTGCCCCGACGTATTTTTGAATCAAGTCGATTTGGTCAACCGGAACATACAAGGAGTCGTCACCGGCATAGACGAGGTGCAAGTAATCTTTATGGTTCCCTGCGACATCAATCGTTTTGATGCCGTGGTAACGACCAATTCCATGGTGGATATGGACGATATAATCACCCGTCTTCAACTCTTGGTAACTTTTGATCCGTTCCGCGTTCGTCAATTTCGTCGTCTGTTTCCGGCGACGGGTCGGTTGCTTAAAGACTTCTTCTTCCGTCACGACGACGAGTCGTGCATTCGTCATTTCGAAACCACCATGAATGCCACCGATTAAAATCGACGGATGTCCCCGACGCATATCTTCTTCTGCCGTATGCAAGGACGCTTCGACACCGTAGTCGGAAAGTGTCTGCCGCATCCGCTCCGCCCGCTCTTTGTTACTCGCAAGGAAGACCATCCACATGTCTGCCCGGGCATACCGATCGATTTCCTGTTTCAGACGTTCCATTTGGCCATGAAACGGAGCGATCGGTTTGATGTTGAAGTGAATCGCTGCACTTTCAGGGACGCCGCTTCTGCGTGTCGGAAGGAGCGACAAATAGAGTAGCTGACGTTGTTCGAAGACTTTGAGCATCGGAACCGAGAGAATGTAATCACTAACGCTTTGCCCCCGTTCAATCAACGAAGCCATCCATTCCGCTTCTTCCGCATCCTGAACTTCCGCCGCTTCTTCGATCCGTGCGATTTCATCGACGATCAAGACGGCATCTGTGATATCAGCCAGTAATGTCTTCTGATACAGTAACGGCGCGTATTTCGCGAGTTGTTTCGGTCGCTCCCCACTTTCGAGCAATTCGACGTCATAGGCGATCCCTTCTTCAAGTGCTGCAAGGACTTCCGTACTTTGGACACGTTCTTTCGTCGCTTCATAGAGTGCACGCAACCGTTCACCCGCGGCACGGAGATTTTCCGTCGTCGCAAAGTGTTCAGCTGCCGGTGGAAGCAACGCTTCTGCGACCACACCGAGTGATCGTTGCGTTTCTGCATCGAATGTATAAATCGAGTCGACTTCTTCATCAAATAAATCCAATCGATAGGGACGGTCGACCGTCAACGGATAAATATCGATGATACTCCCGCGGACTGAAAATTCTCCCGGTGTCGTCACGGTCGCCGTCCGCTCATATCCGGCGTCGACTAATTCTTGAATGAAGTCCGGAATCGCCAAGATATCGCCTGGCTTAATCCGTTTCGTATGTGCTAAGAAATCACTTGCAGGTGGAGCATACCGTCTGAGACCGACGAGTGGGATGATTAAAATACCATCATCGGTCGTCAGGAGCCGGTGCCGCGTTTCAATCCGTGTCGCCCGTAATTCCGGGCTCGCCCCGTACGATAATTCAGCAGCCAGTGTCTCGTCGACCGGGTAGAGCATCACTTCCTGTTCAGGCACCAGTTCAATCAAATCATCATACAGTTTTTGCGCTTGAAACATATTGTGGGTGACGATGACGAACCGTTTTTTTGTTTCTTGATAAATGCCTGCGACGAACAACGCTTTCCCGCTATTCATCAAGCCTGTGATGAGTTGGGCATCGACCCCTTGTCGAAAGCGCTCACGGACCGTTTTTATTTCTGGTATTCCGAGCAACAGATTTTGTAGTTGTTTCATAGTTTCCCCTCCTAAGACGACAGCAAAAACGCTTTGGAATTCCAAAGCGTTTCGTTCAGTTATAGCGATTCATCAACGCCAAAAATGGTGTATCGGTAAAGTCTGTCGCGATTTTCACAGCGTCCGCCAATACTTCCCGCAAGACAGGTTGTTCTGCTTTTGAGAACGGCATCAAGACCCAATCGATGACTTGAATCGGAGCAGGCGGACGACCGACACCGAGTTTTAAGCGTTTAATTTCTTGTGTGCCTAAATGCTGAATAAGCGACTTGACACCATTATGCCCACCGGCGCTTCCTTTTGAGCGAAGACGCATCTTTTCAAGCGGCAAATCGAGATCATCATAGATGACGAGGACGTCTTCGACCGCGATTTTATAAAAATCCAGAAGCGGACGAACTGCTTCCCCGGATAGATTCATGTAAGTCAATGGTTTGACGAGCACAACACGTTCCCCATTTATCATTCCCGTTCCGAAGACTGCTTTAAACTTCGACTCGGATAATTTTATTCCGTGTTCCTCCGCCAACGCGTCAATCGCGAGGAAACCGATGTTGTGACGGGTGTTCGTATATTTAGCTCCAGGGTTTCCTAGACCGACGATACATTTCATATCGCTACCTCCTTTTGTTTATTTCCTTTGATGAAAAAAAAGCACGAACAAGGGTCCGATTTCAAAAAACCGGACCTCATCGTTCGTATCTGTTTGTTGATCAGCTAAAGAGCGGGCTGATTGATTTTTGTTCATGGACACGGATGATTGCTTCTGCAAGTAACCGCGCGACAGAAATTTGTTTGATTTTGCTTGCGCATTCACGTTGCGTCAAGTCGATCGTGTTCAAGACGACGAGCTCTTCAATCGCTGAGTTCTCAATCCGTTCCATCGCTGGACCAGAAAGAACAGGGTGTGTACAACAAGCATAAACTTGTTTCGCCCCATTTTCGATTAAAGCGTTCGCAGCAAGTGTAATCGTTCCTGCCGTATCGATGATGTCATCGATGATGATGGCGATTTTGCCATCGACTTGACCGACGATGTTCATGACTTCCGCGACGTTCGGTTTCGGACGACGCTTATCGATGATTGCGATCGGTGCTTTTAATTGTTCTGCTAATTTACGTGCCCGTGTAACACCGCCATGGTCTGGAGAAACGATGACGAGTTCATTTGGGTCGATGTTTTTCTTCTCGAAGTAAGTAGCAAGAAGTGGAACACCCATTAACTGATCTACTGGAATATCGAAGAAACCTTGGATTTGAGCAGCATGGAGATCCATCGTGACGACACGTGTCGCTCCTGCGACTTCAAGTAAGTTCGCAACAAGTTTTGCTGTGATCGGCTCACGCGAACGTGCTTTACGGTCTTGACGTGCATAACCATAATACGGCATGACGACGTTGATCGTCCGTGCAGAAGCACGTTTTAATGCGTCAATCATGATGAGGAGCTCCATCAAGTTCTCGTTGACCGGCTGACTTGTCGATTGGATGATGTAGATATCATCTCCGCGAACGCTTTCTTCGATGTTCATCGAGATTTCGCCATCACTGAAGTGTTTGACTGAACTTTCGCTAACGGGAATTCCGATGACCTTAGCGATTTCCTCTGCCAGTGGTTTGTTCGAGTTGAGTGCGAAAATACGAATTTCATGTTCTAAGACAGTAGACATGTTTAGGTGGCCTCCATTTGTTTGGTTTAGACGAGTAGAGCGACAAGTAATGAATAAGGTGTAGCTGAATTAACGATAATCAGGTTTTGTCGTTTGACGCTCACGGGCGATCGCAAGACCGTTTTCCGGAACATCATCTGTCACTGTCGAACCTGCTGCGACGAGTGCATTTTTACCGACTGTGACGGGGGCGATCAAGTTGACGTTACAACCGATGAACGCATCATCCTCGATGACCGTTTCGAACTTGTTTGTTCCATCATAGTTGACAGTGATTGATCCACATCCTAAATTGACGTTTTTACCAATCGTTGCGTCTCCGACGTAACTCAAGTGTGCCGATTTGCTTCCTTCACCGAACGTCGATTTCTTGACTTCAACGAAGTTACCGACACGCGTGTTCGCTCCGAGCACCGCTTGCTGACGCAAGTGCGCGAATGGACCGACTTGTGCTGCTTGCCCGATCCGGCTATCGGTTACGACCGACTGACGGACGACAGCAGCATCTGCCACTTCACTGTTACGGATGTCACTATTCGGTCCGATGATACATTCAGACCCGATGATCGTCTTCCCAAGCAATTGTGTCCCTGGGTAGAGCGTCGTATCCGAACCAATCGTAACATCTGGTCCGATATAGGTCGATGCCGGGTCGATGAATGTGACACCTTGACGCATCCAATACTCGTTCGTCCGCTTACGCATCGACGTCTCAGCTTGCGCGAGTGCGACACGGTCATTGACACCGATTGTCTCTTCAAACGTCGGCGCCGCATAGGCAGCAATCGTTTCGCCATCGGCTTTCGCGATTTCGATGACATCCGGCAAGTAATACTCTCCTTGGACATTATCGTTCTTGACTTGTTTTAACGCAGCGAACAACAACTCATTATCAAACACGTACGTTCCTGTGTTGATTTCTTTAATCGCGAGTTCTTGTTCTGTCGCATCTTTATGTTCAACGATTTTTGAAACATGTCCCTCTTCACCACGAATAATCCGACCATATCCAGTCGCATCATCCGCATGAGCTGTCAACACGGTCACTTTTGCACCCGTTTCTGCATGGTGGTCGAGTAACGCGGCTAACGTCTCACTCGTTAAGAGTGGTGTATCCCCACAGACGACAAGCGTCGATCCTTTTTCGTTTCCAAGTACCGGTTCTGCCATTTGAACAGCATGACCCGTGCCAAGCTGCTCACTTTGAAGCGCATATTCCACCGATGTGCCAAGCACTTCTTTTACAGACTCCGCACCATGCCCAACGATTACGACTTGACGCTTGACGCCAAGTGTCGCGAGTTGGTCCACGACGTGTTGTACCATAGGTTTCCCAGCTACTGGGTGGAGTACTTTGTAGAGTTTTGATTTCATGCGTGTTCCTTTACCAGCTGCTAGAATTACCGCGAAATGATTCATCCTTGTCGCTCCTCCACGTAAATTAGTGTTGATTTCGTTCAGAAATAGTACACTCGTACCAACTATAACGAAAATGAGGCCACTATTCAATCACAGGACCGAGTCAAATTGATGAAACATCCATTAAAAACAGACTGTAGACAACGTGAGGAGGCTGACTCATAAGTCGTTTTAAAATCAACCTTTGTGATGGACGGGCTTTTCTTTTCATTGCTTTCATCGGAAGAGGCACAACCCGTTGTTGTTTTGTAAGAAGATTGCAGCAAACCTTTTTAACAGCAAAAAAAAAAGACCGGTCCGCCGCAATACGGGAAACCGGTCTCCTCTATTAAGGGCGATCTGTCAATTCGACTGATGTCAGCTCTAAATCGAGCGCCTCTTCATTTTCTTCACGCAACACATATGCTTCTAGTACTGAATCTTCGACCTTTTTTCGCATTAATGCATTGATTGGATGAGCGACATCACGAAAGATGCCTTCTTGCGTCCGTTTGCTCGGCATCGCGACGAAGAGACCACTGTTCCCTTCAATCACACGTAAATCGTGTACTACGAATTCGTGATCGAGCGTAATCGAGGCGAGTGCTTTCATGCGCCCCTCTGCCACGACGCGACGAATTTTAACGTCCGTAACGTTCATTTTGTCCGCACCCCTTTTAGTAACCGATGTCACAACTCTTCGTTGTCTACTTCTACTTACGGTTCAAAACAAATAAAGGTTTAGCTTTTTCCAATCTTTTTAGGCATAATTTCCAAAAGTTTGATAATTACAGTATAGTTTCAAAGAAATCACGTGTCAAATTCAGGTATTCCCATCGCTTGTGAAATACTGGTCGACGTTCCCACGCTTCACTTGAATCTGTCCGAGATCGACATCGACGTCGGCAAGTTTCATTAAGCTGACGTATTCACTGACCATCTTTTTCTCGGCACCTTCTGCTTCAATCAAGACCCCGACACCGGCTACTTTCGCTTCGAACTCGCTCAGTAAACTCATCATTCCACGAATCGTTCCCCCAGCTTTCATGAAGTCATCAATCAACAAGACGTTCGCTCCGCGCGGAAGACTTCGTCGCGCCAGTGCCATCGTCCGAATCGCTTTTGATGAGCCTGATACGTAGTTGATGCTGACGGTCGATCCTTCCGTAACACGACTGTCCGAACGAACGATCACGAACGGTACACCGAGTTGTTCAGCGACGGCGTAAGCAAGCGGGATTCCTTTTGTCGCAATCGTCATGACGACATCCACTTTTTTCTGACTGAAGACAGATGCAAAAACTTGTCCCATCTGCTTGACCATCCGTGGATTACCAAGTAAATCTGTCAGATACAAATATCCACCCGGCAACAGACGATCTGGCCGTGCGACGCGTTCACATAAATCATCGATGAACGGCAATGCTTTTTCGCTACTCCATGTCGGAATGAACATGACACCGCCCGCAGCCCCCGGGACTGTGACGAGTCGTCCTGTTCCTTCATGCTCTAACATTTCACTCACGATATCTAAATCTTCACTGATTGACGATTTTGCAGATTTATAGCGTTCTGCGAAAATTGTCAATGAGATCAGATGATGCGGATGGTCGAGTAGATAACGTGTCATATCGACTAACCGACCACTTCTCCGAATTTTCATCTAAATTGTTCCACCTCTCCGTAATTCCGAATATTCACTAGTGAATATATCATTTTCATACGGATATTATCAATGGTTTTCGCCTAAAAGACGAACGACGTAGACTTCGTTACAAAAACCTCTTAAGCCATTATAGAGACGTTGGGCCCGGTTTTCGTGTTCCGTCAACGCGAAGACCGTCGGACCACTCCCGCTCATCAAGACACCTTCAGCCCCGCAACTCGTCATGAAATCCTTGATTTGCTCGACTTCCGGGTGCATCGGTAACGTGACCGACTCAAGAACATTTCCGAGTGATTGACAAATCGCCGTAAAATCCTGCTCTTTAACAGCTGTAATCATCGCTTCGACATCCGGTCGTTCGGCCGTCGTCAAATCGAGTGCGCCATAAACGTCTGCCGTCGACACACCGATCGTTGGTTTCGCAAGCACGACCCAGCACGGAGGCGGAGCGATCAATTTTTCAAGCTTTTCACCACGTCCTGTCGCGATCGCCGTCCCGCCCATGACACAAAACGGGACATCCGAACCGACTTCCGCGCCAATTTCTGCGAGTTGTTCGAGCGTCAATCCGAGCTGCCATAAATCATTTAAACCGCGTAATGTCGCTGCAGCGTCACTCGATCCACCCGCGAGACCCGCTGCGACCGGAATTTGTTTCTCAAGGTAAATCTCTACTCCAGCCTGGATGTTAAATTTTTTCTTCAAGACGGCTGCCGCCTTGTAAGCCAAGTTCCGCTCATCGTTCGGAACATAGGCGTGCTGCGCATTCATTCGAATCTCGCCTGACGGAAGTTCCGTCAACTCTAAGCGGTCTGCCAAGTCCACTGTCGTCATCACCATATGTACATCATGGTAACCATCTGTCCGCTTCGCCGTCGCATCCAACACTAAATTGATTTTCGCTGGTGCCTTTACAATAATCGTCATCGTGCCGTTCCTCCTCTAGTACGTATCCTGTACGAATTGTATCAACCTTTCCACAAAAAAAGAAGCGAACATTTCTGTCCGCTTCGGAAGGTAAGTTTACGAATTCGCAAATTCGATTTGTACGGAGTCGGTTAACACGTCAGCGTAGCTATAAGAAACTCGCTCGACATTGTGGCGCTCTGCGTCTAGCTTGACTACAAACACCGAAGGATACGTCTCAACGAGCGTTCCGATTCGGGTTACGACCTTTTTACGACCGCCGCTTGCTTTTAGCGTCAGTCTTTCACCAACATGTGTTTCGAAAACATGTCTGATTTCGTTCAACGTCTTTGGCATACGCTTCACCTCACTAATATTTATTATAGCATATTAATTAAATATTTGAAAGGTCGAATATTATATCTTTTCTTCCCGCTACCGTCAACGTTTTTTAATCGGCAAAAGTGCGTCCGCGAGCTGTGCGAATTCCTGCAAGCTGAGCGTTTCACCACGACGTCTTGGGTCGATACCTGCTTCATGCAACGCGGCTTCGACAGCTTCTTTTTCTGCTTTTCCGAAGTGGCTCGACAAATTATTTAAAATCGTTTTCCGGCGCTGGGCAAAACTTGCACGCGCAACTTCGAAGAATAATTTTTCATCTTTCGTTTGGACGGCCGGCTCTTTTCGGATGTTCAAGCGGATGACAGCCGAATCGACGTTCGGAGCGGGAATGAAGACTTGCTTTGGCACCGTGAAACAGACTTCGGCTTCCGCATAGTATTGAATCGCAATCGATAATGAACCATACGCTTTTGTACCTGGTTTCGCACCGATCCGTTCCGCGACTTCCTTTTGAATCATCATGATGAGTGTCCGGAATGGTGCTTTCGCCTCCAATATCCGCATGATGATAGGTGTTGTAACATAGTACGGTAAGTTTGCGACGACCGCAAGATCCGTAATTCCTTCTTGTGTGAACTCCTCGTTGACAATCGTTTCGAGATCCAGTTCAAGTGCATCTCCATGGATGATTTTGACGTTCGGATAAGGTGAGAGCGAATCATCTAAAATCGGTAACAGCCGTTGGTCGATTTCAAGGGCGACGACTTTTTTCGCCTGTTTAGCGGACTGTTCCGTCAACGACCCGATTCCCGGTCCGATCTCAAGAACACCACTCTCCTTTGTTAACGAAGCAGCGCCGACAATGTTCGCGAGTACGTTCAAATCGATTAAAAAGTTTTGTCCTAAGGACTTCTTAAATGAAAATCCGTGTCGCGCGAGGATTTCCTTCGTCCGGTGTAGTGTTGCGATGTCTTTCAATCTTGTTCCTCCTCTAACTGTCTCAGTGCAGCTTCCCATTCCTCTTTTGTGATCCGAATCGAAGCGACGCGTTTGACGAGTTGTTTCGCATTCGGTTCACCGATTGCGAGCAACTGTCCGAGCCGGCGTCTGCGTGACGATGCTGATGGACCACCGATTAAGTCTGCTGCAAGTATCATATCCCGTGTCACTTCTGCGACATGGACTTCTTCTGTTTCATAAACGGCTGCGAGTGCACGTTCGATTGCCTGCGGCGAAGCATGCTCGACACCGATTTTACCGCGTTTATCTTTTGCGTCCGCACGTGGCAGATAGGCTTGTTTGCATCCCGGAACACGTTCATTGATACGTGCGCGAATCCGGTCACCCGGAAAGTCTGGATCCGTGAAGACGATGACGCCTCGGCGTTCGAGTGCTTTTTCAATTCGTTGTAACGTTTGCTCATTGACGGCAGAGCCGTTCGTTTCAATTGTATCGACATTGAATACTTCCTGTAGTCGTGTCGTATCGTCACGTCCTTCGACGACGATGACTTCTTTTAAGCGTTTTTGCATCAATTCTTCTCCACCTTCTTCAAACACTTCCGTAATTGTACCTGTTTCCACGAAAAAAACAAGGAAGCGTCAACTGCCCGCTTCCGTGCCCGACTCATTCGGAATGACCCAAAGCTTGACGGTCTTCCGCCCGAACGTCTTCGCCGTCTGTTCATCACTGACGAGGACATCAATTTTATTGCCTTTAATGGCACCGCCCGTATCGAGCGCGACCGCCAGTCCGACCCCCTCGACATACACTTTCGTCCCGAGCGGAATTACTTTCGGGTCGACGGCGACGATCGGTAACCCTTGATAGGTGATTGTATCCGTGACATCGTACCCCGTCGCTGTCAATGCGCGCCCATCATACAATTGACTCCCGTTCGATGCTGGGTCATTCGTATAGGCCGTCGCCTCGACCATCAGCGTCTTCGCATTCTTGAAGTCTAAGTCTGCCGTGACTTCCGGTGCGACCGTCAATGGCGTCGTTGCCTCCTCTTCATTGAAGACAGGTGCCGGTGTTTCTACTCGTTCAATCGGTTTTGTTCCGACTTTAATGATTTGTTTCACCGGTTCACTCGTTACTTCATCGGTCAGTAACTTCTTCTCTTTACTGAGCCCGTCAGCGAGCGTCAATTCGTACTTTTGGGTCCGGATTCCAGGACGCCCCGTCGTCGTTACAAGTTGTTGTCCTTTCGGTAATGTCGGATCTTCTACTTGCTCGACATCGAACGGAAGCAACTGTTCTTCCGTTAAGGTCGCCCGTCGCGTCGTATTGACGGTGACGAGCGTATCTTCCGAGACAACGGTATCAAGGCTCGGCGCAACACGGTCTGTCGCTTGTAACGTCACTCCTTGTTTCGCAAGGAGCTCACGGACGGTCGTTTGGTACGTATAGACTTGACTGGCTCGTCCTCCGATGACGATGTCAACCGGAAATGCTTCACGGAATCGGACTGTCATCCCGGTCGTCAAGACGGCATGAATCGAAGGGTATACATCATCGGTATCGGCTTGGACGATGCCACGTTCCTTTAATAAATCCGATACAAGACGAGCATGTGTCCGAACCGTCTGTGCTTGCCCGTATCCGACAATCATCGTAATTTCTTTTGCACGTTGGATGACAATCAAACCATTCTTTGGTAAATCCGCACTGCGCGAAGGTTCGATGTTATCCTCCGCTCGCACTTCGATTCCATTTTCGCGTAAGACACCATAGACTGATGTTTCTATCGTCTTGACGTGTTGTTCTTGTCCGTCAATCATGATAGTGACGTCGCGCGGATGATCCATCGCCAAGTAGATTAGAATCGCAATTAACAATAAGGCACACCCTGTCGCGATATAAGAGAACGAACGCATCATGGGAGACGGAAGACCCGCTTCGCGTTTTCTGTTGTCGCTTGTTCGATATCGGCATACATCATGCCACGCAGTTGCGCGATTTCTTCCGCCACGAACCGGACGTACGCTGGTTCATTCCGTTTGCCGCGGTATGGTGTCGGTGTCAGGTAAGGACAATCTGTCTCGACGAGTAACCGATCAAGCGGAACTTCTTGAGCGACACGTTTCGGCATCTTCGCATTTTTAAACGTTACCGGTCCACCGAGCGAAATATAAAAGTTCATCGCGAGGCAACGGGGTAACAGTTCGGCACTCATGCTGTAGCTATGGAGAATCCCACCGACTTCTTTCGCGTCTTCTTCGAGAATACGTAACGTATCTTCCGTTGCTTCCCGGTTGTGAATGACGATTGGCTTATTCTTTTTCTTCGCAAGTTGAATCTGTTTACGAAACGCAGCTTCCTGGACATCTTTTGGTGACGTATCCCAGTGATAATCAAGACCGATCTCACCGAGGGCGACGACTTTCTCATGGTCCATGAGGCGCTCGACTTTCGCGTACGCCACATCATCGAAATCGATTGAATCGACGGGATGCCAACCGATGACGGCATACAGATCATCATACTGTTCAACGAGTTCCATCGCCCGGTCGATCGTCTTATGATCGAATCCGACGACGATCATCGGTGAGACTCCGTTCGCGCGTGCGCGTTCAATCGTTTCTTCGACGTCTCCGTCGAACTGATCCGAATTTAAATGTGTGTGTGTATCGATTAACAATATCCTCGACTCCTTTTTCAAAAAAATGCCTGTGACGTGAAGTCCACAGGCATCCGAATTATTTTACACTGGCACCGTTCGCCATCGTTGACGGGACGGTCGCTAGTTCAAGTTTACCTGATTTTTCAGCCGCAAGCACCATACCTTGCGATAATTCACCACGGAGAGTGACCGGCTTCAAGTTCGCGACGACGATGACCTTCCGACCGACCAGGTCTTCCGGCTCGTACCATTCAGCGATGCCTGAAACGATTTGGCGTGTTTCTTTCCCCATGTCGACCGTTAACTTTAACAGTTTTTTTGCTTTTTTGATTTTTTCTGCTGTGACGACTTCGCCGACACGCAGCTCAATTTGATCAAAAACATCAATTGTCGTTTCCGGACGAACATCCTCATCTGCTTCTTCGACTTCTTCTTCCTCAACTCGGGCAGCAGATGCCTGTTGCATCATTTCGACGATTGCTTCGACTTCTTCTTTCATGTCGCGGCGTGGGAAAATCGGTTCAGCAATCCCGACTTTTGTTCCTTCTTCAATCGACGCGAACTGTTCGAGTGCTTCCCAGTTCATCGGCTGACCAGCAAGACCAAGCTGACGGAACATCTCTGTCGGAGATTGTGTCATGAACGGTTGCAACATGATCGCGACGTGACGCAGCGTTCCGACGAGGTGGACCATGACCGAGCCGAGTTCATCCGTCTTCGTTTCGTCTTTCGCGAGTACCCACGGTTGTGTCTCGTCGATATATTTATTCGCGCGACTGATTAATTGCCAGACGTGCGCTAAGGCAACCGAGAATTCCATATGCTCCATCGAAGCCTCGACCTTCTCGACTGTTTCTTTCGCAAGCGTCGACAATGTCGCATCGAACGGCGTGACATTTCCCGCATAGGTCGGGATGACCCCATCAAAGTATTTCGTGACCATCGCAATCGTCCGGTTGAGTAAGTTCCCGAGATCATTCGCGAGATCGAAGTTCATCCGCTCAACGAACGCTTCCGGTGTGAACATCCCATCTGAGCCGAAAGGAACTTCGCGTAAGAGATAATAACGAAGAGCATCAAGACCATAACGGTCAATCATCGGAATCGGGTCAACAACATTGCCTTTTGATTTCGACATCTTCCCATCTTTCATCAACAACCAGCCGTGCGCGAAAACTTGTTTCGGCAATGGGAGATCGAGTGCCATCAAGAGTGCCGGCCAAACGATCGTATGGAAACGAACGATTTCTTTTCCGACGAGATGAACGTCTGCTGGCCAGTACTTGTCGAAGTTCCCTTGATCATCCGTTCCGTAACCGAGTGACGAGATGTAGTTCGTCAAGGCATCAACCCAAACGTAGACGACGTGTTTCGGATTCGACGGGACTTTGACGCCCCAGTCAAATGTCGTCCGTGAGACGGCGAGATCTTGGAGACCTGGTTTAATGAAGTTATTGATCATTTCATTCTTCCGTGATTCCGGTAAGATGAATGATGGGTTCGCTTCAAAGTATTCGACTAAACGATCGGCATACTTACTAATTCGGAAGAAATAACATTCCTCACGAACAAGTTCGACGGGATGGCCGCTATCTGGGCTTTTTCCATCCACTAACTGCGATTCCGTGTAATACGTCTCGTCCGGAATCGAATACCAGCCTTCATATTCACCAAGATAGATGTCACCTTTTTCGAGTAATGTCTCAAAAACGTGTTCGACGACTTTCTTGTGGCGTGGTTCTGTCGTTCGAATGTAATCGTCATACGAGATGTCGAGACGATCCCACAGGACTTTAATCTGCTCGACGACACCGTCGACGAATGCTTGTTCAGAAATACCTGCTTCAGCTGCTTTTTCCTGAATTTTTTGTCCGTGTTCATCCGTTCCTGTTAAGTAACGCACATCGAATCCTTGAAGACGTTTATAACGGGCCATCGCGTCTCCTGCGACCGTCGTGTACGCATGACCGATATGTAGCTTCGCGCTAGGATAATAAATCGGTGTCGTGATATAAAATGTTTTTGACATGTTATTCCTCCGTTCTATTGTTCATTCCATTATTATACGCTGTTCTATCGCCGCTGTCGAAACTCGTTTTTTGTCGAATCAAAACATTTTTTGACATCAGACATCAAATTACAAAAAAACACACTCAATAGTTTGAATTCCTTTAAAAAGGGAAAATCTATTAATAAATCGTTTCAATTATGGCTTTTTTGAGAAATAAATGACATTTTGATTTCAAACTATTCGGATTGGTTGACTACTTTTGGAAAGTTTAGTATTCTACATTCTATAGAAGTGATGTCGAATTTTGACGATTTTTTAAAAAATACAGAGACTTAGACATCCAGAGGAGGAACAACAAAATGAAATCAACAGGTATTGTACGTAAAGTAGACGAGCTCGGCCGGGTAGTCATTCCAATTGAACTTCGCCGCACACTCCAAATCGCAGAGAAAGATGCACTCGAAATCTACGTCGATAACGAGCAAATCATTCTTAAAAAATACAAACCAAACATGACTTGCCAAGTTACTGGTGAAGTATCAGAAGATAACTTCAAATTGGCAGACGGAAAATTAATTCTCTCTCCAGACGGCGCACAACGTGTCCTCGTTGAATTAAAAGATTTCCTCGATCGTCATTACGCAGGAAACGAATAAAACCAAGAAGGAAGCGCGCCGATTCGGTACGCTTCCTTTTTTCATTTCGATTCGTGATAAGACAGGTATAAGGCTTGTCGGTCAAGTCCCCGTTCCTTCGCAACACGCTTTAACGCCGCATTCGGCTTTTCACCGTCTGCGATATACCGTTCGATTTGATCGAGTGGATCCGCTTCTTGCTGGATTTCACTCGGACGTTCTTCCGTCGTTCCTTCGACGATGACGACAAATTCGCCCCGGACCTCTTCTGACGCCCAGTCTAACGCTTCCGTCACCGATCCACGAATGTATTCTTCATAACGTTTCGTCAATTCACGGGCGAGCGTGAGTTGGCGATCACCGAGTATTTCGAGGACACCTCCAAGCATTTCCTTTAGCCGATGGGGTGCTTCATAAAATATCAATGTTCCTTGCTCATAACGTAACGTCTCGAGTGCTTCACGCCGCTCTTTTTTCTTGCGTGGTAAAAAGCCGTAATACAAAAAATGTTCCGTCGGTAGACCTGACGCGACGAGGGCCGTCAATGCCGCATTCGCACCCGGTAAGACGACGACCGGAATGTCTGCTGCAATCGCGAGTCGGATTAAGTCGCTCCCCGGATCGGAAATCCCGGGCATTCCAGCGTCGGAGACGAGGGCGACCTGTTTCCCCGACAATAAGTCTTCGAGCAGCCGTTCACCGCTAACTTGCTTATTGTGTTCGTGATAACTGACGAGTTTCGTGTCGATTTCAAAGTGATTGCACAATTTCATCGTCTGGCGTGTGTCTTCTGCCGCGATGATATCGGCCTCTTGTAAGATGCGGACGGCTCGATACGTCATATCCTCTAAGTTCCCGATTGGTGTCGGTACGATATATAAGCCATTCGTTTGATCCTTAAAACTACTCGTTGCCTTCATGACGTCCCTCCTTGAATAAGCTGTTCTTTTTTCGCACGTGTCAATTGCTTGATCGCATACTCGCGTTTCAGTGCGTCCGATTTTGTCTCAAACGTCTCTGTGTACGCAAGGACGACCGGTAGCCGTGACCGTGTGTACTTGGCACCCTGCCCCGTATTGTGTGTCGCAACACGCTTCTCGACATCGACAGCGTACCCTGTATACAGACTCCCATCACGGCAACGCACGATATACACCGCATGCTTAGACATTCAGGTGTTCCTGCATTTGCAAGGTATACGTGTCATCTTGCTCGTAGACGATGAACGGGTGTAACACCTTCAAGCCCGGTTTTGCATCCTTGATGCCTTCAATCAACAGCATGTTCGCTTCTTTCCCTGCCTTCGGATAAATCAATTGCATCCGCTTCGGCTCAATCCGGTACTGACGCATCAGCGTCACGATGTCGAGTAAACGTTCCGGACGATGGACGAATGCCGTTTTCCCGCCTTGTTTAAGTAAGTCGGCGGCTGAACGAATGCAATCTTCAAGTGTACATAACACTTCATGCCGGGCAATCGTATAGTGTTCACTCTCATTTCGGTTCGATGATTCATGTGCTAAGAAATACGGCGGATTGCAGGTCACGACATCATAGGCACCGTATCCGAGTTGTTTCCCGGCCGTTTTGACATCCCCCTCAATCATTTGGAGCTGTCCCGCTTTTTCGTTCAACTCGATACTACGGCGTGCCATCTCGACGAGGCGCGGTTGAATTTCGAGTCCCGTGATCGTTCCGTTCGTCCGGTACGATAAAAAGAGCGGAATCGCACCGTTTCCGGCACACAAATCGACCAACTTACCTTGGCGGATCGGGACCCAGACGAATTGCGCGAGTAACGCGGCATCCAGTGAATACGAAAAGACGGTCGGACTTTGAATGATGCGACCGTCTCTTCCGAGGAGATGATCGAGTCGCTCATCTGGTAATAATTCAAGCATAGGTGTCTTCCTTTCTGAAAAAAAGACTGACTCCTAGGAAGTCAGCCTCTCAATGTTTCGTTAACATGGACAAGCAGAACAGGCAATCCCCGTCTTTACGGACTTGACCGTAGTGCAAGTTACAAATGTGGAATCCTTCTTGATAGAGGCGACCGAGGTTATCGTATCCGGCACCTACTAACGCTTCGGCTTCCGCTTCTTCTGTAATCGGTTGTTGTTCGTCTCGCTCCACCTTCTCACGCAGGTGATGATTTTCGAGGTAGAGGTGTTGATTTTCCTCCATCATGTAAGCAAGCTGATCTTTTAATACGCTCAGATGCTCAGTCAGCAAATGAATCTGTTGCTCGATCGCATCGACACGCGTAATGATTTCTTTTTTATCGACTCTCTCCACGCGTATGCACCCCGTCATTCTTTTGGTCGTTTTTGTTTTACGGCACCGACGGATAACAATTCTTCCATCGAATAAGTCAGAACGCGGGAACGGTCTTTCAGTTCAATTTGAACCACTTGATCGAGGATGTTCAATCCGACGACACGACCTTCGCCTTCTGGTACAGTCAGACGTTTTCCGTAATCCGGTAGATCACGTCGCATTTCTTCATACGTATCGTTCTCGTATTTCAAACAGCACATTAAACGGCCACAGACCCCGGAAATCTTCGTTGGGTTCAGTGATAAGTTTTGATCTTTCGCCATCTTGATTGAGACCGGCTCAAATTCACCTAAGAACGATGAACAACAAAGGACACGGCCGCACGGACCGATTCCACCGAGCAATTTCGCTTCATCACGAACTCCGATTTGGCGCAACTCAATCCGTGTCCGGAAGACTGCTGCTAAATCTTTAACGAGTTCCCGGAAGTCGACGCGACCTTCCGCTGTGAAGTAAAAGATGACTTTATTACGATCAAACGTATATTCGACGTCCACGAGTTTCATATCAAGCTTATGTTCGCGAATCTTTTCGACACACACTGCATGTGCATCAAGTGCTGCTACTTTATTTTCACGGACGATCATTGCATCTTTATCATCAGCAATCCGAAGAATTGATTTTAATGGTAAGACCACATCTTCCTCGTCCATTTGTTTATCAGCGATTACCACTTCGCCATATTCAATGCCCCGTACTGTCTCCACGATGACGGCTTGTCCTCGTGATAATGACTCTTGTCCAGGTGCAAAATAATAAATTTTGCCCGCTTCTTTAAAGCGAACGCCTACTACTTCTAGCATATCGCTCTACCCTTTCTGTAAGTCAAACATGAGACGCTCAACTGTTAATTGAGGATTAACATTCGCTTCGACCCGTTTGACGGCTGCAAGTACTGCCTGCAACCAGCGGGTGATCGTCGCCTGACTCTTTCCACCCATCTGCTCAAGTAATGGTCGGCTATTCGTATACGTAATGATCTCCCATGATGGATTCAACTTCAGATGCAAGGCATCTTCGAAGAAACATGTCACGAGTTCTAGACCAATCCGGACGTCTTGCCGATTCTTAAATTGATTAATCCACTTCTCTTGAACGAACAAAGGCAAATCTGCCGGACGATTCGCTAATTCCTCCATCAATTGTAACACTGACGCTCGCGCATTTACAAACCAGTCTTCGATTAAGGCTTGCTCCGCATCATCAATTTTTGAATAGACGCGAGCTGCAAGTTGGGTTAACTCCGCATCTCGGGACGTTTTATCCGATAAAACTTGTCCAATCATCACACGATCGGCCGGTCGAAAACTTAACAGTTGTCCACGAGAACGAATCGTCGGTAATAACAGTTGCGGTTGATTCGTTAGTAGAATCGCTACTTTTCCTTCGCCCGGTTCTTCGAAGAACTTCAATAAACTATTCGCTGCTTGCGGAGTCATCCGGTGCGCTTGCGTCACGACATAGATTTGCCGATCCCCTTCTAACCCCCGAAGTGACAAGTCATGCATCAATTGCTGGATTTGTTCTTTTTTGATGGTTGCCCCATCTGGCTCAATCTGGTAGTAATCGACAAGGTTTCCGCTATCCATCCGTCGACAGCTTCGGCATTCATTACACGGCTCTACTTGATCTTTCCGCTCACAAAATAAACTCTTGGCGAACAATTGAGCCGCTTCCAAAAGAAGCGGCTCATAGTCTCCCGTAAAGATATAAGCATGATTGATTCGATTTGCTCGTAAAGAATTTTGAAGAATCGTCGAGATGACAGATTGTGTTTGTTCGAGCTCATGAAATGTCCGCATCAGAACTGATGAAACCCTTCAATCGGCAAGACAAAGACTGTCGCGCCTCCGACTTGAACTTCAACCGGATAGGGAATATACGAGTCGGCGTGTCCTCCCATTGGTGAGATCGGCGAGACCATTTGATCGCGGCTCGAACAATTTTTCTTGATCAAACGCATCAAATCGTCAACACGTTCACTTTGAACCCCAATCATGAATGTCGTGTTACCTTCTTTTAAAAAGCCGCCCGTCGTCGCAAGTTTGGTTGCCCGAAAATCATTTTCAACAAGCGCTTCTGCTAAACGTAAGCTATCTTTATCTTGAACAATCGTAATGACCATTTTCATGATAATCTCTCCCTTTTCTTCAAATAGGCTAACACATCTTCTAACAATAGCGACTGGACCGCTTCAATCGATTGATTGGCGTCAATCAATCGAATGCGTTCCGGTTCTGACGCGGCTAATGATAAAAAGCCATGATAGACACGCTCTCTGAATGCATCATCACGTTGCTCGATCCGGTCAAGCGCCCCTCGTTCAATCATTCGTCTTTTCGAGTCCATGACCGTCAAGTCAAACAAGTACGTTCGATCAGGGGTTAATCCTCCTGTTGCTTGCTGATTGACGTTACGGATCTGTTCAATTGAATACCCGAGTCCATATCCTTGATACGCAATCGAGGCATCAACGAAACGATCACATAAAACGACAGCCCCAGCCGTAAGTGACGGACGAATCAATTCATTGACGTGCTGCGCCCGTGACGCCGCATACAATAAAATTTCTGTCATTTCATCCATCTCCGTGAAATCTGGATTCAGAATCAACGAACGGATTTCATTCCCAATGCGTGTGCCGCCTGGCTCTCGTGTCATGATGACCTGATAACCCTCTTTTTTTAATGCTTCTGCCATCAATTGAAGCTGTGTCGTTTTTCCTGCGCCATCTGGTCCTTCGACTGTAATAAACGTTCCCTTCATTCAACAAACCCTTCCTCTATGACACGCAACGTACCTTCTTGCAAAGACTCTCCACCCTGAAGATGGACGGATGCGGCTATATGATGCTCAATACATACTATCTGTTCTTTTGTCACACGCTCTCCTCGCAACAAGACTGGAATACCTGGCGGATATGGAATAATCGTTTCAAGTGCAATCTGACCACTCGTTTCACGAAGCGGAAGATTCCGATATTCCCTCTCCTCTAACTGATCCAGTGGGCAAGCGAGTGATGATACTTTTATTTTACCCATAATTGATTGCTCGATATACCTTTTTGAGGGAATTCCTTTCATTTTCAACTTTTCAATCGCATCTTTTACCTGTGTTAACCACTGAGTTCGGACAGTTTCCGATAACTTATGAAGAGGTAAAATGCAGACGACAAATGAAGCTAAAGCAAACTCTGCATCTATTTTTTCATTGGCTAATGCATCGAGTAACTGTTCTCCGGAATAGTCCTCATAGGAAAGAATCACGCGTGACCAATCATCAAAAGTAAAAGCATGCATTCCATCTAGTCCGTCGAGTTCGTCTTTGAACAGTTGATGGCTGTTCCGGACCTCTTCCATTTCATCAATCGTCCACTGCTGTCGATAGTATCGAGCATAATCGAGTGAAGCCATGATGAGATACGAAGGGCTTGATGTTTGAAACGACTGGAGTGCATGGTGGAGCTTACGACGTTGTACATCCGTTAATCGCTCATGAATCCAAGCCCCCATCGTCAATGCCGGTAACGTCTTATGAGCAGATTGGACGACAGCTGTAGCACCCTGTTCAAAGGCTGAACGGATTCCAACTGCTTCTCCAAAATGTGCACCATGTGCCTCATCAACTAATAATGGTATTTTATAACGTGCTGTCACTGCTACGATTTCTTCGATAGCTGCTGTTTCTCCATAGTAACTCGGTGAAGTTAAAAATACCGCGACTCCACCCGGATAAGATGTTAACGCTTCCTTTAATGTTTCACGTGAAACATTGCCGGCGATTTGTGTTTCTTCATCATACTCAGGGCTCATGAAGATTGGAGACAATCCTAACCATTCGAGTGCATTAAAAATCGACTTATGTGAATTTCTCTGAACGTAGACGCGATCTCCTCGTTTAGTCACAGCCGCAAGCATTGCCCAGTTACCACTTGTTGAACCATTGATTAAAAAATGACTATCTTCCGAATCATAGACTTCACGCAACAATGCTTTTGCTTCTAGAATCGCTTCTGTCGGGTGGTGAAAATCATCTAAGCCAGCTAGTTCTGTTTTATCCCATTCCAAAAAACTAGGTAGACCTAATACGATTGATCCATTTTTATGACCAGGAACGTGCCAAGATGTTGCCTTACGTTCGACATGTCGCTTAAGTGCCTCAATGATTGGAAGCTGACTTTTCATGAAATACACCTCTTATTTTTAAAATACAAAAGACCGACCTGCAAGATGCAGATCGGTCTTTTTCAATTGCCTGGCAACGTCCTATCCTCACAGGGGGAAGCCCCCAACTACTTTCGGCGTTCAAGTGCTTAACTTCCGTGTTCGGCATGGGAACGGGTGTGACCACTTGGCTATCGTCACCAGACGACAGGGCTCGCGCCCTCAAAACTGAAGTCATCAACAATCATCTGCTAGAACAAGGCCTCGACCGATTAGTATCACTCAGCTCCGCATGTCACCATGCTTCCACCCGTGACCTATCTACCTCATCGTCTCTGAGGGGTCTTTCTTGATTACTCAAAGGGAAATCTCATCTTGGAGGGGGCTTCATGCTTAGATGCTTTCAGCATTTATCCCGTCCGCACGTAGCTACCCAGCGATGCTCCTGGCGGAACAACTGGTACACCAGCGGTGCGTCCATCCCGGTCCTCTCGTACTAAGGACAGCTCTCCTCAAATTTCCTGCGCCCACGACGGATAGGGACCGAACTGTCTCACGACGTTCTGAACCCAGCTCGCGTACCGCTTTAATGGGCGAACAGCCCAACCCTTGGGACCTACTCCAGCCCCAGGATGCGATGAGCCGACATCGAGGTGCCAAACCTCCCCGTCGATGTGGACTCTTGGGGGAGATCAGCCTGTTATCCCCAGGGTAGCTTTTATCCGTTGAGCGATGGCCCTTCCATGCGGAACCACCGGATCACTAAGCCCGACTTTCGTCCCTGCTCGACTTGTAGGTCTCGCAGTCAAGCTCCCTTCTGCCTTTGCGCTCTACGAATGATTTCCAACCATTCTGAGGGAACCTTTGGGCGCCTCCGTTACTGTTTAGGAGGCGACCGCCCCAGTCAAACTACCCGCCTGACACGGTCCTCCAGCCGGATTACGGCTGCGAGTTAGAGACTCTATGCATGAAGGGCGGTATCCCAAGGGTGACTCCTCCGAAGCTGGCGCTCCGGTCTCGACGTCTCCCGCCTATCCTGTACATCATGCACAAAGCCTCAATATCAGGCTGTAGTAAAGCTCCATGGGGTCTTTCCGTCCTGTCGCGGGTAACCTGCATCTTCACAGGTACTATGATTTCACCGGGTCTCTCGTTGAGACAGTGCCCAAATCGTTACGCCTTTCGTGCGGGTCGGAACTTACCCGACAAGGAATTTCGCTACCTTAGGACCGTTATAGTTACGGCCGCCGTTTACTGGGGCTTCGGTTCAAAGCTTCGCTTGCGCTAACCCATCCCCTTAACCTTCCAGCACCGGGCAGGCGTCAGCCCCTATACGTCATCTTGCGATTTAGCAGAGACCTGTGTTTTTGCTAAACAGTCGTTTGGGCCTATTCACTGCGGCTCTACTCATGTAGAGCGTCCCTTCTCCCGAAGTTACGGGACCATTTTGCCGAGTTCCTTAACGAGAGTTATCCCGCGCGTCTTAGAATTCTCATCCCGCCTACCTGTGTCGGTTTACGGTACTGGCACCTTCCACCTCACTAGAGGCTTTTCTTGGCAGTGTGAAATCGTGACCTTCGTCCCTAGGGGACTCCGCGTCGTTCCTCGATCTTGGTGCCTGACGGATTTGCCAATCAGACAATCTCGAAACTTACACATGCACTTCCATCCGCATGCGTCACTATCCTCCTGCGTCCCCCCATTGTTCAAACGGTGGATCGGTGGTACAGGAATATCAACCTGTTATCCATCGCCTACGCCTTTCGGCCTCGGCTTAGGTCCAGACTAACCCTGAGCGGACGAGCCTTCCTCAGGAAACCTTGGGCTTTCGACGGAGGGGATTCTCACCCCTCTTTTCGCTACTCACACCGGCATTCTCACTTCCAAACGCTCCACTGCTCCTTCCGGTACAGCTTCACAGCGGTTTGGAACGCTCCCCTACCATTCCTTACGGAATCCGCAGCTTCGGTGGTATGTTTAGCCCCGTTACATTTTCGGCGCGGCGCCACTCGACTAGTGAGCTATTACGCACTCTTTGAATGGTGGCTGCTTCTAAGCCAACATCCTAGCTGTCTAGGCAGCGCCACATCCTTTTCCACTTAACATACACTTTGGGACCTTAGCTGGCGGTCTGGGCTGTTTCCCTCTTGACTACGGATCTTATCACTCGCAGTCTGACTCCCGAGTATAAGTTGCCGGCATTCGGAGTTTAACTGAATTCGGTAACCCTGTGGGGGCCCCTAGTCCAATCAGTGCTCTACCTCCGGAACTCTCAACCTCGAGGCTAGCCCTAAAGCTATTTCGGGGAGAACCAGCTATCTCCAGGTTCGATTGGCATTTCACCGCTACCCACACCTCATCCCCGCACTTTTCAACGTGCGTGGGTTCGGACCTCCAGTCAGTGTTACCTGACCTTCATCCTGGACATGGGTAGATCACCTGGTTTCGGGTCTACGACAACGCACTATGGCGCCCTATTCAGACTCGCTTTCGCTACGGCTCCGCCTCATCAGCTTAACCTCGCGCGCTATCGTAACTCGCCGGTTCATTCTACAAAAGGCACGCCATCACCCATTAACGGGCTCTGACTACTTGTAGGCATACGGTTTCAGGATCTATTTCACTCCCCTTCCGGGGTGCTTTTCACCTTTCCCTCACGGTACTGGTTCACTATCGGTCACTAGGGAGTATTTAGCCTTGGGAGATGGTCCTCCCGGATTCCGACGGGGTTTCACGTGTCCCGCCGTACTCAGGATCCACTCTGGAGGGAAAACAGTTTCAGCTACAGGGCTGTCACCTTCTTCGGCCGACCTTTCCAGGTCATTCACCTACTGTCTTCCTTTTTGACTCCGTATAGAGTGTCCTACAACCCCGGAGAGCATGCTCTCCGGTTTGGGCTGTTCCCGTTTCGCTCGCCGCTACTCAGGGAATCGCATTTGCTTTCTCTTCCTCCGGGTACTTAGATGTTTCAGTTCCCCGGGTCTGCCTCACGCTACGCTATGTATTCACGTAACATGTCCCATCCCATTACGGATGGTGGGTTCCCCCATTCGGAAATCCTCGGATCAAAGCATACTTACTGCTCCCCGAAGCATATCGCTGTTCGTCGCGTCCTTCATCGGCTCCTAGTGCCAAGGCATCCACCGTACGCCCTTCATACCTTGATCTAGCATTTTGGTATTCTAAGAACACACGTCTAATGACATGGTTATAAAAATTTGATGTCTTGTTGATGTCTTCAGTTTTCAAGGTGCGAGTGCCTTCTCCATGAAAATGGACAAGACAAATGGAGCCTAGCGGGATCGAACCGCTGACCTCCTGCGTGCAAGGCAGGCGCTCTCCCAGCTGAGCTAAGGCCCCAGGATATGAACTTAAAATTGAATGGTGGGCCTAAGTGGACTCGAACCACCGACCTCACGCTTATCAGGCGTGCGCTCTAACCAGCTGAGCTATAGGCCCATTCAAATATGGGATGATTCAGTTGAGAGATCGGACTCTCAAAACTGAACGATGGGCATGTCCCTTACGGGACGTTTTCCTTAGAAAGGAGGTGATCCAGCCGCACCTTCCGATACGGCTACCTTGTTACGACTTCACCCCAATCATCTACCCCACCTTCGACGGCTGGCTCCTTGCGGTTACCTCACCGGCTTCGGGTGTTGCAAACTCTCGTGGTGTGACGGGCGGTGTGTACAAGACCCGGGAACGTATTCACCGCAGTATGCTGACCTGCGATTACTAGCGATTCCGACTTCATGCAGGCGAGTTGCAGCCTGCAATCCGAACTGGGAACGGCTTTCTGGGATTGGCTCCACCTCGCGGTCTCGCTGCCCTTTGTACCGTCCATTGTAGCACGTGTGTAGCCCAACTCATAAGGGGCATGATGATTTGACGTCATCCCCACCTTCCTCCGGTTTGTCACCGGCAGTCTCCCTAGAGTGCCCAACTAAATGCTGGCAACTAAGGATAGGGGTTGCGCTCGTTGCGGGACTTAACCCAACATCTCACGACACGAGCTGACGACAACCATGCACCACCTGTCACCCTTGTCCCCGAAGGGAAAACTTGATCTCTCAAGCGGTCAAGGGGATGTCAAGAGTTGGTAAGGTTCTTCGCGTTGCTTCGAATTAAACCACATGCTCCACCGCTTGTGCGGGTCCCCGTCAATTCCTTTGAGTTTCAGCCTTGCGGCCGTACTCCCCAGGCGGAGTGCTTAATGCGTTAGCTTCAGCACTGAGGGGCGGAAACCCCCCAACACCTAGCACTCATCGTTTACGGCGTGGACTACCAGGGTATCTAATCCTGTTTGCTCCCCACGCTTTCGCGCCTCAGCGTCAGTTACAGACCAAAGAGTCGCCTTCGCCACTGGTGTTCCTCCACATCTCTACGCATTTCACCGCTACACATGGAATTCCACTCTTCTCTTCTGTACTCAAGCCTTCCAGTTTCCAATGACCCTCCCCGGTTGAGCCGGGGGCTTTCACATCAGACTTAAAAGGCCGCCTGCGCGCGCTTTACGCCCAATAATTCCGGACAACGCTTGCCACCTACGTATTACCGCGGCTGCTGGCACGTAGTTAGCCGTGGCTTTCTCGCAAGGTACCGTCAGGATACGAGCATTACCTCTCGTATCTGTTCTTCCCTTACAACAGAGTTTTACGATCCGAAAACCTTCATCACTCACGCGGCGTTGCTCCATCAGACTTTCGTCCATTGTGGAAGATTCCCTACTGCTGCCTCCCGTAGGAGTCTGGGCCGTGTCTCAGTCCCAGTGTGGCCGATCACCCTCTCAGGTCGGCTATGCATCGTCGCCTTGGTAGGCCATTACCCCACCAACTAGCTAATGCACCGCAAGGCCATCTCAAGGTGACGCCGAAGCGCCTTTCATCATCGGACCATGCGGTCCGAAGAACTATCCGGTATTAGCTCCGATTTCTCGGAGTTATCCCAATCCTTGAGGCAGGTTCCTTACGTGTTACTCACCCGTCCGCCGCTCATTCCACTTGCTTCCCTCCGAAGAGTTCCACGAGCTTCCTGCGCTCGACTTGCATGTATTAGGCACGCCGCCAGCGTTCGTCCTGAGCCAGGATCAAACTCTCCATAAAGTGTTTGACTTGCTCGTTTTTGTGACCAAAGTCACGTTGACGAAGCTTGCGCTTCATTCATTGTTTGTATCCGAAGATACGTTTTTGCCTCATCGTTCAGTTTTCAAAGTCCGATAATAATAATGGTCGGGAAGACAGGATTCGAACCTGCGACCCCTTGGTCCCAAACCAAGTGCTCTACCAAGCTGAGCTACTTCCCGAAAAGTGCACCCTGAGAGATTCGAACTCCCGACCCCTTGATTCGTAGTCAAGTACTCTATCCAGCTGAGCTAAGGGTGCATAATAAGTGCGGTCGAGAGGACTTGAACCTCCACAGTGTTGCCACCACTAGGCCCTCAACCTAGCGCGTCTACCATTCCGCCACGACCGCAAATTATGCTATTTTTTGTTACTTCTATTTAAAAAATGGAGCGGAAGACGGGATTCGAACCCGCGACCCCGACCTTGGCAAGGTCGTATTCTACCACTGAACTACTTCCGCATTATAAATATAAATGGTACGGGTGAAGGGACTTGAACCCCCACGTCAAAGACACTAGATCCTAAATCTAGCGCGTCTACCAATTCCGCCACACCCGCATAAAAATGGTGTGTCATGCAGGATTCGAACCTGCGACCCTCTGATTAAAAGTCAGATGCTCTACCAACTGAGCTAATGACACAAACTAGTATTAAATTAAAAATAAAATGGGGCGACTGATGGGAATTGAACCCACGAATGCCGGAATCACAATCCGGTGCGTTAACCACTTCGCCACAACCGCCATATTAAATGAAAAATGGTGCCGGCAACAGGAGTCGAACCCGCGACCTACTGATTACAAGTCAGTTGCTCTACCAGCTGAGCTACACCGGCAGGTGTAAATGGTGGCTTTGGACGGAATCGAACCGCCGACACGAGGATTTTCAGTCCTCTGCTCTACCGACTGAGCTACAAAGCCATAATGAAAAAGATCGGTAAATAAAAATGGCGGTCCTGACGGGATTCGAACCCGCGATCTCCTGCGTGACAGGCAGGCATGTTAACCGCTACACCACAGGACCGTGGTAACTTGACGACTTCTATAATGTTATATTAGTCAGTCAAAATTGTCAAATACTTTATTAAAAAAGTATGCCTGGCAACGTCCTATCCTCACAGGGGGAAGCCCCCAACTACTTTCGGCGTTCAAGTGCTTAACTTCCGTGTTCGGCATGGGAACGGGTGTGACCACTTGGCTATCGTCACCAGACGACGGGCTCGCGCCCTCAAAACTGAAGTCATCAACAATCATCTGCTAGAACAAGGCCTCGACCGATTAGTATCACTCAGCTCCGCATGTCACCATGCTTCCACCCGTGACCTATCTACCTCATCGTCTCTGAGGGGTCTTTCTTGATTACTCAAAGGGAAATCTCATCTTGGAGGGGGCTTCATGCTTAGATGCTTTCAGCATTTATCCCGTCCGCACGTAGCTACCCAGCGATGCTCCTGGCGGAACAACTGGTACACCAGCGGTGCGTCCATCCCGGTCCTCTCGTACTAAGGACAGCTCTCCTCAAATTTCCTGCGCCCACGACGGATAGGGACCGAACTGTCTCACGACGTTCTGAACCCAGCTCGCGTACCGCTTTAATGGGCGAACAGCCCAACCCTTGGGACCTACTCCAGCCCCAGGATGCGATGAGCCGACATCGAGGTGCCAAACCTCCCCGTCGATGTGGACTCTTGGGGGAGATCAGCCTGTTATCCCCAGGGTAGCTTTTATCCGTTGAGCGATGGCCCTTCCATGCGGAACCACCGGATCACTAAGCCCGACTTTCGTCCCTGCTCGACTTGTAGGTCTCGCAGTCAAGCTCCCTTCTGCCTTTGCGCTCTACGAATGATTTCCAACCATTCTGAGGGAACCTTTGGGCGCCTCCGTTACTGTTTAGGAGGCGACCGCCCCAGTCAAACTACCCGCCTGACACGGTCCTCCAGCCGGATTACGGCTGCGAGTTAGAGACTCTATGCATGAAGGGCGGTATCCCAAGGGTGACTCCTCCGAAGCTGGCGCTCCGGTCTCGACGTCTCCCGCCTATCCTGTACATCATGCACAAAGCCTCAATATCAGGCTGTAGTAAAGCTCCATGGGGTCTTTCCGTCCTGTCGCGGGTAACCTGCATCTTCACAGGTACTATGATTTCACCGGGTCTCTCGTTGAGACAGTGCCCAAATCGTTACGCCTTTCGTGCGGGTCGGAACTTACCCGACAAGGAATTTCGCTACCTTAGGACCGTTATAGTTACGGCCGCCGTTTACTGGGGCTTCGGTTCAAAGCTTCGCTTGCGCTAACCCATCCCCTTAACCTTCCAGCACCGGGCAGGCGTCAGCCCCTATACGTCATCTTGCGATTTAGCAGAGACCTGTGTTTTTGCTAAACAGTCGTTTGGGCCTATTCACTGCGGCTCTACTCATGTAGAGCGTCCCTTCTCCCGAAGTTACGGGACCATTTTGCCGAGTTCCTTAACGAGAGTTATCCCGCGCGTCTTAGAATTCTCATCCCGCCTACCTGTGTCGGTTTACGGTACTGGCACCTTCCACCTCACTAGAGGCTTTTCTTGGCAGTGTGAAATCGTGACCTTCGTCCCTAGGGGACTCCGCGTCGTTCCTCGATCTTGGTGCCTGACGGATTTGCCAATCAGACGATCTCGAAACTTACACATGCACTTCCATCCGCATGCGTCACTATCCTCCTGCGTCCCCCCATTGTTCAAACGGTGGATCGGTGGTACAGGAATATCAACCTGTTATCCATCGCCTACGCCTTTCGGCCTCGGCTTAGGTCCAGACTAACCCTGAGCGGACGAGCCTTCCTCAGGAAACCTTGGGCTTTCGACGGAGGGGATTCTCACCCCTCTTTTCGCTACTCACACCGGCATTCTCACTTCCAAACGCTCCACTGCTCCTTACGGTACAGCTTCACAGCGGTTTGGAACGCTCCCCTACCATTCCTTACGGAATCCGCAGCTTCGGTGGTATGTTTAGCCCCGTTACATTTTCGGCGCGGCGCCACTCGACTAGTGAGCTATTACGCACTCTTTGAATGGTGGCTGCTTCTAAGCCAACATCCTAGCTGTCTAGGCAGCGCCACATCCTTTTCCACTTAACATACACTTTGGGACCTTAGCTGGCGGTCTGGGCTGTTTCCCTCTTGACTACGGATCTTATCACTCGCAGTCTGACTCCCGAGTATAAGTTGCCGGCATTCGGAGTTTAACTGAATTCGGTAACCCTGTGGGGGCCCCTAGTCCAATCAGTGCTCTACCTCCGGAACTCTCAACCTCGAGGCTAGCCCTAAAGCTATTTCGGGGAGAACCAGCTATCTCCAGGTTCGATTGGCATTTCACCGCTACCCACACCTCATCCCCGCACTTTTCAACGTGCGTGGGTTCGGACCTCCAGTCAGTGTTACCTGACCTTCATCCTGGACATGGGTAGATCACCTGGTTTCGGGTCTACGACAACGCACTATGGCGCCCTATTCAGACTCGCTTTCGCTACGGCTCCGCCTCATCAGCTTAACCTCGCGCGCTATCGTAACTCGCCGGTTCATTCTACAAAAGGCACGCCATCACCCATTAACGGGCTCTGACTACTTGTAGGCATACGGTTTCAGGATCTATTTCACTCCCCTTCCGGGGTGCTTTTCACCTTTCCCTCACGGTACTGGTTCACTATCGGTCACTAGGGAGTATTTAGCCTTGGGAGATGGTCCTCCCGGATTCCGACGGGGTTTCACGTGTCCCGCCGTACTCAGGATCCACTCTGGAGGGAAAACAGTTTCAGCTACAGGGCTGTCACCTTCTTCGGCCGACCTTTCCAGGTCATTCACCTACTGTCTTCCTTTTTGACTCCGTATAGAGTGTCCTACAACCCCGGAGAGCATGCTCTCCGGTTTGGGCTGTTCCCGTTTCGCTCGCCGCTACTCAGGGAATCGCATTTGCTTTCTCTTCCTCCGGGTACTTAGATGTTTCAGTTCCCCGGGTCTGCCTCACGCTACGCTATGTATTCACGTAACATGTCCCATCCCATTACGGATGGTGGGTTCCCCCATTCGGAAATCCTCGGATCAAAGCATACTTACTGCTCCCCGAAGCATATCGCTGTTCGTCGCGTCCTTCATCGGCTCCTAGTGCCAAGGCATCCACCGTACGCCCTTCATACCTTGATCTAGCATTTTGGTATTCTAAGAACACACGTCTAATGACATGGTTATAAAAATTTGATGTCTTGTTGATGTCTTCAGTTTTCAAGGTGCGAGTGTCTCTTGCGAGACTGAGAGACGAGCTCTCAAAACTGAACGATGGGCATGTCCCTTACGGGACGTTTTCCTTAGAAAGGAGGTGATCCAGCCGCACCTTCCGATACGGCTACCTTGTTACGACTTCACCCCAATCATCTACCCCACCTTCGACGGCTGGCTCCTTGCGGTTACCTCACCGGCTTCGGGTGTTGCAAACTCTCGTGGTGTGACGGGCGGTGTGTACAAGACCCGGGAACGTATTCACCGCAGTATGCTGACCTGCGATTACTAGCGATTCCGACTTCATGCAGGCGAGTTGCAGCCTGCAATCCGAACTGGGAACGGCTTTCTGGGATTGGCTCCACCTCGCGGTCTCGCTGCCCTTTGTACCGTCCATTGTAGCACGTGTGTAGCCCAACTCATAAGGGGCATGATGATTTGACGTCATCCCCACCTTCCTCCGGTTTGTCACCGGCAGTCTCCCTAGAGTGCCCAACTAAATGCTGGCAACTAAGGATAGGGGTTGCGCTCGTTGCGGGACTTAACCCAACATCTCACGACACGAGCTGACGACAACCATGCACCACCTGTCACCCTTGTCCCCGAAGGGAAAACTTGATCTCTCAAGCGGTCAAGGGGATGTCAAGAGTTGGTAAGGTTCTTCGCGTTGCTTCGAATTAAACCACATGCTCCACCGCTTGTGCGGGTCCCCGTCAATTCCTTTGAGTTTCAGCCTTGCGGCCGTACTCCCCAGGCGGAGTGCTTAATGCGTTAGCTTCAGCACTGAGGGGCGGAAACCCCCCAACACCTAGCACTCATCGTTTACGGCGTGGACTACCAGGGTATCTAATCCTGTTTGCTCCCCACGCTTTCGCGCCTCAGCGTCAGTTACAGACCAAAGAGTCGCCTTCGCCACTGGTGTTCCTCCACATCTCTACGCATTTCACCGCTACACATGGAATTCCACTCTTCTCTTCTGTACTCAAGCCTTCCAGTTTCCAATGACCCTCCCCGGTTGAGCCGGGGGCTTTCACATCAGACTTAAAAGGCCGCCTGCGCGCGCTTTACGCCCAATAATTCCGGACAACGCTTGCCACCTACGTATTACCGCGGCTGCTGGCACGTAGTTAGCCGTGGCTTTCTCGCAAGGTACCGTCAGGATACGAGCATTACCTCTCGTATCTGTTCTTCCCTTACAACAGAGTTTTACGATCCGAAAACCTTCATCACTCACGCGGCGTTGCTCCATCAGACTTTCGTCCATTGTGGAAGATTCCCTACTGCTGCCTCCCGTAGGAGTCTGGGCCGTGTCTCAGTCCCAGTGTGGCCGATCACCCTCTCAGGTCGGCTATGCATCGTCGCCTTGGTAGGCCATTACCCCACCAACTAGCTAATGCACCGCAAGGCCATCTCAAGGTGACGCCGGAGCGCCTTTCATCATCGGACCATGCGGTCCGAAGAACTATCCGGTATTAGCTCCGATTTCTCGGAGTTATCCCAATCCTTGAGGCAGGTTCCTTACGTGTTACTCACCCGTCCGCCGCTCATTCCACTCGCTTCCCTCCGAAGAGTTCCGTGAGCTTCCTGCGCTCGACTTGCATGTATTAGGCACGCCGCCAGCGTTCGTCCTGAGCCAGGATCAAACTCTCCATAAAGTGTTTGACTTGCTCGTTTTTGTGACCGAAGTCACGTTGACGAAGCTTGCGCTTCATTCATTGTTTGTATCCGAAGATACGTTTTTTGCCTCATCGTTCAGTTTTCAAAGTTCGTCCGCGCCTGTTTTGGCGACTCAATTAGAATACCAAGTCTGGAACGATAAGTCAACAACTTTTTAAAAGAAGTTTTTTTCGTTCGTTTCAAGCGTGCGTCCTCTTTAGGACATGAATTAATATACCACGATAGTTAGAACGTGACAACTGTTTTATCAAAATAGTTTCAAGTTTTTTTACTTCTTCTTTTTAGGAACAGATTAAAGGCTGCAAACCACTCGGGCTCACAACCTTCACTCACTTATTTCATCATGATTGAAACGCGTCTTCGTTTTGCTTCGCTTATATAGAAGAAATACAACGACTCTGCTAGTTTCATTTGTGCCTCAAGATCACCATAATCATCATAACTAATTTCAAGTAGATGACGTTTCATCAAGTAGTCTTCTTTTGCTTTAGACAATTCTGTAAGGAGACGCTCATCGTATTCGTTTCGGATTTTTTTTCGAAACCAACTCATAGTTCGCGTCTTCCCTCCATCGCACGAGATAACGTCACTTCATCTGCGTACTCTAAATCTCCCCCAACAGGAAGACCATGTGCAATTCGCGTCACACGAATGCCAGTCGGTTTCAGTAACCGTGACAAATACATTGCAGTTGCCTCTCCTTCAATGTTCGGATTCGTCGCTAAGATGATTTCCGTGATGCCTTCATCTGCTTGGAGACGTGTCAACAGACTCGACACGTTGATGTCTTCAGGTCCGATTCCTTCCATTGGACTAATCGCTCCATGAAGAACATGGTACAAACCTTGATAATCACGCATCTTCTCCATCGCGATGACATCTCGCGAATCCTGAACAACACAGACAACCGTCCGATTACGATGTTTATCTGAACAAACATAACACGGATCTTTGTCCGTTATGTTTCCACACACGCTACAATAAGAAATATCGCGTTTCGCACTGACGAGCGCCTTCCCGAACATCAACACATCATCTTCTTCCATGTCTAAGACATGAAAGGCAAGACGCACAGCCGTTTTCGGTCCGATTCCCGGTAGCTTCGTAAAACTTTCAATCAAACGACTGATTGCTTCAGGATATTGCAATTGATTTCCCCCTACAGTTTAAAACATTCCTGGCATGTTCATACCTTGCGTAAATTTACCCATTTTACTTGAAACGAGTTCATCGACTTTTTTCAAGGCATCGTTCGTCGCAGCGAGAACGAGATCTTGAATCATCTCAACATCGTCAGGATCAACCACTTCTTCTTTGATGATGACATCGATGATATTTTTATGACCGTCAGCGACGACAGATACCATTTCACCGCCGGCTGTTCCCGTTACTGTTAAATCTTTAAGTTCTTCCTGTGCTTTCGCCATATCCTTTTGCATCTTTTGCATTTGTTTCATCATGTTGTTCATGTTTCCCATACCACGCATATTTGTTCCTCCTCAAATAAGATTAGTCTTCAAATTCTACGATATCACCAAAACGACCGAGCGTCTCGGATAATAAACGATCGCTTTCTGATTCTTCAGCGACTTCTTTCTCTTCTATACTACTACTATTTCGCTTTGCAACAAACTCTGCTTTCAATTCATTCCAGTCTTGATCAAGAATTGCGAGAATCTCTCGTTTGACGCCACATACTTCAAACAGGGCTTCTTCGATAACGAAACGCGTTCGTTCATTCGTCATGACTTGTTCGAAATGCCAGCCCTTCCCGTTATCAAACTCAATCAATAACGTATCCCCTGAACATAAGACCGGTTTACTTTCATGGACAAGCGAATAGATCGGACCGTCTTGCTTTAAGATGAGTTTTAGAATAGCATCCCAGCGCTCTTGGATTTCAAGCAATTGTGCTTTTTCTGCTCGCATCAGCATTTGTCGAATCCGCTCTTTCGCGATCCGCACGGTCGGACGACCTTGCTTCCGTTTAGCTGGTTGCGCCGCGACTGTTTCTGCTGCCGGTACACCGTTCGCTTTCAACTGATGCATCTGTTCCTTCATTTCTCTTACTTCCTGTTGCAATGACTGGACGATTTGTCCCGTCGTACGCCCCTGTTCCGTAATTTGGATGAAGGCAATCTCGACTAAGACACGTGGATGATTCGTCAATCGCATCTGTTGTTGACAATCATGCAGTTGTTCGATCACATGGAAACATGTTTCCGCTTCAATCATTTCGACGAACTGTTTGAATTCCTCTGTCGGACGGGCGCGTTCTAACAAATCGACTGCCGTCGGTGAGGCTTTTAGCAGGAGCGTATCCCGATAAAAGAAGACCAGGTCCTCGACGAATCGCTTCAGATCTTTTCCTGCCCGTTGCATCTGCTCAAGTGTCTGCAATAATTGATCGACTTGATGATTATGAAGTGCGTTTGCAATCGCGAGCAACGCTTCGTCTTCTACGGCACCCGTTACTTCGAGTACGGCAGCATCCGTCAAATCCCCATTCGAGAAAGCGACTGCTTGGTCGAGTAAACTTAAGGCATCCCGCATTCCTCCGTCTGCTGCGCGTGCAATCAACCGTAACGCCGTCTCCGAGTAGGCAATTTCTTGATCGGATAAGATGAACTGCATCCGTTCGACTAGTTGGTCGACTTCATGGCGTTTGACATCAAAACGTTGGCAACGCGAAATGATGGTCGCCGGGATTTTATGGGGCTCTGTTGTCGCTAAGATGAAAATCGCATGTGCCGGTGGTTCTTCAAGCGTTTTTAATAATGCATTGAACGCTCCCGTCGATAGCATATGCACTTCATCGATGATATAAACTTTATAGGCTGCTTCTGAAGGCGGGTACTTCACCTTATCGCGGATTTCACGAATTTCGTCGACTCCGTTGTTTGAAGCCGCATCGATTTCGAACACATCCGGACTCGATCCTTCCGTGATCGCGAGACATGTCGGACATTCATTACACGGTTCTTTTACAGGTGCGTGTTCACAGTTGATTGCTTTTGCGATGATTTTCGCAAGACTTGTCTTCCCCGTTCCGCGCGGGCCTGAAAATAGGTAGGCATGTGACATCCGTTCTTCCATCAATGCGTTTTGAATCGTCCGAGTGATATGTGCTTGCCCGACGACTTCATCAAAACGCTGCGGACGATACACGCGGTATAGTGCTTGATAGGCCAAATTTGCGCCTCCTCTTTTTTAAGATCCTTGTTCTATTCTACCTAAAAAAGTCTACAACCGAAACCGGCTGTAGACTTGTTTTATAAAAATTAAACTGCCGCGCACCATATTCTGAAATATGTTCAACATGCGTTACTCACGCAGCCTGCTCAGTTCAAGCACTCCTGCGGCACACAGAGAGCACCACTTAAGGCTGCTTCCTTCCGGACCTGACCTAGTTCATGGGTATCTGTTGCGCAGGACTCAAACGTCAACGCTACTTACGTAAGGCAGACCATACCAATCATATCCCTCGATATGGAATTCAGTCTCGCTATAGCGGATTGCGAGTGACAGGGAACCGCTACATCCCCACCTAGCACGGCAAATGATTTATCGTTTTTTAGTGGCACCCGTTCGAGTGCTTTTTCATTATACTGTTTCGTCTAAATTGTTGCAACCCATTGCACGTTTCTTTGCTTTCTTTTTCGCACGTAGTTCGCGAAAGAACGCCGTTAACAACTCACCACATTCTTTTTCTAATATACCACTCGTCAGACGTGAAACATGGTTAAAGCGCTCATCTTGGATGAGGTTCATCAAAGTTCCGCAACAACCGCCTTTTGGATCAACGGCTCCGAAGATGACATGTTCAATCCGCGATAACATGATGGCTCCGGCACACATCGGACACGGTTCAAGCGTCACATACAGTTCGCACCCTTCCAGTCGCCAGTTCCCGAGCTTTTCACACGCTTGCTCGATGGCGAGTAATTCGGCGTGTGCCGTCGCCTGATGATTCGTTTCCCGGTGATTATACCCGGTCGCAATGACTTGATCGTCTTTGACGATGACACACCCAATCGGCACTTCGCCGATGGCTTCCGCCTTTTTCGCCTCACCAATCGCGAGCTCCATATAATATTCGTGTCGCTCCACTTCTACTCACTCCCTATCTTTACAAAAATTCTCCCTCTGAAACTTCGGCAGGGGTCCCTGCTTTGTGCTAAAATATAAATTGCACTTTGCTGAACGGAGGGTAATTGAATATGTTCATAACGGTTGAAGGACCGATTGGTGTAGGCAAAACTTCACTTGCGAACGCCATCAGTCATCATTTCTCATTTTCTATGTTACGCGAAATTGTCGAAGAAAATCCCTTTCTTGGAAAGTTCTATGAGGACATCGAAGAATGGAGTTTCCAAACAGAGATGTTCTTTTTATGCAATCGCTTTAAACAGCTCGATGATATCGAACGTCACTACCTAAGTAAACAACGCTCTGTCGTCGCTGATTATCATATCTTTAAAAACCTGATTTTTGCTCACCGCTCGCTCAAAGTAGAGCACATCGATAAATATGAACAAATTTATTCGATCTTAACGACGGATATGCCAAAACCGGATGCCGTCATCTACTTGAATGCGAGTATCGATACACTGATGAAACGCGTCGCCTTACGCGGACGTGAAGTTGAAGAACACATGTCACGCGATTATCTCGAGCAACTCGCAGCAGACTACGAAACGTTCGTCACGGAGTATCAAATCAAACACCCGGAAGTCAAAGTCATCCGTTTTAACGGAGATGAACTCGACTTCGTCAAACGCCCAGAAGACTTGGATTATGTCTTAACTAAAATCCGCAATGAATTATATGAAGGAGCGAACCACGCATGAACTCGAAGTTACGTGAAAAATACAATATTCCGGCAGATGCCGTCATTACGATCGGTGGAATGGTCGGAATCGGAAAATCGACGATCACGAATGGTCTAGCAGACGCACTCGGCTTCCGGACATCTCTTGAAAAAGTCGATACGAACCCTTATCTCGATAAATTCTACCATGATTTCGAGCGCTGGAGCTTCCACTTACAAATCTATTTCTTAGCGGAACGGTTTAAAGAACAAAAGAAAATCTTCCAATACGGTGGTGGTTTCATCCAAGATCGCTCCATCTACGAAGATACAGGCATTTTTGCGAAGATGCACTTCGAAAAAGGAACGATGTCACCAACGGACTACGAAACGTACTCCAGTTTGTTCGATGCGATGGTCATGACGCCATTTTTCCCGCATCCGGACTTGTTGATTTATCTGGAAGGATCGTTTGAACAGGTGCTCGACCGGATTCGTCTCCGTGGACGCGAGATGGAACAGCAAACACCAATCGAGTATTGGGAAGAGATGTACGAACGGTATACGAACTGGATCAATAACTTCACGATTTGCCCGGTCCTTCGTTTATCCATCGATGAATATGATCTTCTCAATGAACCGGAGTCGATTGAACGTATCCTCTCGAAAATCGATAAACAACTTGAAGTCGCCCGGATTGCAAAAATACGTTGATTCACACGCAAAAGCCCTTCGACAGTCGTCGAAGGGCTTTTGCGTGTAGACAAACTCTTATAAAGCGTGAACATGCGATAACGAAAGACAATCCGGTCGCGCTTCCCTGTCTCGCCTCGTCTTCAAAGCGGCAATCTTCCGCGCCGCTACAGCAAAGCTGCAGGGTCGCGACCGATTGCTTTTCGCGGTTCTAAGCGATTCGAGACGGATTGCGCCCTAAACCGTCTGCATGACTGGCTTTCCGTCATAGTGTTACCTAAAAAGCGTCACGTTTCGTTGACTCCTGCGGGGAACGCACGTTCAGAGGCAGACAAGACCCTGCTTCTTGTCCGTTAGGACGAAGGAGCAACGGCTTGCGCCTCGCCCGAGGAAAGCAACGAAAAAAGACGCTTGATCTCCCGATGGCACTTTGTCTACAGCCTGAGCCCCTCGACAGTCGTCTAAGGGCTTTTTTTAGCGTGCTGTTACTTGTTTGATTTGGTCGATGTGATGTAAGTCGTGCTGTTTCATCGCGCCAAGCAAGTCGACGATCATCATCGTTTTTCCGTTCGAAGTGAACGTATCCATCAAACGTTCTTCCGGAATCAAATCAACGGCCCGGCTTAATAGGTCACGGCTGACTAAGAATTCATCAATCGTTAAGATTCGTTGCTGCTCGCGACTCATCTTCGCCGCTTCTTCGTTGACTTCCTGACTGTTCGGCTTCACACGGAATGGTTCGTCCGCCAACATGAATGGAAGACGTTCTGCCACCATGAAGCGGTCCCACGGTGACAAGTGACCTACGATTTCAGCAATCGTCCATTTGCCTTCCGCATATGAGCTACGCCACGCGTCTTCCGGGATGTGTTCGAGTTCACGGACGAAGTTCATCGTTTCTTTATAGTGAGTGAGTAAGGTTTCTTTTGTATTGGTCATATCAAGTGCTCCTTCTTCCTTTTTACATGTAGGAAAACATAGCATGCGAACGGATCTTGGTGCAATAAAAAAGCACCTCACACGATGTGAGATGCTCGATATAAGCGGAGTCGGTGGGATTCGAACCCACGCGGGCCTTACGACCCCTAACGGATTTCGAGTCCGTCCCCTTCAGCCGGGCTTGGGTACGACTCCATGTTAAATTTATTTTTGGGTAAAAAAAAAGAAGTGGAGGAGGCGGTGGGATTCGAACCCACGCACGGCTTTCGCCGCCTGACGGTTTTCAAGACCGTTCTCTTAAACCACTTGAGTACGCCTCCAAGTTATATGTAGTTTTCAGGTAAAAAAAAAGAAATGGAGGAGGCGGTGGGATTCGAACCCACGCACGGCTTTCGCCGCCTGACGGTTTTCAAGACCGTTCTCTTAAACCACTTGAGTACGCCTCCGTACTTATAATCGAGCAAATTGTAACGTGCTTGCCTTCCTGACATAAATTATAATAGCATCTTGGTTTTACTCTGTAAAGACCTTTTCTAAAAAAACTTTTTAAAAGTACAAAGGGGGAAGGCTCCCCCTTTTCTACTTATGCTTGAATCACTTTGAGTCCACCCATGTATGGACGAAGTACTTCTGGAATAATAACTGAACCATCTGCTTGTTGATAGTTCTCTAAGATGGCTGCGACCGTCCGGCCAACAGCAAGCGCAGAACCGTTTAATGTATGCACGAATTCCGGTTTTGCATTCGCTTCCCGGCGGAAACGAATTTGTGCCCGGCGCGCCTGGAAATCTTCAAAGTTTGAACAAGAAGAAATCTCGCGGTAAACGCCTTGGCTCGGCATCCAGACTTCGATATCGTATTTCTTCGCTGCTGTGAATCCAAGATCCGCTGTACACATGCTGAGGACTTGATACGGTAATTTCAATCGTTTAAGCACTTCTTCGGCTTGACCAGTCAACAGTTCAAGTTGTTCATAAGACTCTTCCGGCTTAACGAAACGAACGAGCTCCACTTTGTTGAATTGGTGTTGACGAATCAGGCCTCGTGTATCACGGCCGGCAGATCCGGCTTCTGAGCGGAAACACTGGCTGTATGCTGCATAACCGATCGGTAATTGGCTTGCTGCCAAGATTTCATCCCGGTGCATGTTCGTCACCGGCACTTCCGCTGTCGGCACGAGGAAGTAGTTCGTCTCTTCGACTTTGAACGCATCTTCTTCAAATTTCGGAAGTTGACCTGTTCCTGTCATTGATTCGCGGTTGACCATGAGTGGCGGTAAAATTTCCGTATAGCCGTTTTCATCTTGATGCATGTCCATCATGAAGTTGATTAACGCACGTTCGAGACGAGCACCTGCCCCACGATAGAAAACGAAGCGACTTCCTGTGACTTTCCCTGCCCGTTCCACGTCGACGATTTTTAATTGCTCCATCAAATCCCAATGCGGGACGGCGTCGAAGTCAAAGGCCGGTTTATCACCCACTTCACGGATGACGACATTATCATCCTCTGAAGAACCGATCGGGACGCTGTCATGCGGAATATTCGGGATACCAAGCAACAGTTGATTCAACGTCGCTTCGACTTCGCGCAACTCGTCGTCGATTCCTTTAATCTCATCTCCGACAGTTCGCATCGCGGCAATTGCCTCGTCGGCATTTTCTTTATTGCGTTTGAGTTCTGCAATTTTTTTCGTCGCGTCATTTCGTTCCGCTTTTAAGACCTCGGTCCGGGCAATCAGTTCACGACGTTTTTCATCTAACGCGATGAACCGGTTCATGTCCGTTAAACCTTCTCCACGGTGTGCTAGTTTTTCTTGGATTGCGTCAAAATCCTGACGCAGACGTTTAATATCAATCATGTGTATTCCTCCTTTTTTTCAATAAAAAAAGGCAATCCATCCCTCTCCGGTATAAAAACCGAAGAGGGACGAATCACCTGGATCCGCGTTGCCACCCTCATTGCTAGTCGTACTAGCCAACTCAAAGACGCGATAACGGGCGTACCCGCACCTTGTTCGCAAGGTGTGCGATCCGGCTCGATTCAAGGCATCCTTCTGACTAGTTCACACCAACCACTAGCTCTCTTAACAGAATAAATTCCTTTACTTGGTCCGTTCATTGCATCGTTATGAGATTAGCTCTACTTTACACTATCCTGTTTGAGATTGACAAGTCCCGGTTTACGAATCGCATCATCAATTTTATCGGACCAGGCCGCAATCGCCCGGAACAAACGGGTCTTGAAGCTCGCCAAAGCGATTCGCTCCGCACTATAGAGAAGTGATCTCGGCACATCAAACCCCGGCAAGTACATGCCTTCATCCTTCACTTGAACCGTTCCGACACTTGCGCCATTCTTGATTGGAGCATGGGTCAGATTAAACGTAAATACGGGTGGACGGGTTGCTGCGTTCTTCGGCACCGTCACGTAAAGCGATGCATCCGTGATGACGTCATAGTCTGTTTCTTCCGCACCACGAATCGGGAAGACGTCTTTAATTCGCTCGCCTTTTCCGTAATAAGTCAACGGCTCAAACGATGAGAAGCCATAATCGAGTAACTTTTTTGTTTCTGCAAACCGCGCTTGATCGGATGTCGTCCGCATGACGACTGTAATGATCGTCATGTTATCTTTCGTCGCGACACCGGCAAAACAATATCCGGCAAGATCAGTCGTCCCTGTCTTCATCCCACGCATCCCGGGATACGCGTACTTTTGATCTTTCAACATCTTATCGGAGTTTTGGAGCGTGATGCCATCCAGTTTCATCGAAGAACGACTCGTGACATCTAATACATCGGGATAATCTTTAATAAAACGAATGACGAGTAGTGCAATGTCGGTCGCTGTCATCAAGTTCGTCCCCGGTAAGGCTGCATCGACTGCATCGAGTCCCGATGCATTTGCGTATTCTGTATTGTCCATCCCAAATGTATTCGCCGTCTCATTCATCAGCTTGACGAATTTTTGTTCTGTTCCGGCAACGACTTCAGCAAGTAATACAGCCGCATCATTAGCTGACTTGATGAACGCTGCATCATAGAGCTCACGAACGGTATATGTACGATTGCTTAACGGCACCCGTGCCAATCCTGGTGTGCCTGCTAATTTGAGTACTTTTTGGCTTGGTTGAACTTTTTTGTTCCAGCTTAGTTTCTTTTGTTCGATTTGACGTCGGACTAAGTAAAGTGTCATCAATTTCGTCATCGAAGCCGGAGGTAAAGCCAAATCGGCTTGTTCTTCTAACAATACTTTACCGGTCACAGCATCGACCATGATGTAGGATTCTGCCTTGATCGTCGGTACCTCGGCATAACTCGTCACTGAGAGTAGACTCGTCGTCAGTAAAAGGACGCTCAAGAAGAGTATGAAAAGTCGTTTCATCGTTCCTCTCCTTCAATTCATTTATACCCTCAGTGTAGCATAAAAAAAGTATCCGACAGCTTGAACTGAAGGATACTTTTTTTGTCGTTAGATGACGTGAACCGAACGTTGCTGTTTTACTTTTTCAATAAAGTAACGATGCAAACGGGTATCGTTCGTTAATTCCGGATGAAACGAACAGGCGAGATGCATGTCTGTTTCGACGACGACGATTTCGTCGTCTATGCGAGCGAGAACGCGGGTCGCTTGATCGATTCGTTCGACATAAGGGGCTCGAATAAAGACAGCTTCAATGTCCGCCCCGATTCCGTCGACGGCTAGCATCGTTTCAAAACTGTCCACTTGGCGACCGAACGCATTTCGTTTCACTTTCATCGGGATTGCCCCGAGGTGAACATCTCCTTGTTCAAGTTCCGTCGCTAATAAAATCATCCCGGCGCACGTCCCGAACATCGGTAACGTCTTTATTTTTTGTCGAAGGGGCGCAAGCAAGGCGTAGCGATCAATCAACCGGCGCATCGCTGTCGACTCACCACCGGGCAAGACAAGTCCGGCGATTCCTTCTAAATCTTCCGCCGATTTGATGATTCGTGTTTTTACACCGAGCGATGCCAACATCTCAAGGTGTTCCCTGACTGCCCCTTGTAGACCAAGTATCCCGATTACCATCCCCGTGGTGCCATCCGTTCCTCAAACGGCATCGACGTGACATCAATCCCCTTCATTGCTGTTCCGAGACCTTTCGAGAGATACGCAATTCGTTCGAAGTCATCCCGGTACGTCACGGCTTCGACGATCGCTTTCGCAAATTTTTCCGGTTGCTCCGATTTAAAAATGCCTGAACCGACGAAAACACCGTCAGCTCCAAGATGCATCATCAGTGCAGCATCTGCCGGCGTCGCGATTCCACCGGCAGCAAAGTTAACAACGGGTAGACGCCCTTCTTGCTGAATCATCCGTAAGACTTCGTAAGGTGCACCCCACTCCTTCGCCCGTGTCATCAACTCATCCGGATTCGTATGTAAAATCTGGTTGAGTTCAGCTTGAATTTTTCGCATATGCCGGACAGCTTCGACGACGTTACCCGTTCCCGGTTCGCCTTTTGTCCGAATCATCGCCGCACCTTCCGCAATTCGGCGAGCCGCCTCTCCTAAATCGCGCGCCCCACAAACGAACGGTACCGTAAACGTCGACTTCAACAGATGGTACTCTTCATCAGCCGGTGTCAGGACTTCACTCTCATCAATGAAATCGACCCCCATCGACTCAAGAATCCGTGCTTCGACGATATGGCCGATTCGGCATTTCGCCATGACAGGAATCGTGACGGCATTTACGACCTCTTCCGTGATAGTCGGATCTGCCATTCGTGCCACACCTCCATCTCGGCGAATATCAGACGGGACACGTTCGAGTGCCATGACGGCGACGGCACCGGCTGCCTCTGCGATTTTTGCTTGCTCGGCATTGACGACGTCCATGATGACGCCCCCTTTTTGCATCTCAGCCATTCCTCTTTTGACACGATCCGTTCCTTGTTGCCGTTCCATCATTCTAAATTCCCCCTTGAACAATTTGATTGATAGCTCCGTACTTACGTTTTAGTATAGTCTCGATTGACTATTTTAAAAGCATCAGTTTATGATGAAATGAACAGGTCAGTTTTAGGAGGTACTTCAATGGATATGTTATCGTTCGAGTTAATACGAGAGGGCAATAAGCCGTTATACGAGCAATTGTATCAACAGATTCGTCAAGAAATCATCGATGGACGTCTAGAGTATGGTGTCAAATTACCGTCAAAACGAAAACTCGGTCAGTTCTTGAACTTGAGTCAAACGACGATTGAGCTCGCCTATCAACAACTTGTCGCCGAAGGCTATGTCGAGTCAATTTCAAGAAAAGGGTATTTTGTCTTAGCACACGAAGAGCTCGCTTATGTAAAGAAAACACCACTAGCAACAAAGCAACGCCTTTCTCCGTCCACCTATACCCGTCATGATTTCCATCCGAGTAAAATCGATGGATCGTCTTTTCCTTTTTCACGTTGGCGAAAACATGCGAAGGATGTCATCGATGAACATAATCAATCCCTTGTTTCCCTCGGACACCCGCAAGGCGATCTCGCCTTACGTGTTGAAATTGCGACCTACCTATATCACTCAAGAGGTGTCATCTGTTCGCCTGAACAAATCATCATTGGGTCTGGGGTCGAACAACTTTTGCCCCAACTGATTTTCCTGTTAGGACAACACGTCACCTACGGAATCGAAGATCCCGGTTATCATGCGACCCGACTCATTCTTGAGAATCATGGACGAACAGCAATCCCGATTCCGGTCGATCAAAGTGGTGTCAAAGTCTCGACTTTAAGTCAGACCGATGTGGATATCATGTATGTGACACCTGCCCATCAATTTCCGTCCGGAAGCATCTTATCCGTCAATCGGCGCCGGCAATTGGTGAACTGGGCTGCTGAATCCCCGACACGTTACATCATTGAGGATGACTACGACAGTGAGTTTCGTTATAGTGGCAAGTCGATTCCGTCACTCCACAGCATCGATAGTGAACGAGTACTTTATTTGAGCACCTTCTCCAAGTCGCTCATGCCTTCACTGCGGATTGGCTACATGGTCCTTCCGCCTTCTTTGCTTGAGCGCTATCAGACCGAACTCTCCTATTACACATGCAGTGTCTCACGTTTTGATCAAACGATTTTGACACGTTTTATGAAAGAAGGCGACTTCGAGAAACATTTGAATCGGATGCGAAAGATCTATCGGCGTAAGTTAGACATCGTCGTCAATTCGTTACGTGCTATCTCATCCCTGCGCTTGACCGGCGAAAGTGCGGGTTTGCATGTCGTCGTTTCTGTTGCGAACGGGATGACGGAAGAAGAATTAGTCAAGCGAGCACACGACGCTTCAATTCAAGTCTATGGTTTATCCCAGTATGCACAACTTCCGTTAGAAGCAACGCATCCACAAATCGTGTTAGGTTTTGCAAGTCTATCGGAATCAGATCTTGAAGAGGGGCTTGGCGAGTTGTTACAGTCTTGGCAGTTGTAACAGCAGTCTCTCGGACTGTGAACAAAACCAGCTTGAACGTGTCCGTGATTTTCATATAGGCTATGTCGTTAAACACCTTGAGCCGCTTAACATCATTAATCTATAAACAAAAGAAAGCCCCGCATCATCTGCAGGGCTTTCTTTTTATTGGCGTGTATAGTTCGATGCTTCTTTTGTGATTTGAATGTCATGTGGGTGACTTTCTTGTAAGCCAGCACCCGTCATGCGGATGAATTGTGTGTCTTCTCGCAATTCTTCTAATGAAGCTGCTCCACAATATCCCATTCCTGAACGAATCCCACCAACGAGTTGATAGACAGAATCACCGAGTTTTCCACGGTAAGCGACACGACCTTCAATTCCTTCTGGAACGAATTTCTTATCTGCTTCTTGGAAGTAGCGATCTTGACTACCACGTTTCATTGATGCTTCAGAACCCATACCACGGTATGTCTTAAATTGACGACCTTGGTAGATTTCCATTTCGCCCGGGCTTTCTTCAACACCAGCAAGCAGACTACCTAACATGACCGCATGACCGCCAGCTGCAAGTGCTTTGACGATATCGCCCGAGTACTTAATACCGCCGTCGGCAATGATAGAGACACCATGCTTACGGGCCTCTGTCGCACAATCAAAGACTGCAGTGATTTGTGGAACCCCCACTCCCGCAACGACACGTGTCGTACAAATTGAACCAGGTCCAATCCCTACCTTGACGACCGATGCACCAGCTTCAATTAAATCGCGTGTTGCTTCTGCTGTTGCAACGTTCCCTGCGATGATTGGAAGATTTGGATATTCATCACGAAGCTCACGTACTTTTAAGAGTACGCCTTCAGAGTGACCGTGTGCCGTATCGACGACGAGTGCATCGACGCCTGCATCAACAAGGAAACGTGCGCGAAGAGATGCATCTTTCGTGACACCGACAGCTGCAGCGACGAGAAGACGTCCGAATTGATCTTTTGCTGCATGTGGATATTGTTCGACTTTTTCAATATCCTTTGTTGTGATTAAGCCTTTTAATACACCGTTCTCATCAACGAGTGGTAACTTTTCAATGCGATGTTTGTGGAGAATTTGTTCTGCTTCTTCAAGTGACGTACCAACTGTAGCAGTGACGAGTTCTTCTGTCGTCATGACCGTCTCAATTACCGTCGAGTAGTCTTTAACAAAACGAAGATCACGATTTGTTAAAATACCAACAAGCTTCCGTTCTGTTTCGTTGTTAACGATCGGAACACCAGAAATACGATATTTACTCATTAAATATTCAGCATCGTATACTTGGCGTTCAGGTGTAAGGTAAAACGGATTCGTGATGACACCATTTTCAGAACGTTTGACGCGATCGACATGTTCTGCTTGGTCTTCCATCGACATATTTTTGTGGACGACACCTAGACCGCCTTGACGTGCCATGGCAATCGCCATTGGTGCTTCCGTCACAGTATCCATTCCTGCACTGATCAACGGGATGTTCAGTGTAATCCCTTCGCATAAGGATACAGATAGATCGACGTCACGTGGTAAGACACTTGAACGACGTGGTACAAGCAAAACGTCATCAAACGTCAAGCCCTCTTTAGCAAATTTATTCTCCCACATGTTTATCCACTCGCTTTCTCTTTGATAAAAGAATATTGATGTTATGGTAACAAGGAGAAGCAGTCATGTCAATGACTCCACTAATAATCAGAACAGTCTGAAGTTTCACACAACACAAAAAGACCGACCTGCAAGATGCAGATCGGTCCTTTTCAATTGCCTGGCAACGTCCTATCCTCACAGGGGGAAGCCCCCAACTACTTTCGGCGTTCAAGTGCTTAACTTCCGTGTTCGGCATGGGAACGGGTGTGACCACTTGGCTATCGTCACCAGACGACAGGGCTCGCGCCCTCAAAACTGAAGTCATCAACAATCATCTGCTAGAACAAGGCCTCGACCGATTAGTATCACTCAGCTCCGCATGTCACCATGCTTCCACCCGTGACCTATCTACCTCATCGTCTCTGAGGGGTCTTTCTTGATTACTCAAAGGGAAATCTCATCTTGGAGGGGGCTTCATGCTTAGATGCTTTCAGCATTTATCCCGTCCGCACGTAGCTACCCAGCG
>NZ_CM149679.1:0-10000 GCF_056173545.1 Exiguobacterium sp. QJM3NY_9 | reverse complement strand
ATAGTAAGTTTGCTTTAATCCATCAGCTGCATGATGTTCAACTGCCGGTCTTCCATTAAGTCTTTCACGACTTGCTGGTTCTGCTCATCATAGACGATGACAGGACGATCAAAGATGACATTCTTCCGCACGACAGTTGCAATTTTTCCGTTACTCATCAAAACACGATCTCCGATTCCAATCGGCAATAAGAGTTGTCCGAGTAATGTAACGTACTTCGAATCGTACTGCATCGGCCGCGCTTTTAGGTGAACGTATGCATCGTATGCCGTGTAAGCCTCTCGATATGGACGCCAGCTTGTCATTGCCGCAAAAACATCTGCTACGATGAAAAGACGTGTATGATCCATGATTTTATCACCCGTGGCTTTTAATGGATAACCGGATCCGTCTAGACGTTCATGGTGTTGGACGATTAAACGTTTGACCGTATCTGATATGACCGTATCGTTTTGTAAGGCTTGATAAGCCATCGCCGGATGCCGATGGAAAATCTCTTGTTGCATCGCTTCATATCGTTTTGTATGTCGCCACTCCATGATACGTGCAAGTCCATAGTCTGCAAAGTAAGAGGCTGTCCATAAGTCTTGAATCATCTTTCGTTCTTTTCTGACTGCTTCCGCTAACAACTGAGCGAGTGCCCCTCGATAAACCGCATGGCGAACTGTATATGCTTCCGTTCCCCGTTCAAGGAAAAACGGTAAAATGTCTTCCCGACGAACTGTGTCTGGCATCGAGTTTTTAACCCATTTCAAAGCTTCATATGTATTCGGGGTGAAACCTTGTTCCCATGAGGTGAAAACTTGGTTATAGGAACCAACAAGTGGCTCGAATGGATTTTCGCTCACTTCTTGAAGACGAACCATCTCTTGTTGACTTTCTTCGACTAGACCTTCTGGTCGTTCCTCAATATCGATTTCCTTAATCAAAAACCGTTTCAGGCGTCTTAGTTCGTCTGTCCCTAGTTTTTTTCCAGCTTCGACAATCGGTATATCGGTATGTAAAAAGACTGACTCCGTTACCCGGTCGCCGATTATGAGTCGCTCGCTTGCGATACGCATCTTACCTCGTCCCTTTCTCTCATCAGTTTTATTTGTAGAAAAACAGCAGAGTAGGGACATCTACCGTCCGACTCTGCTGTACCTCTTTATTCCATACTGATGTTATTCTTCTGTTTCTTCGATTACTGTTTCTGCTTCAACAACCGGAGAAACGTTTTCTTCATCCACGACAGTCGACAGCTCATCAACGATCGCTTCTTCGTTTTCTTCTTTTTTCAGTTTCGCGACGGTAGCGACACGGTCACCTTCTTCAATCCGGATGACTTTGACACCTTGTGTGTTACGTCCGACACGTGAAATATTTTGTGAATCGGTCCGGATGACGATTCCGCCTTCTGTCATGATCATGATGTCGTCATCGACGTCAACAATCCGTAGGGCAGCGATTTGACCAATCCGGTCGTTCACTTTACTTGCAATCAATCCTTTACCACCACGCGTCTGGCTTCGGAACTCAGTCATTGGTGTCCGCTTCCCGAATCCTTTTTCCGTGATGACGAGGACATCTTGTTCGTCACGCGCAAGCTCCATGCCGATGACGATATCTTCTTCTGCTAGTTTCATCGCTTTGACACCACGCGCACCACGTCCCATTGAACGAACGTTTGTGATCGGGAAACGAATCGCCTTACCACGGTTTGAAACGGTAAAGACTTCATCGTCTGTCGATGCGAGACGGACAGATGTCAATTCGTCGTCTTCGAACAGACGAATCGCAATCAGACCGTTTTTATTAATCCGGGCATAAGCAGAGAGTGGCGAACGTTTAACGCGTCCTTTACGTGTCATGAAGATTAATGATTTTTGCTCATCCTGCATGACTTCTTCTGCATCAAGTACCTCTTCCGCTTCTTCTTCCGGTGTTACGTCGTCATCCGATTCGATTGTCGCTTCGATGATGGATTCTTCGACGACATTTTGCTCTTCCAGGTATCGTTTAAAGTTAACTGGAATCATCGTCTCGACCTTTTCACCCCGTTCAATCTGAATCAGGTTGATGATCGGCACACCTTTTGAAGTCCGGCTCATCTCAGGTACTTCATACCCACGGATGCGGTAGACTTTCCCGCGGTTTGTAAAGAACAGGATCGTATCATGCGTCGAACACGATAAGAGACGTGTTACATAATCCGCATCATTCGTACCGATTCCTTGGACACCACGACCACCACGACGTTGTGCACGATACGAATCCGTCGTGAGACGTTTAATGTATCCACTGCTCGTCAATGTGATGATGATATCTTTTTCAGGAATCAAATCTTCATCTTCGAATTCGATGTGGTCCATCCGAATTTCAGTCCGGCGTTTGTCGTTGAAGCGTTCTTTCACTTCTTCAAGTTCCGTCCGAATCAATTCAAGCAATTCTTCATCGCTTTCGAGAATTTTTTTGAGTTCCGTGATCAGCTGCATGATTTCATCATATTCAGCATCGATTTTCTCACGTTCGAGTCCTGTTAGACGTTGAAGACGCATATCAAGAATCGCTTGCGATTGTTTCTCAGACAAAGCAAACCGATCCATCAACTGTTCGCGTGCCGCATCAGCCGTTCGGTTCGCTCGGATGATTTTGATGACTTCATCCAAGTGATCGAGTGCGATGCGAAGACCCGCAAGAAGATGTTCCCGTGCTTCCGCCTTCTCAAGGTCGAACTGTGTCCGGCGACGGACGATTTCTTTTTGGTGCTCCAGGTAATGATAGAGCATCTCTTTGAGTGTCAGCGTTTTCGGACGACCACCCACGATCGCAAGCATGTTGACACCAAACGTCGTTTGCATCGATGTCTGTTTATATAAGTTATTTAGGATGACACTTGCGTTTGCATCACGACGAATTTCCATGACGATCCGCATACCACGACGATCGGATTCGTCACGTAAGTCCGTAATGCCTTCAATTTTCTTCTCACGGACGAGATCGGCGATTTTTTCTACGAGACGCGCCTTGTTGACTTGATATGGCAGTTCCGTCACGATGATCCGTTCGCGGTCTTTTTTAGCTTGTTCGATTTCTGCTTTCGCACGAACGATGATTGACCCACGTCCCGTTTCATAGGCACGGCGAATCCCGCTCCGACCTAAGATTTCACCGGCTGTCGGGAAATCAGGACCTGGAATGTGTTGCATCAACTCGGAAATCGTAATCTCCGGGTTATGCGTTAGCGCAAGTACGCCATCGATGACTTCACCTAATTGGTGCGGCGGAATGTTTGTTGCCATCCCGACCGCGATCCCGCTTGATCCATTGACGAGCAAGTTCGGAAAACGCGACGGTAAGACTTCTGGTTCGCGCTCTGATCCATCATAGTTATCTTTGAAATCAACGGTATTTTTATTGATATCGCGAACGATTTCCATCGCGATTTTTGACATACGGGCTTCCGTATATCGCATCGCAGCGGCAGAGTCGCCGTCGACAGAACCGAAGTTTCCGTGTCCATCCACGAGCTCATACCGGTAGCTGAAGTCCTGTGCCATCCGAACCATCGTGTCGTAAACAGCAGAATCACCGTGTGGGTGGTACTTACCGATAACTTCACCGACGATACGGGCAGATTTTTTATGTGGCTTATCTGCACGGATACCGAGATCGTTCATCGCATAAAGAATACGACGATGTCCTGGCTTCAGACCGTCACGTACATCTGGAAGTGCACGTGCGACGATGACGCTCATCGCGTAATCCATGAAGGATGTACGCATTTCTTGACTAATATTTATATCTTTAATGATTCCTTGTTGATCGGACATTCGTCTGGCCACCCTCTCTATTCAACGTTAAATATCCAAGTTCTTCACGTAATGCGCGTGCGACTGGATAAAGTCACGACGTGGTTCTACCTGATCTCCCATCAAGATATCGAATACTTCATCCGCTTCGATGGCATCTTGAAGTTCAACCCGAAGCATTTGACGACCACTCGGATCCATCGTCGTTTCCCAAAGTTGCTCTGGATCCATCTCACCGAGACCTTTGTAACGCTGAATGTCGTAACGCGCGTTTTCTGGAAGTGCGGCTAAGGCCTCGTTCAGCTCACGTTCGTTATGCACATACGTGATGTTTTTCCCTTGCTTGATTCCGTATAGCGGCGGTTGTGCGATATAGACATAACCATGCTCGACGAGCGGACGCATATACCGGTAGAAGAACGTCAACAGGAGTGTCCGGATGTGGGCACCATCGACGTCGGCATCGGTCATGATGATGACTTTATGATACCGTGCTTTTTCGATGTTGAATTCTGAACCGATACTCGTTCCGAGTGCGGTAATGATCGTCCGGATCTCGTTACTGCCGAGAATTTTATCGAGACGGGCTTTTTCAACGTTCAAAATTTTACCACGGATCGGTAAAATCGCTTGGAAGTGACGGTCACGACCTGATTTCGCAGAACCACCCGCTGAGTCACCCTCAACGATATAAATTTCTGAAATCGTTGCATCCCGCGACGAACAGTCGGCCAATTTACCAGGAAGTGAACTTACTTCAAGGACACCTTTACGACGTGTCAATTCACGCGCGCGTTTCGCTGCCATCCGGGCACGCGAGGCCATCATTCCTTTTTCGACGATTGCACGAGCATTCGTCGGGTTTTCCATCATGAACTGTTCAAAGATGGAAGAGAATAACGTATCGGTCGCTGTTCGAGCATCCGAGTTACCGAGCTTCGTTTTCGTTTGTCCTTCGAATTGGGGGTTCGGGTGTTTGATCGAGACGATTGCTGTCATTCCTTCACGGACATCTTCCCCAGACAACGTACCGTCTGCTTCTTTCATCAAACCGAACTTCTTCGCATAGTCATTGATGACACGCGTCAACGCCGTCTTAAAGCCCGTTTCATGCGTACCACCTTCATGCGTCGGAATGTTGTTCGTAAACGAATAGATGTTGGCTGCAAAGCCATCGTTGTATTGAAGCGCAACTTCGACTTCGATGCCATCCTTCGTTCCGTGGACGTAGACCGGTTCCGGGTGGACAACTTCTTTCGAGCGGTTCAAGTGTTCAACGTACGACTTGATTCCACCTTCGTAATGGAAGTGCCGCGTAATCGGTTCTTCTGCACGATCGTCCGTAATGACGATGTTCAGACCTTTATTCAAGAAAGCGAGTTCACGTAAACGTGTCGCAAGTAAATCGTAATCGTATTCGAGTGTTTCCTGGAAGATTTCACTGTCCGGGAAGAAACGAATCATTGTCCCTGTCTCTTCTGAAGTCCCGATGATTTCGAGATCTTGTGTTGGAACACCACGATGATACGATTGATAATAGAGCTTCTCGTTCCGCTTAACGAATACTTCAAGCTTCGTCGACAAGGCATTGACGACCGAAGCCCCGACACCGTGAAGACCACCTGATACTTTGTAGCCTCCGCCACCAAACTTACCGCCGGCATGGAGGACCGTTAAAATGACTTCGACTGCAGGACGTCCCATTTTTTCTTGAATATCAATCGGAATCCCCCGACCGTTATCCTCAACTAGAATCGAGTTCCCTGGTTCAATCGTGACTTTAATCGTGTCACAGTATCCAGCTAGTGCTTCATCAATCGAGTTATCGACGATTTCCCAAACTAAATGGTGGAGCCCTTTCGACGCGGTTGATCCAATATACATACCTGGACGTTTTCGAACGGCTTCAAGACCTTCAAGTACCTGAATCTGATCGGCACCGTACCCTTGTTCCAATTCCATATCTTCATGATTACTCATCGGTTTTCTCACCTACTGTTTCTTTATAGGATGTCTCTTCCAAAATAACTGCTCCTTGTTTCACGTGGAACAACTTCGCTTGTCTAATCGTTTCATGTGCGATTCCCTCGACACTCGTCGTCGTCAGGATCGTCTGAACCTTTTGTTGCATCGTATCGAGTAAATGGGTTTGACGATGATCATCGAGTTCCGATAACACATCGTCTAGAAGAAGTAGCGGGTATTCCCCAACCTCCTCATGAATCAACTCAATCTCTGCTAGCTTCAACGAGAGCGCAGCCGTCCGTTGCTGTCCTTGTGAACCGTATGTCTGGACATTTCGTCCATTGACCTCCATTTCGAAGTCATCACGGTGTGGACCAAATAACGTCACGCCTCGTCTAATTTCATTTTCTTTTATTTTACCAAACTTCTGCGTATAAGAAGCAGTCATTCCTTCGACATCCAGCGAATCATCACTAAATGTATCGGATCGATAGCGTAGAACGAGTTCTTCCTGTCCACGACTGATTCCATCATGAATCGGTCGCGCCCACTTTTCGAGCTGGGCAATGAAATGATGACGGCGTTGAACGATTTTAACGGCAAGCGTAATCATCTGTTCCGTCAAAATGTCGAGGAACGTCTCGTCCCCCCCTTTAATTGACAACTGCTTCAACAACGCATTCCGTTGTTTCAACACTTTCAGGTATTGACTTAATTCATGCAGGTAGACCGGACTGACTTGACCAATCTCCATATCTAAAAAGCGACGCCGTACTTGTGGACTGCCTTTGACGATGTGCAAATCCTCTGGTGCGAACAACACGATATTGAGCGCCCCGATATAATCACTGAGGCGCCGCTGTTCGAGATGATTGAGCTTCGCCTTCTTCCCACGACTCGAAATCTGGATTTCCTGCGAATGGGGACCCATCCGCTTCATGACACGTCCTTCGACGCGCGCTGCTTCCGCATCCCACTGGATCAGTTCCTTATCGTGTGTCGTCCGGTGCGATTTCGCGAGCGCCAATACGTGAATCGCTTCGAGCAAGTTCGTCTTGCCTTGAGCATTTTCCCCGATTAAGACGTTCGTCTTTTCAGAAAAGAACAATTCCAGCGACTCATAGTTGCGATAATGACTGAGTCGTACCGAATCTAGTCGCACGTTAGTTCGCCTCGTTCTTGATGACGAATTGACCGTAATCTTCTACGTCAATAACATCTCCATCCCGCAACTTACGACCACGTCGCTGATCGACCTCACCGTTGACGAGAATAGGTACCTCCGCTAGAAATGGTTTTGCTTGTCCTCCGCTCGAGATAATATCAGACAGCTTCAAGAACTGACCTAATGTGACATATTCCGACGTGATTTTGATTTGATTCATGGATTGACTCCTCCTACCTACATATTATAAATGACATACTCTTTATTGTACTAAAAAACTCATGATTTAGCAAAATGAACGAACATATATACGGATTACAAAAAAAACCCAAGAAACCAAGTCGGTTTCTCGGGGAGGGAATCAAGCCGTACGGACAGGTAAAATCAATTGCAAGACGTTATCTTGGTCGACCGGATGGAGAATGAATGGTCGAATCGATCCCGTGAATTGAATTTCAATATCCGTCGCATCAAGTGCTTTTAAGGCATCCATCATGTATTTCGAGTTGAAAGAAATCTTCAGCTCTTCGCCTTCAAGCGACAAGATGCTCACTTGTTCCGAAACTTTCCCAACTTCTGGTGAGTGCGATGAAATTTCGACAGCTGTCGTACCTTCTGCTGCGAACTTGATGACGTTGTTGCGGTCTTCACGTGCAAGAAGTGATGCCCGGTCGATTGCCTGAAGCAATTCCTTTGCATTCATACGCACAGCCGTCCGGTACTCTTCCGGAATTAAACGCGACGTATCCGGATAGTTCCCGTCGAGTAAGCGAGAGAAGAATAGGACATGTTTCATTTTGAAGAGGATTTGCTGGTTCGTGATCGTGACATCGACATGACCATCACCTAACAGTTTCGATAATTCGTTTAAGCTCTTACCCGGCACGATGACATTTTGGAACGAAATCTCGTTCTCTGTCTCAAACTGTGCCCGACGTAGTGCAAGGCGATGACTATCCGTCGATACGCATGTCAAAATGCCTTTATCTGCTGAGAAGTTAACCCCTGTCAAAACAGGACGTGTTTCTTGGACCGCGACGGCAAAACTCGTCTGACGAATCATTGAACGTAATAGATCTGCGGGTAAACGGAACTGTTGTCCCCCATCGACTTGTGGAAGACGCGGAAACTCGTCTGAATCAAGACCGTTCAGATGAAATTCAGCTGTCCCGGATTGAATCCGTGTCATGAAGTTTGGAGAGACCTCGATGATGACTTCGTCTGTTGGTAACTTTTTAACGATATCACCAAAGAAACGGGCATTGAGGACGACACTACCGGCGCGGTGGACGGTTACATAAGAAGTACCATTCTCTTCCGCATAGATTGTCCGTTCAATTGAAATCTCGGTATCGCTTCCTGTTAACGTCATTCCGTCACCATGCGCTTCAAGTTTGATTCCCGTTAAGATTGGAATCGTCGTTCTTGATGAGACAGCTTTCGCTACGTCCTGGATGGCTTGGATTAAAGTATCGCGTTGAATTGTAATATGCATATTGTCGTTAAGCTCCTCTCAAAATGGGCGTTACATCATCATAACATAATAATATATTTTTTTAATAATAGTATTAGGGGCTGTGGATAGTGTGGATAAGTCGGTGGATAACTTGGTATAGAGCCAAAGTGCGTGTGGATAACTTGTGGATAACTAGCCTCTTTTATCCACAGCTTATCCACAGGTTCAGGAATGTTTCAATTCATGCTTAATTTGTTCGATGACTTTTCCTGTTTCTCCATCCGATTTAACGAGCATACTGATTTTCTCATGTGCATGGATGACTGTCGTGTGATCCCGTCCACCAAATTCCTCACCAATCTTCGGTAAAGAGCTTTCCGTCATCTCTCGCGAGAGGTACATCGCGATCTGGCGGGGAAAGGCAATCGATTTTGTTCGTTTTTTAGCCTTTAAGTCGTCAAACGGTAAGTTGAAGTGTTTACTGACGGACTCCTGGATATCGCGGATTGTGACTTTTCGCGGCTCCGTGACCGGCATGATGTTATGCAGCGCTTCTGCCGCAACATTCGGATCAATCGTCCGTCCGACCAGGTTCGCATAAGCGATGACACGCGTCAGTGCCCCTTCGAGCTCGCGGATGTTCGTGTCGATTTGACTCGCGATATAGAGCATGACTTCATTAGAAACATCAAGTTGCTCGGCATTGGCTTTTTTCCGCAAAATCGCAATCCGTGTCTCAAGGTCAGGAGGTGTGATGTCTGTTATCAATCCCCACTCGAACCTAGAGCGAAGCCGATCTTCAAGTGTCGGAATTTCTTTTGGTGGTCGATCACTCGAGATGATGATTTGTTTTTGATCATTGTGCAGGGCATTGAATGTGTGGAAAAACTCCTCTTGCGTCTGCTCTTTTCCTGCGAGAAATTGAATGTCATCTATTAATAGAACATCGATATTCCGGTATTTGTTCCGAAACTCAACGGTTTTATTGTCCCGAATCGAGTTAATGAAGTCATTTGTAAAACGTTCCGAGGAGACATAGGCGATCCGCGTCCCAAGGTTTTGATCTTGGACGTACTGGCCAATCGCGTGCATCAAATGGGTTTTACCAAGTCCAACTCCTCCATAGATGAATAAAGGATTATAGGCTTTCGCAGGTGCTTCTGCTACAGCCAAGGAAGCGGCATGGGCAAAACGGTTACCTGATCCAATGACAAACGTATCGAACGTGTATTTGGTATTCAATTGACCGAGTTCACTCATGACCAGCTCATCGGTCGGTTTTCGTGACGATTGTGCACGATTTGATGTTTTAGACGGTGGTACCGTCTCAGACGCTTCCTCATTTTGACGATCGAGCATCTTCTTTGCTTGGCCTTCCTCGATAAATTGAATATCAAGTCGACTCCCTGTCACTTCTTCAACCGTATCTTCGAGTAACGATAAGTATTGACGTTCCAGCCAAGTAACGGTAAATGCAGCTGGTGCTGAGATGATCAGTGTCGTTCCATTCAGCGTGACGCCTTCAGTGGATTTTAACCACATGTCATAACTTGCCTTAGGTGTCCGTTCTTCTTCCTCGATCACAGACAATACATTATGCCAAAGTTCGGCAGCGTTTTTCAT